>CALSLP010000001.1 GCA_943787225.1 uncultured Alphaproteobacteria bacterium
AAAAAGAGCGGCTCAATGAGCCGCTCTGATTGCAAATATGTCGTTCAGTCTTACCGACCGGTGCGGGCCAG
This sequence comes from uncultured Alphaproteobacteria bacterium, assembly GCA_943787225.1. Classification (GTDB taxonomy): domain Bacteria; phylum Pseudomonadota; class Alphaproteobacteria; order MPNO01; family UBA2964; genus UBA2964. The sequence continues at coordinate 72 of CALSLP010000001.1, forward strand.
GGAATGTACCCAGCCCTTCTTTTCCATATAGGTCTTGGCGTGAGCGATCTGTTCATCGGAGAAGAACTTCTCAGGGAACACCGTGTCGACCGGATAGACCGGACGCAGGAAGTCGCTTTCATAGCCATAAGGTACAGTCGCATCGATACCCATGCCGCCTTCGAAACGGGTATTGGACGCTGTCCATTCCCGATCACCCGCCGTCATACGTTCGGCCGGCATAAAGGTCTGGCCAACACCACCCGGGATCGGATTAAGAATATCCGTCTGCGGATTAACGCGTGTGGTCAGGTTCCAGATCACATCATCCATGTCATAGATATCGGTGTCTTCGGACATCGCGACAACCAGACGCGAACCCTGCGAACAGCTGAGGATGGCTGACAGGAAGTTGCGCTGCCAGCCTTCGTCGATCTGGCTGCGTTTCTTGACCTGAATGATCGCCCCACCCCAATCCGTCATCGGATAGGGAATGTTGCAATCCTGGATGATGCCGGGCTGCATGCGCTCGCAGAGCTCATACATCGCGGCTTCACGAACCGTGGTGTCGATGTTCTGGCAATCCATGGTGTGAACGCCGAGCGGGAAAACAATCGGCTTCGATTCACGGGCCCGCGTGGTCACCGCGGTGACATGGAAGGTCGGTGCTTTATAGGCCTTGCCCATATAACCAGCCCATTCGGGATGGAAATGGAAGCGGCCCTGAACACCGGCTTCTTCTGATTCAGCCGTTTCATAACGGCGATCGCGAGGATGCAAATAACCTTCCAGCGTGATCTCAGCATCGGCCAACGCGTATGCGCCGGGAACCGTCTTGGCTTCGACCATGCGAACCGGTTCCCCGATCAGACGACCGGCAACACCAAGCTCGTCACACCCTGTCGGCAGGATGACATAGTCAAAACCAGCGCCCGCCAGAAGGTTGGGGCCAAAAGGAATGCCGAAGTTCATCGTCAAGGGAATGGGCTCGTCATCACGGTAATGCTTGGCCATAACCTGCCAGCCATGCGAACCGGGCGAGATCTGGAACGTACCAACATTGCCCCACCGGAAGTTCATCCGGTTATAGGCCATGTCCGTGCCGCCTTCGAAATATTCACCGGCGAACAGGCGCTGCCCCGAACCGACGGTCAATTCTGACTCGTAGGTCGTATGGCGGATCGGCACCATATGTTCATTAACTTCAGCCGGGTTGAGAATGACTTCTTCATGGCTCGGCGCGTCTTTGGAATCGACGATAACGGGCGGCAACGGATTGCGGATCGCGTTGGCAATCGCCAGCGTCATTTCCTGCATGTTATTGACGCCAAACATCTTGCACATGATCCCCTGATCGGCGAACAGGTTGGTGATCGCGCGATGATTGGGTTTGTCTTTGACGTTGTTGAACAGAATTGGGCAGGCGCCATCCAGATGCTTCTGGACACCGGTAATCTCAAGATCAGGATCAACCTCGACATCGGTTTCAATGATGTCACCTTCCTGTTTCAGGAAGTCGATGGTGCCCCGCAGATCGCGAAGATGATCTGTCACTGGCTTTGGTTTGAGTTCTTCTCTGGCAGTCGGCATTTCTATCTCCTAATCCGTCTTTGTAACGTCAAATACCCGGGATTTGTCTTTTTGTACCCTGTCGCTGCACCAGCTTGAGTGCGCGACGCGGGGGTGGTTTTACGTGGCCTGACATGGAATTGCAAGCCCGCATTCTTTAGAAAACACCTGCCAAACCCCAACAAAACATGGGAAAATTAGATTGTTGACCGCTAAATACTTAGATTACTTAGTATTTTTAAAAGAGGTGTCACGGATTCACCAATGCGTGAATTCCATCAAATCTTTTGCTATTGGTTGACCATCAGGGCAAACCGCTCCAAAACTTAGCTTCCATTTCGTCCATTGGGATTTCAAGACATGTCAGATAACCCGCTTCCCGAACCCGTACAGAATTTTGTCGATACCATCCGCGCCTATTGTGCAGACGGGAAAGAGGGAGAATCCTTATGGCCAGTCGTCGCCGAGGACCTGAAGGCCCTGCTCGACTGATCCGACTCTGGTCGAGCAATCCAAGACCTGGCCTGACACCAAGAAAGGGGACGGGCCACCGTCAAACCTGCTGTTCTACGAAGACCCAGATTACGGCTTCGTCCTCAATGCTTTGGTTAAAGGTCCGAAATCAGTGACCAACGTGCATGACCATGGCCCGAGCTGGACCCTCTATGGCGTCCTCGATGGTGGCGAACATATAGAACGGTTTAGCCGGGTGGATGACAATCCAACCGAAGAAGGCCCCGCCGAGTTGAAGACCAATGGCGAGTTTGATGTTGTGCCTGGATATATAGATGTCGTGCCGCCGTGGGAGATCCACCAGGAAGCCAATGGCGACCACCGCACAATCGGGTTCATCGTCCGCAGCCAGCGATCCGGCACCTTTAAACAATATCGTTATGATATCGAAAATGGGGATATTGCGTCCTATAACGGCCCAACCCAAATACCATACGACCTGGTTTAAACACCCCCGAAATCGACATGGCCTCAATCCGCGAAACATTAGAGAACGGTCTCGCCCACCATCAGGCAGACCGCTTCGATGACGCAAAAAGCTGTTATCAGGCCGCATTAGAGCAAGAACCAGATAATATCGATGCGATGCACCTGCTTGGTGTCATTTTGTCCGATACCGGAAACCCGGAAGACGCTATTCCGTTAATCGAAAAAGCGGCACGCCAAAGCCCAGACCGGGCCAATATTCAGGTCAATCTCGGCAATGCCTATAGCGCTGCAAACCGTCATACCGATGCAGCAAACGCCTATCTGCGGGCGACTGAAATCGCACCGAACGACGTCGACGCTCTGCACCGATTAGCCACCGCCTATAGCCAGCTTGCCCAATATGACGACGCCGCAACTATTCTGAAAAAGGCCATTATCGTCGACCCGGGTAATGGCGCTCTGCACATGGCCCTGGGCGTTGCGTTCAAGAATGCCGGAAAATTGGACCAAGCCGAGAATCTCTATCGTGAGATACTCGAAAAAGTCCCGAATTATGCCGAGGCCAGCGCCAACCTTGCGGTCGTCCTGCAAAAACAGGGGCGCCTCGACGAAGCCCTGAAGGGGTATCGCGATGCGGTATCCCTTAAACCCGAGTATTTCCGGCGCGCAACAATAAACATAGCCGCTACCGGAAAGGGAAAGATTTGGCTCAATCTCGACCAAGCCAAAGCATCCCTGTCCCCCCTCCCCAAAAAGTGACATCGACTTGCCACATTTGTGGTGCCCGCTAAGACCGTCAAAGGGTGAAATTAGGAGGGATATTCGATTCGACGCCCTATCCCATAGGTGTTAGCCTTTTTTCGACCTTAGAAAAAATAAGTCTAACGTCTTTAAATTTGGCCTTTATTTTACGTCCAATACAGGGAGGACTTTATAATGATAAAAACTTTAAAATTGACGGTTGCCACGGCGGCGGCACTCACGGTGATGAGTGCCCCGGTTTCGGCAGCGGATTACTTTGCCGGTAAGACCCTTACCGTTCAGGTCCCATCAGGATCAGGTGGCACCTATCATGTCTATTGCCAACTCGTGCAGCGGAATCTCGCAAATTATATTCCCGGCAACCCTAAAACACTCATTCAGAACCGGCCTGGCGCTGGTGGTGCGAAATCTGCATCCTACATGGCTAATGTTGCCCCGAAAGACGGTAGCGTCATTGCCATGATCGCACCGGGTGTCATCACGACCCCGCTGGTTCGTAAAGTGAAGTTTGATGCCCGTAAGTTTGTCTGGCTCGGCGCCCCGGCGGCCCGCGCAGCAGGCATCTTCATGTGGCATACGTCAGGTATTAAAAACCTGAAGGACTTCCAAACCAAAAAAAGCGTCATCGCCAGCAGCGGGTTTGCCTCTTCGGGGTCTATCTTCCCTCGTCTCGTCAGTGCCACGCTTGGCTCCAAGATGAAAATCATCCTTGGCTACAAGGGTGGCGGCGCCATGAACCTGTCAATCGAGAAAAAGGAAACCATGGGCCGGAACAACTTCCTGTCCGGCTTCACCGGTGTTCGCCCGACTTGGCTGCCCCAGAAGAAGATCATCCCGATCATTATGTATGGTCCAAAATCTGACTCAAAATACGTGAAGGGTGTTCCGCATTTGGACGACATGGTCAAACCCGGCACTATCGAAGCTAAGATGGTTCGCGTCCTGAGCACCAACCTACAGGTTGGTCAGGCATTCTATCTACCAGAAGGCACACCAAAGAATGTAACCAAGATCATGCGGACGGCCTTCGCCAAGATGATGGCTGACCCTGTTTTTAAAGACCGCGTCGAAAAACGTCGCGTCGAGCATTCTCCGGTATCGGTCAAAGAGATTAATTCTCTGATCAAGGCCGGCTTCGAAGCAGCAACACCGGATGTTGTTAAAGCGATTAAGCTTCGCTTGTACACCAAGAAAAAATCCTAAGTTAAGGATTTGATCTAACGATTAACGGTCCCTCTTCGGAGGGGCCGTTTTTTTATGTCCAACGCTGTCATAACAGGGTTAGACGAGCAACTAATTCGATGTTAGCCTTTTTTTATGGGTGGTAACCAACGTGGCCATCTAGTCGATTAAAGGTTTCGAAGTTTAGTTTTTAAATTTTCACAGGGAGAACATCGTGTTGAAAACATCTCTTAAACTGGCGGCTTCCGCGACGGCATTGATTGCCCTCGCAGCGACGCCAGCCGTGTCCGCAGATTATTTTGCCGGCAAGACCATCACCGTTCAGGTGCCTTCGGGTTCTGGCGGCACCTATCATGTTTATTGCCAGCTCGTGCAGCGGAATCTTGCAAAATATATTCCTGGCAATCCAAAAACTCTTATTCAAAACCGCCCGGGCAGTGGTGGGGCTAAGTCAGCCTCCTATATGGCCAATGTCGCGCCAAAAGACGGCTCGGTTATTGCCATGATTGCACCTGGTACGATCACGACACCTCTGGTTCGTAAGGTAAAGTTTGACGCCCGCAAGTTTATTTGGCTCGGCGCGCCGGCAGCGCGTGCCTCGGCAATCTGGGTCTGGAATGGTCACGGCGTAAAGACCTTCGAAGACATTCAAAAGAAAGAAGTAGCGCTTGCAACATCCGGGTTTTCCTCCGCAGGCTCCGTATTTCCACGGCTCGCAAATGCATTGCTGGGTTCAAAAATCAAGCTCATCTATGGCTACAAGGGTGGCGGAGCGATGAACCTTTCCATTGAGAAAGGCGAGACCATGGGGCGCTGGAACTTCTATTCCGGTTTCACCGGTGTTCGCCCGACATGGATTCCGAAAGGTAAAATCATCCCCTTGCTCGGCGTGGGACCAAACCATCCCAAGCTTGCTGGCACACCGCATTTCAAGGACCTTCTCAAAAAAGGCACAACGGAACGCGCCCTTTATGATCTTCTGGGTATGAACCTGGAAGTTGGTCAGGCATTCTACCTGCCACCCGGAACGCCAAAAAATGTTGTGAGCATCTTGCGGAAAAGCTTCGCCGCCATGATGGCTGACCCCGCCTTCAAGGCAAACATTGAGAAGCGCCGGGTTGAGTATTCGCCGGTTTCAGTCGCGCAAATCGAAAAGAAAATCAAAGATGCGTTCGACGCGGCAACACCTGAGGTGCTGAAAGCGTTGAGGGACGTATATAAAAAGAAGAAGTCCTAAACTCAGAGACTGATTTTAAGATAAACGGCTCCTCTCACGAGGGGCCGTTTTTTTATGGGTCGCTAATATCTTCGGCATCAGTCTCATCGGCATTCGGATTTCCAGTGAGAGACACCCAAAACCCTGCCCCCGGATCAGCGAGGGGCCGACAGCGCTCTACCGTCCCGACCTTCATCGCCTCGACCAAAAAACGCCCGACCGGCTGAAAATGAGTTTCACCGCTGGTCGCGGATGCAGGATCAATACGGATAGCGACTGACCTTGGTTTGCGAAATCGGCTCCGCTCAACCATCCGTTCCACACTGGCAATAGTATGGGCCAGATCGAGACCACACAGATCGAGCTCATACTCCGCGCCATCCTTCATCCCCGTTATCCGGCGAATATCTTCATCATCAAGATAGGGCATGGTCAGCTACGGTCCTGACGCAGGTGGTCTTTATAGAACCCACGTTCATCCCTTATGCGGCCTTTAAGCGCTTTGGCCTCGGCATATTCGTCACTGCTCATCGTCTCTATTTCCATCTCCACCCGTCCACGTTCTATCGGCAAACATTGTGCGATGGGCGTCCCGGCCGGCAGCGTCCCCTCGAAGTCGCGGTCCACCCAGACCATCGGGAAGTGAACTGGCAGAGCATCGAAGCTATCTGTGTCAACGATCCCCGACAATGTCCGGAAGGGCAGATCGAGCCGGTTTAGCGGATGGGTAAATAAGGTCGCATAGCCGGGTTCGGTATGAATCGACCAGAAATTATGTGCCTTAATGACCACCTCCCCTTGGTCAACAAACGGCACACCTGGCACTTGCGTTGGAAAGTGAAATCCCAGCGGACTTTCTTCATAAGGCCAGTCCCAGCTAAACTCGCCGCCTTTGACTTCAATATCGGCCTGCAATGGAATCATAAAACCGGTGGTCAAGGCATCGATAAACGGCATGCAATGCTTGATCGTCAAATCTGCTCCGCCATCGGGGAGAGGATTGTCCATTGGCATCGCCTTATACCAATCCGGCGCTGTACGGCGGGCGGGCTCAGGCTTTGGCAAAATATCAATAAGGTCAGGGGGACAGGTAAAACGAATTTTCATAAATCTATTGTCGCTGGCAGATGACTATTTTAGCAAGGGCCGCAGTTGTGTCGGTTCAGACCGTATAATAGCGTATCGCTGAACATATTGCTTTGGAGAAGTTAAGTGCCCCGCGTTACACCAAAATCTCGGGAAGAATTATCAGATTTAGAAGATGTCTTTGAGCGGGCTGAACAAGCATTAGGCTTTGTCCCTAACAGCTTCTTTCTGATGGGACGACGTCCCAAAATGCTGCGGGCTTTTTCACGGCTATCAAGGGAAGTCGTCGGCGTTCCCGGCCGCGTGCCGCAAGAGCTCAAATGGTTGATTGCCCATATCGCCAGCCGCGCGGCAGGCTGCCAATACTGCATGGCCCACACAGGCAGGCTCCGCCGATAAGGCGAAAACAGCGGCCGAAGAAAAAATTGATGCGATCTTCGAATATGAACGCAGCGATCTTTTCAGCGACGCCGAAAGAGCCGCGCTGACCGTTGCGCAAGCCGCCGGGACGACGCCCAATATGGTGACGGATGCCGATATGGAAAATTTGAAGAAGCACTTCGATGACGATCAGATTGTCGAAATCGTCGGGGTCATTTGCCTGTTTGGCTGGCTAAACCGGTTTAATGATACGATGGCAACAGGTCTGGAGCAGGAACCCCTCGACTTTGCGACCGAACATCTTGCCGCCTCTGGCTGGGAAGTTGGCAAACACAAAGGATAACAAGAAATGAGATTTGGATTGTTCGATCACATCGATCGCACCGACGACCGGCCTCTGGCGCAACAGTTCGACGAACGAATAGAGTTTATCAAAGCTGCGGACGAGGCCGGGTTTTATTGCCTGCATGTTGCGGAACATCACTCATCTCCGCTCAACATGTGCCCAGCACCAAGCATCTATCTTGCCATGGTGGCGCAGGCGACGAAGCAGATCCATATGGGGCCTTTGGTCTATCTGCTGACTCTTTACACCCCGCTTCGCCTCGCTGAAGAAATCTGTATGCTGGACCATATCAGCAAGGGGCGGCTCGAAGTTGGTGTTGGCCGCGGTGTTTCCCCTTTCGAACTGAACTTTCACCGTGTCAACCATGACGACTCCCGGAATATCTTTTTCGACGCTTATGCCTGTTTGAATGAAGCTCTGTCGAACGACGTCTTCAGCTATGAAGGGAAATATTTTTCATACGACAACGTTCCAATGCCGCTGCGGCCTTATCAGGACCCGCTACCGCCATATTGGTATGGATCCTCGAATACCGTCGGCGCCGAATGGGCGGGCGAACAGGGAATGCATTTCACCTCTAACGGCCCCATCCCACAGGCCAAAGAAAATATCGAGGCATATGTCGCCGCATTGAAAAAGCGAGGTGGGCCGGCCCAGCCCAAGTGTGAATTCCCTGGCGGCGCCGCCATCGGACAGCTGCGTCACATTTTTGTAGCGGACACCGATGAGGAAGCCCGGGCAATCGCCAAGCCCGCGCTAGAGCATCACATTGCCAATCTCAACTGGTTGCGCATGCGCCATGGCGACACAGAGTTCACCAAGCGACTCAATGTCCATCGCGGCGCTTCTTATGAGAGTTGGGAAGAGATGGAGATGGTCATTGCGGGCAGCCCGGAAACCGTCATCGCCGAGATTACCCGCCAAACAGAGATTCTCGGGATCAACTATCTCCTCGCTTACCTGTTCTTTGGCTCCATGACGCTTGAACAGGCGATGCGTTCTTTCACCCTGTTTCGCGACGAGGTCATGCCCAAATTGGCCGATCTGTAGCTAAATTACCGGCGCCACTTGGTGTCGGGTGACGGTAATTCTTCGCCATCGAGAAACACGGCGTCGACATTTTCGTTAAAGAAGCAGATCAAATCTTTGATCCGCGGACATTCCGACAATGTCTCGCGGTAGCACCATGCAATATCCTCGTAGGATTGGCCGTTCACGGTCGCCGAATAGTAGCTGGCGCGCCCCTTATAAGGACAAACCGACGTGGTTTCTGTCGATGACAGTAAATCCATCCGAACATCTTTTTCAGGAATATAAAACCGCAAGGGATGGTTGCCTTCAAAAGCGAACATGGCATCGGTGGTTTCGGCGACAACCTCACCACCCAGGATGACTTTTACCGGGCGATGAGACGGCACGGTATCAAGGCGTTTTTTCGGGTCTCGGGCATGGCCGAAGATTTGTTCGTCTTCTTCCCACCATTCATCCATACGACCCCAATAGAAGGCGACATAATCCTTGATCTCCCGCATCTCATCATAGGGATTGCGATAGGACCACATGACGTTCTCTTCAGTCCGGTCGTCGACTGTTAGCGTCCAGTAGGAAGCATCCCCTTTATAGCCACAATGCGACGAATGATCGGTGGCCGAAAACAAATCCATCCGCACGTCATCCATCGGAAAATAGAGCGCCGGTACATGGCCGCCTTCGCGCATCAGCATCACATTTGTGGAATCGACGATTACTTCATTATTGACCTTAATTCGAATGCGTCGTGGACTGGCCTCGAACTCCAGAAGCTTATCCGGATTCTTGGCGAACCCCGGCGCTTTACCGGGTGATGTTACGGTTCTATCCATATCGACCTCCTTCGTTGATAGAAAATGATGCGCTGGTTTCGATTACCCCGCAAGCATCCTTCGACGACGAGTTCCAAAAGGATCATACTGCCACTCATGGCGCATTTCCGAAAACAGTCCCAAAAATCTAGAGAACTCTTTTTAGACGCGGTTATCAGGCTCATTTACAGGCTCGGTTTTCACGTCGTGGTTAGGTTGCGGCGCCTTGGATTTCCCAGGAAGCCTGGCGTCGCTGTTGTTATTTGGCATGCAGGCCAAGTTCTCGCCGTACAGCATTCCTATATCCGTGGGTTGGGCATTCCGGGCGGGGCCATTGACGCGGGAGAGACGCCACAACTCGCTGCCGTTCGGGAAATGAAAGAAGAGCTGGGTTTCGAGCTCGACATCAAAGACCTTACCCCCTGCGGCAATCTCAGAAACACAGAGGTTTTTAGAACTGTGCTCGCGACGATGCCCGAAATTCACGTCGATAACCGTGAGATCATCGAAGCCTTCTTTATGGACCCAAATGAGCTCATCGCGAAGGTTTCACGCTATGCCGAAATTCTACAACCTCCGACCGATTTAAGTTAACGAGGGATTTCGAGTCCGCCAAAGTTTGCTAGAACAAGGGCAATGAAAAACAGGAGACAGCACTAATGAATTTCGGCGTTGGCCAATCTGTAGCGAGAACCGAAGACCCACGTTTTTTAACCGGGCGCGGAACCTATATCGACGATATCAACCTACCCCACATGGCGCATGCTGCCATTGTTTACGCGCAGGTTCCTAATGCTGTAATCACCTCGATCGATACGTCGGAGGCGGAAGCAGCCCCCGGTGTAATCGCTGTGCTCACCGGCGCTGAAGCCATCCAGGATGAAATTGGGGGCATCGCGCCAAACTATCTGCCACAGATGATGGGATTGTCAGACGGTTTTCGAACCGAACAGCCAATCATCGTTCAGGACAGAATCCGTTTCATTGGTGAACGCATTGCTCTCGTCATCGCGGAAACCGAAGCACAGGCGCGCGATGCCACAGCGTTGGTCACCACAACATTCGACATACGCGATGCCGTAACGACGGCTGCCGCAGCCATCGCCGACGATGCACCATTGGTGCATGACGGCGCGGCGAACAATATTGCGACCGACATTCATTATGGTGATGAAGCGGCAAGCACCAAAGCCTTCGAACAAGCCGCTCATATTGTAGAGGTAACCCTTCGACAGAACCGCCTGGCCTGCGTTTCGTTGGAAACGCGCGGCACCATTGGCGATTACAACGAAGCCGATGACCGTTACACGCTGTATACCAGCGGACAAGGTCCGCATATGACGCGGAGCTCTGTCGCCCAAAACGTTCTCAAAATTCCGGAATCCCGTCTGCGGGTGATTTCAAAAGATGTCGGCGGCGGCTTTGGTATGAAAGGCGCCACTTACCCCGAAGATGCTTTGGTTCTATGGGCCGCAAAACGCGTAGGTCGGCCGGTCAAATGGATCGGCGACCGATCTGAAGCAATGCTGACCGACAATCAGGGACGTGATCAGGTTCTGGAGGGTTCCCTCGCTCTCGATCAGAACGGCAAATTCCTCGCACTGCGTTGGCGGGCGATGCAAAACGCTGGCAGTTATATCCCGGGATCAGGCTATATCCCGCTGGTCTTTTCGTTGCGAATTGCAACTTCAGTCTATGACATCCCGGCGATTGATATTGCGAGCAAGCATGTCTTCACCAACACCACACCGACCTCTGCCTATCGCGGTGCCGGACGTCCGGAAGGTATTTTTGCGCTGGAACGTCTGATCGACAAGGCGGCAAAGGCGACGGGCATAGACCGTGTCGAGTTGCGACGCCGTAATATGATCACACCCGACGCCCTGCCCTACACGACCCATACGCGGTTCATATACGACTCCGGCGATTTCGCAGGCGTCCTGGACAAATGCGTGGTGCTGGCAGACTGGAATGGATTTGCAGACAGAAAATCTGCCAGCGAGGCCAAAGGCCTCAAACGCGGTATCGGCATTTCCTATTACATAGACGATTGCGGCAATTTCAATGAACGCGCCGACATCCGCTTTGATCCCAGCGGCTCCTGTACGCTTTTCGCGGGCACTTTCAGCCATGGGCAGGGCCATGCCACGGTCTACGCCCAGATGGTATCGGACTGGTTGGGTATCCCCTTTGATTCCATACAGCTTGAACAAGGCGATACCGCCAGCGTCGCCGCAGGCCGGGGAACGGTCGCGTCACGCAGTATGGTCCTTGGCGGCAGCGCCATGCGCCACGCCGCCAATGCGGTGATCGAAAACGGAAAAAAATTCGCCGCTCACCTCATGGAAGCAGATGCCAGTGACATCGAATTTGCCGACGGCATTTTCACAATCGCCGGCACCGATCGGGCGATGCCGATCACCGAGGTCGCCAAAGCATCCTTCAGACCTGCCGGCATTCCCGCAGAGCTTGGTGTCGGCCTTGATGGCACTGGCGCTTACGCAGCGGTCCAGCCGAGCTTCCCCAATGGCTGCCATATATGCGAGGTAGAGATTGATCCCGATACAGGCACTCTGACCCTCGACAAATACGCCGTGGTCGATGACATCGGCGTGGTTATAAACCCCATGCTTGCCGATGGACAAATCCATGGCGGCATTGCCCAGGGCGTTGGACAGGCTCTGACAGAAGATGTCATCTTTGACGCAGAGTCTGGTCAGCTCATGACCGGATCATTGATGGATTACGCCATGCCCTTCGCAGAAACACTGCCATCCTTCGACATGGAATTCCATGAAGTCCCGTGCAAAACCAACCCCATCGGTGTCAAAGGGGCTGGCGAAGGCGGCACTGTCGGCGCAACCCCGGCTGTTATCAGTGCCATCCTTGATGCGTTAGCACCGCTCGGAGTCACGGATATCGGTATGCCGGCCACGTCACAGCGAATTTGGCGGGCGATCGAAAAAGCGCGGCACCCCTAGCGTTTTTCGGTTTGCTCCGGTACAAACGCGCAACAGAAAAACCAAAAATGCGGAGAATTAAATGGCTGACATTAAACTGACGATGGCAATGAACCGGTATGACCATGTTCAAGACATGGCGACTGGTGCGGTAAAGGCCGAAGGCATTGACCTAACTGTCATCAATCATGGACCTGAAGAAATCTTCCATCGTTTCCTGTTCAATCAGGAATGGGAAATTTCCGAAATTTCTATGGGGATGAGCACATCGTGGATATCTCGCGGTGATGCACCATTTGTCCTGATCCCTGTCTTTCCCTCTCGTGTTTTCCGCCACTCTTCGATCTATATGCTCAAGGATGGCCCGATCAAAACCGCAGCAGACCTCAAGGGCAAGCGGATCGGCGTCCCGGAATGGGGACAAACCGCCGGCATTTATACACGTGGCTGGATGGAACATACCGCAGGCGTACCACTAAGTAGCGCGACCTGGTTCCAGTCAGGCATCAACGATCCAGGTCGTCAGGAAGCCTCCCAGCTAAATCTACCCGATGATATCGATCTCACAATCGTCACCGATCGCTCCTTGATGCAGATGATGTTAGCGGGTGATCTCGATTGTGCCTTCTCAGCCCGCCCGCCAAATGAATTCATCGCCGGTGACCCGCGTGTCGTGCAGCTTTACCCGAATTACCGCCAGGAAGAAGAGCAGTATTTCAACGAAACCGGTATTTTCCCGATTATGCATACCGTGGCGATCCGCCGCGATGTATTTGAGAAAGACCCATGGGTCGCCCAGAACCTTATAACGGCCTTTGAAGAAGCCAAGGCTCGGAGTTTCGAAAGACTAGCCAACTTCACCGTGTCCCAGTTCCCCGTTGCGTGGTCCTACTACGACAGTCTTGAAAGCAACCGTAAAATGTTCGGCGAAGAGCAATGGCCTTACGGCATCGACTCAAACCGGACCACGCTGGAAGCCTTCCTGCAATTTGGCTTTGAGCAAGGAACATTGCACAAGAAACTCGAAGTCGAGGATCTATTCCCCGACGTCGTTCGACACCACTTCAAGCTTTAAGAAATTAGCCGTTTTGGTCAGCGTCGGGCCTGGGCCCGATTCTGACCCGGCAATTTTCCTTTCAAGCGCAGTGTCCTTCCCCCCTAAAACTGGGCCATTATTTTGGCATGGAAAGGGGATTTGTGATGGCTCGGAAACGACATTCGGACGAGGACATACTGAAGCTGCTGCGTGAGATTGAAGTGAAGTTGTCGAACGGCAGCGACGTAGCGTCGGCGTGTCGTGGCGTGGGTATCAGCGACGCTACGTATTATAACTGGCGCAAGCGGTTTGGCGGGATGGGTCGGTCGCAGTTGTCGGAGATGCGTTCTCTCGAGAAGGAGAATACGCGGTTGAAGAAGATTGTGGCTGAGCTCGAACTGGACAAGCTGATCCTCAAGGAAAGCCTGAGCTACCTAAAGCCCAGGGCCTGACGACCGAGCATCTTCGTCAGGCCGTTATCCATACACGCCAGAAGCTTGCTACGTCGGAGCGACGGACCTGCCGGGTTATTGGTCTGGCCCGCAGTTCCCTGCAATATCGACCAGATCCCAAAGATGACAATGCTCTGCGGTTGGCACTGATCCGGCTGGCGAAGCAGTATGGGCGCTACGGTTATCGCAAGATTGCCGTCCTGCTGCGTATCGAAGGGTGGAAGGTGAACCACAAGAAGGTTGAGCGGATCTGGCGCGAAGAAGGACTTCAGCTGCCGCAACGAGACAAGAAGCGCCGGCGGCTCTATCACAAGGACAGCTCGATCATTCGGTTGCGGCCAACCCATCCCAATCACGTCTGGGCCATCGACTTCGTGCACGACAAGCTCGACAATGGTCGGAGCTACAAGATGCTGACTGTCCTGGACGAGTACACCCGCCAGGTGCTGGCTGTGACGGTTCGCACCCGGATGAGGGCTGACGATGTGCTTGAGGCGCTATACCCACTCCTGCTGCGCCACGGCACCCCGGAATACATCCGCTCGGACAATGGTCCCGAGTTCATCGCACAGGCGATGCAGGACTGGCTGGCAAGGGTCGGCATCAAACCCATCCGGATCTATCCCGGATCACCCTGGGAGAACGGATACAACGAACGCTTCAACGGAACCCTGCGCCGCGAGGTTCTCAATGCCGAGTGGTTCACCACGACTAAGCAGGCTCAGATCGTCATCAACCAGTGGCTCAGACAGTACAACCACATCCGTCCACATCAGGCACTGAACATGCGACCGCCAATACCAGAAACTCTAATCAGGAATGGCACAGAACTTGGGGGCTAGACATGCCGTCCCGTCGGTTGCCTCCTCGACGTTGTCGAAGCCAAGCTGCTTAAGGAGGTTACGGATAATCCGTAGCATAGTTTTGTAGTCATCCACGATCAGGATGGGCATATTCTTGTCGACGGCCATTTAACTCTCCATCGGCCCGTTAATTAACGGGCAGGTTGATCCAAATAATCAAGAAGAAAGATAGACATAGGGGGTTAAAGGAGCGTTAAATCAGCAACCCTTTCCGCTTTAATTTGCTCTATTTTTATTCTGCTCTATTGTTGGAAGAGATCGACGTTGGGTAAGCTCGGCGGTCAGTAGTTTTGCTTTCCCAGGGGTCATTTTCGCCATAATCGGGGCGGTTTTAGCTTCCTTCATGCGTTCGACGACATCAAGCAGGATCGCCATATCAAGCTCTTCAAAAATTCTTGCGGCATCTCCAGGTTTCATCTTTTCATAAATTTTGACGATGCTTTTCATTTTCTTTTCTTTTTGCTTCTCGTGCTTCGTCAACAAATTCGAGATCGTCGCCTGCATCAATTTCAGTTTTTCCAGCTTGGCATTAATCCGTTTTTCGGTCGCCATCAGGAGACGCTCGCGGGTATCCAGCTTTTGCTCCTGCGCTTTAAGTTTCCCGCGCCGGTCTACGAGCTTCTGAAGAATTTCCAATTCAGAATCAGTTACAAGTCCAGGTTCAAATCTTCCAATCTGATCCCCACCTGATTTTTTAGGGGTGATTACCTTTTCGGCGGGTTTCTGTTTCTTTTCGACGGTCTCCGGCTTTTTTTCCTGTGCAATCGCAACAGAGGCCGAAAAAATTCCAATGGCGCCATCCCACAACGAACCGAGTTTGAGCGAAAGGGTGAAAGACAGAACGACAATTAGGACAGGCAGAAGCCGAATTCGTGACAACACTTTATTACGCCTCCGTTCTTGCTAACCGAATCGCATTTAAGACCGCCATTTCAGCTTGTTTCCGATCAGGTGATTGATCCCGAGAAAGCGGCTGCTCGGCTCTGTCCGGCACATTGTTATCGTCCCGCAATTGTGGATCACTGTGATCTCCCGAAGGGGGAGCCCACTGCGCAGAGCTTTCTTGATGCGCGGCCATCATATTGTTTACTGGCGGCATAAACTTACCAGGCGTCGCTGAAATCGATTTCTTTACACCTTCAGCGTCTTCAATTGCCACTCGCAATGACCTTTCGGCCGCAAGCCCCGCCGCTTTTATATGGCCCACCGATTCCTCTGCACGTTGAGACGCAGCTTCAAAACTGGCCGTCATTGCCTGGATATCGGTATCCTGCGATCTAATCGCTGCCAGACGCTTGTTCAAAATCACGCAGTAAATGATCAGAACAATCATCAATACAGCGAGACCAACCTCAAAGACGATTGTAAAATATGACATCAATCCTCCGACCGAGATTTAACTTGCCGGGGAGCCTTATCATGAACCTTAATCGCAATATTATTTTCCTTGCGCCCCATCGTCCCTACAAATAACGGGGAGGTGCCACATCTCAACGTAACAGGAGACTCAGGCCCCGCGTTCAATAGAATCTGACTTCCGACCTGGAGATTAAGTGCTTTATGGAGAGATACTTCGACCTGGTCTAAAACCGCTTCGATTTCAATATTGGTTTGCCAAAGCTGATTGGCCAAATGGGTTTCCCAAATCGAATCCCGTCCAAATTTTTCGCCAAGAAACATCTGGAGCAATAAATCCCGAACCGGCTCCAGCGTCGCGTAGGGGATACATAATGCAATCTTCCCGCCGCGATCCTCCATATCGACTCTAAGCTTTGCGAGGATAACAGCATTGGCCGGCCGCGCGATGGTCGCGAAGCGAGGATTTGTCTCCAGCCGGTCGAACCGGAAAGTAACTGGTGACAATGGATCAAACGCTGCACTGAGGTCATTAAGAACAACGTGAACCATTCTTTCAACAAGACTTCGTTCAATCGTCGTATAAGGCCGTCCTTCAATACGAATAGGGAAAAGCCGGAAGCCCCCCGACGACCGCCCAGCAAGACATCAACAATTGAGTAGATCAACGAACTATCGATCGTCAGTAAGCCGAAGTTGTCCCACTCTTCAGCTTTAAAAAACACCAAGCATCGCCGGTAAAGGAATGGAATTCAGGTAATCTCCAAAACGGAGCGAGGTAATGCTGTCGAGAGATACCTCAACATTGTCAGATGTAAAGTTACGAAGACTTGTCGATAGCATCCGTACAAGGCGGTCAAAGACCACCTCGAGCATCGGTAGTCTTTCATACGACACCAACGCACTGTTAACGATCGCAAGAATACCAGACTTGCTCGCCTCATCATCATCATCGCGAAAGCCAAGAAGGCTGTCGATTTCATCCTGATTGAGAATTCGTGTAGGCTGAACCGTAGGCGGACCGTATATATCCTGTTCTATAGATCCCTCTTCTTCCATTGCCGCCCATTCGGACGCCATGTCAGCATCGGTGTCGACCTCGTCTTCATCGGCCATCGCAGCCCATTCAGCCGCTAGCCGATCGTCCTCGCTCATTTCCTCTTCAGGAACCTCAGTATCTTCTGCCATCGTCGTTTAATCCGATTTTGGTGAGTCAGATGAAATATCTTATTGAATCAGCATCTCTTTAAAGAGCACGTCCCTTACCTCCACAGGTCGAACCGCAGCGTTGACTCGCGCGACGAGTTCCTCACGTAGTCGATAGACGCCCGCACTACCGCGAAGGTCTTCAACGCGAAGTTCACGTAGATACACCTGAAAGTTATCAACAATTCTTGGAGGTCAATTTCTGAAGTTCTGGAATGACGGCTTCGTCAGTCAGCTCCAGACTAACCTGCATTTTCAGGAAATTTTGACGGCGCCCGGTACCGTTAAGATTGACCAACATTTCTGGTAGATCAAAAAACACTGTTTGGATCGGTTTGGGCTTCGCCTTCTTTTCAACCTTTGCCGTTTCTTCAGCGCCACCGAGAATGCCAGACATCATCAATCCACCACCGACGCCCCCCCAGCAAAAGTATGGGAAGCACAATGAACAAGACGATCTTCTTGCCGGTCAGCCCTTTTTTTGGCGCATCAATATCATCATCAATGTCAATTTCTGCGTGATCTGCTTCGGCCACGGGTTCTCTCCTGCAATAGCGTTGGTTGGCTAGACATGAGGAAAAGGTAAAGCAAGAGGGTTAAGAACTGATTTAGGTCAGCACATTCCGGGCAAAACGGTAAATCCTGCCGGGCAAACCCTGCCAAAAGGCTGCACAATTACCCTCCACCCCTCAGTTCTTATTTCGTAAGCTATTGATTTAACGAAATTATTCATGTGGCACAGAATATACATCCTGAGAACGACCGCGAAGATTGCGGATAGGTATTACAGACAAAAGAGCACCCGCTAATGGAAAATGGCCTTACTTGTTGCGCTGTCCCGCCAAACGGTAATGGAACGGCAGATGGAAACAATCGCGAACAATATCGCGAACTCCTCTACGCCGGGCTACAAAGGCGAACAAATGTTGTTCGTGGAATACTTGTCGCAAACGGAATCGGGAGACACCGTTTCATACGTCCAGGATATCGCCGTTGTACGGGATTACAGCGAGGGTGACTTCGTCAAAACCGGTAATACATTCGATATGGCAATCCATGGCGAAGGCTGGTTTGTCGTCGATACACCTGATGGCAACGCCTACACGCGAAATGGGCATTTTATGCTCAACGAAAAGGGCCAGCTTGCCACCACAGGCGGACATACCGTGCTCAATGACAAGGGAACGCCGATTACAATCACGGCTGGTGACGGCGCGATTGAGGTTTCCACTGACGGCACAATAAGTGGCAAGACAGGCGATAAGGGCCGCTTCAATATTGTGACGTTTGAGAACCAGAAGTCTCTGCAAAAAGCTGCCGATTCTCTCTTTAAAACTGACGAACCATCAAAACCGGCTCTCAAGGCCAAAAATCATCCAGGGCATGGTCGAAAGCTCCAATGTCCAGCCTATTGTTGAAGTCACGAATATGATCTCGGCAATGCGCAGTTACGAATCATCGCAACAATATGTCAAAGGCGATGACAGCTTGTTGCGCGAGGCCATAGAGGTCCTCACCAAACAAGCTCAATAAATCAATTCACTTTAGCTCAAGAGTAAATAAGCCATGAGATCCCTTAATATCGCCGCCACCGGCATGTTTGGCCCAACAGCTCAATGTGGAAGTCATTTCCAATAACATCGCCAACATGAATACCACTGGCTTCAAACGTCAGCGGGCTGAATTTCAGGACTTACTATACCAGGACGAACGGCGCGTCGGATCATCGTCCTCAGATACGGGCACTATTGTTCCAGCCGGTGTCCAGATCGGGTGTCGGTGTCAAAACCGCCGCTGTTTACCGTATCACCGAGCAAGGCAACCTGATCTCCACGGACAATACCTATGACGTCGCCATTCAGGGTAAAGGTTTCTTCAAAGTAACCTTGCCGAGCGGAGAAGAACGGCCTATACCAGAGCCGGCTCATTTCAGCTCAGTCCAGACGGCACCATCGTCACCACTGACGGCTATACTGTTAGTCCCGGGGTAACGATCCCCGCCAATGCAATTAATGTAACAATTAACCCTAGTGGCGAGGTTCTTGCCCAGATTCAAGGAACAATTGCCCCTCAGAATGTCGGCCAGTTAACCCTGTCCAATTTTGCCAACGAAGCCGGTATGGACCCGTTGGGCGATAACCTGCTGCTTGAGACGCCAGCGTCAGGAGCCCCGGTCGATGGAACGCCAGGTTCCGCTGGATACGGCACTCTTATTCAGGGCTTTGTCGAAACATCAAACGTCAATGTCGTCCAGGAAATTACAAATCTGATTACCGCACAGCGGGCCTATGAAATGAATTCACGCGTCATTGAGGCCTCTGATCAGATGATGCAAACCTTGAACCAGATCAGGTAGCCAGTAATGCTTAGTCGCTCTCTCCCATACGCAATCGCCTTCTTCATCGTCGGCGCGGCCATCGATGCGAGCACGGCGGCCACTCTGCGGAACGCGGTCTCGGTCGAACGTGATATTATCCGGCTTGGCGACCTGTTTATCGATGCCGGCAAACACAGTAAAACCGTTGTTGCTAACTCACCTGCACCAGGACGAAGCGAAACATTCGGTGCCCGCCAATTACAAAACATTGCGCGCCGCGCCGGGCTCGATTGGTATCCAGAGAGTCGCTACGACCGTACCGTCGTCCGCCGCCCTGGGGATCTCGTTTCAACCGAAGAGATCGCTACAAAACTTAGGCATGCGCTCCGCCAGTCGGGTCTACCCAAAGATCAAAGAATAAAACTTTCCAAGAAAGATCTATCGGTATACGTCGCCCGCGGGACTCAAAACGAGGTCCGAATATTATCGCCGAGATTCAACATCAAAAACCGAACATTTTCTGCCAAGATCGAAATTCCAAGAGGGAAACGTGGCAACGAGCGGCTACAAATCACCGGAAGAACTTATACGGTCGTCAAAGTTCCTGTGTTCTCGCGACGCCTACAAAGAAACGACATCATCCGCGAAGCTGATCTCGATATTATAGAACTCCCACTGAGCGCTGTTGGGCGTAATGCCTTACTCAATATCCGCGATATCATTGGCAAAACGCCCAAACGCCTTATTCAAAATGGTAAACAAATTCGCAGCGGCGATTTAAAACCGCCAACCGTTGTAAAAAAGGGATCGATCGTCACCATCGTCCTACGAACCAAAAAAATGTTGATTACCGCTCGCGGTAAAGCGATTGATGATGGCGCCAAAGGAGAGGTCGTTCGCGTTCAGAATACGCGCAGCCGGAAAACAATTGAAGCCACGGTCGTAGGCCCCAGCCGAGTTACCATCGGACTTCTGGGCAGTGTACTTTAAGGATAAACACATGTTGCGGTTTTGCGAACCAGTCATCTCATCGACAAAGAAAAGTATCGGGTGTGTCTTCATAGCCTCCTTCGCCCTCGGCGGCTGTAATATGCTGAACCGTCTCGCGGAGGTCGGGCATGAGCCCAAGCTGACTCAAATTCAGAACCCTACCCATGCACCACAATACGCCCCGGTTTCGATGCCAATGCCGCGAGTATCCAAACGGCCAAGAGCGCCAAACTCTTTATGGCGTCATGGTGCCCGTGCATTTTTTAAAGATCAAAGAGCGTCGCAGATTGGTGACCTATTGACAGTGACCATTTCGATCTCAGACAGTGCCACGATTAACAATAAGACCACGCGCAAGCGGACAAACACAGAAGATGCGTCGGCAAATTCATTACTTGGATATGAAACAAGCCTGACACGCGTCCTTCCAGAGACCATCAATGCCGGGAGTCTTCTCGACCTCGATAGTTAAACTTCAAATGAGGGTGAAGGTACAATCAACCGCGATGAAAAGGTTGAATTGAAACTAGCCGCCATCGTTACTCAAAAACTGCCGAATGGGAATTTTGTAATTTTGGGTCGCCAGGAAGTGCGGGTAAACTTTGAAGTTCGTCAACTTCAGGTCGCCGGCGTTGTTCGTCCAGAGGATATCGCGGCCGATAACACTATTTCATACGAAAAGATCGCTGAGGCCCGTATCTCCTACGGTGGCAAAGGCCATATTACCGATGTCCAGCAACCACGCTATGGAACGCAGATCCTGGATGTAGTCTTCCCGTTCTAGGTTAACAATGAAACCGTCTAACGAAGAAACCCACAGATGCTATTCGTCCCGGTGAACGCGTTCCATCCGTTCGTGCTGTTCTTGGGCTTCTAGGCTCAGCGTGGCGATCGGTCTTGCTTCAAGACGGCGCAACCCAATGGGCTCACCGGTCTCGTCACAATATCCATATTCCCCTTTTTCGATCCGGATAAGGGCTTCATCGATCTTCTGAACTAACTTGCGTTCGCGATCACGCGTCCTTAATTCAACGGCTCGATCAGTTTCTGCCGAAGCCCGATCAGCAATATCCGGCGCTTGCAGTGAATCTTCCTGAAGGTTTTGAAGAGTTTGGCTGGTTTCACGGAGGAGCTCTCCGCGCCAGGTCAACAAGCGCTGCCGGAAATATTCCCGCTGCTTGGCGTTCATAAAAGGCTCTTTTTCTGATGGCCTGTAATTCTTTGGTAGTTTCGGCGGCATGTCACCTCCAGACGCTCAGATTTCGGCGCGGAGTATATGAACCAGTTCCCTGGTTCGCAAGTGTCATGAGAAATAAGGATTGGCAGATCAAAATTGGACGGCAAACCGCCAAGGACTGTCATCAAAGCCTGCGGGCCACCCGTAGAACTGCCAATACCAACGACGGTTACCGGCAACGATGCTGGCGACCGCGTTTCAAAGGCCGTTGCAACTGCAGGCGGCTTCGTACCAGCCGCCATAGTCGCAGGCTGCTTAACAACCGCAGCGCCGGATTTTTTAGCGGCTCCAAGCGCCTTCACTTTTTCAATCAATTCGCGCTTAAAGTCTTCCGCTGAATGCAACGCAGCAGATGTTGTCGGCTTCGCAACATAGTCGGCTGCGCCGATGGACAGTGCTTTCAAGCTGACATCCGCGTTCGCGACAGTGAGGGTCGATGCCATCACAATTCTGACTGATGGATCAACCTCCAGTAATTTCGGCAATGCCGTCAACCCATCCATAACCGGCATTTCGATATCAAGCACGATAACGTCGACAGGTTCTCGGGCCAGTGTTTCAACAGCGACAGCGCCATTGCCAGCAGAAGAGACGATTTTGATCTCGGGGTCGGATTCAAGAGCCCGGCGGAAATAGCCCCGGATCACAGCAGAATCATCGACAACCATAACGCGACAAACATCTGCCTCGACACGGCTATCGGAACGATCACTCAGTGACGACATTACAGTATACCTACCTGTGCAAATTTCGTTTGTATGATATCGCCGTCAAATGGCTTCATTATGTACTCATCGGCCCCGGCTTTGATTGCTTCCGTGATATGAGCCATATCGTTTTCTGTCGTACAGAAGACGACCTTCGGGCTACCCCCATCGGCCATCGCTCTCAAGGCTCTGAGAAACTCGAGACCATCCATAACGGGCATATTCCAATCGAGCAGTACAGCGTCAGGCATTTGACCTTTGCAACTATCAAGGGCCTGCTGGCCATCAGCCGCTTCACTAATTTCAAAACCCAACTCTTCCAGTATTTTGCGGGCGACCATACGCACGACCTTGGAATCATCGACTATAAGACAAGACTTCATCTCGCAGTTCTCCGCTGTTCCTGCATTTCTCTTAGGCCGCAACTGGAGTGCGGCCATAATCCAACAAGCTGTCATCATTGATCACAACCAGAACACCTTCTTCCAAGCGATAAACACCCTCGGAAAACTGACGCCAGGTAGAATCCAGCGTGGCAGGATTGGGTTCAAATTTGTCAGCCGGCAACCGAAGAACCTCACCAACGGAATCAACGGCCAAGCTATAAAGTTCGTTTCGTCGTTCAACGACGACGCTCATGCCACGTTCACCCTCAGGCCTATCTTCAACACCGAGACGACGGCGTAGGTCGATGGCGGTAACGATCTTGCCTCTCAAATTTAAGAGACCCGCAACCTCGGCCGAAGCCAAAGAAACGCGTGCGATCTTTTGCGGTCCCAAAACATCGTAGACTTTAAGGACGTCGATCCCACAAAGTTGATCCCCGACCATTATGGTTACGAACTCTCGTGTCTCTGGAGTCGCATTATTCGTTGTATCACTCATGCTGCACCTCGAACTGTCGCTAATGTATGGGAGAGGGAATCGAGCAACGCATCCCTATCCAGCTTGACGATATAATCACGGAAACCAACGTTGCGGCCCTTCTCAAGATCTGCTCTCGACGAGAAGGATGAGAGCGCCACCAGCGGTGTGTTTGTCCACGCTCCGTTCGTTCGTATCTCATTTGCGAGTTCAAAACCGTCCATGCCGGGCATTTCGATATCGCTCACAATGACATCAAAATCACGACCAGCGTCTCGAAGTGACAGCGCTGCTTCTCCGCCCTCGACAGCCGTCACCTCGTACCCCGCCACCGACAATAAAGGCGTCAACAGATTACGGAAAAAGGGGCTATCATCGACCAGTAGCACTTTGTTGGTCGGACGATCATTCGTCGCCATATTACCATGGGTTTTAAACCAATCGCCGAACGCCTTTTCGAGATAATAAGCCGTGTCGATGACGTCCATCGCTTTGCTGCCAATCACAGCAGTGCCAAGCACCCCGGTACGGGCCGACGCCAGCTCGATATCAAGGCGATCCTCCACAATATCGACGATTTCATCCACCATGAGACCCATGCTTTGGTCTCCATCGGCAAAGACCACGACTTGTTGTCGGCCTTCAGTTGCGCGTTTAAATCCTTCAGCAACTTCAATAAGGGGCATTAATCGTCCGCGATATTGAACAACCGGAACGCCATCATTTTCTTCAATCGTGCCTACCTCGATCTCTTCAAGGCGCGCCACAAGGGCAAGAGGAACCGCTCTGCTTTCTCCGGTCCCCGCTTTGAAGACCAGGATCGCAGACCGTTCCGCTGCCGCTCGTTCCTGCGCGCGGCGGGCATCATCATCAACCGCCGCCGCTTCGCTCTGTATGGCTTCACCCATCGCTTCCGCGATGCCGTTCGGATCGAGAATCATAATTACGCTGCCATCACCCAGAATGGTATTGCCAGAAAAGATCGAAATTTCCCTGAGCACAGGGGTAACGGGTTTAACGACAATCTCTTCTGATTCGAAAACCTGATCCACGATGACACCAAAGCTGGAAACACCAGATCGCAAAATCACGATAAATGTTTCCTCTCCAGCAGCCTCTTCTCCCTCGGGTGCTGGCACCGCATCGTCAGAAATGACTTTCTCGACTTTCTTCAGTCCGAGCACCTCATTTAAATCGACCAACGGCAGCAGAGTGTCACGAAGCCTCAACACCGGCGTGGCATTGACCTGTTCAATTCGATGCTCAGATTCATCAGATACCCGTACCAACTCATCGACACTAAGCTGGGGAACAGCAAAGCGTTCGCCACCGGATTCAACAATTAGGGCTGATACGATTGCCAGGGTTAGCGGAATTTTAACGACAAAGGTCGACCCAACGCCGGGCTCGGATTGCAGCTCAACATTGCCACCAATTTTTTCGATATTCGTACGCACGACATCCATGCCGACCCCACGTCCCGAAACATTGGTAACTTTCTCGGCCGTCGAAAATCCGGCCTTGAAAATAAACTGCATGATTTGTTTGGATGACATCGCATCAAGCTCTGCCACCGTTGCCAGCTCGTTCGCGATCGCTTTTTCACGGACCTTGTCGATAGCAATACCGCGTCCATCATCCTGAATTTTGATGATGATGTGACCGCCTTCATGAAAAGCGTTCAACACGATTTTTCCGGTTTCGGGCTTGCCCGCAGCCAGACGGTCTGCAGGCTGCTCTATCCCATGATCGCCGGAGTTTCGAATCATATGCGTCAACGGATCCTTGATCATTTCAAGAACTTGTCGGTCAAGCTCCGTTTCCGCACCAATCATTTCAAGCTCGATTTTCTTATCGAGATCCAATGACAAATCGCGCACAATCCGTGGAATCTTGCTCCAGGCATTGCCAATCGGCTGCATCCGGGTTTTCATCACGCCTTCCTGAAGATCCGTCGTAATCAGGCTAAGGCGTTGTAACGGTGTAGAGAATTCACTGTCTTCGTATTTACGAACCATCTGGAGAAGCTGATTACGGTAAAGAACAAGCTCCGAAACCATCGTCATTAGATTTTCCAGCATGTCGACATTGACACGAACAGACTGAACAACAGCGACAGCCTCTTTTTGCGCGCCATCCGGCTCGTCAGACTTATTCTTTGCGGCAGCCGCAGCAGCGGCAGCGGCGGCCTTGGCTTCCATCTCCGCTTTGCATAGCAGCGTCTCCCGGGCGCCCTCGAACACCGCCACAACGGCAGATGCCAACGCGTCATCGATTTCGAGCTCACTAAGTGCGCTTTGTAGACAGGCAACCATTTTGTCAAAATGTGGGTCGGAAAGGCCTTGTTCCGCTAATGGCCGGAATTCCTCTTGGATATCGCCGGTATATTTATCCCGACCACCCAAAATGGAGGTGAAATATTCAACCATTTTAGCCTGGAAAATCATCATCTCCAGGCCATCAAAATATGGCTTAAGCTCGTCATCCTTGAGAAGATGCCGGAACAACGTCTCGATACTGGCGTCCACCATCGAAATGCCGCCGAGTTGATTAACCAACGGCTCTCCGGACACTTTTGCGGTTTCTACTTCAGATGCTGCCGCTTCGACTGGTGCTGGCGCAGGCACTTCTTCGATAGCGACCGGTTCGGGCGCTGCGGTTTCCACAACGGCTGGGGCTGCAGCCGCAGGAGGCGGCGCGACACCTTCAGCCATCGCGTTCAAACGTGAGATCAAATCGATATCATCGCCATCAGGTTCGGTCTGCGTTTCCTGAAGCGCTGCCAGAAGCGATTTAATACGATCGAGAGATTCAAAAATAAGGGTAACGGCCTCGGGGGTAACCGGCAGTTCACCATCACGGAACTTACCGAGAATGTTCTCCCCTGAATGGGCGACAGACTCCAGTCGCGGCAATCCCAGGAAGCCGCATGTCCCTTTAATGGTATGCACAAGTCGAAAAATACTGGAAAGAAGTTCCGGATCATTGGGCTCTTGTTCGAGACGTACGACCTCGACATCAAGCTCCTCGAGGCTTTCATTCGTTTCCGTCAAAAATTCGCTTAAAAGATCGTCCATCTGTCCGCCTGCAGAATTACTGAAAAAATAGGTCCACCCCTCCAATAGGGGGGCGGTCAGATGGAGTTTCGGCGTAATTGTTTAAAAAGCCGTAAAGTACAGACGTCTCTGGGTTCGGCAAATGCGGGGGGCTACGGGCGCGCCGTCTTTAAACGGCGGGCAGCGGCGATCTACGCTAGAAAATTAGCAAAGAAAAAAGGTCAACCTATTGGTATTTCGGCGATCAAAGAAACCTTGTCTGTTGTTTCCGTAACATTGAGTTTACCGCCAGCTGCCTCACACAACCATGCCGTAAAGTATCCCTGCACTGTACGGGCGGTAAGGGAGTCAATCTCGACACCGGGCTTGAGCGCATCAGCAACTTCCGGACGAAGCCCCGTACCTGGGCCACTCGCTGTCGCGGTTATCGTAATCGTATCGGATTTCTGGATTTCTATAACCAAATTTCCGCGATTAGGGAGTGTTTCCAACGCAAGAAAAGCCAGATTCAGGTATATTTTAACCGCGACCCGGCCAAGGGGATCTTCCCCTGTTGGCATGATGGCTTCAATTTTATCTTCTTCGATTATGCCATCTACGAGATCAGATGTTTCTTTGATCGATAACGCATCGGCGTTTTCACCACCGAGTCCGTAGGCAATTCGAAAAAACATCAGGCGCCCCGCAGCCTGCTTGATGCTAAAGGACAGGAGCGACATGACGCCATCATCAACGCCGCCAGACTCATCCTCCAGCAACTCCAATCCGTTGCTGACCGCCGCTGTAGGACTGATCAAGTCATGACAGAGCCTTGAACAAAGCAGTTCGGAAACACGTAGGGGAAATTCAACTAACATCGTCTTTTACTCCTGTACTGACTGCCGATAACGCTCCGAGACTTGGCATTGTGTCTGGCAACCTGCAAAATTTTCGATACTCTGGCTCAAACTTATCGATGGAAACCAATATGAATGAAGAATTTGTCCCCGGCGTTCTCGTGCGTCATCCAGATCGCGAGGACTGGGGTCTTGGCCAAGTCCAATCTTCAATCGACAACCGAATTACTGTCAATTTTGAGCATCAGGGTAAAGAGTTGATTAACGGCAACGTCATCTCCTTAATTTTGGTGGAAGAAGATCACGGGTAATGATGGCCAAATTATGGGTTTTTCTGGAATAATTGTGTCGCAGCAGGTAACAACGAGCTGACAGATTACAATTCACCACGACACTAGATTAGATAAGATTATAAAGCATGGCCGATACTAAATCCGTAAAAAGACATTCTCATCCAGGACGTGGCGGACGCGGTGCTGCGCACCCTAAAGGGCGTCAGATTGACGCCAATGCCCAAGACCAGGTCCGAGCTCTGCTCGGCGACAAGCCGCGTGATCGCGATATGCTCATCGAGCACCTCCATTTAATACAAGATAGATACGGATGCCTTTCGGCTGATCATCTCGTCGTGCTCGCCGATGAAATGAAGATGGCGATGACGGAAGTCTACGAAGTCGCAACATTTTATGCGCATTTCGACGTCATTACGGATGACGCCAATCGACCCCCGCCGGTAACAATACGCGTATGCGATAGCGTAACGTGTGAAATGCTTGGTGCCGAACAGCTGATCGCTGAATTATCAAAAAACGCCGACGCTGACATTCGCGTCCTGCGAGCACCCTGCATGGGTGCCTGTGACAAAGCACCGGCAGTCGCTATCGGTCATACACAAATTGCGCCAGCGACAGTGGATACCGCTCTGGCAGCAGCGAAAAATAAGACGCATGTAAAGTTGCCAAATTACGTGGATTTTAATGCATACGAAAAAGAAGGTGGCTATGCCTTGCTCCGAGAGTGCCTGGGCAATACCCGCACACCGGACGAGCTGATTGAAACCCTCAATGATTCTGGGTTACGCGGCCTAGGTGGCGCTGGGTTTCCAACCGGACGAAAATGGACTTTTGTCAGAGCGGAGACGGGTCCTCGGCTTATGGCCGTCAACGCTGACGAAGGTGAACCGGGTACCTTTAAAGATCGCTGGTTCCTGGAACAGGACCCACATCGCTTTCTCGAAGGCATGCTGATCGGCGCTTGGGCGGTTGAAGCACAAGACATCTATATTTACTTACGCGACGAATACCCGGAAATTCGCGAAATTCTTCTCAAAGAAATTCCCAAACTAGAAGCCGCCGGCCTAGCCGAGTCCCGGACGTATTCATCTCCGTCGCGGCGCCGGCGCATACATTTGCGGCGAAGAATCCGCGATGCTGGAATCGATCGAAGG
This sequence comes from uncultured Alphaproteobacteria bacterium, assembly GCA_943787225.1. Classification (GTDB taxonomy): domain Bacteria; phylum Pseudomonadota; class Alphaproteobacteria; order MPNO01; family UBA2964; genus UBA2964. The sequence goes on from CALSLP010000001.1 coordinate 28,703, forward strand.
CAAGCGTGGCCTCCCCCGCCACAAACCACCCTTCCCCGCCCAAATTGGCCTATTTGGTCGTCCTACTCTGATTCACAACGTTGAAACCCTCTACTGGATCCGCGATCTTGTTCAAAAAGGGTCGAATTGGTTCACCGATAAAGGGCGCAATGGATCGAAAGGTCTGCGAACGTTTTCTGTATCAGGCCGCGTAAAGGAACCGGGCGTCAAAATTGCCGATGCCGGAATTACGGCTCGCGAGCTTATCGACGAATATTGCGGCGGCATGTCAGAGGGCCATACCTTTAAAGGCTATCTGCCTGGCGGGGCCTCCGGCGGCATTTTGCCAGCCAGCATGGACAGTGAGCCATTGGATTTTGGAACCCTCGAACAATATGGCTGCCTGATCGGGTCAGCGGCCGTCATTGTCCTATCGGAAGAGGACTCCACAGGTGACGTCGCCCTCAATCTTCTAAAATTCTTCGAAGATGAAAGCTGTGGACAATGCACACCGTGCCGCAATGGCTGCGAAAAAGCCGTCCAGCTTCTCGAACAACCGAGCTGGGACAAACCGCTCTTGGAAGAGCTGTCATTCGGCAATGCAAGATGCATCTATTTGCGGCCTAGGCCAGGCAGCGACCAACGGCCTGAACTCCGTCTTCAAATATTTCCCGGACGATGTGAAGTAAATTTAGATATCGGTGCTAGGGATGACTGATTTAATCAACGGCCCCGACTGGCAACCCAAGAAACCCAAAATCAGCCTGCCGCCGTTGAGTTGCGACACTCACGCCCATCTCTACGGACCCTTTGCGCATTTTCCAATCGACCCAGACAAAGGTAACGGGCCAGACACAAGCTATAAGCAGTATCGAGACATGCTTGATGTTTTAGGTATCGAGCGCGCCGTTCTCGTTCAAGCGGGCGGGACTATGGCGGGATCGACCCGACAACTGTTGATGCGATCGAAAAATCAAATGGTCGTATTCGAGGCGTCGCGGCAATGCCACGAGATAACATAGAGAAGCATCTCGATTTTTTAGTCGAAAAGAATTTTTGCGGCATTCGGCTATCTAGTTTTTCGCCAGGGGCCGTCCGCCTGGATCAACTCGAAGCGATGGCAGCCGCTCATGGAAGATCTCGGCTGGGCAATTCTCATTCATCTAACCGACATCGAAGAAATTATTGAGCTGGCTCCGCGTATCCGCAAGCTGTCTGCAAATATTCTATTTGATCACCTAGCCCGAGTTCGCAGCCATAACACAGTTGAAAGCCCCGGTTTCCAGACATTGCTGGCACTGCTTCGCGATACTGATCATTGTTGGGCAAAAATATGCAGTTGGTATCGGTTGTCGGCTTCTGGCACCATACGATGACATGACGCCCTATGCCCGCGCATTGATTGAGACAAGGCCCGACCGCCTCGTTTGGGGAACCAACTGGCCTCACCGCAATTCCTACGTGGCTATTCCCATGATGGTGATTTACTAGACCAGTTTATGAATTGGGCCGCCGACGAACAAATTCGGCAACAAATTCTGGTCGAGAACCCTGCGGCTCTTTGGGTTCGAGACACCTGCCTAATTCAAAAGCTTCGTTTTTAGACCCGGCCAGTTGCGGTCGCCCTTGCGAATATGACCCGATATATCTTGAGACCACAACTGCTTCACTGATTTCGAATAATTGAGATAGAGCTTCCCGTCCACAATTGACCACGCATCAGGGTCAATTGACGCCGTATAGCCTTCACTGACGGCATATGCGCAAAATCCACCATATTGAGGTTCATATTTTTCAGGAGACGCCTTAAAACGTTCAAGGTTCTCAGCACTGGAAAACCGCCAGGTCGCACCTTTCCATTTGAGAGAAAATTTACCGGAACCTTTTACAGGCTTGCGTTCTGTGAAATAGGCAACGGGGTCAACACCTTCGATTGCCACACCAGTCCAACTTGATTTGTTAAAATAGCTGGCGGCCGCTGCCTGAGAAATTGGCATAACCGCCAACGCCAACAGGACTCCCAAAACTGATACGAAATTGCGTGTCATTGATACCTCTCCTTCGCTCAATACTCAGGTGTAAAGCCTCTGACCTTCCATTCCCTTGTATAGCTCAGCGACATATTCCCCATAACCATTAAATAGTTGCGTCGGTACGCGACCCGACTTTCCCAGTACACGTTCAGTCGCCTGACTCCGGCGTCGATGCGACACTTTTGGATTCACATTGGCCCAGAAACCATATTCCGCCGAATTGACCTTCTCCCAGAATGTCAGCGGCTTTTTCTCGGTGAAGGTAAAACGCGCAATTGATTTGACCGATTTAAAGCCATACTTCCAGGGCACTGCCAGTCGCAGCGGGGCACCGTTCTGTTTGGGGATAGGCTTGCCGTACAAACCCGTCGCTATAAAGGCGAGATCATTCGTAGCCTCCGCAATAGTCAGCCCTTCGCGATAGGGCCATGGATACCAACCCTGTTTCTGACCAGACGCCACCGTTGGGTTGTGAAAGGTCTCCATCTGTAAATATTTTGCAGAGCCGAGCGGCTTTGCGAGATCAACCAGCGCTTTCAAAGCAAACCCCGACCAAAGGACGGCCATTGACCATGCCTCAACACATCGAAACCGATAGAGCCGTTCTTCAAGAGGCATTTTCTTGAGGAGTTCATCTATCCCCAGAGTGACCGGCTTCTCCACCAATCCGTCAATATTTACCTCCCAAGGCCGTAATGGTAGGACTTGCGACGCCCGCCAGATGTTCTTATGAGAGCCGAATTCATAGAAATTATTATAGGTCGTTGCCAGCTTTTCCGAGGTTTCCGGGCGATCTAGTTTGTAGAAGGTATTCCGCTTCACGGGATATAATGATGCACTTGGATCGATTTCATAGGTGATCGGCGTAGTATCTTCACACGCCGCCAGCAACGGTGCAGCCCCTGCAATCAATCCGCCCAGCCCCATTGTCTTCAATAGTGAGCGGCGGTCGCGATAAACTCCCTCCGGAGTTATCTGTGATTCTTTGAGTTCCCAGTCACGGGGCTGGCGGATTGGCATGGGTTTAAACCTATGGTTTGCTCTTTCAAAGAAGATGGCATCACCCCGTCATTTCACCAATAACGTTTTCGCGAGCGAAAAGGCAAAACTCTCTAACACTGCAATTGACCCTATGGGCGGTGGAAACTAGGTTGAGCCCATAGTTTGATTCAGGCGAATATAATGGCAGACAAGATAGAATTTACCCTCGACGGAAAAACCGTAACTGCGGAACCGGATGAGACCATTTGGCAGGTTGCCGACCGCGTCGGTACCGAAATTCCTCATCTATGTTATGCCCCGGAACCGGGCTACCGGTCAGACGGTAATTGCCGCGCCTGTATGGTCGAAATAGAAGGCGAGCGCGTCCTGGCCGCCTCCTGCATCCGCAAGCCTGCTGATGGCATGACAGTGACCACCGCCAGCGAGCGTGCCAAAAAAGCCCGCAAGATGGTCTTTGAGCTTTTGGTCGCGGATCAGCCGGACCGGACTACTCATCACGATGACGATTCCCGCTTTTGGCGATGGGCTGACAAAATAGGTGTCGAGTCCAGCCGGTTCCCGGCAAAAAACTCACCCAGCGCGGACCCAAGCCATCCGGCGATGGCGGTCAATCTGGACGCTTGCATCAACTGTACCCTCTGCGTACGCGCCTGCCGCGAAGTTCAGGTCAATGATGTTATCGGTATGGCCCAACGCGGATCGGAAGCCAAAATTGTCTTCGATCTTGACGATCCTATGGGTGAAAGCACCTGCGTTGCCTGTGGTGAATGCGTGCAGGCCTGCCCCACCGGAGCCCTTCTGCCCAAATCCGTAACATCGGCTGACCAACCGGGCCGCATGCAACCCGACCGAAAAGTGGATTCTGTCTGCCCCTATTGTGGTGTGGGTTGCCAGCTGACCTATCACCTCAAAGACGACAAGCTTCTATACGTGACCGGTCGCGACGGTCCCGCCAACGAAAACCGGCTCTGCGTTAAAGGTCGCTTCGGATTCGATTACGCGCACCATCCGCACCGTCTGACTGTCCCGTTGATCCGCAAGGACGATGCGCCTAAGAACGCCGTCGAAGACATTGATCCGGCGAACCCGCTTACCCATTTCCGCGAAGCCAGTTGGGAAGAAGCCCTTGAACGAGCCGCGGGTGGATTGCGGCAGATCCGCGATGATCATGGCGGTGGCGCCTTGGCCGGGTTCGGTTCGGCTAAGGGATCAAACGAAGAAGCTTATCTTTTTCAGAAACTGGTCCGCACCGGATTCGGCACCAATAATGTCGATCATTGCACCCGGCTATGCCATGCGTCTTCCGTCGCTGCCCTCATGGAATGCATCGGATCTGGCGCCGTCACCGCGCCGTTTACAGCGGTCCGGGATGCAGAAGTCATTATTGTGATCGGTGCGAACCCCACGGAAAACCATCCCGTCGCGGCCACTTTCTTCAAGCAGGCCGTCAAAGACGGGAAGACCTTGATTGTCATGGACCCCCGCGGTCAGGCCTTGAAGCGTCACGCAAAACACATGCTGCAGTTCAAGCCCGGCGGTGATGTTTCAATGCTCAATGCCATCATGCATGTGATCGTCGAAGAAAAACTCTATGACGAGCAGTATATTCAGGCCCATACAGACGGCTTTGAAGAACTCAAGAAACATCTCGCTAACTTCCCACCAGAAAAAATGGCAGAGGTTTGCGGGATCGATGCGGAAACGCTCCGCACGGTTGCGCGGACCTACGCGACATCAAATGCCTCAATTATTTTTTGGGGTATGGGCGTCTCGCAGCATATTCACGGCACCGACAACGCGCGATGCCTGATCGATCTCTCGCTCATGACCGGACAGGTCGGTCGTCCAGGCACCGGGCTGCACCCCTTACGCGGCCAGAACAACGTACAAGGCGCTTCTGATGCCGGGTTGGTTCCGATGTTCTATCCAGATTACCAGCTCGTCACCAAGGAAGACACCCGCAAACAGTTTGAGGAATTTTGGAATACCGAACTCGATCCCGAACGTGGCCTGACCGTGGTGGAAATCATGGACGAAGTCCATACAGGCAATATTCGTGGCATGTATGTCATGGGAGAGAACCCGGCCATGTCGGACCCCGATGCCCAACATGCGCGCGAAGCCCTCGCCAAACTCGAGACCCTCGTCGTTCAGGATATTTTCCTGACAGAGACCGCCTTCCATGCCGATGTTGTTCTGCCGGCATCCGCTTGGCCGGAAAAAGACGGCACGGTTACCAATACCAACCGTCAGGTCCAAATGGGCAGACATGCTCTGCCCCTCCAGGGCGAAACCCGGCAGGACTGGTCGATTATCCAGGATATGGCGCGTGGCCTTGGGCTCGACTGGAATTACACCCATCCCAGCGAAGTCTTCACCGAAATGGCGCAAATCATGCCCTCAATGAAGAATATTACCTGGGATCGCGTAGAACGTGAGAGCGCTGTCACCTATCCCTGCGATGGCCCTGATGTGCCCGGCAACGAAATTGTCTTTGGCAATGGCTTCCCCACAGAGTCCGGCCACGCCAAAATGGTCGCCGCTGACATTGTACCGCCCGCTGAACTACCAGACGACGAATACCCGATGGTCTTGACCACCGGCCGCCAGCTAGAGCATTGGCATACTGGCGCGATTACCAGGCGGGCCAGCGTCCTTGATGCCCTTGAACCGGAGGCAGTCGCCTGCCTTAACGCCCGGGACATACGAGATATGGGTATCAGACCTGGGGATATGGTGCGGGTCGCGACCCGCCGCGGCGTCCTGGAACTAAAAGCACGCGTTGATCGGGCCGTTCCGCAAGGCGTCATCTTTATCCCGTTCTGTTATGCCGAGGCACCCGCTAACTTCCTGACCAATCCGCAGCTCGACCCGTTTGGCAAAATTCCTGAATTCAAATTTTGTGCCGCCAGAGTGGAAAGCGCGAAAGCAGCAGCAGCGGAATAGCGTCGTCAATTCTTGGGCGGCGGCTTTAGCAACGCCGCGAAATCTGAGATTTCCTGTCGGACAGCTTGACCTGCTTTATCTTCCATTGAGCGGTAGCGCTTCAACGCATCAATTCCTGCATCGGTCACCCGCGCACCGCCGCCACCAGCCCCGCCCGCATTCTTCGCGACTAACGGTGACTTAAAATCACAATTCATTGCCTCTATAAGCTTCCAGGCTCGACGATAAGACATCCCCATTTGACGCGCTGCACCGGTTATAGAGCCCGTCCGTTCCACAGCTTCTAATAACGCAACCTTGCCCGGGCCGAGGGCCACGACCGCACCGAGTAAGATCTTGAGAGTTGGGGATTCTTCGCGGGTCTTCGCCATATTGTCGATCAAACTACCTGCGCCCTGCATTCGTCAAGATGTCGAAGATAGAATGGCTTCTGCTCGGGCGAGATCCTCAGGCCGATTGACATTCAGGAATGGATCTATTGGATCAACGGCCCAGCTGGCACGAACCAGGCGATAGCGGGCAGTCCAAACATCAACTTTGCGAACATCCTCATCAACCAAAGCAGCCCGTAGATCCCCTGCCAATGCGACTGGCCAAAGTCCGAAAACCGGTTGATCCCGGTCGTTGGAAGACGCGCAGGCAAGGTCACCCTTTTGATCTTCAATGGCATCTGACAGCCGAGAAATCAGGTCGTTAGGCGCGAAGGGCGCATCACAAGCAAAGCTAGCCACCCAATTGCAGGCTGGACGGTTATCGCGTGCCCACTCCAAACCGGTAAGAATACCCGCTAGAGGCCCGGCAAATCCATCAACAACATCACCAATCACCGGTAAGCCGTATATCGAAAAACGTGCAGGGTCACCATTCGCATTCAAGACGAGCTCATCAACTTGTGGCCGAGCACAGTCGATAACACGCGCAAGCAAGGTTTTGTCGCCAAGCATCTGCAAACACTTATCACCACCGCCCATCCGGCGCGACTGGCCACCCGCCAAGAGCAGACCGCAAACATCCCCCTCAATCGACATGCGCAAACAACTCCTGAGCCGATGGAATTTCGATAGCGGTGTTTCCAATGATGCTTTCGATCAACTGCTGCCCCGATGCATCGACGTCAGCAAAATCACTGACGATCGAGATGTCGTGATCAAATTCGCCCGGATTGATGCCTTGAATATTTTCGGGTTGTTCATGCATGATCTGTTCAGCCCGCGCCTTCAACATCGCTTCAATCAATGTCAGATAATCGACATCAAAGCCGTCTTCTGACATCGCGAAATAGAACCGAGTCCGCAAAACTTCCTCAATCGCCAGAGGTGCCACGGTGATAATTTCGTTAAATGTCCCAAAACGGTTCTCAACACCTGGCGGACCCAAAACGTGGCCGCTGGCATCCCGCAACGGCTGATGTAACGACAGCAGCCGTGTTAGGTGCTGATCAAAACGCGTCATCAAATGCCCCGACTGACCGACATAAGCAATGGTTCGCCCACCCTCATACAGTTTAAGACGAATATAGATACCGGCCTGATTAATGGCGTCGACAGACTCTGGGTCTGTTGGAAAGTTTCCGGCCCCAACAGGGCCTCGCCAACAAAGGGACAAATCCATGCGGGGACCGCCTAATCGGCTTTTTTGGTGGAAGCCGCCTTGCGATGAACCCCTTCAGGTTCGTCATCAACGGTATCCAGCTTTGCGTCAAAATTAATTCGGCTCTCACCGGCGAGCGCTAAAAACCGCTTGCCGCGGGCCCGGCCAATTAACGTCAGATTTGCCTGACGCGCCAGATCCACGCCCCAAGCCGTAAAGCCAGACCGGGAAATCAAAATTGGGATTTCCATTTGGACAGCCTTGATCACCATTTCGCTGGTGAGCCGTCCCGTCGTATAGAACATCTTACCCTTAGGTTTGATGCCGTTCAAAAACATGTAGCCCGCGATTTTATCGACCGCATTATGCCGCCCAACATCCTCCATATAGATAAGAGGTATGTCCCGTTCGCACAGAACACAGCCGTGAATAGCGCCAGCTTCGAGATAGAGGCTCGGAGTCGTATTGATAATTTTAGATAAAGCATAAAGCCAGGACGTCTTAAGTTCGGCGGACGGATCGAGCGTGATGTCTTCAAACTTCTCCATAACATCACCAAAAACAGTGCCAACGGCACAACCTGATGTCCTCGTCTTCTTTTTTAATTTCTGCTCGTAATCTGTTTCGCGTTCCGTTCGGACAACGACAGTTTCAATCTCTGCGTCGTAATCGATGGCGGTAACAATATCATCTCTTTGAAGCATATTCTGGTTCAACAGGAACCCGATTGCGAGACAGTCCGGGTAATCACCAATGGTCATCATGGTGACGATTTCCTGATCATTCAGATATAGAGTCAGAGGTCGTTCAACGGTCACCGTCGTATCAACCGGACGTCCATTGTGATCAACACCGGAAACTCGTTCGGTGAGTCTGACATCTTTGGGGTCTGGCGAAATCAGGTAACTGGTCATCGATTATATATGTACCGTGATCCGGCGGCGGGCAATAGAAATGCTGGATATCAATGCCACTGTAAGGTATTTAGGATAAATCAAATCACGATCCAATATCCATTAATTGGATAATTCTAGGGTTCGTCGAAAGGTAATCGTCGCTGCAGCAAAATATTAGACTGCGATGATGACCAGAGAGTGATTAGCGTGGATGGGCAATCAAAGGGACGCCCGAGCAATATCCGAAGTGGCATTACGGAGCTATCTGTTTCGCCTGAGGACAAACTGATTCTTCCGGGCAACGGCAACACCAGCGTCACTGGGCAAGATGGAAATTTTATTCCAGCAGCGTTCATAGAACGCCTTCCGCCGATGTATCATGCTGATCGTGACGGATATTTTATCTTTCGTAACAAAGAATTTAACGACATCGCACAAGCGACATTTCCTGAATTTCAGAGCCAGGAAAGACGCGACCAATCCAGCCCACTTGCACCCTTCGAATTGCGCGAAATTTTCGGTCGGCTCAACGCGGGAGAAGACGTCGTCAAGCTGCGCCAAAGTACTGAGATCGAAGGGTCAACGAGGCATTTTCGGTCGACGCATTTTAGAATAGTCGAGGACGATGAGATCATCGGCTACGGTGGCATCTACACTGACGTGACCCTGGAAGCCGAAGCCGTAATGCAATCGGCGCGATCAGAGACCCGTTTTCAAGACGTCATTCGATCAGCTTCGGACTGGGTGTGGGAAACGGATCACAATCTTAACCTCACCTATGTGTCGAACCGGATCGCAGAAGCGCTGAAAACGCCGCCAGCGGAATTAATCGGCCGCCATCTCTTTACCATCGGCGAATTTGAGGAAAGCCTGGAAAACGGTCCTGCGAGGCCAGACCTTGCTGCCGCCCTAATGCCGTTCCGGGGCCGTATTTTTTTGATGCCGGACAACCGTCAACGAATGCGCCGAATTTCAATGACCGGCGTACCGGTATTTGACGAACGTTCCGGCAGTTTCAGAGGATATCGGGGAACTGGCACCGACGTTACGCGCCAGTATGAAATTGAGTTGCGGGCGCGTAAGACCCAAGAGGTTCTTGAATCCAGCCTGAAAGAACTCCGAGAACGAAACATGGAACTCGACCGGGCTTTGCAGGAAGCCAAGTCAGCGGCGCAGGCCAAGACCGATTTTCTCGGGAAAATGAGCCATGAGTTGCGGACGCCGCTAAACGCGATCATTGGGTTTTCTGAGATGTCCATTCAGCAAGCTTTCGGTTCTCTAAATGCCCGATACCTCAGCTATTTCCGCGACATCCATGGCGCCGCCTATCACTTACTCAATATCATCAATGATATCCTGGACGCCGTTAATATTGATTCATCGGAAGTTAGCATCGAGCCACGAGCGATTTGCCTATCAGATGTCGTCATACAAGCGAAATCCATCGTTGCCGTCCGAGCAGAACAGAATGAAATTGATCTCGCCGCGGTCGACATTTCGCGCGAATGGGCTGTATTGGCTGACCCAGGAAGAACTCGGCAGATTCTGGTCAATTTGTTAAACAACGCTATAAAGTTCACGAATTCCGGTGGATCCGTTGGTATTGATGTCCAAGCAGTTGATACAAATACTGTCGCCTTTACGGTTTGGGATACCGGCATCGGCATCGCCGATGATCAGCAACTAAGAATATTCGAGAGTTTCCATCAAGTGGACTCGAACATCTTAAGCACGCCAACGGAAGGCACCGGTCTCGGACTCACAATTTCACGACAGCTTGCGCAGCTCATGGGCGGCGAAATCTCTGTTGATAGCGCGCCGAACCGCGGCTCCCGTTTCACCGTCAGCTTACCACGGGCCAATAGTCGAGACGTCGTGGATCAAAGCCTGGACACCTACTCTTAAATTTACCGTAAACGGCCTGCCCCCTTTTTCTTTTGCACATACAGCGCTATATTCCATGGGATATAGCGCTGTGGCGATTTCCGCATTATACAACCAAGGAAATTCGATGGACGGACCTCTTATCGACCCGCATGGCCGGGCAGTAACTTATTTGCGGGTATCGGTTACAGATCGCTGCGATTTTCGCTGCGTTTACTGCATGTCAGAGGATATGACATTCCTACCCAAAAAGGACGTCCTGACCCTCGAAGAGCTTGAATCGATATGCTCATCATTCGTGTCTCGCGGGGTCACTAAACTCCGCATGACCGGCGGCGAACCTCTGGTGAGACGCGACGTCATGTCTCTGTTCCGTAAATTATCCCGACACCTGGATACGGGAGCGCTTGAGGAATTAACCCTGACCACCAACGGTAGTCAGCTGGATAGGTTTTCTGACGAGCTGGCCGATATCGGCGTCCGCCGTATCAACGTATCGCTGGACACGCTTGACGATGATAAATTTGCCAAGATCACCCGATGGGGTCGGTTGGAAAAGGTAAAGACAGGCCTTGCAGCAGCGAAGCGGGCTGGTATCGCCATAAAGATTAATGCTGTCGCTCTTCGCGGTGTAAATGATGACGAGTTCGACACACTAGTCCAATGGTGTGGCGATGAAGGCTTTGATCTCACCTTTATCGAGGTGATGCCAATGGGCGAAATTGGAGAAGAAGCACGGCTCGACCAGTACATGCCCCTCTCCATGGTCCGTGCGAAACTCAACGAAAAATGGACCCTTGAAGACATTGATTATTCAACGGGTGGCCCCGCTCGCTATGTACAGGTTAAGGAAACTGGCGGCCGTATTGGCTTTATTACTCCACTTACCCACAATTTCTGTGAAAGCTGCAACCGCGTTCGTCTAACCTGTACCGGAACACTGTATATGTGTCTCGGCCAGGAAGATGCAGCTGATTTGCGAACCGCGGTCCGGAAAGAAGATAACGGCGCTGCATTAATGGATGCTATCGATGAAGCCATTGGCCGCAAGCCCAAGGGACATGACTTCATTATCGACCGTCGGCGCAGAGACCCGTCTGTTTCTCGCCATATGAGCGTGACCGGCGGCTGACCCGTCACCCGCCATGGTGTCCAATCCCAATTCATATACCGCTCGCGATTCTGCGGCATTGCTGCATCCCTATTCCAACGCCCGCGCCAATGAGAAGGACGGCTCTCTCGTCATAGAACGAGGCCGCGGCGTCTATGTAACAGACGACTCCGGTAAAGATTATATTGAAGGGATGTCAGGACTCTGGTGCACCGCTCTCGGTTTTGGCAATGAACGACTTGCTGAAGCCGCCGCCCGACAAATTCGCACCCTTTCCTTTTACCATGGATTCAATCAGAAAAGTCACACGCCACAAATCGAACTTGCAGAGCGCTTACTCGCCCTGGCACCCGTGCCGATGTCCAAGGTATTTTTTGCAAATTCCGGGTCTGAGGCAAATGACACCGCTTTCAAGCTGATCTGGTATCGCAGCAATGCGATGGGCAACCCTGAAAAGAAGAAGATCATTGGACGCGTCAAAGGATATCATGGTGTAACCATCGCCGCCGCCAGCGCCACGGGAACACCCATCAACCATCAGGCATTTGATCTTCCGATTGACGGATTCCTCCATACCGACTGCCCTCACTATGCCAGCACCGCAACGCCAGGCGAGAGCGAAGAACAATATTCAGAACGTTGCGCGAAAAACCTCGACGCCCTCATCGAACAGGAAGGCCCCGAAACAGTAGCGGCCTTTATTGCAGAACCTGTCATGGGTGCCGGCGGTGTTTTGATTCCGCCCGCTGGATATTTCAAGAAAATACAGGCTGTGCTCAATAAGCATGATGTTCTGATGATCGCCGATGAGGTTATCTGCGGGTTTGGCCGTACCGGCAATATGTGGGGCAGCGAAACCTTTAACATCAACCCGGATATAATCACCTGCGCTAAAGCATTGTCATCAGGATATATCCCGATTTCTGCTCTCATGATCAACGATAGGGTCTATCAACCCATCGCAGAGCAAAGCGCTGAGATTGGATCGTTAGGACATGGGTTTACCTATTCGGGGCATCCTGTTGCCGCCGCCGTCGCGCTCGAAACCCTCGATATATACGAAGAGCTGAATTTGGTTAAGATGGTGCAGGCGATAGCGCCAGCCCTGCAAAGCGGCATTCTAGGCTTTTCGGATCATTCTCTGATCGGCGATACAGATGGCGTCGGACTGCTCGCCGTCGCAGAGCTCGTCGCAAACAAGGAAACCGGGGACTCTTTCCCCGCTGACAAGCGCGTTGGGCCTTATCTATTGGATCGTGCCCTTGATCACGGGCTCATCGTACGCGCCCTTGGCGACCGAATCGCCTTCTCGCCACCGCTGGTAATTAGCCACTCTGAAATTGAGGAAATGTTCAAACGCTTCGGAAAAGCGCTCAACGATACAACGAAATGGCTGGAATCAGGCCAATAGGGAAGGTTTAGGCGCTCTATAAACGAAACGTTAACCATACTCATAACAACAATGTGAGAGATGGGATTCTTAACTTTTCGAGGGAATAGAGGGCTTGTATTATCTGTTCGAACAGTCAGGGGACTGTGATAGGAAGATTGGCATGGATTACGAAGGTTTCTTCAACAACTCTATTGAGCAGCTTAAATCCGAAGGCAATTATCGGGTTTTTGCTGAATTAGAACGCCACGTTGGCGATTTCCCGCATGCCACCCGTCACACCGGAGCCGAAACCAACGAGATCACTGTCTGGTGCAGTAACGATTACCTTGGCATGGGTCAGCATCCCGATGTACTGAAGGCCATGAAAGATACTGTCGATCTGGTCGGTGCCGGATCAGGCGGGACGCGCAATATTTCGGGTACGACACATCAGCACGTTGTCCTTGAACGAGAACTTTCCGAACTACACCAAAAAGAAGCCGCACTGCTTTTTACCTCAGGCTATGTTGCCAATGACGCGGCCCTCTCCACGCTGGCGGGAAACATGCCTGGCTGTGTCCTTTTGTCTGACGAATATAATCATGCATCGATGATTGCCGGTGTCCGACATAGCGGTGCCGAAAAACGCATCTTCAAGCATAATGACGTCGAAAATCTGGAGCGCCTTCTGGCTGAGATTGAGCCCGAACGCCCCAAGATCATCGTATTCGAATCCGTATACTCGATGGATGGTGACATCTCTCCGATTGGCGAGATTTGTGACCTCGCCGATAAATATGGCGCCATGACCTATATCGATGAAGTCCACGCTGTCGGGATGTACGGCCCGCGCGGCGGCGGTGTCGCTGAACGTGATGGCCACATGGACAGGATTACCGTGGTACAGGGCACCCTCGCCAAAGCCTTTGGAGTCGTCGGTGGCTATATCGCCGCGTCCCAGAAACTTGTCGATTTCGTTCGATCAAGAGCCAGCGGCTTTATTTTTACGACCTCACTTCCCCCTGCTGTCGCTGCTGCCGCCGCGGCAAGCGTTCGCCATGTCCGCGACAATGGTCAGGAAAAGCGCGAACGACACCAGGAACGTGCAGCAACGTTAAAACGGTTACTGGCTGATGCCGGGTTACCCGTGATGCCCTCCGTCTCCCATATCGTTCCGATCATGGTTGGTGATCCCATTCTGTGTAAGCAGGTTACCGACGACCTCATGGACCGCTATGGTATCTATGTCCAGCCGATCAATTACCCGACGGTACCGAAGGGGACTGAACGGCTACGCCTGACGCCATCTCCGATCCATAGCGACGACGACATGGATCGGCTCGTTGCCGCTCTGACCGAAATCTGGAGTCGGTTAGAGCTCAAATGGGCCGCCTAAATTTGGAGATTTCGTTTTCGATAAATCGCGTCATTGGGCGCGTTTTTTCATTGCGCAATACGCTTTATAATTAGTCCCATGGGAACGCCTGACAGCTCACGAGATCCAGTCCTACCGGACTTGTTGCCTAATGGTGTCCAACTCATTTTTTGTGGCAGTGCCGCCGGAACAGTCTCCGCACAAAAGCAAGCTTACTATGCCGGGCCAGGGAATAAATTCTGGCCAACGCTCTTTGAAACGGGCCTAACCCCGAGGTTATTCTCACCCGATGAATACCACCTACTCCCAAGTTGCGGCATTGGCCTAACGGATATGGCAAAGCACGTCTTTGGCAGCGATGCGTCCCTGCCAAAAAGCGCCGATGATCCACAACGGGTCTATGCATTAGTAAGTGAAGCCACGCCCAAAGCTTTAGCTTTCGTCGGCAAACGGTCAGCTCAGGTGTTTTTCAAAACCCATTTTGGGTTAAAAAATATGGCGTATGGCCTCCAGCAACAAACCCTTGGCAAGACGATGATATTCGTTCTCCCCTCACCGTCAGGCCTGGCTGTGCGTTACTGGGATATCGCCCCATGGCAGGCCCTCGCGACGTACATCAAATAAGCCTATTCGATCAGAAAATCTGCTTCGACCTCAATCGCCACGTTGAACGGCATTGATGAAACGCCTGCAACAGTGCGGGCGTGTGCGCCAATTTCCTGACCAAAGACATCAACCATCAGCTCCGATGCACCGTTCACGACGGCGGCAACTTCTGCAAGGTCAGGCGTGACATTCACATAGCCTTTCAGCTTTGCGACTTTCACAACACGATCTAGATCGCCATCGAGGGCTAATTTGGCATGCGCGATCACGTTGAGAGCGCAAAGCCGAGCCGCCTCAACCCCTTGCTCAATGGTAAATTCACGTCCGACCTTACCAATGAAGGGCATGGCTCCATTCCATTGAGGCACCTGACCTGACACATATAGAAACGGGCCGGCAATATTCGATCCTTTGATTTTTGCGACCTTTGGCGCCAGAGCTTCCGGTAATTCAATCCCCAGCTCCTTGAGCCGAGCCTCAACAACACCTGACATGATAATCTTCCTCGTCTTAAAACCATTCTTTTCGATATCTTTATCATGCGCCAGCAGGCGCTCATGATCCAGCCTCCGTATTTCTGTTATAGTGCCTTATGGCCTCATCAAAAGACTTTCGTGATCAAATGCTGGGACGGCTTCTGCCGTTTGGACCGGTGCTGTCGCGCTCAATGTTCGGCGGCTTTGGTTTCTATATGGACGGCATCATGTTCGCTCTGATCGCCTACGATCAAATCTACTTTAAAGTAGATAACGGCAACCGGCAGGACTACTTAGACGCTGAAAAGGAACCGTTTACCTATGAAGGAAAAAGGAAGCCTGTTCAGATGTCATACTTTCTGGTGCCGTCAGAGATTCTAAATGACCGCATCGAATTAGCTGAATGGGCGTGCCGGGCCCTCGATGCCGCTAAACGGTCGAAAGCATCAAAACCGACCAGGCGAAAATCTTGACCTCGCCGGTAAAAAGGTCAGTGGTGGTTGCGGGGCACCAAACCAGCATTTCTCTGGAGGAGCCATTCTGGGACGCGCTGGTCACGCTAGCCAAAGCCCGCGAGATATCTCTTAATAGCCTGGTCACCGAAATAGACCGTGATCGGCAAGGCAATCTATCCTCAGCTTTGCGCGTTTACGTCCTGAACAGCCTGCAAGCGAACCAGAACTAACGCCTCTTCAAGAGATCAAAGACACCCGGAATAAGGTCTTCCAGACGAGGCTTCTGAGGTTGTTGCGGCTGTTGTTGCTGTTGCTGTGTCGGTGCAGATTGTGGATTGGACCGCCGCGAGCCCGGGAAGACTTTTCGGATAATCGAGCCAACGCCTCGCTGTAATAAGAACGACTGCATTTCCTTGAAGTCGAAAAACCGCCTCGGGTTATCTATCGTACCAACGGCCCGCATTTTAAATGCCGGGGCCTTGGGGTGTTCGATCAGACGGAATTGGCTGCCAAAATCCATATGCCAATTCGGTAGATTAGCAAACCCGGTGGCTCGCCCTTCGGCCGCATCAGCAAGAAGCAGAACATCATTCGTCCGAACGACCCCCTTATCGATTCTAAACGACGCCTTCAATGATGAGAAGCGCGACTGCCCCCCCTGCATTGAAGACCCAAAGAGTGATAGGAGATCAATGACGCTATCGATGTTCTTCAGCCGGTCACTAATTGCCTTCAGATCAAACCCTGAAATAATTCCGTCCCTGGAACTCAGATTTCCACTGCCGCTTAGACTGCGCACCATCGCAAGCGGGCTGCTTCCTGCGCTTCTGATGCTCAGGTCAAAATCTGTAACACCGCCCTTGATGTCAAACGTCCCGGTTTGAAAGAGCGCCTTGCCAACATTGGCTTTGGAAACGACAACGCGTCCATCCAGTTTCGGCGTACGACGAGCATCAAATTTCCCACCCAGTAAAAAGGCGCCATCAAACATTTTTCCAGAAATTTTCTTGATGGTCAGCAGCTTGTTTGCAAGCGTCGTATCGATCGCGGGATTATCGACCTTAAACTGACGATAAAGCAGAGATTTGGCGACAATCGAGACATCGGCGTCGATCAAACCAAGCGGCGTCGTATCGATTGGTTTAGCTGAATAGCGCGCCTGCGAAGGATTAGACCGCGATTGAGGTCGATTGATCGCTCTAGGCGATGGGCGACCACCGCGTGTCACAGGCTGACGCTGTGAGGACGACGAGCTGGCGGACTGTTTAGGCGGCAAGAACGGATTTACATTGATCTGATTGGCATCAAAGACGGCCGTCAGTTTCGGGCGCGCACCTCTGGTATCCAGGTTCCCCGTGCCCTTTAACGCCAGTGCCCCGGCATCAATAGAAAATTTTCCAAGATTGTAGTTTTGATTTCGACCAGCCAGCTCTGCATTCATCTTCAAGGGGCCCAGCGCGCCACCCGCAGGCCTGTAATCTGGAACAAAATGCCGAACAAAGCTGCGAACAGATGGGTGCGAGGCAGCAACATTTAGCGCGAATGCCGGTGTTCCGACCAGGCCACGGGCAGTGCCATTTGCAACCAACCTGCCTCCAGCCGCCTGGAGGTTTATCGTCGCCGATAGTTTGGAAAGATCACCTTTTGCCGTTAAATTTAGGTCAAACGCGCCGAGTCTTTGAGAGACAGGGTCATTCCCGAACGCCCGCAATAATTGCGACAGTTCTTTATGCTTTGACGTCAAAGTCGCGTCTATTTTCGGTACCCTATCGAATTCCGAAACGGTTCCCGTCAAGGATGTCGTCGCCCCCGCAGCAACAAGTGACAGATCCATCTTTAACTTATTCGCGCTAGCGTCCGCTTTGCCGCGCAGTCGCAAGGCACCGAGTTTCTTTGCATTTGGTGGCGGCGTAATACCAGCGAGACGCAACGGACCGGATATATCACGCGCATCGGCAGAAACCGTGCCATTAAACGTCGGAAATCCGGACAAGTTTCTGAGATTGCCAGAAACTGAAGCCTGCATGCCACCGACGTCACGCACTGATGCATTTTTAATTTTCAAAACACCACCGGCCAGCGTTCCTTCGAATCTTAGCCCTTGCACAGGGGTCTTGTTAACCGTCAAACGTGACACCTGCATGATGACGTTGGCATCAAACGCCGTAAGGGCTGCCAGGGGTGCAGGCATCGCGGCCGCGGCTTTGTCCTGCTCCCCATTTGGTGTTTCCTGTATTGCGCGCTTCGCCGTTTTCTGCACCGCCGGTGAGGGTATTTTTACAGCCTGTCGTTTCAGATTTTTTCGAGCCTGATAGGCGTCGAGATCCAAACTATCAATACTGACGCTCGCGCCAAATGCTAACCGCTTTCGCAGAGCTAAAGTTACAGCAGCATCAATCTTGGTCGTATCGAGGCCAATTTTTGCATTTTGCAGCTGCAGCTGCCGATCATCGCCTCGAAGCGATGCCGACATTGAAAATTTACGAAGCCGATCCTGGGGAATAGAGGATACATCACGACCCAACCATGTCAGAAGGGCTCGCAAATTATCCGCACGTACCCCAATGGCTGCCTGATAGCTAGGCCGCCCCTGATACGACGCCAAAGCGCCGGTCACATTTGACTCGCCGCCGCCCGGCAGCAAAACCCTGGCCTTGGTCAGTTGAACCGTATCTTTCTCTAGCCGGGCTGAAAGTTCGACACCGCGTATATTGCGTTTGTTATACGTAATCGCGTCAACCGTAAGATCGAAAGTTCCATCCATTTTCGGCAGGGCAAAGGCTTCGCTTGCTTGTCGCGCCGCAACCGGTTTTGACACTTTACCGGTCCCCGTCTTGCCGTCCCCCGTCGATTTAGGCGCAGTTGACGTCGTTCCTTTGCGCACCGGCGCGGCGCTCTGTTTGGCATTGGTCTTTAACAATGAATCAAGATCAATTCGGGTAACCGCCAATTTGCCAATTACTTTCGGGCGGTCGCTTAGCGTAACGTCAATATTCCCCGAGGCGCGCGTTCCGCCAACTTCAATATCTATCCCAGAAACTGACCCGCCTTTTTCGGTCCCCTTCAAACTGGCCTTAATCAGAAATGATTGTTTCAAGGCATCGGGAACATTCGCGCCATCGACAAACGACCTAATCGTTCGGCTTAAGTTCTTACCACGCAGATTAAGTTTCCCGGTAAATCGCAGTGGCGCGCCAATCGTCACCACACTGCCGCTGATCTGAGCTTGGACATCAGCCTTCGGAAGCGTGATCAAAAACGAAATTGGGGCGGCCGTCGTCGGCTTTAATT
The DNA here is from genome assembly GCA_943787225.1 of uncultured Alphaproteobacteria bacterium. Taxonomy (GTDB): domain Bacteria; phylum Pseudomonadota; class Alphaproteobacteria; order MPNO01; family UBA2964; genus UBA2964. Next base: position 47,719 of record CALSLP010000001.1, read on the forward strand.
CGCCTATAGAGGCTTCGAGTATCGCCTCCTGCTTACGAACTAAAATTTTACCGCGAACATCGAATGGGCCGCTGAGAGAACGAGCGCTAAGCTGTAACGACACATTGCTCAAACGTTCCTCTGAACCTGATACCGCATCACGCCAAATGACGACGCCATTCTGGATACGCACATTGTTCAACTGCACCGTCGCCGCCGAATTCAACCTTCCATCATTACTTTTCGTCGTCGCTTTCTGCGCTGTCGGCGACTTTCCAGCTGGGACAATTTCCCAATTGCCACGACCATCTGCAAGGCGTTCAAACAAAACAGTCGGTTTAATCAGAAGGACCGAGGCGACTTCGATCCGACCCTGCAGCAGCGGCATAATTCGGATCTGAATATCAAGCGCCTCAAGCTGAACCATCTCGGGCAAGGACCCGCCCTTTACGTTGGCAAACTGGATGTCTTTTGCACGTAAACGCGGTGTGGGAAGGATTGTCAAATCAAGATCACCAACGATCTTGAGATTGCGCCCTGTTGCTTGTTTGACCTGTTGCTGAATATCGACCTTATAACCATTCCAGTCGACAAAACTCGGCACGACGATTGCCGCGCCAACAATCAGGACGACCAACACACCAATGCCGATTAAAATTTTGCGCATTGCTAAATATACTACTATTGAGGAACGGTTATTCTGACTTAATCAGTTACCTGACGGATCGCAAGCGCGAACAAACTAGAAACCCCGGCAAAGCGCCGCCAGAAGCAACGTAGCACGGAAATTTGGCATCCTTTATGAACCAAGGACGAAAATCTTGCCGGGGTTCATAATATTCAAAGGATCGAGAGTTCGTTTAAGGTCTCTCATGATATCAAGGGCATCACCGAATTCCTGTTCCAGACAATGCTGTTTACCCGTCCCGACACCATGCTCACCGGTACAGGTGCCCTCCATCGCAATGGCGCGCGTCACCATCCGGTCATTAATAATTTGGGCCTCCGCGAAATCCTGCGGTCTATCAGGGTCCAGCAAAAAAATGACATGGAAGTTCCCATCCCCGACATGTCCCACCATCGTGGCTGTCAATGATGATGCTTCAATATCAGACCGCGTTTCTTCAATGCAATCGACCAGCCTTGAGATAGGCACACAGACATCAGTCGACCATGCTCGGGCACCCGGTTTAAGTGCTAACGCAGCGTAAAGCGCATCGTGGCGTGCCTGCCATAACTTGTTACGGTTTTCTGTTTTGTCGGCCCATTGAAAACCGCCACCGCCGAAATCGGCCGCGATAATCTGCACAGTTGCAGCCTGTTCCCGGACACTTGCTGGCGATCCATGGAACTCAAAAAACAATGTAGGGACCGGCTCGCAATCAAGATCAGAATACTGAATACAGGCCCGCATCTGAGCGGCATCCAATAATTCCACTCTCGCGACAGGAATACCCGACTGTATTGTCAGCATACAGCACCGAACCGCAGCTTCTACAGACGGAAAACCGCAAACGGCTGCTGATATAGCTTCGGGAACACCATATAGACACACGGTCACTTCGGTAATGACACCGAGCGTTCCTTCCGCACCAACGAACATCCGCGTGAGATCATATCCAGCAGCGGATTTTCTGGCCCGCCCTCCGGTCTGAATGAGACGACCATCTGCCAGCACTGCTTTCACATTCAGTACATTTTCGCGCATCGTACCGTAGCGGACAGCATTGGTTCCTGAGGCCCGAGTCGATGCCATACCGCCGAGCGTTGCGTCAGCGCCGGGGTCTATCGGGAAAAACAAACCCGTGTCCCGAAGGTTTACATTCAACTGTTTGCGCGTAACACCTGCCTCAACTGTAACGTCAAGATCATCGGCATTGATCTGAAGGATCCGGTTCATCCCTGTCATATCGATGCAGACGCCACCTTGAACCGCACCGATGCCACCTTCGAGCGACGTGCCCGCCCCAAAGGGAATGACCGCAGTTCGCGCGGCTGCACAAAGGCGCACGATCGCCGCCACCTCCTCGCTGTTTTCGGGAAACACAACGACATCCGGTGGTGCCGGTGCGTGGTGGGATTCATCCTTGCCATGATTGGCAAGGACCGCCGCCGCCGTTGAAACACGCTCCCCCAACAGAATCCTCAGCGCTTCAAGCAGGGTGTCGGGCACGGTCTAATGATCTGCGAGTTGATACTTGCATCGGGCACCATTGCTAACGATACGCCCCATCGTCGGGCTGGCGAAATGCGCTGGCAAAAGCAGCGTATCAGTATCGGCATGCTTCTGTACGAAACCAGTTCGGCTCGCGCGTGACATTTCCGCATCGACACAAAAACGACTATTCCATTCTGGATAGGCGATCTGAATTGGATGATGCAATATATCGCCTGACATAACGACATGCTGACCATTGGCATTCAAATCGACACAGACATGCCCCGGTGAATGGCCATGGGTCGGATCGAGCGTAAATCGGTCATCAATCTCGAAATCAGAGTCAACGAGAGCAACCTGTCCCGCCGCCATGACAGGCAGGACAGAATCAACAAAGCAGCCATCCTGAGAGCCCTGACCGCCGCTCTCTTTCCCAATGGCCTCCCAGTGCTGAAATTCTTTCTTGTGAAAAACATATTTGGCATTCGGAAAGGTCGGCACCCATTGGCCATTTTCGAGCCGTGTGTTCCAGCCGACGTGATCAGCATGAAGATGCGTACACAGGACATAATCGACTTCTTCAGGTTGGACACCTGCGGCGATCAGCTGATCTAACCAGGTCGAGTCCAAATGATGCCACGCGGGTGAAGAAGGACGTTCTTTATTGGCTCCGACACAAGCATCGACCAGCACCGTATGATGCGGCGTTCTAATGACATAGCTTTGAATGGCCCGAAAATAGGTGTTGGCGGCAACATCCCAAAAATGAGGCAAGAGCCAGTCCATTTCCCCTTCGAACCCTTCCATCGTTGCGTCAGGAAAGAAAACGTTCGGTGCGTAGCCGGGTCCCTCAACTTCGATCAGACGATCTATCGTGACGTCGCCAAAAGTTGCTTGTCTCATCCTTACCCCCTTACAGCGTAGCTAATCAAACATGGCAATACAGTCGATCTCAACATTGACCCCGGCCCGGTGCGGTCTACCGCCAATGCAGGTCCGGGTTACTTTCTCGCCCTGCATATAGTCTGTGAAGGCAATATTGAATTTCTGAAAATCAGATTCATCGCGCAGACAAACACGCATATTCACCACATTGGCAAAACTCGCCCCGGCCGCCTTGAGGACGCCTTCGAGGTTTTTGAGAGTCTGAACGGTTTGCTCCTGAATATCGTCGGAGACAACTTCCCGCGTTTCCGGATCAAGCGCCGCCTGCCCGGACAGGAACAACATATTGCCCCACCGAATACCCTGTGCCAGCGGTGACGGTGTGGACTTATCAGTAAAACCGGTGGTCGGTGTCGTCGCAGAGGTAATGATGTTTTTGGGCATTGGAAATTGACCTATTGATCTTCAAATGGGTTGGGCATGACATGGCTACAGCTATCGCAGGTACGGCGTTCTTCTGACTCGAAAAAATTACCATAGGCGGCAGAGACCGGATCACTACGATAATCACTAACGACAAATTGTTCCTCATGCAGAAGATGATCACATTCCGGACAGAACCACTGAAACCGGTCGATCTCACCTTCCCGTCGCTGGCGTTCAATAACGAGTAAAAAGGCGTCTGGCGGAAAACGTGGCGAATGCGGGATGCCCGCTGCTGTGTATATGCTGCAGCCTTCCTTCAGAACGGTAATGTCTTCTTTACCCTCAGGTGTCCGAAAGTGAAGGTTCATCTCTCCTTTGATCATGTACATGACCTCATCGACTGGATCGATGTGAAATTCACTGCGATATTCCCGACCGCGCGCGACAAAGGCCAATGACTCCGGACGCTGCCAAAGTACTTTGACCCGATTCCCGGTTTCAGCGAGCTCTGCCGCAATTGCATTTAAATCCCCAATTGGCATCGGCAACATTGTCTGTCTCCCTTTTATTGGCCACAATTATATCCGCGTAGACTCCGAAGTGATATCAGCAACAAACATATGCCCCGGCGCATGCGTAATCGCAATCGGCGGCTTTGCATTGACTATTGCCTCTTGCGGCGTCACGCCACAAGGCCAGAAAACCGGTAGCTGATCCGCCGTCATCGTCACAGGACAACCGAATTCCGGCTGCTCGATATTTTTTATGCCGAGGGCTGCAGGATCACCAATATGGATCGGCGCGCCATGCGCCATCGGATAATGTTTCGTAATCTCGGTCGCCCGGGCCGCCTCGTCCGATGTAAAAGGTCGCATGGACACGACCATTGTTCCGTTAAAGCGTCCTGCCGATATACAGGGCACTGTCGTGCGGAACATCGGCACAAAACCCGTTTCCGCAATATGCGGCAAGAGCAGGCCAGCCTTCATCAAGGCATCTTCAGCGACGAAGGAACATCCTAGTAAGAAAGTGACGAGGTCATCGTTCCACAACTCCGTAACATCTGTTGGGTCTCCTGTGGGCTCGCCGTCCTGGAAGACACGATAGCGGGGCAGATCCGTTCGAACATCCGCCTGTGGAGCAATTCTTGTTGGCTCAAAACAACCGGGCACCAAAACTTCCAAGACCGGACAAGGCTGTGGGTTATTTTCACAAAACTCGAGAAATTCTTCAGCGTAATCAGATGGCAAGATCACCATATTCGCCTGCACATAACCGGGGGCATGCCCTGAGGTCGGCCCATCAAACGATCCGTCCCGGCAGGCTGACCGCAATTTAGCAGAAGAAAGAGATTTAAAATCAGACATTGAATCTAAGCCATACCGCAAACTGCGAGCGACCGGAACAGCCACATGTATATGAGATGATTTTCACCCCGTTAACACTTTTCACATCACTACCCGTAAAAATTACCGAATTACAGAGCAACTGAGACAACATTTGACAATGGCTAGCGCAGTACATCTTGCCTGTGAACCGAGTACAGCGCCTGACAATCCAGGCCTGGCGGATCTGCGCACGCGTTTGGCCGGAACCAATATCAATGAGAAGACGTTGCTTGCAACGGATTATCTCAACCACTTCAACGAGCTTGTCATGGTCCTCGATTTGATACCAGACATGCCAGACTGCCTCCAAGACGCGCGGGAATGGGTACCCAAAAACTATGAAGAACATTTTGCAGATAGTCAGTTTTCAGATGCCACCCTCGCCATCGAAGCCTACGCGATAGCGCCACCGGAATACAAAGTGCCGTTTGAGACAACGGTAGAGCGCCTCAATCGCTACATTCCGAGATTTCTCGATCGCATCGAAGACGCTATCAAAACCGGAAATGCGGGATTCCTGATCCATGAAACGGCAACGGCCTCGCAGACGTTGCAACGATTAATGGATGTCGTCAGCGCTCTTATCAACGGCGAGAAACCGACGATGGACCAGGAATCCGTAGACGCGCTCCTGGACATCTAGAGGTCAATTTTTTCGTCACCAAGCGGTTGTTTATTGTTGTCCTGCGCAAGCAATGATAACGTCTTTGCCATATGAAATGGGTTCGCAGAGTCACCAGTCTTTTACTGCTATTAATGCTTGGTCCTGTCGCAGCTGCAATCGGGGGTGACGGAAACGTGGCTGGTGATTGGCGAACGGCAACCCGGCAAAGTAGCGGCCTCGCGCCAAAACCCGACACAACACCGGAAGCGGTTGTGCAGGTTTACGCGGCGCGGGCTTTCTCATGGCGTGGCGCTTTTGCTGTCCATACATGGATATCTGTCAAACCTGAGAACGCCCGTGAATACACTGTCTATGAAGTCATGGGCTGGTACGTCTTCGGCGGTGGCAGTGCTCTGCAAATCCACAATGACGAACCTGATCGATACTGGTTTGGTGCCCGACCGGAACTCCTGTCGGATCTAAGAGGTGAAAAAGCCGCAACCGCCATCAAGAATATCGAGGCCGCGGTTAAAGCCTACCCTTACGCTGGCAGCTATACGACATGGCCTGGTCCCAACAGTAATACGTTTACGGCCTTCGTAACGCGGCGCGTTCCCGAACTTAAAACCGACCTTCCGCCGACAGCAATCGGCAAAGACTATTTGTCCGGCGGATCAATTTTCGGAAATGCACCAAGCGGGGGCGGCGCGCAGATCTCCATTCTTGGCGCTCTTGGTATACTCGTATCAGCCGAAGAAGGGCTTGAGTTCAACATTCTTGGTCTTTCCTTTGGTATCGACCCCGGCGACCTCGCTATACGATTGCCTGGCATCGGCAAGATTGGATTACGTTAGGCAACGCGCATATGGCAATTTGGGGAAAAGTACTTGGTGGTGCAGCGGGGCTCATGATGGGCGGGCCGCTTGGCGCTCTGCTCGGTGGGATTGCAGGACACGCTTATGATCGCATCAAGAGCGATCAGAATGACAGCGAAGAGCCTGGCCTTGCGAAACAAACCACTTTCGCAATCGGCGTCATAGTCCTCTCTGCAAAAATGGCGAAAGCCGACGGCACCGTCACGCGGGATGAAGTGGAAGCTTTCAAGGAGATTTTTCACATCCCGCCGGATGAAATCAAAAATGTCGGGCGGGTATTTGATCAAGCCCGCAAGGACTCCCAAGGCTTTGAGCCCTACGCAAAACAGATAGCCAAATTATTCCGTGATAATCCGGCTGTGCTGGAAGAGCTCCTCGGTGGCCTGTTCCATATCGCCAGAGCCGACGGTGTAGCGCATCCCAATGAAATCGAATTTCTCAAAAAATGCTCGGATATTTTCAGCTTTGACGAGGCAACATTCGATCGGATGCGGGTGGCCCATATGGGGGCCGCAATGGATGACCCCTACGCGATCCTGGGCGTCACCAGAGATATGAGTGACGCAGAGGTCAGAAAAGCATGGCGCAATCTCGCCAGAGAACATCATCCAGACACACTGATCGCTCAAGGCATGCCCGAGGACTTTGTTGAAATCGCGACGGAAAAGATCGCGACCATCAATGCTGCCTATGACGAAATTTCAAAACAACGCGGCATGAAGTGAAGCCAGTCGATATAGTCCTGGTTCTGACCGTGGTGACGATCTGGGGCGGCAACTTTATCGCCATGCGCACCGGCGCGTTGGACATTCCACCCTATTTTCTTCTCGGCCTGCGCCTCGCCGTCGCCGCGCTCGCACTCGTTTGGTTCGCCAAACCACCCCGTGGCATGGTCCTGCCGCTGATGGGGATAGCCTTCACGATGTGTATCTTGCATTTCGGGCTGGGCCTGGTCGGCCTGCAATATGTCGAAGCAGGAACCGGTGCTTTAGCGATGCAGGCGTCAGTGCCATTTGCCGCTCTTCTAGCGTGGATATTCTTTCGCGAGACATTTGGATGGCGGCGTATTCTTGGCGTCATATTTGCGTTTGTGGGCATTACGGTCATTTCCGGCGTCCCGCAACTCGAAGGTCGCATCGAGATGTTTCTAGTGATGTTGGTATCCGCACTTTTCTTTTCCGTCGCAACCATCCAGATACGACATTTAGGCAAAGTGGATTTTATATCGGTCAACGCCTGGGTCTGTATCTTCAGTACCCCAATGGCTTTTCTCGTCTCGTTTGTATTCGAACAGGACCAATGGGCGGCAACAACCTCGGCCTCAACACCCGCACTGCTCGGTATTCTCTATATGGGCTTGATCGCCAGCGTATTCGGTCAGGGGCTTTGGTACCGGCTTCTACCGCGATATCAAACCAATCAGGTCATGCCCTTTACACTGCTGGTTCCGGTGCTTGGCATTATCTTTGGTATTCTGTTTCTCGATGAAAAATTGAACTGGCAACTCATTTTCGGCGGACTCATTACCATCGCTGGAGTTGCCATTATTGTCTTGCGTGGTTCCAAGTCAGTAACCGCAGAAACAGCCATCGCGAAGGACGGAAGAGACGAGACATGAACATACTGCAACGCCCTTCTCTAAATTTTGGCGAGCGCGCCGATGGCAGCATGATCGACAAGCTGATCCTGCACTACACAGGCATGAAGTCTGGTGAGGCATCGCTTGCTCGAATGTGCGACAGCACGTCGGAAGTCAGCGCCCATTATTTCGTCGCTGAAGACGGAACAATCACCCAGCTTGTCGACGAAGAACAGCGGGCATGGCATGCCGGCGTTAGTTTCTGGGCTGGCGAAACCGATATCAATAGTCAGTCAATTGGTATCGAACTGCAAAACCCCGGCCACGAATGGGGCTATCGAGAATTCCCAGAGCAACAGATTGCTGCTCTTGTCGAACTCGCCATAGAAATCCTGATCCGTCATGCCATTCCGGCAAAGAATGTTCTGGGACATTCCGACATTGCCCCCGACCGAAAACAAGATCCCGGCGAACTTTTTCCATGGCAACGGATTGCCGCAATGAATGTGGGCTACTGGCCAAGCTGTGAAATAGAGACAACCCCTCCAGACATCAGCGACACCAAACTTCATGAAAAACTATCCCTCTTTGGATATAATCCTGAAATGCCACTTTCGGACGTTGTAACCGCCTTTCAACGGCACTTCAGACCAACAAATATTGACGGCACCGTTGATCCTGAAACCAACTTGTTGATTTCAGCCTGCGCGAAGATTGCTTGACCCGCCGCCGATGCGGCGGCACATATTAGCCACCAGACGGTCGGATGGCTGCCTTTCGCATCGGGGAAACCCGCGAGGGGAGGAAAGTCCGGGCTCCACGGAAACACGGTGCCGGGTAACACCCGGCGGGGGCGACCCCAGGGAAAGTGCCACAGAAAGCAAACCGCCTGCTTACTTTCGGGTAATGCAGGTAAGGGTGAAAGGGTGCGGTAAGAGCGCACCGCGCCGCCGGTAACGGTGGTGGCAGGGTAAACCACACCGGGAGCAAGACCGAATAGGGGTGACATTTGGATTTCGATCCAAGGGCATGTTTCCGTGCTGTCACCCGGGTGGGTCGCGCGAGGCGTTCGGTAACGGGCGTCCCAGATGAATAGCCATCTCCTGCGCTAGCAGGGACAGAACCCGGCTTACAGACCGTCTGGCATTTTCATTTTAGGTGTTCTTCACGGATTTTTCACAAATTTAAACAGCCTAATTTATCATAACTGATTGATTTTACTGTATTTAGAAGCTCTCCCTTATATGGCTTTTGGCCAGCCTGTATTCACGAAAAAGCCCAAAAACCAACCCGCTATCGCCGCAATGGCGACCTATTCTCGCAAAATGGCATCACGATCATCCGGTCGAGAGCCTGGATTCTAACTTCATAGGGCCGGGAACCTTGCCAGTTTTGCTATGAATTATGTCGGTAGATGGCATTAGTTCCCATTGACAAACCATGAAATCCCATGATAACCCACTAATTCCCATATTTGAAGTAATGGGAAAAGCTGAGTTTGAGCGCTTCTTCTGGGGTAGAGGCGCTACAGGTTTTGGAACGGGGGTTTAAGGTGACGTCTTTCTTGTCCACATTTGTGAACAAGGTCGACCGCAAGGGCCGGGTATCGGTCCCGGCGCCGTTTCGTGCTGCCCTCTCGGAAGCGTCTTATCAGGGCGTCATTGCCTACCCCTCCCTCGCTGACAACGCCGTTGATGCCTTTGGTCGCGCCATGTTGGAAGATTTGAACCAACGGCGCTTGGATAAGACCATGGCCGACGGCGAGTTCGAGCAAGCCCTGCTTGGCACCGACAACATGATCGATACGATTATGGCGATGGCGCACGAGCTGCCATTTGATGGCGAAGGACGCATCTTATTACCGACCTTGCTCGCAGAGGCTGCGGGCATTACGGACCGTGCTGCTTTTGTTGGCCGCGGAACACGCTTTCAAATCTGGGCCCCCGAAGCCTTTGAGAAACATCAACTCGATGCCGTCACAGCTCTTCGCGCAAGAATACGCGAAAACGGAAACAGCACATGACGGGCGGTACACACCGTCCTGTCCTCCTAAAGGCGGTTATCGCCGCTATAAACCCGCGCGCACAGGCTATTTATGTCGACGGCACCTTTGGTGGCGGTGGCTATAGTCGAGGATTGCTAGACGCCGCTGATTGCACCGTCTGGGGGATAGATCGCGATCCAGCGGCTTGTTCACGCGGCGCAACCATGGCTCAGGAATTCGATGGGCGGCTATCAACGATCCATGGCTGTTTCGGTGACATGGATCGTTTGCTGACTTCCCAAAATATAACCAATGTCGATGGCATCATGCTCGATATTGGTGTTTCGTCGTTCCAAATCGACGACCCTGATCGTGGCTTTTCATTCCGGTTTGACGGTCCCCTCGATATGCGGATGTCTCTCGATGGGCCAACGGTTGCAGATGTCGTCAATGACACCGAACAAAATGAGCTCGCCGACATCATCTACAAATATGGCGAAGAACGCCGGTCAAGACGCATCGCGCGCGCCATTGTAGAAGCACGTTCCAACGCACCAATCGAGCGCACTCTGGAACTTGCCGACATTGTCCGAGACTGCTACCCCCCCGCGAAACCCGGAACAAAGTCGATTGACCCCGCAACGCGTACATTTCAGGCACTCCGAATTTTCATTAACGATGAGCTTGGCGAACTTCAACGCGGCCTGGATGCAGCAGAATCTCTTTTGAGTGCAGGCGGTCGATTAGCGGTTGTCAGCTTCCACTCGCTTGAAGACCGAATTGTAAAAACATTCCTCCGCGACAGATCTGGTGCGGCATCGCGCGGATCGCGCCACGCGCCGCAAGACATCTCGACAGGTAAACCGCCGACCTTTACCGAACTTAATCGTCGCGCCATCCGCCCTGACGATTCTGAAACATCAGAAAATCCTCGCGCGCGTTCTGCACGACTTCGGACGGCCGAACGGACGGAAGCCCCTGCCTGGAGCACTCTCGCCGGAGGTGCTGCATGATCAAACGCGCAACGTTGATATGGATGTTCTTGGCAACAGCTGCCGGTATCGGTCTGTTTGTCCTCAAATATGAAGTTAAATCGATGGAAGGCCAGCTTGCCGCCATCCACGGCAAAACAGTGGATAACCTTGAAGCTGTCCATGTTTTGAAAGCGGAGTGGAGTTATCTTAACCAGCCAGCCCGACTGGAAGACTTAGGCCGCCGCCTCCTGAATTTGGAGCCCGTAAAAGCAACCCAGACTATCAGTATAGAAGACATCCCGTTCCGACCGGTTGGGGCCGGCAACGGCGTGGCAACAAACTCCAGCTTAACAATCCATCATCCCCCGGCGGCCGATCAGGTCCCCCCCCTGTTCGCCAAAATCAGGCGTAAACAATGATCGGCCGCCACCCCCTATTCCCCAAAAAGCGGCGTCGCGAACCGCCAGTACCGCCGCGCGTCGAAACCGGTCGCAGCAGGCTTCTCATCACTGGCGCGCTGTTCTCCGCTGCATTTTTGGTTGTGACCGGTCGTTTGATCGGTGTGACCATGTTTGTCGAGAAAAGCCAACCGCAATATTCGCGAACCGTCGGCAAGGCCGCGCTCATAACAGGGCGAGCAAACATCGTCGACCGGAACGGGAATCTGTTGGCCACAAGCCTCAAGACCGCTTCGCTCTATGCCAATCCTCGCGTCATGTTGGATGCCAGAGAAGCCGTCAACAAACTCGCAACCGTCCTGCCCGACCTGGACCGCAGGCAAATATATAAAAAACTCACCCAGGATCGCAGCTTTATTTGGTTACAACGTCATCTCACGCCACGCCAAAAACACGATGTGAACAAGCTGGGAATTCCAGGGCTCGATTTCCGCGATGAGGAGCGTCGGGTATATCCTTCAGCAGCTCTCGCCTCCCATATTCTTGGCCACACCGACATCGATAACCGGGGTCTTGCAGGGATCGAACGGCACTTCGATCAAAAGCTGCGAGAAAACCGATCCCCCCTCAAGCTCTCCATTGATGTTCGGGTCCAACATGCTATGCGCAAAGAGCTCGCAACAGCCGTTCGGGAATTCCGCGGCATCGGCGCCGCCGGTATCGTTATGGATGTCCGCAATGGTGAAGTTATCAGTATTGTCTCGCTACCTGATTTCGATCCGAACCTACCGTCAAACATCGACCCGGACACAAGGTTCAACCGTGCAACGCTCGGTGTCTATGAAATGGGGTCTACTTTCAAAATTTTCACCACGGCAATGGCATTGGATACGGGCCGCGTCTCGATGCAAGACGGCTATGACGCGACACATCCTATTCGCATTGCTCGCTTCGTCATTCGCGACTACCACGCCAAACGCCGATGGCTCTCGGTTCCCGAGATATTCATGTACTCCTCGAATATCGGATCCGTGAAGATGGCGGTTGATGTCGGCATCGCTGAGCAGCGCGCCTTCCTTCAGAAAGTTGGGATCCTGCACCCCTCCCCGGTCGAAATCTCCGAAATCGGTGCTCCTTTGATCCCCGGACGCTGGCGTGAAATCAATGCGATGACAATTTCATTTGGCCACGGCCTATCGATCAGCCCAATGCAGTTGGTTGCGGGTGTCGGCGCCATGATCAATGGCGGCACCTATCATGCCCCCACATTTCTCAAGAAACCGCCTAATTCAAAAAGTACCGGGCGGCGGGTCATTTCTGCAAAAACATCTGAACGGGTCAGACGTCTCCTCCGCCTTGTCGTCGCAAAAGGCACCGGTGGGAAAGCTGCAGCCCAGGGCTATCTCGTCGGCGGCAAAACGGGAACCGCCGAAAAGGTTGTCGGGCGCCGCTACAAGAAAAAGGCGTTGATGTCGTCCTTTATCGGCGCCTTCCCCATGAACGCGCCGCGCTACGTCGTCTTCGCGATGATCGATGAGCCGAGCGGCACCAAGAAAACATTTGGGTATGCGACGGGCGGCTGGGTCGCAGCGCCAGTCGTTGGAAAAGTAATTGCCCGCATCGGACCTCTGTTGGGGGTTCGGGCCGTTGATGAAAAAGCGCCAGAAATAGTGCGCGAGATGGCGATTGATATCGTCACAAGAAAAGAAGGGAAGCGTCGCCTTGCGTCTTTCTGACCTCGCAGGAGCAGACATGAGAGCTCACCCAACCAATCTGGACCCTGACATCGTGGGTCTAACGGCAGATTCACGCGCCGTAAAACCTGGATACCTCTTTGCCGCGCTGCCCGGTGCTCAATCTGACGGAAGAGATTTTATCGCAGATGCCCTCGCACGCGGCGCTGCGGCAATCCTCGCGCCAGTCGGTACGGGTTTACCGTCCCAGACCAATGAGATTCCCGTAATTGACGTCGATAACCCGCGTCGTAGTCTCGCCCTGTTTGCAAGTCGCTATTTCGGCAATCAACCGCGTGTTGCAGCCGCCGTGACGGGCACCAATGGTAAAACATCTGTTGCCTGGTTCACCCATCACATATGGAAACGTCTCGGTCATCAGGCTGCGGCTGTCGGTACGCTCGGCATCACAACGGCGGAGACGGAGAGCGGGCGCGGTGGCGGGCTAACAACAGCCGACCCCGTAACACTGCACAGCGAACTAAAGGCTTTGACGGAAGACGATGTGGATCATGTCGTTCTTGAGGCCTCAAGCCATGGGCTGGAACAGTCGCGACTTGATGGCGTTCATCTTGCCGCTGGCGCTTTTACGAACCTATCCCGCGATCACCTAGATCATCACGGCACTATGGATAACTACCGGGCAGCAAAGTTGCGTCTGTTTGATAGCGTCCTCCCGGATGACGCCACGGCGGTTCTCAACGCGGATTCTGACGAATTTCCAATGTTCTCCTCAATAGCCAGAGCAAGGGGCCTGCGCATCATCGGTTATGGGCGCGCCGCCGCTGAAATCCGCATTGAGCGAATTGACGCAAAACCTGACGGACAGATTTTATCGATCAAGGTGTTGGGCAAGCATTATGACGTCGAGCTCGCCATGCCCGGCGTATTTCAGGCGCGAAATGTTCTATGTGCGCTTGGCCTTGCCATCGCGTGTGGTGATGACGCAGAAGAAGTCATCGCTTTACTGCCCGAATTACGGAGCCCACCAGGCCGCCTTGAACTCGTCGGCCGTGCACCCAATGGCGCGCCAGTCTATGTCGATTATGCGCATACACCGGACGCGCTCGCTTCCTTATTGGCCGCCCTCCGTCCGCATACCGCGGGGAAACTGAACGTCGTTTTCGGATGCGGTGGTGATCGTGACAAAGGCAAACGTCCTCAGATGGGAGGGATTGCCAGAGATCTTGCCGACAGAGTCTATGTCACCGATGACAATCCACGCAGCGAAGCCGCTGCAACGATCCGCGCAGAAATTCTTGAAAACTGCCCGGGTGCCAAAGAGATTGGGGACAGGGCGGACGCCATCCATCACGCCGTCACCGAGCTTGCCCCCCAGGATGTTCTCGTCATTGCCGGCAAAGGCCATGAAACCGGGCAGATCATTGGTGACCAGGTGTTGCCCTTTGAAGATGGCGCGATTGCCCGTGACGCCATTGACTCCATCGGAGATCGCGACCGATGACCGATGCTCTATGGACAAGAGATTCTGTAACGGCAGCGACAAGCGGCAGCGGCGACGTTGACTGGTCTGCAACCGGCGTCTCTATCGACAGCCGGACGATCGAAAAGGGTGACCTGTTCATCGCCCTCAAAGGCCCCCACGTGGACGGCCACGATCATGTCGTCCAAGCACTTGCTGACGGTGCTGCTGCAGTCCTCGTCGATCATCGCCCCGACGGACTTGCGGATGACGCCCCGGTTATTGAAGTCGACGACACAATGACGGCCCTTAATGACCTTGGTAAAGCAGGACGCAACAGAAGCACCGCAAAGATTATTGCCGTTACGGGCAGTGTCGGGAAAACCGGCACCAAAGACGCCCTTCGCAATGCACTGACATTACAGGGAAAAACCAGCGCCAGCGCTCACAGCTACAACAACCATTGGGGCGTTCCCCTCTCTCTGGCCCGCATGCCTGCAGATGCTGAGTACGGCGTCTTTGAAGTCGGTATGAATCACGCCGGAGAAATCACACCACTGTCCCAGATGATCCGTCCAGACGTTGCGATCATTACGACAGTTGAACCCGCCCACATCGAATTTTTCGACTCCATCGAAGCTATTGCTGATGCCAAGGCCGAAATATTTTCCGGCATGAACGGCGGCACCGCAATTTTGAATCGCGACAATCCGCTTTATGTCAGAATTGCAAAAGGGGCCAAACCGCCAAACGTTGCCCGGACCCTGTCATTCGGGGAAAACCCTGAAGCCGATGCGCGCCTCATCACGCGTGTTGCCGATAGTTCAGGTAACAATGTCGAAGCCGTCATTTGTTCCCGCCGGATTGGCTATCGCCTTGGATTGCCTGGGCAACATCTTGTTCAAAATAGCCTCGCCGTATTAGCAGCGATTTGCGCTGTTGATGCAGACGTTGCCGCTGCAGCCAAAACATTAAGCGAACTGACACCGATCGCAGGGCGAGGCGCCCGGCGGATCATTAAAGTCCCCGATGGCAGTTTCACAATCATTGACGAAAGCTACAACGCTAACCCGGCATCAATGCGGGCGGCGATGGAAACCCTTGCCGCAATGCGGCCCGAACCCTGTGCAAAACGCATCGCGGTTCTCGGTGATATGCGCGAGTTGGGTAAGAACTCCCGTGACTATCACGTCGCGCTTGCCGACATACTAATTAAGAATGGTATCGACAAAGTTTATGCCTGCGGCGATCAAATGGCCGCGATGTTCGACGCCATCCCTACCGAGATGAGGGGTGGCTATAGCGATTCAGCACAGGAGCTCGGACAAACCGTCACCGCGCGAGTCAGGACTGGGGACGTGATTACCGTAAAAGGGTCCCTCGCCAGCGGCATGAAGACCGTCGTCGACCAGCTGAGCGCTTTACAAACCAAAGCGACCCCAGAACAGGGATCAACATCAAATGGGGCCGCGTAGCTATGCTGTATAATTTTCTCTTTCCGCTCGCCGACGATTTTGGCCTTTTCAATTTGTTTCGCTATCTAACATTTCGAACCGGTGGAGCTGTCCTAACCGCCCTAATCATTAGCTTTCTTCTTGGCGGCCCTCTCATTCGCTGGCTCAAAAGCCGACAGGGAGAAGGCCAGCCAATCCGCGAAGATGGCCCTGAAAGTCATCCGCTGACAAAAAAGGGGACGCCAACGATGGGTGGTCTCTTGATCCTCATCGCCGTCACCACAGCCACTTTACTCTGGGCTGACCTCAGCAACCGCTATGTCTGGGCAGTTCTAATAGTCACATTGGGATTTGGAATAATTGGCTTTCTCGACGACTATCAGAAACTCACCAAACGGTCCTCCGACGGTCTCCCTGGCAAGATTAAGCTGGTCGCCGAAATCGCCATCGCCGGGGCCGTTGCCTGGTGGATTTCAGAAATCACGCTCGACCCGCTGGCCACGGGCCTTGCTGTTCCGTTCTTTAAAAACCTGCTGATCGATCTTGGCTGGTTCTTTATTCCGTTCGCCGCTCTGGTCATGGTCGGCGCGTCAAATGCGGTTAATCTGACAGACGGTCTTGATGGCCTGGCCATCGTTCCAGCGATGATTGTCGCGGGATGTTTAGCCCTCATAACCTATATCGTCGGCAATCAGGTTTTCTCGGGCTACCTCCAGGTACACAACGTCCCTGGCGCCGGTGAGCTAACAGTATTTTGTGGCGCTCTCGTCGGCGCCAGTCTTGGGTTTCTCTGGTTTAACGCCCCCCCGGCAATGGTCTTTATGGGCGACACCGGCTCGCTTTCCGTTGGCGGCGCCATCGGTGCTGTGAGCGTCATCAGTAAACATGAACTGGTTCTCGCCATAATTGGCGGGGTGTTCGTCCTGGAGACCATCTCTGTCATTGTCCAGGTCGCCTCCTTCAAATTGACCGGCCGCCGGGTGTTTCGCATGGCGCCACTCCATCACCATTTTGAAAAAAAGGGATGGAAAGAGCCAACCATTGTCATTCGGTTTTGGATCATTGCCATGATTCTCGCCTTAATCGGCCTTTCCACCCTGAAACTGCGATGAGGGACGCGTGATCGAGATACAATCCCGCCGCGATCAAACAATCGCTCTTTTCGGCCTTGGCGCTTCAGGCCTCGCGACCGCACGCGCCCTGGTGGCGAGCGGCGCGAATGTTTTCGCGTGGGATGACAGCCAGGATCAAAGGGCTGCCGCACAGAACAACAACGTCCAGATTACGGACCTCTATGCACAAGACTTCAGTGACTTCGCAGCACTCATTCTTGCCCCCGGGATTCCGCTAACACACAAGCCGCACGCAATCGCGCAAAAGGCGCAAGACGCCAACTGCCCAATCATCGGCGACATCGAGCTCTTAATCGAAGCCTGCCCCGCCACCCAATTCATCGGCATCACAGGAACCAACGGCAAGTCGACGAGTACAGCCTTGATCGGCCACATGCTGACCACAGCTGGCATAAAATCCCAGATTGGTGGAAATCTCGGCCCCCCCGCACTCGGTTTCAAAAAACCCGAGAAGGACGAGGTCATCGTCCTCGAACTATCCTCTTATCAGCTCGACCTAACGCAAAAGGCCACGTTTGATATCGCCGTCTTTCTGAATATCAGTCCCGATCACCTCGACCGTCACGGCGACATGGATGGGTATATTAAGGCCAAGCGTCGGATATTCCGCGACCGGGTCGATACGACGGAACCACAGATCGCAATCATCGGCGTCGATGATGAAAATGGGCGGTCTCTCTACAAGGAATTTTCGCAACGTCCCGGATGGCGAACGATTGCCATCTCAATGTCCAGCGTGCTGGACGATGGGTTTTATGCAAAAAATGGAGCTCTCTACCAAGCAATTGCGGGCAACGCTAAATCAATCTGCGATCTTTCGCAGGCGACCAGCCTGACAGGCACGCATAATTGGCAGAATGCCGCAGCAGCGGCGGCCGTTGGATATGTCCTGAAAATCAGCAGCGAGAATATCGCCAGCGCCATTACGAGCTATCCTGGCCTCCCCCATCGCATGGAAAACCTTGGCCGCGTTCGTGACATCACGTTTATCAATGACAGTAAGGCGACAAATGGCGAAGCCGCCGCACGAGCCCTTGCCTGCTATGATGATATTTTCTGGATTGCAGGTGGCCGGGCGAAAGACGATGGGTTGGCCGTCATCAAGCCATTCCTGCCCCGCATTCGCCATGCCTTTCTGATCGGCGAAGCCGGACCGGCATTTGAATCTGAACTGGGCGGCACGGTCCCCGTATCACAATGCGACGATCTGGAGACAGCGACAATAGCGGCCTACCGCGCTGCGCATGACTCCGGCGTGACGAACGCCACAGTCCTGCTATCCCCTGCCTGTGCCTCGTTTGATCAATGGAAAAACTTCGAAGTCCGTGGCGACGCCTTTAAAAACTTTGTTGCCAACATCGCGGAGGGCGACGCATGAAAGCCTTTACCCGCACAGATACGTCTTTGCTTGGCCGCTGGTGGTGGACCATTGATCATTGGACACTTGCCGCTATCGCTCTGCTCATTGGTTTCGGCATTATGATGACCATGGCGGCCAGCCCACCAGTCGCCGATCGTCTGGGCTATGACTCCTTCCACTTCGTCAGGCGGCAACTCTTTTATCTGCCGATTGCCATAGCCGCCTTAATTGGTGTCTCGCTTATGTCACCGCGTGGGATCAGGCGGTTTGCAACGGGATTATTTGTTCTCAGCCTGATTCTTCTGGTGGCAACGTTCTTCTTCGGCACTGAGATCAAAGGCGCGCGCCGCTGGATCAATATCGCTGGACTATCACTGCAACCATCTGAATTTGTTAAACCGACTTTTGCCGTCGTTACCGCCTGGCTTTTTGCAATGCGTGGCGACAATGGCAAAGAGGTCGGCAGAACGGCCGCCATCGTTCTCTACGGATTCGTCGCAAGCCTCCTCCTGCTTCAACCAGATTTCGGTATGACAGTTGTCGTTTCCGCGGTTTGGTTCACACAGTTCTTCCTCGCCGGCCTGCCTATGCTCTGGGTCGCAGGGTTTGTTGCCATTGGGATTGGCGGTGCGGTCGGCGCCTACTTCCTGCTGCCTCATGTCGCCAGCCGCGTTGACCGGTTTATTGATCCATCTTCTGGCGATAGCTATCAGGTCATGCGGTCAATGGAAGCCTTTATGAATGGTGGCGTTCTTGGTCGTGGCCCGGGCGAAGGTTCTGTTAAAACCGTTCTGCCAGACGCCCATACCGATTTTATCTTCGCGGTCGCCGCTGAAGAATTTGGTATGATTGCCTGCCTCATCCTCGTCGGGCTCTTCGCCTTCATCGTCCTTCGTGGGTTTTCCCGCGTCATCAAGGAAACCAATTTCTTCATCCTGTTGGCCGTAACAGGGCTACTCGTTCAGTTCGGCTTACAGTCTCTCGTCAATATGGCGTCGACGCTTCATCTTATGCCGACGAAGGGGATGACCTTGCCCTTTATCAGTTATGGCGGTTCCTCTCTTGTGTCTATCGCCCTTTGTGTCGGGATGGCGTTGTCGCTTACCCGCCGCCGCGTCGGGCAGGAGGCAGGCCTATGAACGCGCCCGACCTCCATAAACAAGCAATCGTTCTCGCTGCTGGCGGCACCGGGGGGCATGTATATCCCGCGCTCGCGCTCGCAGACGTCCTAAGATCACGCAACTGGCCGATCGCATTTGTGACAGATGAACGCG
The DNA here is from genome assembly GCA_943787225.1 of uncultured Alphaproteobacteria bacterium. Classification (GTDB taxonomy): domain Bacteria; phylum Pseudomonadota; class Alphaproteobacteria; order MPNO01; family UBA2964; genus UBA2964. Next base: position 67,346 of record CALSLP010000001.1, read on the forward strand.
GCACCGCGTTTGGCCAACCGACACCCGGCACCGAAATTCACCATATCAAGGCGGCGAGCCTTGGCGGCGGCGCCTGCAGCAAACTCAAGGGGCTCACGCAGTTAGGCGTTGGATTGTTGCAGGCGCGCGCCCTCCTCAAACGATTAAGACCCGCAGCCGCTGTCGGATTCGGCGGCTATCCGTCTGTACCGACGATGTGCGCCGCCACTCAGATAGGCACTCCGACGATAATCCACGAGCAAAATGCCGTCCTCGGTCGGGCAAATCGCTTACTGGCACCGCGGGTGGGAACAATTGCCACTTCATTTGAACAGGTATCCGGCATCCAGCCCCAGGCCGTCGGGAAAGTTATGCTAACTGGAAACCCGGTGCGGGAGGCGATTTCACAGATCGGCGAAATGCCCTACCCCCCCCTGACGGCAAATGACCCGATCCGCCTCCTAATCTTTGGTGGCAGCCAGGGCGCCCGTGTGTTGAGCGAGGTTGTCCCAAACGCGCTAACGTCACTTTCCCAAAAAGAACGGTCCCGCTTGCAGGTTACACAGCAATGTCGGCCCGAAGACCTCGAGCGTGTAAAAGCAGCCTATGACGCGGCTGATATCTCAGCGTCGCTAGCGACCTTTTTCGATGACATGCCGGAGCGCCTGTCTACAGCACATCTCGTTATTGCACGCGCCGGCGCCTCAACGATCACGGAGCTCATGGCAGCCGGGCGGCCCGCAATTCTCATTCCTTACCCGCACGCCGCCGATGACCATCAAACGGCAAATGCCTCCAGTATCGCAGCGGCGGGGGCAAGCTGGTGCATCCCGGAACCCCAATTTACGGTCGCGTATTTGATCGATGAACTTCGTCGTTTCCTAAAACAGCCAGATGTTCTGACGGAAGCCGCCAGGAACACAAAATCATTACGCAGAGCCGACGCTTCCGAATGGCTCGCCGACGCAGTCGAAGCAACCATCGAGCTTTCCAAACAGGGAGAGGCCGCATGAGAACACTGCCCCTCTCGATCGGTAAAATTCATTTCTGTGGCATCGGCGGCATCGGCATGAGCGGTATCGCGGAGGTTCTCCACAATCTCGGTTATTCGGTTCAGGGCAGCGACATGGCCCAGAGTGCCAACGTATCCCGCCTGACCGAGATGGGTATACCGGTCTCGATTGGTCAAAATGGCGACAATCTCGGAGAGGCTACTGTCATCGTTGTCTCTTCCGCCATTCAACCTGACAACCCAGAGCTGGTCGCCGCACGGCAACTTCATATCCCGGTGGTTCGGCGTGCTGAAATGCTTGCCGAACTCATGCGTCTGAAATGGGCGATTGCCGTTGGCGGTACTCACGGCAAGACAACGACCACATCATTAATCGCGGCTATGCTCGATACCGCAGGCACTGACCCGACCGTCATCAACGGCGGGATTATCAATGCCTATGGCACCAATGCGCGCCTTGGCGAAGGTGAGTGGGTTGTCGTAGAAGCAGACGAGTCTGACGGTACGTTTATAAAACTACCCGCCACCATCGCCGTTGTGACCAATATCGACCCGGAACATCTCGATTTCTACGGATCTTTTGACGAAGTTCGAAAGGCATTTGTTACCTTTGTCTCCAACATTCCGTTCTACGGTCTCGCCGTTCTGTGTATCGATCATCCGGAAGTACAGGCGCTGATCCCACAGGTATCAGACCGCAAGATCATCACCTATGGCTTTAACGCGCAGGCAGACATCCGCGCAGAAGCGCTAACGACGAACGAAAGCCACACCGAGTTCGACATTGTTTTTTCTGGCCGCTCTTCAATGGCGGGAACACGGCTCGATAAAGTCTCCTTGCCCATGGTCGGAAAGCACAATGTTCAGAACGCGCTCGCGGCCGTTGCCATCGCACAAGAATTAGACACTCCAGCGGAAATCATTCGAGAAGGGCTCGCCGCCTTTTCTGGCGTCAAACGCCGTTTCACGGTTACGGGCAAAAGCAACGGCATTACCATTGTCGACGATTACGGCCATCACCCTGTCGAAATCACCGCCGTTCTCGCAGCCGCCCGCGCAAGTGCCCTTGGACGCGTCATCGCTGTCGTTCAACCTCATCGCTATTCGAGGCTAAGTGACCTCTTTGAAGATTTCTGCACCTGTTTCAATGATGCCGACACGGTTGTCGTTGCCGACGTCTATGCGGCAGGCGAAAAACCAATAAAGGGCATTGATCGTGATGGTTTGATCGAAGGATTACGAGCACACGGACATCGTGACGTTGTGCCACTCGAAGGTCCTGATGCCCTCCCTACGCTCATAAAGGAGATCGCAACCGACGGTGACATGGTCATTTGTCTCGGCGCTGGGAACATTACGGCCTGGGCCAATGATCTGCCGAATGCGCTAAAGGCGCTTTCCGAGAATTCAAATACGCAGCGGGAGGCCAAAGCATGATGGCCGCCCGGAAGCTCGATCATCTCATCGAACAACTCCCCAATGTGCGCGGCGCCCTGACCGCCGATGCGCCAATCGCCCGGCTCACCTGGTTTCGCGTTGGCGGTAATGCCGAGGTTCTGTTTGAACCGGCCGATCAGGACGACCTCCAGGCTTTTCTGCAAGCCCTGCCAAGGGAAATCGATGTGACCGTTCTCGGTGGCGCTTCCAATCTTATTGTTCGCGATGGCGGCATTACTGGTGTCACTATCAAGCTCGGTCGACCTTTCGCCCAAATTACCGTTGACGACATAGACAATCGAGGCCGGCGCGGCAGCAATGGATATTACCCTATCCCGCAAAGCACGCGATTGCGGTATTGGCCGCCTCGAATTTCTGAGCGGCATACCGGGATCAATAGGCGGCGCGGTACGCATGAACGCCGGCGCCTACGAAGCAGAAATCAAGGATGTCCTGTTTGACGCGACGGCCATTGACCGACAAGGCAAGCTTCATATCTCCAAGGCTCCTGACCTCGGCTTTACTTACCGTCACAGCAACGCTCCGAGCGATTGGATATTCACCTCCGCAACGCTGCAGGGTTCTGACGACAGTTCTGAAGCCATTGCCGCCCGTATGGAAAACATCGCAATCGCGAGAGAAGGTTCTCAGCCAATCAGGGAGCGTACCGGTGGCAGCACTTTCAAAAACCCTAAGGGTCAAAAAGCCTGGGAACTTATCGACAGAGCCGGTTGTCGGGGCATGCAGCGCGGCGGCGCGCAAGTTTCCAACACCCACTGCAATTTTCTGATTAATACAGGGTCAGCCACCGCTGCTGACCTGGAGGGTTTAGGCGAGGAAGTCCGCCGCCGTGTCGAGGATGAGACCGGCATTCTCCTTGAATGGGAAATCAGGCGTATTGGCGTGCTATCCGCAGTCGGAGGTGCGTTATGAGTAAACGCATCGCTGTTCTCCTCGGCGGCATTTCATCTGAGCGCGAAGTGTCCCTCGTGTCTGGCGCCGCCGTAGCCAAAGCCCTGAGGGAAAAAGGGTATGACGTCGTTGAAATCGATGTCGGTCCAGATATCGCAGCTGTCATCAATGCTCTCAGCCCGGCACCCGATGCCGTATTTAACGCGCTGCATGGCCGCTATGGCGAAGATGGCTGTATGCAAGGCACTCTCGATCTTTTGAACATTCCCTATACCCATTCCGGTGTCCTCGCGTCTGCCTTGGCAATGGACAAACCCATGGCCAAACGACTGTTCGAAGACGCCGGCATCCCCTGTGCTCAACACGTTATCGCCACTCGCGAAGAGGTTTTAGCCGGGAATATCATGGAGCCGCCTTATGTCGTGAAACCCCTCAATGAGGGATCAAGCGTCGGCGTCCAAATCGTCAGCGATGACGTCAGCAACTCGACGATGGCGGATTCTGAATGGGTTTTTGGCGACACCGTTATGGTGGAAAAATATATCCCCGGACGGGAAATTACCGTTGCAGTCATGGGCGACCGGGCCCTCGGCGTCACCGAGCTTAGAACCGACGACGGGTTCTACGACTACGACGCAAAATACACAGAGGGTCGAACAACACATATTGTCCCGGCCCCCCTGCCGCAAACCATTTACGAAGCCGCAATGGCCCATGCGCTGACCGCCCATAAAACTCTCGGATGTCGAGGCATAACACGGGCTGATCTGCGTTACGACGATACAACGAATGACCCCGGAACGTTGATCATGCTCGAAATAAACACGCAACCCGGGATGACACCGCTATCGCTGGTTCCGGAACAAGCCACGCATGCCGGCATAGAATTTGGCGACCTGGTTTCCTGGATGGTGGAGAACGCCGCATGCGGAAGCTAATGGAAATCTTACATAAGGCGCGTTACCCGGACACCAGCACCGGGAAGAAAAAAGGCGCCCGCGCTGCACGCAAAAAGCCAGCGCCCAAATGGGTAAGGCCCGCAATCAAAAGCGGCATGATTGTCGCTATTGCTGCGGTCGCCATAGGTGCCCCGACTTGGCTCTGGCAAAGTGGGACTGTTACACGGGGCTTGGAGTCTCTGTGGCAGAAAACAATCACCCAAACCGCTGATCTTGGCCTCACAATAGACAACGTAGTGTTGCGTGGTCGACGCCATGCCTCCCGCCGCGATGTCATTCGTGCCGTTCGGCTGAAGCGAGGCGACCCCATTTTGGGTGTCGACATCAACGATCTCCACGGCCGTCTGGTTAAACTACCATGGGTTCGCGACGCCATCGTCACGCGTCACTGGCCCGATACCATTGATATTCGTATCACGGAACGCCAACCCATGGTGCTGTGGCAGCGCAAAGGCCGCCTGTATCTCGTGGACACTAATGGCGTCGCTATCACCTCAAAGGGGCTTGGTCGTTTCCGCGATTTGTTGATCGTCGTTGGCAACGAAGCCCCAAAAGCCGCGCCGACCCTCCTCGCTATGATTGCCAGCGAGCCCGCCCTCGCACGACAGGTGACAGCCGCGACACTGATTGGAAAAAGGCGTTGGAATTTAAAACTCAAAGGCGGCATCAAGGTGAGATTGCCGGAACGTGATCCCCATAAAGCATGGCAACGGTTGGCGCGATTGAATGCCAAACACAAGCTTCTCGCCCGCGATGTCCGCATGATTGACATGCGACTTCCAAACCGCCTCCTAATACGTCCAGGCGTTCTCGGATCGCAAACTACCCGGGTTAAAGGACAGAGAACATGACGATGGCCGGAAATTTGATAGTCGAAGAGAGAGGGGAGGTGCGCTGTGAATAAAACAAGAACCGGATTGATTGCCGCTCTTGATATCGGCAGCTCAAAAATCTGCTGTCTTCTCGCCCACCCCCTCAATGGCGGCGGCGTTCGCGTTATCGGCACCGGGCATCACGCATCAAAAGGTGTTCGGGGCGGCGCCGTTATCGATATGGACGCAGCGCAGAATGCCACACTGACGGCGGTAAGTGCCGCTGAAGAGCTCGCTGGCGAACGGATTAGAGAAGTTGTTGTAAACGTCTCCGGTGGCAATCTGTCCTCCGAAACCTACAACGTCGAACTGGCAATATCAGGTCGTGAAATCAACGATACTGATATGCGTAAAGCGCTTGCGCAGGGTAACAGCATCCAACACGATGCTGATCGTGAGATCCTGCACTGCCTCCCCGTCGGCTATTCACTCGATTCCGCGCGCGGGATCAGGGATCCACGCGGCATGTTTGCGGAGACATTGGGCGTTGATATCAATGTTATCTCGGCCCGCACAGCGACGCTGAGGAACCTGGCAAACTGTCTCGGCCGTTGCCACCTCGATATTGAAATCGCCGTTGCCGCGCCCTATGCCTCTGGCCTCGCTTGCCTTGTCGAGGACGAAGTCGATCTCGGTGTCACCATCGTGGATATGGGCGGCGGCACAACCACCATCGCCGTATTCTATGATGGGGAGGTAATTCATGCGGATTCTATTCCGGTTGGCGGTCAACACGTAACCAGTGACATTGCTCGTGGTCTTTCAACGTCGCTGGCTCATGCCGAGCGGATGAAAACCCTTTATGGCAGTGCAATCCCCTCTCCCTCGGATGAACGCGAACTTATCGACGTGCCGCTCATCGGTGAAGAAAACACCAACCAGCCCAATCATGTTCCAAGATCTCTGCTGAACGGCATTATCCGTCCCCGCATGGAAGAAACCTTCGAACTGGTCCGCAGCCGTCTCGAGGTCGCGGGCATGGATCGGGTTTCGGGTCGCCGGCTCGTCCTAACGGGCGGTGCCAGTCAATTACAGGGCGCTCGCGAGCTCGCCACACTCGTTCTTGAAAAGCAGGTTCGTATGGGGCGTCCCATGCGGATCAACGGTCTTGCAGAAGCAACCAGCGGCCCAGCCTTTTCGACCTGCGCCGGTCTGGTGCGCTTCGCCGCCGAGCGCCATGCCGATGTTCGCGATCAGCTCGATGCCATCCCCGCCCGGCGTTGGCGGACGATTTTCCCGTATCAGTCACTGGCTAAGAGAGAATTTCTGATGATTCCACCTAGCTCTACCTTTTCACCACCAACCTTTGTTCGTCACAGCGTAACCACAACAATTCCCTGTAACAGCCCAACGTATGTATGGAGGCTCGTATGACCATCAATTTTTCAACTCCCGAAACGGACGACCATTTAAAACCCCGCATCACCGTTGTTGGATGTGGCGGTGCGGGCGGCAATGCCGTCAACAACATGATCAGCAAACAGCTCGAAGGGGTCGAATTTGTCGTCGCAAACACCGACGCCCAGGCTCTAGCCCAATCCCTCGCAGATCGGCGGGTACAGCTCGGCCGGGCCATCACCCACGGCCTCGGCGCCGGCTCCCGGCCGGATATGGGTCGCGCCGCAGCGGAAGAAGCCATGGAAGATATCGGCCAGATTCTGAATGGCTCACACATGGTCTTTATCGCGGCCGGTATGGGGGGTGGCACAGGGACTGGCGCCGCACCAGTCATCGCCCGCCTTGCCCGCGAGCAAGGCATGTTGACTGTCGGTGTTGTGACCAAGCCGTTCCAGTTCGAAGGATCGAACAGAATGCGAATCGCCGATGCCGGTATCGAGGAAATGCAGCAATTCGTCGATACCTTGATCGTAATCCCCAATCAGAACCTGTTCAGAATCGCCAATGAGAAAACGACCTTCGCCGATGCCTTTGCAATGGCCGACGACGTTTTACACTCTGGTGTTCGAGGCGTTACCGACCTGATGGTTGTTCCTGGCCTTATCAATTTGGATTTTGCTGACATTCGCAGCGTTATGTCTGAAATGGGTAAAGCCATGATGGGCACTGGTGAATCTGACGGCGAAGAGCGTGCGCGCCTTGCCGCTGAAGCCGCAATCTCCAACCCCTTGCTGGATGATGTTTCGATGAAGGGTGCGCGCGGCGTCCTGATCAATATTACCGGTGGTCCCGACATGACTCTGTTTGAGGTCGACGAGGCCGCAAACAGAATCGGTGAAGAAGTCGATGCTGATGCCAATATTATCTTTGGCTCAGCGCTCGACCCCTCTTTGGAAGGCAAAATCCGCGTATCCGTCGTCGCAACCGGTATTGATATCGATGTCGCCGCCCGGCCGCGCCCGGTTCTTAAGGTTTATAACGATCCCATCGCATCGCAAGCCATGCCAATGAATATTCCGATGACGCGGACAGCGATGGACATACCGACCGGAGCACCGGCAGCGACCCTTATGGGCAATGGGGCCGCCACAGCGCTCAAAATGCCAGAGCCTATGCCCGAACAGGAAGAGACTCCACTGCAGGTAGGTTCCCTGGACATAGAGGAGGAGCCTGCTCAGACCGACATCGTGGCCCTCGTCGAGAAAGCAGAAGTTACTGAGACAACTATGCAAGAAGATGTCGAACCAGAAAAAGTCGCTGAAATGTCTCATAACGAACAAGAAACAAGCCAAGCGAGTACGGTTCAAGCAGATGAACCCTTCATTCCACCGGCTCCCGCTGAACCGGCCAAAGCAACCCCGGCAAAAACTGTGGCAACAGCTGACCCCTTCCGAGAAGCGGAAATGCTCAATGCGGCCCCCGTGCCTGAGAAAAAACGAGGCCCAAGCATCTTCCAGAGAATGACAGGCTCAACCTGGCCTAAAAAAGATGCGCCGGTAGAGCCTAGAAAGCCTGAAACCGCTACCAGCAGGCCCGTAATGCCACCAATACCACCGGCATCGGTCTCCCCTGCCAAATCTGAGGTGCCCAAAGCCGATGTGGCGGCGGAAGTTCCAGATACGGCTGTTATATCGTCCCCAGCACCTGAAGCGACGACACAGCCAGAGCCTGTTGCGGCACCACCAATCGCCGAAAAGACGATGGTTGAAAAGCCGCCGGTTGAAAAGTCTGTGATTGAAACTCAACCCCGGTTGAGAGGGGTTGAGCCCCAGGAAAGACTGCCAAATTCACAAAGTGAAGAGGATTTGCTCGAAATTCCCGCCTTCCTTAGACGGCAGGCTAACTAGGACCGAAAAACACCGTAACATTCTGTAACAATTGTTGATTTGAGGGCTCCGAAGGAAGTTGGTAAACATCCTTCGGAGCCTTTTTCAGGTTCGGATATAGGCGAAAATGCGCCAACGAATTAACGATGATTGTTAGGGTTAACAATCATCGGGTTTTACGGCGCAGCATAAGGAAATAATTGGTGCCTGACGTAGTAAAGTCGTGTGAAGCCCCAGCTGCCACCTCCGCTCTCTCCAAGGTGGTGCTCCAAAAGACGTTGAAAGCGTCTATTGGCTGTACCGGCATTGGCCTTCATTCAGGCAAAAAGGTGAGCATGTCGCTTAATCCGGCAGCCGCCGATACTGGTATTATCTTTCATCGTACAGATTTAGAGGGCGACGATCGCATCATTCCGGCGCGCTGGGACTTTGTTGTCGACACCCGTATGGCGACCACGATCGGCAATCAAGCCGGTGCGTGTGTTTCAACCATTGAACATCTTATGGCAGCGCTCGCAGGCTGTGGCATCGATAACGCGGTTATTGAAATCGATGGTGCAGAAGTTCCTGTTATGGACGGCAGCGCAGCTCCCTTCATCTTTTTGGTCGAATGCGCTGGTATGACCGAACAGAACGCCCCTCGCAAAGCGATCAAAATCGAGAAACCTATTAAGGTTGGCGATTCCGATAAGTTCATATCAGCGATCCCCGACGATTCGTTTTCCGTAGATTTTGAAATTGATTTCGAAGATACCGCTGTCGCCCGGCAGCAATTGAGCATGCGACTGGTTAATGGCACTTTCAAAACTGAAATTGCCAGAGCGCGCACTTTTGGCTTTGTTCACGAAGTCGACGCTCTTCGCAAAGCTGGCCTGGCGCTCGGTGGTTCCCTGGACAATGCCGTCGTTATTAGCGGCGACACAATTCTCAACGGTGACGGTCTTCGATATGACGATGAGTTCGTTCGCCACAAAATTCTGGACTGTGTTGGGGATCTGTATCTCGCCGGCGCACCTATCATCGGACAGATTGATGCGCTCCGGTCAGGACATGCACTGAACAATCAATTCCTGATTTCTTTGTTCGCTGATGATACCGCCTGGTCCTATGTTGAGATGTCTGGAGCTTCGGTTCCTGGTGTCTCCCATAATTGGGATCAGGAAGCGGCTTTAGCCCTCGCCTAGCGGCGCAAATCGATAATAGGCTTCCATTTACCAACGTTTCTTTCCCGTATGGCGATGACCGACTACACCGTGATATAAACCGGTATAGATATTGGCCAGTTGATCTATAATCTCGTGATCACCACCTCTATAAGAGAGGGGTTACAAGGTATAGGAAACCGCGCAACAGGGATGAAAATGCGCCAGTTCAAATATGTAAGCGTTTTATTACTATTGATTTCTGTCACGGCGTGTAGCTCTGACGAAAAGGCTCCGTATGTCGAACGTCCGGTAAATGCGCTTTATAACCGTGCAGTTAACGCATTGGAGGCTGGCGCGTATTTGGATGCCGCGCAATTCTTTGAGGAAGTCGAACGACAGCACCCTTATTCGGTTTGGGCTACCAAAGCACAACTCATGGCGGCCTATTCAAATTATGAAGCCAATAAATATGATGACGCGATCATCGGTCTAGATCGCTTTATTCAACTGCATCCGGGTAATCGTGACACGCCCTATGCGTATTACCTGAAGGCACAGACCTATTACGAGCAAATCACCGATGTAAGCCGCGATCAGCTCGGAACGGAGCGAGCACTGAAAGCCCTCCGTGAAGTCATTCGGCGTTTTCCTCAATCAAAATATGCACGTGATGCCAGACTCAAAATCGATTTGACGCGAGATCATCTGGCCGGAAAGGAAATGTCGATCGGACGTTTTTATCTCCGGAAAAAGGAATATATCGCCGCCATCAACCGTTTCAAACGAGTTGTGGAAAACTATCAAACAACGACCCATGTTCCGGAAGCCCTACACCGCGTTGCCGAGGCTTATTCAGCGATCGGCATGACGGAAGAAGCCAAGAAAGCCGCATCAGTTCTGGGGCACAACTATCCCGGCAGCGAATGGTATATCGACAGCTATGCCTTGATGACTGGTAAAGATGTCCGTGCGCCAAAAGAGAAAAAGGGATTTCTGACCCGCGCCTGGAACTCGGTTTTCTAAAACAGCATGCTCGCCTCCGTCACGATCCGCGACATAGTCCTGATCGACAAGGTCGAAGTTTCCTTCGAGACAGGCTTATGCGCGTTAACCGGCGAAACCGGTGCAGGTAAATCAATCTTGCTTGATGCACTTGGCCTGGCGCTGGGGATGCGGGCCAATGCCAGTCTGGTCCGGATGTCCGATAATGGCGATAATGGCGATAATGGTAGTCCGCGTGCTTCAGTAGCGGCGTCGTTTGACCTCGCGGCTGATGACGCTGTCTTCACCTTGCTTGCCGACCATGACATCGCAGTGCCCGAACCCGATGAGCCCCTCATTCTCAGACGTAACCTTGATAAAGATGGCCGCGGTCGCGCTTTCATTAATGACCAACCAGTAAGCGTCGCTCTTTTACGACAGGTGGGGGAATCCCTCGTCGAAATTGAAGGACAATTCGCCAGCCACGGACTAATGGATCAATCAACCCACAGAAACTCCCTCGATGGATTTGCGAACCTGAAGGATGCCGCCCATAAGGTTTCCATTCTGTACAGGGAGTGGCGAGATGCAGAGATCGCCCTTACAGAAGCCATAGCCGCCCTTGAACAGAACCGCACAGATGAAGAGTATCTTCGGCATGCGCTGTCGGAGCTCGAGGAACTAAACCCTTTAGCTGGTGAGGAAACAGAACTAGCCGAAACCCGCGCGCTCTTAATGAATGGCGAACGGCTGGTCACAGCCATGGCCTCGGCAGCCAAGTCTCTATCAACCGGCGATGGTGTCGAAGATCGTCTGGCGGCTGCCCAACGCGCCCTCACTCACGAAGTCGAGGCAGCAGCGGGCAGGCTGGATGCCGTAATGGATGCTCTTGCCATCGCGAACGACGCCGTTGCTGATGCGGAAGCGCTACTCCACCGCGTCATGATAGATGCAGAACCTGACCCGGCAAAACTTGAGTTCTGTGAAGAACGACTGTTTGCGATCCGCGCCATGGCAAGAAAGCATAATATTGCCGTCGAGGATCTCCCGACCTTACGGTCCAATCTTGAGGAAAAGCTTGCCCAAATCGACGATGCCGGCGGATTGCTCCAAAAACTGCAGGCAGAACGAGACCAAGCCTACGAAAGCTATAAGTCAAATGCACACGCTCTTAGTGATAAACGAGCTAAGGCAGCGACCAAGCTCGACAAGGCCGTCGCCGTCGAGCTGCCACCGTTAAAGCTCGAAAAAGCAACCTTTACGACCCGTGTCGATACAGTTGACGAGAAAGATTGGGGACCCAGCGGGATCAATCGTATCCATTTTGAAGTGTCAACTAACCCTGGTGCTCCTTCTGGCCCCTTAGGTCGTATTGCCTCCGGCGGAGAACTCGCTCGGTTCCTTCTGGCCCTGAAAGTCGTCCTTCACCGTTCCAATGCGATACCGACTCTGATATTTGATGAAGTGGATTCTGGTATCGGCGGTGCCGTCGCGGCCGCCGTGGGCGATCGACTGGCCAAGCTCGCAGAAACTGTTCAGGTATTGGCGATCACGCATTCTCCGCAAGTCGCCTCTTGTGCAACGCGGCATCTGCAAATTGCTAAAACAGAAACCAAAGGCGTCGTTACAACGAATGTTTCTCAGCTTTCCGATGACGACCGACAGGAAGAAATTGCCCGAATGCTTGCCGGAACACACATCACTGACGAGGCAAGAGCAGCCGCAGCCAGCCTCATGTCCCGAGAAGGCAAGTGACCAAACCCAACGCTAAGAACACCGAATGACCATTGATATTTCCACGATCGCCGTCGAGCAATTAACCCCAGAACAAGCAAAGCAGGAATTGGCTCGATTGGCCGCCGATATAGTGAATCACGACCAGTCATATTATCAAAACGATGCGCCCACCGTATCAGATGCTGATTACGATGCGCTAAGGCGCCGCAATCAGGATATCGAAGCCCGCTTCCCTGACCTTGTTCGGGCGGATAGCCCATCCGAAAAAATTGGTGTTGCTGTCACCTCCGGGTTTGCCAAGGTCAATCATGCGGTACCGATGCTATCGCTGGGCAATGCTTTCAACGCGGAGGACGTTCATGATTTTTTCGGCCGCGTCCGACGTTTCCTCGGGCTAAAGGACGACGAACAAATTGATGTCGTCGCCGAACCAAAGATAGATGGCTTGTCGATTTCGTTGCGTTACGAAAATGGTGAATTCGTGCTGGCGGCCACCCGTGGCGATGGACGAGAGGGTGAGAACGTCACCGACAACGTCGCGACCATGCATGAAATCTCTAAAACGATTGCTGCCGCCGTGCCGGATGTCCTTGAAGTCCGGGGTGAGGTTTATCTGGGACATGACGCTTTTCAAGCAATCAATGAGCAACGTGAACGAGATGATGAGGCGCGCTTTGCCAACCCCCGCAATGCGGCCGCCGGTTCCCTTCGCCAGCTCGATAGCGCCATTACGGCACAACGTCCTCTGCAGATGTTCGCCTATGCATGGGGAGAGATAAGTGATCCCGTCGCTGAGACACAGTGGGAGTTCTTGCAGGCACTGAAACGATGGGGGTTTCCCGTGAACCCATTGGCACGCATCTGCACCAGCGCTGAGGATGCAGTCGCCTATCATCAAGAGATATCTGAGCTTCGTTCCGACCTCGATTACGATATCGATGGCATTGTTTACAAGGTCAACCGGATCGACTGGCAACAGCGACTTGGCTTTGTAAGCCGCGCACCGCGCTGGGCAATCGCCCACAAGTTCCCGGCCGAGAAAGCTCAAACTGTTCTTAAAGAAATCACCATTCAGGTTGGCCGTACAGGCGCGCTCACACCGGTCGCAAATTTAGTGCCGGTCACGGTTGGCGGCGTCGTTGTCAGCCGGGCAACGCTGCACAATACCGACGAAATAGCGCGAAAGGATATTCGAGAGGGTGATTCCGTCGTTATCCAACGCGCTGGCGACGTCATTCCTCAGATCGTCGAGGTTATCACGGAGAAGCGTCCAGCCGACAGCAAACCCTTCGTTTTCCCTGATCATTGCCCCGAATGTGGTAGCCTCGCTGTCAGGGAACCGGATGAAGCCGTAGTCCGGTGTACCGGCGGACTCATCTGTCCTGCACAGAAACTGGAACGACTTAAACATTTTGTCAGCCGTCAGGCCTTCGATATCGACGGCCTCGGCGGTAAGCATATTGACGCCTTCCAGGCAGAAGGCCTGATTGACACACCAGGTGACATATTCCGGCTGCATGACAAGCATGAACAATTGCGGCAACGCGAAGGCTGGGGAGACAAATCGGTCGACAATTTGATCGCCTCTATCGAGCTACGGCGAACAATCCCATTGGAACGCTTAATTTTTGCCCTCGGAATCAGACAGGTCGGGCAAGCGACTGGTCGCCAGCTCGCCCTCCACTACGGAACGCTCGCTGCCTGGATATCGGAAATGCAGCAGGCAACCGATGAACGGCAGGCCAATCCAGACGAGACCAAAAAACCTGAACTGGTCGGCGAGGCCTTTACCCGCCTTTGTGATATCGACGGTATCGGTATCAGCATGGCGGACGATATCGTTCAGTTTATCGGCCAACCGCAAAATTTGGCGGTCATCGACGACCTTTCGGCCGCGCTCAATGTTGAGGATGCCGTCCAACCCGATACCAGCGCGTCGAAGATCAGCGGCAAGGTCGTGGTCTTTACCGGATCGCTTGAAACTATAAGCCGTGCGGAAGCTAAGGCCACCGCAGAGGCCCTTGGCGCAAAAGTAACCGGATCGGTTTCCAAAAAAACTGATTATGTCGTGATCGGCACTGACCCTGGGTCAAAAGCAACAAAAGCCAAAGATTTAGGCATTCCAGTCCTTAGTGAGGAGGAATGGCAGGCCTTGATCAACAGCTAGGCGTTGGGCAGGAACCTTAGGCCAAACCAGGTCACCGGGATCGCCGCAACCATCCAAATGACACAGACCGCTGCGATTATTTCGATTGATATCCCTACATCGATCATTTGCCCAAATAGGACAGGCGACACTGCCGTGCCAAAAACCGATATTCCCGAAACAAGGCTGCGGATTGCGCCGAGGTGCCGAACGCCATAGGCCTCAGCCCAAAAAGCGCTCGCCACCGAACGATGGAGACCACTCGTTACGCCTGACAAGACAAACCACGCCAGGACAACGAGCGGATGGGCCGACACAACCAGCGCGGCAATGCCGAAACCCATCGGCATGAGGTACCAGGTGATCAATCGACGTGCCGAATAACGATCAATTAGGGGTCCTGATATTATTCCCGTGACAACACTCATCATCGCAAATGCCCCAAAGCACGCGGCGAACCAGGTGACATCCCAACTCTTGCTTTCGATCATGTGTATTTGATGGAACATCAATCCAGTCATCAACATCCCGGGCGCAATGACGTTGACCATCACCATATAAAATGTCGGGTGATGCAGTGCTTCCCGAAGAGTCCATTGCTGACTGGTCGCTGGCGCTTCACTTTTGGTTGTCGGTTTCTGCGCTCCAATTTGGTCCAGACGGGCCATCAAGGCGTCATGCCGCGCCTCGTGACCCCGTAACAGAAACAATACCGCCGGGACCATCACTACCAATAACACAATCGCATACCACGCCCAGGCCCCTCGCCACCCCGAATAGGCGATCATGACGAGGACGAGTGATGGCAAAAATATCTGCCCGGCGGCATGGCCGAGATTCGCAATGCTGAGAGCTTTGCCCCTCCCCTCATCGAAATAACGCGCCATGGCCGTTTGCGAGGTGTGACCCATCAATCCCTGACCACAGAGCCGTAATCCAAAAAAAGCGATAAACAGAAAGACAACGCCCCGTCCTCCGGCCAACAAGGCGCATGCTATGGCCAGAGAGACGACAACGCAGAAACTGTACAGACGGAGGTCGACATCATCCATTTTACGCCCCACCCAGATCAGGCAGGCGGCACTGGCCAACGTGGCCAGAGAAAATATTAAACCAAGCTCCCCGTGACTCAGGCTGTAATCTTCTCGGATTTCCGCACCAAACAAGGCGATAAAATAGGTTTGCCCAAAACTCGATAACAGCGCCAGCAAGAACCCGTAGAACAGGAACCCGGCATTTTGTCCGATAAAAGAAAAATAACGACGCAATGATTTGAATTAGCGTGAGGTTTGTACGAAAGGGGCTGCGTCGCACCCTCAAGCCAAACTGCTGTTTTTGCGTCAACCAACGGGGTTATCGTCGACCGGACACGGGCGTGATAGCTATTCAACCAGTCGATTTCTTCTGCCGTCATAATTGTTACATCGATCAGGGCAAGATCAATGGGCGCAAGAGTCAGCGCCTCAAATTCCAGCATCGCACGGCTGTCGTCACCCGGCTCTGCAACAACGGCGGCTCGTACGACTTCCAGATTCTCAATCCGAATGCCGTACGCCCCTTCTTTGTAATAACCAGGCTCGTTAGAAACGATCATTCCCGGCTGGAACGGCACATCTGCGGAGCGCTTTGCGATACGGTGCGGTCCTTCATGAACCCCCAAATAAGCGCCAACGCCATGCCCGGTACCATGATCGAAATCCAGACCGACATCCCACAAGGACTGCCGCGCCAGTGAATCCAGCTGTCCACCGCTCGTGCCAACAGGAAAGCGTGCGGTCGCGATCCCGGCATGCCCTTTCAGAACGCGTGTAAAGCGATCCCGCATTTCGGTCGTAGGTGAGCCGATGGCAACGGTTCTCGTAACATCAGTCGTGCCGTCGAGATACTGTGCACCAGAATCGACCAGGAACAGTGACCCGGGTTCCAGTTTCCGGTTTGTCTCTGGTGTCACACGATAATGGACAACCGCGCCATTGGCGCCAGCCCCAGAGATCGTATCAAAAGACAGCCCCTTAAAGTTGTCACCACCGGCCCGAAACCCATAAAGCTTATCAACGGCCGACAACTCATCTACTTCACCTGTCGCTCCCGCCTCTGACAGCCATGCCAGGAAACGACAGAGCGCCGCACCATCGCGAATATGGGCGTTCCGTACCCCCTGAAGCTCCACCGTGTTCTTACAAGCCTTGGGTAAAACGCAAGGGTCTTCCTTCGCGACTATTTCCGCCCCCGCCGCTTCAAGTTGATTAATCACCCAAACCGGTGCCGTTGACGGCGCGACCAGAACCGACGTTCCCATCGTTCCCAATGTTGCAAGGGCCATACCAAACTCGTCTGGCTGACGCAGCGAAATACTCTCACCGAACTCTGTCCGTGCGGCCGGGGTTATTTTTCGGCCATCCATAAATAGGTCTACTGCACCGGATACGCTGAGGATCGCAAAACCGAGGGAAACTGGTGTGTTTGGCAAATCGCCACCGCGAATATTCAAAAGCCAGGCGATGGAATCCGGTGCTGTTAGGACAGCCGCCTTGGCGCCATGCCCCTGGATCACCGCCGCAGCCTCAGAAATTTTCTCGCAGCTGACCGACCAGCGATATCGACCGGGTGCGGATAGACAGGTGCCAGCGGTGCAGGCGGTTGTTCCGCCCATATTTGATCAAGCGGATTCGACTCAACCTGAACCAGATGAATTTGAGCGGCCCGACATTTTTCGACCAGCGGTGCGATCCCCGATTGGGTATGAAGCCAAGGGTCATAGCCGATCCGTGACCCTGCAAGAGCATTCTTCGGAATCCAGCTTCCCGGTGGGTCATCCGATATACTACAAAACTCATATATTTCGGGATCGGCTTGTTCTCGGACCTGCAACGTGTAGCGCCCATCCACGAAAAGCGCCGCCTTCTCTTTTAAAATTACGGCGATGCCCGCTGAACCGGTAAAACCTGTTAGCCAGGCAAGGCGCTGTGCACGCTTAGGCGGGAACTCGGATTGATGCTCGTCTGATAACGGCACCAGAAATCCGTCCAGACCTTGATTGGACACCTCGGCACGGAGCGCCTCGATCCGCGCTGCGGGCGATAATTCACGCTCAATTTTCTTCGCCTTGCAGGACGCCATAAACGATCTTAAGGCATCACGCAGATCATCAGAGAGGTCGGCGACGACCAATGCCATCCAATTATCAAGATCAACAGGTTCAGGTGCGGCAAGCTGCCCTTCGACCAGCAAACGGAGTTCCCCAATACTTAACGCCGAGCCATGCGCCGTTAACAACGCTTCAAGGACCACGTCGCCGTCATTTTTTGCATTAACCATAATAAACTACGTTTTCCGGGATTGCTGCCAGGGCTCGTGGGACTAATTCCCCTAAACTTAACGAATTGAGCCGATTTATTTGTACCAGTGTAACCATTTATAAAACAAGAATTGGCATTAATTTCTCGTTATTCTTGAAACAGCTCTTCCAGGTAGGGAGAAAGAAAATGTCAAATAGACTAGACGTCCAATATCGGTTGCCACTGATTGCAGACCCGGAATATGCAATTCGGACCAGTCGAGACTATGAAGCCGGACGTGCTGGTGCCCTAAAACTCGAGACTGTTATCCAGGACCTATCGCGGGGCGTAAAAAGCATTCGGTTGTTCATTAACTGGACACGACAAATGATTGACCTGTCACTCTGGATGAAAAACCTATGGGCGTTGAGCGATGAAGAACTCGCTCTCTATGGCGTGTTTCGTCACAATATCGGCAGACTGTTCGTCAAGGCTTCCAGAAGCTAAGGCAGCCGCGGTTAGCTAAGCCGTAAGATCAGCGTCGTCCACTCATCGATTTTAAGGTGATCGATGACCGTGAGGCCCGCAGTCTCATGCGCTGTAACCACGTCTGCCGCTTGCTCATTCAAGACACCAGACAAGATGAGACGTCCCGTCGGAGACACTTGTTTCGCTGTGACTGCAGCCGCGCCGATAAGCGGGCCCGCCAGAATATTGGCAACGACCAGGTCAAACGGGCTAGCGGCCGCAATCTGAGAAGCCGAATAGAAATCGCTCTCAAAAACCTTTACCGCCTGCGCACAATTGTTTTTCTTTACGTTCTCTGACGCCGTCTCCACCGCCAATGGATCGTTATCGCAAGCCAGTATCTCGATATCAGGCAAAAGCTTGCTTATCCCGATCGCCAGGATCGCTGAACCACAGCCGACATCGATCGCGTTGCGTATTGGGTGGCCGTCGGCGACAAGCCCTTCGAGCGCCCTCAAACATCCCTCTGTTGTTTGATGCTCTCCAGTTCCAAAGGCCAGCCCGGCATCAAGGGCGATGGGCATTTTATCTGCCGGAAGCTCATCATCAAAATGTTCAGGATAAATAAAGAAGCTGCCGATCGTTACAGGCGGTGTCCGTGCCTGATATTGCGCAACCCAATCGACGCAGGCGACGCTTTCAATTTTGAAGAGTGGAGTTTCCAATCCAGCCGCAAGGGCACCAACCATAAAACGGGATTGAATTTCTGTCGCGTTTGGCTGAACCGAACAAAACCCGATAACCCGGCGCCCCGCTTCACCGGCATCCTCATCCATACAGATCCCGTCTACAAAAGGTTCAAGGATGGTTTCAAAAACCGAAAGGTGATCTTTCTCCGCGATATGGAAAACGATCTGCCAACTGTCAGAAGGGTCGTTTACCATCGGATTAAGCGCGCTCCACGAAACTATCCATGACTTTTTTAGTCCCGGCTTTCTCGAAATCTATTTCGAGCTTATTGCCATCGACGGATTTCACTTTTCCATAACCAAACTTCTGATGGAACACCCGAACGCCGCGCTCGATACCGTCCGCAGAGGGCAAACTTTCAACGACTTTCGCCCGGCCATCGATAATGCCCGCCTCTTTACGCTTCCCGCGCGCTGACTGCATTCGCTGAAACCCCGGACCACGCCCTGCCGCCGTCCATTCTGACGCCGCATCATCCTCAAACCCCGATGTCGCAGGATAGCTGCCGTAAAGCCCGGCATCTGTTATCGCCTCAACATGATCGGCGGGAGCTCTTCGACAAACCGTGACGGAATAGACGCCTGCCATTGATTATAGATCCGTCGGTTCGCCGCAAAACTGACATGGGCCCGTTGCCGCGCCCGCGTTAACCCGACATAGGCCAGTCTGCGCTCTTCTTCGAGGGCCGGGGCACCCCCTTCATCCATGGTGCGTTGATTAGGGAAGACACCCTCCTCCCAACCAGGAAGAAAAACAGTATCGAATTCCAGACCTTTCGCTGCATGCAGGGTCATCAAGCTGACCATTTCGCCGCCATCGGCCTGGCCGGCTTCCATCACCAGGCTGACATGCTCAAGAAACCCCGAAAGGTTCTCGAATTCTTCCAGCGCGCTAACAAGTTCGCGTAAATTCTCCAACCTGCCGGGCGCTTCAGCAGATTTATCGTTTTGCCACATCTCGGTATAGCCAGACTCATCAAGAACCGTTTCGACAAGTTCGACCTGATCAACGGTTTCAGCGAGCCCCGACCACCGATCAAAATCAGTCAACAGCGCCGTAATCGCCCGCCGTGCTTGTGGCCGCAACTCGTCTGTTCCCGCTAGCCGCCGTGCCGCCTCCGTGAGCGAAATAGATTGTGCCCGCGATAGATGATGAATCGATTTTACTGTTGCCGCCCCGATCCCACGACGCGGCACATTGATAATGCGTTCAAAGGCGAGACCATCATCGGGCTGGTTGATCACGCGCATATAAGCAATTGCGTCGCGAATTTCATGACGCTCATAAAACCGCGGACCGCCGATCACGCGATAGGGTAGACCGACAGTGATAAAGCGCTCTTCAAATTCCCGCATCTGGAAACTTGCCCGGACCAAAACCGCGATCTGATCCAGGGAATGACCTTTTACCTGTATCGCTTCCACCTCATCCGCAATATTACGGGCTTCGGCTTCACCATCCCAAACGCCGCGAACGGTGATTTTGTCGCCCTCATCACGCTCCGTCCAAAGCGTCTTGCCAAGCCGACCAGAATTGTGAGCGATCAACGCAGAGGCTGCGGCGAGAATTTCCGGTGTTGAACGATAGTTCTGCTCGAGGCGATAGACCGCCGCTCCGGGGAAGTCCTCCTCAAATCTGAGAATGTTGCCGATCTCGGCACCGCGCCAACTATAAATCGATTGGTCATCGTCCCCGACACAACAGATATTTCGATTGGTTTGGGCCAGCAAACGAAGCCACAGATACTGCGCGACATTCGTATCCTGATATTCATCGACCAGAACATACTTAAACCGGCGTTGATATTCGGACAGAATCATTTCATCGCTGGTAAACAACGTCAGATTATGGAGCAAAAGGTCGCCGAAATCACAGGCGTTCAACGTAATCAGGCGCTGTTGATATTCCTTGTAAAGTTCGATGGTTTTTCCACCAGCGAACTCACCAACATCAGATGACGACACCTTCTCAGGAACAAGACCGCGATCTTTCCAGCGCTGAATAATCGCTAAGAGCGCCCGCGCCGGCCATTTACTATGGTCGATATCATTGGCTTCCAATATCTGCTTGAGAAGCCGTATCTGATCGTCGGAATCCAGAATGGTAAAGTTGGATTTGAGACCAATGATCTCCGCATGGCGCCGCAATATCCGCGCCGCAATGGCATGAAACGTTCCAATCCATAGATCTTCTGCGACCGGACCAACCAGCCCGGCGACACGTTCCCGCATTTCGCGCGCGGCTTTGTTGGTAAAGGTTACGGCCAGTATTTGCCCGGGAAACGCCTTTCGTGTCACCAGAATATGAGCAAGACGCGTAATCAGTACCCGCGTTTTACCAGTCCCGGCACCGGCAAGAACCAAAACCGGACCATCGACAGCTTCCACCGCACCTCGTTGCACTGGGTTCAGCGTCGCCAGATAGGGCGGTGACCCTTGCGGGCTCGTTGGCGGTGCAGAATCCTGCGGTGGCGGTTCAATAATGTCAGACATGAGGACCCCCACTATATCAGTGACTGATAGGCCGCGGCGATTGCCGAATCGCGCTTTTTGATTCGATTCAGCTAATAATTTGATCGTAACATTGTGATCATGCCGTCACGTTCGGCGATTGCCCTGGGAACCTAACGCGCTATATCGTTCCACGGACTGGAAATAGAGGGTTACCCCATGCCCAACATAGAGTTCTGCCACGCAACCTTTCTTACAAAAACTCGCGAAAAGAGTTGCTATCTTAAGCCTATTGGCAATCGGTCTGGTTGTGACGCCCCCGATAACAGCATCAGCGCAATCGGGATTCACCGTTGACGGTGTTCTTGAGGCCGTTGTTCAGGTCGTCTCCAAAGTACCAGCCGAAGCCCGAACCGCCCGCACGCTGGGAACCAATCGGGATGGCAGTGGCGTCGTCATTGACTCGAATGGGCTGATATTGACCATCGGATACGCCATTCTCGAAGCGGAAAGCTCTGAAATTGTTCTGTCCAACGGCAAGCGGGTTGCCGCACGCCCGGTCGCCTACGATCATGCTTCGGGGTTTGGGCTCTTGCGGGCAAATCAGAAACTGTCAGTGAAACCAGTCGAGCTTGGCGATTCCAGCGCTTTAGCTGTTAGAGACCCGATCCTTATGGTGAGCCATGGCGGCCGCAAAGGCGCTCTGCCTGGTCTCGTGGTATCACGGCGGCCATTTGCGGGTTCCTGGGAATATATGCTGGAGAGAGCGATCTATACCGCTCCACCTCACCCCGCTTTCGGCGGTGCCGCGTTGTTTTCCGCCAAAGGGAAGCTCGTCGGTATTGGTTCGCTTATTGTTGGTGATGCCATGGAGCCGGGTCACGCGACGCCCGGCAACATGTTTATCCCGATTGATCAACTTAAACCAATCCTTGGTGACCTTCTCGAAAAAGGGCGCGCCACCGGCCCTCATCGACCCTGGCTTGGAATCTACGCGCAAGAAATTCACGGCCGATTATTCGTTTCCCGGACGGCACGCGGCGGGCCAGCGCAATCTGCGGGTGTTAGACAAGGTGACATCGTTGTCGGCATCGCCGGAGAACCGGTTACAAGTTTGATCGATTTTTATCGCCGTGTTTGGAAGCTGGGACATGCCGGCATTTCAGTACCGCTCGATATATTGCAGGGCGCAAAAGTACTGCCGATTTCAGTAAAATCCACGGACCGCTATAAATGGCTCAAGCTCGACCACAGCTATTAGGCTAGAGCGCGCCATGCTCCTCTTCGCGGGCGCGTACGATGGCCTTGTTATAGGCGAGCATGACCTCAACTTCGTGAACCACACCGATCATTTGCATGGTATCCGTGTCTTCAACGACGGCAACATGCTCTTCATGGACTTCCTCCATGAGCTTGATCGCGACTTCCAGATCAGTTTCCCGCATCAAGACCGGCGGATTTGGCCGCGTGACATCAGCCGCGTTCAGGAGACCATCCAGAGAGGAGTCATAGGCCGCTTCAGCGACATCCGACAGTCCAATCGTGCCGACCAAGCGCGCCCTCATCATCTAAAACAAATAGCTGCGCATGCGGTGCTTTGTGGAGTTTCTCCCGTAGATTCCGCAATCGGCGTCTCCCGCGTCACATTCATATAGGTCGACGTCATAACGTCGCCGATATGAACTTCGGCGAGAAACCCGGTTTCCCTACCCCGCGCCAGATTCACGCCTCGTCTTTGCAACTGCCACGAGAAGAACGAACCGCCAAAGGCTTGCTGCGTAATCACCGACGCGATCACAACAGCCACCATGACGGCAATTATAAAGGAATAATTATTCGCTCCCGTCAGCTCAAAAACGATCAGAATCGTTGAAAGCGGCGCCCCCAATACGGCACCAGCCACAGCCCCCATACCAACAAGCGTATAGGCACTGTGCCCTGACGACAAATGCGGAAAGGTTTCAGTGGCAATGATACCAAAGGACCCGCCGAGCATTGCCCCAAGAAAGAGTGATGGACTAAAGACGCCACCGGCAAACCCGGAGCCCAAACTGATCGCCACCGCTGCGGTTTTAGCCGCCAAAAGGGCCAACAGCATCCCTAGCGCAATCTGTTCTTTCATTGCCGCATCAGTCGCGCCATAGCCAACGCCCAAGACCTGTGGAAAGGCCAAGGCAATAAGTCCGATGAGTAGTCCGCCAACCGCCGGGTGGACCCAGCGCGGCAACGGCATCTTGTTGGACATATCCTGCGCAAAAATGATGCTTTTCATCAGAATGATCGCCACCAAAGCACTGACAACACCGAGTAAGGCGAAAGCGGGGAATTCGAGATAGGACACGATTGAATGGCTTGGCGCGACAAAGGCTGAGAAATCACCAAAATGTCCACGTGATATGATCGTCCCGGTTACCGACGCCAAGGCAATGGGTGCCAAGGCCGACAAGGCGTAATGCCCAATGATGACCTCAAGAGCGAAAATCGTCCCGGCGATGG
Organism: uncultured Alphaproteobacteria bacterium; assembly: GCA_943787225.1. GTDB lineage: Bacteria > Pseudomonadota > Alphaproteobacteria > MPNO01 > UBA2964 > UBA2964. The sequence continues at coordinate 91,192 of CALSLP010000001.1, forward strand.
GCGCATTAAAAGATGCAGAGATTGCCGCAGCTGCACCACAGCCGAGAAGATTGATGGTAATTGTCCGGCTGACCCCCAGTCGGCGGGAAATCCACGATGACAGGCCAGCCCCGAGATGTACCACAGGCCCTTCCCGGCCCACTGATCCGCCAACACCTATTGACGCTGCGCTTACGACAGCAGCGCCCAATGTCGATCTAATGTCCATCCTGCCAGAATGAAGGGTAATGCCTTCCATGACATCAGCGACGCCGCGCGGCCGCCCGCCAGGCATAAAGAAATGGATAAACAGGCCAATAAACAGGCCGCCGATCGTTGGGACGGCGATAACCTGCCAAGCGGGAAGATTCTGTGCGTGGGTATAAAGCGTTTCGGCAAAGGTGCCGAAGGATATCCCTTGGACAAATCGATAAAGATAGCCGAACCCTATTGCACCATAGGCGGCGATAGCGCCCATAATTATTGCCAGAACCAGCAGCACAAGCTGGTCATTACGCAAGAACCGGCGCATTTCTTCTAATATGCGTCCTCGTGGTTCACCACGACTGGACAACAGGCTCACTACACACTCCAGCGTTTAACTGTTCACATACTACGCCACATTTAGGCTAGCCCGCAGGAATATAACGGAAAAGCGCAAACTTTCCGTTATCGAATTGCGAATACAGTCGGCGCAGCGCTAAAAGCCTACTCACTTCCTAGGGTCTCTAAGACAATCTCAACTTGGGAACCTTGATCACGCGGCCCAGATTATTGATTTCAGGCAATTTTCTGTGCGCGTCAAGAAGACTGGCGAGAGCATCAATCTTTTCGGCCGGCATAGGGGCCACCCGCCGCGTTGAAAGGTCAACATGGAGCGACAGGAATTCACAAGTCGCCGCAAGATATCCATCCGCGACGTGATACATCTCATGATAGTGGTGCAGACGCTTATCATCGAATCCAACAAGGCGCGTTTCGCAACGCACGTCATCGCCTTCGACCACTTCCTTATTGTAGGTAATGTGATGCTCAACCGCGAAAGTGCTGCCCGTGGTCGCTTCACGATATTCCCGACCCAGGCCAATATAGCTAAAGAACGCATCAACGGCGTGATCAAAGACCAGCGTGTAATACGCAACGTTCATATGTCGGTTGTAATCGGTCCATTCGGGCAGGATGGTCTCCTGCCATAGTTTTAGCGGTACGGGATGGATCATGCTGCCGCCGCCTCAGCCTTTCGCCAGCCCCTTACGGCACTGCACCATGATATCCAGTACTTTGAAGGGGTCTTCGATCCGCGGGAAAGTCGGCACCCCCTTGGGTTCCAGAAATGCCTTGGCCGCTGCGTTACTATTTTCATCACCAGAAAAGGAAACGTAGATCGGCTTTTCTGGAAACCGTTTCTTTTGATCAACAATGAAGTCCAGATTCATTTCGCCCAACTCGTCAGCCAGAATCAGGATCGTCACGACGGAATCAACGTTCGGGTCCTCCAAGAGCGCCGTCATGGCTTCGCGCCAGGCAAATTCCATCCCATTGACCGTCGCCGAAGGAAATACATCAACCGGGTTGGTGATATTGATGAATGGCGGGCTGATTTCCTCGAGCCGCGCCTGTGTCTTCGCCGTTACCTTGGCAAACTCAAGTCCAGTCCGTTGCTTACAGATATCCGATATATGAACGATGAACGCGCCAGATGGTGACACAAAGCCAACCCGATTACCTGCCGGAACCGGCATCAATGCTGCCGCCTTCGCCGCCGTGAACAGATGGGTAAACTCGTCAATGCGCACCACGCCAGCCTGCTTCAGCGCGCCATCGAGAATATTATCGTCCGACCCCAAAGACGCCGTATGCGACATCGCGGCCTTGGCTCCGTCTTCAGTGGCGCCGCCTTTGAGCATGACGACGGGTTTCTTCTTTGTGACTTTACGCGCAATTTCCAGAAACTTTTGTGGGCGATGCAAACTTTCGAGGTAAACGAAAATCGCGCCGGTTTCCGGGTCATCGGCGAGAAACTCCAGAACATCGGCTTCATCGATATCGACTGCATTGCCAAGACCAATACAGCGCGCGACACCATAATGTTCACCCGACATGATCGAGCGCATCATCGCGCCTGTAAAATTACCCGTTTGCGCGATATAGGAGATTGGACCTTTCGGGATATTGCCCAGCGGAAAAAAGCTCGACGTAAAATTTGCGGGTGTCGAAATATGGCCTGCCGTATTCGGCCCCAACACCCGAACGCCCGTCCGCTCAATCACCGCTTTAAGTTCCGCCTGGAGATCTTCACCGGCATGATCGACTTCCGCAAACCCGCCTGCCGCCAAAACGACAGACTGGATGCCACGTTCGGCGCAATCAGCAATTGCTTGCGGCGTTTGCGCCGCCGGCAACATCACGATCCCCATATCAACGCCCTTGGGCAAAGCGCCAATCGTTTCAGAAACAGAGAAGCCGCAAATCTCGCCACCGCGAGGATTTACCGGATGAATGTCACCTTTAAAGCCATTGGCGACGAGGTTTTCAATGACGGTACGACCCGGCTTCCCGGCCGTGGCCGAAGCCCCCACCACAGCAACAGAACGAGGGTCGAAGAAAGAACTAAGCTTGGATTTAGACACAAGAGACCTGTTTTAAAAAATTGAGCCGGAGCATAGCGAAATCGTGACAGCCGCGATAGGCTAATGCCAAATACTGACCAATATTTTTAGGTGGAAAAATGTCATATGAAGTCGTCACCCTCGATGTCCAGGGCAGCGCCATGGACTGCCTCGTCTTTAAACCGGGGGGCGATGGACCTTTTCCAGGCGTTGTCGTCGCGCAGCATATCCCCAATGCTCATGACGGGCTTGAAGCGGACCCGTTTACCATTGATATCGGCGACAAATTTGTTGCGAAGGGGTATGCCTGCGTCATCCCTTTCATTTTTCATTGGTGGCCGGCTGGGACCGACCTCTCCATCAAGCGCGAAGAATGGGACGACGCAAAGACGGTCGCCGACCTCGACGCTGCTTGCGAGTTGCTGACCAGTATCGAAGGCCTGGACACTGACCGCATTGCGATCATGGGTCATTGCTGGGGTGGCCGAATGTCCTGGCTCGGCGCTTGCCATAACCCACGATACAAAGTTCTCGGAACCCTCTATGGCGGTCGCATCAAAATTGGCATGGGGGAAGGTAACCCCGCCCCGATCGATCTTACTGGCAACATGAAATGCGACGTCATCGGGTTTTTTGGGAAAGAAGATCAAAACCCATCACAGGAAGATGTCGCTGATCTTGACTGCCGCCCTCACCGCCGCCGGTATCGAGCATGAATTCCACAGCTATGACGGCTGCCGGCCACGGCTTTCAGGACTTTGTCTCCGAAGATCGTTATCGCCCCGAAGCCACGGACGATTCATGGACAAAACTGTTTGCGTATTTTGACGCACGGCTGCAGTGACGCTCGGCTTGACGTGTAATCAACGTCAGTCATAATAAATCTACTTGTTCCCAGGGGTGCCTCGTTAGGAGGCTGAGATCCCGCCAGCAGAACCCTAACCGGTTTTACAACGCGGAGACCCTTCGAACCTGATCCGGGTTATACCGGCGTAGGGAAAGGGAAATCGTGACCGTTACACCCCTTCTCCCGACATACCGACAACCGGAATCAGTCCGTCGTTTTTCTTGTGAGGGTGATCTTCCGTGACCGAGGCGCAGATTATTAAGACACTGCTCAATTTCATCGTGGCAGATGGCGCGACAAATGATGATTTCAACGCGCTAGCGCTACAAATATTTGCCTACCAGTTTGAAAACAACATCCCCTATCAGCGGTTTTGCCGCCAGCGCGAAAGAACCCCGAGAACCGTGCGGAGCTGGCGAAACATTCCTGCTGTTCCTATTAACGGCTACAAAGATTTAATGCTCAGCTGTTGCGACCCAGAATCCGCCGATCGTGTTTTTATGACCAGTGGCACGACCAAGGACGGCATTCGCGGAAAATGTTACCACCCAACCCTATCCGTTTACGACACCTCGATGATTACGGCCTTCCGGCAGCGCTTTATGCAGGAACACCCCAAGCTGCGGATGGGCATCTTGTTTCCAACAGAACAGACAATGCCCAATTCATCTCTGGCACACTATCTGACCCTGGCGCTCAACGAATTTGGGGCAGATGGCAGCCGTTATCTGCTTACCGACGACGGATTAGATCGTGAGGCGCTCTTTAGCGAGCTGGATCGAGCTGTACAAACCGGCGAACCCTATGCCCTGCTTGGCGCCAGTTTCAGTTTTGTCCATGTAATGGACGATATGGAACGTCTCGGAAAAGCCGTCTCTTTGCCCAAAGGCAGCAGAATTCTCGATACCGGTGGCTTTAAAGGCCAATCCCGCGAATTGGAACTCGATGCATTCTATGACCTGCTCGAAGCTCGTTTTGGCGTTCCTCGGGATCACTGCATCAATATGTACGGCATGACCGAGCTCAGTACCGAGTTTTACGATTGGGGCAATACCACCTGTCCCTCCGTAAAATCCGGACCCCACTGGATTCGAAGCCAGATCGTCAACCCGCTGACCGGTGACGAACTCCCGAAAGGCGACAAGGGCGTTCTGGTTCATTGTGATCTCGCCCATTTCAATTGTGTCTCCTCAATTCTCACCGAAGACGCCGGGATTGAGGTCGATGACGGCTTCCTTCTCCTCGGGCGTGCCGAAGGCGCCGAAGCCAAAGGATGCTCAATGGCAGTCGACGAGTTTCTGAAAGCGGCGCAGGGCTAAAGAAATGGTGCTTAAGGCTGGATATCTTCCCGGGATCGACGACGACGCCGTCGAGTGGCAAACGCTGACCTACGACCGTGACGGACACGCAATCGAGGTTTCGGTACCACTACTCAGTAATGAGCAGATGCAGGATCTATCCGAGCGGATCAAGGAGGCCAGTCGGCAACATCTAAAATCGATGACTGTTTCCGACATTACAGCGACCATTGATGCCGCAATCGCCAGACTTCTGGACCGTAATGACACCTATCGCCAACAAGCAGAAGAGTATTTGCCGCTCATTACCGGCTACGATGCCGAAATGATCCGACTAGGTTTGACCGGTTACCTCAAAACCTTTCGGCAATCCGAGCTCCGTCGCTTTATCGCCGAGGATTTCGGTAACCCGAAAATTCTCGATGAATTCCAACCTTTACCCAAAGGCGGTTATGGCAAGGCTTATGGCCCTGACTTGCTGGCCCATATTTGGGCCGGGAATGTCCCTGGCATTCCCTTATGGAGTCTAATTTCGGGCCTCCTGGTAAAAGCCGGAAACATCGGCAAAGTCCCCAGTGCCGAGCCGCTGATGGCGAGCTGGTTCGCACGCATAATCGCAGAGACCGACCCCATGCTTGGCCAGTGCCTTGCCGTTGTCTGGTGGAAGGGCGGCGACGTGGACCGCGAACAAGCGTTGCTCAATCAGGCTGACCTGGTGGTCGCCTATGGCAATAACGACACACTGCATCAAATTCGTGATCGCACACCGATCACCACGCGCTGCCTCACCTACAGTCACAAAGTCAGCTTTGGCATGGTCTCGAAGGCAGCCCTCGATACGGGCAAAGCCTGGGATGTTGCCCATCAGGTCGCCTATGACATCGTACGCTACGACCAACAAGGTTGCTATTCACCTCATGTGTTTTTTGTCGAGCAGGGCGGTGCTGTCACCCCACAGGAATTCGCACAATACATCGCCAATGAACTCGACTGTTTCGAGGAGAAATTTCCCCGCCGGACGCTGACCATCGAAGAAGCCAGCGGTGTTGCCGCCTGGCGGCAATCGGAAGAAATGAAATCATTTTCCGAAGAAAACGCCAGCGTTATGGGTGATGCCGGTGGTGCCTGGAGCGTGGCCTATTCGGAAGCGGAGGAGGATTTAGCCCCCTCTGGCCTCAACCGAACAGCAAAGGTCATTGCCGTCAAACAACTCGATGACGTGCCGGCGCGCATTGCCCCTTATAGGGCATTCCTGCAGACGGTCGGTATTGCCGCCGCCCCCGAGGAGTTACATCGTCTCGCGGAGATGTTGGGTGCTGTGGGCGTTACGCGGATCAGCGCGCTCGAGCATATGACCGCGCCAGAAGCCGGTTGGCACCATGATGGCCGCTTCAACTTGCTCGACCTTGTCACCATGACTGAAGTAGAGAGATCGGCTGAGACTGCCGCCGAAGCGTTCTCTGACTATGTGGATTAAGGCCTTGATTTGCTGCAACGGAGAGCCAATACATTTAGACAACTGCGATTAATCGACTTTGCGGCCCAAGTAGTCATCTGGAACGAGTTTGATGAAATTTGACGGAAAAATAGTCCTGGTTACCGGCTCCAGCCGTGGCATTGGTGCCGCCATTGCCAAGGCTTTTGCTGGCGAAGGGGCCACCATCATCGTTAACTATGTTCAAAATGCCAACGCCGCCGAAGAGGTCGTCTCCGCCTGCAAAACAGCCGGCGGCGACGCAATGGCGATTCAAGCGGATGTAACGTCAGGCGAGCAAATCAAGGCGCTGGTCGATCAGACGTTGATGGATTTCGCCAAGATCGACGTTGTTGTCAATAACGCGTTCAAACCCTATACCTTCGACCCGGACAATCGGAAGCAATTCTGGGATCTGGAATGGCAGGATTATCAGGATCAACTCGATGGCGCATTGTTCTCCACCTACACAATGTGTCAGGCCGTCCTGCCCGCCCTTAAAAAACGTACCCAAGGCAGTATCATCAACATGGCGAGTGACCTCGTCGCGCGGCCGACAATCCCTTACCATGATTACACAACGGCAAAGTCTGCCTTGATTGGCTTCAGTCGCAACCTGGCGATGGAGCTCGGCCCGTTGGGTATTCGTGTAAATTGTGTGGCACCGGGTTTGGTCTACCCAACCGATGCCAGCCGAAAAACCAAGGAGCGCGTCAAGGAAATGATTATCGCGCAAACGCCGATGCGTCGAATTGCATCACCAGAAGACATCACCGGCCCCGTGATGTTTCTCGCATCAGACTGGAGCCGTTTCATGACCGGCCAAACGCTCTACGTCGATGGCGGGTTGGTGATGAAATGAAGAATCGATGATACGCCCGTTCATCTGCGCTACTCTGTCGTATTATTGGCCTGCAGGCGATTGCCTCACCCGCCAACGCCTATTGCGTCATCAACATGTGGAAAGACACACTTCACGTAAAGCTCAAGACCTATAACCCGCTTGGAAATTTTCATCGCATGATAAAAACAGGGGAGGAAGCCTGTTGCGAATGGTTTGACCGTAACTGTAATCCCAGCGCATCCCGTGACGGCACCATTGTCTTTCGACATTCGCAGCCGAAACAAAAAACCAAGAGAACTTTATTGTTCGACAGGGTTGCAAAAACGGGTCGGTGGCGTCGGCGGCGGTAAGATAACAATTCGAGAGAGCATTTCCAAAATCGGTGGCTTGGAATGCGACAGCCGTGACTATCTCTCCCGCCCGGTAACTGTCGCTTTACCAGCCCAATAATTACGGTGTTCCCATGCTCAGCCTTCCCGAACAGATCGCCCCTGTCGGAAAGACTGTCGACGAACAAGAACAGGCCCAGCCCCTAAATAGAGATGCTAACTTTGTTCTGAACTTCAGGAATTATATCCAAGGTTGGGCGACAGCCATTTCTCCATATCCGCCAAATTCCTGTTCTTACGTTCGGCGTAATCCTGAACTTGGTCCTGGTTGATCTTGCCAACCCCAAAATAGTGCGATTCGGGATTCCAGAAAGTACCAACCCGAAACGGCAGCCGCCGGATGCATGGCAAATGATTCCGTCAGGGTAACACCCAACCGGTCCGCATCGAGGAGCTTAAACAGTGTTTCTTTTTCGGTGTGGTCGGGACATGCCGGATAGCCGGGTGCCGGACGAATACCCTGATAGCGTTCCTGGATCATATCATCATTTTCAATGACTTCGTCCCGAGCATAACCCCAATACTCTTTGCGAACCCGTTCATGCAAACGTTCGGCGAAGGCTTCGGCCAACCGGTCCGCCAACGCTTTGACCATGATCGCATTGTAATCGTCATTATCGTCTTCATATAGCTTCGCAAGTTCATCAGCACCAAAAATGGCGACCGAAAACCCGCCGAACCAATCTGCAACACCGGATTCCTTCGGCGCGACGAAATCAGCCAGCGCATAATGTGGACGACCGGCAGACTTTTTACCCTGCTGTCGCAACGTATGGACCGTCGCCAAGATGCTGGCGCGTTTAACATCGTCATACAGCACGATGTCATCGCCATCGGCATTGGCAGGCCAGAAACCGATCATGCCGCGTGCGGTGAAGCAACCCTTCCGAGACAATTTTATCCAGCATCCGGCGCCCGTCAGCAAACAGACTCCGGGCCGCTTCACCAACGACTTCGTCCTCCAGAATTCGCGGATACGCGCCGTGAAGCTCCCAGGCATGAAAGAAAGGCGTCCAATCAATTCGGGGCACCAATTCTTCAAGGGAGTAGTCTTCAAAATCCCACGTCCCATAAGCTTGGGTCGCGGCGGCATAACTTCTGACCAGTCGATGGCAAACCGGTTCGCCCTGGCTTCTTCTATTGAAACGCCACGCGGGCCATCATCAGCACCTTCGTATCGGGCCCGCACATTGCCATATTCTTCACGCACGTCCTGAACAAACGGGTCGCGACCATCCTCTGAGGTCAGCGCTGACACCACGCCGACGCTACGCGACGCATCAAGGACGTGAACCACCGGCCCATGATAAGCGGGTTCGATTTTAACGGCGGTATGGACTTTGGATGTCGTCGCCCCGCCGATCAACAGCGGCAGTTCAACCCCCTGCCGCTCCATTTCGGAAGCCACATGTACCATCTCGTCAAGCGATGGCGTAATAAGGCCGGAAAGACCGATAACGTCCGCCTTTCTCTTCGATGGCGGTGTCGAGTATCTTCTGGGCCGGCACCATGACGCCGAGATCAATGACTTCATAATTATTGCACTGCATAACAACGCCAACGATATTCTTGCCGATGTCATGCACATCGCCTTTTACCGTCGCCATGACAATCTTGCCTTTGGCCTGATGGGCTAGTCCCGATTTTAGTTTTTCTTCCTCGATATAGGGAATGAGATGGCCAACCGCCTGTTTCATAACCCGGGCGCTTTTGACGACCTGCGGTAAAAACATTTTGCCGGCGCCAAACAGGTCACCGACGACATTCATACCGTCCATTAACGGCCCTTCGATCACCTCGATAGGACGATCAAATTCCAACCGGGCTTCTTCCGTATCGTCAATAATGTAGGCATTAATACCACTGACCAGTGAATGGCTTAGACGCTCAGCAACGGGAGCCTCGCGCCAGGACAGATCCTCTTCTTTCTTTGACCCGCCACCAACGAATTGGTCCGCGACTTCGAGCATACGTTCAGTCGCGTCGTCACGGCGGTTCAGGATCACGTCTTCGACGCGCTCACGAAGATCATCAGGAATACTGGCATAGACCGCCAATTGTCCCGCATTAACGATACCCATCGTCATACCAGCTTCAACGGCGTAGTACAAAAACACGGAATGCATCGCTCGCCGAACAGGCTCATTTCCCCGAAAAGAGAACGAGATATTGCTAAGACCACCCGATATCTGAACATGCGGCAGCTGTTCGCGGATCAGACGAGTCGCTTCGATGAAGTCGACCGCATAATTGTTATGCTCTTCGATACCCGTCGCCACGGCGAAAATATTGGGGTCGAAGATGATATCTTCGGGCGGGAACCCAACCTGATTGACCAAAATATCATAGGCCCGGGCGCAAATTTCGATCTTGCGCGCTTGCGTATCAGCCTGCCCTTCTTCATCAAACGCCATAACAATTACGGCCGCACCATACCGCCGCACCAGGCGCGCCTGCTCTATGAAAGCTGCCTCGCCTTCCTTCATACTGATCGAGTTGACGACCGGCTTGCCCTGAACGCATTTCAAGCCCGCCTCGATCACCGACCATTTCGACGAGTCGATCATCACTGGTACGCGGCTGATATCGGGTTCAGCCGCAATTAAATTGAGGAACTTCACCATCGCCGCTTCGGAATCGAGCAGCCCTTCATCCATATTAACGTCGACAATCTGGGCGCCATTCTCAACCTGTTGCAGCGCTACATCTGTTGCCGTTTGATAGTCATTTTCCTTGATCAGCTTTGCGAACCGCGCCGAACCAGTAACGTTTGTTCGTTCGCCGACATTCACAAAAAGAGAATCCGGGCCAATATTTTGCGGTTCCAACCCTGACAACCTGAGTTGCCGGTCAATTTCTGGAACTTTCCGAGGCGCTAACCCCTCTACCGCCTCAGCAATGGCCTTAATGTGGTCCGGAGTTGTCCCACAACAACCACCGACCATATTAAGAAAACCCGACTGGGCGAACTCACCCAATGTCTCCGCCATCATCTCTGGTGTCTCGTCATAACCGCCAAAAGCGTTAGGCAAGCCAGCGTTGGGATGACACGTGACGTAGGTATCCGCAATCCGCGACAGCTCTTCGACATAGGGCCGCAGATCCTTCGGACCCAAAGCACAATTCAACCCGATAGAAATTGGCTTCACATGACGGATCGAGTTCCAGAATGCTTCTGTCGTTTGCCCCGTGAGTGTTCTGCCGCTCTGATCCGTGATGGTGCCGGAAATCATCACCGGCACTTCGAAATCAAGAGTTTCTACGACACTATCGATCGCAAACAAGGCGGCTTTGCAGTTCAAGGTATCAAAAACAGTTTCAACCAGGATCAGGTCAGCACCACCTTCGAGGAGAGCCAGCACGGCTTCAGAATATGTCTCAACCAGCTCGTCAAACTTTACATTCCGAAAACCCGGATCATTCACATCAGGTGAGATTGACGCCGTCCGGTTCGTCGGGCCGAGGACACCGGCAACGAATCTTGGACGACTTTCATCCTTCGCAGTCACTGCGTCTGCCGCTTCGCGCGCGAGCCGGGCCCCATCGCGGTTCAAATCACCAACCGCGTCTTCCATCATGTAATCGGCCTGGGCGATCTGAGTTGAAGAGAAAGTATTGGTCTCCAACACATCCACACCAGCGTTGAGATAGGCGGTATGCATGTCTCGAATAAGGTCAGGCTGGGTCAGAATCAACAGATCGTTATTGCCTTTAACTGGGCATGGGTGATCAGCAAAACGATCTCCACGAAAGCCCGCTTCATCGAGCTCGTGGCCCTGGATCATCGTCCCCATTGCACCATCGATAACAACAATTCGATTATCGAGCTGCTCTTTTAATTTTCGCGTTCGCTCTGCGCGAACAGCCGGGTCCATGGCACCGGGTATTGCTTCGGATTTATCCGCCGTCTTTTTTAACATCGTTGTACTCGAACTACTCATGCCTATGCGTCCTTCGCCTCCGTCGCCAGATTTTGGGGCCGCAAGCCGAGAATATGGGCTATGGCATAGGTCAAATCAGCACGATTAAGCGTATAAAAATGAAAATCGGTAATGCCCTGAGCGTGCAGCTGACGGCATTGCTCTGCTGCAACGGTCGCTGCGACGAGCCGGCGAGAGTCAGGATCGTCATCGAGCCCTTCAAACAGTTCCGCCATCCAGCCAGGTACAGTGGTGCCAGACATTTCGCTGAATTTTACGACTTGGGCAAAATTCTGAACCGGGAGAATTCCGGGAACAACTGGCGCTTCAATACCGGCATCGCGGACACGATCCATGAACCGAAGAAACGGTTCCGCACCAAAAAAGTACTGCGTAATCGCGCGGTCTGCACCGGCATCAAGCTTGCGCTTTAAATTATCGATATCTGATTCAGCGCTTTCCGCTTGCGGATGGCTTTCTGGATAGGCCGCAACGCTAATATCGAAATCCGCGATTTTCTTGAGCCCCGCTACAAGATCAGCAGCATAGGCATACCCATTGGGATGGGGCTGATAAGACTTCTTCGCCATCAGCGGGATCACCCCGCAGGGCAACAATGTGGCGCACGCCGGCTTCCCAGTATTCACGGGCAACGGCATCAACTTCGTCCTTTGTCTGCATTTACACAGGTTAGGTGTGCCGCCGGCGTAAGACTTGTTTCTTTAAGAATACGAACAACGGTCGCATGGGTTCGTTCGCGGGTCGACCCGCCAGCGCCATAAGTGACGGACACGAAACGAGGCTGTAATGGCTCCAACCGTTGTATTGATGTCCACAAAGTGTCCGCCATTTTCTCTGTTTTTGGCGGGAAAAACTCAAATGAAACCTTCAGATCACGAGGTGCGCCTGCGGGAAATGGTAATTCTGTCGAAACAGTTTCGGGTGCACTGGACATGGTTAGATTGCCTGCTCTCTTGTCTTATGGACATCGTTGAAATGATGAATGGAGGCCGCATGGCAGACCAAATGGTGACGGTCAGCGGGTCTCCCTCTAATTTCTTTATCGGTCCGGCAACCAGGCCCGCTTTCGCAAACCAGTCACCGATTTCCGCATCATCGAAGCCCAATCTCAAATGGGCGTGGTCTTCTCGCAGAGCTTCCAGGTTGTGAGGTGAGAAATCCGCAATGACCAGAACGCCGTCCGGACGCAAAACCCGCCCTGCTTCCGATATAACCCGCGCTGGATTCTCCGAGTAATGTAAAACCTGGTGAACAATCACCCCGTCAACGGCTTTGTCTTCCAGCGAAAGACGATACATATCACCGAGCTGAACATGGCAATGGCGGATGCCCATGGTTTCCAGATTGGCCCGCGCAACCGCCAACATATCGCGTGAAGTGTCTAAGCCAACGCCACGATCAACCCGATCGGCAAAAAGCTGCAGCATGCGACCCGTTCCCGTTCCAATATCGAGCAGGTCTTCTAAATGGTCTGGAAAACATTCGAGCAGAGCATTTTCAACATCGCTTTCCTGAACATGGAGGGAACGAACGCTGTCCCACTCTTCGGCATTGGCTCGAAAATACTCTGCAGCCGACAATGCGACGCTGCGCCTTAATCTCATCGAGCCTTTCCTGATCCTGGCCGGTTTGCTGGTCTTCGGTCGGCAACAAACTGATCAGCTGCCGCGCAATTCGTCCTTCTTCACCGGAATCGTCTGCCAGCCGATAAAATACCCAACTGCCCTCCCGATGCCTGTCGAGAAGGCCCGCATCGCACAAAAGCTTGAGATGTCTTGATACCCGCGGCTGGCTTTGGCCAAGAATACCGGTGAGGTCACTTACATTCATATCGCTGGCGGCGCACAACGCAGCAAGCGCAGCCTCGTTGGCTCCGCCGCAGCCCGTAAACATGTAAGCACTCTATCCATCAATGCGATCCGCGCGCCAAATTGTCCAAAAGGTGTATTAAAGGATATTCACTAAAAAACATTACTATATAAGGATATGTTATATAGTGATGTCAATAAAATCAATAGTGAAACAAAATCCTGCGCTATCTCTGCCAACAAGAGCGTATTAGTGAGTTCCATGTTCACGAAATTTATACGATCGGCATGTTCTAAAGATCACCTGACCGTTGACAGGGATAGGGGTTACCGCGATACCATCTGAAGTAGATCAAGTTCGATATCCCGGATTTTAATTTTGAGCGTGAGATGATCCCGATGCGACCCAAGCTGATCCACCACCGGTTTTTTGTTTTTGTTGCGCTCTTGGCAGCAAGCCTTGCGTTTCCACAGCTTTCCAAAGCCGCTGGTGGGCCGGATGACTTCATTCGCACGGTTGGACAAAATGCCATCGACTCCTTGACCGATAAAGCAATCACCCAAGATCAAAGAGAAGATCGTTTCCGTAAAATCCTTAATGCCCAGTTCGAGGTAACGTTGCTCGCGCGATTTACGTTAGGCCGTTTCTGGCGCCGCGCAAGCGAGCAAGCAGCAAAAAGAATACACCAAGCTTTTCGAGGATTTTATTGTCAAAGCCTACGCGGCCCGGTTTGCCGATTACAAGGGCGAGAACTTCGTCGTTGGAAAAATTCGCAATATAAACGAACGTGACAACCTTGTTCAGTCAGAGGTCGTTCTGACAGACGGTCGCAAAATTCCGGTTCATTGGCGGGTCCGAAACGGCAAAGAATTCAAGGTCGTCGACGTTTTGGTTGAAGGGGTCAGCATGGCCATAACGCAGCGCGATGAATTTGCGTCGATCATCAATCAGAACGGCGGCAAGATAGATGGTCTTCTCGCCGCCCTCCGCAAAAAAACCGGAAAATAACCCTATAAAGACCGGAACTCTATCCGTTACGGGTCAGAGGCCTGTACTTAATCCGATGCGGCTGTGAGGCGGCGGCGCCAAGGCGACGCTTCCGGTCCTCCTCATAATCCTCGTAATTTCCTTCAAACCACTCGACATGGCTGTCACCTTCGAAGGCCATAATGTGTGTCGCGATGCGATCAAGAAACCATCTGTCATGGCTAATCACCACAGCGCAGCCGGCAAAATCCAACAGCGCCTCCTCAAGCGCACGCAGCGTATCAACATCGAGATCATTTGTCGGTTCATCGAGCAAAATGACGTTTGCCCCGGATTTTAGCATTTTTGCAAGATGCACCCGGTTTCGTTCCCCACCGGATAGTTGCCCGACTTTCTTCTGTTGGTCAGAGCCCCGAAAGTTAAATGCCCCGACATAGGCGCGGCTTTGTACCTTGTGCTTCCGAGATTGACCTCAGCCTCACCCTCAGAGATTTCTTCCCAAACCGTGCTATTTGCGTTGAGTGAATCTCGTGACTGATCAACATAACCCAGCTTTACGCTATCACCGATGCGGAGCTCGCCACTATCCGGCGTTTCATTGCCGGTGATCATTCGAAATAGCGTCGTCTTGCCGGCGCCATTGGCGCCAATCACGCCAACAATCCCGCCCGGTGGCAGTTTGAAGTTTAACCCTTCAACCAGCAGATCGATCTTCATAACCCTTCGAAACATCATTAGCCTCAATCACAAGATTACCAAGCCGCTCACCCGCCGGGATAACAATTTGCGCACCACTCGACGCCGCATCAGCAGATCGAGCCAGCAATTCCTCATAAGAAGCGAGACGGGCCTTGCTTTTAGCTTGCCGTGCTCGTGGGCTAGACCGAACCCATTCCAGCTCTTTAGCCAGTGTTTTCTGACGCGCGCCTTCTTCGCGGTCTTCCTGCGCCAATCGGGCTGCTTTCTGTTCCAGCCAGGATGAGTAATTTCCTTCAAAGGGCAAAGCCCGTCCGTGATCCAGCTCAAGAATCCAGCTCGCAACATTGTCCAGAAAGTAGCGATCATGCGTAACGGCCACGACAGTTCCCGGATAATCATCCAGAAACCGTTCAAGCCAGGAAACGGATTCCGCGTCGAGATGGTTTGTCGGCTCATCGAGAAGCAACATATCTGGCTTCTGGAGCAACAATCGACAGAGAGCGACACGCCGCCGTCTCGCCGCCTGAAAGCTTCGTGACATCAGCATCACCCGCCGGACAGCGCAGGGCATCCATCGCGATTTCGATCGTCCGCTCCAGCTCCCAACCATCTACGGCATCGATCTTTTCCTGCAGCTCTGACTGTTCCTCAATCAGCGCATTCATCTCATCATCTTCGAGAGGTTCAGCAAACTTGTTGCTCACCTCTTCAAAGCGCTTCAACAGCGCATGCGTCTCCTGCATACCCTCCAGAACATTGCCAAAGACGTCTTTATCAGGGTTCAGGTCAGGTTCTTGCGACAAGTAACCAACCGACGTGCCTTCTGCCGCCCATGCCTCACCGGTGAATTCAGTATCGAGTCCCGCCATGATCTTCATGACTGTCGATTTACCGGCGCCGTTAACGCCCAGCACGCCAATTTTCGCGCCAGGCAAAAATGCCAGCGTCACGTTTTTGACAATTTCACGGCCACCAGGATAACTCTTGGACAAATCCTTCATGACATAGATGTAGTTGTTAGACGCCATTGACGGGCTCCGGCAAAATTATGAAGTTGGCGCGGTTCTATCGCACTTCGCGAACCGCTGGCAATGGCAGACACGATTTGCCTTCCCCACAACTTCGGGGGTCCTAAAACAATCTCGTTGTCCGCTGGACGACAGCATAAATGCTATGCGAGACTTCTGCCTATGCAAACAGACATTTCCCTCGCGATTGACCGTTACGACCGTCACTTTCCTTTTTTCGACGGCACCCTCAATATTCCAGCTTTCCCTCAATTTGACGGTCCTGCAGGCTGGGGAAACGTCCTCTCAGCGCGATGGAGCGCATCGGCATAAGAGAATGCTGCAAGACGGTGAGTTTGATGCCGCAGAGGTGTCATTTTCTTCCTTTATCATGGCGAAGGCCCGGGGACTTCCCTTTACCGCTATACCCGCCTTTCCCCGCCGATTGTTCAGTCAAACGCAAATGTATGTCCCGACCGAATCAGATATTACCGAACCAAGTGCGCTTAGCGGGCAAGCGCATCGGGTTGCAGAGTTTTCAGACCACCCTCGCGGTTCTCGCCAAGGGTGACCTTGCCCATGAGTACGGTGTAGACCTGAAATCAGTGCAGTGGGTGACACGCGCCAATGAAACCGTCGCCTTTGAACCCAAACCCGGCTGGAATATCGAGTATGTCGCCGCCGATGCCGATTTAGGCGTCATGTCTGGCCGAGGGTGATATTGACGCACTGTTTTTCTCACGAGCGCCCTCGACCCTCGAAACGGGTGCAGCACGGCGCCTCTTCCCTGACCCCAAAGCCGCCTGTGCCGAGTTCTTCGGGCGCAACAAATTTTTCCCGATCATGCACGTCATTGCCCTTAAGGATGAGGTCATTGCCGCCAATCCAGAGTTGCCGCAGCAAATGCTGGATCTATACGGACAGGCCAAATCCATCGCAGCAACCTATATGGATGACCCGGGCTGGTCCCAGCTTTCCTGGGCGCGAATGGCCCGGGAGGAACAGGCAAAACTATTAGGGAGCGGATGCCTGGCCGGTTGGGCTTGCCGCCAATCGCGCTAATATCGAACGCTTTATCGGCTACTCCTTTTCGCAGGAATTGATCGATCGCGCAACTCGAACCCGAAGAACTGTTTCACGACAGTGTTCTGAAAAGCTAACGGTCTCCCAGATGTGCAGATGGCTTGCCTATAGCGGTCCCCCGATTTTTCTCGACACGGTGCTCTTCAAGCCAGAAAACTCCTTGATCCGGCAATCATTACAGGCCCGCGAAAGCCGCTCGAGTCACCAATGGCGACGGGTTTGGCGTCGGGTGGTATCGGCATCACGACAAGCCTGGTCTGTTTCGCGATATACACCCAGCCTGGAACGACGAGAATCTCCGAAGCCTCGCCGAACAGATTCAAGCCAGAACGTTTCTTGCCCACGTCCGGGCATCAACAGGTTCACCAACCTCGAGATCAAATTGTCACCCGTTTCGCTTTCAGAATTACCTATTTATGCATAACGGGCAGATCGGCGACTTCGAAAAAATCCGTCGAGAGCTGATGATCGCGGTCCGATCGGATTTGTTTACCAACATCAAAGGGGCCACCGATAGCGAGTTGTTCTTTCACCTGCTCCTCGGCCAGGACCTCGACGCAGATATTCCAGCGGCTATCGCCGCAACGATCAAAATCGTCGAAGTCGCCCGACAACAAAACAATATCACTGAGCCGTTTTTGCTGACCGCTGTTTTATGCGACGGGGAAACATTTTACGCCGTGCGTTACGCCTCGAACAACAAGCCCGCTAGTCTTTACTTTGGCAGCAATGTCCCTTTATCGGAATTCACCAGTGGTACTGACGAACCGCAAGAGAAAGCTATCCTGATCCTCTCAGAACCATTGGACGATATTCGCGACAACTGGACCGAAGTCCCCGAAAACAGCGTGGTCGTCGCCGCGGAGAACCGCGCCTATGTTTTACCTTTACCGGTCAGTGCCTGAAGTTTTTACACAACACCGCGGTCGCGAAAGCTGGCAATAGCCTCAGCGTCATACCCGGCGGCCTGCAGAACATCGTCGGTATCTTCACCACATTCCGGTGTCGCCTTGCGAATGGCAGGATCTGATCCACTCAGCTGAAACGGCTGTCCTACCACAGTCATTTCGCCGCGTTTAGGATGCTCAAAACTGCGCGCGATACCCAGATGTTTGACCTGAGGGTCAGCAAAGGTCTCATCAACTTTATAAATTGGGCCGCAAGGCACGCCCTTTTCATTCAATTGATCAACCCAGTCTTTGCTGGTTTTTGTCACTGTATATTTCGCAAGATCATCATTGAGTTGATCTCGATGGGCCAGACGGTCCGCTGCAGTCTTGTAGTCCGGATTATCAAACAAAACCTGCGCACCCAGGCCATCGCAAAGGCGAGACCACATCTGCTGACCACCGGCGGCGATATTGATATAGCCATCCTCGGTCTTGAAAACGCCTGTCGGTGTTGATTTTGGATGGTTGTTACCCGCCTGTTCCGGGACATCGTTTTCAATCAAATAACGCGCCATCTGGAAATCCATCAACGCGATCTGCGATTCCAAAAGAGAGGTATGAACCCATTGTCCCTCTCCAGTTTCTTCACGCTGCAACAGGGCAATCAAAATAGCCGTCGCGCAGTTCATGCCACAGGTCAGATCCGAAATCGCGGTACCCGCCCTGACCGGTCCTTGCCCGGGAAGACCCGTGACCGACATAAAACCACCCATGCCCTGCGCAATCTGATCTACGCCGGGGCGTCCGGCATAGGGACCATCCTGACCAAACCCCGATATGCTGCCAAGAATAATCCGGGGGCTTATGGCTTTCAGCGCATCATAATCGATCCCCAACCGATGTTTGACATCAGGCCGGTAATTTTCGACCACCACATCAGCATCCTCGACCATTTTGTAGAAGATCGCTTTGCCATCGGCCTCTTTGAGGTTGAGGGTCATTGAACGTTTGTTGCGGTGCAAATTCTGAAAATCAGCGGAATCGCGACTACCGGTATAACCGTCATCCTGACCAGGCTTTGGCGGCATCTCAATCTTAATGACGTCCGCGCCCCAATCAGCGAGAACCTTCACACAGGTCGGGCCAGAGCGCACCCGGGTGAGATCCAAAACCTTGAAGCGGGCAAGCGGCAACGAACTATTGGCCATTTTAATATTCCTTCATGGAAGCGCAAAAAATTCTATTGGACGACAGGATACATGACATCCACCACAGCTGAAAGCCGCAGCCATCGACCAGTAAAGGAATATCCGAGCAACCATTGACGCCTCTGTCCGCCCACCGAAACAGTGCTAAGTCACTGAAATGGATGCCCCTCTACCCAAACACCGTTTCATCTTCATAACACTGGTCGCGATAACGTTTATTTCGCCGTTGGCGA
Source organism: uncultured Alphaproteobacteria bacterium (assembly GCA_943787225.1). GTDB lineage: Bacteria > Pseudomonadota > Alphaproteobacteria > MPNO01 > UBA2964 > UBA2964. Next base: position 110,489 of record CALSLP010000001.1, read on the forward strand.
ACCACATGTTCATTCCAGCGATGCCGTTGGTGAAGGAGGAGTTCCAGATCGGCGACAACCTCGCCTTTGCGACGCTGTCGCTCACCATGATGACCATGGCCTTCACCAGCATCATCTATGGTGGTATCTCTGATGAATGGGGACGAAAACGAGTCCTGTTGAGCGGCCTCGCCTTATACACAATGGGCGCAGAACTCTGCTGGTTTGCTCAAAACATCGAAATGCTGCTCGGTGGCCGAATGTTGCAGGGTGCCGGGGCTGGGTGTGGCATCGTTTTGGCCCGCGCTATTGCCCGCGATGTTTATGGCATGGAAAAGATTTCCGCGGTCATCGCCAACCTGACGGCAGCCTATGTCCTCGGACCGCTATTGGCCCCCACCATTGGCGCTTATCTCGTCGGCTGGGAAGGCTGGCGGTTTCTCTTTATCCCGATCTCAGTCATCGGCCTGATACTCATCGGGATTGTTTATTTCGGCCTGCCCGAAACGCACGCAGCCGTTCGGGAAAAGCCGCCATTCTCAGTTATCCTCCGCAATATCCTCAGAAACTATTTTCAACTTCTCAAAGTACCACGCTTTGCCGCCTACGCTCTTATGCCCGGTTGCGTTTCAGGCGTGTTTTTTGCCAATGCAACGGCTTCGGCCATTTTGGCCAAGGAAACTCTGGGGATTTCTACCGAGGTTTTCGGCCTTTGGTTCCTCTGGATGCCAGCGGGCTTTATGCTTGGCAATCTGATTTCCGGGCAAATCGGAAACCGCTTATCGATCGGTATAATGACGATCGGCGGTGCCAGTCTTTGCCTGACGATCGTCGGCGTGCAATGGATTTGGCATGCTTCGGCGGGGCTATCAATCGTCGGCATTATGATCCCAGGGCGCCGCGCTAGGGATCGCGCAAGGGATGTGCATGCCTTACGCCCAGACCGGCGCCTTGCGCGTCAACCCGGCCCTTGCCGGAACGGCGTCGGGGGCTGTGGTCTTCAGTCAATTATTTTTCGCGGGCGCAGCAGAACAATCCGTCGGCTTCCTCTCCGATGGCACCCTCATACCGGTCATGTACGTTATGTTCGGATTTGCAATTGTCGCCCTTGTTGCGGCAATCTTTGCGGAGATTTTCCTTGCGCCGCTCGGGTCTCCCAAATCGATAGCGACATCTTTGCACGCCATCACTCTAGAATAGCTCGATGTAAGATCGACTTACTTTTCAATAAGATTTTCCCAAAACCGACCAATCAACGTTCTGTCGTAGGCAAGATGATGACAAGCAATTTCGTTGAACATCAGGATAAAGGCCTCGGAACACTTCAGGGAACAACCGAGGACAATTGGCTTGCCAAACCCCAAACAGCTCCTCGCCATCGTTTCTCAATATTTATCCCGACGTCATTTCACCGGAAATGTGTAAAGAGGTCATCGCCCGGTTTAATCAGGATTCTCGTGTCACACCATAGCAACACCCAGGGCAACGACACCCCCAGCGACAGAAAAGGCCACAATGCTTGGCATCGGCATCCTTCCCGAGTGGCAGGAAATTTCTGCGATCGTTTCAACAAGCGATCGAAGAACGTATCCATCACTATGCTGAAACATATTTGTCATTTAAACGCGTCTTAATGACGGACAAATGCGCATTAACTCCATTGCAACTCGAACGGATCGACCCAGGACAAGGGTTTGATTGGCACTCTGATGCGAGCACGCCGGAAACAAACAAAAGGGTATTGGCAACAATTTTGTATTTGGCCGATATCCCTTCTGGCGGACAAACTCAATTCGCATTTCAAATGTCAGGCATCCAACCTCAAGCTGGATCTCTTCTTCTATTTCCGCCGTTTTGGACACACCTGCATCGTGGAGAAACCCCTCAGCAAGGAACGAAATTCAATCTTACAAATTTCGTTGTTCAAGTATCATAGGTACGCCCACAACATAAATTCACTTATTGAGAATTCATACGTCTAGAGGTGTATTGAGTTCCACCCCTTCGAGTTCAACCCCGCTAATGACTTTTTGATATTCCGGCATCAAAGAACGCCCCAGATCATCACGAAGCCAGAGCCGTAACAGGTGGCGGCGTTTTTCAGGCTCCGGCCAATCTTCAAAGCCGCGGCGCGAATGCAACATGACATGGTTGTGCAGGATCTGAATGTCGCCTTCACGGAATTCCATATCGAAGGACAGGCTTTCTACCGTTGCCTTGAAGTAATCAAGCGCTTCATGCTGTTTTTCGGTGTAATCAGGCACGCCTTCCAAACCTTGTGATTTATAGATTTGGGTGCTGACGCCTCGGACGCAGATATAGCCGTCATCAAAACTGAAAACCGGCATTAAGTAATACGGTCCCAGCCCAGGTGGGATTTCGCCGATACGCGACCAGTAAAAATCTTTGCAGAGTTCTTCAACAAGATCGGGGCGTTCGGCGAGCATCTTGTTATAGAGCGACACCGAGCTCGCAATCCGGCTTTCACCACCGGATTTGGATGTTTGCAGACAAAGCAGCGCGACATAGTCACAACGATCTGCATGGAAGCCCATCTGCGCGTTGGAGAGATAGCCTCGCGTATTCTTGTCAGAATAGTCGCCGCCGACATCTTTGACATGTCCCAGTAAATGGCCCTGCCCGTTCTGCGAAACCGCTCGCCCGAGATGCGCGCCAATTCCCCAGAACGCAATCGCCGATTGCTCCCTTGTCATCTCAGCCACCGGCACACCCCGGATCAGGACAAACCCTCTGCCGTTTAGAAATTCGTCACGAAATCCCGCAAGATCATCGGCAAACCCGCCAATCGGAAATCATCTTTCCGTATATTTTTGATATCCAGTCCCCTTTTCTCGATGCCATCAACGGCGGCAACTATCTGCTCGCGCTCGTTGCCGGAGAGCTCATAGATCCAGTCATCCTTCGCCGCGAGCTCATCAGGCATCCACGCTGCCGGGTCTATAGCCGGTTGCATTGGAACAGCAGATTGACGGTCTCGCATAGCGCGTGGCGCATAGGGCATCAGGCGGCCTCCTCGGCATCTAGTGGCGCACGGGGAACATAACCATCCACTTCAACGCCTTTTAGGTTTTGTCTTACAGCATCCGGCAGGGGGCGCAAATCTTCATTCTCAATCCATAATCGATAGAGATGCCGTTTACGATTCGCCTCCTCCCAATCCTCATAGGGACGGCGGGAATGGAGCGTAACATGGCTGTTCAATATTTGTAGATCGCCCTGCTGAAATGGCAAATCAGCGGCCAAATCCGGCACCAGTTCCTGAAACAGGGCTACAGCTTCATTGCGCAGCGCGCTCCACCGTTCTGCGCCAGGCAAATCCTGTGCCTTTCTCGCGTGGGTGGAGGCACCTTTAGCGCTGAAACGACCCTCCAAAAATGCAAATACCGGCAGCTTGTACCAGGGGTCTTCACCGGGTGAGAATTCACCATGCTTAGTCCAGAAAAAATCTTCGCACAAATCAGCCACCAGATCAGGACGACGCTTGAGCATCTCATTATAGAGCGTCACCGAACTGGCAACACGGCTCTCGCCACCTGATTTAGCGGTATTAACGCAAAGCAGCGCCACCATATCGCAAGGATCTGCGTGAAAAGTCATCGCGGCCTTGGTCTGATAACCACGAACCATCGGGTCATCATAATCTTTCCCAAGATCCTTCACGTGACCCAGCACGTGCCCCTCAGGATTCTGGGAAAGCGCCTTGCCAAAATGTGTCCCCACGCCCCAGAGAACCGCCGCCGTTTCTTCACGGCTGATTTCGTCCACCGGCAATCCGCGCATCTGTACAAAGCCACGACCGTTCTTCAACTCGTCATAGATATCCGCAAAACTGGCAGCTGTTTTCGGCAGGACAAAATTTTCCTTACCGACATGGACGAGATCTATGCCGTTGGCTACGAGTGCACGGGCGGCTGCCAGGATTTCATCAATCTCACGATCAGAGAAGCGATAGACCCAGCTCTCATCGCGTTCCATCTCAGCAGCGTCCCATGCTGCGGGGTCAATAATCGGTTTCAGCTTCTTGGCCGGTTCACGCGTACGGTTTGCAACCATGGCAGGACCTCACGGGCAGATCGAATTTCTTCAATTATGCCACAAATCAGGGTGGTTGCTAGCCATCAGTCCTGTTGTTTCTTGCGGGCGGTAGAAATGCGGGTGAGCCAGACTGACGCAAGGAAGATGACCGTACCGCCGACCCAGGTCCAGATATCAGGGATTTCGGCGAAAAACAGGAAGCCGAACAAGGCCGCCCAGATCAGTCGCGTGAAATTAAACGGCAGAACCACCGTTGCATCGGCCAATGCCATCGACCTATTAAAAGCACGCTGAATGACGGTACCGAGATAGCCGAGTAGTGCCATCCACAATACGTCCTGCCAGCTTGGCTGAATCCAGACGATGATCGCCGGGATCAACCCAAGAACCGTATGAGACACGAATAGCCATGCCGCGACCGTATCGGAGGTGTCGTGCTTCAACAGCCCTTTGATGAGCATTGCAACAGCTGAACCAGCAATCACTGAAGCCACGGCCAATAACAAACCGGGATTGAAGTCGGCCATGCCTGGCCGGATAACGATCAACGCGCCGCCAAACCCAGCCAAGGTCGCCAGCCACTGCCAAAGGCTGGTTTTCTCGCGAAAAAAAAGAACCGCCAGAATGGAGGCGACAATCGGCATCATAAAGGTAATCGCGGAAACATCAGCGATTGGCGCAACGGCCAGAGCGCCAAACAGAAACCAGACATTCGCTGCGGAAAACAACCCGCGCACAGCATGCATGCCAAAATGACTGGTCCGCATAGCGCTCAACCCGACCTTCATCAACCAGGGTATCATGAAAGCAACGGCAAACACGTTTCGGCCAAATGCGACCTCAAATACTGGCAAATGCTCTGTTAGATGATGGGCGATACCAATCGATGCGGCATAGGCAAAGGCGCTCAGTGTCATCCACCAAGCGGCCTGAATAACCACCGGCAACCCATTGAACCGGTCTGCAAATATTTTGAGAAACCCCATGCGGGCCGTTATAGGGCGTTTAAAGAACGAGAGGAATGGCTAGAGCGACACGTTTACGCGGGGGAGGCCCTTGTCAGTTGGGTCGAACGCCGAACGGCATTCAGATACCCGCCCGCCAATATTCTTACCCTTTTGCAATATGTAACGCCGAAGCGTTTTCGTACGCTCCACAGCGAGCTTTGTCAGTTGAGGAACCGCAGCCTTCCGCAACGCCTCATCTTTTAGCGGCAGAAGCGGTTTACCCTGGGTAGAATTCGCTTTGCTGGTTTTGGTACTTTTTCTTCCTGCCTCGCGTTTTTTAAGATCCTGAACCGCGAAATCTGTCAAATCTTTCTCGGTAGCGCGTCCACAAACACGAACCGCTAATTTTGGCCTTTGAGTCAACAACGATACAAGATTGCCAGCGTAGCGGGTAGCCGCAGGACCAAGCTTGGAAGAACCGCTATCAAAGGGAATGGGCTTAAAATTAATTCCCGAGCCACCTGCGGACGACAGCATCGAGGCGAGAGCCGTCGGCGGGAACAGCGATTTAAGGGCTCCTCCGATCGCCTGGCCAATGGCATCGCTCAAATCAATATCCGGATTTGCGATCGTACCCCCCACTGGGATGGTGAGGTTTATGACCTTATTGGAATCCTGCAACAGACCTACGGCAGTCTGTACGGGCATGCCCACCTGACCTGATAGTTTCTTCTCGGCCGCCGCAGATAACGATGTAAATTTCAGGGACTTCAGATTGATCTTTGCGCTCCCATCAAGGGCGGCTTCTTTCGTTTTGGCCACCGCGTCAACGTTGAGCTGCCCGGTTTCAAGGTTGAGACCCAACAATCTGGCGGCGTAAGAAGAAAATCGCGGCAACTCCAACCCTGTCAAACCTGCTTTAAGATTGAATTGTGGCTGATCGGAAAACGGCGACGCCCACCCCGCTACATTGATACCCGTAAATTCATTGAGCTTTGCCTTTAAACGCAGATCACTGCGCTTCCTGGGCGCCGCACTATCAATGTTTTTAATATCGAGTTCTTCAACTGTCAGCTTCACATTAATCGGCGGTGATACAGAAGCATCCTTGAAGCCAACACGCGCGCTATCCGCGAGATAAAAACGACCAATTCTTATTATTGCCGAAGAATCTGACGAGGGCGTCTGCTCAGAAGACGCAGGGGCAGGTGAAACCGTGCCACGAGGTTTTTTGTCAAACAGAAATTTATCTGTTATATCAGCCTGCAACCCGGCAATAGATATCTCTGCGATGCTAAGGTCCTGTTTGTTGTCCAACGCGAGTTCGCGGATTGTTATTTTCTGCACCGCCGTTTTTGCTATCTTGCCGTCATTGATCTGAATTTTGGTTTCATCAACTACGACATCCAACTTGACCTGCCACGTCGGATCCTGGGGGCCAAGAACGCCGTTTAACGCCTGAATTTTTACGTCGGTTTTATCAACATCACTGCGAAGAAAATCTGCCCCTTCAAGTTGAGACACGACACCTTGAAGGTTCAATGCACCTGCTGTCTCGATCGCCATACTGTCTGCTGTCCCGGAGACACTTAAGAGACCCAGTTTTAACCCAGCAGAACGGACGGAAAGCTTCTGGGGTTTAGAAACTTTGAAATCAACAACATTAATCGTGGGGACCACCTCAACATTGATTTTGTTTTCCGGCCCAATCGACGCTTTTAAACCGGTCAAGGACACTTCGAGCTTTTCAGAGGAAATTGAGGTTTCTTCACCCTCCCGAAGTTTCAAACCCGATGCTTTCAACGACACGGAACCCTGGACTATCTGAGTGAGATCGCTCTTTGTATTGATGGCAAGATCAAAACGCATAGACAACGCAGTGGCCGCGACGGATGCCAATTTGGCTCGGGATATATCTACGCCGGAAAAAATCATGCCACCGTTAATTTTTGTCCGAATTCGACCGCTATCGAATAGTTCTATATTGGCCTTGAACTCACTTCCGAACGCCCCAGCCCGGCGATCAAGGCCAAGGGGACCGATTAATCTCTCAATTTTATCGATTGCGACTTTGCTGACCCCGCCCGTTACGGCGAGGGTGACCCGGTTCGCAAACGGTCTTGCCTCGCCACGTGCTTTGATATCGATGTTATTTACACGGCCAACCAGATCAAAAAGCCCTGGCCTCTCAGGCTCCCAGCTACGAAACCCTTTCAGCGACAGACGTTGAACTTCAACGACTGCCTCACGGCCATCAGCTTGATTAAAAATCAACCGGCCATCCCGCAATTCGAGCTTTTCAAGAGCAGTATCCCACGACTCCCCATCACTGGTTTTCGTAGCGTCTTTATCGGAACGACCCGCCATTGCTTTTGGCGAAACGCCATTAATCGTAATCGCACCACCTGCCGTCCGTCTCACCCGAAGATCAACGCCCTCAATGAGAATGGAATCAACAATCGCCCGCCGTGAAAACAAATTCCACAACTGAAGTTTAAGCCCAAATTTTTTGATCTGACCGGGTTTGGCATCGGCCTTACGGAGACGCACCGGACCGAAAGAAATTTCTTCATTCCATAGATCAACGTTGATCGTCCCCACGCCTTCGTGGACAATACCCAGCTTGTCGAGCTCCTGGGCAACGATATAGCGCGCCGCATAGCGCGGGCCGAAAAATGCCGTAAGGCCCAGGACGGTAATCAAAAATACCGTCGTTATTCCCCAAAACATCCATCGCGACATGCGACGACGAGGCTTCGTCGGGGCACTATCTTGATCAACGCTATCGTTCATCTAATCCTCAGTGCAGGCTGTTTGTATTCTGTCACCACTCGCCAGTGTTCTCCATAGATGCCCATGGCTCTGCAGAAGGCAAGGCATCACCGCGTTGCAGCAATTCGATGGATATGCCATCTGGCGAACGGATAAATGCCATATGACCATCACGCGGCGGTCGACTGATCGTGACTCCACCATCCATCAAGCGCTGACAAACGCCATAGATATCGTCCACACGATAGGCGAGATGACCAAAATTACGACCGCCATCATATTCTTCTGGATCCCAGTTATGAGTCAATTCGACGGTTGGTCGACGGGTTTCTTTGGCGGCTTCGGCGTCACCGGGTGCAGCGAGAAAGATCAGGGTGAAACGTCCCTTCTCGCTGTCTTTGCGGCTGACCTCGACCAGACCAAGAAGATTGCAATAAAAATTGAGTGATGCGTCGATATCGCGAACGCGGACCATCGTGTGTAGATATTCCATTCAAAGACTCTCCGGTAAGGGCGGCTCGTTGGATGCATTATATAAGACCTCACCTGTCGTGCACCACGGCGCATGTTGATACCAGAGCTTTAAACATAAGAAATGGCTTTTCGACCACCAGGTGGATGAAATGCCAAGGTTTACGGTGTCATCGTCCATCAGAAGACAATGCCGTTAAAATGTAATGGGTTGTTTATCCGGTTTGATTAAAGGGGATTAACCGTCGGATACTTTAGTCACACAGTCTTTACCTGAATGCCGATGAGTGTTTCGGGAATTGCACGTACATGTTCCATGGAAACAAGATCCCGCACCGACACGTCTTCCTCGCCATCAAGCGACACATGCACCCGCACAGCTATTTCATGCGTTGGGCCATCACCAAAAACGTCCGGCGCGGATATCGCAAAAGGCAGGTGGCTTTCGGAGCCCGACCTATGCGTTAACGGAAATAAAGTTACCGAAGCGAGCCGACGCGCAGCCGCATCCACGTTCCCGACATCCTCGAGATACACGAAGGCTGTCGCTTTTTCGAAAGACGCGCATTCTGCGCCCACGATGACTTCACCTGAAATCTGCACGACAGCCCTCGCATTTTTTCAACAAACCGAGCTTAGCTCTTTTTACGACGGGACGAACCACCCTTCGCCCGAGGGGCACTCGCGGCACCGATCGCGGTATCACCCTCCTCATCGGGAGGAGGAGGCTCATCATCACCGCTCTCCACCATATCATCGGACTGATCTACCGGCGGCGGCGCTTCATCTGAGACCACCTCCGCAGCCGCCAGCCCGTCCTCACTTGGTGGCGGCGGCAAAGATCCCCCATCATCATCCGCTTCAATATCTCCGCCAGAAATGGCAGGTGGCGGCGGAGACTCTAACCCCGCCATATCAGCCTCAGCAGCGGCTTCATCAAGGTCGGGCGGCGGTGGAGTCATACCGCCAGTATCAAGAGATATACCGCCAAGCCCCTCCGGGTCGCCGGCATCACCAGCGCCCGGAATATTGATTGTTATTGAAATACCTGAGGTCACGATGCGCACTCCTCTTTCAATTTATTACAATTGGTTAGCGCAAAGTGACGCGTTCAATCACGTTGCTCACGAGATAAATGTCGACAGGGCGGCTATTTGCCCTGGCGTCACAGAGGGCGACGAAGACATTTGTGACACCGTCTGCTGCACCGGTCTTGACCTTTTTCCAGCCGCTTATGCCGCTGATGATCGCCCAGCAATTCTGTCCATTATGGGTCGTATAAGTGCGCGTTACGGTACGATTATTGTTCCACATTTTCTTTTCCTCCTGTTGAACGGCGGCATCGCCGATTTACCTGCCCGCTCAGCGGACAGCTCTCTTGTTTAATTGGAATTAGCGAATTTGGGCGCGGTAGAGTGTGCTGCCATCGACCAGAACATCCATGCGCCGCTGATTGGCAACAGCCTTGCAGCACGCCATAAAAGTGTTGGTGTCTCCGTCAGCGCTATCCGCTTTGATCCGCCGCCACCCAAGGCCGGCGAAACTCGCCCAGACGTTTTTTGAATGGTGCGTGGCATAGGTTCGATTAATCTGAATATTGTAGTGCCACAGCTGATACATCGAATGGATCGCAGCAATATCACCAGCGCTCAACTCACTGCGTTGTCCGATGGGGATGCCCGGCGGAATAGTTTCAATCGTCGGCTGACCATTCTTGGAGAAGCCCCAGGTCGGATAGTGCATGATCGATTTGTAATCATACGCCCCGAGATCATCGCCATCCGATATATGCTGATTAAAATTATGTTCCCGGCCAGCGGTGATGTTTTGCCATAGAATTCTGACGAACCGATCACGGTCTTCACGACTTTGCTCATGCCACAGGCCAAAAGCGTGGCCGATCTCGTGGATTGTCGCACCGACACCACAACCATTCGCCAAACCGATTTCCTGTTTGCCGCCCCGCATACCAACTTGCGACCAACAGCCTGATGCCGGACGGAACCGGACATAATTGGGATAGCTGCTCGCATTCGCGGCCGTCCGAGCCACGAAACGCATCGATGTATTCTGCGTCCAGTGGGCAATTGCATCCGTCACCCGGCTTTTATTGGCAAGAGCCGGATCAACCTCATAAGGCATCAACCCACCGGGCCAGCGATACTGGCTACCGGTAAGACCAACGCCATGCGCAATGTCACTACCTGCATCATCGCCCGACTGAACATTTTTGGAAATTTCATCCATTTCGTCCGCCTGACCCAGGACAATGCAGCCCTCAAATACTGCAAGACCATCGACGATGCTGTACTGAACTGGTTTGTTACGAAATGTCGCCCCGGAAATAAAGCCAGTACGAATATCGTCGCTTTGCAGCAGACCGCCGCAATCATCAATGCTTTCTTCAATTCCTGCCATTTGCCTACCCCTTGCTTGCCTATGCGACCGTCTGTACTGCGATCACCACGTTTTACAACCAGAACGGTAAGGGGGCTCAACTCACGAATCGAGAGTCAAAAATGGTACATCCTGTGGCAAATTTCAGACATGGAAGAAAATTGTGAAGAAGGGCACGGATATGACCTTGGAGATCAAGACGCCTCACTTTAGCGATCTTCCGCTGCCAATTGAGGGGCTATTTTTCCGACCACTCTGCCTCGGCCAAATCGCTACTGGACAAGCAAAAATCTCGAGCAGCCTCGATAACACTCAGTAAATCTTTGCGATTGATTTACTACTTCTCGTTACAGTTCTCCCAACTGAAACATAGAATTTTCATGGGTAAAATACGGATAGTGCCCTGCCACATAACGAAATGAGGGAATAGTTATGCGTCAACAATCTAAACCCGGCATCGCCAACACCGCTTGCACAATCAGCTTCGCCGTTTTGGTCGCCGCGATCGCCCTCAGCGTCGGAAGCAATAATTCATATGGGAAAACGGCGGGGACAACTATTTCTTTTGGAATCGTTCCCCAGCAATCGGCCACACGCCTCGCCCAGGTTTGGGTCCCTCTCCTAAATTATTTAGGCAAACGCACGAATATCACGATCCGCTTTGCAACGGCCAAGGATATTCCGACGTTCGAAGAATGCCTGGCAAAAGGCGCTTATGACGTCGCCTATATGAACCCGTACCACTACACGACCTTTAGCCATACAGCAGGGTATCGCGCCTTTGCACGCCAAAAGAACAAAAAATTAAAAGGTCTGATCGTTGTCCGCAAATCCGATTCAGCAACCAATCTAAAAGATTTAGACGGGAGTAAAATCGCCTTTCCTTCGCCGGCAGCCTTTGGCGCAAGCGTCATTCCTCGGGCAGAGTTACAAGCAAAAGGCGTCTCCTTCACACCCGTTTATGTGCGGTCCCACGATTCTGTTTACCGGGCCGTTAGCGCCGGAATTATGAGGGCAGGAGGCGGCGTTGGCAGAACCTTTGGAAATATGCCGCCGGAAATTCGTTCAAAGCTAAAGGTGATATATCGCACCCTCGGCTATACGCCACATGCCTTCGCCACCCATCCGAGGTTAGCAAAAGCCTCGGCAAACGCGATCGCTTCTACCCTCACTCAGCTAGATCGGACAGAACCCAAACTTCTCAAACCTCTTGGTATGAAAGCCATTCAATTGGCATCCGACAGAGATTGGAACGATATCCGGGCCCTTGGCCTTAAAAAGGCGCAGACAAAAATTATTACGAAAAGTCAGGGCAAATGTCGTTCCGGCTAAAAACGATCCTCGGGATTGCAGCAATTGAAATTGTTCTTTTAGCGATCTTAGTTGTTAGCGGGCTTCATTATCTCAAAACTTCTAACGAAACTGAGTTGTTGCGTAGCGGCAACGTAACTGCCCGCCTCTTCTCAACGATGATCGCAGATGCAGTCGTCGCAACAGATCTCGCAACGCTTGATTCTCTTGTCACCCTAACATTGAGAAATGATGGCCTGGACTATGTCCGTGTTCGTAATATCGATGGGAAGGTCATCGCGCAGGGCGGCGCGGAAACAGCCTTGCGCGCAAACTTCAAACCCGACGCCTCAATAGAAGACACACTGAACGATCAAAGGCTCGACCTGTCATCGGCTATCTCCGTCGCCGGTCAGAAATTTGGCAGCGTAGAGATAGGTCTTTCAACGGTCAGGCTCGAGACGACATTTGTAGAAGCCTTGAAGTGGATGCTATCGATTGCCGCAACCGAAATACTTTTGGTTGCCATATTTGGGCTGATACTAGGGACATTGCTGACGCGCCAGCTGGCACGGTTGCGAACCGGTGCAAAGCGCGTTGCTGCTGGTGAATTTGGGTACCAGTTAGACGTTAAGGGCAAAGACGAGCTTGCAGATACCTCAACCAGCTTTAACAGTATGTCGAATGCTCTTGCAAAATTTGCCCGCGATGTCGAAGAGGCTCGCCGCCAAGCCGAGGCCCGCCGCGACTACGCGGAAACGGTTTTACAAGATGCCCTGAACAGTATGCCACAGGGCATGGTGATCGTGAATGATACGGATAAGGTCGAGTTCGCCAATACTGCCTTTATAAGGCGCTACCCAGGCATCGATAAGATAGTCGAAGATCAACCAAACTTCGTAGATTTATCGACTTTCACGCTATCCTCAATCGAAGTGCCTTCCAGTATACCCGCCGACAGTACTGTTGAGAAACGCGTAGAACGGCGCCTAGAACGCCTCCATGCGCCGCAAGAATACGACCATTGGGAGAGCAAACACCAAAACGGCCAGGTCTTGTTGAATACACAGAGCCAGATGAGAAGCGGCGGTGTCGTTATCGTTGAAAACGACATCACAGAGCTGACTGAAGCGAATGAGAAAAACCGACGCCTCGAACTCGAACTCCTGCAGAACGAGAAGATGAAGTCACTCGGCACATTGGCTGGCGGCACAGCACACGAATTCAACAACTTGCTTGTACCAATGATCAGTCTGACCGAAATGGTTATGGAAGATATGGATGAAGAAAGCGAAGAACGGCAAGATTTGGAACGCGTGATTGAGGCCGGCCTCCGCGCACAGGGACTCATAAAACAGATACTCTCCTTCAGCCGGGCGGAGAAACCCGAAGACATTATGGATAGCGAGACGGTTGAAACGATCGACCTTGGTACTGTTACGCTGGACGCCCTCAAACTGGTGCAGGCAACAACGCCATCCTCAGTTAGCCTTACACATGATATTAATGACGGTTCTTTTCCGGTAGCACTGCCGCATGGGCAACTACATCAAATAGTCATGAACATGGTAGGCAATGCCACTCATGCCATAGACGGGAAAATCGGGACCATCCATTTATCAATTCGTTCGGAACCCATCGACCCAGCAACTGCTGCAAATCACCCCGGTGTATCGGCCACAAATCATGCCTGCCTAAAAATATCAGATAGTGGATCTGGTATGGATGACGAAACAAAAAACCGTATCTTCGAGCCATTCTTTACAACCAAAGAAGTGGGCCAGGGCACTGGCATGGGGCTCTCAGTTATTCATGGTATTGTCAGCAAAGCTAACGGATTTATTGCTGTCGACAGTGTGCCGGGGCAAGGAACTGATTTTGAAATTTACTTACCCCTCACGGATGAGAGCGAGGTGGCGGAAGACCTCCCCCTCCGTGCTGTAAACGAGTAAGCACAGCTAACCATTGTTGTTTAGTCGTCTTTTAGCGCCAATCGCATGGCATCGCGTCGCGCGAATACGAACAGCGCGACAACCGCAGAGATCGCAACACCTGCGAGCATTGGCCAGGTAAAGCCCCAAATACCTGAAAACCCTCCAATCAGGAGAGCGCCGAGCGCGGGGCCGGACCGGTTGAGCAAACCCCAAAGCGACATCACCCGCCCCCTCAGATCGCCTCGGACGGCTCTCTGGACAGTGACTTGACCGGCGATATTAACCCCCACCTGAGCCGTGCTGAGAAAAACGGTACAAACGACAGCGAACCAGAAATTGGAGGTCGAAACAAAAAGTGTCAGAAAAAACAGTGATCCAAAAACCGACATCAAATAGGCATTTAGAATCGCTTTTGGTTGCCTGAGGTTTCCAATTAGGAGCGATGCGATTACGGCACCGACACCCGCGGCTGATACCAAAATCGGCACCCCTTCATTAGGATCATGCCCAAACAGCGTCTCTGACATGCCGGGAAGCAATTCCATATAAGCACGCAGTAACAGAGACGCGAATATCATATTAAGAAACAAATATTTGATCACCGGGTGCCTGGCCGCATAGCGAACCCCTTCAACCAGATGGCTCCGCATGGAACGACCGGCTTCTGCTTTGCGGTCCGGGTTGACCATTTTCACCCAAAATAGAGATACAGAAAAAATTAGATTTGCCACGGCATTAATAGCGAAAACCGCACCGACTCCCCATAAAACCAGGATAGGGGCCACCAGCGCCGGTCCCAAAGTTCTGCCAAGATTGAACAGGATAGAATGGGTCGCTATCGCTGCCGATAAATCTTCCTTTGGCACCAGATTAGGGGCGAGCGACATGCGCACAGGCGTCCAAAACCCAGCGCATATCCCATGGAGTACGGCGAACCCCGTCAGAACCCATATGTTCACCAGCCCAGCAAATGTCATTGCGGCCAGCGCCGCCGTTACCAGCATCATCAAAGCTTGAACGATACGCGCCATAACCAGCCGATCATGGCGATCTGCGAGGGCGCCTGCGATGGGCGATATCAAGATACCGGGGCCAGCTTCGGCGACAGCAATGACGCCCAGCCAGAACCCCGAATGCGTCAACTCCCAGGCGAATACTGACAATCCGATCCGGTAGAACCAGACCCCGGCCCCGGCCAGCCAGCCCGCTCCCTCAACGATGACAAAATCGCGATGTCGTAAAGCACGGAAGGTGCTTTTTGTCATTATTGCTGTAATTAGCGGTCGGAACATAAACGGGCTTTTCCTTCTCGGGCGCCACGGCTGTGCTATAGAATATCCTGACGAGCAATGACTAGATAGAGCCCGCCGGGAAACTGATGACTAATTCGGAGGCGACGCTGAAAAAGGCGGTATTTTTTGATCGGGACGGTACCCTCAACGTCGACACCGGCTATGTCCATGACTGGGCCAACTTCGTCTGGATTCCCGGTGCCCCGGAGGCGATCAAGCTCGCCAATGACAGGGATTACCTCGTCTTCGTTATCACAAACCAATCAGGCATTGGACGTGGTTACTATAGTGAGCAGGCGGTTCACACGCTGCACGACCAGATGAATGTTGATCTCGCCAAAATCGATGCCCATATCGACGGGTTAGAATTTTGTCCACATCACCCCAAAGAAGCGCAGTCAGAGTATCTGAAGTCATGTGATTGTCGCAAACCCGCTCCTGGTATGATCCTGGCACTCATAGAAAAATGGCAGATCGATCCGGTACGGAGCCTGATGATCGGCGATAATGACACTGACGTCGCCGCTGCCGCCGCAGCGAATGTGTCTGGACATCTATTTTCAAACGGCAATCTCAGAGATTTTCTCGCACCCCTGCTTTCAGACTAACCGAGATACCGAAACAGCGCTGTTACGCCAATATAGGCACCCAGTAAAACGAGCGCGATCAGGAACACCCGACGAAAAACGTCTTCAGACATGCGTTGGCGAATGCGCTGGCCAAAGACCATGCCCAATATCGCGGGCACCAGTCCTAGCCCTGACAAGACACCCAACTCGACAGTCAGGAGCGCGTTGCTTTGTAAGGAGACAGCAACGCCAACGGTCGAGAGCGTAAACAATATCCCCATTGCCTGAATGAGTTCGTCACGTTTCAACCCCAACGCCTGCAGATAGAGGACACCGGGAAAAGCAAACGAGCCGGTCATTCCAGTAAACCCACCATTTATGAAACCTGTTACTGGCCCGGCCCAGCCTTCATGACCGGCGCGAACGGACATCCGGTAATTCGCGAGGCCCGAAGCGCCATAGACAACCAGGAGAACGCCAAGCAGCGCCGATAGCAGCGCAAGATCGATAACGACCAATGCCTGTCCGCCAAGCCACACCGCAGCAAACGCCAGTACAAAGAATAACGGCAGGCGCTTCAGAAGAACCAAACCATTGCCGCCGACAGCGGCCTGCCAGACGTTCGTAACAAAGGACGGCGCCAGCATAAGCGCCATCGCGGTTGGCAAATCCAACAAGGCGGTAAGCAACGCCAGGCTCACCGCCGGCAATCCCATGCCGACGACACCCTTAACCGTGCCCGCCAACAGGAACGTGACGACGATCACGGTCAGAGTGAAGGGGTCAGTCACATAAAGCCGCCGCTACGCGGCTTTGGCAAATACCGCCTGAATTTCTTTTTCGAAAGCCAGCAACTTTTGAACGCTGGGGCGTGTTTCCATCCGGTCAAAATGCGCCTGACAGTTTTTGTACGGCGAGAGATCAAGCTCGAACTGACCAGCGCGGCGGAAACACCAATAGAAATTGGTATCCGGGGCGGTGAACCCGTCAAAGAAATATTCTTTACCGCCGAGCAAATCTTCAGCGATCTGAAAACACTCAAAAATATGCTCCGCCGCATGGTTGCGGATGTTCTCCTCAGTGCCTGCGATATCGCACACCTTCGGCGGGCCATTGATCACCCGCAGATAGGGATGGATACCCGAGGAACACCACGAAACCAAGGAGACCGCCTGCAGCGCATCCCACGGATCATCGGGAAGCAACTTCGCGTCGGGGAATGTTTGCGCAATCCATTGCTGAATGGCGACATTCTCCGTCATTTTTTTACCATCAACGACAAGCAGCGGCACTTTGTGCTTGGGGTTGATCGCCCGGTACTCCGCCGACATATGCTGCTGTTTGCGAAAATTAAGTGGCACCGCCTCAAATTCGGCACCGGCTTCCGTCAATGCAATGTAAGGCGCCAGCGCGCAGGTGATGGGGGCGTAGTAAAGTTGGATATCCATTGATACATCTCCAGAATGAATTTGATGGTCAAACTATAGACTGAAAATTCGGGAACGCCAGACGGCGAAATGGAACAGCGCTATTTGGGAATAAAGATAAAGTTTTTGACGTAGCTACCCTGGCTGCCACGTTCGGCATTGATCTGATGCTCTTCAAGTGACAGACGGCTGATATTGGAAAATACGCCGTCAATCAGCGCGAAGCCGTCGTAATCCAGAGCCTTCATCATATCGAATACTTCGGTGACACCCGCACCCGCATGAGTGAATTCATTTTCGACAAACAAATTAGGACGATCGCGGGCCAGAGTTTCCTGCGCCCCTTCGAGGACCGATTTTTCATGTCCTTCGACATCAATCTTGATAAAGCCGATATCCTTATAGTCCAGATCATCAATCCGACTGCCTGGCACCTTCACGACACGGCCTTCGTCTTCGTTATATTCGATACTGGCGCCATTACTTGACCAGCCCTTGCGGCCCTTGGGAACCACAAGCTCGGCTTCGCCAGTTTTATCGGACAGCGCCATTTGCAGCACGGTGACGTTCTTGTCAGCAACATAGCGCAGGATCCGCAACGGGATCGGGTTGGGCTCGAATGCATAAACATGCGGTGAATAGCGCGACAGGAAATAGGTAAACAGGCCCAGGTTTGCCCCGACATCCAGACAAATCCGCTTGGGATCGACAATGAATTTCAACAAACCCATCTCGGGGTCGATCTTGCGCATATATTTGTGCGACCGGTGCCGGTAATAACCGCGAAACGGGACCCATCGAAACTTCATATCGAGACGAATATCGTTAACCAGATCGCGAAAATTTTCCCGAGGAAGTGTGCTCATCGTCACCAGTAACTCATAAATTAAAGTCCAGCTTAAGCTGTAACACGGAACACCGAGTCATGGCAGAGTACCGTTTGCCACAAGAGACAGTTAGCCATACGGTTGATGCAACGCCAAGGACACGCTATCAACAGCCCGCGTGATAAAAGATTAGACAATTTCATTGAGGAGAAACCCTATGGCCCAGGCCGAAGCAAGACATATTCTGGTTGATACTGAAGAGCTTTGTGAAGAGCTCAAAACACAAATTGCTGGCGGCGCCGATTTCGGCGACGTTGCAAAAGAGCATTCTTCCTGCCCCTCAGGTGCCAGCGGTGGTGCCCTTGGTTCATTCGGCCCCGGTCAGATGGTTCCTGAATTTGATCAAGTCGTGTTCAGCGCACCGGTCAATGAAGTTCAAGGCCCAGTGAAGACCCAGTTTGGCTTTCACCTGCTTGAAGTCACCAGCCGTACCGACTGATTAGTACAAAAAGTTTGATTGCGGGGACGACTTTAAAGGTCGTACCCCGCCATCAGATCATCGACGACGCTGTCGAGCTTGTCCCACCCAGCGAGCTGGTAGCTATACAGATCCATTATAAAGCTCGGCCCGGCGTAGAATTTCTCATACAGCATATGCCGCCCGGCAAACTCCGTCCCCAGAATATCCCAGGCAAGCCGAAACAGTTTCATCCGCTCTTTGGCACTCTGATCAGGGAGCGACCAGTAAGTCTCAAACTTCTTATTAAGTTCGGGGTCTTCCATTACAGAAGAATCCGCCGGCATTTGAATCGGCCCACCACCCATTAATTCACGAACGATATCGCAAATCTTTGAATGGTTATTGGTGCACCAGTGTAGCGCCGCATACATAAAGCGGCGATTGATCGTCACATAGCCATTCGGCATATCCTCACAATCATATATCTGCCCCCGCACCATGCTTTCCAATGTCGCAAGCTGCGCCGCCAGATTGCCCAATGTGCTCTGAACCGCCGGTATTGCGCCGGCCTTGTTGGAGTCCGTCAGCTTGTGCGCGATTGCAACGATCAGCCGTAGTTTTTCAACAAAACGGACATTTGCCTGATGATTGGCAAGCGAGTGTCCCGGCGTTCTGAAATATATCTCGCGCGTCATCGCGACGTTATTGTGCAGGAACACCCGATCCCACGGCACTTTGACATTCTCAAACAATATCGCCGCATCGGTCTCGTCATAACGCGCTGAAAGCGGCATATCGAATTCAGAATTGGCCATCGCCTCGTAGGATTTGCGCGACCAGATCGACACGCCCTCATAATTAAGCGGCACGGCACAGGTAATCGTTTCCGCCTCATTGCCCGGCGGGACGGGCTGCAAATTGCCGACCCAGGTTTCATGACAATAGATAGCCCCGGTGCCGATCATCTTGAGCCCATTGATCGTCACCCCTTCGTCGTCCTCAGATACCACCCGTAAGGTCGGTGATATGACATCAGCAGCATCAATCTCCGCCCCCGCACGGCGAGAACCCTGCGGGTTGGTGACGGCATGAGACATAAACAGGTCTTCGCGGCGTGCTTTACGATAATAAGCGTCGAGGCGATCACCCGCCCCGTCGAGGATTTCGTTAAAAAGTTCGGGCTGGGTCGCCAGACCGGTCAGATAGCTTGGGAAGTTATCTGGCGAACGCCCCATAAACCCATGCGTCCATGACGCAATCCGGCGATGGGTTTCATAACGCCGTTCGATATCTGCGCGGGTTTTGGGTTTAAGGAAATACGTCGAAAATTCTTCGCCGTCTTCCTCACTGACCATCACGTCGCGATTTTCCGGTGCCACCTTGCGATCATAAATCATCGCGATGGTTTCAGCGCCCTTCGCAAAAGCGGGATGGGTCGTAATATCTTCAATCAGCTCTTTGCCGATATAAACTTTGCGTCCATCACGGATACTCTCGAGATACTCTTTACCGGTTAACATCTTAATCGCCTCAGGCTGCTGTTAGAATGGCACGCACCGGTGCGCCATCGGCACCGGCTATCTTCATCGGAAGACAGGTTAGATTATAGGCCCCCGGAGCGATTTCGCGAAGGTCCAACCCCTCAACTATGATCACCTCCACACTCAACAGAATTACATGTGTTGCTGCATCTCTGTCCGCGAAAAGCTGGATTGACAGATAGTCAATACCGATCAACCCAATGCCGCGATCGACGACCCATTGCGCTGCTTCCCTGGTTATGGCGACAAATTCCAGGTCAAAATCATGATTTGGTGTTTCCCAAAGGGTTGAATTATCGGTTTTCAAAAGCAACCGCTTCGTACCTTCGGGGATGTTAAGGGCTTCAAGATGTTCTGGTGTAATTTCTTTCACTCCCAGAACCTCAGCCACAACACAAGGTCCGATCAGCATATCAAGGTCCAACTCATCAACCCCTTTGCCTCCTTCAATAAAATGGCAAGGAGCATCAAGGTGAGTACCAAAATGAACACCGGTATCTAGTCGTGTGACATTTGAACGGCTTCCCGCCTCCTGGCTTTTCATCAGGGTTGTTGTAGGCGAGGGATCACCTGGCCAAAGCGGCAAGTCGGTTCGAAACGTCACTGTAATGTCTTTTATTCCTGTCATTCCCTGTCCCTCTATCAGGATTATTTGCGCAAATAGGGTGCGCGCGGCTATTGTGCCGGAAACTTAACACAGGAGAACCTTATGTCGCAGGGGACAACAGAAAAACTTGCCGATTTCGCCGCATCGCTCAGCCTCAATGATATCCCTGCCGATGTAAAAAGCTCCACCATTGCACTACTCGCTGATGCACTGGCTTGCGCGCTTGCCGGGCATCAGGGTGAGGAAACCAACCAGCTTCATGCGATGGCGTCAGCCCTGGGGCAATCCGAAGAAAGCAGCATCATCGGTGGCAAGCATATGTCGTTGGCTGGGGCCACGATGATGAATGGTTATCTGATCACCGCGGTCACCATGTGCGATGTTCACCGTGCCACCCTGACCCACATCACCCCGGAAGTCGTCCCACCTGCCCTGGCGATTGCGGAGCGCGACGATCTATCAGGCGGAGCCCTGCTGGCCGCCCTCACCGCGGGGTTCGAAGTAACAACCCGGGTCGGGATCGGCCTCGATTACCCAGTATTCCGAAAAAAGGGCTGGCATGGCCCTGGTGTCATCGGACCCTTCGGCTCTGCCGCCGCTGTCGGCAGCTTGCGTGGCTTTAACACCGATAGGATGGCGCGGTCCTTTGGCCTCGCCGGTAGTCAATCGGCCGGAACCTTCGCTGCCTGGGGCACACCAACAGTCAAGTTTCATCAATGCCGCGCTGCCCTTTCGGGCCTTATGGCTGCATTACTGGCCGAACAGGACTTTGTTGCGACCAAAGAGTTCCTCACCACCGAAGATGGCGGGCTTTACAACACCTATGCCGAAGGTGGATTGCCTGACGCTGTGACCGGCGACCTAGGTGATCGTTGGGAGCTACAGCGTATCGCGCTCCGCATGTGGCCGTCTGCCACAGCGCTGCAGGAGGTCATAACCTCGCTATTCAATGTCGTGCAGGAACATGACGTGGCGTTTGATGATGTCGCGAAGGTCCGGCTACGATTGAGCCAAACGCCCTATAAGATGCATGGTGGTTTCTCGACCTATGATGCCAAATTCGAGGCGCTGCTCTCCGCACACTACGTCGCCGGGATTTATCTCAAAGATCGTAAAGTAACCCTCGATCAGTTTGAGCCGGAATATTACGACAACCCAATATTACGGGATTTCGCCGCTAATAAGGTAGAAATCCTCGCCGATGACAGTCTTGGCAACGGCCAAGCAATTGCCGAGATCGACACCAATGACGGTAAAACCGTCACTGCACGCTGTGATTACCCGCTGGGGGCACCGGAAAACCCCCTTTCGCCTGAACAGCTTGAAGAAAAACTGCGGATTTGTGCAGGATATTGCCTGGCTGACAACAAGATTGATGAACTCGCCGCCGCGATCAATGACATCGAAAATGTCGGCTCGGTGCGTGAACTGATGACGATGATGCGGAGTAGCTGAGCCGGGCGGTTAATCCGGAAAGAACTGATTGGACGGACGCGGCAGCCCCATATTTTCGCGTAGAGTCTTGCCTTCATATTCCTTCCGGAACAGCCCACGGTCCTGCAACACCGGCACAAGGCGGTCGACAAAATCATCGATCCCCGCCGGGACAAAAGGAAATTGGATCGTGAACCCGTCACTGCCACGGGTCATCAACCACTCTTCCATCTGGTCGACAACTTCACCCGGAGTGCCCATGAGACACAGGCTCGAATGGCCACCAAGACGCTGCGCAAGTTGGCGAACGGTGAGATTATCATCCTTAGCTGCCTTTATTGCGCGCTCGCGGCTGCTTTGTCCGGCTTCGGTTTCCGGAATATCGTCGGGGAGCGGGCCATCCTGATCAAACTTGGACGCATCAACACCCAACGCAATCGAGAGCGCGGCAATCGCACTTTCATAATGCACCAGGCTGTCGAGCTTCATCCGCTTCGCGCGGGCTTCTTCACGAGAGTCTGCGATGATGACCATGCAGGCTGGCAGAATTTTCATATGGTCAGGATTCCGACCAGCCGCTTTCATACGGCCTTTTACATCCGCGTAAAACGCCTGCCCCGCCTCAAGCGTACTTTGTGCCGTAAACACGGCCTCGGCGGTCTCCGCGGCGAGTTGACGCCCGGCATTTGACGCGCCAGCCTGTACAATCACCGGATGTCCCTGGATAGGACGACCAATATTGAGTGGCCCCCGCACCTTCAGGTATTTACCCTCATGATTAAGAACATGCATCTTGTCAGGGTCAAAATAGACGCCGGTTTCCTGATTGGGAATAAAGGCGTCATCAGCCCAGCTATCCCATAGCCCAGTTACCACGTCATAGAACTCGCGCGCCCGGTTATAACGCTCATCATGTTCCATCTGATCATCGCGCCCAAAATTCATTGAGGCGTTAGGGTTCGATGTCGTCACCACATTCCACCCGGCACGCCCACCGCTGATATGATCCAGCGACGCAAATCGGCGCGCGACATGAAAAGGCTCGTCATAGGTTGTCGATCCGGTAGCCACCAACCCAATATTCTCGGTCATCATGGCAAGCGCCGGCAGCAAGGTCATTGGCTCAAACGATGTCGGGGTTGCAGAGCGTTTTAGCGCATCCATGGGCATATTGAGCACCGCCAGATGATCGGCCATGAAAAACGCATCAAACTTGCCGCGCTCGAGCTTCTGCGTGAAATCCACGATGTGTTTGAAATTAAAATTGGCATCCGCATAGGCGCCGGGATAACGCCAAGCGCCAGCATGGATCGTCACCGGCCGCATAAAGGCCCCTAAATGGAGCTTTCGGTCTTCACTCATATCACTGTCTTCTTTCTCTGCCCTGCCTGCATGTCAGAACGCAGGCGCTTAGTTTACTGGCTGTAAGGGTAGTACCGGAATTTACAGAAGACCAGTGCGGCCTCCTCGTTGACTTAAACCCGCATTGCCGACACCCTTCGTCAATGATCAGCACGACATCGGATATTCTCATTATCGGCGGTGGGATTGGCGGGCTAACACTCGCTCTATCGCTGCACAAGCGCGGCATCCCTTGCCAGATATTTGAAGCGGCCCCCGAAATCAAACCATTGGGGGTCGGCATCAACATGATGCCGCACGCTATTCGCGTTCTGACCGCGCTTGGCCTTCAACCAATTTTGGAAAATTACGGTGTTGAGGCCAAGGAATTCACGTTCTTCAACCGACATGGCCAGTTCATTTTGTCGGAACCCTGCGGCAAATATGCTGGTTATGAATATCCGCATTTTTCGATACATCGCGCCGATCTGCATAAAGTTCTGTTCGATGCTGTCACAGAACGGCTCGGGCCTGAAGTCATCCATCTCGGTCATCGATGCGCCGGTGTTGAACAGGATGATGACGGAGTCACCGTTCGCTTCGACGGCGCAGAACCCAGAACGGAGGCTATCGCCATCGCCGTCGATGGATTTCACTCCGCCGTGCGGCGCCAGTTCTACCCCGACGAGGGGCCGCCCCATTTTGGCGGCATCAATATGTGGCGCGGCGTCACCCGTCGAAAACCATTTCTAAGCGGCGCCAGTGTCACCCGAATTGGCACCGTCGCCCGCGGCAAGATGACGATCTACCCCATTCGCCAATTCGATGACGGTACGCAGCTTATCAACTGGAGTACCGAACAACCGCGCGATGACCACAAGCCCAACGACTGGGCAACACCCGGACGGATTGAGGATTTTATCGAACCGTTCAAGGATTGGAGTTTTGACTGGCTGGATGTGCCGGACCTGATCGCCGGGGCAGAATTCATCCTCGAATATCCGATGGTCGATCGCGACCCGGTCGATAAATGGACCCATGGCCGGGTGACGCTACTCGGAGATGCCGCCCACCCGATGTATCCACGCGGCGGCAATGGTGGGGCACAGGCCATTCTCGACGCGGAGGTCATCGCACGATTTCTTGATGAGATGGATGACCCACAAGCCGCGTTACAGGCCTATGAAGATGACCGCTTGGCTGTAACCAACAATATCGTCATGACCAACCGGGCCCAGCCACCAGATGTCATTATCGAGAAGGTAGAAGAACTCACTGGCGGCGAGCCATTCGAGCGGCTTGAAGATGTAATCGACCCGGCAGAGCTGGTCGCGATCTCGGAAAGCTATAAAAACACGGCTGGGTACAGCCTGACGGCTGTCAAACGGTTGGAATGTTCCGTGTAATGAGAAGCAAAATCGGAAGGACGCGCCCGAATTTTCGGACGCCTTTCGCAATGACCTGCGCACATTATTTGCCTGGCGGCGCGATGTCCGCCGCTTCCGTACAGACCCGGTCTCTGATGAATTGCTCGCGGAGTTGCTTGAATTAGCGACTCTCGCGCCCTCTGTCGGCAACAGTCAGCCCTGGAGATTTGTAACGGTCGATGACGCCGACCGTCGTGCAGCCGTCATATCGAATTTTGAAGCCTGCAATGCGGCGGCGCTGGCCGACTACGACAAAGAAACAGCATCTTCCTATGCAACGCTCAAGCTTGAAGGGCTCCGCCAAGCACCCGTTCACCTCGCTGTATTTATTGACCGGGAAACCACAGATGGGAAGGGATTGGGCAATCGAACCATGCCCGAAACATCGGATTACTCCGTTGTTTTAGCTATTCAAACTCTGTGGCTTGCGGCCCGGGCGCATCATCTTGGCATGGGCTGGGTTTCAATTCTGGACCCTGATAAAATCCATGAGACACTCGATGTACCATCCGGCTGGCAATTTATGGCCTATTTATGTTTGGGATATTCCGAAGAAGAGCATGAGGACCCTGAACTGGTTCGGCATGGATGGCAGGCTAGACATTCTTTGGATAAGTTGGTTTTAAAAAGATGATAAGTGACGCCGAGAGAATTATTTGATGACCAAAAACCCTGACCGCCGCATCGTCTATGTCTCCCACCCGGCCAGCGGGTTGGCTCGATCAAACTTTCCGCTCGAATGCCATGTCGAAGACGGCAAGATCGTTCGGTCGTTACCGTTTTACATTCCCGATGACGTTCGCCTCTATGAGATAGAAACCACCAAGCGTGGTAGGTATTCCCGCCCCCGCAAGGAAGTACAGATGCCGCTGGCTTTTGCCGCCAAACAGCGGGTGCATGCCAATACCCGCGTCAAATATCCGCTGCTGCGTGACGGTTGGGACCCGGACAATCCCAATGCCGCCGGACGCGGCACCGACAGTTTCTCCCCGATAAGCTGGGACAAGGCCCTCGACATCATTGTCGGCCAGCTCGAGAAGGATACACGACAAATACGGCTCGATGGAACCGGTGCTGGTTCAGGCCGATGGGCATGGTCAGAGCGGCTATCTGCAATCGCTGCATTTCTGGGGCCATTACCTGTTCGATATGCTGCGCGAACATAAGGGCTGGGGCTGGTGGACCCAGCAGGTACGCAACCCCGATAGCTGGGAAGGCTATTACTGGGGGGCCAAACATGTCTGGGGGTTCGACGACACGCTCGGCGAGCCATACCAAGACGCCGTGTGGGACGATGTGCTGGAGCATGCCGAGATGGTCATTTTCTCCGGCAATGATCCCGAGGCCACCGGGTTTGGCATGTCGGGCTCCATCGCCCTGGAAATGCCGAAATGGCTCAAGAAAGCCGGGATCAAGATCGTCGCCATCGCGCCTGACCTCAACCATGCCGCCGCCGTCCATGCCGACACCTGGATACCGATCAAACCCAACACCGATGCGGCACTCTATCTTGCCATCGCGCATGTCTGGATCGCCGAAGGCACCTACGACAAAAGCTATATCGACACCCATACAGTTGGGTTCGAAGCCCTCAAAGCACATGTAGCGGGCGAGGATGATGGGCTCGAGAAAACGCCTAAATGGGCGTCCGATATCACCGGCATACCGTCCGCAACAATCAAAGCCCTGGCCCGCGAGTGGGCGGCCAAGAAAACCACCGTGTCGGTCTATTTCGGCGGCCCCAAGATACGCGGCACGCTGTCTCATCTAACCGCCCGGATGGAAGCCTATGTGCTCGCAATGCAGGGGTTTGGCAGCCCGGGCCGCCAGTTCCTCCGCACCGGGGCACCGTCTTTCTATAAGAAATCACTGGCGCAGGTGCCGCGCTATCCAGAGGTCGATTTTCACGGCCTCGCTTTTAGCCCGATGATTGAGTACGCCATCGGGCACGGACCGAAATCACCGGTTTTCATTCCTCGCACCTTGGCAGCCGAAGCGATCCAGCAACGCAAGATCAGCTGGAAAAGCACCACCGCGGCCCTCGCCAAAGCCGAAGACCAGTTCAAGAGTTATCGTTACCCGCCAACCGATGATCACCCGGGTATCCGCATGGTGTGGAACGAGAATGGCAGCCAGCCCGGCAGCTGGGGACATGGTAATAACTGGCTGGAAGCGCTGCGCAGCGACAATCTCGATTTTGTCGTCGGCGTCCACCCGTGGCTGGAAAACGATCTGACCTATTCCGATCTGATCCTGCCGGCCCAAAGCAATTACGAGCATGAAGATCTGGTCGTGGTTCAGCGCAGCGACATCCTGGCGATGTTCTATCAGGAGGCGGCTATCGAGCCCGTCGGCGAGTCCAAAAGCGATTATGAAATCCACCGAATGATCGGCCAGCGGCTCGGGCTCGACGATGCCTTCCCACCTGTCGATGAGTGGTTGAAGAATGCCTATGAGGGCACGCTCGCCGCAACCCGGGATCACCTGTCCTGGGAAGATTTCAAGAAGCAGAAGCATGTCATCTATGACTGCCCGACCTGGGAAGAATGGGTTGAGATCAAAAAAGAATATGGCTATAGCGAGCATACCGGTGGGCAGCACTGGTTCTGGAACGACGCAGATGGGCTGGAGACGCCGAGCGGCAAGATAGAGTTCGTATCCGAGCGCATTACCAAACTCGACCCGGACAGTGTGGAACGCCCACCGCTGGCCAAATGGCTCGCCCATTCAGAACAGGCGGACTCCGAAAAGGCCAAGACCTATCCGCTGGCCGTGATGACAAACCATCCGAAATACCGCTTTCACGTTCAGGGCGACGATATCGAATGGATTCGCGAGCTCGGCAAGATGCGCGGCGAGGACGGGAATTTTTACGAGCCCTGCTGGATACATCCCGACGACGCCGCGGCGCGCGGTATCGAACAGGGCGCCATCATCATGGCCCATAATGATCGCGGTGCGATCCTGTTTGGCGCGGTGATTACCGAACGGATCATCCCCGGCGCCGTTTCCATCGACCATGGTGCCAAGATCGATTTTGTTCTGCTCGACAACCGCAAGGTAGATCGGGGCGGCTGCATCAATTTGATCGCCCCGTCTGTTCAGGAGAAATATGAGAAGGGTGCAGAGATCGCGATCCCCGAAATGAATATCAGTGGCTTTCTGGTCGAGATCGAAAAGATCGACCCAACGAGAATTGAGCCGGGCATCGGCGTGAATTATGACGAGCTGGTCCGTGGCCAAAAACGGGGAGACGCGGCATGAGCCAGAAAAACTTCATCATCGATGTCGATAAATGCACCGGGTGTAATCTCTGTGTCGTCGCCTGCAAGGACGAGCATGTCGACAGTACATACGCCCCCTGGACCAAGCCGCAACCCGAAGGCGGCCAATTCTGGATGAAGGTCAAACCGATTGAGCGCGGCACCATCCCGCGCGTGCGGATGAACTTCCTGCCCACCATGTGCCAGCATTGTGAGGATGCCCCCTGTATCCCCGCCTGCCCCGAAGGCGCTATCAAAACCCGCGAAGACGGTCTGGTGTGGATAGATGCCGAGCTTATGCACGGGATGCGGCGAGTGCCAGCCTGCCTGTCCTTATGATGTTATCTACAAGAACGACGATCTGAATATCGCGCAAAAATGCACCGGCTGCGCCCACCGCGTCGATGAAGGCGAGCTGCCGCGCTGCGTCGATGTCTGCCCGCACGACGCCATTTTGTTTGGCGATAATTTGGACAAGACCGAAGGCGAGGCTGGAAGTCCTGCACCCTGAGTTCGAAGCAAAACCCCGTGTTCATTGGAAGGGCCTACCGAAACCATGGATCACCGGCATGCTTCTGGATGCAGATGCCGATGAGGTAATCATTGGCGCCACGGTGACGGCCACTGATCTCAGTGACGGGACCAATATAACAACGACATCAGATGCCTTTGGCGAGTTCTGGATTAAAGAGCTGACAATCGATCATAAATATCGCGTCGAAGTCACTCATGCCGACTATCAGGAATTTTCCACAACAGTGACCACTAACATCGATCAGGAGTTGGGCACCATCACCCTAAAACCAGCGAGCTAGTCGAAGGAATTTTCTACAGAACGGCTCGCTCGACTAGTTTCTTGATGGTCAAACCCTGCACGATGATGGAGAACAGCACCACGCCATAGGTGATGCTCAGGATGGTCGCCTTATACTCGTTTTCCGGCAGCGATAGAGCCAGCGCCACCGCGATACCACCGCGCAGTCCGCCCCAAATCAGGACCAGCACGGCCCCTTTCTTGAAGGTCCGCCAGCGCGACAGAATCGAAATCGGGATGGAAACACTCAATGCCCGTGCCGCGAGAACCACAGGAATTGCGATGATTGCAAACCACAGATGCTCAAAACTATCCGCAATAACAAGGACTTCAAGACCAATCAGCAGGAACAGTACCGAATTCAGAATCTCATCCATCAAGGTCCAGAACTGCTCAACACCCTCGCGGGTGTGATCACTCATCGCATATTTCACACCATGATTACCGATAAACAGCCCCGCGACCACCATCGCGATAGGACCGCTCAGATGCAGGAAGATCGCCAGCGAATAGGTGACCATAACGAGTGCCAGCGTAATCAGAACTTCGAGGCTGACCTCGTTGATGCCATGCATAGCGCGATAGCCGATATAGCCCGCAACAAACCCAAGGACGGCGCCACCAACGGCCTCCGTGAAAAATAGCTTGGCTATTGTCAGGGCATCCATCTCACCGCCCTGCCCCGCGCTGCCGACTGCGATGGCGACCACAACGGTAAAGACGACGACGCCGATCCCATCATTGAACAGGGACTCACCAGCCATCGTCGCTTTTAACGTGTCCGGCACCTTTACCGTTTTAAACAGACCAAGCACCGCGACCGGATCCGTCGGGCTGATCAACGCACCAAACACCAAGGCCCAGATAAACGGGAAATTGACCCCCGCCATCCCAAAGACAAACCACATCGCGCCGCCAATAAGAAAGGTCGACATCATCGTGCCAATGCAGGCCATCGTCGTGATCGTCCAGCGTCTGGCCTTGAGCGCGGACATATCGGCATGCAGCGCACCGGCAAACAGCATAAAGCTCAACATGCCGTGCATCAGCGTCTCGTTAAAATCGATCTTGCGCAGAATACCGGTGACATCCTGCGCGATATGGAGCGACGGACTAATCAGATCGACGACAATAATGATAAGAGATGCCAGGAGGGCGATCACCACCAGACCGATCGTATGCGGCAGATGCAAATAGCGATGATTCAGATAACCGAAGAAAGCCGAGAGCCCGACTAAAATCGAGGCGATAGCAAAGATGCTCATGGATTAAGCGACCTCGATCAGGATTTCCGTCAGCTCTTCCGGCATATCAATCATGACGTCATGCTGACAGGGCAGGCTATAGACCTGCCAGCTGGGATCATTTTTTAGTTTCTCGTAATACGCTGTGAAGGCCGGGCCTTTATAATCCCCCGCCAGGATATAGGACTTCTTGGCCACACGGTCTCGCGCGCCAGTCATCTTGATGGGTTGGAGGGATACACCGATGGGCTGCGGCGTCAGAAGGGCGTCAACCCAGGCAAGGTCATCACCCGTGACACCAAAACGCGCGGCGGAGCCCGCTGGGCGCGATATATCGCCAGCAGCGACTGCCTTCTCAACCCCCGCCCGTGATTCTGGGGACTGAATATCGAGACCGCATTGGCCGTCCTCAGGCATATAAGCATCGAGATAGACAATAGAGGCTATTTGATCTGGCACCTGTTCAACGGCGCCGGAGATAGGCCAGCCGCCATAGGAATGACCGCACAGGACGACATCTTGAAGACGCTCCCATTTGATGACGTTAACGACATCCATTATGTGGGTTTCGAGATTGATATCAGCGCTCATCAGATGGGAACGCTCCCCGACGCCGGTCAATGTGGGGGTAAAGACCTTATGCCCTAACGCGCGTAGGCGATCCGCCACCCGAACCCAACACCAACCACCATGCGACATCCCATGGACCAGGACGAATGTTTTTGGATCTTCAATTGTCATAATTCTAGAACCCACTTTCCCTGATCAGGACCGCCGCAACTGATCGCCAGGCCCGCTCAATAAGCGGAACCGCAGGACCATCAAGCACAACCCAGCCGCGTTGGATTTGTTTGGGGGCACCATCCGCGCGATCAATTTTAAGAGTCATTCGATATACCGGTGTGTCGGGGGTCAATCCACCAGTAGACCCCGTCCGAACCTCAATTTCACCACCATGTTCGCTGGAGAGTTCAAGACGGTCAAAGCGAGACGTCGCGGTCGTATCAATGGCAGTTACAGTAACCGGTGCGGGCTTACCGGTGTCGGCCTCGATATAGAATTTTCCTTTGGCCCCGATCACCACACGATTAATATCTGACGCGCCGAGATAGGCTTCAATGAGTGCCGGACCATCAGCGATGATCGTCACCAGCCGATCATTTTTGCCAACCCAGCGTCCCTTTTCCATACCATCACCGACATCGGCAACGACACCGTTAACGGATGAAACTATCTTCAGCCGTGACAGTTCCCGGTTTTGGCCATCCCGTTCGGTCAGTGCCTTCGCCAGTTTTTCCCGCAATACACCGCCGCGTTCCCGCAATTCATTCTGGGTACGCTCTCGCTGGATTTGTAGCTGAAGGGTTTCCGTTTGGCGTTCTGCCTGAACTTTCCGGAACACCAAATCAGGCGCCGATAATGAAACGATGGGCATTCCCGGAGCAACCCGATCCCCTACGGAAACAGTAAGTTCGTTCAGCCTGGATTCAAAGGGTGGATAAATCGCCTGGGTTTGGCGCGCCAGTAATAGCGCCGGCGCCTGAATCGTTGTATTCCATGGCACAGCCACGAGAACACATAACCCACCAAAGATGAGCACAGTGACAACGAGATTCAAATTCAACCGAAACAAATTGCGGCGCTCCCACCACCGACGAAACTCCCGCCAGATCGGTAACATAATAAAAAAGATGACCTCGGCCGCCATCAAAAAGATGCCGAGCGCCTTAAACACCATATAGTAAACGAGAACGGCGATGCCGATAAACAGAATGAGCCGGTATAGCCAGGTTCCCCAGGCATAAAAAATCAGGAAATTCCGGGTCCGGTCCGGCAAAACTTCCGGACACGGTTCGTTAAGACCAAACAGCACACGTCGCAGCTGCCAACGCGCAAGCGCGAAACTGCGGTCCTGTAAATTCTCAATGCCCAGAGCATCCGATAAAAGATAATACCCGTCAAACCGCATAAATGGATTGAGGTTAACCGCCAGCGTCGCGATCCAGGTCACAGCGGCCAGCGCGAAAACGGCACCCCGCAGCTGTCCCGGTGGCATTAACAGCCATAAATTTAAGGCGAAGGCTGCCAGCATCAGCTCTGCGGCCATTCCGGCGCCACCGATTTCCAACCGCGCCCGTCGGTTGGTCAGCTTCCAGGCTTCAGAGGTATCCGTGTAAAGAACCGGCCACAGGACCATAAGCGCAATGCCCATGGAAGGAACGCGGAGGCCATGCTTGGCGGCAACCAACCCATGACCGAGCTCATGTAATATCTTGGCAACAATGATGGCCGCACCGTATAGGAGGGCACCTTCTGCCGTGACAAATTCCGGCGCTGAGCTGATAAAGACATCCCACTGGCGCACGACCATTACGCTGCCAAACAGGGCAAATAGAATTGTCCAGTTCAATGCCGAGCGCGTCATCAAAAACCGGGCGACCGGTAGTAACGCCTTTAGAAGTGCGTCAGGCCGCAATAAATGCAGCCGAATAAACAGATAGTTGTGGAGCAGCCATGTTGTCCAATGGCGCCTCTGAGCTTGCAGGGCGCCGTGCCACGCGCCTTTGCCTTCTTCACCTGACAAGAGCAAGAGGCCGCTCCTGCCGAGAAATTCACGGACGGCCATGACATCTTCCGACAGAATCTTAGCTGATGTGTCACGATTAACTTGATCAACGATCAATTCTGCCGATCGTAACCGCCACCGCCGCAAGATTTCGAACTCGACCCAGCCAATCCGGAAAAACTTATTGCGGGCGCGATCCTGTCCTTCCCCCCTAAAACTGGGCCATTATTTTGGCATGGAAAGGGGATTTGTGATGGCTCGGAAACGACATTCGGACGAGGACATACTGAAGCTGCTGCGTGAGATTGAAGTGAAGTTGTCGAACGGCAGCGACGTAGCGTCGGCGTGTCGTGGCGTGGGTATCAGCGACGCTACGTATTATAACTGGCGCAAGCGGTTTGGCGGGATGGGTCGGTCGCAGTTGTCGGAGATGCGTTCTCTCGAGAAGGAGAATACGCGGTTGAAGAAGATTGTGGCTGAGCTCGAACTGGACAAGCTGATCCTCAAGGAAAGCCTGAGCTACCTAAAGCCCAGGGCCTGACGACCGAGCATCTTCGTCAGGCCGTTATCCATACACGCCAGAAGCTTGCTACGTCGGAGCGACGGACCTGCCGGGTTATTGGTCTGGCCCGCAGTTCCCTGCAATATCGACCAGATCCCAAAGATGACAATGATCTGCGGTTGGCACTGATCCGGCTGGCGAAGCAGTATGGGCGCTACGGTTATCGCAAGATTGCCGTCCTGCTGCGTATCGAAGGGTGGAAGGTGAACCACAAGAAGGTTGAGCGGATCTGGCGCGAAGAAGGACTTCAGCTGCCGCAACGAGACAAGAAGCGCCGGCGGCTCTATCACAAGGACAGCTCGATCATTCGGTTGCGGCCAACCCATCCCAATCACGTCTGGGCCATCGACTTCGTGCACGACAAGCTCGACAACGGTCGGAGCTACAAGATGCTGACTGTCCTGGACGAGTACACCCGCCAGGTGCTGGCTGTGACGGTTCGCACCCGGATGAGGGCTGACGATGTGCTTGAGGCGCTATACCCACTCCTGCTGCGCCACGGCACCCCGGAATACATCCGCTCGGACAATGGTCCCGAGTTCATCGCACAGGCGATGCAGGACTGGCTGGCAAGGGTCGGCATCAAACCCATCCGGATCTATCCCGGATCACCCTGGGAGAACGGATACAACGAACGCTTCAACGGAACCCTGCGCCGCGAGGTTCTCAATGCCGAGTGGTTCACCACGACTAAGCAGGCTCAGATCGTCATCAACCAGTGGCTCAGACAGTACAACCACATCCGTCCACATCAGGCACTGAACATGCGACCGCCAATACCAGAAACTCTAATCAGGAATGGCACAGAACTTGGGGGCTAGACACCCTAATAAACTTTTTCGTGGTCGCCTTAAACGGAAGTACGTTCCTTGCCTGGATCGGAACGCAGCGCATCAGCCAACGCCACCATGTATTTCTCATCCGGCTCCAGAACCGATGCGACCGAGCGCACGTGATGATGTGACGGATCAACACCTGGCGGTGTTGTACCATTCTTCTGGAATTCCGTAACCGCTTTGCGCAGCAGGTTACGGGCCATGATGATACCGTTATCCGTCGAGACCAGGTTTTCACGGGTCCGGTCACAGATTGGGCCCATCGATTCCTGCAAACTGGCATCCTGCATCGCAATGCCTTTAACACCGGAGAACAGCGTACCGGCTTTCTGGGCTTCGCGGTCCATCAAATAATCATTATCCCGGTTTTGCTTGGGAATGAAGGTGCCCGGGACATATTCATTATGAATACCATGACCGTCCTTGAGATTTTGACGTTCCTTTTCACTCAGGGCCCTGGTTGGGTGATAGTCATAGCTCCACGCCCAGCAATTTTCGTCATCAATCGGCACCCAAAAATGGCCATGCTGCGGATGATCGGCACGCGGCGGGATCATCGTAAAGGTCGGGCAGACATACTGGGTCACACGCCAGTAATAGCGGCCCTCCTCAGCATTCCGACGCGCCCCGACACAAAGGCCACCTTCGGTTGGTTCAACCTCAAAGATCGGTTTGAAATCGTTGAGGTTATAGTCATTGCCCTTTGATCCTTCAAACAGCGGATCCGTGGTCAGACCAGTGCCATGCAGGAACGACACATGGCTTGAATCGATGCCGCCTTCCATGGCCTGTAGCCAGTTGGAATATTGCAGTCGCTTGGACGAGAAAGTCTGTTCAGGTGCGACAGTGCAGAACTCCCATTCGGGCTCTGGCGGCCGGTTTTCCGGATCTCCCATATGTGTCCACAAAATGTCGCCGACCTTAATCAGCGGATAATTCTGCAGCTTAATGGACTTGCAATAGCCACTTTCCGCGGGTTCCGAGGGGACATCAACACATTGTCCGGTGTGATCGTATTTCCAGCCATGATAGGGGCAGCGAATGCCGCCTTCTTCAACCCGGCCAAACCATAAGGAGACGCGGCGATGGGCACAAAATTCTTCAACCAGGCCATAATTGCCGTCTGTGTCACGAAACGCGACCATCGGTTCGCCCAGCAGCTTGACGCGGACTGGCGGGCAATCATTCTCGGGAAGCTCCTCAGCCAATAATGCCGGCATCCAGTATTGGCGGAACAAATCCCCCATCGGCGTGCCTTTATCGGTCTGGGTCAGTAGCTCGTTTACTTCCTTGCGAAGCATTCTTCTTCTCCTATCAAGTCAATTCTCAATCTTGCGGCAAATACGCGCCACCCTAAGGTTTAATAAGGCGTCGCGTTGCTTTGCTACCCTGATACGCCAGCGTATTTTACGTGAAACAGCCGGTTTTCAGCGGGTTTACGTCATTTTCCCGAAAACATAATCTTGCCGAAGGTGTTCAAAAAAACGCCCTTTGTTGACGCGCGCGCAACCTAAAATATTCGCATTGGCGCGTCAATAGTTTGCGCCCTCTATAGGGGATACTCCTTACCCTGTATCGTTGACAGCCCTTGAAGCAAAGGGCAGAAAAGTAGGCAGAAAATAAAGACCGCATCTGCCCAGCAAAAGAGACCTGTAAAATGCCGCTCATTGACGCTGATGGAATCGAAACACGCTACGAGGTGATGGGCGATGGCCCGGCGATCCTGATGTACGCGCCGGGTGGCTTTGATGCCCGCATCGAACAATGGACAAATCTCGGAGTCTATAAGCGCATCAAGCTGCTCGATCATCTGCCGGCCAACTATAAATGTATCTTGTTTGATCGCCGCGAAAACGGCCAGTCCGGCGGCCGCGTGGAACGCATCACCTGGCAACATTTTGTCCGTCAGGGCGCCGGGTTGCTCGATGCGCTGGGCATTCAGAAGGCGCATATCATGGGCGGCTGCATGGGCTGCGCCCCGGTCGCAGCGTTTGGCGTTGCCCATCCCGAGCGTACCCTGTCGATGGTGCATTACTGGCCGGTTGGCGGTGCAAAATACCGTATCAGCAGCCATCAGCGGTTTGCCAGGCATCTGGCCTTTGTCGAAGAAAACGGCCTGCAGTCTGTGGTCGACCTGGTGCATAGCCATGACAAGAATTTTTCCGGCGACCCGCGCGGCGGCCCCTGGGGTCAGCCCATTCGTAATTCGGCGACATTCGCCAAGGCCTATGCCGAACTCGACCAGGCCCAATATTTGCTGACCGTAACCGCGACGTTTCGCGGGTTGTTTGATCGCGACACGGCACCGGGGGCAGAGCCAGAGGAACTTTTAAATCTCGACATCCCAACCCTTGTTGTGCCGGGAGCCGATGACTTCCACGCGACCTCCGCCGCACGCTATTTGCAGGAATGTATTACCGGGTCTGAGTACTGGGACATGCCGGTCGATGAACAAACCGAAGACAATGCACCGCAGCGGGTGATCGAGTTTCTCGACAGCGTGTCAGCCGCCTAGCAGCAATCGCCGTCACCGGTATCCTCAAGGGATGGCAACAACCATTTAATGGGCACGTCCCGGTCGGTCACATCGGCAACTTTTGTAAAGACCTTCAGGCGATATCGCGTCTCGTCTTTCCAGAAAATCATATTGGTCTCAAAGGGCGGAAAGCCCGGTTTTACCCCTGGGTCTTCTGACACCAGAATGATCTCGTTCTGATTGACGTCAAACCGCTCGCGCAAAATTGCTTCAACGCGGGAGATGTCTTGGAGGTTATCTGTTGCCGGGGCAAGCCGTCTGAACATTGATAGACACCTGACACTAACGGAACTCTATAAAGAAACGCTATCGGAAATGGCCGGTTTCCGCGGGG
Source organism: uncultured Alphaproteobacteria bacterium (assembly GCA_943787225.1). GTDB lineage: Bacteria > Pseudomonadota > Alphaproteobacteria > MPNO01 > UBA2964 > UBA2964. The sequence goes on from CALSLP010000001.1 coordinate 147,415, forward strand.
GCCACTCTGAAAAACATCCTCCCACCTTGCCTGTACACTGCCGCTTTGATAGGTCTTAGTCAACTTCATCCAAAGGAGAATACAGCGTGGTAGAAAAAGTTAACGCAGCCGTCCGAGTTGCGCCTCAAGTTACGGAATTCCGGGAATATGACATGCCGGACATCCCGCCAGAAGCGGCCCTTTTGAAAGTAGAGGTCGCCGGTATTTGCGGCACCGATGTGAAATTCTATTCCAAGCCTCCTTTCGAAGGCCCTGTGATTATGGGCCACGAAAACATCGGCTATATCGCTAAAGCCGGTAAGATTTTCCAGGAACGCCGCGGCCTCAAAGAAGGCGATATGGTTTTTGCCGAACATTATGTCGGCTGCATGGATTGCGAATGGTGCCACAAGGGTGAATATCGCCTGTGCATGTATACGGATTGGCGCAAATACCCTGAAGGGCTGCGCTTTGGTTACACGCTGGCCGAACGCGCGCCGCATCTATTCGGTGGCTTCGCAGAATATATGTACCTGCCGTGGAACTCGGTACTGCACAAGGTCCCCGATGGGCTTTCAGCAGAACATGCCGGGGTCGTCACACCGATGGCCAATGGCATTCAATGGGCGCTGTTCGATTGTGGGGTCGGCTATGACAGCCGCGTCCTGATCCAGGGCCCTGGCCAACAAGGGCTGTGCAATACAATTGCCTCCAAGACCGCGGGTGCGTCACTGATCGTTGTCACTGGAACCAGCAAGGACACCAAACGCCTGCAGGTCGCAAAGAACCTCGGCGCCGACGTCGTGATCAATGTCGAAGAGGAAGACCCTCTCGAAAAAATCATGGAAGTCACCGGCGGCGAAGGCATGGATGTCTCGCTCGACTGCACGGCAGGGGCCGGCACGATTCCTGTATTGCTCGGTATTGAAGCAATGAAGCGCAAGGGTGGCACGTTGCAGATTCAGGGCGAAGATGTCCCGGTTTTCCCGAATTTCCCACTTGGCAAGATCGGCAATAAATACATCACCGTCAAAGCTGCCCGTGGTCACAACTACGAAAGTTGCGAGCTGGCCCTGAAACAGCTGAATTCTGACCGGTTCGACATCGGCCAGATCACCACGCATAAATTCAGCCTCAAAGATACGCATGAAGCGATCAATGCGGTTGGCGGCAGTGGCGACGTTATCCACGTCTCCATGATGCCGTGGGACTGACCACAGGCAGGACCTGAACATGGGACGGGAATCCAGTGACGACACTCAGTGACGACACAAGGATTCCCGTTACCGTTCTGACGGGGTTTCTCGGGGCTGGAAAAACCACCCTGCTCAACCGCCTCTTATCCGATCTTTCGGGACGGCAATTCGCCGTTATCGTCAATGAGTTTGGCGATATCGGGATCGATGGCGACCTGATCGAGACCGGCGACGAAGAACTTATAGAACTCAATAGCGGCTGTATCTGCTGTGTCGTCCGGGGCGATCTAATCCGGACGATGCGCTCCCTGCTTACGGAAAAGCCTCGAGCTTGACGGGATCATTATCGAGACCACCGGGCTGGCCAATCCAAGCCCGGTTATCCAGACCATGGTGATCGACCAGGTGATCGGTGCGCAATGCCGATTGGATTCAGTGCTGTGTGTGGTCGATGCCGCTCACATCCTCTCTCAACTAGACCAGAATGAAGACGCCGCCGACCAGATCGCTTTCAGTGATCATATCCTGTTGAACAAAGTCGACGATGCCACGGCAGCCATTACCGATATCGAGCAGCAGCTCCGCCAGATCAACCCCTTCGCCCCGATCACAAGAGCGAACCGCTCAGACGTTCCCGCCAGCACTATCCTGAACCAGCACGGTTTCGATCTGGAGCGGGTTGAGGCCCAGCTGCCGCCCGATACTGAAGATCACAGCCATACACGTAATCATAGCCATGACGAGCACAATGATGGTCATATTGATCGTAGCGGCATCACAAGCGTCTCATTGACCTGCGACACGCCGCTCGATGCAGACAGGCTCGAGAAATGGCTGCAGGAACTCTTGTCGCGGCGCGGCAATGACATTTTGCGAACCAAAGGTGTGATGTCGATTGAAGACAATGACAGGAAGCTGGTGCTGCAGGCCGTCAATATGATGATCGAAGGTGACTTTGGTGGAGAATGGGGCTCGGAGCGCAGGCAATCACGACTGGTTTTTATTGGCCGCAACCTTGTATCGGATGAGCTGCGCGATGGATTTAGAAGCTGTCGCCCGGCGGTCATCGCGTAAATATAGATCACCGATAAAAAAGAGGGTGAAAATTAAGAGAATTCCCGCTATCACCTCCGCATATTTTGTCATCAATGATTAGCTAGATTGAGGCCGTAATGTCAGATGCTGCAACCCTAACCTTGTGCAAGAAATCCGAAGTCTCCGAAGACGAGGGCTTCAAGGTCGAGAAAGACAATTTCTCCCTTGCCGTGTTCAATGTCGAAGACGAGTTTTTCGTCCTCGACGATCTCTGCACCCATGGTCCAGGGTCTCTGTCACAGGGATTTCTCGAAGGGCATATTATTGAATGCGATTTTCATGCTGGCTGCTTTGACATCCGCAACGGCGAGGTGACAGCACCGCCCTGCATGGTTCCCATGCGTACTTTCAAAGTAGTCGACGACCCAGAAAATGTCGTCATCGAACTACCGTCAGAATAATCAAGACTAAGCAAAACAGGGAAGAACCAGATGACCAGAATACCGCCCCTCGGCCGCGAAGAAATGGATGACGCTCAAGGCGCAATTTATGACCGGATCGTCAACAATAATGGCCGTGTCGGCTTCGGCCCGGCAATCGGCTATGCCTATTCTGGCCCGGTGTGGGACCTGCATAACGTCTCCAGTTCATTTCTTCTCGACAGCCCGATAACCAATGCCCAGGTCCGTATCGTTTCCCTGATGACGGTAAAACACTGGAACGCATCCTATCCGTGGAGCGCCCAGTCCAAGACCGCGATGGGTGCTGGTCTCTCGAAGGAAATCATCGAAGCCATCAATGATGGCACCCAGCCTGATTTCGATAACGATGACGATGCCGCGGTCTATGCCGTGACCAAAGAGCTGCTTGATACCGGCAATTTATCAGACGAAGGGTTCAAGACGGCGGAAGCCGCACTGGGCAACAAACGCGTGATTACCATCGTTCATACCATCGGGCATTTTTGCACGACAGCGATGATGGCCAATGTCGTTGGCTGCGTCCCGGCAGCGGATGCGGTGTCGGTGTTGAAGGACTGAAACAAAATAAGACGCTCAGGGAATATTCGGAGATCACTTGTCTTTTTTTCTGAAACCGTTTCGTTGCCTTGCTTTTACTTTTCTAGCCCTCGCGAATGCCGCTTTCGAACGCGAGATATCGCCGATTGCCTTTGCATACACCCCCTCAGCGTGGTGGACTCTGTAAAAATACGGTGTGTACTTCTTTAGAGATACAAGCAGGCTCTCTATTTCGGCTCTTTTGCTCGAATCCAGCTTTGAATGCATTAGAATCCGGAGCTGGGTCAGCAGCAAACCCGGATTATTTGCGCCCGTGGATAAACCGACCCTAAGAAATTTGGTATGAATTGAATCAGGTACTTTAGTCCTATCCTGCTTCTTTACAGCCCAATTGACATAGTTTGCAAAAAGCTGACTACGATAGAGGACCGACTGCGGAAATCTGTCGTAAGCACGTTTAACATGGAAAAAGGCACGGCCGGGAAAGCGCTCACCATAAAACGCTGAAATTCTGAAATCACGTGATGCAAGAAGCATATTTCCGCAAACCAATATAATCAAACCAGCAACAAGAGTAGCCATCACTGTTGGGAGGTATGTAATCAGATGCGGTAAACGGATCGTCGTAAGGCGTTGTGAAATTTTTGTACCCTTGCCGCGGGCGAGTATTCCCAAAATTATCGCAGCCTGGGCCGCTGTTGCAGGGTTACGTAGAGGAAAACTTTGCATCGCGATTATGGCAAGGAGAACAGCCGCCACGCCCCCTAACCAATGCAACTTTGACCGGTCAAAATTCACTACTAAATTTTGCCCTATAAGAAAGATGACAAAAATAACAAGAAGCAGGCCCGCAACTCCCGCCTCAAAAAGGATCTGTAGAAACTCGTTATGGGCTTGGTATGCAATATTATAGGGCGAAGTGAGTGTTGTCCCCAAACCAGGAAATAACGAAAAATGAAACTGCTGAAATTCGGGATAATGGAAGCTGTATCCGCCAAGTCCTGTGCCCAGAAAAGGGCGTTCCAGCCAGAGTGCCACTGAATTGATGTAAAGTTCAAACCGAGCTTGCACAGGATCAAATTCCAAAATCGCCTCATGGAACTTCATCCCTAAATAACCGAGGGCAACGGCCGCGACGAATATACAACCTGCAAATTGCCAAACGCCGTACCGCCGCAAAACTCCAAGCATTACGCTGCAACCCAAAAGAGTCACCATCGCAACTATTCCGATCCCTGACCCGCTAAAAAACAGGAGGAATATACTTCCTACAACGACCAGAAGCGGTCCAAGCCACCGGTCGGGCCTATCACGAAGATGAAACCAAAAAAGCGTAAAAGGCAGACATAAAAGGATGGTTTCAGCAAAATAATTCTCGTTGCCAAACCCACCATAGATGTCAGGCACGATGACGTTGCGGATAAGTAGAATACTAACGGCACATACACATAACAGAGAAAGCCGAAACGTTAGTGCCTGCTTCTCGCAATGCCGAACGTACAAAACCAGTACAGTAATGGCAGCGAGCCCCGCGACCTGAACGAGCCCTCCAGCCGAATCAGCCGACCAGATCAAGCTCAAAGCAGCAAATGCGTTGACGCTGAGCAACACCAAGGCAAACCGATCTATGTCGACTTTGCTTGTTCGAATAATCCTGAACGCTGACCCGACCAAAACGAGGGCCACGCCCAAATACAGAAACACCCATTTCAGAGTGCTATATGAGCCAGTACCCAATCCATAAGAAAGTAGAACACCCAGCCCGATGCCCACAAAAAGGATCGTATGTACTTTTTCAGTTTTCGGCAGCTGCATAGAAACAACCCTACATTAGATTAGGTTGTTCTACCTCCATGAATTTGTCGCAAAAGTTACCGTTCACTCGCCAAAATTCTCGCATATTGTCGAACCGCAATAGTCTTTCTTGGAGAGCCCCCGTCGTTATGACTGCCGACCGGCCGAACGACCTAATTAAAACAGCCTCCCGCCTGTCAATTTAACGCGACATTAACCTTAATTAACAACTATGGCTGAAATGAGAGTGATCGCTCTCTTACCAGAATAATCTTCACTAGAAGGCCAGTCATTGCCCCGATCTTTTACATCACTCCAAGCCCTCATCGTATGCGCCTTTTTTGGGTTAACAGCCGACCCGGCGCGAGCAGCTGAAACACCTCCGGACCTCACGGCGCTTTCCCTTGAGCAGTTGATGAATGTCAACGTGACGTCGGTATCCAAAAAATCGCAAAAGGTATCAGAGTCTGCGGCAGCGGTTCATGTCATTACCAGTGAGGATATTAGGAGATCCGGCGCTACATCGATCCCTGAGCTGCTCCGCAATGTGCCCGGCCTGAATGTCGCCCGGATTGACTCAAGCAAATGGGCGATTTCAGCTCGCGGATTTAATGGCCTCTTTTCTAACAAGCTACTCGTGCTGAAGGATGGCCGCAGCCTGTATACACCGATCTTTTCGGGTGTGTTTTGGGACGTCCAGAACACATTTCTTGACGATATCGAACGTATCGAAGTCATCCGGGGCCCCGGTGGCACCATATGGGGCGCAAATGCCGTCAACGGGGTGATCAACATCATTACCAAGAGCGCGGACAAAACAAACGGCACACTCCTCACCGGGCAAGCCGGTACAGAAGAACGCGCCAGCTTTGCAGGTCGACATGGATTTTCCCTAAACGATCACTCAAATATCCGCGCCTTCGTAAAACACACAAAGCGAGACAACAGCCCCCTCCCCAGCGGGCAAGCCGGGTCAGATGACTGGGACATGAAACGTGGTGGATTCCGTTATGACAACAAAATGCTGTCTGGCGGGGAGCTCATGGTTCAGGGAGAATTATATTCTGGGAATGCAGGGCAATTCATATCCGCCCCGTCACTAACCACCCCCTTTACTGAGACCTTTAGCAACGACGCCAGCCTCAACGGCCAATTCATCCTCGGACGCTGGTCATCCTCAAAAGAGGGCGACACCCAGACAAGTATCCAAACCTATTTTGACCGCGCGGTTCGCCGCGAATATCACGCGAACGTGGAAACAAACATCTTTGATATCGAGGTAGAGAGGCGACAAAGATTCGGCAAAATTCACGATGTAATCGCCGGCATTGGATATCGTTTTAATAGAGATGATATCGGCAATTCAACGGAAGTCGCGATTAACCCGACACATGACACCTATCACCTGTTAAGCGCCTTTATTCAGGATGAGATCACTGTCACCGACACCCTGAAGGTCACGATAGGGTCGAAATTCGAACATAACAGCTTTTCGGGGGTTGAAATTCAACCCTCCGCCCGGGCCCTGTGGCAAGCAACGCCGAATAACAGCCTCTGGACTTCCGTGTCCCGAGCGGTCCGCACGCCCGTCGCGCGCGGCCGATGGTGCAACGCTCAATAATTCCGTTATTCCCGGCACACCGCCAATTCAGGCCAGAATTCTAGGTAGTACTAGTATCGAGTCTGAAGAGCTGATTGCCATAGAATTAGGTTATAAGACCCAACCCATTCCGACCGTCAGTCTGGACTTTGCAACGTTCTACAACATCTATGACAAATTACTGACAACGGATGCGGGATCCACATTCGTCGAGACATCGCCAACGCCTGTACACGTCGTGCTGCCCCTGACCTTTACTAACAATATGTCAGGGGAAGCATACGGTTTCGAACTGGGCGCGGATTGGCGTCCTAAAGAGTGGTTACGACTCCGCGCCAGCTATACCTATTTCGAGCTTGAGCTCCACCGCAAACCGGGAACCGGAACTGCTTCTAATGAAGCCGCCGAAGACCGCGACCCCCGTCACCAGTTCGGGCTAACCACTCAGTTCAACCTTCCCAACAATATCGAAATCGACGCAACCATCCGCGCGGTCGACCGATTATCCGAGCGTAGTGTGAGTGGATACGCAACCGCAGATTTACGGGTGAGCTGGCGTCCCCGCGAAAACATCGAGCTTTCTCTCGTTGGCCAAAATTTAGGGCAGCGGCGACACAAAGAGTTTACGCCTGAATTCCTATCGACACAGGAAACAAAAGTAGAACGGTCGATCTATGCCGGCATCAAAGTGAAATTTTAAGAGGCGGCAGAACCACAGACCAATCTGTTTAATTTGATGTCCTTCAAAACCACCATACGCGCTTTTGCCGCTGCTGCTATCCTGGCAGCTAGCCTTATGCCAAGCGCGGGCAAAACGGCAGCCAACGAAAGTCTTATCAAAGCCGCGTTTGTTTATAACTTTATCAAATTTATTGAATGGCCAGACGCAGCCTTTGTCGCGGCTGACACGCCCATCAAATTGTGTATCTGGGGAAATTCTTCGGTCGCGGGAGCCATTGGCACCTTGAGCACCAAGAAAGCGAAAAACAGAGCCATCGACGTCCAACGGCCACAAAAAATTCAGGACATCGCTCTATGCCATGTTCTGTTTGTCGCCAGCGCGTCGCAAAGCAAACTCAAAGATCTTCTGGGCACGATCAATGGAAAGACCATCTTAACTGTCAGCGATATACAAAATTTTGCTCAACGTGGCGGCGTTATTGGTCTGTTTGTTGCTAGCGGCAAAATGCGCTTTGCGATTAACCGGGAGGCCGCCAGCCGGTCAAGACTGAAGATCAGTTCGCAGTTACTGAAGCTGGGCACAATTGTTACGACAGATAAGCAATAGCTATGAAAATTTTCGCCAAGCTTAAAAACTACTCGATCAAGAAAAAGCTTGTCTTGCTCTCCGTCTCGATATCCGCGGTTGGATTATTTTTGTCGGCCACCACGTTCATGGTCTTCGACTACATTCAGGTCAAAGACAGTATTTTTGCGGAGCATCAAAGGCTGGCCCGTATCATCTCAAAGAATATCGTCGCACCGCTTGCGTTTAAGGATGACAAAGCCGCAAAAGATATTCTCAAGTCTGTCTTAACCGTTAGCGCGATTGACGCGGTATTTATACATGATGCAAACGACAAGGTTTTCGTAAAACTCGGCAACACTCCGCACCACTCCCATCACAGTATGCATGCGGAACCAGCCGACAATGAAAAATTTCTCCATCATATCTTGCATGGTCGCGGTATTTATATCAGTGAACCCGTTATACTGGACCGAAAAGTAATTGGTAGGGTACATCTCGAATTCAATCTAAGCCGGTTGAAGTCGAGGCTTCAAAATATTGTCGTTCTAGGGATCGTCCTGACATTCATTCTCATCGTCATATCAAGCCTAATTGCTACCTGGGTTGCAGGCGTCTTGTCCCGACCAATACACGGTTTAGCGAGCCATATGAAAACGGTCTCCGAAGATCAGGACTATGCCCTGAGGATGGAAAAAGAGGCGAATGATGAGGTCGGACTTCTTGTCGATGGCTTCAATGCCATGTTGAGCACCATAGAAGAAAGAAACCATGAACTTGACGCCTATCGTCATGATCTCGAAGCACTGGTCGCCGAACGAACTGATGAGTTGGAAACACGCAATCAGGACCTGATTGTCGCAAAGGATGTCGCGGAGAAAGCCAGCCTGGCGAAATCCGAATTTCTGGCCAATATGAGCCATGAAATCAGGACCCCAATGAACGGCGTCCTTGGCATGGCCGATTTGCTGAGCCGCACGGATTTGGAAGAGCGACAACACACCTTCGTCTCCAAAATCCAACAAAGCGGCGCGAACTTGCTCACCGTCATTAATGATATCCTAGACTTCTCAAAAATTGAGGCCGGCAAGCTGGAGCTCGACCAGCAAAACTTTGACCTCCGTGAAACAGTCGAAGACCAGATGGACCTGCTCGCCGATAGCGCGCATCGTAAAAATCTGGAGTTCTGTGTTTTCTTTGATAGTCACATTCCGACATCATTACAGGGCGATCACAGTCGACTGCGGCAGATTCTGACAAACCTGGTCGCCAATGCAATCAAGTTTACCGATGATGGCGAAATATCGGTGCACGTCTCGCATCAGCAAAGAGCCGACAACACGATTACGATTCGGTTCAACATCTCCGACACCGGTATTGGTATCGCCGCCGAAGATCAGACCAAATTATTTGCGTCCTTTCAGCAGGCGGATAATTCCGCATCTCGAAAATATGGTGGCACGGAGCTGGGGCTTTCAATTGTGAGACAACTCGCGACGTTGATGGGGGGCGATGTGGGGCTCATCAGCGCGCCAGGACAAGGCTCAACATTCTGGGTCGAACTCCCGTTTGAAAAGACGACGACGGTCATCCCGGATATCACGGAGAAAATGCTCTTCCCCCGTGGATTACGTGTCCTGGTTGTCGACGACAATCAGACAAGCTGCAACAACCTCGAGAGCTACCTGCAGCAACTTCAACTCGATTGTCGATGCACCACAGATCCGGAATCTGTGATCTCCATTCTAACCGAAGCAAAATCGGATCAATTATTTGATGTCGTTCTAATTGATATGGCGATGCCGGATCTGGATGGGTTTCATTTAGCCCGCCGGATACGCCAGAATGATGTTAGCGCCAGCATCCCCATCTTAATCTTGTCTTCAATGAATACGGATGAAGAAGGTATTCTGATTTCGGATAACACGATCAACGGATACCTATCCAAACCGGTACGCCAAACACAGCTCATTGAAAAAATTCTCCAGGCCATAAATGATCCAACGCCGCTAACAGCAAAGACATTCCGGGACGACGCCAAACCTGACAGGCTGGAGCCGCATTTCAAAGCCTGCATCTTGTTGGCGGAAGACAATCCAATCAATCAACTGGTCGCAGTTGAACATCTCGAGGACCTCGGTTGCCAGGTCACGGTTGTTGCCAACGGGCGGGAGGCCGTCAATGCTGTTGAAAAAGACACCTTCGATCTGGTCTTTATGGATTGCCAAATGCCGGAAATGGACGGCTTCGAGGCAACAAGAACCATCAGGACGAACGAACAAATAACGGGTCGCCATGTGCCCATTGTCGCCCTGACTGCGCATGCACTCGCCGATGATCGTCAGAAATGCCTGGATGCGGGGATGGATGATTACCTTAGCAAACCGTTCAGGCTGGACCAGCTTTGCGACACTCTTTCACGTTGGCTAGAATTCATTGCAGAAGAAGCCATAGAGACCGCAGTTGACGACGATCCCTCCCCCAACTCAGGTGAAAGTTTAGACACCGCTATCATTACGCCACTGAGGGTTGGCAAACCGGAGCTTTGGAAAAAATTAGTTGGTGTTTATCTCCAGAACACTGCTGAAATGCTCAAAACGTTGGAACAGGCATTAGCCACCGAAGATCATACGTCTGCGGTACTGATGGTTCACACGCTAAATTCATCCAGCGCTAATGTCGGCGCCATGAAGCTTTCGGAACTTTGCCGAAACTTAGAGACGGCTGTCAGGGAAGAAAAATTAGTGGGTGGTCCTGCCAGGTTTAAGGAAATCCAGCAGGAATTTGGCGTCGTCGCAGCCCTCCTTAAAAAGGACCTGGATGGCAGCGTCGCTGGCAACATATCAGCGATGTGAGATCCATACGAATACCGTTACCTCAACAACTCAATCGTTAAAATTCTCGCGCATTGTCGAGCCGCTATATTCCCTCTTCGAAAGCCCGCGCCGCTGCAACTCGGGGACAACATGCTCAACGAACTCCTTGATATTGTCCGTTGCATGATATCCACGGCCAAGAATAAACCCGCCATTCGCGCCGGTCTCAAAATGCATCATCTCCAGCTTGTCGACGATCTCTTTCGGTGTGCCCTCGGCACTCATAATTCTTTTCGTCATGTAGTCACGCCCGAGCTCGCGGACCGTCATGTTGGGTTCCGTGGTTTTAACAATTTCCTCAAACGTCCCAAGGTTACCATTCACTTCTTTCACCTGATCGGCAAAATCCGCCAGTGTCATATCGAGTTCGGCGGTCGCGAAATCCACGCCAAACCATTGCGACATTTCGATCAGCCCGGCCTCAGGCGGGATAGCATCGAGAAACGCTTTCTCTTTGGCCTTCGCCTCTGACTGGGACTCGGCAACCTGAACCCGAACCGACCAGAGAATACCGAGATCACGAGGTTTACGACCAATCGCCGCCAGTTTTTCATCAAGCGCGGCGCGATGCTGTTTCATGCTTTCCACCGTCCGCCGCGTACTAAACTGCAGATCGGCATAGGTCGCCGCGAGGTCCATACCCGGTCCTGATTGCCCGGCCTGAATGATCAGTGGTCGCTGTTGCGGCGACGGCAAAGCCGGCAAGGGGCCGCGCACATTGAAATACTCGCCCTTGAAATCGATGCGATGAACTTTTTCAGGATCAACAAACACGCCGCTCTTACGGTCCATCACCAGCGCGTCCGGTTCCACGCTATCCCACAGCTCACAAGTGACTTTCAGAAATTCCTGAGCCCGACGATAGCGCTCGTCGTGATCCATCATCTCCTCAAAGCCCCAGTTCGCGGCTTCGCCCTTATAGGCAGAGGTGACCGCATTCCAGCCGATCCTCCCCTTGGTCACATGATCGAGCGCATTGAACGTCCGCGCGCAATGGAACGGATGATGATAGGTCGTCGACATGGTCAGCGCATAGCCAACGCCTTCCGTCATTCGCGCCAAAATCGGGATCATCGCCGTCATATCGTGACGCGGCCACTTCACGCCATTGCGGACCACAGCATCATGATTGCCGCCATAGTCTTCCGAGGTGCCGCCGGTATCACCAAAGAACAGCAGATCAAACCGGCCCCGCTCAGCGGTCTTGGCGATGTCTTCGTAAAATTCCGAGGAGCTGTAATAGGGATAGCCAACCCAGGAACCCGGCATGCGCCACAGAAAATCTGTGTGAAGAAACGACAGGTCCGCGGCAAGATGGATCGTTTCGCGCTCTGACATTGCTGGCTCCTATTCGTCTTTCTGTGATTCCGCCGCCCGAATTAAATTCCAGATATAGCTCGGGGAGAGCGGTAATTCAGTCGGTTGGATGCCAAACGACGAAAGCGCCGATGCGACAGCATTGGCCATCAACCCGCCCATCGGCAGCACACCGCCTTCACCCGCACCCTTCACCCCGAGAGGCCCAATCGGCGAGGGCTTTTCTTCGAGCATGATCGCCCGGATATTTGGGTAGCTCGTAGCTTGCGGCAACAGGTAATCGGCCAGAGTTCCGGTGACCGCCTGCGCCTGTTCGTCATAGATCATATGTTCAAGGAAAGTCCCGCCGAGCCCTTGAACCAACCCTCCAATGGCCTGCCCGTGCAAGGTCAGAGGGTTAACGATTTTGCCCGCATCTTCAATCATCAAGAGATCTATCAGCGCAACCTCACCCGTCTCGGGATCCACCGTCAGATGCGCCGCCACAGATCCATAGGCATAGGTATGCTTGTGATTATGGAAAGTTTCTTCAACTTCGGGAACATCATTGGCGAGCTCGCCCAACGTAATGGACTGCCCTTCACCAATCGCCACGATACCGTCGACGATTTCTATAGCCTCAACCGCACAGCCCGACCGCCTTGCTGCCGCGCTACAAATATGTTCTTGCAACTTTTCGGCTGCCAGGAGAATGGCCGAGCCACCCATGACAGTGGAGCGCGAGTGATAGGAACCAAAACCATCCGAGACAAATGAGGTAGAGCCGTGAAAAACCTTTATCTGTTCGAGGGGCAGCTCCAACGCATCCGCGGCAATCTGGGTCAGGACCGTCAATACGCCCTGTCCTACCGCCGTCGAGCCCACATAAACATTCACTGACCCGTCTTCCTGGAGCACCAACCTGGCATTTTCACTCGGACCCGCCCCGCCGCCTTCAACGAAACAGCCGACAGCCAGCCCGTGATAGACGCCATCAATCAACTGACCGCGCAGCTTTTCTTTATCTTTCCAGCCAAACGCCTCAAGACAACGGTCGAGTACCATTTCGTAGTCACCGCTATCGAATTCTTCCTCACGTTCCACCGGTGCGATCTTAGCAATCGAATACGGCATCTCATTTTCGGCCACCAGGTTACGACGGCGAAATTCCACCGGCTCAATACCGAGCTCGCCAGCAACAATATCAAAGAACCGCTCGCGAAAATAATCGCTCTCGAACCGGCCCGGACCACGATACGTGCCGATAGGGGCCTTATTGGTCAGCATCGCATGCGATTTGATATCGATATTTGGCACCCGATAGGGACCGGACATGAATTGCGCGACATTGCGCGGGCTAATGGGGCCGTTGGTCCGATAATACGCCCCGGCATCAACCCATACCTCGCCCCGCATCCCCAGGATCCTGCCGTTGCTGGCGCAGGCGATTTCCAATTCGCACTCCATTTCGCGGGCATGACCGGTAGTCAGCAGATTTTCGCGCCGATCCTCAATCCATTTGACAGGTCGGCCGCAGAACCGTGCCGCAAACGGTATTAGGAAATCTTCTGGAAAGAACTCGCCACGCGCGCCAAAACCGCCGCCGACATCACTCTCAATCAGATCAATCGACTCGATCGGTAAATCCATCATGGCGGCGAGGATTTTGCGATTTGGAAAAGGAACTTTAGCGGCACCCTCAACCGTCAAATGCTCAGCTTCAGCATCCCATTCCGCGAGGACACCTCGGGCCTCCAACGGCAGGGCCAGGTGCCGTTGCGTCGCGAAACATTCCCGCCGGACATAATCTGCCGTCTCAAAGATTGTGCTGACATCGCCCTTGGTGGCCCGATAGGTGATCGCCTTATTGCTACCCCAGTCCTCAAACAGTAGTGAGTTGCCGGCCACAGCATCATGCCGATTGACGACCGCGTCGACAGGATCGATCTCCACGACAATCTGAGACAGAGCGTCTTCGCCAATCGCAGGGCTATCCGCCAAAATAACCGCTAATGCCTCACCGACATAACGCACCTTATCGCCGGCAATTACAGGCTGACCCAATGGTTTAAGCTCTTCCATCGGCATGAGCCGTAGCGGCACCACCGGAATGTCTTCGCCCAGATCAGCCGCCGTGATGACAGAATGGATACCGGGCATTTTCTCGGCCGCCGCTGTGTCGATATTTCTAATCACCCCATGCCCAATCGAACTACGGAGGATAACGGCATAGAGCATATTCTCGCGACGGATATCATCGACGAAACGCCCCTTTCCCGGCAGCAGGCGCAAGTCTTCAAGCCGCTTTACCGGGCTACCGACATAGGCATTCCTTATCAGATCGTCAGGACTCATAACCCGTGCTTCCCTTTATTTTAGCGCCGAGACAAAGCATCGTATGGGCAACGAGACGGTAAATCCAGCGACCGCTGACGAGTCCCCTCACCTGCCGGTCGGTGCCATTAGATCACCCCAGTTTGTCGAGGACCCAATCAATTTGGTAGGCAACGACCTGTGTCCAGTTATCGACACTACAATGGCCAGAACCACCGACCTCATCATCGAACAGGCGCAGGGTTTTATCGGCCACCGGTATTTCGTCGAACAGGCGCTGCGCTGATGAGACCGGCACCATGTGATCACGTGTGCCATGGGTGACCAGCATCGGACAGGTGATGTTGGCGAGCTTACCCTCTAAATTAAAGTCCGCCAGAAAGGCACGCGCCTCTTCATCGGAATTCGTACCGGTGATCCATTGCAGCTGTTCATGCAATGGCGGATATGGATCATAGAGGTCTGCAAGCACATCATATAACGCGCCCCACACTACGCAGGCCTTGATACGGTGTTCAAAGCTCACGGCACGTGGCGCGTAATACCCCGCCATCGAGCCCCCGATCAGCCCAATCCGATCATGATCAACATCATTGCGGCCCATCAGATAATCCACCGCCGCGGTGAAGACCCGTTCATAGTCAGGGATGGTCGGAATGCCATGCACCCGGATCGACTTTCCCTGGCCCGGCCCGTTGAATACCAGCACGCCGGCACCCCGTGCCGTCATCTCCTGGGCACCGCGAAACAACTGCTCCTCGGGCAACGCGTCGGCACCGGTTGGGAAAATGATCACCGGCGCTGGCGTGCTGCGTGCCGCTGTGCGCGGTGGCAGAAACAGCCCCTCCAGCTCATGGCCATCAAACGGGATCGTAATCCGTTCATAAGGATGCGGTTGAAGATCGATGCCTGTATAGAAACACTCAATACAGCGTTCATACATGGGCAATTTGCGCGGGTCTTTACCTGACAGAACCCGTTCAGCCGAGCGATAATAGGTAAAGGCACGCCAATAGGCGTTGCCCGCCGTCACGTCATGGCCAGCATCGGCGGCTTCATCGGCAATCGCCTTGACCCGGTTGCCCAGATCATAGAACGCGTCGTACCAGTCCTCGTTATTACCCGCGCGTATTTTGCGCGCCGCATAGAACAACTCATTGGTATCGGCACCGCCCTGCACAGCCTCGTAGAACAGCCATACGAGATGGAACGAGAAAACAACGGACTCGCGCTGATCATCAGCCCAGTACTGGAACATAAAACTCTCCCTGCTCTATTAGCTGGCAAATTATAGGCCGGTATTCGACAACGCGAATAGGGCTGGTATCGAAGCCAGATTCTGACACCCCTTATTTAACGGCGTTCAGGCCAACAAAGCTGCCGCCATTCCGTTCCGCGAGCACCCGCATCAAATGCGCGAAACGCGCGCGATTTCTGCGGGCCCGATCATCAAGGAACAGAACAGGAAAGCCAAACGCATGGACACGGACACGCGGCTGACCACTGACGTCCTTTGCGTTTATCCGGGTGACCTCCTCAATCACATTATTGATATTCGAGCCGGTGAAATCATCACCGAAAACATAGAGGCTAATGCGGCGATCTTTGCGGTAAAACCGGCGGATGGCGGCAACGACGCCCTCGACAGGACTACTATTGCTGAAACTTTTCCACGTCTTGATCCGATCAATAACGGCTTTGCGCCGCGCCGGGCTGTCAGGAATCCAACGACCTCTGTAGGCCTCGAACATATAACGACCCATATCGTTCATGACCTGAATACCCTTCACCCTGGGATAGACACTCAGCACTTCCTTTACTTTCTGGGTCACCAGCGGCCAGGCATAACTTTTCATACTGCCGGACGTATCGACGATAAAGATGATATATTCGCTGTCTACGGGAATGCCACCAATGACATTATTCGCGGGGGGCGGCTTATATCCTGACTTGTTCAGCAGACGTTGCATCTCTGCGCTCAGCCGTTGCCGAACAACTTCCAGGTCACTGGCCCGTTTAGTCTCTTTCTGGACACTGGATTTTACCGCCGCAGCCGTCGTCGTCGCCTGGTTCAACTGCCGAGACAAAGCACGGGCCTGTTCGGTGACGATCGAAATCTTTTTGACCGTCTCTGCCAGTTCCCCGGCAAGGGTCTGGCTTTCGCGGACATGTTGCTCACGGGCCTCGTTCCGCTGAGAAACCAGTCCACGGAGATCCTCAGTGATCTTCTTGACAGTCACTGGCTCAAGCGCCAGCGACAGCACAAGCAGCAGGATCACGGCACCAAATCCACAGGAAATCACATCCAGGAAGGACATGGAAAACACTTCTATAGCGCGGCGGCGGGTTTTCATTACGGCCAGTCCCGCGACGGGGCGATGAACGACCCACGGCTCTTGATTGCCAGTTCCCAAAACGAGACGGCAGCACCCGGATCACCTTCCATCGGAAACAACATTGTATTTACCGGCACGGACGCCGGAACATGCGCCAGCGCACTCCGAAAATGGGCTAGGCGTTCCTCGCTGGTCACGAGCCCAGGTTTGGCCTGCGTGTCCCCCTGGGTCGGTAAGCCGTCCGTTAACAGGATGATATTGTCAGGTCGCGGTTTCAGGTTCTGCGAAATTTTAAAGGCCTTATGCAGGCTGGTGCCGCCCTCCGGCGTAAGAGCCCGTATACCAGCAACGGCCGCTTGCAGATTTGCCGTACTAAGGGAACTCAACCAGCGACCAGCAGTACCCGCCACGACCGGCTTTGCAGACGTATTGAAGGCCATAACCTGAAACTGCGTGCCGCGCTTCAAATTAGCGATGATCCAATGCGCCGAGTGAACGACGCGCTGCCATTTTGGCGCCTGGCGCCGGCGCGCGGGGTCCATCAGCTTGCGGCGCACAACGTTGACGACGGTCTCATCGAGCATACTGGCCGACGCATCCAGCAATATAAGCGTCCGACTCCCCCCGAGCTTCAAACCGGTCAGATACTGGCGCTGGCCATCACCCGTAAAGCCAATGAGACGTTCTCCCGATTTGACCTCTTTGGGTTTTTGGGTTCGAACGATCTGTGCGCTGCGCTCAAGGGCTTCTTTTTGCTGTTTGAGACTCGCGGTAGCCGCTCGAATACGCTGGGCCTCCGCTTGTGCCGAAACCTGCTCCTCCTTCACTTTACCAATTTTGGCATCCAAATCGGCCACCCTGGCTTTTAGCGTCCCTTCTGTAAGCGTGGCCTCTTTGACTTTCTGTTTTATCTCGGTGAGGTGCTGCTGCGCGAGGAGCTCAAGGGTTGTGGCCCGGCTCAACTCACCCCGCAAATCTGCGGATTTGGCTTCGCGTTTACGCAGCACTTCACCGTTCAGGATCATCACCAGCAGTACCACCGCGCCAAAGCCGCAGAACATGATGTCCAGAAAGGCAAGGCTGAAGGGAGTAAGGGCGCGTTTCTTCATCGCTAAAGAGCCTGACTCTGCGTCACACTCTCAAACGGCGGACAAACCAGTCCTCGCAATAGCGTCGGACATCCAAAACCAGCCGTTCCTGCGCCGATTGCTGACTATGGATCAAGAACATCAGAACGATACTGATCACCAGGGCAACAAAGGTTGAATTGAAGGCCACACCAAGGCTCTGGGTTACACCGGTAATATCACCTTCGACAGCTCGGTGAGCCTGGGCCAGTGCTTCACCAATCCCACGCACCGTGCCGATAAAGCCGACGGAAGGAATCGCCCAGGCGATATAGCGGATGATCGACAATTCAGACTCCGCCTTTTCCGCCTCGGAATCGCACATTTCCTGAACGACACTGGACGTGTCCTGAACACTGCGGGTTGCGGAAAAGCGGTCAATGGCCGCCAGCATTACCCGCGACAGCAGATAATCCTGCGCGACTTCCGGGATCCGTTTTCGGATCAAAGTCGATGTCTGTTCTGCCGTTTCGACGGTGACCGATTGGTCCTCAGGCAACCCGACAAGGTCAAGCCGCAGCTGTTCCCGTTGGCGGCGAGAGGCCATGGCCTTGTACCCAAGGATCGAAATCGCCCACAGGAGCAGCACAAAACACGCTTCCTGCTCGAAATCACGGAGCACGACATAGGCCGAGCGCTGTATCTCATAATTTGAATTCTGCGCGATTTGGATCTTCTCCTGAGCGATAAACGCATCAGCATTGGGCCGAACGACCGCCACATAAATGGCATGGACGACGATAAAAGCGATCAACAACGCAAAGAGTTGATAGATCAGTTCGGACGGAAACAGCTTTTTCATGGTCGCTCTCTCAGATGTCAGATGGAAAAGACACCGGCTTTCCCGCCGATATCTTCTCCTTTGGTTTAAACACGCCTTTGGAGGGTTTGCGGATGGGCGCTTTAACAACCGGTTGCACCGGCCGGCGTGTTTCCGCAGGTTTTCCAGCTTCTGGTTTCTCCGCGGCGTTGGCGGCAGGCGCGATCAAAACCAGCATCACGGTAGCAATTATCGTTGCGAGCGCGCTGCTATTTCGGAATATTGACATAACGGGCAATCCTGAATCCCAAATCGTTTCTAGGCGTTTTACTATAGTCGCGATAGGACAGCCGCAGCTCGGTGATCGATCCGTGACGCCAGCTCGAGCCGCGGACCACATGAAATTTGCCGCTCGGCGGCCCCCTTGGATCACGGCGGACCTTCTTCAGACTGCCGACGAAAGTATCATAATAATCATGGCACCATTCTGACACGTTTCCGCCGAGATCATGAAGTCCGGTTCCATTTGGCCTAAAACTCGCGACTGGTGCCGCGTATCGATAACCGTCGGAATAGCTCTTTAAAACGAGGGGCAAAACGCCTGTAGCACTGCTGTCGGCATAGTTGCCACTGTTTCTACCCGGTGGCAACGCACGCCCCCAGGGATATTTCAACGGTCGGGTAAGCGACCGCGCACCAGCTTCATAACGCGCAGCATATACCCATTCGGCTTCAGTCGGCAGTCGGTAGCCTACGGTCATTGGCTGGGTCGCCACCATCTTACCGCCCCGTTCGATATACGCGGGTGGCAGGTTTTCTTTTTTACTCAGCCAGTTGAGAAATTTTGCTGCATCATCCCAGGTAACGTTGGCAACGGGATAACGCGCGCCGTTCAGGCTCCTGCCCTGTTCGTCGCCGGAGTTATGGCCTGACCGGAATTGCCGGTACTGCTGATTTGTCACCTCGCGCGCACCGATCATAAAACTGCGGCTCAACTCGACCGTGAACTGTGTTTCGTTCGACCGTCTTCCCGCTTCCCGGCGCGAGGCACCCACCTGAAAACGAACTGGCTTCTCAATAGGGATCAGGCGAACAACATGCCCGGATTTGGTTTTGATGTCCTGGCGCGCCTTTTCCCGCGCGACATCTATTAATCGTTTCAGACTTACGTTCAGACGCTTGGAAACACCTTTTCTTGGCGTCACGGTCGTCGAAAACGTTGTATATCCTTCCCGAACAACTTCGATACGGTGCGGTCGGGACGGCAGCCGCAACCGCCGTGATGCGGTACCGATTTTTTTACCATCGACCTTTAAGACGGCCCCTGCCGGTCGCGTGCGGATAAAAACGATGCCGTATTCAGGGATCATCCGCAGATTGATGTCATTCAGCTGCCCCCCTGCAATGCGAACCCGCTGGCTGGCCGAAACGTATCCCGGTTTGGTCAGCTTGAGATCATATGTTTGTTCGGAGATCAAAGGCAGAGACAATGGCGTGCGACCGCTGAATTGTCCGTTGATCGTAACGGTCGCGCCTGGCGGGTCCGTTTTAAGGCGCAACGTCCCGTCTATTCTTTCCATTTTGAAAGGCGGCAGTGTGATTGCGAGGCCCGCTTCTATCTTCACCAGCACCGTAATCGGCTTCCAACCCTCGCGGGACAGCGTCATGCCATACTGCCCCTGAAGCGGTTCTGCCGTCAGTGGCGTTTTTCCGATAGTTTCAGAACCAAGGGCGACATCGGCCTGTTCTGGCGTGCTGCTAACGACCAGCGTTCCCCACGCTGGCTTAAGCTCGAAATCAACAGACTGAGCTTCGCCCTTTCCCTGGATCTCAAGCGATTTTTCGGCTCGTAAATAGCGGTCAGCGATCACCTCAATTTTGCGTTTACCCGCCTCGATTTCGATTTTTTGTAGCGGAGACTTGCCAACGGATTTGCCATCAACCGTCACCGTCGCACCGGTAATCGGTGAGGTCGTCACGCTAAGACGCCCCGGCAGCTTCTGCATATTGAATTTTAAATCCGGTTTTGTCCCGAACCCGATGCTCACCCTCTTTTCAAGCTTCCGATATCCCGCTAGCTGCGCCGAGACGGTATAGCTGCCCGGCAGCGTGAGATAGCGTCCGCCAATCGCTATCGGCGGTATCATGCCGCGAAATGATACTGAATTCGGCTGCGGTGCCACCAAGATCCGGACAGGCGATGCCGCCAGGACAAAACCGGCAATCAGCAAGAGAATAAAAAGACCACCGAAGGCGATCTTCCGGTTCCGATTACCCGCCCAGTGCCCGCCTCGCCGCTTTGGGCCAGAATCCGCCAATGGCGGTGTTGATATCGATTCATCCTTTGGTTTTTCTGTCTCTAGCGGCTCAGGGGATACCGCTTGGGTTTCAACTCCCCCCGTTTCCGGTACGACACCAGGAACAACAGTGGAGAAGGACAGCATGCCATCGACCTCTCCGACGTGAAGGGAGGCATCACCGAAAGTCAGACGATCACCTGCCGACAACCAGGTTGACCCTTCGATTGGGACATCATTGTAAAAGGCGGCGTAGAGGTCCGATTCCGGCTGAACGTAAATCCGTTCCTCATGATACCGGGCCCAAAGAATTGGTGCCTTTTCCGCCGCGCCCCCGTAAACCACAATACCGACATCAGAGAGGCTGATCGCCAGTGGGAATTCAGACGTCTCGACAACGCGACGGCTATTTTCAGACAAGATCAAAATCACGCCGCTCAGATCCTTTCCGTGCAACGAACCACGACGACTGTTTCTGCATCGTGAGAAAGCACGCGAAACTCAACCCGGACATCGCGGTACCCTGCCCGAGAACCGACAGCGACATAGCCCCCAGGTTTCAAGGTTAACCGGCGCTCTGACAATGTCCCGAAGCGGGCGACGCGATAGAGAACAACATTCGTCTGCCCATCTGACTTGAGAACTACCTGGCGCGGCGTGTTCGCCGCTGAAATCAAAACACCGAGGCGCTCCGCATCCGCCTGCAACCTCGGGCCACCACCGGCAAGATTATTCGCTGCAGCAAGCACCTGACGGGCATGCGCCAATGGTTCCGCCGAGCTCAGCCTGTCGGGATTATCGAGATAGTTCCGCACTTGACTATAAACTGATTGAATTCTGACCGCCCGCGCCCTGCCCGCTACGGCAAACCCGGCTGTCCGGTCGATCTTCAATATCTTGTCATATAATCCGATAACGTCCGACCACCGTTCCGCCTGCGCCGATGCGCGTGCGCGGGCCCGAAGAGACGCAATGGCCTGCAGCTGACGTCCCGACCGGATATTTTTGCGGATGTCAGTAATCTCTGGCGCCCCGGGACGGATTTTCCGGGCGGTTTCTAAATCCCTTGTAGCCTGATTGAAGTTCTTTCGTTCGATAGCGTCGAGCGCACCGGAAATAGCCTTTCGGTAGTCGCGGTCCTGGATGATGCCACCGAGACGGTTGGCGTTTTCCCGCGCCGGGATGAAATCGCCATCAAGCGTTGCAGCCTCCTGGAAAGCGCTGAACCCAGCATCGACATCACCTGCGGCCTCCAACCGCCGCGCCTCGTCCATCCTTTCCCTCACCCGGGGCACCTGTGCCGCCCGGCGAAGGCCATTCTGCGCGCGCACCTCTCCAGGCTGCAATGCCAGCGCAATCTGGAATTGCGCGGTCGCGGCATCACCCTCCAGGCTATCGAGCGCTGCCATGCCCGTATCTATCGCCTGGGCGAAGCGTTGCTCTTTGCTTGCCGTCAGCTTGTCGAACAGCGAGATCGTCTCTCGGAAGCCAGTCGATGCCTCGGCGAAATTCTGACGATCAAGGAACGTGTTAGCTTTTTTAAGCACCTTTATCACATCGGCATAACTCGGCGGGAACGCTGCATCTCCCCAAACCCGAACGCCCTCATTTTCAAGTTGAGCCTGACGTCTAAGGGCCCCCGCGAGAAGCCGTTGCGCCTCCTCTCGAGCAAGTATCATTGCCGGATTTTCAGCCGAAGTCGTTGCCTGGTTCTTGGTTTTTATCGGCTTGGCAGTCGCCGTCTTGGATTCCCGGGCTGACGAGACGACTGGGTTGGAAGCCGCTTTTGTTACGGGTTCCTTGGCCTCCCGGTCGGCTGCCTCATTGACCCATTCCGGCAACAGAAGCACAACGCCGACCGCCACCAAAACGAGAACTCCGATAACCACATAAGCAAGAGAGACTGTCCTGCTGCTCAGCCGTCGGGTACCGGGCGGGACACCGGAAGACGTCAACGTCCCATTCCGGGAAAACGATAACCGAACCCATCAGAGATCAACTCGTCGGTCCTCTGTCACTGCTTGGCGTCGGGCCTGGTGGTGGTGCCGCCTCGATCGGACCAACTTCACGTTCGTGCAATTTTTTCATAACGGTACGCCACTGCTGGAACTTCGCATCGGCACTGCCTTTCAACTCAACCGTGCTGCCTTCAACCTCAACCACGACTGGTTTCACCTCTGCCGCGAGTGATTGGCCAAGCTCTTCCAAGGCACGGGTATGAATTTCCATATCTGCTGCCGCCTGGGTGTTGGCTTCAATTGCGGCCTTAAGCGATGCGGCTAAAACCGTGCCACCGATGACGGCGCCGGCCGTCCCACAACCGGCGCAACTATTTGTCTGGCTTCCGAGGATAATCAGCCCCACACCGGCGATGCCCCCAAGCACAGCATTCGTCGTACGCTCGTTTTCCAGGCGTTCGATTTCCCGGACCGCGTTGACCTCAGTCAATCGCGACAGGCGCCACTGCGTATAGGCATCAGCGATGTTCTTCGCGAGCCCTTCATAGTGCTGGTCGAGCGTATCGATCAACTGGTGCTCGCGCGCGCGGATACGCTGTACTCGCTGGTAATTAGGATCATCTTCGGAGGGTAACCTGGCCACAGCGAAGCGCCGCTGGCCGTCCACTGCCGCGTCATTGGACGGCGTCGACGCAAAAAGATTGCCAAAAACATTCGGGGCTTCAGAGGAGGCCTGCTTGGCCGTTGTTAGGTATCTGGAAAATATCGACGGCGCGAAGTCGCCGGCGAATTTAAGCTCGGCGACCTGCCGAATAGACGTTGTTTCCCCCGCTGCCAGTTTGCCGCGATACGCCACGATATCGTTCGATATCTGATTATAGACGAACTGAAAAGCTTCGCCGCCCTGTGGAGTACGGTTAAACGTTTCGGTGTTGACGACACCGGCGTATTCCTTCGAAAACCATTTCATACCGGTCGCATCGCGAATCGAGACCAAAAGCTTCAAAAGTTCGCCGTCAGACTCGAGAATCTCGCCACTAACAACCACTTCGCCATCATTGCTGTTTGCGGGAACAACACGCACGGGCCCCCAGTGGCCCGAGCGCTGCAGCGTGTCCTTCAGCTTTACGGCCGTGTAATAGCCCTCGGCCTTTCTGATTTCGACAGACATGCCTCGCGCCTTGGCGCCTTGAGGCAGGCTCCCCGACCTGAAACTATGAATACGAATGCCAAGCAAATCCTTTTCGGCGACTTCGCCCGCGGATACAGCAAGTTGTGCCCGTTGGCTCGTGACCTTGCGCTTCTCATAAGTCGCGGCACAGCCGGTCGCCAACAACAGCGCCACAGATGCGGTGAAGAGATTTCGGATCATCTGGCAGAAGGCCGTTCCGCGCGCAGACCTGTTGTAGAGATGCCAGCCGACGTTTTCGTTCATCGTCATTGTTTTGCTATCGACCACACTCGTTTCCTGTTCCAATTTACTTCTAAGGTTTTCATGAACCGGTATATCCCGATAGATTGGGGCGACACCGAGAGATTACGAGATTTCGCACAACCATTTGATCGGAAAGACTTTACCTCCGTCGCCGGTCACCCGTAAAGCATTCCAGGCTGACGCCCGGCGCGTGATTTCAAAAGGTGAAAACCCGCCGAGGGATATCATCGAGCGGCCTTCAGCTTGCGGTATTCATTCCACAATTTCTCTTTCATCACCGGATCCGTTTCCCGTTCAGCCGCTTCCCGAATTTGCCGCATCACAATATCGTCGTCATTGCCATCGCCGCGGCCCTCTTTTGCTGCTGTCGTAGGGTTTGCACCGTTTGGATTGCCCGGTCCCGCCCCCGGACCGGCCCTTCCCTTAGGGCCGGTGTTTGGCGCACCAGACGACTGTTTTTCTTCTTGATTGGGCCTTCCGGACCTTTGACCGTCCCCAGGTTTCGTTCCTTCCGCCTTATTACCGGAGCCCGAACGAGAAGAATTATTTTGTCCAGGACCGGACGCTCCCTGAGAATTGCCCTTCTGCCCTTTGTTTCCCTGGCCGGAGCCGGCGCCTTGCCCGGTTAACGGGCCCCAACCTTTAGAACCGCCGCTACCGCCGGCATTTTGATTTTGCTGCCGTTCACGCAGCGTCTGTTGTTTCTGACGAAGTTCTTCATCCAGCTCGGATTCCAGGCGCTTCAGCTCCGCTTCCAAACTGCCCAGCTTTTCAGAATCTGTCTTTACTGTGTTGGGCGGCGGTGGCAGCTTCGCAAGCGCGCCGCTAGATTTGCGAGTCTGGATACAATCGTGACCGGTCAGCGCCTCGTCGCCGCCGATTCTCCTGACAATCTCACAGTTTTCCAGTTTCTGGCGGTGGAGGCTGGCAACGAATTCGGCATACTCGGCGGCGTCATCCGCCGAAAGCCTGGCTGCGTTGCGCTCCTCGCGATAGGCGGCATCTTCCCGGCGCCATTCGGCGCTACTGTTGCTTAAATTTTCAAGGGCGCGAGATAGGTCGCCATTCGCAGGCCGCTCTGCTGCCGCTGCCGGGCTGATTGCCAGCAATCCAGACAGAATGCCCGCCGACAATAACGCCAACACTGATTTTCCAGAAAATTTCATGCGCGAATTGTGTCGGCTAACATCGCCCATGGTCAACAAAAATCCACGCCACCAACGCTGCAGGCGAAGCCCCGCTTCGGCAGTGTCAGACCAAACCGGCTTGAGCGAGGCAAGGCAATTCCGTAGCATCCGGCGATGAAAAATCCCTTCCGTTATTTCAATAACTCACCCGAGATCATCGACCTCACCGTGATGATGTATATTCGGTATCCGCTTTCGTTGCGGCAGGTTGAAGATATGTTATTCGAGCGCGGCGTCGACATCTGCCACGAAACTGTTCGTTTCTGGTGGAACCGGTTCAGTCCCATGTTCGCTGCGGAGATCCGGAAACGACGCATTCATCATCGATCGTATTCACAATGGCGATGGCACCTGGACGAGGTGTTCGTTCGGATCAACGGTGAAACACATTACCTCTGGCGCGCTGTGGATCACGCAGGCGAAGTGCTTGAAGTCTTGGCTACAAAGCGCCGGGATCGCAAGGCTGGGCTGAAGTCTCTCAAACGGACGATGAAACGCTGCGGCCGGCCCTGGACTATTGTAACGGACCGGCTCCGGTCTTATGGAGCCGCGATGAAAGTGATCGGAAATTTAGAACGTCAGGAATATGGATGCTGGCTCAATAACCGGGCCGAAAACTCACATCAACCGCTTCGACGACGAGAAGGGGCGATGGCCAGGTTCAGAGGTATCAAGACGCTTCAGAAGTTCGCTTCCGCTCACGCCTCGATCCACAACCATTTCAATCAGGACCGTCATCTTAACCGCCGCGATCTCTTCAAGAAAAACCGTTCTTCCGCTCTGGCCGAATGGCGTCAGTTGGCTGCCTGAACTCGATGGTGCCGGGCAATTTGGAGACTGCTTCGCATTAGTCTGACAGCACCCCAACCAGCGTTAAAATTTCAAACAGATTTCTATGTCTTATGGAAAATTGGTGGGCCCGGAGGGAAGCCATCTTAACCTGCTGTTTCAGGTGACAGGCATAAAACCGGAGCGACCGACTGTGCCAACGAGTTAATTCCATACAATGGGACATTTTCCATACCAGAAAATGTTGTTTCAAAAACAACCCTTTGGCACGACGAACCGTCCTACGACCACGCAACTAGACACACGTTTAGCCGAGTTCATCCTACGTTTAAATTGGTTCAACTGTGGATAGGTCGATGCACTTATTCAGTTGCTCACTCGATCTTCTCGACAGTACATCAGTACAACACTGATCCAGATCGCTTAGCTCCTCGTATAAATACTGAAATGAAGAATTTATTTTGGAAAATTTCACCCCGAATTTCAATTGGGGTATGGATCGTGGTGTTTTTCGGCGCAATTCCAACTTTTGCCTATGCGTCGAATCAAGCTTTGCGAAGTGTCATCCTCAATCCGATTTCCCTCTATGGCGAGGAGATCATTTTTGATGTTTTCAGGGATAGTGAAAAAGTCGGGAAACACACCGTAAATTTTAAAAGCCTTACTGATAATAAAACCCGAGTTCGTGCCCGCTTCGAGCTTGAAATCACGTTTCTGTCGATCCCGTTCTACAGCTACCTTTATCAGTCATCTTCTGTCTGGCAGGCTGGACGTCTTCAAAAACTATATTCCAGCGTTGATGATAATGGCGAAAGGACGTTTGTCCGAGCAGTGCGCAAGGACGACGGCCTCATGATCGTTGGGTCAAAGAATTCTGTAACCTGGCCGACATCGTTATATCCAACCAATCACTGGAATGCTGGGGTTCGCGACAGCAAACACGTCCTCAATACACTTACTGGCGAGGTTTCACCGGTAGGTATTACAAAACAGACTGAAGAAAGAATCCAGGCGCAAGGTGGTTGGGTCTTAGCTAGCCGATACAAGTATTCCGGCTCAATCGACACAACGGTTTGGTATGATCAAAAGGGACGCTGGCTCAAAATGCGTTTTGTTGCCAAGGATGGCTCGACCATTGATTACCAATGCGTCGTCTGCGGACTCAATACTCAATCAAATGTTCAATCAAAAAGAAACTGACATGGGCTTAGCCTGGGTTACTGGCGCCGGAACTGGCATCGGGAGTGCCGTATCGCTGGAACTTGTTAAGCGCGGCTGGACAGTCGTGGCAAGCTCACGCACCGAATCCAATTTAAATACTTTGGCCGAAGAAGCCGCTAACATTGGTGGCTCGATCATACCATTGGCGCTGGATGTTACATTACGTAAGTCAGTGAGAGAGGCCGTTCAATACATAGAGAAAGAGATAGGCCCCATTGACCTCGCCTTCCTGAATGCGGGGACCTATGTTCAGTTTGGTGTCGAGGAGTTGTCAGTAGAAGTGTTCCAAGGCCAGTTTGATCTAAATGTTATGGGTACAGTGAATTGCCTCCAGCCTGCCCTCGAATACATGCGGACAAGAAGAAACGGCCATATTGCTATTGTTTCGTCACTCACAGCCTATCGCGGCATCCCGTTTGCCAGCGCTTACGGCGCGACGAAAGCGGCTTTGACAAACATGTGCGAAGCCTTGAAACCAGAGCTCGACCAGTTTGGCATTGATTTGTCCGTGATCCATCCAGGCTTTGTGAAGACGCCGCTGACGGATCAGAACGAATTCCCTATGCCGTTCCTGATCGAGGCTGATGACGCCGCGCATCGCATCGTTAACGGCCTCGAACATCGAAAATTCGAGATCACTTTCCCCAGACGATTTGCCTTTCTTTTAAAACTTGTCCGGTGTTTACCCTATGGTTTGTATTTCGCAATAACCCGTAGATTGATCAAGGGATGACTCCAGAAGCCGCATTCGAATTTTATAAACAAACACTCGAAGGACTGACGCGGGACTCAATAGATAATCTCGATGCTGTTTGCCGAGTTGATGTTAAATTCAAAGACCCTCTTCATGACCTCAACTCCCGTACTGAAATGAAGCAGGCTTTTTTACGTCTATTCCAGACCACACAAGACGTTCGCTATGTTGTTGAGGAATACGCAGTTACCGAGGCTGTCGTCTATTTCCGCTGGCGACTAACGGCGCTGCTTTCGGGAAAGCCTTGGGAGGTCAACGGTGTGACCCAGGCTAGATTTAACGCAGAAGGCCTGGTTACGGAGCATGTGGAATACTGGGATGCTGCGTCGCAACTTTACGAACACTTTCCGATAATTGGTCGGCTCTTGCGGTTTCTAAGACATCGGATTGCTGGTTCGTAGCGGCCTTGTTTCCGTTTGACGTTTCCTGAGAAATTTTTGAAAAGCTGATGGTAATCTGGCCGAGTTCTATGCCGAACTTGCTCATGCGCGCCCGGTTCATCAGAACGCCGTGTGGTTGCAAAAACATCCA
The DNA here is from genome assembly GCA_943787225.1 of uncultured Alphaproteobacteria bacterium. GTDB lineage: Bacteria > Pseudomonadota > Alphaproteobacteria > MPNO01 > UBA2964 > UBA2964. Next base: position 176,185 of record CALSLP010000001.1, read on the forward strand.
GTCATCTAGCTGGACAGCCATTGTGCGCCCCTTGGAAATTTCCAGATCCAGGACATAGCGCCAGTGTAGCGCGTTGCCGCCGACAATACCGGTTGCGACGCCGATGACGTCATCGGCGCGGCCTTCATAGCTTCCGTCGGCCAGTTTACGAATGCGCCAAACACGATTGCTTTTCTCGCCATCAGCAAATGTAAAATCTTCGTTGAGGGTTAATTCAGTGCCATCCCATTTACCCTCTATCTCTACGACGAACTGACGCCGGACAGTGCCAAACCTGTCCTCGAACAATCTCCAGGCTCGTGTCTTGCCAGAAAAATATTCTTCTAGAACAAAACGCTGGGCTGAATTCTTGAAATATCAGTTTTCATCGAACTACATCCTGTCAGCGCAAGGGTAATCAGGACGACTGCGCATACTGTTTTTTTCATGGCCTTCTCTATTCATTATTTCTTCAGGTGCGTTTTTCGATGTGTCGGCGAATAACCGCCTGTTTCCTGGCCGTTAAGGGGTAGCGCCAAAGTAACGAGATCGCCCCCGCTTTTAATACGATGGGAACCACCGCATAGATCATCGCCAATGCGAGAAGATTATTATCTTTAGGCGATAACTGCGGATCGAAACCAAGTGCATCAAGTATGGGAAAAGCGATTAAGACAGATAGGGCAAAGGACAGCTTTGTGATCATGCTCCAAATGGCAAATAAAGTGCCTGTCGCTTCGTGACCACTGCGAAAATATTCATATTCGGCAACATCTGCCTGGATCGCTGGCGGTAGTGCCATATCTGCGCCTAAGGCGAGGCCAGTAAGAGCACAGATACAGGCGAAGGCGACGATATCGTCCTTGCCGAGCATCGGGACGAGTGCGAAGGCACCGCAAGCGAGGATCATCGCGAAACACCAGCTGCGATGCTTTCCGACTTTGCCGCTGAGGGCCAGCCAAATGGGGATTCCGATTATGCCTGCTAGGAAATAGATCGTCGTGAGAATTCCGCGTTCTACGTCGCTGGCGGTAAGGACATGCTTCATAAAAAGAATAAACAAAACGGCGGGAATGCCATTGGCGAGACTATTGAGAAACCACCCCGCGATGAGGAGCCCGAAAGGCTTATTTCTCTTTATGGACGCAAGGACTGTTCCCGCAGTCAATCGTGCTGTTCTGAGTTTACGTGTTTCTGGAACAGAAAATAGAAGCACTGGAAACAAAATGAGGCCGATCCCAATCGTACCCCAGGCTATGAAGCCGAGTGATATCCGTTCGCTATATCCGTAACCCGCGGCAATGGCGGGGACTGCCGCCGCTGTCAGAATTCCGAGCAGGGTAAAAACTTCGCGTACCGATGTAATGCGGGTGCGCCCCTGATAATCGTCTGATAACGATGCACCCCATGCGAGATACGGGATGTTTATCAGGGTCCATCCTAGATAGAGAAGCGCTGCCCAAAGACCGAGATACCAGGCGCCAACACCATTTTCAGGTGTCAGTAGGTAATAGGCACCTAAGGCACCCAACAACGCCCCGGCAGCAATTAAAGGTTTGCGTCCACCGCGCCTGGAATTCAGGCGATCGGACGCATAACCAACGACGGGATCTGAAAAGACGTCAAGCGTACGGGCGGCAAATAGCGCGATACCTGTTGCGGTTAGCCCAAGACCCATCGTTTCGGCGTAGAACGGCGGCAATAACACAAGCAGCGGTATTGTCGGCAGCCCCAGGACAAAGGCCACGGATCCATATCTGGCGTCACGCCAGAGGGTTGACCCTGGCATCGGGTTAGTCACCGGGTTTTAGTCAAAAGAAATTGACCGACGTTGATTGTGCCGGCATGGAAGCCAGCGGATGTGTAGTTCAAATAATATTCCCAAAGACGGCGGAACCGATCATCGAAGCCTTGTTTCTCGATCTGAGGCCAGCGCTCGGTAAAGCGGTCCTGCCATAGATCGAGTGTATGGCCGTAGGAGCTTCCAAAGAAATAGGCGTCAGCGACCGTCAGGCCCGTCTTGCTCGCCTGATTGGTCATTTCACCGGGCGAAATCAACATGCCGCCTGGAAAAATATACCGCTGAATAAAATCAGATTTTCGGCGGTAATTTTCGAAACGATCATCCGGTACTGTGATGACCTGGATCATCGCTTTCCCATCATCTTTCAGGCTGTTTGACACTACACGGAAATAATCGGGCCAATAAGCTTCGCCGACGGCTTCCAACATTTCGATCGAGACGACACGATCGAATTCACCAGACACTTCTCGGTAATCAATCAGTTCAATCTGAACGCGTTCCTGTAATCCGGCACTGGCGATACGGTCGGTCGCATACTCAAACTGTTCTCGGGAAATCGTGATGCCGGTAACAGAGGCACCGATTTCTTTTGCGACGAATTCAGCGAAGCCGCCCCAGCCGCAGCCTATTTCCAAAACGCGATGATGGGGCTGGATGTCTAATTGATCCACGATGCGCCGATACTTTGCGTGTTGCGCGTCTTGCAGGTTTTTGACATCAGGCTCGAAAAGGGCTGACGAATAGGTCATCGAGGGGTCGAGCCATTCTTCATAGAACGCATTTCCGAGATCGTAGTGGTAGGCAATATTACGTTTGCTGCCTGTTTGAGTGTTTCTTTCCGTGAAGCGCAGGAATTTGCGCAATAGAAGAACTGGCGCTGCGCCCGCGAGGCGTTTTCGCAGCGATTCCTGATTGGTGATGCCGAACTGAAATAAATTGCGGAGGGACATCGTAGACCAGTCCGCAGCAAGATACCCTTCGCCCAGCCCCGTATAGCCACCAAAGGCCAGCCGAAATATACCGGCATAGGAATGAAATTGAATATCCGCATTGGGACCTCGTTGTTCGCCCCAACACTCAATTTCTCGTCCGTCTGGGAAGATAAAACGAATCCTGCCGGCATCGAGGCCCGTCATTAGTCGTTCCAGCAAAAACTCCGACAGGGTGTGGATGATCCAAGATATAACTGGAATGTTCCGGACCTTTTTTGAGGATGGGTGCCCCGGTGAGGGTTCAAGCCTTAACGACATCGATATTTCCTTTCATCCCGAATTTTGGGGGCCTGAGCTGCTCTTGGGCGTTACAGGGCTATGGTCGAGGTAGGGAATTTTTTTGCGCCATAATTTCAAGGCTTCCCAATGGATTCCGGCCATGACTTTTAATGTCATAAGCGGGAAGCGCAGCAATGCGACCAGCAAAAGCCGATCACTGAAAGATTTGCGGGTGGCTGCAAATGAGGCAGCCAGCAGCAATCCGTCTCCGTCCTCTACGCGCATGACGACTCGGACAACGTCTTCGGGTGGCTGCACTCGGAATTTGTAAATGCAGTCCATCGGTATAAACGGTGATACGAAGAATTCCTTATTACCAGTCTGGCGAATTATTTTGCGGGCCGCTTCATCCACCGGAATTATATAGGAATGTCTTTCTCCAAACGTGTTGTGGACCTCATAGATAATGGCGGAAATGGAGCCACTTTCTGCGTAGCAAAAATAGACACTGAGAGGATTGAAGACGTAACCAAAGATCCGTGGGTAGCAGAGAACCTTAATATGATGACCGGCTTCGTCAAGCCCGGCTCGTTCTAATTCCTGGCGCGCCCAAGCGGCCATTGTGAGGTTTGGGCGCGTGCCATGGTCGGTATCTCTAATCGAAAACAAGGCCCGCGCGTTATAAGCAAATAATTTGTGAGCGGCCGATAGAGAGTCCAGCGTGTCGACGTCGACCAGCATTGAAAATACGCTATAGCGAAGCCTGTGTTTCTTGGGACGCTGACGTTCGTGAACGACTTCGCCAAAATAGAGGGCGGCTGTCTCTGACGTCATTGGGCGGCCTGTTGCGTCAAAGGCGGTAGGTGAATGCGGCCTGACTCATTGGCGACCGTCCAGGGACGGCGTACCCCTCCTATGTCTTCAGCCGCTGCGAGTCCTGATTGGAGGGCATCCTCATGAAACCCGTAACCGAAATAGCTGCCGCAGAACCAGGTATGACGCCGTCCCTGCAATTGCCACAGTTCTTCCTGGGCATTGAGGGCCGCGAGATCATAGAAAGGGTGCGCGTAGTCAAACTCCCGAAATACTGTACTGGGATCGGGGTCGCGTTTCGGGTTTACTGTTACGAAAAGTGGAAAATTGATCTTTAGAGGTTGCAGTGAATTCATCCAGTAGGTGACGCTGGCGCCCGCTTCTGCAGCCCCCATATAATTCCAGCTAGACCAAACCTGACGGCGTTTGGGCATTAAACGCGTGTCGCGGTGCAGAACGGCCTTGTTGTCTGTGTAGCGAAACGCACCAAGCAGACGGCGTTCCATGTCATCCGCGTCATGGAGCATGGACAGCGCCTCATTCGCATGTGCGCCGATGACTAGAGCGTCAAACTTCCTCTCCCGACCGGTGGAATCCACAATTGTAACACCGTTATCGTGGCGGCTTATCGACTGAACGCCGTTCCCGGTCCTGAGATTTTTGGTCAGGTTTTTGGAGAGTGGTTGGACGTAATTGCGACTGCCCCCTTTGACCGTACGCCAGGGAATCCGATTGTTGAATTGCATCAGCCCATGGCTGGTGAAAAACCGAACGAAAGTTTCTACCGGATGGGCTTGCATTTCGTCTGCACGCGTTGACCAGATTGCTGCTCCCATCGGCAGGATAAAGTCCTCGATGAAAGCGGCGCTGTATCCATTGGTGTTCAGATACTGTCCCAGAGATACATCGCGAAAGCGTTCGCTGTCTTTTAGGATCAGGGGTGCGTCTGCGTAAAACCGCCGGATGTCGAGGATCATTTTCCAGAAACGGGGGGATAGGATGTTTCGACGTTGGCCGAAGACGGCATTTACGTCGCTGCTGCCATATTCCAAAGCGCCATCATCGTAAGAAACCGCAAAGGACATATCGCTGGGTTCTGTCTCGACATTAAGGTGGTCGAAGAGCGCAACGAGATTTGGGTAATTGACCTCATTGTACACAATAAAGCCGGTATCGACTGACGTTTGGCCTTCGGGGGCAACAACGTCGACCGTATTGCTGTGGCCGCCGATCCGGCCTTGTTTCTCAAAAACGGTGACGTCGTAGCGCTGATTGAGCAACCATGCGGCAGATAGGCCAGCGATGCCACTTCCGACGATGGCTATAGATTTCATTACCGCTTTGCCTCAACCATTACCTGGATCATATCGTAAAGGGACCTAACCGTTTCCTACCGCATATAGACAGGCCTTGTATCACGGTTGCTACGACAAGCAGCGGTGGTTGGATCACTTTTTGCAGAAATATTTGATCCAAATCGTGCTTTCGGTCGTAAATGCGGTATGGGAAACGAGACAAAGATTGCGTATGAGGTTGCAAACAGCCAAGTTTGGTCGACGGTTGCAATGGCTTTGAACGCGCAATTAACGACAAACGAGACTAAAAAAGGGGACAATGAGCGGATGGCCCTAGCTGAGGAGGATAGTCCTGCGACGCGTTCCGACAACGATCTATTATTGAGTATCGCCGCAACGCAAAGCCGAGAGGCCTTTTCAGTCCTTTTCCAGCGTCTTGGTCCACGCGTTTAGGCTTACATGATGAAACTCGGCGCTTCCCCTGATATCGCTGAGGAAATTACTCAGGAAACTTTTGTATCGGTTTGGCGTAAGGCCCAGCAGTTCGATCAACGGAAATCGTCAGCCGTAACATGGATATTTACGATTGCACGAAACCAGCGTATCGACCGATTGCGCAAAGAGCGTCGGCCAGCGCTGGATCCAAACGACCCGCTACTCGTTCCCAATAAAACACCAACACCGTTCGAAGAGTTAGAACAATCATCCATTGTCAAGAATGTCACTGCATCAATAGAACAACTGCCGGACGATCAGCGAGATGTTGTCCGGCTGTCTTTTATTGAAGGCCTTTCACATCAGGAAATTTCTGCCCGGTTGAAGACACCGCTTGGCACCATAAAATCACGCCTCCGTCTATCATTCGAGAAGTTGAGGCTCTCATTAGGAGATTTTCAATGACGATACTTCATCACCCAGGGGACGAACTGGTTTTAGGCTATGCAGCGGGCTCGCTTGCAGAAAGCTGGAGTATAGCAATCGCCGCGCATCTGACCTATTGCCCGATATGTCGGCATAAAGTTGAGGCCGCCGAACATGTCGGCGGTAGCCTTTTAGGAGGGCTTGAGGAGGAGGCTTTGGCGCCCAGCGCCCTTGATCTGGTTCTTTCCCAGATTAAAGGAGTAGAGCAGGAAAAGCCGGAGCAATGGCAGGCATCAATTGAGGAGAGTTCTCCGTCAAAACAGGAATCGATCCTCCCTTCGGCGCTACAAAGTTATATCGGCAACGATATAGACTCATTGCCTTGGCAGCGTCTCGGAAACGATGTTTCCCAATATCTAATTAAAACAAATGACCACGAAGCCAAGGCCCGGATTCTTCGCATCAAAGCTGGCCGGCCAGTTCCTAGTCATGGCCATCGCGGACGCGAACTGACGCTGGTTTTGTCGGGCAGCTTCGAGGATGAGTTTTCCAAATTTAGGGCTGGCGATCTCGAAGACGTAGCGGAAGAGACGGTGCATAAACCCATCGCGGCAGCGGGTGATGACTGTATTTGTCTGGCGGTAACGGATGCGCCGTTAAGGTTCAAAGAACTCATCCCCAGAATCCTACAGCCGGTTCTGAATATATAGGTATAGAGGATCTCTGTTCTGATCAGTTGGCATTCTTCAGAGCTTGCAAACACTATTTCCTGCTATCTCACTATGATCCAAAACGGCCAGCGAAACGTAAGAAGAGTATTCCTCTGCGGGCAAGATAGTCCCCCCACTTCTCGCAGAATTTTGAAATAGAGGTATGTGTCCCAGAGCTGTCAGAGGTTATCTCCCGAGCCTCTGACAGCTCGCCTCAATTCTTTTGCCGGTTCAAAATAGGTGCCGGAGCATTTGCTAGGAGGTCTCTTTGAAGAACACTAAAAAGCCCCGGTCAGAGCAGTACGTAGTAACAAAAGAACGGCGCTGCCTCATGTGTCGCAATCTTTTTCCGAGCGACTGGGTTGGTAGGCGAATTTGCAAATCATGTAAGGAGTCTCATCTATGGCGCACCGGAGACTCGCCATATGATACCTAAGCTCTCTATCCAAAAAACGCCGAAGATAACTAGGGAGGAATGACTGACCCATCCCAGGAAAATATTTTCCCGGAATCGACGGTTGTCAAATTATCTACAACTGTCAAAAGCGTCATGGATGCATTCTCGGGCTGAAGGAGCTTCCCTGGCCTAACATTGCCTTGAAATGGCTTCGATAGACTGGTGTTCACGGTACCCGGGTGCAGGCCTACACAGATCGCACGAGAATTGGATCGCGAGAGCTCGATGGAAAGCGTTTTTATAATCATATTGAGGGCGGCCTTCGAGGCACGGTAGGCGTACCATCCACCCAACCGGTTATCTTCAATACTCCCAACGCGGGCTGAGAGGCATGCAAAAACCGATTTGGCATCCCTCTTCATTAGAGAAAGGAAGTGTTTGGCGACGAGCGCAGGACCAACAGTATTGACCCTGATGATCTTTTCGAGAGATCGAGCATTAAGGGAGCGCCAAGATTTTTCCGGCTCTATGTCCTCCCCGTCGTGCAGAAGGCCTGTGGCCACAAACACCATATCCAGCTCCCCCGTTTGCCGGAAGACCCGTGTGGCCGCTCCTGCGATCGAACTTTCGTTTTCAAGCTCGATGGTAGAAGAGATAGCGTTATCGGGAATACTGGTTAATTGTCGTCGCGAAAATGCATGTACTCTCGCTCTCGGGTTTTCACGACAAATTACATTCATCAGAGCAGCTCCAATTCCACCTGAAGCACCGATTATTGCAACATTCAACGCTTCATCGAAGGTTGAGAGAAACCTGGAATGGGCCTGCCCATCAACCATCTGCGCGTTACAATTCTCTACCGGTGCGCTTGTTGACCTGTTTGAAAGTCAGCCCTGTTATTAGAACGCCCATGGCGAGAGCAACGTGCCCCAGTAACAACTCACCCCAAAACCCGTAAGAACCGATAGCTAGACAAAATACTGTGGTCCACATAGCAGATAGAAAAACCATGATTTGAAAACGTTGGGCTTTTGGCAAACGCCGCAAGGGGTTTTTGTTTTCGTTCATTACGGCTTCATAGGTTTCGCGCATTGCCAACTCCTTTAGAGGTCAGTTCATAATCTCATAAACGTATACGGCGCAGGCCTCGTCGTAGATCACCCCGACTCCCGATCTTTTGATAACGTAAGATCCTATTTCGTTGTTAATACGTATCAACAACGAAATAGGAATTTATTGAAGGTAGCCAAATACTATGGAAAAGCTCCATCACGTTGCTATCACTGTGACAGACGTCAAGAAGTCACTCGATTGGTACCAGGCTGAATTCGATGTAGAGATAGACTATGTCGACAAAAGTTGGGCGCTTGTGCGATTTGACAATGTAGCGCTTGCACTCGTTTTACCAGAGCAACATCCCCCTCATATCGCCGTCGAGCGCGACAATGCGGAGTCATATGGTTCGCTCAAGTCCCATCGTGACAGAACCGCTTCGGTTTATATCCAGGACCCATGGGGTAATACGATCGAAATCATCAAAACCAACCATCAGCGCGAGCGCCAATGACGAATCTTAAAAATACAACTGTCTTCTACGATGGAGCGTGCCCTCTATGCCAAAAAGAAATCTCATTCTATCGACGGCGTAGGGGGGCGGGGAATGTTATCTGGATTGACGTAAGCTGCTCCGAGGGCAACGAGCTAGCTCCAGGACTATCCAGAGATCAGGTGCTCCATCGCTTTCACGTAATTAATATAGAGGGTCAGATTGTTTCTGGGGGTGCGGCGTTTGCCTGCCTTTGGGCCGCGCTGCCAGGCTTTGAGCGTTTTGCCAAACTATTCCAGGCAAGACCTTTCTTGTTTGTTTTGAATCTCCTATACGATCTGTTTTTGAAAATTCGCCCGCTTCTCCAGACAATCGCTCGTGTGCCAGAGTCGAGTCTCAGTCGTAAAATTTTCTGTTGGAATCTGCGTGGATTGCCGTCCAATCATTCGAGTAAATCCAAGCGCGGCCAGTGGGATCAATAGCATCGCGACTAATTCGTACGGTCTCACATAGCTCCAACGCCTCTTATCGTTTGCATCGGAGGATTTTCAGATCACAAGTGATCTGAACACTAGCCCGAGCCGTAGAGCCGTGCGTGAATAGAGACTGCGTTTTTAATTGCAAAACGCGCAGGTTCAGACTGCAACAGAATGATACCCTCTTACCCTAAAAGGAACTAATGGCATGAAGTCCCCCAAAGCGATTATCCGCACTGTTTCCGTTGCCCTGGCGATGATACTCGCCGCGACGACCGTCCGCGCTGGCGATATCGTCGATACCGCCATTTCAGCTGGTTCATTCAAAACACTCGTCGCCGCAGTGAAGGCTGCCGATCTTGTCAGTACGCTTAAGGGCAAAGGCCCTTTTACTGTGTTTGCCCCCACTGATGCGGCATTTGCTAAATTGCCAGCTGGAACGCTCGATTCTTTGCTTAAGCCAGAAAACAAAGCGAAGTTGGTGGCGATCCTTACCTACCACGTAGTCCCCGGCAAAGTGATGGCGAGCGATATTGCCGGCAAGTCTCTGAAGGTCGCCTCGGTACAGGGAAGCAAGATATCGGTCGAAGCCCATAGTGGCGTCATGGTCGATAAAGCCAAGGTGGTTAAAGCAGATGTGGAAGCCTCGAACGGCGTCATCCACGTGATTGATACGGTCATTATGCCAACCATGTGATCTATTGCTTCAGGAATGCTGGCTTCGCCAACTGGCCGGGCCGGCATTCTTTGATCGCCGATCTTTCGTTCAACAATGACCTGAGGGCTTGCTGCCATGAAGAGAATAATTATCGGTATAACGGGTGCCACTGGAACGATCTATGGTTGGCGTTTGATGGAGTTGCTCCGCAGCGAAGGTCAAACTGAAATCCACCTTGTAATGAGTCCCTCAGCCAAGCTGACGCTGAAGATGGAACTTGATGTCGAACTAGAGCGCATTAATTCGCTCGCTCACGAGGTCCATGCGCCCGGAAATATAGGAGCGGCAATATCTTCCGGTTCGTTTTTTAGCGAAGGGATGATCATCGCGCCTTGTTCCATAAAGACCATGTCCAATATTGCGATGGGTAATACGGGTGATCTGATTGCCCGCGCCGCAGACGTTATCCTCAAAGAACGTCGTAAACTTGTTGTGGCTGTCCGGGAAACACCGCTACATGCGGGACATCTGGAGAGCATGTCTAAGCTCGCTAATCTTGGCGCTGTCATCTTTCCGCCAGTTCCGGCCTTTTATAACCGCCCGAAGTCCCTGGAAGACATCGTCGATCAGAGTTGTATGCGGATGCTGGATCAGTTGGGTGTACATCTGGAATCATCCCCTCGCTGGGGAGAAGAAGGTGGTGTCGCCGCTGTGGGTCAGGTCCTGGGTGGTTTAAGCTGAAGCGGCTGTTCGATCACTTCTGATCTGGAAGGGTGACATCCCCAAAAGGAAGGTCCGCGCGATTAAGACCTTCCGCCCAACGATAGTGCCAACCAGCGTTAAAATTTCAAACGGATTTCTATGTCTTATAGAAAATTGGTGGTGCTCGCAGTCTCGTGCGAACCAGTCTCGGTTTGATTTGCGTGTTAAACAGGGAAAATACAGGGAATAAAAAAGTAAGTCGCCTGCAGGCACCCTAATCAATGCCCATTTTCATACGCAAACCGTACTCCAAGCGTTCATTTCCCTCGACGAATAACAGGGAATTCTAGCCAATGAATCAGCGTATTTTTAAATTATGCAGGGACAAGTGAAAACGCGTCTGGTTACGGCCTAAATACGGACGCCATACCGCGTAGTGTATCAGGCTGCTTATAACCCAAAGCGGACTTGGGACCAGCGATCTTCTTGGTGCATTGGCCATTACCAATGCTGGCGGACGGGAGATCGGCTAGGTCAAGTGCTGCGTCAAACCGAACTAGACTTGGAAAAAGAAAGGGCTCATGCCAGTATCGCCCAAGAATAAAACCTATCTGGGGAATGTCGGCTCAGTGAGCACAAGGCGCGAACGCACCAAACTCATCTGCTTGAAAATCCATTCGGTATGGCCTCCGATTGCGGTCGATAATGTCGATAATATTGCATAATCAGGGCTATCTCAGTGAGGTAATGCGACGATGAAGAAAATCTCCGAAGAAAAAATGGCCGAATTCAACGCGGACTTTGTGAAGATATTCACGAGCGCTCTTGGTGTCGGCATCGTAATACTTGGATATTCATATACCCACACATTTTTCCGAAGCTTTGGCCTGTCTCTATACCAATTGAAAATGGAGTGGATCGATATTCTGTTTCGAGGGATCACCTTGATCCAGGATTGGCGGGTAGCAGGTGTCTTTGCCTTTTCTATCTTATTGGGATCATTGCTATTTTCAATCCGCAACCTCGTTGGGTCCGCAACCAAGGTTCTTATCGTTTCGTTCACGGTGTTTGGTTTTCTGTTGTTGGCCACATGGGGCGGGCAGGCTCTGGGATATACCCATGCCAGAGCCATATGGGCGCATGGGGCCGGTAAGGTCGCCTTCTGCAGGATCGACGATTCAGATGCAGCCCTTAAACCGCTTGTCGACAAGATCAACGCACTGTCGCTAAAACAGAAAATCCGCTTGATACACCAGTCCAAAGAACAGACCCATTTGGCACCGGTATTTGAGAAGATCGCCACGAATCAGACTACAGGTGAAGCCTATGTCATACCGACGAAATCTATCATTTATTGCCGCGTTATTGGCTCTTAGCCTCAGCTCTTTTCCGGGTAACACCGCTGACACCTACACTCAGGACACAATGCTGAAGGCCATCATGAAAACCAGCAAACAACCTAAGGTGAGGAAATGCGACCCGTTTATCGACGTCGGATGCACGTTGCCTAAACCAAACTCGCCCCTAGGATGCACCGATTGCGTTCCCAGCAAATTGCCCAGTGCTTTTATTCGGGGCGAGAAATTCGTGCTGCCGGACAGCGTCGATATCGGTAATAGGAAGTTGCAGCTCTTTAAAGACCCCAGCAAGAAGGATTACCCAATCTTCTCGATGCCCGCGGAGACGGGATTTTGAGAAACAATTCGAGTTCCTCCACCGGCATAGCAACGGTAGTGTCAGTCTAATGCGAACCAGTTTCCGAATTGCCCGGCACCACCAAGTTCAAGCCGCGAGGTGACGCCATTCAACTAGGGCGACTAATCGGTTTTCCAAATTGTACGGCCAAATCACGTCATTCGGTCACCGCCACGGAGACAAAGTATCGACATCAGCCAGGGAGTTTGGTTGCTACTCTACTTAGCCCGAAAAATCCGCCGTTCTTCAGTGCGGCAAAACCCAAAAGCAAATAATGTAGGGAAATAAACGTCAATATTGCTGCGCTTCGTAACGACACGCCAACGGAGGAAACCCATGAGCGATATCATTTTCGAGCCTCTCCAACTCGGCACGCTAGAGGTAAAAAACCGGATACTCCGCTCGAACCTCACCGGCCGCTTCGATAATTATGACGGCTCCGGCACCCAGGCCCGAATTAACTGGGAGGCCAGTTTCGCCCGGGGCGGTGTCGGTGCGATTATCTCCTCCTTCGTGCCGGTCCACGTCAGCGGCCGAGTCCAACCGAACTATGCCCACATAGACTCCGACGACAAGATCCCCTTTTGGCGTGCCGTCGGCGAGGCTGTCCACCAACATAACTGCAAATACATCCTGCAGCTCAGCCACTCCGGACGCCAGCGTGACCTTCCGGGTGTCGAAAATCACGTGGCGCCAGCTTGGTCCTCTACGGATCGAGCTGATTGGTTCCATGGCCTGTTAGGTCAGGAGATGACTGTGGACCAAATCCACCAAGTTGTCGGCTGGTTCGCGGACGGGGCACGGCGCGCCAAGGAAGCAAATTTAGACGGGATCGAACTTCATGCGACCCATGGATATCTTTTTACTCAGTTTCTCAGTCCGGCCATCAATACACGCAAGGACGAATATGGCGGCACATTGGAAAATCGCAGCCGGTTCCTTCGCGAGGTAGTCGCCGCCATTCGGGTTGAGGTCGGCGAGGGGCAGTGTCAGTCTAATGCGAAACAGTTTCCGGATTGCCCGGCACCGCCAAGTTCAGGCTGCCAGCAGACGCCATTCAGCCAGGGCGGCTGATCGGTTTTCCTTGAAAACATCTCGGCTGTTGAGGTGACGGTCGTGGTTGAAATGGTTGTGGATCGAGGCATGAGCAGAAGCAAACTTCTGCAGGGTCTTGATGTCCCTGAACCCTGCCATCGCCCCTTCCCGTCTTCGGAACGGTTGATGCGAGTTTTCCGCCCGATTGTTAAGCCAGCGCCTGCATTCCTGGCACCGCCGGTTTCCAATCACCTTCATCGCAGCACCATAGGATGGGAGTCGGTCGGTGACGATCTTGTATGGCCGGCCATAGCGTTTCATCGCACGCTTCAGAAACTTCAGCGCAGCCTTGCGATCCCGCCGTTTCGTGGCAAAAACTTCCAGCACTTCGCCTTCGTGATCAACTGCGCGCCAGAGGTAATGCGTCTCGCCGTTGATCCGGACGAAAACCTCATCCAGGTGCCAGCGCCAACGCGAATAGGACCGATTATGAACCCGACGCTTCCGGATCTCGGCGGCGAACATCGGACCGAACCGGTTCCACCAGAAACGCACCGTCTCGTGGCAGATGTCGATGCCACGCTCGATCAGAATATCTTCGACCTGACGCAGCGACAGCGGATACCGGATGTACATCATCACCGCGACGCGGATTACCTCGGGTGAACTGTTGAAGTAACGGAAGGGATTTTGCATTCCCGGAGGCTAGGAAACGTCTCTCACTCGATCAAGCCAATTTTGTCTGACACTGCCCGTCAGCACAGTCTGTCGACACATCTGCTCGAAGAGACAGCAGCTCAACTATTTCCTTTAAGGAAAACCCGAGATCCTGTGCTTGACGGATAAAATGAATTCGACCGACAGCTTCTGACGGATAAATACGAAATCCGCCATCTTGGGGCCTCATCGGCTGGTCGATAAGACCCTTGCGTTCGTAGAACCGGATTGTCTCTACACTGATCCCCGCTTTGTTGGCGACCCGACCGATAGTCATCGCTTTCATGAAAGCTCCTCAATATTATTCCTTGGACATTTAATTATTGTAGACTCAGTACCTAAGTACGGAGTCAATCAAAACTTTGAGAAATTTAATGTCGGCTTCGGTGAACGTCTCGAATTCAACGCACTGTCTACCTCGTTTCAGCACGACCGAAAGCCGCGGCGGCGAAAAATACCTTGCCAATGCTGCACGCCGGTTCCATGTTTGATCTGACATGAAAAAACGGTCGTTACGCTATATCGTTGTAAGCCTGCTGGGCATTATGCTGAGCGCCGGGATGACTCTGTCCGCGGTTCAAGCTAACACTATGGCCGTTGAAATGGCTCTCGCGGGCGATATAAATCCTGCCGACGATAAGGATTGCGGCGATTGTGGCAACGACGGCACGACGACTTCCGGAAGCTGCCATTCGATTTGCGCCTCTAGTGTTTTTGCAATGCCGGCGCCCGCAAACAACTTACAAGTTCGTGAACCGTTTAGTTCTATACAGCGAGCTTCTCCTCTGCTCCTCAGTATCGTCTTCCCCCCCGACCCCTATCCACCCAGACCGACTTTCCGTACCTGACGATTCGCCCCCGCGATTTGCGTGGGGTTGCTCGTCTGGACTCGGTCGAACAGTGCCCGTCCAGTTATAAAACTGACTGACAGCATCTGATCGACGTTCTAATTCCGCCGCCTTCAAAAAGCGGCTGTTGCGAACAAGGGAAGATCGGTTAATGAAAATTCGTAAAAAGACACATCCCTCTCGGCGGGCGTTCATCGCAGCTAGCGCTGGTTTAGCGGTAACAACAACGTTGCCGGTCGGTCGCGTCAGGGCGGCGGAAACACGTGATATGGGTATACGTGAGTATGATCTTGCAGCCGCACCGGGGAGTACTCGATTAGCAGGCCAAAGCAATCCAAAAACCGCAGTCTGGGCCTATAACGGCCAGGTGCCGGGAACTGAAATCCGCGTCCGGCAGGGAGACCGGATACGTGTTTCCGTCGACAACCAGCTCGATGAAGAAACCACAGTCCATTGGCATGGTCTTCGCGTCCCGAACGTAATGGACGGCGTACCCCACCTGACGCAGAAACCGATCGCGCCGGGTAAAAGCTTTACTTACGAATTCGGTGTTCCTGATGCCGGAACGTACTGGTACCACCCGCACCAGCGCGGGTTTGAGCAGGTCGCCCGGGGTCTTTACGGCCCGCTGATCGTCGAAGAAAAGGAACCGATCCGGGTCGACCGGGACCTCACGTGGGTGCTTGACGACTGGCGACTTAAGCCCGACGCCCAGATCAGCGGTGATTTCGGCAGTTTTCACGATATGAGCCATAGCGGCAGAGTCGGTAATTTTA
Organism: uncultured Alphaproteobacteria bacterium; assembly: GCA_943787225.1. Lineage (GTDB taxonomy): Bacteria > Pseudomonadota > Alphaproteobacteria > MPNO01 > UBA2964 > UBA2964. The sequence continues at coordinate 191,708 of CALSLP010000001.1, forward strand.
TGACCATCAATGGTCGGGAGCCGAAGAAATTTGCCGTCCGAAGCGGCGAACGAATTAGGCTGCGGCTAATCAACGCCGCAAACGCTCGAATATTTGCGCTCAACTTCGCCGGTCATCGCCCTACGATCATTGCATATGACGGCCAACCCGTGACGCCCCATGAGGCACCTCAAGGACAGGTGGTGCTCGGCCCGGCGATGCGCGCGGATATCGTTATAGATATGACAAACCGGCCAGGCGAAAGCTTCAAAATAACCGACACGTTCTATCGCGGCATGGGTTACACGGTGGTCGACCTCGCCTATGGGGCAGTACCGTTGCGTGACCGCCCGCTGGAATCTTCCATTGCTCTCAGTGCCAATACGATGCCTGAGCCGGATATCACCGGTGCCGAACGCCACAATGTCCAGTTTGGTGGCGGGATGATGGGCGGCATGATGCGAGGTATGATGGGTGGTCGCCGTGTTTCGATGCGCGACATGATGCGCAACGGGAAAGCCTGGACGATCAACGGCGTCGCCGCCACCGGCCATGTTATGGATCCGTTATTGAAGCTGTTGCGGGGGCGGACATATGTTCTGACCCTCAACAACGATACTGCGTGGCATCACCCGATCCATTTGCATGGCCACTCGTTCCGAGTAATCAGCCGTAACGGCAAGCCTACGCGGCATCGCGAATGGCAAGACACGGTGTTGATGGCTCCCCGCGAGCGCGCTGAGATAGCCTTCGTTGCAGACAATCCCGGAGACTGGATGTTCCACTGCCATGTTTTCGAACATCAGGCCGGCGGAATGATGGGCGTAATTCGAGTCAGCTGAACCTTTCCCCTCATCGTAAAAGTTCCAACAACCAACAAGGAGACATTGATCATGTGTAAATTATTATCGTTTGCGGCCCTCGCCCTCGGACTTGCTTTTGCTGCACCCGCACTCGCGCAGGACGCGGCACCGAAGATCACGATATTCAAAAGCCCGCAATGCGGCTGCTGTGAAAACTATGCCGATTTTCTGACGAAAAATGGTTTTAAGGTCACAGTCAAACCGACGCACGACCTTGCCGCCCTCAGTCGGATGGCCGGTATTACTGAGGAATTCCAGGGCTGTCACCTCGGAATGATCGACGGGTATGCGGTGAGCGGCCACGTGCCGGTCAAGACACTTAAACGGATGCTTTCCGAACGCCCACCGATCAAGGGTATCACCCTGCCGGGAATGCCCATGGGCTCGCCCGGTATGAGCGGGGAAAAGACAGAACCATTTACGGTTTACGAGGTCGGCTCTGGGGGCAAGTCCGGGGCTCCGAAGGTTTACGCTGTCGAATGAGGACAACATCTTCAAAGGTGCGTGCAACCGCCGTCGGTATCGTTTCCTTACTGCTGCTTGCTTCTGGCGTCGGTCTGTGGACCCAGTTCGTCCCGTCTGAATCGGCACAGCACCGCGCTGATCCAGAGGACCAAAAGCAGGTCACGTTCGGCGAGACAATTTATCGTGCCCATTGTGCGGCCTGCCATGGCCCGCGTTTGGAGGGGCAACCGAACTGGCGAGAGCGCAAGCCCGACGGCAAACTGCCGGCGCCTCCCCACGACGAGACCGGCCATACCTGGCACCACGCGGACGATCAACTGTTCCGCCTATCCAAGCTGGGCGTTAAGCCGCCTCTCGCGCCTAAAGGTTATGAAAGCGACATGCCGGCATTCGGTGGCGTTTTGACTGACCAGCAAATTTGGGCCGTCCTGTCTTTCATCAAGAGTAAATGGCCTGATCATATCCGCGATCGGCAGGAACGTATTAACGAAGCGCTGCGGCAACGGCAGGCCAAAAAGGGAGATTAGGCACAATGATGAATGACATGATGATGAACGGCGGCGGGATGATGTGGGGTATGGGCCTGTTTGGACTCGCTGTAGTAGTTCTTCTGGTGTTGGCGGTGGCAGCGCTCGTCAAATATCTATTCTTCGACGGGCGCACCGAAAGATCATCGACGAATTCTGCGCCTGCAACGATTGAGCCGGCGCCTGAACTGCCGCACAACCCCGGCCGCAAAAACGTGGATGGTGGCCCATCAACCCGATCTTCCGGAGGGCCGAAATCATGACCGCGTCGCCTCGTGGCAAACAGGCGGAAACGTCATTCTCCTTGGGTCTGTTTCGCGCCGTTCGGTATTATTTGCGCAGTCGCCGTGGATGGCTCGCCCTTGGTGGGATAGCTGTTGCCGCCGGGCTTGCTTTCAACTGGGGCTGGCTGGTGACCGCTGGGGTCGCCCCGATTCTGATCAGCGTCCTGCCCTGCGTCGCGATGTGCGCTGTCGGCGTCTGCTGCATGAAAAAAACGGCAAGTCAGTCCTCCGCGGATCCCGCGATTAACAAAGAACCGTCCGAATTACCAACAGGGAAAGACGATTGATGTCTTCGGCCCTATCTCCACCCCGTGGGATACAATTGATCCTCGCGCTCGCAATATTGTTGACCCACACGTCCACCGCCATTGCCCACCATCCGGGCGCCGACCTCGATAAAGTAATGGGGAGCAAGGAGAAATTCTTTCAGCCAATAGACAGAAAATCTCCGGATTTCGTATTGCGTGATGTCGGCGGACGGATAGTCAAACTCGATGATCTTCGTGAAAAAATTGTCATCCTGAATTTTATCTATACGAAATGCCCCGACGTTTGCCCGCTCCATGCGGAGTATCTCTCAAAAGTACAGTCCATGATCAACCAGACCCCGATGAAGGGCATGGTGCGTTTCGTCTCTATTACGACCGACCCTGTAAATGATACCGCAGACGGCCTGAAAGCCTATGGGGAGATTCACGGATCGGACAGGGTCAACTGGTCATACTTGACCACGACATCGGGTCAACCGGAGGATACCACCCGCAAACTGGCGGAGGATTTTGGGCACAAGTTCACCAAAACCGGCGACGATTATCAGGTTCATAGCGTCGTCACACATGTCATCGACCGGGAAGGCCGCTGGGCTGCGAACTTTTACGGATTACGGTTCAATCCTGTGAACCTCGTTCTCTACGTCAATGGTCTGACAAATAATCCGAACGTCTCGCAAAAAGAAAAGCCGCAGGATCTCTGGGACAGACTGAAGGGATTGTTTTGATGTTTCCCGTATCGACACTAACGCCGGCGCCTGGTTTGGCTGATATCGTCTCTGCCGATTGACTCGCAGCTCTACGGCGTTATCAGCCATTCGTTGCGGCAGCGAACCTCATCCGGGAATTCGCCCATATGCCGTTTTACACGATTTGGGAAACTTGTACGCGAGGAGAATTCGTGTTTTGGGGCACTACAGCGAATAGCGCCGCGTTAAAGGGTCATACTGCATTTGGAGTGCGTTAAATGCTGGTCAGGAAATGACTCCATGATTGGGCGCAACACATTCGGAATGATCGCTTAGCACCCGAATAATCCGACATTCACCAATTTTATCGCCGCGACATTGTGTAATCATGCGCTCAAATTCTGTTTTAAGTGTTTGAAGGTTCGCGATGCGGCGATTGACTTCCTCTAACTGTTCTTTCGCGATGGCGTCTACATTTTCGCAAGTCTGATTTGGGTCATCACATAGGTCAAGAAGCTGCCGAATAGCATCAAGGGAAAAGCCAAGCTCTCTACTGTGTCGGATGAATGCCAGCCTTTCTGCGTGCTGAAAATCGTAGCGGCGTTGGTTTCCATTGGAGCGCAATGGTTCCGGCATAATGCCGACCTGTTCGTAATAACGTATCGTTTGCACCTTGCAGCCTGTGTGTTGCGCCAATCCGCCGATCGATAGTTCGCCAGCCATAATTTTCTCCTTGAACCTATAGTCGCTGTAGGTATTAAGGTTGGGTGATTGGTGCAAAAAATCAACGAGTTTTGTTCACATGAGTTTTCAGTGTTGCGATCATGAGCCAAAATTTGACGGCGTTTCTGCCGCCTATAAACGCGCTCTTTGGGCCGTCATCGCTATAAATGGGACCATGTTTCTTGTTGAAATGGCCGCCGGTGTTCTGGCTGGCTCCCAGGCACTCAAAGCCGATGCGTTGGACTTCTTCGGCGACACGGCAACCTATACCATAAGCCTTTTCGTAATCGGCATGCCCATGGTCTGGCGAACCCGAGCAGCCTTGTTTAAGGGGTTAAGTTTGGCCGCGATGGGACTTTGGGTGCTGGGATCAACGGCTTACCAATTTCTCGTGCTAGGAGTCCCGAAGGCGGAAGTCATGGGTATCATCGGCTTTCTCGCTCTTGTCGCAAATTTGGCGAGTGTCCTCCTACTCCTGAAATACCGGGATGGGGATGCCAATGTCCGCTCAGTCTGGCTGTGTAGCCGTAATGACGCGATTGGCAACGTCGCCGTTATTCTGGCGGCGAGCGGTGTCTGGGTATCGCAATCGGCTTGGCCTGATTTGATTGTCGCGGGCATTATGGCGGCGCTCTTTTTGTTGTCCTCGATGCAAATAATTCGGCAAGCATTTCAGGAACGTAAGCAGGTGAGGTTACATTTAATTGTGGACAAGTGAGAAGCCTTGATTAACGAATCATTGACTTCGATTGGGGCATATGGACAGATAGGTGAGAAGTTTCTTATCGTCTGAAATTTTTGGTTTGTTACAATTAAATTAGGTTTTGAGGGAGATTGATCGACGTGCGACGTTATTTTGCGGGACTTATGATTGGACTGATTGTCCTTACCGGTTTGCTGCCGGTAACTCCGCATGATGACTTTGGTCCTAGTCACGCACACGCCGTTTCAATTTCTGATTCGAACTCAATTACACCGTCAGGTGATATACCTGATGGGCAAGACGATCCCACCATTGTCCACTGCAGCGGTATCTCTCATTTCTTCACAACGGGTACTTCCACTCAAAAGTTGACAGTGGCCGTTGTTGGCGAAAAATACTCGCCGTTCGGTAATATTCCACTTACACACATTACCGCTCCCGCGACTCCACCTCCAATTCTGTAGCCATTTCCGAACATCGCTTAATCTCGGCACTAGATTTATATCTTTTGTACGGCAGGAATTGCGATGACTAGGACGACTTTGCCATTTAAACGGCCTGCGCATCGCGTTGCCACGTCCTGGAATCCCTACAAATAAAGACCGTCATTATAAATGATCGTCAATCCAGAATCGATTGGAGTAATCGAATGAATAAAGCGCATATGATAGAGCGCAAACAAGGCAAGCACATCGTCCTCGCTGTTTTGTTGACGATATTGGTTACTGCTTGCACACCAGCCAATCGTAGTGAGACGACTGAAGGTTGGGCGCCTGCTCGCTCTCTAGGCAAGGCGATCCCGTCTTATCAACCGATCGAAAAAAATTCTCAGTTACCAGTCGTTTCCTTGAATGGAAAAGAACCGACCGGCGTACTAGTGTTACGTGACGCGCTCTCGCAAGCTCTTTTAAAAAACCCCGAGTTGGCCGCCTTTTCGTGGGAAGTGCGTGCCGTCGATGCACGCATTCTACAAGCTGGTCTCCTTCCCAACCCTGAACTGGGAGCAGAAGTTGAAAATTTTGGCGGTTCCGATAGCCAACGAAACTTTAATGGTGCGGAGACTACGGTTGCACTCAGCCAATTGATCGAGCTGGGCGGTAAACGAGCAAAACGATCCCGCGTCGCAAAATTGGAACGCGATCTGGCCGGATGGGATTACGAAGCGAAGCGGCTAGACGTATACGTCGCTACGGCGAAAGCTTTCATGGGTACGCTCGCTGCCCAACGCCGCGATGAGTTAAAACAGGACCAGTTAAAGTTGGCCGGACAGGTGCGTGATACAGTGCGCGAGCGGGTGCGGGCCGGCCGTGCATCGGCGCTGGAAGACACTAAAGCGGACGTATTACTAGCCAATGCTGAAATAGCAGCAGACCGCGCACGTCGCGAACTACGGGCGGCCCGCGAAAGACTTGCCGCTTTCTGGGGGGGTACATCGCCTCTCTTCGAGAGCGTCGAAGGCAAGTTCGATAGTTTTCAGGATCTACCGCCTCTAGAAAACCTTCTCAAATTTGTACCGGACAACCCCGATGCCGCAAGGCTTCACGCTGAGATGCAGCTGAGGCATTCGACATTCGATCTCGAAAAAGCGCGCGATATTCCGGACGTTACAGTTAGCGCTGGCATTCGCCGTTTCGAGGAGACCGGCGATAGCGCGCTTATCACCGGGATATCAATTCCCATTCCTGTGTTCGGGATAAACCCCGGCGGCACACTCGAAGCTGAGCGGAGAATTTCCAAGGCACGGCATCAGGGGCGTAGCGCTATTGTCAATATTACCAGCAGTCTCAAACAGGCGTATCGCGAAGGGGCCGCACTTCACTCTTCTCTTGCCACGATTTCTACTAAGGTCCTTCCCGGTGCTCAGCGAGCATTTGAAGCCGCCCAGCAAGGGTACCGCCAAGGTAAATTTGATTTTCTTGACGTCCTAGATGCTCAGCGGACGCTTTTTGAGGCTCATGAGCGTTATCTCGAAACCGCAGCCGCCTACCACCAGACTACGCTGGATATCGAACGCCTAACCGGTCGTTCGATTGCCGCTGGGAAACCTAAAATTGACAACCGCCAATCGGAGAAAACCAGATGAAAAAAATATTACTTGGCCTATGTGGTTTGGTCATCCTTGGCATAGTCGTGCTCAGCTTCAAAGACGAGATCGAACATTTGATTGAAGGGAATGACCATCAGAGTGAAAAACACGTGAGTGCTGACAAGGCCAAGAATGAGGCGAAGCACGGACATGGCCCTGAAGCAAAGGAAGCCGGACATGGACAAGAGGAAGAAGGTCATAAAAAAGAAGGTCACGTTGAGAAAGGACATTCGGAAGAAGAGGGAGCTGGCGTTCGCCTGACCGCTAAGCAAATAAAATTAGCCGGTATCGTATCCGTGGAAGCTACTCTTGGGCGGGTGGATCTAGCCATCAACCTCGCTGGAGAAGTACGCGTTGACCAGAACCGGGTTGTTCAAGTTGTCCCGCGCGTACCAGGCGTCGTGCGATCAGTCCGTTCCTTTCTAGGGGACCAGGTCAAAAAGAATGCTGTTATGGCTGTGCTAGATAGCCGGGAACTTGCCGATGCGAAATCCGCCTATGTCGCCGCAAATGAAAAATCCAAGCTCGCCCGGTCTTCATTCCGACGGGAAGAGAAACTATGGAAAAAGCGTATTTCGTCAGAACAGGAATATCTGAATGCTAAATCTGCGCTATCCGAGGCGCGGATCGCCGAGCGCACGGCTTCGCAAAAACTTCGTGCCCTTGGAACATCGTCGGCAGCCCTAAAACGGCTTGCCAAGGGGCCAGCGGAATCACTCACTCATTATGAAATTGTTGCACCGCTAGCGGGGACGATTATCGAAAAACACGTAACAAACGGCGCTTCAGTTGATCAAAGGGAACCAATTTTCAGGATTGCCGACCTCAACTCCGTTTGGGTAATCGCCAGTGTTTACGAGAAAGACATCGCGCGCATGAAGAAGGGGCAAACCGCATCCGTTACAACAAAAGCCTACAGAAATAAATTCTTCGAAGGTCGGATTACCTGGGTTGCCGATACGCTCGATGAACGTACGCGTACTCTAAAAGTCCGCATTGAAGTCGATAATACCAGACGTCTCCTCAAACCTGGCATGTTCGTCCAAGCCAGCGTTGTTGTGGATGCCAAGGATGGCGTGGTGTCTATTCCAGCCGCTGCTGTGAGACGACAGGGGAGTGAAACCATTGTGTTCGTGGATGAAGGAGGTGGTCGGTTCGAACGGCGTGAAGTGGAAATTGGCGATCAGGTTAGCGGAAGGGTCGAAATACGAAAAGGTGTCAAACCAGGTGAGCGGATTGTCGCGGAGGGTAGCTTCATCCTGAAATCCGAGTTGGAAAAAGAAGGATTTGGAGGCGATCATGGACACTAAAGGGGGTATCAGCGCTGGAGTTCAATTGATGATAGTTGGGTGCAGGCTATGATTGACAAAATTATCGAGACCGCTTTGCGCCAGCGTTTCTTTGTGGTGTTGCTTGCGATCAGCCTTATCGCATTTGGTGTCTATTCCACATCGCGACTTAACGTCGAAGCCTTTCCTGATGTCACGAATATACAGGTACAGATCAATACGGCAGCATCCGGACTAGCGGCGATTGAGGTTGAGCAGCTTATCACTTTTCCGATTGAATCGGTAATGAATGGGCTTCCCGACGTTTCCGCTGTTCGGTCGATATCGAAGACCGGGCTTTCGGTCGTCACCGTTGTTTTCGAAGACAAAATCGACATTTATTTTGCGCGACAGCTCGTGCTTGAACGGCTGCAGCTTGCCAAAGAAAGAATTCCCGAAGGACTTGGTGACCCGGAGATGGGACCGATTACAAGCGGTTTGGGCCAGATCTATAAATATATTCTCGTTGGCGCGGGCAAGACACCAATGGAACTTAGGACCATCAATGACTGGTTGGTGAAGTTTCAGTTGCGGACCGTGCCAGGTGTCACGGATGTTTTGAGCAACGGTGGTGACGTGCGTCAATATCAGGTCCAGGTCGATCCCAACAAGCTATACAAATACGATTTAACGCTCAGTGACCTGCGCGGTGCCATAGAATCAAATAATAAGAACGCGGGTGGCTGGTATCTTGAAGGCCCACAAGAACAGTTAGTCGTGCGGGGCGTTGGCTGGATCAGGGGTGGTCGGGCCGGGCTTATCGATATCGAAAATATCGTTCTCAAATCGGAAGACGGCACTCCGGTATATGTACGCGATGTCGCTGAGGTCGCCTATGGTTCGGAAATCCGACAGGGTGCCGTGACAATGAATGGTGACGGCGAGGTGGTCATGGGTATCGTCCTTCAACTCACAGGGGCAAATACCAAGGCTGTCATCGATGGCGTTCGCCAGAAGATCATGTCTATCCAAAAGGCGTTACCCGATGGGGTGAAAATCGTTCCGGTCTATGACCAGGCCGACCTCATAGAAAAGGCAGTATCGACGGTGCAGAACGCGCTTATCGAGGCTGCCATTCTCATCATAATTGTCCTTGCCCTGTTTCTTTGGGATATGCGGTCGGCCTTTGTGGTCCTTTGTTCGATCCCGATCTCGATGCTGATCGCCTTTATTATGATGAGGTGGTTTGGGCTATCCGCAAATCTGCAATCTTTGGGTGGTTTGGCGATTGCGATCGGCATGATGGTCGATGGTTCAATCGTGGTTGTTGAAAACGTGATGAGGCATTTGTCCGAACCGAACCACGCGAAGGAGCCCTTGCCTCACCGTGTGCTGAGAGCGGTTCGCGAGGTAGGGCAGCCGGTCTTCTTTGCCGTTCTAATAATTATCGTCGTATTTCTACCTCTGTTCACGCTTGAGGGTGTCGAGGGGAAGCTGTTCAAGCCGATGGCATTCAGTGTTGCTTTTGCCATGCTGGGCTCACTTATAGTCGCCCTGACTCTCGTGCCAGTTCTTTGCTCATTGCTTCTTAAGGAGGCTGCTGACGAAAAGGAGAGCTTCATCGTGCGGGCACTCAAGACGGTCTACAGGCCCGTTCTTTCCTTTGCGCTAGCGCGGCGATGGTTCGTAATCAGTTGCGCCGTGGTGGCTCTTGGTGTCTCGCTCGCAACCGTGCCATTCCTTGGAACAGAATTCGTTCCTGAACTCGATGAAGGCACAATGTCCATTCGGGTGACGATGAATCCAAGCATATCTCTTGAAGAATCCAAACGCATTGCAGGACGGTTAGAGCGAAAACTCAAAAAATACCCCGAGGTTACCTACGTATTCAGTCAAATCGGACGCCCTGAGCTTGGCGGTGATCCCGAGCCAATTTCCAACAACGAGCTGAATGTCGGCCTCAAGCCGCAGGCGGAATGGACGACCGCAAACTCACGACAAGAAATGATACGAATTTTGCAAAAGGACCTTAGTGAACACCCGGGGATTCTGCTCAATTTCTCACAGCCAATCGCGACGCGGGTTGACGAGCTTCTGTCAGGTGTTAAGGCGCAAATAGCCATCAAACTGTTCGGCGATGACCTCGAGGTCCTGCAGAAAAAAGGGCGAGAAATCGAGGCTGCGGTTAAGACCATCAGCGGTTCAGCAGATGTCCAGATGGAACAAATCAGTGGCGAAGCGCAATTGGTGATTGAAGCCGACCGCGCTGAATTGGCGCGTTATGGACTCAATGTCGCTCAAGTAATGGACATAGTATCGACAGCCGTTGGTGGCGAAGCTGTTAGCGAAATCCTGGAAGGACAACGACGGTTTGACGTGTATTTGCGAATGGCGAAATCGTATCGCAACGATCCCAAGGCCATAGGCAATCTCTGGCTTTCAGGAAATAACGGTCTCCGCGTGCCACTTTCACAGGTGGCCCGAATTCGTCTTGTCGATGGACCACCTACGGTAAGTAGAGAAGATGCTCAGCGGCGCGTGGTCATCCAGGCCAATGTCCGTGATCGCGACATGGGTGGCTTCGTCAAGGAGGCGCAGCGTGCCGTAGCGGATAAGGTAAAACTGCCACCCGGCTATTTTGTCACCTGGGGAGGCCAATTCGAAAACCAGCAGCGTGCGCAACAGACGCTCATGATTGTCGTCCCGGTCTGTCTCGGATTGATCTTCCTATTGCTCTACATGTCATTCAATTCGATCGGAAACGCTGTCCTGATCATGTTGAACGTGCCGTTCTCTCTGATAGGTGGAATATTTGCGCTCGCCATCTCGGGTCAGTATCTGAGCGTACCATCCTCGGTCGGCTTTATCGCCTTGTTTGGTGTAGCCGTTCTGAACGGCGTGGTCATGGTGTCTTACTTCAACACTCTAGTGCGAGACGGTATGCCAATTGATGAAGCAGTTTCGAAGGGGGCAATGTTGCGTCTTCGGCCCGTTCTCATGACAGCGACCGTAGCAAGCCTTGGTCTAATCCCCTTGTTGTTATCGACCGGAATCGGTTCCGAGGTCCAGCGGCCGCTGGCGACCGTCGTGGTTGGCGGTTTGGTCACATCGACGTTGCTGACCCTCATTGTTTTGCCCGCGCTTTACAAATGGTTTGCTGTACAGCCAGAACGAGAAGCGCCTGCGGCTGGAGCGGTCCAAAAAGATGAGGCACCGGCATGATGGGTAGTGTGCGCCATCTTAAACAGGAAGAGATAAATGAGGCCTGTAGAAATGCTGCAACCGTTTTACCGCCTGTGATTTCGATCCGACATTGTCCGCACAGCGCCAAACGAGTAGGGAGAGCACGTCATGAAAACCATTACAGCTTATATCAAACCCAACAAGCTCTCGGACGTAACGCTCGCGCTGCACCAGATTGAAGGCGTTTCGGGAGCGAGTGTCTCTGATGTGCACGGCTTTGGACGAGGTCGTGCGAAGGACGCGCCTGATAGCGTCGCCTTAGATGTGCTGGACTATTTACCAGCAATCAGGATCGAGATCGCTTGTTCTGACGATTTGGTGGAGAAAGTTGTTTCCACTATTGAAACAGTCGCTCACACCGGATTGCGGGGGGATGGAAAAATCTACGTGGCGTCAATTGAACAGGCCGTTCGGATCAGTACCGGAGAGCGTGGGGATACAGCAATATAACGGAGAGTCTGTAATGCTAGGTTTAACTAAAGTTCTAACCTGCTTGTCGATGTTTACGATTATTTCCGCCTGCTCCCTGCCTTCTCCTACATTGGTCGAACAGGGCATCGTTCGAATTGAGATCAAGGAATCAAATCCGATCCATATCACCCGAGTAACCGCCTATCGTGAAGATGCTATGACCGTTGTACGCGGTGAAGCAGCGTTTCCTATGTGGAAATCGTTCGGTATTTTTAGCGGTCACATTGATATTGATATAGCCATTCCGGGGAATGAAGTGCTCCAAAGGCGTAACGTAGCGCTAGTGAGAACGAGAATTCCAAAAAAACGGGGGCGCCGCGCTATTTTTCGTTCAAAGTTTGAATTCGATTTCCCAAAAGGAACGGTCGCGAACATCGCATATCATGTGGGAGTGAATTAGAAATTAAGTTGTTACAGGATTGATCGAAGTTATCCTATATGCAAACGACGTATTGATTGTTTATGCTACGAATCTTGGCTTTCTTTTCGTTGTTAATAAGGCCCCCACCGTTCTGCTGACATGAATTTGTTTGCTCGCAATTTGGGGCGCGCCCGGAATCAAAACATCAAATTCCAGAATAAACCGCGGCCACACTTGAAACTTCATCGATCTATCTTCCGCTTTGTTCAAGGTCGACCGACCGAAGCCGCAGCGCATTGCCCACAACGGATACAGATGAGAGGCTCATAGCTGCAGCTGCGAACATTGGTGAGATCAGGATGCCTAAGAATGGAAATAGAACACCTGCAGCGATAGGTACGCCGAGTGCGTTATAGACAAGTGCAAAAAATAGATTTTGCCTAATGTTCCGCATTGTCGCCCGTGATAGCCGTCGAGCCCGGACGATCCCGTTGAGATCGCCCTTGATGAGTGTAAACCCAGCGCTTTCGATGGCCACGTCGGCGCCCGTACCCATTGCAATCCCGACATCAGCCTGAGCGAGAGCTGGCGCGTCGTTGACGCCATCGCCGGCCATCGCAACCTTTCTGCCTTCCGCCTGCAATTCCTTGATGATTCGCGCTTTGTCTTCCGGCAGAACATCCGCACGTATCTCGTCGATGCTCAGTTTCGCCGCTACGGCTTTCGCGGTCCGTTCGTTATCACCTGTTGCCATTACGATCCTGAGGCCGGCCTCATGCAACGAAACAAGCGCCTCGGGGGTGGTTTCTTTCACTAGGTCGGCGACAGAAACAAGCCCCGCAATCTCGGCGCCGACAATGACGAACATTACGGTCTCACCCTCGTCCCGCCGGGCGTTCGCGGTCTCCATAAGCCGGCCGCCTTCCAGGCCAAGATCCGCGACTAGTTTGGCGTTGCCGAGCGCGACACGCTTGCCATCGACCGTGCCTTTAACCCCCTTGCCGGTGACGGCCTCGAAATCATCGGCTTTTGACAAGGTTACCCTGCGCTCTTCTGCTCCAGTAACAATTGCTTCGGCAAGGGGATGCTCTGATCCCCGCTCAAGGCTGGCGGCGAGTTTCAACACCTCTTCTTCTGTATGTCCCACTTCGGAGAGAACAGCGACAAGCTTCGGTTTCCCCTGTGTCAGAGTGCCGGTTTTGTCGACAATCAGCGTGTCTACCTTTGCGAACCTCTCCAGCGCTTCCGCGTTCTTGATAAGGACACCCGCCTGTGCGCCTCGGCCTGTCGCTGTCATGATCGACATTGGTGTCGCCAGACCTAGAGCGCACGGACAGGCGATGATCAGCACCGCAACGGCATTAACAAGAGCATATGAAAGGGCCGGTGCCGGTCCCCAGACTGCCCAGATGCTGAACGAAACAAGTGCGACCAGGATGACGGCGGGTACGAATTTTCCCGCGACAGAATCCGCAAGTTTCTGGATCGGTGCCCTGCTGCGTTGTGCATTAGCGACCATTTCTACGATCTGGCTGAGCATTGTGTCCGCGCCGATCCGCTGCGCTTCGATCACGAGACTACCCGTGCCGTTAATCGTTGCGCCGGTGACCGGATCCCCATCTACCTTTTCGACGGGGATCGGCTCACCGGAAATCATTGATTCGTCAATAGACGAGCGTCCCTCAAGCACGACACCATCGACTGGGACCTTGTCGCCAGGGCGTACACGCAGGCGGTCGCCGACCTGGACATTTTCGAGGGGAATTTCTTCCTCGTTCCCGTTCTCGCGTACAATCCGGGCAGTCTTAGCGGCGAGATCGAGCAAAGCCCTGATCGCGCTGCCAGTGCGCTCGCGCGCGCCGAGCTCCATAATCTGACCGAGTAGAACGAGAACGACGATCACTGCCCCTGCCTCAAAATAAACGCCAACATTACCGTGTGCATCGCGGAAGCCGTCGGGGAAAATACCCGGTGCGACGACGGCAACGATACTGAATGAGTATGCGGCACCGACCCCCATTCCGATTAGCGTGAACATATTCAGGTTCCAGGTAACAACCGAATTCCAGCCACGTACAAAAAACGGCCAACCGGCCCATAGGATCACAGGTGTCCCGAGGACGAATTCGGTCCAAAGCGTTGTGCGCTCGCCGAGAACTTCGCGGACAATCCCAAGTCCGACAAATGGTCCCATCGCCAATATCAGAAGCGGAACGGTAAGCGCAGCACCAACCCAGAAACGGCGTCGGAAGTCGATCAGTTCGGGGTTTGGGCCTTCATCACCGGATGGAATCCCCATCGGCTCCAGAGCCATTCCACAGACCGGACAGGTCCCGGGGCCCTCCTGGACGATTTCGGTATGCATCGGACAAGTAAACATGGTCCCCGACGGCGCAGCCTCTGCTGCTTTGCGGTGCGCACCTGACAGATAGTGCTCGGGGTCCCCGACAAACTTATCGTGACAACCCTGGCTGCAAAAATGGAAGTTTTGCCCGTTATGCGTATGGGTGGGCTTATCTAGCGAGGTATCGACCGACATGCCGCAAACAGGATCAGTGGCGCTGGATGAGTCGGGCGCGTGGGTCTCGGTACCCGCTGGTATACTATGTTGCTCTGACTCTGTTTTCACTATGTTGCTCCTCTTTCTGAGGTAGAAGATAAGGCCTCCGGTAACTGGAAGGCCAATACTCAGACTTCTCCACAGTCGGTGTTTCGTTGACGCGCACCTGACGGGTCGGAGGTACACTTCCCTATGGCCATATCCGCCTCAGGGAGATGTTAATGAATGACTCTGACCAAGCGATTTGGGGCAAACTGTTCAATGCCTCAACTCCAATGACGAAACGAATTCTATGCCGAGGCATGAGTTCGAATACCATCGCGCCGATAGGAAAATACGTCGATCAGGCGGCTGCGGCCCTCCATCGGTTGGGCGAGTGTAAAATCCCATCCATGTGCGTCCGCATCCAGACCAGCCGCTTCGGCGAAGGTGCGGGATACCGTGATCTCGGCGTCTAGCGCTCGCGTCATTCTTTCTACACGCTCGGCGATATTTACAGTGTCGCCGATTACTGTAAATTCAAGTAAGTCTGCTTTCCCGACAACACCTACGAATGCTTCCCCATAGTGAATACCGATCCCGATGGTTACCGGGAGTTGCCCGACGGCAGACCGTTCGTCGGACCACGATTGCAAGCGTTGCAACATCGCCTGCGCACAAGCGAGGCATCGCGCTGACGACGATTCATCGGGCTCCGGGAATCCGAACACCGCCATAACCGCATCTCCGATGAATTTGTCCACCACGCCACCGTGTTCCTGAATGACCTTCGCTAGGATTTCACGGAATTCCCCGAGTAGATCGATTAGTTCCACTGGCGTTAAGTTCTCGGCAATAGAGCTGAACCCTCTGATGTCGGTGAACAACACCGAAACCGGCTGCACGGCACCGCTAGCATCGTTTTCATTTGAATCATCTGTCAAATGGTTGGCGATATCTGTCGCAAAAAATCTGGACAAACGATGGCGGGCTATCCGATCGGAGATAGAGACACGCAGCAAGCGCCGGGTACCGCGGGCCGTAACGAAAAGGATGCCGGCGGTGAGAATAATCATAATCACCGGGAACATTTGGTGATGGACGATATCGTGTTGAAGGTTTTGGGACATTACCGGCATGGTTTCGGTTATCGGCAAGAATCGCGCGGCCAGCGCCATCATTGAAAGAAACAGACCGGCGGCCCAAATGACCAGCCATGGCCTGTAACGCATCGCGGCATGGGCGAGAATGACAAAAATGACGGCGGCGATAGGAAGCGCGGATAGAGACATCGGCGATTGCCCCATAAGCGACCCCATGAGGATCGTCTGGCCGCCGACAAGCAATATCTCCAGGGTGACAAATACCAATGGCAGCACTGGATGAAATATCCCACGCCAGGAAAATATTAGCCCGCCAGTGGTGAGAATACCGTATGCAATCGTGAGGGCCAGAACCGGGTGATGATGCCCTCCGTGCGACCTGATAGATAATACTGTCGCCAGCAGCGCTAAGAACACAAACACTCGTATAATTGCAGCAAGCCGTTCCTGCTGTTTTTCGGCATATTTGAGAGTTTCTTCTAAATCCGTCATATCAGCAGTTTCGCCATATCGTTACTATCGTGAAAGCGTGTTCCAATCCGGTGATTGTTTGGTCGATCTGTATTTCCTGCTGACATTCCTGCATCGTCAATGGACATGGGCGACGGCATCTAAGTCGCCTTTGAGAAAATGAAACTTGATGTCTATCTCCTGTCCGGGAACTAATTTCTTCGTTAGGCGAGATAGAAAAATACGTTGATGGAATGTTTGGAAATTCAAAGTTTCGTCCGCTGGAATTGAAAGCAACTCAGCTGTGACATGCTTCTTATTGCTAATTTCAATTTCGAACCTCGAACTTTTGGCTACTAAGCTCGATATCCCTCGAAGATGAAGAGGCGTATGCCCGTTATTAAAAATTAGAAATCTGACCTGAGCGTCGTCGCCAATATCACCGGCAGATATGCGGACGTTTTCCAGCCGTACAAGTGCTGTACTAAGCTGCGAATCTGCGAAACTCGGTTGCGCGACTACCATCAACAAAATGGTAGCGCAGATGTTTAGAAAATTAGACGCAGAAAATTTGGAGCTCGAAAACCATCCAGCAGATTTGGACTCTCTTCGCTGTATGCTCATCATGAAGTCACCATGCCGATTGGATGTCCGCCCGATTAAAATTCGGGCGGACATCTCAGTTGTCACCGTATTCTCTGGCGGCGCCTAGAACAGGACTTTGACGCCGATTGCGACGAACCATGCTTCAATGTCTTCGCCCTCGTCTCGGGCGAAGTCGGCGGTTTTTCCAAACTTCCGTTCCCACACTACGCCGAGATAGGGCGATATTGCTCGATCGAGAATGTCGTAGCTCAGACGAAGGCCCACTTCGGCGCTGCTGAGCCCGCTGCCAATCCCCATTTTTTGGTCGTCGGAAGAATGCGACGTCCAAATCGATCGAAGGGGTTAAGGTAATTTGGTTTGTCAGCAGCATCTCGTATTCCGCATCGAGCCGGGCCGAAGCGTCGCCCTTGTCGCTAACGAACAGATCCGCATCGACTTCTATCCACTGCTTGGCTAGACCGGTCAGGCCCAGGACACCGTACAATCGACTTTTACCTTTGGGAGTATCGGCTCGAATACCGGCCTTCACATCGAAGAAATCGGTCACCGGCGCTTGGAGCACAAGGCGGTTCTCCACGGACTCGAGCTTACTGCCCTTGGTGTCGTATTCTCCTTGGCTAAGCCAGCGGAGTTTTAGCTCGTCGGTACCAATGAAGGCGTCACCGTTCCAGACCAGAAGCTTCTCGCCGGCATCTCCACGCCGATGTTCGAATTCTTCAAGCTGAAATCCGTAGTATATGAGGTCGGTTTTCTGGGCCGAAACAGGCGATACGGAAAGACCCGTCGCGACTATCACCGTCCAGACAAATGATTTCATCAGGTGTTTCATTTGCTTGCTCCTAAACTAGCGTCGGCAGCCTGCTTCGGCCCGCCTTCGACGATGACTTTACGGAACATGCCCGCTGCCGCGTGATAGGACAGATGGCAATGGAAGGCCCACTGGCCCGGCGCATCCACTTCCGTTTCCATGTAGACCGTGGTGCCGGGCGATACGCTGACTACGTGTTTTATCGGGTTCCATTTTTTGCGAACCGTTATCAAGAATCGACCACATTCCATGCAGATGCATCGGATGGGTCATCATCGTTTCATTGACGAACTTAAACCTTACCCGTTCGCCGTATTTCAGCCGGATCGGTTCCGCGTCACCGTACTTCACGTCGTTCAGCGACCAGAGATAGCGCTCCATGTTGCCGGTGATGCGGATCTCGATCTCCCGCGTCGCCGCACGATGCTCGTAGAGCGGCTTCTGGGCCTTCAGGTCGGCGTAGGACAGGAACTTCCCGCCATTCGCCGCCTTTGGCGCAGACCGCTGCCTGCGGCATAGAAGGGGTCGGATTTCTTCAGCCCCCATGCCGCCATGCAGCACGAATGATCCATGCCTTTCATGGCCGCCGTGTTCATCCGGCTTCATCGCGGAATGATCCATCGGCCTCTGCATCGCAGAGTGGTCCATCGGCTTCTTCATTGCCGAGTGATCCATCGGCTGCGCTCCATGGCCCTTATCGCGAATGATCCATCGGCTTTATCGCCGATGGTCCATGCCCTTCATCGACCCATGATCCATCCCTTCATGGGCCATGCCCATATCGGCCATGGTCAGCAGCGGTGCCTTGCGAAGCTTGGGCACCTCCGCCGTCATGCCGGCGCGGGGCGCCAGCGTGCCACGGGCATAGGCTGTCCGCCCATCGATTCGGCAAAGATCGTATAGGCGCGATCCTCGGTCGGCCGCACGATGACGTCATAGGTTTCCGACACGGCGATGCGGAACTCGTCGACCGTTACCGGACGCACATTGTTGCCGTCCGCGTTCACGACGGTCATTTTCAGACCGGGAATCCGGATATCGAAATAGGTCATCGCCGACGAGTTGACGAACCGCAGCCGGACCCGTTCGCCCGGTTTGAAGATGCCGGTCCAGTTCTGTTTGGGCCCTTTGCCGTTGATCAGCGGCGTGAAACCCTGAACGTCTTCGATGTCGGTCGGCATCATCCGCATGTCGCCCCAGTCGCTCCTGTCCGACAGAGTTGCACCGAGCCCTTTTCTGAAACATCCTTGAAGAAATCGCCGGCCGTCCGCTGCTTCCGGTTGTAGTAGTCCGGCATCATTTTGAGATTGCGCATGATGCGGTCGCCCGAATGCCGATGCTTGTCGGCCAGTTGAACCACTATCTCCCGGTCGTAGCGGAACGGTTCGCGCTCTTTGGGCTCGATAACGATCGCCCCGTAGGCGCCGTCAGGCTCCTGAAAGCCGGAGTGGCTGTGGTACCAGTAGGTACCCGCCTGCACGATGGGAAATTTGTAGGTAAACGTCTCGCCCGGCTCGATGCCGTCGAAGCTGATCGTCGGCACGCCGTCCTGCTGATAGGGCAGGATCAGACCGTGCCAGTGGATGGATGTCGGCTCATCGAGGTTGTTCTTGACGTTGATCGTGACCTCTTCGCCCTCCTTGAAGCGCAGGACGGGGCCGGGCGAGGCGCCGTTATAACCAATGCCTTCCTTGACGAAGTCGCCGGTGTCGATTTTCACCCGATCGACAGTCAGGTTGTAGGTGCCGGCCTGGGCCCCGATGGGTGAACGCGGCGATAAAGGCGGCGGCGATGAACCTGCGCGCCATGCGATTTGCTGTAAAGTCATTGCTTTAGTCTCCTGTATTAAAAGGCGGCGCGCCCCGCCGGGGCGCGCCTTCGCTCTATTTGACTGTGAGTTCTCCAACCATGCCGGCGTCGTAGTGTCCGGGCACGTTGCAGGCGATTTCGAAAGTGCCTGCCTTGGAAAACTTCCACACGATTTCGCCGCTCTTACCCGGTTCCAGCAGCACGCTGTTCGGGTCGTCGTGCTCCATCGTCTTGCCGCCGCCCATGTCCATTTTCATCTTGGCATGGTTGATCTTGTCGGCTTCGAGAACCCCGTGATCGACCATCATCATCATTTCCTTCTGATGGCCCTTGTGCATCGCGGGCGTGCCGATATTGAATTCGTGAACCAGTTGGCCTTTGTTGTTAATGACGAACCGTACGGTTTCTCCTGCTTTTACCGTGATAGCCTCGATCGAATAACGATTTTCGATCATATCGATTTTGATAGTCCGTGAGGCCTCGGACGCCTTGCCGGGTTCGCCCGCGGAGTTTCCGTGACCGCCACCATGTCCGTGTCCTTTGTCGGACATCATTTTGGTCTGGCTGTCGTGTCCTCCTGAACTATGGCCACTGCTGTGACTCCCGGCTGCCAGAACTCCTGTCGAGATCGACAACGATAGGACAGCAGCCAATGTGAATACCGATTGGTAAATTGAAGATGTGGTTTGTTTAAGACGTGTTTTGTTACGACGCATAGCCGGTTTCTCCTGATTTCGAGTTTTAAATCGTCAGGCTCTCAATAGTCGTGTGGTTGTGCACGGCTTGACTGACGTCAAATGACGCTAATCACACCTTCGGCGGCGCAGCCGCAGAAGTTACATGAGAGCTGTTTTAGATAAGGGAGAAGCCGCTTCGCGGGACGGGAGGGTCACCATCTAAATAGAGCGACGGGAGGTCGAGATCATCTGCGAACGGAGAATGTAGTCGAAAAGACACATTCGCGAACGCAGTCGGCAGGTCAGGGGTTCCAACAAACGAGGGAGAACATGCTGTTGATCCACAATGGGTCAGAGCATGACCTACGCCCGAATGGTCTTCACCATCAGGCTGCCCATGCTGCTCCCCGTCGCCATGATGATCCATCGACATCGGATTTTCATGGTGTTGAGCATGACGCTCGGCGGCGTATGAATACGGACCAAGAAACACTGAGAAAACAAGCATAGCGGAAAGCAAGGCCCTCAGAGTAGTCGCTGAGAACCTCTTATGCGTTTTTGCCGAATTTAATCGATAAAACTTGAGCATCAACTCTCGCTTTCAATAAAGCTAACATAGGTGGCCAAATCAGGAGATTCAACATTTATGTTTAGAAGAGTCAAAAAATGTATGTTTATCAATGCTATGTGGCCCCGTGGTCAACACTCTCCTCTATGGTAAGAATGAGGAATTAAGAAATTGGCCGTCGTCCAAGTGAGCAACGAATATTCCGGGACTCACGCCATGCCGCATAATGTTTCAAGTCTAAATTTGATGAAAAATTCATTGTCTGATCAAAATTTTAAATGTCAGCAAGAAGCCAATAATACCCAAACAAATTTAATTTTGAAGTTTGTCAGGTGTCCAGAATCTCATTTACCGCCTGGCTAAGTTCCTGAATTCTAACCGCCCACTCGTCTCCATACTTGAGCAGCTGAGTGATCTGCAGGGCCTTATTATCAATCGCTATATAATTCTTCAGTTCGTTGTTCTGTATTGCTTTGACCGAGCCCCCAATTGCGGTGGCTAGTTCGGCTAGGTAGTTACCGGTTGCGGCATGAACCCTAGGATCAATTGAGACTGTATTGATCATATCTGTCCAGACTTCACCGTTGATCATGATATAGCCAATGTTGAATGCTGTTCCGTCAATGGCCCTCCATCTCAGGATCATGCTTCTTCTGAATTCGGGGCGTACCCCAAGCGGTTCAACGAGCTCCAGGAATGCCCTAATTTCACCAGGAAGTGCCGGATCCAGTTTAGCCATACACTCGTAAAATTCTTCAGCGCTGAGCGTTTGCGCCTGTGGCCGTTTGCTGGTGGGCTGGTGTTGTTCTGGCGCTTTTACAGAAATCCCTTCACCTTCTATACGGACAATACCTCGTTCGATATTGACTGTGCGTGTGATCAGACGAGGCTGAGCAACAAACCCGGATTGATCTGGTAGCTGAAACAGGCCCAGCTCCATCAATGCGAGGGCAAAGTGCATCCCTGCATGAGACTGCAGCTGATCGGTTAGCGTCTCTACGTCTTCCCTAATTCCGTCACCAACAATGAAGAACAATCCTCTGCCAAGTTTAAGGTTGCGAGATACAGCATCGATAAATGCTGGTTCATCGAGCTCTGCATCATCGGGGACAAGGTCATAAAGAGAAAAGTCAGGTTTTGATCCGTCAGGCAGCGCTGCTCTTTTGACAGCATCTTCCAACTCTTCATAAGTCATGCCGGTCAGGCTTTCCGCATAATCCAGGACCTGGGCGACAACTTCGCGGCGGGCCTCCGGGTTTCTGTAGAGCTTGCATTCCACAAACAGCAGATTGCCGCTGGGCGTTATAAAGAAATTGTCGATATAGCCGCTGGAGGTCGGCAGTTCAGTGCATACAGAAATCACCTCGCTGTAAGCAGGTTCCACCTCTTCTACGGGCAACAGCTCGGGATGCAGCTGCACGAGGTTCTGAACCCAGTTTTCATCATAAACCTGTGCTAAATCTCCGCTCTTCTCAAAACGCACGCGCTGCAGCTTGCTGATGCTCCCATCTGCAATAGAGCCACTGATCAGGAGTGGCGTTGTATGTTGATACCCAGCGTCCATGGTATTTTCCTCTCACCGTTTACCGCCTGCCCTGCAATTTCTATAGAGCCGGCTTGCATGGACGACTGATTGCTTCCTTCGCGAGCCAAGTCCAGTGAAATGAGACTCATAGTCTGTAGACGATAAGTCAACATTTTTGCCTTCATCTAGGCATGGATATTCGTCGTCAGGTAGGGCTCAACATTAAGCGGTATCGCACCGCCAGAGGCCTGTCACAGGAAGCACTTGCCTTTGAATGCGGCAAGCACCGTACCTATATCAGCGGCATCGAACGCGGTATCAGGAACCCAACGGTGACAGTCCTGCAGCAAATCGCTGATGCGCTTGAAACATCAGCAGCATCATTGCTCGAATTAAAATAAATCAGGTGATTGTCAACATTTAGTTTGACATAACCAGCAAAACACCACATCTTGCTATTAGATTGCTATTTTCCTCATAATGCCAAGGAGGGCGCGAGGAGTGTGGCAGCGGGTTTAACCGCTGTCGGCTCACGCACCCTGAATTGGCAGAGGTGCAGGTCGACAGCCAGGAATGGTGGTCGGTCAGATGGCGAACGAGACGATAGACGAAACGGCGCACAAAATTGCGCTTGTGCCCGGTAGCAAATACCAGAGCGGGCCTGAATTCAACAAAGCAAGTGCATCAAACCATCTCGCAGTCGAGATGGTTGCCGTTGATAAGCTACAGCCCTATCCGGGCAATGCTCATACCCACCCCAAGAAACAACGAAAAGCGCTCAAAGCTGCGATTCGTGAATTTGGTTTCAATGTTCCAATACTGATTGATGGCGACGATGCAATTGTCGCCGGTGAGCTGCGTGCAGACGTAGCCAAAGAGCTCGGCTTTGGCGACATACCAGCTATTCGGATAACCCATCTGTCCGAGGCGCAAATCCGTGCTTTTATCATTGCCGAGAACCGAGTCTCAGAGCTCGGCGAATGGGATACAGAAAAACTTGCCGCCGAGTTTGATTTCCTCGCATCGGTAAACTTCAACGTCGAACTCACAGGTTTTGAAGCGCCCGAGATCGACATCGTATTAGCGGAACAGGACGAGGATGATGAATTTGATGACCATCCGATTTTGCCCAGTGCTACTCCCTCGATATCTCGGCTCGGGGATCTCTGGCTCCTTGGTACAGATCACCGCCTACTGTGTGGTAACGCGCTTAACCAGGACGATTACACCACACTCCTGCGAAGCGATAAGGCCAGCATGGTGTTCACCGACCCACCCTACAATGTACCGATCGCCGGGCATGTATCGGGACTTGGATCCGCAAAGCACCGCGAGTTCGCCATGGCGGCCGGCGAGATGTCAGATGACGGTTTCACAGGTTTTCTAGAAACAGTTTTTAATAATCTCGCTGCAGCGACCAGCGATGGGTCCCTCCATTTTATATGCATGGACTGGAGACACCTCTCACATGCTCTGTCAGCCGGAAGCGTTGTCTATGACGAACTAAAGAACATCTGCATCTGGGCCAAATCTAACGGCGGCATGGGCTCCCTGTATCGCTCGCAACACGAGGAGGTCCTCGTCTTTAAAAATGGTACGGCACCTCACATAAATAATGTTGAGTTGGGCCGCCATGGGCGCAATCGTTCCAACGTTTGGCGCTATCCCGGAATGAATTCGTTTGGCAAAAACCGAGATGCCGATCTCGCTCTTCACCCGACCGTCAAACCAACTTCATTGGTCGCAGATGCCATCATGGATTGCTCAAATCGTGGTGACACCATCCTCGATCCGTTCGCGGGAAGCGGCACGATATTTCTTGCCGCCGAGAAAACTGGACGTCGAGGGTATGGAATCGAGCTCGACCCAGCCTATGTCGACGTCGCAATCAAGCGATGGGAAACCATGACAGGTGGCTTGGCTCGTCACGCCGAGACAAAACTCACCTTCGCCGAAACAGCCCTCAAAAGATCACAAATCATCGAACCGGCTGTGCAAGGTACGGAGGCAACCAATGTCTGAGGAATTCGACGTCGGCTACGGCAAACCGCCTAAGTCAGGGCAATTCAAAAAAGGAAAATCCGGCAATCCGAAAGGTCGTCCGAAAGGCACTAAAAATCTGAAGTCCGATCTACAGGATGAATTAGGCGAGAAAATTGTCATTAGCGAGTCCGGAAAAACCAAAAAAATCTCGAAACAGAAAGCACTCGTTAAAGGCATTGCTGCAAAAGCAATTGGTGGCAACGTTCCCGCAATGAAGGTGTTGCTCGACCTTATCGTTAGGGTAACGCAGGACGACCCCGATTCCATTCCCGAAGAAAGCCTTTCCGCCGCGGACAAACAGATCCTTGAGAATTTCAAATCCGAAATTCTGAAATCCGCACCAAGGAAAACCAAAGGGGAAAAATGATATGTCCGATAATCATGAAAAAATTTCAGCACTCATCAGAGCGAGTTTTCTTTCCTTCCTCCTGAAAGCCTTCGAAGAAGTCCATCCGGGAAAGATTCTCGATACAAATTGGCATATTCAGCTTCTTTGCTGGCTGATGACCAGGTGTGACGAGGGAGAATTGAAAAGGCTACTGATCTGTCTTTGCCCCCGTAGCCTCAAATCGTTCATCATATCTGTTGCCTGGCCCGCCTGGTGTCTTGGCCAGGATCCCACGAAAAAGATCATCTGCATCAGCTATTCGGACGATTTAGCGGCGAAACTCAGCCGTGATTTTCAGCGGATCGTGATCTCGACCTGGTACAAAAAGGCCTTTCCCGCCACGGTATTCGGAAAGTCCAAGTTTACCACGCATGAAGCAACGACTTCTGAGAACGGCTTTAGATTTGCGACGTCTGTAGGTGGCACCCTTACAGGGCGCGGCGGCGACATCATCATCATCGACGACCCAATCAAAGCGGAAGACGCTACGTCAGAGACAATCAGAAATTCTGTCAATCACTGGTTTGCGAGTACTGTTTCTTCGCGCTTTGACAATCCGGACGAGGGAATTCTGGTTATCGTCAGCCAGCGGACTCATATGGATGACCTCGCCGGTTTTCTAAAAGAACGCAGTGATTGGCACGAAGTCTCCATCCCCGCGATTGCATTCGAAAGTGAACGAATACAGATTGGCAACGGACCCGATGACTTCATTAACAGGGAGCCAGGCGACCTGATGCACCCCGACAGGCTCAGCAAGGAGTTCCTGGACCAGCAGAAGAGCCTACTCGGGAGCTATAATTTTGCCGCCCAGTACCAACAGGATCCGATCCCGCTCGAGGGCAATCTGGTTCGTCAGGAGTGGCTGCGCTATCACGAATATCCCCATAACTGGGACGGTTTCGAGTATATTGTGCAGAGCTGGGACTGCGCCGTATCAACCAATGATGGGAGTAGCTATTCGGTGTGCCTTACCTTCGGTCTTGTGGAGCAAAGGGCCTATTTACTGCACGTTCTTCGGGAACGGCTGGACTTCCCGTTGCTGCTAAAAAAGGCCAAATCTCACGCACGCGTATACGGTGCCGATTTGCTGCTGATCGAAAACGCGTCTTCTGGTCGACAGCTATACGAAATACTCGGTCACGAAAGAGATATCCCCGTCAAAGCTATTGATGTCGATACAGATAAAGAAGCACGTCTTGCCGCGGTGTCTCACCTCATCGAACAAGGCCGAATATATCTGCCCACGGGGGCTCCCTGGCTAAATGAATTCATGAAAGAGATTCTATCATTTCCGAACAGCAAATATAATGATCAGGTCGACAGCTTCTCTCAGTTCCTGCGCTGGTTTATGGAAAAAGATCGCAACACAATTCCTGAACTAACAGTCCGAATATTGGGTAAAAATAAAAACCGCGACAGGTACTACGAACGCAACGGCATTCATACATTTCCCTCAGGTTGGTGACCGCATTTTATGACAATTCACTGGACTTCGTTTGCGAAGGAAGCATGCATGGCCACCCGTTAGCCCTGAATGTGTACTCATGGATGATGAAAGACAGGAACTGATCCGGCATTTGTTTGCCGAGATGACTGCCGAAATCGAGACCGCCCACGACTTTGCGGCATCGGGGCAGGCCGCGTGTATCAGCGCCGAGGAATATCTAATCTTGGCGCACCAGATCAGAGAAAAATCGAGCTGTATTAACGCCTATGCCACCACATTGGAGTATCTCGCCAGTGCCGATGATAAATAGTCGATAATGACACCAGAACACCCCGCTAATACGATAGCGTTCTTCAGTCAGCGACAGATACAAAAGGTCATCAATGCCTCTTCTAAACGCTTCTGACATTGTTCCCCTGAGCCATTGTCCCAGGCGTTTCTGGTATGACCGAAATCAGCCTCCCGGTCTGACCGAGGGCGACCCAGACCCTTTTGAAGCCCTTATCATGGAACTCGGCCTCGACCACGAAGAGACCGTAAAAAATAAGCTTTCGGCTAAGCACGATCTCGTTGAGGCTGAATCGGTTGAGCATACAAAGGCACTGATGGAAGACGGTGTCGATGTCATCTATCAGGCTCAGCTGCTTGACCGAAAAAACCAGCTTTTCGGAAAACCGGATTTTCTCCTGCACCAAGAAGACGGCACATACCAGGCAGCAGATGCCAAACTTGCACAATCGATAAATTCTAAAATCGGGATACAGCTCGCCTTTTATCGCCGACTGCTCGGCTCAAAACATGACGGGCTGGTCTATCTCGGGACGGGACTGACCGAAACTGTCGGCGATAAATATAACGTCAAACTGGATAGGTATATCGACACCGCCCACACAATCCTTTTGGCAACGGAGCGCCCAGAAGCTCACTACGGCGAGACAAAATGCGCTTCATGCCCTTATTACAATATCTGCCAACCTGAATTCGTCGAGGCAGAAGACCCGTCCCTTCTTTATGGCGTCGACGGACGGAGCCTAGCCGGGCTTCGGGATGCAGGTCTGGAAACCATTTCACAACTGGCGAAAGCGGACTCCAAAGATATTCCTGATATTCCCCACTTGAAGGGCGCCCGAAAAGAGAAAGCCGTTCTTCAGGCCAAGGCCTGGAAAACCGGTGCTCTGACCAAGCTGAACGAGATCATCTTACCTGAAGGAACCTGGGTTCATTTTGACATAGAAGCCAATCCACAAACCGGCGGCGGCCATCAGCATGTGTACCTTTGGGGATTTTTGCTGCCGCCTTATGCAAAATCTGATTTCGACTATGTATGGACAGATTCCATTGAAGAAGACAAAGCCGGCTGGCTCGCCTTTCTCGCAAAAGTCGAGACCTACCGGGAACGATGGCCAGATCTGAAACTGATCCATTTTGCCAACTACGAACGCGACCAGATCAAAACCTACGCTAAAAAGTATGAAATGACGGAAAACCAGACCGTCACCTGGCTCTTGGGCAGTGATGGTCCACTATACGACATTCAGAAAGCGATCAAAGCAAACCTGGTCCTGCCGGTTTCCGGTTACGGGTTGAAGAATATCTGCAAACACCCCGATCTCGTCAATTTCCAGTGGGAGGATGACGGTTCGGGATCACAATGGTCGGTGGTCCAATTCATTAATTTCCTGAATGCGTCAGACCCCTCCGAAAAAGAAGCACTGAAGAACTCCATCCTGACCTATAACCGGGATGATGTAAGAGCGACACGCGCGCTCGAAGAATGGTTGCGCAGACTTTAGGTTACAACACCGTCTCTAAGACATTAGCCATTCCATCTCCTATCAAAGAATTTGATCTTCCGACTGGACTTCGTTCGCAAAGGAAGCATCCATGCTGACGGGACGCTGATCCGGCCTCCCTGCCCTGTTTGAGAATATCTCCAGGGCTTCCGACGGTGGAAGCAGTGCGATGGCGCACTGCCGAAACCAAAGGAAAACAGATGAGCAATAACGCGCAAATCGGCGACAAACCTCTAAACGCAGCGAACACAAAGCGGGACTCAAAACATCAAACTGTCCTGCGTCTACTGAAACGAAAGACGGGTGCAAGCACCGACGAGCTCAATAAGGCCACTGACTGGCAACCACACAGCATCCGCGCCTATATCAGCGCCACCATTCGCAAAAAACTCCAGCTCACCGTTGAAGCGAATACGGATGCCGCACGCGGACGGGTGTATCGCATCGTCAAAGCTCCCAAGTAGGAGAGGACGATGACGACTAAACAGGAAAGGGTTGAGCAAGAGCTTGAAGCAATCCCGGCGTTATCGAGAGCAGACCTCATTCATAAATGGGAAGCCGCCTATAAAAGACCACCACCGAAAGGCATCAGCCGCAGACTTCTTGAATATGCCACCGCCTATAACATTCAGGCAAAAGCCTTCGGCGGATTGAAACCTGAGACCAAGCGTAAACTTTTGAAGATCGCTGAAGAGAACCACGCCGGTTCTAACAAAACTGTATCGATACCGAAATCGAAGAAGGTAACGCCGGGATCACGCTTGGTCAGGGAATGGCATGGTAAAACCCATATCATTGATGTTCTCGACAAAGGTTTTAGATATGGCAATCAGCATTACAGATCGCTCTCTGAAGTAGCTCGCACGATTACCGGGGCCAGATGGTCAGGCCCGAGGTTCTTTGGACTATGATCCGCTGTGCAATCTATACCCGCAAATCCACCGATGAGGGGCTGGATCAAGACTTCAACTCACTCGACGCGCAGCGAGAAGCCTGCGAAGCCTATATCAAGAGCCAGGCCAGTCTGGGATGGAAACTGGTCACGACGCAATATGACGACGGCGGTCTCTCAGGGGGCACACTGAAGCGCCCTGCCCTGCAGTCTCTCTTTGAAGACATCAGTGCCAGAAAGATTGACCTGGTCGTTGTCTACAAGGTCGATCGGCTCACACGAGCCCTCAACGACTTTGCAAAGATCGTCGATGCTTTTGATGAGAACGATGTGTCATTCGTTTCCGTAACGCAGCAGTTCAACACCACGACATCTATGGGACGGCTGACATTGAACATGCTCTTATCCTTCGCCCAGTTTGAGCGCGAAGTCACCGCTGAGCGGATCCGCGACAAGATTGCTGCCTCCAAGAAGAAGGGCATGTGGATGGGTGGCCCGGTGCCCCTGGGCTTTGACGCTAAGGACCGGAAACTCCTGATCAATGAAGAGGAAGCTGCAAAAGTCAGGCAGATCTTTGACCTATACATAAAACTGAAGAGTGTGAGGAAGCTGAAGGTCAGGATCGATCAACTGGGGTTTGTCAGCAAAATCCGGCGATATGGCAAAAAACTCACCGGAGGAAAGCCCCTCTCTCGGGGAAATCTCTATCAGATGCTGCACAACTCACTCTATGCAGGAGACGTTCCGCACAAGGGTGAAAACTATCCTGGTCAGCATATGCCAGTCATTGATCGAAAAACCTGGGACACCGTCCAGAAGTTGCTGAGTGCAAATACCCGTGAACGCGGCTCTCCCAGGAATTCTCAGACCAAGTCACTCTTAACTGGCCTGCTGTTCGATGAAACAACGGAGCCCCTTTGCCCAACCTATACGAACAAGAAGGGACGCAAATATCGTTATTACGTTTCCAAGCGTCTCACGCATGGCCATAGCGATGGCGGTGACGGCTGGCGTATACCAGCAAAGCATATTGAGGAAATCGTTCTAAACACTGTCTGCGATTTTCTATCGGACGAAAAGCGACTTATGGATGCTTTCGCATCAAAGACCTTTTCATCTCGTCAGATCAATCAACTCACCAAAGGTGCAACAAGCTTGTCGGCACTATTGGGGGCGGAGGCAGTTGAAAGTTCATCGCAATTGTTAGGAGCCTTGATCAAGCGAGTCAGTCTCTGTCCAACAAGGGTGGAGATTGAGATTTCGGGTCCTGAGCTTTTGGAACAAACGATTGGAGAAAACGACAGGAATTTGGAGAGCGTGATCGACCCAATCAAAATTGACGCGCTGATCTCCATGCAACAACGAGGTATCGAAACCAAGCTATTCATTGGATCTACGATGCAAAGCGAACCCAACGAAAAACTAGTCAAATTGATCGCGCGCTCCTTTAAGTGTTGGGAAGAACTCGTCTATGGGGAAGACATGACAGTTAGAGAACTAGCAAAACGCTTCAATGTAGATGAGGGAGACCTCAGTAGGTTCTTAGCTTTAAGGTTTCTCAGCCCTCGTATAATTGAAGAACTTTGCAGCCAAAACATTGCGGGCCAATTGGCTGCGCGAGTAGGAAGAGAAAAATACAGAATCCCCCTTAGCTGGCATTCCCAGAAGCATCTCGTTAACAGAAATGGGCGAATTGAAACGATACACGGGAAATTCTGAGGAAGTCTCCAGCGAGGTTCGTGAGTAATTATGTGAAAATAGTTATGAGCGTAATTTTGTAGTGGATTCAAAACCAAACGAGCCAGTGCTAGTTCCAGTTGTCCCAGAAGGGGGCGCGAGATGAATTGATTAGTTGGCATAACGAATCGTTGCTTCAGATACACTTCATGGTAGCAATCGATGAAAATTTTACGAATATAGGAATTGCGTTTCGTAGCAATACGCTTGGATGACACTAGAAGCACTAATCAATTATCGGCCTGTTCGATATAGCCATATTTTAATAGAGCCTGGCGAAAGCCATACTTTAACAGCTGATCCGTGGGCCTATCTCTATAGCTTTCTAATTCGAGCGAAAAACAGGACAAAAGGAATTCGGAAAAGAAACCACGAACGAGCAATATTTTATGCTGAGTTGGCAGATAGTTTTTATCGTGCAGCGGAAGTGAGCCAACTCCCGGCGCAGGCAACATTGCTTTACTATGGGATGCTGAATCTTGCTAAGTGTTTCCTCTCCGTGCGCGGTTTAGAACTTGAAACCAAGATAGAACACCACGGGGCGTCCCTTCCGTTCAACGCCCCACCTGGCATCACAATTGCTCGGCGGGCAAATGCCTCAATCCACATCTTGTCAGAATTTTCTAAAGAGTTGGGCGGTAAAGTAACTGAACATGAAACCATTCAGCTGAAAGAAATTTTAAGTAATATTCCTGAATTACACGGTCTCTACTCAGGGGTGTACACTGATCATTCCGCCAAGTTTCTTCCTGTTGACATTAAATTTTGCACCAATGATTTTAAGACAACTTTGTTTGCTGAAATTTCATATCAGAAGAAGAACGAGAAATTGATCGCCGCTGGCCGCTTGTTGAAAGGAAATCGGCGAGATCAATTTACAGAGGGTGTCAATAAAGATGGACGAGTAATCCACAAAACTCAAAAAACCAGAAGACCAAAAAATTGGAAAAATCTTACGAAGGCATACAGAGCCTATTTGAGGGAATTTTCTAAATATTCAATTTGTTCGATGTTGACCAGGAATGGCTATCAATATCACGTAAACTTAGAAGACCCCAAATATCACCATCTCTTATATTCGTTAATGGCTATGTTTTATCTAGGCAGCGCTGCTAGATATCGGCCATCTATGATGAGAGAATTAATGGATAGTGAAATGCGTCCACTCATCACCGAGGCAGCCGCGTTATGTCCACGGCAATTTCAATATCATCTAGTAAGCCTTATTACCGGTGAACTTTGCGCTGTACCTTTTGCCGCCATCGACTGAACTGGCGAATATAAAATTTCATACCGTCCGCATTCCTCTGTACTCTCAAATCACTATGTAAGCTGGGCCGGTGCTTTACCCTCCGATAACCAAAAATTTTGTTCAGAAGAAAAAAGCTAACCCTCGTTCGCCTCCCATGCTTTGGTCGCAAAAAATGGCCAACAGAGACGAATGCGCTAATTGGGCGATATCCCCGCTTAATTCCAGTCTCTGTTTACGAAGATGTATCAATTCAGTGCCGGACTGCCCCGCAAAACAGCCATTCATATAAATCACTGGTTTGGTGGCATCTCTGGCGGAAAAAGAATGGTGGGCCCGGCAGGACTCGAACCTGCAACCAGACCGTTATGAGCGGCCTGCTCTAACCAGTTGAGCTACGGGCCCCACCTGTACGGCCCTGTTTTCGCGCACCCGTTGGATGCGGTCAAGCGGCCACGCAGGCGTTTGCCAATAAATTGCCTTGAAATTGTCACGCCAGCACCGCACCCGGCTGCGATAGGAAGGTCTCACCCGTTTATAAGGACTGATCCATGACGCCACTTTCCGGCAAAACCTCTCCGCTTTCTCGCATGTTGGCGCATTTTCGCGCTTCGCCTCGTCTCCGCGGCGTTGGGACCAGCAGCGTTGTGCCGCCCGGGCTCGAGCCCGGCTCGTTATACCGCCATATCACCGACACCAATATGACCGAGCTCGCCAGCGTCATCGACACCAAGACCGATGAGTTCGGCATCCGTCATATCCGCTTCCTGCTCGCCTATCAATATCAGCACCGGGTGATTGAGGCAGGTGAGCGCACCCTGGCGATCGCGGTCTTCGCCAAGCGCTTTAGTCGGACGTCTGATCCAGCCCCGCCGCCTGAGCGCTCCCCCGGCCCTATTCACAATACGGAGTCTCCCTGACTGCTCTCCCTAGGTTACTCTCTCTGGACCACAGGACCTCTCTGCCGCTAGGCTACTGCCAATCGAGGGAGAGAGTGAGATGACTGACCAAGCGATAGACCTCAACAGCACCGATCTGTTTGATATCCAGCGAACCATGCGCGCCATGCGGCGGCTCAAGCCCGACCCGGTGCCGGATGCGCTGATCACCAGGATACTCGAGGCCGGGACCTGCGCGCCCAATGGCGGCAATAGCCAGAAATGGCGCTTTCTGGTGGTCAAAGACCCCGCCGTTAAAAAAGCGGTGCAGCATTATTACAAGTGCGCCTATGACGAGGTGCAAAAGCCGCGCCATGATGCCCACGCCCCCAAGGAGCCCGGCCCGGCGCTCGACCAGCATCACCGCAATGAGGCAGCGATTGAATATCTCACCGATCATTTTCATGAAGCCCCGGTGTGGATTGTTGCCTGCGCCGCGGATGCCAATTCAGACTCTGCCGCCACCGGAGCGTCAGTGTTTCCGGCGGTACAGAACATGCTGCTGGCGGCCCGTGCGCTCGGCCTCGGTGCGACATTAACCGCCCGCCATGTGGCGTTCCGCGAGGAGGTCGAAGAACTGCTCGGACTTCCCGAGAATTTCCGCTCCTTCGCGATCCTCCCCATAGGCTACCCAATGGGCAAGTTCGGCCCGACCCGCCGCGCCCCGCTCAACGAGATCGCCTTCCTCGATAATTTCGACACGCCGTGGGAGGTATAGGAAAACTCCTGCATGAGCGAGCTAACCACCCTCCATACCGGCGATGTAATGCTGGAACGCGCCTTCTGGAATTGGGCCATCGCCGGCGGACTCATCGTCAACCTCACCACCACGTTCGGCTTCCTGATCCTGACCAGCACCGATCACACTATCGCCGCCCTCATCATCGGCTATGGCGTCTCAATCCCCTATAACATTTGGGTGACCATCGGCGTTGTGCGCTCCGCCGCCAACCCGGAAGCCAGCGCCGGGGTGCAGGCCAACCGCGCCCGCGCCTTTGTCGCCATCACCATTCTTGGCGCACTGATATTGAGTTTGACCTAGAACCCCGCCTCTTTCAATTTTCGCGTCGCAACTCAGGAAGCGCCTCCTTCAATGCCAGCACTTCGATCAGGCAATCCGGCCAGTCATCCTCCCAGCAGATGATGACATCGCATTGCGCCGCATCATGCCGGTGATAGTGAAACGAGCGGCTGCGATATTCGAACTCGATCCGAATTGCCTCCCACCGCGCCGAGTCCGCCCGCCCGTTCTCGACCACCAGCCGCTTGCCCGTACAATCGGGAAACGCCGCCGACACGCTATCGATCACATAGCCCAGCGCCTCGGCCGCCATGCCGAACAGCACCACCACCCCCATCTCATTCACCGGCGCATGCAGCATCGCGCCATAGAACAGAGGCGCCCCACAAGCCCGCCCACCCAGCGCCGGCCAGGGTGGCAAGGGAGTCTCGGCCTGTTGCACGCCGCGCTGTGCCTGGCGCCGCACCGCCTGATCCAACGCCGCCATATGTGGGAAATCTAGCTCCTGCACCGCCACCCAATCGCGAAACGCCGCCAGCGTCCCGCCCCAACTGCCCCAGCGCCGCCGCGGAATATTATTCCCCCACGGCACCGCATGACGCAGCTGGTTCCACGGCGCAATACCGCCCGCCGCGACAAACGCCGCGTGCAGATCGGCAAAGACCTGCTCATCGGCCAGCCGCGCGGTCGGCGACATCGCCACCAGCCCGGCCGCCCGACACAAGGCGCCCCAGCTGTCATAATGCTTATAGATTTGATTGAGGCTGATTCCGGTCTCCGTCCGAAACCGCGCCAAGGGCAGGCGCCGCACGCCAAGCTTCCCCGCCACGGCAGCGGCATCCGCCGCCAAAGACTCCAGCGTGATATCAGCATTCGGCGCCGTCATGCGCAGACTCCTATAGGGGGTGGTGAGATCACCGTTCACTCGCGGCGAATGCGACTGATGTGATGGTGGTTGGTTAGAACGTTGGGGTCTTAAAGACGCGAGCGCCCACACGGTGTGCGAATTCTAGATCGATAGGGTTGACCGAAAGGGGATAATTGCCAATTCTAAGTTGGTTCATACGCAATAGTAAATAATAATGCTGGATCAAGAGCAGCTACACAGCGGCGAACCGGAAATTTGGTATAAAAAAAACTATGCCAGAATGTCGGCTATTGACCTCCTCTTGCTACCAATCATGCCACACATTTTCTTATGTGTTTTCTTAGCGCGTTGGCTCCATGACGGGATAGTGGTCTTCCTAACCTTCGGCGCTTTTTTTACAGCGTTTATTTTCGTGCCGACAGTTGGAACGGCTGTTGCCAATAACGGCTTTCACCCAATTATCGCTTATGGCTTTTCATTTTATATGTTCGGCCTGCCCTGCATCGTATTCTATCGAATAGTGAACAGGCGCTTAGACACTCCAGGAAAGCCGAAAAGACAGACACAAAAATAGCTGCGAAAGCGAGACGCCTTGCAGCCGAGTTAGGAATAATATTCTATTTTTTTGGATTCGTCAAATACGTAATCACCCAAATGAGGCTCGATAAATCTGCGGCTGCAAAATCATCGACTGTTCTAACGGTGGTTCTAGTTCAAATACGCGTGGAGTTCTAAGAAAGTCATAGACACGAACCAAACGAAAATCATTTGGACGTTCAGCTGAAACAGCCCTCTCATTTTCGGTTAGATAAAACGGCGTACGTTGTGGGCCAGTCGTTGTCTTTACCTCCAATAGTCTTTCGTCACCTGAATCTGAGAAAGACAAAATATCATAGCCTGCGCCGTCTCCGTCTTCTTTGGAAACCCAACGAACTTTCTTAGATAATTCCGTTCTACCTGCTTTCGCTAATCTAGTTCGCTCCGAGAAATATATACGCTCTTCGCCACGTTCACCCAACGCGCGATTTCTTGCATCTCTTGCAGCGGGATCAAATTTCCTTATCAAACGTTCGAGACTTTTAGGAGCTTGAACATCTACGTTCCCTGGATTCAGAGCAGGCGGATTTTCTACAAAAAGCTCAACTGTTTCATCGACGCCCGAAATTTCAACCATTTTCAGCGGCACAACATCCTCGACGGTTTCAATAAATCTTTCTATTCCGTCAATCAAAGCATTTTGAAAATTAGCAGCTGGCTTATAGCCGATAATCCAAGGGCGTCCCAATTGTTGTAACACTGCGCTTATATTTTGATGCTTATACTCAATCGACCCATGGGAACGACCGGTTAGGTCTTGTAGCGCAGAATTACGGTGAGATTTTACGTAAGGTTGTCGCGATAATTCCAACGTCAACATGGCAAAATAATCCGCAACGATTAGATCTACTTCATTATCGTTCCAAGGCTTTCCTGTCGGGTCGGCATTATTCATTTAGGAACGTAAGCACGTGCTTCAGTTCCTTGTCCAGGCCTCTAAATGCACACACCCATAACAAAAGGGCCGGTCAATGACCGGCCCTTTCTAACTCTATTCCCGCTGCTTTCGCAGCGAAGTAGCGCACTTGAATGGATCCCCGGGTCTGGGCCCGGGGATGACACCCAACGGGTGTCAGGTATCGAGGAAGCTGCGCAGCAGGCGTGAGCGGCTCGGGTGTTTGAGCTTGCGCAGCGCCTTGGCTTCGATCTGGCGAATACGTTCGCGAGTGACCGAGAATTGCTGGCCGACTTCTTCGAGGGTGTGGTCCGTGTTCATGCCGATACCAAACCGCATGCGGAGCACGCGTTCCTCACGCGGGGTCAGGCTGGCGAGCACGCGGGTCGTGGTCTCGCGCAGATTGCCCTGGATCGCGGCATCTAGCGGCTGGATCGCGTTCTTGTCCTCGATAAAGTCACCGAGATGGCTGTCTTCCTCATCACCGATTGGGGTTTCGAGGGAGATCGGCTCCTTGGCGATTTTGAGAACCTTGCGGACTTTTTCCAGCGGCATACCGAGACGACCGGATAGTTCTTCCGGGGTCGGCTCGCGGCCGATTTCATGGAGGATCTGACGGCTGGTCCGAACCAGTTTGTTGATCGTCTCAATCATATGGACCGGGATACGGATAGTGCGGGCCTGATCGGCGATCGAGCGGGTGATCGCCTGGCGGATCCACCAGGTCGCATAGGTCGAGAATTTATAACCGCGGCGATATTCAAACTTATCAACCGCCTTCATCAGCCCGATATTGCCTTCCTGGATCAGATCGAGGAATTGCAGGCCACGGTTGGTATATTTCTTGGCGATCGAGATCACCAGGCGCAGATTGGCCTCGACCATTTCTTTCTTGGCGCGGGCGGCGTCGCGTTCACCGCGCTGAATATTCAGCACAAGGTCGCGGAACTCAGCGGGCGGCAGGCCGATATGGTCAATCACGGCACCGACTTCGGCGCGCATGGTTTTGATCTCGTCCTTATGCTTGGTGGTGAAAGTCTTCCAGCCGGCTTCCTTCTTGCGGGCCATGCCGGCAGCCCAGCGTGGATCGAGCTCACGTCCGAAATAGTTTTCCAGGAACGGGGCGCGCTTGACCTTACATTTCAGCGCCATGCGCAGCAGCTTGCCTTCGGTGTTCACCATGCGGCGGTTTTGGTCATAGAGCTCATCGACCAGCACCTCGATCGAGGTGTTGTTGAACCGGATGGTCTGCAACATCGTCAGCAGCTCTTCATTGAGCTTTTCAAGCCGGCGCTCGGAGGGGCGTTTGAATTCCTCGCCACCACGAATGGCTTCAATCTTTTTGGCGCGCAGCTTTTCGACCTTTTTATAGGTCGAGGCAATATCGGCGAAGGTGCCCATAACCCGCGGCCGCAGCGCCTCTTCCATCATGCTCAAGGACAGATTGTTATCATCATCGTCATCTTCGTCGTCATCGTCGGATTCTTCTTTTTTCGCTTCTTCCGGTTCTTCGACGATTTCGCCATTGGCCTGGGCGAGGCGGATCGCCGACATATCGACTTTCTCATTCGCCACATTATAGGTCGCGTCGAGATCGATGATATCGCGCAGCATCACCAGCTCATCCTTGAGCGCGTCATGCCAACGCGCAATGGCGCGCTGCGTCAGCGGGCTGGTACACAGACCGAGGATCATCTTTTCACGACCGGCTTCGATCCGTTTGGCGATCATAATTTCGCCTTCGCGGGAGAGCAGCTCTACCGAGCCCATCTCGCGGAGATACATACGTACCGGATCATCGGTGCGGCCGAGATCCTCATCACCGGTTTTGCGCGCGGTCGAGGGCGTCACCGTCGGCGAAGCCTCGTTATCATTCTGCGCGGTGCCTTCAACGGCGTCTTCGGATTCTTCATCCTCGACGACATTGATGCCGAGCTCGCTGAGCCGCGACATGGTGTCTTCGATCTGTTCCGATGAGACCTCTTCGGGAGGCAAAGCCTCATTCAAATCGTCATAGGTGACGAAGCCTTTTTCCTTGCCCTTTTCGACAAGCTTTTTAACGGCGGCACCGGTGGCATCAATCAACGGGGCATCTGTGCCCTCGGCTGCTGGTGCTTCCGTTGGTTCGGCTGGCTTCGCTTTGGTTTTAGTCGCCATGGGGGTCACGCGCTCCACAAAAATTCGGCCTGGCCAGGTGCCTTAACATTAGATGGCCGTTATAGGGTCTCGATCTCGATCTTGTCTCGATCTTATCTCTAACTTGTCTCGGTCTCGTTTCTCGTCTTGAGGCAGAATGTTCTGTCTCTTTAATCTCGTGTTTTAAGGCCGGACCTTCCTGTGGCGGCCGTCGCGGGCGGGACTCGAAAATCCGCCGCGCCGGTTATGGTCAACAGTATCTTAAAAATTTATTTCCAAATCCTTACCAGCCGGGTCGGCTGTGTTATCACCATTGTCGCTTTGCGCTGTATTTTGTATCGCGTTCTGGCTCACCGCTTCAGGGTTCTTTTGACCACCGGTTTGGCTGCTCTTTTGAGCGGTGCTCCCGGTTACTGAGTCAGGATAATCCTTTTCTCGATTTAACTGCGTCTGGCGGTGCGCCGTCACCATACACTCCTGTAGCCTCGACCAGTTCTCTGCCGTCGGATCATTAGCATAAGCGCGCTCTGCCTCCGCCAATTCAGCCCGCCGGCCTGCTTCCCGCAAACCCTCCACCATTTCGGCTATCCCCAGCCGAACGGCGACGGTCTCTGTCTCACCCCGTGCGAACCCCGCATGCGCTATCGCATCTGGAGCCATAATCGACTGCAAATGCGCAGCAAAACCTGCCTCCTGGAGGTGGTTATTCACCGCGTTGGAGTCAAGGTCGGGTGTTGAACCGTAAAGCAATAGAATTTCTTGCCGCAGTTTGTCAAGGTCAGGATCAAAAAAATCAAGCGTGCCAATGGTTTCGGCAAACTCGTCCATCAGCCCCCAATGGTTAATCAACGCCGCCAGCAAGCCTTGTTCGCGGCGCCGGATGAGGCCCTCTGGCGCGGCCAGCGGCATGGCGGGCATGTTAGGCGTCGGGTCATAGCGGGTATTGCCAAATCGGCCGCGTTGTTTTGGTAAGGGGCGGCCCTGTTGTTTTGCGCCATATTGGCTAGTTTGACCATTTTGGCCGCCGCGCGCGCCGAACTTGGCCTGGCGCGACTGATATTTGAGATCACGCACCCGGCCGCGGAAGGCATCGAGGTATTGAAACTGCACCTTGTCATCGGCGATCGCCCGGGCGCGCTGTTCCAGCCGGTATTCCAGCCCGGCCAGCCGTTCCGGTGAATCAAAAGCCTGCTCGGCGGTTTCCATATCCCAGATTACCCGGTCGAGGGCGCGGGCACTCTGTAGCAAGGCCTCCATTGCGCCGACGCCCTGGCTGTCGATCAATGTATCGGGGTCTTCGCCGCTTGGCAGGGTGACAAAGCGCAGGGAATGTCCCGGTTTGAGCATCGGCAGAGCCCGTTCTGCCGCCCGGTTGGCGGCGCGGATTCCGGCATTATCGCCATCGAAACACAAGATCGGCTCCGGCGTCATTCTCCATAAAAGCGTGATCTGGTTTTCGGTCATCGCGGTCCCCAGCGGTGCGACCGCAGCTTTGATACCGGCCCGCACCAGGGCAATGACATCCATATAGCCTTCCGCCACCACTACGCGGTTTTCATCGCGCGAGGCCGGCCAGGCATTGGCCAGGCCGTAGAGCACCTGGCCTTTGTGGAACAGCGGCGTATCGGGGGAGTTGAGATATTTCGGCTGGTTGTCGCCGAGGGTTCTGGCGCCAAACGCGATCACCCGGCCGCGGCGATCGGTAATCGGGAACATCACCCGGCCGCGGAAGCGATCATAAGACGCCTGGTCGCGGCGCGACGGATCATCCGGCTTGATCAGCAAGCCGCCTTCAATCAGCTGGGCCTCGGTGATGGTCTCGCCGAGCAGTTTGGTTTTGATTCCGCTACGATTATCTGGCGCAAAACCGAGCCGGAAATTGGCGATCGTCGCATCGTCCAGCCCGCGCTCTTTCAGATATTTTAATCCCCCCTGGCCGACCGGACTCCGCAGGCTTTGTTCGAAATAGACGCAGGCTTCTTCCATGACCTGCAGCAGACTCGCCTGACGCTGCGCGGTCTGACGTTCCTCCGGCGACATCTCCGGCACCGCCACCCCCGCCTCATCCGCCAGCCGCTGCACAGCCTCCGGAAAAGACAGGCTCTCGGTCCGCATGACAAATCCAATAATGTCGCCATGCGCCCCACATCCAAAGCAATGGAAGAACCCTTTTTCTTCACTTACGGAGAAGCTTGGAGATCGTTCATTATGGAAGGGACAGAGGCCGCTATGTTCGCGGCCTTTACGGGTCAGCTTGACCTGACGACCGATTAGATCGGCGAGGCCGATCCGGGCTCGTAGCTCATCAAGAAATTGTGGCGGAAAAGCCATCCGGCGCGGACCCCTGCATTCCGTAACACGTAGCGTCTATTCCACGCCGCGCAACGCTATTCGTCAAGCGCCGCCTAGTCTTTGTTTGAGAACGGCGCTGGCCTTGCCAAAATCCATCGAACCGGCATGGTGCTCGCGCAGATGCGCCATCATCCGCCCCATATCCTTGAGGCTTCCCCCGCCCAGCTCGTCGACCGTAGAATTTATGATCGCCGCGATTTCGTCTTCTGACAATTGTTGCGGCAGGAATTCCTGGATGATGACAATTTCATCCGCTTCCTGCTGTGCGAGTTCAGGACGACCGCCCTGCTCATACATCTTGATGCTTTCCTGGCGCTGCTTGACCATGGTCTGCAGCACTTTCATGATCTCATCGTCAGAAATGCCGGCAGAATCGCTGCCGCCGGTCCGCGCTGCGATATCGCGATCTTTGATCGCCGCAAGGATGAGCCGCAGGGTCGAAACACATTTGGGTTTCTTGGCCTTCATAGACGACTTTAGAGCCTGGCTGATTTCTTCGCGAAGCATATGAATCATGTATGTAGTTTTCGGGAGGCGGCACCCTACAGGAATCAGCAATCGGGCGCAACAAAGTGTTTTTTCATAAGCTATTGATAAATAACATAATTTTAAGAAATTATGCCATTGACCAATGCCACGACATCCCGTATCTAACCCGCGCACCGCTTTTAAAGGATTCCAGATGCCATCGATCGCCGCTCAACCCGAAGGCGCCACCGGCGCTCTCGCGCTTGCCGACGGCAGCATCTTCTGGGGCCGTGGTATTGGCGCAAGCGGAACAACGCTCGGTGAGGTCTGCTTCAACACCTCGATGACCGGCTATCAGGAAATCCTGACGGACCCTTCTTATGCCGGACAAATCATCACCTTCACTTTTCCGCATATTGGTAATGTCGGCACCAATGACGAGGATATCGAGACCACCACCCCGGCGGCCCGCGGCCTGATCCTGCGGCGGGAGATCACCAGCCCCTCGAACTGGCGCTCGGCCAAGCCGCTCGATGCGTGGCTCAAGTCCCATAACATCGTCGGACTTGCTGGTCTCGATACCAGACAGCTGACCCGCCGCATTCGTGATAGCGGTGCCCCGACCGGTACCATCTGCCACGCGCCAGACGGTAAATTCGATCTTGCTTCCCTCACGGCAGAAGCAACCGCCTGGTCCGGCCTCAATGGTATGGACCTTGCCGCAGAGGTTTCCTGCCGCCAGCCCTATGACTGGACGCAATCAAGCTGGTCGCTGGAAGCGGGATACGACGAACAGGCTGCGCCCAGGCATCATGTGGTCGCCATCGATTACGGCGCCAAGCACAATATCCTGCGCTGCCTCGCCGCCGCTGGCTGTAAAGTCACTGTCGGTCCCTGCTGATTGCAGCGCCGAGGACATTCTGGCGCGCAACCCGGATGGCATATTTCTTTCGAACGGCCCGGTGACCCGGCGGCGACGGGCAAATACGCGGTGCCGATCATTCAAGTCTGCTCAACGCCGGAAAGCCCATTTTCGGCATTTGTCTCGGACATCAACTTCTGTCACGCGCCCTCGGCGCCGAGACCGAAAAAATGCATCTTGGCCATCGCGGCGCCAATCACCCGGTCAAAGACCTCGCCACCGGCAAGGTCGAGATCACCAGCCAGAACCACGGCTTCGTCGTCAAGCGCGACAGCCTGCCCGACGGCGTCAGCGAAACCCATCATTCGCTGTTTGACGGCTCAGTAGAAGGTATCCAGCTCGACGGCAAACCGGTTTTCTCGGTGCAGTACCACCCGGAGGCCTCGCCCGGCCCGCAGGACAGTCACTATTTGTTTGAGCGCTTTGTCGGGATGATCGACGCGCACGGCTGAGAAAGTCGAGCCAACGCTCAGTAGCGGAGCGCCAATTCCTACCACGCCTTATAAGGTAGGAACTTGCCACTCATCCGGACTTCAATGCGATCCCCGGCGGGATTTGGAATTTTTTCGACATACATTTCGAAATCAATGGCGCTCATAATACCATCCCCACCCTTTTCCTGAATAAGCTCCTTAAGCGTTTCACCATAAACGCCGACGATTTCATAAAGCCGATAGATACAAGGATCGGTCGGTACGGTCTGATCGAACAGTTTGGTCGGAAATTCGGCCAGAACTGCGCCTGCATCCTGTGGCAGCCCGAGATGACGAACGATCATATCCGCCTTGTCGCGTGGCATCGAATTCATGCCCAGGCAAGCCGACGTCGTAAAAACTTCGGACATACCAATTTCGTCGGCAATGGCGGCCCAGGAGATACCTGCCGCCTTCTTTTTAGCCATAATCATCTCTGTGACGTCTGCTTTGTTCATTTTAGTTTTCTGCCTTTTACAGGGGTTACGCTTTCAGCCGCAAATTAGCGGCCAAGGGTTTCACGGGGTTAGCCAACAAGGGTTCTTCGACGGTTTTTATGCCGGGCCGGACCACGGTCGGAAACTGCAATTGACCATCGCTGGAGTCCGACGCGCCTGCCAATTCAGCAGATCGCTTCGTCAGGAACACAACGAGGTGATTGCGGATTTTGTAATAGGCATCGTCGTGAATAATCTCGGCGCGGTTGCGCGGCCGCGGGATATCAATGGCAACACTTTCGACGACCCGGCATAGGGCCCGTTGGTCATCAACAGGATCCGATCGGCAAGCAGGATAGCTTCGTCAACGTCGTGGGTGATCATAAAGACAGTCTGCTCGGTCGCGGACCACACCCGGATCAACTCTTCCTGAATACTCCCGCGCGTTAGCGCATCAAGCGCACCTGTCTAGCCCCCAAGTTCTGTGCCATTCCTGATTAGAGTTTCTGGTATTGGCGGTCGCATGTCAGTGCCTGATGTGGACGGATGTGGTTGTACTGTCTGAGCCACTGGTTGATGACGATCTGAGCCTGCTTAGTCGTGGTGAACCACTCGGCATTGAGAACCTCGCGGCGCAGGGTTCCGTTGAAGCGTTCGTTGTATCCGTTCTCCCAGGGTGATCCGGGATAGATCCGGATGGGTTTGATGCCGACCCTTGCCAGCCAGTCCTGCATCGCCTGTGCGATGAACTCGGGACCATTGTCCGAGCGGATGTATTCCGGGGTGCCGTGGCGCAGCAGGAGTGGGTATAGCGCCTCAAGCACATCGTCAGCCCTCATCCGGGTGCGAACCGTCACAGCCAGCACCTGGCGGGTGTACTCGTCCAGGACAGTCAGCATCTTGTAGCTCCGACCGTTGTCGAGCTTGTCGTGCACGAAGTCGATGGCCCAGACGTGATTGGGATGGGTTGGCCGCAACCGAATGATCGAGCTGTCCTTGTGATAGAGCCGCCGGCGATTCTTGTCTCGTTGCGGCAGCTGAAGTCCTTCTTCGCGCCAGATCCGCTCAACCTTCTTGTGGTTCACCTTCCACCCTTCGATACGCAGCAGGACGGCAATCTTGCGATAACCGTAGCGCCCATACTGCTTCGCCAGCCGGATCAGTGCCAACCGCAGAGCATTGTCATCTTTGGGATCTGGTCGATATTGCAGGGAACTGCGGGCCAGACCAATAACCCGGCAGGTCCGCGCTCCGACGTAGCAAGCTTCTGGCGTGTATGGATAACGCCTGACGAAGATGCTCGGTCGTCAGGCCCTGGGCTTTAGGTAGCTCAGGCTTTCCTTCAGGATCAGCTTGTCCAGTTCGAGCTCAGCCACAATCTTCTTCAACCGCGTATTCTCCTTCTCGAGAGAACGCATCTCCGACAACTGCGACCGACCCATCCCGCCAAACCGCTTGCGCCAGTTATAATACGTAGCGTCGCTGATACCCACGCCACGACACGCCGACGCTACGTCGCTGCCGTTCGACAACTTCACTTCAATCTCACGCAGCAGCTTCAGTATGTCCTCGTCCGAATGTCGTTTCCGACCATCACAAATCCCCTTTCCATGCCAAAATAATGGCCCAGTTTTAGGGGGGAAGGACAAAGTATCACCCGAAAGCCTCCACCGGCCCGAAGCACAGTCACTCTAAGACGCCTACGTGAGAAAACCCCGTCACCCATTAGTTATTGCCAAAACCAGGATATAGCCCCACATAAGGGGCAGATTTGCTCGCACCGCACTGTATTGAGAGAATGAAGAAACTCCCCAAGATTTTGCTACCGATCATCATCATCGCGGTTGCGGTGGTCGGCTTCCTGTATTTGAAGTCCACTCGGCCTCAGGCGACACCAAAGCCGGTC
Source organism: uncultured Alphaproteobacteria bacterium (assembly GCA_943787225.1). Lineage (GTDB taxonomy): Bacteria > Pseudomonadota > Alphaproteobacteria > MPNO01 > UBA2964 > UBA2964. The sequence goes on from CALSLP010000001.1 coordinate 236,289, forward strand.
GCGGAAAAAATCTGGCCCGTGTCAGTCTTCAAAGCCCGTTTGACCGATGTTCAGCCCTCGATCACCGAATTCGGTACCATTGTCGCGGGCAGCGTCGTTGAACTAAGACCCCTGGTCGATGGGCGGATTGTCAAGCTAGGCAAGAATTTCGTCGAAGGAGCTACAGTCACGCAGGGGGAGACTCTCGTTGTCATCGACCCCTTCGATTATGAAGTCGAAGTTGTCGACAAGAAGGCTGCTATCGCGGAAGCCGAGGCCCGGCTCAAGGAAACCCGGTCTGATCTACGAACCCAGCGTCAGATGCTCCAGATTGCGAAATCCCAGATCAGGCTGCGCAAGACCGATCTCGACCGGAAGAAAAAGCTAAGCGCGCGTGGATCGCTCTCTCAGAAGTCCCGGGATGACGCGTCCATTGCCTATAATGATGCCCAGCAATCGGTCCAGAACCAGACCCAGTTGAGTGAACGGCTCGACGCCAGACTAGATCAATTAACGGCGGCCTTGGCGCGGAGCCGCGCAGCGCTCAGTCAGGCCGAACGCAATCTCAGCGAAACAACGTTGATCGCCCCTGAAGACGGCTATCTCGCCAGTACGGTCGCCGCCGTCGGACAACGGGTGGGGAGCAGCGACCGTCTCGCCCGCCTGATCATCACCAAGCGACTCGAAGTTTCCTTCCAGCTCAGCCGCAGCGATTTTGGCCGCCTTGCCGGTACGGCTGACCCAAAAGCGGGCCCGCTTCTCATAGGCCGGAAAATCAAAATAGATTGGCGCGTCGGGCAACAAAGTTTCCGTTTCGATGCCACCATCGAGCGGCTTGGTGCAGAGATCGATGCCGCCAGCGGTGGTATCGGCGTTTATGCGCGGCTGGATGCACCTGATCTCAAGACACCCTTACGGCCAGGCGCTTTCGTTGAAGTGAGCGTGCCCGGCAATATGTATCGCAATGTTCTTCGGTTGCCCGACAGCGCGCTGGGCACCGATGGCACAGTTTATGTGATCGAAAAAGGTCGCTTGTCGCCCCGACGCGTGGAGATCCTGCGGCGAGTAGCAAAAGATGTGCTGGTTCGGGCGGAGATTCCCAATGGCACCCAGATTGTGACGACGCAATTTCCAGAAATTGGGCCAGGCCTACGGGTTGAGGTCCGCTGAACGTGTCCGACGCCAATCATTCGACTCGCCCGGACTCCGATCCAGCCCCAGCAGATGAGCCACCCCAAATGACGGGTATCATTGCCCGATTTGCCCAGCACAAAAACGCGGCCAATCTGCTTCTGGCCCTGATGATCATCGCGGGAATATATGGACTCTTAAAACTCAACGCGCAATTTCTGCCCAATTTTGGCATTGATGTCGTCTCTGTTCGAGTGGAATGGCCGGGTGCGACTGCCGGTGATGTCGACAGCAATATCGTTCAGGCGATCGAACCGGAGGTTCGGTTTCTTGATAGTGTAAAACGAGTCAAATCATCGGCCTATGAAGGTTTGGCAAGCGTCAGCGTCGAGTTCGAAGCCGGCAGCGATATGCAGGCCGCCCTGTCGGATGTAGAGGCCGCGATCTCGCGGATACGGACATTCCCCGAAGAATCCAAGACGCCCGATATCAGCCGCATCGTTCGATATGAAACTCTTCTGCGAGTGGTGCTGTCTGGCCCGTTTCCGGATGCCTCGCTTAAAGCCTATGCCAAACGGCTGCGCGACGGGCTGCTCGAACGCGGTATCGACAAGGTTGATATTATCGGCACGCTTGACGAGGAGATTCTGGTCGACGTGCCGTCGTCAGTTCTGCGCCGACTGGATCTAACCCTGTCAGACATCGCCAGCAAAATCGGTGAAACGTCGCAGGATCTGCCCTCTGGGGATGTCGGACGTGGCCAGCGGCAAATTCGAAGTCTCGGTCTGTTGAGGACCGCCCGTGATCTGGAAGGCGTCGAGATCAAGGCTTTGGAAGACGGCAGAAAAATATACTTGCGGGATGTTGCCCAGGTCCGGGAAGCGTTTGACGACGACGGAGTCACCGCGCGACGGCGTTCGCTGCCAGCGGTCGAACTGCATGTTCAGCGGGCTGTCAGCGCCGACGCCCTCAAAAATGCAGCCATTGCAGAAACCTATCTCGACGAAATTGGCCCGACCCTGCCGTCAAACATGACGGTTGAACGCTACGACATCGCGACGGACCTCCTCCAGGATCGGATCGATTTGCTGATCCGCAACGGTGGTGGCGGGTTGATCATCGTCATTCTGGTGTTGATGATCTTTCTCAAGGCCCGCGTTGCCTTCTGGGTCATGGTCGGTATTCCCGCCTCCCTCATGGCCACCTTCGGCGTTATGTTAGCGACCGGGCAGACCATCAATATGGTGAGCCTCTTTGGGTTGATTATGACCATCGGTATTATCGTCGATGACGCCATTGTCGTCGGAGAACATGCCGACACCCGCAGTCAGCTCGGCATGACACCGCTGGCAGCCTCGATCAGCGGTGCCCAGCGCATGGCTATTCCAGTGTTGTCAGCCGCGTTAACGACCATCAGCGCCTTCCTGCCCCTTTTTGTTATCTCTAACATCATCGGCCAGATCATCTCCGCTATCCCTCTCGTGGTGGTCGCCGTGCTGGTCGCCAGCCTGGTCGAGTGTTTCTTTGTCTTGCCAGGCCATCTGCGAAACGCAGTTGGCAAGACCGAGACCGGGTCCAACAGTCTGGCCGCGCGATACCGTAGAGGATTCGACAAAAAATTCGCTGCGCTGCGGGACGGGCCCTTCCGTCGGCTGGTCGTGCTCGCGGTCAATTGGCGATACACGACCCTGGCATTGGCACTGCTGTTGTTTGTGCTGGCGGTTGGTCTGGTCGCCGGGGGGCGGGTCGGATTCAGTTTCTTCCCCTCTCCGGAATCCGACAAGATTTTCGCCAATGTCGAGATGGTGCCGGGCACACCCCGGTCAACGACCCAGGCAATGCTCGATGAGATGGATCGCGCCCTCTATGCTGTTGCAAAGAAATACGAAGGCGAGACCAGTGATCTCGTTCGGATGTCAGTTGCAAAAATTGGCACCTCCGTCGGACGGACCCAGGGAGCCTCCAGCGGCTCGCCGACAGATAGTATCGGCGGGCTGATTGTTGAACTTCGGACGGCGGATAAACGCGATGTCCGCACGCAGGCCTTCATCGATGCCTGGCGGGCGGAAATTCGACCAACCGCCGGGACCGATAATTTCACCATCCGCGAAGCCGTTGGGGGGCCACCGGGCCGTGACGTCGACATCAGACTGGTTGGAACGGATATCGCCGCCCTCAAGAAAGCCTCAAACGAGGTCCAGCTGCTGCTCAAACGCTATCCCGGCGCGAGCGCCATCGAAGACAATCTCCCTTATGGCAAACTCGAGACCATCATAGAAGTATCCCAACGGGGTCGAGCACTGGGTTTCGACACCTCAAGCGTCGGGCGGCAGGTGCGAAATGCAATCGAAGGGGCCATCGCAAAGCGGTTCCCGCGGGGTGACGAAGAAGTCACCGTCCGGGTCAAATTGCCCGACCGTGAGCTCGACACGGATATTCTGGACCGCCTTTATCTCCGCAGCCCGGCAGGCGCGGAGGTATCACTCTCAGAAATAATTTCTCGCCGACCCAACCAAAGCTTTGCGCGCATCAGCCGGGAGGATGGCAGCCGTCAGGTGGCCATTACCGCCAAGCTCAACACGGCCATTCTCAGCACGGCAAATGCCGAGGCCGCTGTCCGACGAGACGGGTTAGAGCAGATCACCAGAAAATACGGTGTCACCGCGTCCTTTAAGGGCAAGTCGGAGGAACGGGCCGAAACATTTGGCGATATGGGCATCGGCACCATGATCGGACTGGCAGGAATTTATATCATTCTGGCCTGGGTGTTTGCCAGCTATACGCGCCCTATCGTCGTGATGGCAATTATTCCTATGGGGTTTGTTGGTGCCGTTGTTGGTCATTGGCTGCTTGACTACAACCTGACCATTCTTAGCCTGGTGGCGTTGATCGGCCTCGCCGGGATCGTCGTCAATAACGCGATTATTTTGGTGACGACAATGGAGTGGCGCGCCAAGACCGAGCCGCTTCACGAAGCGATTATCGGCGGCGCCTGCGACCGGCTGCGGGCCATCATTCTGACCTCCGCAACCACCATCGGCGGGTTAACACCTTTATTGTTTGAAACCAGCCTGCAGGCCCGGTTCCTGATCCCGATGGCCGTGACCATCGTCTTCGGCTTGGCCTGCGCCGCCGCGATTGTCCTGTTCGTGGTCCCTGCTTTGATGGCCATGCAGAATGATGTACGACAGCTATTCCGCCGCTCTCCGACAAGCGAAGTTTTATGAAGCGATTGCTGAAAGACTCGTCCTGTCAGAATCATCCTGATACATTCCGCGCGCAATGATCAAACAATCCACTGGCAATCCCGACACCCTGCCGCTCGACGCAAGCATGCTCGACGGCTTACCAGATCCGGTTTTTCTCGTTGATCAGAGCCTCGTCATTGTCGACAGCAACCGTGCCGCACGTAACCTTCTCGGACCCTATGCCCTTGGCAACAAACTGGATAAATCGCTGGATAACGCCGATGTCGCAAGCGCCATTGAGGCCTCGCTCAGCGGTATGCCGGGAAGCCGACAGGAAGTGTTTTTTCCATACCCCATTGCGCGAAACTACGAATTTATCGTCTGGCGGCTACCTGACCTGACCTCCGCCGGCCCGGCATGGGCGATGGTCGCCCTGCATGACGTGACCGCTGCCAAGAAAGCCAGATCAGATGCGCGCTGATTTTGTCGCCAATGTCAGCCATGAAATGCGCTCTCCATTGTCGTCCTTGCTTGGCTTTATAGAGACGTTACGCGGCCCTGCGCGCGATGACCCCGAAGCGACAGAACGTTTCCTCGGCATTATGGAAGCTGAAGCTCAGCGCATGACGCGATTGATCAATGACCTGCTGGCCTTGTCAAAAGTAGAAACGGAAGAACATATCCGTCCGGAAAATGTTATAGAACTCGGAGCCGTTCTGCGGCAGGTCGCGGCGACGCAATCCGTACGCGCTAAAGAACGACGCATGAAGATCGATCTCAACCTTCCCGAGGGGCTCCCCAATGTTACGGGGGAAGCCGATGAACTCACCCAGGTTTTTCAGAATCTCGTCGTTAACGCCATTAATTATGGACGGCCTGAATCTGCGATCAGGGTCGAAGTCTCACTCCGCAGCGTAATACCCGGCACTGATGACCCTGGCATCGCCGTCGCTGTCATCAATCAGGGCGACGGGATCCCACCGACAGAGATTCCCCGTCTGACCGAACGATTCTACCGGGCCGATAAAGGCCGCTCGCGCAAGATGGGGGGCACAGGACTCGGTCTGGCCATTGTAAAACATATTATCGCGCGTCATCGCGGGTATCTCGATATCGAAAGCATTCCTGGCGAAGAGACAAGTTTCACCGTCTATCTGCCGCAATCAATCGGCTGATTTCGGATATTTCCACCTGAAACCGGCTGTCATAAAACTTTCACAAACCTGTAACAAAACAGACTCCGTATCTGCGTAGTGTCGCCTGCGTCGGGCAATTGTGTCCGTCTACTTGTAGGTAAGAGAGAAATACACAGATGATCAAACAATCCATCATTCTCGCCACTGCCGTTGTCGTTGGGACAACCGGTATGGCGCAAGCCCGAGACCAGATCCGCATCGTCGGCTCATCAACCGTGTTCCCGTTCGCAACAGCAGTTGCTGAACAGTTTGGCAAAACGACCAAATTCAAAACACCGGTCATCGAGAGTACCGGTTCCGGTGGTGGCCTTAAACTGTTCTGCGCTGGTGTCGGCGTCAAACATCCTGATATCACCAACGCCTCACGCCGGATTAAAATGTCCGAAGTCAAACGCTGCGCCAAGAATGGTGTTAAAGAAATTACGGAAGTGAAACTTGGCTTCGACGGTATTGTTCTCGCCAACTCAAAAAAATCCCCGCAAGCAAAGCTGACCCGGAGAATCATCTTCCTGGCGCTGGCCAAGAATGTTCCCGCCAACGCTGATGGCAGCGTGTTGAAAGACAATCCCTATAAATTGTGGAGCGACATCGACAGCAGCCTGCCCAAGACCAAAATTGAAATTCTGGGTCCGCCACCGACTTCGGGCACGCGCGATGCCTTCCTCGAGCTTGGAATGGAAGGTGGCTGCAAAACGTTCGCGGGCATTAAAGCCCTAAAGAAAAAGAACAAGAAAAAGTACAAGGCGGTTTGCCACGGTATCCGTGAAGATGGCGCCTTCGTCGAAGCCGGCGAGAACGACAATCTGATTGTTCAGAAGCTTGTCGCTAATCCGGGGGCATTTGGTGTGTTCGGATACAGCTTCCTTGATCAGAATTCTGATACGGTTCAGGGCTCTATCGTCAACGGTGTTACGCCAAGCTTTGAGAATATCTCTGCCGGCAAATACAAGATTTCTCGGTCGCTGTTCTTCTACGTTAAGAAAGCGCATGCCGGTGTTATTCCAGGCATGACGGAGTATGTCCGGGCCTTCACCAGTGAAAAAGCCTTTGGTCCCGAAGGGTATCTCGTCGACAAGGGTCTTATTCCTTTGTCGGATGCGGCCCGGAAAGAAATCCGGAATTCTTCTCGCGCCTTAACCCCCCTGTCCATGTAATTGGGCAGCCCACCGGCGGCTCTCCCCCAGGGCCGCCGGTTTCTTTTTCGTTTGCAGAGCGAATTCTCTTTCTCCGTTAGAAACATCATTCTTATGTCTCCCTTCTTCGCCGCCATAGTCCTTATCGTTCTCATAACCTGTGGTCATTTTCTTGGTCGGCGCCGTGCGATTCAAACGGCAAACGGATCCCGCCGCCTTCTGCACTCCCTTCCGCATTATTACGGCCTATATGTCACTCTGTGGACTGGTGTTCCTGCCGTTATTCTGATGGCGCTCTGGGTACCGCTGCAGCCCTACTTCCTTGATAGTTTTCTGATTGCGTCGCTCGGTGACAAAGCCAGCGGCTTAAACAGCGACCAGTTGGGTCTCTTGTTGAACGATATTCGCAACGTTGCTGACGGCAATATTTCCAGCCGACGAAATGATCCTACCATCATCGCTGCGGCAAACCGGCTTATCGAGTGGCGCCAGCTTGGCTATGCAGGCCTTCTGGTGATCACATTGGGCGCCGCAATCGCGGGGCTGGCAATAGCTCGAAAACGGATTAGCAGAACGATGCGGGCCCGCAACGCGGTCGAGCGGGTCTTCAACGCTGTCCTGTTTATCGCTTCGCTGATTGCCATTTTGACCACCATTGGAATCGTCCTGTCCCTTTTGTTCGAAACCATCCGGTTCTTTGGCAAAGTCCCGATTACTGAATTTCTGTTTAATTTGAGCTGGAGCCCGCAAACAGCAATGCGGGCGGATCAGGTCGCCAGTTCGGGCACGTTTGGTGCGGTCTCCCTCTTTGCCGGCACCCTGTTGATCACTGCCATTGCCATGATCGTTGCGGTCCCCGTCGGGCTGATGTCGGCCATCTATCTCTCTGAATATGCGCCGCGAAAAATCCGAGATATTCTCAAACCGGCCCTGGAAATCCTCGCGGGCATCCCGACCGTCGTCTATGGGTTCTTTGCCGCTCTAACCGTTGCCCCTGCCATTCGGGGCTGGGGAGAATCTATCGGGCTTGATGTCGCATCGGAAAGCGCTTTGGCCGCCGGTTTGGTCATGGGGATCATGATTATCCCGTTTGTGTCCTCGCTTTCAGATGACGTTATCAATGCCGTGCCGCAAACCCTGCGCGATGGCTCTTTCGCGCTCGGTGCGACGCATTCGGAAACCGTTCGACAAGTCATCATCCCGGCCGCTTTCCCGGGCATCGTCGGTAGTGTTCTCCTCGCCGTATCGCGGGCAATCGGCGAAACAATGATCGTGGTTATGGCCGCCGGTCTCGCGGCCAATCTGACCATCAACCCGCTGGAAGCCGTCACCACGGTCACTGTACAGATTGTGACCCTGCTGGTCGGCGATCAGGAATTTGACAGTGCCAAGACCCTCGCCGCTTTCGCCCTCGGCCTCGCTTTGTTCTGCGTCACCCTGGTGCTCAATATCATCGCGCTGAGAACGGTCAGAAAATATCGGGAAAAATATGACTGAGAATAGCTCTCGTAACTTAGCGATCCAGCTGCGGAAGAAGCGCTATGCCGCCGAGCGGCGCTTCCGGCTTTACGGGATCATTTCGATCTCCATTGCCTTGGGTGCTCTCTGTTTGCTCATCGGTAATATGGCCGCCAAAGGCTGGTCGGCTTTCATGCAGACCTACATCATCCTCGAGGTTGAACTGCCGCGCGATGGTCTCGCCCCTGGCGGCAAAATCGATATCGAAACCTTACGGGAGGCAAACTATGTCGCCTATTTGCGCAAATCCCTCCGCGATAACATCCCGGGCGTCACATCACGCCGCGATCGCCGGTCACTGTATAAGCTGATCAGCAGCGGTGCCACGCTAGACCTGCAAAACAGGGTACTGGCCGATACCAAATTGATCGGCAGCAAGATAAGCATTGCTGCTGTCGCCTCAGATGATGTCGATCAGTTTATCAAAGGAAACATAACCGCCGGGTCGGGCGGCAAAATCTCCAGCAAACAGGCTGCCTGGATCAAGACCTTGTCAGATGCCGGACGGATTGAGAAACGTTTCAACACCAATCTGTTTAGCAATGGCGACTCCCGGGAACCGGAGCTGGCGGGCATTTGGGGTGCCACGATAGGCTCCCTGCTCACCATGTTTGTAACGGTTCTGCTGTCTTTCCCACTGGGCGTTGCGGCCGCCATCTATCTGGAAGAGTTTGCCCGCAAGAACCGTTGGACAGATATTATCGAGGTCAACATCAACAACCTCGCCGCTGTCCCTTCCATCGTCTTCGGATTGCTTGGCCTCGCCGTATTTCTGAGTTTCTTTGGACTGCCGCGCTCTGCGCCCTTGGTCGGCGGCATCGTTCTTGCGCTTATGACACTGCCGACAATTATCATCGCCTCGCGAGCCGCCCTTAGCGCGGTGCCGCCATCGATACGCGAAGCCGCCATTGGAATGGGCGCATCACCGATGCAAGTCGTTTTGCACCACGTGCTGCCTTTGGCTTTTCCGGGCATTCTAACAGGCACGATCATCGGCGCCGCACGGGCCTTAGGGGAAACGGCACCGTTGCTCATGATCGGTATGGTCGCCTTTATTGTCGACATTCCCGGCAGCATCACCGACCCCGCGACGGTCCTGCCGGTGCAGATTTATCTATGGGCCGACAGCCCTGAACGCGCTTTTGTAGAACGAACGGCGGCAGCAACCTTAATCCTGCTGACGTTCCTTATTCTCATGAACTTAATTGCCGTCATTCTGCGCAAAAAGTTTGAGCGTCGCTGGTAGGCCGAGTTTTTGAGAGAGGAAACCCAACCAATGAATATGGAAAACAACAGGCCAGAAACGGTGAAAAGCGTCGCTGGTGGCATGGCAATCGACACAGCAGTGACAGGTGAAAAGAACTTGAAAATGGATGGAACAGAAGAAACGACTATCAAAATGTCGGCCCGTAACCTGGATGTCTTTTACGGGGAGAAGCAGGCGCTATTCGGTATAGACCTCGATGTGCCGGAACAATCAGTCACGGCGTTAATCGGTCCCTCAGGCTGCGGCAAGTCGACCTTCCTGCGATGCCTGAACCGTATGAACGACACCATCGACGGCTGCCGCGTTGATGGCGATATTCGGATCGATCAATCCGATATTTATGATCGCGCCCTCGATGTCGTCGAGCTGCGGGCCCGGATTGGTATGGTCTTTCAAAAACCCAACCCGTTTCCCAAATCGATATATGACAACGTCGCCTATGGCCCCAAAATTCATGGCCTCGCGCAAGACAAAGACGAGCTCGACGAAATCGTCAGAAGCTCACTTGAAAGAGCGGGCTTGCTGAAAGAAGTCGTCGACCGGCTCGACTCGCCAGGAACAGGTCTTTCTGGTGGTCAGCAACAAAGGTTATGTATCGCGCGGGCGATTGCGGTTAGCCCGGAAGTTATCCTGATGGACGAGCCTTGTTCGGCCCTCGACCCCATCGCCACCGCCCATATCGAAGAATTAATCGACGAGTTGCGGGAAAATTTCACCATCGTCATCGTCACCCATAACATGCAGCAGGCCGCTCGGGTTTCCCAGCAAACCGCCTTTTTTCATCTCGGTATTCTGGTTGAGTGCAATGCCACCAACGAAATCTTTACCAGCCCCAGCGATGAACGCACGCAGGGCTATATCACTGGCCGTTACGGTTGATCAGCCGGTTTGAAAAGGAACACGCAATGACTACTGGACATCATATCGTCAAATCCTATGACGACGAATTAAAGGCCCTCAACGATACGATCATTGAGATGGCCAACCTTACCGAAATTCAGTTTGAGTCTGCGATCCAGGCCCTGATGAATCAGGACACCGAGCTGGCCTATAAAATCATCAAAGATGATGACCGGATTGATGACCTGAACCATGAAGTCGACGAGATGACCATGAAATTGCTGGCGCTGCGTCAGCCGATGGCAATGGATTTGCGCAACGTTGTCGCCGCCATCAAGATTTCTTCTGACCTCGAACGGATCGCCGATTACGCAACCAATATGGCGCGGCGGACGGTGCCGCTGATCAATGAAGGAACTGTTATTCGTCCTATCCATAACATTCCCAGAATGGGAGAAGCCGTCATTGAAATGCTTAAAAACGTCGTCGATGCCTATATCGCAGGCGATGCTGACAAGGCCGTCGCGGTCTGGCATGCCGACAAAGCAGTCGATGAAATGTATGTCAGCCTGTTCCGCGAATTGCTCACCTATATGATGGAAGATGCGAGCCATATTACCCCCTGCACTCATGTTCTGTTTATCGCCAAAAATATTGAGCGCATGGGGGATCACGTCACCAATGTCTGCGAGACGGTCTATTACCTCGTGAGAGGTGAACCGCTGCGCGAGGACAGAGTCAGGAAAACCCGAACCGACCGACTTTTGACGGACGATATAGAGACAAAGGAATAAATGCGGTACAATTCGGTCGCAGAACTATTGGAACCACCATGTCGCCCTTAATTCTCATCGTCGAAGACGAAGAGCCGTTGGCCGAAATGCTCAGCTACAATCTCGACCGCGCCGGATTTCGGACGGTTCTGGCGGCGACGGGTGAAGAAGCACTGGCCCGTGTCGATGTCGAACTGCCTGACCTCGCAGTCGTCGACTGGATGCTCCCCGAACGATCCGGCATAGAAGTCTGCAGGGCTTTGCGTAGCCGTGACGACACAAAGAAACTGCCGATCATCATGCTTACCGCCCGCGGCGAAGAAAGCGACCGGGTCCTTGGGCTGGAAGCCGGGGCCGACGATTATGTCGTTAAACCCTATTCACCGCGCGAGATGATCGCCCGCATCAATGCTCTGTTGCGCCGCAGCGAAGTTCAGAGCGCGGTTTCCCGAAAGGAATATGCCGGGGTCATGATCGATCTCGATGCCCATAAAGTCACCCGCGACGGCAAGATGATCCGGCTTAGCCCAACCTGTTTCAAACTCCTGGCGACACTGATGGAACGACCGGGCTATGTTTTTTCCCGCGACCGTTTGCTGGGCCGGGTTTGGGGAGGCGATGTCTTTGTTGAGCCCCGTACTGTTGATGTTCATATCCGCCGTCTCCGTAAATCGCTGAACATCCCCGGCGCCGTTGATCTGATCCGTACCGTGCGTGGCGCGGGCTACGCCATCGACGAACAACAAAGCATTTAAATTTTGTCATTGCTGAGGACGTCACTTGCCGGAAGGGGGTAACGTCATGTCAAATTATCGAATATAAGCTACGTCTCGCACATTCACCCTGTTACCGCTGGAATAGAATCTATGACCGCTAACCGCTACCAAATGTACAACGACAACGCCTTCAAACTGGGGCTGTTTGGCGCCAATTGCTCGTCCGGGCGCGCTATCAACAAATTGCCCGAGCGTTGGCTCGCCGATTGGGATAGCTGTGAAAAAATGGCCAAGCTGGCGGATGCAGGGGGTATCGATTTCATCCTGCCGATTGGGCGCTGGAAAGGTTATGGCGGCGAGACCGATTTTCAGGGAACGACATTTGAGACCATAACCTGGGCGACAGGGCTTCTCGCCCATACAAAAAAAATTACGGTTTTTGGCACGGTGCATGCGCCGCTGTTCAATCCGATGGTTGCCGCCAAGCAAATCGTGACAGCCGATCATGTCGGGCACGGGCGCTTTGGGCTGAACATTGTTGTGGGCTGGAATGAACCCGAATTCCAGATGTCTGGTATCCAGCAGCGCGAACATGGCGACCGCTATGAATATGCAGAAGAATGGATATCCGTGATCAAACGGATGTGGAATGACAAAGAGCCGTTTGATTATGACGAAGATTTTCTTCATATGAAAAATGTCGTCGCCAAACCAAAATTACACGCCGATTCCTCGCCGCTCATCATCAACGCCGGCCAGTCTGCAACCGGGCGGGCGTTTGCTCTGCGCCATTGCCACGCCTTTTTCACGAATTTTCGCGAGGCTGATGTCAAAAAATCTGCAGAATTTGTCGCGCAATTCAAAGCCGATGCCAAAGCCCTTGGCCGCGAGGCCAATGTCTATACCCAGGGCCATGTTGTGTGCCGCCCGACCCGCAAGGAAGCGGAGGATTACTTCCATTACCTGACGACCGAGGGCGTCGACTTCGAAGCCATTGAAGGGGTTCTTCAGCTCAAGAATATTACGCGCGCCAACACGCCGGATTACGATGAGTATGTGCGGCAATTACCGCCCAAGAATGTTGGCTATCCGATTATCGGCTCACCAGACGATGTCACCGAAAAGTTTGCGCGGATGCACGCTGCCGGCCTTTCCGGGATCGCCTTTTCTCTGGTGAACTATGTTGATGAATTGCCGTTGATAACCGACGAAGTCGTTCCGAGACTAAGAAATCTCGGGCTCAAGACACCGCCAATGCAAAACGCTGAATAAGGAGTTTGGTGTGGGAAAAAAAAGTCCTCCTGGTGGGGTGGCACCCAAGCGCCGTGAACTACGACAAGTGGCCTGGCCTGACGCCGGAAAAGCTGGAAGCAGGATTGAAAGCCGATGAGTCCAATCTAAATGATCTCGGATACGAAGCGACGCTCGGCTTTATTTATGATAGCGAAACAGGGGTAGCGGCGCTCGCTGAAACGCTGCAAGAAACGTCTTTCGATGTCGTCCTGATCGGTGCGGGTGTCCGACGCGACGACGACCACTTTCTAGTGTTCGAGCAACTGGTCAACATTATCCACGAATTTGCGCCGCAAGCGCGCATCGCGTTCAATACCGGTCCCACGGATTCCGCTGCCGCTGTACAACGCTGGGCGTAAACCGCAATCCAATTCACACCACGCCACATTGACGGGCTCGACGATCCTCCCCTACTCTTAACCGAGACAAAGAGACAGGGCAGATCATGGTCGAGACGACAACATTTCTTAAAAACCGCTGGTATGTCGCGGCACTAACAACCGAAGTTGATGACACGCCCTTGGCCCGCACCATCGCAGGCCAGAAAACCGTCCTGTTCCGCGATACCAAAGGCGAGATTGTCGCCCTAGAAGATCGCTGCGCTCATCGTCAGGCTCCCTTGTCATTGGGCGAAGTGGTCGGCGACAATATCCAATGCGGCTATCACGGGCTGACCTTTGATCGCAGCGGCAGCTGTGTCCGCGTGCCGAGCCAAAAACTGATACCGCCCGGCGCCTGCGTGCGCGCCTATCCGATAGCCGAGAAACAGGGTTTCATCCATCTATGGACTGGCGACCGAGAGCCCCCATTAGAAGAGACCCCGTTTGATTTTCCGTTCGCGGCAATGGACAGCCTCAATGCCCGTTACGCCGCGCTCAGTGGAAAATTCGATTACCGGCTGCTGATCGATAATCTGATGGATCTCACCCATCTTGGCTTTACCCACAAGAACACCATTGGCACTGGTGAGGTCGCTGACTCCGGCAAGGCAAAATCCGAGCGCCAGGGCGACCGGGTCATCGTCACACGGGAGATGGAAAATATCGCCCCCGCCCCGACCCATGTTGAGGTGACCGGCTATAGCGGCAATGTCGATCGCTGGCAGATTATTGAATTTATCCCGCCCTGCTTTATCTCGCTACAGGTCGGCAACGCCAAGCACGGCACCGGTGGCTTTAATGCCGACCCGGCGGATAAGCTGATTAACCGGCGGACGCTCCATATCGCAACGCCGGAAACCGAAGACACCACGCATTACTTCTGGGTCAGCACCTACCCCTCGGACTCAATGACTCCCGAGCAGGAACAGATCATCTATGACCGCACGCTCGAAGTCCTGGACGAAGATGTTCGCATGATCGAGGGCCAACAGACACGCTATGATCCTGACTTCGCGATGATCGATATCAGCGAGGACGCCGGACAGCTCGCCATGCGGGGGACACTGGAACGGCTGATTAAGGAAGAGCAGGCTCACCCGTAACCGGGACCTCCCAGACGGAAACGCAGACCTAATGCCAGGGCCTTCTGCGGTTTCATCACCGACGAATTCAGGAAGTCACTCTACCAAGGGGTTACAAAATTACGTCCGTTATTGAGGGTGGAGCGGACGCGTCTCGATTTAGCCTTGGAGTCCGTTGATAGCCAGAAGCGGACGTTCATTAGTGAATAACCGGGCAGGCTCCTACGCCGAGCCGCCATACAACCCCGCAGACCATCTACCAATCGCAATATTCGATATTCCAAGTGTCCTCAGGCCGGTCTGGAATTTGCCGGAAATGATCTTCTATGGAACGATACGCTACGGCTACGTTTCTTAGAATATCAACTACGGGCTGCAATAATGAAAAAAATAAAAACATTACAGGAGAGGGATATGAAAAACATCAAATCAATCGTCACGGGACTCTATATGGGCATCGCCGCATTCACTTGTGCTTTCTCGGTAAATGCGGACCAAATTATCAATTTAAAGAGCGGCAATGGTGCTGTTGGTGGTGCCGATGGTCAGATAACATTTCTTGGCGGACCAGCGGACACAGCCTTCGGCACCGCCTTTACACCGGCGGATTTTACTGCCGCGAGTAGTGGGAGCGCCGCGTCAATTGTGGCGCCTATTCCCGGCTGGTTGCTGCCAACAGCATTCACGCCAGACCCTACGGCGCAGTGGATATCGGACAATCCTTCAGGAGCCACCTCATCAGGCTCTAGCGCTCTCTATGCGATAGATTTTACGATCACTGATCCGACGATTGCGTCCGCGAGCATTGATTTCAACTTCGCCGTCGACAATCTTCTAGGCACTGGTCCCAATCAGGGCCTTTATTTAAACGGCACCGCCTTGTCCGGGGTTACCGGAGGAGGCTTCTTTACAAGTGTATTTAACATTCAGCGATTTGATATCGCCCCTTTATTGGTGACCGGAACCAACACTCTTTTCATTAATTTGACGGATGTTGGTGGTGGCAGTGGATTGATTTTCAGCGCCACCATCTCTGTTGACGATGGGATCGCGAGCGTAAATGCGCCGGGCATGGGGCTAATTTTTCTGATGGGAGTCATCGGATTGGCCATTTGGCGAAAAAAACCTGCCGGACATATCGCCAGCATATTGGGCGCCCTTATGTCGATAGTTCTTTTATCCTCCGCGCACACCGCGAAGGCGGCGGTGCTACTGCACGAATACACGTTCGACGGGGCTGGCGTGATCGACAATGTCGGCGGTCAGAACGGAACCCTTGTCAATGGTGCGACAGTATCCGGGGGCGTGCTCTCCCTCAACGGTGCTTCTCAATTTGCTGAGTTTGGTACCAAGCTTATCCCTGGCGGCGCGGGCGGTTTTTCCATAACGATGGACGCCAAGGAGACGGCGCCGTCCGGCACATTTGTGGAGCTGATCTCCCAGGGCTTTGCCTTCGCACCGGGCTTTTATCTCGGTCATGACGCGGCAGGCAATTTCCGTTTCGGCGACCAAATTAACAGCACCAGCGTAGCCTACCCCACCGATAACGCCGAGCATGCTTTTGCTCTAACCAGCGGTATTTCTGGTACGATTTTCTATATTGACAGTTCAGTCGTATTCACCTCTGCGACGCAGTTATTGATGCCCACCGGCGGCACCAATACGAGACTGGGGGCCCAGTACGACTCCTTTGGCGAGTATTTCAACGGCACGATTGACAATGTTCGCATCTATGACGGTGTGCTGACAGCCAGTGAGGTCACCGGCGTGCCGACACCAGCCACCATGGCCCTGTTTGTTGTTGGCCTCGTCGGCCTCGGCGTTGCAAGACGGATGCGTGGTGTTTGACGACTTGCCAGGCAAGTACGTTTAACAACGACACCTCTTTAAACAGGACGCCGTCTTCAAATACGAAATGTCTGCTTCGGGTCAGTAACGGACTCTTGCGGACCAAGGTTTAATGTCTGCTAACACAGCCTAAGCAGACGCCCTCACCCCCTATTTCCCTCCTTTCAAGTTTTTTTGACGCAACCGCCACTCGGTTCTTGCACTGCCCCGCCGAGTCGTGGAAAACATCGCACCATACAGCATCGGCCCTCACCCCTTCGCTCGCCTAAATACTGGCAAGCGCGGCAAAAAGTTTGAGACATGCCTAAACGTACAGATATCAACAGCATCCTGATCATTGGCGCGGGACCGATCGTTATCGGCCAAGCCTGTGAGTTTGATTATTCCGGCACCCAGGCCTGCGAAGCGCTCAAGGCCGAGGGATACCGGATCATTCTGGTGAATTCCAACCCGGCGACGATTATGACCGACCCGGATTTGGCACACGCGACCTATATCGAGCCGATCACACCGGAATTCGTTGCGAAGGTAATCGAGAAAGAACGGCCCGATGCCCTACTGCCAACGATGGGCGGCCAGACTGGGCTCAACACCGCGCTCGCTTTGGCGCAGGATGGTACGCTGGATAAATTTGGTGTCGAGCTGATCGGTGCCAGCATGGATGCGATCGACAAGGCCGAAGATCGCGAGCGCTTCAAAGAAGCGATGGAGAAGATTGGCCTGGAATGCGCCAAAGGGCTGGTCGCGACCACGATGGAACAAGCCTGGGAAGCCTTCGAGATGACAGGCCTCCCCGCCATCATCCGGCCCTCTTTTACGCTCGGCGGTTCCGGTGGCGGCATTGCCTATAACAAGGAACAGTTCCGCGACATCGTGCGCGGTGGCTTCGATGCCTCCCCCTCCCATTCAGTACTGATTGAAGAGTCTGTTCTCGGCTGGAAAGAGTTCGAGATGGAGGTCGTGCGCGACAGCGCCGATAACTGCATCATCATCTGCTCCATTGAAAACGTTGATCCGATGGGCATCCATACCGGTGATTCCATCACCGTCGCCCCGGCCCTGACGCTGACGGACAAAGAATACCAGATCATGCGCAACGCCTCGCTGGCTGTCCTGCGCGAGATTGGTGTCGAGACCGGTGGCTCAAACGTCCAGTTCGCCGTAAATCCCAAAGATGGCCGGATGGTCATTATTGAAATGAACCCCCGGGTCTCGCGCTCCTCAGCCCTGGCATCGAAAGCAACCGGCTTTCCGATTGCCAGAGTCGCCGCCAAGCTCGCCGTCGGGTACACGCTGGACGAGCTGGACAACGACATCACCGGCGTCACCCCTGCCTCCTTCGAGCCGACCATCGACTATGTGGTCACCAAGATTCCGCGCTTCACCTTTGAGAAATTCCCCGAGGCCGAAGCCCTGCTTTCAACCTCCATGAAATCGGTTGGTGAAGCGATGGCGGTGGGCCGCAACTTTACCGAATCCCTGCAAAAGGCATTGCGGTCAATGGAGACCGGGCTGAACGGTCTGAACGAAGTTGAGATCCCACGGCCTGAAGAGTCCGAGCCGCTGGATGACGACGCGGTCCGGGCGGCACTGGCCGTTCCATCACCCGACCGTCTTCTGGTCGTCGCCCAGGCTTTCCGCCACGGGCTGGAGCTCGAAGATATTGCCCGCGCCTGCCATTTTGACCCATGGTTCCTGGCGCAAATTCGCGACATCGTTTCCGAAGAACAAGCGATCAAGGCCAACGGTCTGCCAACAAGTCCTGAAGAGATGATGCGGCTTAAATCTCTGGGCTTTTCGGATTCCCGACTCGCCGAACTTACTGAGAATGATGAGCTAGACGTCGCAGCGGCCCGGCGCGCCATGAAGGTGACACCGGTCTTCAAACGGATCGACACCTGTGCCGCCGAAATCCCCTCGACGACGCCCTATATGTATTCTGCCTATGAAGGCGACGGGTTAAACCCGCCAGAATGCGAAGCCGATCCCAGTGATCGTCAGAAAGTTATCATCCTCGGTGGCGGCCCAAACCGGATCGGCCAGGGCATCGAGTTTGATTATTGCTGCGTCCATGCTGTCTATGCGCTGCGCGAAGCTGGGTTCGAAGCGATTATGATCAACTGCAACCCGGAGACCGTCTCAACCGATTATGACACCTCCGACCGACTCTATTTCGAGCCATTAACGGCAGAGGATGTCATTGAGATTGTCCGCCGCGAACAAGACAACGGTACTGTCCTGGGTGTGATCCTTCAATTTGGAGGGCAAACACCCCTGAAGCTTGCGGCGGCAATCGAAGCAGCCGATATACCTGTCCTCGGGACATCACCCGACGCCATTGATTTGGCCGAAGACCGTGAACGGTTTCAAAAATTGCTGCACGACCTCAAACTTCGCCAACCGGCGAACGGGATGGCGAGCAGCGAAGCCGAGGCGATGGAAATCATCGACCGCATTGGATACCCGGTCGTGATGCGGCCCTCCTACGTACTAGGCGGCCGTGGCATGGAAATCGTTTTTGGCGAAAGCGCGTTGCAGCGTTATCTGAAAGCGGCAAGCTGGGTGTCAAAAGACAACCCCGTTCTTCTCGACTCTTATCTGCGCGATGCCATTGAGGTTGATGTCGATGCGCTGGCGGATAAAGACGGCAACGCTCATGTTGCCGGCATCATGGAACACATTGAAGAGGCCGGCATTCATTCCGGCGACTCGGCCTGCTCATTGCCACCCCATTCACTGCCGCCCGAGACCATCGCAGAAATTGAGCGTCAAACCATCGCGCTTGCCCGTGGGCTCAACGTTGTCGGGCTTATGAACGTTCAGTACGCCGTGAAAGGCAGCGACATTTATATTCTTGAGGTTAATCCGCGCGCGAGCCGCACCGTCCCGTTTGTCGCCAAGGCAACCGGTGTCCCGATTGCCAAGGCCGCCGCCCGCATCATGGCCGGTGAAACGCTCGCCCAGGTTCTGGAATCGTACCCCGTGCTCGGCGATGGAAATCATGTCGCCGTCAAGGAGGCCGTATTTCCTTTCACCCGATTTAGCGGCATCGACACCCTCTTGGGCCCGGAAATGAAATCGACCGGCGAAGTTATGGGGATAGATGTTGATTTCGCCCGCGCCTTCGCGAAATCTCAGCTTGGCGCCGGGCAGACAATTCCCACCGAGGGAACGGCCTTCCTATCGGTCAAAGATGCTGACAAGCCGGCAATGATTGCGCTCGCTCGGGAGCTGGCTGATATGGGGTTCGATCTGCTCGCAACAGAAGGAACGGCGCAGGCTCTCCAGAAAGCTGGACTGAAGGCCGAATCGATTAATAAGGTTATGCACGGTCAGCCGCATATCGTGGATGCTATGAAAGACGGTCGAGTCGATATCGTCTTTAACACCGCAGCCGGTGTTGCGGAGATCGCAGACAGCCGTAGCCTGCGGGAAACCGCCGTTATGAACAAGATTCCCTACTACACAACGGTTGCCGGTGCCCGCGCGACAGTCGCAGCGATTGCCACGTTGCGCACAGGAACGCTTGAAGTCACGCCGCTACAGTCTTATCTTGGTATCTCGTTCTGAGGAGAACTGACAAGACACCGCCTACAAGATTGATTGTAGGCTCGGCGTTTTTGTGCGTTTTTTTGTAAAAAAGAAAGGGTGAACCATGGATAAGGTTCCCATGACATTGGATGGATATGAGCGGCTCGAAGAAGAGTTAAAGCGCCTCAAGTCAGTCGAGCGCCCCGCTATTATCAAAGCTATTGCCACAGCCCGCGAGCATGGTGATCTTTCTGAGAACGCGGAATATCACGCTGCGAAAGAACGCCAGTCGTTTAATGAAGGTCGTATCAGCGAGATTGAAAGCAGGATCGCCAACGCAGACATTATCGATGTCTCAAAACTCTCCGGCAAAGTCGTTAAATTCGGTGCCAATGTGAAGCTGGCCGACGACGATACCGATGAGGAATCCAGCTATCAGATCGTTGGTGAACACGAGGCCGATATTAAAGAGGGCCGGCTATCAGTCACCTCTCCCCTCGCACGGGCGCTCATCAGCAAAACGGTCGGGGATGCAGTGGAAGTGGTTACGCCTGGGGGCAGCAAAGGCTACGAGATCATCGACGTACGTTTTAAATAATCTTCGTCGATTACGCGGCAGAACTCCCCTCGACATCAATCGGTACACCGGGACGATGGGTTCCTGTCCTAATAGCCAGTGCTGACTTTACAACGCTGACATTAGGCGCCGGGGTTAAGCGGCTGGTCAGAAATTTCTGGTACCTGTCCCAATCTGGGGCGACGATCTTGATCAGAAAGTCGGTTTCGCCTGCCAGCATGTGGCATTCACGAACCTCGGGCCAGCTCTGGACCAGTGCTTCAAACGCGACCAGATCGCTTTCCGCCTGGCTGTGCAGCCCGACATTGGCGAAGACTGTAACGCCAAAACCCAGGGCGGTCGGGTTAATATCGGCGTGGTATCCGCGGATACAATCAGTTTGTTCAAGTGTACGAACACGCCGGAGACAGGGTGGTGGAGAAATGCCAACCCGCTTTGCCAGTTCAACATTTGTCATTCTGCCGTTATCCTGTAAGTCCCGCAGAATTTTGAGATCAATCCGATCAAGCTTAACCTGGACCATTATTTGCCTCTCGTTCGAATTAAATTTCGTGTAATTATATTATAAGTATGAGAAATTATATTTCAACGAAGCGCCGTTGGCGACCCTCACAAGACACCGGAAATCGTATTGTTAAGTAGAACACTTCAATGCTGGGTCCTTACGGACGGCAAGGCCGGGATGGAAAGCCAATGCGTTGGGCTTGCCGAAAAACTCGGCCTGACGCCGATTGTTAAAAGGGTTTCGCCCCATTTTCCCTGGTCAATCTTGCCGCCCCAGATGTGGCTCTCGCCTTTTTCGGCGCTCAGCGCCGCGGGAGACAATCTGGCACCGCCCTGGCCCGATATTCTGATTGCCACCGGACGCCAAACAGTTGCCCTGGCGCTGGCGATAAAGAAGGCCAACCCGTCCACATTGACGGTCCAAATACAGAACCCTACCGTCGATTTGAAACGCTTCGACGTTGTTATCGCCCCCGCCCATGATCGTTTGACCGGAGAGAACACCGTTGCAACCACCGGGGCCTTGCATGGCGTGACCTCACAAAAATTGGCAGATGCAGGCATCGCGTTTGCGTCGCGCTATGCAAATCTCAAGAAGCCCCTCATCGGTGTCCTCATTGGTGGCACCAATAAGAAATTCCGCTTCACAAAAGAAAACGCGGAACGGTTCGCTTCTTATCTAAAGGACGCTGCGCAGAACAGTGGCGGCGGCCTCGCGATAACCCCGTCACGACGCACCGGCGAAGAAAACCTAGAGATTATCCGAAATGCCTTGTCCGATCAGCCGACGAACATCTGGGATGGCACGGGCGACAACCCCTATTTTGGCATCCTCGCCCTCGCCGACTCATTTGTCGTCACCGGGGACTCGGTCAATATGGTTTCAGAAGCAGTCGCGACCGGTAAACCCGTTCATGTTTTCCAACTATCAGGCGGCTCCGCTAAATTCAGCCGTTTTCATCGCGAGATGGAGCAACAAGGCAAAACCCGTGCTTTCATAGGTCAGATTGAGCATTGGGCGTATCCAGGGACAGACGACATGATGCTGGCAGCGGTGGCCGTCGAAAACGCCTGGAATGCCCATAAGAATTGAAATTTCCGGGCGGCACTATTATGACAGTCACTACTTAATGGCCCGCTTTTCAGGAAATTCCGATGTCGGTGATCGATCTCGACAGCTTTGACGCCACACCGCTCGAAAAAGATCCTTATGAGTTCTTGATCGTACCGGCGTTTATTAATCCGCAAGCCATCTCAGAGATCGACAAGGACTACCCGCGAATCGCGAAAGCAGGCAGTTTTCCTTTGGAAAAACTGGCGTTTGGCAAGGCATTTGAGTCATTAATTTCCGAACTTGAGGGACCGGAAATGCGTCATGCCTTTGAGAAAAAGTTTGGCATGGACTTAGAAGGCCGGCCAACCATGATCACGGCGCGCGGCCATTGCCAGGCCAAAGACGGGAAGATTCACAATGATAGCGAGACCAAACTCATCACCATCCTGATTTATATGAACACCGAATGGGCACAGGATGGTGGACGTCTACGGGTCCTCCGTTCCGACAATTCGCTCAATGATTATGCCGCAGAAGTGCCGCCCGAAGCAGGAACGCTCCTGGCCTTTAAGCGGGATGATCACTCCTATCACGGTCACGAAACCTGTGTCGGGGAACGCCGTGTCATACAGTTCAACTGGGTCAGAGATGAGGCCGTTGTCCGGCGAGAGAAACGCCGTCACCGATTCTCGGCCTGGCTCAAATCCGTCTTTCCGGCAGCGTAAGCGTTAGGGACCAGCAATATGCCTCTAACGATCGAAACCTTTAGCAACGTCAAAGGTGGCAACTCCTTTTACAAGGCGATTAGCCATCCATTGGCAGCCCATAAGGCCCGAACGCTCATCGAAACCCTGTCCGATGCCGGGCCGGTCGGGATCTATGACCCGCTCGGTTTCTATTCTGGATTTACAGAGTTCTACGACCTGTCCTCCGTCAACATCGTTCAATCCTATGTCCAGGACACCGCCAGAATTGGTGCCGATCTCGCGGGCCAAGCCGCCCTGCCAATAACCAAGCTGCCAGACACCGCAGCGACGAGCTTGCTTATTGCAGCCTTCGACGCCCAAAAGCTGCAGAACCATATTGGCCATCTCATTCCTGATGGCTGCACTGTTTACAGTTTCGATGACTGCCGCCTCGACAAGGCCCTGCTGACCAATCAACGTGACTATCTCGATAACCGAAACTTTGCGACAAACTTCGCCTTTCTACGCGATGAGGCAGGTGCTCGGACACGGATAGCGACCGCTAACTACTGGTCAGGATATGGTGCCGGACAAATTTCGTTCCATCTCATTCTGTTTGGTGAAGACGGCAGCATCCTTGCGGAATGGGATGAAAAACTTGGCGACGGCGCTGCGTCGGTATCCATCGATAGCCGGACAATTCGGGACCAATTCAACCTCGGTGATTTCACCGGCCAACTCTTTATTCATGCCATTGGGGTCGCCGGACACGACATTGTCAAATACGCCCTCGATGTATGGAATGATGCGGGAACCGAACTGTCCTGCACGCATGACGCCAACGCCTGGCCATCGGACCTCTATGCCGGTCTACCGGCACCCCGCAATGGCGAAGAGGTGGCTCTGTGGGTTCAGAACTCACACCCCTCGCCGATTCCTGCGGGGGAAGTTGGGCTCAATTTGATGGGCCATGATGACACAGTATGGCTGGATGAACCCATTGCCGGTTTCAGCACCCGCAAATTGGTTGTCAATAATATGCTGCCAGACGTTCATTGGCCACAGCAGATTGAAGTCCGGGCCGGCAAGCATTTTGTCCGACCCCGTTACGAGATTACATCACCCCACAACACGCGCCGCATGGCACATGTCAATGTTGAGCGCAGCGATCTAAAGCCTGACCCCGGCATTGCCGATCTCGGCAATCTGATGGGCAAGGGTTATATTTTACCGGCGCCCATCCTACCCCTGGAGAACTGGCATAGTACGGCGCTGCCAACACCGATGGCGACCTGTCAGAACGACCTGCCAATTGCCGCGCTTCTTTTTGATGCATCAGGACAGGAAGTTGCCCGCCATGATTTCGGCAAGCTCCCCCGCAATCATGAAACGGCGCTCGATATTGGGGCAATGCTAAACGGCCAGGGATCCCTACCGAGCCAGTCAGGTCATATGGAACTGATCTATGATTTTGCCGATGGCGGCGACGCCGATGGTTGGCTGCACAGCGTTTTTCGCTACGAAAACCGCAAAACCGGCCATGCCGCTGAAACCAGTTTCGGCGCCCATATTTTTAATACGGTGCTCACCTACCGGGATGAACCCCAATCCTATAATGGCCCGCCACCCGGCTTGAGTACCCGGTTGTTTTTGCGGCTCGGCTTTGCCCCGCTGGATACGATTTGCCACCTGATCTATCCGGCTTCAACACCGTGGCACCCGACCTCAGAGACCAAGCTCACCCTAACCGGTAGCGATGGCGCAGAAATAGCGCAGCAGAAAGTCTCGATTCCCTGTGGCGGATCAGTTCATTTGCGATATCACGAATTATTTGACACCGCAGACCGTGGAAAAGCCGGAGACGGCGCCTATATTGTTGTCAGGGATACAACCTGCCGCCTTTTCGGATATCACGGATTGCTCGCTGACAGCGGGGCGTTTAGTTTGGATCATATGTTCGGTTTTTAACGCTGGTAGGTTTGATGTCACAAGAATTTCGTACGCCTGTTTTAATCATTGGTTCCGGTCCTGCCGGATACACCGCTGCCGTCTATACCGCGCGGGCAAGCCTCAAGCCGCATTTGGTGACCGGTATGGAAACCGGTGGTCAGATGACCATCACCACCGATGTCGAGAATTACCCTGGTTTTGCCGAAGTCATCCAGGGCCCCTGGCTGATGGAGCAGATGCAAGGTCAGGCTCTGGCGGTCGGCACCGAAATGCACACCGATTTGATTACCGAGGTCGACTTCACCCAAAGGCCGTTCCGCTGCGTTGCTGATTCCGGCGATGTTTACATTTCCGACACGGTGATCGTCACCACCGGCGCGCAAGCGCGCTGGCTCGGCCTGCCCACCGAAGAAAAATTTATGGGCTTCGGCGTTTCAGCCTGCGCGACCTGTGATGGGTTTTTCTACCGTGGCAAGGAAGTCGCGGTTGTCGGCGGCGGCAATACCGCTGTTGAGGAAGCGCTTTATCTTACCAACCATGCAACCAAGGTGACGTTGATCCATCGTCGCGATCAATTGCGTTCCGAGAAAATTCTGCAGGAACGTTTGTTTGCCCATGAGAAGATTGAGGTTCTGTGGGATACGGCGGTCGAAGAAGTGATCGGCACCGAAGACCCTCTCGGTGTCACCGGCATAAAACTCAAGAACACCAAATCCGGCGACATCTCTGATCTTGCCGTTGATGGGCTGTTTATTGCCATTGGACATGACCCGGCGACCAAGCTGTTTGCCGGTCACCTTGATATGGATGATGAAGGCTATATCGTGACCGCCCCGGACAGCACCGCCACCAGTGTTCCAGGCGTGTTTGCTGCCGGCGACGTTCAGGACAAGAAATACCGTCAGGCCGTAACCGCCGCCGGAACCGGCTGCATGGCCGCCCTTGAAGCAGAGCAGTTTGTTGCTGAGAACGGCGTCTCTGCTGCGGCCGCCGAATAGCAGAGCTATTCACAATTGCCGTCCTAACATGGAAGGCAAAGGATAAAGCGCGATGGATTGGGACAAGCTGCGCATCTTTCATGCTGTTTCAGAAGCCGGCAGCTTTACCCATGCCGGTGAACGGCTAAATCTCACGCAATCTTCCGTCAGTCGCCAGATTAGCGGCCTCGAGGAAGATCTCGGTGTCCCGCTTTTTCATCGCCATGCCCGGGGCTTAAAACTTACCGAACAAGGTGAGACCTTGTATCGAACCGCCCAGGAGATCGCCAGCAAGCTCACGAGAGCCGAGGCGTTGGTTACCGAATCCATGGAACGGCCACGCGGGCCCTTGCGGGTGACAACCACCGTCGCGTTAGGATCGGTGTGGCTGACAGAACGGCTCAAAGACTTTCTAGGAATGTATCCAGAGATTGAAGTTTCCCTGATCCTTCGGGAAGACGAACTCAACCTCAGTATGCGTCAAGCCGATGTCGCAATCCGGCTAACGATGCCGCAGCAGCCCGATCTAATCCAAAAACATCTTTTCGATTTACATCATGGCGCCTTCGCTGCCCCTGCCTATCTCGAACAATTCGGAATGCCGCACTCCTTAAACGATCTCGAAGATCATAAGCTCATTGCCTATGACGAAACCTATCATCCACCCTTTACCAATGTTAATTGGCTGCTCGATGCCGGATTAGATAGTGGGTATCAGCGAAAACCTGTTTTAAGGGTCAATAATCTCTATGCAATGTACCGGGCGGCAGCGACCGGTATGGGGATCGCCTCCCTGCCTGATTACATGGTGGGGCTGACCAGCGGTCTTATTCCAATCCTGCCAAAACTCAAAGGCCCGAGCCATAAAGCATACTTTGTTTACCCCGAAGAAATGCGAAATTCGCGGAGAGTCGCCGTTTTGCGTGACTTTTTGCTTCGCCGTATTGCCGAAGATAACCGCTAAATAACTGTATTATATAAGATAATCATTAAGCCATGCAGCCAACGCATGGCTGGGATGCTAAATTGGTTGTGGTATATCAAAGCAAAGCACCCTATCTAAACATTCATGGTTGTTACGGGTTCTACGGAACTCAAATAGCCAGCCAGTTTCCCAGCTATTTCAATAGCTTGATTAGCTGGATACGAGTTCCGGATGCAATATCCGGAAATGGGTCTTCGGATCCAACGTCTTCTAGACGTGAAGCCTCCCTGTTATCTTGCCGGGCCTTCGGGCCCGGCCTTTTTTTTGTAAACTCCCCTATAAAAACCCGACGTTCCACGAGAAAGTGGACGAAATCACCCGAACATCGTAAAAATCCGGTTCCTGTTCAATAGGTCGTCCAATTAGGAGAACGACACGATGAAGGTTACCCCGGTTTCAGAAATTGTTGGTGCAGAGATCACAGGGGTTAACCTGTCTGATCCAATCACTGAAGATACCAAGCAGGGATTGCGCCAGGCCCTTCTCGATCATCAGGTTCTGGTAATCAGGGATCAAACCCTGACGCCGCAACAGCAGGTAACTTTCTCGGCCATCTGGGGTGATCTGGAGACGCCCTCCAATATCGAATACACCACGGAAGAAACCGCCAAGGTCATGATCCTGTCAAATGAGATCAGACCAGACGGCACCGCTGTTGGCGTTGTCGATGGTGGCGATTTCTGGCATTCAGATTCCTCCCATATCGAGATCCCATCGGCGATCACCATCCTGCAGGCGGTGAAGAACCCCGATCATGGCGGCGACACCGAATTCTGCAATATGTATGCGATCTATGAGGCGCTGCCCGACGACTTCAAACAGAAAATCGACGGGCTCTATGGCATCCATCATGTCAGCAAAGTCAAAAACAAGCGCGTGACGATCTCACCGGACCGACCGGGTGCCAAAGACTTCTATGAAAATTCGGCTAAGGCCAAACCGGAAGTCATCCAGCCACTGGTCCTGACCCATCCGGAAACTGGTCGAAAGTCACTGTATTGTTCACCGCGGTTCACCATCGGCATCCATGGGATGAGTGAGGCGGAAGCTGATCCCATTCTGGATACGCTGTTCTCGCACATTACTGACCGCAAACGGCCGTTCCATTACCGGCATAAGTATCAGGATAATGATCTGGTGATGTGGGACAATCGCTGTCTATGCCACCGCGCCGTCGGCGGCTACGGCTTGCCGAATATTCGCCGCATGCACCGCACGGTCATCGGCGGCGACCGACCTTACGCCGACCAGCAGGCCGCCTGAATTCAATCCGGGCCACTACGGCACCCTGTGTTGCATTTATCCCCGCCTCTGGTTTAGCGTGCAGGATAATATTGACGACCAGCTCCTTGTTCGGGGTCTCATAAAATAACGAAAGATTAGTCGGCATGAAGGCGGCGCTATTTTGTACGACCCGATATGAGGGACCAGCGTCTCATACGACATGGCCAGCGGCAGGCGATACCTATACCGCCGAATGGGCCGAAAAATCGATGGCCCAAACCCTCGACCAATTCCGTCTCGGCGACGAAGTTGGTTTCGATTGGTTGACCGTCGCCGAACATCATTTCGCACCGTTCTCGATGACACCAAACCCAATGGTCATGGCAGCAGCTGTTATTAATGTCGCCAACCGGGCGAAGATTGCCCTGTTGGGCCCCGACATTCCAATCCTCGACCCGGTTCGGGTGGCCGAAGAGCTGTCGATGATCGACACCCTGTCAGGCGGGCGCATCGTCGCGGGGTTTATGCGCGGTTCGCCGAACGAGTATGTCACCTACAACATCAACCCGGCAGAATCCCGCGAGCGTTTCCAGGAAGCCTATCAAATCATCAAGGCCGCCTGGACACGCAAGCAACCCTTTGGCTGGCAGGGCCGCTATTACGAATACCGAACCATCAGCATCTGGCCCCGCCCGGCCCAGGATCCACACCCACCGATTTATATGTCGGTTTCCAGCCCGGAGGCCGGTGAATTTGCAGCCAAGAACCGGATCAATGCCGGTTTCGCTTTCACCACTTTACAAATCGCCAGCAAGGCCGCCGATTTTTATCGGGCAAAATGTCGTGAATATGGTTGGGAGCCCGAGCCTGAGCAGATTGTTTACCGCATAGGTATGCATTGCGCCGATAGCGATGACGAAGCGATTGATGACCTAACCCAGACGGGGGGCGGACAACCTGCCGTCGGTCTCGCTTTCCGTAACCGCGCGGTTGAAGGGGCCGTTTCTGATAGCGGGTTTTACGGGCGTGATCAGGAAGAACAAAGAGGCCGACTGCAAACCCGTGGCGAGATCGCTAGCCGGATCGAGAAGGGCCAGGTTCTAGTCGGCACACCAGAGACAATACTAAAACAGATCAAACGTCTTCGCGATGAGCTCGGTGTCGGTGTTTTAGACCTCGCCCTCGGTGCACAGCTCGGTGACAAAACCATGAAATCGATTGAATTGTTCGGTGAAAAGGTCATTCCGAGGATGCACGAATTATGACCAAACCAAATGGCAAAAACGACTTCACCGAAGCAACCGTTGAGGTGGATGGATTTTCCATTCGCTATCTCGAAGCTGGCACCGGACAACCCCTGATCTGGTTTCACGGCGGCGGCGGCATTCGCCTGTCCCCCGTCTATGACAATCTTGCCAAACAGCACCGGGTCATCGCTTTTGAAATTCCGGGTTTCGGAAATTCTGCAACCAATGATCGTTCCGAAAACATGCTGGCCCTGGCCCGCACCATGCTGAGCGCGATCACAGCCTTGGGTATCGATAGCTTCGATCTGGCTGGCACCTCATTTGGAGGCTCCCTGGCTTGTTGGATTGCGACAGAAGCCCCGGAGCGCGTTACGACCCTGGTCCTGTGTTCTCCTGCCGCCATCCGCCAGAAGCCGTCCCCCGGGGAAACACCCAAACCTGTAACGCCTGATATGTTGTACCATCACCCGGAGCGCCAACCACCCGCAGCCCCCCGCCCTGCTGAAATTGCCGAAAAGGAACTTGTCCTAATGAAGCGTCTGCGGGGACCAGCGCGGGATGCAGAGCTCGAGTCCCGGCTTGCTGAATTGGAAACCCAGACCCTTGTACTGTTCGGTACTGAAGATCAGGTCACCCCGTGTGAACTTGGAGAGATCTACCGCGCCATTATGCCAGCCTGTCAGCAAGTGCTGATTTACGATGCCGCGCATGCGATCGATGCCGAGCGTCCGGAAGCCGTTACCGCCGTCATGCAGGATTTCCTGTCACGGCATGAAAGTTTTCTCGTCAAAGACCAGAGCGGGTTGCTCTATCCCTAGTGAACGCTATCAACGGGGCGTTTCAGCCTCGCGGCCCTAATACCAGATGTTCTGGCCCTTCATGTCCTTATAGAGCCCGGCAACCTGCTCCTCATAGCCATTATAGAGCAGAGTCTTTACGCGCTTGCCGTCACCGCCAAGGACACGCTCTGTCGCCTGGGTCCAGCGGGCATGATCAACTTCGGGGTTAACATTGGCCCAGAAACCGTATTCCTTGGCCTGAACCTTTTCCCAGAAACTCACCGGGCGCTTATCGGTAAAGCTGAAGCGGACAATCGACTTGATTGATTTGAAGCCATATTTCCACGGCACAACCAGCCGCAATGGTGCGCCCATCTGCTTTGCCATCGGCTTGCCATAGGCCCCGGTGCCGATCAGCGTCATCTCATTGGTAGCCTCTTCAAGGGTCAGCCCTTCGCGATACGGCCAGGGATACCAGAACTGTTTCTGGCCTTTCGCCATGGTCGGATCTTTGAACGTCTCCATCATGACGTATTTAGCGCCCTTGAGGGGCTTGGCGAATTTCACAAGATCAGCCATCGGAAAACCAGTCCAGGGGAGAGCCATCGACCAGGCCTCGACACAGCGGAAACGATAGAGCCGTTCCTCAAGCTGCATTTTTGAGATCAACGTATCAACATCGACCGTCATCTTTTTCTCGACCATGCCGTCGAACGTCACCGTCCACGGGCGGGTCTTCAGCGCCTGCGCATCCTTGGAAATATATTTATGCGAACCGAATTCATAGAAGTTGTTATAGGTCGTCGCCTGTTTTTCCGTGTTCAGCGGACGATCCAGCCGATAGCGAAGATTGCGGGACGCGGGATAGAGTTTTGCCGTCGGGTCGGCGGTTGCCGCGCTCGCTGCCCCACCCGGTAGGGCTGCCCCAGCTGCCAATATCGGCGCAATCGCCATGGCCTTTACCAGACGACGCCGATCCTGAAAATCAGACTCGGATGTCGCAGCGGATTCGGGAAGTTCCCAATTCGGTTTGGATCTGGTCAGCATGGCAAAAGCTCCTTCATTACGGGTGGAGGCGCCCCAAGAGGGCAACCCCCATCATTACCGCTTAATATGAAGGATCGTAGAATCCATGCAATAGGGCCTCACCAATCCGTGAACACAAAGTTAAGCGAGCGTGCTCCTCAACATCCAGGCCGTTTTATCATGTACGGTTTTCCGCTGAACCATGATATCGACGCTTACCTCGTCACCAGCCTGCTCGGCGGCGTCCAGCGCAGCCTGCGCTGAGGTGGCGACGGCTTCGTGACCACTCAGCAAATCCGCCACCATGCCATCGGCGTTCATATCGGTTCCGCTTTCAGGAATTTCGGTCAACGCTGAGAAAGCGGCGTAGCCGGCAGGAGCCTTTGCCCCCAGCGCCCTGATGCGCTCAGCAATCTGATCAACCGCCTCGGCAAGTTCGGTATATTGTTCCTCGAACATCGCGTGCAGCGCCGGGAAATTCGGCCCTTCAACGTTCCAGTGGTGGCCGTGTGTCTTGATATACAGCGTGTAGCTGTCCGCTAAAACCCGGGACAAGCCATCAATCACTGCCTTATTGCTGTTAGCACCCATTTTCAATCTCCTCGTTTAATTATCAACATCCTTCATATAGTTATCAGTAATTTATTTTCAAGTTTATAATTACTATAATTTATAATTTAAGCCAAATAGGCACCTCAACAAAACCATATCCGTAATTAGGCTTGTTTAGAGACGAGGGTCAGGAAAGAGAAGCGCAGAACCGCTGGATGCGTTCGCAGGCGTCTTTTAACAATGCATCCGATGTCGCATAGGAAATCCGGAAATGCGGTTCAAGCCCGAACGCCGCACCCTGCACCACGGCAACACCTTCGGCCTCCAGAAGCTCGGTCACAAAAACCGTATCATTCTCAATTACCGTGCCATCGGGTGTCTTCTTACGGATGACCCCGGCACAGCTCGGATAGACATAGAAGGCGCCCTCTGGCGTGCGGCAGGTAATCCCCGTTGCCTGGTTGAGCATTGAGACGACAAGATCACGACGCCCCTTAAAGGCTTTAATCCACGCTGGCAGAAAATCCATTGGACCATTCAGCGCCGCTGCAGCGGCCGCCTGACTGATGGACGAGGTATGGGTCGTGCTTTGCGACTGAATGACATTCATCGCCTTGATCAGCTCAACCGGCCCGGCGCCATAGCCGACCCGCCAACCGGTCATCGAAAACACTTTGGAATGACCGTTGAGAATGAGAGTTCGTCCCTGCAAGCCGGGTTCAACCTGTGACGGTGTAAAGAACTCAAAATCGTCATAGACGACATGCTCATAGATATCATCGGTCAGCACCCAGACATGCGGATGCCGCATCAGCACATCGGTCAGCGCCTTTAACTCATCACGGCTATAGGCAGCCCCGGTTGGATTGCTCGGAGAGTTGAGCATGACCCATTTGGTCTTGGGCGTGATCGCGGCTTCGAGCTGGTCGCCGGTGATCTTGAACCCGTTATCCTCACGGCCTTCAACAAAGACCGGCGTGCCCTCGGCCAGCGCCACCATATCGGGATAAGAAACCCAGTACGGCGCCGGGATGATGACCTCGTCGCCCTCATCGAGCGATGCCATGAAGGCGTTAAAAATAACCTGCTTGCCGCCACAACCGACCGTGATCTGGTCCGGCGTGTAGGTCAGCTCGTTCTCGCGTTTGAACTTATCACAGATCGCCTGACGCAGCGCCATGCTGCCGGGCACCGGCGTGTATTTGGTATCACCGGCGCGCAAGGCGTCGATAGCGGCCTCTTTAATGTGTTCCGGCGTATCAAAATCGGGCTCTCCGGCACCGAGACCAATAATGTCCCGGCCAGCGGCCTTGAGTTCTCCGACCTTTCCGGTCAGCGCGTTAGTGGCGGAAGGCTTGATACGGGACAGGCGCGAGGCGACGATCGACATCGATTTAATCCTGAATGGACAGTGAAAAACGGCGGCACAGTACTGCCGTGCCAGAAGCACTTCAACCGAAACTATACGCTTTTCGCCAGTTTATTTGTGGACAGTTTTGCGTGCTGGTTTCGCGCGCCCAAAATAGCCCCGTAATCGCCTACCTCCCGCCATTTCATCGCCCTAATTGCCCGGCAAGTTCCGACCATCGCAACTTGGACTGGGCAGGGAATTATGAACTCATCAATCAGGCTATCCGTCGTCAACATCGTCTTCGGCATTTTCGCATTCATCACGGCAATACAGAGCGCTTACTCGGCGCCGAAACCAGTGACCGTCTCACCGGCCGCGGGCACCGTGACTTTGGACAACATCCATAGCGGCTCTCTGGTCTACGCCACCAGGTTTCCCGGTCAGCACATCCCCGCCCCTCTGCTCGGCACTGAGGTCGATATCCGGATCAGCGGCCCGATGGCGCGGGTGGTCGTAAAACAGAACTTCATCAATCCGAGCGATGCCTGGCTCGAAGCGCGCTATGTCTTCCCGCTGCCCGAGAATGCCGCCGTCAATCATATGGTCGTCACAACTGGCGACAAAAAGATCGTCTCCGAGATCAAGGAAAAGCAGAAAGCCCGCAAGATATACGAAAAAGCCAAGCGTGCCGGAAAACGCGCCGCGCTGATCGAACAACACCGGCCCAACGTGTTCAGTACCAAGGTCGCCAATATCGGCCCCAAGGCAACGGTGACAGTCGAGATCACCTATCTGCAAAACCTGCGTTTTGATCAGGACAAGTTCCATCTGCGGTTCCCGATGGTCGTCGCACCGCGCTACACCCCGCGTGGACAGGCCCATATCGTCAAATCAACGCCAGAACCGCGCACGAAGCCGGATAGCTGGCTCGATACGCCGGTGCGGGATCCCAAGCTCGGCAAGACCAACCCGGTCACCCTGACGGTGAAACTTGATGCCGGGGTGCCGCTGTCATCGCTCAAGAGCCTGCATCATAAGCTGGCCGGTGATGGCTGGGAGGATGGTTCCGCGACGCTACGCCTCGCCAGCAAGACTGTTCCTGCCGATAAGGATTTCGAGCTGGTCTGGACCCCCAAACAGGGTGCTGTGCCAGCGAGTGCGCTGTTCACTGAAACTGTAGATGGTGAGACCTTCTATCTCGCGATGATGCTGCCGCCGCGACCTGACATTCGGGCGGTGCCGCCGCGCGATATCATCTTTGTCCTCGATAAGTCGGGCTCGATGGCGGGTAAATCGATCAAGCAGGCGCGTAAGGCGCTGCAATTCGCCCTCGATCGTCTGCGCCCTTCGGACCGCTTCAATATCATCCGGTTCTCAAACGTCACCGAACAGCTGTTTACTTCCGTACGACCCGCCAACCAGTTCTCGCTCGCTCGTGCCAAACAATATGTCGCCGATACCAGAGCCGATGGCGGCACCGAGATGCGCCCGGCTTTGTTGCAAGCGCTGGCGGGCGAGGGCATCGCGAACCGCCTGCGTCAGGTGGTGTTCCTGACCGATGGCGCGATCAGCAATGAAGATCAGCTGTTCAAGGATATTCAGCAGCACATCAAAGCGACACGGCTCTATACGGTCGGTATCGGCAGTGCGCCAAACAGCCATTTCATGCGCCGTGCCGCCGAGATTGGCCGGGGCAGCTTCACCTATATCGCCAACCTCAATAATGTTGCCGAGAAGATACGCCGCCTGTTCCTCAAGATTGAACGCCCGGCGATGATCGATCTCGCCGCTGACTGGGCCGGGATAAGCGATGGCGTGCGTCTGACGCCCTACCCCAAGCGCCTACCCGATCTGCATGACGGTGAACCAGTAATGCTGGCCATTCGTGCCAATGGCCTTCTACGGAAAGCCGCAACGAAAGATAATGCCAAGCTTACCCTCTCCGGCCGCCGGGGCCGTTCGCCCTGGTCGCAATCGATCTCCCTTGATCAGGCGCGCCCAGCGGTCGGAATTTCCACCATCTGGGCCCGCAAAAGGATCACGGCACTGACCGGGTCCCTAAGACAGGGCGCCGACCGAGACAGCGTTAAACAGGCGATCACCGCCACGGCGTTACGCCACATGCTGGTCAGCAAATATACCAGCCTGGTCGCGGTCGAGAAGATTGTCTCGCGCCCCACCGATGAGCCGTTATTCAAACGTACAATCCCACTCAACTTGCCGGATGGCTGGGTCGCGCGGAAAGTGTTTGGCGGTGCAGGAGGTCAGATGCGGCATCAGACGCGTGCCGGTAAAGCCGCCAAGCCGGTCATGCGAAGCCAGTTTTCCTCCATGCTGAAGGACTTGTCCCAACAGCGCCTCGCACAGAAGAAAATGGCATCTGCCAGCCAGCCGGTCCCCTTGCCGATGGGGGCAACCCCCGGCCCGCTGCAAATCCTGCTAGGGCTGCTGGCCCTGTTCGTGGCAACAATCCTGCTACTGATCCGGCGGCGCGTATGACCAAAAAGCGTGCTCTCACCGCCACCGCGCTCGTCATCGCGCTGCTGGGAGTCTGGCAAATCGCGGGCGGTGGCTGGATCTATGCCAAGGCCGCGCTGGCGAAAGGCCTGATCACCGATGCCTGGGCCGAGACCCTCACGACCGGCATCAAGATAAAGCCCTGGCCGTGGGCCGATACCTGGCCGGTCGCCAAGCTGCACTTCCCGACCCATAAGCGCGATATCACCGTGCTGGCGGGCGCACAGGGCGCGACACTGGCCTTTGGCCCCGGCCATCTCAGCGGCACTGCCAAACCCGGCAAGGCAGGTAACAGCGTCATTGCCGGACATCGCGATACTAGCTTTACCTTGCTGGGCGATCTCAAACCCGGCGACCCGGTTGATCTGCAAAACAAGGACGGGTTCTGGTTTAGCTATCGCGTAACCGGCAGCTCAATCGTCGATTCCCGCGAGCAATGGTTTCCGCCAGAACCGGACGAAGACGAGTCGATGCTGACACTAGTCACCTGCTGGCCGCTCGACGCCATAATCCCCGGCGGCCCGATGCGCTATTTGGTGTTTGCGGAGGAGGCCGGGGGAAAAAACTTTAAATCCAAACTAAATGGACTTTAAGTTATTTAGTCTTCTGCATAAACGCGTGTATTCGATCCAGAAGCGGCAATGGCCGGAGTACGCTGCTGTTAACGTCGAGAATAAAAAAATCTTGAAGACCCGCCCTACCTCTCCTTTTTGGATCGCCAAGAATTAGAGCCGTCTTGCCGTCAGCAGAAACTGAAAGCCGTTCGATATTAATTCTGGTCGTAAGGAGAGTTCGAATTTTTCCTGCTTCCAACATATGTACTCGTTCCTCTAGACGGCTGCGTCCGACGGTTATGCTGTCAACGAAAAAGACCCTTTTCCTATTGGAAGCCACAGTTAAATGAGCAACATCATCGCGGCCTGTAAATGCCGCAACTACGTCGATTATTTTCAAGCCTCCATGCGAGACAACGTCACCTTCAATATCTTTAACGGGTAGTTGATAGGGGATAGAGGCTACGTTACCGGCCTGTTTATCCAAGGCTTTTACTCGTTTCTCTAAATCGCGCTCGCTAGGGCCGATACCAATGAACCAAACAGAAGAATCTGGCCCCAACTGTGGCGCATGCAGTAAGTAAAAACTGGCGCCACCAGTTGATAAGTAGATTTCTTTTCCGGTCTTAAGATCAATGATTGCCGGCTCTGGATTGCGAGCTAATGGCCTCGTACCCGGCCGCAAGGATCCACCAACATAAATTAGCCTTCTATCGCCAGGCAAAAATTTTGGAGGACCACGAAAGCCACTACCAGACGCGACGACTTTCCATGTATTTTCTTCCGTCATGAAAATTAGATGCCGCATTCGATCATTTTTGTCCGGACATTCGGATATGCAAAATGCGCCGACTGCGATCATCGATTGATCATTTGAAAATACGGGTTCTGACGGTTGCCAGTTAGATTCTGTTGCTGGGAGTAAACGAAACGCATCACCCTTAAGATCGTATAGCAAGACCCGTTTTAGACCACCCGACCGAGGCCATACGGCCATCGTAATCTTGTCGCCATTAGGCGAAAGCGCTGCCGATGTAATTGCATAATCAGATGCCGTCAAAATATCCAAAGGAGCACATGCGGATAGAATGACAACAAGCCACCCACAACACATGACCTTCGACAAAAATTTGATCGACGAACGGCGCAAATAATCAGTCATTTGAGCATCCCGGATTTTACAGATCAGACCCACTGGCAAAATCAACTCTACCGAGAATAACCACCCGGGTCAGAATATCAAAGCGGTTAACCGCCCCTACCCCTCCGCCTCCAACAACCCATCGAGCAGGCGGCGCGCCTGCAGTACACCGCCATCGGCATTGATATCGACGATAGTCTTTTGCAGACCAGCGCGTTCCATGCGGTCCTGCTGGGTTTCGATGATGATGACGTCTTCGCCAAAGGCGGTGCTGGTGGCCTTGGCGAGTTTCTCGGTCAGCTCCGGCTCATCGAGCCGGAAGTCGCGGGCGTGATGCCAGAAATAATGCGTCGTGCTTTCGGTCTCTGGCGTCAGCGTATGGTTGGAAAACATTGTGACGCCCTGTGAGCGGTCGCCCTCGGTGGCGCCGGTTCCGGCAATCGCGCAGCCGACATCGATCATGAAATGTGACGGCTCCTGAAAATGAATCAGCTGCCAGCGATCAACGGCATCATCATCCTTGAACCCGCCGACCAGCTTGAACATCGGCGGTGCCGGTTCATCAAATATCCAGCGCTCGGCATGGACCTTGTCATCGTCCCGCGTGACCTTGACCGGGAAGTTGGCGACGCCGTCCGTGCCGAGCGTCGTCGCGTGGACATAGGCGACATGCGAGAGATCGAGCAGATTATCGATCAGCAGCCGGTAGCTGCCTTTGACATAGAAATAATCACCGACCGCCACCCAGTCAGGGTCGTCATTCCAGTGGAAATCAGGGATCAGCGCTTCGTCAGCCAGTTCGGGATCGCCCGGCCAGATCCAGATATAGCGATATTTCTCGGCCACCGGATAGGCTTTGACCGCCGCCCCGGGCGGGACTTTGTCCTGGCCCGGCACCGTGACGCATTTGCCGGTATTGTCATATTCCAGCCCGTGATAGGGGCACTGGATACAGCCATCGATCACCTTGCCTTCGGACAGCGCCATATAGCGATGGGCGCAGCTATCCTCTAGCCCGACCGGGTTTCCCTCGCCATCGCGAAAGAACACGATGGGATCATCCATGATGGTGCGGGCGAGCGGCTTATCACCAAGCTCATGGTTCCAGGCGGCGACATACCAGCGATTGCGAAGATACATATTTTTATCTTTTTCCAGCTAAACTCTGCCTGTGATCATAGCGAGAATCTTGATATTTGCAGCATAGGAGTCGTGATTTTTCGACTAGGCTGGAAATCCTGTCACAGAGAAGCATATAAAGAGCCATGAATTCCCTAAATCCCGTTCTCGCCGACCGTCCTGCCACCGGTGCCCCTGCCAATTTCGAACTCGTTTCCGATTTCGAACCGGCGGGTGATCAGCCAACGGCTATTGCCGAGATTATCGGCGGCCTCAATAACGAGGAGCGCGATCAGGTGCTGCTCGGCGTCACCGGCTCGGGCAAGACCTTCACCATGGCCAAGGCGATCCAGGCACTGCGGCCGGCCAGCCCTGATCCTCGCCCCAACAAGACGCTCGCGGCGCAGCTCTATGGCGAGATGAAGAGCTTCTTCCCCAATAACGCGGTGGAGTATTTCGTCTCCTATTACGATTACTACCAGCCGGAAGCCTATGTGCCGCGCACCGACACCTATATCGAGAAAGACGCGTCGGTAAATGAACAGATCGACCGCATGCGCCATGCCGCGACGCGGTCGCTGCTCGAACGGCGCGATGTCATCATCGTCGCCTCGGTGTCCTGCATCTACGGTATCGGCTCGGTCGAGACCTATTCAGAAATGACATTCGCCTGAAAGTCGGCGATACGGCCGAGCGTGGGAGCGTGCTGCGGCGCTTTGTCGAGCTGCAATATCGGCGCAATGACCAGAGCTTTACCCGCGGCACCTTCCGGGTGCGCGGCGATCTCGTCGAACTCTTCCCGGCGCATTATGAAGATCGCGGCTGGCGGCTGTCGCTGTTTGGCGATGAGATCGAATCGATCCATGAATTTGATCCGCTGACCGGTGAAAAAACCGGCGAGCTGGAACAGGTCACGGTCTACCCCAACAGCCATTACGTGACGCCCAAGCCGACCCTGCAGCAGGCCACCAAAGGCATCAAGGCAGAGCTTAAGATACGGCTCGCCGAGCTGCAGAAGGAAAACAAGCTGCTCGAAGCTCAGCGCATCGAACAGCGCACGGTCTTCGATCTCGAGATGATGGAGGCCACCGGCCACTGCGCCGGGATCGAGAACTATTCCCGCTATCTCACCGGGCGCGCGCCGGGCGAACCGCCACCGACCCTGTTTGAGTATCTGCCGGAAGACGCGATGCTGGTGGTCGATGAGAGCCATGTGACGGTGCCGCAGATCGGCGGCATGTTCAAAGGCGATTTTGCCCGCAAGACCACGCTGTCCGAATTTGGCTTCCGCCTGCCGTCGCTGCGTCGATAACCGCCCCCTCAAATTTGAGGAATGGGAAGGTATGCGGCCCCAGACCGTGTTTGTCTCCGCCACGCCCGGACCGTGGGAGATGGAGCGCACCGGTGGCGCTTTGTCGAACAGATCATCCGACCCACCGGGCTGATCGATCCGGTCTGCATTATTCGCCCGGTCGAGAACCAGGTCGATGACGTCATGGCGGAGTGCCGCGAATGCGCCCTGAAAAGCCAGCGCGTGCTGATCACGACGCTGACCAAGCGCATGTCCGAAGACCTTACCGAGTATATGCAGGAAGCCGGTATCCGGGTGCGCTATCTGCATTCCGATATTGATACGCTGGAGCGGATCGAGATTATCCGCGATCTGCGGCTCGGCGCGTTTGATGTGCTGATCGGCATCAATTTGCTGCGCGAGGGACTCGATATCCCGGAATGCGCGCTGGTCGCGATCCTCGATGCCGACAAAGAAGGGTTTCCTGCGGTCCGGACCTCGCTGGTCCAGACCATCGGCCGGGCCGCCCGGAACGTCGATGGCCGCGTGATCCTCTATGCCGACAAGATGACTGGCTCGCTGACTTATGCCATCGACGAAACCAACCGGCGACGTGAGAAACAACAGGCCTATAACGCCGCCAACGGCATTACCCCGGAAAGCGTGCGCAAGGAAATCGGCGATATTCTGGGCTCAGTCTATGAAGGCGATCACTTCACGGTCGATACCGGTGATGAAGGGGCAACCCATCTGGTCGGCGATAACCTCGCCACCCATGTCGCGCATCTGAAAGAACGCATGCATAAAGCCGCCGGTGATCTCGAATTTGAGGAAGCCGCCCGATCTGCGCGATGAAATTCACCGGCTGGAATCCGTCGAGCTCGGCCTCAGCGATCCCGAACCGGTCGGTCCCAAGCGGCTCGCCGCAAGGATTCGCGCCGCAGAT
Organism: uncultured Alphaproteobacteria bacterium; assembly: GCA_943787225.1. Classification (GTDB taxonomy): domain Bacteria; phylum Pseudomonadota; class Alphaproteobacteria; order MPNO01; family UBA2964; genus UBA2964. The sequence continues at coordinate 276,644 of CALSLP010000001.1, forward strand.
GCAAATAGTCGTGGTAAATACCGCAACAAGACACAACGTAAGCAAGACGCCAAGAAGCGGCTGCAACGAAAATAAGGGCGGATTCAGACTATTTCTATGAACCTAATGATGACGATTGGCGGATTGGCGCTATTGCTGTTTGGCGGTGAAGTGCTGATACGGGGTGCCGTTGGCCTCGCCAAGCGGGCAGGCATATCGCCGTTTATCGTTGGGCTGACGATCATCGGGTTTGGCACATCAGCCCCGGAAGTGGTTGTCAGTGTCGATGCTGCCTTGTCCGGTTCGCCCGGAATTGCCGTTGGTAATGTTATTGGCAGTAATATCGCCAATATTCTGCTGATCGTTGGGGCTGCCGCACTTTTTGTCCCTCTTGCCGTGCACCCCGATGCGCTCAAGCGCGATGGCACGATGATGGCCTTCGCGACAGTTTTGTTTATCGCGATCGCCCTGATGGGGACCGCGACCTGGTATCACGGCGTCATCTCCATCACCGTTCTCGTCGCCTATCTCGCCTATTCGATTTGGTCCGACCGTCAGGGAAACGACGCTGTGGCGCAGATGCATAGCGATGAAGGTGAACTGCTGCAATCGGGTCTTCCCGACAAGTTATGGGTCATGTTGCTGGCCCTTGGTATCGGGCTCGTCGCTTTGGTCGCAGGTTCCCGGTTTGCGGTTATCGGGGCATCAGCGATCGCCCGCGAAGCCGGGATCAGCGAAGAAGTTATCGGCATCACGCTTGTCGCGTTCGGAACGTCCCTACCGGAACTCGCCACCGCCATGGTCGCCGCCGCCCGCAAACAGGCTGATGTCTGTATCGGCAATGTCATTGGCAGCAATATCTTTAATCTGCTGGGCATTACCGGTGCCGCCGCCATCGCAGCCCCCTTGCCGTTTGCCGCCTCGGTCGTCAGTTTTGATATCTGGGTGCTGCTCGCCGTCACGGTTTTGTTTATGTGGTTTATGCTGACCGGCCGCCGCATCCAGCGCTGGGAAGGTTTTGTCCTTCTTCTGCTGTATTTCACCTACATATCGCTGCATTTCCTGCCTGATGGGATTCTCCCGACAGGCGCTTGAAGCGAGAGCACTTGAGACAACGAGGGCTTGAAGCAACGACCGCAATCTCGCATTGTACCGCCATGTCTGAGACTAAGATAAAAAATGCGCTGGTAACCGGCGCCGCGCGCCGGATAGGCGCCGCCATCGCCCGTGATCTAGCGGCCAATGGCTGGGCTGTGGCGGTGCATTATCAGGATTCTGCCGACGATGCCTCACAGGTGGTCGAGGACATCATCGCACAGGGCGGCAAAGCCGTCGCCCTGCAGGCTGAGCTATCGCAGGACGGCCAGGCCACAGCCCTGATTGACGCCGCCGCGGAAGAACTTGGCCCGCTGACTTGCCTTATCAATAACGCCTCCATATTTGAGCCAGATACGATAGAGACCGCGACACCGGGAAGCTGGGACCGTCATATGCAGGCCAATCTGCAGGCCCCGCTTTTTCTGACCCAGCAATTTGCCGAACTGTTGCCAGAAGGAGAGACCGGAAATGTTATCAATCTGCTGGATCAGCGCGTATGGAATCTAACGCCCTACTTTGTGTCCTACACGGTCAGTAAAACCGGGTTGTGGACGTTGACCAAAAGCCTCGCCCTGGCGCTGGCACCGAGTATTCGGGTGAACGCCATCGGCCCAGGTCCAGCACTGCCCAGTCCACGACAGTCTGATGCCGAATTTGCCGAGCAATGTGCAGCGACACCGCTTGGCTGTGGCACATCGCCGGAGGAAATCTGCCAGACCGTTCGATTTATCCTGGCCACCTCCTCTTTGACCGGACAGATGATCGCCCTGGATGGCGGACAACATCTCGGCTGGGCACAGCCAAACGGCGATGCCGCGCCGGTTGAGTAGTGGAAGAGTTCGTTAAAAGAAATTGAGTATAACAGGTCAAACGACCAAAGGATTACATCGATGAGTTCTCAAGGCGCTGTTCGCCCGCTGCACCACCACGGCCATCCCGGAATCCGTCACGTGTTTGTCCGCGATTTGGTCATTCCGGCTTTGATCGGCATCCATACCCACGAGAAGGACGGCGCACAGCGAATCCGCGTCAATCTCGACATGGAGGTTCCTGAAGCCGACAGCCCAGCTCAGGACCGGCTCTCCGACGTCGTTTGCTATGAAGAAATCGTCGATGGTATCCGCGCACTCGTCGATGCGGGCCATATCAACCTGGTCGAAACGCTTGCCGAAAAGATCGCCGCGCGAATACTTGCCGATCAAAGAATAGAACGCGTAAGGGTTAGAGTCGAAAAACTCGATATATTTGCAGATGCTGCCAGTGTTGGCGTAGAAATCGAGCGCTCTCGGCATTGACAACTTAGTGTTCCGAAATAATCGAAATGCGAATTCCAAACTGATTTGTACACATCCGATATTCTTGTCCTAACAACGTGGTCCATTTTATAGTTCGATAAAATTTTCATAAAATTTTTACTAAACTGTAACCATTCATTAACCATCACAAATAAATATTGTTATTTTTCAATAACTTATATAAATGCCCAATTTTTGGGCAAATCGAGACAAACTCAATGATCGCAAGAGGGTGAGCAAAACGTGATGAGTTTATCTACAGACTTATCCACAGCGCTAGTGGACAACCTGATAGCGATTAAAATCACCTACGATTACCCTGAATATATTTCGGTTCACGAATAGCGCCTATTCGCGTTTTTGGAATACCAAACCAGCTCGATGACGACAGATTCAGACTCCCCGGTTACCCTGGCACCTTCGCTCAAACGCGGGGCGGATATTATTGCGGGTGTTGTTAAAACCCTCACCGGGAGCCCTGGCGTTTATCGGATGCTCGATGAGGACGGCAATCCGCTTTATGTCGGCAAAGCAAAGAACCTGAAGCGCCGTGTCGTGAACTATTCACGGCCAGATAAACTCCCAGTCCGCCTTCAGCGCATGATTGCCGCAACCCGCACAATGGAAATTATCGAGACCCATACCGAGGTCGAAGCGCTGCTTCTTGAGAGCAACCTCATCAAGAAGTTAAAGCCGCGCTACAATGTCTTGCTACGCGATGACAAATCCTTCCCCTATATCCTGCTAACAGGCAAATCTGACTGGCCGCAGCTGATCAAGCATCGCGGTAGTAGATCGCGGGACGGCGAGTATTTCGGGCCCTTTGCCTCAGCCGGTGCCGTCAACCGGACCCTCGCCGCACTACAGCGGGCATTTCCCCTGCGCAATTGCTCGGACAATATCTTCGCCGAACAGAACTCGCCCCTGCCTGCAATATCAGATCAAACGCTGCACTGCACCCTGCGTTGACCGGATCAGCGGTGATGATTACGGCGCCATCGTCGATGAAGCGCGTGATTTCCTGACCGGCGACAGCCGCAACCTGCAAAAAGGCCTGCTCTCCCGGATGGAGAAGGCCGCCGAAGATATGGACTATGAGACCGCCGCCATCTTTCGCGACAGGATTAAGGCGCTCACCCAAATCCAGGCGCGTCAGGATATTAACGTCCAAAGCGTCGGTAACGCCGATATCATCGCGGCGCATGAAGGCAGTGGCCTGGTCTGTATCCAGGTATTCTTCTTCCGCAACGGCCAGAATTTCGGCAACCGGACGTACTTTCCCGACCCGCGCCAGCGGCCTCCCTATCGCCGATGTCCTCGCAGCGTTCCTCGGACAGTTCTATTCGGACAAGACACCACCCCCGACTCATTCTGGTCAATGAAACGCCGCCAGAGCGCGATCTAATCGCCAATGCCCTGTCGGTCAGGGCAGAGCGTAGGGTGACGCTCAGCAAGCCTTCCAGAGGCTCTAAACGGACACTGGTCGACCATGCCTATACCAATGCACGTGAAGCGCTGGCGCGACGTCTGGCCGAAAGCGGCACGCAGCGGCGATTACTGGAAGGGCTCACCGACGCCCTCAACCTGGAATCGCCACCGGAGCGGATCGAAGTCTATGACAACAGTCATATCTCCGGCACCAATGCCGTCGGCGGGATGATTGTCGCTGGATCTGACGGGTTGATGAAATCGGCCTATCGCAAGTTCAACATCAAGGACCAAAGCCTCGAGCCGGGTGACGATTACGGGATGATGCAAGAAGTCATGACCCGGCGGTTCCAGCGGGCGCAGCGCGAGGATCCTGACCGCCAATCGGGGAACTGGCCCGACCTGGTCTTGATCGATGGCGGCCAGGGCCATTTAAAAGCGGTATGTGAGGTCATGGCCGAGCTTGCCATCGATGACATTCCGATTGTGGCGATCGCCAAGGGCCCGGATCGGGATGCCGGGCGCGAACGGTTTTTTATGCAGGGCAAGCCATCTTTCATGCTGAAACCCAATGACCCTGTCCTCTATTTCCTGCAACGGTTACGGGATGAAGCCCATCGCTTCGCCATTGGCAGCCACCGCACCCGCAGAAAAATGGCAATTGGCGAGTCACCGCTGGATGAAATCACGGGTATCGGCGCCAATCGTAAAAAGGCCCTGCTGCATCATTTTGGCTCAGCGCGTAGTGTCGGCGCGGCCGGCGTCGCTGATCTCGAAGCTGTGAACGGCATTAGCGGGCCTATGGCAAAAAAGATTTATGACCATTTCCATTCGGACGGTTAAGATGTTATCCGCTATACCTATAGAATACGCCCCCCTCGGGGTGCTGATCGGAATAATCAGGTCGACCATATGCTGACAAATGTCCCAATGCTTTTAACCCTGTTCCGGATTGCCGCAATCCCGGGGATCGTTGCATTGCTTTTCATGGACACAAATCTTGGTCGCTATCTCGCCTGCACGCTATTTGGTATCGCCGCCATCACCGATTTTTTTGATGGATATCTCGCCCGTGCCTTGAGCCAGCAATCCAAGATGGGGCAGTTTCTTGACCCTGTCGCCGATAAGCTACTGGTCGCCGCAGCGTTATTGATGATGACCGGATTCGGACAAATCAGTGGCCTGATCATTTTACCGGCCCTGGTCATTCTGTGCCGCGAGATCATGGTCTCAGGCTTAAGAGAATTTCTCGCCGAAATCCGTATAGGCGTTCCGGTCAGCACGCTGGCCAAATGGAAAACTGTGTTGCAGATGTTTGCCATCGGATTTTTGATCGTTGGCGACGCTGGCCCCGAAATCCTGCCGACCCGGCTGATTGGTGAAACCGGGCTGTGGATCGCCGCTGTCTTGACCCTCATCACGGGTTATGACTATTTGCACGCTGGATTGCGGCACATGGAAACAACAGACGATCCGGAGGACGGCCTGCACCATAAGGGGTAAGGCCGGGATATCCCTGGAGACCAGGAACATGAAGACATTTGGGTTCGCAGGTTGGAGCGGCAGCGGTAAGACACGCTTGATCGTACGGCTATTGCCAGAGCTGATCAGTCGCGGCTTCAGCGTCTCGACGATCAAACATGCGCACCACAATTTCGACATCGACAAGCCCGGAAAAGACTCGTTTGAACATCGTCAGGCCGGTGCCTCGGAAGTCATGATCGCCTCCGAAAAACGCTGGGCTTTGATGCATGAACATCGTGGTGCCGCTGAGCCCGATGCCAAAGCCTTGATCGCGGAAATGACGCCGGTCGATCTGGTTCTTGTTGAAGGCTTCAAAACCCACGCGCATCCAAAACTGGAAATCCATCGATCCACACTCGACAAACCGCTGCTCTATCCTGAAGACCCGCATATCGTCGCCGTCGCCAGCGACAAACCACTGGCAGGTTTGGCATTACCGCGCTTCGACGTTGAGGACATCCGCGCCGTTGCCGATTTCGTCGAGAGCCATTGTGAATTGACGCGTCCGGCTATACCGGGAGTGGCCTAATCATGGCCCAACTCAGCGATGATTGTTTTGCCTTTGGCGGAGAATTGATGACCACCGACACCGCTTTGTCTGAGCTTCGCGCCCGGTTGAGCTGTGTTTGCGACAGCGAAGAGGTATCCCTAACAAAGGCGACCGGTCGTATACTTGCGAAGGATTTAGTCTCCAACCATGCCGTCCCCGGACACGATAACGCCGCCGTCGATGGCTATGCGGTGTTCTTTGACGATCTTGCGGAGAACGGAGAAACAACACTGCCGGTAACGGGCCGTATCGCCGCAGGCCATCCACTCGATGGCGACGCCCAGCGCGGCAATGCCTACCGAATTTTTACCGGAGCCCCGATGCCGGACGGACCAGACACCATCCTGATGCAGGAAGATTGCAACCTTGATGGCGAGACGGTGACCATACCGCCTGGGATAAAACGCGGTGCCAACCGGCGTTTCGCCGGCGAAGACATCACAGCCGGGGACACTATCCTGACCAAAGGCCAGCGCTTGCGTCCTCAGGAAATCGGGCTGGCGGCGTCCATCGGTCAGAAATCGCTGACCGTCTATACGCCACTGCGGGTCGCGTTGTTTTCGACCGGCGATGAAGTCCGCGATGTCGGCGAGGCTCTCACACCGGGGGCCATCTATGACGCCAACCGATACTCGATCGCTGCACTCCTGCGCGAACTCGGCTGTGACGTCGACGATCTCGGCATCCTGCCGGATGAACACGACATCATCCGCGATGCGCTCGGAAAAGCCGCTGAAGACCATGATGTCATCATCACATCGGCGGGTGTTTCCACTGGCGAGGAAGACCATATCCGCAACGCCATCGAAGATCTTGGCGGCATCCATTTCTGGCGGCTGGCAATCCGGCCCGGGCGGCCGATTGCGCTCGGCCAGATCGGTGCCGTGCCGTTTATCGGCCTGCCCGGTAATCCTGTTGCCAGCATGGTGACCTTTATGCGTTTCGCGCGGCCTGCTTTGCTGCTGATGAATGGCGCTACGGAAATCGACCCCAAGTTTTATCGGGTCCCCGCCGCCTTTACGTACAAGAAAAAGCAGGGCCGCCGTGAATGGGTCCGGGCCATGCTGTCGGTCGGCGAAGATGGCCAGCTCCAGGCCGAGAAGTTTTCACGCAGCGGCGCTGGTATTCTGACGTCGATGGTTGCCTCAGACGGTCTCGTCGAGCTTAGCGAAGAGTTGACCGGCGTTGAAGCGGGTAACATGGTCGATTTTCTACCGTTTAATGAGGTGCGTTGATGCAATTACTCTATTTTGGATGGGTCCGCACAAAGATTGGCTCAGGCCGCGAAACGCTCGACCCACCGGCGGAGGTCACCGATGTCCGGGGTCTCGTCGAATGGCTCAAACTGCGTGGCGACGGCTATCAGGAAGCATTGCAGGATTTGGAAACGATCAGGGTCGCTGTTAACCAGGAGATGGCCGATCTCGATGCCGCGGTGTCGCCCGGCGATGAAGTTGCGCTGTTTCCGCCAATGACCGGAGGCTGAGCGCAGTGATTAAAGTTCAGGAACAGGACTTTGAAATTGGCGCCGAGCTCGCCAGCCTGACCGATGGCAACACCGCCGTTGGCGGTCTGGGCTGTTTTGTCGGGCTGGTGCGCGACATGGCCAATGACGAGCAAATCAGCTCTATGACATTAGAGCATTACCCCGGCATGACGGAAAAACAGCTCGCCACTATCGAGGCTGAGGCCCGTGACCGCTGGCCCTTACAGGACGTCCTGATCATCCATCGCTATGGACGGCTCGAACCCGGCGACCGGATCGTGCTGGTCGCAACCACATCGGCGCATCGCGAAGCGGCACTCGAGAGCTGTCACTTCCTGATCGACTGGCTCAAGACCAAAGCGCCGTTCTGGAAGCTCGAAGAATCCGATACTGGCGAAAATTGGGTCGCCGCCCGCGATTCAGACGACGATGCTGCCGATCGCTGGAGCGGCACCGCAACACCGAAAATATAACCCGTCAACGCCGCTGCCCGGCTTTAAGTAATTTAACGAAACCCTAAGAGGGTCAGGCCGCAGAATTCTCGGCATCCGCCGGTTCGCGAACCAGACCATCATAATCTTCTAGCAAAGTCTTGGTAATTGGGCCAACGGTGAATTTCATATCGGCGATCTGACCGACAGGCGTTACCTCGGCCGCTGTACCAGTGACAAATATCTCGTCAGCGTTTGACAGCTCATCGGGCATGATCGCGCGTTCGATAATGTCGATACCGTGCTTGCGGGCCAAAGCCATGACCGAGCGGCGCGTAATGCCATCGAGGAAGCAATCCGGCGTCGGCGTATGGATAACACCATCGATGACCATAAAGAAATTAGCCCCGGTCGTTTCGGCAACTTGTCCGCGCCAGTCGAGCATCAACGCATCATCGAAACCCTCTGCTTCAGCCGCATGTTTTGACAAAGTGCAGATCATGTAGAGACCGGCTGCTTTCGAATGAACTGGCGCGCATTCTGGAGACGGACGTTTATAAGGCGCCCATTTCAACTTGATGCCCTGCATGCGAGCTTCGGGTGAGAAATAGGATGGCCATTCCCAGACCGCGATGGAGAGATGGATTTTCGACTGCTGAGCCGAAACTCCCATCATTTCACTACCACGCCAGGCAACCGGGCGCACATAGGCATCGGCAAAACCCTGCGCTTCCACGGTGGACAACGTCGCCTGCTCAATCTCTTCCAGCGAATAAGGAATTTCAAAACCCAGCGTCTCGGCAGATTTAATCAGCCGTTCGGTATGTTCGCGCAGTTTGAAGACGCGACCGTTATAGACACGCTCGCCTTCAAATACGCAGCTGCCATAATGCAAACCATGGCTAAGAACGTGCAATTTTACGTCGCGCCAATCATGCAGCGCGCCATCATACCAAATTTGTCCGTCTTGATCGTCGAAGTTCAGCATCGGGGAATAACCTGTTTGTTATCCTGATTAAAAGCGTATCACGCTCCAATTTTAGGTTGCTCTGCGTATCATTCGAGTTCATATATGTCAATATGACTGACGTAAAATCAGGCGCCAATCCGTTATTCCTGCGTGATGAAGAATTACGCCAGGGTATGGAACTTGTCTTCTATGCCTATCGTGATTTCACCGCCGAGCCGGATGCCATGTTGGCCGAGTACGGGTTTGGCCGGGCTCATCACCGGGTGATTTACTTTGTTGGTCGCAATCCAGGCATCACTGTCTCCGACCTCCTCGACATTTTGCAGATCACAAAACAAAGCCTGTCACGGGTCTTGAGCCAACTCGTTCGGGAAGAATTTATTACCCAAAAACCTGGCACCCGTGACCGCCGTCAACGCCTTCTGGAGTTGACCGACAAAGGGGTAACGCTGGAGAAACAACTGTCGCAGAACCAGCGTGACCGGATCGCCCGCGCCTATCGCGCTGCCGGTGCTGAAGCCGTCGAAGGATATCGCAAGGTTATTCTCGGCATGATTAACGACAATGACCGCGAAAAATTCCGTAAACGCGGCAATCTCCCACCACCCAAGAAAACCGGACGCTGAACCAACCAAACGATCCGTTCGTCAGCTGGATTAATTTGTCTGAACGGTATGCAGGTGATTGACCGGCCCGTGACCGCTGCCAAGGCCTGGCGCGGTTGCGATCGCTTTGTGCAAAAAGGCTTCCGCCTGCGCAACGGCTTCCTCAATATCCAGCCCTTTGGCAATCCCGGCAGCCGTCGCCGAGGCGAGCGTACAACCGGTGCCATGTGTGTGAGGCGTATCGATACGGGCGTTTTCGTAATAGCGTATTCCGTTCGCCGTAATGAGAATATCGCGCACCACCGGCCCGTCCATATGGCCGCCCTTTAACAGAACCGCCCGTGGCCCAAGATCAAAGAGCGCGCGCCCAAGAGCTTCCATATCGTCTTCGCCTTTTAACGTTCTACCCGCCAAGGCTTCTGCTTCCGGAACATTCGGCGTTAGCAGGCTTGCCCGCGGCACCAGCCTGCTGCGGAGCGTTGCAACAGCCTCGTCCTGCAGCAACGCAGCGCCGCCTTTTGCGACCATAACCGGGTCAACGACCAAGGGCGTATCGGGTGCATCGCGTTCCAACGCCGCCACCACTGTTTCAATAACCGCACTGTCGTGGAGCATGCCGGTCTTGATGCAGTCGGCACCGATATCGGTCAACACCACGTTCATCTGTTGATCTATGAACTCCACGGGCACTGGCATGACCCCGTGAACGCCTTGCGTGTTCTGCGCCGTCAAAGCGGTGATCGCTGTACTGGCAAAGACCCCAAGCGCGCTGACGGATTTGATGTCGGCTTGGATACCAGCACCGCCGCCAGAGTCCGAACCCGCTACAATAAGAACACGACCAACCATCTTTTCTCTCTATCCAGCCGCCTGTTCGACGGCAACGCAAATATCGTCGACGATCTCGGCGATCAGCCTCTCATCCTCACCTTCCGCCATTACGCGAATAAGCGGCTCTGTCCCCGAAGGCCGGATAAGAAGCCTCCCTGTTTCGCCGAGACGTGCTTCACCGTCTTTGACTGCATCCTGGACGGGCTTCGCCTCGAGCGGAGATGCCCCGCTAAACCGGACATTCCGTAACAGTTGTGGATAGGGATCGAAAAGACGGCAAACCTCACTGGCTTTTTTCCCTGACTCGACGAGAACGGCCAGAACCTCCAGGGCGGCGATCAGCCCGTCCCCCGTGGTATTATAGTCATTGAGGACAATATGACCGGATTGTTCACCACCAACGTTAAATCCATTCTGGCGCATATGCTCGACGACGTGGCGGTCCCCGACTTGGGTCCGCACGAGAGACAACCCGATACTGTCGAGATATTTCTCCAGCCCAAGATTGGACATTACTGTACTGACGATGCCACCACCCAGCAGACGCGTGCTACGCCGCCAGGCTTCAGCCACCAGTGCCATAATCTGATCACCATCGACAATATTGCCCTGCTCATCGGAGATGATCACCCGGTCGGCATCACCATCCAGGGCAATACCAAGATCAGCCCCCTGCATGACAACAGTTTCCCGCATCAGATCAGTATTCGTGCTGCCGCAATCCTTATTAATATTGAAACCATCCGGGGACACGCCAAGCCGGACAACGTCGGCGCCCAATTCCCATAAGGCGGCAGGCGCTGCTTTATAGGCGGCACCGTTAGCGCAATCGATAACGATCTTGAGGCCGTCGAGCCGGAGACCTTTCGGAAAGGTATTCTTGGCAAATTCAATATAGCGGCCTTCAGCATCTTCTAGACGCTTTGCCCGGCCCAACTTGGCGGCAGGCGCCAATTCACGGCTCGACCCTTCGGCGACCAGGGCTTCAATCTGGGTTTCAGTGGCGTCGGATAACTTATATCCGTCCGGTCCGAACAATTTAATGCCGTTATCTTCAAAGGCATTATGTGATGCAGAAATCATCACGCCCAGATCGGCCCGCAAACTCCGCGTAAGCATTGCGACGGCTGGCGTCGGCATGGGCCCCACCATAATGACGTCCATACCCATACCGATAAAACCCGCTGTAAGGGCAGGTTCCAGCATATAGCCCGATAACCGCGTATCCTTGCCGATTACGACTGTATGACGATGATCACCACGCGTAAAAATCTGGCCGGCCGCCATACCAACCTTCAGAGCCACTTCCGCCGTCATCGGATCAATATTGGCGGTACCGCGGATGCCGTCAGTACCAAAGAGTTTACGCGCCATGCAACCTATATCCCTGCCACAACAAGGGGTTAGAGAATTTTTACGCGCCACGTGGCTGACTGTAAAGGTAACAGCAAAAACCCGCTGGCTGCCTATCCGTTCACATCATCGCAAAGTTGCCAAATACGCAGCGCCTGTTTGATTTCAGTAACATCATGAACCCGATGAATCTGAACATTTTGGCTCAACCGCGTGAAGCGTTGCGGCAATCGTCCCCGGCAACCGATCATCGGTGCTACTCGCGCCTACCGTCCGCCCGATAAAGCTCTTACGCGAAACGCCCAGGACAATCGGCGTCCTGATCCCATGGAGCATGCCCAAAGTATTCAAAATCGCAAAGTTATGAGCGTCCGACTTGCCGAATCCAATACCGGGATCAATGGCAATCCTGTCACGGAGCAGCCCCAATTGTTCACAGTCCTCAACGCGTTTCGCGAGATAGGAAGCGACCTCATAGGGCGCGTGATGATAATACGGATCCGCCTGCATGGTTTGCGGGCTTCCCTGCATGTGCATTAAAATTGCTGACGCGCCGGCATCGCGAACCATTTCAATCGCACCCGGTTCACTCAACGCAGTGACATCATTGACGATAGAGGCGCCAGCAGCGAGAGCAGCCCGCATTACGTCAACCCGCCGTGTATCGGTCGAGATCACGGCGCCCTGCCCAACAAGGCTTTCGATAATGGGCAAAACCCGATCAATCTCCGCCTGCACTGATACCGGATCCGCACCGGGACGGGTCGACTCACCACCTATATCTAGAATTTGCGCCCCCGCCTCGATCAGCGCGGCACCGTGGGTGATCGCAACTTCAGGATCATCAAAGCGTCCGCCATCATGGAAACTATCGGGCGTAACATTCACGACCCCCATCACCACGGGTTCCGAAAGCGATAATCCGGCAAAAGAACCACACGGATGCGAAACACCTTCGATCAACTCAGCGATAACCGTTGGCAAGTCACCGCCAATCTCCGCTGCCCAGCTTTCAATTTCAGAAAATTCGGCTTCGACGATCATCACGCCGTCAATGGTAGTCAGATACAACGCCCCGCGAGAGAGCGTCATAGACCGTCCTCGCGACAAGGGGAGCAACTGAAATTCAGCTTTTCGATCTGTTGGATAAACGAAACCCCGGGGCAAGCCGGGGTTTCTGGTAATCTTCATTGTGAACGAAACCGCTAAGACTTAGGAACCGGGTTGCGGCTCCGGTTCCAGGTCGGGTTCACCATCATCTTTTTTACTCGTCGTCCCTGATGTCGGTACAGAAGAGCGGCCTTTACGGTCCGCAGGTGGCTCATCGGGATCAGGCCGGATAATGGTTTCTCCGCGGAGCAATGCATTGATTTCATCACCCGACAGCGTTTCATATTCGAGCAAGGCCTGAGCCAGCGTCTCAAGCGCATCACTATTCTCGTTCAGAATCCGTTCTGCTGTTTCCATTCCCGTATCGATAATTCGGCGAACTTCCTCATCGATCATTTTCGCAGTTGCATCAGAAACATTTTTCTTCTGCGAAACAGAATGACCAAGGAAAACTTCCTCTTCATTATCGCTATACCGCAACGCTCCGAGCTTTTCGCTAAAGCCAAACTCGGTGACCATAGCGCGTGCCATACCAGTCGCCTGCTTAATATCGTTCGAAGCCCCAGTCGTGACATTGTCTTCACCAAAGATGAGCTTCTCAGCAATTCTTCCGCCAAAGGCCATCGCAATCTTCGATTCAAGCTCAATCCTGGAAATAGATAGCTGATCTCGCTCTGGCAGGGACATCGTGACACCAAGCGCTCTGCCGCGCGGAATAATCGTCACCTTATGCAGAGGATCATGTTTAGGTACGTGCAACGCCACAATGGCATGGCCCGCTTCATGATAGGCCGTTAGTTTCTTTTCGTCCTCAGACATAACCATAGAGCGGCGTTCCGCACCCATCATGACCTTGTCCTTGGCATCTTCAAAATCGGCCATCGTCACAAGGCGCTTATTGCGGCGCGCCGCCATCAGGGCGCCTTCATTAACGAGGTTAGCCAGATCAGCACCGGAGAAACCGGGCGTACCACGCGCGATAACACGGGCATCAACATCAGGCGCCAAGGGCACTTTCCGCATGTGGACCTTAAGAATTTTTTCGCGTCCCAAAATATCTGGATTAGGGACCATAACCTGACGGTCAAATCGTCCCGGCCGCAACAAGGCAGGGTCCAAAACGTCAGGACGGTTAGTCGCGGCAATCAGGATCACGCCTTCATTGGTTTCAAAACCATCCATCTCAACGAGGAGCTGGTTGAGGGTCTGTTCGCGTTCGTCATTGCCACCGCCAAGACCGGCACCGCGGTGCCGCCCAACAGCATCAATTTCATCGATAAAGATGATACAGGGCGCATTCTTTTTTCCCTGTTCGAACATATCGCGCACCCGAGAGGCGCCGACACCAACAAACATCTCTACGAAGTCAGAACCCGAAATCGTAAAGAACGGCACATTGGCTTCACCAGCGATGGCACGGGCCAGCAATGTTTTACCAGTTCCCGGAGGGCCAATCAGCAATACGCCTTTGGGAATTTTTCCGCCCAACCGCTGGAACTTCTGCGGGTCGCGCAAAAACTCGACAACTTCCTCAAGTTCCATTTTAGATTCATCGATGCCAGCAACATCTTCAAAGGTCACCCGGCCCGTTTGCTCGGTCAGCTGACGGGCCCGCGACTTACCAAAGCCCATCGCTTTGCCGCCGCCCGACTGCATCTGACGCATGAAGAATATCCAGACGCCGATCAACAGCAGCATCGGGAACCAGGAAATTAATATCTGGACCAATGAAGGTGACCCATCATCGGTTGGCATCGCTTTAATGACGACACCGCGTTTGGTCAGCCGTTCAACTAAATTGGGATCGTTCGGTGCATAGGTCGCAAAGCCACGGCCATCAGTGTAAAGCCCGGAAATATTATTACCCTTGATCGTGACTTCACGGACCTGACCATTGGTAACTTCCGCCAGAAAATCCGAGAACGGAATTCCGACCTGGCCACTACGACTGCTTGGCTGCTGAAACAGGTTGAACAGCGCAACAAGCAAAAGTCCGACAATCAGCCAAAGGGCTATGTTTTTACCAAAATTATTCACGTCAAGAATCCTCGATCCGCTTTTCCGCGGTCCCGCGTTAGCGTCCTAAGTTTAAAAGATTACGCCTCTGTTACATACATAGTGAATGCCAACAGTTAAACAACTGGAAAAAAGGCATTTGTAACCGGTCGATTTGGCAAATAATCAATCTGTATTTTTACCACGCTAGCAGGATTGCGCGTCGTACGTCCATAGCCTAGGTGGGGAACGCTCAACAGCCCATTTCGGTCCCACACCGACGGCAACGCGCGGCGCACCACTATATTCAGGTTTCTCAGACCGGATTTGGTACCTTTTCCCCCAGACTTCCGCGGAAAATCATCCCCCAACGCCCGAACGAGAAAATCTGACCGTTTTGACTTCTCAGCCGTAGAAACCAAAATCCGATACCGATTATCCCAATCCATCCAAACGCCCGGCATAACGTTCTGAATAGGACAACGCGCAACCTCACGCACGATCAAAATATCGTCTTTATTTTGGATAATCCGGCAACCAGCAAGGGTGCGCGACCTGAAACGGCCCTTTCGGCGAATATCATCGAGTAAATGGTCCGCCGCGTGACGGCGCGCGGGATACACATTACCGCCCACGGTTCCCAGTAATCTTTCGAGAATTCGACGAGCAATCTCCCGTTCAGTATCAATAATTGCGGCTCTATCAAGCCTGGCGTAGCCCAAACTGCTCATTTCGGCTGTTTTGGCCAGAACCGATGCCGTTTGGCTTTCCATCGATTGGCGAACCTCGGCGAGACGCAAGGCTGTCCCGCCCAAGGCAACGGGAGAAATTTGTTCCCCTTCCAGCGCTGGCAACAGGTTGCGCAAGCGAACCCGGGCATAGGCCGGATCTTGATTCGAGGGATCCTCGACCCATTTGACCCCTTTTGTCTCGACCACCGCCCGCAACCGATTTCGCGAAACATTGAGACAGGGGCGCAGCAAACGGATATCGGCGGTCTCGCGTATACGTGCCATCCCAGCGAGACCATCAGCCCCGGTTTGCCGCCCCAGGCGATGGAGCATCGTTTCCGCCTGGTCTTCCTGATGATGCGCCAATAATAGATGCAATATGCCTTTGCGACGACACCAGCCCGACATCAGCTCATAACGCGCCATACGAGCGGCATTCTGGATACCCGAACTCGGCTGGCTGTTTTTCCAGCGCAGAATTGTACCGTCTATGCCGATTGCCTTGATCCGGGATTGCGCAAGCTTTGCTTCAGCCGCCGAATCCGAGCGTAGCCCATGATCGACGGTTACCGCCAAGACCTCACCGCCGCGCCGTTTCGCCCAACGCGCTGCAAGCAGAACCATTGCGGTGCTGTCGGCGCCACCAGAAAAAGCGACAGCGAGTTTCGGCTTTGGCTCAAAAGGCCCGAGCGCCGTCATGAGGTCGGAAAATTCTTGCTCACTCAGAGGGGCAACACTCTCGGCGGGCATATTATTTACGAGAAAGAATTAGCGGCGGCACTTGGAGCGCTTGCGTTCACTGGCCAGCCGGCGTTTTACCGAACTCTCCATTTTTTGGAAATTTCTAGCGAGCCTGGTATAGGTCGTACAGGCCTCCCGATTCTTACCCAATCTGGAAAGCGACATACCGAGGTTCAAAAGCGTTGCTGGCGCCTTCTTGCTTTTTGGATAGCGTTGGAACCCTTCGGCAAACGAGATGGCCGCCTGCTCAAAATTATTCCGAACATAGTAGGTTCGGCCGAGCCAGTAATGTGCATTTGGCGCTAAACGATGTTTTCGATTAGACCCAATGAACTCGGTTAAAACGCGTTCTGCGGCCACAAAATCACGCTGTTTAACAATTAGGTCGTGGGCCCGGTCGTATTGTTGTTCGGGCGTTTCCTTTACTGCCGGTAGCGCCGCTCCTTGGCCTCCCGCTTTCGGTGGCAAAGGCGTTTTGCTACCAAAGGGCCGAACACCCCGGTCCGCACCCGGGAGATTGCCTGCTGTCTGCGGTGACCGCGCGCCCGCTGGCGCTGGCGGAGCATCCGATCCAGCAACGGGGGCCTGCCCTACGCCATCAACAGAACGCCCGCCGCCCTCAAGAGTTTTTAACCGAAACTCAAGGTCGGTCGACATCTTATCCAGCCTGGATTGCAACTGAGAAACTTTATGATTGAGTTCTTCATTCGCACCGGTCAAACGCCTGATTTCGGATTCGAGCTGGGTAATACGGTTAGAGAGTCGTGCCATCGCGGCGTTGGGTAAAGCGCCTGTCGGCACTGCTGCTCTTGCCGCAGCATTTGGTGCTTTGCCCTGATAGACATGTTGCTGCAACGTTGTCAGCTCATTCTGCATCCTTTGCAAGCGATTGATCAGCTCCTGTGACTCCTGCGCCTGAACAGGAGATAAAACAACGGTTGTGGAGATTACCACAGCCGCCATAGCAACCAGCTTGATCCAAACCGCTTTACGCGATGACATCATCATGACCCAATTCCACAATTAATCGTCAGTTGGCGACATCACTTGTGCCGCCAACCGTTTCTGTCGTTAGTTTACCGTCGTCACGCTACGCCGGTTCTTTGACCAGGCGTCTTCAGCAGATCGTCCATCAACCGGACGTTCCTTTCCGAAACTAACCGTCTTCACCCGGTTCTGCTCAAGCCCGAGGGCAATCAGGTAATCGCGGACTGCGGTTGCGCGCCGATCACCAAGCGCAAGGTTGTATTCGCGCGTGCCCCGTTCATCTGCGTGACCAGCAATCGTAATGATGACACCCTGATTGCGACGCAACCACTGAGCTTGTTTCTCAAGAGTGGCCCGCGCCTCTGCCGACAGTGACACACTATCCAGACCGAAAAACACCCGATCCCCAATATTGGTGACCAAATCTTCCTGACTGCCTGCCGGAACGCCACCAGGGGCAAGACTGGAAACTTGCGGTGAACTGCTGCCGCTTGTCCCGGACGATGAACCCTGTCCGGTAGCACTACCGCCACCCTGAGCCGATCCTGTATTATCCGAAGTGGTTTCGCACGCACCGAGCGCGAGCCCGGCAATTACCGTAACAAGGATTTTCCAATGCATATCTGACGTCCCTCTCATGAACATATCTTCCTAAAAATAATAAGCCTGCTCCTCGATACAATAAAGGCTTGTTCACCTTTCAGAGCAGACCTTCTTCCCAATACTCAACCAGTTTTCAAAACAAAAACCAGCTATCGTTTAGGCGGCGACCAGGCGGGATCTGATCCCGCAGTCGGCGTCTTGATTTCGCGTTCGTTGAATCCGGTAAGATCCACCGAAAATAGTTTTGGCTGCCCGCCGCCAGCACCCGCTCGGGGCTGGCGGAAAAACATCAATACGCGGCCATTTGGTGACCATGTTGGGCCTTCAACAAGAAAGCCCTTGGCCAAAAGGCGCTCACCACTGCCATTCGGCCGCATTACACCAATATAAAATTCTCCCTGGGTGATTTTTGTAAACGCAATGAGATCACCGCGCGGAGACCAAACCGGGGTCGCATACCGTCCATTGCCAAAGCTGATCCTCTTTGGATTACCGCCATCGGAATCCATCACATATATTTGCTGCCGCCCGCCTCGGTCTGAATTAAAGACAACCCGTCGGGCATCAGGTGAAAAAGAGGGTGACGTATCGATAGAGGGATGGCTGGTCAGACGACTGACTCGCCGCGTTGGCAAATCCATGACAAAAATATCGGAGTTGCCGTCTTGCGCCATCGACATGATCACCCGTTTACCGTTCGGCGAAAATCGCGGCGCAAATGTCATACCGGGAAAATCACCCAAAGCCTCGCGCTGCCCGGTATCTATATTGAATATGTAGACGCGCGGTTTCCCACCGCGATATTCGAGATAGGTAATTTCCTGGGCCGTCGGCGAAAATCGAGGTGTCAAAACGAGTTCGGCGCCACTCGTCAGATAGCGGTGGTTGGCACCATCTTGGTCCATTATCGCGAGTCTTTTTACCCGTTTTATTGCGGGCCCTGACTCCGCGACATAGACAATCCGCGTATCGAAATAACCTTGCTCACCGGTGATCCGTTTATAAATAGCGTCGGCAATAATATGGGCGACCCGTCGCCAGTTCCGCGGCTCCGTATCCGTCCGCAAGCCAACAAGTTGTTGGCCGGCAAATACGTCCCACAGCCGAAACTCCACCCGCAGCTGGCCGTTCGGTCTGACTTCGGTACTACCAACAACCAGCGCCTGGGCATTAATTTGCCGCCATGACGGAAATTTAGGGCGGATCCGCAGAGAACTCCGAGCCTGAATAAACGCTTTACGATCAATAAGCCGGAACAATCCAGACCGCTCGAGATCCGCGGACACAACGGCGGCAATATCGCGACCCAATGTCTGGGCCTGCGCCCCATTCCCAAAGAAATCAGGAAGCGCAATTGGCAAGGGTTCGATTTTACCACTGGTAATATCAACTTTGAGTTCGGCACGGACGGGGCTTACCCCTGTTACCGTAACAAGAACGCATAAAGCAAATAGCAGCGGGACCAACCCGAAACGGACGTCTTGTTTGAAATTTCTCATCATCTCACATTAGCTCAAATTTAGCGCTACGGACCCAACGCTTCGCTTGGGTCGAAATTGAACGTAATGTCCTTCCATATTTCATACTGGCCATAAGGTAACCGCAAAGGGCTGCAACGGGGATTCAAAACTGCGCGAACAGCGCTTTCTGCCACGACCCGGAATGCCTGATCGCTGCGAAACCGTGCGGTATCGATAATCCGCGGTGCGCCAAGCAGCGAGCCATCGCGATTGAGGCGGATACGAACCCCTATTTTCATTTTCTGAGCACCCTTTGCACCGCCCGGAATATTCCAACAGGGCACGATCTGTTGCCGGACCTGCTTGGATAATTCGTTCTCGGCCTGACGGCGCGCATACGCAGATTGCACTGGAGTCGGTTGCGGCTTGACGATTTTGGGCGTCTTTTTGACAACCTTGGGCGTCGGCTTTTGACGCTTGGTCAGATCCTTGAGTAACTTCTGAAACGCGTCGGGTGGTGGCGGTTTGCGCTTCGGCTTGGGGGCAACCCGCGCAACCTTTGCCGGTTTCTTCGGTTCTGCCTTTTTGACCACTTTGGGTTTTGGTTTGGGCTTTGGTTTGGGCTTTGGCTTCACCTTCGGTGGCGGCGGCACTGGCTCTGGCGCCAACTCCGGCATCGCCAAGGATGGCGGTGGCGGTGGCGGTGGAACAACAGGCTCTGGTTCGGGTTGAACGACAGGCTTCGGTACCGGTTTCTTGGGCACCTCCTCCGGCATTACAATCTCGACAGCCATCGGCGGGCTGGTTTCGATCTTTGGAGGATCGAACAAAATCGGCAACCCAAAATAAGCGACGGCGACCACGAGAACGTGCAGAAGTGCCGAAATGATAACTGCACGTTTCATTCCTCACCGTGCGCCCTGTCCGGCCTTCTTGCTGATCGCCTGCGTGATCAGCGCAACCTTGTTAAAGCCTGCCTGATTGAGAGCGCCCATTACCGACATAACGCGGCCATAGGCAATAGCCTGATCGCCGCGCAAAAAGATTCGGGCATCTTTTTTATTTTCTGTAATCGCCGTGAGCCGCGGGATCAGCTGATCCAGCTTTATTTCTGTATCCTGAAGAAATATGCCGCCATCACTGTTGACGCTTATGACCAACGGCTCATCCTGTCCGACGATCCGGTTGGCTGACGTTTCGGGCAAATCCACAGGAACACCGACAGTCAATAAGGGGGCGGTCACCATAAAGACGATAAGCAGCACTAACATGACATCGACAAACGGGGTCACGTTAATGTCACTCATCGGCGCGCGTCGATAGCTTCTACCCGGTAACCCTGAACTACCGCTCCGCCCTGAACCGACATTCATCGCCATGGTCAGTCAGACTCCTCAAACTGTCGCGACAATATGGCACTGAATTCATTGCCAAATGCTTCCAGCCGAGCGGCGTATCGACCTAGGTCAGTAGATAATTTGTTATACGCAACAACCGCCGGAATTGCCGCCACAAGGCCCAGTGCCGTCGCAAACAAAGCCTCTGCGATACCCGGCGCGACAACGGCCAAAGAGGTATCCTTGGACTGGGCAATAGCATTAAAGCTATTCATGATTCCCCAAACGGTTCCGAACAATCCAATAAAAGGGGCCGTTGAACCGACGGTCGCCAGGAACGACATATGGCGTTCCAACCCTTCCATTTCACGTCCCATGGTCACCTGCATGACCCGGTCGATACGCTGCGCAAGACTGGCCTTTTGGGAAGTTTCCGACAGGCCTTTCGACGCAGATCGTCGCCACTCCCGCATCGCGGCGGTAAAAACCGACGACATCGGCTCTTTGGGTCGGTTATCTATCCGGTCGTACAGGTCTTCCAGTGACCCACCAGACCAAAAGGCTTCTTCAAACTCTTCCGCTTGGCCCCATAACCGGCGCATACGGATCAATTTTTCAAAAATTATTGCCCAACACCAAAATGAGGCAAGAACCAGAATGATCATCACTAGTTTGACTACTATATCGGCCTGGAGAAACAATCCCCAGATCGAGAGATCATGTGCCACCGACCCGGCGATGGCGGCGGATGCTACCGCTGTTTGTTCCATATCTCGATTCCGTCCTTACTGTTTCGAGTTCCTAATTGCCAAAAGTGGCAAAAATACGTCTCGTAATTCATGTGGCAAACGTTTGGGTTTTCCGGCATCGCCGATACAGGCCAGACGAATATGAAGGCGCGCAATCACATCACCCCCACGTCTAATTGTTTGTTCAACCCAAAGACTCGCTGCTTCGATTTCGACATTGCCACTCCTAATTTCAAGGGCATCATCGAGATAAGCTGGTTTCATATAGTCAACCTCACAGCGTCGAACCGCAAACACCAAACCATCTTCCGACATCATCTTGGCATGAGAATAGCCGATACAGCGTAACATTTCCGTGCGGGCCCGTTCAGCATATCGAAGATAGTTTGCGTAATAGACAATGCCTCCACTATCCGTGTCTTCATAATAAACCCTAACCGGATAGACATGAGTCCCTTCCTCGATCACACCCGCGTCAGGAATCGCCATCGTCGTCGCCCGACCCCATGTCGTTATTATCCGTCGCCATCAATTCGAGCTGGGACATCACCTCTTTGTCCGCTTTCAAACCAATATGATCAAACCCGCGTGCGGTCACGACACGACCGCGCGGTGTACGCTGGACAAGCGCTTGCTGAATAAGAAACGGCTCAATTACCTCTTCAATGGCATCGCGCTGCTCTGACAACGCCGCCGCCAAGGTCTCGACCCCGACCGGCCCACCACCATAGTTTTCGCAGATCGTTCGGAGATATCGACGGTCCATCGCATCAAGGCCAAGAGCATCGACCTCCAGACGATTGAGGGCGGCATCCGCGATGGCAGCATCAACCGCGCCATTTTTGCCGACCACGCAAAATCACGCACCCGTCGTAGCAACCTTCCCGCAACACGAGGAGTCCCACGAGCCCGCCGAGAAATCTCGCCCGCCCCACCATCGGTAAGCTCAAGACCCAAGAGGTTCGCCGCGCGTCGAACGATGCTCTCAAGTTCTTCGGCACTGTAAAAATTTAGCCGCAGCGGAATGCCAAACCGTTCACGCAAAGGAGTCGTGAGCAGACCTGATCGGGTCGTCGCCCCAACCAGCGTAAAGGGCTGCAAATCAATTCGCACTGATCTCGCCGCCGGTCCTTCGCCGATCACAAGATCGAGTTTGTAATCCTCAATGGCTGGATAAAGAATTTCTTCGACGATCGGAGACAGTCGATGAATTTCGTCAATAAACAGGACGTCGTTTGCTTCCAAATTCGTGAGGATCGCCGCGAGGTCGCCTGCTTTGGCAATCACGGGACCAGATGTCATACGGAAACCGACACCGAGTTCTCGAGCGACAATCTGAGCGAGTGTTGTTTTACCGAGACCAGGCGGGCCATAAAAAAGGACATGATCAAGCGCCTCACCACGTGTCTTTGCGGCATTAATAAACACACTCAAATTTTCGCGTAGCTGTGGCTGTCCAACAAAGTCATTGAGCGTTTGCGGGCGTAAGGATACCTCGAGGGTGTCATCCTGTTTTGATTCAGGCGCGATAATACGTTCCTCTGTCACGCACTAAGCTCCTGCAACCCGGCTTTTACCAGCGCTTCAACGCTGGACTCATCACCAAGTGCCTGGGCCGCTTGTGACACCGCCCCAAAGGCAGCACTACGCCCATAACCAAGGTTAACGAGCGCCGAGACCGCGTCCGCAACAGCGCCGGCCTCTTTGGTCGAATTACCGCCGAAGTCGACATGACGCACAACACTGAGCTCGGTTGCTTTTTCACGCAATTCCGCCAGCAGACGAACTGCGAGGCGTGGGCCAACGCCCGGCGCCCGCGTCAGGGCAGCTTTGTCTTCTGCCATCATCGCATTTGCCAATTCATCTGGCGCCAACGTACCAAGAATGGCCAGTGCTACCTTCGCACCGACTCCCTGCACGGTGGTCAACAGCTTAAACCAGTCTCGTTCCGACTGATCAGCAAAGCCATAGAGATGAATATGATCTTCACGCACATGTGTTTCGACTGAGACGGAGACCGGCTCACCTGCCCGACCGAACGCGCCGAGGGTCCGTGCCGAACAAAACACCAGATAGCCAACGCCCGCCACATCGATGATCGCACCGTCATCCCCAACCGAGTCCAATATGCCTGTAAGCTTGGCAATCATTCCAAAAATCCCTATTCCGCAGGCGGCGCGGCATGAACAACCTGCACGCCGGAAGCCCAGCGTGCGCGACTGCGGCGATGATGTGCATGACAAATAGCGACACCGAGTGCATCAGCTGCATCGGCGCTATCAATTGATGCACCAGGCAACAAAGTACGAACCATCATTTCGACTTGATCCTTGCCCGCATGCCCCGCACCGACCAGCGATTTTTTGATGACATTTGCAGGATATTCACTGACTAGAATATCCGCCATCGCGGGGGCTAGTAAGACAACCCCGCGAGCCTGTCCGAGTTTTAACGTTGATTTGGGGTTTCGGTTTACAAAGGTTTCTTCGACAGCCGCTTCATCCGGGCGATAGGTTTCCATGATCGAGTTTAAGACGCGATACAAAGCCGCCAGCCGTTCCGCGAGAGACATTTTCGTCGGCACCTTAACGGTGCCAGCGGCGACAAATGTCAGATTGTTGCCATCAACATCTATGATGCCCCATCCCGTTGCCCGCAGACCGGGATCCAGCCCAATAAGCTTCATCAAATCCCTTTCACCGCGCCTGCTTAATCAGCAAGTGTGGCCATTACCGCATCATCGACTTCGTAATTTGCGGAAACCGACCGCACATCGTCATTGTCGTCCAGCGTCTCAAGCAGCTTGAACAGTGTTTGCACGTGATCTTCGCCAACCGGCACGGTCACTTGCGGCTTCCACTGCAGCTCAACCAATTGCGGCGTATCAAACTTTGCCTCGAGTGCTTCGCGGACAGCATGTAAATCATCCGGTTCACAAACCACGTCGTGGCTTTCCTCCGAAGAAACAACATCTGTTGCACCGGCTTCCAGCGCCGCCTCAAACATTTCGTCAGAGCTGGTTACTTCCGCCGGGTAGCCTACGGCGCCAATGCGATCAAACTGGAAACTGACGCTATTGGTTTCGCCGAGGGAGCCACCATGCTTTGTAAAAGCCGCCCGCACTTCACTCGCCGTTCGATTACGATTATCCGTCAGCGTCTCGACAATGATGGCAACACCAGCCGGGCCATAACCTTCATATCTAATTTCCTCAAACGCCTCCCCGTCGGCTAAACCAGCGCCGCGTTTAATCGCCCGATCGATATTATCCTTTGGCATATTGACAGCTTTCGCCGCCGTCACTGCCGTCTTAAGAGCGGGATTCATCTCGATATCCGGCATGCCACTCCGCGCGGCCACCTGAATTTCGCGAATATGTTTGGAGAATACCTTGGCGCGCTTTTTATCCTGCGCCCCTTTCCGGTACATGATGTTTTTAAATTGGGAATGTCCGGCCATGACCGCCTTGGTACGAAGTTAAAGAAGAATATTATACTATATATAGCGGTTTAAAGCACTAAGACCCCATTTTCTAGTCACTAAATTATGTTTAGTCCTGAAAAACCGGTATATGCGCCAGAAATCCGGTCAGAAAATCCAAACTTACTGGTCCGAATTGTTTAATTACGTCATCTCAGGCGTCGGTGCGAGCCGGCCACCGCGTCGAAATGGCGTCATATTCGTCGCGAGACCAGTCTCATCATCGGTATCAATAACAACACCGCACAAAGTGGCTTCACCCTGCGCCGCTTCCAGCCGAGGGGCAGGCACTTTCTTCCGAAAGCGGGCGATTGACGCTTCTTTTTTCATGCCAATAACCGAGTCATAGTCACCGCACATTCCGAGATCCGTCATATAGCCTGTACCACCCGGTAGAACCTGATGATCGGCCGTTGGAATATGAGAATGGGTGCCAACAACGGCCGAGACACGGCCATCCAGCGTATGACCCATCGCAACTTTTTCACTCGTCGCCTCGCCGTGAAAATCAACAATGATAGCCGCAATGTCGCCACCCATTTTCTTGTTCAGCATCGCACGATCCATCCCTGAGAATGGATCATCCAAAGACGGCATAAACAAAAGCCCCATAAAATGCAGCACCAGAACTTTGCGACCCGCCCCATCTTCATAGAGCCCCATGCCCGTTCCGGGCGTCCCTTCGGGATAGTTGTGTGGCCGTAACAATCGTTTCTCTTTATCGAAATGGGGGATGATGTCTTTTTGATCCCAGGCATGATTGCCTGTCGTCACAACGTCAGCGCCGGCCTGCAAGAACTGACCGCAGATTTTGGGCGTGATACCAAACCCGCCGGCGGCGTTTTCACCGTTCACGACAACGAAATCCAGCGCCAGCTCATGCCGGAGGTGCGGCAGCGCCTCGCACACGGCCCGCCGCCCACTGCGACCAACGACATCGCCCAAAACAAGAATTCTCATTCGAGCTACTTTCTCATCCAAATTCTGTCAGGCGGCCCAAAGCGCTTGAAGCCCTGCTCGGTAATCAGCCAATCCAGCCTCGCATCACCTTCATCATGCGGCACGACCGGAACCCTTTGTGCGTCATAAGCAACACCGACGGCAACCACCGGGCCGCCTCGACCGTGACGCCGTTCGAGAAGGGTCCGGTCATAATACCCGCCACCATAACCAAGCCGATTACCGTCACCATCAACAGCCAAAAGCGGCACCAACATGATCTCCGGGATCAAAACGGGCTGATCAGATGTCGGCTCGGCAACGCCAAAAGAAGCCTCTTCAAGCACATCACCTGGTCTCCAGCGACGAAATGACAACGGCTTATCTTTGCGCTGCATCACCGGCAACGCACATTGCATACCGTCACCATGAAGGGTCCCCAGTAATTTGCGGGTATCCAGTTCATCACGCATCGGCCAATAGGCAGAAACAATTGAGCCTCGTTCTATCGCCAATCCGGCCTCACGCGCTCTTTGCAGTTGATCGCAAATTTCCATCGCTGCCGCTCGACCGCGATCACGATGCACCGCTACTCTGACGGCGCGCACTTTTGGGCCAGCGCCCGCTTTGCCTCATCAGTTCGGGAAAGCGCCAAGGAGACCGTCTTCTTTCTAAGTCGTGTTCTTCTGAAATTCAGGTGATGCCGCGTTAGCCGGTCAACGTGTCAACCTCTAAGGCCCGCGTAAGCAGGTGGGCGCCATATACTGAGACCAGGGCCCCGGCAGGGACAGCTCCCTAGAAGATATTATTGGCCAAAGGGTAGTATATGTATCTCGAACCACGCAGCATCGAGATCAATTTAAGCTGGCTCCAGCTTCTCTGCAATCAATTCTATGCGTTGAGCCAGCGCCTCTGTCTTTTGGGCAAGCGCCTGTTCGGCTTCAGCCGTGGCATCCGCCGCGCTACTATCATCAGCAGAATTCATATTCGAGAAGGTTTCGGAGAGTTCATCGGAAATCAACAAGCTCGCCATCACCAGCAATCGCGCGTCACCGACCTGACCGACGGACGCCACAAGCTCCTGTATCCGCTGATCGACGAAAGCGGCGAGCTGGAGCAAATGATCTTCCTGCCCGTCATCACAGGCGATGCGGTAGGACTTGCCGTTTATCGCAACATCAACCTGGGCCATTGCTCTCTCCCAGAATACTACGCAGCTGCTCGATGGCAGAATCCAGACGCATAGAAACATCCTTTGTGCTGCCTTCAAGAGTCGCACAGCGTTGCCGCAAAGCGGTTAACTCGCCTTCGACCTGCGCCGCCGTGGAGTTCCCGCCGACTCGCTGAGAGGCGTCCTCCAACCGTGCGAGGGCGCTTTCCAGACGCTCCTGTGCTTCTTCAAGCTGTCCCATTCCCGCTTGTCTTGTCCCATACATCGAAGATAAAGATTAGAGAACAAGAATAGGATGTCGGTTGCGCGAGCGTCAACCACGCTCGTCAGAACAGGCAGCACATGGCACACTGGCGACATGTCTCAAAAGACCAAATCAAAACGCTCCGGCATCAAAGTCCGGCGGATCGTCATTCACGGCATTAATCATGCGCGCGCCGCGTGCCAAGCGGCTATGGCACAGGAAACAACGGCGTCGCTGGAGCTGTGGAGTGCCCGAAGTGCCGCAGGTTCACTGGGACCCGCCTGGTTTGGCAATATCACTGAAATCGTTCAGAAAGAGTTCCCAGCTCTTACGATTATCGGCGTCCTGGATTGTGGCGATGCACCAGGCAATGCCCTCGCCGCCTTACGCCATGGGATAACCTGCATCTATTTCTCTGCCCCCCCGGCAGTTACCGAGAAAATCAAAGCAATCGCCCGACACACCAAAGCAGATGTCCGGACCCGGCGTCCCTCAATGCCCGACCTGATGGATTTTTCTGACCCATCAGATATCTTGCAGAGACATTTTTCATGAATTGCGCTTGAGGCTTTCCCTCCTGCGGCAGATTCACGTATAAGCAATGTACAGATTTGCGAAGATAACGAGGATGAAATGACCAAGGTTACGCAGCGCGTTAAAAAAATTCTGGCCGGATATGAATCAGACAATCCCGGGACCAAGGGAAACCTGGCGCGGATTTTGATGCACGGAAAGCTCGGCGGCACCGGCAAGATGGTTATTCTGCCAGTCGACCAGGGCTTTGAACACGGCCCGGCACGCAGCTTTGCGCCAAACCCCGCTGGTTACGATCCGCATTATCACTATCAACTGGCTGTCGATGCCGGGCTCAACGCCTACGCCTCCACCCTTGGCATGCTGGAAGCCGGAGCTGACACATTCGCTGGCGCGATCCCAACCATTCTCAAGTGCAACAGCGCCAACTCGCTTTCGTCAAACAAGGATCAGGCAGTTACTGCCTCGGTAGCGGATGCGCTTCGCCTCGGCTGCGCTGCCATTGGCTTTACAATTTATCCTGGTTCCGAAGATCAATATGAACTGATCGAAGAAATTCGGGAGCTCGCCGAAGAAGCCAAATCAGTCGGCCTGGCGGTCGTCGTTTGGTCCTATCCACGCGGCGGCATGGTTTCGCGCGAAGGCGAAACAGCCATGGATGTCTGTGCCTATGCAGCCCATCTGGCCGCTTTGATCGGTGCCCATATTATCAAGGTCAAACCCCCAACAGATGCGATGTTCCTTGAAGCCGCTGAAAAGGTCTATACCGCACAGAAGATCGACGTCTCGACATTGACCGCCCGGATCAGCCACGTTGTTCAGAGTTGTTTCAATGGCCGTCGTATCGTTGTGTTCTCTGGCGGTGAAGCCAAGGATCTTGATGGCATCTATAACGAAGCCCGCGCCATTCGTGATGGCGGTGGTAACGGATCGATCATTGGACGAAACACCTTCCAGCGGCCGCGTGAAGATGCGCTGGCAATGCTCGACTCAATCGTCAAAATCTATCAAGGCAAGTTCTGAGCCGGATGGCAAATAAAGATGACCGGCTTCGCTGTCGGCTCTATTTAATTACACCACCGGACGTTTACGGCGATAAATTGTCGCCGTTTGCCGATGCGCTGGCAGCCGCCCTTGATGGCGGAGATGTTGCCTGTGTTCAACTGCGGCTCAAAGACGTCGATGACGCCGTCATTCTGGATGTGGCAGACCGGTTACGACCCATCTGCCATGACCACGATGTCGCCTTGATCATGAACGACCGCGCTGATCTCGCCGCCAAAGCCGATTGCGACGGTGTGCATGTTGGCCAAACTGACACCCCTTATGGCGAGGCCCGCGCCTTACTTGGAGATGACGCATCGTCGGTGTCACCTGTCATGCGTCAACCCATCTCGCGATGGAGGCTGGGGAAGCTGGCGCTGACTATGTTGCCTTTGGCGCATTTTTTGACAGCACAACCAAACAACGAAAATTTGCCGCCGATCCGGAAATTCTGTCGCAATGGCAGGACTCAATGGTGGTCCCCTGCGTCGCAATCGGCGGCATTACGATTGAAAATTGTCGTCCCATCGTCGAAGCCGGCGCTGATTTTATCGCTGTCGCCGCCGGTGTCTGGGCCTTACCCGGACGGACCAGGCGCAGCCGTTAAAGCCTTCAACGATATTTTCGATGAGGTTGCGGTCAGCTCGAAAGAGCTAGCGCAACTCCTCAGGCTACGCGCCTTCAGACAAGGGCTTCCCCTCAATTGTGACCCGGCGCAAGGTACGACGTTGTTCGCGTGGCCAGTCAGTCCGGGCGTGAAGGCAGGAAAGATTGTCCCAGATAATGATGTCGCCGGGCCGCCAGACATGCTCATAAAAATTGTCCGGCGCTTCAACGATATCCGCCACCTGGTTGATCAGAGTCACGGCTCTCCTCGTCGCTATAGCCTTCAATCCGCATCGACATTAATCGGCTGATATAGACGGCTTTGCGACCAGTATCCGGATTGGTCACAAAACCGGCTGCCAGTAATGCAGTAAATTCTCCAGCGGCTGATCGAGGCTGCCGGGCTCCGTCTTTGTATAGTCATACATCTGCAAAACCTTACGGCCTTCCAGTTTCTGGCGAAGCGCCTCCGGGCAGACGATCATACCCGTTATAGAGGCTGGCGAATTTGGTATGGCCGCCCTCTGAGGGGATTTCCACCGCATAGAGAAACGACGCCCTATGCGGCTTCTCGACATAGCATTTGTCGGTGTGGAACCACATCTCGCCATCGCCCAGCGAGCCCACCGGCTTGCCCTCATCATCGAGTTCATTGGTAACGAGCTGCATCGGATTGTCCGGATCAGCCCGAAAGGCGCGCTTTTCAACCGGCGGCTTTATGCGCGCCGCAACCTCGCCGTAAATCCGGGCATAGGTGAATTGCTCATCCTCGCTGAGGTCCTGATCCCGGACCAGCAGGATACTGTTCTCTGCCCAGGCCTGACGGAGGACCGCGCCAGTCGCCGCATCAATCGGTTGAGAAATATCGAGACCACGGACTTCGATACCAATCACCGGCGATAAAGGCACAAGATCCAGATCACCGTTCTGCTGCAATTGCGTTGCCATGTTTCTCTCCTTTAAACCAGCGTATCGCCCTGGACAGTGCAGCGCCGCAATGTCCGGCGCTCATCCTGCGGCCAGTCGGTCCGCGCATGAACCGACGACAAATTGTCCCAGACAATGATATCGCCGGGCGCCCAGATATGTTCATACATATTATCAGGAGATTCGATGATGTCCCATAGCGTCTCCAACACTTCACGATTTTCAGCATCGTCCAGCCCTTCGATGCGCGAGGTCATCAGCCGGTTTACATAGAGCGCCTTTTTGCCGGTATCCGGATTGGTGACAAAAATCGGCTGCCAGTAATGCATTAACTCATCAATCTTCACATCCGTGCCAACCGGCACCGTCCCGAAATCATAGACCTGCAAGGCCCGTCGTCCTTCAAGCATGTTCCGCAGATCATCGGGCAGCATGTCATAGGCCCGATAGAGGCTGGCAAATTTGGTGTGTCCCCCTTCCGAGGGAATCTCCATCGCATACAGCGTCGACGCCCGGTGCGGTTTTTCCTCGTAGCACTTGTCGGTGTGGAAATACATTTCACCATGACCAAGCGAGCCGAGACGATTGCCATTTTCATCGACCCGGTCGGTGATCAGATGCATCGGGTTTTCGGGGTCCGGCACAAAGTCACGCTTTTCAACCGGCGGCTTGGAGCGCGCTGCGATCTCGCCAAATATCCGCGCAAAGGCATATTGCGCATCATCATCAAGCTCTTGTCCGCGGATGAGCAAAATGGATTTTTCGGCCCATACGGCTTTGAGTGTACGCGCCAGTATTTCATCCATCGGCTCGTTTAGATCGATACCTCGAACCTCGACCCCAATCGCCTCCGAAAGTGGGTGAAGAACCAGCCGATGAGAATCCTGCTCCTGATCTGGCATTGATAGTCTCCACCACCTCCGAAGTTATACCCCACAATGATTATGATGGTTTAGGCCGCAGAAGAGCAATATTTATGAAGCTTAATCATTGTTACAATATGTGTTTCGCGTTGTTTTTGGCCGATTAACCGTCGGAATTTCTTACAATTCAAAAATTCCTTGCTTACAAAATCCCTGTAACGCCTTGTTTTCCAAGATATCCCTCGAAATGGCACAATTCTTGCATATAAATTATTGAATTTAAAAATAAAATTGGGATTTTGGGACACACGAACAATGAAAATACTAAAATCACTTACCTTGAGCCTGTTTTTGGCAGTGGTGATATTGGGCTTGGCGCCCAGTGCAAAAGCCGGTCCCGTCATCGCAGCCTTTAATTTCGAAAACGTCTTAGCAGGTGCCACAACCGCCGCCGCCTCAACCACCGGTGCCGGTATTAGCGGCGCGCTTTTTGGCGGCACAAATGGTTCTTCGAGTGTCCTTGCATTTACGGATAACACCTATTCGAGTGGCGCGCTTTTCCCCGGCGCAAATGGAACGCTGTTCAATTATTTCACCTTTACGACCGCAACATCGCTAGATCTCGGCGCACTGACATTCGAATCCGGTCAGAACGATATTCCCAATGGGGCGCGGACATTTGAAGTCCGGCTAAGCCCTGCGGGCACGGCGACACCGACTGGGGTTTTCGGTACCGATACAGCGGGATGGAGCCTTCTGGATTCAATCGCCGTGCCGTTCGGCTTTGCGGATAGCGGTACGCCTAACGTGTCCCTAGATTTGAACGGCACATCGATTGGTCCGGGGACCTATACGATCGGCATCGGGGCGCAGAGCGGTGTCATCTCAACTGGCACAACCCAGCTCTTTTTAGATGACGTAACGCTTAGTTCTGCTGATGTTCCGGTTGAAGGGTCCTTCGCCCTATTCTGCCTCGGGCTCGCCGGCATGGGATATTTGCGGTGGCGTAAGGCGACCTGATCCCTACAAGCCAGTCTAGAATATAATAAGCGGTCCATTGGGGTCGCAGTTTATTTTGCAGTATGTCCGCTTCGTGTAACAAGCGGAATCAACTCAACGGCTAAAAGATGTCGGCTATGACATTGTTAAGAGACTCACTTCAATCCGAAGTTTCACATGGGCAACCAGCCAAATCCGACCCTTGAGCTTAGAGGGATGCCCTATGCTGTCGTGTCAATAAATTCCAATGCCTGGTGGTTATAGAGCCTGTGTAAAAGATCGAGATGATGCAGCAGCGCGGGCGTGCCCTCATGAGTGACAGCCTCTTCTGTCATTAGGCTTAAGATGACGGCCAGGGCGTCATCATTGATGTCAAAAACCTCACCATCAAAGCCGAGGCTGTAGCTACTCGCGGACGATGGGAAGGATGACGGCGTGAGCGCAAATTTTACGTAGGCGGGTTTGATCAGACCGCCCTTCGCCTGCAGGGCTTCCGTAAATTCTGCCAGGCTAAGTGGGGCACCGCGTTCGCTATATTGCTCGATATCTTCATTGGTTGAGCCGGTGAAAAACGCGGCCAACCACTCGGAAAACGCAGGCGTGCTCAGCTGCTTACCGAGGTGATCGCGCAGCGCTTCAACAGCATCAACGGAAAGAGCGAAACTCGCGCAGTCAGCATTCAACCCTTCCCCGACATAGCGGTGATCCAGCGCCTCGTGGTCGGCGAGGTGCTGACCAAAAGCACCATAAAGTTCGGATAATTTCGGACCAAGGAACCCAACAGAAAACGTCAACGCGTCATCAAGCGTGGTGCCCTCATGGGCAAAATGCGGCGGGATATACAGGATATCGCCAGAGGTGACCTCGACAGTATTGCCATCGATGGGGTCTTTCAGAATCTTGAGATCGAGACCGTCGATATAGGCTTCATCGATGACTGGTTCACGACTAACAGTCCAGCGGCGTGTGCCTTGGCCCTGGACAAGGAAGACATGATAACTATCGACGTGACCGCCGATGCTACCCTCCTTGGTGGAGAAGCTGACCATGATGTCGTCCATCAGCCAGCGCGGCGCAAAATTGAAGGCGCGCAACAACATCGCGGTGTCGGGGTGGAATTGTTCAACGTTTTGGACCAGCAGACTCCAGGGGGGCTTTCCGGCGGTATTAAAATCTTCTTCGGTGAAGGGACCAAATTGGCAGGTCCAGTCTTGCCGCGAGACCATGCGCGCCCGCACCGTCTCTTCCATCGACAATCCCGCAAGCTCATCCGGCGTGAT
This sequence comes from uncultured Alphaproteobacteria bacterium, assembly GCA_943787225.1. Taxonomy (GTDB): domain Bacteria; phylum Pseudomonadota; class Alphaproteobacteria; order MPNO01; family UBA2964; genus UBA2964. The sequence goes on from CALSLP010000001.1 coordinate 309,994, forward strand.
CAGCCTGTCCATCGCGGCATGATCAATGGCACCGCGCACTAGGAACGGTCGCTTGTTCCAGTACTGCGCGTAGAAATCCACGACCGACGGCAGGGCCTCAAGCGTGGCAAGAGATGAAGACATCACACAACCCGATGTTGAAAACACTGCGACCGTTATGACATGGGCGTGTCTCGCCTCCAAGTTCCACACCATTTGTGACCAGAATTTCTAGCTGTCGGTGGTTACTGCTGTGTCAGAGCAAATTCGGTCACCCCTTAAAGGCCGCCTTGGCTTTGGCGACAATGCGAGGTGGCGCTTTATAGAGCTTGGTCACCAAGCGTTGAACATCATCCCCCAATGTCGGGGACACCGGCAGATTAGCCTTCCGCATATCGGCCCGGAAATCGACGTCTTTCATGGTCCGCTCAAAGGCAATCCGCAAGGCAATCATCTGTTTTCTCGGGACACGCGGCGGCGCAATATAAGGCCGACCGAATTCCTGGGAAGACACCAGCAGCTCCATCGCGGCCTTTTCATCCGGCGTCCGGACAAAGTCCCAAACCATCGGAACACCGAGCTTATTGAGGGCCGGATTACCAACCGGCGCAAATTGAACCAGAATATTGATCTTTTTCTGTTTGAGCAGATGCGCTCTTTCCGTCCGAAAAGTCGACCATGACAGGCCACAAATTCCATGGACCTCGCTATGTTCGAGACCGCGTGCAGCCTGATCGACACTGTCGTAACCCTCAACAAGCGAAAATTTAGCGCCGGTTAGTTTTATCAAAGCCAGTGCCGTATCACGGGACGCGCCCCCAAAACGGCTGGCCCCCATGACCATGCGCCGGTTAAGAGCTTCGTGAAACGATGTTGCCGGGGCGTCTTTGCCGCCAATGCAGACAAAAACCGAACTTGCCGCGCTGCCTAAATATTTGAATTTTTGGGGGTCGTAATCGATCTCTTTGGAAGCCCCGACGAGCGGATCCATAATGATGCCGGGGCGGACCGCCGCGATCGTCAATCCATCTTTCTTGGCGGTGTTATACATCCAGCTTGCCGCTTTGCGGCTAATCGCCCCCGGCATACTTTTAAAGGATATGGAAGGGTTGCCGGGAATGTATTTGACCATATGACGGCCGATAAACCGGGCGTAGCGCATATAGGAACTATCCGCCGTCGCCCCGACAACAAACTGAATGGTTTGTCCGGTATAATGTTTTTCGACGTCAGGTACCTGCGCCAAGGCAATTGTCGGCATCACGCATAGAGCACCCGCCGCAACAGCGCCGCGCGCAAGGAATTTTCGGCCAAACGGCAGGTTTCTGATCGTTACAAGATTTCGCATGTTTCCCAATCTTTCTTAAGGTTGGGAGTCTGAAGCAGAAATGGTTAACAGGTCGTAACCACCGGGGCCCAAAGAACATCTTCTATGGTTTCTGTCCCGGCACACAGCATGACCAATCGATCAAACCCCAGCGCAATTCCAGAGGCTTCAGGCATACCCGACGCCAACGCCTCGAGAAAATCTTCGTCTATCGGATAGCTGTATCCGGCGATTTCCTGCTTCCGTGCGATTTCTGCTTCAAAGCGACGACGCTGCTCAACGGCATCGGTCAATTCGCCAAATCCATTTGCCAGCTCAACACCACAAACAAAGATCTCAAATCGTTCGGCGACGCGACTGTCATCGGAGTTCTGTCGGGCCAAGGCCGCCATCGAGAGCGGCCAGTCATATAAAACCAGTCGGCGCGCCAATGCCGAGATTAGGTTCAATTTTTTCCAGAAACAGCCGGAAAAAGATCTCGTCCCATTGGTCCTCGGGATCAACTCGGATGCCAGCGCGCTGCGCCTCGGCAAGCAAGAGCGCCGCATCGGGGTTTCGCGGGTCAGGTGCCGTCGCCAAAATATCGATGTCGCAATATTGCTCAAAGGCCTCAGCAACACATAGATAGTGCCAGGATGCCAGCGGGTCACAGGTCAGCCCCCGCCAGTTAAATTGGCAGGAACCCGCATTGGGCTGTGTTTGCAAAACCGCAGCTTTGACCAATGCCTCGCAATCTTCAGCAATATCACGCCATGCCGCATTTGCCCGATACCACTCCAGCATAGTGAACTCCGGATGATGCGTGCTCGAGCGCTCACCATTGCGCCACACCCGTGCCAGCTGAAAGATCTTTTCCATCCCACCGGTCAACAGCTTCTTCATCGCAAATTCGGGGGATGTGTGAAGATAAAGCGTCCGGGTATCGGCTTCCGCAAAGGGCTCAAAGAGCTGCGTCGCAAACGCCGTGAGATGGGGCTCCATCCCCGGCGAAACCTGAAGGGCGGGTGTTTCGACTTCGACAAATTCGCGCTCGGCGAAAAACTGCCGAGTCGCCACGGCGACGTTATTTCTGACCCTCAAAGCCGGCAATCGCTCCGCGAGGACGTCTCTTTGCCACCAACGTTTTGAAGCAGCACTTGCGGGGGATTGCTTACCGGTTGACGGGGTGTCATTCATGGCACTGGTCCAGACTATGCGCCCCAGGGTTCGTTCCCGGTGGCGCCAAATTTTCGGAGCGCACACCATGAAGGCGGCCAGAAACCTTGTCCAGAGCTTGCAGCCCCAAGCCATCACCTCACCGGAAGACTTGTTAACTGCGGGGTTCATCCCGCCCGACCATTTAGCCGCCGTGACAGAAGCCAGCGCAACCCTGCCGGTCAGCATCACCTCCCATATCACCGGATTGATTGACCCCGCGTCACCTGACGGCCCCGTCGCCAAACAATTCATCCCGACCGGGCTTGAAAACACCAAACAGGACGAGGAACTCGCAGATCCGATTGGCGATATTCCGCACAGCCCGATTGCCGGGATTGTTCACCGCTACCCGGACCGCGTTTTGCTAACCCCCGTGCTCACCTGTCCGGTTTATTGCCGGTTTTGTTTCCGCCGCGAGGCCGTTGGCGACGGCTTGCTTGCGTTAGTGGAACTTGATGCTGCCCTCGATTACATCCGAAACCATAGCGAAATTTGGGAGGTCATCCTGTCAGGGGGCGATCCCTTGATCATGTCACCACGACGCTTGACTCAGATCATCGACGCGTTAGACGAAATCGATCATGTCGCGGTGATTCGAATTCATACCCGTGTCCCGGTGGTTGACCCGAAACGCATTACGGATTCGCTGGTCACCGCCCTCAAACGCAAAACACCGGTTTTTATTGTGTTGCATTGCAATCACGCCGACGAGATGGTCGTCGAAGCGGAACAAGCAATCGCCACGCTGGTCGACAATGGATTCCCGATGCTCAGCCAATCGGTCCTGCTGAAGGGAATCAATGATGATCCCGACGTTATGGCAGCCCTGATGAAAAAACTCGTGAGTTGCCGGGTAAAACCCTATTATCTGCATCATGGTGATAAAGCCCAGGGAACCAGCCATTTTCGCACGACGATCGCCACTGGACGGGCTATTATCGCCAGGTTACGCGGCCGGTTATCAGGCCTTTGCCAGCCGAGCTATATGCTGGATATCCCCGGCGGCCATGGCAAAGTGCCTGCGGCTGAGGCATACCTGCAGGTGACAGATGACAGCCGTTGGGTGGTGAAGGACTGGCAGGGTAATACACACATTTACCACGATTAACGTCGTATAACAGAGTGCGTTGAAACCCTGCGGGCAACCTGCTAATTTCCGCCGCCCAAACAACCCTGTATGTGACAAGGATAGGAATACCATGAAGGTTCTGGCCAACACGCTTAGACCCGGTCATGCCATCGAGCATGACGGCAAAAAATTTGTCGTGGTCAAATACGAACTTATCCTTCCCGGTAAAGGCAATGCCTTTATCGCCGTCGACATGCGGGATGCCCTGTCCGGCGTCAAAACCAACGAACGTTTCCGGACACAGGAAACTGTTGAAAAGCTAATGACCTCGGAAAAGACCTGCACAATGTTGTTTGCCGATGGTGATCAGATTAATCTGATGGATTCAGAAACCTATGATCAGTTTGCCGTCTCAATCGACATGGCCGGTGATGCCGGTGTCTTCCTAACGGATGGCATGGAAGTCACCGTTGAGACAATTGACGACATCCCGGTGGGTGTCCGGCTACCACAGCATGTCACCCTTGAGATTACCGAGGCGGATGCTGTCGTCAAAGGTCAGACTGCTTCATCTTCCTATAAACCCGCAGTACTGGAAAATGGCGTTAAGACCCTGGTCCCACCGCATATTGGCGCTGGTACCCGCGTTGTTATCAACACAGCGGATTCGACCTATGTAGAGCGGGCGAAAGACTAACTTAAGTTCCGGGCAATTACGCTCAACAATCGTAAAAAGGCGCCGACCCTATGTGGCCTGCAATAATCAACGTCATGGACAGTGCTGCGCGTAAGGCAGCTCGGAGTCTGCTGCACGATTTCGGCGAAGTCGAGCAGCTGCAAGTCTCTCGTAAAGGTCCTGCGGATTTTGTGTCGGAGGCAGATCGTCGCGCCGAACAAATCATCAAAGCCGAGCTCAGTAAAGCACGCCCAGGCTTTTCAATGTTGCTGGAGGAAGAAGGTGCCGTCGGCTCTCAAGACGCCGCTGACCGCTGGATCGTCGACCCGCTCGACGGCACGACAAATTTTCTCCATGGCATCCCCCATTTCGCAATTTCGATCGCCCACGAACAAAACGGCGAGTTGGTCGCTGGGATGGTTTACGATCCCACGCGCGACGAAACCTTCTGGGCTGTAAAAGGCGCTGGATGTTTTCTCGGTAATACCCGTCTGCGGGTATCTGCCCGTGATCATCTCGACATCGCTGTTCTGGCAACTGGAATTCCGTTCGGCAATCGTCCCGGCAAAGAGGAAATGCGGGCTGCACTCGTCCCCGTTATGGATCGCACGGCCGGTCTAAGAAGATTTGGGGCCGCCTCTCTCGATCTTGCCTATGTAGCGGCAGGCCGGTTTGACGCATTTTGGGAAATTGGCCTGGCGCCATGGGATGTTGCCGCAGGGATCATTTTGATTCGCGAAGCCGGTGGGCTAGTTGGCGAGCTCGATGGCCGAGCTGACCCTTTAAACGGCGGCACCATACTTGCGGCAAACAGTAGATTGTATGATCCCGTCGGGAAAATGCTTCGGGATGCCATACGCGGCAAACGCTGACAAAGCCCCCAGATCACTGGTGAGGCTAAGTTGTTGTGGCGAGAACCGTGCTGCGCTAGATTAATGCTGGACATTAACCTTACTGGTTAAACAGGTTATCGGGGAATGAAAGACGGGTCCGACATATCAGGACACTGTTGATCATGGAGTTCTATGACAGCGTTTAAATCAATCAAACTTATCTATTTTATCACCTTACTGATCGCGGGGACCAGCACAGTCGCGAATGCCCAACGATATCTAGGGGGTAATGGCCAATCGAATGTCATTGTTGATTACAGCGTGATCGACAATCTTGGGCGGTCTCCGACCGTACCGCAACTCCTGCTCGGTATCCCGGGTACGGCGGCTGTCCCCGGGAGCACATATGCAGCACCGATGCCAAAGTTCCCGGTATTCTCGGGGGGGCGGTCCTCCACTAAGTCCGGCACAATCAAGCTTCGTCCACCCAAGTCTATGCGGAAGCGCACCACCAAGAAAAAACGGACAGCGCGGAAGCCGGTACAGAGATTCACCCGCACAGCACGGCAGGCGCCAGCGGTAAAGCGAGCCCCACGGCAAATTCGTCCAATAGCACCGCCAACGGCCCCGACCCGGCCAAATGTAATTCCGGCACCGCCATTACCCAAGATTGCTACGCCGACGCGCACACCGGTCCCAACGAGGCCGGTGGCTCCAGCACTCTCCAAACCGCCAGCAGCTGTTAAAAAAGCCGTGAGAACAGTAACACTGCCTCCACCGGCGGCGCTGAAAGTCGTACCGCCAAATGCTGTGCCTGCCGCCCCTAAAATTGCGAAACCAGTGAGTGACCCTGCAACGCGTGTCGCCTCATTGCCGCCTATCGGGCAGCCCCTCAAAGCAGGCGCTACAACACGTATTGGCTTTACCGCCGGCTCGGCCAAACTCAACAGTGATGCGTCAGCGCGTTTGCAGGACGTTTCGACCTCTCTCAAGAAAAATGATGCGTTACGTATTCAGCTCCTCGCCTATGCTGGTGCCAAAGACGGATCCGCTAGTCAGGCACGGCGATTATCACTGTCACGTGCCCTCGCGGCGAGATCGTATCTGATCGAAAAAGGTATTCGCAGCACGCGCATCGATGTCAGAGCCCTCGGCAACCGCTCCGGCAATGGTCCAACCGACCGCATCGACATAATTGTAACAACGCGCTAAGCCGCAAACATCATGATACCATCATAGTCACCTTGGTATCTCATACGGCTGCAGGAAAGATCGGATGAACGGTCCTCGGCGTTATTTAATAAGGATGTTGCTGTTTATCGTTGCTGTCGGGCTGGCAGTAGCAGGTCTGTATTCGCCGCTCGCCGACGCCTTTATGGCCAACCCTGCCCTGAATGGCCTCATTCTGGGCGTTCTCCTCCTCGGCATAATTTATATTTTCCGGCAGGTCACCCTTCTCATACCGGAAGTGGCCTGGATCGAGAGCTTCCGCAACGATCAAGGACATGCGGATCAAACACCCCCAAAGCTGCTGGCCCCCATGGCAGCGATGCTCGGCGAACGGAAAGGTAAGTTCAGCCTGTCCGCCTTGTCCCTGAACTCGCTGCTCGACGGCATTTCTTCGCGCCTCGAAGAATCGCGCGATTTATCACGATACCTCATCGGCCTTTTAATATTTCTCGGATTGCTCGGGACTTTTTGGGGGCTCCTGCAAACAATCGGCGCCGTCGGCGATGTGATCGGGAGCCTGTCTGTCGGCGGCGGCGATCTCGCCAAAGTATTTGCTGATCTCAAAGCAGGATTAAAAGCCCCTCTCGCCGGCATGGGAACCGCCTTTAGCTCCTCTCTACTTGGTCTTGCGGGATCGCTGATCCTCGGATTTCTCGAACTGCAGGCAGGTCAGGCGCAAAACCGTTTCTATAACGATCTCGAAGATTGGTTGGCTGGTCAAACCCGACTCTCTTCCGGCAGCCTCACAATAGGAGAAGGCGATCAAAGCGTTCCCGCCTATGTTCAGGCACTACTCGAACAAACCGCCGACAGTCTTGAAAACCTGCAGCGGACACTCGAACGCGGTGAAGAAAGCCGAATTTCTGCCAATAACGGCATTGTCTCCCTGACAGACAAGCTCGATACCTTGACCGATCAAATGCGCACAGAACAGTCGCTCATGATTAAGCTGGCGGAGACGCAGCTCGAAATAAAACCGTTGCTCGCCAAGATCGCGAATGCTCCTGTTTCGTCATCACCTGAAGAAACCATGGGTAAATCGATGCGGAGTATCGATACACAGCTTGCTCGACTTATCGAAGAGATGGGAACGGGCCGCAACGAACTGGTTTCCGAACTGCGAAGCGAGATCCGTGTTTTGTCACGGACGATGGCCGCAATCGCAGAACGGTCAAACCAATGACGGCGTGGCGCTGATAGCCAATGGCGGGTCGATCCTACAGACGCAACGGCAACTCAAATATCTGGCCCGGCTTTGTCGACGCCATCTCTACGCTCCTGATTATTGTCATCTTTTTGCTGATGATCTTCACCGTCGCTCAGTTCTTCCTCTCAGAAACATTGAGTGGCCGGAATGATGCCCTCGACCGCTTAAATCGCCAGATCGTCGAACTCGGCGAAGTCCTCGCCTTAGAGAAAAAATCCAATGAAGACCTGCGGCAGGAGGTTGCCCAGCTCTCAACTGAATTACAGGGCTCCATCTCAGCGAGAGACAGTCTTCAACAAAGTCTTGCTGGGATGACGAGCGATCGTGATCGCCTGGCAGAATCGCTCAACACCAAGACAAAGGAACTGGACGTCGACCGTGAAAAAATTCGGATCCAGCTCTCATCCCTGCAAAGTCTTAACAACGACATAGAAGCCCTCAGAAAGGTTCGAGCGAGGCTGGAAACAAAAGTAGGCTCTCTCGCTGCGGCGCTTGAGCAAAACAAAGCGGATTTGACGGCGGCCCGTGATCGGCACAAAACGCTGGAAGCCAGACTCAGTACCGCCGCGGAACGGACGGCTTTGGCGCAAAAGGAAACCGAAAAGAAAGATGTCCGACTAGGCCAGATGCGGGAGGCAGCGACGAAATCAGCCAAATTCCTTAAAGACGAACAAATCCTGTCGGAGAAAGCCAGAGCGCGCGTTGCTCTGCTCAATCAGCAAATAGCCGCCCTCCGACAGCAATTGGCCCGCATTTCAGGTGCCCTGGAGGCTTCGGAAGCCAAGGCGCGTTCGCAGAATGTTCAGATCATCAATCTCGGGTCACGGCTAAACGAAGCACTGGCCAATAAGGTCGAGGAACTTGCCCGTTTCCGCTCTGAATTTTTTGGCAAATTGCGCGATGCCTTGGGGAAGACAAAAGGCGTTCGGATAGAGGGCGACCGCTTCGTCTTTCAATCTGAAGTGCTGTTCCCATCGGGGTCCGCCAGTATGTTTGGCGCCGGGCAAAATCAGATCAGCCAGCTTGCCGGGACCCTTAAAGACATTGCGGCGCGCATTCCCAAGGATGTTGACTGGATTCTGCGTGTCGATGGTCACACGGATAACAGACCGATCAAGACGCCTCAGTTCCCGTCCAACTGGGAACTGTCATCGGCTCGCGCCATTGCCGTCGTTAAACAGCTGGTTGCCCAGGGCATTCCACCTCATCGTCTGGCAGCGACCGGCTTCGGGGAATTTAGACCCCTCGACACAAGACCGGGCCTCGCAGGGTTAAGTCGTAATCGCCGGATCGAATTCAAACTCACCGGACGTTAATCCTACGCACACATAAAAAAACGGCCCCGCCGAAGCGGAGCCGTTGATCCGTTAACGACCGAGCTTCTTAGCTTTTACAGTCGATTTTCTTCGCTTCTGAACCCGCGGACGGATACAGGAAGGTGCAGGTCATCCCAAGCTTGATAGCCTTACGCTTAACCTTCTTGCCATTCACCGTCACCTTTGTCCGGGAACCGGATACCTTGGCTTTTACCTCCTTGCCTTTGTAGGAAATCCATATTTGGCGATTCTTTTTCTTGGTTTGCGTCACCTTGCCGGTATGGCTGACCATCTTAAAGACGATTTTGCCCTTCTCACCTTTGTAGATCAGCGCCTCTTTAAGGCCGGCGATGACTGTCGCATCGGCTTTGGTTACCCGACCGATCAAAGCTTGAACATCTTCACCCGTAACCGGGTTTAGTTCACGACCAAGCTTCAGGATGGCTTTGGAGAACGTGGGATCCGCCGCCATTTTGTTGAAGGCAACCCGCAAGGCTTTAACACGGGCTTTTGGAACCCCTGGCGGTGCAACAAACGGTCGACCCATTTCAAGACGCGCATCATTCAACTCCATGATCGCCTTCTCCTTGGGGTTGCGCGCCAAATCCGCCGCCAAAGGCACTTGCGGTATTTTCGCATGTTTCCGGGTAGAGGCTTGAACCATAATATTGACGAATTCTTTACCGGGCTGGAACCAGCGCTTTTGTGCTGAAGTCAGCGAAGAGTAGGAACCACAAAAACCGTCAAGTTCTTTGCGTTCAACGGCCAACGCCGTTTCAGTTGATCCGGGATAGCCCGAAATAACCTTGAACTTGAGTCCCAACATATTGTTCAGGAACGTCGGAACCGTTTCACTGTCCGAAGCGATACCCGACCCACCCATATGGGTAACCGTGGTTTTCAAATCTTCAAAGGTCTTTGCTTTTGCCCCTTTGCGGACAACACAAATCGTTACTTCATTATTGAGACTGCCAAGCCAATTGAACTTGTTAGGATCAAACGCCGCGCCTGGACGCCCCATGATGGCATGGAACGGTGCCGTCCGCTGTACATGACCAAATACCGTTCCGTCTTTAGGGGCTCTGACATACAGGAAATTCGCCGCCCGCAAGCCGCCTGCTCCGGGCATGTTCTGTACAACAGCGCTAGGCTTGCCTGGAAGGAAGCGGACAATATGTTCCGCTAATACGCGGCTATACGCATCATACCCACCACCGGCACTCGACGCGACGATCACCCGGAGGGTCTTTCCCTTGTAAAAATCTGCAACGGCATCTGCTTGCGCTGCTGTGGCGCTGACGCCGAGCCCAATAGCGGCACCCGTCACCACGGATAAAACTTTCTTAAACGAACCCATTAATCACTTCTCCCTGTTACCCTTTTTTTAAATAGGATGAAAAGACTAGCACGAGGTCGCTCGCTTTCAAGATCAAAACACGGCAAAGTGGAAGGCGAAGTATTGTCTCAGAATCTTGTCAAAGGCTTGGATCATGAAAATCGACGGTGGTTGCCAATGCGGCACAATCAAATATGAAGCAACGGTAGACCCGGAGAGCTGTGGTATTTGCCACTGCACCGATTGCCAGAAATTTTCAGGTGGTGCTTTTCGTGTCGGTGTCGTCGCCCAGGAAGAAAACTTTACTTTCCTGTCGGGCACGCCGAAGACCTATGTCAAAACGGCGGAAAGCGGCAACCACCGGGCGCAAGTGTTTTGCCCCGATTGCGGCACCCATATTTTTTCGACTTCCATTGGTGACGGCCACAAGGAGTTTCGAATTCGGACCCCGACTGCAAACCAGTGCAGTCAGCTAACGCCAAAAGCACAAGGCTGGTTCCGCTCTGCGCAAAGCTGGGTAACGACGATATCAGCCATTCCGAGCCGCGAGAAACAATAACAGCTGAAAGCTACTCAGCGGCATCGCGGGTCGTATCTTCTCGATCGAACTGAAGCGCCGCCAGACGCGCATAGAGCCCGCCTTCCGCGATCAACTCGTCATGGGTACCGGTAGCGATTATCCGTCCCTTATCCATGACAACAATGCGGTCCGCTTTCAGCACCGTTGCCAGGCGATGGGCGATCACCAGCGTCGTCCGGTTGGACATCGCTTTGTCGAGGGCTTGCTGCACACTGCGTTCGCTTTCAGCGTCCAGCGCACTGGTCGCTTCATCTAACAGCAGGAGGGGTGCGTTGCGCAAAATAGCGCGCGCAATAGCAATCCGTTGTCTTTGCCCACCAGAGAGCCGAACGCCCTTTTCACCGAGGAAAGAATCAAAGCCATCGGGTAACGGGTCAAGAAATTCCGTCGCCATCGCAGCATCCGCCGCCACACGAATTTCATCCTGTGACGCTTCAGGCCGCCCATAGCCAATATTTTCCCAGCCATTGGCCGCGAAGATTACCGCATCCTGTGGCACAATCGCCATGCGCGCCCGTAGCGCATCAAGATCGATATCTCGTAGATTGAGACCCTCCAGCGTCACAGCGCCTTCTGTAGGGTCGTAAAAGCGCAGGAGCAGCTGAAAGACCGTCGATTTACCGGCACCACTTGGTCCCACCAGCGCCACCGTTTCGCCAGCTTTAACATCCAGTGTAAAATTCGACAGAGACGGTATTTCTGGTCGGGACGGATAGTGGAAAGTCACGTCATCAAACTTCACTGCCCCCGTTGGCGTATCCGGCAAAGGTTTAGAATCGTCTGGTGATCTTAGGGCCGGAATTGTCCCGAGGAGTTCAATAAGTCGTTCGCTAGCACCGGCGGCACGCTGCAGATCACCAATGACCTCGCTAATCGCCCCGACGGAGCCGGCAACAACAATCGCATAAAAGACAAAGGCTGATAATTCACCCGCGGTAATACGGCCAGAGATCACATCATGGCCACCGAGCCAAAGAATGACCCCAATGGAGACAAACACCAGCATCATCACGGTCGCGGTTAGAAAAGCCCGCGCCCGAATGCGATCAATCGCTGTGGTCAGAGCTTCGGTTACGCGGTTTCCGAAGATAGCGCGATCAATTTTCTCATGGCCGAACGCCTGCACGATCCGCACCGCATTCAGCGTTTCCTCAATAAAGGCGCCGACATCAGCAACGCGATCCTGGCTGGCACGCGATAATTTTCTGACCCGCCGGCCAAAGAAAATGATTGGTACAACCACCAACGGCACCACGAGAAACACCAATCCAGTCAATCTTGGACTCGTGATCACCAGCATCGCGGTGCCACCGGCGAAGAGCAGTAAGTTGCGCAACGCCACCGATACCTGTGATCCAACAACCGATTGCAACAATGTTGTATCCGTTGTCAGGCGGGATAGGACCTCACCGACCCGAGTTGTTTCATAGAACTGCGAGTCAAGATTGAGGATATGGTTAAAAACGTCACGTCTTATATCCGCGACAACTTTTTCACCAATCCAGGATACGAGAAAAAATCTGGCATAGGTTGCCGCCGTTAAGGTTGCGATAATCGCCAACAAGCCAATCAGCGCATTATCCAGCAGATCAGCATTCCCCGCACTGAAGCCTCGATCGACCAGCGCCCGCAATCCGACACCCATCACAAGCACCGCAGAAGCCGCGACAGTCAGGGCGACGAGGGCTCCCGCAATCGCCGCTTTATAGGGCTTGAGATACGGAATGATGCCCCGCAAGGCACCGACAGAAGCCCGCGGACGTTCCGCCGCCTCCGATGTTTCAGCTGAGTTTTTTGGCCGCCGCGCCATTCTTTATAAAAATCCCTTAGCTAAACGCAATTTCCACCCTAACAAGCATTCCATACGCGTTCCGTCAACGCACAAGCGGCGTTCTTTATTTACTACATTACAAGGCTTGCTCTTGCCCACAATTCTGCTATACAACGCGCGCCCGTTGCGGAGGAAAAGATGAAAACTGATATCCATCCAGAATACCATGAAATCACTGTCGTTATGACTGACGGCACGACCTATAAGACACGTTCAACCTGGGGCAGCCCTGGTGACACGATGAAATTGGATATCGATCCCAACAGTCACCCAGCATGGACTGGTGGCGACGCGCGGATCAATAGCCAGGACGGCCAGGTCGCCAAGTTCAACAAGAAATTTGAAGGTTTCGGCCTGAAATAAGCCGCTATCGCGGTTTAGTTCCCGGATTTTCTGCTATCAGTCGCCAACTGGCGAACCAATGCGCATGTCCGACGCGACCGGTCAATCAGGCTGCGGACCGTTATTGGCAAGCGCATTAAACCCTCAGCATCCTCAACTACATCGGGTTCCTCGGTCTTATCACCGAGATTTCCAGCAGGTTCCGCATTGGCGTCTTCCTGACTAAGTTCGCCGGCTTCGATAGCTTTTTGCAACATCAACCACGCCATCGCGTCGGTTAAGTCTCGCGTCATACACGACAGCTCCCGCGTCAATCTAAGCTGGTCAGGGGCTTCCAGACCCTCTGCTTCTTCCTGCATGGAACCGGAAATATAGTCCCGGATCGAAACCAGCAGCGCGTAGGTATCCTGATAGGTCTTTTCTACGAAAGGGTTTATGGATAGGGCGTCAGGCATAGAACTCATTATGGTAATTTTGAACCTCGGTTAAAGCGAAACCGTACAAATTGCACCTGAAAAGAAAAAAGAGCCGCCACAAGGGCGGCTCTAAGTTTAACAGGGAGGCGTCAAAAGGATGGGATGAATATCCATTGACGTGACGGAAGGGAGACCAACCGTCGAATACAAACCTAGGTTGTTAACCTTAACAAAAGGTTAACAAAAGTTACTAAATTAAAGTTGACCTGATGATACATAGGAAAAATTGTTAATACTCTAGATAAAAAAGAGCCGCCACAAGGGCGGCTCTAGTTTCAACAGGGAGGCGTCAAAAGGATGGGATGAGGATCCAATGACGTGATGGATAGGAAAACCTATTCATCATCATGAACTCTATAATCTACAGGTTAAAGAATGGTTAACGAGATAAATACTTTTAAAATTATCGTCAATATTTACTAAATAGCGCGCCGCACCGCTAACTCTTAAAGAACGCCTCCGCAGCGCTTGCATGCAATTTCTTAGCGGCAATATCGGCCTCAACGCGTTCGATCTCTGCCTTTAGCTCAGAAATATACTCTTGCAACTGCTCTATCGAGAGAGCTTCAATATCCCGTTGTGTCCAGTCTTTTGGTCGGACAATATCTTCTTCATCCATAACAGCGCATCCTCCTCTTGCCAGTTTGAATCGAGGGGATTAGACCTGCAACCGTTTTTAACATCCAAATAATGGATTCACCCATGACCCAAGCTCTACCTCAGGAAATGACGGCAATTGACATCACCGAGCCCGGTGGGCCGGAAGTTCTTAAACCCGGCCAGAGACCACTTCCTGAGCTGCGCGGCGGCGAGGTTCTTATCAAAGTCGCCGCAGCAGGCGTCAACCGACCCGATGTCATGCAACGGCAGGGCAACTATCCCCCGCCCAAAGGAGCGCCAGACACGCCCGGCTTAGAAGTTGCGGGGACGATCGTTGCCCTGGCGAATGATGTTACCGAATGGGCAATCGGAGAAGAAGTCTGTGCCCTTGTCGCCGGTGGTGGCTATGCCGAATATTGCGCGGCCCCGGCTTTGCAGTGCCTGCCGATACCAAAAGGTATTTCGTTGATTGATGCAGCTGCCCTTCCCGAGACGTTCTTTACGGTCTGGGACAATGTCTTCACCCGCGGCGGGCTATCTGCAGGAGAAACAATCCTGATTCATGGCGGCTCAAGCGGCATCGGGACGACAGCCATTCAGCTGGCGGTGGCAATTGGCGCCACAGTCTATGTCACTGCGGGTTCTGACGAAAAATGTGCAGCCTGTGAAAAAATTGGTGCCGTAAAAGCAATCAATTATCGCGATGCCGATTTCGTCGATGTCATTTTGGACGCTACCGATAAAAAGGGCGTAAACGTCGTCCTCGACATAGTGGGCGGCGATTATGTTGCCCGAAACCTGCGCGCCCTCGCAAAGGGAGGACGGCTGGTACAGATCGCCGTGCAGCATGGCACTAAAGCCGAAATACCGGTCCATGTGATCATGATGAAGCAAATTACCTTTACCGGATCGACGCTACGGCCACGGTCCGTTGCGGAAAAAGCATTGATTACTGAGCAACTTCGTGACAAAGCATGGCCTTTAATTGAAGCGGGTAAGGTCAAGCCGCTGATTTTTGAGCGTTTCCCTCTTGCAGATGCCGCTAAAGCACATGCATTGATGGACAGCAGCGCCCATATCGGTAAAATTGTCCTGACCGTTTAATAGCGTGTGCTGATCGAGAGATCGCTTCGCTGTTACGCCCCAGAGCAAGCATTCCGCCTCGCGGTTTGCAGCTGTCGGTCCGGCGGCTGGGGTGTCGCGTGTGCCCGAAAACAAAGGAGAGACCATGAGTCAGGTCCTTATGCCAAAAGCAACGGCTGTTTGGCTAATTGATAATACAGCGCTGACCTTCGATCAGGTGGCGGATTTTTGTGGATTGCATCCTCTCGAAGTGCAGAGCATCGCTGACGGCGATGCGGCTGTTGGGATGGTCGGCTATGACCCGATCACGAATGGGCAATTGACCAAAGAAGAGATCGAGCGCTGCGCCACTGATGCCGAAGCCCGGTTGGAGCTCGCAGAGGTCAATGTTCCACGCCCGATTGCCCGCACCAAAGGGCCGCGCTATACACCCGTCGCGCGCCGTCAGGACCGTCCTGATGCCATTGCCTGGTTAGTTCGTAATTTCCCCCAGCTGTCCGACGGACAAATTTCTAAACTGGTGGGAACGACCAAACCGACGATCAATGGCGTTCGCGAACGGACCCATTGGAATATGAACAACATCAAGCCACGTGACCCGGTCGCGCTTGGGCTTGTCGCCCGTGATGATTTAACGGCTGCTATCGAAAAAGCGAACCGTGCAGTCGAACGCGCCGAAAAACGCAAGGCTAAGGAAGCTGGTATTACCCTGCCTGTAGCCGCGGCAGCTGAAGAGCCTGCAGCAGAACCGATTGCAACAATTGTCGACATGCCCGTGGAAGAACCCGCCGCTGAGCCATCAATTGATCCCGATGTCGTATTCGCGCCGCGACCCAGCGCTGAGCCTCCGGCAGAACCCGAAGCTGAAGCACCGGCCGCAGAAGCTGCTGTTGAAGATGATGGCAATCCGTTTGCTGCACTCGGTAGCTTACTACCAGCCGGTAGCGCCTCTTCGGCAGATGACCAGAGCGACGACTCCGAAGAAAAGCAGGATTAAAGTAGGCGCGGACGCTCCGCCTCTACAACAGCTGATCAATGGCAAACAAGCCAGATTACCCATTCGACCGGCTTGAATATGGCGAGACCAAGGAAGTGGTTCCCGGTATCCATTGGATCCGAATGCCGCTTCCCTTCGCCCTTAACCACATAAATTTGTGGCTGATTGCCGATGGTGACGGCTGGACCATCATCGATACTGGCTACAATACCGATGAAACCCGGCAAGTTTGGGAAAACGTCTTTGACGAACTCCTGGATGGCAAACCGGTTAAACGCATTATCGTCACGCATTTTCACCCCGATCACGTTTCTCTGGCGGGCTGGCTTCTCGAGAAATGGGATGCGCCTATCTGGATGACCTATTCAGAATGGATGCAGGCCCAACTCAACCGCTATGGTGGTCCAACTGCCGATATCGATGCCCGCATGGAATTCTATATCGAGCATGGCATGGAGCCGTCCGGGATTGATGGATATCGCGAAACCCGGCCCGATTTCTCGAAGATTATCCTGCCATTGCCAACAGGCTTCCGTCGGATGGTCGACGGCGAGGCGTTTCCCATCGGCGACCATAACTGGCGTGTCATTACCGGTGCCGGCCATTCGCCTGAACACGCGGCGCTCTGGTGCAAAGACCTTAACGTCCTGATTTCAGGGGATCAGGTACTACCCCGCATATCCACCAATGTAAGCCTGCAATGCAATGAGCCCGAAGGCAATCCGCTGCAGCTCTATCTCGATAGCCTCGAAAAATTTCGTGACCTGCCAAAGGATGCTTTTATCCTGCCATCGCATGACCGGCCTTTTTATGGGCTTCATGACCGGATCGATGCTCTGGGTGAGCATCACGCCGACAGGCTCGATGCCGCGGCAGAGGCCTGCGCGGAGCCCAAAACCTCCCGCGAGCTGATCCCCTTTTTGTTTAAGCGTGAGCTGGACCGCCATCAGCTCGGCTTTGCCATCGGCGAAGCAATGGCCCATGCCAATTATCTCGTCGCTGTGGGTCGCTTATCTAAAGCGCGCGACGAGAACGGCCTTATCCGCTATTCGCAAATTTAATGATTTTTGGCTTTAATCCTGCCGGGCCAGTGCTTCCAGTTCCCGAAGCGCCCGACGATCAATTTTCATTAAAGTCGTTCGTGGCAGGATATCAACGAAGACCATTTCCTCCGGCACCTTGTAGCCACCAATTTTCCGAACGCCCTCTTTAAGCTCCGTGACCAGCGCATCATTCACTTCAACGCCAGGCTTTAGAACAATAAAGGCCTTTGGCTTGGTAAGACCTTCGCGATCTTCATAAGACACGACAGCGGCTTCAAGCACCCCATCATGCTCGGTAATGGCCGCCTCAACCTCAATCGGCGACACCCATAGGCCTTTGACTTTAAAAACATCGTCGCTGCGGCCGGAGAACCAGAAAAAACCATCCTCATCGAATTGCAGCGTATCGCCAGTGCGCGCCCATTCACCAACGAAGGTCTCGCGGCTCTTATCGAGCTTCCGCCAGTAGAAGAAACAGGTCGTCCGGCTACCGATCCACGCCTCGCCATCAGTATTGGGCTCGGTGACTTCATTGCCATCATCATCCATCAGCTTGACGTCACAACCGAAGACCACCTTGCCAAGACTGCCGCGGCGAAACTCTTTGGGCCGGTTAGCAATCCACTCATAGGTAATTTCTGATGATCCAATTGAATCGTGAATTTCAAGACCGAAGAGTTCTTCAAATTTCTCGAAAACTTCCGGCGGCATTTTTTCAGATGCTGATGTTACCAGCTCTAGAGATGAGAAATCCGGCACTCTCTCCTGCTCAGCAAACAGCAGCAGGTTTTTGATAATGGTCGGCACCGTAATGAACTTGTTGGGTCTGGTCTTTTCGATAATCGCGACAACATTTTCGGCTGTCGGTGGCAGGCGGGAAATGACACTGGTGGCGCCAAAGTAAAACGGTATCAGCACCGCCGGCCAAATACCGTGCGTGAAATATTTTTTTGACGTCGCATGAACGATGTCGTCCGGCCCATACTCCATAAAGGTGCCATGGCGTTCCGGTACCAAGTAGAAATCGTGCGCCAAATGGGTGATGCCCTTGGCAGCGCCTGTCGTGCCGCCTGAATAGAACATATACACGACATCATTGTGATGCAGTGGCACTGGCGCAAAGGTTTGAAACTGCCCCTCCACCATCTCCGCATAAGTCAGGGTATGGCGATCACCAGATTCCGGTGCGTCACCGATATCATCACCCCGGACAATGACATTCTCTAATGTCCAGGGCATGTCATCAGCAATTTCGGCCAACTTCTCTGACTGTTCGACATCGATAAACAAAGACTTCGCAGCAGTGTCCTTGAGAAAATAAAGCAGATTGGGCGCTTTATAGGCATCGGAGACAACGACCGGCACGATGCCGGCACGGATGGCACCGAACCAGAGAGCGAGATACTCCACGCTATCCGTGCCGAAGAGTAAAATTCGCGAGCCCGCTTCGATTTTGAGAATCTTTAGCCCGTTAGCCGCACGACATACCAGGCCGAGAAACTCTTCATAGGTGTAATGATCGTCATCGACGACAAGCGCCGTTGAACCAGATTTTCCGGTCGAAAGATGTTTATCAATAACAATAGTGGTGGGATTGAAGTACTCCGGAACTTCCGGATCGTTCCAGGCGCGCCACTCTTCGCCAAAGACAATATCTTTATAATCTGTCACCACGACATCTTTCCCATTTATCTAACTGCCACCCGAACGCAAGAGAGATACTAAATTGCGCCTTCCTCACGTGCCGCCGCAATCTCATCATCATTGAGTCCGACAACGGTTTTCAAAATCTCCTCCGTATGCTCGCCGAGCAATGGCGAGCGTTCAACATCGGACGGCGAATCAGAAAGTTTCACTGGATTGCCGACGGTCAAATATTTACCGCGTTCCGGGTGATCAACTTCGACAATGGTACCGGTATCCCGCAGGGACGGCTCATCTGCCAGCTCTTTCATCGACAGAATGGGCCCGCAGGGAATATTGAGCGGGTTGCAAAGATTCATGACCTCAAACTTGTCGAGGGTCACCGTCCATTCTTCAATCGCATCAAAGATCGCCTTGATCTTATCGAGACGGGCTTCTGGCTTGGCGTAGCCTGGATCTTCCTTCCATTCCGGCTTGCCAATCAGATCGCAAATATTCTTCCAAACGGCTGCCTGGGTGATGAAATAGACATAGGCATTGGGGTCAGTTTCCCAGCCCTTACATTTAAGAATCCAGCCCGGCTGGCCACCGCCGGAATCATTCCCGGCACGCGGCGTTGCCTCACCAAACTCGATGCCCTGACCATGCTGGCTATATTCCGTCAACGGGCCGTGGGCGAGCCGTTGCTGATCGCGAAGCTTCACACGTGACAGGTTGAGAACGCCGTCCTGCATCGCACATTCAACGCGTTGACCCTTGCCAGACTGCTCACGATGGAAAAGTGCCGTGACAATCCCGAACGCCAAATGGAGGCCTGTACCAGAATCACCAATCTGCGCACCGGTCACTACCGGCGGGCCACCGAGAAAACCTGTCGTTGAGGCCGCACCGCCGGTGCACTGGGCAACGTTCTCATAAACTTTGCAATCTTCATATGGACCCGGACCAAACCCTTTCACAGAGGCGTAGATCATCCGCGGATTGATCTCCTGAATTTTCTCCCACGAAAATCCCATGCGGTCGATGGCCCCCGGCGCAAAATTTTCGACCATCACATCGCATTCCTCGATGAGCCTGGTGAAAATCTTCGCCCCGGTCTCCGTCTTGGGGTTCAACGTCACACTCCGCTTATTGTGGTTGAGCATCGTGAAATACAGGCTGTCGACATCAGGAATATCCCGCAGCTGACCGCGCGTTGCGTCACCAACACCGGGCCGCTCAACCTTGAGCACATCAGCGCCAAACCAAGCCAGCAACTGCGTGCAGGTTGGACCAGATTGAACATGGGTCATGTCCAGAATTTTAACACCTTCAAGGGCCTTACTCATTATCTCGTTCCTCTTCTTGAGAGTTAAATTACGTTATTTCTTAGCGACGACGCTTTGCGGGTTGAGATTGCCGATACGGCCACTCTCTGTCCCGGCTTCAGCATCAATCACTGCATTCACTAATGTAGGCTTACCGGAATCCATTGCCGCGTTAACGGCCTGGGCCAGCTCGTCAGGCGATGTGGCATAGAAACCAACGCCGCCAAAGGCTTCCATCATCTTGTCGTAGCGAGCGTCCTTGACGAAAACCGTTGTGGCAACATCATCGCCAGCAGAATTCTCATCTGTGCCGCGATAGATGCCGCCATTATTAAAAACCACAACACAAATCGGCAGGTTGTAGCGGCAGATTGTCTCGACCTCCATGCCAGAAAAACCGAAGGCGCTATCGCCTTCAATGGCGAGAACTGGCTTACCTGTCTCAACAGCAGCGGCTATCGCCGTACCCATGCCAACCCCCATAACACCCCAGGTGCCGACGTCCAGTCGTTTACGGGGCTGATACATATCAATAATGCTGCGCGCAAAATCGAGCGTGTTGGCACCTTCATTCACCAGGATGGCATCCGGACGTTCTTTAATGATCGTCCGCAGCGCTCCCAATGCGCCATGGTAATCCATCGGTACATTATTGTTCTGCAAACGCGGTGCCATACGGGTGACGTTACTATCAACCTTCTCCTTTACCGCACTCGTCCATACCGTCGGCGGTGCATTCCAGTCTTTACCCATACCCGACAGCAGAGCATCGACGCAGGAGCCAATATCACCGACGACCGGTGCAACGATCTCAACATTGCTGTCCATTTCGCGGGGCTCAATATCAATATGGATGAATTTCTTCGGATCGGTTCCCCACGCTTTGCCTTTACCATGCGACAAAAGCCAGTTTAGTCGGGCACCAATGAGCATCACGACATCAGACTCTTTCAGGACCAAAGAACGCGCCGCGCTGGCTGATTGTGGATGGGTATCAGGCAGCAATCCTTTCGCCATGCTCATTGGTAAATAGGGAATGCCGCTGGTTTCTACCAGCGCGCGGATTGCGTCATCAGCCTGCGCATAGGCAGCGCCTTTACCGAGGATAATCAGCGGTCGCTCAGCGCCTTTAAGAACGTCGAGCGCACGCGCTATCGAATCTGGCGCAGGCAGCTGGCGAGGCGCTGCATCAATAACCTTCACCAACGATTTTTCGCCAGCCGCTTCATCCATGACCTGACCGAGAAGTTTGGCCGGCAAATCGAGATAGACGCCGCCGGGTCGGCCAGAAACAGCCGCCCGGATCGCCCGTGCAATGCCAATGCCGATATCTTCTGCATGTAGCACCCGATACGCCGCCTTACAGAGCGGCTTGGCAATTGCCAGCTGATCCATCTCCTCATAATCACCCTGTTGCAGATCAACGATCTCGCGCTCAGAGGAGCCGCTAATCAGGATCATTGGGAAACAGTTCGTCGTCGCATGGGCCAAGGCCGTCAGTCCATTCAGGAAACCAGGCGCTGAAACGGTCAGGCAAATCCCTGGCTTTTGCGTTAAGTAGCCAGCAATAGACGCAGCATAACCGGCATTCTGTTCATGCCGGAACGACAACACTCGCATACCGGCCGCCTGCATATAGCGACCAAGATCGGTAATCGGAATACCCGGCACGTTATAAATAGTATTGATGTCGTTTAGCTTTAGGGCATCAATGACGAGATGAAATCCGTCGGTTAGCGCGCCTGTTTCTTCGGTCTCTTCAGCCATGGTCTTCTTCCTAATCCAGATAATCTACGTGTTGTTCAACATGAGCGGCGAGATCCAACGTGTGTTGCCGAACCAGCCTCTCTGCCAAGTCAGTATCGCGGCGCTCCAGCGCCTCAATGATATTCATATGGTCAATGATCGATCGGCTGGCGCGATTGTTTTCGCCTATCGTGCGGACCCGGATCGAGCGCATATGAATGAATAGGGTTTCTGTTAGCGTGTTCAGCAACTCACTTTTGCTGAGCTTCAGGATCGCCTGGTGAAACTCAATATTTGTTCCCGAATATTCATCGATATTCGCCTGCGGTTTTTCGCTCTCGAAGGTCGCAAACATTTTGCGCAAGGCCGAAATTTCTTCATCGGCGGCATTCTGGGTAATCAAACGTGCCGCCATACTTTCAAGCGCCGCCCAGACTGTGATCATCTCAAGAATTTCTGTCTTGGTCTTACGTACCACAAAAACGCCACGCCGGGGGACAACCCTCACAAGGCCTTCCTGCGCCAGCCGTGCCAAAGCCTCGCGGACCGGTGTTCGACTAACGCCCAAATCTTCCGACAGTTGCCGTTCATCAAGCCGTGGTTCGTCGGCACCCTCATAGATATTGATGGTGGCAATCGTCTCTTTCAGCGCTTCATAGGTACGATCCTTGAGGCTGAAATTAACGTCTATCGGCTGAAGATCCAGTCTTACCGTCGCCACGGAGGTTCTCTCGTCAGTTATGAATAGTTAAACTGTGGTATACCACATACCATAGCAAATCCGGCCTTACCAGATGGACTCATGGCAGAAAAAAACCGCGGCGGAATACCGCCACGGCTTAATTTTCTCAATTTAGACGCTCCCTCCAATAAAGGCAGACGCCAAGTTCGGTTTATTTCATGACAAAGATTTTGTTGCCGGTGTTGATACCAACCGGACGGCCCTTCGGACCAACAGCGATGTTGGCAAGTCCACCGCTATATTTTTTCCAGCGATTCTTGATCAGCGTCCAAACCTGGTACCCACCGGTGACCTTCTGGCCACCGACGGCCCAAACATGTCCACCGGCACCCACACCGATATCTTTGGCTTTCAGTCCCTTTACATCTAACCAACGCTTGCCGTTATACCGGAACACCGCCCCTTTGTTATTGACGATCCAAGCTTTGCCTTTGGGACCCACCGCGACACGCGACGCTGATCCTCGGATTTTCTTCCAGCCTTTTCGATCCAGGCGATAGATTCCGAATCCACCAGCTTCCTTTTTACCACCAATGATCCAGACGGCACCGTTGGCGCCAACACCAATATCGTAGGCTTTGGGACCTTTGATAGGACGCCAAACGCGCCCGTCATGGCTGAATATAGAACCCAGCTTATTGACGATCCAGGCGTTGCCCTTGGGGTCAACAGAGATGCGCGTGGCGCTTCCCTTTATCTTCCGCCATTTGCGGTCCCAACGATAGATGCCGTAACCGCCAGGCTGCTTGTTGGCACCAATGATCCAAAGCTTGCCATTGGCCCCCATACCGGCGTCGGTCGCGGTGCCCTTAAGCTGTGACCATTTACCAGAAACCTTCCAGGGCGTTGCTTTGCGTTTTTTGAA
The DNA here is from genome assembly GCA_943787225.1 of uncultured Alphaproteobacteria bacterium. Lineage (GTDB taxonomy): Bacteria > Pseudomonadota > Alphaproteobacteria > MPNO01 > UBA2964 > UBA2964. Next base: position 333,420 of record CALSLP010000001.1, read on the forward strand.
TTTGGAAGCTGATTTCGACGTATCAACCTTAGCAACCACAGCAGCCTTGGCAACTGGAGCAAACTTCTTGGTGAAACCTGCCGTCGGTTTCGCGGTCGTGGAAACCAGCTGTCCCCAATACCCCAGCAACTCCATGACACCATCTTCGGTCTTCGCGATACGGGAAAGATCCGGGCGATGTTTTGCCGTCGCAAGGGATGCCAAAAGTTTAGGCCGCGCATTCTGAATTTCAATGACCTGCTCAATGGCCATCTGGGCGATCATCACCGCTGCCGTAATAATGATCTGCGGCCCCGCGCTCCCGGCAGCCTTCAACGGACCAGAGGCAGCATGTTTCGCCGCTTCCTTGATCATATGTTTGGTCGCCATGCCAGCAAGCTGCTTGGTGATCTGCTTTTGCGCAGTGTTGAGAGCCGCCTTCCCCAGCTGTTTGATAGCAAGATCGGCAGCAACCCCGATCGCGGTTTCTGCAGCCGTTTGGGCGCCCCATTTTGCGAGCAGTTCAGGATCAGAAAATATCTCGGTGTTGGTCAGGACATTTAGACCCAGCGACAGGATATCACCGATGATCGGTATTGCGTCACCAACCAGCTTGTCAGCCGCTTCGCCCAAGACGTAATCAACAGCGCCCATACCCATGGAATTCGCCATTGCAATAGTCGAGAAATCCGGCGGAACAGTGCCGTAATCCAACAGCGCAGTCATACCCTTCCCGCGGCTGTCCTTTGTTTTCCAGTAGGCATCTGCCTTAACCCATGCATCGTAGGCATCGAGGGCGTCCTGGGCCACATGCGACCGCTTGGCGACGATATAATCTTTAAAGGCTTCGACGAGTTCCTTTTCAGCCTTTGTCGCTTTTTTGGGACTACCGATCACCGATAGCAGACGGAGGAAAACCACTCCTGAGGCAGAGACTGCATCCTGCGGTGCATTGGCAAAGTTGGCCTGCTCGCGCTTGAGCATCTTTGCATATTTCGCCTTGTCGACCTTGCCCCTTTTGTTCTTGGAAGCCGCTTCCGCAGCTTTCTTGATCGCTTTCTGAATCAGGTCAGGCCGCTCTTTGGTAATATCCAGAAGAACCTGCTCAGATCCCTTTAGCTTAAAGAAACCGGGCTCTGAATAGGGAATGCTGTACCAGGCCATGGTTTTGGCTTCGCAGGCATTCTTGCCTTTGACACCAGACAAGGTCCGGTCGTATCCCGACGGGCAAGTCCAGCAGGTTCCGCTTTTAACTGGTTTGATTCCGCTTTTTCCCTTTAACTCGGGACGCGTGCGGATGTCTTTCTTGGTTAGACCGATGAAGTCAAAGACCTCGCCAGACGGGCAGGTCAGGTCGGCTTTTTTGGAAGCGTCCTTATATTCAAATCCGCCACCTTTCTCGCAGGCTTTGTTGCCGTGGACAGCGAAAACGGTACGATCCCAGCCTTTTTTGCAGGACCAGCAGGTGCCACCAGCGCCAACTTTGCGACCCTTGTCATTTTTCTGATAAAGCCGGTCCTTGAATTCACCGGCACTGCAAATCGCCTGTTTGACGAGTGTTGCCGTCTTGATTTTTTCCTTTATCAGCTTGGAGCAGGCACGGGCGTGATTAACGGCGTAACCTGTGCGTTTGTACCCGCTGGCGCAGCTGTGACATTTACCCCACTTTGCGTCCCAGAACTGTCCCTTAGGGCAATCCGTTTTGAAAATGCCGGTTGCCTTTTTATGGGTATTGATTTTCTTAAAAGCCTCTTTTGCAGGGACAAAGCAGGCGTTTTTTGAGCGTATGGAAGCGGCGGAGCGTTTGTATCCTTTTGGACATGACCAGCATTCGCCGTCGCGTGCCGGATCATAGAAAGAACCCTTCGGACAGACCGGGCCGCCGAAAGCCGCTTTGCCAAACTCGCCACGAATTTTCTTGTTTGCTTTCGCGCAAGCTTTCGCAGAATCGACGGAGAAGATCGTACGCTTAAAGCCTCTGGGACATGACCAGCACTGCCATTTGCCGATATCAAAAAACTGCCACTGGGACATTTACCAAGCGCTGCCTTGCTATATTTAGCGGCGACCTTGCCGCAGCGGGGCTGCGGTTTGCCATTTACGATACCACCGCAAATCGGACGGCTTTTCTCCTGCTTTTTAGCCGAGACGATTTCTATTTTTGTGTTGCGCGTCGCGGGAATGGGCGAAATTGTCAGTTTCGTATCCAGTTTAATCGTGTTGCTCTGAATAACGCTGATGTCACTCGACTTAATTTCAATAGTCGAATTTTGCGCCTGCGACGGGCTGCCGACGACAAAAGCTAAAACCGGAAATACAACAAAAATAGAGAACAGTAACTGATACAAACTTTTGGCAACGCGCATCACATTCCTCACAGGTACAAACCAGCAATTGGACACAATTAAGCAGAAATTGTGTTCTTAATGTGACGGTCTATATGATTTTAAGTAGATCGCAACCCGATACCTGGCTGATTTTAGCGAACATTTTTGTTTTCTGCTGCTGGTGGCCTATTTAACTGCCTCGAGATTAAGGCTCATCAAACGGCCGTTTTCCTTATCCATATGGGGCAGATGGGCTTGCGAATAGTCATCCACTTCTGAATGTTCCGTATTGCGCCAATCCCAACGCCGCACTTCTGAGAAGCCTGCTTGAAGCAACAGACCAGACAAAAGCGGCGCATCAAAGATCATATGATGGAAATCCGTGTCGTCACGCTGGCCGCCGGACACCAGCCCGACGAGACCTGACAACCCATCCTTGAGCCCCTGCTCGTAATAGATTGCTGCGCAGGCTACAAAATCAGGGACCGACAGGCGCAAGATGCCGCCCGCCTGCAAGACGCGACACCATTCCTGCAACACATCGACGATCTGGAATCGACCAAAATGTTCCAGAACATGACAAGCATAAATCAGCTCAACCGTATTATCGGGAACGAACGACAATGTATCAACAGAACACAGCTGATCGATATGCGGATAGGGTTGGATATCAACATGACAAAAACCCGGGATAAATTTCTGACCGCACCCAAGATGCAGGCGCAGCATATTTGGTGTTACGTCGACACTGCTTTCGGACCGCGGAAAAGAGTCAGCCATGCGGGGTTACCTCATCACACCAATTGCACCACATATGCCTGATAGCATCTTCCATAGCGGCGACAAATCTCTTTTGATCAATGAGCGGAGAGCTTGCCGTACGGCCCCTCAACGTTTTGCGATAGGTCATGATTGTTTCAGGCGCCGCCGCCAATGATTTGGCGAGTTCCACATAATTCAGCTCGTCGTGGGCAACCAATTCATCAAGTCCAACAACCTTCAATATTCCGGATGCCATTCGGGAAACATATTTATCCCCGGCAATGGTCAATGTCGGCACCCCCATCCACAAGGCCTCACAAATCGTCGTTGCCCCGGCATAAGGAAAACTATCAAGCATGATGTCAATCATGCCAAACAGCGAGAGATGCTCCTGCTTATCACGGAGATAGTCGACCAATTCCAATCGATCTTCTGAAATATTTCTGGCGGCAAAAATCGCCAACACCCGCTGACGGAGCTGTGGGTCAGCTAACCCGCGTCCTTTGATCAGCATGCGGGAATTCGGCACTGCGGCGAGAATTTCGGCCCAGCACCTTAGAGTTCGATCATTGATTTTGCTAAAATTATTCAGTGATCCAAAAGTTACGAAGTCATTTGCCTCGACAGGCGCCAGTCCAACTTCAGGAAATTTTATGTCAGGCGCATAACAGAACAAATAATCCGGCAAGCGCAGCAGCTTCTCACTATAGTGAACGCCATTCCCTGTCGGATCGATATACCGGTCAGTAATCCGCCAGCCGATGGCAGCCAAACCGGTTGTACCCCCATAACCCAACCAGCTCGCCTGAACCGGTGCCGGTTTCTCAGCGAAGCTCCGCAAGCGATTTCCCGCCGTATGTCCGGCAACATCAATGAGAACATCAATGCCATCATCACGAATTTTTTCCGCTAGCTGGTCGTCAGCCATGCCAAAACTACGGCACCAGTGTTCCGACTGTTCTTCAAACCAATTGGTTTGCCCGTCAACACGGGCAACGTCAGCATAGGAGTATATCTCGACCTGTTGTCGGTCATGCGCCGCATAAAGCGGTGTCAGGAACCTGCCAACGGCATGATCGTGAAAATCCGCAGACACATACCCCACACGGAGGCGACGATCTCTGGAGCGCTCGTTTCGATGTCGCTGGATATTCTTTAAAAGGGGAACGGCGTGCCGGGTATTCCAGTTCCGTGCTTCGGCCAGGATACTTATAGGAGAGACTTCAGGGTCGAGAGACAGCGAAAACAAAAGATTACTATGCGCCATAGCATTGCCCGGTTCCAAGGCAATGGCACGACGAAAGGCATTGATTGCATCGATCGGCCGCCCTTGCGCACGGAACAGATTACCAAGGTTATTCCAGGCCGCCGGCATTTTGGGGTTGAGATTTAGCGCCGTTCGAAAGGCTGTTTCGGCTTCAAAAAACTGACCCTGCGCCTCCAATACGCCGCCTAATGTCACCTGCGAGATTACGTGGCTGCTGTCTAACTCAACGGCCACCCGGCAGACTTGTTCAGCCTCGTCAAATTTGCCGAGCATTGCCAGCACATTTGCAAGATTATTGCGCGCTGACGGCTCTTTTGGCGCAACAGATACGGCGTCGCGAAAGGCGTCGGCAGCCTCATCATACCGGGCCTGCAAATACAGCCCCGTGCCGAGGTTATTATAGGCATCAAAATAATGGGGATCGATCCCAATAGCGCGACGGAACGCCATTTCCGCGTCGGCAAGCTGTCCCGTCCGGCTTAAGGCAACACCAAGATTATTATAGGCGACAGCGTAATCCGGGGCGTATCGAATGGCCTTCTGATAGGCCGCAATGGCTTCCGGATACGCCCCAGTCTGGCGGAAGATATTACCGTGATTATTGTGATAAACCGCATTCGTGGAATCGAGTGCGAGAGACCGCTGAACAAGCTTCAGGGCCTTTTCAGGCTGCCCCATATCCCCAGCGATAATGCCCAGAAAGTTCAAAGCATCTGGCAGGTCTGGATAGCGATCGAGAACCGATTGATAAAGGCCCGCTGCCCGCGTTAACTCACCAGTCTGATGAAAGCCAATAGCGGCTTCCATATCTTGAATGACATCAGATGTCAGATTAGCGGCAACAGGTGAGGCAAGGCCCTGTTTACGGGCTTTTTTTGCAGATTTTGCCGTTTGACGGCGCTGTGCGCGGTTCATTCAAGGGTCCCCAACGGCCGCAATAGCGCGACCATTAGAGTACCCTAGAACTAACCCCTTAAGGGGGGCTTAACCATAACCACTCTCGTCAACACATTCGGGTCAAAAATCAACCCTAAATGGTTAGGCGCTGGCAGCGGCACCGGCAGACGTCCCGGCAAGCTTGCCAAAAACAGAGCCCGCCGTCAGCCCTGAGCCACCCGGATAGTTGAAGTAGAACAACCCGCCGACACATTCGCCTGCCGCATAGAGCCCTTCCATTGGCAGAAGGTCGGTATCAACTACCTGGCCATCGGTATTGATCCGCAAACCGCCAAAGGTGAACGTCACACCGCAGGTGACCTGATAGGCCTCAAACGGTGCCGTATCAATCGTCTGCGCCCAGTTAGACTTGTTGATCTCGAGCCCTTCGGTGCAACGACCGTCCTTCACGTTGGGGTTATATTCGATGTCCTGGCGAACCGAGGCATTATAGTCGGCGATTTCCTTAAGGAACGCGTCCTTATCAACACCTTCGAGCTTGTCAGCCAGTTCTTCAACCGTATCAGCTGTGACCTTGGTAACCTGCCGGATCGAATATTCATCGCGCTTGAGGTGCGCAACTTTGGCATCCAATACCTGCCAGGCAAACTGCGCAGGCTGCTCAAGAATAACCCGTCCGTATTTGGCATAGGTGTAATTCCGGAAATCTGCGCCTTCATCGACAAAGCGCTTGCCGGTTGCATTGACCATAATAAAGAACGGATAGGAATGTTTCTGGAACTGATCACCAACCGCGAGGTCACCGAATTCCGGCGCGTTGCGATCCCAACCAACAGAATGACAACCTGACCAGTTACCATAAGTCGCAGCACCAATATCAGTCGCCATGCGGATACCATCGCCGGTGTTAAACCGCGTACCACGAATTTTTGCGAGATCCCAGCCAGGACCAAGATACCGCGTCCGCCACTCGGGGTTAGCCTGAAAACCACCAGAGGCCATCACCACTGACTTACAGGACAGCTCTTTAATTTGTCCACCCTGTTTGACACGAACACCGCAAACCTTGGCACCATCAAACATCAGGCTCATCGCACGGGACTCAAACATGGTCTCAATGCCGTTGGCCTTGGTGATTTCCTGTTGGGCTTCGTAAAGACCTGGTCCGCCACCATTAGTCTCAACTGTCAGCCCGCCCCAAAATTTGAATTTGCCATCAATCTTGAACGCCTGACGGCCATAGATCGGTACAAACCGAATGCCCTTTTGACGCATCCAGGTCAGTGTCTCCAGACTATGGGTTACCAGAATCTCCGCCATGTCCGGATCGGTACGGAACTGCGTTACGCGGAAAATGTCATCAAAGAACTGATCCTGCGTGTAAGTGCCGAAATCGGTGTCTTCTATTTCCTGATCGGAAAGCTCAACCAGCTTCTGGATATCTTCAACGCCGTCATAGACGACGCGCATGGCGCCCGCAGTAAACCGAGTATTGCCGCCGGCTTCGTCTTCGGGAGCGCGTTCCAGCATAACAATTTTCTTGGCGCCCGCATCCTGGGCTGCCATTGCTGCACATGCTGCCGCGTTACCCGCACCAACGACAATTACATCATAATCCGTATCAGCCATATTTCTGTGTTCCTCTGATCGCACCGTTCAAAATTAAGACGTGGATATACCGGCTAACGCCCGTGGCGACAAGGGCAGGGCCTAAGAGCGGCAAGCGCCGCCGGATCTTACTTTATATTCGGCGTTGGACATTGAATAGGCGTTCAAATCAATTTGAGCCGCTGCTTCAGCCGGGCGCGTTTCAGGCCGGTTTTGTATATTTGCCACGAGCCAGCCGAAATCTTGTTTAACATCACCCCTGCCATCGATGCGCCGCGGCTGCCCTGCGACAAGCTTTCCTGACTTGATATCACCCAGGACAAATTGAAACGCATAGTTTGGCGTGAGCCCCATGCGGAGATCAGCAACACTGACCCGGTTTCCCTTCATCATGATCGTGTAGTAGCCATCGCTGAATTTAGCGACTTGGGCAATTCGTTCGGACACAGAAGGACAGTTTTCAAACCGCAGGTGCCGGGGATAGGCATATAATGTCGTGGCACTGGCTCCGCCGAATATAGGCATATAGAGATTGAAATAGCGGTCACTATCGACGCCGATTACCCGCCATAGAAACGTGTTAAACGGTGCCGGGGACGCCAGAATCTGATCTGGCGACACCTTCTTTTCAGCAAGCCAGGCACTGGCCCGCTGGGTCATCCAGAACTGCGCAATCGCTGTCCAGCCGAGATACGCCGTCGACAAACCAAAGCAAATGACGAGAGCCTTCCGCAAGCGCGGTGTCATAGAGCCCACCACGAAAGCCCAGACCATCGCCACAAGTAACGGCAGGGTATACAGCGGATCGATAATAAAGATGGACCCTAGGCCAACCGGTTCAGTAAATAAGGGCCAGAACAGCCGCGTGCCATATACCGTCATTGCATCCAGCAGGGCATGGGTCGTTAAACACAGGAACACTGCGGCGTAGGTTTGAAACGGCTGATCGCGCAGTGCTTTGAATAAGCGGCGCAGGGCCTCACCAAAAACCGGGGTCAGCGCTGCATGGACAAAAAGAGAATGCGTCCAGCCCCGGTGCTGAACAAAGGCGTCTATTGGGTCATCGGGGGCCAAAAAGACATCAAGATCAGGCAGGGTGCCGAGAACGCCGCCGGTCAGGGCGGCCCGCCTCGGCCCTATCTTCCGGCCCAGCACCGCGACACCGACGCAGGCGCCCAATGTAAACTGCGTAACGCTATCCATAAGCTTCAGGAAATCTCGAACGACATTGTCTAACGATACTGACCAACCTAAGCGCTAAGCATGTCTGAGGAAAACCGCAAAATTAAATGTCCGCCGCCGCAAATTGCTGCAACATATCCGCAGCGATATTGCTGAGCGCCAGCGCCGACGGACTTAAGGTACGACCGACTGGCTTTATAAGACCAATCGTCCGACTGACAACAGGATCAACGATAGGCCGGAAGACCAGTTTTAAATCTGGCCGTTGAACCGTCGCCAGTTTCGGCACCGCCGAAATCCCGAGCCCAGCACCCACAAAACTCAACAACGTCGAAATATGGGCAACTTCATGTGTTCCGATCGGCAACACCCCGCTATCGCCGAGTACGCTTTCGAGTTTACGCTGGTTCCCGGCATCTGCGCCCATACGGATATACGTATGTTTTTGAAGATCGGCCCAAGTGACGCGGCGTTTTCTTGCAAGCGGATGATCTTCCCGGCACGCCAAAAGGTAGGGGTCATCAATCAAAGGCTTATATTCGAAGTTTGGGCGATCTTCAGCGGCCAGGGCGATCCCGAACTCGGCATCACCACTTGCAACTAAATCAGCAACCTTTGGTCCGACATCATCCATGACACGGACCGAGACTAACGGAAATTGTTCATTGAACTGCGCTACAACCAACGGCAACACATTTTGGGCGATGGTCAAAACAGAGGCCATGGTGACAACGCCGGCACGCTTTTCAATGATATCCTGAATATCACCCATTGAACGTTCGAACTCACGCACCATCCGCGTCGCCGTCGGCAGAAACTCCTCACCAATCGTCGTGAGTTCGACAATACGCGACGTGCGATCAAGCAGCCGCACCTGCAAGACGTCTTCCATTTTCTTGAGACGTCGTGACAGGGCCGGTTGAGTTATCGCCAGCTCTTCTGCCGCGCGATGAAAATTTTTGATGTCTGCGACCAACACAAAGGCACGCAGATCTTCGATGCCAATCCTCATTGCCAAAATTATGATGATTTTTTTGCATCAAGCAATCTTTTTAATGCGTTTTACTTTTCATCGGCTATCTATGAAAATCTGACCCTGAAACAAATTATGGGTAAACCCATGAAATCAATCCCGAGTGTCATGATGCGTGGCGGTACATCGCGCGGCCTGTATTTTCGCAGCGAAGACCTGCCAAAAGATCGCGACGAGATCGCGAATATCCTGCTCTCGGCCATGGGCTCCTATGACCCGACACAGATTGACGGTGTTGGTGGTGCGACGAGCCTGACCAGTAAGGTCGCCATTGTTGGTCCGTCGACTGAGCCTGATATCGATCTTGATTACCTGTTTGTTCAGGTCGGGACCCGCGAGGCCGTTGTCGATTTTGGCCCCACCTGCGGCAATATGTTAGCAGGCGTTGGCCCCTTCGCCATCGATTCCGGCATGATTCCTGCCGCAGACGGCGAAACCAATATCCGCATTCGATCCGTCAATACGGACGCGGTAATTGAAGCCTGTATTCAGACACCAAACCGACAGGTGGTCTATGAAGGCGATACCGCCATCGATGGGGTACCGGGAACCGCCGCACCCATTATCCTGAATTTTCGCGACGCCATCGGGTCCAAAAGCGGCGCGCTGTTTCCGACCGGTGAAACGACTGAGGTCATCGACGGCATCGACGTCAGTCTGGTTGATGCCACCATGCCGGCCATGATCCTAAGAGCCAAAGATATTGGAAAATCAGGATACGAAACAACGTCAGAACTCGACGATGACCGCTTGATGTTCGCTCGGTTAGAGGCAATGCGGCGAGAAGCAGGACGGCGTATGGGTCTCGGCGATGTTTCCGATTCCGTCGTACCAAAGATTATGCTCGTCGCGCCACCGCGAAAAGGGGGCACCATTGCGTCGCGCTATCTTGTTCCGGACCGTACCCATGCTGCCCACGCGGTAACCGGTGCCGTCACGCTCGCGCATTGTGTGGCAACGCCTGGAACGGTCACGGACAGCATGAGCAAAACGCCTGAAGAAACGCCTGCGGAAGTCAAAATTGAACACCCGTCAGGCAAGCTGGATATCCTGCTCGGAGAGAATACAGCAGGCGTTATTCGGACAGCGAGACGGCTTTTTGCTGGCGATGTCTATGTGACGGATTATTTGACTCAAGACCGCAAAGCGGCGTAACGAAGTATCTAATAATTATAGCGATACTAACAAAAGAAAACTTGGATGGGACAGAATAGGAACTCTCAAATGATAAGAACATCAATCTTCACTCTGGCTGCTGCCGGGTTTGTTGCAACCACGTTTGGTGCACCAGCTCCTGTCGCAGCGCAAGAAGTCGACTTCGCTGGCAAGCGGATTGAATGGGTAATCCCATACGGCACCGGTGGTGGATCGAACCGTTGGGCGCGCTTCTATGTGCCATGGCTGCAAAAGGCTTTATCAGGCAATCCAGTCGTCGCCGTCAAAAACATGCCGGGCGCCAGCTCAACCAAGGGCACCAACTATTTCGCCCGCCGTGGCACCAAGGATGGTCTTTCCATTCTGGGGACCTCTGGTTCAACCCAGTTCCCCTTCCTGCTCGGCGACCGCCGGGTCAAATACAACTACGCAGATTGGGAGGTCATTCTGGCCACCCCGGTTGGCGGCGTTGTCTATGTCAATTCAAGCCTCGGTGTTAAATCTGTGGCCGACATGAAGAAGCTGCAGAAAGCCAAGCTGAAGTTTGGGTCGCAGGGCCCGACGTCGCTCGATCTCGTCCCGCTTTTGGCCTTCGACATACTGGGCCTGAACGTCAAGCCCGTGTTCGGCATGAAAGGTCGAGGTCCGTCGCGTCTTGCTTTTGAACGCGGTGAAGTTCGGATCGATTATCAAACGACACCAGCCTTCCTGAAACGCGTCACACCGCTGGTCAAGAAAGGCATTGCTATACCGCTCATGACTTGGGGCACACTGGACGAAAACGGCAAGCTGGTCCGGGATCCAACCTTCTCGAACCTGCCTCATGTCGGCGAAGTCTATAAAATGATGCATGGTAAGGCTCCTAAGGGCCCAGCCTGGACAGCCTGGAAAGCCTTCATGGCCGCTGGCTTCCCGGCGCAGAAAATGATCTTCGTCAAAAAGGGAACGCCGAAGAACATCGTTGCCGCATGGCGTGCTGCTGCTGCCAAGGCAATCGCAATGCCTGGCTTTGAAGCCGCCAAGAACCAGAAACTTGGCAAGTATGAACAGGCGACTGGCAAGAAAGCCCAGGCACTCTATAAGGTCGCAACCAACGTACCGCCCGCCGCCAAAAAGTGGGTGCTTGACTGGTTGAAGACCCGTTACAACAAGGTACCGTAACGCATCACCCTGTTAGCGAATTAAGGGCGGAGATACTTACCTTTCTCCGCCCTTTTTCGTAGGCTGTATCTAACTTGGGGAATACGGGGGCACTAAAATGATTGAGTCCATGATTTCCGCCTTTGCGGAAATAACCAGCGGTGCACATCTGCTGTATTTGTTCGGTGGAGTCATTATGGGGTTGGTGGTCGGTATCTTCCCCGGCCTTGGCGGGATCGTCGGCCTGTCTCTGTTACTGCCGTTCCTGTATGGCATGGACCCAACCTCGGCACTGGCGATGCTGATCGGCCTGGTCGCCATTATTCCAACATCTGACACTTTTACATCTGTCCTGATGGGCATCCCGGGATCGAGCGCGTCACAGGCAACCGTGCTCGATGGTTTTCCGCTCGCGAAAAAGGGCGAAGCCGCCCGCGCTCTTGGTGCCGCTTTTTCGGCCTCGCTCTATGGTGGCGTCATCGGTGCCATTGTCCTGACGTTCTTTATCGTCGTCGCCCGCCCGGTCATTCTCCTATTCACCTCGGCTGAGCTTTTCATGCTCACCATTCTGGGACTTTCAATGGTTGGCGTTCTCGCCGGCAATTGCCTGTCCAAGGGTCTGCTCGCCTGCGGGCTGGGCCTCATGTTTGGTGCCCTCGGCGGCGCGCCAGCGACCGGTGAATTCCGAATGTCATTCGATAACGCCTATCTTGGCGATGGATTGCCCTTGGTCGTCGTCGGGCTTGCCATGTTTGCCGTGCCCGAAATCATTGATCTGCTGCGCAGCGGTGGCGCGATCTCAAAAAGTGCCAAGCTCGGTTCCGGTTGGACGCAGGGCTTCAAAGATATGTGGGCCTATCGCTGGCTATGCACCCGCTGCGCCGGGATTGGCTGCATCATTGGTGCTCTGCCCGGCCTCGGCGGTAGCGTCGTCGACTGGATTGCCTATGGCCATGTTAAGCAAACCGCGAAAGATTCTTCACAGTTTGGCAAAGGCGATATCCGTGGTGTCCTCGCACCAGAATCCGCCAATAACGCCAAGGAAGGCGGCGGCCTTATTCCAACGCTGCTCTTTGCCATTCCCGGCTCCGGCAGCATGGCCGTGTTTCTCGGCGGCATGGAACTCATCGGGCTCGAGCCCGGCCCCAGTATGGTCGATGGCAAGCTCAACCTCACCTATGTCATCATCTGGTCGCTCGCACTGGCAAACGTCATCGGCGCTGGTTGCTGCCTGCTAATCTCAAAGAATGTCGCCAGGCTAACGACCATCAAATATGTCTATCTTGCGCCCTTCATGGTCATGGTGATCTGCTTCGCCGCCTTTCAGGCAACGCGTGATCTCGGCGATCTGCTGGTGCTGTTTGCAGTCGGTCTCGTCGGCATCATGTTCAAACGCTTTGGCTGGCCCCGTCCGGCCTTCCTGATTGGCTTCGTGCTCGCCGATAATTCCGAGACGTATCTGTATCAAGCAGTTCAGTTCTATGACTGGGGCTTCCTGCTGCGCCCCGGCGTTATCATCATTTTTGTTCTGACCGTGATCTCGATCTGGTTTGGTGCCCGCAATGCGCCGACGGGTGAAACCGAAATGGCGAACGAAAACAAACCCAAACCGACCAATATGAAACCACAAGCCTATTTTGCCGCCTTTGTGGTCTTTCTGTTCACCTGGGGTCTGATCGACGGCGTGCAGCATTCCTTCCTGGGTGCCGTTTATCCAGTTGGTATTTGCCTGGTGATGCTGCCCATCGCCATGCGCCTGTTTTATGTCACGGCAAAAAACCGGACCGAGCATGCTGCCAATTACGACTACGAAGTCGAGGGCGATCATGCCGGCCAGGAAGGCGTTCCCGGCCTCGTCTATTATTTGACGTGGCTTGCCGGCTTTATCGCTGCTGTCATGCTGGTCGGATTCTGGCTCGCCATCACCGGCTTCTTCCTGATCTTCCTGCGGGTGCATTCGGATGCGGGATGGACACGGATTGTCACCATGATAACATGCGGCGTCGGGTTTATTACCGGCCTGTCCTGGATCATGGCGCTCAACTTCCCGGGCGGCCTGCTCCAATATTATTTCAAACTGCCCTGGCCGTTGAGCTAAGGGCGCGTTCGCAAAAGAGAGTAAATGACCCAACAAAAAATGCAGTTCGGCCTCGCCATTCGCGGCCAGTACGCCGCCGATCAAGACATCCAAGTCTGTTTCGAAGAGCTGATCACTGAATGCAAAGCGGCCGAGGATCTGGGCTTTGATTCCATCACTAAAACCTCGCATTACAGCACCGCGCCGTTTCAGGCCTTTCAGCAATTTCCCATTCTGGCACGGCTGAGCGCAGAGACGTCGCGGGTACGGCTTAATGCCGGGATCATTCTGCTCTCCCTGCATAAACCGCTCGATATCGCGGAGCAGCTGGCAACGATCGATATCATGTCAGGCGGCCGGGTGATCTGCGGCGTTGCGCTGGGTTATCGCGAAGTCGAATTCGCGGCCTTTGGCAGTGAAGTCAAAAAACGTGGCAAGTTGCTCGAAGAAAACCTCATCGCCCTGAAACGGCTATGGACCGAAGACAGCGTCACCATGGAGGGCAGCCACTTCGAGCTTAAAGACGCGTCCTGCTGCCCCAAACCATTGCAGAACCCTCACCCGCCAATCTGGATTGGTGCCAATGCCAACCCGGCCATCAAGCGCGCCGCGCGGCTGGGTGATTGCTGGTACATCAACCCGCATAACAAGATCAGCGACATCAAGGAGCAGATCGAGGTGTATAAGCGCGCGCTGGATGAATGCGGCAAACCGTTTCCCGATGAACTACCGATGCGCCGCGAAGTATTTGTCGCGGAAACGCGCGAGGAAGCTCTGCGTATCGCCGGGGCCGTATATCAAGAAAAAATACGATGCCTATCAGAGCTGGGGCCAAGGCGATCAACTCCCAGAAGGCGATCGCAACCTCGCCCTCGCATTCGACGATCTCGCGGGCGACCGGTTTATCATCGGCTCACCCGACGACGTGACCGAACAGATCATCAACCTCCACAAAGAGATCGGCACCAACCATCTGATCATGTCGATCCAATGGGCCGACATGCCGCATTCGCTGACCATGGACACCCTCGCCATCCTCGGTGAAAAAGTGTTTCCGCAAGTACGACAAGTGTTGGGTTAAAAGCTAGCCACGCTGCTCCGCTTCAATATCACGGGCGACCATGCGGCGGGCGGCGATGCCGGGCGCGTCGACGTTTATATCGACCAGCGCGCGGTTGGGTTCGGCATCGAGCATTTTTTGTTGAGCTTCGAGGATGACGACATCTTCATCGAAGGTCTGCGACACCATCTTGAACAAATCAGCTGAGACCTTTTCGTCGCCCAAGGCAAAATCACGGGCATGGCCGAAGAAATAGAAGGTCGAGGTTTCGGTTTCCGGCGTCGGTGCATTGAGACTTCTTATATGCATGCCGGTTTCGGGCTCACCCTGTTCAGGATCACAACTGCCCGCATCACAGGCACCAGCACGAATTTGTGTTAGGCAGGGCGAAAACGTCTCAACGATCTGCCAGCGATCCACCGTACCCTCGAAATTACCGAGGGCCTGAAACATCGGTGGCGCCGGTCGGTCGATGATCCAGCGTGTCATCCGCACCATATCGTCGTCGCGATCAGTCTTGATCGGAAACTCGCTGATATCGCCCGTGCCCAGCGTATTGAGATGCACATAAGCAAGATGTGACAGATCGAGCAAATTGTCGGTAATGAGTTCGTAATTGCAGTCGAGCTTGAGATACTTGCCTTTGACGAGTTCCCATTCCGGGTGATCGAACCACCACCAGTTGGGGATCAGACTTTCATCGGCCAGTGCCGGATCACCCATCCATATCCATAGCCATTTCCAGCGTTCAACCAACGGGTAAGATTTCACAACGGCACCTGGCGGTATTTTATCCTGCCCCGGAATCTTCACACACGCACCAGCCTGATCAAACTCCAGCCCGTGATAACCGCATTGCAGGCGGTCACCGACAACCTGCCCCATGGAGAGTGGCAGCGCCCGATGACAGCAGCGGTCTTCGAGTGCAACGGCTGTACCGTCTTCGGTTCGATAAAGCACCACCGGCTCGCATAATAACGTCCGGGCGAGCGGCGACTGCGTTACCTCATGATCCCACGCCGCGACATACCAGCAGTTCTTCCGGAACATTCCACCCAACGTATTTTCTGTCATCCCCGGACGTGATCCGGGGATCCATGTTTCAACCGCCTCAAAATTGCATGACTCTGGATTGCCGGGTCAAGCCCGGCAATGACAATTGAGAGAACGGTCCTCTTTTTTCCTTAATAACCGACGATGACCTCGCCGGAATTCGGGCTGATGACCTGACCGGTAATCATCTCGGTTTCTGCCGAGGCCAGCCAGGCAACGGCATAGGAAATGTCTTCGGGCGTCGTCAGTCGACCGAGCGGCATGCCAGCCCCGCGTTCCGCGATCATCTCGGGCGTATTACTGCCCTGAGTCATTCCTGTAAGAACAAAGCCCGGCGCTACGGCGTTGACGCGAATTTTATGGGCTGCGAATTCACGCGCCCAAGCCTTGGTAAATCCAGACAACGCCGCCTTGGCCGCTGCATAATGCGACGCAAAGTCACTACCGCCCATCGCATAGATCGATGAAATCATAATGATACTGCCGTGATTCCTGGCCTTCATCCCGGGCAATACCGCCTGGGTGGCAAAAAACGCCCCCCGCACCTGAACACCAAACATCTGATCAAATATAGCTTCGTCGACATCTTCCATCGCAAGTTTGTTGCCAGTAACCCCGGCATTGTTCACCAGGATGTCGATCTTGCCATGTTGGGCTTCTGCTTCTTTGATCTTGGCGGTGAAGTCTGGCACGTCCCGAACATCGGCGATCAGGGTGGAGGCCTTCTGGCCGTTTGCCCGAACCAATTCTGCGGTCTCGTTGGCGCCATCCTCATTGATATCGTGAACAATCACATCCGCACCGCGTTCGGACATCAAAATAGCGTGGCTACGCCCCATGCCGCCAGCGGTACCGGAACCAGTGATTAGTGCTGTCTTGCCTTCTAAAGTTACCGCCATCTCTTTGCCTCCCAATCTTTCTCTTGTAATGTGCCGCTGATTTTAGACGCGAATGCCGCCCAATTGAAACGGTGTGGCTCAAAAAGACTTAATCAGGGAGAGAATGATGGCAGTGCAACCAGCACCCGGCGTGGGCCAGTACGATGTAAATAACCCCAAGCTCCGCAGCTTTCACGATGCGCGAGAGAAATTTCTGTCCGGCGACGACACGCCACGGGATTATCTGGAGCGCTGCATCGCGGTCATCGAAGAATGCAATGACGACGTAAAAGCCTGGGCCTATCGCAACACCGACCGGGCCCGCGAAATGGCCGATGCCTCAACAAAGCGCTATGCCGAAGGCAAGCCACTCTCACTCGTCGACGGTATGCCCATCGGAATCAAGGATCTCATCGAGACCTGCGATATGCCGACGGAATATAATTGTGAGCTGTTCAAGGGGAACCAACCGATCCGCGATGCAGCGTCGGTTTACTTCCTGCGTCAGGGCGGTGCTGTCCTCCTCGGCAAAACCGTCACCGTAACACTCGGCGGCGGCGACCCATCCATGTCCCGCAACCCCTATGACACCACGCGCACGCCGGGCGGTTCCTCCAGCGGCACTTGCGCTGCAGTTGGTGCCGGTATGATGCCCGGCGGCCTCGGCACCCATGCACGCGGTTCCACCATTCGTCCCGCTAGTTTCTGTGGCAATTACGGCCTCAAGGCAACATTTGGCGCGTTGAACCGCCAGGGCGGATTCTCCGCTGCCGAGACCATGGATCATCTCGGTATACTCGCAGGCTCTATCGAAGATATGTGGATCATGGCCCGGTATATTTCCGAAACCGCAGGCGGTGACCCTGGTCATCCCGGTCTCTATGGCAGCCGCACACCGCCACCTGCCAAGAAACCAGAACGGTTGATCGTACTGGAAACCGCCGGTTGGAATGAAACCGACGATGCCAGTAAGGCTGCGTTCAACGACGCTATTGGTAAGCTCTCGGATGCCGGGTGCGAAATCTATACCCGCAAAGACGACCCAGCGATTGAAGCCTATGAAGCCGAGACCGCGCATTCGCCTGAACTCTGGCGTCAGCTCTACCGTTTCGAAATGCGGTTCCCGATGTATCAGTATCTCGATTATGATGCCGACAAGATTCCGCCGCGCCTTAAGGCCGGCATTCAGGAAGGGGCCGGTCTTACCCAGGCAGAATATCGTTCAGCGTTAAGCCGCCGGGTCTATTGGCGGCAAATGCATAATGAGCTCGCCCGCCGCTGCGACGCGATGGTTACGCTGTCATCCCCTGGCCCCGGCCCTGTCGGCATTGATCAAGGCAGCGCAATCTATAACGAGGCCTCTTCAATCATCGGCATGCCCGCGATCTCTTTACCGGTCATGACGGTAGAAGACATGCCGCTTGGCATGCAGATCAAAGGCCGTGTCCATGGCGATGAAGCCCTGACGGCTGCCGGTCGCTGGATCAGCCAAGAATTGCTACAGTAGGTTTCGCATTCGTCACATTTTTCGAGGGAGAAATCCGCCTTGGCTAAATACAGACTTGGTGTCGATGTCGGCGGCACCCACACCGATTTGGTGCTCGCCGATACCGAGACGAATGAAATCCTGATTGAAAAAGTTCACTCGACCCCGTCGAACCCATCGTTAGGGGTACTCGACGGGATTCAGCGCTTCTTTATTCGGGGTGTATCGGCGACCGACATTGATTTCTTTAGCCACGGCACCACTGTGACCACCAATGCCTTGCTGGAAATGAAGGGCGCCACAATTGGAATGCTCATCACCAAAGGATTCCGGGCCATTCAGGTGGTCCAGAGCCAGGCGCGCGAAAGCAATCAATTCGACCTCAAATTCCAGCGCCCAACAATGCTCGCCTCGCAGCAGATGACCAGCGAAATTACCGGCCGGGTCGATTATGCCGGCACCGAAGTCGAACCACTGAACGAAGAAGATGTGCGCATTGCCGCTCGGGCGTTGCAGGCTAAAGGCGCGACCTCCTTTGCCGTCTGTTACATGTTTTCCTTTATGAACCAGGCGCATGAGCAACGGACCGGCGAAATCATTCGTGAAGAAGTGCCCGGCGCCTATGTCTCTCTATCGTCGGAAGTCTTACCGCGGATTCGCGAATGGCCTCGCATGTCGACGACGATGCTTAACGCCTACCTCGAACCCGGACTCGCCCGCTACGCCGACGATCTCGACAATGGCCTCAACATCGCTGGCGTCGAAACGGCCCGCCGTTTTCTGATGCAATCGAATGGTGGCGTCATGCCTCTCGGTGCCACGGCGGGCGGTGGCCGCACTGTTCAGACATTACTTTCAGGTCCCGCCGCTGGCGTGCAGGCAACGGGCTATGTTCTTGGCGAAAAGCAGGGCTGGGCACAGGTCGTCACCATGGATATGGGCGGCACCAGCTGCGACATCGCCTTCATTCAAGACAGCAAACCGCTTGAGGTTACCGAGGGCATGATCGCCGAACGCCGCCTCGATGTACCCGCCTTCGACATCAGCACAATTTCTGCTGGCGGCGGCACGATTGCCCGTCTGACTGCCGCGAATTTTATGAGCGTTGGGCCAGATAGCGCAGGTGCCGACCCCGGACCGGTTTGTTACGGCAATGGCGGTGACCGGCCAACGGTTACCGACGCAGATCTCATCTGCGGTTTTTTAAATCCCGGCCATCTTCTCGGCGGCGAAACCACCCTGGATCGTGACGGTGCGCTTGCCGCCGTTAAAAACACTCTTGCCGACGCGATGGGGCTATCCGCCGAAGAGGCTGCAGCTGGCATCGTCCGATTGATCAACGCCCGCATGGCCGATGAAATTCGCGTCCAGGCGGCGAAGAAGGTGATCGATCTCGCCTCCTTTACCTTGGTGCCATTTGGCGGCGCGGGCCCGGTTCATGCCGCGATGGTCGCCGACGAGCTGAGCATCCCGCGCATTCTGGTGCCGCCGAATCCGGGCGCTTTCTCAGCTCTGGGTCTGCTGTGTTCGGATATTGTCCATGATTATATCCGCTCGGATATTTGTGAAATCAATCAGCTGCCGTCAGACCGCGCAGAGGGCTATTTCACCGAGCTCGAAAAACAAGCCGCCACCGATCTCACAGATGAAGGTCTGGCCGATCACGACCGTGAGTTCATCCGCGATCTCGATTTACGCTATGCCGGGCAGGGTTATGAAATCCGAACCCCGCTGGACGGGTTGAGCGCCAGCCCGATGACGGCGGAAGGACTTGCCCAAGTTCAGGAACGATTCCACGAGCTTCACCAAACGCTGCATGGTCACTCGGCGCGGGATCAGGAAATAGAAGTCGTCAGCTATCGGGTGCGCGTACGAGTACCCGTGCCAAAACAGGATTTGCCGGAAATTTCTATCCCGGAAGGCACAACAGAACCGGTCGGAGAACGCGAAGTCACCTTTGATGGCAAAGAAGTTCACACCGCGCCGGTTTACACCCGCGACACACTAAAATCTTCGACCATCGAAGGACCGGCCATTATTGAACAATTCGACTCGACGACAGTACTGCCACCGGGTTGGACCGCAAAGCTCGATAAGTTCGGCAATATCGTCGGGGAAAGGAACGCGTAACATGGCTGTCGATCCGATTACCGTGGAATTATTGCGCAACCGCATCGCCAGCCTAATGGAGGAAATGGATTACCATTTCTACCGTTCGGGCTACTCAACCATCGTCCGGGAGAGCCGTGATTTCAGCTGCGTGATTGTTGACCCCAACGGCCGCCTTTTGGTCGCCCCCTGGATGTTCTTCCATTCACCGGTCTATTTCCATCTTGTCCAGCGCATCAAAGATATCTACGGCGTCGACGATCTCGCAGATGGCGACGTGTTTGTTACCAACCATCCCTATGAAGGCAATATGCCCCATGCCTCCGACATGGGCTTCATCGCGCCGATATTCCATGACGGAACGCTGGTCGCCTTTGCCGCCACAATCGCCCATAAGGCCGATATCGGCGGCACAGTGCCGGGAAGCACATACGGTTCAGCAACCGAGCTCTATCACGAGGGCTTGATGCTGCCACCAATCCGCATTCACCGGGCCGGGAAACCGATTGATGATGTGATGCGACTGATCTCCGCTAACACACGGGCCCCCTATGTCGTCCTCGGCGATATTTCCGGCCAGATTGGCGTCACCCGTATTGGCCGCAAACATATGCAGGAAATGTGTGCGCGGTTTGGCGTTGATACGGTTCTGGAATCGATGGATGCGATGATTACAGCCTCCGGTGAAGAGTTCACGGCAGCGCTTAAAAGTATTCCGGATGGGATCGCGGAAGCGACAGGCTATCTCGATCATGACGGGGTTGATGAAACGACCAAGGTTAAACTCAACGTCAAGATCACCATCAAATCCGGCAAGCTGCATTTCGATTTCACCGGCTGCGATCCGCAAACTCAGGGTCCGGTCAATCTGCGCATCGCGATGGTCGAGGCCTGTGTCTATTACTGCCTGATCGGGCTGATTGATCCCAACCTGCGCTATAGCGACGGCATCCGCGATCTCGTGACCTTTGAATTTACGCCGCGCAGCGTCGTGAGCGCCGAACCTCCGCGTCCCTGCTCGAGCTATATGAAATGTTGCCTCAAATTATGCGACGTCATTTTGGAAGCCATGGACCCGCTTTTACCAGGGCGCGCGATTGCTCATTCAGGCGGCAGTGGTGGATCGATCATCGTCGCGTGGAAAGGCGATACAAAGCCTAAACGCGGCAATCAATATGAGATCTTTGGATCAGCCTATGGCGCCGGCGAGGGTGCTGACGGTGCATCGGGTGCCAGTGTCATGCTCGCGAACCTGTTTGCCGCCCCTGTCGAGATCATCGAATCCGAATTTCCCTGCCGTATCCGGGAGTACAGTTTGAACACCGATTCTGGTGGCGCCGGAGAGTTTCGCGGTGGATTAAACTTCGTCCGCGAATATGAAATGCTGGAATCCGCAGAAATCGTTTATCGCGCCGACCGGTCCATCGAATTGCCTGCCGGTATTCAAGGGGGGATGCCGGGTGGACCCAGCCGATTTGTCGTCAATCCGGGAACACCAGACGAACAACAAATGCCGTCTTCGGCCCGCATGACGTTACCCGCAGGCACGACTTTTCGGGTTAACGGTCCTGGCGGCGGCGGCTATGGCGATCCCAAGAAACGTGATCCCGAGGCACTCGCGAATGATATCGCGGAAGGCTACGTGTCAGAAGAAGCCGCAGACAAGTATTACAGATAGGGTTGAACCCGAAGGTTACGCAGATTTGCGTTTTCGCAGAAGTTCGACGCCGAAGCCGGCCAGTCGACAACCCTTCCAACGTATTGAGTACATCGTCATCCAGCTCAACGAAATTTGCTGCCAGCACTTTGCGCGTGAAATCTATTCGAACGATCTCCGACCGCACGACGTGCTGAAAAACCTGCTCGCCGACCTCAGCCCTTATGCCAACGACCGGCGTCTCACCGATTTGAAAATCACCATAGAACGAATAGAGAAGAAAACCGCCGAGGCTCCAATTGGCCGTTTCATAGCTGCTGCCGTTGAGATCAATTTTTAACGGAATCTCCTGGATTCGCCGATCCCGGCGTCGTTCCTTACTTTTCCCTTTTACAACCCGCATGCCATCCACCTATTAGTCGCCGGTAGAGTATCGGCCTGAAGTAATGACAAATTGTTAACGCTCATGTTAGCAGCTGAACCTTACACAAGGTCTTTCGATCAAGCGTTTCCCCTGTAGAATAGCATCATCATCTATAGATCGAACCGATGCCCAAAACGAATACAATGAGAATGCGGACGATTGTCGGAACCGCCTCATGACTGAGGAACTTCCAGACGGTCCGAGCAAGAAAGACCTACATGCGGTCTATGCATTTGGCATCTTCAGCATGGCGCTCATCGATATATTTGTTCTCCTGATCCCCATTTTTGCAAAAGAATCATTGGGCATGTCCGATGGCGAGATTGGCATTCTGGTCGGTGCCCGGTCACTGCTGTCATTGTTTCTATCAATTCATGGTGGCGCTCTGATGGACCGTTTCGGTACCCGCCGGGTTACGCTGATGTTCACCGGTACCGTTATCCTTTGCGCCCCATTCTTCCCGCTGCTCTCAACATTCTGGGCCTTGTTCGCCTTGCAAGTCGTCAGTGGTTTCGCCATCTCCATGGGCTGGTCAGGGGCACAAACGCTGATTGCTCGTGTTGCCCATGGAGATGCCGAATATATCGGCCGCTTCAGCACGTTTGCGCGAATTGGGACAACAATTGCCCCAATCTGCGCTGGCTTTCTTTTCGATGTGGGCGGCGCATGGTTAGCCTACGGTTTCGGAATGCTATGGGCAGTTGGCGCGGTTTACGCGCTATGGCGCGCCCCGGAACCCAACCCACCCCCTGATCGAAAGACGGCGCCGGAAGATATTCCCAAATTCAAGCTTATGGACATTATGCCGAAGTTGTCTGATTACACCGCGACCTTCGCCCTCATGGCGATACCGGCTGTCGCCTTTACGGCAATGGCAATGCTGGTCCGTAATTCGACCTATGGCATACAAACCACTGTTTACGTCACCTATGCTCAGGATGCAGGGCTCACCGCGACCAAGATCGGGCTTCTATTCGCGGCCATTGAAATGGCTGGCGCTATTGGCTCCTGGTATTCCGGCAGAATCATGCGGCGTTTCGATCCGATCCGCGTCCTTGTCGTCACGACCTTTATAACGGTCTCCTTGGTAAGTGCGACACCACTCCTCGGCGGGCTCGGCTCTACGACCTGGTCAATCTTTGGCTTCCTTCTCATCGGTCAGTTGTTTCGCGGCATGACACAAGGTGTATCGCAGCCAATTCTCTTTTCGGTACAGGCAATTTCCGTGACTAGGGATCAACAAGCGACAGTTGTCGGGCTCCGTCAAACCATGAACCGGTTCGGTGGCATCATTATTCCGCCCATCATCGGGTTCACCTCCGACTTTTATGGCCGTGAAGAGAGTTTCTATATTGTCGGCGGTGGGCTGCTGGTACTGCTACTGGGGTTGGCTATTTATGCCCGGTCTGTTCCAAGAATTGCGACTTAAGACAAATACGACTAACATGAGTGCCAGAAACCTAAAAAATCGATATTTTATTGACTATCGTTTTTTTATCGATATTTATGCATACAAATAGGAGATTTAGATGCGGCTGATTGCTTTTGATAAAAATGGAACTGCTACTATGGGCGCTCGCGACGGTGAAAGCGTCGTCGACCTATCAATTGCCGCTCCGGACCTGCCAGGCGACCTCACGGGAATTATCAAGCTCGGCCAGGCTGGCATCGATAAAATTGCCGCCGCCGTCAGCAGCGCCGGAGATGATGCCCGCGTCTCTCTCGACAGCATCAAGTATCTTCCGCCATCGACCAATGCTGGCAAACTTATTTGCCTCGGCCTGAACTATGCGGACCACGCCGCCGAAGGCGGACATCAAAAGCCTGAGTATCCATCATTCTTTTTGCGGACCAACTCAACGCTGGTTGCCCATGGCGATCCCATCCTGCGGCCTGTTGTTTCCGAACAGTTGGACTATGAAGCTGAGATGGTCGCTATCGTTGGCAAACAGGCCCGCCATGTAAAACGAGCAGACGCTCTGGATTACATCTGGGGTTACTCAGTGTTTAACGAAGCCTCGATTCGCGAATATCAGCGCAAGACGGCGCAATGGACCATTGGCAAGAACTTTGACAATACCGGCGGCTTTGGTCCAGAAGCGGTTACCGCTGATGAACTACCCGCAGGGGGCAATGGACTGCGTATCCAGACGCGTCTCAATGGCGAAATCCTGCAAGATGCCAACACCGACGACATGTTGTTTGATGTTGCGGAGACCGTCGAACTGCTGACCGAGTGTCTGACATTGGAGCCTGGCGATATTCTCGTCATGGGAACGCCGTCAGGTGTTGGCCATGCGCGCCGTCCGCAGCTTTGGATGAAAGCCGGCGACGTCTGTGAAATTGAAATCGAGAAAATCGGTATTCTGCGGAACCCGATCGAAGACGAAGTTTTACCGGCCTAACTGGGCCAGGAGAGAAAAAATAATGGATCCCATACAAGAAGCGATTTCTTCCGTAGAAGCCCTACGGAAGCGGATATCTGACATCGGCGAAGATGGTCTGGATTTGTTGTTCCGGGAAGCACGGACACATAACGCCTGGACCGACAAGCCGGTCACAGACGAACAAATCCAAACACTGTATCAGGCCGTTGTAAGCGGTCCGACGAGTGGCAATTGCCTTCCTTCACGGTTTATTTTCTGCCGTACGCCCGAAGCCAAGGCGCGTCTCACACCCTGCGTCGCCCCTGGCAACGCTACAAAGATTGAGGCAGCGCCGGTCTGCGTGATCATCGGGTACGATCCGATGTTCTGGGAGCATCTGCCACGGCTGTTCCCTCATAAAGACATGACTGGCCGTTATCGGGACGATCCGGATGCTGCCGAAAGCGGCAGCTTTAGAAACAGTACCTTGCAGGGGGCGTATCTCATCATTGCTGCGCGCGCTATGGGCTTGGATATCGGCGCAATGTCAGGCTTCGACAATGAGGCTGTCGACAAGGAGTTCTTTGCGGGAACGACCGTGAAATCGAACTTCCTGTGCAACATCGGCTATGGCGATACGTCCGGCCTGTTCCAAAAATTGCCGCGCTTCGATTTCGACGAAGTTTGCGACATAATTTAGTTCCCTTTAGGAGATTAATCATGGCCGATGCGAAACCCAAAATGGTCGTTCAGTACACGCTGAACTGTTAATCCATTTCCCACGCCCGTACTGACATCGAAACCCGTGACGTCGACGTCACGATTGACGAGCCGACCCAGCGCGGTGGGACGAATATGGGCCTGGCGCCAACGGAAACGCTGGTTGCAGCGCTCATTGGTTGCACCAACGTTATCGGCCAGCGTGCCGGTGAAAAGCATGGCGTTCATTTCGAAGATTTGACGGTCGATGCGCTGGCGGATTTTGACCGACGCGGCGTCATGTTTGAGGAAGAGATCGAAGTCCCCTTTCCGAAGATTGTTCTAACAATCAAAGGAAAATCAGATGTCGATGATGCGACGCTGGAGAAGGTCAAAACTGACCTCGCGAAATACTGTCCGATTGCCAAAGTAATCCGTGCTTCCGGTACAGTAATCGAAGAAATTTGGGAAATATCCAAACCGTAACACTAAACGCATCATTACATGTTTCTTTGACCGCCGTTGTCTCCGGCTTCGGCGGTCATTTTATTTCGACAGGGTAGACTTAATCCACGACCGCTCAGTTCGCAGCAAACTCTGAAATAGATTCCCGGATAATACCAGCGGTGCGCTCATAATGCGCCATGAGAAGCGATATCGCGCTCATCAGCATCGCGCGCTGTCGTCGCCTTCATCATTGCTTCATGCTCATCCAATTCATTGCGCCTTGGATAGCTAACGACAATAGCAAGCTGCCGATATCGGTCAGCTTGATCATTCAACTGCGCACAATATTGCAACAACCAACGAGACCCACACGCTGACAGTAGGGCCAAATGAAACGCCCGATGCAGTCGTTCCCAATCTGGATTAACAGAATAATGGTCTTCGCTCGAAGAGCGGCGCACCCGCGACAGACGATGAAATGACAGGACAAGTCCCTCTTCCCAAGAGTCGTCGCCATTGGCGATTGATTCCCGCAGCGCAATCTGTTCAAGCCAACATCGTGTTTTAACCAGCTCTTCGAGGTCCGCTCGACTGGCAGCGGCAACCCGGAAACCTTTTTGGTCTTCACGTGTAACGAGACCGTCTGCCGATAATCGATTCAGAGCTTCACGAATGGGGCTATTGCCCACTTCATAGCGCGCGCGCAGCGCTTCGGTACGAAGCTTCTCGCCGGGCGGTAATGATCCGGACAGGATATCCCCCCGCAATCGATCATAAACCGAAGATGCCAACGTCCCCGCAGGCTCCCGCTGTGCGAGGTCAACTATTTTAATCAGCACGTCATCATTGGGGGGCATTGCGATTCTCGAATTTCCGGATAGTGGCGTTCCCGATATTATATTAAAGCCGAAGCAGAGTCGGGAACACAATCAAATAATTTCGATATTTAATTGACCAGGGTATTTATTTCGACTTTCCTGTCAAAAAAACCAGAGCAACAATTGGGAGAAAGCATATGTTAGCGAATAAACTCAACTTAGGAAGAACGACCGGCCTCGCCGCCGCTGTCGCCTTAACCCTTACGGTATTTAGTGGTTCCGCGTTTGCCCAGAAAGAAATCAAGCTTACCGCGATTGACGGCTATCCCGCCAAGGCGCTTTGGGTCAAAACATTTGTGAAGTACTTTGTGCCCGCCGTCGATAAGGCGCTGGCCAAAACTGGCAATTACAAGATCAAATGGAATCTCGCCTGGGGTGGCCAGATCGTTAAGCCAAAAGGCGTATTCAAAGGCCTGCAGAAAGGCCTCGGCGATCATGGGATTGTCACCACCGTCTTCCATGCGGACAAAGTCCCCTTACACGGCCTCGCCTTCGCGACACCTTTTGTAAGCACTGATCCAGGTCTGCTGGCACGCACCTTCGACGACATGGTTGCCACGCATCCTGACTTCAAGAAAAGCTGGAAGAAATACAATCAGGTTTACCTAACAAATCTGGCCGTGCTTGATTCCTACAACATGTTCTTTAAGAATCCGGTCACCAGCCTTGCCGGTCTCAAAGGCAAGAAGATCGCCGCGGCCGGTTTGAACATGCGCTACCTCAAAAATACCGGCGCTAAGGGCGTTGGCGGTAGTCTGGTCGGATATTACAACAAGCTAAAGACCGGTGTCGTTGACGGCGCCATGGTTTGGGCAGAAGCCGCCGTGATCTTCAAGATCGTTGAGGTTGCTCCCCACATGATGCGTGCCAGCCTCGGAACCGTGAATTCCAAAGCCATCACGGTAAACGCCAAGACCTGGAAAAAGCTGCCAAATGAAGTGAAACAGGCCCTGCAAGCTGCCGCGATCATCTATCGCGACGGCACGAGCAAGGATGTCGAGAGCCGGTCCAAGGTCATGTATAAAAAGTTTGCTGAAAAGGGCGGCAAAATTACGCCGCTGAGCCAGGCGCAACGCGAAGCCTGGGCAAACAGCATGCCTAACGTTGCCAAGGACTGGGCAGCAAGCCTTGAGAAGAAGGGTATTGCTGGCAAAAAGATCCTGGCCGACTACATGGGCCGTATGCGGGCTGCCAAACAGCCGATCATTCGCCAGTGGGACAAGGAGTAGCCCCATGAACGATCCGGGCACCCCCCGGACGGTAGAAACGATTGAAGGGGCGTCGCCAACAGGCGGCGCCCTTTCCCGATCTCTTTTCTGGTGTTCGTCCGTTCTGAATGCAGTGGGCTCGGTCTGGATTTTTGTTCTGATGATCCTGATCAACTGCGATGCCTTTGGCCGAACCTTTCTAAATCATCCGATTGAAGGCGTCATCGAGCTGGTCGAAATGTCGATCGTCGCCATTGTCTTTCTTCAGCTTTCCGATGCGACCCGCCGCGGACGCCTAACGCGCTCCGACGGGCTGTTTTCCAGAATACTACTTCGAAAACCCGCTATTGGCCGAACCATGGGGGCATTGTTTGACCTTCTCGGCATCCTGTTCATGGCGATCATTATCTACGGCACACTTCCGCTTCTGACCGAAGCTGTCGATGAGAGCCTTTATTTTGGTACCGAAGGTGTGTTCACGGCTCCACGCTGGCCGGTCTATTTTGTTATTATTCTGGGCGGGTTCATAACGCTCATGCAGTTTGCAACCTTCACACATCGCTATATTTGCGGCGGCTATCAATTGCCGGAGCAATCTTCATGACCGGTCTCGAAGTTGGAATCGCCTCGGTCGTCCTGATCGTTATCCTGATCTATGCCGGGCTGTATATTCCGGTTGCGCTCGGTCTGATGTCGTTTGTCGGTGTGTGGATTATGCGGGAAGAGATCGATATCCCGATCAATCTGCTGTCGCTCTCCGTCGCTGACACGGTATCACACTACGTCTTTGCGACAGTGCCGCTCTTCGCCCTCATGGGCTTCCTGGTCAGTAAAGCCGGCCTTGGCCGCGACATATACGATGTCGCCAATGCAGTTTTTCTACAAGATCAAGGGCGGCCTTGGCATCGCAACGGTAGCCGCAAATGCGATCTTTGCCTCCGTCACGGGCTCCAGCATTGCCTCCGCCTCGGTCTTTACGCGGATCTCCGTTCCCGAGATGCGGCGTTTTGGCTATGGTAAACGCTTCTCGGTGGGTGTTGTTGCGGGCTCCTCGGTTCTAGGGATGCTTATCCCCCCGAGCGCCATGCTGATCATCTACGCAATCGGTGCCGAGCAGTCTGTCGGTCACATGTTCATTGCTGGCATTATTCCCGGGTTGTTGCTTGCCGTTGCCTATGCCATCGCCATATTGCTTATGGCGATCATCGTTCCCAAGTTCGTCGGCGGCAATGCAGATGCTTCCAAAGGCGACGAATCATGGCGAAATCTCACGCTTCTCGACATGGGCGTCAAATTATTCCCCATCGCAATGCTGATCGTCGTGGTCCTTGGTGGTATCTATGGCGGGGTCGTGACACCAACAGAGGCCGGCGCCACCGGTTCTCTTCTCGCGCTTCTCATCGCTATCTTTAAACGCCGGATGAGCTGGAAAGATCTGTGGGAGGTTCTTGTTGAGACGGGCCATATAACGGCAACGATCCTGTTCCTCCTTATCGCTGCCTCAATGTACAGCCGTATGCTGGGTGTCGCTTCGCTGCCGAGCCAATTTGGTGAATGGCTACAGGGATCAGGTTTGTCTCTGACCGAAGTCATGATCCTCTATGTTATTATGCTGGTGCTATTAGGGACCATCATCGACACCGCATCGATCATCCTGATCGTCGCACCGCTATTCTTACCGTCGATTGAAGCCTTTGGCGGGAACCTCGTCTGGTTCGGTATCGTCACCGTCATAGGTGCCGAGATCGGGCTGTTAACACCACCACTCGGAATATCCTGTTTTGTCATCAAAAGTACGATCGATGACAAAGATATTTCGCTATTTGATATTTTTGCCGGCGCCGCGCCGTTTGCCATCATAATGCTGCTCATTTTGATGGTTATTATCGCGTTCCCGGTCCTCAGTCTTGCGCTTGTTTGAGAAGGAATAGCCGATGCGCAACGTTACCGAAGAAACCCTCACAAAAGCCGTCCTGGATACCATCTCAAAGGATGCAGACCCCAGGTTTCGCGAGATCATGACAGGTCTTATCAAGCACCTGCATGAATTTGCCCTGGAGACAAACCTGTCAAAGGAAGAATGGCTCAGCGCCATCGAATTTCTTTATCAAACCGGCAAAAAAAACCACGCGAAACCGGAACGAGTTTATCCTGCTATCAGATACGCTCGGCCTGTCTTCGATGGTCGACATGATTTCCAGCCGAGGCAATGACGATGCAACCGCCGTTAGCGTCCTTGGTCCCTTCTATATAGAAGGCGCGCCTTTTATCAAAAATGGGGGCGATTTAATCCGCGACAATGCTGGCCAACAAACGCTTGTCAAAGGATGCATATCCTCAACAACGGGCGAACCCGTTTCTGGGGCACTTCTCGATGTCTGGCAAAATGCCAAGAACGGAAAATACTCAAACGAAGACCCGGATCAAGATGACGATAATCTTCGCGCCCGCCTAAATGCCGACGATGACGGAACATATTCATTCTCCACAATTCGACCGTCACCTTATACGGTACCCGAGGATGGCCCCGCAGGCGTAATGCTGGAGGCTATGGGACGACACCCATGGCGTCCCGCCCATATTCACTTTAAGATTTCCGCCGAGGGGTATCAGGACCTGATTACCGAAATCTACCCCGACGACGATGAGTATATCGATGCCGACGCGGTTTTTGGTGTCCGGGAGTCTCTCGCCGTTGCTTTTAAACCGACAACCTCAGAAGAAGAAGCCAGACAATATGGGCTTCAGTCCTCCGTTCCTGACAGTGGAGTACGATTTCCGTCTGCGCCCCCTTTAGCACCAGCGTAGTCAACGTCAACGAATAAGGAGTAACAGCATGAGCCGGATCTGGATGAGCCAGGTCATTGATGCCATTGCCGACCTTGGTCGAAATTATTTGGAACGGCCATCGAGCAAATCTCCGCTCAAAGCAGCTAAACGCTTGTGTGACGACCTCCTTTCTGATCGCGGCGAGGCATCCGGCACAGCGCTGGCACGTGAACTTGTTGATCGCTATCTCGCCATGGATGAAGCGGATCAGGATGGTTTCATCGATCTCCTGGCCTCAGACTACAGCTACGCGGCCGATAAATTGCAAAATGCTGCCAGCGCGTATGCCCAGAATCCTGGTGACGATACCTACCGTGTTTTGCGAAATGCCGTTGAATCTCCCCGGCAAGAACTCTTACGCCGGATCAATGTCTAGCCCCCAAGTTCTGTGCCATTCCTGATTAGAGTTTCTGGTATTGGCGGTCGCATGTTCAGTGCCTGATGTGGACGGATGTGGTTGTACTGTCTGAGCCACTGGTTGATGACGATCTGAGCCTGCTTAGTCGTGGTGAACCACTCGGCATTGAGAACCTCGCGGCGCAGGGTTCCGTTGAAGCGTTCGTTGTATCCGTTCTCCCAGGGTGATCCGGGATAGATCCGGATGGGTTTGATGCCGACCCTTGCCAGCCAGTCCTGCATCGCCTGTGCGATGAACTCGGGACCATTGTCCGAGCGGATGTATTCCGGGGTGCCGTGGCGCAGCAGGAGTGGGTATAGCGCCTCAAGCACATCGTCAGCCCTCATCCGGGTGCGAACCGTCACAGCCAGCACCTGGCGGGTGTACTCGTCCAGGACAGTCAGCATCTTGTAGCTCCGACCATTGTCGAGCTTGTCGTGCACGAAGTCGATGGCCCAGACGTGATTGGGATGGGTTGGCCGCAACCGAATGATCGAGCTGTCCTTGTGATAGAGCCGCCGGCGCTTCTTGTCTCGTTGCGGCAGCTGAAGTCCTTCTTCGCGCCAGATCCGCTCAACCTTCTTGTGGTTCACCTTCCACCCTTCGATACGCAGCAGGACGGCAATCTTGCGATAACCGTAGCGCCCATACTGCTTCGCCAGCCGGATCAGTGCCAACCGCAGAGCATTGTCATCTTTGGGATCTGGTCGATATTGCAGGGAACTGCGGGCCAGACCAATAACCCGGCAGGTCCGTCGCTCCGACGTAGCAAGCTTCTGGCGTGTATGGATAACGGCCTGACGAAGATGCTCGGTCGTCAGGCCCTGGGCTTTAGGTAGCTCAGGCTTTCCTTGAGGATCAGCTTGTCCAGTTCGAGCTCAGCCACAATCTTCTTCAACCGCGTATTCTCCTTCTCGAGAGAACGCATCTCCGACAACTGCGACCGACCCATCCCGCCAAACCGCTTGCGCCAGTTATAATACGTAGCGTCGCTGATACCCACGCCACGACACGCCGACGCTACGTCGCTGCCGTTCGACAACTTCACTTCAATCTCACGCAGCAGCTTCAGTATGTCCTCGTCCGAATGTCGTTTCCGAGCCATCACAAATCCCCTTTCCATGCCAAAATAATGGCCCAGTTTTAGGGGGGAAGGACACCTTCATTCAGGCCTTCGGTAATTATTACGTCAGCATCATCTACAGTGTACGTGTCGTCGCCAGTGCCACCCACCAACGTGTCATCACCACCGCCGCCATCCAGCGTATCGTTACCTGCGCCACCGGTGAGCGTGTTGATCGAGCTGTTTCCGGTGAGAATGTTGGCGTCACTATTCCCGATGCCATTTATCGCGCCCCCGGAATCCAACAAGGTCAGGTTCTCGACATCAGTGCCCAAAGTGAAGGTAATGGAGCTATTGACCGTGTCTGTACCTTCGCCAATGTTTTCTGCCACTGTATCAAGCGCATTATCAACAAAATAAATATCGTTGCCTGTGCCACCGGTCATCCCATCGATGCCAGTCCCGCCATCTAACGTATCATTTCCGGCATTGCCGATGAGCGTATCATTCCCGGAATCGCCGTTGAGCTTATCATTGCCGGTACTAGCAGTAAGAGTATCATCCCCGCTTCCGCCGTTCAGGATCAGATTTTTTTCGGCGGCCGCTGCATTGATAAAGTCGTTTCCGCCTTCACCATTTACGATAACAGTATTATCGGAAATATCAGTCTTGCTGAGATCATCAATTGTTATAGTATCGCCTGCGGACCCAAGAGTGAGATCAAGCGTCTCAACGCCATCAAGTTTGATGGTGCCGCCACCCGTGATTGTCAGAACGACTTCGTTATTCGCATTAGGCTCAATATCAATTGTATTAGGCGCTGAAGCATTACCGGCGATAAAAGCAGTATCCGCGCCAGCTGACCCAACGATAGACAATGTTTCCCCAACCCCTGGAAAACTGATGCGGGCGATACCGGAGAATTCTACGGGCGCGTTTGGATCAGCTATGATTATAGGTTGATTGTTATCAGATGGACCTCCGCCACCTGATATCAGCGGTGAACTGAACGGCTGCACCACCTGCGCCGGCAGGGGCACGAACCCATCAAGCCCCGCAACCTGCGTCGGTGGCAAAAATGAAATGTCGGGCGCGAGTGAGGCCCCTCCCGGGCTTCCCTCCGTGCCCTCGGCTGGCGGCGGTGTTTGGGATTTACTCTCCTCGCCACCTGATGCCGGCGATAAGGCGGGCGATTGCGTCCAGTTGGAAATCTCCACACCGAACAACTCGACGAACTCGGCGAAGTCGGGCTTCGCGACCTCGACCGGCGGGCGGAAAAGGCTGAACACCTTTGCCGTCGCGAACTCATCTTGCAGAACAATTGCCGCGCCCGCCGTAAGAACGCGGGTAAAGCCGATGGTACTGTCAGGATTGCGCAGGAGGGTGAATACGTTTTCAACCGCTTCCGCAGCGGCCCGACCGGCAATTCGGCCATTATTGACCTGCAGAGTTGCTACCGGTGTGCGGACGATAGCCCCCGGATCACCGGAAAAACTTTCGCTGCGATGCGAAAAACCAAACCGGCCATGCAGAACAAAATAAACCGGCTGGGCCGTTTGATCAGGACCAGTGGGGGCGACGGATTCGACGAGCATCCGACCTTTGGCGCCGAGAAAGAATTCCGCGTTGTTGGAAAAATTTACGGTGACCTGAGAACCATCCCGCGTCGCCAAAATATCACCACGATAGATCGGCGTCTCCGATGTGAGCGGGACGGTACTCCCGTCAACACGCGTCACTACCGCGTCACCCGTTACCGTCTTAACGGACCCTACCGGCGTTGATGGTGCCTGAGCCAATTCCGCGGGCACACCGGTACGCACACCACCCGCTGGCGCAGCATTTTGTGCCAAAGCAGAATTTTCAGAAATATATGTAGGGGTGGATGCCATACGGTTCCTTCACCGTGAAAAAGCAAAACTTAAATTCAAAACTTAAATTCAGTGGCAAGCCTCATGATGGCATACCTGCAATTGGTACGGCACCTCCCCCCTTTAAGGTCCGCACAGCCGTCTCAAAACCCGTTGGAAAACCGCCCGGCCCGGAGTCTTAACCCCGAACCGGACGTATTCTCGAACCAGTCTTTAGTAGGTGACGGCAATCACCACGCGACGATTTTCCGCGTTCTTGGCGCCGTCCGCCGTTTTAACAGCAGGTTTCGCTTCGCCCCAGACAACCGTTTTCACGATGCCTTTTTTGACTCCAGCCTTAACAAGGCCGGCGGCAACAGCGTCAGCACGGGCTGCCGCGAGCTTAGCGTTATAGGCGTTAGAGCCTGAACGGTCCGTATGACCAAAGACTTTGATCTGCGAGGTCTTGCGGGCTTTGATGAATTTCTTGACGCCTTTGATTTCAGAGGCACCATCCTTGCTGATGGCGGTACTATTATAATCAAAATAGACGATGAAGTTGCGAGTCAAAAGCTGACGCGCCATCTTCATTGGCTTTGCCATCGCAGGTTTTTCTACGGCAGCTTCGAGTAACGCCATTGCACCATAAAATGCACTACGGCATTTTTGGATGTCTTTCTTCTGCAGGTTCTCTTCAGCTTCCTGCATCCAGCAATCGAACTGCACCTGCGCTTCTGCAGCATGCTTTGGCGCCTTTTCGATACCGCCAGCTGCAAAGGCTTGCGTCAAACGTTTGCGTGAGTTGGCAAGCGGTTTCTTATGCTTGCTGACCAGCTTCCGAGCGTTCAGCGCTTCCGGCCCCGTTGGTTTGCCCATCGCCGCCATTTTAGCGCGATCAACAAATGCTCCGGCATCACCGAAATCGTCTTCTTTATATTCAGCCCGGGCTAGCTTGATATACCCGTCCCGCAGACCCTTTTCATAGGCTCCACCTTTTACATCCATTTTAGCGACTTCACCGGTGCTACAGGCTGCAGCCATGATGCCGATCGCTAAAACAGCAAAAATATTTTTAACGCTTCCCATTAAATTTCTCTCATCCCATAAATTTCCCTGGTTAATTTCTTCCAGGCATTACTTGTGCAACAACACGGTATACCGCAGCAAGAACTGTGCCAAGTCGTCTTTGCTTCGCTAAGCGAGGGATTTCATGGAAAATATGGTTAGTTTCCAACAAATTGGTTAGTTTTTTCAGCAATTATCCATAGACTTCTGTAATCTATATTTTATAGAGGTTGTCGCAGAACAAGACGGAAAAC
Source organism: uncultured Alphaproteobacteria bacterium (assembly GCA_943787225.1). Classification (GTDB taxonomy): domain Bacteria; phylum Pseudomonadota; class Alphaproteobacteria; order MPNO01; family UBA2964; genus UBA2964. The sequence continues at coordinate 368,570 of CALSLP010000001.1, forward strand.
ACAGCGCTTGGCCCCGCGACTTTGATCGCAAGATCGAGAAAATATCGCCGCTTATAAAATATGGGCACTAATCGTCGATTGAGGAAACAACAGTTAATGGCGTCGGAACGTAAGAAACAGATTCTCCTTGTCGAAGATACGGCCATGCTTGCCAAAAGTTATATCCAGTATCTTCGGAATGACCCTTATACGGTGACGCATGTCGCAACCGGGAAAGAGGCATTAGCGCATCTTTCCTCGAACACGCCGGATTGTATCTTACTCGACCTCGAATTGCCGGATATGACCGGGCTCGAAATCATGGAGAAAATCGGCCGCGACGGCCTGCCCTGCCCGGTCATCATGATTACCGCGCATGGCTCCATAAATGTTGCGGTTGAAGCGATGCGGCTGGGAGCATTCGACTTCATCATCAAGCCATTTACGGCTGATCGGTTAATTGTAACCATGCGCAACGCCCTCGATCGACTCGCGCTAGAGGTGATCGTTGAGACATACCGAGAAAAAATTGATCGTGATAATTTTCACGGCTTAATCGGTAACTCCCTGAATATGCAGGCTGTTTACCGGATGATCGAGAGTGCTGCTGATTCAAAGGCGACAATCTTCGTTAAGGGTGAAAGTGGTACAGGTAAGGAGCTTTGTGCACGGGCCATTCACGACGAAAGTCCCCGAAGAAATGGGCCATTCACGACGAAAGTCCCCGAAGAAATGGACCTTTCATTGCTCTGAACTGTGCGGCCATCCCAAAAGAACTTATGGAAAGTGAGATTTTCGGCCATATCAGAGGATCGTTTTCCGGTGCCATTGCCGATCGCGACGGTGCCGCGAGCGCCGCCAATCATGGAACCCTGTTCCTCGACGAAATCTGCGAAATGGACATTAACCTCCAATCAAAGCTTTTGCGGTTTCTGCAGACAGAAACTTTTCAGCGTGTCGGAAGCTCGGACCTCGAAAATGTTGATATTCGATTTATTTGCGCCACCAATCGTGACCCATTGAAGGAGGTTCATGAAGGTCGGTTTCGGGAAGATTTGTATTACCGACTTCACGTCATCCCGCTTGAGTTGCCCCCGCTTCGGGACCGAGGCGAAGACACTATTACGCTAGCGTCGTCTTTTCTCACTGAATATGCCGGGCAGGAAAACAAAAACTTTAAAAAGCTTTCAATGGCAACGAGGGCTTTACTGTTATCCCATACGTGGCCAGGAAAAGTCCGGGAACTACAGAACGTGATGAGGCAGGTCGTCGTCCTGAATGATGGCGACGAGGTTACGCCGGACATGTTGCCAATGTTATCCAAAGTTCCGGGGCGCCAGCCTCAGAATGACCCCGTCGCATCCCCCTCCGAACGACCTCAGGAAAATAGAGCCAGCGTCGACGTCGCCGATAGCGATCCATTACTTGACGAGGATGATGGTTTGAGTCGCAACATGGAAGAGCTCGCCAGCCTCATTAGACCGCTCGCTGACGTCGAACGCGACGCGATTGAACACGCAACAAAACTCTGTGATGGAAAAGTCCGCATCGTCGCGACCTTTCTCGGAGTTTCACACGCCACGTTGTATCGAAAGATTAATTCATGGAAAGACGGTGTTGCCGAATAACACCGATAAAAATAACTCTCAGCTAATGGATTCCACGACGCCGACACCCTCACGATCAAGCGTTTGAAGCTTAGCGTTAAGGATAGGTTCTCCGGCAAATGCCTCAAGATAAAGGCTTGGCATCGGAATTTTACTAATATCAAGCGTATCGAGTCTAAACTCTCCACCTTCGCAGAAACGCGGATCCGAATAGAACGCCAGATTCACGCGTCCAACACCAGAGTTGCCATCGGTAAATTGATCACAACGAATGGCAATACGATAAAACTGTTCGGTTATTAGACGCTGTACCCTGACAGGGCCTGCACTGGTCAAACGATGAGGGCCGATAATGATCGTCAATAATCCCGATTCGTCCTCGTGCAACGAATCTGAAGAGTCGTCGTCCAACACATCTGTACTACAGGAAAAACGTCCCTGAAAACGGTCACCTCGGAGCACGGCATCCATCGCAGAAGACAATACAACGCCACCAAACCCGTAACAAATATTCTCAGCTCTCTGCGCCACCTGAAGTGACTGAATCATTGCAATATCCCCCTCCTTCATTCGAGCACCCCGGATCTGCTGCGTCGGCAGTGTCATCAACTCGTCGGAGAAAAAATCGCGCATACTCAAATCCAGTTTACGCAGCCATTGAAATGCAGTGACAACGCGCTAAAGAACAAGACAACTCAATCCGACACGACGTTAAGACACCGGCGTGCCGACCCCACCCTAATCAAGCAAGAAATGTGCCAACTGCCGTATATCACAATAGTGTGTTGATATATTTAGACTATTTGTTGAAAGTTAAGACACGATCAGTGCAGACTGATACTGCATTAACCGAAATGTCTCTATTTGAGACAAAGACGTCTAAAATTTTCGACAAAATGGTCAATTATGAGACTTTCAATCGATTGCAATCGCCGTTTCATAAACACGAGGTCCAATTTTAGACTCTCAAAAACTCTCCTGGGGCACGCTGACACGAAACGCCGCCCTATACCGGGATAAGAGATCGTCAGGGGAATATCGACGGGTGTCGAGACTGTGTCTCTGCGCTATAAATACGTCATGACCGAACTAATACTCCCAGACCCGATGGACACCGTAGACCTCACGATGAAGGACGGCGCGATTATTCGCCTCCGTCGCCATGGAAATCCCGATGGTCCACGACTTATCCTCGCGCATGGCAACGGCTTTGCGACCGATGCCTATTTTCCATTTTGGCAGCTACTGGCAGATGAATATGAGTTGATCCTCTATGATCAACGCAATCACGGTCATAACCCACGCCATAGCGATATAAGCCATCACGATATTCCCTATTTCGTCAGTGACATGGAAAGCGTACTCGACGGTGTCGAAGATACGTTTGGCAAGAAACCAACCGCTGGTTTGTTTCACTCAATTTCCGCTGTCACTGCCGTATGGCATGCGTTGACGGTGGGGTGGCGATGGGATGCTCTTGTGCTTTTTGATCCGCCCATGGTTCCGAGCCCAGGACACCCACTGAACGAATTGGCCAAGGGATTTGAGCTGATGCTGTCGGACTGGTCGAAAACACGACCTGACCGTTTTCCCCATCCTGAGACATTAGCCGAACAGTTTGCCGAATCGAAAAGTCTCAGCCGTTGGGTAGCTGGCTCACATGCGCTGATGGCTCGCTCTATTCTCCGTGAGGATACGGAAACGGGGGAATGGGTTCTGTGCTGTCCGCCCGAAGGTGAGTCACAGGTCTATAAAACAAATTCGGAACTGCACCTTTGTCCGCAATTCGGTGATATTCCAGGGCCCCTCAAAGTTATTGCCAGTGACCCCAATGACCCAAATGTCCGGTCTCCCGGTTTGGTCAATCGAGCTTTGCATGAAGAATTCGGACATGCTTACGAGGCGGTTCCCGGAACCACCCATATGGTCCAGATTGAACAGCCCGAGGCCTGTGCCAATATTGTTACCAACTTTCTCTCGGAAGTAGGGTTTAGACCGTAGATCAAAGACAACCACGTGGAGAAGGATGATGGCTAAGCAGCCCAATTTTCTGATGTTCATCAATGATCAGCACAGGGCAGATCATCTTGGTTGTTACGGCAACAAAATTGTCCAGACGCCAAACATTGATGGCATCGCAGCAAATGGCACCAGGTTCGATAAATTTTACGTCTCCACACCCATTTGTATGCCCAACCGCGCGACTCTGATGACGGGCCGCATGCCATCGCTTCATGGTGTTCGACAGAACGGAATTCCGCTACCGCTGACTCAAACAACTTTTACACAGCTGCTCCGGGCCGCGGGGTATTACACGGCGCTTTTCGGCAAGAGCCATCTGCAATGCATTTCACCGAACCCGGTCGAGGTCGGCCTGCCAGTTCCTGATCCCAGCAAAGTCCAGCCGCCAGCTGACCTCGCCGAGGCGCAGCGTAATATGTGGTTGGATGGCGACTATGAGCAAGAACTGCCACCTACATGGAAAGAAAACCCAAACTTCGAACCACAGCTACCGTTCTACGGCTTTGATGAAGTTTCCCTCGCGATTGGACATAGCGATCGGGTAACCGGGCACTACTCACGATGGCTCGCCGAGCGGCACCCAGACCCTGACTCGCTGCGCGGGCCCAAGAACGCCTTACCGTCAAACCGCGAGATCAAGGCGCCGCAGGCATGGCGTACCGCTATCCCGGAAGAATTATATCCAACCACTTTTATCGCTGAAAAAACCATCGACTTTATCAAACAGCAGGGAAAGTCCGGCGGCGACAAACCGTTCTTCGCGCAATGTTCCTTTCCTGACCCGCATCATCCTTTCACGCCACCGGGCAAGTATTTCGATATGTACGACCCGGCCGACGTCCCGACCCCAGACGCCTTCTTTCACCCACAAGAAAAACTGCCGCCAAACGTCGCCGCCCTGCATGCCGAGCGCGACCAAGGCAACGCAAACAAAAGCGGACAGCGCGGATTTGGCTGCAGCGAGGAAGAAGCCCGGGAAGCCATTGCTCTCAATTACGGATCGATCACCATGATCGACGATGCAATAGGCAGCGTGCTCGTAGCCCTGGAGGAAAGCGGTCAGGCCGACAACACCATCATTATCTTTACGACCGACCACGGCGACTTCATGGGCGATCACCAATTGCTGCTAAAAGCCGCAATTCATTATCAGGGATTAATCCGGGTACCGTGTATCTGGTCGGACCCGGCCTCGAACACCAAAGGGAATACCTCAAACGCCTTTACGGGCACAATCGACCTTGCGAGTTCGTTCCTTGATCGCGCCGGTGTCGAAGGCTTCAATGGCATGCAAGGGTTAAGCCTCGGCAAGATCGCAGAGGGCGCGCCCGGTCATGACTCTATGATTATTGAAGAAAGTCAGCGTCGTGGATATATGGGTTTCGAACCCAACTTCGGCGCCAGAACGATTGTCGCCGACCAATGGCGATTAACGCTCTACTCCGATACCAATTGGGGTGAGCTTTATAACCTTGAGAACGATCCCAACGAGTTCGACAATCTATGGGACGATCCCGGCCATAGTCGCGTCCGCACGGATATGCTGGAGCGGCTCGCCCGACGTATGATGGATCTCTCAGATTCAAGTCCACTATCGACCGGACATGGGCCCTAAACAGACGCCATCTCAGTCTATGGCGACCTTTTTGATCCACACCCGCCACAGCACGACATAAACAATAAGGACCTCAGCCAGGACAGGAATAATTGTGAGCGCCCCACTGGAATTCCAATGCGGGACAAAAAGAGCTGTAACAAACTCGATCCCCATTGCCGACAGAGTCACCGGGATAACCGTATAAGACAACAAGATATAGACAAAGGCTGTCATGTCATTACGCGGTGAGTGGCGCATTATGTTTCCAAGATAGACGATACCGACATCGCGTAACACGAATAAAAATGTTGCCACGGCGGCGAAGTGAAAATTCACTTCCCATTGCAGCCAGGCAACCCGGGTTTCTGAGAGCCGCAGCAATACGACCGTCGATACCAGCAATAGAACGATCATCCAGATCGTCCGCGGCATGGCATTAATAAGAGAACCCCAATCAGCCAGCTTCACATACCGTCGCAACCGGCGAAACAGGACGGGCCCCTTGGGTTCAACAAGATGATGTAAGTCAATATCACCAGTATGACATAACCAGTAGCCGCCTTTAGGGAAATCGCTGGCATGGCGGGGGCAATGTCGGGGTGAAGAAACCGAACCCCAGTTGACACGCCAACTGAAAATACGACGAACAGGAGCCATACCCAGGGTCCGTTCACCATCTGCAGTTCAGCCCGCATCAACCGCCAAATGCCAACCAGTGCCCAGACGGCATAAACCAACAGCGTGACGACCATAAAGTCGATCAGGGGAAAGACCGTGTCGTACCAGACCAGAACCTTATAGGTCTCATCATCGGCGATGCCGAACAGCAGGATATAGAGGCCGGGAACCGCCGCCATCAAACCGACTATCTGATAAAAGGTTATTTGCAATCGACCAAAATCACGGCGTTTCTGGATCGCTAGCATACTCACCAGCAGCCCGGTCGCATGGGCGATAACGCCACACACAATATAAATCAGGACCAGCTTAAAAATACGATTATCGGGGATGATCTCGATATAAGACATCCAGTACAGCCCGAGGCATATCAAGCCGCCATACCAGGCATAGATCGTCGATCCAAAGAGTTTCGCCCAGGCCATCGACCACGGGCCGACAGACGACATCCGTTGCGTATCCCAGGTCTTGCCATTGATCTCCTGAACAACGGATTCCGACGCCACCCGCGTACCGCGGAAATAGACAATGACGAAATAAATCAGGATGGCCCATTTCGCCGTCCACCCATCCAGCGTGCTGTCATGGATCAGGTAAATCAGCAGAAACAGAATCCCCACAACGGCAGGCATCATGATGAGCCGGTGCAGACTAAACTCCTGCCACAGGTTCCGGATGAACTCGGGGTTTCCTCTCATTGGCCCGCATCCTTCGGCGTCGAATCGTATTCGTGAATCTGCGCGATATAGGCATCCTGCAGCGCGACACGATCTTCACTCAGCCCTGCGATGGCGACACCATCCTCAATCAAATTCTTGAGCAATCCATGGCGCGCTGACAAATCGCCTTCAAACAGGAAGCTGGCAACATTTCCATCAACCACCACCTGAGAAACACCTGCCTGAGCCTCTAACAATGTATTAAGGTCCGCCGTCGGTTGCGCCATATCGAGACGCAAACGTCGGGCTCGTGATGCCGCCCCCTTCAAAGCTCTAGAGTCAATAATTCGACCGTCGCGCATGATCAGCATGTCTGTGCAATAGCCCTCGAGTTCCGCCAAAATATGAGACGATACGAGGAGCGTCATGCCACCACCCCGCAAATTTACCAGCAACTGCGACAAAGAATGCCGGGCTTCAGGATCTAAACCCGATGCAGGTTCATCGAGGACCAGAAATTCGGGTTCATGGACAATAGCCTGGGCGATCGCAAGCCGCTGCCGCAGACCGCGCGACAGCGCACCGGATTTTTCATGCAACCGATCCGTAAGCCCAAGCCGTTCGGCAGCGGCTTCAACAACACTCTGTATTTTTATAGAAACAACACCATAAGCCCGGGCCGTATAGGACAAACATTGGCGAACAGACAGCTGATCATAGACACCAAACACATCTGAGAGATACGCCATCCGCCGGTGGCATTCGCGGGGATGTTCGTGAACATCATCCCCATCGAAAAACACCTGCCCTGAGTAAGGAGCATGCAAGCCGACGATACAGCGTATCAAGGTGGTTTTGCCGGCACCGTTCGGACCAACCAAGGCAGTTATGCTGCCCTTCTCGATCACACAGTCGATGTCATGCAGCACCCGTTTGGTAGGATATTCGAATATTAGATTTTTGACGTCGATCATTGGTACGGCTTCCTACTAGGAGGAAGTCCTATACGCGGGCTCATGAAAAGAAAAGGCTGCGGATTTTTGTCCACAGTCTTTTGTGATTTCCTTCCACCTCGGCTACCTGACCTGAAGACCCAGTTTCTTCAGCTTCTAGAGGTAAGATGGTTTAACCATTATCACGTCGTACCTGTACTCGGCCTCTACCCGTTGTATGCCAGTGATTTAGCTAGCTTTTTGACCGGTGTATTACAATGCCCGGCTAACCCCGCCATCGACATCGATTAGCGACCCGTTCATGAAGCAGGCTTTCTCGGAACACAGATACGTCACCATATTGGCGATATCTTGCGGGCTGCCGATACGACCCAGCGGCACGCTCGCAGCGGATGCGGCGCGCAATTCCGCCTCGGTTTTCCCGGTTATCTTCATGCGCTGCTGAACAAGCGTATCCCACCTTTCCGTAGCGGTCGCCGCCGGGTTGACGCCATTAACCAAAACATTGTCGGGGCCGCATTCCTCCGCTAGCGCCTGGGTAATATTGAGAATGGCCGCATTGATCGCGCCACCAGCGATATATTTCGCGGTTGGGAAATGCCCACCGCGACCAATGACGTTAATAATCCTGCCCCATTTTCGTTCCCGCATTGGGCCCATCACCGCGCGGGAACAGCGGACATAACCCATCAGCTTAAGATCAAAACAGGATTGCCAAACCTCGTCGGAGAGATCACCAATCAAACCCAGCGGCGCCGAGCCAGCGTTATTAACCAGAATATCGATCTGTCCCAGAGCGGCCTCCGCTTCCGCAACGACCCGTTCCACATCTTCCGCAATGGTGAGATCACCGGCAATAGGCGTCACCCGTCCGGTTCGATTGGAAGCGATTTCAGTTGCCGCCGCCGCCAGCCGTTCAGCGTCACGGGCGACAATAACAATGTTCACGCCTTCATCTGCCAACGTCTCAGCACAGGCGCGCCCGATGCCCTGACTACCACCGGTGATGAGTGCATTTCGTCCCGCAATCCCTAATTCCATACTCGTATCTCCCTAAAATCTGCGCCCCCTGTTTAAACGCCCCGACACCGGGATGCAAAGGAGCAGGCCACATTGTCGGATCAAACACGGCGTGATAGTTTTTTGTACGTTTTGAACCATGCAATGGAGGTATCCGATGGCTGAGAAAATGCTCCCGGCGTTTGAAAAATTCGTCAGTGATTTACGCGGCATCTGGGCTGAGTTTCCGGATGACGAAACCCGCATGAAGCGCGCGCATGCATTGATGGAAAGTGATCTCCTGCCAGACCCCGCTCTACAGGAACATTGTAAAGACTGGCCGTCAACTGAAGGCCGCAAGAACCTCCTTTTCTATGTTGATCCCGATTACGGGTTTGTCATTAACGGTGTTGTCCGCGTTCCCGGCCGAACGGGTAGTGTGCATGATCATGCCGATGGTTGGGTCCTATATGGACTGCTGGATGGCACGGAGTCGCTTGAGCGCTTTAAGGCTGTCGAGAGCCGCAAGGAAGATGGTTATGTAAAGGTCGAGATGGTCAGTAACACGCAAGGTCAGGCCGGCAAAGCCGATCTTGTGCCGCCTTATGACATTCATGCTGAACAGGGCAGCGATGTCCGGTCAGTCGCCGTCATTCTGCGTAGCCGCGTTCTGGTCGGTGAGGTCCTGCAGGGCCGCTATAACCGCGAAACCGGTGAATATTATGAAGGCTCTGGTCCAGATCAGATCCCTTACGCTCTTTCCGCCTGATCAATAAGGAATATCAAATAACATGGCCGACTCCCCTATCTGGATCACTGAAGCTGATGTCACCTCAATGGTCAGCCTGCCTGATGCTATTGGCGCCCTCGAACGCGTCCTGCCGCTGGAATCGCAAGGCAAAGCACAGAACATGACCAAAGGTCACCTGATGGTGGCCGATAATGACGCCATGCATGTGCTGGGATCATCAGTCGCCGGAGAAGGCATCTGTGGCTTCAAGAACTGGATCAATGTCCGCGGCAAGTCAGAAACGATTATCGAGTTATTCTCGATGGAAGATGGCGCCAATCTCGCCGTTATTGAAGCCACGGCTCTCGGCCAAATGCGCACCGCCGCCATGACCGGTGTCGGCACAAGGCGGCTTGCCCCGGCTGGTGCAGACGAAATGGGTATTATCGGCTCCGGGAAGCAGGCGCTGCCCCAGGTTGCCGCTTGCCACGCGGTCCGCCCGCTCAAGAGATTGCGGGTCTTTAGCCGCAACCCGGAGAACCGGAACAAATTTGCCGACGCCGTGCGCGCTGAATTCGACTTTGACGTCATCTCCTGCGAGACCCTCGAAGAGGCAACAAAGGACATGCCGATTGTCACGATCGTTACGAACTCAACAGTGCCCTTTCTTACGGCGGACATGATGGCGAAGGGTTCTCACCTCAACGCTATGGGTGCAATTGTTGCCGCCAGAACAGAATTTACCGACGATATTTTCGACCGGGCGGACATGATCGCCGTCGATAATCTCGGCACCATCAAACATATGTCAGCCGAATTCGTCGCCCATTTCAATGGCGACGATGATCCCGGTTGGAACAATGTCCGGACAATTTCGGAACTCATCAGAGACGATCTGACGCGTCCCGAAGGCGCTGACATCACCCTCTTCAAAGCGATGGGGATGGGCTTGTCCGATTTATCGCTGGCGATTGATATTTACCGCCGCGCCCGCACCGAAGGTCGCGGCCATAAGTTGCCGGAGCGGGTTAAAACCCCGCCCCGCCTGCAATAGAGTGTTTGGAAATCCCGCTTAAGGGTTACTCGACTTCAACCTTCTGAATCACAACGTCTTCGAGCGGCACGTCGCCCATGCCATTGCTTTGTCCGGTCGTCGACCCTTCAATCTGACGGACGATATCCAGACCCGACGTCACTTTACCAAAGACGGCATAGCCCCAGCCACGAGGGCTTTTGTCAGTATGGTTGAGCGAGTGGTTATCAGCTGTATTAATAAAGAACTGCGCCGTAGCTGAATGCGGATCATTGGTGCGTGCCATCGCCAGAGCTCCGACGACGTTCTGCAAACCATTATCGGCTTCGTTCGCAATCGGCTCTTTCGTATCTTTTTTCTTCAAGCCGGGCTCAAAGCCACCGCCCTGAATCATGAAACCTTCAATCACCCGATGAAAAATCGTTCCGTCATAAAAACCCGACTTGGCATAGTTCAGGAAGTTCTCAACCGTTGCCGGCGCTTCCTTAGCCGCGAGTTCAATTTCGATAACACCTAAATTCGTTGTAATTTTCACGCGCTTGCTCCCCTCAGCCGCATATGCCCCAATTGTGAATAAAACCACACTACAGGCAACCATCGCGGATATAAATCGTTTCAACATAAATACTCTTTCCAAAACTCAATCAATGAGATTTTCTTCACGCTACTTACGGACGCGCACCCGCTTTTTCAAGGATTTTAACCATTTTTGTATAACCACGCCGCTTCGCAAGCGTAAGGGGCGTCACACCCCCGCCGTCAGAAATATTCACGTCTGCACCCGCATCCACCAGGGCTTTAAGACAAGCGATGTGATTCTTGCCACCATCCCCAAGCACGATGGATTCGATCAAGGCCGTCCAACGAAGATTATTCACATGGTCCAGCGGTGCTTTGGCATCAATCAGCGTTTGTACAACCTCAACATGCCCGAGATGCGCAGCGGCGATCAAAGCCGTCCCGTCATAAGGACTGGTGATAAGACCCGTATTACCCCCTGAGGCGATAGCCAGTTTAAGCATCGGAACATCATTGGCAACGGCGGCAATTGTGATCAGATCATAGGCTTGGGAATCACGCGCATTGACGTCGGCACCCGCCGCAACCAGCGCCGTCGCGATGGCAACATCACGCTTATAGCCCGCCACCATCAAGGGTGTCCTGCCATGCGGGTCTCGAGCATTTACCGCTTTGCGTTTTTGTTGCACCAGCCGCAATACGGCCGAGATATCACCTCTCGCCACGGCCGCATGCACGCCACGATACTGAGATATCTCCTGCGCGCTCGGTGCCGTTTGTGCAACTGAGAGTCCCGGACCAAGCAACACACCAGCACAAGCCGCCGCGGCCAGCCAATTACGAGACACATACTCTGATCTACAGGCCATAAAGCGCACGAGCATTATCCTCTAGAATCTTTGTGGCGACCTCAGGAGACACTTTCCCATCAGAGCTCAATTTACGGAGCGCCTCGATCTCGGTCGAGGTATCGGCATGCCCGTAATCGGTTCCAACCACTAGCTGTGTTTCACCGGAATATTTCAGGACGTAATCGATATCATCGGTAACCTGGCACGCGACCCAGATATTATTGTCAGCCATAATTGATTCCGACATGTCTACACCGCGTCGCGCCATTCGAAGACCGAGATCATTGAGGGCATACGGAATCCACTGAGCACTCACTTCCACAAAAGCCCAGCGCAGCTTGGGAAACATTGCCGGAATACCCTTGAATAACAGCTGATGGAATGTCGCCACCAATGGCAGCTTGGCTTTGGCGAAACCACTATCCTCGCGATACATGCCCTCTAAAAGAAAGCTGTTATTCCCGGCATGGAAACAAATTGGCAGATCAAGCTCTTCTGCCATTTCGTAGAGCTTAAAAAACTTTTCGGAGAACAGCGGCGTGTCATGCTCGATGCCATGCATGTAGACGCCGCAGGCACCGTTGACCTTGCCGAACTCCAGTTCCTCACGGCATTTATCCATGTTCAGAAGATGCGGCATAACCACCCAACGCAAACGATCCGGCGCCTGTTTCCAGATGCTCACCAGCCAACGATTATAGGATCGGATTAACGCATATTCGACCTGTGGTGTTTGGGTCCAAGGTCGCAGAAACACAGTGGGGTACAGCACCTGAACATCAATACCCAGCTCATCCATATGTTTGAGCCGCCCGTTGATGTCTTCCATCTCGCGGGCTTCCTTGGCGGTATCCGCTCCAACATTGCCTTCCTTGGGCAGCATCCGGTTATCCAGGAACCAGAACTCTCGCTGCGCCACGCCAACGTTGCTCAGAACTGTGTGATCAGATTTTTTGGATTGAACGACCAGAGGTCGGTATTTTTCAAACTCGGGGTCCAAATAATCAAAAGTGGCTTCGCACTCCACCACATGTGCATCAGAGTCGATCGATCCCATTTCATTTCTCCCTATTCAAACATTTTGCTTTGTTGATCCCAGAATACAGGAAAATTCCGCCAGATAAATAGCCCCGCCGCGTTTGGCGAGCCGTCGATGATGCGTTATGAAGGATCAAGAGTTTCAGGGATAAGGGGATAGCAGCAACCATGACAGACCGGCCAAATTTTATTCTTATTATCACTGACCAGCATCGTGCCGATTATCTCGGCTGCGCGGGACACCCCGTCCTCAAAACACCCAATATCGATTCCATTGCCAATTCCGGGGTGCAGTTCAACCGGTTCTATGTATCGAATCCGGTTTGTATGCCAAATCGTGCCACATTGATGACCGGGCGCACCCCATCAGCCCATGGCGTGCGGCAAAACGGTATTCCTCTGCCACTCTCCTCCAACACCTTTGTTGAAATGCTCCGCGACGCTGGCTATCGCACCGCCCTGGTCGGTAAGAGCCATTTGCAGAATTTCACAACCTTTCCACCGATGAACACCGAAACCGACACGCCAGAAGACTACACAGCGCCGCGCGAGGACAAAAAGGAAGCGCAAAAAGGCGCGTTTATGGACGGCAATTACAAGCAGGAACGTCCAGATTTTTGGGACAACCCTGACGCCAAGCTTGATCTGCCGTTCTACGGCTATGAGCATGTCGATTTGTGTTTTGGCCATGGCGATGAATGTGGCGGCGACTATTACTGGTGGCTCAAGGGCCATCGTGATGATGCTGATGATCTGCGCGGCCCCAAGAACGGTATGCCACATGACTATTCTGTGCTGCAGGCCTGGCGCACCAAAGTACCAGAGGAATTGTACCCGACGGCCTGGATCGCCGATCACGCCGAGAAATACATCAATGATTACGCCAAGTCAGACGATGACGCGCCGTTCTATATGGTCGCTTCCTTTCCAGACCCGCATCATCCCTTCACCCCTCCTGGAAAATACTGGGACCTGTACAAGCCAGAACAAATGGAAGTGCCTGAGTCCTACAACGTGAATGACTGGCAGCCCCCGCCACATGTGCAGGCCTTGCTCGACCAGCGCGATGAAGGCAAGCCGCCGGAAGACGGCATCATGTCATACGGCATTAACGCGCAAGAAGCGTTGGAAGCCCGCGCACTAACCTGCGGGATGATCGCGATGGTCGATGACGGCGTCGGTAAAATTCTCGCAGCGCTGAAAGCCAATGGTCTGGACGAGAATACTGTCGTCATGTTCACGAGCGATCACGGCGATCACCTTGGTGATCACTGTATGCTGCGCAAAGGCCCGGCGCATTATCGAGAATTGGTCCGGGTGGCCTTCCTGTGGTCTGATCCGGATTCAGACGTAAACGGCGCCAACACTGAGGCGCTGTCGGGAACCATGGATATCTCAGCCACTGTCCTCGATCGCGCCAAAGTCGCGCCGTATAACGGGTTACAAGGCAAAAGCCTGTTGTCGGTAGCGGCTGACCCCTGTTCCACTGGCCCGCGCGATGCCGTCCTGATCGAAGAAGACAATCAGCGTATTCTACCGGTTCTTGGCAAAGATCCCAAAGCCCGAACGCTCATCACCAAAGATTGGCGGATCTCGGTTTATTACGGTCATGACTGGGGTGAGCTGTATGATCTGGAGAACGACCCGGGCGAGCTGACCAACCTATGGGATAGCGCGGAGCATCAGGACTCTAAAATGACCATGATGGAACGACTGGTCCAGGAACAGATTGCGCTAAACGACACATCGCCCCAACCTCTAGGCCGTGCGTAAAGAGTTGAAAAAATGGATGCACTCGCAGAAGAGATTATACAATTCTGGTTTGGTACGCTCGACATGGTGGCGCCAATTGAAAAGCGAGATGTCTGGTTTCGATCCACCCCGGAATTCGATGGAACACTCATAGACAAATATACATCGGTCCATGAACGGGCCTTCGCGGGTGAACTGGATCACCTGAAGGCTACGCGAGAGGATTGTCTCGCCCTGATCATCAGCCTTGATCAGTTTCCGCGAAATATTTATCGCGGCACACCGCGCGCCTTCGCAGCCGACCCCAAAGCCCGCGACGTTACGAATTACGCGCTTGATAACGGGTTCGATACCGGCCTGGCGCGATGGCCCCGAATTTTCATGTATTTACCGTTGGAACATAGCGAGGAGTTTGCAGATCACGAACGCGGTCTGCCGCTTTACAAACAGGTTGCCGACGAGCATTCCATTAAATCAGCACAGGACCATCACGATACGATTAAACGGTTTGGTCGCTTCCCGCACCGCAATGAGGTAATGGGCAGACAAAATACTCCCGAAGAAGACGAGTATATGAAAAACCCACCGACTTGGGGCAAAACCAAAGCGGAAGTTGAAGAGATGGAACGTCAAAAGGCTGAGCGGGAAGAATCCACCGCTAAGTAGTAGGCGCTATCAAACGTCCTCGAACTGGTTTTTGCCGAAATAGTTATTGCGAATCCGGTTCTTGTTCCAACCCGGAATAGGTGGGTCTTCGACCGTGCCAATGTCTTGGAGATCGATGATCTCAATCGCATTACCAAACGGGTCCTGGAAATAGGCGTGCCGTCCGGCAAATGAGGTATGCCCTTCATCTTCATAGCGCACGATCTCAATATCATTGGCTTCAAGATAGTTGACCGCCTGGTCAAACTGTTCACCACACACAATAAAGGCATTGTGGATCAGGCAGTGGCCAGGATCATTAGGCCGCCGGTGATAGCCAATATTCGACAGGACAAAGAAATTATCGCCGACCGCCATAAAGGCTGAATAGGAAATCCGCCGCCATAACGTTGCCCCGACAATCGTTGTTTAAAACTCAATGGCCTCATCAAGATCGGGGACACTGACCGTGAAATGTAAAATGCCCGACGGCGTAAACGGCGCTGGATCAACCTTCTTGACGTTGGTCGTCCCTTTTAGGGCGGGGCTTTTGAAATCTTCCATATCGTATTCTCCCTGATTGATCTTTTAACCAGAGACTAGCGCAAGCTTATGGAGCCGGTCGATTGTCGAAACTTATGCTGTCTAACGTTCGATATTGGAGCCGCGTTCCGGCACGCCAAACTCGCGATGGCAAATCTCGGCGAGCTTGGTCACGCCCTCGCGAATTTCATCGACCGTTGGATTGCCAAAACATAGCCGCATCTTGTGACGCCCGGTTTCAGGGTCGGCGACCCATTCCGAACCCGGGTTGATAGCAACACCTTCTGCACTGGCGACTTCATAAAGTTTCATCGTGTCAACGCTGTCGGGCAAGGTGACCCAGACAAAAATGCCACCGGTTGGCGTTTCCACCTCAGCGGTCGTCCCAAATTCTGCCGCTAGCGTTTCCACCATCGCATCGCATTTCTGTTTCAGAACACCACGCAGCTTAACGATATGGTCTTCAAAATGATCGGGGCAGTATTCCCCCAGCACCATTTGTTCCAGCGCCCCTGACCCACCATCTCGCTTGACAGCCAGCATCCGGGACAGGATGTCCCACTCCGCCACGATATAGCCAACACGCAGCGCCGGCGCGATGGTCTTGGAAAATGTGCCACAAAATATTACCCGCCCGTCTTCGTCCAGCGCGCGGATCGCCCGGGGGCGGGTTCCATCAAAAGTCAGGTCGGCATAGCAATCATCTTCAAAAATCGGCACGTCAAAGTCTCGCGCCAACTGCAAAAATTCCAGACGCCGTTCCTCCGGCATCACGGTTCCCGTAGGGTTTTGCACAGTCGGCACGGCGTATAGGTATTTAGGTTTAACGCCATCCTTCTTGAGGTCACCCAGAATATTGCTCAGCGCATCCATCCGGATACCGCCCTCATCCAGCGGCGCACCAACCACGCGAACACCAAGACGGTTTAGACGTTGGACCGCACCCTGATAGGCAGCTTCTTCAATAACGACGGTATCGCCTTTGGCAAGAAGCACGTCATTCACGAGGTCCAATGCCTGCAACGAGCCTGAAACCAGCAGGATGTCGTCTGCGGTCTGCACCATGCCTGTGGATTTGTTCAGAAACCCTGCGAGATACTCCCGGAGCGGTCTGTAGCCCTGCGAGCCACTCTCAAGACTGTACATCGCAAGAGTCGACCCCTCGCGTTTTAGAACTGCTGCCGCCGCATCGATAAAATCCTGCACTGGCACTGCAGCACCGTCATTATGGCCCCCGACAAAATTATATTTCGGGAATCCTGACCAGCGCTTGGCGGCAGGAGGCAAACCAGGACGAAAAACCGTTGAATAATCGAAAGACATGTCCTGGGCGCTCCTATGTTTTAATTCATTAGCGCCATTTTACAGGCTTCTTATCGCCCGGCTACCGCCTCTTCATAGAAGCTGAGATCGAGATACTTCTCGGCATCGGTTAACTGCTTGCCCTGCGGGGCATATTGGCTACGAACTTCCAGAATTGTTTTAAGGCCGTCCATATCGACGATCCCCATCGGTACCAGCCCGGTTTTCGGTGACAGAAGTTTCTCAAGCGAGGGAACAACTGCCTTTTCCGGCATTTGCGGCATATTGGTGCCAAGGATGGTCGCAGCCTCTGCCTTGTTGGCTGGATCAAGTGTCCAGTCGAGCGCATCGAGATAGCCCCGAATAAAAGAGATCATCGCCGGACGGTTTTCATTGGCCCAGCCCCGCATAGCGCCAAACATCTGGCCGGGATAGTTCTCGAAAGTCTGAAGGCTGCTTTCCAAAATCGTAAAGCCGCCTGCCCGTGCCTGCCCGGTAAAAGGTTCGATCAGCAGCGTGCCAGCATGTTCGCCCTTTTGGACAGATTCCCAGCGATGCGGCGTTGCGCCGACCGAAACCAGTTCATAATCGTCCGGTTTGAGCCCGGCATTATCGAGCATACGATACAGCACAAAAGCAAACCCGGTCGCCAGCGCGTCCATCGCCAAGGTTTTGCCCTTAAGGTCTTCAAATGAGTTAATCCCGTCAGCGACAACGAAGGACAGCTCGATCTGGGTCGAGCCCATAAAGACAAACAGATCAGGATCACGATCCAATTCAATCTCACCAGCGCCTTCCTGATAGGCGATAAAGTTATCCACCGCGCTACAGGCCATATCGAATTCACCGGCAACCAGCTTCTGTGCCTGATACATCGAGCTTGGTGTCCGCTCGAGGTCAACGGTTACGCCGCGTTCTTCGAATAGACCTTTATCGATGCCAACAAAAAGCGGCAGCAACCCTGTACCCGGAAATCCGATAAGTCTGATATTTGAAGTCGCCATTAATTTAATCCCTTACCCTTTTGTTCCAGCCTGCATCGCCTGCCATATTTTCAGCGGCGTTAGCGGCATTTTTATATGTTCAACACCATAGTCTTGTAGCGCGTTCACCACGGCATTGGTAATCACCGCCGGTGCAGGGGTTGTCCCACCCTCACCACCCGCCTTCACCCCGAGCGGATTGGTTGGCGACGGGACTTCATTAAGCGCCGTTTCAAAATGCGGGAAATGATCGGCACGCGGCATGCCATAATCCATAAAGGATCCGCAAAGCGGCTGACCATCGTCATCAAAGACACATTCTTCCCACATCGCCTGACCAACACCCTGAACGATACCGCCATGAGTCTGACCATCAACGATCAACGGGTTGATGGCACGCCCGACATCATCGACCGCTGCATAGCGCACGATCTGAGGGGCACCGGTATCCTCATCAATTTCGATCTCACAGATATGGCAGCCATTCGGGAAAGACCGGCGTGTGCATCTCATTGTCTTCGATGACCGACAGCCCATCTGAAAGGTCTTCCGGCAAATCAATTTTGGCGGCTTCGGCAGCGAGTTCCAATAAGTTGTAACGGCGATCCGTGCCTTTGATGGCAAAGACACCCTCGTTGAATTCAATATCTTCGAGCGATGCTTCAAACACATGCTCGGCAATACGCTTGCCGCGTTCGATCATCGTTTCGGAGGCTTTGACGATCACGGTCCCTGCCATCCGCATCGAACGGCCAGAATGCGAGCCCCCGCCAATTTTGACGATATCGGTATCACCGACGATGACATTGATCTGCTCAACCGGCAGACCGAGATATTCTGAAGCGACCTGCGCAAAGCTGGTTTCATGACCCTGGCCACTTGGCTGCGTCCCGATCACCAGATCAAGCCGACCCTGTTCAACACGGACATGCAATTCAGCCTGCTCAACCGGTGAACCGATCGAGCTTTCGACATAATGCGCCACGCCCCGGCCAAGAATTTTTCCCCGGGACTTTGCCTCTGCCTTGCGGGCGGCAAAGCCTTCCCAGTCGTTGAGCCCCATCACCATATCGAGGCTTTTTTCATATTTGCCGCTGTCGTAATTCATGCCGACAGCGTTTTTGTACGGCATCTCCGCATCGGTCACGAGGTTCTTGCGGCGCAGCTCTATCGGATCAAAACCCAGCGTGCGTGCGGTTTTTTCTACCATACATTCAACGCAGTAGATGATCTCGGGCCGACCGGAGCTACGATACGCATTGGTCGGCGGCGTATTGGAAAATGTCGCACGGGACCGCAAATGCGCCAGCGGAATACGGTAGGAACCGGTGATAATACCAGACCCCTTGGATAGCGGTGACAGGGACACACAATGCGCACCAACATTGCTGATATTGGATGACCGCAGCGCCCGAAAGGTTCCATCGGCATCGAGCGCCAGCTCCATATCAACGATCAGGTCACGCCCCTGATAATCACTAACAAAAGATTCGGAACGCTCGACGGTATTTTTGACAGGTCGACCAACTTTCTTGGAAGCCCAGGCAACAAGCGGAAATTCAACAAACAACCGGTTGCGGGTACCAAAATTGCCGCCTACATCCAAGGCATAAACCCGCACCTGATTATTCTTAACACCAAGGATAGACGCGATCTCACTCTTCTGGCGAACCGTCCCCCCGCTACCTGCATAGACCGTGTACTTGTCTTCTTCCGGATCGTAATGCCCCAGGGCAGAGCGTGGCTCCATTGGAACACCGGTCACCCGCGGGATATCGAAAGACATCTTTACAATGTGATCAGCCTTGTCGAAGGCCGCATCCGTTGCGGATTTGTCGCCAAAATAGGTTTCAACAAAAACGTTGTCGGGAATTTCTGTATAGAGCTGTGGCGCATCAGGTTCTGCCGCCGCCCTGGTCTGTGTGACCGCAGGAAGCACCTCGTAATCGATCTCAACCGCTTCAGCCGCCTCAGCGGCCTGGGCCTTGGTGTCAGCGACCACCATGGCAATCGCCTCGCCGACATAACGACCCTTATCGGTCGGCAGCACAGTATTGATACCGGCAAAACTATTATCACCGACAGCGCCACCCGGACCATGCAGTTTCATATCAAAATGAGTTGAGGGAAATGGGCTATGGGGAATCTGACCGAGACCATCGGCTTCACAATCAGCGCCCGTAAAGACTCCTAATACGCCAGGCATCGCCGCCGCGGCTGGTCGTGTCTATTCCTTTGATCGCTGCATGGGCAAAGGGACAGCGAACCATGACCGCCCAACATTGGTTCGGCATGCTGTGGTCGTCGCTAAATTCGCCTTTTCCGGTCAGGAGCCGGTGATCTTCCTTGCGGCGGACCGGCTGTCCTATCGCTCCATCCATCATATTTCTCCATCTTCCATACGGCAGCGTATGGCGGCCCTCTACATGCCCGATCAGCCCCGTCCGGTCAACGGCGCTTCAAGGCACCAAATGCTATGCGTCCGAGCTGTTCTGCAAGCCAGTCAGCCGTTTGCGGTCGGACCTTGTAGGGGCGGTTGTGACAAACGTGATTGCCATCTTCAACAATCGACACAATTTTTGGCCCGGAGACATCAGCCGCCAGCTGATTAGCCGCCTCAACCGCGGTAATCCGGTCGAGTCCTCCGGCGATGATATAGATCGGGCAGGTGATATTCTTCGCGCATTCTCTGAGCGTCAGCGTCTTGCCGTTCGCATGCGCTTCTTCAAGCGTTTTAGCATGCGACCGAATGCGGAAGACTTCCCGGTTGAGATCAGATTTCTTGTCCCAATTCTCCGCCCAGTCATAGGCACCGGATATGGCAACACACGCCTTGATGCGTTTCTCAAACGACGCCGCCCGTGGCGCATGATACCCGCCAAGACTAACCCCAAACATCCCGACCCGATTACCATCGAGATCAGCCCGGCTTTCAATCCAGTCGATGATCGCAGCAGCGACAACTTCATAATCGCCCCGGATAGGTAAATCGTATTCGGCTTCACCCTGCCCCGGCCCATCGATTGGCAGCGTCGCCATACCGCGTGCCAGCAGCGCTGGCGTATAGCCGAAAATTTCTTCTTTGGTGGCCTCAAGCCCCGGCACCATGATCACAACCGGCGGATTTTCGACCCCGACGGGTTTGCGCAAGTTTCCATATAGTTCATGGCCTTCGAACGGGAATTGCCACGCGTTCGCCTGGCGGATCCATATGGGGCAAAGCGAGACGGTGGCATTCAACCGCCTTGGCATGTGTCGCCCGCATTTCTTCCGGAAATTGCACCGCCATAAACTTGGCAAAATGATAAATCAGCGCTGCTGTTGTCAGGTGATCGGCGGCACTAAAACCTTTCCCCGCCGCCAGCGCTTCGCGCCCCATTTCCTCATGAATTTCAGCCCGAGCAGACCAGCGCGGCAGCCAGTCCTCCCAATTCACCAACCCATCAGTCGCTTCCTGAAAGTCCGCCAGCGGCACGCCACTGGTGATAAAACGCGGCGTGAAGTTACTGATGACGGTATCTATTTGCGGTGCGCGAGCAACCATTCTCATCTCCCTGAAACGCGGTCTATTGTTCGGCTGAAAGATGCCGTGATGCTCGCCCGCTGACAAGGGCTGGAGCATAGGATACGATTTCATCCAAACAAACCGTTGGGCGCACGACGTGACGACAACTCTTATCACCAATATCGGCGAGTTCTTTACCGGGGACCTGAAGTCACCAACAGGCCGATATTTCAACCCTGTTGATTGAAAACGACCGCATCAAAGCACTCAACCCGCCCGCTGATACAGAGTGTGACAAAGCGATCGATGCAGAAGGCTTGGCCGTCCTGCCTGGACTTGTTGACGGTCATATCCACCCGGTCTTCGGCGAATGGACGCCAACTCAGGACACCATGGGCTGGATCGGGAATTATATGCATGGCGGCAGCACGACCATGATTTCCGCGGGTGAACTCCACACACCGGGGCTGGATTACAACAACCTGTCCGCCGACCTCGTCACATCACTGGCCGAGGTTACCGCCGCCACCACCGGCCGTATCCGCTGGAGTGACGTCAAAGGTTCATGCCGGGACGGCGCTTCTGGTTCCCGGCATGACTGAAAAGCATTTCGACCGGCTCGCCGACGCCGGCGCGATCCTGGTGAAATTCATCTTTTTCCCTCTTGAAGAAAATCGCGAGGAAGCCGTCCGCTATACAGCAATGGCGCGCGAACGCGGCATACGCACCAAGGTGCATACCGGCGGCGTATCGCGTTCTGGATCGAGCCAGATATGCGGCTTCGACACATTGTCCTGGCTGCAACCTGATATCGCCGCGCATGTATCCGGCGGACCGATCCCAATGTCCGATGATGATCTTGCCAGCGCTGGTCGATAACACTGAGTTTTCTCTGGAGGTTTGTTCCTCCGGCAATTACCGCTCGACCTATATGGTTGTGCAACGTCTCATGCAACAGGGTCGCCTCGACCGATTAACACTCGGCACCGACACCCCCGGCGGCACCGGCGTTATCCCGCGCGGCATGCTGCGCAATATCCTGTTCCTCTCCTCGATCTGCGAAATGACACCCGCCGATGCGATTGCCGCCGCGACTGGCAATACAGCGAAGGCCCACGGACTGGATGTCGGCATCCTGAAGGAAGGAGCACCGGCTGATTTACTGATCGCTGGTCCGGTAAAAGGGTCTGCTGGCTCCACGATGGCGGATGCCATCGCGCATGGTGATTTACCGGGAATCTCATTCGTGATCATTGATGGGGAAGTGATTGTTGAGACCCGCAGCGAACAAACCCCGCCGCCGATGCAAATTGCACATTTTATGGACACTCCCGGCTGTCCTTATTGCTGAGTTTTAGAAAAGGAAGTTACCAATGGAAGACAACACCGGCCTTATTCGCGAATTGGTTATCGCCAATCGTATCCTGGCCCGCGAGGGGGTGGTCGATGCGTTCGGGCATATCAGCGTCCGCAACCCCAATAACCCGGAGAGCTATTTCATCTCGGTCTCACGCGCGCCGGAACTTATTACTGTCGATGACATCGTCGAGTTCCGCCTTGATGGTGAACCAATTGGCGATCTGCGGGGCCGCACCCCCTATGGTGAACGCGCTATCCATGGCGGCATTTACGAGATTCGATCTGACGTCAATTCAGTCGTGCATAACCACTCGCAAGAAGTCGTGCCCTTCGCGGCGACCAACACCTTAATCCGCCCTCTCCTTCACATGAGTGCCCCGATGGGTGCCCATGTGCCCATCTGGGATATCCGAGACAATTTCGGAGAAACCAACCATCTGGTTGTTACGATGGAGCAAGGCCGCGATCTTGCAACAACGCTCGGCGAGAATGCCTCAGCCCTCATGAAACGACACGGCTGTGTTTGCGCCCGGCGCAACATTCGTGAGGTTGTGATGACAGCGGTCTATCTACAAGCCACCGCCAAGATGATTATGCAGGCCAAGCTTCTGGGCGGAGAGATCGATTACCTGACACCAGCCGAGGTTGATTTGTGTAACGTGAACCAACTCGGTCCCCTTGGTCTCGACCGGGCCTGGGAATACTGGGTCATGCGGTCAAGCTATAAGGACTAGGAAGCCTGCTCAGGACGCGTTCTGGCGAAGAGCTTCGGCTTCATTCACCGGCTTGCCATCGATGACTGTCGGTCCGTCGCCCACGAGTGTTGTCCGGCGCATCACCCGTGGCTCGCTTTCATCCCAGGCCCGTCCGCGATGCATAACGCGTCGGTTATCCCACATCACAAGATCACCGACCGTCCATTTGTGCCGATAGACGAATTGGGGCTGGGTGGTGAAGGCCAGCAATTCTTCGAGAAACCTGGTGCCATCTTCCGGGTCTTCGCCATAAACTTCACCGGCATGAGACCCAAGAAACAGATTCTTGCGTCCTTTTGGATCATGCGTCCTGACGACGGGTTGCGGTACTGGTTTTAGCGAGACACCCTCTTCTGCGGTAAAGGTCGTAAATCCGGTTTTGATCCGCGATGTCATCAGGCTATGGCCAGCCACCATTCGTTCCGCCCGTTCTTTGCGTTCGAGGTCAAGCGCTTCCCAGCCGCCACGCTCATCGGCAAATTCTGTTTCGCCATCCTTGCTAGCAACTGTTTCGGCATAAAGCAGTGAATATTTCGATGGGATAGCCCGGAACGACGCATCGGAATGCCAGAGCTGGTTCGCGCGGTTATACTTTGCCCTCTCACTATCCGGGGCCAGCAATTCGCCATCCGAGCCAAGGTTTGAGGCGTCGGCAAATTCAGCCCGTAAGCGGCGCTTGCGACCTTTTTGATAGGTTACTTCCAGCTCGCCAAACTGGCGGCTAAACGCCATATGCTGTTCTTCATCAAGAGTTTGACCAGGAAACAGCAACACGCCGTGATCGTCGATGGCCTCGATGATAGCGCTCACATCCGTTGACGCCGTCGGTTCGCGTGCATCGATCCCGTGGATGACCGCAAAAAATGTCTGGCCCAGCTTCTCAACAGTTATTGGCATTGGTCACTCAAAAAAATTTCAAAACCCTTATAGCAAATTTTTTCGCTGCACGCCCTTTCTCTACAGGTCACAACGGTTAAAACTGTTTGAAATACTTCAGGGATAAAAAGCAAGGTAAGCACCGAACCATGGCAGACCCCAAAACCGGCATCGGTGCGAGGATTCCTCGTTGGGAAGATCATCGCCTTCTCACAGGACAAGGCCGCTATACCGACGACCATAATTTAGACGAACAACTCCATGCCGCTTTCGTGCGCTCACCACACGCGCATGCAGAGTTTGGTAATATCGACATATCCGCCGCACAGGCCACAGATGGCGTCATCGCGATATATACAGCTGCAGATTTAGAAGCCGATGGCGTCAATGTATTGCCCTCCGACGTCGCCGAGCGCGGTCCGCTCTATCCAAACAAAGATGGCTCCTCGATGCCGAGCCCACCTTATTACCCCTTAGCCCGCGAACGCGTCCGCCATGTTGGCGATGCCATTGCTGTGGTCATCGCAGAAACCCCCGAGATCGCTGCCGAAGCCGCCGAAAAGGTGCAGGTGGAATACCAACTGTTACCCTCGGTAACCGATACAGCGGCCGCGCGTGACAACGGACAGCCACAACTCTGGCCGGAAGCGCCAAACAACACCTGTTTCGACTGGGTCGCCGGTGATGAGGCGGCAACCGATGATGCGCTAGCAGAAGCCGCCCATGTGATCACGATCGAGGTCATCGATAACCGCATTGTGATTTGTTTTATGGAACCTCGGGGTGCTGTTGCCGATTTCGATCCAGAAACAGAAAATTTCGTGCTGCATATTGGCTGCCAGGGTGTTCACGTCACACGCGACCGGCTATCCTACACACTCGGTGTCGACCCTGACCAGATCAGAGTGATTTCGCGCGATGTCGGTGGCGGTTTCGGGTCCCGCTCATTTACCTACCCTGAATATGCCATCGTCCTTTGGGCGGCGCGCGAACTTGGACGCCCCGTCAAATGGCTTGCGACCCGCGCCGAGGAATTCACAACCTCCAACCAGGGCCGCGACTATGTTATGCGCGGCACGCTCGGACTCAACGCGGAAGGTGATTTTCTGGCGTTAAAGGTTTCCGGCGTCTGCAGTCTCGGTGCCTATCTCGCTGGCAGTTCGCCCTTCACAGCCCTTCGCAATGTGACCCGCATGTTGCCCGGCATTTATAAAACGCCATTGGTCCATCTCAATCTCGCCGGGGTTTTCACCAATACAGTGCCCATCGCGTCCTATCGCGGTGTTGGACGGGTCGAAGCGATTTATACATTGGAACGGTTAATTGACGAGGCGGCCCGGCAAACCGGGCTGGACCGCGTAGAACTCCGGCGTCGCAATGCCGTCCCGCCTGAAGCAATGCCTTATACCAGCCCGGTGGGTTCAACTTATGACAGCGGCGAATATGAAGCGAATATGATGACCGCCTTGTCCCGTGCTAAATGGGATGCATTCGAGGACCGCCGCAACGATGCCGCTCAACGCAGCATGCTCCGTGGCATCGGGATTTGTAACTATATCGAAGGCGCCGGCGGCGTTCCCAAGGAATATGGCAGTGTTGTTATTCGCGGCGATGACACGGTTCTGTTTAGTATCGGCTCCGTGGCCCAGGGCCAGGGCCATGAAACGACTTTCCGGCAAATCGTCGCCGAACAGCTTGGTATCTCCATCGATTGTATTGAAATGGTGGAGTCCGATTCTGAGCTCGTCAAAACCGGTGTCGGCACCAATGCATCGCGGAGCATAGTTCGCGCTGGGCCCGCCTTGGTGGAAGCCGCAGACAAAGCCATTCAATCCGGCTTGAGCGTCGCCGCAGAAATTCTCGAAGCCGCGCAAACCGACATCTCCTTTGCCGACGGAAACTATCTTATCACCGGGACTGATCGTTCCGTTAGCCTGTTTGAGGTTGCGCGCGCCATCGACAGCGCAAGCTCAGAAAATAGTGCCGCAGGCGAGTTTGGCGGTGATTCATTGCACGACAGCGATGATGTGACCTATCCCAATGGCTGCCATGTCTGCGAAGTCGAAATTGACCTGGAAACCGGCGCGCTGGAGATCATCGCCTTCACGGTCGTCGATGATGTCGGGCGAGCGATTAACCCAATGATCGTGCATGGCCAATCACAAGGTGCCATTGCGCAAGGCATCGGACAGGCCTTGCATGAACACACGGTATATGACCCCGAGAACGGGCAGTTGCTGTCCGGTTCGTTCATGGATTACACGCTACCGCGCGCGGAACATTTACCATTTTTCGACGGCGTCTTAAACGAGGTTCTAAGCCCGACCAATTCACTGGGCGCAAAAGGGGCTGGCGAAGGCGGCACCACCGGAGCACCCGCGGCCGTTATCAATGCGATTATGGACGCGCTGGCACCCATCGGTGTGCAACATATTGATATGCCTGCAACACCACTTCGCATATGGCAGGCTATCCAGCGCGGGAAACGCTAACTCGTTTTTGCTGAGATCGCGCCCGGCAATAATAAGGTAACCTGAAGCCCTCCAGACGGGGCATCGCCGAGTGTGACATCACCGCCATAAAGCGTCGCGATGTCACGGACAATAGACAGCCCAAGACCACTGCCCGGTGTCGATTCGTCAGCGCGCTCGCCACGGCCAAAAATTTCCTCGCGTTTTTCTGCTGGAACACCCGGTCCGTCATCCTCGATCTGAAGCTGAATTTGGAGCCCGCCACTTCCCGTTTCGGATAATGCCTTAGCCGTCAGAGAAACCCGCCCTTTAGCCCATTTACAGGCATTATCGACCAGATTGCCAAGCATCTCCTCAAGATCATGCTGCTCACCACGAAAAGCCAAATTGTCGGGTCCAGCGACGCTGACGGTGATGCCGTCGCGGGCATAAATTTTTTCCAAGGTGCGCGCGACCGCTTCGAGCACGGGGAGTAAAGCGGTCTGCCCCCGCAATAGAGGCGCTTGTCCCATCGCCCGCGCCCGAGCCAGATGATGATCGACATGACGCCGCATAAGCTGGGTCTGCTCATCAACAATATCAGGCATCTTATCCGTTGGACTGGCGCTTTCATTTCCGAGAACTGCCAAGGGCGTCTTCAGAGCATGGGCGAGGTTCCCGACATGCGAACGCGCCCGCCCCAGCACGTCGGTTGTATGATCGAGGAGCCCATTGAGCTCTTCCGCAAGTGAACTGACTTCTTTGGGAAAGGAGCCTGTCAGCCTTTCGGCACGGCCCTCGCGAATATCGGCGAGCGACTGGCGCATGCGCTGTAACGGCAACAATCCGAACCGGACCTGAATGAACACCGCCAGAACCAGCCCGACCCATAGAACGCCTAATGACCAGCTCAGCGTTACATTAAAACTATCAACCGTATCGATCAGATCCTGGCGGTCTGCCGCTACCGAAAACAGATAGGTGCCCGCCATGCCATCGACGGTGATCCGCTTTTCCAGCAATTGCAGTTTTTGATCGAGCGGACCGACAGTCCGCGAGACCTGACGTAAGGCACCCTTCGCCGCATCACTAACGGCCAACTCGAAATCCCACATAGATCGGGATCGTCCAACAACGCTGTTGTCTTTCAAATTTGTTATTTGCCAGTACCAGCCGGAATATTGCCGCAGAAACCGGGGCTCCCCCAAACTTTGACTCTGAAAAAGTTCGCGGTTATGCCCCACCTCAACAGCCGCAATAAGACTATCGACCAGGAATTCCATGCGTTGTTCAAACGACTGTTCCAAAGGTCCTCGAAACAGGTTGGACAACAGAAATCCACCAACAATCAACATGATCGCCACCCATAGCCCGGCAGCCCCAATGAGGCGGACAGCGATCGATTGTCCAGTTTGCGATGGGTTCTCTGATTCAGTCGACAAAATCGATGCCTATTCCCCTTTGGCTTCCGCGTCAGGATCAGCAAGCCGATAACCAAGTCCACGCACCGTCTGGATTAAATTTTTAGGTAACTTCCGGCGAAGCCGTCCGACAAAGACCTCAATTGTATTGGAGTCTCGATCAAAATCCTGCTCATAGATATGTTCGGTGAGCTCCGTCCGTGACACGACTTCGTCGCGATGATGCATAAGATATGAAATCACTTTGAACTCATGTGCTGTCAGGGTGACCGACGCACCCTCAACGGTGATACGCCCACCACGCGTATCCAGGACTACCCCGCCACAAGAAAGTTCTGAAACGGCATGACCGGAAGCCCGCCGAATGAGCGCCCGAATCCGGGCCAGGACTTCCTCAATGCGAAATGGCTTGGTGACGTAATCATCTGCGCCCGCATCAAAACCCGCGACTTTTTCAGACCAGGCATCCCGCGCCGTCAGAATAAGAACCGGCATCGTTTTGCCATCTCCTCGCCAGCGCTTAAGCACACTCACACCATCGAGCTCCGGTAGACCGAGATCAAGAACAACGGCATCATAGGGTTCCGTATCGCCGAGAAAATGTCCTTCTTCGCCATCAAAAGCGACATCGACAGAATATTGTTCATCCCGCAATGCCGCCGCGAGCTGACGGTTTAAATCCTTATCGTCTTCTACAACGAGTATTCTCATTTCTTTACGTGTCGCGGCCTAACGGCAGCGCCCTCTCACAATATTGCCATTGGCCGCATCGACAAACATCGTCACCCGTTTCCCGGAAGGCCGCAGAATATTCAATCTATAGGCCAGCTGATCACCGCGTCGAATCAAACGTGCCCCCAGGAAGCGGCCAGGACACGACGCCTGCACACCCTGGATTATAGACGACAGAGGTAACGCAGCGCCGCTTCGGACAGCGTCCCGCGCATTGTCCTGATCCCGATTACGCTGTTGCTGGTTCCTGAGACGCCGAAGACGCCGACGCTCCAACACCTCCTCCGGCGGAGATTGCATTTGAAAACTGTCCTGCGGTGGCCGCCGAAACCGAGGTCTTTTTCCACCACGCCGATCCCGCCGCCGCTGTGCCAATTCCATTTTTTTTGAAAATTTATTTATCGCCTCAACAGAATTGTTCATTAAGTCGGGCTGGCTCGAAACAAAGTTCAGGGCGAAAACCGTCGCCTCTGCTCTTGTACCGAGGGCGCACAGCACCAGGAGGGCTAACAACGCCATCTGGTTCAAACGCTGGGGATTCCTTCGGTTCATCGCTCTATTATGCCCTTAACAATGGAAATCGGCGACCACCTGATTGGAGGCTCGCGCACGGCACTGTTTGCACGTTGAAACCTGAACGCAGGATGAACAACGCGTTCAGGTTCGGCTCAGCACAGATTTGTTCTAATCGCATCGTCACGAACTTCACATGGAGAGAGACGATGTTAAAAACAATTCGAAATTCAGTCTTCGCGATTATAGGCATTACGGCTGTTGCGGTCACCGCGACACCTGTTGCTGCCGGACCTTACTCTAAAAGCTACAAGGTCGTTAAAACCGTCAAGAAGGTCACCTATTATAATGGTAGCAATCGCCACTATCGCAAGCAGAACCGTAAGGCCCTTCGCGCACAACGCCAGGCACAGCGTCGCTGGCAGCGCAATAATCGTCGTCAGGTTACGCATCACCGTCAGGTAATCCGCCACAAAACGGTGATCCATCATGTACCGGTACGTCCCCGGTATAACCCGACCCCTCGCTATAACCGCACCTATGGTAACGGTTCCGTTGCCGGTGGTTTGATCGGTGCCGCGGTTGGCGGGCTGCTCGGCAGCAACATTGGTAAAGGCAGCGGCCGGACGGCAGCCATTATCGGTGGTGTCATTGTCGGGGCCCTTGTTGGCGGCAATATCGGTGACTCAATGGACCGTGCCGATCGCCTGGAAGCCTATAACGCGCTCGAAACCGCAAAGACAGGTCAGAACGTTTCCTGGAGCAATCCTGACACGGGTTCTGAGTATTCGGTACAGCCGACCCGTACCTATCGTTTGTCTTCCGGCCAGTATTGCCGCGATTACACGACCTGGGGATGGATCGATGGTTATGAGACCAAATTGAACGGCACTGCCTGCCGCATGGCGGATGGTAGCTGGAAAACTGTGAGCTAACGGAAACCAGTCTCTTTCCGCATACAGGTCGGGGGAACGAATATCATGTCGACATATCCAAAGATCACAACTGTTTTGGGATTATTGCTGATCGGCATGTCTTCTCCCGGCCATGCCGCGGAAAAATCCATGAAAAAATCCACCAAAATTTCCAACGGTCTACACATTCTGATTGCTGGCTCACCGACGGCACACACAGTCGGCAACAAAGCCATAGAACAGCAAGCGACTGACATCATAATCGCAAAGTTAGCAGCTGATGGTCATAGCCTCCGCATAATCGATACGGCTATGCAAAGACCAAAAGCACCGCTGAATCACATATCTCTATCACCGACACCCAATGCAAAATTGAACGCCCCCCATATCACGATCAAAGTGCGGGCCAGCCTCAAGATCGTTCGTAGGACTTACACACGTCAGGCAAACCTGCATCTGAATACCGTCATCCGGAACGTTAACCGGAATACGCTTCTTGGCCGCCTTAAAGCACCGGTACTATCCTGGCGCATACCAGAAAATTGCAATGCAGTTTGTATTGCCGACAGCGCCAGCGAGCAGATCAGGAAACCCGCAAGACAGATAGCGCAGACGATTGCGCGCAAGCTGAAAAGTACAAAACTTCGCCGTCAGTCTAACTTAGTCGCGAAGACAAAGCTTGTGACGCCGAGCCCCATAAACAAGGCCAGGGTTACGCTACGCCTGATCGGATTCGATAACGCGACGATCCGCGATATCGAAGACCACCTTGTTGTCATACCTGGAAATCTGGACGTCCGACGGAACCGATCCACAAATTCAGACGCATCATTCTCCATCACCCGACGCGATAAGGCACCGCCGTTACAGCCACTCTTGCAAAAAATGCAGACTCAGCTCGGGACACAAGCCGCGCTCACCCGCAAGAAGCATCAATTCACTCTTAACGCCCGAAAACCGGGCAAAACCGGAACCTCATCAATCAACTGGTGAGAACCAAACAGTACCCATTTGGGGGAGGAAAACATGATTTCAAATAAGCACATCAAATCAGCCTATGTCATCGCCGCGTTGCTGTATGGGACCGCGTACCTGTTCACCGCCGCCTGGAATAGCGCCGAGGCACAAGATCGGCATCAGACCGATCAAGCCCCCTTTGAAATGTTTGCCGAAGATATTTTATCGGGTATCCGGGCAACGGATGCTGCAGATATTCCTGCGGTTGGTGGCTACGGCAAGCCCCGGATCGCCGTTGTCCCGTTCCGCTTCTCAAAAACCACGACAAAGAAAAATGATCGTGTGAGCGCCGATATGGCGCGCGAGTTCAATGACCGATTGCTTGCCGCCTTGACCAAGCAGGGCACCGGCACTTTCCGGTTTGTTGCCCGCGAAACCCTGAAATCAGTCATTCGCGAAATTGACTCGATAAGCGAGCTTGAACCCGACCGCGACGCCCGAGTCGCTGATCTCCTCCGCAATGCGAAGGTCGATATTCTGGTTGTCGGCACCTTACGGAAAGACGGCCCATCCGCGAGCCTCTCCTATAAGGCTGTAAGCACCGAAAACGGCCTGGTCTTCGCGGCGACACCACCAAGCCGCATCCGTCTGGCCAGCCCTGCGCCGGAAATAAAGCGATATCAGCAACCAACGATTACGCCCGTCATCCTGCGGAGTCATCCGCCATTTACAATGAGCCGTCACGGCCGCCAGCCCGTCTTTCATGTCCAACGCATGCTGCAGCGCCTTGGCTACAAGCCGGGCCGCATCGATGGAATCATGAAGGCCCATACCCGTCATGGCCATCCGCGCCTATCAGCGACACAACAGGCTTCGCGTTACCGGCCGCTTAACCCGTCAGCTTGTCCGTCACATGAAACGACGGGATCGTCGCGGCTAAAAATCCGCCTAGGCCTTTCATAAACCCCTTAGCGAGAACACGGAGACGAACAATGAGTAACAGCAGCCAGGAAAATGCGATGACGGAAATCGCGCTGGCAATGGCAATGGGATTTTTCAGTGTGATGGTCCTGACCGCCATTTCCATGGGTGTTCCCGCCGCCAAAACGCCAATGAAGCAATCAGCGTCAATGTCGATTGCGGTCCTTGCCCAGAACAGTGCGACCGCTGGTTCTGGGCAGACCAGCAAGCTAACCCAAAAAGACGTTCTTGTTGTCTATGACGGCAAGCAATACCGCGACCGCGAGCTCAATACGCTTGATCCGGCGACACTCCGCAATGCAGAGCGTGTGGTCCTTGCCGTAGCACCTGACCTGTCAATGTCGGCAGCCATGCAGGCGCAAAAGGGACTGGCAGCGAAAAAAGTCATCATCACGACCCTCGATCCAAAATGGAATCAGGCTTTGCGGGAGAAAACCAATGCCCGTTAATACCCAACCCTTCATAACACGCCGGACACTTGGTGTTTTACTTGCTGCGTTTCTTGCCACCGGGTGCAGTTCCAGCGCGGTTACGGCGCATCACACACCGCAGAATCGGGCCGACGTCAAAAAACTGATCGTCCAAGAAGCAGCTCGTATGAATATGCCTGTTTCTTTGGCACTCGCCGTTGCCCATGCTGAATCCAACTTCAATCCCCGCGCCAGAAGTCACAAAGGCGCCCGTGGCGTTATGCAAATCATGCCGGCAACGGCACGAGGTGAATACGGTATCAAGCCCCATCAGCTGTGGAACCCGCGCATTAACGTTCGCTTGGGGCTCCACTTCCTGCGCCGCCTGATCGATCGTTATGACGGTCGGGTGGACCTCGCATTGTCCTACTATAATGGTGGCTCTGCGGTTGACCGTCATGGCCGCCATCGCCCCCGGGTGATCCCCTACACGCGCAAATACGTCTCAAAGGTCCAGCGGCTCCAGCGCCTCTACCGCCGTCAGCTTAGAAACGGGAGCGTGTAACATGGATGGGATCTATTCAATTGATGGCCTCGCCGGCGGTACGGTCAGCGATGAATTACAAGCGACATTGCAGGCAATCTCAGAAACCAGTGATGGCCATCAGATAAAATTCAAACCAGCGGTCTCTCGTCGCCTCACGCGATGGATCGTATGCCGAAGCTATACCGGTCCGATCCACGAACTCTGTCACCTTGTTCATATCGCCAGCCAAATCGACCGTTCTGCCGGATTTGAAAATTTCTTTTGGGGACCGGGACCAGCGACTGCGCAATCCTTTAGACGCAAAATTGGAGATGGCCTTGGACTTAACCCGGCGGCAGCAATCGAACATCTCCCCTCGACAGTGCACGTAAATTACCTGGATGGCGAATTCGCAATTGCCCATACCCGGATGCCGTTTTTATCCGCCCTGCTGGAGTTTCTGACCTCAACGCTCGGTTACGCTACTGTCTTAGAGATTCTAGAAGACATCCTCGTCAGCTCAGCAACCCGGGCGCAGGTCAGCGACACCGCCAACGTCCTGTCCCGCCGCCTATACGCCTATTTGAACAGCCATCTGCCAGCGGCAACCGCGCAACGTAAATATCGGGCCGTGACGGAGTTTATGGTGGCACGCCGCAACGGTGCTGCCCATGCCGAAAATATCACCGATGACATGGTTTTGAACTTCTGGATCGCCTCATCGGCGGATGAGGCTGGAGATTTCAAGACCTATCGGAAAGTCGTTAAGCTCTTCATCAATGTTCGTGATGCCCTGACGGCGGCGCAACAACAAGGCGCCTTTCACCGTATATCATCCATCGGAACGGATCGCGAAAATGGCGAAATTGACCCCGGGGCGATTGATGCAGCTCTTGAAGAAATTCATGAGCGGCGGGCACCTCTGGATCTGCTCGATGCTGCTCCTGCGAACGAGATCAAATTTCTCAACAAGTCCGAGCGAAGCACGCTCGAGCTGTTGATAGAGAGTGGGAACACAGCGCAAATCTTGCCGCTTTCAATTTTACGGGCCGAGATTTTTGGTGCCGTCCAGGCCCGGATGACCCAGGCGCTTCGCCGAGGCACCTCTCCGGCAACAGTAATAGAGGCCAATGCCAATCAAGCCGCCAACATTGGCTATGAAACCGGCGCCAAGGACTTTGAAAAAACCGCCAACAATCTGGAGCGCGCGCTATTGGCCAGCTTCTACCACCTTGCAATGGCTGGTGACGACGCAGCCATTTCCATTCTTTTGGAGATGCAGCCCGATATCGATTTATCGCCGCTCGCCGCGGTCATTTCCGATACGGATACAACGCCCGACAACGTGGTCTCTCTCCACGGAGTCAAAGAACAACGCTCTGCATTTACAACAGTGCTGAACAACCACGCGACATGCCCCGCTTTGGCTGAATTTGTTGCGGATAGCAAACAGGCAGCCAACCGAATTTCCCGAAAAGGCTTTGCCAAACCCGATACCGGGTCATCCACAGAAGAAATTGCGGGGTTCTCCAGTGCCGTAGATGCCCTCCTGGATATCCACAAATCGCTCTCCCGATTCACAACATTGCTACCCCGCATCGCCGAGTCACGGAATGGTTGGGTTGCTATGGACGCGATCGACAGGGAAATCTTTTTCGATCAATTCCGCCAGCTTTATGGAGTTTACTCATGACGGACACAATAAATCACTGGGCCGAGGCAGAAACGGCGGGCGAGGCAATCTTTGTCGCTTGTGACGCCCTGACAAACCTTCAAGCCAGGTCAGACAACGCCGCCGCAGAACCAACGGTGTGTTTCAATGATTTATACCGTTACGCAACGGAACCTGACGCGCCGGTTAAAGCCGGACTGACGCGGCTAATTTCGACAAACCCCAAACTTCGGAATGATATGAGAATACTCCTCGAACGGGTCGCTCCCCTGCGACCAATCTCCCGCGCGGCGGCCTCCAGCGGAGCAACTACAACCCGTTTTGGCACCGGTTTCCAGATGACTTTGCGCAAAAGTCAGGCCGATCGCGAGCAGCTCTATGTCATCATCAAACTTCAGGACCAGACATGTTCCCCGAATACGCTCTTTGTCATCAACGACACTGAAGGCTGCGACCGGATACCCCTGCCTGAACCAACGGATGGAACGGTGCAGCTTTTACTCGGCTCAAACTCTGCCCTCGCGGTGTCTCTACGTGACCCCAAAACCGATGTGTTTATGCGATGAGTAAAACAGCCGTCTTTATCGCCACGACTGAGGGCCCCACCCGCCTGCAGCGTCTCACCGCCGAAGCGCCGGATGTGCGGTCGGTTATTTGCCTCGGCGGCCGCGCCATGGTCCTGCCGATCAGCCCTGACTATGACACGTTTGTCAGACGTCCGACCGGGATCATCGAAGCCTGCTACGGCCACAGCGCCTATCGGATGGATATATCCGACCCCATCGCATCAGGGTTGAGCTGGCAGCTCGGCGCATTTATCGGCCACGCCTTAGCGCATGAACGGCGCCTTGCGACCAACAATGAGGCCTATAACCGCATCGTCTGGGCCTCCGGCGAGGTGAATTGCGACCTCAGCATACAAAGTGTCAGCGATATCAGACAAAAACTCCAACGGTCCCGCGACCTGTTTGACGATCTGATTGCCGATGGCACGGAGATCGTTATCGCGGTTCCCACTGCCAACCGCACCGAGGCGGAAGAGGAAATAAACCGCCTCACGCTGTCGACACCGTCAAAACTCAAATTCATTGCAACGGACAATGTCCTCGACGTTCTAAAGACGTTACACCTGAAACGCCCCCGTAAACTCCGTCATATGTCCATTTCGATACCCAGGAATACGATTGGGAAAAAATTGCAGCACGTTTCAGCCATGTGCGTCAGCGCCGCCATTTTAGCGGCAGTCGCCCTCAACGTCGGGCCAAGTTTCAAGAATACGGTCATTGCCGCCGACAAGGACACTGCAAAAACTCATCCGTTTTCTGCTGTCGCTCTGGAGACCCATGCACCAGCCGGTGGAAAATGCGCCGAGGTCCTGTTCGGTATTGTCGCCCCACACATCACGGAAGAACGCATCGGGGGAGCACGTCCGGGTAAGACCGAAAATCTGCATAGGCTGTGCAACCTTCAGTACAAAATCAAGAACGCCACCAACGAGCGACAGAAAATTTGGGTGTTGGCCGCCCGTCAAAGCCTAGCGGGAACATCGTTCAGGACGCGTGCCATTACCACCGCCCAGAGTGTCTCAGCCAAACAGGTAATTTCTCTGGATGCCCGCCCCCCCCGGCGGCTGAGCTATGACCTCAAACAAAAACATCTGGTCTTTGCTGCGGCAGAAAACGATCCCGCGCGTCGTGGGCAGGCTGCCGCGATGTTTAAAAAGGCCGCTGCAGCTCGGGACAAACCCACGCTAGCTGCGATCCTTGATCAGGCCCGTCGGGACGGCATCTCCGTCTTGAAGATTGCCCGCCATTTTCATCCATAAAATTTTTCAGGAGCGCCAGAAAAACCTTCTGACCCGTTCATAACCAGAAACGAGCCCAAGACGAGAGGAATAAATCAATGCCTGCATATCTAAACGCCCCATCACGCCTGCGAAACTTTGCCCGGACTTCCTGTATTGCGCTTGCCGCAATCACCGCCGCTGCCTGCACCGGCAATATGCCGAGCGACCCGTTGGAGGGCATCGGCTATCGCGAGGCACGGTTTAACGATATTTCCCAGATGCGCGAATACCGCAAATGTCGCGATGAAGGTTTTGCGCTCGACCACAAGGCCCGGGCGACAAGTTCACTCGGCACCTATATCGCCAGCGCGAAAGTATTGGAGCGCTGCGAGACTGAGATTGGACCAGAAAGCAGTGGTATTGCCCGTGACGAACGGATGCGGGCCTACGCCGTTTCCATTCAGAACTTTTTCAAGGGCGGTGACGTCGATCATTCTCGTCAGAACTTCGACAAATTCAAAAAACGTTTCCCGAAGAACGACTTTTATTACGCCGATGGATCTTCCTTCGTTGTGACGATGGAGGCTTTGCTAAAACGCAAAGAAAATCAGTCATTCGGTGAATTTTCCGCGCTCAATGTTAGCGACAATCTCAAGAGTGAAATGCGCCGAATCATGTATTGGAAAAACAAGTAACAGAGCGCCAGGCAACGCTAAACCGGCTTAGGACCTTAGACATGATCAATACTCAAAACTACATCAGAAAAGCAGCTCAGATCGTCGTCGTCGCATCGCTTTGCAGCACCATCCTCGCGGCGCCCGTAACAGCAGCGACCGCACCAGACGACAGCGCCAGCTGGTCACCAAAATCAAGCGAGCGGCTTGTAAAGCTGCCATCAACCTATCTGAAAAAGGCGATCGACCAGGACTTCGCCAAGTCATCACTGGCTGCCGCCCTCAACGACACCAGCGAAGAAATAAAGTTTAAGGTTAAAACCCTCGAAGACCTCCGCGGCGCTATTGAACGCGCTGACGGCGACCTTAGAACCGAACTACAGCACCAATACCTCGCTGAAAAACGCGCCTACCTCACTTTAGTGGCCAACCACCAAACGATGCGGGCGAAACGTGCCAAGACTAAAATTCGAGTCTACGAGCGGTTGTTGCGGAAAATGCGTCGCAACAAAGGTGGGCTCACACCACAACGGATAGCCCTTATTGAAAAACAGAAACAGGCGCGTAGCCGATTTGAATCATCCGCGCCCAAGGTTGATGCCAAGCTGTTTCGCTCGGCACTGCTGAGCGAAAGCAAATATGCCCGCGAATATGCCCGCAATGTCGGCGCTATCGAGAAACTGGTTCAGGCAATCAACAGCCATCCAATGAATGAACGCGCTGACCTAAACGGTAAGGGCGTCGGCAAAGAAGACTTTATTCGCCAGCTGGTTGGTGAAAGTGAGGCCGATCTCGCTGTCCTCGATCAGGAACGGACCGTCTTGGGCTATATGGCAAAGCTGGTCGCCCTCGATGCGATGGCCCTGACGGAGTCCATTGAAACGGACGGCATAGAGGTCGCTGAAGGTGAAACCGACAAAAAACATGTCTCTGAAGCTGTTGGCTTCTTTCTAGATCGATAACGGAGAATTTACTATGACCATCACATACATTCTAAAAACCCTGTCCATCGCGGCTATCGCCGGGACCCTTTCCATCATGTCAGTTGCCCAGGCGGGCACACTAGAGAATATGGAACGCGAACGCGCCATTCTTTTAGATGCGCTGCTATCAGCAGAGCTCGAACCTGCAAAGCGTCAGCAAAAGATCGAAGTCTCCCGTAACCGCTTGATTGATCTCGAACGGATGGTTTTGCGGGATAAATCATTGGCCGGCAAAAACACCCCGGCAGTTCGCGCGGCATTTGAAAACTACGACCTGACCTTTTTGGTTCACGCGTCTGTCGAACATAACCGCAGCCTAATGGAACATTGGTTACAGCAGGTTGGTGTTTCGAGCGAAAGCTTGATGAACGCCAAACTGGGAAGACGCTAAAATGCCCGCCCCGAAAATACGCTCGATGGGTTCCTTCTGTGATACGACCTCGCGCGCCCTAAGCTACTTCCTGGGTGCCGGGGCTGTCATCCTGGCCATCGCTGTCGTGTTCACTGCCCGGCCCGCTGCCGAAATAGCGGAATGGGCGCAGAATGTACTCGGCTGGTCCTTCGTCCTGCTTCTCGGCAGTCTGGTCTTCATCGCATTGTTCAGCTGGGTACGAATGCTTTCCAGTGACGCAAAGAATGACGTGGTCTGGTTCGAGACCGGAGTCCAGGCGGCCAATGGTGTCACCACGCTAGCGCTTACCTTCACCCTTCTCGGGATTAGCCTCGGTATCGGCACTTTATCCGGCCAGGAATTAACCCCGGAGACTATTCAACCTGTCATCCGCAAGATGACGGCCAATTTTAGCCTCGCTTTTATGACCACGGTCATCGGGCTACCAGTATCGGCCTTGCTGCGCGGCCTCATCATCATCACCCGCGCCCGCAACACCGCCAACGCACCGACCCTTCAGGAAGGAGCCTGACATGAAATTCCTAGCCTTTAATCTGGCCGTAGGCCTTGCCCTCATCTTTCTGTTCACTGCGGACAAAGGCGATGTCCACAAAGCGGTCGACCGGGCCCATGACCTTGCCGCCGACATGAAGAAATTGGCCAAGGAAACCGTCGGCTCCAAAACGGTTCAAACTGACGCCCCGGCCAAGATTGCCGCTGTCGCCCCGGCCCTAGAGGTCAAAATCCCCGCAAAAATTGAGGCGCCTGCCAAGGCCGTGCCGATTGCACCGGTCTTACCCAAGAAACAAGTAGTCTCTGCCCCTCCTGCTCCCCCGGCAGTTGTCCCCCCTTCTGCCTTGCCTTCCCGCAAAAAGGCGGGAGGGGCACCCTCTATCCTCGATCCAGCAGTTGCCAAACGCCGAGCAGAGGTCCTAAACGACAACCCAACCCCGGACCCTACACCAGTCTTAAAAAAGGGTGACAGATTGATGTCAGCCTCAGACCGACGACGCGAACTCTTGGCACTCGCCGAGGAGATGGAACTGCTCTACGCAAAATCGGTTAGCCGGTAGCAAGCGATGGCTAGCAAGCAGATAGACAGGTTATCGATCGCCCTCTCAGGAGTTATTACCGGGGCGATCATCCTGCTTTGCGCGGCCTTGTTCCAAACTGTTCAGGCAGAAAAGGCCGCAAATAAAAAACCAACAAAAGCGCCGGTGCCGATTGAAAAAATCCAAGCGCCACCGCAACAGATGTCAGCTATTCAGCTGCCACCCCCACCCATTATTCGTCCTGCACCCGCGACACCCGCCATCAAACCCGCGGCACCGCCCCCCAAGAAAACAGTTGCCGCTCTGAAGCCTGCGCCAAAATCAACGAGGCAGCCTCGGCCAAAGCCCATAAAGACCCTGAAGGTTGTAAAACCTGCGCGATCGACTCCAAAAATTATCAAGCCCATCGCCAAAGCGCGTCCAGCGGCACCCAAGCGAGAGCCAGGCAAATCACGGGTTGTTAAAACAAAGGTACTCCATAAGGCCAAGCCATCACGGCCATCAAAACAAAAACAGCCAGTGGTTGCCTCCGCACAGCACAAGAGCACCGGAAGGGTTTTGTTACGAATGCTGGAACATGGCAAAGGGCCTTCTATTGAAATTGCCTGGCCACAATCAGCCGACGACCGCCGCAGACTCTATTCTGCATTGACCCGGTGCTATGGCATGCAGGCTGCCGTGCTACATCGCAGTAAGGCACTATTTTCAGCAGGAGACCCTCCCGGCGTCTCCTGGAAGCTCAATATCGACCGATTCAGCGGATTTTTGCGATCGCCACAGGGGGCCAACATCGTCGCGGAAAGTAACCTGTTTCGTCAAATCGCCCGGCGTCATAATCTGAACACCTGGACGCCGGTGCGCGTTTTTCCACGCGCGGTCGATGCGGTTCTGCTGGGTGGATTAGAACAGCTGGTCGGCAATCGCTACGGGTCAGCGAAAAGAATTCAGGCCTATTACAGCCTGACCGCATCAGGCCTAACCCTTCAAAGCATTCAGGTCGATGGCCGAGCAATCAACGGATCGGTCGAGCTACCATTCTCCTCCCGCCGTCAGTGCCGGGTGTAACGGATTATGACATGTCCGCACGTCGTGCTTCTTCTCGCCACCAGCGTTGCTGTATCACTCGGCGGCTGTGCGCAAACCACCTATACCGGCATGAATGAAAAAGAACCCGCAACGCCTATGCTCGAACGGCGGGTAGCGTTTCAAATGAATCAGGCGTTCTTCCACAGCCCGCCGCGTTGCGCCGCCGTGGTCTCAAAATCAGCGAAAGTACCACCCGCTATTCGGCGCGCGGTAGAAGAATCTGTTGAACGGCATCTTGCAACAAAGTTCCAGAGAGCGATTGGCGGCACACCTGCACGCCGGATTGCTGCCCGCATCGCGGTGGATTTAAGTCATACCGAAGATCGCCGGGTATTTGCGCGCCAGACAAAATGCGGCAGCATCGTCGAGGTCCAGCTCGATGCCGTTGAAGATGATTATATGGTCCTATGGACCAACCGGGCGGTTGGTATATCTCTTCGCCTCATCCGGGCGTCAGATGGAAAGCTCCTCTGGCAGGCACGCCATAAGGCGGGACGTGGCGATGGCGGGCTACCGTTTTCACCCCTGTCTCTTCCTGTCTCAATTGCCCGTGCAGCACGGGTTAGGAATGATCCGGAAATCTTTCATTCAATTGCTGACGACGCGGTGCGCCGCATGATGCGAACCTTGCCAGACACGAGACGCGAACACGCCGTCCATTGACGCCTCTCCGATCCAGCGATAGGACTGATCAACAATAGATCAGGGAGAACACCAATGAAAATTTGCAGATATGACGACAACCGGTTCGGCATTGTCAGAGATGATGTCGTGTATGATGTCACCAATATTGTCGAAGCAGAATTACCGGCCTATCGCTACCCTTTACCCATCGGTGATCAGCTCATCGCCAATATAGAAGCGATGCGGCCAAAGCTCGAACAAGCAGCCGATAGCGCCGACGGCAAACCAATTACCGATGTTGAATTTCGGAGCCCGGTTGCCAACCCGACCAAGATCATTGGCGTTCCGCAAAATTACGAGGAGCACGCTCAGGAAACGCTGGTCGACGCCGGTATTTCGCACGGAATGCCTCGTCGCAAAATGGAGGATCAAGGCCTCTTCCTCAAAGCCAATAGCGCGTTGATTGGCCCGTCAGACGGTGTCGCCGTCCGTTTTAGCGACCGCCGAACCGACCATGAAGCCGAACTCGGAGTCGTGATTGGCCGCAAGGGCAGCGATATCTCCTATGACGATGCCTTGTCTTATGTCGCTGGCTATGCGATTGCCATGGATATGGTTGTCCGCGGCAAGGAAGACCGCAGCTTCCGAAAATCCGTTGATACCTATGCGGTCCTCGGTCCCTGGCTGGTCACAGCGGATGAAATTGCCGATCCGGGACAGCTCGATTTCGTTCTCACCATCGACAATGAAATCCGCCAACAAAACAACACCCGCAATCTGATCCTCGACCTACAGGGGCAGATCGTCTGGGCATCCAAGTTTTATACGCTACATCCTGGCGACATCATCATGTCTGGCACCTGCGCCGGTGTTGGTCCCGTCAAACCTGGAGACGTCATGCATCTCGAGTTCGAGAACATTGGAGCGATGGATGTGCCGGTGCGCGCACACGACGCATATTAGGACAGAAAATTGCCTAAAGCTGTCAGGGTTCATGAATATGGCGGGCCGGAAGTGCTGCGCTATGAGGATGTCGATGTCGGTGAACCCGGCATCGGTGAGGTCCTTCTGCGTCACACCGCCATCGGCCTGAACTACGCCGACATCCACACACGGAACGGCCGCTACCCCCTACCGCATTTCCCGCATGTGATCGGCGGTGAAGGCTGCGGTGTTGTCGAGGGCCTTGGTCCCGATGTTACAGACGTCGCAATCGGTGATCGCGTTGCTTATTCAAGCGGCGGCCATGCTTTGCCTCGGGGCTCTTATTGCGAACAGCGGACGATGAATGCCGAACGGCTGGTCAAAATACCTGACGACATCACCGACGAAACGGCAGCCGCGATGATCACCAAGGGGCTCACAGCACAATATCTGATCCACGACTCCCATCCGGTGAATGAGCAAGATGCCATTCTAGTTCACTCCGCAGCGGGCGGCGTCGGCATGATCATCGCCCAATGGGCACGAAGTTTCGGAGCCCATGTCATCGGCGTCGTAAGCTCTGACGAAAAAGCAGCCTTCGCCACGGAACATGGTTGTCACGACGTCATTATCAGTACGCAGGAAGATATCGCAGCGCGGGCGAAAGCATTAACTGGCGGTGATGGTGTCTCAGCAGTTTTTGATGCTGTAGGTGCCGATACATTTGAGTCTTCTCTCGCCGCGCTGCGACCCCTGGGTCGATTAGTGGCTTATGGCTCCTCGTCCGGGCCAGTGCCGCCATTCGACATTTTCCGTTTAAACGAAATGGGCTCTCTGTCGATCACGGCGGGCGCCTTTTATTGGCATATGCGCACCGGTGACGAAGTCAGGGGGCGCGCCACAAAACTGTTTGAAATTGTCGCAAGCGGCGGCGTAAAAATCGAGATCAATCAGAAGTTCGCCCTC
Source organism: uncultured Alphaproteobacteria bacterium (assembly GCA_943787225.1). Taxonomy (GTDB): domain Bacteria; phylum Pseudomonadota; class Alphaproteobacteria; order MPNO01; family UBA2964; genus UBA2964. The sequence goes on from CALSLP010000001.1 coordinate 412,017, forward strand.
GCCGATGTTGCAGAAGCGCACCGGGCGATGGAATCACGATCGACATTCGGCATGACGGTGATGACTCCATAAAAAGAGAGCCAACAAATGAGCTTCTCAAGCTGGCGCGGTACTGTTGGTCTCATTAAACCGACGATGCGACCGGGTTCCATGGAAGAAACGGTTCGCCTGCTGCCGGAGGGGGTCGGAATTATCCCGATCCATCAAAACGTCAAGCGCGGCTCACAGGACGAGTTTGAAAACGCCATCCAGAGCTACCATGATCATGCGCTCACTCTCGCAGAAGCAGGGGTCGACTTAATTCATCACTCCGGCACGCCGCCCTTTATGATGCTGGGCGTCAAGGGCGAAAAGAAGACAATCCGCGAATGGGAACGCGAGATGGGGATTCCCCATTTCACCGCCAATCAAAATATTACGCGCGCCTTTAGGGCCGTTGGCGCAAAGAAGATTATCGGCGTCAGCTATTCCCGCCTTCAGAACGAACTCACCCGCGACTACATGACGGAAGCCGGGTTCAATGTGCTGGCCATGGAGCCTCTCGAAGTGCCGTTTGAAAAAGCCGGCGAGATATCACCCGAGCAAGTTTATGCGCTGGTGCACAAAACCTTCACCGCGAACCCAAAAGCGGAAGCGATTTATCTGCAGGGCAACGCCTGGCGATTGCTCAGCATTGTCGAGATGATGGAACGCGACTTCGGAGTCCCCGTCATTGAAACCTGCGCCGCCCTAAGCTGGGAAATCCAGCACAGGCTGCATATCCGTGAACCCCGCAACGGTATTGGTATCCTGATGCGGGAGCTACCGAAACCGCGCTAGCGTCTAGACCGGTGTATCGGTCCGACGCCCTGAACTATCGACAAAGCCTTTGACACTCTGGAACGGCTTGCCATTCATCCGGTCCTCCAGCCAATCCGCAAGATAATCCTTCGGGTTGCCGCCAAGAGTCACCGAACTGGCATCCGCGACCGAATGGTTAGCCCCCTCATAGACAGCAATTTCCTTTGGCGCGGTTATCAGATCAAACACATCATAGCTATGCTCAACCGGGCTCAGCTGATCCTGCTCGCCCGCCATAATGAGGACAGGACAGGTAATCGCTGGTACGAAGGGCCGTAGATCAATGGTCTTGGCGAACTCGTCGAATTCCGCTTCATCGTCATAATCCGACATCCACATATAGCGCAGCTTGAACGACGGCGATGCCATATTGAAAATCGTATTGCAACCGGGCTCATGACAGACGCCACTTACCGCAACGCCTTTGATCCTGTCGCCCAAGGCCGCTGCCCATTGCAGCCCCCAATAGGTGCCAAAACTTGAGCCCCGAACCAGCAACTTGCTTGAATCAATGGATGGGTGCGCCTCGAGCCAGTCAGCAACAACCTTGGCGGCATCCATATGGTTCGAGTTGGTGACGTAAATGCCAAGCGCGACACTTTCCGCCTGACCGGGACCATCGATGCTTAATACGGCAATGTCTCGCTCGAGATAGGAATCGCCATACATGTTAACGCCGGTTTCCTTGCTGGAATCCATTCCGGGTATGTTCACCACACAGGGGAATGTTTCGCCGGGCTTGGGTTTACGCGGCAAATGCAAATACGCCGGAAGTTCTTTCCCTTCAAAGGGAATACGGACAATCTCCACCGGATGCGGCGCATGCTCGATGAACTTCGCATAGCAATGGTTCATTCGCTCTTCGAGATGTTCCAGCTCGTCATTTGTCTCGAAGATCGGCCAGCGTCCGGCCGCCCATAGCAGCGATGCCGTCATATAGCTTTCACGCGCCGAGACCAGACGGCCCGCCTCTTCAAAGGCAACAGCCTTACCCTCGCGCCGTTTCGCCGCATTGGAGAACTCGCGGACAAAATCACCGACGCGCTTGATTTTCGAACCGACAGCGCGAAATTCACCAGCCGCCTGCGATCCACCTGGTGCCGCACCGTAGCGCAGCCGACCCTGATCCCATTCAACACCGACAGTGCGGATCACTGCATCGAGAATCCAGCGCTGTTCCTGCCAACGCTTCATCCGCCCATCTGCTTTTGCTGACATATAGCTCTCCCTGAGATTTTTTTCTGAGAAAACGCTACGCTCAGAAGAGAGAGACGGCAAGAGCACACCGCGCTTACCTTCAGTAATTTTTGAGGTAACGCAATAGCGGGACCATCCTGCGTAACTGCTGCCACATCGCCTTTAGATGAACCTTGCGGCCATAACGCCGAGACGCCGGCGCAACTATATCCTCAGGCGAACAGGAGAAACGCGTCTCCAGGAGATCGGCAACCTCCGGCCCTTCAAACACCATGAGAGCATAATCAAAATATCCGGTCGCCAGCGCAATCAGACCTAGTCTGATTTTTGCACCAACATCCCCATCAAGACTTTCTGGTGAGCGGAAAAAAAGATAATCCGCCTGAACCATCTGTGCACGCGTATAGGGTATTTTCTCCGGCGACATATAAGGATGAATCACATAGCCCTCGCGCCGCCAATGCGCGGGTTCAATCATGTCCATGATTTCGAACCCGCGATCATTAAAAAATGCCGCTATGTCATGGGCCAACGGCTGATCATAGCATTGACGGATAAAAGAAACTTAGGTCTTTACCGCTAGTAGTCCTTCGACCGTCTGTGGCGCCGCCGCTATGACCTCGAGCTCCGCCCCTTCGATATCAATTTTGAGATAATCATGGAACTGGCATCCCGACTCCTTCAGCGCCTCATCAAGATTCCTGGTCTCGACTTCAACTTCCTTCTGAACATTGAAAAACTGACTCTTTTTAAACCGTTCGCCTATCGCCGGGTTGGGTTTCAATAACGTGGCTGAAACAGGATCTTCTGGAATCGACAAGACCTGTTTACCTGTCAAACGTCCAACTGCATAAGGCAGTGTTTTCGCATTGCGCCACGGGCCACTATTTTCATTGTCTATTTTATCAAAAGCTTCTTTTTCAGGCTCAAACCCAATCGCATCTACGGCAAAAGCAATTGGTGCCAAATCATCCTGAAATCCACCGCGCGTTCCGATATCTATATAAGAAATCGGATTTTCGGCTGCCAATTTTTGAACAGCCAGACCTTCAAAAAGATTACTATTTTGCATGTGCCTGAAATCTCTACCCTGTCACCACAATGCTACCGTCTAATAAGCTGCCAATAGACATCATAGCGCAGCAGGTTTCTGACACTATTTTCGAAGCCCTGCTACCCCATTTGTTTTTATCGGCATGCCCGAAATCTCCAAGATGAGCTTGCGACGAATGGCAAAAAACACATCTTTAAAGCCATTTGCGGGCACCGAGAACGCGCCGCGCCCCCCGATCACGTTCTCAACAAAGAATTTATCAAGACCAGTACGAAATTCATCGAGGATAGGTAACCCATTTATCGTTACACCCATCTTTACCGCCTGATCACGCCCTGCCGCAGCGGGCAATCCGTTCCGATCCCATCCATCACCCGAAAGGTCGATCACTTCTCGGGTTCCTTCAAACAAATTCGATTTAATGGAATTCGCGCCATACAAGATCGCGTTGCCAATCGCCGTTCCACCCGAATGAAGCCGGCGCGGTAACGTCTCGAGTTTCTTCGCAAAAGCTTCTAGATCGGATTTTTTCTCAATCACCGTCCAGTCAATGATCGGAATTTGTAATTCGGGACCACTCCATTCGACGTAAGACAAGGCAATCCGCCGCAGGATACCGTTGCTAATACCATGCCAGATATCGGGATGACGCAGTGCCTTCGCATAACCCTGCCGCTGGATCAGGAATTCAACATCATCGACACTGCCTGAGCCATCGGCCATCAGGATAAGTTCCAGATCAACCGGCACTCTTTTCTGTGCGTCCGCCGTCGGCGCGATAACAACAGCGCTCAAAAGCGCAAAAGCCACCCACAAACTGGCGCGGCTAGCGCGCATGCACCTTGCCATACATATCAACCAGCAGATTTGTATCTGCCTCTACTGGCTTGCCTGCTACTCGTTTGACAAGCCAGTCTGCCATCATATTTCCGAAATGCGGCCCCTGCGCGACAGAGGATGCGCCCCCCATACTGTGCTTGGCACCTTCATATACCACCAGCTTCTTAGGCGATTTAATACAGTCATAGACATCGTCAGTATGCTGGATCGGACTCAACTCATCGTCTTCACCGGCGAGGATCAGGATCGGACAGGTGATCTTTTCCGCAAAAGGCCGCGGATCAAAACCTTCACAGAAGGTATCGAATTCATCGTCATCAGTGACGTTCGACATCATCATGAACCGCATACGGAATGTCGGGGATGCCGCATTGAAGATGGTGTAGCAACGCGGCTCATGGATAACAAAAGCCTGCGCCAGGCCCTTGATCCGGTCGCCTAATGCAGCGGCGGCTGTGAGACTAAAATAGCTGCCAAAGCTGGTCGCCCGGATAACAAGACGATCCGGGTCAATCGCCGCGTGCTTTTCTAACCAATCAAATGTCGCAACGGCCGCTGGGCCGTGATTGCTCGGTGTCGCAAAGACACCACGCCCAGGACATTCACCCTGCCCAGGTCCATCCATCGCGAGCACAGCGAAACCGCGCTCGAGGTAAGGATCGCCATACATTGAGACGACGTTTTCCTTGCAACCATCCATGCCACCAATATTCACGACGCAGGGAAACTTTTCATCTCCGACCGGGGCACGAGGTAAATGCAATATGCCCGACAGAGCCCCATCACCAAACGGGATATCGACCCGTTCAATCGGGCGCGGCGCAAGCTCTCTAAATTTGTCGTAGCAGGCGATAATCTGCGCTTCGTAGTCACGATAGCGATCATCTATTTCATAAAGGGGCCAGCGGGCGGCAGACCATAGGAGTGATGCGGTGACATAACTTTCCCGCGCAGGAACCAGCCTGCCCTCTTCTTCATATTGCTTTGCGAGGCCTTGTACGCGTCTGCCCGCAGCAGCGAACTCACGATGGGCATCGGTAAATTTTTTCATCCGTGCACCCGCGGCTCGGAAAATTCCGGCAGCGGCAGGGCCGGCGGGCCGCGCATAATGTGCCAGACGTTCCTGATCCCATTCGATACCGATGGTTTCAACCACCGTATCCATTAGCCAACGCTGCTGATGCCACCGTTTCGAACGGCGGTTGACTTCTCCACGCATGAAGGAAGCCTCCTTTATCCCTATTACCCGTTGCGTCCAGCCCTCTTTATGGAGCCAATACGCTATCGCCCGTTAGTGCTTGCCGGCGGCCGACACTGACGGCCGTATCTTGCCATCCGGCACTTGTTTAATCCCATCCGGCAAATGCCATTCCGAAAATAAATTATTCCGGTAATTATGCGGTTTCCAGTTTTCTGTCAGATAGTCAGAATCGGTAAAATATTCGATGGCACCACCACAAGGTGCTTTGAAATACCAGAAATAGGCTGACGAAATCGGATGTCGACCGGGCCCAACCTCGGTTGCCCAGCCCTTTTTGTCGAAGGCAACGCCGCCGCCAAAGACTTCGTGAATGTCGCGTACTTCAAAAGCCGTATGGTGGTACTTAATATTCCCCGCCTCACTCCATATCATGAACAGATTATGATGCTGGCTCTTCGCCGCGCAGCGTAAAAAAAGCGCGGCCTTGCCATAGCGATCAGACAGCCAGAATCCCAACCGGTCCTTATAAAATTTCTCCGCCGCTTTCAGGTCTGGGAGAATAAACCCGATATGCCCCATCCGAATGGGGTGAGCATCTTTATAAAAAGTACTGATTTGATCCACCCGTTCCTGGATATCGAACGAGTTGATCTTGGTACGGGCGCCATCAATTTTGGTGCGGGGTTTCCATAACTTGAACCCGACTCCAAGGCCATTGGGGTCAATGCAATGCAGCGTGCCATCCTTGTCCTCGGTGACCTCTCGGTCTTTCGACAATTCCCGCTTTATCTCTGCGAGATGTTTCTTGGAAGAAACACCCCAGACCATTTCGCGGAAATACAGGTCAGGCGCGGCGGCTGGCGGAAGATCTTTTGCTTTGGGTGATTTCAGCTCAACCCGGCTGCCGATTTTAGTTTCAAATATTGAGTGGGTCGGCGTCGCCTTAACCTTGCGCAATCCCCAGTCAGTATAGAAACGCTGCGCCTCTTTCATGTCTGGCGCCGCAAAAAGAGTCGAATATAAACCCGTGAAAGCCATCTTGCCTCCTCGACCAGAAGCCTGGCCTAATTCTAAAGAAAAAACTATTCATCACAGGCTAAGCGAGGGAGAAACCAACAGCAAGGGCAGCGTTGTCCTTTGCGTTACTGTGGCAGGTCCCCATCGCCATATCCTGTCCGGGCAATAAAGCGCCGAAGACCGATATCGGTATCCCAAACCCGTTGATGCGCCTCCATCAGATAGGGCAAGGCGACCTGACGCTGTTTCACGACGTCCTCATATTCCGGAATAAAGCTTTTCATCAGATCAGCCACTTCCTCGCGGAGCGCTTCTTCATCGATGGTCTGCACAACGCGATCTTTCATGACCACCTTGCCATCGATAATAACCGTATCTATAGAGCGCCCGGTCTCGGAATAGACCAGCTGGCGCGCCGCGCTATTGTAAGGCAGGTAGGCGGTGTCATTCATATCAAGCAGCATCATGTCTGCCTTGTACCCCGGCTTCAGAGCCCCAAGCTGATCGTCCATACAAGCCGATCGCGCACTCCCAATGGTAGCGTGACGCAGCGCTTCATGCGCCAATGGTGTCCCCGGTACAGGATCACTGACCGCGCCTAACATGCAGTAAGCCTTCATTGCCTGGAACATATTCTGAACATCACTGCCTGAGCAGTTGTCACAACCCAGCCCGACCCGCATACCGGCATCGCGCATATCCCGCATCGGTGAGATACCGCTCTTGAGCTTCATATTACTGTTATAGCAAAGTACGGCCCCGGCATCGGCATCGGCCATTTGGTCCATTTCCTCACGACTGATCCAGACAGAATGGGCGATATTCAGACGGTGATTGAGCATACCGGCGGCATCGAGATAGTTGATAAAGGACCCGCCATAGTCACCATACATTTCGCGCGCCATGACAACCTGACCACGGGTTTCATAGACATGTATATAAATGCCAAGATCATGGCGTTCCGCAAAATCAGCACAGCCGGATAAGAGCTCCAGCGAACAGCGTTGCGGCGCAAAGGGTCCGACTGCCCAATGGGTGACACCCTTGGCTGGTCGGCGCTTTATCTGTGCCTCCAACATATCGAGCTGTTCTTTTGGGTTATTGGCCTGATTACCCATCATTTCCTGAATTTCAGGCGGCAACAGGTCTTTATGTCGGAGCATCCCGACGGCTGGGATATCAAAAACCATTGGAGAGAACACGACGCGCTCGCCGATTTCCTCATAAGCATCCAAGACAACATCGATATTCTCTTCCGTCATCGGGATCAGGCCGAGCATATCCTGCACGGTCGTGATCCCGCAGCGCATCGATTCCAGCGCTCCGACCAGCGTCCGAATTCGAATTTCCTCTTTCGAGCGGAACGTCCCCATCGGCAGGGTGTAGAGCAACCAGAACTCCAGCGGGATATCCTCGAACATCCCGCGGCACAACGTGTCATGTGAATGGTAATGAGCGTTGATCAATCCCGGAACGACCAGATGATTGGACGCATCGACGACTTCTGCGCCAGCGGTCTGCTCGGGTGAAAAATCAGAACCAATGGCGGAGATATCAGCGCCCTCCACCAGAATATCCGCGACCGATGGTCGATGCACATCACCATCATGATCATAAACCAGACCACCCTTAATCAGCAGCTTGTCGGCCATTTTATCCTCACCCGTTTCGTTCCTGTTGGCGTGACGCTATCATGCGCACAGCGCTGCTTCAAATCATCGAAACCCAAAAGAAGAAGTCATGTCCACAGATCAATTGAATGAACTTTCCGCCACCGCAATTGTTGAGAAAATCAGTAGTGGCTCGGTAACCGCCGAAGCGGTAACCCAGGCCTGTCTCGACCGCATCGCGGCACGCGAGGACACTGTCAAAGCCTGGGCCTATATCGATCCGGATTATGCCCTGGCACAAGCCCGTATTCTCGATGATGCGGACGTCAAAGGACCGCTGCATGGTCTTCCTATTGGCGTGAAGGACGTTATCGACACATCGGACATGCCGACACAAATGCAATCACCTGCTTATGAAGGTCATCAGCCAAAAACCGATGCTTCCTGCGTTGCCATGCTACGTGCCGCCGGAGCGGTAATCCTCGGCAAGACCGTCACCTGCGAATTTGCCGGGTCCTTTCCCGGCCCGACGACCAATCCTCATAACCCAGCCCATACACCAGGCGGTTCCTCAAGTGGCTCCGGCGCGGCAGTGGCAGATTATATGGTACATGGAGCGTTTGGGACCCAGACTGGCGGTTCGGTTCTTCGCCCGGCGAGCTTCTGCGGCGCCGTCGGCTACAAACCGACCTATAATCTGATCAATCGATCCGGGCTGATGTTCGCCGCTGAGAACCTAGACACGATTGGTCTCCTGACGCGCACCGTCGATGATGCCGACTTGCTGATGAGCGTTCTGCTTAACCGGCCTCGTTCAGCAATCATTGCCCCAGAGACCAAACCCAAGATCGGCTTCTGCCGCACACATCATTGGGATTCAGCCTTGGCCGAAACCATTACCGCTATGGAAGACAGTCTCAAAAGGCTGGAGCAGGCGGGAGCTGAAATTATCGACATTACATTGCCAGAATCTTTTGCTGGATTAAGTACTGCCCGCAATGCCCTCAACGATTTCGAACGTAGTCGGGTGATGGCTGACCTCTGGCAGAATGAACGCGATCAACTCAGCACCAATATTGCCAAGCAGCTCGAGAATGGTACAATAATGGAATACAACACCTATCGCGACGCCGTCACCCTGGCCAATGATAGCCGCGCCCAGCTTGAGGGCATCTTTGGCGATGTCGATTTCTGCCTCGCCCCAGCAGCGACCGGTGAAGCCCCCGAAGGTCTCGGCTATACCGGGGACCCGCAATTCCAGGGTTGCTGGACCATCCTGCATGTCCCAACGATTTCCCTACCTACCCATAAAGGCCCCAACGGATTGCCGGTTGGCATCCAGCTGGTTGGACAACGTTGGCAGGACGAAAGCCTGCTTAGCTGGTCGCGTTGGGTTATGAATAAATTGCGCCCCGCGCTCTAGACACCTTTTTTAAAATTAGCTAGGGTTTTTTCATCACGCGAATGTGATCGTCATAATTTGGTCATAATTGTGCTTTAGGACGCGGGATAGGTATGGGCTGAAAAAATAAATACAGCTCGGGGTTAGGAAAAAATCGGGGGATACAATGATCCGCACATCATTACGGTCATCTATTTTTGCAAGTATTATTGCTACTGCAACGGCATTTGGACTTTCATCAACCGCTAGAGCCGTAGATTTACAGGCTGAAGTAGATAACGCAGTTGCTTCTGGCGCGATGAAGGCAGCGCAATCAACGGCGCTAAAGAATTTGCTGAAAGCAGCACGGAAGCTCCCCGGCTTGAAGCTGAGCAATGTTAAGGCTTCAGGCGGTGCGATTACGGGCGATGTCAGGTTCCTCAACATCAACTGGAACATGCTGGCTTATAGCGGTGGTGGTGCTAAATCGACATTCATTGCCTTTGGCCCAAAACGGATTTTCAAGTTCAAGGATATCTTCAGGAAAGCCCCTGGTATCGAGCTGCTGGACACAATCAAGTTCGATAACCAGCTTCTCGCCTTTGCCGCTGGCGATGTCGAGATCGAGTCCAAAGACCTGCCTGCGAATGCGCGGGTGATCACCGACAAGCTGTTTGGTGGCGGCGACTACACCATGGCTGTACCGCAAGGCCTGACCAACTTCGCGAGCTTTAATCTCGGTGCGGCGAAACCCCTGAACGACGCGATCAAGTTCCTCGGTGGCAAGTCGAGCAAGGTCTATACGACAATCTCGATCATCGGCAATGTTCTCGACAGCCTGCTGGAGGGCAAACCGCCGGCGCCGGAGATTGTCATGCGCGCAGACCTGCCGAAATTCCGGCCGAGCATCGGTGGCAAGATTACATTGCCTGCTGACATGCAGTTCTCTCTGCTGGCGACACTCTCATTGCAAGGCCGCAAAGCAAAAGATTCGCCGACCAAGCGCCCGATCATCAAGGGTGTGACTCTGGGGTTTGAAGGCGAGACCGCCTTCAAAATCGGTAAGCAAAAGGTCAACATGGTGCTGGAAACGGCGATCAAGCAGGGCACCGGTGCGCCCGAGATTTCTGTAACCGCCAGTACCTTCAAGGGTATACCCTGGAAGAAAGCGTTCGGTATTCCGTGGATGACCATAGAAGACTATCGCATGACCTTTGGTCAGGAAGCCGATACGGTCAAGCTGGGCTTTGGTGGTAAGACCTCCATCGGTGGCAAGACCTTTGATGTCTTTGCCCTGGGCGCTGTTGCGGCCAAAACACTGGGAATTCCGATCCCGGAAGAGGTTAGTCTAGCGCTGGATGAAGGCCCCAACAAGATTGCCTCCCTCGGAATGAAAGACATCGCGTCGATCTTCGTCGAGATGGCAAAAGCGACTGGAAAACACAAAAATATCAAGTTGCCGAAACAATTCCCGGACATCGCGATTGCCGGCACCAAGAAGGGTGAAGGACCCTACATCGCCGTCAAACTCAAAGCTTCCGGATCAGCTGGGATCGATATGGGCGGAGCCTTGCGGGTTCTCGGCACCAATATCGCGACCGTCGAGAAAGGCTTTATCCAAGCAGATGAAGGGGTCGAGATTAAGGCCAGAACTGCGAAGCTTGGCGTCGGACCAATCGAGTTCCCCTATGGCGATGTAGAAGTTGTCATGCGGGCTAGCCCAGGCGACCGGACAGTGCCGTTACCCAAGCTAACAATCAAGACACGTGGTCTGCAATTGTTTGGCTCAAAGAGCGAGTTTGAACTCGCGATGCAGCTCAACCAGTTTAAGCTGGCAGCCCTGCAGAACTTTGGCAGCCTGTTCAAGTTCAACTTCCTGGCCACCACGGGTGAGCCAATTGTGAGTTTTGAACATCTGGCGAAGGCGGATTTCCGGCTGAATGCCAGCTTAAGCTCGGATCCAGGCAAGTGGATCAGGACGTCCGGCAAAAAAGCCGTAGAAGTCGCCTTTTCGCAGGTCCGCAAGGACGTTGATGCAGCCACGCGCGACATCACCAAGGCCCAGAACGAGGTAAAGACACTCGACGGCCAGATTTCTCGCATGAAGGCGAAAGTCCGCAAGGAACGTGAGAAACCTGCCAAACAGCTCAAGGCGGCAGAAAATGAGGTCAATAAACTAAACCGCGATATCAGCAATATGGACGGTAAAATCCGGAGTGCGAAAAGCCGAATCAAACGCTGCAACCAGAACAAACGGATTTGTGTGCTCAGCAAACCCAAAAGGACCGGGTGCCATAAAAAAGTGTTTGGTGAATGCGTCGTTCCAAAAATTTCGATGAGCTGCGTTAAACATACCAACGTGCCCAACCTCCCCGCGCGCGCCGTTTGCGCAGCGAATAATGTAAAGCCCGCAGCTGAACTCGTCGGTTTTGAAACAGCCAAGGGTACGCTGATCGCCTCTCGTGAAGTTGCTTCCAAGACATTGGAAGGCATCCGTAAAGGCATCACCAGCATTCCAGTTGAGCTTGATCCGCGGGTCTCCAGCCTGATCGTCGCACGGGAAACCGCTGTCGGCGTGCTGGAAGCGGCCAAGCAGACCGTGAAAGGGTTTGGTGAATTCACCAAGATCCTGACCAAGGGCATCAACATTGTCGGCAAAGCGGATATTTTTGCCTTGGAGAAGAGCAGCCTGATGGGCAGCATGCGGGGTGCCATTCAGGGTAAACCTGTTGTGCTGGCGATGAACTTCCGGGTGTTGGGCAAACGCTTGAGTGATCGGTTTGCCTTTTCGCTCACCGACATGAAGTTCAATGCCGATCAGCTGACGGTCATCGCATTGGGGGCGGCAACACAAGAGGTGATTAAAGCTGGCAAGGCGGCAAAAATCATCCCGCATGTTTTGCTCGATAAGGTCAATGACATCTATACCAAGAAACGAGCCGCTGTGAACGCCGCCTTGGACAAGGCACTCGCAGCGAACCATGTCGGCACAGCCGAGAAGAAACAGATTGCCGGCCTTGGGTCGCTGATCGATAAATCCAATGCGGACCGCAAGGCGAAACGTCAGGCAGCCCGAAAGGCCAGGAAGGATGCTCGCAAACGAGCACGCGATCGAAGGAGACTTCAACGTCTCGCGAGCCTACGGGCAGCGAACCTGCTGCAAAATGCAGAACTGGTTTCGCTCGGGAAATGCCTGGATGTCCGTGGTGGCCAGATCAGTAAAGACGGCGCCAATGTCCATCTTTGGGGCTGTCATGGCGGCAAGAACCAGAAATGGTGGTACACGAAAAATCGGGAAATCAAAGTGACCGGTGGCAAATGTCTCGACGTTTTCGGCGGTAAAAATAAAAATGGCGCCAACATAATAATTTGGAAATGCCATGGCGGCATTAACCAACAATGGCGGTTTGACAAGCTTGGGCGTCTCGTCGGGCTCGGTGGCAAATGTCTCGATGTCTCTCGCAATCAAAACAAGAACGGCACCAACATCCATCTTTGGCAATGCCATAACGGCAAGAACCAGAAATGGAAAACAGTCCGCCGTAAAGCGATTAGCCAGGCAAGCAAACCCCGGAATATTCGGACAAGCAAACCCCGGAATATTCGGATATGCCTGAAGGCTGGCAATAATCGACATTATGTGGTGTCGGAAAACAACCGCAAGACGGTCAACGCAAACCGCACCGCCTGCAAGGGATGGGAAACGCATACCCTTGTTGATCTCAATGGTGGTTCGTTGGTGCATGGAGATAAGGTTGCGTTCTGGACCTATCACAAGCGGTACTGGTCCGCTCAGCCGAACGGCAATCTGGAGGCCAATCGGACAAAACTAAAAGCTTGGGAAACCTTCCGGATCTATAAAGTTTCCGGTAGCCGTGGCAATGTCATCAAAAGCAAGGACAAGGTGGGTATCCTCGGCGCTCATAAGAAGTGGGTTGTCGCCGAAGGCAATGGTGGCAAGAACGTCCGGGTTAATCGTCCCAAACGCGGTGCCTGGGAAACCTTCCAGCTCCTGACAACCCGTTAGGCAGAAAATTGTGGAGCGGCGATCAAAGGATCGCCCTCCACCTTGCCGCGTTTTAAAAGGCGCCGTTGGTTAGCCGGGAAGTCACGTCGGGCGTGAACCGAACAGCGATTGTCCCAGATAACATAATCGCCGAGGCGCCATTCATGTTCGTAGTCAGTGCGTTCGATATAGGGAAATAACTGCGCCAGCAATGCGTCGCTTTCCACCTCAGAACAGCCATCGATGGCGGCGGTCATCAACCTGTCGAGATAGAGCGCCTTGCGCCCGGTCACCGGATGCTGCACCACGGCCGGTTGCCAACAATGCGGCACGTTTTCTAAGCCATCCCGCGTTGGCTTCTCGCGAATTGTATAATCATAGACCTGTAATACGCGACGCCCTGAGATCATCTGTTTCAAATCAGCTGGCAGGGCGTCATAAGCTTCGTAGCAATTCCCGAACAAGGTGTTGCCACCTGACGAAGGTAATTCCACAGCATAGAGCCAAGTCGCTTTATCCGGCGCTTCGGTGAAGGAATTATCGTGGTGAAACCACATCTCGCCGTCACCGAGGGCACCGATTGGTTTACCCGCCTGATCGAGAATGTTGGAGACCTTTTGTATCTCAACATCATCATCGCCACGCCGCTCGGTCGGCATGGAAATCTGTGATGTTTCACCAAGCCAGGCGGCGCTGTTTTTAAGCTGCTGATTATCCATGTCCTGATCGCGAAATAGCAGCAACACATATTGATGCCAGGCAGCAGAAAGCTGTGCTGCGGTTTCAGCATCAACCGGCTGGCCAAGGTCGATGCCTCGAACTTCCGCCGCCATCGTCGTACTGCAAGGAATGATTTCTAGACTCATCCCCATACGGTAATGCGACACGGGAAAAGCTGCAACGCGGTCTTGCGGGGTGGTTTCGGCAATGCCATTCTGCATCAGAAACAGCCACAAAAGAGCTTGCAATGGAACTCAAACAGCACGGTCGTTACGACTACTCACCGATCATCGAACGCCCGGACTATGACTGGCCGGACGGCAAGCGGCTGGCTTTCTATATCGGTATGAATATAGAACATTTCAGCTTTGGCGAAGGGTTGGGCCACACCCCCACAAACCCCGGCGTTCAACCTGACGTGCGTAATTTCGCCTGGCGCGATTATGGTCTCCGCGTCGGTATCTGGCGGGTGTTTGAACTTCTGGAAGAGCTTGGCCTGCCTGCCTGCCACCTGATGAATACATCGATCTATGATTATGCGCCGCAAATTCCTGCCCGCATTCGCGAACGCGGTGATGAGTTTGTCGGCCATGGCATTACTAACTCCGAACAACAGGGCGATTACCCGGAAGACGAGGAGCGCGCCTTAATTAACAACGCCACCGAGGCGTTCAGGAAATATGAGGGCAATGGCCCAGGCGGCTGGATGGGACCATGGATTTCAGAAAGCGATTATACGCCGGATTTACTACAGGAAGCTGGCTATCGTTTTATTATGGATTGGTCATGCGATGATCAGCCGACCTGGATGCGGACCCGCAATGGGCGGCTGTTGATGATCCCCTATCATATTGAGATCAATGATTCTCCAGCCCAGCTATCACGCCGTCATACGGCCAGCCAGTTTACCGAGATGGTTTGCGGCCATTTCGATGAGCAGATGCGGCAAAGCCAGAAACAACCGCTGGTCTTCTCCCTCGCCTTGCACACCTTTGTCGTGGGGCAGCCCTATCGTCTCGCGGGGTTACGGGACATTTTGAACCATATCGTCAATCACAAGGATGCCGACCGAATCTGGTATACCAAACCGGGAGCAATCTATGATCACGTGGCAGCCCTGCCGCCCGGCACCGTGCCAGGCGATGGCGGCTAACAGAGTGGATCAAACGCCGTGTGACGCGGCGACCAACGGATCCCATTCAATATCGTCATCACGGACCGCGCCGATCAGCTCAGAGATTTCCTTGATGCCGCGCTCGTCGCACCATTCTTCAAGGTCATCAATAATGGTGGTCAGGGCTGTCGGGTTCCGGAACCCGGCATAGCCAATCCCGACACCGGACGCACCGGCGAGCATATATTCAACGACGTCTTCCGCCTTGGTGACACCACCGATACCGATCACCGGAATCGTGCATTCCTGAGCGACCTGATAGACCATCCGCATCACAATCGGTTTAAGCGCAGGGGAGACCAGCCCACCAAACTTATTGCCCAGAGCCGGACGGAAATTATCGGTCCGGATCTTCAGGCTCAGGAACGTATTGCACAGCACCACAGCATCAGCGCCGGCTTCTTCTGCCGCGACAGCGATTGAAACGATATCCCCGGCATTTGGCGAAAGCTTCGCCCATACCGGTTTGTCGGTTGCCGCACGAATGCCATCCATCACCATTTTGGTGTGTTCGGAATGCATCGCGAAGTTGCCACCGCTCGGCGCTTTGGTCGGGCAGGAAATATTAACCTCGATCACGTCAACGCCATCAACCGAGAGGTCACGAGTCATCGCAGCAAAATCTTCAGCCGTATCAGCAGAAACACTGACGATTAGCGGCGGTTCCCACTTGTTATATTCAGGAACGATATTTTCGAGAAAATAATCAATGCCTTTGCCTGGGAGACCAATTGACTGGATGATCCCAGCCTCGGTTTCCGCCATGCGCGGCGTTGGGTTGCCAAGACGCGGCTCGCGGCAAATGGTTTTCGCGACCAGACCGCCAAGACGGTTGAGGTCGATAACATCGCCATAATCCCACGAAAACGCGCCGGACGCTGGCATGATTGGGTTCTGAAGGGTGACGTCGCCTATTTTTACGGAAAGATCTACCATCCGACAGCCTCCTGCATATTGAAACACGGTCCATCACGACATACCCGGCGCAGCGTTTTTTCGCCATCGACTTCGAATGTCCGCATACAGATGTAACAAGCGCCCAGACCACAGGCCATGTTCTGTTCCATCGCCACTTGCCCTGCAACGTCATGGGTTTTACCGAGACGCTTCATCAAGGTCAGTAACCGGTTCGAGCCACAGGTAAAGAAGGCATCGGCCTTACCGTCCGCGATCAGGCCTTCGAGGATCTTTTCGACGTTATCGACATTGCTGCTGTCATCGGTATCGACAACTTCAATCACGTTGGCGCCCAAACCTTCAAACAGGTCACGCGACATAACAACTTCCGGGTTCCGCGCACTGAGGATCGCGGTGACACCCACATTATGTTCCGCCGCAAGTTGCGAGAGCGGAGCGAGTGTCGCCAAACCAACACCGCGACCGAGCACAACGATATTCTTCCAGCTTTCTTCTAACCAGAATCCGACGCCGAGCGGTCCAACGATATTGAATTCATCGCCTGGTTCGAGCATCGCCATGCCCTGGGTACCACGGCCCTCTTTCTTATAGAGAAACTCGAGACGTTTATTCTCGCTATCGACCCGATAGATACTCATCGGTCGGCGCATCCAAACTTCGGCACCATCCGGCGTTGGGCACAGAAGGTGGAAGAACTGGCCAGCCTTGGCTGTCAGGGCACGATCCGGCACATCGACCACGATCTTTAGATATTCGTCATTGACGTAATCATTCGTCACGACAATCGAAATAAACTCTCCGGCGGGTTTATCTGGATGTGGGTCAACCTCTCCAATACGGATAGGCTTGGCGGAGTATTTATCCTCCGGCGTTAAATCAGTCATGGCTTAATGGCCTTTGTTGCGTCTCTCTTGGTCGAGTTTATACCATCTATTTGTAACAAAATAAAGACATGTTCCATTTTTGGTACAGTCTTTGTCGCTATCGCGTTCCGAATAACATGGTGATGTTAATCCGATGATTTTCATAGCCAGCCGCGAAATTCGGAGCATCCGAGCCGTGAAACAGGCGCGAATCGAACAAAACAGCCCGGTTATCGCCGTAAGGGATCCTAATCTTCTTATTTTCCTGCCCCTTGAGGAACGTTCGGATCTCAGCTTTGTCCTGATCGTAATCCTGTACCGCCCAATCAGCCGGTGGCGGCACGGTGTAAATCTCCAGCCCCCCGCGACCAGGCGTAAGATTGGCATCATCAGCCGTCACCCAGAAATTCAGACTGACCCGAGCATCATCGGCATGAACGTCAATGGGTATATCACCCGCCAGACCTTTAAAGGCCCAGGCTTGGGTTAAGGGTTGGTCGCCAAGAATCTCCGGAAACTTTTCCCGCACATCATCTGCGACCTGCAACAGAAGCGGGCAGGCCAGACCATCCTCAAGATAGGCTGCCAGAAACCCACCGATATGAGAAAAATCAAACCAGATGGTGCTGCAGAGAAGGTAGCGTCGCAAACGCCCCAAAGCCTCCTCCGTAAGCAGGCCATCGAACGATGTGATCCCAGGCGTCCCGGTTTGAAAGGCCTTCGAAATTGTACCCGCGTCCAAATGCGGGTTTACAGTGTCAGAAGGAAGTTCCGCCGCATCAGCAATAAAGTTTGGATAGTTATAACTCTCACCAAGCAAACTGAGTTGCTCAGAAGACAAATCCACAATTGCGTTGTCGTCGCTTGACCACTCAATGCGTTTCATCGCGAATTCATAGGCCCGCGCCAATGTGTCGACCCGTTCACTATCGCGTTTCTGGGTCGCGAGATAACGGAACTGGTCAATATCGTGCAGCAGCTTCGCCCGTGTTGTCGATGCCAGCGATGGGTCCAAATTGCCTGCCCGGTTTTCGCCGCGCCGCAAATCCATCGTCCGGGCAAAGAAATCCATCGCCCGGTCACGCTTGCCAAGCCGAAGCCATAATTTCCCCAAGGCCAACTGTGCGCCGTAATGTTCAGGATTGATAACAATAACCTGCGCATAGGCCGCCGCTGCTTCTTCGTAACGCCCAGCCTGTTGCAAAGCTTTGGCACCACTCAAAACCGCCGGCTCATAGTTGGGATCAACGGTGATCGCCTTTTGAAATTCGATAATCGCCTCTTCAACGCGTCCCGCACTGGCCAGCAACACACCGAGATTATGCAACACCACCGGGTAATCCGGTCGTTCCGCGAGCACGGCCCGATAGGCTGTTTCCGCGGCATCCAGCCTGCCTGCGCTGTGATGGCGAACGGCCTGCGCGGCTCGTTCAATTATATCATTTGGCATAATCGAAGATCAGCCTGGCTGACGCGCAATAAGCTGGCGCATAAACGTTGCGGCCTCGGCACCGCGCAAGGCCCGCCGCCAGAGATCCTGCACTGTGCGTTCATGCAATCCGAGTGCCTCGGGCGCTGACGTAATCATCGCAATCCCGCCATGCACATTGGGCTGCTCACCGAGCCGAAAAGGACTCATCGCCAGTACCTTACGATCAGCCTGCCGGAATATTTGAAAGCTGGTATGGGGCAACGTGCCCGGTACGATGCCAATCTGAACCGCAATCGGCTCATCTTCCATCATGGTCACCAAATGTTCGGCCTCTGCCCGCGCGCGCGCGCGACGCTCACGCATTACCGCCTCCGGAAGATCCAGCCGCCCGACGAGACCATTTTGCAGGAAGCGTTCGATTTCCGCACCTGAAATTAAATTCAGGATTCCCGGTCGGCGCTCCAGATATGTCTCTTTGCGTTGTTTCAAGATCGGCAGGAGTCCGTGAACCTGTTCCTCGGCCCTGTCACGATCAACCTCTTCCGCTGGAATGCTCTCAATCAGGCATTGTTCGAGAGTCTGATCAAAAACATCCGACGCCAGCAGGAAAGAAACCGGCCCCGCCAATACAACGATATGCTCGGTGGTTTCCTCGATCTGCCGCAACCGCTCAAAAAAGGCGACCGCGGATGGAATATACTCCACCCCGACACCGAGCAATGTTGGCACCGATACGTCCAGCAGATCAGCCAGTTTCTCCAGCGTGTCGATCTTGGCGACTTCGCCTTTCTCAAAACGATAAAGCGCCGTTCGCGAAATACCAAGGCGGTTGGCAATCTCATCAGCGCTCAATCCCGAGGCCAGTCGGAAGGCCTTGAGCCGGTCACCAATATCGTCGAACCGGATCGTCATGCAGCATCCGAATTTTTGGCTCCAGCAATCGCCTCAACAATTTCAGACGGCATGAGAGGTGCCCGTGTCAAATGGACATCGAAAGGTTTCAAGGCATCCTCAACCGCAGAAATAATCGCTGATGGCGCCGGAACAACACCACATTCACCCACCCCCTTCACACCGAGCGGATTGAGCGGCGATGGCGATTCATGATGGATGATGTCGATATTCGGCATCTCGGTTGAAGATATCAGCAAATATTCGGCGAAGTTTGTTGTGACCGGATTGGCATCGTCGTCATAGCCCATCCATTCATACAAGGTATTACCAATGCCATGCGCGGTACCGCCCTGTACCTGTCCATCGACAATCATCGGATTAATAATCGTGCCGCTATCATGCGAGATCACATAGTTCAGGATTTTGACTCCGCCAGTCTCAATATCGACTTCGACCTCGACGACAGCCGTTCCACACGCAAAGGCAAGATTATCGAGCACAACGTTCTCCGTTGCCTCCATACCCGGCTCGATCCCGCCCGGCAGCGCATAGCCCGGCGTGCCCGCAACCGCATGGGCGACCTGCCCCAGAGTCACTTTCAGGTCGGGAACACCACGGACATGGATCTCGCCGTTTTCGATTTCGAGGTCTTCTTCCGAGGCTTCCAGCATATGCGCCGCAACTTTGAGCGCCTTATCGCGCACCTTCTCAGCCGCGACATGCGCTGAAGATCCGGCGACCACCGCGAGACGGCTATTCGATGTACCAATACCCAAAGAAATCGTTCCGGTATCGCCAGCAGTCACGGTAATGTTTTCCATATCGCCGCCAAATTTCTCGCCGACAATCTGGGCCATCATGGTGTGCGTTCCCTGCCCGATTGCGGTGCCACCGGTATAAACATGGATTTTGCCTGATGGCCCGATCCGAACCGTGACGGATTCAAACGGCCCACGACCTGTGCCTTTTACATAATTGGCAAGACCAATCCCGATATAGCGCCCTTCTGCGCGGGCCTGTTCCTGACGGACGCGAAACCCATCCCAATCGGCTTTGTCCAGCGCACTTTGCTGGCACACCGGATAGTCACCAGAATCCAGCAAGACCGGCATACCACCGCGCGTTTTAAGCGGTTTCTCGTAGGGCATTTTGTCACCGGGGATCAAATTCCGACGTCGGATCTCATCACGTTCGATGCCGAGCTCAGTGGCGACGCGATCCATCAACCGTTCCATGACAAATACGCCCTGCGGATGACCAGCACCCCGTACCGGAGTTACCGGCACTTTATTGGTCAGCGCCAACCGCACATGGGTGCTGAACGCAGGGACCTCATAGGGCAGAGGAATGGTTTCCGCCGCATTATAGGGCAGGTTCACACCGCGCGCGGTAAACGCGCCATGGTCATGAATAACGGCGCTTTTAATACCAAGAATCAGGCCGTCGTCATCCACAGCGATTTCTGCTTCCCAGTACTGGTCCCGTTCCTGGGTTGTCGTGATGAAATGCTCGCGGCGGTCTTCTGCCCACTTGATCGGGCGATTGATCATCCTTGTGGCAAGCGTCAGCACGATGTCTTCTTGATAAACCACCAGCTTGGGTCCAAACCCGCCGCCAACGTCGGGGGTAATGACCCGCAACTGGTTTTCATTATGGCCGGTCATGTCGGTAAAAGTCGTCCGCAGAGAATGCGGCATTTGCGTTGAGCTCCACAGCGTCACCTGATCGGCATACTCGTCAAACGACGCGACACAGCCACGACATTCAATGGAATGTGAGCCACCGCGATGAATCCACAGCGATTCCGAGAAGGTGTGGGCTGCCTTGGCAAAGGCGCCAGCGACATCGCCATAATCCATATTGAATTCAGCAAGGAGATTATGGTCTGCATCGCGATGAGCAACCGGCGCGCCCGGCTGCATCGCATCACGGCAATCGGCGGAAGCCGGCAAAGGATCATAATCGACATCAACCAGTGTCGCGGCATCTTCCGCTACATATCGATTATCTGCAATCACAACGGCGACGGGCTCACCGACATAAGTCACTTCATCATAAGCCAGGGCCGGACGGTCCCGGTTCTGTTTATAAGACGGGCTCGGCATGCCAACGACCAACCGCTCATTGATCAAATGGGGTCGGATGTCATCCATTGTGAAAACAGCATGAACACCCGGAAGCGCCAACGCGGCATCAACATTAATGCCGTTGATCGTGGCATGAGCGAATGGACTGCGGACAAACGCTGCCTGCAACATGTCGGGAAGACGAATATCGTCGATAAAATTGGCTTTCCCCCGCAACAACGTGGGGTCTTCCAGCCGTTTGGCACGGGTTCCAAATACTTTCCAAGCCATAGGTGCAGCGCTTTCCTGTAAGAGAATTACAATCGTCTATTGATCAACAGATCTAACAGAATTCGGTCATATTGTAAAAAAAGGAAGATTATATCTTTTTTGGTACATCGCCCTGTTTTACTGGCGTGGTTAATTCAAATTGTTATATTATAACAATTCAGATCAGCATGATGGCGAAAGCCCATCACGAACACATTGAGATAATTTATGAAATTCAAGCGAGCCGCCTTTTTCGGGATCGCAGTGACGGTCGTTTCCGGATTGGTAGCGCCTGTTTCCGCGATGGATAATATCGTTGTATCAATCAAACCGATCCATTCGCTGGTCGCGTCAATTACCAAAGGAGTCAGCGAGCCGTTTCTGATATTGCAGCGGCAAGCATCGCCTCATACTTACAGTCTACGACCCTCAGAGGCCAAAAAACTGCGCAACGCCAAAGTTGTTTTCTGGATCGGCGACGAGTTGGAAAACTTTCTGGTCAAGCCGCTAAAGACGTTGGGGCGGCGCGCCAAAATTATCACCCTGTCCAAATCGCAAGGCCTCCACCGTCTTGAGTTTCGCAATGCCAATCAATTCAAATCGGAGAACAGTACCGCTAAGAACCATGGTCACCAGGATCATGGACACCAACACGGAACCACCGATCAACATTTCTGGCTCGACCCGGTCAATGCCGTAGCCTTCTCAAAAACAATAGAAGCGACACTGACGCGCATCGATCCAGCGAACGCGCAGGTTTATACATCAAACGCCACACAGCTGCGCGCCCGCCTCAATGCACTGCAACGAGAGACCGCCGCCAAACTACGCCACCTGCGGCACAGGCGCTTTTTCGTTTTCCACGATGCCTATCAATATTTCGAACGCCGTTTTGGCTTATCAGCAAGCGGTGCAATCATATTTCATCCGGATATTCCCTTAAGCGCCAAACGGGTTTCACAAATTCAGAACAGCATCAAAAAGGCTGGACCGGTATGCGTTTTTTCCGAACCCCAGTTCAATCCGAAATCGGTGAAACTGGTCACCAGAGGCACCGCAGCACGCTTGGCCGTCATCGATCCCATCGGGTCAACACTATCGGCTGGCCCCGATCTCTATTTCCAGCTGATCAAAAAAATCGGCGCCTCATTCGAAAAATGCTTTTCCGACGCTCGTCGTCACTGACAGCGACCTTGCGATGGCGCTTTCTCCCGGCAGCTTGATTTGATAAAACAGATCGAACAAGGGTGAAACACTCGGTCCCCTCACAGGGACACCGGAGGCAACATGGACGGCACAGGCAGCAACTCAACCTATCAGGCGATCACGGTAACACCCGCAAGTCCGACCCTTGGCGCGGAGATCAGCAATATTGACCTTACCCGCCCGCTTTCGGATATTGAGCTCGCAGAGATCAAACGCGCCTTCACGGAACATTGCGTTTTGTTTTTCCGTGACCAGCATATCAGCTTCGAAGACCATGTGCGCCTCGGTGAATATTTTGGCCCGATTGGGTCGCATGTCGGGACGAATACAAACAGCAAGCTCACGGATGATCCGCGGGTTCGTAAATTTCACTTTGATGAAAATTCACCCACAGTATCTGGTCATGTCTGGCATACCGATCAATCCTGTGCTGAGTTCCCGCCGCTCGGTAGTATTTTGTACAACCAGATCATCCCACCGAATGGCGGCGGCGACACCATGTTCGCCAGTATGTATGCCGCTTATGAGGGGCTCTCCGACCGGATGCAGAATTATCTTGAAGGACTCACAGCCTGGCATGACGGCGTGCCAACTTTTGGCCCGGGAACGCCCAACGCCACCCATCCTGTCATCGTCAAACATCCGGTAAGCGGCCGCAAGCTGATCTATGTAAACAGGGGATTCACCAAGCGGATTAACGAGGTCTCATCGACTGAAAGCGAAGGTATCTTGCGCTTCCTGTGGGATCATTGCGTCCTGCCCGAATATTGCCACCGCTTCCGCTGGGAGCCGCATTCCATCGCATTTTGGGATAACCGCTGCGCCCAGCATCGCGCGACCAATGATTATCTGCCTAATGTCCGTTCAGGATATCGGGTCCAGATTGAAGGTGTCGTCGGTCCAGTCGCCGCCTAAGCGCTACTTTTTAAAAAGCGGCTATTTAAATGCGGCGATATATTCATGTCGGCGTTCACCGATGCGCGCACTTATTTTAGCACCGGCCTCAATCATTTCATCGACCTCATCGACACTCAACTTGGTCGCTATTTCAGCCTGATAACACGGGCGGGATTTCACCCGCTGCCACCAGCTTTGCACCAGGGGACGATCAGCAATCCAGTGATCGAGAATTTGCAAATATTCAAGCCGCGCCACAAAGGGAGCCAGATTGATCTCCGCCAGGCTGAACATATTGCCGGACAGCCAATCATCGCCACCAGCAAGCGCTTCATCCATCAGCTTGAACGCGATCTCATAGGCGCCGATGCCGCGCAGCACATAGGGTGATTCCACCCCGTCTTCATAGGTCGACATAAAGCGGTCACGCCGTGCCGCATCGCCGACATTGCGAAAGCGCTGCTGCCGTTGTTCCTCTGTCTGGTTTTTCATCCGGTCACGGAACATCGCCGAGAAAGAGAAAACCACGACACCCTCGAACAACCCTTCATCAACCGCCTTACCCCATAGCCGCATCTGCGCCCGTTCGGCCGGATGGACAGGGCTGAGGGATGGCTCGGGATAGGTCTCGTCGAGATATTCGCAAATTAAAGTCGATTCCCGCATCGCATAGCCATCATGGATCAGCGTCGGCACATAGGCCTTGGGGTTCAGTTTAAGGTATTCCGGGTCATACTGCGCGTTGACGAACAAATTGACTTCATGACTTTCCCACTCGACGCCTTTCTCGAACAGAGTCATCCGGACCTTCTGGGCACAAACTGAATTCTCGAAATGGTAGAGCTTAAGCATTTCTGGTTCCCATCACACACATTTGGCGATAAAAATTTGATCACGCTGAACTCTATGCAGACGGTGTAATACTGTCCACCGAACAACTTTGGATAACCGATGAATAGCCGCAGCCAGTTCGATCAACTTTTTGAGAAAGGGAGAAAAGCCCATGATTTGGGCAATATCGCCGAAGCTGAAGCCTGTTACATCGAATCGATGAAAATTGCGCCCGGACACCCTGATGTCTTGCACCTGATGGGGGTGCTGTATGGCCAAACAGGATATCTGGATGATGCGGAACAATTAATTAAAAAAGCGCTTAAGTCTTTGCCGGACGACCCGATCTATCTTTACAACTACGGAAACGTTCTAGTGGAAATGAAGCGTTGGAATGATGCCGCCAAGATCTATGCTCGCGCTACCCAACAAGCACCTAAAAATCCAGACATCGCATTCAGCTTAGCACTAACCCTCAAAAAACTGAGTAAACTGGATGCTGCAGAGGAATTCTTCCGTCAGGTCATCCGCCTAAACAAGAATCATGCTCATGCCCTGGCCGAATTATCAGGAATTTTGGAAAAGAAAGGCACACTGGAAGAAGCCATCGCACTGCAGGAAAGGGCAATTGAACTGGAGCCAAATACAGCCAATTTCTATGTTAACCTAGGCGCAATAAAACTCAAAAAAGGTCAGTGGGATGCTGCTCTGATCCTCTTAGATAAAGCCTTGGTATTGGAGAAATGGCATGTCCCTGCATTGGCGATAAAGGCCGTCGCCCATTTTGAGAAAGGTGACGACGCCACCGCGCTTAATCTCGTCGATCCACACGCGCAACTTTTCGTTACTAACCTACCGTTACCACCCGACATCGAACAATCTTCATTAATAGAAGCAATGGTCAAACACCCAAGCCGCGAATGGGAACGGGTTGCCACAACGACAAAAGACGGGGCCCAAACGGGAAACCTTCTTTCAGACCCAAATCCACTGATAAACAAGTTTGTTTTAGGTCTTACATCAAAGATTGAAAAATTTATTCGAGCGCAAACACTCAACGCTCAAAATCCATTTCTCACTCAAATACCAGACAGCTGGGGTTATAGTATTTGGGCAACGATCTTGGAGAAAGGCGGCCACCAAACACCGCACCTCCACCCATCCGCTTGGTTATCGGGCGTGTATTATCTAGAAGTCCCGCCAGAAGTCATGGATAACGCCAATACAGAGCACCAAGGTTGGATTGAATTTGGTGCTCCCGGCTATGGCATAACGCCGGTTCGTCCACCAATCCTCCGTCAGGTCATGCCCGAACCGGGGAAATTAATCTTTTTCCCGTCTTATTTCTTCCATCGGACAGTACCTCTTTCTGGCAATGCTCGTCGGATCAGTATCGCATTTGACGTCATTCCAACAACATGGCGGAAATGAACCTTCACCGGTGAGTTTTACCTGTCGGTTTCTTCCTGTATAAACCTCTCACCGGCCAGCTTCATGGCCGGTCGGGAGACACATAAAGATTGAACGATGAAACCTGCAGCATTTGAATATCACGCACCGACCACAATCGACGAAGCGGTTGCCTTGCTGGCGGAACATGCACCGAATGACGGTCGCATTCTTGCCGGTGGCCAAAGCCTGGTGCCAACCATGGCATTCCGGCTGGCTCGGCCAACGCATCTCATAGACATTAATAATGTCGCTAAACTAGACAAGCTCGCCATAGAAGATGGCGCCTTGTGTATTGGCGCAACGGTACGGCACGCCCAGTTCCACACGCCGGCCTGTGATGGAATCCTCGGCCACCTGCTGACCAATGTCGTGAGCAATATCGCCCATTACCCGATCCGCCAACGCGGTACGTTCTGTGGCAGTATCGCCCATTCGGACCCTGCCTCGGAATGGTGCATGGTCGCCGCAACGCTGGATGCCACGATGGTAGCTCAGAGCGTTTCCGGTGAACGGCACATAGCTGCGGCAGAGTTTTTCGAGACCGTCATGACCACATCGCTAAACGAAGACGAGCTTTTGCGAGAAGTCCGTATCCCTGTGCTCAGTGATGACACTGTCTATGGGTTTCAGGAATTCAATCGCCGCGCTGGTGACTTCGCGATCTCAATGAGCCTCGTCACATACCGGCTCGAAGCTGGGAAGATCGTTGACCCCCATGTTGGCGTCGGTGGTGCCGAAGACCGGCCCCGCCGCATTACGGAAGCAGAAGCCGCTCTCGCCGGACAAAGTCCGGGAGACGATGCTTTCCGGGCTGCAGCAGAGGCTGCCGCCGCTGCAATTGACCCGATGGAAGACCATGCAACAAACGCTCAGTACCGCCGCGATCTTACCGCGACGCTGGTGCGCCGGGCGCTGGAGAATGCCGCATCATGAGTGACAAAAAAGACATAACGCTCACTATCAATGATCGAGATCATAACATCTCGGTCGACCCGCGCTGGACGCTTGCCGATGTCATCCGCGATCATTGCGGACAAACCGGTACACATCTTGGCTGCGAACATGGCATTTGCGGCGCCTGTACGGTTCTGGTTGACGATACGCCGGTCCGGTCCTGCCTGATGTTTGGTATTCAGGCCGATGGAAAAAAAATTCGCACAGTCGAGGGTCTCGCAAAGGGTAATGAGTATCACCCGCTGCAAAAGGCCTTTATGGAAAATCATGCACTGCAATGCGGCTATTGCACACCCGGCTTTCTGATGCTGGCAACCGGCATCCTGGAGGCACAACCCGATATCAGCGATGACGATCTGAATGATGTTCTCTCATCCAACCTGTGCCGCTGCACTGGCTACGCCAATATCATCAAGGCCGTCCGTGCCGCGCGCGACGAAATGAAGGCAGCAAGCTGATGGCAACCGCAACAAACAGAATGCTCGGTCATCTAGGCGACAGCGTTGAGCGGCTGGAAGATCCACCGCTGGTCACCGGCAAAGGTCGTTTTGTTGGTGACATCAATTTTCCTGATCAACTGCATATGCGGATCGTCCGCAGCGACCACGCCCACGGTAAGATCATATCTATCGATACATCAGCCGCTGAGGCCGTTCCCGGCGTCGTCGCGGTCTGGACCACCGAGGATATCGACGACGTGCCACCGATTGATTTCCGCGAAGGCAGCGATCCAACCCTGGCATTATTCCGGCAGTATCCGCTGGCCCGCGAGTTAGTACGCTATGTCGGCGATCCCGTCGCCGCGGTCTTTGCCGAAGACCCCTACACCGCTGAAGATGCCGCAGAGCTGGTAGTTATCGAAATTGAACCGCTTCCGGTTCTGATTAATGCCGATGATACGCCACAGGATTTCAAGGGCCAGGCAACAACCGAAGCCGCCATTGTCGAACAAGGGTATGGCGACATTGATACAACCTTCGCCAATGCTTTTAAGGTCGTCGAAATAGACGTAAAGGTGAGCCGTCATACAGGGGTTCCCATGGAATGCCGTGGCGCCATCGGTCGTTATGACGAAGCCCGCGACGTTCTTGAGATGTATGGTGCGGCCAAAGTCCCCCATCGTAATCGGGATACGCTGTGCCGGATGCTCAATCGGCCAGCCTCCGGCGTGCATTTGTTCGAAGGCCATACCGGCGGCGGATTTGGCATCCGTGGTGAACTTTATCCGGAAGATGTCCTGGTTTGTGTCGCCGCTATGCGGCTGCACCGACCGGTAAAATGGATCGAAGATCGCCGTGAACATTTGATGGCGGCCAACCATTCCCGCCAGCAACGCCATATCATCCGCGCCGCTGTGGCCGAAGATGGTGAAGTTGTTGGGCTGGATGATGAACTTTATCTCGATCAGGGCGGCTATATCCGCACCCACGGCACCCGCGTTGCCAATATGACAACGGGCACACTGCCCGGGCCATACCGCTTTCCGGTATACCGGTCGATTTGTCACTTCCGCCTGACCAATAAAACCCCGGCAGCGACTTATCGCTCACCGGGAAGATGCGAAAGCACGTTTGTACGTGAGCGTCTGATGGATGCCGTGGCCGTTGCGATGGATATGGACCCTATTGCTATCCGCCGCCGTAATCTGATCTCGCTTGAAGAAATGCCCTATGGCCGCGCCCTCGATGTATTAGGTGATTCCGTCGAGCATGACCCCGGCGATTACGCCGGACTGCTCGATCAGGGTCTGGCCCAGATCGGCTGGGATGACCTGCAGAAAACCCTCGCCGAACGCCGCGCAAATGGTGAAATGGTCGGTGCTGGTATCTCGATGTTCTTCGAGAAATCTGGTCTCGGCCCATCAGATGGTGCCAAGATTTTCGTCGATAATGAAGGCTTTATTGAAGTCGTCACCGGTGGCGCCTCCATCGGCCAGGGTTTTGAAACCGCGATGGCGCAGATCGCCGCCGAAGATCTCGGGACTGACTATCGCCGCATTCGCGTTGTCCATGGCCAGACAAACCGGATCGATTACGGGGTAGGCGCCCATGCGTCACGTGCAACCGTTCTGACCGGTACCGCTGTGAGCCTGACAGCCCAAGCCGTCCGCGCCAAAGCACTGGATATGGCAGCTGAACTGCTGCAAACATCAGCAGAGTCCTTGACCATCACCGACGGTGTTGTCCATTCAAAGGACAATCCAGCCGGTCCATCCCTTACGCTTGGCGAAATTGCCGAAGCCTTGATCCCGACTTCAAAGCTTCGCGGTGATCGCGAGCCTTATTTGAAGGGCGAGGAATGGTTTCACATCGACCACCAAACCTACCCCTATGGCCATCATATTGCCGTCGTGAAGGTTGATCCGGATACCGGTGGCGTCGAGATTGAGAAATATTTCATCGCCTATGATATTGGCCGATCGATTAATCCAATGATGATTGAGGGTCAGCTGGTGGGTGGTTTGGCACAAGGTGTCGGCGGGGCCCTGTTTGAAGAATTCACCTATTCCGAAGCAGGCGACCCCCAAGCCGTAACCTTTGCTGATTATCTAATGCCAACCTTGCAGGAAATTCCCAATCCGGAAATTCTGTTGACCGAAGACTTTCCAAGCATTCGTACGCCGCTTGGGATTAAGGGAGCGGGTGAAGCTGGGATCACCGGTGCCGCCGGCGCTATCGCTTCGGCAATTGATAATGCCATTGGCATTCCCGGTGCTGTGACCGAAACACCCGTTTCTCCACAGCGTCTAAAGAAAATCTTGCGCAAACACGGCAAATAACCGTTCGCGCCATCGAGCAATAAGGAGATATCCGTGGCTAACAAGGATTTAAGAGACTGGATCAGCGACCTGGAGGCCAATGGCCAGCTGCAAGTTGTGTCCGGTGCGGACCGCGAGGAAGAAATTGGCGCAATCGTCGATATCTATATGCGGCAAATGACCAACCCGGCGGTGATGTTCGATAACATCCCGGGCTACCCAAAAGATTTTCGGGTACTCGCCAATATCCTGACTTCCGTTCCCCGGATCAATCTCGCGCTTGGCGAGGATATCAATAAATCCGAAGTCGAGCTGGTCGATTACTGGCGCAAATACATGAAGGATCAGCCGACCCATGCGCCGGTTGAGGTCAATGGCGGACCGATCCTCGACAATGTGTTCGAAGGCGCGGACATCGACATTACCAAAATCCCGACACCGAAATGGCACGAGCATGATGGGGGCTATTTCATTGGCACCGCTTGCATGGTGGTCATGAAAGACCCGGATTCAGGCTGGATCAACTATGGCGCCTATCGTGTCCAGTCACATGGACCCAACACGGCGTCGCTGATGACCTCCAAAGGCAAACATGGTGATATCATCCGCGACAAATATCATGCGAAGGGCGAACCCTGCCCAATCGCCGTGGTTGTCGGCATGCACCCGGCTTTGTTTATGGTTGCCGGGCTCGAGATGCCTTATGGCAAAAATGAATATGACAGTGCTGGTGGCCTGCTTGGCGAAGGCGTTGAAATCATCAACATGCCGAAGACCGGACTACCCGTGCCTGCCAATGCCGAGATTGCGTTTGAAGGCTATATCCACCCCGACGACCGGATCGATGAAGGCCCGCTTGGCGAATGGACTGGCTATTATGCCGGCGGGGCAACGACACAGCCTGCTATTCGGATCGAAACCTTTATGCACCGCGATGATCCCATTCTGATGGGTGCCATCCCGGCAGTGCCGCCGAATGATGACACGTTCTATCGCGGCACCTATCGCTGTGGCGCCGTGTGGAACCAGCTCGAAGCGGCCGGTATTCCTGAAGTTAAAGGTGTCTGGGCGCATGAAGCGGGTGGCAGTCGGATGTGGCTCACCGTTTCCATCAAGCAGATGTATGGCGGCCATTCCAAGCAGGCCGGACTCATCGCATCACAATGTCATGCCGGGGCCTACGCCAATCGCTGGGTGATCGTCGTCGATGACGATATCGATCCGGCTAATCTGAATGACGTGATCTGGTCGATGTGTACACGCTGCGACCCGCAGGATGGTGTTGAAATCCTCAATGGTTGCTGGAGCACCCATCTTGATCCCATGAGTTACAGCCACGAAGACCCGCGCAACTCGCGTGTCGTCGTCGATGCCTGTATTCCCTACCGCCGCAAGGACACCTTCCCGATCGTGGCCCGGAATTCGAAAGAGCTGGATGAACGGATCTTCAAGAAATTCGGCGACGTTCTTCCAAAGTAACCGCTCTAAACACGGCGCAAAATGCGCAAACAAAAACGGGGCCGCAAGGCCCCGTTTCCGTTTCAGCTTCTGTAGACTGACTTAGCCTTTATAGACACCCTCTGCCTTGGCCTGCTCGATAATGGCAAGCAGCTTCGGCGGTGACATCGGCAGCGATGTCGGGCGGATACCAATGGCATCGCCAACCGCGTTACCGACAGCGGCCATGGTCGGCACCACCGGCACCTCACCAACACCACGAAGTCCGAACGGATGGGCCGGGTTTGGCACTTCAACCATGATGGTATCAACCATCGGCACATCAGAAGCGACCGGCATACGATAATCAAGGAAACCGGCATTCTGCAGCCGGCCATCTTCACCGTAGATGTATTCCTCGTTCAACGCCCAGCCAACGCCTTGAATAGCGCCGCCCTGGATTTGCCCTTCAACCTGCTGCGGATGAATTGCCTTACCAACGTCCTGGATAACCGTGTAACGGGTAACATCCGTACGACCGGTATTCTCGTCGACTTTGACATCAACGATATTGACCGCAAAGCCCGGACCAGCACCAGTGACGTTCATTTCAGTATGACCAGAAATGGCACCATGGCTCATCGTGGTTTTCTTGCAGATATCGGCAATCGACATCGGCTCGAAATCACCAACATTCGCACTGGCTGGCCGAACCATGCCATCTTCAAAGATAACGCCGTCTTCAGGCACATCCCAGGCTTCAGCAGCGCGGCGGCGAAGTTCCGCAATACACTTGCGTGCGGAATCAACGATCACCATACCAACCGAGAAGGTTGTCCGGCTACCAGCCGTAACCCGGTTAAAGCCCAGCGAGTTGGTATCAACCATCTTGACCCGAACCTGATCAACCGGAATGCCAAGCTCTTCGGCAGCCATCATGCTGATCGAGATACGCGAGCCAGCGACATCGGCCGTACCGATGGCGATGGTCACCGTTCCATCCGGTGCCAAATTCAAGGACGCTGCGGTCTCACCACCCCGGTTAAACCAGAAGCCCGTGGAAATACCACGACCTTCGCCCGGTTTCACCGGCGTATTATAATGGTCGGATGCCTTGGCTTGCTTGAGAGTCTCAATAAAGCCGATCGGCCCCCAGGTATCGCCATAGATCGTCGTATGTCCGTCTTCACATGCATTCTTCAGACGGAAATCAATCGGATCCATTTTGATCTTGCGGGCCATTTCATCAACGACACCTTCAACACCAAAGACGATTTGAGGCACACAAGGAGCACGGAAAGAGGCCACTTTCTGGCGGTTCGAGAGAACCTCGTAAGCCACAATATCCACGTTCTTGATGTCATAACGCGTGAACATCGCATTCGGCGCGTTAAAATACATCGACCCGGCATAAGGCCCGGATTGGAAGACCATATTGGCTTGCGCCGCTGTGATCGTTCCGTCTTTTTTGCAGCCCATCTTGATCGTATAGCTGGTGCCAGAAACCGGCCCTGTGCCACGGAACACTTCGATCCGCGAGAGCACGATCTTGACCGCCGCTGAGGCCTTCTTGGACAGTAGAATGGCAATTGGCTCACCATAAAAACCCGTCTTACCGCCAAAACCGCCACCAAGTTCGGATTGCTGAACGTTGATCTTATTGCAGTCAATATCGAGGATAGCCGACAGGCGATCACGATAAACGAACGGCGCCTGCGTGCAGCACCAGACTTCTACCTGGCCATCTTCCGAATAATCGGCAATGCAGGCTTGTGGCTCGATATAGCCCTGATGCATCGGTGCGCTGTCAAAGCTCCGCTCGACAATGATGTCGGCGTCTTCGAAACCAGCATCGGCATCACCAAGCTGCGTTACCATCCGTTCGGTAACGTTGGTCTGCGCATCCTCGTTTTCCACCGCACCCTTTGTACGGATGTAGTCATGCAGGATTGGTGCACCCGGCTTCATCGCCTCAACCGGGTCGATGACATGTGGCAGAATTTCATATTCGACTTCAATCAGCTTAAGAGCCTTTTTAGCGACCCTCTCGCTGGTTGCCGCGATTGCCGCAACAGGATGACCATCATACAAGGCCTTTTCGCGTGCCATGACGTTCCGTGTCATATCGCCAGGGCCTGAGCCGGGTGCTTTCTCCGGGAAGTCGTCGCGCGTTACGACAGCCTTCACACCCGGCAGGGCTTCAGCCTTAGACGTATCAATCGATTTAATGATTGCATGTGCGTGCGGGCTCCGCAGAATTTTACCAACCAGCATTCCCGGCAGGAAGGCATCGGCGCCAAATTTGGCACGACCCGTTACCTTATCGAGCCCGTCATGTTTTACAGGGTTGGTGCCGACAACCTTCAGATCAGCACTGGGATTAAATCCACTTTCCTCAAGAATAGACGCCATGATCAGCCCTTTCTCATTTCTTCGGCCGCAGCCTGTACGGAACGAATGATTTTGTCATAACCGGTGCACCGGCAAAGATTACCAGCGAGCCAGAAACGAATTTCAGTTTCAGTTGGGTCGGGGTTCTTCTCGAGCAATGCCTTGGCAGCGACGAGAATACCCGGCGTGCAAATACCACATTGCAGCCCGTTAATTTCCAGGAAATGACGTTGCAGCGGATGCAATTCGTCAGATTTCGGGGTCATGCCCTCAATCGTCTCAATCTCCTTGCCTTCGGCTTCAACAGCCAGCACCAGGCAGGAACACACCAGATCGCCATCGAGGCGAATACTGCAGGCGCCACAGTCCCCTGTTGAACACCCTTCTTTAGTCCCTGTCAGTTCCAGCTCATTCCGCAGAACATCAACCAGTGACTGATCAGGTTCACAGAGACATTCATATTCGTCCCCATTTACCGACAATGATATGTGACTTCGTTTTGTCATTAATTTTCTCTCGCCCGTTCGAGTGCAATTTGAGCAGCGCGCTGCGCAATCACAGACGCCGTCTTGATTCTGTATTCCTTGGTGCCCCGCTTATCCGAAATCGGATTACAGGCGGCGCTGCAGGCTTCGCCCATCTTGGCAAGGGCTGCCTCGTCGACCTTCGTACCAATCAGGGCATCCGCCGCTTCGGCGACCAGAAGAGGCGTTGGCGCCACCGCGCCCAGCGACACACGTGCCGCCGTACAGGTGCCAGCATCATCCAGCGTCAGATTTACGCCAGCACCAACAACCGCGATATCCATTTCAGTACGCGGTGTCAGCCGGAGATAGGCATCACCTGAATGCGGCGCTCTTGCCGGCATCGTGAAGGACAGAATGAATTCGCCAGCTGCCAAGGACGTCTTGCCCGGGCCCGTAACGATATCTTCAACCGGTGCTTCGCGTGACCCATTGGGACCAACGATATTACAAATGGCACCTGCCGCGATCATCGCTGGGGTGCTGTCCGCTGCCGGAGAAGCGTTGCAGACATTGCCGCCGACACTGGCGCGACCCTTAACCTGGATCGATCCGATCAACGCAACGCCATCAATGATACCAGGCCAGGTGGAGGCAAAGCCCTCATGGGCCATCAGAACCATCCCGGCCGTCGCAGCGCCAAACGTGTAGGCCCCGCCAGATTCCGAGATGCTCATTATGCCAGGAATCTTCTTGATATCGACGATAACGTCGGGATCAATCAATTCCGCATGAATCTGCACCATGACATCGGTACCACCGGCAAAAACTCTGCCGCCAGCACCGGCTTCAGCAAGCATCGAACTCGCAGCATCGGGCGAATCCGGAGCTTCGTAACGCAAATCATCCATTGTTACGGATCTCCCCTTCTTTTCTTCTAAATCCAAGTTATATGTCGGACGTGATCATGGCCTAACATGTTCACGAAAACCAGCCCTAACAGGCAGAAAACAACAGGTTTTCTCAAACCCGAAAGACCTCGCCGCGCTTGCGTCCCTGCGACATTGGCAGAAACAGCTCATCAAGCGGAATTTCGCGCCTAATCATTCCCTGTTCATGTGAGTAACCAACCAGCTTCTCAAGCTGGTTCTCATTGTCCTCTGTCATGCCATATTGCCAGGGGTCGGACCCCATGATCTCTTCCTGTTCTTCCCAGGATTCGCGATACCAGGCCAATGGCACGATACGCGGATTGACCATCCGTTTCATCGCAACAGCCTTTGCCTCGTTGAAGGCGTGATACAGATTGAGCGGCACCCAAGGGTATTTCTCGACGATTTCTCTTTTAATTCCAAGGACGTGCATGATTGGAAAGATCCGCGTCCGTTCAAAGAAGGCAACTTCCTCTTCCTTGAAGTTGGGGAACAGACGGCCGACGCGCGGATCCTTATCAACCAAGGGCTTGATCAAATCAGGATGCAAAACAGCATCCAGCTCCCCTTCAGCCAGCATGGTCTCCACTGATTTATCATCTGGCAGACGCGTCAGCTTCAAATCCTCAGGCGGCTCAAACTCGATACTCTCATCAAGCTCGGAAAACCACTCCATTGAACGATGCGGAACACCATATTCGTGCTCCAGAATCCCTCGCATCCAGAGCTGGGCACTCGACTGGAACTGTTTCACCCCCATTTTGCAGCCAATGAGGTCCTTGGGTTCCTTGAACCTTTTCTGCGTATTGATGAACATAAAGCCGTGCCGGAAGCGGCGATGCAAAAACACCGGTATGCCCTCAAACGGCATCCCCTGATCGCGGGCCACGAGATAAGATGAGCACGAGCATTCGGCGACATCAAAGTCCTGATTGCGCAAAAACCGCCAGTGACGGGTCGTCGAATCCATCTTGGTCAAGATGTTGAGCTTGATGCCATCAGGCTTAACCGTTCCATCCTTGAGCGCGCGGACGATTTCGTAATCGCCCATCGCCAGTGTCAGTTCCAGCTCTTGTCCCATCGTGCTTCCTCTCCCAGCCACTCGAATGGCAGCCTTTTATGGCAAATTATATAGAAGCTGAGCTTCTATGACTTATTTAGAATTTCCTTCATACGCTGCGGCGTGACCGGTAATTGCGTGATTGCCCCGGGAATACCGACAGCCTGATCAATTGCCCCGGCAATTGCCGCACCAACACCGTTGATACCGCCTTCTCCACCACCCTTGAGGCCCAGCAGGTTATGCGGGCTCGGTGCATCCTCGGTGATCATACATTCAACAGTCGGCACGCGATCCAGAGTTGGCATCATATAATCAGCGAAGGTCACCGCTAATGGCTCGCCCTGATCGCTATAAACGAACTCTTCATAGAGCGCGCCGCCAATTCCCTGAATACAGCCGCCGACCAGCTGCCCTTCGAGCAGCATCTCATTGACCATACAGCCGACATCATAGGCGACCATGAACCGTTCAACATCGATGCGACCAGTTTCGGGATCAACCTTCACAACCGCAAAATGAATACCGTAGGGAAAAGCGGACTCTTTGGTTTTATGGAAATCTTCGGCTGCCAAACCTTCTTCATTACGCCGGGCTATCTCCGCCAGCGTGATCGACGGGCCCGACGGATTATCCGTCACAATGACCGTGCCATCGACAATATCGAGCGTGTCGGCGGGCAGCTGCAACATCTCCGCTGCCAGATCGAGTGCCTTGGCCCGGAGGGTCAGAGCCGTCACATTCACCGCGCTGCCAGTCATCACTGTTGCCCGCGCCGCATGCGCGCCAATGCCATAGGGAATCAGATTCGTCTGACCGTGAATGACGGTGATGCGCTGGTAATCAACACCGAGCGCATTGGCACAAATCTGGGCCATTGTTGTCTCGAAGCCCTGTCCCAGCGACGCGCCGCCCGTCAAAATCTCGATATCACCATTTTCATCGACAGAAATACGCGCGCCATCGGACGGGCCCTTGCCGCTTTCTTCAACAAAGACTCCAATACCAGACCCCACCATTTCCCCCGCTGCGCGGCGACGTTCGAGTTCAGCCTCCAGCTCATCCCATTTGAGCCAGTTGAGCGCTTTTTCCAAAAGCTGTGGATAATCGCCATTGTCGATTTCCATGTCTTCGACACCCGGCTCATCGAAATTGAGCGAGAACGGCATTTGATCAGATGTAATCAGATTGCGGCGACGCAGCTCGATGCGATCAATGTTGAGTTTTACGGCTAGCGCATCCATCAACCGCTCGCGGACAAAGGTACTCTCGAACCGGCCCGGGGCACGATAGGTCGCCGCTGGAGTCTTGTTGGTCAGCCGGAAATGACACAAGGCGCGATAGGCTGGCACATTATAGGCCCCCGTCAGCATACACATCGTTCGATTTGGCACATTGGCACCATGCGTCCGAACGTAACCACCCTGATCGTGGAAGAATTCATCTTCCATCCCGAGGATCATGCCCTCTTTATCGACGGCTATTTTCACCAAATGATGCTGATTACGACCCTGATTGGCCGCCATCATATGTTCCTGCCGGTCTTCGATCCATTTGATGGAACGTCCCAGACGCATCGCGGCAACCAGCACCAACACGTCTTCCGGATAAAGTTCACCGCGAATGCCGAACCCGCCACCGGTATGACCCTCATGCAGCTCGATCTTGTCTTCATCACGCCCCAGCATGCGGACCAACGTATCGCGATTGCGATGGGGTACTTTCGCGGCGCCATAGAGTTTCAAAATATCTTCATCAGCATCATAGACGCCAATCGCGCCTCTGGTTTCCATTGGCACGCCGGAATGGCGACCGGTCCGCAGATCAAGTTCAATAACGGTATCGGCGGCAGCGAAGGCCGCATCGATGTCCCCGTAGCTGTGGGTCAACAACCCGGCTTCCGAGCTTAGCCCATCATCAAATTCGCCGGGTTCGTCATCGGCAGATGTAATAACCCGCAATTGCTCGACATTGATTACGACCAGATCGGCGGCGTCTTCCGCGATATAAGGATCTTCGGCAAAGATCGCGACAACTGGATCACCGACATAGCGCACCCGGTCAGTCGCCAACACGTTCTGGCGGAACGGCTTGAGCTCTTCCGATGATTTATCCGCCCGAAAATCAATCGGCGGCAAATCAGCGATATCATGGCTCGTCCAAATTTTAACGATGCCCGGGAGCGCGGCGGCTTCTGCCGTATCAATCGAGGTTATTTTCGCATGCGCATAAGGACTGCGGACGATCCGCATATGTAGCTGGTTCGGGAAATTGATATCACCGGCATAGTTTCCTTGCCCGACGATCAATGGTGGATCTTCAAGCCGCGTGAGCCGCTGGCCGAGGAGGTCTTTTTTCTGCGTTGCCATAGGTAGTTGATAGCGAAGTTTTGCTCAATTGGCAAAGTCGGGGAAACCAACAAAATGAGCGCTAGTCTTGACTATCGTGGCTCTTCGCCGTTGGCTACACGCAACAGCGATAAATATATCAGGGAGAATGCAAAATGGCGGACATCAGCACCAAGACAATCACCTGCGATAGCGGCCTGCCGGCCTTTATCGCCATCCCGGCAGATACCTCTCGTCCTTTGCCCGCCGTCGTGATCATGCATGAGCGCTACGGGCTGGTGCAGCACACACTTGACCTCGCGGCGCGGTTTGCCCGGGAAGGCTTTGTCTGTATCGCGCCGGACTGTTTTTTCCGTCACCCCGATCAGGACGCCCTGCATGCCGGTGATGATCGCTATGACATTACTGATGACGAAGCAGCAGAGCATCTCAGCACCGCCATTGATGTGCTGGAAGCGATGGATGAGGTCGACAATGACTGCATCGCGGTCAAAGGCGTGTGCCAGACCGGGCGCCACCCACTAATTCTCGCTTCGCGACGCAAAGTTGCCGCGGCGCTGGTGTGGTATGGCGCAGCGCAGGACCGCGAATGGGAAACCAATGATCTCTATCATGAGCCGCTGGCAGATGTGATTGCCAAAGTTGATTGCCCGGTGCTCGGTATGTTTGGCGAGGCAGATCACATGATCTCGCTCACCCATATTCGTCGCTTTCGCAATTGTCTGGAAGAGAAGGGCAAGAGCCATTCCGTCCATGTCTTCCCCGGCGCGCCGCATGGCTGGCTCAACGACACGATGCCCGGCCGCTATCGCCGCGATCAGGCAGAAGCCGCCTGGAAAGTGCAAAAAGACTTTCTGCTGGAAGTGCTATCACCCGCGTTTGATCGGAATTCGATCATATCGCGCTTCGACTGCGTCAGCCGCAAAGACTACGACTTCAGCAAAAACGTCCGGCAGGCATAAAGCTGGCTTAGATATTCAACGCAACCAGCCCGCTCCCCCACCCGGCCACCCATCGCTAATATCCTGTGAGTGGCCGGGTGGGGAAGCGGGCTGGAGCACCTGTAGTAACCGCTAGACTCGATGACCTGACGGCGGAAGGCCCATCAACACTTCGCCGACTGGCTCATAATTCGAGACATGCGACTGACCTTGCGCCAGCACCGTATGAATATCGCGGAAGCGCCGCTCGAACGGATTGTTTTCGAAAATCGCGTTCGTCCCGCAAGCTTGAAATACGAAGTTGGCAACCTCTTGCGCCTGATTCATCGAATAGGTAATAGCGAGCCGCAGACGCGCCCGCACATCAAACGATGGTGGCTCGCCCGAGCACTGCGCTTCCCAATATTCTTCGATCATTTCAACCAGAAATGCCCGGCTCGACCGCAGCTTGGCTTCATTCTGCGAAACCTGTGACTGGATAACCGCATTCTCTCGCAGTACCGTCGACATACCGCCGCCAACTTTGGTAACGGCGAGTTTCTTGAAATCCTCAAACATCGTCCGTGCGATACCAAGCGTCAGGCCAGAAAACATAATGCCATAGCTGGTCAGCAACGGGATGTTATAGAGCGGCCCAGGTTCGACGCGATCCGGCTGACTATCACGCCATGTCGTGTAGGCCTCTGGAACAAACAAATCTGTGACTTTGTAATTATCACTGCCGGTGCCTTTGAGTCCCATCACCTGCCAGACATCTATCATCTCGGCGCTGGATTTTGGGAACAGCATCGTCCGCATACGCGGCTTGCCGTCCTCGTCTTTCAGTTGATTGCCCTCTGCATCACAGACGCGACTATGACCGCCGAGCCAGGTAGCGTTGCGACTACCACTGCCAAACCGCCACTCACCGGTGACCTTGTAGCCACCATCGACCGGGACCGCAGCAGCCTTGGCCGGCGGGCCCCAGGCGAGAACGGCTTCGCGGGAACTAAAGATATCTTTGCAAACTTCATGGGAGATATAGCCCGAGCCCCAGGTGCAACCAGTCCCTTGTCCGACACACCAAGCTGTACTGGCATCAGCTTGGGCGATGGCCTCGATAGTCTGCATCAACATCAGTGGCGTTGCTTCACCACCGCCGATGGAGCGCGGCAACGCCATGCGGAACAGATCCGCATCATGCAACGCTTCCATAACCTCAGCCGTGACTTTGCCCTGCGCCTCGGTATCATCGGCGGCAGCGGCGATCATTTCCTGCAGGCCGCGCGCGCGCGCAACCCAGTCTATGTTTTCACTATCGGACATCGAAATTCCTTGTTTCTGGTGCGCCAAGCGGCGCGTTGTGTTTTATCTATTTTACAAGGGGCAACAGGGTCCTGTCACCCCAACCGCATTAACCGGCGCTATTTTTCCAGATCGATATTAAGCGCCTGGAATATGCGGGTGTGCATATTATATGTGCCGATTAGGACCGTCAGCCCGACCATGCCCTCGTCATCAAAATGGGCCGCGACCGCGTCGTAAATCTCATCTGGCACCTGAATATCGCGCGACATTGAATCGGTATAGGCAAGGATCGCACGGTCCCGGTCATCGAACATATCCGAGTCTTCCCAGTCTTTCAGCGCGTCGCATTCCGCCACAGACAGGCCTTCGGCTTCGGCGAGTTCCGGGACATGCTGCTTGATGACATATTGCACCCGGTTGAAATGGGCGATGCGAATGATGATCAGCTCGCGGAGCCGGCCTTCGACACCAAGCTCCCAGCGGACCATGTTAACAAAATCAAACCAGCCCGTTGCGGCAGGCGGATTGTTCATCAGCATTTTGTAAATATTGAGGAGCTTGCCGCGACGGCCTGCTTTTAATTTATCAACAAACTCGGTGAGTTCGGGTTTGCCTTCCGCGTCAACGAGAGAAACGCGCGCCATGTAACCTCCATAAATCTGTTACGGGCCAGTCCGGCGCGCGTAATCCCTTGTAACGTTTACGCTATTTTTGCGCTGCTTCCGCTTTCCGTCTTTCGAAAAGCTGAACCAGTTTAATAACGTCAGCGGCGTCCATTCTTGCGAGCGGACCGTCGCTGTAACTTGACGAAACAACTTTAGCATCAGCGCCAAGCACAAACTCCGACGGCTGAATGATATTCCGGCGGTCTTCCCACCAGGCACCAATCTGATCCGCTTGCTCGCGTGTAACGCCCTGACCAACGGGGAAAGAAACCTCGTCAGCCACCATTTTCGCCTCATCACCAGTATCGATGCTGGCGGCAATAACTTTTATACCTTCAGCTTCGAGAGTAGCTTTTTCTTTTTCAAAACCGACCAACTGCCGGCGGCAGTAAGGTCACCAATGTCCCCGATAGAAGAGGATCACCGTATATTTGGCATCCCCCAGATCGGGTAGTGTTGCCGTGCCGCCGCCGACCAGATTTAGGGTCATTACGGGAAAGACATCACCGATCTCCAGTTTTTTCGCCATAAGATTACTCCAGTTACGAACCTGTTCATTGTCACCGGACCAATCACAATTGCAAGAGCGACAATTGCCGAATGGCACAAATAGTCCTAGTCTCAAATGAGAAAGAAATTACAGAGAGGGAACATCTGATGGATCCCCGTTTCGAACAGTTCAAGGATTTGGACTGGAATTCAATGAGCTTTCCGGAAAAGCGCGAGGTCTGGTTGCAGATATCAGATATGAGTGCTGAAGAGTTCGACACCATGATGGCAGGCCAGAAGGCTCGTCAGGGCAATGTGCCAAAGATCGGCGAAATGGCGCCAGACTTCAAGCTGGAGCGTCTTGACCGGAGCAAAAAGCGCACCGGTGAATATGTCGAACTGTCAGCCTTGCGAGGAAAGTCGGTAGCCCTCTGTTTCGGCTCCTATACCTGACCTCCCTTTCGTGATCAGTCCGTGCGACTGAACGAGGTTTACGAAGCAAACAAAGACAATATTGAATTCTTCCTGATCTATGTATGTGAAGCACACCCCTCTGATGGCTGGCAAACGATACAAAATCTCGAAACCGAGCTTTTCTATAAAGCGCCGACCACGGCTGACGAACGCGCAGAGATTGGTAATGCCTGCCAGATCGGGCTCGACCTCAAATACCCCATGCTCATCGACAACATCGATGATGAGGTGGAAAACAAATATGTCGCGGCGCCCATCCGGCTGTTTGTTATCGATCCCGATGGCAAGATCACCTATGCCGGCGGC
Source organism: uncultured Alphaproteobacteria bacterium (assembly GCA_943787225.1). GTDB lineage: Bacteria > Pseudomonadota > Alphaproteobacteria > MPNO01 > UBA2964 > UBA2964. The sequence goes on from CALSLP010000001.1 coordinate 454,392, forward strand.
GAAGGCCCGCACAAGTTTGACCCCGATAGCTGGGAAGAAGCCATTAAGGCACAAACTAACTGACACGGACGATGATGTGATCCGGTGGAGTCTGGCATGACAGACTCCACCGCTTCTCTCCTCTCCTCCATACCCTCGGTCGACAAGCTGCTTCGGTTGCCAAACGCTGAAACGCTGATCGACTCCTTTGGTCGCCAGCCCGTGACCAACGCCGTGCGCGATGATCTTGCGGCGTTGCGGCAAGCTCTGGCCAAAAAAAGTGACGTAAAGAACGATGATGTCTCTGCAGCCAATATTCTCGCACGAGTGGCAGCACGGCTCGAAGCCGATCTAGCGCCATCGCTCAAGCCGGTTTTCAACCTGACCGGCACGGTGCTGCATACCAATCTTGGCCGGGCACCATTGCCGGAAGAAGCAATTGAGGCCATTGCGGCGGTATCACGCGGCGCCAGTAACCTCGAATATAATCTAGCGACCGGCAAACGCGGTGACCGTGATGTCCATGTTGAAGAGACCCTCGCCGCGCTGATCGGTGCCGAAGCCGTCACCATCGTGAACAACAATGCCGCCGCCGTATTGCTGATGTTGAACGCCCTCGCGTTGCGCAAGGAAGTTATTGTCTCACGCGGCGAGCTGATCGAAATCGGCGGCGCCTTCCGGATTCCCGACATCATGTCGCGTGCCGGGGCCAAGCTGCGCGAGGTTGGCACAACCAATCGGACTCATCCCAAGGATTTTGAGGAAGCGATTAGCCCCAAGACTGCCATGTTGATGAAAATCCACACCAGCAATTATGAAGTCCAGGGTTTCACCGCAGCGGTGTCCGACCCTGACCTCGCCGCACTAGCTCACAAAAACCACCTACCCTTCGTGATTGATCTCGGCAGCGGCACCATGACCGATTTACGTCAATTTGGTCTGCCGCACGAACCAACCGCTCAGGAAGCGCTGGCCAGCGGTGCAGATCTCGTCAGCTTTAGTGGCGACAAGCTACTCGGTGGCCCGCAGGCCGGTATCATCGCCGGACACGCCGACCTCATCGCAAAGATTAAAAAGAACCCAATGAAGCGCGCCATGCGCTGCGACAAGATGACGATTGCCGCGCTGGAAACCATCCTCCGGCTTTATGCCGACCCGGATCGGCTCGCCGAGCGCATCCCCACGCTGCGTCTGCTGGCCCGCAAACAGGATGATATTCAGGCAACCGCCGCACGCGTCTCACCGGCGCTCAACACCGCTCTCGGCGAGCGGTATGCGATTTCACTGGAGCAATGCCAAAGCCAGATCGGCAGCGGCTCATTGCCTGCCGAACGGCTCGACAGTATAGCGCTGGTGATCCGACCCACCGCGACGAAAGGCGTTGGCACCGCCCTAAAACATCTGACCACCGCCTTTCGGGCATTGCCAATGCCCATCATCGGCCGCATTCAGGATGATGCCTTTTGGCTGGATTTACGTTGTCTCGAAGCAGGGAACGAAGATGCATTCATCAGCCAACTCACCACGCTGCAGATAAAATGATCATCGCGACCTCCGGCCATATCGACCACGGCAAAACCGTCCTCGTCAAAGCACTGACCGGCGTCGACACCGACCGCCTGCCCGAAGAAAAGGCACGCGGTATCTCGATTGATCTTGGCTACGCCTATCACAAGCTTGATCAGGACAATGTGTTGGGATTTGTCGATGTCCCCGGCCATGAAAAATTTGTCCGCAATATGCTGGCAGGCGTTACCGGCATCGATTATGCGCTGCTGGTCATCGCCGCCGATGACGGGCCAATGCCCCAAACTGAAGAACATCTGGCGATCCTCGATTTGCTGGGGCTTTCCGCAGGGGCCATCGCCATCACCAAAATCGACCGCGCCGCCCCTGAACGGGTAGAAGAAGTCATCGAGCTGACCGAAATGTTGCTCGATGGCACATCGCTCGAAGGGGCACCGATCTTTCCGGTTTCGGGCATCAGCGGCAATGGCATAGCCGCACTGCGCACCCACCTGGAAACAGTCGCCACCGAATTCGACTCCTCCCAGCACGATGGAAACTTCCGCCTCGCGATTGACCGCCGCTTTACGGTTCCGGGGGCCGGGCTGGTCGTGACCGGCAGTGTCTTTTCCGGCAAGGTCGCCGTTGGTGATCAATTAATTCTCTCGCCAGCAGGCCACCACGCGCGGGTGCGCGGCATTCATGCCCAGAACCGGGACTCCGAAACCGGCCAGGTGGGGCAGCGTTGCGCGCTTAACATCACCGGCCCCGATCTCGACAAGGATCAAGTCCATCGCGGCAATTGGGTTTTAACGGAAACCATCCACGCCCCGACCAAACGCTTCGATGCCCGCATCCGATTACTTAAGTCCGAACCGCGCTCCCTAAAACACTGGACGCCGGTTCACCTTCATATAGGGGCGGCAGATATCAGCGCCCGTGTCGCTTTGCTGGATGGCAAAACCGTCGCACCGGGCAGCAGCGCAATTGTACAGCTTGTCCTCGACGAGCCGGTCGGCGCGTTGCATGGTGATCGGTTGATCCTGAGGGATCAGTCTGCACGGCGCACGATGGCGGGCGGCAGCGTTATCGACCCCTTCGCACCGACCCGGGGCCGGTCAAAGCCTGAACGGCTCGCCGCCCTTGCCGCCATGGATAGTAGCGACCCGTTGGATGCGATGAGCCTGTTGCTCGATGCCCAGCCAAATGGCATCGATCTCACTCAATTCGTCATCAGCCGTAATCTGACAAATGATCAGGCCGAAGCCTTATGGGCCGATCTCGATATGATCATTACCGGCCGCGACGTGGAACGCACGGGCATTGCGCGATCTCGCTGGGAGGCACTGGCCGCAGATATTCTAACGGCCCTCAACAAATGGCATAGCGAGCGGCCCGACCAGCTTGGTCCCGCAGAAAACACTTTGCGTTTGTCTTTCGACCCGCGACCGCCATTACCTTTGTTTAATGCCGTGGTCGGCCGCCTCGCCGCCGAAAACAAACTCGTCCTCGCCAACCGGCTACTCCGTCTACCCAGCCATCAGCCCGGTATGAATGCACAGGATAAAAAACTCTGGTCAGATGTGCGTCAAACAATGGAAGACGCCGGGCTGCGGCCACTCTCCCTGCACGAAGTCGCGGACGAGATGGAAATCAAAGCCACAGCGCTAACCGCTTTTATGCGCCGCGCCGCCGCGACCGGCTTTGTCTTACAGGTTTCTCAGACCCGTTTTTTACTACCCGACGCGGTCCAGGAATTGGCCGGCATCGCCGAAACGCTCGCCACAGAGAGTGAGATCACCGCGGCGGAGTTTCGTAACAAATCAGGTATTGGCCGCAATATGGCGATTGAAATACTGGAATTTTTTGACAAGGCGGGACTGACCAAGCGAGACGGCAATCTGCGCCACATCGTCAAACCAGCCGCGGAGATATTTGGAGGTTAGGATTTACCAGAGGCCTGAAAGGCCTTAGATAGTGAGAAAATTGGGGAAGGGATTCGTGAGCCGGTGCTGCGCTCGGGCTTCAAACCCGGTGAGGGGCGTTAAACGTGCCTGGTGGGTTCAACTCCCACTCTCTTCCGCCAATTTTTCTTTCCCAAGCCCCATTGCGATTCTACCTAAGCCCGTTAAATTGCGACGAAAGTTTCATCAGGCTGTAACATTTGGATTAGGCTAAGTGTAACGATGAAATTTGAAGGATAAGTCCATGGTCGTCAGCAATCCCCTAATGCAATTATTTGGGCAATCGCCGTTCAAGCCCATGCAGGAACATGTTCGTGTCGCCATCGATTGCGCGAACGAAGTGCCAAACCTGTTTAAAGCCGTAAAGGCTGGTGATGTGGCAGCGGTGGAAGCTTGCCGCGAGAAAATATATGCGCTGGAAAACCAGGCTGACGAGATCAAGAACGAATTGCGGACCCATCTGCCCAAAAGCATGTTTATGCCCGTGGATCGGCGGGACCTCCTGGAAATTCTCGACTTACAGGATTCTATCGCGGATACCGCTCAGGATATCGCCGGGATGATGGTCGCCCGCCCGATGTCCCTTCCGGACGAGGTTTTTGAACCGTTGATGGAGCTGACCAACAAGTGTGTCGGGGTCTGCAATCAACTTGGCAAAATTATGGAAGAGCTCGACTCTCTTCTCGAGACTGGGTTTCGCGGACCCGAGTCGGAAAAGGTCATGTATATGATCGACGAGCTCAACGAACAAGAAACCCAAACTGATGTTCAGGCAATCAAGGTGATGCGACTCCTTTTCGAGCACGAAGACGAAATCGGCGCCGTCTCCACGATCATGTGGGATCGCGTCATTCACTGGATCGGTGATCTCGCCAATTTCTCAGAACGCGCTGGCAACCGGCATCGTTTGCTCCTTGCCCAGTAATTACAAACCCATTTACTTCGCCAACATAGATTTTATCGAGTAGTTGATTAATGGATATCATTGCTACCTACGGCCCCACACTTCTAATCCTTGCCATTGTATTTGGCGTCTTTATGACCTGGGGCATCGGTGCCAACGATGTCGCCAATGCGCTTGGCACCTCGGTAGGGTCCGGTGCCATCACCGTCCGTACTGCCATCATCGTCGCCGCCATCTTCGAATTTGCCGGCGCAGCGCTTGCCGGCGGCAATGTCACCGCGACAATTCGCAAAGGTATTATCGACCCGAGCCAAATTGCCGACCGTCCCGAGATTCTAGTTTTTGGTATGCTCGCCGCCCTGCTGGCCGCAGGCTGCTGGCTGGCGCTTGCCTCCACCAAAGGCTGGCCGGTTTCCACAACGCATTCAATTGTCGGCGCTATTGTCGGGTTCGCCGTAGCCGGTATCGGTGTCGATGCGGTGAACTGGGGCAAAATCAGTCAGATCGTTGCGAGCTGGGTTGTGTCGCCCGCGCTCGGTGGTGGCATCGCCTTTATGCTGATGATGAGCATTCAACATCTCATAATGAATGCCGACAAACCCTTCAAAGCCGCCGTCAAATGGGCACCGATGTACATATTCCTCGTCGGATTTGTGATATCGCTGGTGACCCTGTTTAAGGGCCTCAAACATTTGAAAATCGAACTAGGAGTCGGCGAAAGCTTTGTCGTCGCTGCCATTATCGGCGTCATCGTCGCCCTTATCGGAAAATGGGCGGTCAACCGTGTCCAGTTTGATGAAGCAGAAGACAAGAAATCACACATAGCCAGTGTCGAGCGGGTCTTTGCTCCAATGATCATCTTTACCGCCTGTGCGATGGCCTTTGCCCACGGATCGAATGATGTCGCCAATGGCGTCGGTCCCCTCGCTGCAGTTTATGGTCTTATTCAATCCGGTGGAGAAGTAACCCAAAAGCTCGACATGCCAATCTGGATTTTAGCCCTCGGCGGCGCCGGTATCGTTCTCGGTCTAACGACCTATGGATATCGGGTCATGCGGACCATCGGCACCAAGATTACATCACTCACACCAACGAGTGGATTTTGCGCCACCGTTGCAGCGGCGATAACAGTCGTTCTCGCCTCTCGCACCGCCATGCCCGTCTCAACAACTCATATTGCCGTCGGGGCCGTCATGGGCGTTGGCTTGGCGCGTGGCTTCGCAGCCCTCGATATTCGGGTCATCGGTAAAATTGTCGTTTCCTGGGTCGTGACCTTGCCTGCCGGCGGTATTTTGGCAGCTCTGTTCTTCTTCATGCTGAAAGGGATATTCACGCCCTAGGGTCCGCATCCCTTTGCAAGCAGCTGCCAGATACGTTCCGGCGTTGCTGGCATATCGATATCGCCACCCCCTATATCCGTCAGGGCATCAGCGACGGCACACATAACCGCCGGCAGAGCGCCAACGGTTCCTGCCTCACCAGCGCCTTTCACGCCGAGAGGGTTAGACCTTGTCGGCACTGGATGTGACCCAGACGTGAAATCGCAGATATCATCAGCCCGGGGCATAGCGTAGTCCATAAACGAACCGCTCACGATTTGACCGCTCACCCCGTCATACTGAATCTGCTCCAGCAAGGCCTGACCAATACCCTGCGCGACGCCACCATGGATCTGGCCTTCCAGAGTCATGGGATTGAGGACTGTGCCGACATCGTCGACCGTGATGTAGCGCTCAACGGAAACCGTCCCGGTCTCAATATCGATCTCTACCTCGCAAATATGACACCCTTGTGGAAAGGTCGGCGCCTCGGGGGAATACTCAGCGGCCTCTCCGACACCGCCGGCCGCCATCGCAACATCAATCAACGACATGCGCCGATCCGTTCCCATGATCTCAAACATTCCGGAAGAAAATTCGATATCCTCGACAGCCGCTTCGAGGTAATCCGCAGCCAGGTCCCGACATCGCTCAATCAGTTTCTGTTTTACAATCTCCACCACCGCGCCACCACAAACCGCCGACCGGGAATTGAAAGTCCCACCGCCAACAGTGGTCTTTGCAGTGTCGCCGGTAATGACCGAGACCCGATCCGGGGCTATGCCGAGCTCGTCGCAAACCAGCTGCTTAAAAATAGTCTCGTGTCCCTGGCCTTGCGGTGCTGTCCCAACGGCAAGCGTAACTGCACCATCAGAGCCAATTCGGAGGTCAGCGCCCTCAATAGAAGGACGGCCGGTTTGCTCCAGAACATTGCACACACCCACGCCGCGCCGTTTACCCGCCATCAGGGATGCAGCACGACGTCCGGCGAAACCCGCGTAATCAGCAAGGGACAACGCCTCGTCCATGACCTCTTCAAATGCACCGCAATCATATGTGAGTCCGAGACCCGTATCATAGGGCATATCGGCTGCAGCGATCAGATTGCGTCGCCGAAGATCAACCCGGTCAATCCCGGTTTCTGTGGCCGCCTTATCAATGAGCCGTTCAAGGATATAAGCCGCTTCCGGACCACCCGCGCCGCGATAAGGCGCTGTTGGCACGGTATTGGTCATAACCCCGCTGGCGCTCACATCACTGGCAGCAATCTTGTAACACCCGGCCAGCAGAGTCAGGGCGTTAAGCGGCGAGCGCGGTCCCTTGATCGAGAGATAGGCGCCCATATTGGTCTTGATTAAGACCCGTAATCCAACGAATTTTCCATCGCCATCCAAGGCGAGCTCTGCATCACTGAGCACATCGCGGCCATGATGATCGCTGACAAAACTTTCTGTACGGGATGCCGCCCATTTGACGGGCCGCCCAAGTTTCTGTGCCGCCCACAGGACCAAAACGATCTCCGCGAACAAAGCCCCCCGCATACCGAAACTGCCACCGACATCACCGGTTACAATCCGTAACTGGTCTTCTTCTATGTGAAAGACATCACGCGTCAGCTGCGTGCGAAACAAATGCGGTGAATGAACACCGCCATAAAGTTCATACTTGTCATCGCTAAAATGGCCAATATACCCTCGGGCCTCGAGTGGGTTTGCCGAGACGCGTTGATTGACCAGACGCTGGCGCACAATATGCGCCGCCTTCGCAAAGGCGGCATCGGTCGATTGCGGATCGCCCTGCGTGGCATAGAACACTTCATTTGCCGGACATTGCGGCCAAAGGCGTGGCGTGGCGTCCTTTGAAGCGCAGTCCAGCGCCGTATTAGCCGGCAATGGATCATAGATCACCTCGACCAGTTCAGCGGCATCACGGGCAATGACGTCAGTTTCAGCGACAACCAACGCCACCGCTTCACCGACATAAAGTACCCGTTCACGAGCCAGTGCCGGAAAAGGAAGATCAGCTCGTGGCGCGCCATCACGTGTCTGACAGGCATCCTGACATGGAATGAAGCCAAGCCCGTCTGCCGCGTACTCCTCACCAGTGAGAACCAGCAAGACGCCGGGCATCGCCAGAGCCGCCGCGACATCAACATCCATGATACGCGCATGGGGATGCGGCGACCGAACAATCGGCCGCATGCACTAAACCCGAAACCACGCGATCATCGAGAAACTGGCCACCGCCCGTCAGCAGCCTTTCGTCTTCAACCCGTAGAACCGGGGCACCGGAGACAAAAGGAATATTGGCGGGCACGATCGTCGTCGCTATTTCGATTTGTGGAAGATCGCCAGCCAGATCCCGGCGACCACCAGCCCAGCACCCAGCATGTGATACCAATGCAATGTTTCACCGAGAAGCAGGATCGCCAGTCCGCCCGCAAATACCGGATAGAGATTACCAAAATACCCAGCCTGCGCGGGCCCGGTTCGATATGTACCTTCATTCCACGCCGTGGTTCCCAGAAATCCGGCAAAGATTCCCAGATAAAGAAAGAGCAGGATACTTTCCTGCGTGAACGGAGTCGGCTTAATGGCTGTGGATTCCCATATATACATCGGCGTCATGACAATGACCCCAACGGCCGCCAACGCCGTCATAAACGGCATGATATCAATGGTTTTTGGCTTGTAGCGCATCAAAAAAGCCTGCAATGCCCAGAGCAGCACAGCGACCAGCGCCCAGATATCGCCGTCCTGAATGCGCAGCGATTTAATGACTTCCCAATCACCGCGAATGACGATGAGCGCCGCGCCGCCAATCGAAAAAACGACCCCCCACCATTGCTGGCCGGTTATTCTGGTTTTCATGACAACCAGCGCCAACAGCAAAACCAGAACCGGCAGGATCGACTGGATCAGCGTTGCCTGCAGCACCGTGGTTTTCTGCAACGCGACATAGAAGGTGCAATTGAACCCGACAATCGTGAGCATCGAATAAATCACGATGAACTTACGGTGCTGCCAGAGGAGGTGCCGCTGCACCCATGTCGACCGGCCAAAGATCGCCAGGAAAAAGACCAATGCTATGGACCAACGAAAGAAGTTGAGCGTCAAAGGCGGGATATCCGCCCCGGCTGCTGCGCGACCAACAACCGCATTCCCGGCCCAAAACAGAATACCCGCCGTCAGTAACGCATAGCCCGACACGAGGCGCCGCGTATCCGTCCCGGATTGGTCCGGCGTTGTTGTCATAGGTTTTCTTTCCGTAGGGTCAGCGATAGCTCAGTCAGCGCCCGCCCCTTCGACCATATCGAGAGGGGCTGTATGGATAGTGCCATCGACTTCGATTCCGCTGATGTTTTCACGGAACCCGGGTGGCGTTGGACGGCCTTCAGAATCGCACAGCCATAGCCGCATCAGATGACGTTTCTTCTCATGCTCTTCGAAATCTTCAAATGCCGTACGCGTATGCAGCATCACATGGTTGTGCAAAAACTGGATGTCACCGACCTCAAACTCCATCGGCATATAGAGTTCCTTGGCCAGTTCCTGGAACATATCCAGCGCTTCGATGTCCGTTTCGGTGAACTTGGGAACCCCGGGAAGAGTCTGCGCTTTACGGACATGCGCGCCGCCGGCGCGGACCGACAGATAGCCGTCGCGAAAGCCAAAGATCGGCATGCAGTAGAACGGGTCTTCACCCGTCTTCACCTCACCATGCTTGGTGAAATAAAAGATATTGCACAAAGCCGCCGCCAGATCAGGTCGGCGTTTTTGCATCTCGTTATGCACCGTCATTGAGCTGGCAATCAGGCTGGCCCCGCCACTTTTAGCCGGATGCATACACATCAACCCGACATAGTCGCACTGATCGCTGTGGAAATTCATCTGCGCTGCCGTCTGATACCCCCGCACCATCGGATCGTCGTAATCCTTACCGAGATTTTTGACGTGACCGAGCAGATGGCCCATCGGATTCTGCGAGACGGCCTGACCAAAATAGGTGCCCATACCGAAGAAAGCGGCACCCGCTTGCCACGTCGTCATCTCCTGCACCGGCAAACCACGGATCAGAACAAAGCCGCGCCCCTCAGTCAGTTCGTGATACATATCTTCCAGCGCCGGGCCCACATTGGGCAGCGGGAAATTCTCGCGAGTGATGTCCTTGATATCAACACCGTCCTGCTCGAGCTTTGTTACCCGGTCCATCAGCTCACCAATTTGGCGCTGCGACAGTGGATAAATCCATTCACTGGATTTTTTTGCCATATCTTCGGCATACCAGGCAGCGGGATCAGGCGCTTCCATGCCGGGCATCGACACCTGGCGTGAGCCATTCGCGATGGCTCCCCCTCCAGCAATTGCAAACATATTAAACCTCCCGGCTCAAAGCCTCCGGCGCATGGAATGCGAAACAACGATTACGATGGGACGAAGTATGCGCTCGTCAGTAGAAACCGTAAATAATTCTCTATCAGTTTCTGTGATCAATTATCCGGCTCGAACTGATAGACGCTGATGTCTTCCGAGCGCTTCTCCCAGCTGACTTTGACTGCCATGCCGGGCGTCAGCGCCTCATCTTCAACATTCACCAGCTGCGCGACAACTCGTCCCCCTTCAGCGAGATCGACAGAGCCCAGGATATAGGGCACTCGATCCGCGAAACCCGGTGCCGGAACATGCACCTTGGTCCAGGCCGATAAGGTGCCTTTGCCAGACACTTCTCGCCATTCGTAATCCGCCTTGCCGGTCTGCACATTGACCGGGCGTGGCCAGAATTGCGCCTTTCCCGAACCGGGATCGACCTGCAACGCGAGCTTGCCCTTCTTCGCGGCATCCCACATTGGCTGGCTGACCAGCGATGGTGACGGAATTGGTGGCGGCGGATTTGGTTTTTCATCAGCCATGTTAAGCGCCCTCCAGGATCATACAGTTGCTACTGCCCCAATTACGAAAATAGGGGATCACACCGATACCGGTCACCAGCGCGTTTCTGGCATCCGCGACCTGTCGACCGGTGGCCTCACCCATCAACTGGCGGATCGCTTCGGTCAGATTGACCCCACCGCCGCCGAGACCCGGCTGGCCGGCTGAGATCTGCCCACCGCCGGTATTAACCGGCAGCGTGCCGGTCGGTGACATATCGGTGCCAAGAATAAAGTCTGCCCCTTCACCGCGGCCACAGAACCCGATTTGTTCCATCTGCAACATCATCGCGATGAGGAAATCATCATAGGGGTGGAACATGTCGATATCGTCCGGCGTCATCCCCGCCTTGGCAAACACATCCGGTCCCACTGTGGCAAAACCGGTCTCGGTCACGTCAGGATTGGGATCATCGGGTTCGAAATTGGTGATCTCCGAATAGGCCACCGGATAGACCAGTTTCTCCAGCCCCATCGCCTTGGCCCGTTCAGTGCTGGTAATCAGCAGACCATTGCCGCCATCGCAGCGCATCACGCAATCAAGCAGGCGGATCGGCTCCGCGATGACCCGCGAGTCCATATAATCCTGCACCGTGATCGGCTTGCGGAACTGTTCGATGGCATTGTCATTGACCAGCGCGCCGTTGCGCTGCGTTACCGCAAGGTGGCCGAGCGCTTCAAGGTTCAGTCCGTATTTCTGATCATAGGCATTACTGAGCAGACCAAACGCCACCGGCGGTCCCTGAAAGCCAACCGGTTCCATAAATTCCTGGCGATAGCCACCCAACCGGCGATGGCCGATGCCGGTGGTGCCGGTGCTGTCCGCGGCCACACAGAGCGCCATCTCGCACTGACCGGTGACAATGGCTGCCGCCGCCCGCGCTATATTGCCAGCCGGCGAACACCCCCCAATATCGGTGAGCTGCGTCCAGCGCGGCTGCAGCCCGAGATTATCGGCCATGGTGTTGGTATAGAAAGTATTGCCCGCCTCGGCGGTCGGCATATGCGTCGCCAGCCCATCAATGTCCGAGTTCCTGAGCCCGGTCTTTTCAAGCATCTGGCCCATCACCTCGGCGGCGAACTCGTAAGGTCGCTTGCCCGAACGTCGCTGGTTCTGGACCTCGCCATAGGCAATGATCGCGACCGGTTTATCCCGCAGAAAATTATTCACCATAATGGCCTCCCCTGTGAGGGTATCGATGAGAGTATCGATTATATTTTTCTGGTTATTCTAACGCCCGAAACCCGGCGGTCTACCCGCATCGGCAGGCAGGCCCAAACGGCTTACTGTTTGACGTATTATTTCTTGTCGGGATTTTCGGCTGCAGGAGCCTTCTTACCGGCGGCCTTGGCATCTTCGAAACGATGCTGCCACCAGGCATAGAGACATTGCTTGGGGGTTGGCTCGGTCACGCCATCAAGCAGGAAAGCGGCTTTGATCCGCGCCTTAACGATCAACGCCGGCAGGCTTGAATCGGCGAGCATGTCCTGTTCCGTCCAGACACAGGGATCGAAGCTGTGATAACGCACCCAGGTTGCCGAAACCGCCGCGCCAGCAAGCAACACCAGCACGATCAGGAATTTCATAAACCGGGAAAACACACGCGCCGCCATGTGAGACCTCTAACCGCCTATAATAAAAAGACTTTCCGGTGAACGGCCCCTGTCAATCTGAGGACGCCCCGCCCGACTATGCGAGCAGCCGTTATGTGCCACAGAGATGGCGGCGAGTCTAGGTGAGGAAATAGAGCCTGACGCCCCCCGCCCTAAAATTGTCCCTCCCCGTTTGGCAAAAAACGTGCCAGATTGTCGCCGTAAATTTTTTAGTAGGGGAAGGCAATTATGATTACGAGAACGATCGTCATGACCATTTGTGGCATGGCACTTTTCAGCACAGCGGCGCAGGCTAATCTGTGCACCAGCGTCCGGGGGGATGCCAAAACCAAGGCGCCCGCAGCGCGCGATCTGAGCTTTTACAAACAGCTTTTTCCGGACAGCAGCCTTCACGGCGATGACCGGTGGAACAAAGTCATCCTGCAATGCAACCGCAAGCGCGACACCAAGGGCAAGAAAATCGCCAAGGTGACGACGGTAAAGGGGAACAACAAGGGCAAGAAGACGCTGCGCAAGGCGAACCTCAAAGCCAAGGTTATCCGGGGAAAATACAACTTCTTCGGGGCCGGCAGCGCACTGAACATGAACTATGTCTATGTGCTGAGCAAAAAAGCTGGCGTCTGGACTATGACACTGCCCTATAAACCGATCCTGTCCGATCTCGTCAAAGGACGGGTCGATTTCAATAAAACACACGCCTCGAAGCTCTATGCCAAATCGGCGGTTGCCAAAACCGGCGGCAAGATTACCAGCGCGACCAAATCGCTATGGTCCACGAATTGTTCCGGCAACCCGACCTATTTCTAAGGCAAGAAAAAGAAATATGCCGGCAAGCCGCTCCATAAACGCGACAAGCAAAACAAGCATATCAGCCTCGGCCGGATCAAATACCAATACGGCAAGGGCGGCACGATCAAGGAAGGCTGCCGGGTCAAGGCGAGCATGGTGCTGCACTGGATGAATAGCGCGGGCAAAACCGTCAAGGTCAAACCCAAGAACTGGGTGTTCGACAACTTCATCCGCCAGGCCGAGAGCTATTGGAGCCTCCCCGGTGTCTTCACCCTCAAGCTCTGGCTCAAGGGTCATAATGACCGCAAGTTCAAATCGATCGCCAAGCTGGTGAAAAAGAAGGACGATCTGACGGTTCGCTTTGCCACCAAGTTCCTGCCGCATAAATTCAACCAGATGTATAAATCCAACCCGCTGCAGTTCTATAACTTTTCGACCATGACCACCGATGGCACGCATTGGCACGAGGTCGGCCACGCCTTTGGCCTGGATGACGAATATGGCAAACACACCAAAAAGGCCGGCTATAAAAAGAACGGCTGCCGTTATTCAAAATATGGTAAATATACACCACTAACCTATCAGATGTGTGATGGCGGGGTTTCCGACAAAGCGCTCCGTCTATCATTATATCGCGGTATCGCGCTACGTGTTGAAGTAGCGCCGATGGGGTGGCGGAGAGCTGGCCCGCCTGCACAGGTATTGTAACGGCTCTCCCCCTCTTTCGTTCACAGGTTTAACCCCGTGTCAGTCGTCGGGCGCTTCCCAGATGTAATAGAGCTGATCCACCGGCGTGTTGAGACGGGGGTCAATATCAGGCGGAGGCTCGCCTACCGCCTGAATAAAATGCTGGATATCGCGTTTGAATTCCGGGTGTAATCCCTGCTCCCGAAAAGGACACAGCAAAACAACATCACCGACTCCGCCATTCAGAATTGCTTTTCTGGCTGCCATGACTTCTCTTTTGACTGGTGTTTTACCGTCTTTTCGAGTGAGAAACGTATTCACGTGAAGAAACCGGTTGGTCACAGGATCGCTAAAGCTGATGTCCATATAGACTGAACCACGCCTGCTGCCAGCAGGCGCTTTCAACATATATTCTGCTACTTCTGGCATTCGCTAATTGTTGAATAACTTGGTAAAATTCGCAACCTCTATCACAGGAATAAAATCTTTTTCCGCTTATGGTTCTTTGAGGGGATCTACCCGACGGGGCCGATCCTCAATTTCATCTGCATTCTCGTCAAATGGTTGGTTTACTTCTTCAATAATCGACATAATAAATTCTTTGAATTTTTCTTTGTCGAATGTTTCGCCTTCTTTGATTTTTGAGACCAACACCAAAACATCACCCTTTTCCTTGTTCCTCATGATGTTCACAGCCGCGCGTTCTTCACGAAGTGAGGGCAGAGTTCCCTTTGCTTTAGTGTCGACTGTATTGATATGCAAAAACCGTTTGGTAACGGGGTCCTGAAAAGAAACGTCGAGATAGGAAGATCCTTTCCGACCGCCGGTCAATTTGTTTCTGAGATAAACCTCCTTGATTTCCTTATCGTCTTTTCGCGCACCGCCACGATGTTCGACGACCCTTGTGGCTTCTTTGGAACATTCGTCAATAATTTCCCTAACATCAGTATTCTGGACCCGTACCCGCTCCCCACCCCTATTTTCGAAAATATTTGGTAGGCGAATTTCATCAGACTGGTCAGGGGACGTATGTACCCATGGACCGACGGGCTCCAGCGCAGGAAAAATTTCAGTTTGGGGATCGGGAGGGTCTACCGGAAATTCTTCTCGATCCGGTTCTGGCGGCTTTTTGGGACCACCCGGAAGGACATGAGGTAACGGACCAGGGATATCCGTTCTTTCAGAGCTACCGTTCGTTGTCTTTTCTATTTGTTTTTGAGATTCAATTGCGGGGCCAATTAGCCCCCATCTGCGGAGGGTTTCTTTAATGGCGGGACCACCTGTCTCATACAACCATTTAAGAGCACCCCGACGCACAGCAACTTGTATTCCCTTGTTCTCGTTTTCCTTCTGAGGAATTCCGTTCGCAACGTTTGATAGTAACCAACGCGTCGGATCATTTGGTTCGATTGAATTTTGCCTGGCCTTTTTGTCAGCAGCCGTATTTTGCAATGATTGGAATGTGGGCCCGCCGGGTTCGACCAAGCCATCGTCGAACAGGCTTTTGTTCTCCTGATGGCTCCTTATTGAGCGCACTAGCGCGCTGTCGATGAATTTTAGGTCAGAACTACTATGGTCAAATGGCAACTCCCCGGCGGATGCGAGAAGCCGTCGCGTCTTACCGACATCGGCAGGGTCGTTTGTCCCACCTTCGCCTACGCTGAAATTTAGCGAGAAATCGCTAAGATCATCGGCCGAACGGCCATCATTCACAATTTGATTGACGATATTTCGCTCGGTTTCGCCGCCCGGTGTGATTAACCCATCAACGCGAAGACCGTTCTTTTCCTGAAACTCATTTATTTCTTCGTCGAGATCAGTATCGAAAAATCCATCCTCAATTGGATCATCTTTCGATTCGTCGATTTCTCCATCGTCTGCGAGCCGGACTAAATGCCGAACCGCAAAAACATCTTCCGGTTTATTCTGTGCCCCATGGCCGACCTCGCCGGTCAGAAACCGATCAACTTTCATTTCCCAAGCTCCGTTGCTATTGCATAAAAAAGGCCGCCCGCATCTCTGCGACCAGCCAATAAAAAAACCCGCGGCCAATTTGGACACGGGTTTCGATAATAGGAATTATTACCTATTTATGGTATTGTGTCAAGAGGACACTCAACTCGAAATTAAAGCGTGTGATCATGAGGACTGCTTCAGGCCCCAGATGCCGTAAAGATTACCGACCGACCATTTCCATCCATTTTTTGGAGAAACTTGCGGATCTCGACGAAATATTCCCAGGTATATTCGAAATCTTCCTGACCAAATTCAGGCCAGACATCCTTGCAATGTTTGAAATAGCGCTTACTAAGCTCGACGATATCGATCTCATTCAACGCTGGAACCAGATCGGAAATCTCATGTGGTTCAATCAACCTGACAAAATAATTGCCGTCTTCTTCGACGAGCTTTTTACCGCCAAGAATGCAGATTTTGAGGGGATATTCTCCATAATTATCCGGCAACGCGAACGGACCTAATTCTTCACGCACCGGATAAAGCCACTCTATTCCCGGCGGCATTTCTCCCAAGCTACGATGGATCGTATCCCAGGCCTTATCGCTCTCAACCACATACTCTTCATCCCACTCTTCTTCGATCACCTCTTTCACATAATCGATTCGGTCTTCATCGCTTGCCGCATTCTCAAGCGCTTTTCTCTGCTCATCCGTAATGGCGAAATGTACACCCAGCGTCATAATTGGCTCTCCCTTGCTACCTTTAGGAGAATATCTTAACAGAACATATATAGGATTTAAAGCCTATATTGTAACTCTCAATACGAAAAATGCCGGTTGCCCGTCACCTCTTCCTTAAAAAACCGCAGGCCGGTGAGTTCCATATGGGCGAGGACGGCCTGGGCCCAGGCGGTGAAATCGTCCTCGTCATAATGCGCGCGTTTGCGCGGGCGGTATTTGAAGTTCTGCGCCAGCGCGTAGCGCAGGACGAATAGCAGATGGTCGCGCTCACTCTCGATCATACTCCCCTGCCCCTGTTGCGGAGAGGTTTGCGCCGCCGCTAATTCTGTTGGGGAGTCTTGCCGTTTCTGTTCCATGCCAGCGGTGATAGCACGCGAACAAAAAAGGAACAAGTTCCTAGAAGGAAAAATACCGCAAGTTATCCACAGTTTGTAGTATTTTTACCACTTATTAAAAGTGAAGTTAGCGGGCCTGCTACCGGGGGTGGGTTCATTATCGATAAGTAGAAATTCCGAACGCCGTTTGCTAGCGTTGGAACATAGACAGCGCATTACTGGGCGATGACAACGCGATGGCTGACAACCAACCTACATATGAGTTTCATCATTCGTGGCTTAAATACCTTTTTTGGGCAGTAGCTTTATCCTGCATTGCCATCATTTTTAACTTTGTTGTTAGCAATAGCAGCTTACCCCAAATATTTGACATTCTGTTCAATGGCTTCTTCATCGCAGGCGCACTGTTTTGTCTTGGGCGAGGCCTACAAACGCAATCGGTCATGACGATTACTGCCAATGGAATCTTTCATCGTCGGAAAATGCGTAAGCCGATCCCTTGGTCAGAGGTTCGATCAATCGGCTTTACCACCATAGTAAATCATGAAGGCCGTGATACATACGAAATCAAAATATTCGTCGATAACAGCGCAGAATACCGGCACCGATTGCCAAAATCTTTAGAACTCCTGTCTGGGTTTTATACAACAGAGAAATACCGCCCCTTCAAGATCGACGCCAATCGCTTTCAAGAAAATACAGCGAAAGTCTACAACGCGTTCGCAGCCTACGGACCACCATTGCCACCGGAAGCCAAAGAAAAACTGCTTTCCAGGCGCAACTGAAACCTCACGACAGACGATATTCCGATTAACCCCCTCGCCGGGTCGGCGTTAATCCACTGGCAAGGCCGGGTCTGAGCCTTCTGGCAGCTGCACATCAAAAGCCGCGAGCAGGATGGCGGTAGCGGAATAGGCGCCCATCAGCGAGATGAGATCAACGAGGGTTGGCATCTCAAACGCCTTGGCGGCGCGGGCATAGGTTGCAGAATCCAGCTTCTTGGTCTGGAATAGCTGGCGGCCCATCTCGATCAGTACGGCATGGGTTTCGGGCAGCCCGTCGGTCGGGCGGCGGTGGCGGATGACATCAACGGTTGCCATCGGCAGGCCAACGCGCAGCCCTTCGCGCTCATGGGCGCACCATTCGAACTGAGAATCAAATTCGCGCGCCGTGGTCAGGATCGCGATCTCGCGTTCCTGCTCGGTGAAATCAGCCCCATGGCGCAGATAATGCGCCGCGGCAGAGGACAGGCCCGACAGCTTTTTGGAATGCAGGCGGATACCGCCGGGGCCATAGAGCCCGGCGAGCGACTTACCCGCGGCAGGGTCGATATGGACATGCGCATCAAACACCACGCGGGCCGCGTCATCGAGATCGTCGCGGTTGGGCAAGGCGACGCGTGAACGGCTTTCGGGCAGAACATCGGCGGGGAAATCCTTGGTATCGGTCATGTGAAGTGGCTCCTGTTGAAATATTTATTGTCTATCTGTTTAAGGAATATCGGGTCAGCCGTCTATGCCAGCGGGCGATTTATCAACCCGTTGCGGATCGCTATTTCAATCGATTGCGGCAGCCGACACCATGGATTGCGGCGCAGGCGACAAGGCTTCAGACAGGTCTTCCGTGACCAAGCTGATGACGAAGAAAATGGGCGGGAAAATAGAGGCGGCGGCAGCGGCCACCGCGCGATCAGCTGCGGGGGTGCCGTCGTCTCGCAACCGCGATGCCGAACAGGCCAATTCCGAACTGCGCCATGGCCGAAGGTTCCGGGATATCGTCTGCCTCGGTGAAGATGGCGCAGACTCGGCTACCCTGGCTGCCAGTGTCGGTTCCTCGCCCGGTATTCAATGTGCCGACACTATCCGAACCGATTGTGTTGTTGTTAGCAGTGCGGGTGGTGATGAGGCCCGGTATAAGAACATAGGGAATCATAACCTCGCAGCTGCCCGACACGCAGCCGAAAGTGCTCGACGGGACGGTGTCGAACAGATCGCTTCCGTTATCAATAAAAACCTGATCAAGCAGAGCTTGAGCGGCGG
Organism: uncultured Alphaproteobacteria bacterium; assembly: GCA_943787225.1. Lineage (GTDB taxonomy): Bacteria > Pseudomonadota > Alphaproteobacteria > MPNO01 > UBA2964 > UBA2964. The sequence continues at coordinate 473,154 of CALSLP010000001.1, forward strand.
CGGTCGCGCTGATTTGGGTCGAGAATGAAAAATTGGAACTGGCACACCCCCCGAAGAGGGAGTTGCAGGAGCCTTCCTCGAATCGGACATCATACAGGCTGCCACTGACATCGACATTATCGGCGCCAATTAGCTGACCGCTATCAATTATGAGCGTTGGCACGGCCTGGGCCGGTGACATTGCCAAGCCAAGGGCCGCAATGCCCGCGAGAGCCGAGAGGATGTACAACTTGAAACTACGCACAGAAAGGTCTTCCGCAAGAATGAAGTATCATTGGCATAGGGGTAACCCTATATCGAGTTTTACAACTTAAAACAACGTTCAGGCCAAAGCCAGAAAGTATTTTTGTCTGGTTGATGACCGCAGGCCCCGGACGATTTAGTATCGCCCCTTAATTGCCCGAAAGATGGGCGGTGACGACAATTCGGGATACTTAAAATGAAAACCAGCACGGATCGTATTCTCACCACCCATGTGGGCAGTTTACCCCGCCCCCTCGATCTCTTCGACATGCTCACGGCGGAGGATCAGAACCAGCCGCATGATGCAGCAGCCTTGGAAAAACGCGTCGCGGAAGCGGTTAAGGACGTCGTCGCCAAACAGGTCGCGTGCGGCGTCGATATCGTCTCGGACGGTGATATGGGCAAAATCTCCTACACCTTCTATGTGAAGCACCGGCTGTCCAACATTGATCCTGCGGCACCGCCCGGTGCCGAAATCCCTCAAGAGAACGCCAATCAGGATATTATCGAGCATCCCGAGTTCGAAGCCCGTGTCAAAAAACAGCGTGGTGGCTGGGGACTGCAATATGGCCGCCCGTGGGTGGTTGGCCCCATTGCCTATACCAATGACGCGCCGCTCAAGCAGGACCTCGCCCATTTGCAGGCCGCAAAAGACGCCAGCAATCCGACCGAGGCCTTTATGACGGCGGCGTCGCCCGGCGTGCTCAGCAAATTCGTGCCTGATGATTATTACAAGAACGAAGAGACTTATATTGCCGCGATGGCTGATGCGATGAAGACCGAATATGAGGCGATCCATGCGGCGGGGCTGATCCTGCAGATCGACTGCCCGGATTTCGGCTCGGCGCGCCACAACCAGTACAAAGCATCTTGTCAGACGATGAGTTCCTCAAGATTGCCTGGCGCAATATGGAGGCGGTCAACGCGGCCACCGCCAATATCCCGCCTGATGCCATGCGGTTGCATGTCTGCTGGGGCAATTACGAGGGCCCCCATACCCACGACTTCCCGCTGGCGAAGATTTTCCCGGTTCTGATGGCGGCACGCCCAGCGGCAATTCTGTTCGAAGGCGCCAATCCGCGTCATGAACATGAATGGGAAGACATCCAAGGAATAGATATTCCCGATCACAAGGTTTTCGTTCCGGGCGTTATCGATTCCACCAGCAACTTCGTGGAACATCCCAAGCTGATCGCCCAGCGCCTGTGCAACTGGGCCGGTGTGGTCGGTCGCGAACGGGTAATTGCCGGATCGGATTGCGGCTTCGGCACCTTCGCGCGGCAGGAACCTCAGGTCACCGCCGATGTTGTCTGGTCCAAATTCAAAATGATGGCCGAAGGCGCTGAGATCGCCACCAAACGACTATGGTCCTAAATCAGAAATTATAGAGTGCGCGCGGATTTGCCTCGGCGATCTGTTCAATCTCGGCATCGCTGAACGCGGCGTCTTTTAGCGTTGTCAGCGGATCGGGATCGCCGGGTGGGAATGGCAAATCAGTCCCCAGCACCATCTGATCGATCCCGACCAGATCGCGGAGATACTGCAAAGCCGGGCCGTGATGCAGGATCGTGTCGTAATGCATCTGGCGGAGATAGTCGGATGGCGGGTTCTCGGCGACCGTCCCCGTCATCTTGTGCGGGGCGGCATTGTGCATCCGGTCAAACCGGCCGATCAGCCACGGCACTGACCCGCCGCCATGTGACAGCACCAGCTGCAAATCCGGGAACCGATCCAGCACACCGTTTGAAATCAGCGAGCCGACAGTCAGAGTCGTGTCATTGGTATAGGCGACCACCTGGTTGAGCGCGAACTTCGTCGCGCGCTGTGGCGCAATCGGCTGCGCCGGATGCAAAAACACCGGCGCCTTGAGCTCGACACAGGCCGCCCAATATTCATCGAGATCACATTCCCCGAGATTTTCATGATCGATATGGGTAGCGGCAATCGCCCCAACCGCCCCAGCCGCCATCGAGCGTTCCAACTCACGTGCCGCCTTCGCCGCATCCTGCAGCGGGCCCGAGGCCATCCATGAAAATTGCTCGGAATGTTTTTCGCAAAGATCGGCCAGACACTCATTCATCAAACGGTGCCACAAGAGGCCTTTATCAGCGGGCATTTCATAACCAAAAATATCGGTCCACAATGACAAAACCTGATGCTGGAGCCCAATTTTTTCCATCTCATTGAGGCGGATATCGACATCGGTCAGCGTGTCAAAAAACGGCCTGATCTGAATCCCCGAGGCAAACTTGCAACAATGGCAGCCGGGTTCTGACTCCACGAGATCGATCCCGAAATCGGCACCACGATCCGCCAACGTCTCAACAACAGAGGGCGGGACAAAATGGGCATGAACGTCGATCGCCATCTCAGGCTCCTTTTTCAGCAAGTAATTCACGTATCCGCATCGGCGATAACGGCAAGTCGGTGATCTGGATATCATATTGATGGCAGTGCCGTGTACCACCGCATTGCCGACAGCACCGGCCACGGCAACGATGCCGCCCTCACCCGCGCCTTTGAACCCCATCGGGTTAAACTTGGACGGGCTTTCCTCAAGCGCAATGGCGGTGATTTCCGGCAAATCGGTCGCCAGCGGCAACAGATACTCGGCGAGATTAGTAGTCATCAGCTGGCCATCATCGTCATAGATCATATGGTCCAGCAACGTACCGCCGAGCCCCTGAACCAACCCGCCAACCGCCTGCCCTTTCACCATCGCCGGGTTTAACGCCCGACCGATTTCCTCGATCAACGCGTATTTCACCAGCTCAATGCCGCCGGTCTCAACATCCACCGCGACCAACGCCGCATGCGCGCCATATGAATAAGACAGCTTGCCGTCATTGCTGAAACTGGCATCGGCGGATAACGCTTCATCATCGCCGCGCGTTGCCGCAAACACGGCGAGTTCCTGCAATGTCAGCCGTTCGCCGTCACCCCGTGTCACCGCACCGGCCTCATAGATAAGCCCGTCAGAAGCGACATTCCAGCGAAGTGCCGCCAACTCAATCGCCTTTTCAATCAAGGCATCAGATGCTTTTCGTACAGCATTGCCCGCCATTACCGTGCAGCGGCTATGGAAAGTACCGCCTCCACTTTCCACCAATGTCGTGCTGCCGTGACGCACTGAGATACCAGCCATATCAGTCTGCAGAATCTCACCACAGATTTGCGCCATACCAGTTTCCAGCCCCTGTCCAACTGATGACGCGCCGGTACGCAGCTCAACACTGCCATCGCGCGCCACCGTAATACGCGCGGTCTCTGGCGGTCCGGCGGCGCTGCTCTCAACAAAGATCGCAAGGCCAAGCCCCATCAGCTTGCCGTCCTGCAATTCGCCCTGATGATCTTTCCAGTGATCGTACTCGACCTCGTCCAGCAATTGCTGAAAGGCCGAGGCATAATTGCCATCATCGAAGGTCGCATCGGGATCGCCGGGCACCAGCTCCCCCATCCGATAAGGAAGTTCTTCAGGGCTCATCAAATTGCGGAGTCGTAATTCCGCCGGATCGATACCGAGATCATCTGCCATCATATCAAGCAGCCGTTCACGACAGAAATTCGCTTCGAACCGGCCCGGCCCGCGCATCGTACCAACGGGGGTTTTGTTGGTAACGATTGCTCTCATCTCAGCGGCAAAGGCCGGAATTCGGTACGGCCCCGGCAGAGAACTGAACGGCCTTCGAGGGCACGACACCGCCATTGGTCCGAACATAGGCGCCGAGATCGCCACGCACTTCACAGCGCATACCGAGAATTTCGCCATCTCGGGTTGCGGCGATTTCCAGATCGCAGGTGATGTCGCGGGAATGATTGCACGCCATCAAATTCTCGCGGCGATCTTCAATCCACTTCACCGGGCGGCCAACACGCTGTGCCGCCATCAAAACCAGATAGTCTTCAGGATAAAGCTCCCCCCGCGCGCCAAAAGCGCCGCCGACATCAAGCTCGATCAACTCGACCTGATTTTCTTCCACCCCAAACGCTGTTGCCAGATGACGCCGATTAAAGAACGTGACCTTGGCGGCACCGGTCAGCCGCAATACGCCGGAGGACTGATCACATTCACCTATCAGCCCCCGCGTTTCCAGTGGGCACGCAGCATGGCGATTGGTGACAAAGCGTTCCCGCCTTGTATAGGGCGCATCCTTAAACGCCGCTTCGATATCACCCCGTCCGACAGGATAGGCCGCCCCGACATTTTCACCCGCCGCATCGTGCAGCAGGACATCGCCGATTTGTGCCTGATCAAGCGTGGTGACCGCCGGCAAGGGGTCGATATCAACGATGATTGCAGCCAGCGCGTCTTCCGCTAGATAACGATTCTCTGCGATAACAACCGCCACCGGCTCACCAACATAACGTACTTTGTCGACGGCAATCGGCTTCTGCAGGAACCGTTCAAACCCTTTGAAAGGCGCCAGCCGTAACGGGATATCCGGCAACGCCATCTCAATATCAGCAGCCGCAAAGGCATCGAGGACGCCGGGCATCTCCCGGGCTGCCGATAGATCGATCTCCCTTACCCAGCCATGTGCCTGCGGGCTACGCAGAATCGCCATATGGACCATGCCGGGCAATGTCACATCATCGACGAACTGTCCGGTACCGGTCAGAAATCGTTGATCTTCCAGGCGCGTTACTGATTCACCTATATAGCGTATCTGTGTTGTCTCGTTCATCACTGGTTCCTGGGACTGTCGTCAGCGCACAAGGTAAGTCATTGCGACTATCGGGAGCAACGACCAGCGCGACATAAATTGCCAAACAACTATTTCCTGTCCGGCAAAAAAGCGCCATGATCTCGCCAGTATTTCGAACACCCAAAGGATGAGAGCGAGCAATGGACCTGCAATTGAACGGCAAGAAGGCAATCGTAACCGGTGGCAGTGAAGGAATCGGCAAGGCGATTGCCTTGGGATTAGCGCAGGAAGGTGTCGATGTCGCAATCTGCGCGCGCCGCAAAGAACCGCTCGAAGCCGCTGCCAAGGAGATTGCCGACGCCACCAGGTCAAAACATTGTCGCCATCACTGCTGACCTGACAGATACAGATCAGGCCAATGCCTTTATCGATGGCGCCGTAGAAGCGCTCGGCGGCGTCGATATTCTGGTCAATAATGCCGGTGCGGCCGTCGGTGGTGTGCTGGAATATCTTTCTGATGAACAGTGGGAAGATGCCTTGCAGCTCAAATTCTTTGGCTATGTCCGCTGCACCCGTGCCGTCCTACCCCATTTCAAGAAAAAAGGCGGCGGGCGTGTCGTCAATCTCATCGGCAATGACGGCGTGAAACATTCCTACTGGGAAATCGCCCCCGGAGCGGCCAATGCGGCGGGTCAAAACCTGACTATTTCGCTCGCTGGCCAATACGGCAAAGACAATATCAGCTTCGTCGCGGTTAACCCTGGCCCGGTCCGCACCGAACGTTGGGCAGGTCTCGTCCAGGGTATGTCCCGCGACATGAAAATCAGTATTGAGGAAGCCGATCAGCTGGCACCGCGCAGCATTCCCTTGGGCCGCATTGCTGAAACCGTTGAGGTCGCCAATCTGGTGACTTATCTGGCCTCACCACTAGCGCATTTCGTCAATGGCACGATGATCGAGATCGATGGCGGCCAGCAGAAAGCGATGATGGATGCCTTCCGCGACGGCTAGAGTCGTTTACAACCCGGCCACATCATCACGCGAAAAGTCATAACCCTGCTTGACGACAAATTCGAGGAGGTAAGGCTGACCGCTTTGTGTTACCGCAACAGCTTCCTTAATCGCCGGGATAATATCGTCCGGTGATTCCACCCGACGTGACTGCACATTGAGCCCTTCCGCGACCTTGGCGTAATTACCACCAACATCCATTGAGCCATATTTCTCCGTCGCCAGGACGAGAACGTCGCGCTCAGCCGCCATGACACTATTGTTGAAGACAATGGTCAGGGTCGCTATACCGTTGCGCGCGGCGGTCTCGATATCCATACCGGTCATGCCAAACGACGCATCGCCCATCACATTGATGCAAAGTTTGTCAGGCGCCGCCATCTTGGCGCCTAAGTTAATGCCAAGCCCGTATCCAAGCTGAGTGGATTTCCCCCATCCCATATAGGATCCGGCCGCGGTGCTTTCCCAGCTCGACATCATCTGTTCGCGTGGGCTACCGGAATCATGGGTAATGATCACGTTGTCCCGGTCGATCGTATCCATCAAATCCTGAATGACACGATACTGGTTGATCGGCACTTCGTCCGACGTCCGGTGATCTTTCCAGTCCGCAATCCAGTCTTTTTTAATCGCCGCAATCTCATCGGACAAAAACTGCAAAGCTTTGACGTCGCCAGCCCCGCGCTGCCGCTTGATCTCGGCAATCAACGCCTCAGCGACCATCTTGGCATCGCCGATCACAGCATGATCCGCCCGGTAATCCTTATTGATATCGGAGGGGTCATTGGTCGAATGCACGATCTTTTTGCCCGGCGGCACCTTGGGACCGAAATTGGTGATCGTCAGACTCGACCCAATCGCAAACACCAGATCAGCACGGTCCATAAATTCCGCCACCATACGAGGCCGTGACTTTGTACTGCCCCCCAGCGACAGCGGATGGTTTTCAGGGATCGCGCTTTTACCCGGGTTGGTCATCATCACCGGTGCGGGCACGAGTTCCGCCAAGCTCAGCAACGGCTTCGCTGGCCTCGGCATACAGCACGCCCTGACCCGCCCACAGGATCGGGTTCTTCGCCGCGAGCAATATCTTTACGGCCTCCGTGATGGCTGCGGGATCGGGGGCCAATGGGTAAGGACGTACCGGCTCATAGCCAAGCTCGCCTTCAAACTCCTGATCCCAGACTTCCAATGGTATTTCCAGTAATACGGGGCCACCCTTGCCGGTGCGCATCGCATGGTAAGCCTGACGCATGAGGTCAGGAATTGCCTGCACCGAATGAGCGCGTGCCGCCCATTTTGTCACCGGCGCAAAAACATCAACGGCGCTGAAGGTTGGGTGACGATATTGCCGAGCTGATTCCATCCCGCCGGGCAGGATCAGCATCGGCACGTTCTCAGCATAAGCCTGCGCCACGCCGGCAAAAGCATTTTCGATCCCCGGCCCAGCCTGGGCGGCGAACACACCATTTACCTTGCCGCGCATGATCCTGGTATAGCCATCGGCGATGCCAACACCGACACGTTCCTGACGGCACAGGATCGGCCGTATACCGAGCTTCGCGCATTCCTCGATAACCGGGTTACGCGGGTAGCAGGACAGAAACTCCGTCCCCTCCCGTTTCAGAATTTCCGCAACGAGGGCTGCACCATTCATTGTTGTGACCTTTCTTATTCGGCGGCGACCGCGCCGTAGTCGCGTTTCAACTGTTCTTTGATTGTTTCTTCGAATGACTCACCGTCGCGCAGTGTAAACCGCGTCGAGCGCGCCCGGTAGCTCACAGGATCGAGCCCCGGCGGGGTCTTCCCTGCCTGAAAATCTTTCAGACTCTGCAGCAGTAACTTCCGGATCTGGATGATAGCGGTATCGCTGACACCAAGATGTTCAATTGTCCGGTCCGCTATGGGTCCCATCGATTCCTGTATGCCACAATCCTGCACGCCAAGCCCTTTTATCCCGGTATAGGAATCCCCACTGGCCTGGAATTCGCGATCAATATTGTAGTCATTACCCTTGTTATGAATTGGAATATCGGTGCCCGGTATGTTTTGGGTGTGGATACCGTGATGACTGGTCGTGCGTTCGAGATCCTCATCGGTCAATGGTTTGTCGGGCCAGTAATCGACGCTATAGAGCATCGTGTTCTCATCATCGATGGGAACCCACATATGCGCCGCTTCTGGTTTTGTCGCAAAGACCTTATGAAACGGCATACACATCAGATTGGAGGCCCATAACACTTCGCCCTCTTTCATCACCCGCCCCGTTCCGGCCATAAAACCAAAATCGGTCGGCACGATAGCGTATTGCGATGGGACCACCCGCCGACTGGCCTCCGCCGTACCCTGATGCAGAAAAGCCAAATGGCTGGTATCGAAACCACCTTCCAGCCCCTGCAGCCAATTACATTCCTGAATATGACGCGTCGCATAACGATGCGATTCCGGAATCATCGTCCAATCAAGTTCAGGAAAATCGGGTTTCAATTCGGCTGGCCCCATATAGGCCCAGACAAGGCCGCCCTGTTCATCACAGGGATAAGCTTTAATTTTGACCTTGCGTTGCAGCGTGCTGCCCGGCGGCTCGCTCGGCAGATCAACACAATTGCCGTCGACGTCAAACTTCCAGCCATGATAGACGCAGCGCAAACCGCATTCTTCATTGCGGCCAAAAAACATCGACGCTGTACGATGCGGGCACCGCTCGTCAATCAGACCGGGGCGACCATCGGTGTCCCGAAACGCCACTAGCTTTTCGCCGAGCAAGCCAACCCTCACAGGCGGGCAATCGGGTTTTGCGATCTGATCGGAAAAGACGACCGGAATCCAGTAGCGCCGCATGAGATCACCCATCGGCGTTCCGGCATTTGTACGAGTCAGTAGTTCATTATCTTCGTGGGAAAGCATAAAAAACGCCTCCTCAAACTTTGTGGAACTCAATCACGGCCAGGCAGGTTATTTAAAACTCTAAAGAAAATGGGGAGATCGGGGAAGAGGTTAGAGGCTGGATTTCTTCACCAGCCACCTTTCGATTTCACAATCATTTGGTGTTGTCAGGAAGGCACGGTAGGCTTTTCTCAGCTAAAAAACTGGGGAATGATATGCTCGGCATTAGTTGGCGCCGCGAACAGGGTCTCGCCGATCCGCTTCTTAAGCAAATACTCGAAGAGGCAGGGCTCGACAATGTTCCACAATGGAACAAGGAAGATGATGTCCGCACGGCCGCACATGACCTTTGGGTAGAACTCGCCAAGGATCGTGATGGCCCGATAAACCCGGATCAACAGACAATCGACGACCCCGCGACAACAACGCAGAAAATTATTGCCAAAGCCAAAGAGCTTGGTGCTGACCTGGTTGGTTGCGCTGAAATCCGTCCGATCATGGTTGATCTAGATTTCGATATGCCGCACAAAAACGTCATCGGCATTGTTGTGAAAGAGGACTATGCCAACGTCCTGAAAGGGTCGCTGGCCATCGAGGCAGAAACATTCCGCGTCTATGTCGAGGTGGCTCGAATCGCCACTGAACTCGCCGCATATGTTCGCGAGATGGGCTATCCTGCCTGGGCGCATCACAATGGCATAACTCAAATTCAGGCGATCCCCACACTCTATCACTGCGGTGTCGGCGAACTCGGCCGCCATGGCAGCCTGATCAACCCGGATTTTGCCGCCAACTTTCGCCCAAGCTTTGTTACAACGGATCTGCCGCTGGATTTCGATCAACCGCTGGAGTTCGGCGTTCAGGATTATTGTGAGAAATGTAATCTGTGCCGCAACAACTGCCCCGGTGATGCCATCGCCACTGACCATATTCTCACCGAAGGTATCAAGCGTTGGCGGATCGATATGGAGAAGTGCTACCCGTTCTCACGCCTGCATGAAGCCTATTGCCATATATGCGTAGATGTCTGTCCTTACGTACACAAAGAAAATGGCGATGACGAGAAACGCCAAATCTACAAAGCCTATATGAAACAGCGCAAAGAGGACGGCTATCGCTCGCCCAACCGGCTTTAGCGTTCAACCAGATGCGGCACTGATTCCATCGGCTCTTCAAGGGGCCGGTGTGCTGGCTGCACAGGCTTATAGCTGCCCGGGTCTTCAGCGATAACGCGATTTTCAATACCGCGCCGCGCCATACTCATAAGGCCCTTGATGAGCCCATGACCGGTCACGGCAATACCGCTGGTAACTGTTTTACCGAAACGTCTGGTCGCAACATGCAACCCGACAAGACGATATTTGCCGCGCCTTTTGATCATGATCGGGGAACCAGAATCACCCCGGGTGGCATCGCAATTGTGATGCATTAACGCATCGTCGCGATAGAACAAGGTAATCGAACAACCGGCATGTTGAGTCAGAAACTCGCTCTGATCGTAGCTGTAACCAGCCTGAATAAGACTCATACCTTTGCGCCGCGTTTTTTTCCAGAATGCCTGGGTGAAATCAGCCAGCGGAATCGGTTTGATTTTTGCATTGATCGGCTTGCGTAGTTTAAGAATTGCCCAATCACCGGTCTTCCGAAGGCCGCGCTTTTGCTGATCAACGATGCCGTTTGGCAGAAAGTAAGAGGCAATGGCGGCGCGTTCCTGATACTTGCCATCCCGATAGCCAGCGAGAAAGCTGATCTCGTAAACTGGCAGCCAACGCAAGGTTTTTTCCCGCCACAGACAATGAGCAGCCGTCGCCACCCGATCCGGCGCGATCAGCACCCCCGTACAATAGGAACCAGTGCTGGTACTGATGCGGCCAATGGCATTCCACGGGGCAACGGCGCTATCGGCGACGACTCGATTATCGATACCTTTGATGCCCGAGGGGCTGGCACCGGGCTGGCGTGGCTCCGCAGCACCAGTGACGCTGATCTGCCCCACCCATAGAAGCGCCGCAAGTGCCGCAACCCTCGCCTCCTGTGCATCGATGACCCCCAGCCACACGACAATTTTCAAGAACTACCGTCCCCGTATGACAACGCCGAAATAGCCTGTCAAACAATGAAAATGTTAGATTCTCAATCTGTTGGAGGCTAACCACCGGCGGTTTAGACCGGCACTCGCCAGGAAGATGTCGCATGTTCGGCGCTCGTCACATCGACAACGACACCGTTCGGATCACGGTATTTGCGCTCGGATTCGGGCCCATTGCCAACATTCAGGATTTGACCGTGATAGGTCCCGCCCGCTTCCTCTACCTGGGCACTGGTCTCAGGGACATCGTCGACCAGGAAACCCATATGATGCAGGCCAATATAATCTGGACCCCGTTCATCCGGCGCATTGTCATTTGACCGCAAATGCAGGATTGCGAGTGATACAACGCCGTCTGATAGCATGATCGCTACCTTGGATTGCCTGACCCGTTCCATTCCGAAGGCCTTTTCATAGAACTGTGCCGTGGTTTCAAGATCCTTCGCGCTGATGGCGATGTGACGCAACTTAGCCATTTCAAACTCTCCTCATTTCTTTCGACGTTTTCTAGTATAGCCAGTTTGGCTTGACTGTGGCACCCGGCCCGAAGGCATCACAGAATCAATTGAGCGACGTACTACCGGTGTCGGTCAGAAATTGGCTCGGGCGCGACACCTAAACATGCCATTGTGTCCGGTATATTTTACACTTTCGATAAAGAAAGCGACGATGCCAGATACATCACAGAGAAACCCCAACGACCTGCAATCATATTGGATGCCGTTCACCGCGAACCGGCAATTCAAGGCAGCGCCTCGAATGTTCGTAAGCGCCAAAGGCATGTACTACACGACCGATGAAGGCCAGGAAGTGCTGGATGGCGTTTCCGGCATGTGGTGCGTCAATGCCGGTCATGGCCGGGAACCTATCACTGAAGCCATCCGAGCCCAGGCTGGCCAGATGGATTATGCGACAGCTTTTCAGATGGGCCACCCTCTCGCCTTTGAGCTGGCGACCCGGCTCACCACTCTGCTACCCGGCGATCTTGATCATGTGTTCTTTGCCAATTCAGGATCAGAGGCGGTCGATACCGCCCTAAAGATCGCCCTTGCCTATCATCGCGCCCGCGGCGAAGGCACCCGCACCCGGTTCATCGGACGCGAACGGGGGTATCACGGTGTGGGATTTGGCGGCACTGCGGTCGGTGGCATCGTCAATAACCGCAAACAATTCGGCAATATGCTGGGCGGCGTCGATCATCTGCCCCATACACATAATCTCGAAAAGAACGCCTTCAGCCGCGGCCAACCCACCTGGGGCGCCGAGCTGGCAGACGACCTTGAAAAGCTCGTCGCGCTGCATGACGCCTCAACCATTGCCGCAGTCATCGTCGAACCGATGGCCGGCTCGACCGGCGTCCTTAGTCCCACCGGTTGGCTATCTCGACCGGCTGCGCGAGATCTGCACCCGGCACGGTATCCTGCTGATTTTCGATGAGGTGATTACCGGGTTTGGCCGTACCGGCGCCGCGTTTGCTGCGGAGCGGTTCGGCGTTCAGCCTGATTTGATGACCATGGCCAAAGGGCTGACCAACGGCGCCGTCCCAATGTCAGCCGTCGGCACCACCGGTACAATCTACGACGCTCTCATGGAGGGCCCGCCCGGCATGATCGAGCTATTCCATGGCTACACCTATTCGGCCCACCCGCTCGCCTGTGCCGCAGCCTTGGCAACGTTGGCGCTATATGAAAGCGAACAATTGTTTGATCGTTGCGCTGAACTCGCGCCCTATTGGGAGGACGCTGTTCATTCGCTCAAAGACTGCAAGAACGTTATTGATATTCGCAATATCGGCTTGGTTGCCGGTATCGAGCTCGCACCACGCGACGGCGCGCCAGCCGCGCGAGGCTATGATTGTTTTCTCCGCTGTTTTGAAGAGGGGCTGATGTTTCGGCAAACCGGCGACACAATTGCCCTGGCACCACCACTCATCATCGAAAAACCTGAGATTGATCGCATCATCGAAACCCTTAGAGCCGTTATCAACGGTCTCGACTGATCTGTTAGTGGCAAACAGGCATTGATTGAGCCGGGGCTGCCGGTCGTGTAATGATTATTGTATATGTAAGGAACCAAACACGCCGATCCGCAGGAAATTCGAAATCACTTCACGATGACGGAACATTCACTTGGAGACATCGCGCGCCTGGCGGCAGCGCATATCGATGAAGATCGCCTGTGGCGTCGCCATATGGAGATGTCCGAGTTCGGCGCAATCCCCAATAACGGCGTTAACCGGCAGGCCTTATCGCCGACCGATATCGCGGCCCGCGCTACCCTGATCGGCTGGGCCCGCGCGCGCAATTTCACGATCAGTCAGGACGAGATTGGCAATCTTTTTATTCGGCGTCGTGGAGATGGTTCCAACGCCGTGCCGATCATGACTGGCAGCCATATGGACAGCCAACCCTGCGGTGGGCGGTTCGATGGTATCTATGGGGTGCTCGCAGGGTTCGAAGTCCTGGAAGCATTGGAAGACGCCAATATAGAGACCATGCGACCCATCGATGTCGTAGCCTGGACCAATGAAGAAGGCAGCCGGTTTGATCCCGGCGGCATGGGCTCCATGGTGTTTACCGGCGTCGCCAAAGTCGATGATTTTGCCCATGTCCGGGACCCTGACGGCACATACTTTGCCCATGCGCTGGAGGAAACCTTACGGGCGACCTCAGTTGATAGCGAGCGTCCCACCAAGCATCCGGTCAAAGCCTATATGGAAGCCCACATTGAGCAGGGGCCGGTGCTGGAAGATAGTGGCAAAACCATCGGCGCTGTCACCGGCATTCAGGGGTCGCGAAGGTTCCAGATCAACATTACCGGTGAGTCGGCGCACGCAGGGACCGCACCGTTAAAATCGCGTCGCGATGCCCTGCAATCAGCGCTCCGCTGCCTGTCCGATCTCAACACGGTGATGGAAGATCCGGACGATATCCTGCGCTACACCGTCGGCAAACTTATCATCGCGCCGAATTCACCGAACGCTGTGGCGAGCCATGCTGAATTTTCAATCGATTTGCGACATCCCGATGAAGCCGTCCTTGAGCGGCTGAGCAAAGAAATTGGGGACGCCTGCACCAAGGCCGCGCCACCCTGTGATATCGAGGTCATGCAGACCTTCCGCAAAGCGCCCTCAAACTTCACACCGGAAATCGTCGATGCCGTAGAACACGCCGCACAAGCGCTCGGCTTTCCGGCAATCCAGCTTCCCTCTGGCGCGTTTCATGATGCCGGGATGATGGCTACTTTCTGTCCATCGGCGATGATCTTTGTACCCTGCGCTGGAGGTATCAGCCATAATGAAGCGGAATACGCGACCGCTTCCGATTTGGCAGCAGGTGCTAAGGTACTTGCTGCCTGCCTCGTCGATCTGGCCGCTAAATAGATAGGTAGGAGAAAACGGCAATGGCAACTGACCAAGACAACCTGCCTTTTTTAGGGGGAAAATTATCCGTCATCAATGTCGGGTTGGACAAGTTTGCAACGGAGCTTGCCGATCATGATGTGCCGGTTGTTCATCTTGACTGGAAACCACCTGCCGGTGGCGATCCGGAACTTGCGGCCTTGCTCTCCAAAATGGGCACTTAACCTCCAGGCGATGGACTAAATGGACATAATAGAAAAAGCCAACGAAGAAGCGATCCGCCGCATGCTCGGCGCGGAGCCGGTCTTGATCGAGGTCGTCCCAGCTGGTGACATCGTGCCGAACCTGCGGGACAAGATGATCCTTCACGCCGGTCCGCCAATTGCCTGGGACCGTATGTGCGGACCCATGCAAGGCGCGATTGCTGGCATCACCGTATTTGAAGGCTGGGCGAGTGATCTCGAACAGGCCGTCATCATGGCCGCGTCCGGCGACATCACCTTTGACGCCAATCATCATCACGATGCCGTTGGCCCGATGACCGGCATGACAACAGTCAGCCAGCCAATGCTGGTGGTTGAAAATAAAACGACCGGGAATAAATCCTATTGCGCCATCAACGAAGGGCTCGGCAAAGTCATGCGGTTCGGCGGCAATGACGCCGAAGTGCTCAATCGTCTTTCCTGGATTCGCGACGTGCTCGGCCCGGCGATGGGTAAAGCGCTACGGGATATGGGCGGTATTGAGCTCAAGCCGTTAATCGCGCGTGGCCTGTCCATGGGTGATGAAATGCATCAGCGCAATGTCGCGTGCTCCGGCCTGGTCCTGCGGGCCCTAGCCGCGGCGATGGCGAAAACCAGCGACGATGCCACTGCATTGTCAGAAGCGCTCGCCTTTATCAGTGCAAATGATCAGTTCCATCTCAACATCGCCATGGCGATGGGCAAAGCGATCATGGACCCTGTTCGCAATATCGAGGGATCATCAATTGTCACGGCGATGTCCCGCAACGGGACCGATTTCGGTATTCGGGTCAGCGGGACCGGTGATGAATGGTTCACCGCGCCGGTGGAAATGCCAGAGGGTCTCTATTTCGCCGGCTATACCGAAGCGGATGCCAACCCCGATATGGGTGACTCAACCATCGTCGAGACCATCGGCCTTGGTGGCTTTGCCATGGGCGCTGCCCCCGCTGTCGCCGGATTTGTCGGCGCAGGCGCTGCCTCGGAAGCCGCCAACTATACCCATCGCATGAGCGAAATCTGCGCCGCTGAAAACCCCGAATGGACGATCCCTTCGATGGACTATCTCGGTGTACCCACCGGTATCGACGTCCGCCTGGTTGTCGACTCCGGCATCGCCCCAACCATCAATACCGGCATCGCCCATCGCGAACCCGGTATTGGTCAGGTCGGTGCCGGTGTGGTTCGCGCGCCCATGGCCTGTTTTGAACAAGCCGTTCGGCGCCTTGCCGAAAAACTGGGGATTTCATGATGGAGCACACACTCAACAAAGTTTTTCAGGGGTTCTACAAGGATTCGGTTGCGTTGATGCGCTTGTCGCGCGATCTCGCGGCGATGGATGGCGTGAACGAAGCCGCCCTGATGATGGGATCGCCCTCAAACAAACAGATTTTAAAAGATGCCGGATTGTTGGCAGATGACGGCGCTACGGCGGAAGGGGGCGATCTCATTCTTGCGGTTCGTGCCAAGGATTCCGATGCCGCCAAGAAGGCTGCCGAGGTCATTGAGACTCAAATCATGAGCCAGACGCGCGCTGCGACCGGTGACACTGTCTGGCAACCACAAACCATCCGGGCCGCCGCCAAGGCCAACCCTGACGCCAATCTTGCGCTCATTTCAGTACCCGGTGAATTTGCGGCGGCGGAAGCCCGTAAAGCAATCAGCCGCGGCCTGAATGTCATGATGTTTAGCGACAACGTCTCCATCGAAGACGAAATCAGTCTTAAAGTTCAAGCCCGCGAACAAGGTGTCCTGATGATGGGACCAGATTGCGGCACAGCCATTCTGGACGGCGTGCCGCTTGCCTTTGCAAACAAGGTTACCACCGGTGATATCGGTATCGTCGGGGCGTCAGGCACCGGGATACAAGAGGTCACCACGCTTATTTCCAATAACGGCGGTGGTATCTCACAGGCTATCGGCGTCGGCGGTAGAGATCTCAAGGACGAAATTGGCGGCATCTCGACACTGATGGCGATTGACCGGCTTGATGCCGACCCAGCAACCAAACACATCGTCCTGATTTCAAAACCACCGGGTAAAAACGTCTTACCGAGGATCTTGGAGCGGGTCGGGCAAAGCGCCAAACCCTTCACCATCTGTTTTATTGGCGCCTCTGACCTTGAATTGCCAAGCAATGCCACTGCGGCGAGAACCCTAAAGGATGCTGCGCAGGCTGCCCTTGGCGGCGACGCCTTTGCGGAACCCGCAGTTTCGGGGGTGAGTGTGCCAAAAGGCCGTACCGGCATAAGGGGGCTGTATTCTGGTGGGACGCTGGCAGCGGAGACGCAGCTGATCCTGCTGGATGCCGGGCTGAAAGTGGCGTCAAACGCCGCTGTTCCGGGCGCTGGGTCCCTGTCAGATGCAGGTGATATGCATAAAATTATCGATCTTGGGGATGATGAATATACGCAAGGACGTCCTCATCCAATGATTGATCCTGAAATTCGTCGGGACCCATTGGCAGCAGCGTTGGCCGATAGCACTGTCGATGTCGTGCTGATCGATATCGTCATCGGCTACGGGGCGCATCCCGATCCAGCCGGTCAACTCGCCGAGATGTTAAGCACCATGCAGAGGGCAGATAACCCCACGATCATCGCCTCGGTGACCGGCACAGAACAGGATCCTCAGATTCGCTCCAGCCAGATACAATCTCTGCAAGCAGCCGGCATTCTTGTCGCCGGTTCAAATGCCGATGCGGCCATGGCCGCCCTCAAACTTCTGGGGATCAACAGCTAAGGGAGAGACGCGATGCCAGACGGTAAGGCAATTCCCAACAAGCTCGTCATTGCGATCGGGGGCAATGCCACGCACCCCGAAGGCATCAAAGGGACATCTGAGGAACAGGAAGAAATTGCGGCCAAAACGGCGCAAGCATTGCTGCCCCTCGCCCATAATGTAAAACAACTCATCATCACCCATGGCAACGGGCCGGTGGTTGGCAAGATTTTAATGCGGCAGGCCCTGACCAGAGACCGCATTACGCCAATGCCATTGGATATTTGCGTTGCCCATAGCCAGGGCGGCATTGCCTATTTGCTCATGCAGGCGATGGAAAATGCCCTGCGCGAAGATGATAATCCGAGGCATGTTGCCTGTCTTCTGACCCAGGTTGAAGTCGACAAAGACGACCCAGCCTTTGAAAACCCAACAAAACCCATAGGGCCATTCTTTAACGAAGAGGACGCCAAAGCCGTTCAGGAAGAACTCGGCTGGTTGATGGCGGAGGATTCAGGACGCGGGTGGCGGCATGTTGTCCCCTCCCCGATTCCGCAACATGTCTGTGATATATCACTGGTCGAAGTGCTCGCTCAGCGGGGAACGATCGTCATCGCGGGCGGTGGCGGTGGTATTCCGGTCATTCGCGGCGCCAAAGGCGTCCGCCACGGCGTTTCGGCGGTGGTCGACAAGGATCTCACCTCAGCCCTGATGGGAAATGTTCTGGGTATTGATACCTTTATGATCCTGACGGCGACACCGAAGGTCGCCATCAATTTTGGCAAGCCTGACCAACAATTCCTCGACCGGGTAACACTCTCGGAAATTAGAGCCCTTAACGCTGAAGGACATTTTCCGCCCGGCAGCATGGGCCCCAAGATTGATGCCTCTATCCGGTTTCTCGAAGGTGGCGGACAACGCGTGATCATTGCCGACCTGGAGCAGGCGATGGATGCGCTAAACGGCAAAACGGGGACCCATATCGTTCGAGACGATGGCTGACGAAATCGGCTCCAACCATTTCGCTATAACCGCGGCAGGCAAGCTTGCCCTAAACGCCATCGATTACCCAAAACACGGTCGCGTCACCGCGTTGTTTGAGCGCAGCTTCTACATTGAAACAAACGACAACTGGTTCTGCTTTGGCGCGTCATCGCTACCCCTTGGTCCTCTTAACCTGCAAACCAATGTACCAGCCAATATCAATTGGCAGGCCAGCGGGCTACAGCTCGAGGATCAGGTAAAAATTTCAGCCTCTCACATTCACGTCGGCAGCCGCTTTGCCTTTTCTTATCGCGATGCTGAATCATGGCAGCCCGACCCGACCATCGATCTGGATAAAACGACCATTGCCGCTGGGCTGGCCACGCTGACTCAGCAAGCGCTCAGCATGGCTCCCGCTGATGGCCTTGCCTCATTTCTATTTCCCGACGGTTCACTAATAGCCGCCTTGCCTTGTGCTGCCCCCGCCATTGCCGCGATGACAAAATTTATCGGTGACGAGAACCCCAATTCTGAGATCATTCGCGAATCTGTTATCTCGCTAATTGGGTTGGGTCCTGGCCTCACGCCATCAGGCGACGACTTTCTCGGCGGCATGATGATAGCGTCAAGCTTGTTGGGAGAATATGAGAAACTTCGAATTCTGGTGGACACCGTCGAGACCGCTGCGTCAGCTACCAATGACATCAGCCGAGCGCACCTAAAGGCCGCCGCCCAGGGCATAGGAGCTGAACCACTGCACGCGACCATCAGCGATATCGTTACAAACCGGGATCAGGCGCTTAAGGCGTCTTTAAAAAGACTCGATGCCATCGGCCATTGCTCAGGATGGGACGCCCTCACCGGCGTCGTAATAACGCTGAGCGCGTGGCTAACGAATTAAATTAAATCGCGTCTGTGACCGCAGCCCCGTCGCAACGCGGATCAGAAGCGGCTTCGATGGCGCCATCAGTATGACGGACAATCGCCCCGGCATGCCCCATCATTTCATCAAAATCACCAACAATTTCAATATCATGACCAGCGTTCCGTAAGGCGCCGATTACGGCCGGGTCGAAACGGTTTTCAATGCGCAGCTTGGCTGAGTCTTCGCCCCAGGTCCGTCCCAGAAGCCAGCGCGGCGCGGCGATCGTCTCTTCCAAACCCTGCTCAAAATCGACGTAACGCGTAAAGATGGCAGCCTGGGTCTGCGGCTGTCCTTCACCACCCATAGTGCCATAGACCATCTGTCGTCCGTCATTCAAAGCCGCCATCGCAGGATGAATGGTATGGAATGGGCGTCGGCCCGGCATCAAGCGATTATGGCTATCTGAATCAAGGCTAAAACTGGTGCCGCGATTTTGCCATACAATACCAGTTTCAGGGAGCACGACACCCGAACCAAATTCCCAGTAAATACTCTGGATCAGACTAACTGAGCAGCCATCACGATCCATCGCCCCGAGCCAAACTGTATCGCCCGGTTGGGAAATTTCCGGCCACGGCAATGCTTTCTCTGGATCGATTTCAGCGGCAAGCTGACCGAGCCTGTCATCCGTTAGAAAATCACTCGGGTCAACGGTCATATAGGCAGGGTCGGATACATAACGGTCGCGCACCCGAAAAGCCCGCTTGCTTGCCTCAACAATGGCATGGACATGAGCAAAGCCCTCGGCTTTCGACACACCCAACCGTTCACAAATTCCGAGGATCATCATCGAGGCCAACCCCTGGGTCGGGGGCGGCAGCGTATAGGCAGTGCCCGATTCCAAACGGACGGAAAGCGGCTCTACAGTGAGAGCCTTATGCTGCGCCAAATCATCTGCCCTGAGCGGGCTGCCCGCTTCTTCCAGCTCGCGCGCCATCGATCGCGCGATATCGCCGCGATAGAAATCATCCAGCCCTACTTCTGCCAGACCGCCCGAATGTATCAGCCAATGCGGGAAGTTTAAGATTATGGCCTTCATCCGGTGCCGCGCCATCAACCAGGAACGTTTCAGCAAACCCGGACACCTCTTTCAGCTCATCCAGCTTTCCTGCCGCATTACGATGCAACGTCCCGGAAACCGGCGTTCCGTTTTGCGCGTGATGGATGGCATCTTCAAAAAGCCGGGACAGTGGCAGGGTTCCCCCGCGTCGCTTGCTTTCCGCCAGCGCCAATTGCCAACCTGATACGGCGCCCGCGACTGTCAAGGCTGCCAAAGGCCCACGTGACGGGATCGCCTCCAACCCCTGCGACCGATAGAACTCGATACTGGCCTGACCAGCGGCGCCCCCGCAGGCATCAATTGCCATGGGTTTGCCGCCATCGCCAATCAGCAGAAAATTATCGCCACCCAACGAATTCATATGAGGATAAACCACCGCGATCGTCGCCGCTGCGGCAATCATCGCCTCGATGGCGTTGCCACCCTCGCCGAGCACACGCGCGCCCGCCTCCGCCGCCAAAAAATGCGGCGCGACAACCACACCGCCAGAGATAGTACGGGCATATTTCATCTATTTATCGTCGATTATTGGCGATGGGTTCTACAAAACTAAGCTCGGTATCCCATGGAAAAAAGATCCAGGTATCCTGGCTCACCTCGGTGACAAAACTATCAACCATCGGGCGGCCTTCAGGCTTGGCATAGACCGTCGCGAAATGGGCATCGGGCATCATTTCGCGCACAACCTTTGCCGTCCGGCCCGTATCGACAAGATCATCAATCAGCAACACGCCCTTTCCGGAGCCTTCTACTCTCTTGATGACTTCAACACCGCTTTGGCTCTGATGCTCATAGGACGAAACACAGACCGTATCGATCATACGAATTTCAAGCTCGCGGGCGATGATCGCCGACGGCACCAACCCACCCCGGGTAATGGCCACGACAGATTCCCACGGCCCTTTGTCAGCCAGTCGCCAGGCAAGTGCCTTGGCATCCCGGTGGAGCTGTTCCCAGGAAACCGGGAATGATTTTTGATAGCGTTCAGCAGAGTCATCCATATGTAACATCCGAAATTAACAAGTAAGATTAAAGACCCTATTACATACGGCTCGCTGGCCGCGATCAACCACTCCACAACAATTCATTGGCAGGCGGCAATGGGTGGTAAAGAATAGCCTTATGAATGACTTGGCTCCCTCCGTCATCCGTGGCAGCGCCCTGACTTATACTGGCGATCCGTTTTCTGAACCGTCTGAGTCGGCACTCCGCTACGTGCATGATTCTATTTTGGTTTTGGAAGACGGACTGATCACCGCCTTTGGTGATGCGGGCTCGATCCTGCCCACATTGCCCGACGGCATCGAGATCACAACCTACAATGACAGCCTGATTCTGCCGGGTTTTATTGACTGTCACGTTCATTACCCACAGACCCAGATTATCGGTGCCGGGGGTGAGGCACTAATCGACTGGTTGGACAAATATACCTTTGTCGCCGAACAAGCCTTTGCGGCACATGACCACGCGTCAGAAAGCGCAAAGATCTTTTGCGACGAACTGCTTCGCAACGGTACCACCACGGCGTCCGTTTTCTGCACGGTCCATGAACACTCTGCTGATGCCTTATTCGAAAGCGCGCATTCTCGACATATGCGGATGATCGCCGGCAAGGTGCTGATGGATCGCAACGCACCCGACGCCCTGCAGGATACCGCGCAAAGCGGCTACGACGCATCAAAACGCCTTATCAATCGATGGCATGACAAAGACCGGCTGCTCTATGCCATCACGCCCCGATTTGCCGCCTCATCGACACCAGAACAGCTGGAGCTAGCTGGAGCATTATGGCGCGAATGCCCTGGGACTTATGTTCAATCCCACATCTCCGAAACCCTGCAGGAGATTGACTGGATCCAGGAGCTCTACCCTGAACGCAACGGCTATTTTGATGTGTATGATCATTATGGCCTTACTGGCCAGCGCAGCCTCTACGGGCATGGTATTCACCTGACCGATGCGGAATGGCAACAATTCCATGACACCGGCACCGCCATCGCACATTGCCCAACCTCCAACCAGTTTCTCGGCAGTGGTCTATTCGATATTGGCAAAGCCAAGCAGCCTGGCCAACCTGTTTCGGTGGGCCTCGCAACAGATCTTGGCGCCGGTACCAGCTTTTCAATGATCAAGACGATGGGGGCGGCCTACCAGGTCGCGCGCCTCGCCGGTGCCGATCTCACCGCGGCGCAGGCGCTCTACCTCGCCACGACCGGTGCCGCGAAGGCCCTGTGTCTTGATGACAAAATCGGAACTTTAGAGGCCGGCAGCGAAGGTGATCTCGCAATTATTGACCTCAAATCAACACCGATCATCGATTACCGGATGGGATTTGCCAACAGTCTCGAAGAAACGCTCTTCGTCCTCATGACCATGGGCGATGACCGGGCGATCCGCGCAACCTATGTCGCCGGCAACCTCGCCTATCAACGCGACTGACGGATCATTTTCCGGGCATACCGCTGGCGATCCACTGACCAATTGCCAAGCGTTCATCTTTCGTCATCTTCGTCGCATTGCCCAACGGCATTGTGTTGGTCGCCACCGTCGTTTTTTGAATCTGTGCCGCGTGTTTTCTGATGTCGGCTTCGGTTTCAAACTTGATATTTTTCGGCGGCTTCTCAATACCCTGATAGGTCGGTCGAGCTGAATGACAGGCCGCACACCGCGTTTTAACAATCGCCTGCACTTCAGCGAATCCAACCTTCCGGGTCAGAGCTTTTTCTTCACCGCTGGTAAACCCTGGCACTGAAACATACCCCGCCAACATAATGAGCGCGATGATTGCCAAAGGGATCGGCCAGATTGCATCAGAGCCCGAATTGCGCAGATTGAACCAGTGCCGCACCAGGGCACCAATAATGAACAACGAAATTAAAATGGCCCAACTATGCTCATGACCAAAGGTCATCGGGTAATGGCTGCTGATCATCACAAAGACGATGGGCAGAGTCATATAGTTATTGTGAACCGAACGCTGTTTTGCCAGCACCCCATAGGCCGGATCTGGCTCTTCGCCATTCTTGCGCGCATTCACCAGATTATGCTGGCCGGGAATAATCCTCACCCAGACATTAAGGACCATAATAATGCCCATCAACGCGCCCACATGAACATAGGCGGCGCGACCGGAAAGAACCTGAGCGAGACCATAAGCGACAGCGCAAAGTCCGAGAAAGCCAATAGCTGCTGACAGTTTCGCGTACTTATTGCCCCATTCGGACATATACATGCCGTCATAGAGGAACCAGCCCAGAACCAACGTCCCAACACCAATACCGACCGCTTCAAGTTTCGTAATGTCAGCTACATCCGGGTTAATCAAAAAGGCGGCAGAGCCAAGATAGTAAACCACCGCCAGGAGCAGAACGCCGGACACGCCCGTCCACCAAGCCTCCCATTTAAACCAATGCAAGTGCCTCGGCATCATTTTCGGCGCAACCATAATTTTATCGACCCGATAAAATCCGCCGCTATGAACCAACCAGAGCTGCCCTTCTACTTCATCATCCGGCACGGTCGGTTCTTCGAGATGCGAATCCAGCCACATAAAGTAGAACGATGACCCTATCCAGGCGATGCCAACGATAATATGGGTCCAGCGCAAAACCAGCGCCAGCCAATCGAGAAGAATGGTCTCCATGAATTCGCTACTCCGTAACCGTGCCGAGAACGCGTAAACTCACAATGCGCCCGATGTTTCTAATCGCTTCGTCAATCTGGCTCGCGCGATCACTCTCAAGCCGATCTTCGAATGCCGTCAAAATCGAGTCTTTTGTATGGTCAAGAACCGCGATGATAAAGGGAAAGCCAAATGTTGCTTTATAGGTGTCATTGAGCCGTGTGAAGCAGTCATATTCCTCATCTGACAAGCGGTCGAGACCAACGCTCGATTGCTCGTGACGTGAATGATCAGTCAGATCACCCGCCCGAGCCGCTTTCCCGGCGAGGTCGGGATGCGCCCGTATCAAGGCAAGTTTTTCTTCCTCGGCGGCCTCACGCATGGCCACCATCAACGCATCGATCAAAGCATCGCGGGAGGAGAACGGCCGCGCTGACGCCGTACGCTCGACCAGCCACGGCGAATGTTCAAACACATCGCCAAGGGCGGCGATAAAATCTACATCCTCGCCCTTATTCAACTCAACAAGCGAAACCATACTACTTGTGCTTACCCTCCACGCGACTGGGCCCGCGCCTCATCTACTGCCATGAGCACTGCCTCTGCCGTTGCCGGCGTATCGAGATTTGGCACACACCGTTGCTCTCCGACCGATGCTACCGCATCCCGAAGTGCCAACCAGACAGAAAGCGCCAACATCAAAGGGGGTTCACCGATCGCCTTCGAACGAAATATCGTCGGCTCGCGATTTGGCGCGTCTTCCAAAATGTGAACATTGAATTCCGGCGGCACATCGCGGCTGCCGGGTATTTTATAAGTCGAGGGGCCATGAGTCCGCAGCGCACCCTTATCATCCCACCACAGCTCTTCCATGGTGAGCCAACCCATACCCTGTACAAACGCACCTTCGATCTGGCCAAGATCAATCGCGGGGTTCAACGACCGGCCGCAATCCTGCAAAATATCGGTGCGCAATACACGGTTTTCGCCGGTTAGCGTATCGATCACCACTTCTGACACGCACGCACCGTAGGAGAAATAATAAAACGGCCGACCGGTCATCGTATCGTCATCCCAGCTGATCTTGGGCGTGCTGTAAAAACCGGTTGCTGATAGCGAGACCCGGTTTTCCCAGGTCAACTGAGCAAGCTCCGCGAAGCTGATGCTGTCATTGCGGGCATAAATCCGATTATTACGAAACTCGATCTCGCCTTCATCGACCTCAAAATGATCTGCGGCGACGCCCGCCATTCTAGTCTTGATCTGGTTCGCCGCATCATGCGCCGCCATGCCGTTGAGGTCAGAGCCTGACGATGCCGCTGTCGCCGACGTGTTCGGCACTTTGGCCGTATTGGTCGAGGAAATCTTGACCTGGTCGATATCGATCTGAAAGGTCGAGGCGACGACCTGAGCGACCTTGATATAGAGCCCCTGCCCCATCTCTGTGCCACCATGATTGAGATGAACACTGCCATCAGTATAGACATGAACCAGCGCGCCTGCCTGATTGAGGGTCGGCAAGTTGAAGGAAATACCGAACTTCACCGGCATCAGGGCAATGCCTTTCTTCAGAACAGTATTATCCCGATTGAACGCGGCGACAGCCTGTTTACGGGCCGGATAATCGATCTCCTGCGACAGGCGATCCACCATCTCCGCGATGATATTATCTTCGACCTTCTGGCCGTAATGGGTCGTGTCACGATCCGCTTCGTCATAAAAATTTGCGCGACGAACATCATCGGGGTCCTTGCCCAAAGTGCGGGCGATGTGATCGATCACCGTCTCAATCGCGACCATCCCCTGAGGCCCGCCGAAACCCCGAAACCCGGTATTGGAAACCGTGTTGGTTTTGCACGGATAGCCATGAATATGAGCATTGGGTAGGTAATACGCATTGTCAGCATGGCACAGCGCACGGATCAGCACCGATGACGACAAATCTGCGACATTGCCAGCACGAGAAGCCATCAGGATATCGATACCCTCGATACGGCCATTATCATCAAACCCGGCCTGATACCGGAACAGGAAATCATGCCGTTTGCCAGTGATGACCATATCATCGTCGCGAGACAGACGAAGCTTCACCGGTCTGCGCGCTTGCGCGGCCAGGAGAGCTGCCAAAGCGGCAATGATCGTCGACTGGCTTTCCTTGCCGCCAAAACCACCGCCCATACGACGGATCTCCGTGGTCACTGCATTAACCGGCACACCAAGCACTGTCGCGACGCCATGCTGAACTTCCGTCGGATGCTGGGTCGAGGAATAGACCAGCATATCGCGGTCTTCCTGCGGCACCGCGAGAGCAATATGGGTTTCGAGGTAGAAATGATCCTGACCACCACAGCGCACCTCACCGGAAATTTGATGCCGCGCGTCGGCAATCCCCTGAATGGAGTTTCCCCGTCTCATGATCTGTGGTGGTGAGGTGAAACTTTTGCGGCGCAGCGCCTCGTCAATACTCAGTACAGGGTCGAGCGCGAGATACTCGACCACGACAAGCGCCGCTGCCGCGCGGGCAATGTCCATTGTTTCCGCGGCAATCGCCGCAACCGGATGCCCAACATATTCAACCAGCCCTTCGGCCAGGATCGGCTCACCCTCAAAAATCGGCGCCACATCATTCCGGCCTGGAACGTCGCCTGCGATAAGGACCGCGTGAACACCCGGCAGATCGCGCGCGGCGCTGACATCAATCGACTGAATCTTTGGCGTGAGCATGCGGACTTGTCGCCAGCGCGGCGTGCAAAGTGCCCGGCACGTTGGGCATGTCGTCAATAAAGACCGACCGTCCCGTCACATGGTTTTCGGCACTATCGTGGCGAACAGCGGTATGTACCGCGCCCCTAATTTGGTCCATCTGATCCGCCGTATTCATAGCGCCATGACCTCTACCGCCACGCCGTCCTGGGTCGTGTCGAGATGGAGACGCTGCAACAGATTTCCAGCAACCCGAGAGCGATAGTCCTGACTAGCCCTGAAATCCGTCAGCGGTGTGAAGTCTTCCGTTAGCGCTGCCCCGCCAGCAATAGCCGTATCCAATGACCAAGGCTGGCCAATCAACGCTGCCGCGCAAGCAGGAGCGCGGGCTGGTGTCGCCGCCATGCCACCAAACGCGATCCGGGCTGATACAACAACACCGGCTTCGACCTTAAGAGCGAACGCACCGATCACCGCCGAAATATCCTGATCAAACCGTTTTGAAATTTTATAGGCGCGAAAAATCAAATCTGGCGATGGGATCGGCACACGAATGGCTTCGAGAATTTCATCCGCTGAAAGGACCGTCTTGCGGTAGTCTGTAAAAAATTCATCGGCGGGAATGTCGCGCTGACCATTTGGGCCCCGCGCGATCATCACAGCACTCAGCGCGATCAGGCAGGGTGCGGTATCCCCAATCGGCGACGCATTGCAGATATTGCCGCCAATCGTACCGAGATTACGGATTTGCCGCGAGCCAATCCGGCGGACGAGCTGCGCAAATGACGGCGCTATCTCCTCCAGGATCGGAAGCGCCCTGGTATAATTCACAGCAGCGCCAAAACGCACCGAGTCTTGGTCACGCTCAATCTGATTCAGCTCTGTGACATTGGCAGTTGAAATGACCTGCCCGTATGGCTGCCGCTCCTTGCTTGCCCGCATACCCAGATCGGTGCCACCAGCTAGAACAAAGGCTTCGGGGTGTTCTGATTTAAGCGCGACAAGCTGCTCCAAACGCCGCGGTGCGAAGAAATCTTCATCACCATCAGTGTAATAGTCAGATTGCTCGATAGCAGGCGGAATCACTTTTTCTGCTTTGGAGCCCAGTGAAATACCAGCATCGACAATCGGCCGATAACCGGTACAGCGACACAAATTTCCGGCTATGGCTTCATGCACAGATTCTGGGGTAACGGACTCTCCGGTCTGCGTATAAGCGTACAGGGCCATGACAAAGCCAGGTGTACAGAAGCCACACTGCGCGGCGTGATTATCAACGAGCGCCTGCTGCACCGGATGCATATCAGTATCTGGAGCGGACAACCCTTCTACCGTCACGACGCTCATCCCGTCGAGCTGAGGCACCAACATCAGGCAGGCATTGACTGTTTTAACGCGCCCTAATGCAGATTGAATGGTGATGGAGCACGCACCGCAATCGCCTTCGGCGCAGCCTTCCTTCGTGCCTTTAAGTCCTTTGGTTTCCCGCAAATAGTCGAGCACCGTCATTGAAGGAGAAACATCGTTCTCCTCGATCAATACGCCGTTCAACTGAAACCGGACTGGCATTGTGCCCCCTGTTTATAAGCGTCTCTCTTTACTGCCCCGCCGCCCGATATTCCGCTAACGCCGCATCCACCCCGCCACCGGCAGGCATGGTCACTTTGTGTTGCCGCAAAATCGCCTCAAGCGCCGCCAGACAGGTCAGAATATTATGTTTCCGGCAGTTATAGCCCATCGCGCCGATCCGCCAGATCTTGCCGTGCAAGGGGCCAAAGGATGTGCCGATCTCGATCCCAAAATCATGCAGCATTTCTGACCGGATCATCTCGCCTTCATCCGCATCAATTCCGTCAGGGATATAGACGCCGGTGACATTCGGCATCTTGTGCGCCTTGTCACCAAATACCGTCAGGCCCAAGCCTTCCAGCCCTGCAACCATCGCCTTGCTGGCTAGCGCATGCCGGTCAAAGAAAGGCTGCAGCCCTTCCTTGAGCACCACGCGGGCGCATTCCCGCGCCGCATAGAGCATCGAGGTTGCCTCGGTATGATGGTTCAGACGTGCTTCCGACCAGTAATCCATCAGCATACCAAGATCGAAATAATTCGAGGACACCATCGGCCCACTTGCCGCCTCAAACCCGTCCGGACGAATGCCTTTTTCGATATGTTTGCGGCGGTTAACAACTTCCGCGACACGATCATTGAAGGTGATCGGCGCGATACCCGGCGGTCCGGCGAGACATTTCTGCAAGCTAACTGAAACGCAATCGATCTTCCACTTATCAACCGGAAGATCCATACCGACCAAGCTCGCGGTCGCATCAACATAAGACAGGGCATCATAGCGTGCGCAAATTTCGCCTATCTCGGCAAGCGGCTGCGCGACTGTGGTGGAGGTATCGCCCTGACACATCGCAACGATTTTGGGCCGAACGCGTTTGACAGCCTCTTCGATCTGCTGCGGATCAAATATCTGCCCCCATTCGACTTCGATAATCTCAACATCGGCGCCACAGCGTTCGGCGATTTCGGTCAGCAGATGTCCAAACCGACCAAATACCGGCACCAGAACCTTGTCACCCGGCTCAATCACCGAAACCATAAAGGTTTCAATCGCAGCTCGCGCTGTTCCATCAATCAGGAAAGTCCAACGATTCTCAGTCTGAAAAATCTGCCGATAGAGAACCATCACCTCGTTCATATATTCGGTGAAGGCCGGATCGAATTGACCCAGCAACGGCATCGACATGGCGTTGAGGACCCGCGGGTCAACATTGACGGGCCCCGGCCCCATCATCAAACGGGGTGGCGGATTCAATTCTTCAAAAATTTCGTTAGCAGTCATTTTATTCTGTCATTTCTTTTGCGTCGGCTTCAGAGAACCGGATGAGTGTCATGCCAGTGATGCGCAATATCCGCGCGGCGGCACACCCAAACTTTATCATGTGCGGCTATATGATCCAGAAATCTCTGCAGTGCCATAATCCGGCCCGGGCGTCCGGCGAGACGGCAATGTAAGCCGATAGACATCATCTTCGGCGCGTCTGCCCCCTCGGCATAGAGACAGTCAAAATTGTCCCGCAGATAGGCAAAGAACTGGTCGCCGGAGTTGAATCCCTGATTGGTCGCAAACCGCATATCATTGGCATCCAGCGTGTAAGGCACCACCAAATGCGGCTTCTCATAGCTGTTATCCCAATATGGGAGATCATCAGCATAGCTATCGGCGTCGTAGAGGAAGCCGCCTTCTTCAACGACAAGGTCACGGGTTTTTGGGCTGGTGCGCCCCGTATACCAACCTTCAGGATGGGCGCCGGTTATCTCTGTATGAATCTTTACAGCTTCCTGCAGATGCGCCCGCTCAATCGCTTCATCAACAAACTGGTAGTTGATCCAGCGCAACCCGTGGCTGGCGATCTCCCAGTCAGCCTCAAGCATCGCCGCCACCGCATCGGGATTGCGTTGCATGGCCATCGCAACACCAAACACCGTGACCGGCAAATCGCGCGATGTGAACAAACGATGTAGCCGCCAGAACCCGGCGCGGCTGCCATATTCATAGATGCTTTCCATGCTCATATGGCGGGCATTTTCGAAGGCTTCTGCACCGATGATCTCTGATAGAAACGCTTCCGATGCCGCATCGCCATGCAGGATATTGCTTTCGCCGCCTTCTTCGTAATTGATCACAAATTGCACCGCGATCCGCGCGCCACCGGGCCATTTCGGATCAACCGGGGCTCGGCCATAGCCAATCATGTCACGCGGATATGTCTCGTCTTCTGCCATCACTTGCAATCCGTTCTTGGTTCCTGCACCCAATCATAACGAAGCCTGTTGCCGCGGAAAGGGTTTAACGGTAGGCAGGAGACATAAACTGAAATGCTAAAAGAGGCCTCAAAGCCATGGCGAGCTTAACGACCCATATTCTCGACACCGCAAACGGCGTCCCGGCGGCGGATGTTACCATTGAGATCTTGAAAGTAACTGGCGACAAGCGCGTTACATTGCGAACGCTCAAGACCAATGATGATGGCCGCACGAATTCACCGGTGCTGGCCGGCGATCAGTGTATCCCCGGCGTTTATGAGCTGGTCTTCCATATCGGCGAATATTTCCGTAACCGGCGGACTAACACCGACCCATCACCCTTTCTCGACAAGGTCGTTGTGCGTTTCACGATGGCCCCCGAAGAAGAGCACTACCACGTGCCGCTACTCACCAGCCCGTGGAGCTACTCAACCTATCGCGGCAGCTAACCTCGCCTAGGGCTTAACCAGGGTAAAGGTTTCCCACTCTTTCGCCTTGCCACGATTGACTTTGACGTCACGGCCACCGGCGCCTTCAGCCACGACATATTTGCCATGCGCGCCCTGCAGGGTGATTTTATTGCGATAAGTAATCACGCGACCGCCGGGGCCGCTTCTCTTGCGAATAGTGAATTTCTCCCAACCCAGCAATTTTGTGCGGTTGGCTTCAAGCCGACCATTAGGTTGTGCCGACCATTAGGTTGTGCCGACCAGTAGCGTTTCCAATGGGTTCGCACTGCAACCCGGTCACCGTGCTGTAACCTGCCACCGTTGAGATCGATAATCGTATGGCGTTCCCATGCTTTGCAATGTGGACGGTTGGCATTGACCGTTTTCTTATTGCTTTCGGAGACTACATAATGCCGATTGTTATAGGCCTTGATGCAAACCACGAGCTTGTTTGTTTTTGGCGGTGACGGGTTTTGCGCTGGCGGTTGACCTGATGGCGTACGCAATAGTGCCATTTTCGAGCCGCTAACACTCCTTAATTTCGTACTAGTGAATCTTTTGAAGTTAATTGTATGTGCCCAACAGGCTCGATCTTTCATACCCCGAGGCAGCGACAAGCTCGTGATGTAATTGCCGCCGCAATAAAGGGTCATATAAAAGCCGCCAGCTGCAATCTGAATTGCGTCTTTGCGGTTTAGCGAATTGTTATAGATTTTAATCGAGCCGCCCGGGACCCTGCTATATTGATATTTGGTGGTAAACACGAACTCCTTGATCGCATATTCCCCATAGGCCCGCGTACGCCCCTGTTTTACGTTTTTGGCCCTGATGTCATAGGTCAATCGCGCCACGAAAGGAATCGCGCGCCCATGGCCGCTGGGCTTGGTATATCCGTTGAAATACATGTGCTGGATCGGATTTGGTTGCTTAATTTTTATGTTAAACGCCTCAACAGGCTGAAACTGCCCGGAGCCATTCAAGAACAAGCCAAAGACAAAGGCGCTGGCCACAAGGCCCGCGCGACAAGACATAGATACAAAACGACTACGAACACTATCTTAGTCAACATTCTGGCAAAATTATGGCCAAACAAAAAGGGCCCCCGCAGGGGCCCTTTCGTGCAATCCAGCCTCCTAATTAAGAAGGCATGAATTTAAACATTTAGTCCTCTCTAGGCAGCACCATGTTGAGGACAACGGCAACCAGCCTGGTCGATCAGAGATCAATCCCCGCTTCGCGGAAGATACCCTGCACCCGGCTGCGCTGCTCGTCGGAAATTGACAGCCGCTCAGCGAAGTCACGCCCCGTCGGCTTGGTCGCATCTATACCCACCTTGGTGACGGTATGGTTTTCAGGATCAGAAGTAGGATCGAGGATCGCGCCCATCGCGCCATGAATATAGGTCACGTCCTGATCGGCGCGGGTCCGGGTAATCACGGCCCACATCACGTCTGACAGGTTGAAGATATCGACATCCTCATCGACGACGACGACCGTCTTTACATAGAACTCTGTACCCAGCGCCGCCATGATGGCCTGCTTGGGCTGACCTTCGGCAGTCTTTTTCATCTGCACAATTGCCATCAGCGCACCGACGGTACAAAGCGGCACATGCACGGCGGTGACATTTGGCAGATTGCGGCGCAGAGCGTTCAGGATCTCAGCCTCACGGCTGATGGAGGACACCAGAATGTGATCACCAGCCGTGCCGGAAGCAACGCTGTGGAAGATAGCATCACTGCGCATCTGAACGCGTTTGGCAACGAACACGTTTTCCGTTGAGCGATAGGACGCGTATCCGGTGAACTCGCCAAACGGTCCTTCCGGCTCATGTGTATCGGCAAGAATTTCGCCTTCAATGACAATTTCCGCGCCGGCCGGGATCGACAGATCATTAGTTTTGCAGGTCGCGACCTTATAAGACTCGCCAAACAAAGCGCCAATGATCTCGTATTTACTGACGTTCGGCGGATAGTGATAGGCCATCGACCCCATGTAGTGGATGGGATGAATGCCGATGGTAATCGCCGCCGGAAGGGCTTCGCCTTTGGCTTCAGCGCGCCGGTGGAATTCATACATACGACGCCGCGAATGCAAGGAAAGTCCGAGCCGGTTCTTGCCTTTCAACATAAGACGATGAAAGCCAACGGTATCGGTTTCACCATCCGGATCGCGCGCGGTGATTTGGCCGGCTGTAATATAAGGGGCGGCGTCGACGTGGAAATGTAACGGGATCGGCAGCTTGGTCAGGTCAACATCATCACCTTCCAGCACGATATCCTGCCATGGCGCATCCCCGACCACTTCGACAGGTTGATAATTCTGACACCGCTCACGATAGGCCAGCGGCAGATCATCCGGCGCCACGCCAACTGCAGCCGCGAGCAATCGGCGATTACCGGCCGTATTGGTGACAACAGGGTTTTCAAAGCCTTCGACATTCTCAAACATCAGAACCGGGCTCTTGCCGTTCCGTTCAAACTCGAAAACAGAAGAGGTAATATCGAGTTCCCGGCGCACCGGGTTGGAC
The DNA here is from genome assembly GCA_943787225.1 of uncultured Alphaproteobacteria bacterium. Lineage (GTDB taxonomy): Bacteria > Pseudomonadota > Alphaproteobacteria > MPNO01 > UBA2964 > UBA2964. The sequence goes on from CALSLP010000001.1 coordinate 506,439, forward strand.
ACCCGGACGAAATCCGCCGGAAAATCATTCTCCACCATATTGAGGAAGCCGCGCAGGCTTTGATCGGTCATATTAATCTCTCTGTGCAAAGCAACAAGTTTACTGAGCCGAGAGAGTAGCGGAGGCATCTTCCGCTGTCATGGTGTCCTTATAGATTGTTGTAGGCGACCGTTTAGTCGTTGGTCCCGTCAAGCAACCCCTCTATGTCACCAATTAAATCACTCATTTTGCCTTCAGCATCAGCTGTTATCGGTTTCTGCTCCGGAGCAGACCCAGTCTTCTTATGGAGTAACAAAGTGGTCATATCAGGCATTTCTATGTTGCTTTGCCTCACAATGGCATTCACCAGCTCACGTTGATCTATCGGCTTGGAAACATAGTCGTTCATTCCGCCTTCGAGATAGGTCTCGCGATCTCCCTGCATCGCGTTCGCCGTCATCGCAATGATTGGAATCTGGGAAATTTTGTTAGGCAGCGAGCGAATGCGTTTGGTTGCCTCCGTACCGTCCATTTGCGGCATCTGGACATCCATCAGAACCAAATCGTAATTTGACTTTGTCACCGCTGCGACCGCTTGCAGCCCATCCTGAACGAAATCAAACTCGCAATCGACCGGGCCGAGCATCGCTGAAATGACCTTTTGATTTACAGGGTTGTCTTCGGCAATAAGAATCCGAAGCTGACGCTCAGCGAATATCTCCGTGCTTATCTCACGTCTCTCAGCGCTTTCACTACTGGGCTCGATTATTGCCTCGCCCCGTTCGGCCACGATCGTAAACCAAAAGATCGACCCCTATTTCACCGCCGAGCATTTCCACGAGATTTTTGCTAATCGTTAGCCCTAATCCTGTCCCGCCATATTGACGGGTCGTCGAGCTATCCGCCTGCGAGAACGGGCTAAATAGTTTCTCAACCTGCTTCTCATCGACTCCAATGCCGCTATCCTGGACCTCAAAACGCAGGCCGACCATCTCATCTTCACGGGGGGTCTCTGTTACCCGAAGGACAACCTGACCTTCATGTGTAAATTTGATCGCATTTCCGACGAGGTTATTGATCACCTGTCGTAAACGGCCCGGATCACTTTTGATGCAATTGCCATCCGCGACGTCGTTAAAAATAGAAAATTGAATGCCTTTTTCACTGGCCGGATGTTTCCATAAACCATCGGCTGCGTTGAGGAGGTTTGGGATAGAAACGTCGAGCATTTCCAGCTCAATTTTCTCCGCCTCAATCTTTGAAAGATCGAGAATGTCATTGAGCAAATCAAGCAGTGACTTGCCGGAGTCCCGGATCGTTTGCACGAAATCCTCCTGGTCTGCATCCAGATCGGTATGAGACAGGACTTCAGCCATACCAAGCACACCATTTAGAGGCGTACGAATTTCATGGCTCATCGTTGCGAGAAAGCGAGATTTGGTCCGGTTGGCCGCATCCGCTTCTTTGGCCGCCAGGTTAGATTTTTGAGCCGCCGACTCCGCCTGGATTCTTGCTTCGACAAGTTCCAGTTCTCTTTTGCGCAGGGCTGTCACATCAGTGTTGATAGTACCCACACCGGTTACCTGATCGTCGGCACCGAAAACAGGAAACTTGTGGACGATAAACTCTCTTTGCCTTTCATTGTGAGACGTAAAGGTTAATTCTGCGCGTTGCGGATACCTGCTTTCGATAGCGCAACGATCAAGTTCTTCGACTCTGCGGCGGCGGTTTTCGTCGAGCTTGGAGCCACCACGGGTACCAACAACCGTTGTTTCTCCTACTCCATAAAATTCAAGATATCTCGAATTCGCCATCGTCATTTTAAGGTCTACCGATTTCATAAACATGATCGCCGGCGAGTTATCAAAGAATGCCCGGAATTTAGCGTCGCTCTCACGGAGCAAAACCTCAGCTTTCCGACGCTGGCGCATGGTATTTATCAACACCAGGATAAGACCCAATTGAAGGACAAAAACCAAAATGCCGCTGACAACCCAATGGGCATATTCATCAAGGATCGATATCGGCGCATTGATCATTATCGACCCGCGAGGAAGGGCCGCCTTTTTTAGGTTAAAGCGCTCCAATTCAGCATGATCGAACAGAAATAGATTCGGGCTCTCACCTATCACACGGAGAAAACCAGATGGCGTTCCCGAGAGTATTTGGCTGGCCAAAACTGCCGCGGCCCGCCCCTGCTCGAAATGAGTGACAACCTTGCCCCCGAGCGCCCCATAGCCAATCGGCGCCTTTTGCATTGAAAATATGGGGCCTTTATAGACGGCCTTCAAATGGGTGATGAATTCACCCCAATTTTGGTTAGCGCCGGTTACGTCACGATGCACGGAGTTGAGGAAGACCACCGTGTTTTCAGGAATCTTCTGAAATCGTTCAAATAACTGGTCGTAGGTCAGCTGCGCCAAAGAATGTTTAACAATGCTCAAATCTGATCGCGTGCGCGCCGCAGCGTCAAAAAACCGTTCGTTAGACTTGCCGGTAGGGGTCTTATCGCCAATGGCATGGATCACAGTATTTTCAGGAAACAAATGTTTAACCAGATCCAGCGTTTCCCCGGCGGACTGCCTTTCTACGACACCGACAATATCTGGGTTGGCATTTTGTTTAAGCGCCAAGGAAACATTATTCACGCCAAGGAACACGATTTTTGACCCGCGCAGCAGCGTTGTTTGCCTCGTCTTTGAAAAGTTCAAGGCATTGTCATCGGCGGCAATAACAAGGTCGTAAGGCGGGAGTTTCCGAAACTTGACAGAGAGGTCGTTCTCTAATTGCTTCGCCCGAAACTCAAACGGAAACCTTTTACTATCGAGGAACTCGATATCAAGAATATAGCTGCCCTTACCAAATCCATTTTCACGAAGCCCCGTCTTGAGGCCGCTTATCTGATCAAAAAATGACGGAAATGACGGGCTATAGGAAGCGATAAATAGAATTCGTTTTTTCGGATCCGCGCTGTGAGCCGGGAAAGTAACAGCGTTGAAGACCAGTACAATCGGCAAAGCAAAAACAATGCCTGATTTGCACCAAATAGACCGCAGCGCATGCACAAACGTCTGGCGTAACGCCAACATTCGATAAATCACCAATCCCCACCCCTGAACACTAATACAAAATTACGTGTCGGGAATGTCGCAGCCAATGGTTAACAAAATGTTTACAATTCAGGTTTCATGCGGGGTTCCGGCATGAAGGACCCGAAAGGGATACGAAATCAGTACGCTTTGAGGTGTCTTGCACCGTGTCGTAAACGAAACAGCCAAATTAATTCTGTATCAGGGTCGACTTTCATCGACAGTTGCTTGTTCGGCCTGACGCAGCGTTTCAATCAAATGCCGGGCCGCATTTTCAGGAACACCGGTCCCGGTTAAAACCAGTTCGCTTAAATTAAGACTAGCTTCGGTCGTCTCGGGGACCACGTGATCAGCGCCGAGTCCTATCAGCCGTGTCGCGTGATCGACATCCCGCGCCCGCGCATAAATCGTAAGATCAGGCCAGTGCCGCCGCGCCGTGGTCACCACATGCTGAGCCGCTTGCGGGTCATCCATCGTCACGACCAGCGCCGCCGCCTGCTCAACACCAAGTTTGCGCAGCATGTCGGGTTTGCTCGCATCACCGAAGTAAATACTGCCACCCTTCTTTCGAAACAACGCAACCAGCGACGCATCAGTATCAACGCCAATATGGAACTGTTTTTGAGACTCCAGAACAGACCCCAACATCTGTCCGACACGCCCATACCCCACAACGATAATGTGGCCAGAAATATCTTCCGGTACATCGTGAATTGAGTCAGTCGCCTTGACGTCCTTTGCTTCAATAAAACGGCCTATGCGACGCGCAAATTGTGCAACAGGTGGTGTGGCCATCATCGTCAGGGCCGTCACCACAATCATGAATTGTGCCGTATCCGGCGGTAGCAAACCACCGGCGACTGCCAAGGCGAGAACCACAAAGGCGAACTCACCGCCTTGCCCCAGTAGCAGAGAGATTTCAAAAGATGCAGCCCGGGGTTCACGAAACAGCCGCAGCAAGCCATACAAGATGGAGCCTTTCAGCAGGAACAACCCAACTACCGCGCTGAATAAAAACAACGGAGCGGCCACAACTTGAGCCAAATCAACGGACATTCCTGTCCTTCCCCCCTAAAACTGGGCCATTATTTTGGCATGGAAAGGGGATTTGTGATGGCTCGGAAACGACATTCGGACGAGGACATACTGAAGCTGCTGCGTGAGATTGAAGTGAAGTTGTCGAACGGCAGCGACGTAGCGTCGGCGTGTCGTGGCGTGGGTATCAGCGACGCTACGTATTATAACTGGCGCAAGCGGTTTGGCGGGATGGGTCGGTCGCAGTTGTCGGAGATGCGTTCTCTCGAGAAGGAGAATACGCGGTTGAAGAAGATTGTGGCTGAGCTCGAACTGGACAAGCTGATCCTGAAGGAAAGCCTGAGCCACCTAAAGCCCAGGGCCTGACGACCGAACAGCTTCGTCAGGCCGTTATCCATACGCGCCAGAAGCTCGCGATATCGGAGCGGCGGACCTGCCGGGTGATTGGCCTGTCGCGTAGTTCCCTGCAATACCAGCCGGCCCGAAAAGATGATGATGCTCTCCGGTTCGCCCTGATCCGGTTGGCGAAGCGATATGGGCGCTACGGCTATCGCAAGATAGCGGAATTGCTGCGTATCGAAGGCTGGAAGGTGAACCACAAGAAGGTTGAGCGGATCTGGCGCGAAGAAAGCCTTCAACTGCCGCAACGGCACAAGAAGCGCCGACGGCTCTACCACAAGGATGCTTCGATCATACGGCTGCGGCCGACCCATCCGAACCATGTCTGGAGCATCGACTTCGTGCACGACAAGCTCTGCAACGGTCGGAGCTACAAGATGCTGACAGTTCTAGACGAGTACACCCGGCAGGCTCTAGCGGTCGCGGTTCGCACCAGGATGGGAGCTGAGGATGTCCTTGAGGCGCTCTACCCGCTACTCCTGCGCCACGGCACTCCAGAATATATCCGTTCCGACAATGGCCCCGAGTTCGTCGCGGAAGCGATGCAGGACTGGCTGGCAAGGGTCGGCATCAAACCCATCCGGATCTATCCCGGATCACCCTGGGAGAACGGATACAACGAACGCTTCAACGGAACCCTGCGCCGCGAGGTTCTCAATGCCGAGTGGTTCACCACGACTAAGCAGGCTCAGATCGTCATCAACCAGTGGCTCAGACAGTACAACCACGTCCGTCCACATCAGGCACTGAACATGCGACCGCCAATACCAGAAACTCTAATCAGGAATGGCACAGAACTTGGGGGCTAGACACAGAAGCAATCCTTTAAACGGCTCGATATCAACCTCGATCTCGTGACGATATTCCGTTTCAGACAATAAAAGCCCGGCGAGGAAGGCCCCAAGGGCCATTGAAAGCCCGGCCGCTTCCGTCGCAATGGCAGTACCGATGATCACCAAAAGGACGAGCGCGAGGAACATTTCACGCCGCGCCGCATTACCGACAAAGCGGAAGAGCGGCCGGAGAACGAGGCGACCGACAACCAGAATTACGGCCACCGCGATCAGCGCCTGGCCCATTGCAATCGCGAGACCCTCAACGACCGAGCCATCCTGTTGCACAGTGAAGGCAGTGACCAAAAACAATACCGGCAACACCGCCAAGTCCTGGCACAACAATATCGAAAACCCCGTACGCCCGACACGCGTGCCGAGACGCCTGTTATCCGCCAGCACTTCCATGACTATCGCCGTTGACGAAAGAGCAAACGCCGCCCCGAGAACCACGGACACCGGCAGTGAATTGTCGAACAACAAAGCAATGGCGGAGATAACGGCGCTGGTCACGATTACCTGGGCGCCACCGAGGCCAAAAACCAGGCGCCGTAGGGACCATAGCCGTTCAAGCGATAGCTCTAGACCGATCATGAACAACAGAAACACGATGCCGAGCTCTGCCAAAGCCTGAACACCTTTGATATCCGCGATGACGGCATAGGAGAGCCACGGAAACATGTCGGTAAATTGGGCGAGGCCATAGGGACCGATAAGCAACCCGACAAACAGGAAACCGAGAACCGGGCTTAATTTTAACCGATGACCAAGCGGCACGACAATGCCGGCCGCGACCAAAAAAACGATCAACTCCCGCAAATCAAGAGCATGCATTTCCATAATTTAGCGCAATGCCTCACACGCTGCGGCAAAGGGCGCAATCGGCGGCCGGAAGATACCGGCACCCAGACCACCATTGATGCCATGTTTGTCAGCTATGCCGAGTTCAAGGACTGGGGTTACATTGCTCTCCATCACGGCGCGGGCAGACAGTCCAACGCGTGCACCACTTTTTGGCATGGATGGATGCGGTGCCATAAGTAGTTTCTCAGGCAACTCAAAAATATCGTCAGGCGTATAGCCGGCGTGTAGCCCCTGCATATCCGGACAATAACTTTGCGCCATTGCCCCTAATCCTAACCCTTCCGCGACAGCGCTATCACCAAACGCGCCAACACAGGTCTCAACCGTGTAGGGCGCCCGAATATTGCCGCGCGGCGGCTCTGCCGGACAGGTGAACCACTGCCCCGGTAGCCCGGCGACCTGCAATCCGAATTCGGTGCCATTGCCACCAAAGGCCGTGATGATTGAACTGCCTTCGGTCCCAGCCGCTACCGACAGGATCAGTTTGGACGCCGCCATCCAGAAGTTGAGATGAAAGAACGGCCATTTCCCAATGAATATGTCATGCGCCGATCCCGCGAAACTCATACCCAAACGGTCGCGAATGATGCCTAACAGAATCTTATGGGCTTCCAGGTGGCGGAGATGTCCATCATCACCAAGCGTCAACGCCTCATCCATTATCGGGAGCCACTCAATGGGGCTATCGCCCGGCACAGCCGTCATCGCTTCGCCAAGGTCGTCATTAAGAAACGACAAAAAATCGATTGCCGCCTGGCTTTTATAGCCATAGCGCGGCACTGGATCAGCGCCAGTCCCCCCACCATTCAAAGGGGCCCAGGAAAGATGATTGAGGTCGTTAAGATCGGTAAATTCAGTTAATTTCATCGATGGCGAGATAACGGCAGCCATTGGTGTTGCAACATTGCGATCCTGGGCCGGTTCAAACGCGATCGAACCCGAGCCAATCAACTGATCGGCTTCATCAAGCGTCTTCGCCCAACCTTCATAGACACAGGCGACTGCCGCCGAATGTAGGATCGGGGTGACGAGCGCATGAGAGGGCGTCGCCGGGGGACCACAATGCAGCAGCGTGTGGTCAGGCAGATCCAAGGCATCACGCGCGGTTGTGACACGCGACCAAGCCGGCACAACGGCCAGCATTTTATCGACAGATTTTTTGTCAGCATCATTCATTTTGGGCCTCCGCCTTCTGAATCAATTCAAACAACCGCGTCGGTGAAACCGGCAACCGATCAACCACCAAACCAATTTCCTTGAAAGCATCATTGATCGCATTGGCAATCGCTGCCGGTGGACCAATTGCGCCACCTTCCCCGACCCCTTTCTGACCAAAGGTCGAAAAAGGCGACGGCGTTTCCATATGATCGATCCGTATATGCGGCATCTCACAAGCACTGGGCAGAAGATATTCTGCCAGCGTATTTGCCATCGGTTGACCATACTCGTCATAGGGCATCTCTTCAAACAAAGCCGTACCAATACCCTGTGCCGTGCCGCCATAAACCTGCCCATCAACCACCATCGGATTGATCAGGACACCACCATCTTCGACAATCACATAGTCAAGAATTTCAACATCGCCGATCTCAGGATCAACCGCGATGACACAGCCATGCGCCGCATAGGAGAAGGTGCCACTATCAGGATCAGGTCTGTACCCTTCGGTTACTTCCAGAGCGTCGGCCGCCAGCGACGGCGGTAGTTCCTGTGGTGCGCGATACCAGATCCGCGCGATATCGCTAATGGCAACGGCACCAGTGTTGGATCGCACTTCGCCTCCTGATAACGAAACTTCGGCAATATCAGCCTGCAACAAATGAGCGCCAATTCTCAAAATTCGTGTCGCCAGCACGTTGCATGATGCTGACACGGCGCCCCCCGCCATCACCGCACAGCGTGATCCCCAGGTCCCTGTCGAATAAGGCGTATAGGCGGTATCACCATGAACGATCTTTATAACGCCGGTATCGATAGTCAGAACCTCCGAGGCGACTTGCGCGAGTGTGGTTTCCAGACTCTGGCCATGCGATTGCACACCGACACGCACTTCGAGCCCACCATCAGGTGTCAAACGGATCGCCGATTGCTCAAATCCCGGCACCATCGGAATACCCCAACCCGAATAGACCGATGTACCGTGCGCGGCTTGTTCGCAGAAAATCGAGAAGCCGACACCGATCTTTCGGCCATCTTTTTCACCTTGTGCCTGACGGGCCCGGACCGCCGCAACATCGATAGCGGCGGCAGCCCGGCTCATACATTCTGGATAATCCCCTGAGTCGAACAGCTTATTGGTAACATTGGTGAAGGGCATGCGCTCAGGCAGGGGGAGATTTTTAATCCGCATTTCGTGTGGCTCGATACCAAGGTTCCGCGCCAAGGGATCGATCAGTGTTTCCAGCGCAAAACACACGCCCGTCCGGGCGACCCCGCGATAAGGCAGAATTGGCGGCTTGTTGGTTGCCGACGACCATGTCCGGCACCGAAATCCCGGAAAGTCATACGGACCCGGCATAATACTGGCGATCTGCGCCGCTTCGAGACAGGCCGAGAACGGATAGGCCGAATAGGCACCGGCATCGACAGTCGCTTCACACTCAACGGCTAAAATCTTTCCGTCGCCTGCTGCATAGGCAGTAATCTCGTAATGATGTTCGCGGCAATTGGCGTTGGCGCTGAGTTGTTCGCGCCGGTCTTCAATCCAACAGACAGGTTGTCCAGTATGGATCGCTATCCAGGACAGCGCGACTTCTTCCACCAGCAGGATACCTTTATAGCCAAATCCACCACCAACATCGGGGGCGACGATCCGGACCTGTCCTTCCTCCAGGCCAAGACATTCCGCGAGGCCTGTCCGGACAATATGGGGCATTTGGGTCGAGCTCGTCAGGGTCAACAGCTCCAGCCGTCGATCCCATTCAGCGACCACGCCACGCCCTTCAATCGGCGCCATCGATTGCCGGGCGGTTCTGAAACTACGCGTGACTGATGTCGCAGCCTGCGCCTTTAGCGCGTCAATATCCGCATCGCCTTCAACAAATGTCTCAAGAAAAACATTGTCACCCCACTCGTCATGAACCAAAGGCGAATTTTCTTTGCGCGCCTGCAGCATGTCCGAGACCACCGGCAGCGCTTCAATGTCGATCCCAACCTGGCTGACGAGATCTTCCGCCTCGCCACGCGTATCGGCAATGCAGGCAGCGATCAGCTCTCCGACATAGCGGACTTTCTCGCTCGCCAGGATCGGCTGCAGTGAGGATTTAAAGCCAGCCAAACCCGAATCCGCCCGGATTGGCAATACGCCGGTCAGGTCTTCGGCGACAAAGACATCACCATCGCGGCCTACAGGCTTGGTAATCCGAATGTCACAGCCATGCGCCACCGGGCTACGGACGAAAGCGACCTCGCGCATACCAAAGCGTTTTATGTCCGCTACGAACTCACCGCGGCCACGCAGATAGCGTTCATCCTCCTTGCGGAGAACTGATTTACCGACACCACCTGTCGCGACTGGCTTCATAGGGAAACACCCATTGGCTGAACATAGTTGATCACCGAAGTCCTGAGGGCCATTATCAGGGCTGAGTAAGCCCTTGTCATCATCAGGGGACATCATCGAGCGCAATCAAGCTAACGGAGACGGACATGACAAAGCAATATGATCTCGTAATCACCGGCGGACGGGTCATCGATCCGGAGAACAATGTTGATGGCGTTAGCGACGTCGCGGTCAAGGACGGTAAGATCGCCGCGATTGCGGAAAATCTGTCCGCCAGCGGTACAAAAACCATCGATGCCGCAGGCAAGTTGGTTATCCCCGGGATGATCGACACTCACGCCCATGTCTATGAACATGTTAGCGGTCGGTTTGGTATGAATCCTGATTTGGTCGGCGTGCGCTCCGGCGTCACCACGGTTATCGACCAGGGTGGAGCAAGTTGCATGACCTTTCCCGGGTTTCGTCATTTCATCGCCGAGCCGGCGAAGACCAACGTCCTCGCCTTTATTTCAATCTATACGGTTGGCGGGCTCGAGGGCCATTACTACCCCTATCTCTATGGCCCCGGTGGCGTTGATGCCGCCGCCTGCGCCAAAGCGGCAATCGCCAATAGCGACATCGTCAAAGGCATCAAGGCCCATGCCGAACCAGGCGGCATCTCACGCTGGGGTCTTGAAACGTTGAAACTGGCCAAGGACGCATCACGCGAAGCCGGGATTCCGGTCTATATTCATCTTGGTGAGCTGTGGCCTGTTGAAGGCGATGTCCATATTGATATGGATGAGCGCCTGCCCGAGATCGTCGCCTTGATCGATGAAGGCGATATCCTCGCCCACCCGTTCACGCGCCATCCCGGCGGGTTCGTCAATAAAGAGGGCAAGCTGCATCCCATCATTAATGAGGCCATTGATAAAGGCGTGCTGATCGATATCGGTCACGGATCGCATTTCAGCTTCGAAATGGCGCGCGCTGTTCTCGAAGCCGGTGTCCTGCCCAACGCGGTTGGTGCTGACATGCATGGCTATAACACCCATGTCCCGGCCGAAGCCGGAACGCCTGATGACCATCCTGATGATGAAATGCATCTATTTGCCGGACAGGCTCAGTTCAGCATGTGTCACGCGATGACAGAGCTGATGGCGCTCGGCGTTAATATGGAAGACACGATCCCCATGGTCTCATCTCATTGCGCTGACATGATTGACATGGGAGACGAACTCGGCACGTTAGGGATCGGCCGCACCGCCGATATTTCGGTTCTGCATGATGAGACCGGCAAATGGGTTTTGGAGGATAATAGCGACGTTAAGGTTACCACCAACCGACGACTGCGCCCGGCCTTCTGCATTCGTGCTGGTGAATATTTTGAGTCCGACGCGCCAATCCTGCCTGTGTAATCCGACGCGATAAGGAACCTCGTTGAAAATAAGCCTCGTCACCCCGGCCGGGAAAAAATCCCGTGCCGGCAATCGAACCACTGCGGTGCGCTGGGCCAGAATTCTGCGTGATCTTGGCCATCGGGTTAATATCGCTGAACAGGATGATGGTGACAGCGCCGACATGATGGTCGCCGTGCATGCCTGGCGGTCACATCAATCGATCAAAACATTTTCCGACAATCACCCCAACCGGCCCTTGGTTGTCCTACTCGCCGGAACCGACATTTATGCCTTCCAGCACAGCCACCCCAAAGAAACCCTGGACTCGATGGAGCGCGCAACAGCGCTGGTCTGTCTGCACGACTTGGTCCATCAGGCGATCCCCAAGAAATTCAGCAAGAAGCTGAACGTCATTTATCAATCCGCGCCTGCGCTGTCCTCACCACGACGACCGAGCCAACGTCATTTTGATATCTGCGTCATCGGTCATCTGCGCGATGAAAAAGACTCGCTGCGCGCTGCTTACGCTGCACGGCTGGCCCCGCCTGACTCCAAGCTCCGCGTTATCCATCTGGGTAAAGCGCATAACGAGGAATGGGCGCGGGCCACGGCAAAAGAAGTCAAAAATAACCCGCGCTTTCTCTCGCTGGGCGAAGTACCGGGCTGGCGGGTCCGCCGCCAGTTTGCCACCAGCCACGCCATGGTGATGAGTTCGGTTATGGAAGGTGGCGCCAATGTGGTTTCCGAAGCCGTCGCTGCCGGATTGCCGGTCATTGCCTCCCATATCGACGGCAATGTCGGACTGCTCGGCGAGGACTATGAAGGCTATTACCCGGCGCAAGACACTGAAGCTCTCACCGCCCTACTACACCGCGCCGAGACTGATCCAAGATATTTGAAAAAACTAACCTCCCAGATCAAAAAGCTACAGCCTCTCTTCAAAGCCAATCGAGAGACGAAGGCGTGGAAGACGTTACTGAAAGAAATTAAACCTTGACCGTTATCGGCTCCAGACGGTCGGATTGTTCGAGCACCTCACCAACAATCATTGTGCGCAAATAGCCAAACTCCTTGAGCGCTGCGACGCAGGCATCTGCTTGATCTGCTGGAACACTGGCAAGAAGACCGCCGGCGGTTTGCGGATCAAAGATCAGCGGATAGCGAGGGTCCTTGCCCGCTTCTTCAAGGTTGGAAACCGCCCGGCGCAGCCGGACATTCTGCGGTTGCAGCGATGAAACGATCCCGGCCTTTACGGTATCGAGCGCGCCATCCATCAGCGGCACGGCATCCAATTCCAGCACCACATCAACTTCCGATGCCCGGACCATTTCAACCAGATGGCCAAGCAACCCAAAGCCGGTGATATCAGTCGCGGCCCGTGAGCCATACTCGACCAGACATTGTGCGCCCTTGTAATTCGACATCACCATGTGATCGAGCGCTGAGGCAATCCAGCGACCTTTTGCTTTGTGGCGCATATCGGCGGCAAACAATGTGCCTGTACCGATGGGCTTAGTGACGATCAATTTATCGCCAGCGCGCATACCGCCCTTGCGCATGATCTTGTCTCGATCGATCAACCCGTTGACCGCAAAGCCGAGGCTAAGTTCGGGCCCTTCACTGGTGTGACCACCAACCAGTGAACAGTTGGTATCGTTGAGGATTTCCATCGCGCCGGTCATCATCTGGGTCAGCGTGTCTTCGACCTTTTCTTCGATGCCAAACGGAACGGTCGCAATCGCCAAGCCGGTCTGCGGCTCACCGCCCATGGCGTAGATATCACCGAGGCTATGGTTAGCGGCAATCTTGCCAAACACATAAGGGTCATCGACCATCGAGCGGAAGTAATCGACCGTATGGACCATCACCTTGCCGGGTGGTACTTCGACGACGGCAGCATCATCAGGCTCATGCAATCCGATCAGCACGTCATCGCGCGGTACCGGTGTCAGACTGTTGAGCGCGCGAGACAAAACCGTCGCGCCAACCTTGGCACCACAGCCACCACAGCGCATCGCAATCGCAGAGATTTCCTTGACCACGTCAGCACTTGCCAATCCGGCCGGCAGATCGGTTTTGGCATCTTCTTCCATATCCGGCAGGTCGTTGAACTTATCCATAAAGCGGCGGTCGATCCAGTCTTTCCAGCGCCAGACATTGGGACCCTGGATTGAGAAACCACCACGCGAGGCGACCGCGTATTTGTCACCAGTCGAGACCAAGCTGAGAAATTTCTTTTGCGGCCTAAACGGCACCGGCGTTTTACCGAGAAGGAGCCGCCGCAGATTGCGCTCCAGCGGTTTGCCCTGCCGTACAGCAAAGACACCTGATTTAGGACGTGGATGATTGACCATCGCCGCGATATCACCCGCCGCAAAGACTTCCGGATGCGACACTGACTGAAGCGTATCGCCAACTTTGATAAAGCCCTTCTCATCGACCTCGAGACCGGCTTCTGCAGGCCAGCTTGGAGCGCCCGCCGCTGTCACCCAAAGGATTTCATCGGCCTCGACTTCCGTACCGCTCGCGGTCTTGAGCTTGCCAGGCGAGACCTGCACCACTGCATCATCGGCATGAATCGTGACGCCCCGATCTCGCAGAGCCGTTTCAAAACGGCCGCGCACCCGCGCATTGTGCGTCGGCATAATTTGTTCGGAACCACTGAACAGGTGATAGCCAATCTGATTGTCCGGCTTGCCTGCTTGTTTCAGGACCTGTTTGAGACGGAATTGGATCGCTAACAGAATTTCCACGCCACCGGCGCCGGCACCGACCACGGCGATCTTCATTGCGCCATCATGATTCAGCGCGCGATCACGCAAAGCTTCCCAGCGATCGAGGAACAGGTTGATGGGCTTTACCGGCACCACCGTTTCTGTCGCCCCCGGGACGAAGGCGGTGTTGGGTGTTGAGCCAGTATTGATTGAGACAAGATCATAAACCACCGGCGGACGATCATCACACAGGACCCTCTTGCCATTCACATCAAGTCCAGTGACTGTGCTGTGATAGAACCGTGCGCCGGCAAAACGCGCCAGCGCGCCGAGATCAATATGCGCCTCGTCATACTCATAATGACCAGCGACATAGCCCGGTAACATTCCTGAATAGGGCGTATGAGCATCGCGGCAAATCAGAGTCAGGCGAATACCCGGCACTGGCTTCATACCAAAGCGCTTGAGTACCGCAACATGGCTGTGGCCGCCGCCAATCAGCACCAGATCTTTTACAACGGGGGTATCGGATTTTTGCATATTCTTACTGTTGTTCCAGACTAGTTTGCAGACGTAAACGGGTGCGCACTGAACGCGAAATGGCATCAACCCCTATATTAAGCAAGGCAGTGATCCCAATCAAAAGCATCGCCCGATCAAACCGCAGATCGGCAAAAGCGCTATCGACATAAAAGCCCAGTGTCGCGATACCCAGAATACCAAGGATTGCGGTTTCGCGCATGATCACTTCCCAGCGATAAAACAGCAATGCCAGCATGGGCCGGTAAACGCGCGGCAACACTTCATAAAAATAACGATTGAAGCCGGTCGCGGCGTCTTGGCGCAAAGATACCGTCTCAGTATAGCGCCCGACCAGATGACCAATTATCGCCCCGTTATGGAGAGTCAGCGCAACAATCGCCGGAAGCATCGACGGCCCCCAAAGCTGAAGCAGGACAAATGCCAGAATATATTCCGGTGTCGAACGCGCAACGACGAGGAATACATGGCCGCAAAACCGCGAGGCCTTGCCCAGCAGCAAGGGCGATATCAGCGGAAAGAGCACAATGGTCAGGAAGCCTGTCGCGACCAGCGCGATCATCGTGAGCTGGACCGTCGCAATGGTGCCCGGCACCGCCTGATCAATCACCATCATATGCAGCCAATCCCAGAACGCCTCCATCCCGGCACCACTGCGTAAGGGATGCGGCACAATATCTTCCGTCAGGAAACGAACAATATTGGAGAATGAGAACGCCACACCCCACGGCAAGATCGCGGCCGCCCCGATCAGATAGATCGGCATCAATGGCCGCTTCATCCAGATCCGCATGGTAGCAATCACCAGATAAAACAGGATCAACAGAGCGGAAACTTCGGAATACTGGCCTTCTTTGAAAGCGGTCTCCAAATGAAATCCCAATGTCGGTAGGCCGATAAAGCCCAGCACGGCGCTTGAGCGAATGCCACATTCCAGCCGATACATTGAATAGGACCGAAAATGCGCCCAGACATCTGGCATCCGCACAAAGATAAACGCTGATGCCCGGCTGGTGCCCGCCGGTATGGTCTTGAGAGGGGCCGGGTTGGCTTCTTCAAGAATTTCCGCATAGACCTTGGCGATAATCCCCGAATAGGGAATCGCGATAGCCAGCACACCGGTCAGCGGTGACAAACCAAACATTTGCAAAAAAATTAGCGCCCAGAACAGCTCATGCACAGCCCGGATCACAGCACAGCCCGTGCGAACAATCCGGCTAAAGAACAGTAATGCCAGGAACAACCCCATGACATTGGCCAGCGCCACACCAAGCAACGCAAAAGCCAATGTGTAGGCAATCGCCTGAGTGACACTATCCGTCGCATAGAAATCCGGCGTAACCAGACCGAGCAGCATCCTGTTAAATTCTTGCCACGGATCGACGGTGGAGATCGCGACATCGGCAAAGATCAAACAGAGAATGGCAATGCCGACGAATGTTGTCGTCGTCCGGGCGAGTGGCGACGGTTCAGGGCGAACGGTCACCGGTCGCCGTTCCGATAAAGATCATCGAGATCTTTCGGCGCCATGCCTGATGCCGCCTCGTCGAGGGCGATTTTGCCGTCGCGGATACCGATTAAGCGGTCTGCGAACTTGATCGCCAGCTCACGGTCATGCATCGCCAAAATTACCGTCGGCTTTTCTGCCGTAATAGCATCGAGAATTTCACGCGCTTGGTGTTCATCGACTGCCGATACCGGCTCGTCGGCAATCAGGATATCGCCGGGGTGAAACAATGCCCGACCCACCGCCGTCCGCTGTTGCTGCCCGCCAGACAATTCACCAACACTGGTAAAGAGCTTGTCCTCCAGACGCAGCCGTTCGAGGACCGGCATGACCAAATCGACGTCGATTTTGGCGGGCTTGAGCAAATTGCGCAGATTGCGCCAGATCGACCGCTGATGCAGCCGCCCCATATAAACATTGTGAAAAACGCTGAGGGCCTGAACCAGGCCAAGTTCCTGCGGCACCAAGGCGGCCGTCTCCCCCAACCGCGTATGGATCAAATTCAGGAGGGTCGATTTGCCAGCGCCACTTTCGCCGACCAGGGCAATGCGCTCGCCCTGTTCAATATTTAACTCGAGCTCGCGAAGAACCGTTGTACCGCTATAGCCAACGGTTTCCTCGCGAAGCTCCAGTAAAGACATAAAGAATCAAAGTCTGACGATTAATCGATCAGACCAATTTTCTTTGCCGTTTCTTTGATCGGCGCATAGTCAGAGTTGGTGGCAGCGATAAAGCCCGCCCGTGGGAACGATTTCAAAAGATCAGGGTCGTTCATCGTCAGAAGCGAGTTCTGAACCTTCTTGCCGAAACCTTTACCAAACTGCTTGTTTACGTCACCGCGGATCGTCCACTGATAGTCAGGATAAGGCGGGGTTTTCCAGATAAGGCTGACCTTACTGGTATCGACCTTGCCGCTTTTTACTTCACGGTTCCAGACCTTGTAGTTTACTGCGCCAACTTCATAGGCACCGCTTTGCACAAGAGCGATTGTGCGAGAGTGATTGCCACTGAACCCGACCTTCTTGAATACCTTATTCGGAAGCTTGCCGAAGGCAGAGCGAATATGGAATTCCGGCATCAAACGTCCAGAGGTTGAACCCTTGGACCCAAACGTAAATGTCCGGCCAGCAATCCCCTTGGGAAATGCTTTGGACGGTTTCAGACCAGTGCTCTTATGAGCAATAAAGAAAGTCTCAAAAAACGGATCTTTCTTACCCTGGGCAATAGCGCGTGAGCCCTTGACGAGTTCCCGGGCGCGGACACCAGACAAGCCACCAAACCAGGCAAGCTGCACCTGATTATTACGGAACGCGGTGACCGCTGCCGCATAGGATTTAACCGGCACATATTTGACCGTCACACCCAGTGACTTGGTCAAATATTTTGCGACCTTGCCGAACCGCTTGCGCAGCTGGGTCTCATCCTGATCCGGAATAGCTGTAAAAACGAAATCTGCAGCCACTACCGGGGTTGCAACCGGTGCCTGCATCAACGCAAACACGCCCGCCGCTGCGAGCACTGAACGAACCATCATCTTGGCATCTCCCTCATCAAACGTACGACACACACCTTGCCGTGATTTCGCCCGAGGGTCCAGAGGCATGACGTTCACAATGTGCCTAAGCAGCAGATTTTTGTTGAAAAGGAGGTGAGGAGCACAGCACGAGGGGTTGGAGGGTGGTATTGGGAAATTAATTGAGTGCGCCGGGAGAAGTCATTGAACGGCGAACATTCGGCAATCTATCGTGGGCGGGAAAGCGAAACGATCAGCTTTTCGTTACTCCCGGCAATAACCGTGCTCTGCTTGGCGATCGCTTCATTTATGCATCTGATGACTTTCGCGTTCCGGGTCGGAATCAACCTTTCCTCGCCTTTAGCGTAGCCGGGAGAAACAGCTAACTTTGGTGAGATCGGAAGCCAAATCTCAACTGTTGGATCTGAAATGTGGGCGTGCCCCGGGGACGCTAATTTTGCCACAGGATAGCTACCAAGAATAAAGTTCTTATTTGGAGCTTCTATTTTCAGAATCGCGCCCCCCTTATCGGCCAACGCTTTCGTCACCTCACCACTTCCCAAACCAACAGCCCCCACTTTCGCGTTATGCTTTAGACGAGATATTGCCACTGGGTCTTTGAGTTCTTCGCGTTCCGCACCTGTTAACAATCGAGATTTATGCTCGAATTCACCAATCGACCTTTGGAGCGTTTCATCAAATTCCACCAATGCCTTGGTGCTCTCGAAACAATCAGGAGTCCGCTTCCACTGAACATAAAAGAACAAATCCCAAATATCTCTTTCTTCTTTCGACAATTCTGGGGCTCGCCCATTGGCCGCTGCCTCCTCGATTTTTCGGATAACACTGTCTGCTGCGCCTTCAACCTTCGATAGGCGTATCTCTAGTTCCGGATGTTTGTCACCAGACTTCCTCTTTATCGAATAGAGGTGCTTCTCAACGAACAGGTTCGCTGGGTTGCCCGGATTCACACCATCTTCCGAACGGCGTTTGTCAAATGAGTAAAGTTGCCCATTAGGGTTGGCGAACCGACGCTGAAGCATTTGCGGAATAAAATGGTGTCTTTTGGGATAGCTCATTATTGAACAAATACATCCCCAAATTTTTAAGTTCTGAACCATGACTGCTAAATGCAGTATAGAACACCGCAGTGGGGTAAAACCTCACAGTGTCGGCAATATAACCATGCTAAATGGTGGTATTCCAGGTGCGGGCTCATTTACTTGCTACTTTCATCACCAGAAATACTTAGCACCATCGTGCCTGACGACCAGACGTGATGTTCTGGTATAAGAGAAAACTGATTACCCGATGAATCGAAATAAAACTGCGCCAGACCAGTTAGCCAATTGTGATCAAGAGGAATTCGTGCGTTCGGGTTGTGAAAAATTTGAAGTTCGTCAGTCCAGCCTTCCTCATAACTTGAGTCTGAAACATCCTCAGAAAACGGGATTCCGCTCGTCGCATTAGGGTCTGGATTAAAGCGATATCCAAAACGAAGGTAGTTGTGCCGTGGGGCCGCAAAGCCCGCCACAACGCCGATTCTATCAAACTTGGCAATAGTACCTGCGTTCGAAAAGAGAATCGCAGAAATATTTTCTGCCTCGGGTAGATCAAAAAATCCCGAAGGCACCTGTTTTTCACCGTATTTATGGATCGAGTTCTCCACGGCCGAAGACCTGAGTTCTCCCTCAACCATTTCCCATTCGACTCGATGCCCGTAAAGATAGGGCCAGAGCGCCGACTGAGTATAAGTCATCGAACCCAACTGTTGTTTTTCTGCCTGCTTGTGGAAATCGGCAACGGCAATGACAAATGGCTTGTCTTTGGTTTCTTCTTTCTCCCAATAGTGTCTGCCTTCACTATCAACCTTATTGAGTTTGTTGGTGAGAGGCGTGCCAAATTTCATGGGCATGTAATCCGCCAAGAACTCTTGCATTTCCTCCTGCGTCCTTGGTTCCGGGTGGCTGGCAAGTGCACCAGATTGTGAGGGTGCTACCGTCGTTGCTTCAACAGCAAACTCGATACCGGGTGCAGCGCAGATAAAATCTGGGGCTTCGAGTTGCGTTATATCAAACCCCAACTCTCTAAAGGATGCCCAGAGATATAGTTCCCATAGGCGTTGATCGAACTGATGAAATTGGAATTCTTCCACGAAATGGGGGTCTGCTGGAGCGAGCCACGGTCCGATCTCACCAACTACTGCTCTGGCGGGAGCCCTTCCAGGCCTTTCGTATAATTCTCGAAAGTATGGGTGCAATTTCTCTAGATCGGTTCCTTCAGGAACGCTGAGAACATCTGTAGGTGCGTTTGGTTCGTCTCCCTGAAACCCGAGAACATCAATATCGTCATTTCGCAGCGTGGCTGCAATTGCGAGACGTAGCCCTACAGTGGCATAAGCTTCGCTTCTAAGGCTAACTTGAGGTTTTACGCAGCGAAATTTATTTACCCGATCTCGCGCCAGAATTTGCCAGCCGTAATCATTGTCAACAGTATCCTTGAATACAAAACCAATGAGTTTTTCATCTTCGTCTGCCCACCACGATAGCTCTTCGGCCATTACCCGCGCGAGTGAAAGTCTAGTACCAAGCGTATAGAGATTAAATCTCGCGAACGAAATCTCATCGGACAATTCTAAATCACGGTTTCTTTGTGCTTTTTTTCGTTTTGCCGCCGCCCCCATTGAACCGCCCTACATTTTATCCGTTTTGTGGACTAATTATATCGACTCCGTTCACCATGCCGCGCGCACCACGACAATCGAATCTATCATTAAATGATAAAGTTTATTTACACGTATACCGTATAAAACAAAACACTAAAGCACGCATTGCCTTTGCTTTTTGGGCACTTCCCAATCTCACCTAAGATACGGGCTCTTCCAAAACTGCCCGCGCTCGACAAATAAAAAGAGCATCCCTTAGGATACCCGTTTGATAGTGGCGGAGAGTGAGGGATTCGAACCCTCGGTACCCCTAAAGGCACAACGGTTTTCGAGACCGCCCCGTTCGACCACTCCGGCAACTCTCCGCCGGCGGTTTTAAAGGAGGAGGGGCAGCGCGGTCAATCTTTCCCGTAAATGAATTTAACGCAGCCTATATAGAAGTAAGTTCACCGGGCAGAGTTAAACTCCGCCCCAGACATCCTCCGCGACCTCAACCAGACGCGCGAGTTTGGCTTTTTGTGCGTCTTCGGTCAGCGGGTTACCCATGATCGAGCTGGCAAAACCGCATTGCGGGCCAATCGCGAGATTATCCAGCGACGTAAACTTCGCGGCCTCATCAACACGACTCTTGAGCATCTCGGCATCTTCCGTCATCGGTGATTTGGACGACATCACGCCAAGGACCACGACCTTGCCATCAGGCAGGAGACGCAAAGGCTCAAACGTGCCGGCGCGCGGCGTGTCATATTCCATGAAATAGCCATCGACATTGATCTGATTGAACAGCGCATCGGCAACCGGATCATATCCGCCTTCGGCCGCCCAGAACCCTTCGCGATTGCCGCGACAGGTATGCATGGTAAAGGTCACATCATCCGGCGCGGCATCGATCACCTGATTAATCCGTTTGGCATATTCGCCGAGCATTTCCTGCGGGCTCGATCCCCAGCTTTTGAACACATCGTCATAATCGGAGTCGCACAGGAACGGCAATGTGACGTCATCAACTTGAATGTAACGTGCACCAGCTTCAACCAAGGCACTAACCTCCTGGCGATAGGCCGCAATCAGATCTTCCCAGAAATGCTCCATGTCCTTGTAGTAACCACCGAGGATCGCGGGATCGCCACCGGCAAAGCAATGCACAACCGGCGGAGCAGGCATCGTCACCTTGGGCGTAATCGACGTCGTGGATTTGAGGAAGTTGAAGGCCTCAACAACCGGGCTTGGTTTCCAGGCAATCTTGCCGGTCACGGTCAAGACGGAGAAATCCTGTTGTTTGCCCTGTTCATTCTTCCAGGCGAATGGCGATGATGCGCCCTGACGCGTTGCCGAGAACCCGTCCCAGTTCATGATCATTTCCAGCCACCAACTACGGCGGCGGAATTCACCATCAGTCGCTGTTTTAAGACCGGCTTCTTCCTGAAGGGACACAACATGCTCTACGCATTCATTTTCGACCTGGCGCAAATCCAAATTATTGTGTGGGCCAAGATTGTCCTCGGCGGTCTGCGCGCCAAGGAACTGCTCACGCGCATCCAGTAATTTTTTGGGCCGCAGCAGGCTGCCTACATGGTCAGCGCGAAATGGTGGTTTTGTCCGTCCGGTCAACTTACTCTCCCTGTTAAGTTTTTTATTAGCTAATAGGCGCCGCGCAGCGTTTCCAAATTTGCGCTTTGCCTTTGCCGATGGTCATCTGCATGGTTTCGTCATCATGTATAACCATTACGGCGTTTTTACCAGAATCAGATTCGCCTTTTGGGATCACATAGTCAAAACCGTGGCGATCATAGTTTCCGGTCATGTTTTTACCGCCCGGCGTCTTGATCTTTGGCCCCTCTATAGATAGGTGTCGCCCCGATTTCGTGCACCAATCGCCGTCGATGGCATCCGCCTGCACCGGAAATGTAAGGAAAACACCTACCAGAACCGTTGGGAATAAAGCCGGGAATAGAGCCATTTTTGTCATTGGAATACTCTCCTTTGTCTGTTGCAAAAAGTGTACTCTGCCGCCACGAAAGACCAAAGCGACATCTATATATGGCTGTGGTATGGGTCAGAACCTTTCAGGGGCATTTGGGGCCTTAAAAAATAAGGCGAATGAGGGTGTTCGAGACGCTTGACACGCGGGGCGTTCGGACTATATTTCGGCCTCCCTTAAACGGGCGAGGGTATTTCACAGTGGAATATCAATGACGCCCGTTGTTTTTTGCTGTGTTGGAGCATCATGTACGCAGTCGTCAAAACCGGTGGTAAACAATACCGCGTTGCCAAAAACGATGTCATCATCGTTGAAAAGCTTGCCGCCGATGCGGGAAGCGCCTTAGAGCTCGACGAAGTTTTGATCCTCGATGACGGGAAAGAAACCGTTGTCGGCACGCCTCTGGTTGACGGCGCCCGGGTTACGGCGACGGTTCTCGATCAGACACGCGGCGATAAAATCATCGTTTTCAAGAAAAAACGTCGTAAAGATTACAAGAGAAAGAAGGGTCACAGACAGGACTTAACCGTTCTGCGGATCACCGATATTCTCGCCAAAGGACAAAAGGCAAGTGCAGCAAAGGCTGCTGCGCCCAAAGCCGAAGCAGCGCCGGAGCCTAAAGCCGAAGCGGTAGAGGCTGCACCAGCAGCGGAAGCAGCGGCGAAAAAAGCACCAGCCAAAAAGGCTGCAGCGAAGAAAGCGGCGAAAAAGGCCCCTGCCAAGAAGGCAGCGGCTAAAAAAGCGCCCGCAAAGAAATAGACTCAGGAGACTGAATTATGGCTCATAAAAAAGCAGGTGGTAGTTCCCGAAACGGTCGCGACACAGCAGGTCGGCGACTCGGTTTGAAAAAGTTTGGCGGCCAGGTCGTCATTCCGGGTAATATCATTCTTCGCCAGCGCGGCACAAAGTATCACCCCGGCGAAAATGTCGGAATTGGCCGGGATCACACGATCTTTGCTACTTCCGAAGGCCGGGTAACCTTTGCGCGCAAGGCACTTGGACGGGTTTATGTGTCGGTGGATCCGAGCGCCTAACCGACCTTCCATAGGCTGCTTCGGCAGCAGGTTTTGGGGGGAATAGTAATATTCCCCCTTTTTATTTATAGAATGCGGACCAACAAAACGGGCCGATAACATGAAATTTCTGGATCAAGCCAAGATATATCTGCGCTCCGGCGATGGCGGTGACGGCTGCGTTGGATTCCGTCGCGAAAAATATGTTGAGTTCGGTGGCCCTGACGGCGGTGATGGCGGTAGAGGCGGCAACGTCATTGCAGAAACCGCCGACGGCTTAAACACGCTGATCGATTTTCGCTACCGGCAGCATTTCAAAGCAGAGCGTGGAATCAACGGCAGCGGTGGTAATCGCGCCGGTGCGACCGGGAAAGACGCAGTCCTGCGGGTTCCGCCGGGCACCCAGATTTACGAAGAAGACAACGAAACGCTGATTGCCGATCTCACCGATGAGAATTCGCGGGTTGTTCTGTGCCGTGGTGGTGACGGCGGGCGCGGCAATGCGCGTTTTAAGACGTCAACTAATCAGGCGCCGCGCCGCGCTGATCCTGGTTTTCCGGGCGAAGAATACTATGTGTGGCTACGGCTAAAACTGATTGCTGATGTCGGCCTTGTCGGACTTCCCAATGCCGGGAAGTCGACCTTTCTGTCCGTCGTGTCACGGGCCAGACCCAAAATCGCGGATTATCCCTTCACCACCCTATTTCCGAATCTCGGTGTTGTCACAATCGATGAAACTTCTTTTGTTATCGCGGACATCCCCGGTCTGATCGAAGGCGCCCATGAAGGAACAGGCCTTGGCACCAGGTTCCTCGGCCATGTCGAGCGCTGTGGCGCTCTTCTGCATCTGATCGACGGCACCGAAGAAGACGTCGTCACGAGTTGGCATACCGTGAGAAAAGAGCTCGTCGCCTATGGCCATGGTCTCGATGAAAAAGACGAGATTGTCGCGCTCAATAAAATTGATGCAATGTCCGACGACGAAATCGCGGAGAAGCAACAGGCCCTCAAGGACGCTGGCGCTGTGAATATCATACAGCTCTCAGGCGTTGCGCGGACCGGCATCGATGATGTGCTCAGGCGTTTGCGCCCCTTCGTGGATGCAAACCGTCGCGGCGATATTGAGGAGGAGGAGGAGGCCTGGTCACCATGACCGGCGATACTCTGGAGTCTCTGTCATCGGCCAAACGGCTTATCATCAAAATCGGTTCTGCCCTGCTCACGACTGACAAAGCGGGCGAGTTGAACCATGCATGGCTTGCCGCCCTCACCGATGACATTGCCACATTCAAACAAAACGGTGCCGAGGTCATAATCGTCTCTTCCGGTGCTGTCGCCGTTGGCAGACAGGCGCTGGGGCTGGCAGATGGTCCGCTGCGTCTTGAGGAAAAACAGGCAGCTGCCGCGGCAGGACAAATTGGGCTGTTTCATGCCTGGCAGGAGGCTTTTGCACGGCATGATACGCGCACAGCACAAATTCTACTGACCCCAAGTGATACCGAGGAACGGCGACGGCATTTAAATGCCCGCAATACCATCGAGACGTTGCTTAACCTAGGGGCCGTTCCAGTCATCAATGAAAATGACACGGTTACCACTGAGGAAATACGATTTGGCGATAATGACCGCCTGGCAGCCCGGGTCGCCCAGATGATTGGCGCCGATGGGCTGGTGCTGTTATCGGATATCGATGGTCTTTATTCATCTGACCCGCGCCACGACAAGTCTGCCGAGTTTATTCCCGAGGTCGCAGAGATCACCGCAGACATCGAAGCCATGGCTGGTGAAGCAGCACCCGGCTATTCCTCTGGCGGCATGGTCACCAAGATCGAAGCGGCAAAGATTGCAACGCGGGCTGGTTGTGCCGTCGTGATCGCTGACGGCAAAGAACATCACAGCCTGGCGGCAATTGATGGTGGGAAACGCTGCACCTGGTTTCACGCCACAGCGACACCGTCAACGGCCCGGAAGCGCTGGATTGCCGGCGCCTTAACGCCCAGCGGGGTTTTGACGATCGATGACGGTGCCATCAAAGCACTCGACGGCGGCAAAAGTTTATTGCCCGCCGGGGTGCTGTCCGTCTCGGGAGATTTCGAGCGTGGCGATGCCGTTGTTATAGAAAACAGCGTGCAGGACAGGCTCGGCTGCGGCCTTATTGCCTATTCATCAAAAGATGCCAAATTAATTGCTGGCCATAAAACCGGTGAAATCGAAGCCCTGCTCGGCTACCGTGGCCGAGATGAGATGATGCATCGCGATGACCTCGTGATTGATGGATAGAGAACAACGATGAGCGATACCGCAAACGGCGAAACCAATTTTGAAAACAGTGCCGAGCTGCATAAGGCAATGGTCGCGCTCGGTGTATCGGCCCGCGATGCGGTTCAGGAACTGTCGACCGTCCCAACCGAGTCCAAAAACAAAGCCCTGATCGAAGCCGCAGCAGCGATCCGCAACGCCAGCGATACTTTGAAGACAGCCAATGCGAAAGACATGGCGGCCGCCGAAGAAAAGGGAATTTCCGGTGCCATGCTGGACCGGCTTCTGCTGGATGATTCACGGATCGAAGCCATGGCCAAGGGATTGGAAGACATTGCCGAGCTGGATGATCCCGTGGGCTCCATCATAGCCGATTGGGAGCGACCAAACGGGCTGCAAATTCAACGGGTTCGCGTTCCTCTGGGCGTCATTGGGATTATCTATGAATCGCGCCCGAACGTGACAGCGGATGCTGGCGGGCTGTGTCTAAAATCCGGCAATGCCGCCATCTTACGCGGTGGTTCCGAAAGCTTTCATTCGTCTTCAGCCATACTGGATTGTCTGCAGCAAGGCTTGCGGATGGCCAATCTTCCCATTGGCGCTATCCAGCAGGTACCGACCCGCGACCGCGCCGGCGTCGGTGAAATGCTGACCATGTCTGAGTATATCGACATCATTGTGCCACGCGGCGGCAAGTCACTGATCGAACGCGTTCAGAAAGAAAGCCGGGTGCCGGTTATCGCCCATCTTGATGGCAATTGTCACATCTATATCGACAAGGCTGCCGACCCGGACATGGCAACGGCAGTTGTCCTCAACGCCAAGATGCGACGGCCGGGAATTTGTGGTGCAACCGAAAGCCTGGTCGTTGACCGCTCAGCAGCGCCACAGCTGCTACCGCCGATCATTGAGGCCCTGGCCAATGCCGGATGTGAAATTCGGGGTGATGAGGCGACGCAGGCCATGGACACACGCGTTCTGCCCGCCAGCGAAGAAGATTGGGACACCGAATATCTCGACGCTATTATTTCCGTAAAGCAAGTCGAGAGCGTCGATGAGGCGATCAATCACGTTAATCGCCATGGGTCGCATCACACGGATTCAATCGTCACCGATGATGTTGCGGTTGCCACTCAATTTCTGGAAAGAATTGATTCCGCCATTGTCCTGCACAATGCCTCGACGCAATTCGCCGATGGGGGCGAGTTTGGCATGGGGGCCGAGATTGGTATTTCAACTGGACGTCTGCATGCCCGCGGGCCGGTCGGCGTTGAACAGCTCACCACCTATAAATACGTGGTGCGTGGCGACGGGCAGGTTCGACCCTGACACAGGTACCCGCAAACCTTAGAACCACCGCACGACCCGGTTTGAGCGGTAGCGGACAGCGCGTCGGCCTGCTCGGCGGATCGTTCAACCCGGCGCATGATGGGCATCTTCACATTTCCCGGGAGGCGCTGAAGCATATCGACCTCGATTGTGTTTGGTGGGTAGTGTCGCCACAGAACCCACTCAAAGCGTCAAAAGACATGGCGCCTTTCAAGGACCGACTGGCCCACGCGCAAAGTGTCGCACGCGATCCCCGCATACGGGTCACTGACGTTGAAACCCGTCTTGATACGCGTTTCACGATCGACAGCATGCGCCGCATTCAAACGAGCTTTCCCGAAAAACAATTCGTCTGGATTATGGGGGCTGACAACTTAATTCAGTTTCCACAATGGAAAGACTGGCAAAAGCTGTTTGCAACAGTTCCCATTGCAGTTTTTGACCGCGCGCCTTATTCTGTACAGGCGTTGGCTGGAAAGGCAGCGCAAGTGTTTGCTAGAAGCAGGCTCACAACCCAACATGCGAGAAAACTGGCTGATTTTACGCCGCCCGCCTGGACCTTTTTCCGAACCCCGCTGCATCCCGCAACGGCAACTGAAATTCGGGCCAGCCGTACCACCTCCCCTTCTGATTAACCCACGGTGATCCTTTGACCGACACGCTCGTTCAAGATTCTACGAAATCAAATTCCACAGACCCCGCCGCCGTCCTTACGCTCGTTCGCGAGATATTGGAGGACCATAAAGCGGAAGAAACAGTTGTCATCGACCTGCAAGGCAAGTCGACTATCGGCGACTACATGGTCATCGCAAGTGGTACCTCTTCTCGCCAAGTCGTCGCGCTGGCAGAACACATCGTGCAGTCTTTAAAAAAACGTGGACTCCCGACGGTCAAACCGGAAGGCATTCGTCAGGGCGACTGGGTTCTGGTTGATGCCGGTAACGTCATCGTGCATCTGTTTCGGCCGGAAGTTCGGGATTTTTACAATCTCGAAAAGATGTGGGAAGTCGACCTCACCGAGCCTGACGTAAACACTACAACGCACTGATCAAGGCGGTCAGTCCAACGTCATGCGGATAACCATTGTCGCCGTTGGACGCTTGCGGGCGGGTCCTGAAAAGACGCTCGTTGATCATTTTGCCAAACGCGTTACCTGGCCCCTCGACATTCGCGAAGTCGAAGAAAAAAAGAACCTGACCGGCGATGCCTTAAAGCGGCGCGAAGGAGAGCTTCTGCTCGATAGTTGCCCGGCGGGTTCGCAAATCATCGCGCTGGATGAACGGGGCAAAGAGATTTCCAGCCGTGTTTTCGCCAAGAAAATAAGCGAGTGGCAGGATGACGGCATCGGAGACCTAAGCATCGTCATCGGCGGCGCTGATGGGCTTGATGAGGCTGTGCGCCGGCGCGCTAACCTGACCATTTCCTTCGGCCGACTGACCTGGCCACACATGCTGGTCCGCGGCATGCTGGTCGAACAACTTTATCGAGCACAGCAGATCATTGCCGGGCACCCCTATCATCGCGATTAGACCGCAGAGAATTTTTTCACAAGAAATACGCATTTACGTTCATTTATGCCGCCAACCTGCTTTTATCGCGCTATAATCCTCTCATAACGCGATAATTGTCATTCCAAGTGAGAGCCTAGTAAGAGCCATGTCTTCAATAGCTACCCGCCGTCCCGTCG
Organism: uncultured Alphaproteobacteria bacterium; assembly: GCA_943787225.1. Taxonomy (GTDB): domain Bacteria; phylum Pseudomonadota; class Alphaproteobacteria; order MPNO01; family UBA2964; genus UBA2964. Next base: position 534,727 of record CALSLP010000001.1, read on the forward strand.
TCCTATGTGTTCTCGATGGATGGGGTTGGCGTCCTGAGGAGTCTGAGAACGCAATCGCCCAGGCAGATACGCCTGTTTTCGATAGATTGATGGTCGATTGTCCAACGGCATTCTTGAAAACCTCAGGCACTGACGTGGGATTGCCGGACGGGCAGATGGGAAATTCAGAAGTCGGCCACCTCAATTTAGGCGCTGGTCGGGTCGTCAATCAGGACATCCAAAGGGTCACAGCTGCCATCGAAGACGGCAGCTTGGCACATAATCCAGTACTCAATGAACTCATAGCAAAACTCAGCAAGACCAACGGTACTTGCCACTTGATGGGGCTGATATCGCCCGGCGGCGTACATTCGCACCAAGACCAGATCGTTGCCCTGGCCAAAATATTAAACGATGCGGGTATAAAAGTTGCCGTGCATGCTTTTCTCGATGGCCGGGATACACCGCCGAAAAGCGCCGCTGATTTCATGCAACAGTTTTGTGCCGACATTGCCCCGCTTCAATTGGTCTCTATCGCGACCATCACTGGCCGATTTTACGCCATGGACCGCGACAAACGGTGGGATCGAGTATCGGAGGCCTATAAGGCAATTGTCAGTGCCGTTGGCGAAAGCGCCGGAACCCCGTTCGAAGCAATCGAACAGAGCTATAGCAACGATGTGACTGACGAATTCGTTTTACCCACGGTTATTGATGGTTATGGCGGAATGCAGGACGGCGATGCTGTGCTGATGGGTAACTTCCGGGCAGACCGGGCGAGAGAACTTTTAACCGCCTTGCTGGATTCCGATTTTGAAGGCTTTGATAGGGCAAAAACGGTTTCCCTGTCCGCTGCCACCGGATTGGTCGAATATTCCGAAACGCTCAGCCGATCAATGACCTCTATCTTCCCGCCCGAAACTCTGGATCGCATATTTGCTGAGGTTATCGCCGATGCCGGGATGAAACAGTTCCGCATCGCGGAAACTGAGAAATATGCCCATGTTACATTTTTCTTTAATGGCGGTGTTGAGACACCCTACCCTGGCGAAGACCGCGCTCTTATTCCGTCGCCAAAGGTCGCCACTTATGATGAGAAACCAGAAATGTCGGCGGCGGAGGTAACTGATCGCCTGGTCGCCGCTATCGAGTCTGGTAACTATGACTTCATCTTTGTGAACTATGCCAATCCAGACATGGTTGGTCACACAGGCATATTACCAGCAGCAATCAAGGCGATTGCCACCGTCGATCAATGTCTGGGCCGGCTTGAACTGGCGATCAAGAAGGCAAACGGTGCCTTGTTCATTACCGCCGACCACGGCAATGCGGAAACGATGACCGACCCCGATACCGGAAAACCTTTCACATCACACACGACAAATGTCGTTCCAGCAATTTTGGTCAATGCCCCGGTTGAATATGATTCACTAAACGACGGCGCCCTCGCCGATGTCGCCCCAACGTTAATGGCATTAATGGCGCTTGAACAACCGCCGCAGATGACTGGCCATTCCCTTCTTGGAACCACTGGCACGACTGACAGCAGTGGAGGTATGCATCCTGTATCGGCCTCAGCTTAAGTACATCGCTGTCAGCGCCATTGTCGTTGGCATCTGGTCCGTCCCTGCAATATCTGCGGACCCGGGTAAGTCTCTCAAGAACATTGAAAGAAGCCTCGGCGAAGCAACGTCCAAATCACGCGCCCTCACTGAAAAAGCAGCAAAAACCGAGGCGGAATTAAAAGCGCTCAAACAACGGTCAATCGCCGTTGCGGCAAAGGCACGAGATCATGCTTTTACCCTGATAAAGCTGGAGGAACAGCTAGAAGAGCTGGACCAACGCGCTGCTACAAAACGACAATCCCTTAACGGACAGAGAAAACAACTCGGTAGTTTAATTGCGGCTTTGCAGCGCATTGCCCTTCATCCACCCGTTGCCCTGATCGCTTTACCGGCCTCCCCAGCTGATACAATTAGAAGCGCGCTTCTACTCCGCGGCACCGTCCCCGAAATAGAGACGCGGGCCCAGGTGTTAAGGGAAGACATTAAGGCTCTTTCAGAAATTCGGGCGGCCATCACGGCGGCCCGCCAAAAAATACAATCTGAACAGCGTGACCTTACGAACGAACGCCGCGCCTTGGCCACGCTTACCTCAAAGAAACTCAACCTCGCCAAATCAACGAGCGTCGCCCAACAAAAGCTGAACAAAAGAGCTCAAGCACTCGGGAGCAAAGCAAAAAACTTAAAAGACCTGGTTACGCGGCTGGCAGCTGACCAGCGAAAAAAAGCGCGAGCGGATGCCCTTAAAAAGAAACAAACTCGTGCGGCCAACAGAGCAGCACGCCCTGTACCCGCGCCCAATCGCGAGATTGTGACTACAGCATCCAAGGGTCGAAATACCGACACGCGGGCTGTAAAAACCCAAATAGCAAACCTGCCTCGATTCCCGCGACGCGGACTGCCCGTTGCGGGTCGTATCTCTGTCTCCTTTGGCGGCAAAGACCATAACGGTCAAAAGTCCCGCGGAATCTCTATCAGAGCGCGCCCCAACGCCACTGTCATCGCCCCAAGCAGTGGAAAAGTTGTATTTGCGGGACCTTTTCGAGGCCTCGGCAATCTTCTGATCATCGAATATGGCCGCCAGTACCATTTATTACTGGGTAGGTTGGAAAAAATTGATGTGCCGGTAGGTGAAAAAGTGCTAGCGGGCGAGCCCGTTGGCATAATACCCTCTACCGAACTGACCGGCACTACACTATATCTAGAATTGCGCCGAAACGGTCGGCCCATCAATCCCCTGCCGTGGCTCGCGGCAAGACGAGATAGGAAACGCGGATAATGGTTACACGAATTCTCGCGGCAACAGCCGTCTTCACCTTGATATTATTCCCGGTCACGGGCAACGCCCAGAAAAACACTTCGGAAACCTACCGCCAGCTTGATTTGTTTGGCGATGTTTTTGAACGGGTACGAGCAGATTATGTAAAAAAGGTCGGCGATGAAGACCTGATTGAATCTGCGATCAACGGTATGCTGACGTCGCTGGATCCCCATTCCAGCTACATGTCTCCCAAACGCTTCAAGGACATGCAAGTCCAGACCAGGGGCGAGTTTGGCGGTCTCGGTATTGAAGTGACAATGGAGAACGGTTTCGTCAAAGTCGTCTCCCCGATTGACGACACGCCAGCCTTTCGTGCGGGTCTTAAATCGGGCGATTATATTACGCATCTGGATGACTCACCTGTTCAGGGTCTGACCCTCAGTGAGGCCGTTGAGAAAATGCGCGGCCTCGTAAACTCAGACCTCAAACTCACGATCCGCCGCGAAGGTCGCGAACCATTCGACGTCACGATTACGCGGGCGGTTATTAAGGTTAGATCAGCGCGATGGCGGACCGAAGGTGATATTGGGTATTTACGCCTGACGTCATTCACCGAGCAATCGGATGCCGGGATTGCCAATGGCATGAAAAAGATCAAAGAAAAACTTGGTGACAAGTTAAAAGGCGTCGTTCTTGATTTGCGGAATAACCCGGGTGGTCTGCTGGATCAGGCTATCAAGGTTTCAGACGCGTTCCTCAATCGTGGAGAGATCGTATCAACCCGATCACGCCGAGCGGATGACGCGCAGCGCTTCAACGCAAAGAAGGGCGATCTGGCTGAAAATTTACCGATCGTTGTTTTAATCAATGGTGGTTCAGCATCGGCTTCCGAAATCGTTGCCGGTGCACTGCAGGACCATCGGCGGGCCGTCATCCTCGGGACCCAATCCTTTGGCAAGGGTTCCGTTCAGACAATTATTCCTCTGTCAGGACATGGAGCCATCCGTCTAACGACGGCCCATTATTACACGCCATCGGGACGCTCGATTCAGGCCAAAGGCATCACGCCGGACATCGAAGTCAAACAAGCCAAGCTTGAGACCATTGAACAGGGCCGGGGTCGGCGCGAGGCGGACCTCAGAGGGGCATTAAAAAACCCCAACGCCCCGAAGAAAGAGAGTGAAAAAGGCGATAAAAGTTCTGATAAGAAAGGTGCCAAGGCCAATGAAAAGCCATTTGATTATCAGCTCGACAGGGCTCTCGGTCTCATTCGAGGCATCTCGCTCTACAATGCGCGTGTGAGCAACTGATCTCAAACATTCCCTTAAGTTACGAATTGCATCGTAGAGACGGGAAAAACCGTGACAGACAAAGGGCCGCGTGAGTCGTCGCGCAGCGGGGTGCGCTTACCAGCGATACTTCTGTTGGTTTTAGTCGCCATCGCGGCTGGTGGGACAGTATGGCTTTTGCTGTCGCCACCACCGCAGCCTGACGAAGTGGTGACAAAAAAGCCGGCGCCTAAAACACCCAGTAACAAAGCGGCAACAAAACCTGCGGGCCCGAAATCATCGGAGGCAAAAGCAACGCCGAGCGAGACAAAGAAAACACCTCCTCCTCAAGAAACTGTCCCCAAAACAGCAAATACCCCGAAACAACCCTTACCCGTGCCCCAACCTACCCCGCCAAAAAAGGCAGAATCAAAACCATCGGCACCACCACCTGAAAAAGAAGTGCCTTCTGCCCAAAAAGTTGAGCCAGAAGTAAATCAGAAAACACCGCCCCAACCTGTCCCTGCAGCACCGCCGATAGACAACATCGCGGCTCCAATTATTCCCATCGTCCCAAAACTAACCGTCAAACGCCAGGAAAGACCATTACCGGTGGCGCCTGACCCGGCGCTGATCGAAAAGTCTCCCGCTGGGCCGTTGCCCATTGTAGGGCGGGATGGACGAGAAGCGTGGCGTGTTTATGCCCGACCGTTCAACGCCCCTAAATCCAAGCCCAGAATAGCTATTGTGCTCTACGGCCTGGGAACCAGCGCATCAGCAACCCAAGCAGCAATTCAGGGCTTGCCTGGCGCGATAACGCTCGCTTTTTCACCTTATGCTGACCGCCTTACCGGCTGGCTCCGCGAAGCCCGTACCGCAGGGCATGAGGTCATGTTGATGGTCCCGATGGAACCGACAAATTATCCGCAATTTGATCCGGGCCCTCAGGCGCTTCTGACATCCTTAAGTGACAAACAAAATACTACACGACTGGAATGGATTCTTGGGCGGAGTGTCGGTTATGTCGGTGTCGTCAACTATATGGGATCCCGATTTACACGCTCACATTCCCATATGCGCCTGACCCTCGCGACACTGCGTAAGCGGGGATTACTTTATCTTGAGAGCCATAGCGCCATGCGCAATGTCGTTGGTGATATTGCCAAGACGCTCAAGCTACCCTTCGCCGCAACAACCCTACAACTGGACCAGGCCGCATCGCGGCTCGCCATCGATTCACAGCTCCGGGAAGCGGAGAGACTCGCTCGGCGACTGGGTCACGCTGTCGCCATGGGTTTTCCCTATCCCGTAACCCTCGAGCGTATCGGAAATTGGGCCAAGTCGGTTGAAAAACGGGGCTTTGTCTTAGCGCCTGTTTCTGCAATTTCAAAAAGATCTTCGAAGTGACCGAACAGGAAATCTGGCCGATGTCTGCATACAGGCCCTGTGCGGCGATGCTCCTTTTCAACCCGGCAGGTGATGTTCTTGTCGCGGAACGGAATGATATGGAGGAGTCTGCCTGGCAACTTCCGCAAGGTGGGATCGACAAAGGTGAAACCGCTGAACAAGCTGCCCTGCGGGAACTCGAAGAAGAGATCGGCACCGCCTCTGCCACAATCATTGCAGTTGCCCCCAACACTGTTTCCTATGACTGGCCAGCCAATAAGGTCGGTGGGCGGCGCAAAAGATGGCGAGGTCAATGCATCACGCTCGTTGCGTTACAATTTAGCGGGCATGATCGAGATATTAATTTAGAGACTGATCACCCGGAATTTCGTAACTGGAAATGGGTTTCCCTTGAAATGCTACCTCGGCTGATCACCCCGTTTAAGCGGGTCGTATACGAATATGCCGTTACTCAATTTACGCCAATTCGTGACAAACTGCGGCAGGTGAATTCGCAATCAAACAGAAACGGTGCTCTCTAAAGGGCGTCGCCATCCGTTTCACCGGTCCTGATACGGACTGTCTCGGCTACATCGAAAACGAAAATCTTGCCGTCACCGATCTTTCCAGTGTTCGCGTTCTCGCGAATGGCCGTTACGACATTTTCCGCAACATCATCCGTGACCGCAACTTCGATTTTGATCTTCGGTACGAAATGGATCTCGTATTCAGCCCCTCGGTAGATCTCTGTATGACCACCTTGGCGGCCAAACCCCTTCACCTCACTCACCGTCATCCCTGTGACACCAAGAGGCGACAAAGCAGTGCGGACATCGTCCAATTTAGAGGGTTTGATAACAGCCATTATCATTTTCATGATCGGTTCTCCTGCTAGTTATATCCGCGTTCGCCATGCGACGTGATGTCGAGACCTTCTGTTTCGTCTTCTTCGCTGACCCGCATCGGCGTTATCAAACGAATGATCCAGATGATCACGACACTCGCGACAATCGCCCAGGCAGCCGTCGCCGCTGCACCGACGAACTGCACCCAAAGTTGGTGGCTCGCTGTCACGCCCTTGGCAAGACCAAGCCCGCCGAATGCTGGCAAAGCTAGAAAGGCCACGAGAATGGTGCCGGTGAGACCACCTACGCCATGGACAGCGAAGACATCGAGCGAATCGTCGATCTGAAAGCGCTGCTTGATAACATGCACCATGCTATAACAGATCGGCGCCGCGGCCAAACCCAGGATAACAGCGCCCATGGGGCCAACAAATCCAGAGGCCGGCGTTATCGTCGCCAGACCAGCAATGGTTCCAGTAACAAAACCCACCAGGCTCGGCTTGCCATGTTTGGCCCACTCGATCACCATCCAGGTAAGCGAGGCAACAGAGGCCGAAATATGGGTGACAGCGATGGCCATCCCGGCACTACCATTTGCACCGAGCGCGCTACCGCCATTGAAGCCGAACCAACCGACCCACAGCATCGCCGCACCAATCATGACAAAGCCGGGATTGTGTGGCGGGTTAATTTCTCTCGGAAATCCTCTGCGACTGCCAACCATAACGGCGATAACCAAGGCAGAAACACCAGCCGTCAAATGAACGACCAACCCACCAGCGAAATCCATCACACCCATTTCAGCAAGCCAGCCGCCGCCCCAAATCCAATGGGTCACCGGCACATAAACCAGTAACAACCAGAACACGCTGAACAAAAGCATCCCTAGGAAGGTTATCCGTTCGGGATAAGCACCAACGATCAGTGCCGGCGTAATAATCGCGAACGTCATCTGGAACATAAAGAAGACGATTTCAGGTATTGTACCGCTGAGCGTGTCGGTCCCGACGCCCGCAAGGAACGCTTTGCTCAGGCCACCGATATATGGGTTTGCTGCACCGCCGTCGCTAAAGGCCAAGCTATATCCTACTGCCAGCCAGACAACGGAAGCGACGCAACATATCACGAAACAATGCATTAAAACGGAGAGCACATTCCGCGAACGGACAAGGCCGCCATAAAACAGGGCCAATGCCGGTATCGTCATAAACAAGACAAGGGCCGTCGCCGTTAAAATCCAGGCGGTATCCGCTCCGCTGAATTTAGCGGCCTCTTGCGCCAACGCAACGTCAGGCAAGGAAAGGAGAAGGATGGTAACAGGAATAAAATAAACGAGCTTGGATGGTATTTTTTCCATCGTTACCCCTCCTAAATCAAAAGTCTTTAATTAGGGGGCAAACCCCGAAACAACACTGGGTCGTATAATGCGATCCAGATTTAAAAAAAACAGGCGATTAAAGTTTACGCCTGTCCCGCTGTATCCAAAGCCAACAAGAGTGCTTCAGAAACAGCAAGCGCCGCTGCTGCACTTTCTTTGTCGTCATCGGCGGCAGATTCAAGCGCCTCACGATCAGTCTTTACCCGCGCTTCAACATCACTACGGTTGGCCGATTCGAGGGCCACCGCTTCATCAGCAAGAACGGTGCAACGCTCTGGCGTGACCTCAGCAAAACCACCCGACACAAAAATGCGCCGATTTACGGAATCATTTTCATAAACCGCGATCACGCCGGTTCGCAATGTTGAAATAAGCGGCGAATGCCCCGGCAAAACACCGAAATCACCTTCGGCACCGGGGACGACGACGAGTTCCACCGGCTCCGAAAACAGAAGCTCTTCTGGCGCAACAAGTTCAAACTCGACGGTATCTGCCATGATCAGCTATTCCCTTTAGCGCAAAAAACCAATTACGCCGCTTCCGCTGCCATTTTCTTAGCCTTCTCGACAGCGTCTTCGATAGTGCCAACCATATAGAAGGCTGCTTCTGGAAGATCGTCATACTCACCAGCGACAAGGCCTTTAAAGCCTTTGATGGTGTCTTCCAGACTGACCAACACACCAGGGAAACCCGTAAAGATCTCGGCAACATGGAACGGCTGCGACAGGAAGCGTTGAATTTTCCGCGCCCGGGTAACAACCAACTTATCTTCTTCCGAAAGTTCGTCCATACCGAGAATAGCGATAATGTCCTGCAGGCTCTTATAACGCTGCAGAACTTCCTGCACGCTACGAGCAACGTTGTAATGTTCATCACCAAGAATGCGCGGATCGAGAATGCGCGAGGTTGAATCGAGCGGATCAACCGCCGGGTAAATACCAAGCTCCGCAATCTGGCGTGATAGAACCGTCGTCGCATCCAAATGGGCAAACGATGCCGCCGGAGCCGGATCGGTCAAATCATCCGCAGGAACATAAACCGCCTGCACTGAGGTGATCGAGCCCTTGTTTGTCGTTGTAATCCGCTCCTGCATGGCACCCATCTCGGTTGCCAGCGTCGGCTGATACCCCACCGCTGAAGGAATACGACCCAGCAGCGCTGACACTTCCGAACCCGCCTGCGTAAAGCGGAAAATATTATCGACGAACAGCAGAACGTCCTGGCCTTCCGCATCGCGGAAATACTCGGCAAGGGTCAGACCTGTCAAAGCAACCCGGGCACGCGCTCCGGGAGGCTCATTCATCTGGCCATAAACCAAGGCTGCTTTGGATTCACCTTCGAGGTTGATAACCCCGGATTCCATCATTTCGTGATAAAGATCGTTACCCTCACGAGTACGCTCGCCGACACCGGCAAACACCGAATAACCACCATGCGCTTTCGCAATGTTGTTAATCAGCTCCATAATAATAACGGTCTTACCAACACCAGCACCGCCGAACAGGCCAACCTTACCACCACGTGAATAAGGCGCCAAAAGATCGACAACCTTAATACCAGTCACAAGGATTTCGGTTTCCGTTGACTGCTCAACAAATTCAGGCGCCGCACGATGGATCGGCAGGCTTTGCTTTGCGTTGATCGGGCCCCGTTCATCGATTGGGTCACCAATAACATTCAAAATACGACCCAGCGTTTCAGGTCCAACCGGAACCGTAATCGGCTCTCCGGTATCAACAACCTCCTTACCACGCACCAAACCTTCGGTGGCGTCCATGGCGATTGTTCGAACAGTCGACTCTCCAAGATGCTGTGCAACCTCAAGCACCAGCAAGCCGTTATCCGTTTGGCAATGCAGGGCATTAAGAATTTGCGGCAGTTCTCCATCGAACTGAACATCGACGACCGCGCCAAGTACCTGGGTAACCTTGCCGACGCTGTTAGTATTTTCAGCCATTATTCGTCCTCGTTTCCTCTTTCCGGTCCGTTACAACGCTTCGGCGCCGGAGATAATCTCGATAAGTTCCTTGGTAATAAATGCCTGACGTGTCCGGTTATAGGTAATCGTCAGATCATCAATCATTTCGCCTGCATTACGTGTAGCGCTATCCATAGCCGTCATGCGCGCACCCTGCTCGGATGCAGCGTTTTCAAGCAAGGCACGAAATAGTTGCACAGATAAATTGCGGGGCAACAAATCTTCCAGAATTTCTTTCTCATCTGGTTCAAATTCGTAAACTGCTTTTTGCGAGTCACCCGCAGCTTCATCATTACCCGCATCGTTTGCCGGGCTTGCGTCGTTCGCCTTAAACGGAATCAGCTGCTGCGGCGTCACAATTTGGGTCATCGCAGACTGAAAGCGGTTGTAGATAATCGTGCAGACGTCGAATTCACCAGCTTCAAACATAGTGAGTACACGATCACTCACCGTCTGAGCATCAGCAAACGACAAACGTTTGCGACCAAGATCCTGGAAGGTGTCCAAAATCAGAGACCGAAAATCACGCCGTAAAATATCGCGGCCCTTACGGCCAACGCACAAGACCTTGACCTCTTTCCCATCATCCAAAAGACGTCGGATGATCCGCACAGCCCCCCGAACAATTGACGAATTAAAGCCACCGCACAGTCCACGGTCAGATGACATCACAACAAGCAAATGAACGTCGTCCTTGCCGTTTCCAGCAAGAAGTTCGGGGCCACCAGCACCGGTCGGCAATCCCTCAAAAAGAGAACCCAACATCCGGTCCATACGTTCGGAATACGGACGCGCCGCCTCAGCCTGGTCCTGGGCACGACGGAGCTTTGCCGCCGCAACCATTTTCATGGCGGAGGTTATCTTTTGCGTCGACTTGACGCTATCAATGCGGACCCTGAGATCCTTGAGGTTAGGCATCGCCTGTCAAAACCCCTATTCCTTAAATTTCGACCTTCAGCGCTTAAGACGCGACGAAGGAATTAGCATAAGTCTCAATAGCTGATTTCAGCTTTGCTTCCGTCTCTTCGGAAATCGCTTGCGTCTCACGAATAGCATCCAGGATATCTGTATGATTGGCCCGAACGGCAGACATCAGCCCTTCTTCAAATCGTGTCACGTCAATGACAGGGACGGTATCGATGAAACCTTTCACCCCGGCATAAATCGCAACAACCTGCTCTTCCACCGGAAGAGGCCTATATTGTGGCTGTTTCAATAGCTCCGTCAGCCGTTCGCCACGCGCAAGCAAGCGTTGGGTAGCGGCATCAAGATCGGAGGCAAACTGAGCGAAAGCCGCCATTTCACGATACTGCGCCAGTTCCAGCTTGATCGAACCAGCAACCTGTTTCATCGCCTTGATCTGGGCGGCTGAACCAACGCGGCTCACCGACAGACCGACATTCACCGCCGGACGAATGCCGGAATAGAATAGATCGGTTTCAAGGAAAATCTGACCATCTGTTATCGAGATAACGTTGGTCGGGATATAGGCTGACACGTCACCGGCCTGTGTTTCAATGATCGGCAACGCTGTAAGCGACCCGCCACCAAGATCATCATTCATTCTTCGCCGCACGTTCGAGCAGGCGGGAATGAAGATAGAAAACGTCACCCGGATAGGCTTCACGTCCTGGCGGACGCCTTAGCAAGAAGGGACATCTGACGATAGGCCACAGCCTGTTTGGACAAATCATCATAAACGATCAGCCCGTGTTTGCCGTTATCGCGGAACCATTCACCCATCGCGCAAGCCGGTATAAGGCGCAAGATACTGCATTGGCGCAGGATCAGAGGCCGTGGCCGCAACAACGATGGTGTATTCCATCGCGCCATTGTCTTCCAGCGTCTTGACGATCTGGGCAACGGTTGACCGTTTCTGGCCGATAGCGACATAAACACAATACAATTTCTTGGATTCGTCGTCGCCAGCATTCGCACCCTTCTGATTTAGGATGGCATCAATCGCAACCGCGGTCTTACCGGTCTGACGATCGCCAATGATCAAGCTCGCGCTGGCCACGACCGACAGGGATCAAGCTGTCGATAGCTTTGAGCCCGGTCTGCATCGGCTCAGTAACTGATTTACGCGGAATAATCCCCGGTGCTTTCACATCAACACGCGCACGTTCCGTGCTTTCGATGGGACCTTTGCCATCAATCGGGATTGCCGAGTCCATCAATAACCCGCCCTAGGAGGGCTGGTCCGACGGGCACGTCAACAATCGAGCCGGTCCGTTTAACCGTATCACCTTCCTTTAATCGTCCGGTCATCGCCGAAAATAACGGCACCGACATTGTCGGTCTCGAGGTTAAGCGCCATACCGACAATACCGCCGGTAAATTCGACCAGCTCACCGGCCTGAACATTGTCCAGACCGTAAATCCGGGCGATACCATCACCAACTGACAGGACACGTCCTACCTCAGCGACTTCCGCATCGTCTCCGAAATTAGCGATCTGATCTTTCAGAATCGACGAAATTTCTGCAGCGTGGATATCCATCACGCAGCCCCTTTCATAGCAAGTTGTAATCTTTGTAGCTTCGTACGCAGCGACGAATCAATCATCCGGGAACCAACCCGCACAACCATGCCGCCCAATAAATCAGGATCAACTTCTGTGGTCACCGCAACTGTCGAACCAGTTGCTTCTTTCAGCGCGGCTTCAAGCGCATTGCGCTGCCCATCACTCAACGGTGCCGCAGAAGTAACTTCTGCCTCGACCTCGCCGCGATGAGCGGAAACCAGTGTCCGGTATGCTCGGATAACGTCTTCGAGCGCAAACAGACGACGGTTCCGGGCAATAACACCCACCGTATTGCATATAATTTCAGAGAGCCCAGCCTTCTCTGTCAGCGCTGCCATCGCTTTGCTTTGCGCATCCCTTGAGAATACAGGGCTTCCAATCAGGCGGCGCAAATCTTCCGATTCATCAATCATCGCCTGTAATTGAGTTAGATCATCCGCGACCGCATCAATAGCGTCACGCTCGAGCGCCAACTCAAAAAGAGCCGTCGCATACCGACCTGAAAGACCCGACGTAACTGTTTGTCCCGATGCCACTTATTCCGCCTTCGATATCCCTACGGGAGTAGGACCTAACTATTTGATAAAACGTGAAAATTTCGAATTTTCTAAAAATCCTGAAAAGCCAAAACCGCACGTGCCCACGAAAGGCGCTGTTTGCTAACACACTCATCTACGCCATGCAACCCATCGAGACGGTCAAAACGCCGCAATGAGCCCGGATTTATAGAAAGCCATAAGGATCAACATCGATCTGAACACGGACATTCCCCCGAATCCTGACCCGCGCAAGCCATTGACGCAGTATCGCCCGGACGTTGCTATCCCGGCGTGCCTTCAATAAAAGCCGCCAGCGATGCCGTCCGCGCAAGATCGACAAAGGCGCTGGCGCCGGGCCCAGGACAGTAACCCCGTCCTCGACAGGACAGTTCCGGGCCAGATTACGCGCAACTCGCTCAACCTCGTCATATTCATTACCCGATATGATCAGCGCGGCCAGGCGCCCGTAGGGCGGCATACCATGCCGTTCCCGTTCTTCTGCTTCGGCCGTAAGAAACTCATCTCGAGTCCCTGACACCAAAGCCTCCATAACCGGATCTTCGGGCCGATAGGTCTGCAACAAGACCCGTCCCGGGCGTTCTGCCCGGCCTGCACGGCCCGATACTTGATGCAGGAGCTGGAATGTTCGTTCCGCAGCGCGGAGGTCGCCGCCCGCAAGCCCAAGATCAGCATCAACGACCCCCACCAACGTCAAATAGGGAAAATGATGCCCCTTCGCCATAATCTGGGTACCGATCAAAATATCGATCTCGCGATTCTGCATTTGGTGAACCAAAGTCGCTGCCGAGGTTGGGCTCTGCATCGTGTCACTTGCCATGATTTCGCAACGAGCCTGCGGAAAGCGCTCCGCCACCTCCTCGGCGAGCCTTTCAACGCCCGGTCCGCAGGCGGCCAATGTTTCAGGCTTCTCGCATTCGGGACATTCCTCAGGCGGTTTCATAGAAAAACCGCAATGATGGCAGGACAGTTTGCGTTGCAACCGATGTTCAACAAGCCAGGACGTGCAGTTCGGACATTGCAAACGATGACCACAATATCGACAGAGCGTTAAGGGCGCGTAACCTCGTCGATTGAGGAACAGCATAACCTGTTCACCGGCAGCCAATGACTGAACAACGGCCTCCTGTAATGCCGGCGCAAGCCAGCTTTGACTTTCCATCGGCTCGATCCGCATATCGATCGCGGCGATTTCGGGCAAAGAGGCGCCGCCATGACGTTCCGGCAGCGAAAGACTTTCATAGCGACCAGTCTGAACATTGACGAAGGTTTCGAGCGAGGGCGTTGCCGATGACAGGACAATTGGAAAATTACCAAGCCGCGCCCGGACCACGGCCATATCTCTCGCGTTGTAACAAACACCCTCATCCTGTTTGAAAGAACTGTCATGTTCTTCATCGACCACCGTCAGACCAAGAGACGGGAACGGCAGAAATAAGGCAGAGCGCGCGCCAACAACGACGCTGGCCTCTCCGGAAACAATAGCCCGCCATGTTAGTCGGCGCTCAGCACCGGTTAAATCCGAATGCCATTCAAGCGGTCGGGCACCAAACCGCTCCGTAAACCGTTTCAGCCACTGCGTCGTTAAGGCAATCTCCGGCAACATAACCAAAACCTGGCGGCCAGCCGCAATCGTTGCGGCAATCGCTTCAAAATAAACCTCCGTTTTGCCAGAGCCTGTGACCCCATCCAGCAAGATGACAGAGAAACCGTCGTCTTCCTTTGTATCAACGGACCGTTCAACCGCGTTGACAAGGGCAGCAGCTGCCTCCGCTTGCGAGGGCGACAAGACAGGTCTGGGATGATCCCAATCCGGTTTATCGAGATCAATTTGCTGCTCCAACGTCACCGGCTTTAACAACCCCGCATCCGCCATACTGCGCACGACCGAGGCACTAACACCGGCTTGTCTGGCCAGTTCAGCGGCGACTCGGGGCGGCCCTTCTGCGACGACAGCAAGCACCCGACTCCGCGCTTTCGTCAGCCTGATTCGCGAATCGCTGTCTGAATCAGTGGCGGCTGCACCAGGCAAATACGCAGTGCGGGTCTTTGGCGGCTCCAGCGCGGAGGGCACACTCATACTCATCCGCAGCACCGCACCAGGCGGGCTCAGCGTGTAGGAAGCCGTCCAGTCAATTAACTTTCTCAGGTCCTCAGCCATCGGCGGAATATCAAGCAAGCCATTAATATTCTTGAGTTTCTTGTCATCGACCTCATGACTGCCTACGCCCCAAACAACGCCTTTCAGATCTCGTTTTCCCAACGGCACTGACACGAAGTCCCCTACCGCAACGGACAGGTCTGACGGCACTCGATAGTCATAGGCTCCCGCCAACGGCAATGGCAAAAGCACACTGACTCTTTCGTTTTGATAACTCTGGCGCGGTGTGGTGTGGGACGGGGGCATGGATTAGACTTTAGCTTGGCTCGATGGTCGGGCCAATCGCGACGAACCCTTTGTAAAAAAAAGTTGGGGCGTCCTATTAAGCTTTAGAGGAATGAGACCGGACAATGAAATTTTTCGTCGACACCGCCGATACAGATGAGATTCGTGATTTAGCCGCCACTGGACTGGTTGATGGCGTGACGACCAACCCCTCACTGGTCGCAAAATCCGGACGTAAGTTTCTCGATGTGGTTCAGGAAATTTGTACCATCGTCGACGGGCCGGTCAGTGCAGAAGTGACCGCAACCGATCACGAGACCATGCTGAAAGAAGGTCAGAAACTCGCTGCCTTAGCACCGAACATTACTGTAAAAGTGCCTCTGACCCCGGATGGGTTAAAAACCTGCAAATCGTTAACAGATGCAGGCACCATGGTGAATGTGACTCTGTGCTTCTCAGCCGGTCAGGCGATCCTCGCGGCCAAGGCAGGGGCGACATTTGTTTCGCCTTTCGTCGGGCGACTGGATGATATCAGCTCGGACGGTATGCAGCTGATCTCCGACATTTGCCAAATTTACAGCATGTATGACGATTTTGAGACCGAAGTCCTTGTTGCCTCGATCCGAAATCCGATCCATTTGACGGAAGCAGCCAAGATGGGCGCCGGTGTCGCAACCTTGCCGCCAAGCGTTTTGCGCCAGCTCTATAAACATCCTCTCACCGATTCCGGTCTGGCGGCCTTTCTCGCTGATTGGGAGAAGACCGGCCAATCGATCCTGGACAGCTAGAAATATGAGCAGCTCAACACCTCCAGCGGATAACAACGCGGACACGCCTGCCGCGAAACAAAAATCTAAAGCGCTGAGCGACGCGGTTATTTCGCCGGAGACTGTTGCTGCTTATCTGGAGCAAAACCCGGGTTTTTTAAATGATCGGCCAGAACTGCTCGTTGCTTTGGTGCCACCGGAGCAGAACCACGGCAGCGGCGTCCTGGACATGCAAAAATTCATGCTGGAGCGCCTTCAGGGCGAACTCACACGATTTTCGTCGAGAGAAAAAACATTATTGGCTGCAGCAGAATCAAACGCCGATGTTCAAGGACGTGTCTTTGCCGCCACCGAAGCGCTCCTTGATGCAGAATCTTTTGAAGAGCTGATTAAAATCGTTCTGAAAAAGATACCGCAAATGTTCGACATCTCCGCTGCTGCTCTTTGCATCGAAGCAGGCGATCATGTGCCAGCGGGGGCAACGGAATTCGGCATTATCGTGGTTGAGCCGGGCGCTCTCGATAGTCTGATGGATTCAGGACGCACTGTTGCCTTGAGATCCGATATCGTAGGCGATAAGGCCATCTTCGGGTCTCGCGCTTCTAAAGTAAGGTCTGCAGCGTTGTTGCGACTGGATCTTGGCGCCAAAGTCCCGAACGGTTTGTTAGCGCTCGGTGCAGAATCATCCACTGGCTTCGACCCCCGCCAGGGGACCGAGCTGCTTTCATTCTTTTCACATGTGCTGCAAAGGACCATCCAGCGATGGTTGACCCAAAGCACGTAACAGAATTTCTCGCCGAACGAGACACGATTGAGGCCATCGAAGACTGGCAGCGCTGGATTTTAGACGAACGCCAATCTTCGACCCACACCCTCGCGGCATACTCGCGTGACCTCGCAGCTTTCCTTGAATTTCTAGCCAACCACAACGGCAAGCCTGCTGGGCTGAATGATCTGAATGCCCTTACCATGGCCGATTTCAGAAGCTTTCTGGCACATCGAATCAATTATGGCATCGGTCACAGCTCGGTGGCGCGCGGTATGTCGACCTTGCGAAATTTCTTCAAGTTTCTCGATAGAACAGGCCGTGTTAGCAATGCCACGATCAAGGCCGTGCGGTCGCCGAAACCAAAACCGCCAATCCCCAAGCCAATCTCAATCGAAGACGCTTTCGATGTCATCCGAGCCGCGTCAAAACTGTCGGATACGCCTTGGATATCAAAACGCGACGTTGCAATCTTTACCCTGCTCTACGGCTGTGGCCTCCGCATCGACGAAGCCTTAAGCCTCAACCATGCTGACACCCCTGACAGCGACGCCATGACGGTCACCGGCAAGGGCAACAAACAACGTGTTGTTCCCGTCTTACCCATCATCCGAGACGCTATTGAGGTTTACGTCGATGCCTGCCCCTTCTCAGGAGAGCCGGACAACCCGCTTTTTGTCGGCGCCCGCGGCAGCCGCCTGAACGCAGGCGTGGTACAACGTCAAATGCGCAAAATTCGCGCCCAGCTTGACCTCCCAGACACAGCGACACCGCATGCGCTGCGTCATAGCTTCGCGACCCATCTATTGGGCGCTGGTGGCGACCTACGCACCATTCAGGAACTACTGGGGCATTCTTCTTTATCGACCACCCAGCGCTATACCAGCGTCGATGCTGAACGACTGGTCAAAGTCTATGAGCAGTCTCATCCACGCGCCAAAAGCTGACAGGTCGGTTGGGCAATATCGGCTGACTGGAAATCTCCCAGTAAAAACGCTAAAATCAGCTCATGACTGATATAGCCGTTAAACCGTTATCGAATGCCTGTGGTGCGGAAATCATTGGCGTTGACCTTACCAAACCAATTAGCCCTGAAACCGCCGCTGAGATTAATCGTGCCTGGCTCGAGCATTGCGTGATTGTCGTGCGTGGTCAGGAACTTGCCGATATTGATCAGGTAAATTTTGCGGAAGCCTTCGGCCCGGTCGGCGATTACTTGCGGCCTGATACATTGCGCAACGACGCCATGAAGGAACGTCACCGGTCAGTAATGTTTGTCAGCAACATTGTTGAAGATGGTGAACCGATCGGCAGCCTACCGGATGGTGAGATGATGTTTCACACCGATACCGGCTATGATCAGAACCCGCATAAGGCGACGACGCTCTACGCCATCGAAATTCCGAGTGAAGGCGGCAATACAATCTTTTCCAACCAGTACAGCGTCTATGATGCTCTTCCGGAGAAGCTCAAGAGCCTGTTGGAGGGTCGCAACGCCCATCACGCCTATGAATTCGGGGTCATGATCAAGGACAAGGAAAAATATGACGGGCCAGAACTGCGCACGGCTGTACATCCCGTTTTCCGCGCGCATACCGAAACGGGTCGTCCAACAGTCTATGTTAATGAGCTGATGACGGAGTCCATCGAAGGGTTGCCAGACTTAGAAAGCCGCGCGGTCCTCGATGAAATTTTTGCTCTGCAAAAAGAAAAGCGTTTCTGTTATGAGCATATCTGGCAAAAAGGCGATCTCGTTATGTGGGATAATCGCTGCACCCTGCATGCCCGGACTGATTTTCCACGGAATGAACGCCGCCTGCTGCGCCGCGTTACCATTGAGGACGCTGCTCCAGCCTGGGCGGCTTAACGTTTTCATAGCGACCCAAATCTTGTCCAAAGGGACAATTTCTGATCTTATACCGGTGAAATGAAGCTGTACGCGAATAGTTCGAACAGCCTGGGAGATTGAGTGATGACTATTACCGTAAATCCTTTGTCAGATGCCTGTGGTGCCGAAATTCTTGGCGTCGATATGAAAGCCGAACTGTCGAAAGACGATGCAGCGACGATATATCAAGGCTGGCTCGATCATCTCGTCATTGTCATCCGCAATCAGCACGAGTTGACCCCCGCCGATCAAAAGCAATTTTGTAGTAATTTCGGCAAGATTGGCGAATATAATCGTCCCAAGGATCGTCAGCACCCCAATCATGCCAGCGGTGAAATTATGCTGGTCTCCAATGTCCGCGAAGGTGGGCAGGTTATTGGTGCCCATCCAGACGGTGAAATGATGTGGCATACTGATACGCCCTATTTGAGTACCCCTCACAAAGCGACAACACTCTATGGCGTTGAGGTTCCTAATATCGGCGGCAACACGCAGTTCTCAAATCAGTACAAGGTTTATGAAGCGCTGCCGCAAGAGATGAAAGACAAGCTCGCAGGGCGACAGGCAATGAATTGCTATGAGTTCGGTACGACGGTCAAAACATTCGAGAAATATGATCGTGACGCCGTGCCGCATCACCCGCATCCAATTTTTCGTAAGCACCCTGAGACGGGCCGTACCGCCGTTTATGTCTGTCCGCTTATGACCGAAGAAATCATCGACATGGATGAGGCTGAAGGCAAAGCGATCCTCGATGAAATTTATGCGCTGCAACGCCAGTCGCAATTCGTCTATTCCCATGAATGGGAAGTTGGCGACTTTGTCATGTGGGATAATCGTTGTCTGATGCACGCCCGCACTGACTTTCCACGCGAGCAGCGGCGTCTGCTGCGACGGGTAACGATAGGCGACGAGTCCGCAGTCCTGGCGGCCTAATCGTTTCCCGGTTTTTTCCGGGAAAACTTTTCCATCAGCCGTTTAACACGCGCTAACGCCTCATCCTGTATCGCTCGATATTTGGGATAGCGCTGACCCATTTTTTGGTTAAACAGCCTCACCCTCGGTGACCGGCGGCTCAGGATGATTAGCCCAATCGCAAGAAACAGAATTCCCTGCAAAATCGGCAGGAAGAGTCCAAGAATCCCGAGGAAAATAAAGATCCAGCCAAGGGCCAGAAACAAATAATGTTTCGCGCCTTTTTTCATTGTCACAAAGAACCACGAGGCGAATCAACAGAGAGCATACCGTCACCTAAACATGAATAGGCTTGTTCCAGGCGGCGAGTGCAGCTTCTTTGACAGCTTCATTGAGCGTCGGGTGGGCGTGACAGGTCCGCGCAATATCCTCGGCTGAGGCCGAAAATTCCATTGCCAACGCCAACTCCGCAATCATTGTCCCAGCATCTGGCCCGATTATATGGGCCCCAAGAACTTGATCGGTCTTGGCGTCTGCCAGGATTTTTACAAACCCATCCGTGTCGGTTTCTGACGCGCGCGCCCGAGAGTTTGCCACAAAAGGAAACTTACCGACGCGAAACTCTATGCCGTCATCCGTCAGTTGTTCTTCGGTCCGACCAACAGAGGCGACTTCCGGGGCCGTAAACACAACGGCCGGAATGGTATTATAATCTATATGACCTGCCTGACCGTCCATCATCTCAACAGCAACAACGCCTTCATCCTCGGCCTTATGCGCCAGCATCGGCCCCGGGATCACGTCCCCAATGGCGTAGATTCCGGCGATATTCGTCTGAAATGACCCATCGACTTCGATAAAGCCACGTTGATCCAACGCTATTCCAAGCTCTTCAAGACCGAGCCCTGATATGAACGGTCTACGACCAATCGCCGAGAGCATGACATCGCACTCAATCGTCTCTGACTCACCACCGGCCGCAGGTTCAACCGTTAAGGTTACACCCGTTTTTGAGTGCTTTGCCGCAGTGACCTTGGTGCCAAGACGAAAATTCATGCCCTGCTTCTCAAGGGTCTTGTGCATTTCATCGGCCACTTCACGATCCATAGCGGGAACAATTCGATCCAGAAATTCTACCACTGTTACCCTAGCGCCGAGCCGACCCCAAACCGACCCCATTTCGAGGCCGATATAACCGCCCCCGACGACCACCAGATGTTCAGGCACCTTGGATAGCGTGAGCGCACCCGTCGAGGTAACGACCCGCTCCTCATCAATATCAACGCCAGGTAGTGGTGCCGACTCCGAGCCGGTCGCTATCAAAATTCGTTTGGTTTTCAGCGTCACCGATGCAGGGTCACTCACCTCGACAGTATCTGAAGCCGTAATCCGAGCGGAGCCCGTGATCTGGTCGATTTTGTTCTTTTTGAATAGAAACGCGATGCCCTTGGTCAAGCCGTCGACGACATTATCTTTACGGGCCAGCATCGTGTCGAGATCAAGACCCACCTTGCCGATCTTCACGCCATGCTCAGCCAGATGATGCTTTGCTTCAGCGAATTTCTCAGACGACTGCAACAATGCTTTTGACGGGATGCAGCCAACATTGAGACAAGTCCCTCCCAATGTCGGGCGTTTATCGACGCACGCTACTTTCATGCCCAGCTGCGCGGCACGGATTGCAGCGACATAGCCGCCAGGTCCCGCTCCGATAACCACCAGATCATATTGTGTATCAGTCATGGAAAGTTCCTGTGGAAGGACGGACGATTAAATCCCTAAAAGAATTCGGTCGGGCTCTTCGATGCATTCCTTTACCCGCACGAGGAACGTTACCGCTTCTGATCCATCGATAATGCGATGATCATAAGAAAGTGCGAGGTACATCATGGGCCGAATTTCAATCGCGTCACCGACGGCGATAGGGCGAGGCTGAATTTTATGCATCCCCAGAATTCCAGATTGCGGCGGGTTCAGGATCGGCGTCGACATAAGCGAACCGTAGACACCCCCATTTGTCACCGTGAAGGTGCCACCGGTCAGGTCATCCATCGACAGGTTGCCATCGCGGGCGCGCTTGCCCAGCTCACCGATTTCCTTTTCGATATCGGCAAATGACTTGCTATCAGCATTCCGTAACACCGGAACCACAAGCCCCTGCTCTGTCCCGACAGCAACGCCGAGATCAACGAAATTGCGATAGACGATATCGTCGCCATCAATCGTCGCATTGACGGCGGGCAATTCTTTCAGCGCCGCGATACAAGCCTTGGCGAAGAACGACATAAAACCGAGCTTCACGCCATGTTTCTTCTGGAAATCTTCCTGATATTTTTTTCGCGCGGCCATGACGTTGGTCATATCCACCTCATTAAAGGTGGTTAGCATCGCCGCTGAATTTTGGGCTTCCTTGAGCCGTTCGGCGATCCGTTTGCGAAGACGTGTCATCGGCACACGTTCTTCTTCCCGTGCATCTGCCACTACAGGCTTTGCTGCAGCTGGTTGTGGATCGGCAGCCGTTGGGGTCTGCTCGCTATCCAGATAGGCCTGCACATCGCCTTTAGTGAGACGACCACCTTTGCCAGTGCCAGCGATCTTAGAAGGATCAATCTTCCCCTCATCAACCATTTTGCGCACCGCTGGAGATAGCGAGACATCAGTTCCCGCTCGTTGGCGTGCCGGTTCGGCTTCTACCGCTGTGGCCATCGGTTCGGTGACAGGCGCTTCTGCCGGTGCCGAAGCAGGCGCGGCAACACCGTTGCCTGCGCCAATCACGCCAAGGACAGCGCCGACTTCTACTTCGTTGCCTGCCTCAACAACAATGGATTCAAGAGTGCCGGATTCTGCTGCTGGAACTTCGAGCGTTACCTTATCGGTTTCCAGCTCAACAATCGGCTCATCACGCTCCACCGTTTCGCCAACAGCCTTGAACCACTTTGCGACAGTTGCTTCGGCAACCGATTCACCCAGCTGTGGGACTTTGATTTCCATGTCTTTACCTTTCCGGTTCCGAGCCCAACGCCCTACCGTCCTTTAACTCATGTAAGTTGAAGTGCCTGATCTACAAGGTCGGCCTGTTCTCTGGCATGCCGTTTCGCCAGACCCGTTGCCGGAGAGGCTGCCTCAGCCCGCCCTGCATAGCTCGGGCGTTTTGCAAC
The DNA here is from genome assembly GCA_943787225.1 of uncultured Alphaproteobacteria bacterium. Taxonomy (GTDB): domain Bacteria; phylum Pseudomonadota; class Alphaproteobacteria; order MPNO01; family UBA2964; genus UBA2964. The sequence goes on from CALSLP010000001.1 coordinate 557,348, forward strand.
GCTGTCGATTTCTTCCAGCAACGCCTCAATACGCCGATCAACAAAGGTCCAAGCGCCCATATTGGCTGGCTCTTCCTGACACCAAACAACATCCGCATTTTTGTACCGAACCAACTGTTCCTTGAGGGAAACATTCGGGAATGGGTAGAGCTGCTCAACCCGAATAATGGCTATATCCTCAATCCCGCGCGCGTTTCTCTCGGCATAGAGATCGTAATAGACCTTGCCGGAGCACAGCACGACACGCTTTACCTTGTTATCCTCGGCCTGTTTGTCCGCTTCAGGCAGAACTCTATGGAAACAGGTACCTGGCCCCATATCCTCGAGTGTTGAAACGCAAAGCTTATGGCGCAATAGCGATTTAGGCGTCATCACGATCAAAGGTTTGCGGAAGTTTCGGTGGATTTGGCGGCGCAACACGTGGAAATAATTCGACGGCGTCGTCGGCATCACAACCTGCATATTATCTTCGCCGCAAAGCTGCAGATACCGTTCCAGCCGCGCCGAAGAATGTTCCGGCCCCTGCCCCTCATAGCCATGCGGCAAGAGCATAACAATGCCAGACATCCGCAGCCATTTGCTTTCCGCCGACGCAATAAATTGATCAATAATAACCTGTGCGCCGTTGGCGAAATCACCGAACTGAGCTTCCCACATGACCAGCGCATCTGGCTCAACCAGGCTAATGCCGTATTCAAACCCAAGGACGCCGGCCTCTGAGAGGGGGCTGTTATGAGCGACAAAACGCGACTGCCCCTCAGAAATATTCTCCAGTGGGACGTAGTTCTCTTCCGTCTCCTGATCGATCAGATAAGAATGGCGCTGTGAAAATGTGCCGCGCTGCACATCCTGTCCGGCGAGTCGAACCAGATGTCCCTCCTGCACCAGACTGCCAAATGCCAGGGCTTCGCCCGTCGACCAGTCAATGCCCTCACCCGTTTCGATCATCTTCGCACGGGCATCTATGATACGTCTGAGCTTCGGATGCAGGTTGAAGCCTTCAGGGACAGAGACCAGCGCCTGGCCGACTTTTTTGAGCGTTTCTGCTGGCAAATCCGTCGTGCCGCGACGTTCTTCCAGCGTCGGTGCGACGTTGATATGCGACCACTTTCCATCCAGCCAATCCGCTTTATTAGGCTTAAACGTCGTGGCCGTCTCAAAATCTTCATTGAGCTGGTCTCGCAGGCGGTCGGTCATCGACTTTGCCTGCGCCTCGGTTATCGCGCCTTCAGCGATGAGCCGCTTTTCATAGATCGTTCTGGTACTAAGCTGCTTGGCAATTGCCTTATACATCAAAGGCTGTGTGAAAGACGGTTCATCGCCTTCGTTGTGACCAAACCGGCGATAACACCACATGTCGATCACAACATCCTTGCGAAATTCCTGACGGAATTCTGTTGCAATACGAGCAACATGGACGACGGCCTCCGGGTCATCGCCATTCACATGGAAAATCGGTGACTGCACCGTTTTCGACACATCAGACGGATAGGGTGATGAACGTGAATCTCGTGGATTGGTCGTAAACCCAATCTGGTTATTGACGATAAAGTGGATCGTGCCTCCGGCACGGTATCCCCGAACATCTGACAGGGCGAAGGTTTCAGCGACCAGCCCCTGCCCGGCAAAGGCAGCATCACCATGCATCAGAATACCGAGAACCCGACGCCGTTCCTTATCTTTTAGCTGATGTTGCTTGGCCCGAACCCGTCCGACGATGACCGGGTCCACCGCTTCAAGATGCGACGGGTTTGGCGACAGGGAAAGGTGAACATTTTTCCCATCAAAGGTGAGATCCGCTGATGTCCCAAGATGATATTTTACGTCGCCAGAGCCTTGTACTTCCTCAGGATTCGACGACTGCCCCTGAAACTCAGACAGTATCGCGACATACGGCTTCTTGAGAACATTCGTCAGAACGGATAAACGGCCGCGATGCGGCATGCCGATGACCACTTCCTCAATACCGAGCTGACTACCGCGTTTTAAAATCTGTTCAAGCGCGGGGATCAGGCTTTCGCCACCATCGAGACCAAATCTCTTTGTTCCCGGGTACTTCACGTTCAGAAAATTCTCGAAACCTTCAGCTTCCGTGAGACGTTCAAGAATCGCTTCCCGTCCGCGCTGCGTAAATTCCGTGCGGTTGTGGCTTTCCTCGATCCGTTCCCGAATCCACTGCTTCTGATCCGGTTCCTGTATGTGCATAAATTCGACGCCAATGGTGCCGCAATAGGTTTGCTGCAGGCGCTCTAATATTTCGCGCAGCGTCGGGTTTTCGAGCCCAAGCACATTGTCGATAAATATATTCTTGTCGAGATCAGCTTCGGTAAAGCCATATGACCGGTAATCAAGCTCTGAATTTGCCTCATGTTGATAAAGCCCTAAGGGATCCATATTGGAGGCGAGATGCCCGCGTACCCTGTAGGAACGGATAAGCATCAGCGCATGTAATGAATCGACCGTTTCCTGTCGGCTTTCTTCAGACGTTACAGAGGCCGCGTGCCCGTTGGATTTCGGCTTCTCGGCCTCTTCGGCGACACCCACAACACGGCTAGCGCGCGGCGCCCAACTGGCCCCTTTCAAAGATTTTATGACATTGGGCGCTTCGTCAGATAGCTCTGCGAAGAAACGCTGCCATTCGGCATCAACCGACGACGCATCGTCGATGTACCGGGCGTAAAGATCTTCAACGAAGGCAGCATTGCCGCCTGCGAGAAACGAATTTTTTTCGAAAGTCTCTAACGACATCAATTGTCCAAGCGAATTGCCCAAACGAACAGTCTGGCCATGATTTCTTTAACCCCTATGACATACACCAATGTGGTTAAAGGACCATGACAATTTTAACGGACGGATTAGCCCTTCATAATCTTTAGCATCGTTTCGCCAAGCGCCGCCGGTGAATCCGCGACCGTAATTCCGGCGCTTCTCATGGCATCCATCTTGTCATCCGCACCGCCTTTGCCGCCGGAAATAATCGCGCCGGCATGACCCATACGGCGTCCCGGAGGGGCCGTCACACCAGCGATAAATCCAACAACCGGCTTTTTCACTTTGGATTGCTTGAGGAACTCGGCTGCATCTTCTTCTGCGCTACCACCGATTTCGCCGATCATAACAATCCCCTGGGTTTCGTCATCACCGAGGAACATTTCCAGACAATCGATAAAGTTGGTGCCGTTTACCGGATCACCGCCAATACCAATACACGTCGTTTGACCAAGCCCTGCGGCTGTGGTCTGCGCAACGGCTTCATAGGTCAGCGTACCAGAACGGGACACGATGCCAATCTTACCGCGCTGATGAATATGACCAGGCATAATACCGATCTTGCATTCATCCGGCGTAATCACGCCCGGACAGTTAGGACCGATCAAGCGCGTCGAGGAACCAGACAATGCCCGTTTAACCCGCACCATATCAATAACCGGAATGCCTTCGGTGATGCAGATCGCGAGCGGCATTTCCGCTTCGATTGCTTCGAGGATGGCATCCGCCGCAAACGGTGGCGGGACATAAATCACACTGGCATTTGCGCCGGTACGATCAATCGCTTCCGCGACCGTATCAAAAACCGGCAGGTCGAGATGTTGTTCGCCACCCTTACCGGGGGTCACACCACCAACCATCTGGGTACCATATGCAATCGCCTGTTCAGAGTGGAACGTGCCTTGTGCGCCGGTAAAGCCCTGGCAGATTACCTTTGTATTATTATCGACGAGAACAGCCATTACGCGGCCTCCTTCACGGCCTTAACAGCCTTCTCAGCAGCATCTCCAAGATCGTCTGCCGCAATAATCGGCAGGCCGGATTCTCCGAGAATTTTCTTACCAAGTTCAACATTAGTGCCGGCGAGCCGGACTATTAACGGAACAGTCAGGCTAACCTCGCGGGCTGCCGCGACAACACCTTCTGCAATCACATCACAACGCATGATACCGCCGAAGATATTGACCAGCAGGCCTTCAACATTGGGATCAGACAGGATCAGCTTAAAGGCAGCCGTGACACGTTCACGGGAAGCACCACCACCGACATCCAGGAAGTTTGCCGGCTCACCACCATAAAGCTTGATGATGTCCATGGTTGCCATCGCCAGCCCGGCGCCATTGACCATGCAGCCAATATTGCCATCAAGTTTGACATAGTTGAGGTCAAACTTCGCGGCTTTCAGCTCGGTTGGGTCTTCTTCGCTTTCGTCCCGCAGCTCCGCGATGTCCTTATGACGGAACAGCGCGTTATCATCGAAGTTCATTTTCGCATCAAGCGCGATAATGTCTCCAGCACCGGTAACGACCAACGGGTTGATCTCGACAATCGATGCATCCAGCTGTTCGAAAGCCTTATACATCGCCATCAGAAACTTCACGGCCGATTTGACCTGGTTGCCTTCGAGGCCGAGCCCGAAAGCAATCTTGCGGGCGTGAAAGGCCTGCATACCACATGCCGGGTCAATCGCGACTTTGAGAATCTTCTCAGGCGTCTTGGCCGCGACTTCTTCAATTTCCATGCCGCCTTCAGTCGATGCCATAATAGTGACACGGCTGGTGACACGGTCGATCAGGAGACCCAAATATAATTCGCGCGCGATGTCGCAACCATCTTCGACATAAACCCGACCGACTTCTTTGCCTTCAGGGCCAGTCTGATGCGTAACCAGCGTCATCCCGATCATTTCATCGGCAAGCTGTTTCACTTCATCAATCGATTTGGCCAGCTTTACACCACCGCCCTTGCCGCGTCCTCCGGCATGGATTTGTGATTTGACGACCCACACCGGACCACCAAGGTCTTCAGCCACTTTAACGGCCTCATCGGGGGTGTAAGCAACGCCCCCTTTGGGCACGGCGACTCCGAAGCCACGGAGGACTTCTTTGGCCTGATATTCATGAATATTCATGCGCGACTAGCCTTTGATCTTTTGTCAGAAAATTATTTCTTTTTCGCAGCGGTCTTTTTACCAGCGGTTTTCTTTTTGGCTAGTTTCTTGGTGGCTTTCTTGTCCATGCGTTTGACCACATTGACCAAAGTCCGAACCGCAGCGACCGAGGCATTGAATTCCTTCTTCTCGCTGGCATTGAGCTCGATTTCAACGATACGTTCAATCCCCTTGCCACCGATCACGACCGGCACACCGACATACAGCCCTTTTACGCCATATTGACCGGTAAGATAGGCACAGCACGGCAGAACCCGTTTCTGATCCTTGAGATAGGCTTCCGCCATTTCAATCGCCGACGACGCGGGTGCATAGAACGCCGAACCGGTTTTGAGCAGCGCCACAAGCTCAGCACCGCCATCGCGGGTACGCTGAACGATCTGGTTCAATTTCGCCTTCGTCGTCCAACCCATCTTGATAAGGTCAGGCAACGGGATACCGGCAACGGTCGAATAACGCGGCAGTGGCACCATCGTATCGCCATGCCCGCCGAGAACAAACGCCGTCACGTCGCGGACGGAGACATTGAATTCTTCAGCGAGGAAATAGCGGAAACGGGCGGAGTCGAGAATACCGGCCATACCGACAACGCGGCTCGCGGGAAGACCAGAGGCTTCGCGGAGGGCCCAGACCATCGCATCGAGCGGGTTGGTGATGCAGATGACAAACGCTTTTGGACACCATTGTTTGATGCCTGCGCCAACAGCCTTCATTACACTTGTATTAATACCGATCAGATCATCACGGCTCATGCCCGGCTTACGGGCGACACCGGCGGTCACAATAACGACGTCAGCGTCTTTAATAGCGCGGTAGCTCGACGCACCCTTCATATTCGAGTCGAACCCTTCGACGGGTGAAGACTCGGCAAGATCCAGCGCCTTACCGTCAGGAATACCTTTGACGATGTCAAACATGACAACGTCACCAAGTTCCTTCAGTCCAGCCAGATGGGCTAACGTGCCGCCAATGTTTCCAGCGCCAACAAGCGCGATTTTATTGCGTGTCATGAATGCTCCTCAATCGATCGATTGGTTGTGTTCCACGACGTTATCAACCAGAAACGGTATCTTTATGGTTAAGTCGCCGCGACTGGGCGCGTAACTACCTGTTTTGACTGAAAAGAGCAAGAAAAACGGGCGTAATATCCCCAAATAGAAGTCAAAAACCTGTGGGTATGGGATTATGGCGCCATTTATGGATTTCCAGAACCAACCCCGACGCGCTTCACGCCCCCCCAAACCGATCTAGCGGCGCACCACCATCAGCTTTTTCACCTCGGAAATTGCTTGTGCCGGGTTGAGGTGTTTGGGGCAGGTTTTGGTGCAGTTCATGATGGTGTGGCAGCGATAAAGCCGGAAGGGGTCTTCCAGATTATCCAGCCGCGTACCGGTATCTTCATCACGGGAATCGGCGATCCAACGATAGGCCTGCAGCAATGCGGCCGGACCAAGATAACGGTCGCCATTCCACCAGTAACTCGGGCAGCTTGTCGAGCAACAGAAACACAAAACGCATTCCCAAAGGCCATCAAGCTTTGCGCGCTCTTCCGGGCTTTGTAGGCGTTCCTTATCCGGTGGCGGCGGGCTGGTCGTTTTAAGCCATGGCTCAATCGACGTGTATTGCGCATAGGCATGTTTCAGATCGGGAACGAGATCCTTGACCACGTCCATATGCGGCAACGGATAAATCTTTGCGTCACCATCAATGTCATCGATTGCCTTAATACAGGACAGCGTATTGGTGCCATCAACATTCATGGCGCAGGATCCACACACACCTTCTCGGCAGGACCGCCGGAAGGTCAGCGTCGAATCCATCTCATTCTTGATCTTGATCAAGGCATCGAGAACCATCGGCCCACAGGTATCCATGTCGACTTCAAAAGTATCGACGCTGGGATTGTCCCCGCCATCCGGATCATAGCGATAAACCTGAAAGCGTTTGATATTGGTAGCGCCTTCGGGAGCTTTATGGGTCTTCCCGTTACTTACCTTTGAATTGGCGGGGAGCGCAAATTCAGCCATGTCCTATCCTCGTTGAAGCCTTCACTGTGGCATCGATATCTAAAAATGCCGTTACCAAAACCAGACCTTAATAAACGCGTGCCTTGGGCGGTACCGCCTCGACATCGTCACTCAGCGTTTCGTTATGGACAGGCCGGTATTCGAACCGGCTTGTGCCATCATCATTTAGCCAGGCGACCGTATGTTTCATCCAGTTCTCATCATCACGATCGGGATAGTCCTCCCTCGCGTGACCACCACGGCTTTCCTTGCGGTTGATCGCACCATGAATACTCACCAGAGCCTGCTGCAACAGATTATCGAACTCAAGTGTCTCTACCAGATCTGAATTCCAGATCATGCCATGGTCAGCGATTTTGAGATTGCCTTTCTGTGACCAGACCTTGGCCATCTTCTCAACACCCTCAGCCATAATCTCTTCGGTCCGGAACACAGCGCAATGCGCCTGCATCGTCCGTTGCATTTCAAGCCGGATTTCGGCGGTCGTCGTATCACCATTACCATGACGGCGATCATCCAGCCAATCGAGTGCATTGTCACCTGCATCGCCAGGCAAATCAGCCTGCTTCGCACCCGGTGTCAGCATCTGAGCGCAACGATCTGCCGCTGCGCGGCCAAACACCACGAGATCAAGCAATGAATTAGACCCCAGCCTGTTCGCACCATGAACTGACACACAAGCCGCTTCACCAACGGCCATCAAGCCGGGGACAACAACATCCGGGTCATCGCCAACGGGGATCAATGCTTCGCCACGATAATTGGTCGGCACGCCACCCATATTATAATGCACCGTCGGCAGAACCGGGATGGGTTCACGGGTGACATCAACATTGGCGAAAATACGGGCCGTCTCAGAAATACCTGGGAGACGTTCATTGATCACCTCAGGTTCCAGATGCTCGATATGCAAATGGATGTAATCTTTATCCGGACCGACACCCCGGCCTTCATTCATTTCAACAGTCATCGAGCGGCTGACAACATCACGCGATGCCAGATCTTTTGCGTGTGGTGCATAACGCTCCATAAAGCGTTCGCCTTCGGAGTTGGTCAAATATCCACCTTCGCCGCGCACCCCTTCGGTAATCAGCGCACCAGCACCATAAATGCCCGTGGGATGGAATTGAATGAATTCCATGTCCTGGAGAGGTAGCCCCGCGCGAAGCACCATGGCACTGCCATCACCGGTTTGCGTGTGTGCCCCGGTGCACGAGAAATAACTGCGGCCATAACCACCGGTCGCAACGATAACAGTCTGCGCCCGGAAACGATGGATTGTACCGTCATCCAGATTCCACGCCATGACACCGGCAATTTTGCCATCGACGTCATGGATCAAATCCAGCGCAAAATACTCTATGAAAAACTCAGCCTGATTGCGCAGCGATTGCTGATAAAGCGTATGCAAAATTGCATGACCGGTACGATCAGCCGCAGCACAGGTCCGATGCGCTGGCGGGCCTTCACCATAATCGGTGGTCATCCCGCCAAACGGGCGCTGATAGATCGTGCCCTGATCGGTGCGAGAGAAAGGCACGCCGTAATGTTCAAGCTCAATAACGGCCGGCATCGCCTCGCGACACATATATTCAATGGCGTCCTGGTCACCAAGCCAATCCGCCCCTTTGACCGTGTCGTAAAAATGCCAACGCCAATCATCCTTCCCCATATTGCCGAGCGCCGCAGAAATACCCCCCTGCGCCGCAACAGTGTGACTGCGCGTCGGAAAGACTTTTGTAATGCAGGCCGTCTTCAGCCCCTTCTGGGCCAAGCCAAACGTCGCTCTGAGACCAGCGCCACCGGCGCCAAGCACAACAACGTCATAGGTGTGATCGATTATGTCGTAAGACTTGCCGGAATTAGCCATGGAGTATCAACCTGCAAACGCAATTTTAAGGATGGCGAACAGCGAAGTCGCCGCCAACGCAATTGCCGCGAACTTAACGGCAATGATGGAGGCGAGTTTCAACCATTCGGTATGAACATAATCTTCGATGACGACCTGCAACCCAAGCTGCATGTGGTGAAACACAGCGACAATCATCAATATAAGAAGGACAGAGGTTACAGGGTTGGCGATCCAAGCCTGTACCGCCTTAACATCAGCCCCTGCAAGGTGGGCAATATTAATCACCAGCCACAGCATTAAGGGAACCAGCGCAATTGCGGTCAGTCTCTGAGCCCACCAATGGGCAACGCCTTCCTTGGCCGAACCAAGGCCACGAATTTTTCCAAGATCGGTGCGTAAACTCATTATAGCGCCCCCATCGAATGATACCCGCAAACCCAGCCGGAGACCGTCAGAACGATGGCCGCCGCGATCACGATCCAGCCCGACCGATAAGCCGAAGGCAAATCAAGCCCTTTGCCCATATCCCAGAATAAATGCCGAATACCGTTACACAGGTGATAAAACAGGGCGAAAGTCCAGCCGAACAAGATTAGCCGACCAAACCAGCTGCCGATAATTGTTTGTATTGTCGTGAAGGCCTCGCCGCCCAAGGATGCCGCAACAAGCCACCAGACAAGCAGCAAGGTGCCCACCGCCAACGCCACACCTGTCATACGATGCATAATCGAAAGGGTGGAGGTTAGCTGCGGCTTGTAAACTTGGAGATGCGGAGAAAGCGGACGCTCTCGGGTGTCCATTGCACTCTTCCCGTATTGTCGTTCCATGCGCAATTGGCGTCATACCCGCGCTTCTTCAATTTTTTTAGCCCTTCGCCCATCTCTAGTCAATTCTGTCTGCCATATTCCTGCAAACACTCTGATAAAGATGACATTTCTGAGCCACATCAGTGCGTTGTGCTCATTCCTCGGAAACCCGCTCAAACCATACGTCTGCGGATTGTGAATAATCCTGTGGATGGAATGTTCAAAACCTGGGGAAAAACACACCTTTTATACACAAGAAATCAGGCGAATCACCCAAATAGGCATTGCTCCAGGGGGCGATCTCTCAGAGCCTTTCAGGACGTGAGAGCGTATGAATCATTCTAGCGCTGTTGCAGCAACAGAGAGGTCGTAAGACCATTGATCTTTGATGTTGCACACGAAGGGGTGGTTCACGTTGTGACAGGGTTTCGTCCTGGGCCTCCCTATTGGGCGGATTTTGTCACCGAAAGGGTTCGTCTCGCCGCTTAGGGACGTCGCTTATAAGTCGCTGCCTTCCCGGCATGACTGTCTCGCCACAGTCACTTGACCTGGGATCAGCTACTTGTGAGATCCGTCGCGAACCTTTCGCTAAAGAGTGGTGTCGTTTTTGCAGTCTACGGCAATAACTGATGCCAGCGCTGAACAGATCGGGCGTCTTTGCCGAGGCCGCCAATCTGAACTGGCAATCTCATACGCTCATACGTCCAGAAGTCTTACGGGGCTTCAGAGGCGCCGGGTCTTCGATGGCCCGGCGTCTCGTCGTTTAGAGAGAAAAAATCAAAGCAGGTCGCTATGCCGAGGCGGCCTCCAGCTCCCTAATTGTCTCCGCCATCCGTACCAATCTTTGGGCCTCTTCAACATGAAGTCCTTCAACAAGCTGCCCATCGACCAGGGTAACGCCTTTGCCTTCGGCGAGAGCCACTTCGTGCGCCACCGTGATTTTATGGGCCCAGGCTATCTCCTCGTCAGTGGGCCCGAAAATTGCGTTTGCACCGGCAACCGTTTTCGGATGCAGCAAAGTCTTGCCATCAAAACCCATCGAGCGACCCTGCCGACAGGATTCGAGGAACCCTTCATCGTCTGAAAGATCAAAGAAAGGGCTATCCAGAATAGTCAGGTCATTCGCCCGCGCCGCCAGAACGCAAAGCTGTATACTGGTCATCAGGGGCAGACGATCCGGCATGTGCTGCGCCCGGAGGTCCTTTGTCAGATCTGCAGAGCCTATAAGAAGAGCGCCGACCCGCGGATGGGCTGCCGCAATGGCATTTGCATTAAGAACACCACGCGCCGTTTCGATCATACACCAAACCTGCATATCGGCCGGCGCATTTGCCGCCTCCATGAGCTTGTTGATCGCAATGACGGTGTCAGGAGAATCTACCTTCGGAACCACCAGCATGTTGGCGCCTGATGCCGAGATCGACGCGACATCCTGTTCATGCCATTCACTACCTGCGCCATTTATTCTAACCCCAATCTCTCGTCGGCCGTATCCACCTTCACCAAGGACCCGAAGAATATTTGCCCGTGCGGCATCCTTTGCATCCGGCGCAACACCATCTTCCAAATCCATGATCAGAATATCAGCCGGTACATCGCGCCCCTTTTCCAGCGCCCGCTCATTGGCCCCGGGGGTATACATTGCGCTACGGCGTGGACGGTCGGTAATTAACTTGTCGACAGACATTTATGAGCTCCTTTAATTTGCTGACCACACTATAGGCGCGCTGTCCGCAGCCTCAAAGGCACGACATGTAAATAAGGCGAAGACGTTTATACGGCATGACCAAAATGGTTCAGCCACATAGCGCGATAGGCGTCTTCCAAAGCACGCGCTAGATCAGAAACGTCACAGAGTGGCGAATTTGACAAGCGGTCTCGCATCGAAGACCGGTAGCTTGCCAGACGCCCTAGATCATTCGCCAAGGAAGCGGCCACTGAGACGAAGGCTTCCGCATCACCGGCGATCAGTTCTTCTAGCCCGGCCGCAGATAGCTGACCTGCCGCTTGCCGTGCCAGCGTTCTGTTCCCTGCCAAGGTCACAACCGGCACGCCCATCCACAGAGCTTCCATGGTCGTCATCGTCCCCGAATAGGGATACGTATCCAGGGCGATATCCACCCGGTTATAGGTCTCCAGGACACCCCGGTAGTCTGTACTGCCTTCAAAATCGATGCGCGCTGGATCGATACCGGCATTGGAAAAACGCTGGGTGAAATCCTGACAGACCACCGGGTCTTCATACCCCTGATAGCGCAGGATCAATCGTGAGCCCTCAACCGTTGCAAGCACACCCGCCCAGAGTTCGAGACAAGCATCGGTTATTTTTCCCGGATTACCGAAACAGCCGAACGTTATCTGGTCGGCCGATGCTGCAGGCAGCGTCCCAGTCGGTGGTGCATCGTCAGGCGGGCTGAAACAGGTCAGACCGCGCCGAAGCCGATAAACCTTCTCCGAAAAATGACTATCAAATTCTTCCGGCGTGTGGGTTTCATCGCCAATGTAATAGTCGATTGCCGTCAGCCCGGTGGTCGACATATACCCAAGCCAGCTGGCCTGGACAGGCGCCGGCTTGCGGGCGAATACTGTCAGTCGATTTTTGGCGCTGTGCCCCGACAGATCGACGAGAATATCGATCTCATCTTCACCTATAACGTTGGACACGGCGTCATCACTCAGATTGTTTATGGAGCGCCAGTGGTCGCTTGCTGCTTCCGTCTCAGTCGTGATGTTGTCTGGCCTGGCTGTCCCCGAATAGCAGAACACCTCAACAACCGCGCGGTCATGCGCGGCGATGACTGACCGGACGATCCTTCCAACCGGGTGACTTCGGAAATCTGCAGACACATAGCCAATTCTGAGGCGTCGTTCTGGATCGTCTGAACGGGATTGTTGCGTCACAAAAGTGTCCAGCGACGACGCGTGGCGCTCATGCCAATCCCTATGTTCCGCCAAAAGGGATGGCCCATCTTGATCAGCACTACCAATCAGGCTGAAGAGCAGATTCGAATGATAGCGACGATTTCCAGGACTATGGTAAACTGCTTTACGATACGCATTGATGGCGGTATCGGAATGCCCCATCATCCTCGATGTCCGTGCCAATCCGGCATAGGCGGCGGCATCTTCGGGCCAACGCTCCGTCGCCTTCTGGTAGGTATCAGCCGCCTCACCCAGTCGCTTTGCCTCCTGATAGGCGAACGCCAAATTACGAACTGCATCCGCGAAATCCGGTCCCACCTCGATAGCAACCTGAAAGGCTCTGATCGCATTCTTACTCTGGCGCAAAGCAAGGTATGCCGAGCCCAATGCGTTTTGGGCCTCTGGCGATTTAGGCGCCAGTTCGACCGCGCGCTGGGCCGCTGACATGGCCGCGTCAGATTCCTCTGTCCCCAGAAGGGCTATAGCGAAGTTGGTTTGCAACTCTGCATCATCCGGCCGAAGTGTTACCGCGCGATTGGCAACGACTACGGCATCCGAAAACCGGCCCGTCTCCCGATAAGCTGCGGCAAGATTATTGAGAACATCGACGCCATCAGGATCGATTTCAATCGCCCTCTCCAAAACCCCTAACGCGTCGTCCGGGCGGCCAGAAATCAGCCAGGCGGCACCGAGATTGCCTAAATATTTTACGTTTGCGGGGTCGGCAGCGACGGCACGTTCAAAACAACGCGCGGCGTCAACAGCATTTCCATTCTGGAAGGCCAACAGGCCGGACAAATGATTAACCTCGATATTCTCCGGTTCAAGGCTCCGAACCTGCTGGTATAAGCTTTCGGCTTCAGACAGACGACCAGCCTTGTGATGCACAAGGCCAGCGTCGAGAAGAGCTCTAATATTGGACATGTTCTGGTTATAGGAATCTGGACGAATAGACGCAACCAATTGCTCAGCTGTTCGCCGATGGAATAATTTTCACAAGAACGTGTTATCCTTAGCTGGCTCGTGTATTTTATGTGGCACAACACCCCTATAAGCTCGTGCATCAATAGGAAAATGTAGAGGTTGACGAAGTGGTTCTAAGAGTTGGTGTGCGATGGGACGACCCCATCCAGAATGAACGGATTCAGAAAGCCCATCAGCAAGGCTTAATCGATTATATTGAAGTGAATTATCCGATCCCCTTTGGGTCAAACCCGCATGGGCTGGGTATTCCTGTCCTGGCGCATACCAGCAGCAACCCAACCTGCAGCGCGGAGGGAGTGAATCTTAACATAGCGCGCCGTATAAAAGAGGCCGCAGACGAAACCAACTCTCCGTGGATTGGAGAACATCTCTCCTGGCTTGGCACCGCGCCAACCGGGTCACTGGGATATCAGATTAACCCGCTTTTCACTGATGAGATTGCGGCTGTCACGGCTATGAATGTTGCTCGATTGCGGGACTACTATAACAGACCCATCGCCCTCGAACTCGGGCCGATCTACATTCAATCCACGGGGTTTAAAAGTGAGATGCACTTTCTGGGGTCGGTCGCCAATGATGTCGACACCAAGGTCATTCTGGACGTAACCCATTGGCAAATTGGCAATCGTAACCTGGACCGGCCAACCGACTATGGGTTAGATGCCATCGACCCGTCCCGTATCATAGAATTACACATCGCCGGAATGCGATTGGGGTCAGATCAACGTTTCTGGCACGATGCCCATGATCTCTTGCCAGATACAGATGTCCTCGCAATAGCATCGCAATTGATCCAAGACCTGCCAGCCCTTGAAGCAGTCACTTTCGAACATAGCCCGGTTGCACCGGAAGAAGATTTCGATGGTTGCCTTGCCGATATCAATAATGCAGTGCGAGATCACCGCACCGCCATTGCTGTATAACGAAGATGCCAGACAAGGCTGCCGAAAACGCGTTGAGGGACCGGGCACGTAGATTACAGGCCCTGCATATAAGGCTCCTGTTTTGTCCTGGAACGCAAGAAAACTGGCTCACAGATTCTGCAACAGTACTGGATACATTCGGACTGCCGCCCGAGATGCAGGATCGCATCCCCGACATTACAACCGATCAGTTCCAGGCTGAATCTCACGGACGCCGAGCTCTTGTCAAAGGAAGCATCAGCAAAACATTCCCCGAGACCCAACAGTATTTAGCCATCAGCCCAGGCGGGCTGACATTTGATAATTTCATCTGTTCGGAAAACTTTTTCAATCCGAAATCCGGACTACCGCATACCTCTGGCGTCGGGCCGGGATACGAGAACACCAGCAAATATTTTTTCTGGTTAAAACAGGAACTCGCATTGGCTAGCGCTGGGTGTGACACAGACCTCCGACATAAGGCCTATATCGAGTTCGCGACTTGGCTCATCAACGAATATAACCGGCCGCATGATCCTTATTATGATCTGTTCGAGGGCGGCGTTTACTGGGCGCGATCCCCTGGAGAGGACAAACCGACCATCCTGTTGAATGATGACTATGTCCTCTACACGCTCAATGACCCGAACACGATCAGGCAACTACCCCAGATCGGCTTAACTAATTTAGACGAGGTTGAGCCACCGGACTGGCCAGACGAACCGACCCTCCTCTAATATCCTCTCCTATGGAACCGTTGCTGTTCTTTTTTAAAGGTATTGCCGCTGGGTTTGTTGTAGCCATTCCAGTGGGCCCCGTCGCTATGCTGTGTATCAGGCGAACCTTGGCAACCGGCATCGTCTCCGGCTATGCGACCGGGTTGGGCGCCGCGATCGCCGATACACTATACGCAATCGTCGCCGCCTTCGGCATCAGTTTTATTGCTGATATCCTGTTTTCCAATAATTTCTGGTTCCGCCTTATTGGCGGCGTCATTCTGTGTTTTATGGCCGCGCGAATGCTCTTAGCCCCGCCAGCAGAAAGCAAAGCGCGGGATACCGGAAAGCTATTCGGTGATTTTGCGTCGGCTTTGGTAATTACAGGGACTAACCCGATCACACTCATCGCTTTCGGCGTTATTTTTACGTCAATTGGTGTAGCAACTGCTGGAGAGCGCTACGAATGGGCGGAAGCCTTGATCGCCGGCGTTTTCATCGGCTCTGCGGCGTGGTGGATGCTCCTCAGTGGGCTCGCTGCACTTTGCCGCCGATGGGTTGGCGAGCTATCTCTGACCTGGATTAATCGGATATCAGCCCTTGTCATACTGACCTGCGGCGCCCTAATCGTCTTTGCGGCGATCGCGCCCGACAGCCCTATCGGTTCGCTGATTGCTTTGCCAAAATCCGTGAGTTAGCAATAATGGCGGATTACTCCGCGTCAGCCTCAACTTCCATCGTCAGGAACTTTTCATCATCCTCAAGATCGATTGGCTGCAAACCATAAAGGTGTTCCGCGATCTGAACCGCATTCAATGCAGCGCCTTTCCGTAGATTGTCAGAGACACACCAGAATGACAGTCCATATTTTAACGTCGGGTCCTTACGAATACGGCTGACATAAACCATGTCGTCACCGACGCATTCAACTGGTGTGACATAGCCTTCATTGGCCCGATGATCGATCACGGTAACGCCTGGCATAGCGCGCAAAAGCACGCGCGCCTGATCAACCGTCAGCTCATTTGCAAATTCAACGTTCACAGATTCTGCATGACCGATAAAAACAGGAACGCGAACACAGGTCGCGCTCACCTTGATGTCCCGGTCAAGAATCTTGTTGGTCTCGACCCTCATCTTCCATTCTTCTTTGGTGTCGCCGTCATCCATAAAGACGTCGATATGCGGAATCACATTGAAAGCAATCTGCTTGGTAAACAATTCCGGCGTTACCTGATCGTTTACGAAAATTCCCTTGGTCTGATTGAACAGCTCGTCCATCGCCGCTTTGCCACCGCCGGAGACTGACTGATAAGTCGACACCACGACACGCTTGATTTTCGCAGCATCATGCAACGGCTTAAGCGCCATAACCATCTGGATCGTTGAACAATTGGGATTAGCAATAATGTTTCGTTTTGTGTGGCGCTTGATAGCCTCAGGGTTTACTTCCGGCACGACCAACGGCACATCGGGGTCCATCCGGAATTCCGACGTATTATCGATGACCACACAGCCTGCGGCTGCAGCGCGCGGCGCATGAATTGCGGAAACCTTCGCACCAGGCGAAAACAAAGCGACATCGAAGCCAGTAAAATCGAAATCATCCAGCGTCTGAATTTTGAGGATGTCTTTTTCCCCAAACGACACTTCGCGTCCGTTAGAACGTTCAGATGCCAGCGCGACGACTTCATCGACCGGAAAGGCCCGTTCAGCCAAGGTCTGCAAAATTTCACGGCCCACATTGCCGGTCGCGCCGACAACGGCGACGTTGTACCCCATGATCCAATTCCTGTGTAAATCACCCGCGAGCAGGCACCGTGCTACTCACCAAAGCGTTCACTTACGACCCTCAGCAGGGTTTTTCAAGTCGTGATTTCGTTGACGACTCCGATTTCACCTCGAGAACGCCGTATCAATTTTTAGATCAACAACCGCATGATATGCTTGGGCTTGTTGTTTGCCTGCTCAAGCATGGCTAAACCGGATTGAAATAAAATCCTCTTGCTCGCCAAATCACCACTCCCGGCGGCAACGTCGAGGTCAAGGAGCGAACTTCGGGCAGATTCGGTATTCTCAATCGTCGTCGCAATATTCGCCGAGGCAAAACCGAGACGATTTTGACCAGCGCCGATCAACGACCGCGATGACTGTATTGTATCAATCGCATTATTGATCGCACCAATCGCAGAATTGGCACCGGATTGGGTCACGACCTCCGCCCCACTAATCCCAAGTGCGCCGGCCGAACTATTGGCTAGCGACAACGACAAGGTATCAGCGGCGGCATCGGTGCCGGTACCAACCTTAATATCAATTGATCCAGTCGAACCATCAAGCAAGCCCGTTCCTGCAAATTCAGTATCGGCGGAAATACGATCGACTTCCGACGCCAGAGCCTGAAATTCGGTATTGATGGCATTGCGTTCACTCCCACCCAGTTGCCCGGAGCTTGCCTGAACAGCAAGAGATTTCATGCGGGACAAGATATCGTTCGTCCGGGCCAACCCACCATCAGCAATTTGTAAAAGAGAGCTACCTTGCCCGGCATTAACTTTAGCTTGCTGCAAACCACTGACCTCCGCTCCCATACGGGAGCCAATCGCCAACGCAGCGGCATCGTCTTTAGCGCTCAACACGCGACGTCCGGCCGCTAGTTTTGCCATCGCAAGACCAAGCCCTTTGTTAGAACCTGAAACGTTTCGATGCGCGACATGCGCGGCGAAATTCGAGATTGTACTAAGCCCCATATCATCCTCGTTTTATTGTTTGACCTAATCGCTTTTCGCGAATTGATGATGACGACACTAGGAGCTGAGGGTTAACTCCAGGTAAGAAATTAAAACTATCGTTTTGAAATCATTTCAAATTTTCGCAAAGTTTCTCAGCAATTTTCCAATAAAAAACCGGAGCCCCGCCATTTAAGCAGGACCCCGGTCTAAATCTTGATATCGGTTTTCTCAGCCGCCCGTTTTAGGCTTCGGTGTCATGATTGGCATTTCAGCCGTGTTTACTGGTGTCGAAATTCCGACGGACTTTCCGTGGCCACCGCCACAAGCATGAGCCGCCGTAACGGTTGCGAGCGCAAAAAGACCCGCTGCTGTGACGCTTAGAAGTAACTTCATCGGTAACTCCTTTTCATAGATAATCACGCAAAAACATTGCGGCTTTTTCCAGAAGTCACCAAGAAAATTCTTGATCACGATGCCGAGATTTTATCGAGCTCCTTGAGTACAGCACTGCCCATCTTTTCGGTTGAGACCATCTGCATGCCATCGGTCATGATGTCTCCGGTCCGCAATCCGGCATTTAGTACCGCTTCGACCGCCGATTCGACGTTATCGGCGTCCTCGCCCATTTCGAACGAATAACGCAACATCATCGCGAAGCTCAGCATCATTGCCAGAGGGTTTGCTTTGCCCTGCCCGGCAATATCAGGCGCTGTGCCGTGAACCGGCTCATAGAGCGCGTTGCGCTTGCCGCTCGAATCCGGTGCACCCAGCGATGCTGACGGCAGCATACCAAGGGAACCGGTCGCCATTGAAGCGCAATCAGACAGGATATCGCCGAACATATTGGTCGTGACGATGACGTCGAACTGCTTGGGATCACGAACCAGCTGCATTGCCGCGTTATCGACCAGCATGTGAGACAGCTCAACATCAGGATAGTCAGGCGCGATGCGAACCACTTCTTCGCGCCACATCTTTGTACTTTCCAGAACGTTCGCTTTATCGATCGAACACAGCTTCTTGCCGCGCTTTTGGGCAAGTTCAAAACCCACCCGGGCAATGCGTTCAACTTCCGGGGTAGTATAAACCAGCGTGTTGTATCCGCGTTTCCCGCCACCCGGCAGATCCTCAACACCGCGTGGTTCACCAAAATAGATGCCGCCGGTCAGTTCGCGAACAATCAGAATATCAAGCCCGGCGACGATCTCACGTTTGAGGCTCGATGCATCGGCCAAGGCATCAAAAACAATGGCCGGGCGCAAATTGGCGAAAAGGCCGAGATCCTTGCGAATACGCAACAGGCCAGCTTCAGGGCGGATATCAAAATCAACATTGTCCCATTTCGGTCCACCAACGGCACCAAGCAGGACAGCATCTGCTGCCTTGGCCGCTTCAACCGTCTCGTCCTTCATTGGCACGCCATGGGCGTCGATGCAGCAGCCACCGATAATATCTTCTTCAGTATCGAAGCTGACCTGACGGTTACTTTCCATCCAGTCCATAACCCGGCGGACCTCACCCATAACTTCAGGGCCAATCCCGTCACCGGGTAACATCAATACCTTTTTATTGGCAGCCATTCTGATCTTCCTTCTCTGTACCGTAAAATTCCGCGCGAAGCTCTAGCACACAGCCGCCGCAGTTGGGAGTCCCCGATACGTTATTCCAGAAAAAAGGGCGGACCCGAAGGTCCGCCCAAATGCATCGAATCGTGTCGAGCGTTATGCATAGAGCCAGGGCTCTGACGCTTTCTGTTTTTCCTCATAAGACGTAATCGAGGTTTCCTTCTGCAACGTCAGCCCAATATCATCGAGCCCATTGAGCAAACAATGTTTCTTGAAGGAATCGACCTCGAAGGTAATTTTTTCACCGTCGGAATTGGTGATTTCCTGATTTTCAAGATCAACTGTCATGGTCGCATTGGCGCCACGCTCGGCACCATCCATCAACTTCTCGAGCTCCTCAGGTGATACCTTGATCAACAGAATGCCGTTCTTGGAGCTGTTATTATAAAAAATATCGGCAAAATCCGTTGAGATAACACAGCGGATGCCGAAATCCAGCAAGGCCCACGGCGCATGCTCACGGGATGAACCACAACCAAAGTTATGACCGGCGACCAGGATTTCAGAATTCCGATAAGCTGGTTTATTGAGGACGAAATCAGGGTTTTCTTCACCAGTCTTAGGGTCATAACGCAGCGGGTCAAACAGGTTCTTGCCCAGCCCGGTCCGTGTCAGCGTTTTCAGAAAGCGCGCCGGAATGATCTTATCCGTATCGCAATTAACGATCGGCAAGGGTGCCGCCACAGCAGTTAGTTTTGTGAATTTATCCATTCTAGCGTCTCCTTACTTGAGCAGGTCACGAACATCGGCCAAATGACCGGCAATGGCCGCAGCCGCCGCCATCATCGGGCTGACGAGATGGGTCCGACCACCGGGGCCCTGGCGGCCCTCAAAGTTACGGTTTGAGGTCGAGGCTGAACGTTCACCTGGCTGCAACATGTCACCATTCATGGCGAGACACATGGAGCACCCTGGCTCACGCCAGTGAAACCCGGCTTCTGTAAAGATCTTGTCTAGACCCTCTTCCTCAGCCTGCATTTTCACAAGACCAGAACCCGGAACCACCATGGCATATACCGAGTCGGCTACTTTGCGGCCTTTTGCAATGGCAGCCGCAGCACGCATATCTTCAATGCGGGAGTTGGTGCAGGAACCAATAAAGACCTTATCAACGGCGATATCCGTCATCTTCATGCCTGGCTTAAGGTCCATATACTCTAGAGACCGCTCCATCGCCGAACGACGGTTGGCGTCATCGACATCAGCAGGGTTCGGCACAACACCCGTAATACCGATCTCGTCTTCCGGACTGGTTCCCCAGGTTACCTGTGGAACAATCTCGGACACGTCGAGTTCGATTTCCGTGTCATAAGTTGCGCCAGCGTCAGAAGGCAGGGTCCGCCAATGTGCAACTGCGGCTTCCCACTGTGCCCCTTTCGGGCACTGAGGACGGCCTTTGAGATATTCAAAGGTCTTCTCATCAGGCGCGACAAGTCCGGCGCGGGCACCGGCTTCAATCGTCATATTGCAGACCGTCATGCGGCCTTCCATCGATAGCTCTTCAATTGCAGGACCGGCATATTCAATGACATGCCCAGTACCACCAGCGGTCCCAATTTTGCCGATGATGGCCAAAACCAGATCCTTGGCCGTGCACCCCTCGGGCAATGCACCCGTGACCGTAATCCGCATATTTTTAGCCGGACGTTGGATCAATGTCTGGGTGGCGAGCACATGCTCAACCTCAGACGTTCCAACACCAAAGGCCAATGCACCAAAAGCACCATGAGTGGCCGTGTGCGAGTCACCACAAACCAGCGTCACGCCGGGCTGAGTAAAACCCTGCTCCGGACCGATGACGTGAACGATACCCTGGCGCTCATCGTTGATGGAAATATAGGGGAGACCGAACTCAGCCGCGTTGGTTTCAAGAACTTCGAGCTGGATACGGGATTCATCGTCTTCGATCTCATCCGTACCGCCACGCCCCGGCGTGGTCGGCACGTTATGATCTGGCACGCAGAGGTTCGCTTCTGGACGCCTCGCTTTTCGGCCAGATTCCCGCAAGCCATCAAATGCCTGCGCACTGGTAATTTCATGAATCAATTGCCGATCGATATAGATAAGACATGTGCCATCATCCTGCTGATCAACCAGATGACTTTCCCAAATCTTATCGAATAATGTCTTTGCTCCCGACATCACCCCGTCTCCCTTCGTCAAATTAGAAGCCGCCTACGCTCAGGCCGCTAAATCGTTATTTATCTTCGCTGCCTTCAGGCGTGGTTCCCGTCTCTGGAGCAGTCGACTGAACCGCTTCATCGGAAGCAACAGCCACCTGTTCTTTCTTGGCAACCTGATCGGCGCCAACCCGGCGTTCAACCTTCTCGGCAATCCGCGCCTTCTTGCCGCGCAGTTCACGCAGATAATAAAGCTTGGCCCGACGAACAGCACCGCGGCGCATAACTTCAATCTGCTCAATCCGTGGAGAATAGAGCGGGAACACACGTTCCACCCCTTCACCGTAGGAAATTTTGCGAACCGTGAAGGCTGAGTTGAGCCCGGAATTCTTGCGCGCGATACACACGCCCTCAAACACCTGGACCCGCTCGCGCGTCCCTTCAACGACCTTAACGTGAACGCGCAGCGTATCGCCGGCGCCAAATTCAGGGACTTCCCGCTCTGCGGTCAGCTTGCTGATCTCTTCTTGTTCCAGCTGTTCGATAATATTCATGGTCTTAATCCTTTATCGCCATATGACGTTCCTGATACCTGTTCCACAGGTCAGGGCGTCGTTCTTGAGTAATCTTTTCGGCAGCCTCACGCCGCCAGGTCTTAATCTTTTCGTGATGCCCACTCAACAAGAGTTCGGGCACCTTGTGGCCCTGCCAATCGACAGGCCGCGTATAATGGGGATATTCGAGCAACCCCTCTTCAAAACTTTCATCTGTCAGCGACTCTGTTTTGCCAATCACCCCCGGCAATAACCGGACGCAGGCATCAATCAACGTAATCGCCGCAGGCTCACCACCTGAAAGAACAAAATCGCCCAGGCTCACCTGCTCGAGCCCATGGGCATCCAAAACCCGTTCATCAACACCTTCGAACCGTCCACACAAGATGGTGATTTCCGGCTCTGCCGCCAAGGCCCGAACCCGATCCTGATCGAGCTGCCGCCCTCGTGGCGTTAAATAAATAGGCCGGGTTTTTGAACGCGCCGCCTCCAGCGCATTGCCGACGACATCTGCCCGCATAACCATTCCTGGTCCGCCGCCAAACGGCGCATCATCGACAGTAGCGTGTTTGTCACAGGCAAACTCACGAATATCCGTCGTTTCCAGCGCCCAGAGCCCCTGATCCAGGGCCCGTCCGGCAAGAGAGAAGCCTAGCGGGCCCGGGAACATTTCCGGGAACAGGGTCAGGACTTTGGCTGTCCAGCGGGACGTCGTCATTGTACGTCCTCCTTTTTCCCCGAGCTATTTTCCGGGTCATCTTTTGTCACCGGCTCAAGCAATCCCCGCGGCGGATCTACAACAAGTTTCCCAGCCTGCAAATCCACCTGAGGAACGATGTCACGGGTGAACGGCACCAATGTCGTACCGCCACTGCGTTCGCCAATTTCGAGCATTTCACCAGCGCCAAATTCCTGCACAGAGAGCACTGAGCCAAGCGACGTACCATCAACGGTTTCAGCCGCAAGACCAACCAGATCTTCCCAATAGAATTCGTCATCTGCAGGCGTCGGCAAAACATCACGCGACACATAGAGGCGCATACCGTTCAACGCTTCCGCAGCGTTCCGGTCCATAACCCCTTTTATGCGTACCAGGACCTGAGTCTTGGCCATGCGTTTTGCCTCTAGCTCAAACATGCGTTCACCATCCTCGTCGGTAACCGGCCCGTAGGCCGCGACGTCCATAGGTTCTTCCGTGTAGCTGGTAATCCGGATCAGGCCCTGCACGCCATGTGCGCCGGCGATACGGCCGACACAGATGCGGTTAGGGGCGTCATCAGAAGACATATGCGGAAGACCCATGGTTCAGGACTATTCCTCCTTCTTCTCTTCCTCTTCGGCAGGCGCATCGGCTGCAGCTTCCTCAGCAGGAGCTTCTTCAGCAGGAGCCTCCTCTGCGGCAGGAGCTTCAGCTTCAGCCGCCGCGGCGCTGCGCAGCTTCGTCAGCTGCCTGCTTGGCTTCTTCCTGTTCTTTCAGCCGTTCCAGTGTCTTGGCGCGCGGCTTGTCTTGCTTGGTCTGCTCACGACGCACCGGCACCGGAATGATGTCGGCAGCCCCCAGGAAGCGAGCAACACGATCGCTCGGCGTCGCGCCATGCGACATCCAATGCCGGACGCGTTCTGCATCGAACTGAATACGATTGGGGTCTTCGCGTTTGAGCATCGGGTTATAAACGCCGATGCGTTCAATATACTTGCCATCACGCGGGCTACGTGAGTCAGCGACAACAATACGATAGAAGGGCCGCTTTTTTGCGCCGCCCCGGGAAAGTCTGATTTTAAGTGACATTGGCTATTTGGTTCCTTTTGGTCCTTGATTAATCGTGAATTCGTTACGTCGTTGTTATTTAAGTAGCTGTAATTCCTGAGTTTCTATCGATACCGATCACTGGCCCATCATGCCGGGCAAGCCATGACGCATCATGCCTTTCTGACCGAGCTTGTTCATACGTTTCATCATCTTGCTCATCTGCTGAAACTGCTTAAGCAGACGATTGACCTCTTGAACTGTTGCCCCCGCGCCTGCCGCAACACGACGGCGGCGCGATCCATTGAACAGTTTTGGATTTTTACGTTCCTTAGGCGTCATCGAAAAAATGATAGCTTCCTGACGGGCGAGCGCCTTGTCATCGACATTGGCTGCACCCATCTGCGCCTTGATCTTCTGCGAACCCGGCAGCATACCCATGATACCGCCCATACCGCCCATTTTTCGAACCTGACCTAGCTGTTTGGCAAAATCCTCGAAATCAAACTGACCCTTCTGGATCTTGGCAGCGAGCTTTTCAGCCTCTTCTTCCTCAACAACTTCCGACGCCTTTTCGACCAGCGAGACGACGTCGCCCATGCCGAGAATGCGGGAAGCGATCCGTTCCGGATGGAATACTTCGAGGGCATCAAGCTTTTCGCCAGTGCCCAAAAGCTTAATCGGACAACCGGTAACCGCACGGATCGACAGGGCCGCGCCACCGCGTGCATCACCATCAATCCGGGTTAGAACAATACCGGTGACATGGAGCTTTTGATGAAAGGCTTCCGCCGCATGTACGGCATCCTGACCGGTCATCGCATCGGCGACGAACAGCGTCTCTATTGGTTTTGCAATTTTATGGACCGAGGCAGCCTCGTCCATCAACTCGTCATCGATATGCAGCCGCCCGGCAGTATCCAGCAGAACGACGTCGTAGCCTTCCTTGCGGGCGGTATCCATCGCCCGCTTGGCAATCATCTCCGGCGTCTCAAACGGAACAATCTGAAGGGTCGCGATCCCAGAGTCCGTGCCTAATACTTGTAGCTGTTGCTGCGCAGCCGGACGACGAACATCAAGCGATGCCATCAGAGCCTTTTTGCGAAACTGATCCCGCAAATGAATGGCAACCTTGGCCGTCGTTGTCGTTTTACCAGAGCCCTGAAGACCAACCATCATAATGGCGGCCGGCGGGGACGCCGCAAGATTAATGGCAGACTGATCACCACCCAGCATTTCTGTCAGGTGATCATTGACAATCTTGACCACCATCTGGCCGGGCGTAACGCTGCGCACGACTTCTTCACCGACAGCACGCTCACGGACCGTATCGATAAAGTCTTTTACGACAGGCAGGGCGACGTCGGCCTCAAGCAGGGCAACCCGGATTTCACGCAGCGCCGACGTGACGTCAGCTTCAGACAGCGCGCCGCGCTTCTTCAGCTTGTCGAAGACGTCAGATAGTCGTGTGCTCAGCGTGTCAAACATCGAGTCTCATCAACAAATTCGTTTCAACGCAAAACGCACCGGCGTGCGAACACTCGCAGACCGATGGTCACCCCTGGGCGAAAAAACCTGTACTGGCCTTGGGTTGGCGGGGAATTTACGCCGCAAATGAAGAAAGTCAAGTAAAAGGCGCGTGGTCCGTCCTTGACGACCGCACACCGAAATGAGCCTAATTCATATCATGACCGAACCGTCCATTTTTGCCGTTCTACATCGCACCCAACGAATTTGGGCGATCGCCTCCATTCATGGCGATGTCGACCGCCTCAACAAACTGCAGGCCGTCATTGAGGAAAAGTTTTCTCCAGGCGACAAACTGCTTTATCTCGGCAATGTTTTGGGGCGCGGCGATACCGTTCGCGCGACGGTTGATGCCATGTTGGCATTCCGACGTGTCATTCTCGCCCGCCGAAATATGTTCACCCATGACATAGTGATGCTGCGGGGCGCGCAAGAAGAAATGTGGCAGCGGCTTATGCAGCTACAATTCGCTATCGATCCGGTGGAGGTCATGGATTGGATGCTCGAACAAGGCATCGGATCAACCCTTGATGCCTATGGCAGTGGGCGGGAGGATGCCCAGTCAGCCATCCGGCAAGGCCCAATGGCCATCACACGCTGGACAGCAAAACTCCGAACAGCCTTTCAAGCAGCCGGTCATCAGGAATGGCTAAGCAGCCTCAAACACGCTGCTTATACCCGCGAAGCAACGCTTCTATTCGTCAATCGCGGTGTCGATCCCGAACGTCCATTGGATGCTCAAGGGGATGAGTTTTGGTGGGGCGCTCGTGCTTTTGATACCATCGAGACCTCTTATAGTGGCTTTAACAAAGTGATCCGTGGGTTTGATCCTGAGGCAAAAGGGTTGGCAGAAAAGCTATTCACAATAAGCCTCGACGGTGGCTGCGGCCGTGGCGGGCCCCTATTGGCAGCCTGTATTGGTAATGACGGATCGATACTCGACATCATCGAAGCATAAGGCCCAGTGAGAAATGCTTCCGCGGCAACATTGACGATGACTAATTCGACCACCAGTTTACCGGCCGAGATCACCCTTTGGACCGCTTCAATTGAGTAGACGGAAGGCGGCCTAAGCTCCTATAAGGCGCCTATGACTGAAATCGCATTCACAAAAATGCATGGCCTTGGCAATGATTTTGTCGTCATCGATACGCGGGATACGCCGCGCGATCTGTCGACGGCACAAGCACAGGCTATTGCTGACCGTCACACCGGTGTTGGGTGCGATCAATTGATTCTGATTGAGCCCTCGCCATCGACCGGCCCCCTGCAGGACGCCGATGTCTTTATGCGTATCTTTAATGCTGATGGTTCGCAGGTCGATGCCTGCGGCAACGCCACAAGATGTGTCGCCGATCTGGTAATGACGGAGAAAGCCCGCACGAGTGCAAATATTGCAACCGGTGCCGGACTCCTGACAGCCGAAGAGTTCCCCAACGGCATGGTCGCGGTCGATATGGGAAGACCACGCTTTGACTGGCAGGATATTCCGCTCTCGAGCGAGCAAGACACGCTCCATCTTGATATCGAAAACTGGACACTTGAGGACCCAACCGCTGTCAGCATGGGTAATCCGCATTGCGTGTTTTTTGTGGAGGATGCCAACGCAGTGCCGTTAGACGACGTCGGTCCAATCCTGGAAAATCATGAATTCTTCCCAGAGCGTGCCAATATCGGAATCGCACAAATCAAGAACCCCGGGGCCCTCCGATTGAGAGTTTGGGAGCGTGGCGCTGGAATAACTCAGGCTTGCGGCACCGGCGCCTGCGCGGCGGCAGTGTCAGCCCATCGCCGCAATTTGACGGGCCGCACCGTTCTGGTTGAACTGGATGGTGGCACGCTGACCATCGATTGGCGAGCCGACGACCACGTCATCATGATTGGCCCAACGGCGATCAGCTTTACCGGCAGTTTTAATGCCGAACTGATCGAAGGCTAGCCAAATGGCCCCACCAGAAATTCTCACCTTTGGGTGTCGTCTTAACGCTTATGAATCGGAAATTATCCGCAATCATACCCAAGCCGCCGGTATCGACGACGTCGTTATCGTCAATACGTGCGCCGTAACCGCTGAGGCAGAGCGCCAGGCAAGACAGGCGATCCGTCGCGCCCGTCGATCAAAACCCGATGCCAAAATTGTCGTAACGGGCTGTGCCGCACAAATAAATCCGGACCAGTATGGCGCGATGGACGAGGTGGATATCGTTCTCGGCAATGAAGAGAAACTCAAAGCCGAGAGCTGGTTGGCTCTGGAAAACGGTGAACCCGAAATCCGGGTGAACGACATCATGTCGATCACAGAAACCGCAAACCATTTTATCGATAGCTTTGAAGAACGCGCCCGCGCCTTCGTTCAGGTGCAACAGGGCTGCGACCATCGTTGCACCTTTTGTATCATTCCGTTTGGTCGTGGACCCAGCCGGTCGACAGCCGTCGGTGAAATTGTGCGTCAGGTACGGTCACTGGTGGAGAA
This sequence comes from uncultured Alphaproteobacteria bacterium, assembly GCA_943787225.1. Classification (GTDB taxonomy): domain Bacteria; phylum Pseudomonadota; class Alphaproteobacteria; order MPNO01; family UBA2964; genus UBA2964. The sequence continues at coordinate 585,274 of CALSLP010000001.1, forward strand.
TGGATATAAAGAAGTCGTTCTCACAGGTGTAGACCTTACTGATTATGGCAAAGATCTACCTGGGCACCCCTCTCTCGGCAATCTGTGCCGCCGGCTGCTAATGCAAGTCCCCGACCTGCCGCGCCTGCGCCTTTCGTCGATTGACCCCGTTGAAATAGATGATGATCTTTATACCTTGATCGGAACCGAAACGCGGCTATTGCCCTATTTTCATCTCAGCCTTCAGGCTGGTGATGACATGGTTCTGAAGCGGATGAAACGCCGTCACAACCGGCAGGACGCCATCGATGTCTGCACGCGTATTCGGGCGATACGGCCGGAGGCTACATTTGGTGCCGATATCATCGCTGGATTCCCTACGGAAACCGATGAAATGTTCGAGAACACATTAGCGATCATCAACGAGTGTGACCTAACCCATTTACATGTCTTTCCCTATTCGGAGCGTGGTGACACGCCAGCCGCCAAAATGCCGGCCGTTCCCAAACAGACCAGGCGCGAACGGGCAGCACGGCTGCGCGCGGCTGGAGAAGTCCGGCTTTCAAAGCTGTTGAAGACGCGTATTGGAAAGACAGCCAGCGTGTTAATTGAAAAAGATAATATGGGCCGATGCGAACAGTTCCTGCAGGTACGTCTAGATCAGGATGTTGAAACAGGCAGCTTGGTAAACTGTCAAATTTCCGGCTCCGACAAATCCCAACTAGATGCGACCGTATTATGAGCGAAACATCAGGCGGCTGGCTATCGCGGTTACGCTCAGGGCTCAGCCGCACCTCCGAGAAATTAACCAGCAGCATTTCCGCAGCCCTAACACGGCGAACCTTGGATACCTCTACGCTGGAAGAGCTCGAAGAAGCGCTCATTAGCGCCGACCTTGGTGTCGCAACGGCAGCAAAGCTATCAGCCGCTTTGGCCGCAGAGAAATTTGAAAAAGAGATTAGCGACACTGAAATCCGAGAAGCGCTGGCGGACAATATTGCAGAAATTTTGCGACCGGTTGCGACCCCGCTGGAGATCGACCCCGCACACAAACCACATGTCATCCTCGTCGTTGGGGTCAACGGTTCAGGCAAAACCACGACGATCGGAAAGCTGGCAAAAAATTGGACCCGCGAGGGCAAATCTGTCGTTCTGGCCGCCGGTGATACATTTCGCGCCGCTGCGGTTGAACAGCTGATTATTTGGGGCGAAAGAACAAATTGCCCCGTAATTTCACGCGATACGGGCGCCGACGCTGCAGGATTGGCCTATGAAGCCTTGGAGCAAGCGCAACAAGACAATGCAGATATTTTAATGATCGATACGGCGGGCAGGTTGCAGAACCGCGAAGACCTAATGGGGGAGCTATCCAAAATCATCCGTGTGCTGCGCAAACTTGATCCCGAGGCGCCGCATAGCTGTCTTCTCGTCCTGGATGCTACGGTTGGACAGAACGCCCATTCACAAGTCGAAACGTTTAAAGAAATTGCCGATGTTAGTGGGCTGGTGATGACCAAGCTCGACGGCACGGCCCGTGGCGGTGTCGTGGTCGCCCTCGCAGAACGGTTTGGATTACCCGTACATGCCGTTGGTGTTGGAGAGGGAGAAGACGATTTGCAGCCTTTCGATGCAGATTTCTTCGCGCGTAATCTTTTGGGACTTAACGCCTAGCCCTCCGTAATAACTCTACATGAGATATGCTCTTGGGAAGACGGCATCAGACAACGACGTCGATGAAACTTCCCCTAGGATAGTTTTGGCCGGGTTGCATAGGCACCTCACGGCTCACGCTGCCGCCATTTGCCATCTGGGACATTGGTTGAGGCGCAGCGCTCTGCAATTGTTGAGCGCCCGCAGCCTTCTGCACCTGTTGAGTTTGCTGCGGATTATTCTGGATCGTGCCTGATTGCGCGGCGGATCCGGACACCGTCTGAAAGAGCGCATTCCCGGGATGAATTTGCATTTAGACTACTCTAAAACCCTTAAAACCGATGCCCTTCTTATAGGTGACAAGTTAATGACAGGTTTATTGATATCCTTAATGTAAAGTTTTGTGCAATTTTCAAATCAAATTGCATGCGAAACAAGTCGCCGATTAAGGATAAATTAAGGGCTTCAGCATCACTTTATAGGCGTTGTTTCAGATATAATTGGGACGTCACTAGAAGTGGTTAGCGATGGCCGTATCGCCTGATACAGAAATGCAAGACCTGCTCGATCTGGCTCGGGACAAATCCGCAAGCGGAAAGTCTCAGCTTGTCCAGGTCGTCGGTGATCTGTTTTTCGAGGAAGAACGTGTTCTGAACGAACGCGAACGGACTCTCATGACAGATATTCTGCGTCAACTCATTCAGGATGTTGAAGTTTCCGTCCGCAAAGCCCTCGCTGATCGGATGGCGGAAGAAAGCGGGGCGCCAAGCGTCCTCATCAATATCCTCGCCAATGACGAATTAGACGTTGCCCATAATATTTTACTGAATAGCGAAGTTCTGCAGGACCTTGAGCTGATCGAGATTATCCAGCACCAAACCTTTGAGCATCAGCTTACGATCGCGATGCGTAACAAGGTTTCCGAAGCTGTCTCAGAGGCCTTGGTTGAGACCGGTAATACCAAAGTCATCAAGACCCTTATCGAAAATGAGACTGCGCAAATTTCTGACGACACGATTGAAACACTCGTGAACGCGTCGAAAACCGAGGAACCATTTCAAGAACCTTTGCTCAACCGACCGGATCTAAGTCCGCATCTCGCCAAACGAATGTATTGGTGGGTTTCCGCGGCCCTTCGCAAACATATTGTCGAGGAGTATCAGATCGACCCCACCGAGCTGGACCAAAAGATTGAAAGTACAATCAAGGATCTTTTGGGTGAACCCGAAGCTGATGGCAGCCATGGGGAAATCGATACGCGCTCCCTGCAACAGGCCTCTCACCTGGCGCAGAAACTCGCCGACAAACAAGCCATCACGCCACAAGTCCTTCTCCAGACATTACGAAAAGGTGAGGTCCGAATGTTCGAAGGTATGTTTGCTCAGTTGACTGGGCTGCGGCCCAATCTCGTGCGGCGTATCGTCTTTGAGCCCGGCGGTGAAGGGCTTGCCATCGCCTGCAAAGCCATCGGTATGCTCAAACCAGATTTCGGCTCCTTGTTTCTGCTTAGCCGTTCAGCCCGCCCCGGTGATAAAGTTGTCGATCCAAGCGAAGTTTCCCGCGTCATGACCTTCTTTGATCGTCTGCGCCAGGATACAGCGAAAAAGGTCGTCGGGCGCTGGAAACTCGACCCTAATTATTTGTTTGCTTTAAAGCAGGTGGAAGGTGGCGGTGACCGCAAAGCAGCGGCGGCGGAGTGACACCTCAAACAAGCTGAAACGACGTGCCCGGTTTGAACCGGGTTTTTTTATGTCTGCGGATTGGACCCTGCCGCCATCAGGCGTTAAAACACTACAACGATTTCAGATGCAATTTGAACAAAGGTGACTCTCATGGATGGCAAGGTGTTTGGTGGACGCGTAAAGCGACTCGAAGATCCTGCCTTGCTACGCGGACAAGGCCGTTACGTCGATGACATCAAACTCGCCAATATGGCCAACGCCTCCTTTGTTCGTAGCCCCTTTCCGCATGCACGACTTAAGGGGATCGACACCTCTGCTGCCGAGGCGATGAAAGGCGTCTATGCCGTCTACACCTTTGAAGACCTCAAACCCTATTTGACGTCCGATCGCCTGCCTGTCGAATTTCCGGGTGGCGTACCAAACGCCGAAACGGCAGGGCCGGTCATTATGGTTTTTGATGAGACGATGTATGCCGGCGAATGCGTTGCCATTGTCATCGCGGAAACCCGCCATATTGCCGAGGATGCCGCATCCATGGTCGAGATGGACTGGGATCCGCTGCCAGCGGTCGGTGATTGCAAAAAGGCCCTTGAACCTGGCTCTCCAACGGCCTCTGTCCATATCGACAGTAATTTGATGATGGAGATGGTCCAGGAATACGGCGACGTGGACGACGCGTTCACTTCAGCGCCACACAGTTTCCGCGAAGAGATATGGCAGCATCGGGGCAGCGCTCATCCTATTGAATGCCGGGGGGCCGTTGGGCGCTATGACCCAATCCAGGATGTCACAACATTATGGACCTCGACCCAGATGCCAAACCTGGTTCACGGATTTATCGTCAAACTGCTGGGTGCCGACGAAAACCAGCTGCGCGTTATTACGCCAGATGTCGGTGGTGGCTTCGGTCCTAAATTCGTTTTCTATTCGGAAGAACTCGTTGTCGCCCTCGTCGCCAAAGTCTTCGGCCGCCCCGTTAAGTGGATCGAAGACCGGCGCGAACATTTCGTCTCCGCCGTCCAGGAGCGCGACCAATATTGGGATGCTGAGATTGCCGTCAACGATGACGGCATAATTCTCGGAGTTCGCGGCGCGATGATCCATGACCACGGCGCCTATACAATTCAGGGGATCACCCTGCCCTACAACGCTGCCACCTGTATTCCGGGGCCCTACAAAGTTCCGCATTACCGGATGGATCAGAAACTGGCTTTCACCAACATGATGCCCTGCGCCCCGGTCCGCGGCGCCAGTCACCCACAAGGCACCTTCGTCATGGAACGACTGATGGATCGCGCGGCGCGTGAGCTGGGCATAGACAGGGCAGAAATTCGCCTGCGGAACATGATCCCCGGCGACGAGATGCCCTACACAAAGCCCCTTAAAACCCGGGCCGGAATCAACATCACCTATGACTCTGGTGATTTTCCAAAAGCTCAGAAAATGACGATGGAAGCGGCAGGCTATGGTGATTTTGCCGAACGGCAAAAAGCCGCCCGTGCTGAAGGGCGCTATCTCGGTATTGGGATTTCTTTCGGTGTCAAAGGGACTGGTCGCGGTCCCTTCGAAACCGCCATCGTCCGGATCGGCACGTCAGGCAAAATCTCGGTCTATACCGGTGCTGCCGCCATGGGCCAAAGCACGCGAACCATGATGGCGCAGGTTGTCGCCGAACAGCTTGGTGGCGACATGGATAATGTCGATGTCGTCGCCGGCGATACCCAGCAGATTCCGATGGGGATGGGCGGCTTTGGCAGCCGTCAGGCGATCACCGCCGGCTCCTCCGGTCACGTTGCTGCCGTCGAAGTGCGCAAGAAAGCGCTAAAAGTCGCGGCCCATTTGTTGGAAGCATCCGAGGAAGATCTGGAAATTGACGGCAAAGATATCCGCGTCAAAGGCGTGCCCGATTTATCTGTCTCGCTTGGACAGGTTGCCCATGCTGTTGCTGGGACACCCGGCTATGCCTTACCCGGCGGTATTACACCCGGCATGGAATCGACGCAGAACTTCCTGACTGACCCGCTGGCCTATTGCTATGGTGCCCATATTTGCGAGGTCGAAGCCGATCCCGAAACGGGCGGTGTCAAAATTCTCAAATACACCATCACCCATGATTCCGGGACCCTCATCAATCCGATGATCGTTACCGGTCAGGTAACCGGTGGTGTAGCGCATGGCATCGGCAACGCCATGTTTGAATGGATGGGTTATGACGATGATGCCAATCCGGTCACGACGAACTTTGGTGAATATCTGCTGCCTTCCGCGCCGGAAATGCCCAACTTCGATATCGAATTTCTTGAAAGCCCGTCACCGCTAAATCCGCTTGGGGTTAAGGGTGCGGGAGAAGGCTCAACAGTGCCCGCCGCTGCCGCAGTAATATCTGCAATCGAAGACGCGCTTAGCCCGTTCAATGCGCATATCGCCGAAGCACCGGTGACGCCAGCGCGACTGGTTGAATTGATAAAAGAGGGTCAGGCAGGACAAGCCACCTGACGAATAATTATTCAGCGTCGACCGACCCAAGCCGTTCTTTCGGCGGCACAATGTCGGTGACCAGATCGCGGATCAGCTTCTTTTTGGCGAGGGGTTCAACCGTTACAGTGCCAGTGCTGAGCTTGGCCGTGCAGGCATAGTTCACCTTGCCATCCACCAGGATCATACATTCCTTGCAGGCATTGGCGCTGACACAGGAATACCGAAATGCCAGAGAGGCATCCACATTCTCACGGACCCAGACCAGCGCATCCAACACCGACGCCCCTTCTTCATGCGGGACATCGAACTGGTCATAGTGAGCCTCTTCGCCAGCAGCACCGCGATAAACATTAAGCGTGGTTTTCAGATCGTCGCTCATATGACTGCTGCCTGTTTTTCTTCGAGTGTATAGGAAATTCGGGGCACATCCGCCCAACCTGTCACCAGCTGATCGCCAGATAATCCAATCGTCTGATTGCGCTCGAATTCCGGCGATGCATCGGGGATATCTTCGCGCTGATGAGCTCCCCGACTTTCAGTCCGGTTGATCGCCGCCAGAGTCACAGATTCAGCACATAATAATCCAGCCCGCAATTCGTACCAGTCGAGCAGCGCCTGATTAAACGGCGCATCATCGGGAATCGTGATATTGCGGAGATCATCACTCTGCATTTCGCGGATGCGTGCCAAGGCCTGCTCCAGTTTTTCACCCGTGCGGAACAACCCAACCTTTTCCCACATCAGGGCTTGCAGCTCGGTCATCAGCGCTGTGGCACTGCCATCTGGCGCCGCGCCCTTTTTCAGCTGTGATTTTGGCTCGGAAAGAACGATTGTTGCCGATTTTTCATCAAGAGGGGCCCGTGACCGGCCTTTGGCAAATGCAGCGCCAAACTTTCCAGCCCGTTCGCCAAACACAAAGGCCTCCGGTATCGCGTTACCTGACAGACGGGTTGCCCCATTGGCGCCGCCAACAGCTTCACCGGCTGCATAAAGACCGGGAATGCGGGTTTTCATCTCTGTGTCCACACGAATGCCACCCATATGGTAATGCGCGATAGGGGACACTTCGACGGCCGACTTTTGCAGATCAATGCCATTCTTGGCGAGGCGACCTATCATCGGGCCGAACTTCTCTTGCATGACCTTTGGATCAATGTGATCGAAACTCAACCATACGCCACCATGCGGTGAACCGCGGCCTTCCTCTACTTCTTTATAGATTGCATAGGAGGCGACATCGCGACGCGCCGTATAATTGCCACCATCAGACGCGCCATAGTTATGGATAAATTCTTCAAAATTACCGTTGAGCAATCGTCCACCAACCTTGTAGCGGAACGGGTCCCACATGATCGGGTCCATCCCCACCATACGCGGTGCCAGATGACCAATAGGAAAGAACTGCACAAATTCCATATCAATTAGTTCAGCGCCTGCCCGTAACGCCATAGCATAGGCTTCGCCACCCATATTGATGGAGGCACTATTGCGCTTGTAGAGCTTGGTCAGACCGCCTGCGGCCAGTACAATTGCACCGGCTTCAACCAGTACCGTTTCACCGCTTTCAACATCAATCGCGACGGCCCCAACCGCTTCACCGTTCTGCACAATGATTTCAATCACCGCCAGCCCGCTGGCGCGGCGAATTCCCGAACGCTGAGCGACCTCTCCGCGGAGGGCCCGTGCCACGGCTGGCCCTGTATTAAGATAATCGACATAAACACAGCGTTTGAGACCATGTCCCGGCGCATGAACCTGCGTCATGCGGCCTTCAACCCGTGCCCAGCCGACCTTCCATTCATCCATCTCATGAATTCGGGTGACAGATTCTTCACACAGGATTGCCGACAGTTCTTCGTTACACAGGCCGTGGCCCGCCTCGATGGTATCGGCGAGATGATGCGTCCAGTGATCCGGCTCTTCATGACCTACAGCAGAAGCCACAGTCATCTGCGCCATGATTGTCGCCCCACCGCGGCTTATCAGGCTTTTATCAGCCACAATGACATCAGCGCCTTCACGCGCCGCGGCGATTGCCGCATACATTCCGGCACCACCAGCACCCACTACAAAAACATCTGTCGAAACACGCATCATCGAAATCGGTCCTTTAAAAAGCGCTTGCAACATATCGCAAACGGCACGCTACGGCCAGTTCCCGGACTTGCGGCATTGATACGCACCCGGTAGTTTTCGCACTTCCTACTGATATAGCGAATGAGGATCGTCTAATGGCCACAAAAATGCAGCAGCTGATTGATACCGCAACGCCCTATTGGGACGCCGAAGCGGAGATCGCGCGTCGTTTTTACAAGGCAGCCAAATCGGAGGACCACGCGTTTTATCTACGGGCGCAGCTTTGGAAAGAGCTAAACCCTGTCGATGGTTTTTTTAACGGATTGCATCGCGAGCTAACCCAGGCCGCAGATATGTTCCCTAAAGTTGGAAAGTCTATCGACCGCCACGATTACCTGTTTTTGCTGGAACAGCTGGTGTCAGAATATAGCCATTTCGTCATGCTGGCCGATGTACTGGAACATGTGCAGGGCCGCAAACTCTCCAAGCGCGATCTCAAACAATTGCCGCAGGAAAAGAAACTTGGCGATATCCGCCGTCGCTATGTGCAAAAAGGCGGCGCCATTGGCAAAGCTGCGGTGGGTATTACCGAAGGGGGCGGCACCGCTTTGTTCCGCGTCGGCAAAGGATTGAAGGGTAACAAACTCAATCAAATGACCGCCAAGGCCATGAAGGTCATCTGGGAAGACGAGAAAGACCATTACATGGTCCAAGCCGAAATCGCTGCCAAGATGATCAAGACCAAAGCCGATATGAAAAAGATGCAGGACGCAATGATCGATGTCAGCCTGCAGCGTGTGTGGATGCGGAATGAAATGTTCCGCACCCCGATGACCACGACAGAGGTCGAGACCTATATTGCCCGCCGCCAAATCGCTATCGCAAAACGGTCGTAATTAGGAATTAGTCTCCAACGCTGCGACGCCGGGCAGTTCCTTGCCTTCCAGCCATTCGAGGAAGGCGCCCCCGGCCGTAGACACGTAAGAGAAATCATCCAGCGCATCAGCGGCAGCAAGCGCCGCTACGGTATCTCCACCACCAGCAACTGAGCGCAGCTTGCCTGCTGCGGTGAGTTTCGCGGCAGCCTGCGCCACAATGTTCGTGCCTTTGTCAAAGGGCCGGATTTCGAACGCGCCAAGCGGGCCATTCCACAGCACGGTTTTACAATCAGCCAGACTATCTGCCAGAGCCTGTGCCGTACCTTCGCCAACATCAAGGATCATAGTGTCGGCGCGCACAGCCGCAATTGGCACGGTTTCGCAGGGGGCCCCTGCTTCAAATTTCTCTGCAATCACAACATCGCGCGGCAAAACAACTTCGCAGCCTGCCTCATCAGCGCTCGCCATGACGGCACGCGCCGTATCCGCCATGTCCTTCTCGCATAAGGACGCCCCGACATCCGTGCCGAGCGCATAGAGGAAGGTATTCGCCATCGCGCCACCGATGACCAGACGGTCAACCTTTTCAACCAAATTGCTGAGGACATCCAGCTTGGTCGACACTTTCGCACCGCCAACAACAGCAAGTACTGGCCGTTCGGGATCACCGAGTGCCACTTCCAGCGCTTCCAATTCCGCCTGCATCGACCGCCCTGCCGCCGACGGCAGAACATGGGCGATACCCGTTGTTGAAGCATGAGCCCGGTGTGCCGCCGAAAACGCATCATTCACGAAGGCATCTCCGAGTAGGGCCAGCGCCTTGATAAATACGCCGTCATTGGCTTCTTCACCGGCGTGAAAACGGAGATTCTCCAGCAGAGCGATCCCGCCATTTGGCAACGCGTCAATCGCTGCTTCCGATGCAGCACCGATGCAGTCCTCGACAAACACGACATCGCGCCCGCCAAGGGCTTTCTTAAGTGGCTCGAGTAGCGGTTTCAACGACATCTCCGGAACGACCTGTCCTTTCGGGCGGTCGAAATGGGACATCACCACGACTTTGCAGCCACGATCAGCAAGCTCCAGAATTGTTGGAGCGAGCCGTTCAATACGGGTCGCTTCCGTAACAACACCATTCCGCATCGGAACGTTTAAATCACCCCGAAGCAGAACACGGGTACCTTCTGCCTGCTCATTTAGAGCAGGCAGGGTATCGAGCGTTTCAAAACGCGCCATTGTTTGATCAGCCTTTAGTCAGGTTCAACCAAGCTTGCCCATCATGACCGCGGTATCAGACATGCGGTTCGAGAAACCCCATTCGTTGTCATACCACGAGGCAACACGGCAGAGTTTGCCTTCAATCACCTGGGTTTGCGTCAGATCGAAGATTGAGCTCGCAGGGTTGTGATTAAAGTCCGACGACACCAGTGGTTCATCATTCGTGATGAGAATGTCCTTCAACGCCGGGGACTTGGATGCTTTGATGATCGCCGCATTGATCTCATCAACCGTCGTTTTGCGTTTGGCGGTGAAGTTAAGGTCAACTATCGACACGTTCGCGGTCGGCACACGGATCGACGTACCGTCAAGTTTGCCATTAAGTTCTGGCAGAACCAGACCAACCGCCTTGGCGGCACCGGTCGAGGTCGGGATCATCGAATAGGCCGCTGCCCGCGCCCGACGTGGATCAGGGTGCAAGGTATCCTGCAAACGCTGGTCGCCGGTATAGGCATGGATCGTTGTCATATACCCCTGCTGAATGCCAATCGCCTTATGCAGAACCGCCGCAACTGGCGCGAGACAGTTGGTAGTGCAAGAGGCATTGGAAACCACCGTGTGGCTCTTACGCAGCTTCTTATCATTAACACCGCAAACCACCGTGATATCTTCACCGGTTGCCGGTGCGGAAATCAGTACTTTCTTGGCGCCTGCTGCGATATGGGCGTTAACTTGCTCACGCTTGGTGAAAATACCGGTGCATTCGAGCACTACGTCAATACCGAGCTTGCCCCAGGGCAGATTAGCGGGGTCGCGTTCCGCAAAAATCTTGATGTTGCCGTTGCCGATATTGATACCGGTCTTTGTGGTCTTCACCGTACCTGGAAAAGCCCCGTGAATCGTGTCGCGCTTTAACAACAACGCGTTGGCATCGATGCTGCCAAGATCATTGATCGCGACAAATTCGATATCCTTGCGGCCACTTTCATAAGCGGCGCGTAAAACCAGCCGTCCAATGCGACCAAATCCGTTGATGGCTACCCGTACTGCCATAATATCCTCCGTCTAAATGAGTTTCCTATAACCGCTCTTTGGCCGCCGCCGCGACCGCTTCCGCAGTAATTCCAAAATGCTTAAACAAATCACCAGCCGGCGCCGAAGCACCAAAACCGGACATTCCAATAAAGGCGCCGTTCGGACCGATATACTTGTCCCAGCCCATAGACACCGCTGCTTCGACGGCAACTTTAACCGTGTTCTCGCCCAAGACCGATGCGCGATATGCCGCAGGCTGGGCATCAAACAACTCCCAGCATGGCATCGAGACAACATTCGCCGCGATCCCCTCTGCAGCCAGCAATTCCTGTGCCTTCACCGCCACAGAAACTTCCGACCCGGTGGCCATTAAAGTCACGACCGCATCGCCATCTGCAGCAGAAATGATATAGCCGCCCTTGGCGCATTGATTTTCACCGGCGGCGTCTTTTCTGAGAGTCGGAATGCCCTGACGCGTCAGTGAGATGGCAGATGGCGTATTCTCAGTCGATACCGCAATTTCCCAACACTCTGCCACTTCAACGGCGTCACCTGGACGGAACACGTTGAGGTTCGGAATAGCCCGCAAGCTTGCCAGCGTTTCAACCGGCTGATGCGTCGGACCGTCTTCGCCGAGTCCGATCGAGTCATGTGTCAGCACATGAATAACACGCTGCTGCATGAGAGCGGATAGGCGTAAGGCCGGGCGTAGATAATCAGCAAACACCAGGAAAGTTCCGGAATAGGGTATGACACCACCATGTTGCGCCATACCATTCATCGCCGCGGCCATACCATGCTCGCGAATACCGTAATGGATGTAGCGCCCCGAAAAATCTTCCCGGGAAATAGCAGACATGTTGGAGGTTCGCGTATTTACGGAGCCCGTCAGATCGGCAGATCCACCCATCAGCTCCGGCACCGTACCAATCAGTTTTTCAAGCACGGCACCTGACGAAACCCGTGTCGCCTGACCCGGTGCCTCGGCAACGAATTCGGCTTTGATCTCCTGAATTGCGCTTTCCCAACCCGCTGGTAAAGCGCCCGACATCACGCGATTAAATTCGTCGCGGACAGCACCATCGAGACCGGCCAGCCGAGCCTCCCATGCCTGTCGACCGCCGACGCCTCGGACACCTGCTTCGCGCCACGCGCCAACAATCTCATCAGGCACCTCGAACGGGCCATGCGACCAACCGATGGCTTCCCGCGTCCCGGCAATTTCATCATCACCAAGCGGCGCGCCATGTGAGCCGGAAGTGCCAGCTTTGGTCGGAGCGCCATAAGCAATCGTCGTGCGGCAGGCAATTAAGGACGGTTTATTCTGCCCTTGAGCGGCTTCAATTGCCGCTGCCACAGATTCTGGATCATGTCCGTCGACCACGCTGGTATCCCAGCCATAGGCAGCGAACCGCGCCGGCACATCATCCGACCAGGACAGTGAGGTACTACCGTCAATCGAAATACCGTTATCGTCATAGAGAACGATCAGGCGTGACAGACCGAGATGACCGGCAAAAGACGCAGCCTCATGGCTGATCCCTTCCATCAAGTCACCATCACCGGCAATGACATAGGTGTAATGGCTAACGATATCGTCCCCAAACCGGGCGGCCAAAATGCGTTCGGCCATCGCCATGCCAACCGCTGTCGATATGCCCTGCCCCAACGGCCCGGTCGTGGTTTCGATACCCGCAGCATGACCATATTCCGGATGTCCGGCGGTTTTGCTACCGAGCTTCCGGAAGTTTTTGATCTCTTCAATATCAATATCGGGGTAGCCGGTCAGATACAGCAGCGCGTAGAGCAGCATCGATCCGTGACCCGCCGACAATACAAATCGGTCGCGGTCAGCCCAATCAGGTGCCGAAGCGTCATACTTTAAAAAGCGAGTAAACAGAACAGTGGCAACATCTGCCATGCCCATGGGCATGCCGGGATGGCCAGAATTTGCTGCCTGCACGGCATCCATCGCGAGAGCGCGAATTGCGTTGGCGAGGTCCTTATGTTCGATGGTCACGTTATTTCCAAGATTTAGGTTTACGGGAACGTCTAGTCGTCAATCACTCGATTTAGGCATCGCAGATTGTTTATAGAAAGCGTGCATTAAACCTACCGCGAATCGGTGGACGGGTGGAGTCACCGTGACAAAAGAATGGAAATAAATTCAAACGTCGGCTTGCCGGCGCATTAAATTAGCATAGGCCTTGTTAATATGGTCCCGTACATCCGCGAGATCGGAGTTTACACCAGAGGGTAAAATTTCCGAAAAGCGGCGAGATGCAACGGTGAGATCATAAAGAATCTCGCGCATACCCTCATCCTGGATGAAGGATTGCAGCCAACTTAGGGCGACAAAACGAGTCCCATGCGTCACGGGCTTTACTCGATGCAGCGATGTCGATTGATAAACGACAACATCGCCAGCAGCCAATTTTATTTCCTGTTCACCAAAGCCCGCCTGAATCGTCAATTCGCCACCTTCATAACTTGCGGGGTCGGAAAGAAAGAGTGTCAAAGACAGGTCTGAACGGATAACTGATTTTTGGCCCATGAGCGGTGAATCGACATGCACCCCATATTCCATCCCGATATCATATTTGCTGAATATTGGTGGGGCGATGTGCTTAGGCATTGCGAAATCCTGGAAAGTCTCATTCTCCATCAAACGCGTCATCACAAGCCGGTCTATTTCGGTCGGTTTGTTCTCAGGCCGCTGAAATTCGAGATTAAACTTGATTCCCTGCCCGGTCGCGCCAGCCGTCGAGGAGCCGTCAGCGAAGTGGCCCTGCAGAAGATCAGCCAAAATTTTCTGAACTTCTTCTGAAGAAAGAACATTAGGAATACAAATAAGCATATCGAGTTGTATATGGTTACTACTACTTGAAAAAACACGTGCCAGGCGCAAATATTCCGTCGCTGAATTCCAGTCAATAGAGATTCGAAACAACGCACCAGACAGACCAAAGGCTATCCGGCCAATAGAGCCTGAAAACAGTGATTAAGCCCCTGAAATGCGCGCAAACCCGACTCTAATAAGCCTGCATATCCCACACGATTTTAAGGGTTCAAATATTTGTAATCCGCACGGCTACACTTAATTTTCTTCGGTGAGCAGAGAAACACCCAACAGCGCCCGGCGCTTGAGCCAGGGACTCGGTCGATAGCGCGGGTCGCCATAGAAGTCTTGCATCGCATTAAGAACCTTCAGGATTTGTCGGGCACCCACTGAATCACCCATAGCCAGCGGTCCGCTCGGATAGCCTAGCCCGAGCGTAACCGCCTTATCTATATCGGACGGGCTAGCGATACGCTGCTGCGCGATATCACAAGCGATATTCACGACTGTTGCGACGACACGCTGGTTCACAAAACCGGCGCTATCATGGATTACCGTAACAGCATGGTCTCCTGCCGCTAGCGCTGCATGGACCATATCGCGAAGATCGGGATCGGAAACCGGCGTGCCCATAAGCGTGCGGCGGCCATCCAACCCAAACATTGTATCAACCCCAAAAGAGCGCTCCGCTTCAATACCTTCAGCAACGGCGGCGCAGGTGACATCACGACCAAGCGGCGTAAACAGACAAAGACTGCGTGTTGACGGTTTCTGCCCATCATCAATTTCCACAACACCTGACAATGCGGCAGCCAGCATCTCGTAGCCGGCGGGCTCAGCCTTACTCACCCAGATCGCTTCCGGCAGAGTATCGGGAATCTCTGCCACCGGTGGCAATACTTTCTTATTGTCTTGATATGTATAAAAACCTCGCCCGGTCTTGCGACCATATAAACCAGCGGCGGCGCGTTGGCGCGTCAGAGGCCCCGGACGGAAGCGCGGTTCTTCATAAAACTGCTGATAAATCGATTCCATCACCGGATGGGATACATCCAGCCCGGTGGTATCCATCAACTCAAATGGCCCCATCCGAAAATTTGGACCACCCTCGCGCAACAGGTCATCGACCCCGGCAAAATCTGTAATACCTTCAGAGACAATTCGGACACCTTCGGTATTCAGCCCACGCCCTGCGTGATTAACCAGAAACCCGGGCGTGTCCTTGGCTCGTACAGGTTCGTGACCGGCGCGGCGGGCAACAGCAACCAGTATGTCGGCGGTCTTAGGCGTGGTCTCCACCCCATTCACCACTTCAACTACCTTCATCAAGGGCACAGGATTAAAGAAATGAAAACCGGCAAACCGGCCCGGATGTTTCAGGTCTGCCGCAATCGCGGCGACTGAAAGCGAAGACGTGTTGGTTGCCAGCACGCAATCCTCAGCAACCACGTCTTCCAGACCGGTAAAAACCTCGCGTTTGATTTCAAGGTCCTCAAGCACCGCCTCTATGACGAGATCGCAACCGGCCAGATCAGACAGTTGCGCGACAACATTGAGACGCGCAGCGGCAGCCTGCGCTTCTTCATCACTGATCGTGCCTTTCTCGCCAGCACGCCGGATCATCCGTTCTGCAAACTCTCGTCCCGCCTCGGCAGCACCGTCATTGGTATCGAACAACAAGACCTGCATGCCGCCGGTCGCCATGATCTGGGCAATCCCCCGCCCCATCGCGCCGGTGCCAAGGATCCCTACCGTAAAATCCGAACTGTTTGGATTATGAGCCATATGCTTCGCTACCTTATCCGTTCTCTACCGCTAAACCGCCAAGTCGGTCCCGCATTGCGACGGCATCCCGAGGATGTCATCAAAAATATTCTCTACACTGGCAATCTCGTTGGCAAAGGCACAGCTTTGTCCCATAGACAGCGTGCCCTGGTCAAAATCACCTGATGCATAGGCATCTCGCTGATTGGGCCCCTGCACTAGGGGCCTGTATTGTTCAAAATCTGTAATGCCCTGCTCTTCGAGTGCGTTTACCGCTTTGGCCGTCGCGTTATCCAGGACGCGTGAATTATCGTTGAAGATCGACATAACAATGCGTGTATCACTTTCAACGGTTTCGGTGACGCGCTTCTTGTATTTGTCATCGGCCCATATTTCTTCTGCCACTGTCATCCGGGACCCCAGCAAAATACCGTCTGCTCCCAAGGCCAGCGCCGCCAATAATTGGCGACCAGACCCAAGCCCGCCCGCCAGGACCACAGGAACATCAAGCCCATCCGGAACAACGGCACCCTGAACGATGCCACCGATCATATTCATGCCCGGATGGCCACCCGCTTCTGCCCCCAGAATGGCAATCGCATCGACGCCCGCCTTTGCCGCGCTTTGTGCATGGCGCAGCGTCGTACATTTATGAATGACTTTCATCCCGGCATCTTTGATCCGGGGTAAAAACGCTTTTGGGCTAAACCCGGCGGTTTCGACGAAGGCCACTTTCTCCTCGATGGCCACATCGAGAAACACGCCAAGCTCTTCATTGGCCTCAGGCCGTGCAGAAACATAGATGTTTACACCGAACGCTTTACCCTCGGTGATCTCGCGGCATTTGCGCAGCTGGGCCCGATAGTCATCCAGTGTCGGAAAACTGCGTGGCGTCATGAAACCCATGCCGCCGGCATTGACCACCGCGCCGACATAGTTGGCATCCGCCAACCACATGAGGCCGCCGCACAAGATCGGATGATCTATGCCAAACAACTCGGTAATGCGGGTTTTAAAAACAGGCGGTGTCATCGATTTCTATGACTCAACCGGTTCGAACTTGGTGCCATAGCGCAGGATGCCCTCCTGATCATAGAGACGACGGATAACAGCCCGAACCTTCATACCGATGTGCAATTGCTCTGGATCAGCATCCGCAAGCCGCACCATTACGCGGGGGCCTTCCTTGAGTTCAACCACGCCACACAGCACATCACCGGTCATGGTCTGTTCATCATCAAACTCTGATGGCGCACCATTACCGGCAACAACGCTATAGGTATAGAGCGTGCCGTTACCCGAGAGCGGCGTGTCGTCAAACTGATCTCCGCCACATTTGGTGCAGACCGGGCGTTGAGGATAAGGCCAGCTGGCCGCAGGATTGGCACTTCCCGGCGATGAGCCGCATCCGTTCATCTATATTGGCGCCATACATCGGCAGGGAAACATAGGAGGTCATCCGTTCCCTCCAAATCTGCTCGACAGCATCCGGCGGTGTTTGAGATAGGTCACGTAATCAACCATTTTGCCACCGGCTAATGAGGTCGGCCACCTTCGCGCCTTTTCGGCGGCGTTTGGATAGCTCTTTGCCTGCCGTCAGCAATGCCGCGGTAGCACCGGACCCAATCCCGGCACAGAGGATCTTGTCCCCGGCCCGCATTACATCAAGGGCCGCCGCCAGGGCAAATGGCGCCGAGGCGGAACCGGCATCGCCGATCATTCTCCACAGCGCGTCTGTTTCAGCGTCCGGCAGATCCCAAGGCCTTGCCAACGCCACGCATCAAACCAGCATCAGCCCCCAAGGCCAGGCGCTTAACCTTACCAAGATTTGAGGCCAACAGTTCAGCGCCCAAAGTCCTGGGCACTCGCAAGACTGTCGCGCGTCCGCAATTCAAGATCAGAAAGTGTGTTATCGCCATGACGCCGGAAGCGCGAGCCAAACGTCTCTCGCGTGACACCAAAGCTCTTGTCGAAACTGGCGACGCCGCCATCCGGTCCGACAACAAAAGCCGCTGCGCCAGCGCCAAGAGCGTGTTCATAACTCGCATCAGCAGGACCGCTGGGCGCATCAGCCGCGACGGCCAGGGCATAACGCCCCTTCCCTGCCATGCAGTATTCAATTGCCGAGACCAGAGCCTGAACACCAGCCTGGGGCGAGCCGGTGATCTCTGTAACCCGCATCGCCGTGTTTTCGAATAAGGCGGTAGGCAGAGTCGCTGCGGATGGTTTTTCTTCGAAAGGTGGCGTCGTCACGCCGAAAAACAGCGCGCCTATTTCAATGCCACCCGATAGCCGAGCGAGTGCCTGACGAGAAGCTTCGATGCCGAGCGTCACCGGATCTTCGTCATAGGCGCAAAACGCTTTTTGTTTCAGACCGCGCGCCGCACAAGCACCCCAGGCCTCTATATAGGCAGCTGGCAGGAAGGCGTAATGTGGGCAGGGCAACGCCATAACTTTCAATTCCCGACCATAGTCCTACTCCACCGCCTTCAGGATATGGACAGCAACCGCCGCCCCCGATCCACCGACATTCTGGGTGAGCCCGTAACGGATGTCTTCAAGTTGGCGTTCCGCCGTATCGGCACGACCCCGCAGCTGATTGACGACTTCGTAAACTCTGCCCGGTTCCTGTCGAGCCAATGGGATGTCCCTTGGCGATCAACCCGCCGGAATTATTGACCGGTCGTTTGCCATCGCGCGCCGTAGCACCGCTTTCAATATATTTTCCGGCATCACCTTTTTCGCAAAACCCTAAATCCTCATAGGCCAGGAGTTCGGCGATCGCGAAACAGTCGTGAACTTCAGCGAAATCAATATCGTCCGCTGTAATCCCGGCCATGTTGTAGGCCTGCTTAGCCGCACGCTTTGTACCTTCAAGCGTTGTCATCGACGGCCGGTCATGGATAGCGACATAGTCACTGGCACCACCAGAACCCGCCACCAATACGGGCTGGTCCGTAAAATCTTTTGCCATATCAGCGCGACACAGAATGACCATCGATGCCCCATCGGTAATACCGCAGGCATCCGAAAAGGTCAGAGGGGATGCCAAATTTGGAGCCTTCATCGCACGATCAAGTTCGAGCGGTGCCCGAACTGAGCTTTCGGATTTGCCAAAGCGTTATTGCGGTTCTTCACCGCCGCCATCGTTATATGCTTCTTCTTCCGTCCCATACTCATGCATATGGCGCCGCGCCATCATCGCATAAATCCCGGCAAAGTTTGTCCCTGCCAGCCGTTCCCATTCAACGTCCCCGGAAATGCCCAGCCACAACCGGTTTTTCTCCCGCGGCAAATCGGACATTTTTTCAATACCACCAGCGACAGCGATATTTGTCCGGCCCGACGCAATTGCAGCCACCGCGTCGCGCATGGCAAAGCCAGAAGAAGCGCAGGCGTTTTCAATATGCCGGGCGCTGGCCCCAACCATGCCAGCCGCTTCCATCATTAGCGGCGCAAAGTTACCGAGCTGTGCCCCGCCCGTGGACAGTGTCCCAATAAAGGCTTCCTCGACATCTTGTGGGTCGAGACCTTTATCAACATCGTTCAGGGCATTAACTGCCGCTTCATGAAACAAATCCTTGAGCGTCCGCTCGGGAAACATTCCGTAACGTGTCTGACCGACACCGATGACAGCGACATCTACCATGTGATGACTAACTCACCGGAAATCCGGTTTGCGTTTTTCGAGAAAGGCGGCGCGGCCCTCTTCAAGCTCTGAGCCAACAAACGCCAGCGATTGCGACATGGCTTCCATCTCAAGTGCTTGTTCCAGCGATTGCGGTTCCATTGCAAGATGGCGTTTGGTCAGTGCAAAGGCATGTGGTGGCATCGCCGCCAAAGCCTGCGCCCGTACAATAGCCCGTGCCTCAGCCTGTCCGTCTGACACCAACTCGTCAGCAAGACCAACATCAACCGCGTCCTGACCTTTCCGCATCTCCGCATACAGCAATATCTGACGCGCTTGGGCCTGACCCACACGCCGTGCCAGTGTAAATAAAATGCCATAATCCGGCGTCAACCCAATCCGAAAGAACGGAAATCCGAGGGCCCCGCTTTCCGCCAGCACAATACTGTCGCACAGCAAGGCGATCCCGGCCCCGGCACCCATAGCGAATCCCTCAACACCCGCCACAATCGGCTTCTCTGCCTCGGCAAGTAGCCGGACCATGCGATGATTTTCTTTCATCCTGATGCGACCCGACGCAACATCCAGATCGGTCATGGAATCGATATCACCACCAGCACAAAAATGGCCTTCGGTACTTCCGAGCACGATGGCGTGAACCGTGTCTCGGCCAGCGCCTCAGACACGCCTCAATCAAAGCATTGCGCGCTTCCGGACTTACAGCATTCCGCTTATCCGGCCGGTTGATCGCTATTCTTGTAATACCGGGTGCTGCTGTTTCAGAGACAACGACTGACATAATATATGCCCCCTATAGTTGGCCGCTAAAGCTTAACGGGAGACTGGGCACCAAGAGCGATTTCCATCGCTGCCACCAAATCGTCGGCGGTAACACCGGCAAACTCAACATCGTCGCGCGCCAAAAACTCTGCCACACAATCACGCAAACTATCAACATTACCCGCACAACCGGTCAGGCTATCCTCAAGCCAGGACACACTGTCCAGCGGACGGGGGTGCCAATCACCATTGATAATAGCTTTCAGCACCTTTCCGTCGCGCAGCACAAGTGTCGCCCAAATCAGGCCACCCATGGCTTTCGCCCGGCCCAGACCGACTGTATCGCCCTGCTGCAGCAACCCGGCAAACCGCGTCTTTTCACTTTTGGCAAACAGCCAGTCATCGCTCTCATATTCCGCGCGGAATTCATCGGCATAGCCGCGTTCGACGTCGATCACAGCGCCTTTCTGGAGCGTATCTTCACCAAACGCATGGATCGTTGCTTCACGCACCATTGCTTCGAGTTCTGCGGTATCGATAGGCTTGCCCGCTTCACGTTCCAGACAAGTGAAACGCGAGGTCATGTCCTTAAGCACCTTGTCTTTCACCTTTTCAGGCGGCATCGGCATGATCTTACCAGCGAGCTCGGTATCAATCGGTTTCACATTAATAACGATCCGGAACGTCATGACCCCGTTTTCGATCTTAAGCGAGGTCGGCACTAACTTGCGGCCTTCAACCTGTACATCATTTAAGGGCCGGTATTCCGCTGGAAAGCCATAACGTTTTGCCAGCGTCTCGGCAAAAGCGGTTAATACCTTAGGGAAAGCTTCGGTTGTCGTATCCGGCACTTCCGGGTGGCTGGTTGGCAGAAAAAAGACCAGGAAGGCCGAACCCGCACCGGCATAAACTGGGCCACCACCATTCGGACGGCGACGAAACGAAATCCCATTTTGGCTACAAAACTCAAGATCCAACGCCTGTCAGGATCTTCATTCATACCGATGGTAATGGAATCAACATCGAAAATATTCAGATAGACGGTGGGCGGCGCCTCACCCTTGACGACGGCCTTTTCGATGGCCGGTGACACCGAAACGGAAAAGTCAGCGTATGAGTTTTCATCGACGATCAATCGCCAGTTATCATCCGCCATTCTTATTTTCCTCTTTGGTCTATCAGTGAAGGGCCGTCTTCGAGCTCTGACATAATCGAAATTTCATCTACGGAAATCAGTGTCTGGCTTTTAAAACGCCGTGAAACGAGCTCCGCAGCATCGTCCCCAGCTGTTCCCTTAAGGGCCAAAGACAATGTGTCGCCGCCACCGGTCTTAGCGGACACCGTAAGCCTGTAAGTGCCATCGAGCCCATCAATACCAAGCAGGACCGCGCGGATCTCTGATGGGTACAGCTTGACGCCCTTTACCTTGACCATCTCGTCTGTCCGGCCAAACACCACATTGGGCAGACACACCGTCCGGCCAAACACCGACGGCGTCGTTATCTTTACGGTTAGATCGCCCGTGCGATACCGCACCAGCGGTTGCGCTTCTTTTTGCAGATGAGTCAGCACCAGTTCACCGCGTTCACCATCGGCGACCGGCTGCAATGTTTCAGGGTCAATCACCTCGGCATAAACCAGCTCATCGAAGACATGGACACCCTGCCCGCCCGGGAAAGTACGGCCAACCGGCAGAAATTCTGACAGCGAGAACGCATCAAC
Organism: uncultured Alphaproteobacteria bacterium; assembly: GCA_943787225.1. Classification (GTDB taxonomy): domain Bacteria; phylum Pseudomonadota; class Alphaproteobacteria; order MPNO01; family UBA2964; genus UBA2964. The sequence goes on from CALSLP010000001.1 coordinate 607,003, forward strand.
CAACATAGTTCCCGGCATCGCATCGGCGACAGCATTGAACAAGGTTGGATTCCCGGTGAAGGCTTCACCACCGGCAAAGAAGACCTTAGGTGGCTTCACGCCTGCTTCAAGCAGTCGAAGCGAAAAGCTCGGATTGCCCGCCAGAATATTGACGTTATGCGCGTTGCAGATTTCGACAGCGCGATCAGCTTCACCAGGCCCAAGCGGAATACAGGTAACGCCATGCGCTTCCATCTGGCTCTGATAGAACAGCCCAGCGACAAACAGGTGATAGCCAAAGAACACGGCGCAAACATCGCCTTCCTCGACACCGCAGGCATCAAGATGGGTCCGGCAGGCGCCGATCATGAGACTAAGGTCCCGTCTGGTCTGCATCACGGGCACAAGACCGCCGCCCATCGGGCTCATATTCATCCGTACTGGATTGGTGCCTCCAAAAGCGCCGTATCCTGGCTTTATGCATTTCTGCGACCAAATCAGGGCGCGACATCAAAGGAACAGCGTTCGCGAAGTCGGCGGCGTCAGCGACATTGTTTGGCAATTTGTCACTGTAAAACGGATGACGTGACAGCCGATCAAGCGCAGCGTTAAGAGGATCCAGAGGAAAAGTCATAGCTTATGTTGTAAAAGCCCCATCCCGGCACGGCAAGACCATGGATAGAGAAACGCCACCTTATTGCGATTCCCGGTCTGCCATGCGGATCAGACGCTCTTCATTCAGCGGCAATTTATCACCAAGCCAAAATCCAAAAACCAAGTGATCGTTATAGGCATTCTCGGTATGGGGATGCACCAATACGTTCAACCCGTCACGATTAACCGCCAGCCATTGGACCAGCCGGTCAAACTGATCAACCTCAAAGGCGACCTGATACATCGAGACAAGATGCGGGCCAACGATCTCGTCATGCCAGCGTCCCATTGTCGTATCAGGGAATTCTTCGACGATTCTTTCGCGAAGGCCTGCAGCGGTATCCTTGGTGTTCTCGGGGTCGTAATAAACATGGGCATGCCAATGTTCGATAGCTTCAACTGGGCGATTTGGAAATGTCATTTTTGCCTCACGAGCACGATGTTTCGATTATTCTATCCTATCCTAATTAGGGAGGCACGGCCCTAAATCCAGCCCCGAAAATTGGCACGGTGATCCTTGCCCTTTGGGCCCCGGTAGGTCACATTCACGCCAACATTTATTTGATTTGGAGTGACAATAATGAGCTACGCGATTCCCAGCTGGGATTTACCTTCTGTACCCGTCGTCGGCAGCGAAGACCGCTTCCCAGTGCGCCGGATTTATTGCATTGGCCGAAACTATGCAGCCCATGCCCGCGAGATGGGTGCCGACGAACGCGAACCACCATTTTTCTTCCTGAAACCTGGTGATGCAATTGTCCAGAACGGCGCGACCATCCCCTATCCGCCTGCGACGGAGAACTTCCATTATGAGGCTGAGCTGGTTGCCGCCATCGGCAAGGGCGGTGCAAACATTTCCGTTGATGATGCCAATGACCATATCTTCGGCTATGGCGTCGGCATTGATCTGACCCGCCGCGATCTTCAGGAAGAAGCCAAAGGCATGCGTCGCCCCTGGGATATGGGCAAAGGCTTTGACGCCTCCGCCCCTTGCAGCGAAATTTATCCAGCGGCCACGATTGGCCACCCCACTGCTGGTGCCATCACGCTGACCGTCAATGGTGAGACCCGGCAATCTGGCGATATCGGTGACATGATCTGGAATATGCCAGAAAGTGTTGCCTATCTCTCAGGTCTGGTAACGCTGGAACCTGGCGATTTGATCTATACCGGTACGCCAGAAGGTGTTGGCGCGGTAAATCGGGGTGAAGAGATTGTCGTCCATGTTGACGGTGTCTGTGACCTGACCCTGAAAATTGCCTAAGGCAGCTAGGCACTGATGGCTGATAAAACGGGCAAACCCGACTCTATCAATATGGCGGCTCTGCCTGACTTGATCGGGTACAATCTGCGCTGTGCGCAGGTTGCCGTTTTTCAGCATTTCAACAAAACCATTGGCGAGGTCGAAATCTCCCCGCCGCAATATGGGGCATTGGTCCTGATCGATGCAAACCCCGGGATCAGCCAGTCGGCAATCGCCAGTGCCCTGCGGTTTGACCGGTCTACTCTTGTACAGATTATTGACCGGCTAGAGGATCGAAACCTGGTCGTCAGGGAAGTTTCTGCCACTGACCGCCGGTCTCACGCTCTTAAACTGACCGATTTGGGGCATAGTTTGCTGGCGAAATTAAGTATTTTAGTCAACACACACGAACAACACATGACCCGTGACCTCTCCGTCGACGAACGCCATACGTTGATGGAACTACTTGCGCGGGTTTATAAAGAGGCAGAAGATTAACCATCTAATTTTTGGAGGTACTTATGGCTGCACGTAGAGAAGACCTAATTGAAGAAGCACAACAAAAAGCGCGTTCACCTCAGATTTTCAAATATGAAAAACCCGAAGGGCTGAAAGCTGGAAAATCAATTGTCACACTGGGAACATCCGGTCTGCTCCGCGGTTCTGTTCAGATCGTCAAAAAAGGGGAAGGTGATAACAACATGCACATCCATACCGGTATGGACGGGATGTGGATGTGTATGAAGGGTGAAGCGACCTTCTACGGACCAGATGACGAAGTTCTTGGCGTCTACGGCCCACAGGAAGGCATCATCATGCCACACGGCAATGCCTACTGGTTCGCCAGTACGGGGGATGTCGATCTTGAAATCCTGCAGGTCGTGACCTGGGCTCCCGGCATCAAGGACGAACGCCTTGATCTTGAAGAGCAAAAAGATGGTGTCGGCCCCGGAAAGGGTGAGTTCTTTGACGCCCGTGTCCGCTAATTGCCGCTAAGAAGTTACAAAAAAGGGCTGCCCATTGAGCAGCCCTTTTTCTTTGTGCTGTATTTGGATCAGTGCGTGACGTTGCCGCGCTTTTCACGATAAAGCCCAAGTTTTTCGTGGACTCCTTTATCTGAAAAACTGAACAGGAATGCATCGTCATCATCACATTCATGATGATGCGGCAACCAACCCGGCACCACAAAAACATCGCGGGGGCCCCATTCGTAAGGTGTCCCATTAATCACAGTACGGCCAGTTCCTTCAACGACAGAATAAATCCATGTCGCTGTGCATTGGAATTCCTGGGTTTTCATTTTCGCTGGCAGGAGTTCCATATAACAATCCAGGGTCGGCATTACCGGCGCACCGGTATTCGGATTGATATACTGCATCTTGATACCGTGGAACGGATCAACCTCGCCTGCCTTCTTGAGGTTCACCAAGGCGCTCCGCGTCTCATCATATGGGTAGTGGAATACCGGGGAGTGTAATTCTTCGGATTTATAATTCATCGGCCGCATATTGGCGCCATAACGCGCAACATTATCGAATTGCGGCCGTCCTTCAGGATGGATGCCACCGTCTTCATAAAGCTCGGTAAACATCGTACCCAACGTCCGGATCAACGGAATATCGAGCCCGTCGAGCCAAACCACCGGTGTCGTCCCGACATTGCCATGGTCATGCCAAACGCCGGATGGCGTCAGGATCAAGTCGCCGGGCTTCATCGGTGCCTTTTCGCCATTGATTGCGGTATAGGCGCCATCGCCCTCGACAATAAAGCGCAAGGCCGCCGGTGAATGACGATGCGTTGGCGCCACTTCACCCGGCATAATGAGTTGGAAGCCAGCAAACATTGAATCACTGGCGGCGGTCTCACCTTTCAGAGCGGGGTTCTCAAGAATAAGGACCCGACGTTCGGCTTCTTCCGCCGTTATGAGCGTCGCCGTCTCCATCAAACTCGGACGAATATCGTCATACTTCCAGACATGGGGATCGGCCCGCATTTCTGGTTCTTTTTTCATAAACGTGAAAAGCCGTTCCCACAGTGGTGCAACAGCAAGCGGATCAATCTTGTTATAAAATGCTTCACGCTCTGGTGTTACTTCGGGTCTTTCATGAAGGCTTCTGGCCATATCTTCCTCCTAGCCGGCGCACCGGCGAATTTGTTTGAAACTATAATGATCCGCCAATCTATCTCAAGCAACTGGCATATAGCCTTTTGCGCTATTTCGGCGGTTTCTCTGACTCTGCTCGTCGCTTGACCCCAGCGGGGCGGTCTATAGGAAATGGCCCGTCGTGATCAGGGGGTGGCATTGTATCCGGCGGGAATACCGCGTAGCGATCCTCTCCCCGCGGCGTGAATTCTTTTTTCAGATCGCGCTCATTTTCGCCTTTGGCGATCACGTATTCGCCATCGATATTCTCGTGATTCCACCACCACTTATTGGCAACCGTCCTCTTACCATATTCAAACCAGTCATCCATTCGTGCCAGCAGGCCGCGGAGTGGAGGCACTTTGATAGCAAGCCATAAGGCAAGGCGATGGGTGAACAGACCTTCTTTGTTAAAGGGGCACATTTTCATGCAGCGTCCGCAGGAGGCGCCCTTTTGATTGGTCACCCGATAGAGCGTGCACTTCTCTGTGTCGGGTTTCCACATCTCATAGCCATTGAACATGATCTTGTCGCCAAACGAGATCGCATTGCACGGGCATTCATTGGCACATTTCATGCATTTGCTGCAGAAATCCTGAAGACCAAAATCAATCGGCTTATCGATCTGCATGGGCAAATCAGTGGTAACGATATGCGTCTTAAACCGCGGCCCCAAAAACGGATTGAGAACCAGTTCACCGATACGGCTCAGTTCACCCATCCCCGAAAGAAGCGTTAGCGGTAGATGCAACACGTCGGATTTGGTCGCGGTGTGCGCCCGCGCCGGATAGCCAAGCTGACGAATATAATCTGCGACTGTGCAGGCGATGGTGGAGCCCATGAGATAGGCGCGCTGGCTTTGGACATTGCTGATCCAGTCATCCCCAGACGCCGCATCAAGCGTTTCAAACCCCTGATCAGTGACAATAACGATGGCATATTTGTGATACGGCTCAATCGGCGTGCCATCATTGTCGTGGCTGTACCAGGCATAATCCGGCACTTCGCAAATCCCCACCATATCGGCATCGAGAAACATACACATCGATTTGATATGCTCTGCAACTTCCTGGGTATCTGTCGTAATCGGCGCGATGTCCGGGGCGACGGGGCCATCATGGAGATCGTCATGCGTCGCTGACATGCTGCGCAATGCCGCGCTCAACGGTGTCTTGGCAAAACGGTGGGTTCTCTCGAACTGCGCTTTCTTCCCAAGGTCCCCCTTGGCCGCGCGGGTAAACATGTTGGCGCGTTTCGGCACCCGCTTCACATCGCCTGATATACAAGTGGTTGGCTGATCGACCCGTTTGATTTTGTGCATTGGGTATTTGCCCATATGCATCGGACGCTTACGTTGCGAAAACCACTTCATTTCGCAGCCTCTTTCTCAGCAGCTATCCTATCGGCGTTCTCCTGTCGCGCCTGATCATAGCGCTTCATACCTTCTTTGCGATCAACGGGCGCTGCTTCCTTACGAGCCGGGTCCGGAATTGTATCTCGTGGGTACAACCCCAACCGCTGTGCAGAGGGTGCCTCGGGGTTCTTGTTGAGATCGCGCTGATTGACGTTCTCGGGGACAGTGACCTTGCGATCAACGATTTCAAGATCCCACCACCACTTTTTGACCGGATTGCGTTTACCGTAATCAAGCCAGTCATCAAGTCGCGCCAGGAAGCGCCTCATAAACGGCAGCTTGATCGCCGCCCACAACGCAGCGCGGTGAGAGATCAGCCCTTCCTTGTTAAACGGGCACATCTTCAGGCAACGACCACAGCCGCCACCCTTGGAATTTGTGACGCGATAGGCCGTACATTTGGCAACGTCCGGCTTCCACATCTCGTAACCGTTGAACATCACCTTGTCGCCAAAGGAGATGGCGTTACAGGGGCATTCGACAGCGCATTTCATGCATTTCGAACAAAAATCCTGCAGGCCGAAATCGATGGGCTGGTCGGTCGCCAAAGGCAGGTTTGTGGTAATGACTCGAAGATTTAAAACGCGGACCAATAAACGGATTCAGGACCACCTCGCCAATGCGGCTTAGCTCACCAAGACCCGCCAACATGACCAGCGGATTGTGCAAGACATCGCTTTCGAGGTTGGTATGGGCCTGCGCTTCATAGCCGAGCTGACGGATATATTCCGCCACCGTGCTGGCGATATTCGAACCCCACATATAAGCGCGGAAGCTTTGCGCATTGCTGATCCAGTCATCGCCGGACGCCGCGTCCAGTGTCTCAAACCCTTGATCAACAAGCAGAACAATTGCGTATTTATGGCGCGGTTCGATCTCATCGCCATTGGTGTCATGGCTGTACCAGGCGTATTCCGGCACTTCGCAAATCCCAACCATGTCAGCATTGAGGAAGTAGGTCAGCGCTTTGAAATGCTCCGCGCGTTCTGTGAGGTCATCCGGCAGCGGTGCCTTCGTCGTCCAGTGGCTCGCCTTTGTGCATCGGCAGGTGGGCCTGGCAAACCCTTCCCATCGAGCGAGCAAAAGGCAACTTGCCAACAAAACGCGGACGTTCGCGTTTCGCCTTATCGCCAAGATCACCGAGGGCTGCGCGATTAAAGAAATTAGCCCGCTTTGGAACGCGCGGCACATTGTCGGAAATAAAGGTAGTCGTCTTCGGGACTCGCTTCAGTTTCTCCATAGGGTATTTCCCCATATGGAGCTTTCTCTTGCGGCGTGAAAATAACTTCATGGGCCGCGACCCCTCAATTGATCATTGTGTTTGGCAAGAATAGAGCTATCTGTGGAAACGCCACCAGCAACGCCAGACAGACGCCCATCGCCAACCAGAACGGCAGGATACCCAAAAAGATATCACTCATCGGAATATCACCGGCGATCCCTTTAACAACAAAAACGTTCACCCCGACGGGAGGGCTGATCAAACCCATCTCCAGAACGATGACCATGACGACTCCGAACCAGATTGGATCATACCCTAATGCGAGGATCAGCGGGATGGACGATGGGCAGGGTCAGCACCAACATCGCAAACCCTTCGAGAAAGGTTCCCATAACGATATAGGCGAGCAGAATGATCAGCAGCGCCCCAATCCGCGGCATCGACTGATCACCCAGAATTTCAGCAAGATCTTCCGGAATATTCGTGAGCGCGATAAACGGACTAAAAATATGTGCACCGACAATAATCAGGAATACCAGCGCGGTTGTCCGCACCGTACGGAGCAGCACATCGCCCATCGCGGACGTGGTCACGCGACGGCGCACCACGGCAAGGAGAAGCGACAGGAATGCGCCGATACCGGCGGCTTCGGTCGGGCTAAATGCACCGATATAAATTCCGCCAATTGTGATGATAACGATACCAACCATGGCGCTTGCTTGCCGCAGCGCCGTGAATTTCTCACGAATGGGGGTCCGGGGTCCGGGTGGTCCAAGCTCTGGCTTGATCCGGCACTGAATGTAAATCGCGACCATAAACAGAGCGGTCAACAACAATCCCGGCAACATACCGGCGAGAAATAACCTGCCGATAGATTCTTCCGTCAGGATTGCATAGATCACAAAGCCGGTACTGGGTGGAATAAGAATGCCTAATGTCCCACCCGCGGCGATACAGCCCGTCGCGAGCCGCGAGCTATATTTGTATCGGCGCATTTCGGGGAGTGCGACACGTCCCATCGTCACCGCAGAGGCTACCGACGAGCCCGAGACGGCAGCAAACCCGGCGCATGCAGCAATCGTCGCCGATGCAAGTCCACCCCGCCAATGACCGAACCAGGAATAGGCGGCCTGATAAAGGTCGCGGCTCATGCCTGAAATGCTGGCAAGATTCCCCATGAGGACAAACAGGGGAATAACAATCAATTCATAGGACGACGCGATAACAAAGGGCTCACGACCCAGCTGCGCCATCGCAGCGGGCCAGCTGTTTAGAACGCCAAAGCCAACCGTCCCGACCACTGCCATCGCAATACCAACGGGCATGCGTAACGCCAGCAACCCAAAGAGACTTAACAAACCCAGTATACCGACAAGCGTGGGGGTCATGATTCACCGGGATCGTCGAGGTTGTCACCGCGGGCAGCGCGGCAAACCTGGATCATGAGAACAAAACAATAGATTATCGAGCCGAATGCCACGACACCAAAAAATGGAAAGAGCGGAATCTCAAGCTCATTGGTCCCCTCACCCATCTCGAATGCGTCCAACCCTTGCTGCAATCCTTGCCAGGCCATGAGCCCGATCAAAACAACGCAGGCTGACCGGACAATGACGTCCGAAATTTGCACTATTCTGGGCGAGGCAAAGACACCGATAAAATCAACCGCGATATGGCCACCGGTAAGGCCGCAATAGCCGAGCCCAAAGAAGACCAATACCACCAGCCCCATCCGGCCATAGTCCAGTGCCCATAGAATAGGGGCATTGAAAATATAGCGCATGACGACGGCGTAGACGGTCAGCAGCATCAAAAAGAGAAGCGTCACCCCAGCCAAAATGGCGAGGTGACGCACACTCTTTCGGACGATGCTTTCTATTGGACGATCAGAAGGCACCAACAACACTTAGGATCAGGAGCCTGAGCCCATAGCCGCGAGAATTGCCTTGGCCGGTACGCCTTCTTTTTCAAGTTGCGCAATGTAACCGGCGCGGGCCTTGAGCAGGATAGCCTTCATCTTCGCCTGATCGGCTTTGGAAAAAGCATAAATGTGATGCTTGCCGGTATTCCGCACGCTATTGAGTCCACCTGCACCAGCCTTTTCATAAATTGCCGTTGCCTTGGCACTCCATTCTGCACCAGTTGTTTTATTGATGAGCGCTTTGTCAGCTTTGCTTAACCCATTCCAGGATTTCTTGTTCATAACAACAAAGAATGGTGAGCGACCAAAGGCCTGCGCAAGGCCCGTGGTGTAATGCTTTGCCACTTCGCCGATCTTGAAGCTTTTGATAACACTCGGAGGCACCAAAACCGCGTCAATGCGACCGGTTTCGAGCGCGCGGTAAACCTGATTGATTGGCATAGATACCGGCGACGCTCCCAGTGCCTTCAACCAACGTGACTGGTTGGCAGACGGAGTCCGAATTTTAAGCCCTTTGATATCTTCAAGAGTGCGAATTGGCTTCTTCCGGCTCATGAAGACCGGCGCCTCGCCAACCCACATTGCAAGAAGTTTTACCCGCTTATATTCCGGAGCCATAAGCTTGTGAGCGGCCCACATCTTCTTGACCAGCTCGTTCGAATTGGCAGCAACGCCCGGCAGTTCCACCATGGCCGTGCGCTTAAATATCTTCGAGGTATAGCCTTGCAGGCCGAACGTGATATCGGCAACGCCATCGACGGCGCGTTTAAACTGAGCCCGCGGGCCTTTGCCGAGCTTACCGCCTGGAAAAATTTTTACCGTCAGCTTGCCGCCTGACATCTTGGCGATCTGCTTCGTCCAAGGCCGCATAAACAGGCGATCCATCGGATGTTTAGGTGACGTAAAATGCGCCAGCCGCAGTTCTGTCGCAGAAACATCCTGCGAACCGATAAACGGAGCCCCACCGAGCACAACAGCCCCCACGAGAGCCGTAGAAATTAATTGATGTGTCTTGATCATTTTAAATCCTCCCTGAATATATCTCAAAATAATGGCCAAAATCTTTGTTCCGGTCCTATACCGATGATTTACGCTAGCACCATTCTTCCGAATGAGTCTCATCTCATCAACATTGGAACGGCTATTCGTTGACAAGTCAACATTATCGAACGGGACAAATATCTTCACTTGATACCCCAATTAGCATGCACGGATGACCCTATCGCACCGCAATAAGGCAAAGGTAAGGCGAAAATCCGTTGGTTGCTATTTTAACCCTGCTTAAATAGACATTCAGGAAGACCCAATCACGATAGATAAGCCGTTACCGATGCGCATCTTACATGTTCTGGATCATTCTATTCCGCTGCAGAGCGGATATAGCTTTAGAACGTTGGCAATTTTGGAGCAGCAACACGCGTTGGGCTGGGAAACCGTTCATCTAACATCTCCTAAACATACGAAACCATATGTACCGCACGAACAGGTTGATGGCTGGTCTTTTTGGCGCACGCCAGCAGCAACCACCGCTTTATCCAGAGTGCCGGTTATGCGTGAGTGGGCGCTTATGCGGCAGACTGAACGACGCCTGTTAGAGGTCATCGCCAAGGAAAATCCCGACATCATCCACGCCCATTCACCCGTTTTGAATGCGATACCGGCAATTCGCGCGGGCAAACAGGCCAATATTCCAATGGTTTATGAAGTGCGTGCCTTCTGGGAAGACGCCGCCGCCAGCCATGGCACCAGTCAGGAATTTGGTCCGAGATATAAAGCGACCCGATGGCTAGAGACCTGGGCGCTAAAACGCGCCGATGCGGTAACAACGATTTGCGAAGGGTTACGCGCCGATATTATTGGTCGGGGCATTCCTCCTGACCGGGTGACAGTTATTCCCAACGCAGTCAACGCAGAAGAGTTCACTGGCGGCGGCAAACCAGACCCTACATTGCTGCAATCCTTAGGCCTGACAGGCAAATCAGTCGTGGGCTTTGTCGGCTCCTTCTATGGTTATGAAGGGCTACATCTCCTCTGCCAGGCGATGCCACAAATCCTGACAGCCAGACCCGATACAAAACTACTGCTGGTTGGCGGCGGGCCTGAAGACGAAAATCTCAAAGCACTCGTAGGCAATCTGGGCCTCAATGATCACATCATCTTTACCGGCCGGGTTCCGCATAATCAGGTTCAGAAGTATTACGATTTCATCGATTTACTGGTTTATCCACGCATACGCATTCGGCTGACAGACCTCGTGACGCCGCTAAAACCACTTGAAGCGATGGCCATGAATAAAGTCCTCGTTGCTTCTGACGTCGGAGGACATCACGAACTGATCCGGAACGGCGAAACAGGTAATATGTTTAAGGCCGGTGACGCAAATGATCTCGCAGACACCGTTTTACGGGTCTTAAAAAACCGCGAGGACTGGCCGAAACAACTCGCCGCTGGTCGAGACTTTGTCGAAAACGAACGTTCATGGAAAAACAGCGTTGCAAATTACGTCGATGTTTATGGCAGGCTCACACTATCTGCCCGACAAAATGAGCCCATATAGAAAACACCAGTCATAAGAAAATCAGGCCTGTGCAACAACATTACGATACAACGAGACCTGAGCCTCAATCGTAGATTCCCAGCTAAAGTTTTCAGCCCATGCACGCGTTGCCTTCCGATCCGGTGGCGATGCGCGAAGACCCTCTATCGCAGCCGCCAACGCCTCCGGTGTGCGAGCGGACATAAGCCTACCCGCTTCAGGCGATGTGATTATTTCTGATGCGCCACCGACATCATTGGCGATCACCGGCGTACCACAGGCCATTGATTCCAGAACCACGTTTGGCGACCCTTCTCGCATTGAGGCAAGAACGGAAAACTCGGCTGCACTAAACCAGCTTCTTAACTCTGCCTGCGGAACGCTACCAACAAAGCGAACCCGGTCGACAACACCAAGGTCAATGGCAAGTTTTTGAAAGGTCGGGACATCAGCCCCAGTCCCAACGATTACCAAGTCTAAATTTTGGACCAGGGTCAGTGCCCGTATCGCAACATCCTGCCCCTTCGACGACAAAACATTACCAACGGCGACCATCGTGGGGCGCTCAATGCCCGTCATGTCTCTCGCTATTTCCGTTGAAATCGGCGAAAACACTTCGAGATCAACACCATTGCGGAGAACATGGATTCGGTCAGCGTCGATGCCAATATCGATCATTCTTTCCTTGAGCGCCTGCGACACAGCAATGATCACGGCGCAATCGCGCGCGGCCTCCACAATCCGTGTTCGCGGGCCTTCATATTGAGCAATCAAATTGATGTCAGAGCCCCGGGCACTAATCACGACAGGCAGGCCCAAGGCGCCTCCAATCTTCGCGGCTGCAACGCCATCGGGATAGAAGTAGTGAGCATCTATTAACACCGCCCTGGTTTCCTCAACAGAGCGCTTAACGCGGTTGACGGTGGCGCGAAAAAGCAGCTCCGGCGCAAGATGCATCCCGACTTTAGGAATGGTTAGAAAGCGCGGATGCTGGATCGATAAATCGAAGCGTTCTTCTAATCTCTCGATTCTCGCGAGAGACCCATAGTGACCGAAAATTTCCTGCTTGAACGGAAACCAGGGAACCGGCGCGATCACCTGGGCGCTAACCTCGCCTGTCTCTACGATCTGGCGCAAACGGTTCTCAACAAAAATACCATGCTGAGGATGCACATTATTTGGAAAAAGAGTCGTATAGGTAAGGATTTTCAACGGTTTAATTGGCCTTACCCCTATCTTGTCTTCACGTGGTAAGCGTCTTCAAACAAGGTGCCACAAGGAGCCCGCACTGTCTCGCGATATTGCTCACCAAGTTTCTTTCTGACTGTCCTTATATGTAAGGGGATACTGCTTTGGCCGCAGGAGAAAAAGACGAGCACGAAATGAGAATGTATGTTCGTGAGCAAGATTTCCTGCATATTGATACGAGTAATATTAATGGGTCCGGCTCATATTATGTTATCTCTGTACCGCGCGACGTACTTGCTGACCACAAAGAATTGAAATGCTGACTCCGGAAAACTGGAAAATAGCCGAACCCAAAGACGATAAATTACGGCTGATGGTGTTGGTTGATACCGAAGAGGAATTTGACTGGTCGCTGCCGCATAGCCGACAGAATACCGGCATACGCGCTATGGGCGCTCAAGAAAAAGCACATCGTATCTTTGAGAAATATAACATCGTGCCAATCTACGTCTGTGATTACCCTGTCGTTAGTCAGGAGGACGGCGTTCGTCCACTACAGGAACTTTATGCAGATGGACTGTGTGAAATAGGGGCTCACCTGCACCCTTGGGTAAATCCGCCGCATAACGAAGACGTCAACAATTTCAATTCCTACCCAGGCAATCTCCCAGCATCTCTAGAAAAAGAAAAACTTAGAATTCTAACGCAGACAATTGAAGACCGTTTCAACAAAACGCCTAAAGTTTACAAAGCGGGGCGTTATGGCGTCGGAGCCGATACCACCGCAACACTCGAAGCGTTGGGGTATGAGATTGATACAAGCGTTCTTCCCTGGACAAACCAATCCAGCCAGCAAGGCCCAGATTTCTCGTTGTGCGGGACCAAACCATACTGGTTCGGTTCTTCGCACAATATGTGTGAAATTCCGATGTCGATCGATTTCGCCGGACTATTGGGTCGGTCGCGGCGGTCATCATATGACCTGCTAAACAATCCAGCCGGTCGCGCGCTTCATCTACCTGGCATCTTTGCGAGGTTGCGTTTAATGGATCGGATAACGCTAACCCCAGAGGGTATTAGCTGGCAGGAGCATCGCCGACTTACCAAGGCGATGCTCTCGCGGGGATGCCAAACCTTTAGTTTCACCTATCACAGCCCATCCCTGATGCCGGGCAACACGCCTTACGTCGGGTCGCCGTCGGAATTAGGGTTTTTTCTGGATCGATTTGAACGATATTTTGATTTCTTCTTCGGCGAACTCGGCGGCGTTCCAGCAACACCCATTGAGATTCGCGACTCGCTAAAACGCGTTTAACTTACCGCGTATTCCCAACCGCCACGAAGCAACTTTTGGTCAGCCACCAAGTTCCTTCAGGAGTTTGTTGACCTTTTCCATATCGGAAAACGTCCCTTTTTGGGCGATGAGCCTGTCCAACAAACGCTTTGCTTCACGCGATTTTCCGGCCTTTTGCAGAGCAATCGCATAATGATAAGCAATATCACCTTGCTTCGGAGCGGCTTCATTTGCTCTCCGGAGCAACTCGGTGCCCTGGTTTGCATCGCCACTATTAAGCAATATCCAACCCAAAGTATCCATCACGGCTGCAGATTTAGGCGCTCTTTCCAATGCCCTCTTGCCATATTCTACGGCCCGAGGATCTTTTTTCTCAGAGTAAAGCCATGCCAGATTGTTGAGCAAAACCGGGTTCTTCTGATCGTCCTTGAGCAGTTTTTCCGACTCGCGAATAGCGTCTTCGTAGCGCTTACTGCTGATATAGTTGCTCGCAAGGACGTGACGGACCGCGGCTTCATTCTTGCGATCAACCCATTCCTGGAGTCCGGCCAGTGCCTTTTCTAGATTCTCAGCTTGCCTTTGCGCATTAAAACGACGAATGGCCAAGGCCCCTGTATCCACTTTTTTCAAGCCGGCATCATATTCGACCATCGCCTTCTGAAACTGCTTTGCTCGAACATAGGCATCACCAGCGAGCATTCTACCCGCCGCAAATTTAGGCCGTTTTTCGTCAATCGCCCGCGCCAACTCTAAAGCTTTCTCTAAATTACCTTCTCGTGATTCCAGTTCGGCAAGTCGCATCATCGACGGAACATATTCTTTGTTCAATTCGAGAGACTTGTTGAAGCTCTCCCGCGCGCCTCGGGGGTCCTTAGAAGCAACAAGCGAATCGCCCAAGAGTTGGTGCGCCCGCGGCGATTTTTTTGCAATGTCAACGAGTTGTCGGAAGGTGCCAACCGCATTCAAAATATTATTCGAAGCAACTTCGGCGCGCCCTAAAGCCTCAAGAACCTGCGGATTGCGTGGAACGCTGGTATTCAGAGACCGGGCGACAGACAGCGCCTTCTTGATCGCGCGTCGACTGTTGTAATACCCAATCAACCGAAGACGGGGTGCAACGGATTTTGGATTAGCGTCTGCCGCTTGCTTCAACCATTTGACGACATCTTGATCCTGTTTGTTCTTTGCCGCGATGTTTGCAAGCGCCATCAGCGCTCCAACATGCTTAGGGTCTTCCGAAATAATAGCGTTGTAATGCTTGACTGCGTTTGCGTCTTTCTTTTCTCTTAAGTCGAGTTGCGCCAGATTCATCCGTGCCGGGTGAAAGCTTGATTTCTTCCGCAAGGCCTCTTCAAAGGAAGTCCTAGCCTCTTTGAGCATGCCTTTTCCAAGCTGGGATGCTCCTATTAAATTCATTGCCAACGGATTCTCTGGCATGCTTTTGCGTAACATTTGCGCCGCTTTCAAAGCGTCGTCAAATTTGCCCTTCCTCAGATGTACTAAGGCCAGAAGAATAGATGCCTGATTTGCATCAGGGTTTAAGTTTATCGCTGCTTCCAGGTCTCCCACCGCCTTGTCAGTTGACCCCTGAGCGAGCCGACTTAAGGCAAGCTGCGTTCGGATGGCCGACTTTTTGGGATCTTCCTTGGCCGCCTGCTCAAACATTTCCGCGCCTTTTGCGAACTTACCGGTTCGCATATAGGCACTGCCTAGCAGGGACTTGACCTGAGCATCAGCCTGTCCTGCAGTGACCAACGGTTCAAGAATTTCAACAGCTTTTTTTGAATCATTCTTGCGGACCAGCGTAGCGCCTAACAATTTCCGCGCGCGAATATTTTTGGGGTTTTTCTGCACAAACTGGCCCAAATTAGCCGCGGCCTGCTCTAATTGATTTAGACCGTAATTAATCGCGCCTTTTAGAAACACGCTTGGCATATGGTTGTCTAATGCCGGCCCGCCACGTTGAATAGCTTCCTGAGCACCGGAGAAATCTTTCTTCTTCGCAAGCGACAAAGCTGACAAATAATTTGCTAAAGGATGTTTGCGCGAACGCTGAAAGACGACTTGCAAATCGGCTTCGGCCTCTACGTCCTTATTCAAATCGATAAGGGCAGCGGCACGACCGAGATGCGCGCGTAAATTCCCTTTACTTACTTTAATCGCCTTATCAAAGGCTTGAACGGCCCCTTCAAGATCCCGGCTCAACCGCCGAATGCCACCTTTAAGAACCAGCGCCTCCGCAGAGTCACCTTTGAGGAGCAAAGCCTCATCTATCTTGGCCTCCGCCTCTTTTACTTTAATTTGGACGGCCAAAATCCGAACCAATCCTATTTTCGCACGGATGTCGTCCTGCTTGATATTTTCGGCTGCTGTATAAGCTGCCTCCGCATCCTTGAGTTCATTGATCCCAAGAAAAGCCTGGCCTCTTGTTAGCAAAACCTCCAGCCGAAACTTGGGATCCGTAACGTCGTCTTTTAATTCCTTTATCACCTTGTCAAATTTGCTCTGAAGCAAATATGCCTTGGCGATTAGTACCTGAATATCTTTGTCATTCGCCCCGCGTTGCTGTGCGGCCTTAAGCTCTTTTTCTGCAGCGGGACCATTGCCAACTTTTAAATAAATATCGCCGAGCAACTTTCGCGCCGACACGTTATTTGGATCCTGCTGTAACGCATTTTTGAGCTGAATTACAGCAGCGTTTATATCGCCTCTGTCCATATATTGCTGGGCATCTTCAACAAACTCTTGCGATTTACTATTATCGCCCTTTGCCGCCAACGCCGTATCGGCAGCAGAAATGACAAACATTGACGAGCCCAAAATAAGGCAAGCCGCTGCGATCCTGTTTCGTAAGTCTCGTGTCATATTTCCGCTCCTACTCACGCCGCCGTACCGACTAGTTCAAATCAAATAAATCGCCAATGGATCAGCCCCGTAATCGGGCCTTACAACTTCCTAAAATCCGTTCAATCAACATCTATATTATGATGTCGCAACAGGTCATATAAGGTCGGACGACTTATGCCTAATAATTTCGCCGCCTTGGTAATATTACCATCGACTCTCGCCAATGCGCGCGGAATTTCTCGGCGCTCTGCCTCTTCTCTGGCTTGCGCTAGATTTAGAATATCAGGAATGTCTTCCGGTTCTGCAAGATCAAGATCCTCTGGCGTTACCAGTGCGCCATCCGACATTATAACCGCGCGCTTAACACGATTCTCCAATTCCCGAACATTTCCCGGCCAATCGTGCTGCGCGAGAGCCGACAAAGCCTCGCCGCTAAAGCCTCGAATATTTCGTCCCTGTTGTTGGCTAAACTGACCGACAAACGCATGGGCAAGCAGTTCTGGGTCGCCTCTACGATCTGCGAGTTTGGGAATATTCACAACCAGCTCACTTATCCGATAGTATAAATCCTCACGAAAACTACCCGCGGCCATTAAATCTTCTAAATTCTGATTTGTAGCGCAGACAATCCGTACATCGACATCGATCTGCTTCCTACCGCCTACTCTTTCGACGACACGTTCTTGCAAAAATCTCAGAAGCTTAACCTGCAAGGCTAAGGGCACATCGCCAATCTCATCAAGAAACAGCGTGCCGCTATCCGCTAGCTCGATTTTTCCCTTTGTCTGCTTTACAGCACCAGTGAACGCGCCCTTTTCATGGCCAAATAGTTCGCTTTCCAAAAGATTTTCCGGAATCGCCGCACAGTTAATTGCTGAAAATGGAGCGTTTGCGCGATTACTCAGATCATGGACTGCCCGCGCCAATAATTCCTTGCCAGTGCCACTCTCCCCCAGGAGCAGAACAGTAACGTCTGTGGGCGCTACTTTCTCAACGAACTGGCAAACTTTAAGCATCTCGGGAGCAGCCGTAATCAATCCCTGTAAAGGTGTGTGTTTTTGGGATCGTTGTAATCGGCGGTTTTCTTCTTCTAGCTCATGCAAGTAATAGGCACGGTCAACAAGAAGCGCCAACGTGTCAGAATCTATAGGCTTGTTATAAAAGTCATAGGCCCCCTTGCGAACAGCCCGAGGAGTGTGGGCCGCTGGAAAGTATAGCCTCAAATACCTTGCTTTGTCGGTGAGGCATAAATTTACTGACAAGGCTTAATTACAGCAATATTCGTATAGTCCCCATATATCAGGTTGAAAATTAGAATCGTCGGCCACATTTACGCCTCATTTGTTGTGACAATAGCCCTCATGCTAATAAGAAAATTTCACTTGCCGAACTACACTCAGGTTTTTAGTGTTCGGCTATCAGAAAACTGGAGGAATTGACATGCGTTGGCAGCGGGTAGTCGCAGTCAGTATTTTGGCCGTGGGTGTAAGCGCACCAATCAAAGCTGAGCCACTATACAACAAGCCTGTCTACAACCCTGTTTCGAAAAGCTATTTTGAACTATACAGCCCTGACGCTACCGACCCCAAAAAACGGCCGGTCCCCTTGAGCGGTCCGATTGAATGGATTCACGCCGCAAAAATGGCTCCGAAGAAAATTCTTCACGGTGTTCGAGGTAGACTTGCGGTTGTCAATACGCCCCAAATTCACGAGTTTCTACGCAAGACCTTTCAACCGGCAGGTCCGGTTTGGATTGGCTTACGATTTTGGTGCCGCTACAACAAGCTGCAATGGGTCACCGGTGAAATTCATGCGCGCGGGAACTTTCAAAAATGGGGCCGCTTTTGGAATCAATCGGCGGGCTCCCCCCAGCCACGCCCCCAACGAGCCCAATGTCCAAAAAACAAAAAACATACTTTAGGTGTCCATTACTGGGGCGTGGGAGATGGCTTCTTTTGGAACGCCAACGGGCGTTTCAAGCAGTTCAACGCCTTGTTTATCGAATATTCAACTGGAAAGAAGTAGGATTTTTCAAGAGCTGCCCCGCCGACAGGGCTGCCGAAATACCACATTTTTAAAATAACTCATTAGAGATGCGACTTTCCTCTATACCAATTTCCGGCCAACCCGTTAACTTGAACGCTCGAATAGATACTGATCAGTAGAACCTTCCTCATGACCTCTGTACATCTCATTGCTGCCGCAAGACCTAACTTTATGAAAGTGGCCCCCCTGTATCATGAGCTGAAACGGACAAGTTGGTGTGAACCGATGATTGTCCACACTGGACAGCATTATGATGCAAATATGTCGGATAGCTTCTTTGACGAGTTGCAATTGCCGCCACCAGACATTCATCTTGGCATTGGAAGTGGCAGCCACGCTGAGCAAACGGCGGGCGTGATGACGGCTTATGAGAAAATAATTCTCGACAAAAGGCCTGATTGGATCGTTGTCGTTGGCGACGTCAATTCAACCATGGCCGTCACTCTGAGTGCCAAAAAGCTCTTGATTCCAGTAGCCCACCTTGAAGCGGGACTCCGCTCCGGTGATCGTACAATGCCTGAAGAAATTAACCGCCTGGTTACAGATGCCATCGTGGATGTGCTGTGGACCCCATCTCCAGATGCGGATGAAAACCTCCGAAATGAGGGTGTTGCCGAATCCAAAATAAGCAATGTCGGCAACATCATGATTGACTCATATGAATTGTTAAGGGAACAGATCGAAGCAGGTAAAATTCCTGAAAAGTTTAACCTGCAAGCGGGTAAATATGGTGTCGTGACATTGCATCGTCCAAGCAATGTTGATGACCAGGACACCCTCGCCCGTTTAACGGACTACCTCTGCCAGGTAGCTCAGGAAACCCCCCTGGTTTTTGCCCTACACCCAAGAACTAGAAAAAACCTTGAAGGCTTTAACCTATTTAATAAATTAGACACAGCCAGCGGTCTGCAGATTACGCCACCTTTGAGCTACATCCAATTTATGGGCTTGGTTCGGGACTCTAAGTTTTTGATCACTGACTCTGGTGGTGTTCAGGAGGAAACCAGCTATCTCGGCATTCCATGCGTAACGTTGAGAGACACCACAGAAAGACCAATTACTGTTACGATGGGAACAAACAAGTTAGCAAATCCAGACCAATTGTTGGGGTGCATTGCCGATATCTCACAGGGGGCATGGCCCCAAGGACAATGTCCGCCACTATGGGATGGCAAGACAGCACAGCGGGTCGCAGAAGATCTATTTCGAAGAATAAATGCAAACTGACTAGTTAACCGCCCAAACCTGCAATTAAGCGCCGGACCAAGCAAAAGTATCGGAAATTATTGTATCGATAGAGAATCGAACGCTCCTGATTTTGATGTTCGTGTCTAGCCCCCAAGTTCTGTGCCATTCCTGATTAGAGTTTCTGGTATTGGCGGTCGCATGTTCAGTGCCTGATGTGGACGGATGTGGTTGTACTGTCTGAGCCACTGGTTGATGACGATCTGAGCCTGCTTAGTCGTGGTGAACCACTCTGCATTGAGAACCTCGCGGCGCAGGGTTCCGTTGAAGCGTTCGTTGTATCCGTTCTCCCAGGGTGATCCGGGATAGATCCGGATGGGTTTGATGCCGACCCTTGCCAGCCAGTCCTGCATCGCCTGTGCGATGAACTCGGGACCATTGTCCGAGCGGATGTATTCCGGGGTGCCGTGGCGCAGCAGGAGTGGGTATAGCGCCTCAAGCACATCGTCAGCCCTCATCCGGGTGCGAACCGTCACAGCCAGCACCTGGCGGGTGTACTCGTCCAGGACAGTCAGCATCTTGTAGCTCCGACCATTGTCGAGCTTGTCGTGCACGAAGTCGATGGCCCAGACGTGATTGGGATGGGTTGGCCGCAACCGAATGATCGAGCTGTCCTTGTGATAGAGCCGCCGGCGCTTCTTGTCTCGTTGCGGCAGCTGAAGTCCTTCTTCGCGCCAGATCCGCTCAACCTTCTTGTGGTTCACCTTCCACCCTTCGATACGCAGCAGGACGGCAATCTTGCGATAACCGTAGCGCCCATACTGCTTCGCCAGCCGGATCAGTGCCAACCGCAGATCATTGTCATCTTTGGGATCTGGTCGATATTGCAGGGAACTGCGGGCCAGACCAATAACCCGGCAGGTCCGTCGCTCCGACGTAGCAAGCTTCTGGCGTGTATGGATAACGGCCTGACGAAGATGCTCGGTCGTCAGGCCCTGGGCTTTAGGTAGCTCAGGCTTTCCTTGAGGATCAGCTTGTCCAGTTCGAGCTCAGCCACAATCTTCTTCAACCGCGTATTCTCCTTCTCGAGAGAACGCATCTCCGACAACTGCGACCGACCCATCCCGCCAAACCGCTTGCGCCAGTTATAATACGTAGCGTCGCTGATACCCACGCCACGACACGCCGACGCTACGTCGCTGCCGTTCGACAACTTCACTTCAATCTCACGCAGCAGCTTCAGTATGTCCTCGTCCGAATGTCGTTTCCGAGCCATCACAAATCCCCTTTCCATGCCAAAATAATGGCCCAGTTTTAGGGGGGAAGGACACAATTCATCAACGATTTGCGCGTACTCACCTCGCGAACATCGACCGGTGTCGCAATTTCCTTTTTCTCTGACGCATCGGCGCCGGGGGACATAAGCAGGAAAAGGACCACACCAGAAATCAGGGTCGTACCGAAAGAAACGATGCGCGACATTTCACTGCTCCTTCGCCAGAGCGAAACAATTTTCTCGGTCCGTCCAATCATGACCGATAAAGTTAAATACCCTCGTACGCTTTGAACCAATCGACGAATCTCGGTATCCCGATATCAATTGGGGTCGTTGGTTCATAACCAAGATCTGCACTGATTGCGTCAATGTCTGCGAAACTCTCCCTCACATCACCAGGCTGCATGGGCTGAAAATCGATCTGCGCTTTCTTTCCCAATGCCTCTTCTATTAGCCCGATCATCCTCATCAAAGGTTCACTACGATGATTGCCAATATTGTACAAACGGCACGGAGCCTGCTCATCGACAGAAACAGGTGGGTTATCAAGAGACGCAACAACCCCCGCGACGATATCATCTATAAAGGTGAAATCACGTTTCATGTCGCCGTTATTAAATACCGGAATTGCACGCCCTTCAGAGATTGCCTTACAAAATATATACATGGCCATATCTGGCCGACCCCAGGGTCCATAGACCGTAAAGAACCGAAGGCCTGTCTGTGGAAACCCGTAGAGATGCGCATAACAGTGGCTCATCAGCTCATCTGCCTTCTTGGTCGCCGCATACAGAGACACCGGCGTATCGGTTCGGTCATCGACAGAAAACGGGAGCTTGGTGTTCCCGCCATAGACAGAGCTCGAACTCGCATAGACAAGATGCTCAAAATTCGGCTGATTCCTGCAAATTTCAAGAATAGACATATGGCCAACAAGATTTGCCTGCACGTAGGCAAATGGGTTTTCGATCGAGTAGCGAACCCCCGCTTGAGCTGCGAGATGCACCACGCGCCTTAGATTCCCTGCACCGGCGACGACTTCTTTCATTGCGGCAAGATCAGAGATATCGACCTGGTGAAATCTAAATCCTTTGTGTTTTTGCAGCCTCTCAAGACGGGCTTTTTTCAAATTCACATCGTAATAATCGTTAACGTTATCAACACCGACAACCTCTTCGCCACGCGACAATAAAGCCTCGCTCACGTGGTATCCGATAAACCCGGCGGCACCGGTAACAAGAATGGGCATCTTCTTTTACTCGTTGTAAACAAACGTCCAAAATGGTCGAAACTCTTAACATGTTTCACGACAATTACCAGCACTGGTAAAGGGAATTTCAAAGATTCATCCTTCAAAAGCCAAGAGGTTACTGACTTTTTTTACATCCCAGATCGCACTTTAAAACTCTCTGCCAGGCGTCCAATGAACACAGACTGCACTCGCAACATCTGCAATGACACTCTCTTCGCCATCGTTCAAATTTCTCAATCGTCGTCCAACAGAAATTAATCCGAGGAGCAATATGCCCCCAACATACACACTTTTAAATCCACCATCACAGTAGGCATCGTAGCGAAAATTGGTTAATTTTCTTTTCTCGAATGGAACCTGGAACAGCTTTCAGTGGAGACTAACAAGCGGCGCTAAAATAGGAACTTTAGAAATAGTTTTAATAACCTACCTTGAGTTTCCTTCCATCATTGCGTTAGTCAATGACAGCACGATCAGCGATGAAAGGAATCCTCAAACCAAGTTTTGGTCAGGAAAAGTGGGGAATGACCTTCTCACCAAACAAGCGTACCGATTTTTCGGCGTCATCTGCCGGCAATGTCGTGAAATTAACCTGAAGAGACCCGTCGTCAAATCCACCAACCTGATCGTTATAATCTTCAATCATGTCGATCAATTCTTTTGGCGTCCCGACCCAGGCTGAACATTTCTCTATCTGGGTATCGAGGTTTTCCTGCCGCAGCGTTTCAACAATCTTATCGTAATGCGCGTAATCATTTGACGCAGAGCCCGTCGTCCAACCACTGGCAGCGTCACATAGAGAAACAAAGTAATTATCGACGTGGGGGCGCGCGATCCGCAACGCTTCGTCATGATCTTCATGACAGAACATGAAGAACGCTAACATGACACGTCCTTGCCCGGGATGGCCTGCCGCCTTCCAGGCGTCACGATAGATATCCAGCAATTCTTTCATTTTTCCGCCGGCAATCGGAATACCCATTATCCAGGTTCCGTTGCGGCCTGCCTTTTCAAAGGATGCCTCCGTTGCAACAGACGCTGTCCAAAGCTTGGGGTGCGGCAATTGTGTCGGACGGGGATAGGAGGTGACATTTTCGAAGCTGTGGAATTGGCCATCCGACGACACGTCTTCTTCTGTCAGCAAACGGAGGATCTGTTCTACGCCCTCGTCAAAACGGGCAACACTTTCATCAAGACTGATCTTAAAGGCTTCAAATTCTTTTGGAATAAAAGCGCGCGCCAGGCCAACTTCAAGCCGACCATTTGAAATACCATCCAGCATTCCAATTTCGCCTGCCAGCTTCAGCGGATTATTGAACACTGGCAGGACAGCACCCGTAATCAGCCGTGCTTTTTTTGCCCGTTGGGCCGCCGCAGAAAGAAAGACAATCGGGTTTGGGCTATAGCCGCCATAGGTATGGAAATAGTGTTCAACAATACGAACATGGTTGTAACCACACTCGTCCAAAATGTCGCACAGATCTAGACATTCCTCAAAATACTGCGCCGCTGATTTCTCTTCAGGCGTCACATTGGGGAAAAATTGAACACCAAACTCCATACTCGAACTCCACTTACCTTAATTCTTGCTACCAGACTGGCACCCAACGAATTTTTTTAAATCAATGACAGACAGAATACGCGGTTTTGTATCCCGTTGTCGAAGGACTCTCCATATTTTATACGCTCCTGCCGAAATTTCACTCAGCAGCTTTCCCCATAGTCGCTTGAGAAATTTCCGCAAGAACATTGTCGAGCCGTGTCCCTTCGGGATCACTTAACGCAGCAGCCCGCGCATTGGCCACAGCATCCGTCGCAACCTCAACACCCATCGTACCATTCAGGACCGGGGCGATAACCTGTTCCCTGATCGCGTTGAAATTTTCGCTCCCCCGCCGGTGCGTTTCACCATATCCCTTGATCAATCGAGCACATTCGACCATTTCCATTGCCAGCGCCTGGCTCAAGGCGAGCGTCGCCTTCACATCCGCCAACCAGGCGTCGATAGAGACTTGTTCTTCGCTATAGCGATAGGTACCGCGGCGCCAGCGCCACAAACCAGCAAGAATCCGCAACCGCAAATAGCCCGTAACCGTCGTGCTTTTGAGATGAAGACCGAAATTACAGCGATCCCGCCAGCCCCGCCGTTCCGCGAGAGAAATAAGGGACCGCCCTAACCCTGCGGGCAACACCGAACATAGCTCATCTATTCCCGGTTTGAGATAATCAACCACGACAACCGGCTCACCATCTTTGGCACCAACCTCATCCCGAATTCGCCCTAACCGGTCACCCGCTGACTTTAACTGAGCAACCCGAATGACGTCTTCGTATGACATTCGCAATGCCAACTGCCGCCCTGCCTCTGCCGTTACAGTACCGTCACCGCCTTGCTTCGTTTCAATATCGAGAACCCCCGATAATCGGTCAAGGAAAGCCGCCGCATAGGCAATATCCTGATACCCGGCAAGGCGGGTGACACCCTCCAGCAAAATCACATGGCAGGGTTCAGGAAACTCGGAACGCACCCGAACCTTGAGCGCCTCTGAGAGTGGCCGGTCCCGATTCTTGTACCTCGGAAACGGGGTCAGCTGTCTCTGCCTCACCAGAAAAGCTGTAATTAAGGCCAATTTCAAAGCCCGCGATATTGGACTCGACCGCAATGCCCGACTCTTCAATCGCGCCCCTATAGTCAGCAACAGCCATCGGCAACTGCTCAATACCCGCTAAAACCCCAAGCAGAATTGCATTTAAACTTACGCCATTCGTCTCCGCGACCTGCCGCAAATCGGCGAGATAGGCATGCTTTGTTCGTTCACGCGCTGCGTCAAACAATCGTTCGACATCATAACGGCCATCCGCCATATCACTGCGTTCCCCGATCGCATAAACGCGATGGGTCGATGCAATCAGGTGGGTCCTGTCTGGCGTAACAAACCCATTAGAAATTGCACGGCCGGCTTCGGCAAATTCACTCGCCAGCATCACATCAATGTCACCGACACCGGGATAAAGCGCCATCACCGGACGTTTACCGCCGAGGTCAGCAATCGATACCGGAAACACCTCTATATAATAGACCGTCGCACCGGTTCGCTGTGCGACGCCTGGGATCGACGTACTTTGAACCGGGTATCCGGCCCGCTGTGCCGCGGCGACAATCCAGGTTGCAAGAACACCGCCCCCCTCGCCACCAATGGCTGAAACCTGAAGTGTGGTTGGGCGCGTATCGTCAAAACCTGACACTAGGACGCAACCGTCGGTGATTTAGGCGACAAAAGCGCGATAACGCCGCTGCGAATATTCCATAGCAAGCGATCCAGGAAATTCGGATTTCGGACAATCCGGGCTTCGAAGAAAGAGGGGCACAACACAGCCGCGTGCGAGACCTCACCGCAGACGCCACACCCAACGCAGTCATTATTGACGTGAGCGACAGGATCTGTCCGCAGCGGGTCAGAGGACGGTTTAATCGTCAGAGACGGGCAACCAGACAACCGAATACAGGAGTGATCGCCGGTGCAAACATCTTCATCGACACCAAAGCGCGTTCGCACGTCACGCTTTCCATCCTTGAGACGTTTAGCGACTTGCGGTCGGATACGACGCTGACGCGCAAGCTGACATTCACCATCAGCGATGATGACCTTCAATCCGCCTTCAGCCGTTGTCATTGCCTTGCGCAATGTCTTGACCATACGGTCAATCGAATAGGTCCGAACAGTCTTGAGCCAGCGTACACCGAAGCCACGCAACACCTTCTCAATCGACATATCCCGCTTATTGCCGTTGCGGTCGCGGAGGCTCGATGGCAGCAACTGCCAACCCGTTGCCGAGGTATAGCCATTCTTGACCACCAACAAGACGGCATCATTGCCATTGGCCTGTGCTGCAGCCACACCGCTGGTCATGCCATTATGCCAGAACCCGCCATCGCCCATGATGCTGATGACGCGCTTGTGGAAACTTGGTGCCAGACCGGCAGAGCTGGCGAGCCCCAACCCATATCCCATAACCGTGTTGCCAACATTGAAGGGCGGCAAGGCAGCAAAGGTATGGCAGCCAATATCAGCACTAATATGTGCCGGACCGAGTTCCTTCTCCAGAATCTTGAGCGCACTAAAAATCGGCCGTTCCGGGCAACCGGTACAAAAGCTCGGTGTCCGTAACGGCAACCCATCTCCTAATATCTCGCGGGCGCCATCTCGGTCAGAAAACAGCTGATCAATTTCCGTTAACACCGTATCGACGTTCAATCCTGCGGGTGCATGTTTCGACAGAAAACCATGCAGGCCTTTCAACATCACTTCGGAAGTATATTCGCCAGCCATCGGGAACACGTCTTTCCCGATGATCTTTGCATTTACATCCTTTTTCCGCAGGATGGCATTGATTGCCTGCTCTATAAATTCCGGCTGGCCTTCTTCAACCACGAGCACAGCATCTTTGCCAACGCAGAAATCGGCTATTTCATCCGGCACCATGGGATAGGTAACATTCATCACCAGTGTCGAAATTCGGCATTTTCCATAGCTATCTGCAAGACCAAACTGACGCAATGCACGCATCAAAGTGTTGTAGATCCCACCCTGAACGATAATACCGATCTCTGGCACATTTCCATCGAACCGTTCATTCAAATTATTATCAGCAATGTATTTGATGGCTGCCGGAAGACGATGTTCGATCTTGTGCTTCTCCTGCGTGTAAGTTGCAGGCGGCAAGCAGACTCGCGAAAAGTCAAACTCCGCTGCCGGAATTTGATTATTCCGGGAATATAGCGGATGCACATTATCCTTGGCATCGAAATGGCCATAGACGTGACAAGCGCGGATACGAAGTTCCAGGACCGAAGGCATATTCGAGGCTTCGGATAATTTAAACGCCTCTTCAACCATGCGCGTAATCGTCGGCAAGTCGGGCCTTGGGTCCAGCAAGCACATTGTCGACTTCATCGCAAAAGCGTGGGTACGCTCCTGGATAATGCTGGAGCCTTCACCATAATCCTCCCCGACAACGATCAGGGCACCGCCTTTCACACCGGCGGAGGCCAGGTTGGACAATCCATCGGAGGCAACGTTAGTCCCAACGACCGACTTCCAGGTCACCGCGCCACGGATGGGATAATTGACCGATGCTGCCAGCATTGCGGCGGCAGAGGCCTCATTGGCGCAAACTTCAAAATGAATTCCAAGCTCATCGAGCAAGGGTTCCGCGTCAGACAGCACATCCATCAAATGCGAAATTGGCGCGCCCTGATACCCTCCAACATAAGAAACACCGGACTGCAGCAGCGCTTTGGTGACACCAAGAATGCCCTCGCCATGGAACATATCGCCATCGCCAAGCCGCAGTGTCGTCACTTCTTTTTTGAACGAGCGTTCCATCGTAAATCCACTTCCCCCGCATCAAACCCAAACATAACAGCGCAAGCACGCTGTTCAAACCTTCGTAGTCACGAATATGACATCTTCCCACACCCTCTCGCGAGATTGTTGAGTGCACAACAATTTACGATAAGATAATATCGTACAAGAACATAGTTTATGGGAGCCACCACGCCTTGCTCACCGGCGATATCCTAAAGCTTAGCGCTGAACGCCATCCCAATCGCACTGCTCTGATATGCCGCGACGATAAAATTTCCTATGGTGATCTGAATAAAGCGGCCAACCGCTTCGGTCATGCGCTTCTCCAGAATGATATCGGCAAAGGGAGTAACTGGGCGATAATGTCCCGCAACCTCCCCGAATATGTCATGGCACATTTTGGCGGCGCCCAAACAGGGGCAATGCTCGTCAATATATTACCAGCCTACGCCCCCGAAGAATTAGTCGCCATATTGGGCCAGACAAATGTCAAACTCATCGTCATCGAGCAGGCATTTCAGGAAAAACTTGCAAAGATTATCGGTCAGCTCCCCAATCTCCAACACGTCATCGTCATCGGCAAACCAGCGCTGAAAGGCTGGATCTCCTTTGAGGACTTCATCGCCGATCAATCACCGATGCCCTGCAACATAGAGCTTGCTGAGACTGATCCTTATGCCATGACTTTCACCGGTGGCACGACAGGATTGCCCAAAGGTGCGATGGTCAGTCACCGCGCTCGCTATGTAAGCTGTTACACAACGGCAATTGAACATGGCGTCACCGAAGCAGATATCGTCTCGATGGTGACACCTTTCTATCACGCCATGGGGTCACTGGTTTGGATGCCAACCGCCATGTTTGTTGGGGCAACCGCCGTCATTGTGACGGGGTGGGACGCCGATACATTTGTTGATCAAACCGCAAAGCACGGCATCACCTGCACCTTTATGGTGCCTGTCCAGCTCCGGCAGATATTGTCAGATGAACATTTCAACGCCGATAAACTGCGAAGTCTCACGAACATCGCCTGCGGCGGTGCGATAACCCCCGCTGATCTGGTCACTGAAGTGAACCAGAAAATGCCGCATACAAAATTCACCAATCATTACGGCCAATCAGAAACCGGCCCGATCTGCATATACCGCCCGTCACACCCTCGGGATAAGGCAGATACGGTCGGACGCATTGTGCTCGGTGTTGATCTAAAAATCGTCGACCCCGAAGGGAAGGAAGTTGCCATTGGTGAAACTGGTGAAATTATTTCCCGCGGACCATTTCTGATGTCCGGCTATTACAACAATGAGATAGAAACCAACGCCTATTTCCCAAATGGCGATGGCTGGGGCTGGACCGGTGATTTAGCGAAAAAGGATGCTGACGGGTTTATAACACTCGTCGGTCGGTCCAAAGACATGATCGTCTCTGGCGGCGTAAACATCTATCCACGTGAAGTTGAAGTCGTTCTCGAAAAGCACGATGCCATTATCGACTGCACTGTCTTTGGCATTCCTGACGATCAATGGGGCGAAGCGCTCGTCGCCTATATTGTCCCCGACAACACGTCTGCGTTAGATGAGAACGCCATCCTTGATCACTGCACGGAACATCTCGCACGCTTCAAACGCCCGAAATATATTCGTATCGTCGACAGCATCGCCAAAACGCCTTCCGGCAAGGTCCAAAAACCAATACTTCGGGAAACCTTTTTACAGGAACTCTACCTTCCAGAATGAGTTCATCCACCCTGTAGAAATCGGATTTCCGTGTGCTTTGGAAGTGTCCGACGGCTCACGAGAATACTTGCCCCAGCTTCTGATTTGATTGGATAGAGTTTTCGAGCCATTTCAAAAAACCGCTCAGCGGCACCAATAAACCCAAAATGCATCGGAACGACCATCCGCGGTGAAACCTGTACAATAACCGCCAAAGCCTGTTCATGTCGTATTGTCATGCCACCATCGATTGGCACGAAAAGAATATCAATCCGTCCGAGCTGTTTGAGCTGATCCCTGCTCAGCACGTGATGAAGGTGGCCGACATGGGCAATACACAGGCCGGAAATTTCAAAAACAAATATCGAGTTTCCGTTACCCTTGGGATCACCATATTCCCCAATATTGGTCGGAATATTAAAAACCCTCAGATCCTTATACCGCACATCATGTTGTGCCATCTTCCCAACGGCTATCGACCAACCACGCAGCACTGTTTTTATTCTGTGATCAGGTGACGGGGTATAGTGACCCCCATGTGAATTATTCATCGTCACGATGTCAGGAATAAAACTTGGCGAATGCAATCCGTTGAAATCAGTAACTGCTGTAGCGCCGCCCGGCGTTTCAATAATAAAGCTGGAATGACCAATATAAGAGATACTGACCTGTCCCTTAGGCACCGCCGCTACGGATAAGGGAATAGGGCGTGCAGAGGCGAACTTTACGCCATCAGGCTGGCCGACGAGACCGAGCAGACAAGCTGCCATTGCCGAACCAGGCAGACCAATAATCAGGACCGTGCCAGCCAACAAAAAATAATGGCGAGCTTTCCAATAGTTGGATGTCAAAAATTTCTTCATGAAATCCCTCCCTATGACCGTATCGCAACGCCGTTCTATTTTAAGGCAATGAACAGCATAAACCCTGGTCGGAGAATTGCTAGTACGTCTCGACAATGACGACTCCGTCACTCAATTAAATGTGACTCGGCGTGATTTCCGCCTGATCAACACAGGTCGTAGGTTCTGAAGATCAAGGGGTTACAAGTGCATGGCCAAAACCAACAGAATACTACTCGTGGAAGATGACCCCGAGATGCAACGCACCTTGTTGGATCAGCTCGCACTCCATGAAGAATTCGATACTTTTGCGGCCAATGATGGTGCCAGCGCGTTAGAGATCATCGGCAATGAAAATTTCGATATGATCCTACTGGATGTCGGGCTTCCGGATATGGATGGCCGCGACACCTGCCGACTTATCCGGCGCAAGGGCATTCATACGCCAGTCATTATGTTGACGGGCATGGATAGCGATGCAGATATAATTCTCGGAATGGATGCGGGCGCTAATGACTACGTCATCAAGCCGTTTAAAATGGGTATCTTGCTGGCCCGGGTTCGCGCCCATTTAAGACAGCATGAGGCCAGCGAGGATGCGGCATTTAATCTGGGGCCCTATAGCTTTAAGCCCAGTATCCGAGTGCTAACCCATAAGGACACCAAGAAAGAAATCCATCTCAGCGACAAAGAATGCGCCATTCTCAGATATTTGTATCGCGCAGGCGATAAGATTGTCGGGTGCGACACCCTGTATAGTGAGGTCTGGAATCATGCGGCGCCGCTGGCGACACACACGCTGCAAACGCACATATACAGGTTGCGGCAAAAGATTGAGTCTGATCCCGCAAACCCAATTATTCTGATTTCAGAATCCGGTGGGTACCGGGTTAGACGTTGAGCAAGACTTCTCGACCTCATCTCATTGTCACGAAGATTTGAGGCGGAATTACTGGCGAAAGAGGTAGCCCGGCGAGTAGCCTAGACTCGCAAATTATTAAATTTCAGGGCGGCTGATGCTGTCACACCAAAAATAAATCAACGGAGGGTACCAAAGATGAAACCAATGAAATCCCGATTACTGACAACAACAGTGATACCACTTGCCATGGCCGCAGGGTTTACCCTCGTGACGGTGGTCGAGGCGCCAAAAGCTGTCGCTGGCCACCACCAGAAGGGCTGCAACCCTTGCGCGGCCAAAAAAGCTTGTAATCCCTGTGCTGCAAAAAGAGGCTGTAATCCCTGCGCTGCTAAACGTGGCTGTAACCCTTGTGGAGCACGAGGCTGCAACCCTTGTAACCCCTGCGCTGCTGGCGCCGCTTCGTATAGCAGCAAGTGCGTCGTTCCGCGTCTGGCCAGTGCAAACCCTTGCGCTGCAAAGCGTGGCTGTAACCCCTGCGCCGCAAAA
The DNA here is from genome assembly GCA_943787225.1 of uncultured Alphaproteobacteria bacterium. Lineage (GTDB taxonomy): Bacteria > Pseudomonadota > Alphaproteobacteria > MPNO01 > UBA2964 > UBA2964. Next base: position 638,537 of record CALSLP010000001.1, read on the forward strand.
CGTGGTTGCAATCCTTGTGCTGCTAAAAAAGGCTGCAACCCATGCTCGGCAAAGCGCGGCTGTAACCCCTGTGCTGCGAAAAAGGGCTGTAACCCATGCGCCGCGAAACGTGGCTGCAATCCCTGTGCAGCCAATCCATGCGGCCCTTGTGGTGCCGCTGCCCCTGAAATCAAACTGACCAAGGGCGAAACCATCGCCGTCTACAAATGTCTACAGGGCGAGATGAAAGCTGCCTACTCCAAGTCAGGTAACCTGTGGGCGAAGTGGTATTCACACTGGAAAAAGTTCTCAAACCAACCCTACGTGTCCGCGACGCATGGCGGGCGCTTTGTCCACAACTATGCCAGCAAAAAGGCAAGTGGGGACTACGCCAAATTTGAGAAAGTCGGAAAAATGGTTCGAGGCGGCGTTTTGGCCAAGGATAGCTTTACCGTTACGCCACAAGGCAAGGTGAGCGTTGGACCTTTGTTCCTAATGGAAAAAATGAAGACTGGCTTTAACAAGGCAAGTAGCGACTGGCGCTATACGCTGATTATGCCAAATGGCCAAACTGTTGGGACAACCAACGGCAAAGGATCAAAGAACGTTAAGTTCTGTATCGATTGCCATGCCGCTGTCGCGGATAATCAGGATGCGATGTTCTTCCTGCCAGCGGAGTTCCGGGCTAAATAACTTTCACCGCACGAATCAAAAGGGCCGGTCAAATGACCGGCCCTTTTTTAACTCGAACGATATTGGTTTATTTATAACCCAACATCTTCTTCGTATCGTTCACCACCGCATCCGGGGTCGCGATGATACCATCAACAATTTTCTGAACAAACTTACCCGGTGCCGTGCCGATCAGCATGTTGCGTTTTTTGGTTTCCGCCAAGAAGCCTTCACTCGCAGCCGCTTTATCAAAAGCCGTCCGCAACATGGCAACCCGATCAGCCGGTGTTCCTGGAGGCGTTGCATAGGCTCGGCCCACTGGAGCATACCCTGCAATAAAGGTCATAATCCGTTTCAGCTTCTCTGTCTGGGCGAGCTCAACAATGGTAGGCACATTCGGAATATCGGGATGACGTTCGAGTGCCGTTAACGCAACCGGCTTGATCAAGCCCTGCTTCAACCAATCCCCACGACGGGCTTTCCAGCTATTCCACGCCCCGGGTTGATAGTTGCATTCGCCACGCTGCATGGCGATGTTCTGACGCGCTGACCCCTGATAACCCGTCAGGATTTTCACGCTGATACCAGACGCCACAGAAAGCGCTTTCGCGTTGATATAGCCCTGCGCCGCTTTACCAGCTGTACAGGCAATAATCGTTTCTGGTTTTGCCTTTTTCAACGCGGCAAGATCGCGATTCGGCAAAGAGTTATAGAGCATATGAGCAGCATCCATGCTGACCAGACGCCCGATATAGTTGAACTTGGAGGCATCATAGCGATACCCTTTTTTGCCCTTATTCAAACGCTGAAACAGGGCGGCTGTCTGCGACAAAAGCGACATATAAGTGCCGTCCTTGGGCGCGACTTTATACATGTAGTTTGCAGCCTTAAGACCACCAGCACCCGGCATAAACTGTAGAATGATTGGCGGCATATCCGGAATAAACTGCTTCATGTGCTTCGCCAAAGTGGTGGAATAGAGGTGATATCCACCGCCCGGGCCAAACGCGATAACAATCGTAATAACTTTATCTTTATAAAAACTCGCAGCGCTCGCTGACTGACTTGGTATTGCAGCGGCCGCCGTAACCGCCAACGCCGCCGCCGCAATTGAAGTTTTAAACGTTTTAAAACGCATTATGTCCTCCCTATGAACATCTCTAATCTAAAAAACTAGGTTATTTTCCGTCGAAGGCTAACAGATGCCACCAGCGCCGCCTACCCCCGCCTTCAAATTACGGACAGAATGATAGCGAGGAAGGATATACTGCTAAATCTCTTCTCTTTATGACGAAGGCAATGTTAGTGCCTGAACCGTCTTCTCCGGACCGGGATTTTTGAATGCTTCCGGAGCGCTGTGGCCCTCTGCGTTACGGGTCAGGGAGCCCCTCACACGAATTCCGGTTTTTCTTTGATGTAGTGCTCACGCATCGGTTTGCGGAAGGTTTCCATCATTTCCCGGTTAAGATCGACCGGCGGTTTCTGGTCAGCGGGAATGAGTGGCTTATAAACAACATCACCTATTTCCGCCGCGAAGGTTTCCTTGGCCCGTTTGACCAAAGCAGGATTCGACAACAAATCCACCACGGTACCGGCCAGTGTTTTCGCCCCGGCGACTGACCCCTTATGAGCGATGGTGGTCGCCAGGGCGGCCCCGCCGGCCCAGTGATGAAACGGAACGTTCGGTACATTACCTGGGAAACCAACACGGCCCATCGGCACTTTCCACGAGACGTCACCACAATCATTAGACGGCGCGCGTTGCGCCGTGGGACCCAATAACGGCTTCACCTCTGTTTTGAGGCCTTCCGGCGTGACATCAGCAGCTATTTGCAATTTTTCGGCAAAAGCCTGTTCGTCATCTGTCCATTCAGGAACCCCGACCAGATCGAGATTGCCCTGAATAACCTCGGCCAACCCCTGATTGGTCCGCACCGGCCAGACAGCGCTCATCACCTCAATTTCGATCTCGGTATTGGTCATCATCGCAGCACCCTCGGCGATCTTTTTACCTTGTTCGAAAACTTTCCGGGCGCCTTCCGCCGTTGGGGCCCGAAACGTCCACCAAACAGTTGCCTTGGCGGGAATTGTATTGGGTTGGTCACCACCATCCTTGATCACCCGGTGCGCCCGCATATCGGGCTCCATATGTTCACGGAACTGCGCCATCCCCATATCCATCAGCACCACACCATCAAGGGCATCCCGCGCCCGCCACGGCGCGGTCGAAGCATGCGCCGTCTCACCCCTAAACGTGAAATACGCCGATACGGCAGCCGCATGAGTCAACCCATAGACCGTGCTCATGTCACCACCGATATGATCATGAAGCGCAACATCGACATCATCAAACCAGCCATCGCGCACATAATATGGTCGACTGATTAACTGCTCTTCACCGGGGGCACCAAAAACTTTAAGCGTGCCCTTTAGGCCAAAGTTTTCCATCGCCCGCTTGGCGGCAATCGCACCCGATACCATGACAGCGGCATTGCAGTTATGGCCTTCACAGTGGCCAGGGCCATAAGCGGTAATATTTTTTTGTTCGGTTTCGCCGGATGCCTGACTGTTATTCGGATTGGCGTCATACTCCGTATGCATCGCGATGACCGGCGCGCCCGAGCCAAACGTGGCGCAAAACCCGGTTGGAAAACCGGAGATACCACGTTCGACCGAGAAGCCTTCCTTCTCGAGAGTTTCGGTCATCAGCTTGGCGCTCTCAACCTCCTGCATCCCGAGCTCGCCAAAGTAAAACACCGAGTCACCAATCGTCGCGACGGCTTCGGCGTTACGTTCAACGAAATCAAAGACAAAGGATTTTTCGGGCGCGAGGTTACTTTCCGCCATGACGTCTCTCCCTGTGGAATTCATTTTTCTGATTTCACACCGGACGGCGAAGGCGGTCTAGGGCTAATTCCCCCTAAACGAATAGAACGACCTCAGCCTTGGCTGCAGGCGCCACCGCCAAGCACACAAAACGTCGCGCAATGCGGATGATTTAGAGCAACATCCTTGGATGACTCCGCCAGTGTTGTGCCGAGCTCGAACTGCTCATCATAGGGCAACAAGGTGCACGCAATCACCGCCGGCTTTTCTGCGCCTTTGCGCTTCACAATCATGCGGGATGATGCACACATCATCGCACCGGGGTCGACATTAAGAATCGACCAGCACTGGTCGGTTATCTCTGGCACGTCCTGATTGGCATCCATTTCCGGGAACAGAACCAGCTTTGCAGGATCGTTGGCATCGACCAAAATATCATGTTCTGCAAACAACTTGGCATAGCCTTCACGCATGGATGCCTCGTCCTCGCCCCACGGCGTGCGGCCGCCAATATCGAAATTGAAATTGTTCCGCGACAGCCAAATCAATCCGTCGAGCATCGGCTGCCAGCTGCCGGGGCCCCGTTCCTTTTCATGAAGTTCCTGGGTGTAATGATCAACAGAGACCCGGATTTCCAGCTTGTCGTCAAACCAGTACTTTAATTTTCTAAGCGACGACTCATGATGCCGCATCGGTTTCATCGCATTGGTCAACACAAGAACCTGAAAGCCGCGTGCCAGGGTAACCTCCAGCATCTGCATCATATCCGGATTCATGAACGGTTCGCCGCCGGTGAAAGCAATCTCTTCCGTCTCTAGCTCCTGATCCCGTATCTCATCGAGATAGGATCGCATTTCATCAGTGGTGATGTAGGACAGACGATCATTGCGCGGGCTGGACTCTATATAGCAATTTGCGCAGGTCAGATTGCACAGCGTACCGGTATTGATCCACAGCGTCTTAAGACCATCCAGCGACACGCGGGCACGAGTCTCGCCCGCCGCCGTGACGTTCGGATCCTGAAACTTTTTCGGATCGAGTGACTTGCTATCGGATTGGCTTACGCCGTCCATCCTACCATCCCGTTTAACGACGCAGCTTGGGATCCAGCAACGTCATATCCTGCCCCGGCGGTGCATTGTCGAGTGCGTCTTCCAGTGACGCCACCGGACGCCAATCAGTCCGCGGGACGCGCCTCTTCATCTGGACCGACCTGATCCAGAAGACAATAGATTTCAAGGAAATGGCCATCGGGATCACGGAATTCAACCGCCACCTGGCAGCCCGCACGCCGACGGCCCAAAAATTCAATATGGACGTCATTTTTTTCGAGATAATCGCGCGCCCGAAATACTTCATCCAGCGTTTCGACCTGAAACGCCATGTGATGCATCTCGGTATTGTCGACCACCCGCTCGGAGCCACCGACCAGCGCGACCCCATGATGATCATTATTGAATCGCAGAAAAACCATCCGACCGGGCATCATGCTTGCCGGGTAAGTATCCGAAACACGAAAGCCTAAAACCTGTGTATAAAATTCCGTCGACGTTTCAACGTCCTTCACATTCAGGACGACATGGCCAATCTTGGTAATATCGAATGGCATATCAGCAGGCGGCGCCATTTTTCGGAGCGCCTGCATATCGGGGGAATCCAAAGAGTCCTGATCAACAAAATCTCGTTTGAATTGTTTTGCCATTTACCCGTCTCCTTGTCTTAGCCGCGATATCGCCAAGCAATCTGCATCATACTTCTATCGGGACTTCTGGATCATTACCCCATTCCGACCATGATCCGTCATACCCTTTGATATTGGTATATCCCAGAGATTTTAGAACCATATAGGTATGCGACGACCGGTGATGGGTCTGGCAATGGGCGATAATTTCCTTATCAGGGGTGACGCCACGCTCCGTCAGCATCGCCGTTATCTCGTCAGCGGCTTTGAGCCGTATATTGCGATCACGGTCCACGGCCAGCATCCAGTCAAAATTAACCGCCCCCGGGATATGTCCCCCCCGAGCGGAACGCATATCATCGCCGGAATATTCTGCAGGGGTCCGGCAATCCAGCACGACGACATTATCATCATCAAGATGCTCAAGAATGTAATCCTTCCCTGCCAGAGCGGTGTCACCAATTGTCACCGGATAGTTGCTCGGCGCCGGGACATTTGCTTCGGTTTCTCGAGGATGACCTTCACCACCCCAGCTGTGAAATCCACCATTGAGCAGTGACGCATTCGGATGCCCGACAACGTCAAGCGTCCACAGAAAGCGGCTGGCTTTGCCGGTCCCTTCTGTATCATAAGCCACGACATGATGATCCCGGGTCAACCCGATTGATGATAAGGCCGCAGACAAGTTGTTCGGCGCTCGGAATCAAGCCCATCGCGGGCGGTCGGGGACCTATCAATGACGCAAAGGCCAGATTGACCGCTCCGGGAACATGGCCCTCGGCATAGAGCCCCGGCTCATTCAAATCAACAATCAACAGACCGTTCGTCCCCAGCGCCGCTTCTAGTTCAGCGGGCTCGACAATCAGGGGCAGTAAAGGTTCAGCCATTTAACAGATCTTTCTCATAAGAAAATTGGGCAATCACATCCTAGCCAATGGTGAAGCACGGAGAAAGCCGCAGAATCGGCGTGCTCCTCAAAATCCCGTGTGAAGTATCGCGGTGCCAGGAACGGACGAGGCAGCAAGTGTCGAGGTCATCTCAACACCAAGGACATACCAGACTATCGAAAAGACACAGTTTGACGCTCGGGATATCTGAATTGATTGCGATGTATATTGTTTACTACCCAACAATATGGTACCGAAGGGTTTCCTGATACATTTGGCCCGAAAGCGCCGATATTCGCCCCAAAGAGGTGGGAGCAGATGAAAAACTTTATATCAATGACCCTGAATGGCCGCCAACGCGATGATGCGGTCCCTGGCAATATGCTGTTGGTCGACTTCCTGCGGGAAACAGTGGGCATGACTGGCACCAAGATTGGCTGCGATGGTGGCGAGTGTGGTTGCTGCACCGTGCTGATCGACGGCAAACCACGTCATGCCTGTCTAACCCTGGCCGCTTCTTGCGATGGGACAGATATCGAAACCATTGAATCCCTTGAAACCGGCGGTCGCCTCTCGGCAATTCAGCGCGGCTTTCATGAAAAACTTGGCGCCCAGTGTGGGTTCTGCACCCCCGGCATGGTGATGGCGGCAGAAGGTTTGTTACGCGAAAACGCCAATCCGAGTGAAGATGAAATACGTCAGGGGATGGCAGCCAATATTTGCCGATGTACTGGCTATGTGAAGATCATTGAATCGGTTCAGGCGGCGGCTGAGGAAATTGCCGCGAAGGAGAGTGCGGCATGAATGAAACCATGCCCATCGATCCAGAAAAAATAGAACCGGTGAAATCTATCGGCGTACCGATGCCGCTCGTCGACGGTCCTGAGAAAGTTTCAGGCAAAGCAAACTACACCGCGGATTTTCTTGAACACGATGCCTTGGTTGGCCGCATTCTCCGCTCTCCGGTTGCCCACGCGGAAATTTTGAGCGTCGACACTTCCGCGGCTGAAGCGCTCCCCGGCGTCAAAGCTGTGGCAACGAGTGCGGATTTTGTCGGCCAGTTTGGTGTTCTGCCGATTGCCCGAACTGAATGGCCGATCGCCCGCGACCGGGTGCGCTATCGCGGTGAACCGATTGCGGCTGTTGCCGCCATAGATGTCGAAACCGCTCAGAAAGCGCTCGATCTCATCGAATTCGAATATGCCGAGCTCCCCGCCTATTTCACCGCTGAAGAAGCAATCGCAGAAGGCATCACCCCTCTGCATGAGAAGCGGCCCAAAAATATTGAGCGCCATGTTGAGTACGATCTCGGCGAAGTCGACAAAGGGTTCGAAGATGCCGACCTGGTCTGCGAAGGCACCTATGACTGCGCTGAGGTCTGCCAGGTTCAAACCGAACCCCACGCCGCAATGGCAGCCTATGATGGCGAGCGCGACCGGCTGACAGTTCATGCCAGCACTCAGGTCCCTTATTATGTGCATCTGATGCTCGAGCAAACGCTCGGTATGCCAAAATCCAGAATCCGGGTTATTAAGCCGCATATTGGCGGCGGGTTTGGGTCTCGTACCGAGTGCCTGCATGTCGAGCTGATTGCCTCTGCGCTAGCGCGTAAATGCAACGGCACCGTGCGGATCATTCTGAGCCGTGAAGAGACCTTTATTACCCATCGCGGACGCCCGGAACAAAAGACCACCCTCAAGATGGGCATGTCCAAGGATGGTCGGATCACCGCTGTCGACACGACGACGACGCAGCGCGGTGGCGCTTATGCGGGCTATGGCACCGTCACGATCCTTTATTCAGGCTCGATGGTCTTCGCGCTCTATGACATTCAAAACGCTCGCTATAATGGCTATCGCGTTTTGACCAATACGCCACCCTGCGGCGCTTTCCGGGGCCACGGCACTGTCAATGTGCGCTTCGCATTCGAAAGCCTGATGGACGAGATGGCAACCAAACTTGGTCTCGACCCGTTTGAAGTCCGCCGCAAAAACCTGCTCAAGCACCGACCTTTACCGCCAATGATTTGATGGTGAACAGCTATGGCCTGCCGGAATGTCTCGATATCGTCGAAAAGGCCAGCGGCTGGAAAGATCGTAAGGGTAAGCTGGAGCCATTCCGTGGCCTTGGCGTTGCCTGCTCTCACTATGTCAGCGGTGCATCCAAACCGGTCAACTGGACCGGTGAACCACATGCCACGGTCAACATCAAACTCGATTTCGATGGCAGCCTGACGATTCTGACCGGCGCGCCGGAGATTGGTCAGGGATCAAGCACCATTCTCACGCAATGCGTCGCCGAAGTTCTTGGCCTCGATGTCACGCGCATCCGGATTCTCACCTCCGACAGCCTGGTCACGCCAAAGGATAATGGCGCTTACTCATCCCGCGTCACCTATATGGTGGGCAATGCCGCAATCGATGCCGCGACCAACCTGAAAGCAATTCTTGTTGAGGCGGCTGCCCGCAAGATGGATGTACTGCCCGAAGATGTTGAATGTCTCGGCGAGGTCTATCGCGCCGGATCTCAGGATCAGGGCATGAGTTTCGAAGAGGTTGTCGTCGCAGCGCTGGAAGGCACCGGCACGATTACGGCACGCGGAAATTTTGATACCATTCCCGAAAGCTGGGGCGGCGATAAATATCGCGGCGCCGCCATCGGTGGATCGATGGCCTTTTCTTATGCCGCACAGGTTGTCGAGATCGAAATCGACCCCGATACCGCCGACATTCGTGTTGAAAAGGTTTGGGTCGCGCATGATTGTGGCAAAGCCCTGAATCCCTTAGCCGTTGAGGGCCAGATTGAAGGCTCTGTCTGGATGGGGATGGGTCAGGCGATGACAGAAGAAACGCACTATCACAAAGGTCTCGGTATTACCGGCAACATGCTTGATTACCGCGTACCGACGATCATTGAGAGCCCGCCGATTGAAACCCATATCGTTGAATCGATCGACCCGCACGGACCGTTCGGTGCCAAAGAAGCAGGCGAAGCCTCTCTAGCCGGGTTCCTGCCCGCTTTGACCAATGCGATCGCAGATGCTTTGGATATCCGCGTTTCCGAATTGCCGATCACACCGGACCGCTTGATGGAGATTATGGAAGACAAGAAAAAAGCGGCCCGGCGGGACGCTGACCAGAAGGTGGGTGCGTAATGGAATTAATGCCTGATTTTGCCCTGCACCGCCCGACAGAAATCGAGGAAGCGGTAAAGCTGCGCAATGAAACTGAAGGCGCGCTGTATGTCGCTGGCGGCACAGACATGATCGTCAATGTCCGACGCGGTATCGAACAGCCTGCAGCTCTGATTGATCTCTCTGCGGTCAAAGAATTGCAGGAAATTGTTGAGGACGATGAAGGTCTGCATATCGGCGCGGGCGTCACGCTCGAAACGGTGTCCCAAGATGCGCGTGTCCTGAAAGACTTCGCCGCCGTCGCCGAAGCGGCCGCCGCCGTCGCCGGCCCAACGCATCAGGCCTACGGCACTGTTGGTGGCAATCTCTGCCTCGACACGCGTTGCCTGTTTTATAACCAGTCGGAATGGTGGCGAAAATCCAACGATTATTGCCTTAAAAAAAGCGGCACGGTATGTCATGTCGCGCCCGGCGGCAAACGCTGCTTCGCCGCTTTCTCCGGTGACGTTGCCCCCGCTGCTTTGGTTCATAATGCCTCCGTCGATCTGGTTGGACCCAATGGCCGCAGACGCATACCACTTGCCGATATCTATAAGAATGACGGCATGGATCATCTGGCGCTGGAACCCGGCGAGCTGATTGCCGTCCTGCATTTGCCAAATTCCGAAGCCGGCCTGCCAAGCACTTATGAGAAAGCGCGCGTTCGAGGTTCTATCGATTTCCCGCTCGCCGGTGCTGCCGTCTGGGTAAAACAATCCGACGGTAAGCTCGACGAGCTGCGGATCGCCCTGACCGCCGTGAACCCCTACCCGCATCTAGTCAAAGGACTAGAGAAGTTCAGCGGTGCTAAGCTGGATGAGGCCGTTTTGGACGAGATTGCCGAGATGGTGCAAAGTCAGGCCAAACCGATGCGGACCACGACGGTTAAGCCGTGGTACCGACGACGTGTTATCGGGGCTATTGCACGACGCCTGACCAAACAACTTACCGCCACTGCATAATCAAAATATTCCAATCGGGCTTGCAGGACACCCTCCGAACCGTTCACTCTAACGGTCTAATCGGAGAGAATGCACATGACTGTGGAGCAGGACGAATTTCACGCTGGTATGGAAGCCGCCGGTGTTAAAGCATTGTGGGAACGCACATCGCATAATCCCCGCGAGCCGATTTCCGAACCGGCCCGCGCCTGGCGCTGGACCGAAATAGAACCCCTGCTTGATCAGGCCATCACCGCGACCGGCATGGCAGCCGCCGAAAGGCGCGTCTTGTCATTGTGGAATCCCGATCTCGACAATCCCGCGGGCAATAATGTAACGACCAACCTCAATTGCGGCATTCAGGTTCTCATGCCGGGCGAGACGGCACGGGTACATCGACACACCGCAAACGCATTGCGGTTCGTCCTTGAAGGCGACAACGGAACAACAACCGTCGATGGCAAAATCTGCCCCATGAACAAAGGCGATTTGATTATCACCCCCGGCGGCACCTGGCACGAACACACCCATCAAGGGGAGGCTCGGATTGTCTGGCTGGACTCCCTCGACGTGCCGTTTCACCGGGCCATGCACACCCAGTTCTTCGACCCCGGCCCGGCGGGGAACTTTCCACCACTCCCAACCGACGAAGCCTATCAACATGGTGGCCTCTTGCCGCAATCGGGCCCTGGTGTCTCAATGCCAGCCTACTCGTCACAATTCCGATATGCCTGGGACGATGTCTGCACGACGCTGGCAAGCATGCAGCCAGCCAATGACGGTTCAAAAACGCTGCGCTATATCAATCCAGCGACCGGTGGTCCTGCCATGGGTATTTTTGATGTTTATATGGTCGAGCTTGCCGCCAATGAGATCACAATCCCATTCCGCAGTACGGCCAATGCCTTTTGTTTGGTGGTGGCGGGTGACGGACAATCAACAATTGGCGAAGAGGTGATTGAGTGGGGGCATTATGATGTCTTCACCCTGCCGCACTGGAATCGTTATAGCCATACAGCCGGGTGCGACGGTGCTAAGCTATTCATGGGTACTGATCGAGAGATTTTAAGACGGTTGGATTTGTTACGCGAAGAGAGGAACGACTGATATGCGCGACGACGTCATTCAAAAACAAAAGACCGCTATGAGAGCGGCAGGACTTGATGTACTTGTCGCTATATCGCCCGAAAACTTCGCCTATGGCACAGGGTTTGTTGTGCCCTCACAACCGCTGATGCGCTGGCGCCACGCAATTTGCGCTGTCAATTCAGATGGTAAATCAGGCATCGTCGCGGTCGACATGGAAGAGACCACCGTACGGGGCAAGGTACCCGATGCCGATATCCGTATCTGGGGTGAGTTTACCGACAAGCCGATGAACGCCCTCGCCCAGCTGCTCTCCGATCTCAGGGCGACTAATGGTAAAATCGGCATCGAGATGAACTATCTGCCGGCCGGTGATTACGAGCACCTGAAACGCTTGCTGCCGGGCGCTATATTTGTTGCGGCGGATCAAATTTTTGACCAGCTCCGCCAGATCAAATCACCAGAAGAGATCGATTTGCTGCGCCGCCTGTCGCGTATTTCTGATACGGCCATTGCGACATCATTCGACGCGGTGAAAGCCGGCATGACCGAAATGGATATGGCCGCCGCCCTCACCCGCAGTGTTTATGAACAGGGTGCGGAACATTTCAAATTGATGATCGTCGCCACCGGACCACGATCCGAACTTCCCAATGTCGGACCGACCGAGCGCGTCCTGAAAGCCGGTGACATCTGCCGGGTTGAAATCTTTTCAATCATCGGCGGGTATCACGCCGGTGTCTGCCGTACGGCATCGGTCGAAGACCCGCCGGAAAAGGCCGTCGAAATTTGGAAGAATCTTGTTGAGTGCAAATACCGCGTGCTCGACGCGATCAAACCAGGCGCTAGTGCCAAACGGGTTTACGAAATATTCCTCGAAAAGTTTGGCGAGCTCGGCCTGCCACCGATTTCTTTTGTCGGGCACGGCATTGGGCTCCATCTGCATGAGGATCCATATCTCGGAAAATATGACGATTACACGCTGGAAGCAGGTATGGTCCTCGGGATCGAACCACTGGTCTATCAAACTGGCCACGGCTTTGGCCTGCAGCTCAAAGATATGGTCGCCGTGACGGAAACCGGCGCGGAACTTCTCTCGGACTCAACAGACACCGACACGCTCTATCGAATTGGGTAAAAACCGACAGACCGTCTCATGGCGCCAGTTGTTCCAACAGCATCGGTTCAGCGGATGGGTCATAAAAACGTCATCGGCGTGGCATGAAGAGACCAATTATTTGACTTAAGAATCAGCTCTCCGTCCCGATCCGGCTAGCCTTCTGGCGGAGTCGTCGCAGGGGGCGGGATAAGCGCCATCCAAATGATCAGCGATATCAAAAGCGCAATCCGGGGTTCATCAAACAGGCTATCAAACAGGCCCACGAAAATTATCCCTGTCAGCGCCGACGCATAAAGAACGGCAAATCCGTCACGGGCAATTATCCGGCGTTTCAGCGTGTATCCAACAACGGTCATCAGCAGGACAAGAACAGTCAATCCCAGAAAGCCACCTTCAAAAAAGGTATAAACGAAGACGTTTTTTATATGCCATCTCAGATGGTCGCCATAGGAAACAAACCAGTGATCCAGCCCCTTATCAAACGACCCATTTCGGAGGGATTGATTGCCGTCTGAATCCACTAGGGAAACATGAGAAATATCGATTTTTTGGCGAATCCCGCGATTAAGAATGGCTATTTCCAACGGGCGGGTAAACTGACCAAATTTACGCCAAGTCAGGCCAAATGTATCTTTGCCGAGGTGGCCCAGCTTCACGTCAACATTAAAAACCCGCCAACCCGTTGTATCCTTGGGTATCGTTATCTGACGCCATTCGCACTCGGGCAAATATTTGAGAACATGCCGTTCACAGAATTCTATGATGAGGTATTCGAAGGTGTCTTTGCTACTTCGTACCTTGAGTTGTAGGCGGTATTTATTGTCGGCCGACACGCGCAATCTTTGGCGCACATAGGTCACGCCCGCATCCGACCCCGGGGTCAACGTTAAAAAACTCTCGGAATTTGTGCGCGTGAGTTTGGGTGCAGCCAGTCGCTTACCTGCAGCGGCGTGGTCCGCGTAGTATTTGAGCGGTAAAGTGCCACGCCCTGCGCCAATCCATTTCCCCGACGGTTCTGCTAAGACAATTCGCACCGCATGCGACCAATGATTTATGCGTGTTTGCATGTCTTCCATGGTTTGCGCAAAACGCTTGCTGATGGTTGTCCCAACAAGCAGATGATAAGCCGCTCCGGCGCACAGCGTTAAAGCAACTATTCCAGCCACAACAAAACGAGGCTGACGCAATATGCGCCAGGGTGATACAAGCCACGCTCCCAATACGAAAACCAAAATAGCGGAAAATGTCGCCGGATAATTGGCCCGTGAATATGTGACGTAAACGCTATAGGCCGCGAGTGCCGCGACAGCACAGGAGAGGATAATTTTTATGTATCCCGGTCGATATAAAATTAAGGCGCCAAGAAAAGGAGCCGTCAGCATCAGGTAAGCGTCGACCGCAGCACCCCCGGTTAACGTGCCGAAAAACATACCGGATACACGATAGGCATCGGTAAAATTCCAAAGATCGGTAAAAATCACCCTTTCCCACACGATGGTGGCCCCAGCACAGCTACTCCCAACAATCATGCCTATGGAAAACACATGAGCAATGTTTGTCCCATTCCGTCCTTCAGCCCAAAGTAACGGTAATAGAATCAATGCGGCGAAAAATCCCTTGGATTGGCGCAAACCGTTCAGGCTTGAAAGCTGATCGTTAAATAAACCAAGTCCACCAGCATCGAATGGGAAAAGGCCGTTCAATGTGACAAACACGACGTAGAGAAATAGGACGCCTGCAGTCAGCAAAAGCGGCCAGGGCATACCTTCCAACGAGATTCGCCGACGGCATAAGCCCCCCCCCCTACTGTCACCAGCAACAGAAGATCAAATTCTGAGAAATAAACCTTACCGGACCAAAACCCGAGTTCAAGTAACGGGATCGCCGCAGGAATTACAATGAGCCACACAGGCGGGTATTTCAACAGAAGCAAGAGATAGAGCAGAAGTCCGGCACAGATAAGAAGAGGGGCGGTTGGATAACCCCAGGCGGCGTAAAATGCGCCAGCAAGAATACCGACACCAATCAAGAGCCCTACGAAGCGGTCGATTAAAGAATTTTCTGAAAATCCACTGGGTTGTTTCTCCTCTTTCTGCCGCAGAAAACGGGAGGACGAAGAATTTTGATCAGGCATGGAAGACACTATGGCACGGTTCGAATATTCGGACGTCGGGACTGCTCAAGATCGTTCATAAGGCACGACATCATACGCCCTAAATCATAAAATATCACCGCACGCGTTGCGATGTCGGACTACAACGATCCAATTCATCGAATGCACGGGTATTTACCACTTACCCCGTAAATTCGCGGATCACCTGTAGCGCCAGCGCCTTGGCAGCTTCATCGCCTGCCACCTGAATCACTGGCTCATCAAGACCGGTGGTGACATAGGCGTCGAGGGCCTTTTTGCAATCGGCGACGGTTCCAGCGACGCCGAAAGCTTCGATCGCTTCATCCGGCACATAACTCGCGGCCTTTTCCAGATCACGGGCGGCGACGGCATCGACGATAGCATCCTGATCAATCGGGATACCGGAGGAGGCGATGTTTTCCGCCATCAACCGATTACGGAACAGGAAGGCCAGCTTGCGGCGAACGTCTTCGCGCGCCGTCGTGCCGTCCTCGGAGACGGAGAAATGGATAAAGGCGGCGGTCCGCAGACTGGTCGTATCGCGCTCTGCCCTGGCAGCGCCTTCACGGAATAGCTTCAGGCAGTTCTCGACAAACGGAATCGAGAACCCAGCCGACATCAGCATACCATCGGCAATCTCTCCCGCCTTGGTCGCAACTTCGCTGCCGAGCGCCGTAACGTAAATCGGGATCGGTTGTTCATTCTTGAATGACATCCGCGCGCCCGCGAGAGTATAGGCCTCTGTCTCGCTGTGCACCGGCTCGACCGTCCACATCGCCCGCAGATCGCGAACGTAATCCTCCACTGTCTGCACCGCGTCCTGCGGTTCCTTGCCGGATTCTTTCATATCCAGCGTATTGCCAATCGCCACTGAAACACCGACGCGTCCGGGAAAAGCCTCAGCCATCGATGCCAATGACATCGCCGTCGGTGTCGGATGAAACAGATAGGGCGTGACCGCCGCCGGGATAACCATCGCGTTTTTGGTTTTCATCGCGAAGGCCATGCAGGACACCAGCGATTCACGATAGCCTATATGTTCGGTCATCCACAGCCCAGTCGCGCCAGCCTCCTCGGCCAGTGCGGCGACACGGAAGGTTTCGGGCGCATCTTCAAACCCATCGAAGCGAATGCCTATCTTGGGCATGGTGGTTCCTTTCAACGGCGATCGAGGACCAATTATCGGCCGGCGGTAAACTCACGGATAACTTCCAGCGCCAGGGCTTTCTCTTCGTCTGTGCCACTGACCTCGATCACCGGCTCGTCGACTCCGGCATCGATATAGGCCTGCAGCTGTTCGCGGCACTGATCCGGTGTGCCGGCGACGGTGAACTTGGTAACCGCTTCGGGTGGCACCATCTGGGCTGCTTCCTCAAGCTTGCGTTCCTTGACCAGCTCGATAATCGCGGCGTGATCAATCTCGACATCGACCGAGGCAATGTTGTCGGCCTGTGCCGAGTTGCGGAACAGGAAGGCGATCTTGCGGCGATTGGCTTCAATGGCATCGGTGCCATTCTTTGAGCAGGCGAAATAGACAAAGCCTGCCTTACGAACCTCTGACGGATCACGGCCTGCCTTCTCGATTCCCGCTTCAGCATAGGCGGCGCATTTCTGGATTGATGCCAGCGACAGACCACCGGAATAAAGCACACCATCGGCAATGCGTCCGGCAAGGCCCAGGACCTGCGGCCCGGTCGAGGCGATAAAAATCGGAATAGGCTTGGGCGGTTTGAAGGCCAGCCGTGCGCCGCGCAGCTGCCAGATAAGCCCTTCCTGATTGACGGTCTCACCATTCCATAGGGCGCGCAAAGCCTCAACATATTCACGAATCACACGCACCGGTTTTTCAGGATGCGGTACGCCGGATTCACGCAAATTCAAAAGATTGCCGACGGAGACGCAAATCCCGACCCGGCCCGGGGCCGCTTCCGCCATCGTCGCGAATTGCATTGCGGTCGGCATCGGATGCCAGATGTAAGGCATAACGGCGGTCGGAATGACCATGGCGCGCTGTGTCTTAAGCGCAAACGCCATGCACGAAACAGCGGCCTCACGATAGCCAAGATGCTCCGCCATCCAGATGGTATCGGCACCGGCCTCTTCTGCCTGTGTCGATACTTCAATGGTCTCACCAACGGGATCAAACCCGTCAAACCGCATCCCAAGCCTTACTGCCATCGTCGTCTCTCCCTAATCGTCAAATCCGTTTTCCAGCAGATCAAGAAATCTTTCTTTCGTCACCCCTGCGAGGCCCATTTTTTCCAGCGTCAGCGCGTCCGCCGTCAAATCGCGCCCCAGCGAGATCGAAGCCAAATGAATGATGTGATCAATCGTCGGCGTTGGCACACCGGCCAGACGGCCAAGCTCTGAATAAATGATATGGCCATAAGGCACATCTTCGAGGAAGTAACGATGCTCCAATTGTGGCGGCGCTGGAATCCATTTATCCGGTTCGCTCTGATGGAATGCCTCATAGGCGATGCCGGTATCACGCGCCGCCTCAGTCGTGTAACCCATCTGATAGAACAGCTCGACAAACGGCATGGTTTTGGCACCCAGCGCATCTGCGACCGCGACACGTTCTCGATCTATCGCATCGATCAACCGGCCAACTGAGGGCGTAATGCCATCATAGTAATGGCGGAAATCACCACCCGTCGCCTCGACCCGCCCGGCATTGCACAAGAAAGCTGGCGGGTGATGGATGGCGTTGCCATAGGGGAACACCGTTTCCAGCACGTTTGAGAACAGCTTCACCGCCGGATAGACGGTACTGACAATGTCATATTGGCGCTTGGTTTCAACGCCAGGGAAGCCACCAAACACCATAAAATCCGACACCCGCGAGATACGGCAGGTCGTCGGGCCGGTACGGCGGCAGAGATAAGGCAAGGTCGCGGTCTCACAAAACACCGGGTTCCTGATGCCATTGGCGCGCAGGATATGCGGGATCAACATTAAGGTATGGCCGGGCGAGACAAACAGAGTCTGATCATCGGTCAAATGTGGCGCGGCAGCAGAAATCCATTTTTCATGCAGATGCGCCGGGCTAACGATCATCACCAGCTCAGCGCCCGCCATCGCGGTTGCAGCATCAGAGGTAATCACCGGAATTTTTGCAAAGCCTTTGCCAAATGGTGCGTCATATTCGATTCCACCAATTTCCTGCAGCGGCTTCAGCGCGCTCTCATCCTGGCTATAGAGCCGTATTTCAAAACCCAATGTCGTCAGATGGGCCGCTGCCGAGGTGCCACCACCACCGGCACCAAAGATCGCTATTTTTTTCACCGGGGTGGCCATTAAGCACCCTCCTCGACAAATTTCAGGACGCCCTCAGCATCGAGACCGCCAAGCCCCATCGCCTCGAGCGTCAGACCGTCCGTCGCATAGGGAATCCCCATCATCTCTGAGGTCAGATGAATGATCCCATCGATCGTCGGTGTCGGCACACCGGCCAACCGCCCGAACCCGGCAAACGGTACCAACCCATAGCCGACATCCTCATGGATATAACGATGATCCAATGACGACGGGCTTTTGATCTTCCAGTTGGGTTCACTCTCAACACAGGCCCGCGAAATATCGCCGGACTCTTTGGCCTCAAGCGTCGTCAGCCCCGCCTGATAAAAATTCTCCAGAAAACTCGCTGTTGGCACACCGAGCGCTTTCGCCACCGCCATACGTTCGGCATCCAGCTCGGCAATAACCCGGCCCACCGCCGGTGTAATGCCTTCCCGATAAAACAAAAAATCACCGCCGGTATCCTCGATCCAACCGGCATTCATCAGCATACCGGGAGCATGGAACACGGCATTGATATTGGTCAGCGCTGTTTCCAATACACTGGTAACCAGCGTGATCTCCGGGTAGAGCGGTTTTACAAGATCAAACATTTCCTGCGCATGCTTGCCGGGAAAGGCCGCAAATTTGAGCTTTTTGGTATAGGAGAAAATATCGACGGCTGCTGGGCCGGTTTTACGACATATATAGGTGAGTGTGACGGTCTCGCAGGTTTTAACAGAATTGGTGTAACCAGCACGACGCAATTCACTGACAAAATGCAGCGCCCCCCCCGTATGACCGGGATTAACAAAGACGGGCATATCCGGAGTCAGTAGCGGCGCCAGTGCCTCTGCATAAAATCCATGCGCGACTGACGGCACCACCAGCATGATAATGTCGGCGCCCGATACAGCGTCACCTATGTCAGTGGTCAGCAAGTGAACCGGAAACAATCCATCCTGAACGCCAGCCGCCTGAATACCACCTTGATCACGCAACGGCGCCAGACTCTCCTCGCGGCGCGCGTGCAAACGAACCTCGTAGCCACGTGCCGTCAAATCGGCAGCTGCCGCGCAGCCACCGTGACCTGCTCCCAATATTGCTACTTTTTGAACCGTCATTTTCCCCCAGGCGTTTAATCAGCCCTTCTTTTCCTCGCCTTGCTAACGCAGTATGGTCCCAAATATCACTCACGTCATCCGTATCAGGACAGCCTCATTGGGCGCACAAACGATTTCTACTAACTATCTGCTGAACGCTCCGCTGCCAGAATTGCTTGAGCAAGCGGCAACGCTGCGCGATTGCGGCCATGCGGATCGGCTGTCCTATTCCCGCAAGGTTTTCATTCCGCTGACACGGCTGTGCCGCGATAGCTGCAGCTACTGCACCTTTGCGACGACACCCAGCAAGGTCCCGACACCCTATCTATCGCCTGACGACGTTCTCAAAGATTGCACGCGCGGGTAAATCAGCGGGCTGCAAAGAGGCGCTTTTTACCCTCGGCGACAAGCCCGAACTGCGCTACGAGGCGGCGCGCGATGCCCTGCGGAAATGGGATATGGCTCGACCATCGAGTATCTGGCGGCAATGTGCCGGCTGGTATTTGAGGAGACAGGGCTATTACCCCATGCCAATCCGGGTGCGATGACACGGGAAGAACTAGACCTGTCTGCGCCCGGTCACCGTTTCAATGGGCATGATGTTGGAATCCACCGCCCCTGCCTTATATGAACCAGGGGGCGCGCATTATGGATCACCCGACAAATTGCCGGAGGCTCGATTGCAAACATTGCGCAATGCTGGAGAAGCCAACGTACCCTTCACGACCGGTATTCTCATCGGTATCGGCGAAACACGGGAACAGCGCCTCAACGACCTGCTGACGATCCGCGATCTCCACGAAACTTACGGTCATATTCAGGAAATTATAATCCAGAATTTTCGGGCCAAACCAACGACCCGCATGGCCAACGCGCCAGAGCCCGATCTTGATGACTTGCTTTGGACCATCGCCTGCGCCCGTTTGATCTTTGGCCTTGAAATGAATATTCAGGCACCACCCAACCTCAGCCCCTCGGTATACCCTCAACTGGTGTCTGCGGGATTGAATGACTGGGGCGGCATCTCACCTGTCACTCCCGATCACGTAAATCCTGAAGCGGCCTGGCCGGAAATCGACACGCTGGCAGATCGCACGCAGAAACTGGTAAAACTCTCGTCGAGAGATTAGCGGTCTATCCGTCATACATCTTTGATACGTCGCGTTGGATGACAGAGAAAATGGCGACGGCCGCCCTTCGCGCCAGCGATGCAGATGGTTTGGCGCGCACCGAAGACTGGGCTCCAGGTGTCGACATCGTCCCCCCGGCGATCTCAACACGTCGTTCAGCCCCCTCGAGCGACATCAGCGCCATCCTTGAAAAGGCATCAGCCGGCGATGTACCAAGCGAAACAGAAATCGCCCGACTGTTTCAGGCACGCGATATTGATTTCACAAGAATTTGTAAGACTGCAGATTCATTTGCGCCAAGGAACCAACGGTGACGATGTCACCTATGTCGTAAATCGCAATATCAACTACACCAATATTTGCACCTATCGCTGCACCTTCTGTGCCTTTTCCAAAGGCAAGACAGCGGAAACGCTTCGCGGCAAACCCTACCGACTGGACATGGCAGAAATCGGGCGACGCACGGCGGAAGGCTGGAATCGCGGCGCGACGGAAGTGTGCCTGCAGGGCGGTATTCATCCTGACTATACCGGTGAGACCTATCTGGATATTTGTGCCGCCGTCAAAGAGGCTGCGCCAGATATGCATATCCACGCCTTTTCACCATTGGAGATCACCCAAGGGGCGCGAACGTTAGGTCTCTCAATCAAAGACTTTCTCGCGCGTCTCAAGGAAGCCGGGCTGTCGACCCTGCCGGGAACAGCGGCAGAAATTCTTGATGATGAGGTACGGGCAACGCTTTGCCCCGATAAGCTCAATACGGATGAATGGCTGTCGGTAATGGAGACCGCCCACGGGATGGGACTCCGGACGACGGCCACAATCATGTATGGCCATATGGAACGGCCCATCCACTCTGGCGCGGCACTTGCTGCGCGTTCGAGCGCTTCAGGAACGCACCGGCGGGTTTACCGAATTCGTTCCGCTGCCCTTCGTGCATATGGAAGCACCGATCTATCTCAAAGGGTTCGCCCGGCGCGGGCCAACCTTCCGCGAGTCCATTTTAATGCACGCCATTGCCCGGATCGTTTTACATCCCGTCATTCGCAATATTCAGGTTTCCTGGGTCAAGATGGGTCAGGAGGGTATCCAGGCCTGTCTGAATGCCGGGGTCAATGATCTCGGCGGCACGCTTATGAATGAGAGCATCTCACGGGCCGCGGGTACTGTTCACGGTCAGGAATGCGACCCCCTTGAAATGGAACGGATAATCAAAAATGCCGGGCGCCGCGCCGTTCAGCGCACGACACTCTATAATGACGTCTCATCTGAACGGGCGACCGCGGCCTATAACGCTGGAGCCCCTGGCGGCAATTGCCTGAGGAGTAATATTATGACCGACACCAAATCCGTCATTGCCGTTATCGGCGGCACTGGCAACCAAGGCTCCGGCCTCGCTATGCGTTGGGCGAAGGCCGGCCATGACATCATTATTGGATCGCGTGACGCTGTACGTGCGACGCAGGTCGCGACAGAGATTACCGCTATGGCACCAGCTGCTAGCGAATGGGGAAATGTCCGAGGGGCTGACAATTTATCTGCCGCATCAGAGGGCGAAATTGCTCGTGCTGGCGGTTCCCTATTCAAACCAGATAGACACTATCACCCCGATTGCCGAAGCCCTTAAAGGCAAGTTGCTCATCGATGTCACCGCACCCCTGGTGCCGCCCAAAGTCGGAACAGTCCAATTGCCAGAGGGTGGCTCAGCCGTTGTCGCCGTACAAAAAATGCTTGGCGAGGAGGTAACCGTTGTCGCGGCCTTTCAAAACATCGCGGCCCAGCACTTGGCGGACCCAGATTACAAGATTGATTGCGACGTCCTTGTCTGCGGCAACAAGAATGGCAGCGCGGGAAATAGTCATCAACCTGGCCAAAGACGCAGGCATGACCGGCTGGCACGCCGGTCCACTGGCCAATGCTGCGGCGGCGGAAGCCATGACGTCGGTTCTGATCTCCATAAATCGCGCGCATAAAATTCCGGGCTCTGGTATTCGGATCACCGGAACGCCAGCATTACAGAGGACTAAGGGATGGATGCCTCTCCGGCAAATTCGGGGATCAAAACCGCGGCTCAAACCGGCGGGCAGCTCTCCATATCTGCTTTGCCGGGCATTCCACTGGTCAACCCCGGTGACGATCTGGCGGGCATCATATGCGACGGATTATTGCGCGGTGGCATAACCCTGCAAGATGGCGACATTTTGGTGCTGGCCCAAAAAATTGTCTCCAAATCCGAAGGCCGCTACGCCGCGCTGGAGTCCACCACACCATCCCCCGCCGCCCTTGAACTTGCAGAAGAGGTCGACAAAGACCCAAGATTGGTCGAACTGATTCTGTCAGAATCCAAGGACGTGGTCAGAAAGCGCAAAGGCGTCCTGATCGTCGAGCATAACCTCGGCATCGTCATGGCCAATGCGGGCATAGACGCCTCCAATGTCGAACCGCTTGAAGGCGAACACACCGACGATGCCAAACAGCAGGTATTACTGCTTCCCAAAGACCCTGACCGTAGTTGTCAAACTCTTCGCGACAGCCTCCACGAAAAGACCGGAGCTGATGTCGCGGTCATTATCAATGACAGCGTCGGACGGGCCTGGCGCAACGGCACCGTTGGTATGGCGATCGGCACCGCCGGGATCGACGCTCTCCTCGACCTCAACGGTCGCCCGATCTTTTCGACCGTCCTTTGCAAGCCACCCAGGTCGGACTCGCCGACGAATTGGCCTCAGCCGCCTCCATCGTTATGGGGCAGGCCGATGAAGGGACGCCCGGCGGTTCATATACGTGGCTATGCCGTCAAACGGGACAAGGCAACGCCCAGGATTTGATCCGCGCCCAGGAACAGGATTTGTTCCGCTGAACAAAATGTTGTTGATATGATCCTCGCATTGGCAGGCGGTGTTGGCGGCGCAAAGCTGGCGCACGGATTAACCCGTATCCTCGACCCTTCTGAGTTGGTGATCGCGGTAAATACCGGCGATGATTTTCTGCATCTCGATTATTTTATCTGCCCGGATCTGGATTCCGTTCTCTACAAACTCGCTGGCATTAATGACACTGAACGCGGCTGGGGTATCCGGACGAGACCTGGAACTTTATGGAGTCCCTCAAGAAAATTGGCGGCGAAGACTGGTTCCAGCTCGGCGACAAAGACCTCGCCACCCATATCGAGCGCACCCGCCGTCTGACTGAGGGCCAAACCCTCTCCGAGGTCACCCGCGCGTTGTGCCAGCAGCACAACATCTCCCACACTCTATCGTGCCGATGACAGATCATCGCGTTGGCACCGTGGTCGATACCAAAGACGGTGATTTCTTTTTTCAGGATTATTTCGTCCGCCTGCGCTGCGAGCCTGAATTCACCGGTGTTCATTATAAAGGGATGGAGGACGCCGTCCCGGCCCCACAATTTGAAGAGGCGCTCAGGGAGCCCGATCTCTAACGGCAATCATGTTTTGTCCCTCCAACCCATTTGTCAGTATCGATCCTATTCTTAGCATGTGCCCGGCGTTTCTGAAGCTCTTAATAAGGCGGAGTTCCAATTGTCGCCGTGTCACCCATTATTGGTGGTCAGGCCGTAAAGGGCCCAGCCGCCAAGATGATGGCTGAGCTCGGCCTGCCGGTATCTGCCACTTGGGATTGCGCAGCATTATGGTGACTTGATCGACGGGCTAGTGATCGACAACGAGGACGTCGACCTGGCGGAGCAAATCACGTGCCACGGTATCGGTGTACAGGTTACGAACACATTGATGAAATCCGCGGAGGACGAAAGTAACCTCGCTCAGGAAACTTTGGCCTTCGCGACCGCCCTTTCTCAGAAAGCGCCCTGACAATCATGTCTGTCGCCGCGGTCATTCCCGTCAAACCCTTTGCTGAAGGCAAGAGCCGACTGGCATCGGTATTGGCCGATGATCAACGGCGAACCCTGATTCGAAATATGTTTTGCCATGTGCTCAAGACCACGCTCGCCACTTCAGGAGTCGTCGATACGATCGTTATCAGTCGTGACGAAGAAGCCTTGGGTCTTGCTGAAAGAGCCGGAGCACACGCAATTCTTGAGGCTGAAAATTCTACTCTTAATGCGGCTCTTGATGTGGCCCGCAAAGCGAGCATCGCGCTCAGTGCCTCTGGTTTGCTTGTCGTCCCTGCCGATCTCGCCAAACTCGATCCTACAGATCTATCAGCCATTCTCAGCAGCGCCGAGTCCCACACACCAGCGACGGCGTTTGTCGCCATTGCCCCGGATGTAACCCAACGCGGCACCAACGCCCTCTATATACGACCACCAGATCTAATTGAGTTCTCGTTTGGAACGAACAGCTTCGGAAAACACCGCAATGTTGCGATTGAGGCGGGGTGTGGCGTCCATATCATTGAAAGACCAAACCTGGCTTTCGATGTCGATGAACCGGATGATTTAAACGGCCTCGAAGAGACGTTCTGGCGGTTTAATCCCGATCCTGTTGTTTTGCGATTATCGCTTCAATCGGTTCTTTTACCCGCCATGCAAAGACGAAGACGACGAGGCAGACCATCCCGCTCACCGCTATCGGTTTGCTGAGGCCAAAGACCTCAGACAACGCTCCCATGACAAGGGACCCTATCGCGGCACTGCCAATCCAGATTAGCCCATAAAGCGCCAGGACCCGGCCGCGCATCGTGTCCTCGGCAACCGCCTGGATGAGGGACTGGATACAGGTCCCGACCAAAGAATACTGAATGCCAAAAAACACCATGCAGGCCACGGCCACTTCGAAATGCGTTGTGTTGGTAAACACGACGAGAACGATGGCACCGACGAGCACCGCATAAGCGGTTATTTTTGCCAAGCCTTCAAACCGACCACGCTGAGCTATTGTGATTCCCGCCATCACGGCACCAACACCCATCGCCGACGTCAGAATAGCGAGACCGCCGGACCCTGGCCGAAAACACCAGATGAAAACCCTGGCATCAGCTCGACCAACGGCCTTGTCAGGAACGATGACCCAAACAGGATAACGAGCGCCGGCCCGATAACCGGGTGCGACGCCGCATAACGATACCCGGCAATGATGTCGCCAAGAATAGAGAGCCCTGAAGGTGGACGCTTTGGCGTTGGAGGTACACGGACCATCCACAGCGCCGCGAAGAACCATAAATATAAAAATGTATTGACCAGAAAGACCGTGTTCACATCGAAGTAATGGAGGATCACCGCCCCTATCGCTGGCCCGATTAAACGCGCGCTATTCCACGTAAACCCGCCAAAAGCGATGGCGGCCGGCAAATCCTCCCGCGGCACCAGCTCGGGTGGCAATGAACTTCGGATCGGCTGAAACATTGCGTGATCCATGCCCGTGATGAAAGCAAACAACAGTAAAAGCTCTATATTCAGCCATCCGGCAAAAGCCGTAATCGCCAACAGAGCCGTCACCGTTGCATTCATGAACTGAATGATGCGGGCCAGTTTGATCCGCTCAAACCGGTCAGCCATATACCCGGCGACGGGGCTGAGCAGGACCACGGGGACCAAATCGGCAAACCCCATCAAGCCAAGCCACCAGCCCGATTCCGTCAATTCCCAGGTCAGCCAACCGATCGCCAGACGCTGTGCCCACACACCGCATTGCGACGGGAAATTTCCCAGCAACAAAAATCGCGAAATTGCGGTGCGAAAAAGCGCCGACCAGACCGCGGCTTTTGGGTTTGTCGCCTGTCACTGTTCAAATCATCCAATGGTTATGGGCAAAAGAATTTCTATGATGATATTATGCTGTCGTACGGGTATTGTCGCCGGTCAGGAGTTAGCTAATTACGATGAACAGATCATCTGAAAACAAGAATCAGACGCCCGGCGTGGCAGCTTCTGACACACTCGATCTCGGTGACGAGACCATACCCGAAGAAGCCCAGGACGCAATCAAACAACTGATTTCCGAGATAAATGCCCTGCGCGAAGAGATTGAGGCCAATAACGACCGGATTGCCGAGCTCGAAACCCTGGCCGATCGCGACCCGCTCGTACCCGTCGTCAACCGGCGCGCCTTTGTGCGGGAGATCAGCCGGGCCAAGGCTTATGCCGAACGATATGGTGGGACCAACTGCCTGCTCTATCTTGATATCGACGGGATGAAACAGCTCAACGACCTACACGGCCACGCCACCGGCGATGCCGCCCTCATGACCTTGGCCGATATTTTACAGCAAAATGTTCGTGCATCGGATCTTGTCGGACGCCTCGGCGGCGATGAGTTTGGTATCCTGCTCGCCCAGGCGGGTCGCAAGACCGCAGAAGAAAAAGCGGCGCGCCTTCAGGAACTCATCAAACAGGCCAAGAATTAAACTGACCGATGGCACGACCTCCATTTCGCAACATTCGGCGTTATCGAGATAACGTCAGAGATGAGTGCGACGGACGCTCTAGAGCAGGCTGACAAGGTTATGTATGAGCACAAACAGAACCCACGCTCATAAATCCCTAGGCGCTAGCCGACATGCTCCGCCATAAAGGCTTGGCTGCGTTCCCATGCCAGGGCTGACGCATCCGCATCATACCGTTCAGGGCGGACATGACTATCAAAGCCATGGCGAATGCCCTCATAGATATACCAGCTAACTTCGGGGCAACGTTCCTTGAACATAGCAACGTCCTCCGGTGGAACAGCGGTATCAAGGGAACCCACATGGCTGATAATCGGGCACTGCGCATGTTCATCCGGGAAATCGCACATATTGGAGCCGTAATAGGCAATAGCGGCATCAAATTCGCAGCGGCATGCTGCCAACCAGGTGATGGTGCCTCCAAAACAATAGCCTGTAACCGCGACTTTCCCCGCTGACGCAATATGCGCCGCTGCGGTGGTTACATCGTCGAGCACCTGATCATAATTCACCGCATGGCTAATCTCTTTGCCACGTCGCATTCCCTCAGCGTCATAGGGCAACACAAGATCGTTCTCAGTTCGGTCGAACAAGGCGGGCGCAATCGCGCAATAGCCTGCAGCAGCATATTTATCGCAAACGCTTTTGAGGTAATCATTGACGCCATACATTTCCATCCCGACTACAATACCGCCACGCGGCGCAGCCGAGGGCTCAGCGAGATAGGCGCCAAATTGATGGCCATCCGATGCTTTTAGATTAACTGTCGTTCCCATAATGTCCCTCGATAGACGAATGCCGTACTCCACCATAGTATCGGAGAAGACGCGACAACCAACCCCGACTGCACGAATTAGGAACTAAATTAATGCTAAAACTTCGCTTTGCCGCTGGCGGTTATGACCGGCTCGACGCGCTGCAATACGGGATCATCCAACCGGAAGGCATAGAGCTCGAATTCAACGAGATTAACGCCCCCCGCCGAATCTTTGATGGCATGCTAGGAGGCGGGCTGTTCGACGTATCAGAATTTTCCAGTTCAGAATTTATTACCCGTACATTGCGCGGCAATTTTCCGTTTGTCGGCATTCCCGTCTTCCCGTCAAAAGCCTTCCGGCACGGTTTCATTTATATCAACAAGCATGCCGGGATTACCTCACCCAAGGACCTTGAAGGCAAACGCATTGGGGTACCGCAGCATTCTCAAACCGCCGCCGTCTGGATTCGCGGCCATCTACAACATGACTATGAGGTCGACTGGTCCACAGTCCGTTGGGTCGAAGGGTCGGTTGAGCAGGCCGGAGAGCACGCCAAGATTGAAACTACATCGCCATCAGTACCGCCAATCCTTGAACCCAACACATCCGGCAAATCAATGAGTGACCTGCTCGCCGATGGCGAAATCGATGCCATCCTGGGGTCACGACGTCCCGAAGCGATGGGCAAACATCCCGATGTTGTCCGGCTGTTTCCCGAGTACCGGGCGATAGAGCGGGCGTTTTACGAACGCACAAAAATTCATCCCATTATGCATGTGATTGCTATCCGCCAGGACGTCTTTGAAAAAGACCCCTGGATCGCCAAAAGCCTGTATGACGCTTTTGATGCCTCAAAAAATTGGGCGCTCGACAAGCTCCGTATCTCGGCGGCGCAGCACTGCATGCTGCCCTTTATGTTCGCTGATATGGATGAGGTTGATGAGATTTTCGATGGCGACCCGTGGCCATACGGGATTGAAGCCAACCGGCCTACTCTGGAAGCCCTTGTACAGCACCTGCACGAGCAACATTTAATCGCTGAGCCGGTCCAATCGAAAAATTATTTGTATCTGTCACGTAGCCCTAAGAAGCTTCAGGACCCTCGAGAAACTTGTTGGGCTCGAGGAACATCGCCAGCAACAGGCAGCCATCCGGCGACCAGGCATCATGCTTGCTACCCGCCGGGCGCCAGGCGTAGTCCCCGGCTTTGCATTCACCTTCGAAGTCACACAGACTGCCTTCGAGAACATAGCTCTGTTCAATATCGGTATGCTCATGCATCGGGAGTTTCGCGCCGGGCTGCCAGCGGAATAGCGCCGTCATCACGCCGCGCTGCTCATCCTTGAACAGGATTTTCATTTCAATCCCGTCATAGAAAGTGTCCATCCAGGGCAGGCCTTCGACATCAAGATAGCGGGTACTCGATGGTTTCATCGCACTATCATCAAAATTCGGGGTATGCGGCCCAACGGCAGCAACGGTATCAGGCATGACAACACTCCTTCTGTGGTCGTGACACGTCCGGTAAACTATAGGGTAGGACGTCTAGAAAAACTACGTGGATCAACAGATGCATAATGTAACTGTAAGACAGGAAATCATCGACCGGGTACTGGCCCGGCGCGGCCGCCATCATTTGTTTGACGCGCTTGACCCGCAACGAACAGCGCTGCTCGTCATTGACATGCAAAACATGTTTTGCGAACCCGGCGCACCGGCGGAGGTCTCCGCATCACGGGGCATTTGTGACAATATTACCCGCCTATGCACAGAATTGCGTACCCTTGGCGGCCTGGTCATCTGGATCACCAGCGCCACCAGCTTCACCAATGGGCGTAGCGATTGGGAAACCTTCCTCCGCAATTTCGTCACTGAAGATGTCAGACGCGATAGACAGGAATATCTGTCGCCCGGGGGCCATGGCGAGAAAATCTGGCGCGACCTCGACCCACAGGAAGGCGATTTGCATATTCGCAAGAATCGCTATTCAGCTCTGACCCCGGGGCTTCCATGCTGCAAAGCGCGCTTTCCAGCCACGCCATACAAAACGTGCTCATCGCCGGCACCAAAACCAATATTTGCTGTGAAAGCACCGGACGGGATGCCATGCAGCTCGATCACCAGGTCGTCATGGTCGAGGATTGTTGTGCGGCATTGTCTGACGAGGAGCATCGCTCGGCGCTGGAAAACATGATCCAGCAATTTGGGGATGTCATGACCACGGACGAAATTATCACTGTGCTCAAGAACCGACCTAACGATTAGACACCAGAAAAGCCGCATGCGTTGACCGGCAGCCCGGCCAGCGCTAACCATGACGCAGGGAATACAGGGGCAAAGAATATGAATAAAATTGGAGCAATCGTAATCGCGGCGATAGCGCTGTCTGCCGGGCTCGCGATTGGCCTGCGCATGGATGGTGGCGCACCCACCCAAAAGGCTGCAGCGCCGGTGATGAAAGCCGATGCCCCGAAGGCTGACGCCCCGGTTAAATGGAAACTGGCCAGCGCCTATCCGGGACGGATGGTTCAGCTCGGCCTACTCGGCAAAAACCTGCCCGCTAAACTCAAAGCGATTTCAGGCGGCAATATCGACCTCACCTTCTTTGAACCCAAAGCCCTCGCCCCGCCCTTGCAATATTTCGATGCCATCGCCAAAGGCGCCATCGATGCGGCGTGGACAACACCGGGTTACTGGTATGGCAAGGAAAAGGCGCTGGTCATGTTCAGCTCGGTGCCGTTCGGCCCCTCCGCGGGTGAGTATCTCGCCTGGTTCTATTATGGCGGTGGCCAAAAGCTGATGGACGACATCTATAAAAAGCACGGCCTCAAATCGATCATTTGCGGGCTTATCGCCCCTGAGGCTTCAGGCTGGTTCCGCAAAGAGGTTAAATCGGTCGAAGACCTGAAGGGTCTCAAGATGCGGTTCTTTGGGCTTGGTGGTCGCGTGATGCAGAAGCTCGGCGTCGCAACGCAGCTGCTCGCGGGCGGCGATATCTATCCAGCGCTGGAACGTGGCACGCTGGACGCTACTGAATATTCCATGCCGGCAATTGATTATGACCTTGGGTTTTATCAGATCGCCAAACATTATTATTTCCCAGGCTGGCATCAGCAATCGACAATGTTGGAGCTGCTGATCAACCGGAATAAATGGGACGGTTTATCACCAACCCAGCAAGCACAGTTCCGGATTGCCTGTGGCGATAACATCCGCGCAGGACTCGCCGAAGGCGAAGCCATTCAGGCAAAGGCGCTCAAAGCGCTAAAGGCAAAAGGCGTACAGCTGCATCGCTGGCCTGTAGAAATGCTCGCAGCCTTCAAATCTGCCTGGGATGAGGTCGTTAAAGAAGACGTTGCTGCCGATTCCACCTTCGCGACCGTCTGGAAATCATATGAATCCTTCCGCAAAGAATACCGTATTTGGAAAGAACACGGCTATTTACAATAATTAGCCGGTCGAGAGATCCCCGTGAATTATCTCTTCCGCCTTGCCAGCAATATTGAAAATGCCGTCGTTCGCATTGGCCGCCTAGCCGCCTGGGCGGGGTTGTTCCTGGTGCTGGTCACGGTCTTCGACGTTGTCACGCGGAACTTCTCGCAATCTTCCTGGGATATTCTGCGGAATCTCAGCAACGCCCAGCAACAATGGTTTGGCTCCACCTTGCTGCAAGAGCTGGAATGGCACCTGCATACCGTCCTGTTCCTGTTTTGCCTCGGCTACGCCTATATCAAGGGCGCGCATATTCGCATCGATGTCTTTCGCGAGAGATTCTCCGACAGCACCAAGGCGTGGATTGAAATAGCCGGGATCGTTCTGTTTCTGCTGCCGTTCTGCTTCCTTGTCGTCACCTTCGCCATCGATTTTGCGACTAGCTCTTACCTGCAACATGAAGGGTCTGCCTCGGGTGGCGGGCTGCCACACCGCTGGATCATCAAGGCGAGTTTACCTGCCGGTCTTATCCTTCTCGCCTGTGCCGGTATTGCCATTTTGTTGAAACAAATCGTCCTGCTCACTGGCGCGTCACGACAACAGGACGAGAGCTGATGCTGGCCTCTTCCCTGCCCCTGCTGATGTTTGCCGCGCTAGCGCTCTTATTATTCTCAGGCTTCCCAGTGGCCTTTGTGCTTGGCGGGCTGGCGCTCGCCTTCGGCTTTCTTGGTATCCTCGCCGATAGTTTTACGTTTATTCAGTTCTTCAATGTCGTACCGCGGATCTGGGGTGGCATCGCCGAGAACCTGATCCTGGTCGCAATCCCGATGTTTATCCTGATGGGCACAGTACTGGAACGCGCCGGTATCGCTGGCGAACTCCTGCGCTGTCTCGACCGGTTGCTATGCCGGGTCCCCGGCGGTCTCGCTTTGGCGGTAACCCTGATGGGCACAATCATGGCAGCAACCACCGGTATCATCGGCGCTTCCGTCGTGATGATGACCCTCCTCGCCTTGCCCGCAATGTTACAGGCGCGCTATCAGGCAGGGTTTGCATCAGGCACCGTGGCCGCCGCCGGAACGCTCGGCATCCTCATACCACCGTCCATTATGCTGGTGGTGATGGCAGAGATGCTCAACAAATCGGTCGGCACTCTATTCTTTGCCGCCTTTATCCCCGGCCTGTTGCTCGCCGCTTTCTACGCAATCTTTACCGTTTGCACGGCGATTTTCCGGCCCAATCTCGCACCAGCACGGGAGACATTGAAAAGCGACGATGACAGCCTGATCATATTAATCACCACTGGCATTCTACCACCCGCCATATTGATAACGCTGGTTTTAGGGTCGATCCTATTTGGCTGGGCATCCCCAACGGAAGCGGCAGGGGTTGGTGCCTTCGGCGCATTGCTGCTGGCGTTCTTTATGCCGAGCCTCGTCCAAAAACAGCAGGCGGTTCCGTCTGTACCGGTATCCTATTTGAGCGTCGTCCGGGACTCCCTCGAACGCGCCGCGCTTACCGGTGGGATGCTGTTTGGTATCTTTATCGGCGCGACTGCCTTTTCTCTGGTGTTTCGGTCACTTGGTGGCGACAGCGTGATCACCGGGCTGGCCGATTCCAGCGGGCTTGGCGCCTGGGGTATGCTCGCGGCCCTGATGGCGGTGATCTTTTTGCTCGGGTTCTTTTTCGACTGGATAGAGATCACACTCATCGTCCTGCCAATCTTCGTCCCGATCGTCGAGCTGCTTGATTTTGGCGACCATGTTTCAAAGGCCGAGGTACTGTACTGGTTTGCCGTCCTGATGGCGATCAATCTCCAAACCAGCTTTCTCACACCGCCCTTCGGCTTCGCTTTGTTCTATGTCAAAGGCGCTGCCCCGGCTGGCGTCTCTATGCAGGAAATCTGGCGCGGTAGTATACCGTTTGTCGGGCTACAGCTTCTCGCGCTCGGCCTGGTGATGGCGTTTCCTGATATCGCCTTGTGGCTCCCCCGCACCTATTTGAATTAAAGAGCAGGTTTTTGCTGGGCACCAGAATCCCGGATCGCGAGCCAGCCGAGCACCGCTAAAATCCCGCCACCGACGATAAAGAACGATGCCTCCAGCCCAAAAATCTTGGCGATTGCCCCCATCAGGATAGGCAAAAAGACCGCGGCCAACCGGCCCGCCGTGACCCGCAGACCAGCCGCTTTGCCCTGCGCCTCACCAGCAGCCTGCGCGACGATGGAGATTTCCATCGCCTGTGCCACGCCCGAGGTTGCGCCGCGAATGGCGATAGCGATGACGAATAAAAAATAAAGTCCCAACACACCGGCAACCGGTGCGAGATCAATATCCAGTCCGAGAAAATCAAATATGGCGGCGACCGGTGACACCTCCATCGTAAAACCGGTCCAACCAATAATTGGCGTAATGGTCATCATCAACACTCCGAGCGCGATGGAGGAGAGCAATATTCGACGGTTAGAGAACTTTGTTGCCAGCCACCCGGTGCTGATCGCGCCGACCCCACCAACCGCCCCAAGGACGGAAAACAGAATGCCGATCATCGTGCCGGAAATTCCAATGCCATCGAGATAAATGACATAGAAGTTGGACTGCATAGCGACACCGGAATGACGCAGGATGGTCACCATAAAAACCAATCCAATCGCCGGAATAGCAACAAGCCGGAAAGCATCGAGATAGTCGCTTAACTTGGGCATCACGTCGCCAAATGTCGTCGCGGATTTAGGTGGCGCATCTGCCGCCGGTTTCGGTTTCACTGTGACCGGCACAAAAAATGTCGAGAGAAATGTAAGAACCGCCCACAGGCTCAGGAACGAAAACGCCCACCACGCGCCGGCAAAGTCCCAGATCGCCCCGACGGTTGGCGGCCCAAAGATCGTGCCGATACGCGTCGCGAGCGTCAGCCGTCCGGTATAGACCGGTTGCCCGCGCATCAAACTGCCGGTCAGCGATTGCGCGCCAATCCAGGTCGTCATCACCGCCAACCCACCAAACATCTGAAACAGGATCAGCATTGGGATCAGCGGTGCTGCGGGGTACAGCATTGGAATGACCACGGCCGCACTGGCAAAGATCAACATCACCCGCCGGGTGCCAAACCGGTCCATCATCGCCCCACCATGGATCAGAAACAGCATGGGCAAAATATGGCGCGCGCCAAGGACGATACCGATGATGAGCGGGTCCCTGGTGAGGGTTGCCGTCCAGAGCGGCACGACAACGTTATATAGATGCAGCGAACTGTTGGAGAACATCGCCGCCCCATAGACCGGTATCTGCACGCGCCACGGTATCGGCGCGGGTGATGTTGTTGAGGATGTTGAGGGATCGGCCATTGGGTCAGCCTACACCCCGGCATAGGGGTGAACAAAGGCCGGACGCTTTAAAATATTCGCGCCGTCGGGTATCCTTTTGGCTTGCATCGCAGCTGTCTGCTGAAACGTCATCAGGGTAAGACATAATGACCGAGACCAATGCCAAATTTCTAAAAAACGCCTGGTACGCCGCGATCTGGGCGCATGACCTGCCCAATGCCACACCGGTTGCCAAAACCTTTCTCAATGAGCCGGTCGTTCTGTTCCGCATCGATGACGGCACCGCTGTCGCACTGGAAGATAAATGCTGCCACCGGGCCGCGCCGCTGTCGGTTGGCGAGTGTGACGGTGATGGTATCCGCTGCGGCTATCACGGGCTCAAATTTGATGCCAAAGGTGTATGTGTTGAAATCCCTGGTCAGACGCAAATCCCGCCCGGCGCAACAGTTCGCGCCTATCCGATCGTTGAACGCTGGAACATGGTCTGGATCTGGATGGGCGATGCGGCAAAAGCCGATGACAGCACCATTCCGGACTATTTCTGGCTTAAGGATGATGGCTGGAAAGCCGCGACCGGCTATATCCCGATGCAGGGCAATTACCAGCTGCTGGTCGACAACCTGCTCGATTTCACCCACGTGACCTATCTGCACAAAAACACCCTGTCCGCCGACCCTGAGGAAGCCAAGGTGCCGGTAAAGGTTGAACGCGGCGACCGGTCGGTTGCCGTATCGCGCTGGATTCTGGGTCATGACGCGCCTCCGCTCTTTCGCCAAGGCAGGGGGCTTTGATGGTAAGGTTGATCGCTGGCAGACCACCACCTGGCTCGCCCCCTCAACACTCGCCTTCGATGTCGGCTGCGCCAAGGCCGATACCGGCGCGGTGGATGGCGACCGGACGCAGGGGATCTCGATCTGGTCGACCCATATGATTACCCCCGAGACCGATACCTCAACCCATTATCACTGGGCCTATGTCCGCGACTTCGCGCTTAATGATGACAAGATGACCGCCGTACTGCATGACGGAGCCAAGGCCACGTTCGAAGAAGATGTCGTGATGATCGAAGCCCAGCAGCAACGCCTCGGCGGCATCAGCTTTGAAGGGTTAATCGATATCAACGCCGATAACCCACCACTACAGATGCGCCGCATCATGGATGACCTGATCGCGGCTGAGAACAGCGTAGGATCATAATTCATTATCAATAATTTTAGGAACAAAGTCCTTTTTCATTGACAAAACAGTGTTTCATTTGCTAAACTCCTAACGTCGCCGCTATCGCATTGCAGCGCTTCGAGCCATTACATAACCCTACGCAAACCTAAGCCTATCCAACCCCGCCGCGCGCGGGGTTTTTCGTGTGCGCTTTCTGAAAGAACCAACAGCAAAGGACGGAGATATGAAACCGTGCTGACTGAACTCGTCCTCTCCATTGAGCTATCCACTGGCCATCCAGCCATGCCCATTCCGGTGCAACAATTTTCCCAATGCACCAGAACACTGACAGAGATCAGCCAGTTATTGTTTCGCCAACATCAAGAACAGCGCACCGCGCTAGGCATCACCAATGGCAGTGCTGTGATGCAGCTCTTTACCTCGTCCAAAGGGACATGGACTCTGGTCCTAACTTTACCAGGCGGACCGTCCTGCATCGCCGGGGCCGGCGAGAACTGGCAAAGAATTAAACCCAAACCTCAAAAACCAAAAGGAACCGGCCTGTGAGTGTCGAGAGCATCCGTGAGGAGATGCGCGAAGCGATCAAATCGGTTGCCGAGCAAACCCAGTATGTCCGGGAAAATTTGCACAAGCCGTTCAACGGCTCGACCAAATTTGTGACGATTGCGACCGTCACCGGGCTGGGGGCGTTCTATGCCCTGATTGATCAGGCGATCATCGATCCCATCGAAAGCAGTTTTCAGAAAGACATTCTGGCGCTGCAACGCGATCTCGATGAGCACAAGGCCGCCGAAGCACATCCCACTGCCGCAAAGATGATTGTGACGCTGCAAGGCGGCAATGCCGAACAACAACGCCAGATCATCGCGCTTTGCAAAATCCTCGCGCAACGTTTGGCCACGCTGGAACACAAGGCGGGATTACTTGTTCACCAACGGTCCTGCGGCGTGCTCAACCCAATTTCCCGGAAATAACGATACAGAATCTTAAAGGAGACCCCGATGATTATTTCTCTCATATCTTCCGCCATGGGCATGGTTGGCGGACTGGTGCCCGACATATTTAAGGAAGTCCGTGAAACCCGTGAGCATAGCCGCGAGTTGGTACGGATGGACAAGACCGCCGAGCTCCAGCTCAAAATGCTCGACGCCAAAACCGATG
Organism: uncultured Alphaproteobacteria bacterium; assembly: GCA_943787225.1. Lineage (GTDB taxonomy): Bacteria > Pseudomonadota > Alphaproteobacteria > MPNO01 > UBA2964 > UBA2964. The sequence goes on from CALSLP010000001.1 coordinate 674,764, forward strand.
CCAAACTCGCCGAGGTTGAAGGCCAGGTCTATGTCGAGGAAATGAAGGCCTTCGGCAAACAGATGGAGGCCATCTACAGAGCCCAACAGCCGGTTGGCATCAAATGGGTCGATGGTTTTAACGCCGTGATCCGGCCCGCGACGGCCATGCTGTTAATGCTGATGTTTGTCATAACCGGCGGCATGTATATCACCGCCGTTTTGCAACAATTCGGCAATGGCGTGCTCGACCTAAAAGGCGCCTCGGAAATCATCTGGGGCTCGCTGGTAGGCGATGCCATTCAGGCCGTGCTGGGTTTCCTGTTCGGATATCGCTCGACCAAAGGCCGCATCATCAACGCGCGGCGTTCGTAGTCGCCATGATTATTGATGATGCCTTAGCGCTGATTAAGCGTTTCGAAGGGCTGGAACTGCATCCCTATCAGGATAGCGTCGGGGTCTGGACAATTGGCTATGGCGCGACCTATGGGCTCGATCGGGTGCGGGTGACGGCAGATCACCCTGTGCTAACCAACGAGCAAGCCGAAGCGTTGCTGATCCGCGATGTTGAACGGTTCGAACGCGCCGTTACCCGGCTCGTCACCGTGCCCATCGATACGTATCAGGAGGGCGCCCTAACATCCTTTGCCTTCAATCTCGGTGTCCGGGGCGTTACAAAGCTCCACCCTGCTCAGGCGCATAAACGGCAATGAATGGGAAGACGTGCCCGCTCAGTTCCAGCGCTGGGTCTTTGCCGGCGGCCGTAGACTCCCCGGCCTGATTCGCCGTCGCGCGGCGGAGGCGGAATTGTGGTCTCAAAATTTGTAAAATCTGCGTTGACTCTCTCGCGTCCTCATGATGTGATATTTCATGAATGAAACGTTGTTTTATATATAAAACAACGTGTTTGGCGATAAAACGCGGAGATGAGGATGGATCACAATCCCTATCTAAAAGACGGGGCCCCACCGAACGCCGATACCGGCAGAGGCCGTATTGAGGACCCGTCGTCCATCGTTAATGTACCGTGGCAGACCCGGCCCGCCCCACCGACAGAATTTGAACTCGCTTTGTGTGAAGCACTCACCGAGATATTCGGCGCCGGTGCAGAGGCGCTTTCAGACATTGTTGCTGAGCTAAACAAGCGCGGCGTCAAGGCACCGAACGGGTCGGACTGGACCGAAGATAGTTTTCAGGCCGAAATGAAAAAGCTGAGCGCCTGATCAATCATGGCCAACGGCAAAGACATACGGATCGAATATCGCAATGTCGCCAAGCAGTTCACCAGCAACAATGGCGTCGATGGTGCGGAAAGCATTATCCGTGCGGTTGAAAATGTCGATCTGAGTATTGCCGATGGTGAGGTGGTTTCCATCATCGGGCCCAGCGGTTGCGGCAAAAGCACCTTGCTCAATATGGGGGCCGGTCTGTATCTGCCGTCTTCCGGCGAGGTCTTTGTCGATCAGGAAAAAGTCGATGCGCCAAATCAGCATGTCGGGTTCATGTTGCAAAAGGACCTGTTGCTGGCTTGGCGGACTATCCAGAAAAATGTCGAGTTCGGGCTGGAAATCCAGGGCATCCCCCCCAATGAACGGCAAGAACGGTCAATGGACCTGCTTGAGAAATGCCGTCTCACCGGATTTGAAAACCATTACCCGCATCAACTTTCTGGCGGTATGCGCCAGCGTGCCGCGCTCGCCCGCACCCTCGCCGTCGACCCCAAGGTTCTTTTGCTCGATGAGCCGTTCTCCGCCCTCGACGCCCAGACGAAAATGATCCTGCAACAGGATCTTGCCGAAACATTGTCGACAGAGAAAAAGACGGCGCTGTTTATCACCCATGATCTGGTCGAATCCGTCGCCCTGTCAGATCGGGTGTTTGTTATGAGCGCGCGACCCGGGACCATCATCGAGGAAATTGACGTTAACCTGCCCGACCGCGCCAACCCGATGGCGCGACGTCAGGACTCACAAAAACAGATTGGCGAGTATGTCGCCCAGCTTATGAGGCTGCTGCATGTCGGCGAAACGGCAGCCGAGATTGAGATTTAATTTATACGCGTGGCAATAATTTAAACCGTGGAGGAAACAATGAAGCTTCAGAAATACACCAAACTGGCGATAGCACCGGCGTTGATGCTCGGCGCGGCCCTCGCTCTGGCCCCCGTTCAAAAAGCGGCCGCCGAAGACGTGACCTATCTACTCCCCGCCCCGGCCTTCCTGCCGGCTTTCGGTCCCTGGATGCTGGCTCAGGCCAAAGGCTATTACAAAGCCGAAGGGCTCAATGTAAAATTTCAGCGCGCCCGCGGCGGTGTTGATGTCGCCAAGCAGGTTGGGGCAGGCAATGCGGTTATCGGGGGTGGCATCGGTGACACACCGGTTATCGTTCGACCCAATGGGATTCCAGTGAAAGCGGTCGCTGTCCTCGGCGGTGGATCGCTGGTGCAGCTCATCGCCCATGCCGATAGCGGCATCAATGGCCCGGCCGACCTCAAAGGTAAAACGGTCACCGCGCTGTCACTGCAGGACACAACCTATTACGCCCTGCTCGGCATGATGGCCAATGCGGGCTTGAGCCGCAAAGACGTCAACGTTCAGGGTGCTGGACCCGCCGGTGTCTGGAAGCTGTTTATCGCCGGCAAGGCCGATGCCATGGCAGGCGTTCCTGACTGGATCGGCATCGCGCAAGCAGCGGGCAAAGAAGTTAAAATCTTTCCGGCTGACAAGTATTTCAAGAGCATGGCGCAGGCGATCCTGGCCTCTGACAAGGTCATCAAAAACAACCCGTTGCTTATCGAGCGGCTGGTCCGGGCCACACTCAAGGGCATGAAAGACATCATGGTCGACCCCGAAGCGGCAGCGCAGGTTTATGTCGGGCATGTAAAGAAGAATGCCAAAAAGCTGAAATACATCACCAACGTCTTCAAGCTCTATAACAAGTATGTCTATGCCGGACAGGAGACACTTGGCGCGATGGATGAAGCACGTCTTGCCAATTTGCAGAACTTCTATGCAAAGCAGGGCATCATCCGCAAAAAGGTTCCGGTGAAAGATCTCTATACCAATCAGTTCGTTCGCTAGAACCGGTTAGAGACTAGGACCAGGAGAGCCAGGGGATGACAGACAAAAACACAGCCACCAGAAACAGCGTGTGGGCCAGTCTCGGCCTGTTCGTTGTCTTTCTTGCTGGCTGGGAATGGGGACCGGGATTACTCGATATCCCGCCCTATATCATCCCCACGGCTTCCTCGGTCTATTTTGAATTTATCCGGGCTGTCGGAAGTGAGCAGCTGTTCTACCATTCCTGGATCACGTTCGCAGAAACAGCGATCGGCTTCATCCTCGGCACGATTCTCGGCATGGTCATCGGCTACATATTGGGCATTTCCGCTCGTGCCGAGTTTATTCTCTCGCCCTATATTCTGGCTTTACAGATTGCGCCAAAAGTCGCTTTCGCACCGCTCTTTGTGCTGTGGTTCGGCTATACGATCTATCCCAAAATTCTGGTCGCCGTGCTAATTGTGTTTTTTCCGATCATGGTCAACGTGCTCGGTGCGATCCGAACAGTCGATCAAGACCTGATCAACCTCGCCCGGACGTTTAGCGCCTCGCGCTGGCAGATTTTCCGCATGATCGAATTTCGCGACGCCTTGCCGCCCTTGTTCTCGGGGCTCCGTATTGCCTCAACACTCGCGGTGATCGGTGTCGTTGTCGGCGAGATGGTCGGCGGCAATCTCGGCCTCGGCTTTCTGCTGGTGTTTGGTGAAGGCGCCGGCAACACCGCTCTGGTTTTTGTTACCATCATCATGCTCACCGTTGTCGGTATTCTCGCCTATGGCAGCGTCGTGCTGCTGGAAAAGAAAGTGCTGCATTATATACCGAAGAAGGATTACGCCCCGGTGTAGGGACCGGGCGAATTGCCTAAAGCGCGCAGGGTTAAGGAGGGACACATGACGACCATCGACATATCACCGGACGAGATAGAATCCCGTTTTGAAACCGGTCTGTTGAATTTGTGGTACCCGGTCCTGCCAAGCTGGGCGCTCAGCGATCAACCGCTTGGCATCACGCGGCTATCGCAGAACATCGCGCTATGGCGCGACAAGGATGGCACAGTTCATGCTATCGAAGACCGCTGTCCTCATCGTGGTGCGCGTTTGTCGCTGGGCTGGAACCTCGGCGACCGCCTCGCCTGCTGGTATCATGGCATCGAGGTGAATGGTGAAGGAAAAGTCGAAAGCGTCCCCGCCATAGAGAACTGTTCGATGGAAGGCCAGCACACCACCCGCGCCTATCCTGTGAAGGAAACCAAAGACGCGATCTTTCTCTATTTCGGCGATGAGGCGCATCCCGAACCACCAGAGTTGGAATTTCCTGAACAACTGGCCAGTGAAGAATTCGGCCACCGTCTCTGTACGGCAACCTGGAAATGTAATTACCGCTACGCCGTCGATAATGTCATGGACCCGATGCATGGCGCCTACCTGCATGCTCAGTCTCATTCAATGGCGTTCGGCGACAAGACCGCCAAGATGCGCGTCCGCGACACCAATGCCGGGCTGGTCTTTGAAAAAGTCGGCCAGCGCGATGTCAATTTTGACTGGGTCGAGATCGGGTTCTCTGGCGGCATGTGGATGCTGCTTTCAATCCCCTATCGTAAGAATGCCGGGCCCGGCGGCAGCTTCTATATCGTCGGCTTTGTAACGCCAATCGATGAAGACCATTGCCAGGTCTATTTCTGGCGGACCCGTAAAATCGAAGGCTGGCAGCGCGATGTCTGGAAATTTATGTACAAGACCCGGCTCGAAGGGCTGCACTGGGATGTGCTGGAGCAGGACCGCGTTGTGCTGGAGGACATGTCCTCAAATGCCCGCGATTTCGAAGGACTCAATGCCCACGATGTCGGGCTCACCCGCGTCAGAAGATTGATGAGCGGAATGGCCAAAGAACAGCTAACCGACCTCGCCGCCTACCAGGCGACAGCCTCATGACAATGCCATGCACTGAAAGGAATGATTATGCCTGATTCAGCAGAATTTCAGAGAGAAGATATTCGAGACCTGGACTCAACCCGAGGACAAATCGTTTGATGAATGGATGGAATCCCGGGTCGCCCGGTTTAAAACCCGTACCTATGACTGGGACGCTCTAAAGTTCCAGGCAGATTACGATCCCAAATATGCCCGCGCTCAGTGTCGCTATATGGGTACCGGGGGCGCCGGTGTCGAACATGACGAGAATGTTGTGCCATCTGAGCACTTTACGTTCTCGACCATGATCCTGCCGGCCGGCAGTGAAGGACCGCCGCATATCCATATTGATGTCGAGGAAGTGTTTTTCATGCTGCGCGGCAGCATTCGTCTGATCATCGATGGCGATAACAACAACCGCTTTGAGACCATCCTCAAAGAACGTGACCTGATGTCTGTTCCACCCGGCGTTTATCGCGAGCTGGTCAATATTGGCAAGGAAGAAGCCCTGATGCTGGTCATGCTCGGCAGCAAAAAACCAGTGATCCCGACCTATCCGCCGGATCACCCACTCGCCCAATTAAAGCGAAAATAGAGGACTCGCCCGACGCATGGATTCCGTTCCAACAGAACATCCCGGTGGATCACCAATTTCCGCTGCAAACCGTGGAGGCTCATGGTCGTCGTTTCTCCTATCGGGAGAGCGGCCACGGCCCAGCCATCGTATTGCTGCACGGAATCGGCTCCGGATCAGGGTCATGGCTTAGTCAACTCGACGGATTATCGGGCGAGCATCGCATCATCGCCTGGGACGCGCCGGGCTACGGGGCAACGACACCGGTCGAAAGCCCCTCGCCCAAAGCCACCGAATATGCGGCGGCTCTGGAGAATCTGTTAGCAGCACTCAACGCCGAACCCGCTGTGCTCATCGGCCACTCATTCGGCGCTCTCACCGCTGGCAGCTATGCCAGCACGCATGGCGACCTGCCAATGTTGATCCTCGCCGATCCGGCAAATGGGTACGGCGCTGTCGATGAAGAGACCCGTGCCAGCAAACGCGACCCAAGGATCAATGCAATGCGGGAACTTGGCCCTCATGGCCTTGCGACCAAGCGATCTTCAGCACTGTTGTCCGACAATGCAATCGATGAAGCCCGCGATCTCGTCCGGTGGAATATGAGTAAGCTCAACCCCGGTGGATATGTGCAGGCCGCCCATGTACTGGCCAATAGCCATCTGACCGGCGACGCTCCAGCCTATCACGGTCCAGTGCTGGTCATGTGTGGCAGCGAAGATACCGTAACCCCTGAAGCTGTTTGTCGACCGGTTGCCGCCGCCTATCCAAACGCAAAATACCAGACTCTCCCGGGCGTCGGCCACGCCTCCTATGTCGAGAACGGGCCGCAGTTTAACGCGGCCGTGCTCAACTTTATCGCAGAGCAGCATGGCTAAGGCGGCACCCCTTGCCCCTCCCCAGGACGCCGAGCGCTATATCGTTCCCGGTCTGCAGCGCGGTATCCAGATATTGCGCGCCTTCGACCGCCAGCGGACCCAGCTTGGTGCCCCCGAGATCGCGCGCGAACTCGGTATTCCACGCTCCACTGTCTTTCGACTGATGCAAACGCTGGAATATATGGGATTGCTCGAGAAAATCGATCATTCGAGTGACTATCGGTTGGGTATCGGTGTCTTGTCGCTGGGCTTTGAGTACCTCGCCTCGATGGAAGTGACCGAGCTTGCCCGTCCCATTCTCGACCGGCTGCGCGACGAGACGGGATTTTCGTCGCATCTCGCCATTCGCGATGGCACAGACATGGTGTTTGTCGTCAAATCTGCCGCCAAGGCTGCCTTCGCCAGCTCGGTTACCATCGGCACAAGATTCCCAGCGCACGCAACTATCCTAGGGCGCGTCATGCTCGCCGATCTCACCGACACGGAACTGCAGGACGTTTATCCAACCGGCAAGCTACCCCGCTATTCCGATCAGACTCCCGAAACCCTCAGCGCGTTAAAAACCATTCTCGAAGGCGATGCCTCACGCGGCTACGCCCTAAGTGCTGCCTATTTCGAACACGGCATCGGCTCCATCGCCGCGCCGGTGCGGGATAGCAGCGGACGCGTCATTGCCGCCATCAATGTCATTTTTCAGGATGGCAAGGTTGAGAAAGACCAATACATCGACCGAGTGTTGCAGGCGACCAGCGATCTATCCCGCCAGCTCAACTACCACCCGGCTGTCAATAAACAGGAAAGACTCACAGGATGAAGATCGACCTTAAGGGCCATACCGCCGTCATCACCGGCGGCACGTCCGGCATAGGACTGGCGACAGCCAAACTGTTTCTCGAAGCAGGTGCTAACGTCGCGATATGCGGCCGTGACCAGGGTCGGCTTCATGATGCCACGGCCGAGACTGACAGCGGACCAATCAGACGCTCCGCTCTTCGCGGTCCCCATGCGATGTTTTGGACAAAGACAGCGTCGCAAATTTTGTCGAGAAGACAATTGACCGTTTCGGCAGTGTCGACACATTGATCAACAATGCGGGCCAGGCACGCGTTTCAAAATACGAAGACACCAGCGACGACGCCTGGCGCGAGGAGCTGGACCTCAAATTCTTTAGCGTGCCTCGATCCTTCCAAAGCCTTCCAGCCGCATCTGGAGAAATCCGACAACGCCGCCATCGCCTGCACCAGCTCACTCATCGCCCGCCAGCCGGAACCACATGTCGTCGCCACATCGGCTGCCCGCGCCGGACAGCTGAGCCTCATCCATTCAATGGCGCGCGAGCTGGCACCGAAAAATATCCGGGTCAATTCAATCCTGATCGGTGTCGTTGAATCAGCGCAGTGGCAACGGCGCTACGACGCCTTGCCCGATGGCAAACCGGCCTATGACGACTGGCTCAAGGAGCAGGCTGTCGCCAAGGGCATTCCGCTTGGTCGGTTTGGCAAACCGGAGGAAGCGGCCCGCGCTCTCTTCTTCCTCGGGCACGCCACTATCGTCTTACACCACAGGATCAACCATCGATCTTTCAGGAGGGCTGTCACGCCATGTCGGATAAAGCGACTGTTGGTGAGGTCATAACGGCCTTTCTCGAAGAATGCGGGGTTGGCGCTGCCTTTGGCGTTATCTCGATCCACAATATGCCGTTTCTCGATGCGATCGGGCGACGCGGCAAAATCCGCTATATCAGCGCCCGCAGCGAACCTGGCGCGATCAACATGGCAGACGCCTATGCCCGTGTCGGCGCGCGATTGGGCGTTGCCTTTACCAGCACCGGGACAGCGGCCGGGAACGCCTCCGGCGCCATGGTTGAGGCCCAGACCGCGGGAACACCTCTGCTCCATATCACCGGTCAGATTGATCTCGACCATGTCGACAAAGAACACGGCTTTATCCATGAAGCGCGCGACCAGCTGACGATGCTTCGGGCGGTTTCCAAAAGCGCCTGGCGCGTGACCGAGGCAAATTCTGCACTGGATATTTTCAAGCTCGCCGTCCGCGACGCGATGACGGCACCAACCGGCCCGGTCAGTGTCGAGGTCCCCATCGATATCCAGCAAACAGAGATTGAGTGGCCAACTGATTTGTCACCTCTGCCAATCACGGTGGCAAAACCAGCTGATGCTGCGCTCGACGAATTAGCGGCAGAACTCGCAAAAGCCAAACGCCCAATGTTGTGGCTCGGCGGCGGCGCGCGCCATGCCGGCGAGGCCGTAAACAGATTTATCGCAATGGGCTTCGGTATCGTCACCAGCACGCAGGGCCGTGGCATCGTCGCCGAAGACCACCCGTCAACGCTGGGTGCCTATAATATGTATGGGGCCGTCGAAGCCTTCTATGACAGTTGCGATGCGATGCTCGTTGCCGGTTCGCGCCTGCGCGGCAACGAAACACTGAAATATCAACTTCGGCTGCCACGGCCTCTCTACCAGATCGATGTCGATGGCCGCGCTGAAAAGGATCGGCCCTATATCCCCAATCAATTCGTATTGGGTGATAGCGTGCAGGCCTTAAATGCCCTGGCGGACCGCCTTGAGGACAAGATGGATATCGATCCTGCCTTCATCAGCGACCTTCAAGCCGCCCGAGCCAAAGCGGAAACATTCCTGCAAGAAGGCCTGGCGCCCTATGGCGAATTGCTGACTGCCATTCAATCCAGTGGCGGCGATGATTTCTTGTGGGTACGCGATGTAACAATTTCTAACAGCACCTGGGGCAATCGCGCCATTCTCATCAACGGTCCACGTGACGGGGTGCATGCGGCAGGCGGCGGTATTGGACAAAGCATCCAGATGGCCATCGGGGCCGCCATCGCAGAACCCGACAAAAGAATTATCTGTCTCGCGGGCGACGGTGGGTTACAAGTCAATATCGGCGAATTAGCAACCGCCACTCAGGAAGGTGTCCGGATCACTTTGATCCTGATGAACAGCCAGGATTATGAGGTCATCAAGAATATTCAAGATGCTCAATATGGCGGACGCCGATATTTTTCAGACATTTTCACGCCGGATTTCTCAGCCGTCGCCGAAAGCAATGGCTGGCAATACGAAAAACTATCAGATCTCACCAACGCCAGTATTGCCATCGGCAATGCTCTGAAATCCAACGGGTCGACAATGATCGAAGTTGATATGGCAACAATTGGCGCATACGCTCGGCCCTTCGGCGGCCCGCCGGTAAAGAAAGACTGACAGAGAGAACTATCATGGCCACACAGATGAAAACCGATTCCACCGATAGCATTATTGATCGTATCGTTGCGATCCGGGACAAGTGGCATTTCAAACGCCATCCGATGATGAAGCTCTTAGCGGCGGGCGAACTCAATCTGCGTGTTTTGGGCGTTTATATGGCGCAGCATGCCAAATATGTGCGCTACGGGCTGCAGGCATTTGGCCATGTCTATGCGCGGGGGCCAGCGGATGTCCGCAAGATGCTGGTCGAAAACATTGCCGAAGAAGAAGGCCTGATTGGCGGCAACACAGATCACGGCGCCCATGATCACATGGATATGATTTACGATTTCTGCGAGAAGGCCGGTATGAGCAAGGAAGAAGTCCTCAATGTTGATATGACTCCCGCCTGGTATGGCCGGGCGTTGTATTATCTTCACAGCGCCCGCGAAGAACCGATCGGCGTCATCCTCGCCATGTTCTTCACACAGGAAGGTCAAATGCCTGCCCTCAATGGCGAGATCGTTTTGCCGGCCTTCGAAAAGCATTACGGCATCAAGCGGACGGACCGCGCCGCGATATTCTTTGCCGAACACGAGATGGCAGATGAAGATCATTCGCGCCGACAGCTCGCTCTCGCGGAAAAATATCTAACCACGCCCGAGCTTGAACAGCGCGCCGAAGAAGTGGCGGAAGAAATGTGCCGGCTACGCTGGGGTTGTACGACCGACACCTATCGGACCGAACATCTTAATGACCGGGAAGAAATGCCGCCTGGCGTTACCTGGCCAAAATAAGAATCTAGTCGAAGAGTTTCTCGGCCACGCCAGCCTGATCGAATGATCCCATGCCGGTGTGGCAGGCTACAGCCGCGTGCAGAATAGAGACCGCTAGTACTGCACCCGAGCCCTCACCAAGCCGCATACCGAGATTAAGTAGCGCTTCTTTTTCGAGTTCCGTCAGAAGTTTGATATGACCGGGTTCTGCTGAGACGTGTCCGACGAGACAGTGATCCAGCGCCGATGGATTCACGGTCTGTAAAACCGCTGCCGCTGCGGTACAGACATACCCATCAAGCATAATCGGAATGCGCTGCAATCTCGCCGCGATTATTGCCCCTGCCATAGCGGCAAGCTCACGCCCACCAACATGGCGCAGCACTTCGAGCCCATCCGTCATCGCGCCTTTATGCTTTGCGACACCGTCTTTCACAACGCGGATTTTGTTCGTTAGCGTCTCCCCCGCAACGCCCGTGCCCGGTCCAACCCAGAATTCGGCATCCTGACCGTAAAGGCCATGACAGATGGCAGCGGCGGCCGTGGTATTACCGATGCCCATCTCTCCGAGGCACAGGACATCAAGACCTTCCTCAACGGCGGACATACCAAAGGCCATTGCTTCGGCACATTCATCGTCTTCCATTGCCGGTTGATCCATGAAGTTGCGGGTCGGAATCTCGATCGCAACCTCATAAATTTTCAACTCACAGCCTTGAATCTGACACAGCTGATTAATCGCGGCCGCCCCTTTTTTAAAGCCTTCCACCATCTGTTCGGTGACTTCCGGCGGGAAGGCAGAGACCCCTTCCACGGTAACGCCATGGCTACCGGCAAACACCGCAACCTGACATTTTTCGGCCTTTGGCGGGTGATGGCCCTGCCAGCCACTCAGCCATTCCGATAATTCTTCGAGACGTCCCAGGGCACCAGGCGGTTTAACAAGAGTCGCTTCCCGCAATTTTGCGGCCGTCATTGCGCCTTCATTCGCTGCAGGAAGGTCACGCAGCAGATCACGAATTTGGTCGAGAGATTTAATCGGGTCCATTGAATCTATTGTCGTTTAAGGCCAGTTTGTGCACCAGTAAGCCCAACCCTGCGCAAGAGCAAGAGGGCGGACGGCAAAATTGGTATAACCACCCCATGGCGATAGTCGGAGAAATCAAGCTTTGTATCGGGTTGCTTACGCGCCTGCCGGTTTCCTATGCGCCTGACGAACCAGCACCAGCCCTGACGATTGCCTGCCGCTGGTTTCCCCTCATCGGAATCGTGATTGGTGCCCTGTGTGGGGCTGTCCTGTTTGTCGGAAGCTATTTAGACCTCCCAACGAGTATTACCGCTCTCCTCGCCATCGCAACGGCCATCCTTCTGACTGGGGCGATGCATGAAGACGGGCTTGCCGATGTCGCCGATGGATTTGGCGGCGGCAAGAACCGGGACCACAAGCTTGAAATCATGCGTGATAGTCGGCTTGGGGTATACGGAACCCTGGCCCTCATTCTTGATACAGCTTTGCGCTGGGCGATTATTACCGAGTTAATGAACTTCGGCTGGCAATTTGCTGCCGGTGCATTAATCGCTGCTGGAGCGGCTTCACGGCTGGTGACACTCTCGCTGATGAAATCCTTACCTGCTGCCAGGGCCAACGGATTAGGCGCCAGCACCGGAAAACCGGAAAACCAGACTGTTCTTGTCGCTGTCATCACGACGCTGCTCGCGCTGCTCACCTTAAAAGACATCAGCATGATATTCCTCGTCGCAATCAGCGCGGCTATTGCTGCCGGGGCGCTTCATCTGCTGGCAAAGCAGCAAATTGGGGGCCAAACCGGAGATGTTCTTGGTGCAGGTCAGCGCCTCGGCGAAATTCTCGCTTTGCTTTGTCTGGTGAGCATCGCATGACCGCTGTTACAACGCGATTTTGGTGGATTCGGCATGCGCCGGTCATCAATCCGGATCGGATACTGTACGGGCAACAAGATATTGCCCCTGACTTGTCAGATGATGATGCGTTCATCGCCCTTGCTGGAAACCTACCCAACGACGCCGTATGGATTTCGACAACATTGTCACGGGCCCAGAAAACTGCCGAAAAAATCGCGCTGCACAAATCAATCGGGGTCAACATCCATCATCACGACACCCTCCGGGAACAGTTTTTTGGCGATTGGGAAGGGCAGCGCTGGGACGATATCCCACAGGAGGAACAGGCGCCCTACTGGTCCGATGCTGTATACAATCGTCCGCCCAATGGTGAGAGTTTCTCTGATATTGCGACCCGTGTTGCTGACACCATAAAAGAGCTTCTTGAAGCTCATCGCGGCGGCGACATCGTGACGGTTGCCCATGCAGGCTCGATCCGCGCTGCCATCGCGATGGCGACCCAATCTGGCCCACGGGCTGGGTTGTCTTTTCATCTGGCCCCGCTCTCCCTCACTCGAATTGATGCTATCGAGCGTAATAAAGACGTCTGGTGGCGTATTGAGAGTGTGAATATGCCCCCAAACGGTGCCTAACGACTTGGCAACAAGCTCCCGATGATATTGACTGTTCAAGTCAAACCAACAGGACAGGGAAACCGGTGTAACTCCGGTGCTGCCCCCGCAACTGTGTAGGGTTTGGTGCGTACCAATCAGGGTAAACCTGATATCCACTGGAGGAATCCGGGAAGGAGGTGCCACCGCTAAACCCGAGCCAGGAGACCTCCCTGATGGTGCATTTTTAACCCGCTTAAACACCTCGGGTGGAGGAGAAAGCGATTTCGACCGTGATACCGACTGATTCCGTTCCGGCACGTCTTACACTGGTCCTCGGTGGCGCGCGTTCTGGCAAAAGCGCCTTCGCTGAAAGCCTGATCCCCGCAAATGTGGAACGCGTGTATATCGCAACAGCAGAAGCCCGTGATGACGAGATGAGTTCCCGTATTGTGACCCATCAGGAACGACGCGGATCTCTATGGAAAACCGTCGACGCGCCATTGAATTTGGTCGAGGCGCTCAACACCCTGGAAGAAACACCAGCGCTGCTCGATTGTCTGACACTCTGGCTGTCTAACCTGATGGAAGCCGACAAAAATATCGATCAGGAAACCGACAAGCTCACCGCCTGCCTAAAAGAAATGGCTGGCTCCGTCGTTATTGTTTCCAACGAGGTTGGCCAAGGTATCGTCCCGGACAATGCATTGGCCCGGCGGTTTCGCGATCATGCTGGACACCTCAATCAGGCCGTCGCGGCGGTCGCCGACCATGTGTATTTCGTCACCGCTGGTATCCCAACAAAATTGAAATAGGAGAAATTTCGTGGCTGTACAAAAAATTCCCGTCACTGTCATTACTGGCTTTCTCGGCGCGGGAAAAACCAGCCTGATCCGCCATCTGATCAGCAATACCCAGGGTAAAAAAATGGCCCTGCTCATCAATGAGTTCGGTGATCTAGGTGTCGATGGCGAACTATTGAAGGGGTGTGGCGATGAGACCTGCACCGAAGACGACATTGTTGAGCTGACCAATGGCTGTATCTGCTGCACTGTCGCCGATGACTTCCTGCCAACGCTCAGTCAGCTGCTGGATAGGGACGAGAAACCCGATCACATTGTCATCGAGACATCAGGGTTGGCTTTACCTAAGCCACTGATAAAAGCATTCCAATGGCCGGAAGTCCGGTCACGCACCACGGTCGACAGTGTGATTGCTGTGGTCGATGGCCCCGCCGTGCATACCGGAATGTTTGCCGATAACCCTGAAGCCGTTCAGGCGCAGCGTGAAGCCGACGAGATGCTGGATCATGACAGCCCGCTTGCCGAAGTTTTCGAGGATCAACTGGCTTGCGCGGATATTGTCGTTCTCAGCAAGGCTGACTTAATGACTGATGAGATCATAGCGGATGTCGAAAAAACACTACGCGCCGAAACCCGTACTGGTGTCCAGATCCTTCCGGCTGAAAACGGCGCTCTCGACCCCAAACTGATCCTCGGCCTCGATGCGATGGTTGAAGATGACCTCGATCAACGCCCGTCCCATCACGATGCCGAAGGCGAAGAGCACGATCACGATGATTTCGAAAGTTTCGTCTTTGAAATCGATCCGGTCATCGACCTTGTTCTCCTTGCAGAGCGCGCCAAGCACGTCCTCGCCATCGAAGGGGTTCTGCGGGTCAAAGGCTTCGCCGCCGTTGAGGGCAAAGATGCTCGATTGGCGGTACAGGGTGTAGGTTCTCGGCTCGATCACTATTACGACCGGCCATGGACGCCCGAAGAGACACGTCAGGGCCGCCTCGTCGTCATCGGGCTCACCGGGTTCGACCGCCAGCGTGTCGCGCAGGCCCTGGCGGGTTAAAGACACGCCATGCACCTCCTCGTCACCCAACCCGGGCAGATCTCAGACGGCGACGACGCCGTCGATCTAGATCAATCGGCTGGTGACATCGTGATTTTATCGTCTGCCGCCAGCGACCTCGCGATTGTCAGTGCCGCACGGGCACGACTCGCGGCGTTTCCATTTTCGGTACGGCTCGCCAATCTGATGCAGCTCAACCACAACATGTCGGTCGATCTTTATCTTGAAAAGACCATCGCCCAGGCGAAGCTGGTTATCGTGCGTCTCCTGGGGGGTGCCGGTTACTGGCCATACGGCATGGAGCAACTCCAAGCGCTTTGCCAGCGGGAAAACATCATGCTCATTGCCGTGCCGGGTGACGATCGGCCCGATGCAGAGCTCATAGAGTACTCGACGACCCCGATGCAGGACAGCCATCGGGTCTGGCAATATTTTACGCATGGTGGATCGAACAATGCGGAGAACCTCTTACAGTTCGCAGCAACCCTGCTCGGCCGTGACAATGACTGGCAAGAACCTGCGCCGATAGCCCGGGCGGGACATTACTGGCCGGGCGACGAACAGCCCAATCTCGATACAGTGTCACGACACTGGCACCCGGATGGCACAACAGTGCCAATCGTCTTTTACAAGGCACTGGTTCAAGCGGACGATCTCGCGCCAATCGACGCCCTATGCAACGCCCTCACCGAACAGGGCCTCAACCCTTTGCCGATATATGTCAGCAGCCTGAAGGACGAGTTCTCCGCAGCCTTCGTCGAACAAAGCCTCGCCGAAACCAATCCGGGAATCATCATCAACTGCACTGGCTTTGCGGTATCAACACCCGGCAAGGAAATGACATACACCCCCTTTGCCGCCGCTGATTGCCCGGTGCTACAGGCCGTCTTGTCAGGAGGCAATAAAGAGAATTGGGAAGACAGTGCCCGAGGTTTAAGCCCCCGCGACCTCGCAATGAATGTCGCGCTGCCGGAGGTAGATGGCAGGCTGATCACCCGCGCGATTTCCTTTAAAAACGGTGCCGAATTCGACCCCGAGACCGAAGTCGCCATCGTTAAGCATGACCCCGTTTCAAATCGCATAAACTTCGTCGCCGAAACCGCGCGCCGCTGGATCGATTTAACAAAAACACCAAAGCATAATCGTAAGATCGCGGTCATTCTCGCCAACTACCCCAACAAGGATGGTCGCCTTGGCAATGGCGTTGGCCTCGACACGCCCGCCGGGGTGGTCGCAACACTCCATCGCCTCACCAATGAAGGATACGCGTTGGGAAACAACGTTCCAGCGACATCAGGTCAGTTGATGGAAATGTTGTTAGCGGGGCCAACCAATGCCGCGGGTATACGCCACGGCGGACAATCTATACCGGTCAATACCTACAAAACTTACTTCGCAACATTACCGGCTGCCATCCAAGCCGAACTGACGGAACGGTGGGGGCCCGTCGAAAACGACCCGTTTATTGAATACGATCATTTTGTCCTACCGATACATTTATTCGGCAATGTCGTTATCGGCGTCCAACCCGCGCGCGGGTACAACATCGACCCGGTCGCCAGCTATCACGATCCGGACCTCGTGCCACCGCATGGCTATCTGGCCTTTTATCTTTGGCTGCGGGAGGAATTCGGCACGCATGCCATCATTCACTTCGGCAAGCACGGCAATCTCGAATGGCTCCCCGGCAAGGCTTTAGCCCTGTCGGAGACTTGTTATCCTGAAATCGCCTTTGGCGCACTGCCCCATCTCTACCCCTTTATCGTCAATGACCCGGGGGAAGGCACGCAAGCAAAACGGCGGGCGCAGGCCGTGATCATTGATCACCTGACACCCCCCCTGACGCGGGCGGAAAGCTATGGCCCGCTAAAGGATCTCGAACAGCTGGTCGATGAATATTATCAGGCGTCAGGCATGGACCCCCGGCGGCTGGCGCCGCTGTCTCGTGAAATATTGTCTTTGAGTGCGACCATCGGGCTCGACCGCGATGTCGGGATTATCAAGTCAGACGACGATACCGAGGCGCTGGGCAAGATCGATAATTATCTTTGCGAGCTCAAAGAGCTTCAGATACGCGATGGGCTGCACATCTTCGGAAAAGCCCCAGCCGGTATTCAGGCCCGCGATCTGTTGATTGCCCTGACCCGAATGCCGCGCGATGACGGAACGGGCCAGAACGCCTCGCTTATTCGCGCGCTCGCGACCGATTTCGAGCTAACAGGGTTTGATCCACTCGATTGCAATCTCGGTGATCCCTGGCCCGGCGCAAAGCCCGATGCCCTTCAGGATATTGACGCCGTATCATGGCGGACCAATGGCGATACCGTCGAACGGCTGGAACTTTTAGCAGCGGCTCTTGTCGATGGACAACTGAAAGCTGATCCCGCCTGGTCACTTACCAGAGCCGTCCTCGATTTTATTGAACAAACACTGCGCCCAATGATTGAGAATTGCGGTGACGCCGAACTCGACGGTCTATTGCGCGGGCTCAATGGCCAATTCGTCCCGCCCGGCGCCAGCGGCGCACCAACGCGTGGCCGTCTTGATGTCTTGCCCACCGGGCGCAATTTTTATTCCGTTGATTGCCGCGCCGTGCCAAGTCCTGCCGCCTGGAAACTTGGCTGGAAGTCAGCCACATTGTTAATAGAACGGCATTTTCAGGATAATGGCGCCTACCCAAAACGGATCGCGCTCAGTGCCTGGGGGACCGCCAATATGCGGACCGGCGGCGATGATATTGCTCAAGCGCTCGCCTTAATGGGGGTTCAACCTGTCTGGGACAAACAAGCCAATCGTGTCACGGGATTTGAAATTATGCCGGCCACGGTGCTTGGTCGCCCACGGGTCGATGTTGTGTTCCGAGTCTCCGGTTTCTTCCGTGACGCGTTTCCGTTTCAGCTCGATCTGATCGATTCCGCCGCCCGTGCCGTCGCAGCGCTCGACGAAGACGCTTCGGTCAATCCATTAGCGGCTCAGACCCGTAAGGATAAACAGACGCTGGAGGATGCCGGTTACACCTCGACCGAAGCTACAAAACGCGCAGGCTATCGCGTCTTTGGTTCTAAACCGGGTGCCTATGGCGCTGGGCTGCAGGCCCTGATCGACGAACGCTGTTGGGAGACCGATGAAGACCTGGCAAATGCCTATCTTGCCTGGGGCGGCTATGCCTATGGTAATGGCAGCGAGGGTGAGGCCGAACAGGCACTGTTCGCCGCTCGGCTGAAGAATGTCGAGGTGATCATTCATAATCAGGATAATCGCGAGCACGACCTGCTTGATAGCGACGATTACTATCAATTCGAAGGCGGTATTGCAGCGGCGGTGCGGCATCTATCAGGCGGCCAGCCGGTGATTTATCACAATGATCACAGCCGCCCAGAAACCCCCAGAATAGGCACGCTGCAGGAAGAGATATCCCGCATTGTGCGCGCCCGCGCCGCCAATCCAAAGTGGATCGCTGGCGTTATGCGCCACGGCTACAAAGGGGCATTCGAGATCGCAGCGACGGTCGATTACCTGTTTGCCTTTGCCGCGACCGCGAGAGTCGTCGAAGATCACCATTTTGATCAGCTCTTCGATGCCTATCTCGGCGATGACGAGGTCCGTGATTTTATGCAGCGCCATAACACTCCCGCCCTTGGCGAGATTACCGAACGCTTTCAGGAGGCCATCGACCGCGATTTATGGCATCCACGATCAAACACCGCACAGCATATCCTTCAGCAACTGGCAGGAGAGACAAGCTCATGACAGATCAAACGCCCGACCAGAACGAAGACGCAGAGGCGCATAGCCGCGCCAATGAAAAACGTCGCAAACACAAAGAGGCCAAGGACCGTATTCTGGCCAAGAAAACAAAAACCGGCGGTCTCCTGATCGTCCATACCGGTAAGGGCAAGGGCAAAACCACCGCCGCGATGGGTATGGTCATGCGCTGTATCGGCCATGGCATGAAAGTCGGCATCGTGCAGTTCGTCAAAGGCGCCTGGGAAACCGGGGAACGCGACGTGCTCGACACATTTCCTGACCAGGTCGATATCGCCGTGATGGGGGAAGGCTTTACCTGGGAGACCCAGGATCGCAGCCGCGATATTGCCGCGGCCAACAAAGCCTGGGAACGCAGCAAAGAGATGATTGCGAGCGGTGAGTACGGCTTTGTCCTGCTCGATGAGATCAATATCGTCCTGCGCTACGACTATATCGACATCGACGAAGTGGTTGAGTTTCTGAGTAACAAACCATCCTCAGTGCATGTCGCCTGTACGGGCCGCAATGCTAAACCGGCGCTGATCGACGCCGCCGATTTAGTCACCGAGATGACCGAGATCAAACATCATTTCCGGGCCAATTTTAAAGCACAAAGTGGGATCGAATTCTGAATACTCCCGCACAGGCCCTGATGTTCCAAGGCACCGGCTCAGATGTTGGTAAATCTGTGCTGGTCGCCGGGCTATGCCGTGCTCTTAAACGGCGAGGTAAATCAGTCCTGCCCTTCAAGCCGCAGAATATGTCCAATAATGCGGCGATTGCCGAAGACGGCACCGAGATTGGCCGTGCGCAAGCGCTACAGGCACGCGCCTGCGGTGTAAAACCGCAGACCGACATGAACCCGGTGCTCCTGAAACCACAATCCGATATCGGGGCGCAGCTGATCGTCAATGGCGAGGTCAAAGGCAATTACAACGCCCGTGATTACCAGGCGTTGAAGCCGAACTTACTGCCAGAGGTCATTGCCGCTTTCAATCGCCTTCGGGCAGAGGCGGACATTGTCCTGGTCGAGGGGGCTGGCAGCGCATCCGAGGTCAATCTGCGTGATGGCGATATCGCCAATATGGGATTCGCCACAGCGACGCAGACACCGGTTATCCTGATCGGCGACATAGATCGTGGCGGCGTTATTGCCAGCATCACCGGTACCCATGCCTTACTTCCTGAGGATGAGAAGAAACTTTTAAAAGGCTATCTCATCAACAAGTTTCGCGGCGATGTCAGCCTGTTCGATAACGCCCTCGATATTCTCAAGAACCGTACTGGCCTCGAATGCTTTGGCATCGTGCCGTACTTATCTGAAGCAATGGCCCTTCCCGCCGAGGACAGCGTTGCCCTGGAAAGGGCACAAGAACCAACATCGGACGGAAACATTCAAATCGCCGTGCCACAACTTTTGCATATTGCTAATTTTGACGACCTCGATCCGCTGATTGCCGAACCTGATGTCACCGTCATGATGATCCCGCCCGGATCGCCACTTCCCGGCGATGCCGATCTAATTATTTTGCCCGGCACAAAGGCAACCATTCCGGCGCTTAATCATTTTCGCGCGCAAGGCTGGGATATCGATCTCGCCGCGCATATTCGACGCGGTGGCAATGTCATGGGTATCTGTGGCGGTTATCAAATTCTGGGCAATTCAATAGATGACCTCAAAGGAACAGAAGGCCCTTCGGGCAAAGTGACAGCATTAGGTCATCTTGATATCGAAACCACTATTGCTGGCCGCAAAACACTGACTGAGGTGAGCGGCGTAAGCTGTAACGGTCTCGGCAACGTCACTGGCTTCGAGATGCATATGGGACAGACGACGGGCACCGACACAGCGAAGCCATTTCTCGATCTTGGTGGTCGCCCGGATGGCGCGATCAATGCCGGTGGCACGGTCATTGGTTGTTATATTCACGGGCTCTTTGCAGAAGATGACTTCCGTCATGCTTTCTTGAATCAACTTCAAGCCCGAGAGCGCGGAATAGAGAATTTTCAAAACACGGTCGAACGCGCACTGGATGCGATCGCGGAGCAGTTGGAAGACGCTCTGGATATCGACGGGCTGTTAAAGCTGGCGGCTAACCAATGAAAAACAGCAGCCCAGCCGCACCCACCACCAGCCCAAATAAAATGGCGCACGCCTTTACGAAAACCCGAAGCGCCCGGTCAATATCCTCACACGCTGCTGGAGCTAGATCAGCACCAAGCCAGAGTTCGTCGACATGTTCTCCATCATATAGACGCGGACCGGACAGACGGATACCTAGCGCGCCTGCCATCGCTGCCTCAGGATACCCGGCATTAACCGACCGGTGGTTTCGCGCATCTGCTTTCATCACGCACAGACAGCTCCCAAAGCGAGTCTTTGATCCAATGAGAGCCGCCCCGGCAATGATTATGCCCGAGAGCCGCGCCGGTATAAAATTGGCAATATCATCAGCACGCGCCGAGACACTGCCAAAATGAAGATATTTCTCTGTCCGGTGCCCGATCATACTGTCAGCCGTGTTGAGGGCCTTATAGGCCAGCATGCCGGGCAGCCCGAAAATCACCCCCCAAAACACCGGTGCGACCACACCGTCAGAAAAGTTCTCAGCAAGCGATTCTATCGCGCCAGAGGAAATGCCTTCTTCTTCCAGCGTCGTTGTATCGCGACCAACAATCATGGAAACCGCCTGACGAGCCCCTTCCAGCCCATCGGACGAGAAAGCCGCTGCGACGGCACGCACATGAAGATAAAGGCTGCGCTGTGCAATCAGGACCGACATCAGCAGGCCTTCAACAATCCAGCCGTAAATCCATTGTTGCAAAACCACGTGCAGCGCCATACCGATGGCCCCGCTGATGCCAACGACGATAAACGCCGTGAGGGCGCCCAATTGAATACGCCTCACAGGCGTCCGTTCGGGACGGTTCCAGAGACGATCAAGAAACCCGATCAACCGCCCTATCAACGCCACCGGATGTGGCACATGACGATAAAACCTCTCGGGATCGCCGATCAGCGCATCGGCCAGCAAGGCGATGGCCATAATTAAGAGGAAAAGCGATGGTGAGGGGATCATATATGACCAGGAATGATGATAGATTGATGAAAACAAGTGTAGCGGGCCAGGCGTAATGGGAAAGACCGGAATTTTACTTTGTGGACATGGCAGCCGGAGCACGGGTGCGGTTGCTGAATTTGAAGGGCTCGCAAAAGCCCTGACCGAGAGATTCCCGGATAATCCGGTCGCCTACGGTTTTCTTGAATTCGCAACGCCGATTATCCAGGACGGCCTCGCTTCGCTCATGGACCAAGGTGTGACCAAAGTGTTGGCCGTGCCGGGTATGCTGTTTGCCGCGGGACATGTAAAGAACGACGTGGTGTCAGTCCTCAATGACTATGCAGCCGCCAAGGACAGCATTGAAATTGGCTTTGGCCGCGATCTTGGCATCGATCCCAAAATGCTGGCGGCAGCCCGCGACCGGATCGAGCAGGCGGAGCAAGATGCCGCCAGCGAAATAGCGCGCGAAGACACTTTATTAATGGTCATCGGACGCGGCACGTCGGACCCGGACGCAAACGGCAATATCGCCAAGATCGCGCGTATGCTGGGCGAAGGGATGGGCTATGGCTGGACCGAAGTTGCCTATTCCGGCGTCACCTATCCATTGGTAGCGCCGGGCCTGGAACACGCGATAAAGCTCGGCTACAAGCGCATTGTCGTGTTTCCGTATTTCCTGTTTACCGGCATTCTGATTCAACGAATTTATGACATTACGGATCAGATCGCAGCGCTGAATCCTGACATAGAGTTTGTTAAGGCCGGCTATCTCAATGCCCATCCTTCTGTCGTCGACACATTCGTCGATCGCGTTCAGGGGATCGAAGGCGGCGACAATAATATGAACTGTCTGACCTGTATCTATCGTGAACAGGTCGTTGGTTTCGAAGCCGCCGTTGGTCGGCCGCAACAAGGCCATCACTATCATGTACAGGGCGGCGGCACTGGTGCTGCAGAGCCTCATCATCACGGGCACGACCATGAAGACGGCCACACGCATCCACCACACCCGCATGCCGATCACCCGCACGGGCCCGGCAAGCGCGACCCGAACGCGGCATAAGATACGGAGCCGGACAGGTGGATTATCTTAAGGACCCGGACGCGATCTATAGCGCATCCTTTGCGGCAATTGCCGAGGCTGTCGATCTCGACACGGTCCCGCCGACGTTGCGCAAAATAGTTACGCGCCTGATCCATAGCTGCGGCATGCCGGAAATATTACCGAACCTGCACTGGTCAGGTGATCCGGTAACGCCCGCGCGAGGCGCTTTGGAAGACGGCAAACCAATTTTGGTCGATGCGACGATGGTTGCCTCTGGTATTACCACGCGATTCTTGTCCAAGCAGAATGACGTCATTTGCACGCTCAACGCTCCCGAAACGCGTGACATCGCAAAACGGTTAAGCACCACGCGTTCGGCGGCAGCAGTTGATTTGTGGGAACCGCAACTTGACGGTGCAGTGGTCGCTATTGGCAATGCCCCCACGGCGCTCTTTCGGTTGCTAGAAATTCTGCAACAACCCGAGACACCACGCCCAACCGCCATTTTCGCATTTCCGGTAGGTTTTGTCGGTGCTGCAGAATCCAAAGAAGCGCTGATTGATGCCGATCTTGATATTCCCTACCTCACCCTCCGAGGTCGTCAAGGTGGGAGTGCCTTTGCCGCCGCCGCGATCAACGCTGTCGCACTCGGAGACCAGCAATGAGCAAGCAAGTACCCTGGCTCAGTATCATTGGCATCGGCGTCGGCGGGCTCGACAGCCTGTCGCCCGTTGCGAGATCGGCCCTTGATAGTGCAAAGGTCATCTTTGGCGGCAAGCGGCATCTCAAATTTCTCGGCGACGACTCTAGAGACCTTCATAACTGGTCATCACCCTTTGCGAAGTCTATCGACCGCATTCTGTCCTTTCGCGGAAAGTCCGTCGCTATACTCGCGACCGGCGATCCGCTTTGGTATGGCGCCGGGTCGACGCTGCTAAAAGTCATTCCGCCAGAGGAAACGCGGGTGTACCCATCGTCTTCCGCCTATTCGCTGGCGGCGGCGCGGATGGGCTGGGCACTTGAAAACACCCTTTGCCTGACCGTGCATGGCCGGAAACTTGAAAACATCATCCCCTCGATCACGCCAAACGCGCAGCTCTTTATCCTGTGTCACAACGGTGACACACCCGCCGATGTCGCGGGTCTACTATCCGACCGGGGATTTGGCGACAGCGACATGACCGCCCTGTCGCATCTTGACGGCACGGATGAAGCGATCCACAAGAACACCGCCAGCAATTGGCAGGATCATGATCTGCCGAACCTGACGATACTGGCGGTCCACTGCATTGCCGGGCCCGATGCAGTGATTATGCCAACGACGCCCGGACTTCCTGATGACGCGTTTGAGCATGACGGAAAGTTGACTAAGCGAGAGATACGCGCAGCGACCCTTGCCGCATTGTCGCCCTTGCCCGGTCAGCATTTATGGGATGTCGGTGCCGGATGTGGCTCCATCGCCCTCGAATGGTGCCGGGCTGCATGCGACGCAACTGCCAGTGCCGTTGAGACTCACACCGACCGTTTAAACTCGATCCGCACCAACGCCATGGCGCTCGGCGTTCCGGATTTAGAGATCATCAATGGTCGCGCCCCGGAAGCCCTAAAACCCCTGGCCAAGCCAGATGCCATCTTTATTGGCGGAGGTCTATCAACCAACGACATCGTTGAGACCTGTTGGGAAGCTCTTTCCCGTCACGGGCGACTGGTGGCCAATGCGGTGACCATTGAAGGTGAAACACGCTTGGTACAAGCCCAGGCAAGCTACGGTGGCGAGTTGATCCGCTTTGCTATCTCGCGCGCCGAACCCGTCGGGTCCTTTCAAGGTTGGCACCCCATGATGCCGGTAACACAATGGCGGGTCATCAAGCCATGACAGAACCCGCGAAGATCTGGGGGGTCGGCGTCGGGCCCGGCGATCCCGAATTGCTCACCCTGAAAGCGCATCGGATTATCACCAATGCCGATGTCATCGCTTACCCGGCGCCCAGTGAAGGTGACAGCCTCGCGCGCTCAATTGTGGCGGACTATTTATCAGGCGCTCAGAAAGAAATCGTCATCCGCATCTCAATGGACCCGGCGCGCTTTCCACCACGTGACGTCTATGACCAAGCGGTCGAAGAAATCGGCAGGCATACGGCGAGTGGGCAATCCGTCGCGATCCTATGTGAAGGCGATCCGTTCTTTTACGGCTCCTTTATGTACATGTTTGAAAAACTGGCACAGCTCGGCCCGGTCGAGGTCATTCCCGGCGTGAGTTCTATGATGGCGAGCGCCGCCGCGTTGCAGACCCCGCTCGCCTCCCGCAACGATGTTATCTGTGTCATCCCCGCCACCCTTGAAACGGATGATATTCAGACACGGTTGGACGCCGCCGACATGGCAGTATTCATCAAGGTCGGTCGCCATCTCGCAAAGATTAAAGCGGTCCTGCAAAAAGCGGGGTTGCTCGAATTTGCCCATTATATTGAGCGCGCGACGATGATGGAGGAGCAACGCTCCCCCCTTTCAGAAATTCGATCAGACACCGCACCGTATTTCTCAATGATCCTGGTGCATCGACGAGGCAAGGCGTTATGACGGCCCCAAAACCACCAATTTTCGTTGCCATCACCACAGAGGGTGCCGCCCTCGCGAAACGACTAGCAGCCCATATACCAGGATCGCAAGTCCACGGGCTCGATAGCCGTATTTCCGATTCCGACCTGCCCTTCCAATCGGTCGGCGACCACCTGCGCCAGTTATATACTGACGGAGAGACAATCGTCGGCGTCTTCTCGACTGGTATCATGATCCGAATGCTCGCAGATTGTTTGACCGACAAGCAGGAGGCCCCCGCCGTGCTTTGCATTGCTGAGGATGGCAGTACCATTGTGCCGTTACTCGGAGGCCATCACGGCGCCAATGATCTCGCGCGAAGCTTGGCCAGTCACCTTAATATCGCACCCGCCATCACAACCGGTGGTGACGCTCATTACGGTATTGCCCTTGATAACCCACCTAAGGGGTGGAAATGCAGCAACCCCGCCATAGCAAAATCTGTCATGGCAGCGTTACTAGCTGACACGCTAGTGCAATTGAACAATGATCTTGATCCCTCAATCGATATTAGATGGCTGACGGACAGCGGCGCCACATTCTCGAAAGCCGGAAACCCCACTATTCATCTGACAGAAACATCGCCTGACACTGATAGTGAATTCACGCTTCATCCAGCGACATTGGTGATGGGCATTGGCTGCGAACGCGGTGCAACCAGCGACGAAATTTTTGAATTGGCAACCAAGACACTCGCGCAGGCAAACCTCAGCGCAAACGCAATTGCCGGGATCGCGACCATTGATCTCAAAGAAGATGAAAACGGCATTCTTGATCTCGCCACCGCGTTCGATGCGCCACTGCGACTTTTCACGGCGGAACAACTCGAATTGGAAACACCACGGCTCGCCAACCCGTCTGACATTGTTTTTAACGCCGTTGGGTGTCATGGGGTCGCTGAAGGCGCTGCTCTTGCCGGTGTCGGACAAAACGGCACTTTGATTGCCACCAAACAAAAATCAGCGCGCGCGACCTGCGCCATCGCCAAGGCTCCTTCTGTGCTGGATGTGGATGCTATAGGCCGCGCCGTTGGCTCTCTTAGCATTGTGGGTATCGGGCCCGGCGATGCTTCCTGGCGCGCCCCGGAAGCCACCAACGTCATCGCAGCGTCGAGTGATCTGGTGGGCTACCGGCTCTATCTTGATCTGCTTGGCGACCTCACCCGATCCTCAACATTGCACCCATATGATCTCGGGCAGGAACGGGACAGATGCGCCGAAGCCCTTGCCCTCGCCAGCCAAGGCAAACAGGTTGCGCTGATATCCAGCGGTGATGCCGGCATCTATGCGATGGCCAGTCTGGTTTATGAGCTGATTGATCGTGGCAAGCGGTCCGAATGGCGGAGACTGAATATAAGGGTCATCCCGGGAATATCCGCATTACAAGCCGCCGCCGCCCGCAGCGGCGCACCGCTAGGTCATGATTTTTGCGCGATTTCGCTGTCTGACCTGCTGACTCCCTGGGAAACCATCGAGCAAAGATTACAGGCCGCCGCGCAGGGTGATTTTGTCGTCGCGCTCTACAACCCCGTTTCGAGAAAGCGCACCGAGCAATTGATGATAGCCCGGAAAATTCTCATGGAGGCACGCGCCCCGGACACGCCGGTGATTATTGCCCGCAATCTCGGTCGTGATGACGAAGCCGTCACCTTCACAACACTGACGGATCTGCATAGCGACCAGATCGACATGCTCACCCTGGTGATGATTGGTAGTAGCCAGACCAGGCTCATTGGTGACAAGACACAACGCCGGTGGGTTTACACCCCCCGTGGTTATGAGAAGAAGGAACAGACAACGTGACAGTTCATTTTATCGGCGCCGGGCCCGGTGCTGCTGACCTTATAACGGTACGAGGATTGCGGCTTATCGAAAAATGCTCGGTCTGTCTATATGCGGGATCACTGGTCCCAACCGAAATAGTCGAGGCGGCACCAGATGGTGCGCACGTCGTCGATACTGCTCCCCTGCATCTCGACGAGATCATCGGTGAGATCGAAAAAGCGCATTTAGCAGATAAAGATGTCGCCCGCGTTCACTCAGGCGATCCCTCACTTTATGGCGCTGTCGCCGAACAAATGCGTCGCCTTGATGCGTTGGGTATTCCGTATGACGTAACCCCCGGTGTTCCAGCCTTTGCCGCGGCTGCAGCATTGTTACAACAAGAGCTAACGTTGCCCGGTATCGCACAAACCGTGATTGTCACCCGGACCGACGGCAAGGCGTCACCGATGCCGGAAGGCGAAGATTTAGACACGCTTGGCAAAAGCGGTGCGACGCTGGCAATTCATCTATCGGTTCGCAATCTCGCCAAAGTTACCGCTGAACTATCCCCACATTACGGCGAAGACTGTCCCGTTGTTGTTGTCTATCGCGCGACCTGGCCGGACGAAAAAGTTGTTCGCGGCACCCTGGCTGATATCCGCCAGAAGGTTCGGGCAGAGAAAATTACCCGAACCGCGCTGATCCTCGTCGGGCGGGTATTCGAGGATCATGACTTCGACGATAGCCGCCTCTACGCCTCGGACCATCGCCACATCTTGCGGCCGCGTTAAAGATCCTGCCGAACCTGTTCGATCAGTCGCGTCTGATTATCAAACACCACACACCCCATAACTGGTGGGCGATCAATCATAATAACTGGAATTGAGAGGGCTTGCGTGGCATGCAGTTTGGCTTGCGTGGCCGCCCCACCGCTATTCTTACTGACCACGACGTCAATTTTATGTTCCAGCAGTAACGCCCGCTCACCGTCTTGTTTGAACGGTCCACGAGCCTTGATGTGGCTATAGTTATAAAGCGACATTGGCGTCGCTGGTTCTTCTATTGATCTGATGAGAAACCAGACTTCCGGCAGTTCGGCGAACGCCGCAACATCGTTCAGACCACTGGTGAGAAACACCCGCTCGAACCTATCCCGGATCTTTTCTGCTGCATTTTCAGCAGACGACGCGTGTATCCAATCGGCTCCTTCCGGCTCCTGCCAGGCCGGACGCAAATATTTATAATGCGCCACTGATGTCACCACCGCCGCCTGTCGCGCGTTTTCTGCCATCTGCGCCGCATAGGGATGGGTCGCGTCAATCACCGCCGCGACATCATTATCCTGAAGGTAACGCGTTAATCCCTCGACCCCACCAAAGCCACCCTGACGAATCTCGCAATCCGGCAAGTTCGGGGATCGAGTCCGACCCGCCAACGAATAGATCACAGAAATATCCTGCAGCGCCTGAAATCGTTCAGCAAGGGACACAGCCTCACCGGTTCCGCCTAGAATGAGGATTCTTTTCACGATCCGTCGAACCCAGCGCGACCAACCGGGTTGCCCATACGATCATAGAGGATGACCTCCACAGCAAAGGCGCCCTCCACAAATTTATCGGCTTCAGTTTGTGCAGCCTTTGCGACTTCATCGCCTAATGCCAAGCTATTATTTTGCGCGATTTGCAAAATTGCCCCGGCCGACCCAGAGGCCGCAATGTCCGATATCAGTTTTTCATCTGCTCCCGCCTGCTCCGCTAGCGATGCGAGAAAATCGGGATCAACCTGCGAGCGTTTGGAATGCAAATCCATATGACCTGCCGCCAGTTTTGAGAGCTTGCCGAAACCACCTGCTATGGTCAGTCGCGATACCGGATGAGATCGCAAATATTTCATCAACCCACCGACAAAATCCCCCATATCGAGAAACGCAATGAGCGGCAGGTCATAAAGAGCCATGGCGGCTTTCTCAGACGTTGAGCCAGTAGAACCGACAACATGATCCAGCCCGGCCGCCTTGGCGACATCAATGCCGCGATGAATGGAATGGATCCAGGCCGAGCAGGAATACGGCACTACAATGCCGGTCGTGCCCAGGATCGACAGCCCACCAATTATGCCCAATCGTTCATTCCAGGTCTTTTTCGCGAGCCTCTCGCCATCTTCAACTGAAATCATAATCTCAAGATCGAGTGGGCCATCAGCAGCATCGTGAATTGCGGTAAGGTTATCGATAATCATTTTCCGCGGCGCGGGGTTAATCGCCGGTTCGCCAACGGCGAGGGGTAAGCCGGCTCGCGTCACCATGCCAACACCCTCACCCGCCAGAAAGACGACGCCAGCGCCAGACTTCATCCGCCGTACACGACATTCGATCAATGCGCCATGCGTTACATCAGGGTCGTCGCCAGCATCCTTAATCACTGCTGCCGTGGCGTTTCCCTCATTCAACTGAGTGCGTTCCAAAGCAAATGTTGGTGTTTGCCCCTTAGGCAAAACGATTTCCACAGCGTCAGGGAAACAACCATCAACCAGCGCCATATAAGCCGCTTTCGCCGCCGCGGTTGCGCAAGCACCCGTTGTCCAGCCATATTTCAAGCGACGATCGTCTTCTATATCGATATCTGACATTTCCGTGGCGGCGTTTTTATAATACCTAAGTGTTTCCAATAGAAATTATCGTAACCAGCGCAAAAGGCCACGTATGAATACGCCCGATCTGATTTTTCCCGAATTCCATCCGGGTAGCGTATGGCTGGCTGGTGCCGGGCCGGGTGATCCGACCCTGCTGACCCTGGCAGTGCATCACGGATTACAAAAGGCCGACGTCATCGTGTATGACGCTTTAGTAGACGAGCGCATTCTCGGACTCGCCAATCCAGCAGCCATCCAGGAATATGCCGGCAAGCGCGGCGGCCGACCATCAACAGATCAAACTGATATTTCACAAAAACTCGTCAGCCTGGCGCAAGAGAACAAACGTGTCCTGCGCCTCAAAGGTGGCGACCCCATGGTCTTCGGCCGTGGACCGCAGGAATGCGAGACCCTGATTGCGGCGGGCATTTCCTTTCGTATCCTCCCCGGCATAACGGCAGGGATTGGCGGATTGGCCTATGCCGGCATCCCAGTGACCAGCCGGGATACAAACGCCGCCGTCACCTTTATTACTGGCCACACCGCTGGCGGCGACATTCCCGATGACGTCGACTGGGAGAGCCTGTCGAAAGGGTCACCGACGCTTGTGATCTATATGGGCAGTAAACATCTCGGCAGAATCCGTGACCGGTTGATCGCGGCCGGACGGATGGGCGCGGAACCGGTCGCCCTGATCAGCAAGGCAACAACCGAAGACCAAAAAACCGTTGTCACCACACTGGAACAATGCACAGAGGATTTATCCAGAAGCGGTGTTAAAGCGCCGATGATTATCGTGATCGGGCCAACCGTCACCTATCACGAGGCCTTTAGCTGGTTTTGTCCGTCATGAAAGGGGTTCTCATTGCCGCACCTTCATCGGGTAGCGGCAAGACTGTTATCACGCTCGCCCTGCTACGGGCACTTAAACGCTCGGGCCATACCGTTGGGTCACTCAAAATCGGTCCTGATTATATCGATCCCGGATTTCATTCTCTCGCCTCGGGTGCGGCCTGCCTGAACATCGATGGCTGGGCAATGCGGCCCTCAACCCGCGCTGGCCAAATAGCGCGTATCGCAGAAGACATTGAGCTGATGATTGCCGAAGGTGTCATGGGGCTATTTGACGGCGCCGCAGATGGCACCGGCAGCTCAGCCGATCTGGCCGCCGATTTTAACCTGCCCATTATTCTTATCGTCGACGTATCGGGTCAGTCGGCATCCGCCGCTGCCGTCGTCACCGGTTTCAAAGAGTTTCGTGCTGACATCAAGATCGCCGGTGTGATCTTCAACCGGGTCGGCAGTGCGCGCCATGAACAAATGCTGCGCCGCGCCATGGAGACTGTTTCAATCCCCATCCTTGGCTGTCTGCCGCGCGATGAAATCCTGGCGTTCGATAGCCGCCATCTCGGTCTGGTTCAGGCAAGTGAACTTGCTGATATTGAGACTCAAATCGAGGCGGCCGCCACATTAATCAGCAAGGTCATCGACCTCAACACATTGATATCGCTTAGTAAATCCTCGAAAATACCGACGCCTGCGCCGACACCGCCGATAATACCGCCTCTCGGCCAACGCATTGCTATCGCTTCCGACACTACCTTCTCGTTCTGCTATCCGCATATTCTCAAAGCCTGGCAGGAAGCAGGCGCAACAATTTCGACGTTTTCGCCGCTAGCTGATGAGGCCCCTGCTCTCGATTGCGACGCAATCTATTTGCCCGGCGGCTACCCCGAACTCCATGCAGCGAGGATCGCGTCCAACAACAACTTTATGTCTGGCTTGAACGAGGCTGCCCAGCGCGACGCTACCCTCTATGGCGAGTGCGGCGGGTTCATGGTGCTAGGCGAGTCTCTGACGGACCGCGACGGCGAAACCCATGCCATGTCAGGGCTGCTGCCGATAGAAACGAGCTTTGCTTCACCCAAACTCCATCTCGGCTATCGCAAATTGCAGCTATTGACGGATGGAGTGCTAGGGAAAAAAGGCACGCAATATCGTGGGCACGAATTCCATTATTCGGCGCAAACGGCAAAATCGGACGAATTTTTGTTCGCGGCGCATGACGCACTCGACGAAGATTTAGGGAATTTTGGCTGTCGGCGTGGCAATGTTATGGGGTCGTACATCCACCTGATAGATAGCGTGGGTTAACCCGCCAGCGCTTCTGACAACCGGTCAAACCCCGCGTCATCTCCGGGCAACCCGAAGCGCAACCAGCCGGGCTGCTCTTCAAATCGCCGCACCAGAATTCCCGCCCGACCGAGCTGTTCATAACAGGTATTCGCATCCCTGGCTTGAGTAAGGCGAAACAAGTCCGTGCCGCCAATAATCTCCAACCCTGACGACATCAGGATTTTATCCAGCCGGGCGCGGGCTGACGCCAAGGCATCCCGCGTTTGATCTATCCAAACAGTATCGCGCAGCGCCCTTTCGCCAATCTCAAGCGCCGGACCAGATACGGCCCATGGGCCAAGACGTGCCGCCAACATATCGATCAGCGTCTGATCGCCGATAGCAAAGCCGAGCCTTAATCCCGCCAAACCAAAGAACTTGCCAAACGATCGCAGGACCAACAGTCCTTCCCGCCCAGCACTAGAGGCCATGCTGATCTCCGGTGTTACATCAGCAAATGCTTCATCAACGACCAGCAGACCTCCCGCCGCCGCAAGCTTTGCGCGTAATGCCTCCAGCTGTGTGACATCGTAAAGGCGCCCATCAGGGTTATTCGGATTAACTATCACCACCACCGCCGCATCCCCAACAGCGTCCAAATCATCGATTTCCATGACCGGATAGCCGTTAACGCGCCATAGATGCGCGTGCTCGCTATAGGTCGGTGACAACACTGCCACGGGTCCTTTTGGGTCTACGATCCGGGGTAAAACTTGCAGCAGGGCCTGAGTTCCCGGGGCGGCACAGAGTGATGCTTCGTCTGCCACCCCATAGGAGGCACGGGCCGCGTTTAACGAGGCTGCCAAACAACTCGCGGTGGGAAGATCCGACAGGGCTGCTGGAGACAATACGAGATCAGGATAAGGCGTTGGGTTAATACCGGTCGACAGGTCAAGCCAGCCACCCACGGGCGACCCAAAATGCACCTCGGCGACAGATATATCGCCACCGTGGTTAGGAGACGAAATTTCGGGATCAACCATCTTCATTGCAAAATCATAGTTGGCGTAATGGATCGGGACCAGAGCGGTATATTCTGATCCAGACATTTCGGTCATGATTTACCGGATTTTTACTAAAATGCCGCTATTTTCCCGTTTGGTACGCAGAGCTGTCAGGTCCCCTGATCGTTCGGTGCCGAACTCGAAGGGAAATCGTGGTTCACACACGCATATTAAAAGGCATTTTATCCAGCGTCCTGATCGGCGCGCTGTCGGCCTGTGCGGTCGAGCCGGAACCGCTAACATCAAAAAAAGTTATCAAAAGAACGCAGTCTGATCTCCAGCAATTGCGCAGTACCGCCTTTGTGCCGACCGGCGCAATAAGCCTGGAGCAGGCAATCGCCCGAGCCATTGCCTTCAATATGCAGGGCCGCGTCAAACAAATCGAGCATGACATCGCCGATGCGGAACTACGGACCAAGAGTTTTGAGATGCTGCCTTCTCTGCAACTTGATGCTGGCCGGGCGCGCAAAGATGAGGCCCTGTCCTCCACAGATCAACGCATTACCAATACCGCCAGTATTGGCCTGACATGGAACATCCTGGATCTCGGCGTCAGCTACGCGCGGGCCAAACAACAAGCCAACAACGTTCTGATCGCGAAAGAGAATCAACGAAAAGCCCTGCAGGACATTATTCGCGAAGTTCGGACGGCGTATTGGCGCGCCGCCGGTGCCGAACGACTGATGGGCCGAATCCAGACAATTGCCGAGAATATCAAAATTGCCATGCGTGAATCGCGCGCCATGGAGCGCTCCGGCGCAAACGATATTGCCACCTCGGTCGCCTATCGCCGTGAGATCGTTGATTCCGTCCGGCAAGCACTCGCCTTCCAGCGCGATCTCCGCGAATCTCGTGCCCGGACTTGCTGAACTCTTGAATATAAAACCGGGAACGCGCTTCCAGCTGGCCAAAACGCAACTGGCCGCAGCGCTGCCCACACTGCCGATGACCCTGGCACAGATGGAGCGGCACGCGCTGGAAAGCCGTCCCGATTGTCCTTCCCCCCTAAAACTGGGCCACTATTTTAGTACAGGAAAGGGATTGGATATGGCTCGGAAACGACATTCGGACGAGGACATACTGAAGCTGCTGCGTGAGATTGAGGTGAAGCTGTCAGCCGGCAGTGACGTGGCATCGGCCTGTCGCGGCGTGGGTATCAGCGACGCCACATATTACAACTGGCGCAAGCGGTTCGGCGGGATGGGTCGGTCTCAGTTGTCGGAGATGCGTTCTCTCGAGAAGGAGAATACGCGGCTGAAGAAGATCGTTGCGGAGCTTGAGTTGGACAAGCTGATCCTCAAGGAAAGTCTGAGCCATCTAAAGCCCAGGGCCTGACGACAGAGCAGCTTCGTCAGGCCGTTATCCATACTCGCCAGAAGCTTGCTACGTCGGAGCGACGGACCTGCCGGGTTATTGGTCTGGCCCGCAGTTCCCTGCAATATCGACCAGATCCCAAAG
This sequence comes from uncultured Alphaproteobacteria bacterium, assembly GCA_943787225.1. Lineage (GTDB taxonomy): Bacteria > Pseudomonadota > Alphaproteobacteria > MPNO01 > UBA2964 > UBA2964. Next base: position 708,983 of record CALSLP010000001.1, read on the forward strand.
ATGACAATGCTCTGCGGTTGGCACTGATCCGGCTGGCGAAGCAGTATGGGCGCTACGGTTATCGCAAGATTGCCGTCCTGCTGCGTATCGAAGGGTGGAAGGTGAACCACAAGAAGGTTGAGCGGATCTGGCGCGAAGAAGGACTTCAGCTGCCGCAACGAGACAAGAAGCGCCGGCGGCTCTATCACAAGGACAGCTCGATCATTCGGTTGCGGCCAACCCATCCCAATCACGTCTGGGCCATCGACTTCGTGCACGACAAGCTCGACAACGGTCGGAGCTACAAGATGCTGACTGTCCTGGACGAGTACACCCGCCAGGTGCTGGCTGTGACGGTTCGCACCCGGATGAGGGCTGACGATGTGCTTGAGGCGCTATACCCACTCCTGCTGCGCCACGGCACCCCGGAATACATCCGCTCGGACAATGGTCCCGAGTTCATCGCACAGGCGATGCAGGACTGGCTGGCAAGGGTCGGCATCAAACCCATCCGGATCTATCCCGGATCACCCTGGGAGAACGGATACAACGAACGCTTCAACGGAACCCTGCGCCGCGAGGTTCTCAATGCCGAGTGGTTCACCACGACTAAGCAGGCTCAGATCGTCATCAACCAGTGGCTCAGACAGTACAATCACGTGCGACCACATCAGGCCCTGAACATGCGGCCGCCAGTGCCCGAAACTCTAATCACAAATGGCACTGAACTTGGGGGCTAGACATACCCAGAAACAAATGCGCGAGCGATTGGCAGCAAAAGGGCTGGTGTCGAAACTGGTCTATCTGCAAACCCTTGAACAATTTCAGACGGCTGAAGGCGAACTCGCCGAAGTTCAGGGTAAAATTATCAGCGCTGAGAGCGCCATTGAAGAAGCCGGTAACAAGATTGCCCAGTTAAACTCGCAACGCCGCAACGAAGCTCTTGAAGAAGCCGGCAAAGTCGCCGGCGAAATTGCAAGTACTCGTGAAACCATTCGCCGCCTCCGGGACCGGGTGTCACGCCTCGACATCGTTTCACCGGTCCATGGTATCGTTAAGGGCATGGCGACCAATACGGTCGGCGGCGTCATCCAGCCAGGGGGTTTGATCACCGAGCTAGTCCCTATCGACAAGGAACTGATCGTCGAAGCAAAAGTACAGCCAATTGATATCGGCCATATCTCTATTGGCCAAAATGCAAAAGTTAAGGTGACAACGTTCGATTTCGCCCGGTTTGGCTCAATTGAGGGGACGGTCGCTAAGATTTCAGCAACGACTTTTAAAGACCGCAATGAAGAGGTCTATTACAAGGCCAATATCAGGCTCGATAAAAACTATGTCGGCGACAAGCCGACCGTAAACCGGGTTTTACCGGGCATGGTTACCGAAATTGCCATCAATACAGGGGAACGAACCGTCTTGCGCTATTTGCTGCGCCCGGTATTCCAGGCACTCGACGTCGCCCTCAGCGAAAGATGACCAAAGCCTTCTCAGGCAGCATGCAAGGCGCATTTATAAAGTAATCCCTCTGGGGGATTTTTGCCTTCAGCAAAAAATGGTGCACCCGACAGGATTCGAACCTGTGACCCCAGGATTAGGAATCCTGTGCTCTATCCTACTGAGCTACGGGTGCGCAATGGCGCTATAGCATACCCTGTTAAACGTTGCGATAGGGTAACCGCACGTCACACCGACTGCGGCTCAAACTTCTGGTGCCGGGGTATAGGCCTGCGTGCCCATCTTATCCGTTAGCACTTTTTCACGCCCGCCATGAAACTCGACAATCGCGTTCTGGTCGTCCTTGGCCTGACGGTCGGCAGCTTCCGGGTCGACGATCTGCCGCAGCAAGGCTTCGTAGTCGTTGCAGATATCGGCATAGGCCGGATCGCCTGCGATATCGTTTTCTTCTTCCGGGTCGGCGTCGAGATCGAACAGCTCTGGCGGATACTCGACATAGTAATTGAATTTGTACTTACCCTTCCGCAGCATAAAGCCACCGGTCGGTGATGCGCTGGCGTGATACTGGCTAAAGGCGATGCGTTCGGGATCAGACCTGGCCGCCGCGATTTCAAACAGCGAACGGCCTGGCAAATCGCCCTCCTCCGCCGTTGCTGCAACGCCGGTTGCCTGGGTGATCGTCGGGTAAAGATCGACCAGCGATACCGGTGTCTCATTGACTTTCCCGGCCGCCACATCAGGTCCGGCGATCATCATTGGGATCCCGGTGCTTTCTTCATACATCACTGATTTACCCCACAACCCGCGCGCACCGGCATTCTCACCATGATCGCTAGTATAGACGATGCGGGTGTTTTCGGTAAGCCCGGCCGCGTCGAGACTATCCAGCACCCGACCAATCTGATGATCGATAAAGGAACATAGTCCGAGATAGGCGGCCATCGCAGCGCGTGATTTTTCCGGCGTCAGACCATTGGCATGCGGCTGACGCAGCGCCACAACATCGACCCAGGGATGACGCTCGTATCCACCTTCAGGGTCGAGCTTGGGGTCCGGCATATCGGCAGGATCATACAGGCTGAAGAACGGCTCCGGCACCGTCAGGGGGTAATGCGGCGACAGGAAACTAACATAGAGGCACCAGGGTTTCGTGTCATCCGCCGCGACATCGCCAGCCAGCCAGTCACAAGCCAGATCGGCCACCTTGAGATCATATTTTGTATAGTTTGATTCGCCCTCGCAGGCTTTAGCAGCAAAGCCCGGCTTCGCTTTGGAGGCGGGATCGAAGGGCGGCATGGGGTCGCGAACCGCCGCCGTGATCGAGCCGACGCCATCCTTGATATACATCGGCACCTGCCGCACATCGAGCCCAAGCGGGTCTTCATCGCGACGGTAATGCAGCTTGCCAATCGACTCAACCGGGATACCGGAATCCTGCAACCGATGGCCCCAGCCTTTGATACGCCCGTCATAGGCCGTGGCATTATCCCAATAGCGAATGTCATGATTATACCGCCCGGTGGCGATTGAAGCGCGGGCCGGTACGCAGATCGGGCAGGTCGTATAGGCCTTGGTAAAGCGGGTGCCGCGCGCCGCCAGCGCATCAAGATTTGGTGTCTTTACCAGAGGATGACCGCTGCAGCCCATCATCGCCCGGTTATGTTCATCGGCCATTATGAAGAGCAAATTAGTTGGCTTCATCACGTCTATCCGTTTGCTGAGATTCTATTTGTCTGCCCCCGACAATACGAACCCAAACCTTCATCGTCACCCCGGACAACGATCCGGGGTCCATGTTTACGGGGTCGCCAATGAATCCCACATCCCGTGCGGGATGACGGCCGGAGAAATCCTATTTGCAGAAAAGCCGAGCGATATCTTCGCGGCCTTTACGTTTGGCAATCAGGCAGGCGCGCTGTTCGCGTGCTGTCTTGCGAGTCGCTTCCTTGCGCATGTTTTGCAGCTTTGCCCGACAATGATGGGCGGCCCGCGTCAACCGTTTTAAGGCTGTACTATACATCCGCGCCGATTGTGAGGGCAGCTGGGCATGATGTTTGCCGGGACGATAACGCCCCTTGCTGCCGGCACAGGCAATAACGTCAAACTTGTCACGAGGGCGGCAGCGACCGGCGGCCGGATCCCAACGGCTATAAGGCATATACTGGTTCTTGCGGGGCAAACACATCCGGGTTTTAGGGTCGAGCCGGTCACCACCAATACACGGTTTAGACTGCATCTTGCGCAGCCGGGCATAGATCAACGTACAATGCTTGGTTTGCTGTCCAAGGATGCGTGCGCGGGTTGCATTGCGCTTTTGCTGCAAGGTCTGTTGTTGCTGTGCGCCGGTCACGCGAGGCTGACTGCCGGGCGCCGCAAGAACAACACCTTGTGAAAGAAACATTAATCCGCAGAACACTGCGAGAAAGAGCTGCCGCATAGAATGAAAACCGTGTCGTTTCGCCTGTGGTCAGGCAAAACCGTCGCACGAAAAGATGACGACAGGCTTAACGACGCATTCTGGTCAGATATTAAATAAGTCAATCCAGCGGGATGGAAAGCCCAAGGCTGAGCACTTCAGTGCCCGGATTGTTGTCACTGATCCCGGCATTGGAGAGGTGATAAAATGACAGACCCAGACGCATTCTATTGTCGAACCGCCAGGCCAATTCAATACCAGAACGAAATTCGATAACGTGACCTAGATCCTTACCTTTGCCATCTGTATAGGCGCCGACAGCAAAAGAGGGCGTTACGACGATCCTTTTGCCAAAGAACATATCAATCGCGGTGCCGACATAGCCATAAAGCGAGCCATCGCCATTGCCCATCGCGCCAATAAGAGGATGGAAATGCCAGAATAGTTTACTGCCGCGCCATTCAACGCGGGCTTCCACGGCACCCTGATCGTCGTTAATGTCGAAATACCCGACCCATGGTCAGGAAGCTGGGATCGCCGGATTGCGGTCGGGCTTGGCTCAGCTGACCTGGCTGCTTTCTCACCACCGCCGTCGACGTATTATAGTTTTGAGCAGAATTCCAAGCCGCTGCCCCAGGAATTTGTCCAAAGGCAGCCGAGTTTTGCACACTTCCTGGTGTGGAATAGCTGCTGGCCCCAAAGGAGTTCAACGTAATAACTGTCGGCGGTGTTGGCGGCACCTCATTCGCGAACGGATGCGGCTCATTCAAAATCCGCTGCATATCATACGAGGTCGTACCAGCGTGAACGGCCGGGGCCAAAAACAGCGCCGCAACAGAAGCAGTGAACGCCGAACAAATACGCACCAAAGATCTCACTTGATCCACCACATACAAAATAAAGATATCACGCGATTTTACGGATTAGTGCCGCTGGCACAACCAGCCTCCCTCAATGAGTCGTGGATAACTGTGTTCTACCTGTACTTAGACATCGAAATCTCAATGTATCAATCAAACGGTATCGAATACCCCAGGCTCAGGACTTCGGTGCCGGGGTTGTTATCGGCAAGACTGGCATTCGACAGATGATAAAAAATTAGCCCCAAACGATGCCGGTTCTCGAATTCATAGGCAATTTCCAGAGCCGAGCGGAATTCAATCACATGGCCTAGATCTTTGCCATCGCCATCGCGATAGGCGCCTGCTGCAAAGGAGGGCGTGAAGACAAACTTACCAAGTTTCCAGTCAAGGGCGATACCGCCATAGCCATAAACCGCTGCATCGCTCGTCCCCATAACACCAACGAAGGGATGAATTTTCCAGAATAGTTTCTTAAAACGCCACTCGAGACGAAATTCGGCAGCCCCATGATTATCGTTGATATCGTAATAACCCGCGCCAAGGGTCAAATAACTTGGGTCGTCAGATCGGAAACTGGTTTGACTCACCTGAACAACCGGCTTCTTTACCGGTGTCCTGATGATCGATGTTGCAGCAGCGGATTTCGATGCTGGAATTGACGTGGGCATCGGAATAGCCAGCGGTGGCGGCAAGGTTCCGGGGATCGTCGAGGCGCCAGTCTCTTGAGGGGCTGGCTGGGTCGATACCGACTGAGTTGGTTGGCTGGTCGTATAGGGCTGACCCGAACCCACAATACCCGTCGTCGAAACGGGTGTTGTATAGGTGCTTGCACCGGAGGGCTGCAACGTCACAATCGTTGGCGGCACCTGTGCAGCCGCATCAGCGGCAAACGGATGCGGCTCATTCAAAAGCCGCGACATATCATACGCCGTCGTCCCGGAATGGGCCGTTGGTAGCAAAATCAGCATGGCAAAAGGGACCGCCAGCGCCACAAAAAAATGCCGTTTAAGTTTCACGTCAGACCACCGTATGACAAAGAACGAATATTTTTGTGATCTTAAGGATTAGACCCGGCAGCGCAACCAGCGCGACCCTATCGGAAGGCCGCAACCAGCAAGCAGGGCCCCAATGCTACCGGCGATGCTTTAACCGCTCCGATGCCCGGATCAGCGCCGCCCGGATACCGGGTTCCATTGCTGAATGGCCAGCATCTGGCACAACAACATACTCGGCCTCGGGCCACGCTTCATGCAGGGCATTGGCCGAGGTGATCGGGCAAACCATATCATATCTACCCTGAACGATGACGCCCGGGATCTCACGAATTCTATCGATGCCCTTGAGAAGCTGATCTTCTTCCATGAACAGATCATTGACGAAGTAATGGGTTTCGATCCGCGACAAAGCGTAAGCCAAGGCATCGCTGCTAAAAGCCGCCACGGTCTCTGGGCTTGGCAACAAGGTCGAGCAGGATCCTTCAAAGGCGCTCCAGGCCCGCGCCGCCGGCAGATGAATACGCGGGTCGGTATTCATCAGACGTTGGTGATAGGCGGTCAGGATGTCGCTGCGTTCTTCGATGGTAAGCTGTTCAACGAGGCGGTTCCAATTTTCCGGAAAAACCGTCTTCATGCCGTAGAGAAACCAATCGAGCTCCTGCTGCCGTCCGAGAAAAATGCCGCGCAAGACCATGCCAATGCAGCGATCTGGATGAGCCTGACCATACGCCAAAGCCAGTGTACTGCCCCATGAACCACCAAAGACCATCCAGCGATCAATACCGAGATGAACCCGCAATGCCTCGATATCGTCAATGAGGTCCTGCGTTGTGTTGTTGGTTAGCTCGCCCTGCGGCTCAGACCGCCCGGCGCCCCGTTGATCAAAGATGATGACGCGATAGGCCGACGGATCAAAAAACCGACGATGCACCGGTGTTGCCCCGGCTCCCGGCCCACCATGTAAAAAAACCACCGGAACACCATGCGGGTTACCCGACTGTTCCCAATACATGATGTGGGTGCCATCCAGCGCTAAACGGCCTGTTTCATAGGGGTTTATGGGAGGAAAAAGCTGTTCGCGGGTCATAAACAAAAACTCTGGCTTCTACTGTACCCAGGACAACCACCCGATATCTGATCATTGGGTAATTGGCAGGATTGGCGTTATTCTATAGCCGACGAATGAGTCCTTGGAAAGATAGCCTGTGGCAAGACAGCCCATGGTAAGATGGAGAACAGCACCGCCAATGCAGCGAAACCTCATAACCGCCGCGCTTCTCCTCGCCTGTTTGATGGTCGTCAGCACAGCCGGGCCCGCGACTGCCCGCAAGCCAGCAGCACAATGGCCGGAACCGGTCGCCAGAGGATATGTCAAATCGGTTGTGGATGGCGACACGCTGGTCCTGAGAAATGGCACTGAAGTGCGCCTCGTCGGCATCCAGGCGCCCAAATTGCCCTTAGGGCGTAAAAACTTTCCAACCTGGCCCCTCGCACCGGACGCCAAAGCGGCGCTCACAAAGCTCGCCATAGAGAAAGAGCTCACATTAGAGTATGGCGGCCGCAAGATTGATCGCCACGGACGGCTTCTCGCCCATCTATATCTTAAAGACGGAAATTGGATTCAAGGGGCCTTGCTTGAGGCTGGCATGGCGCGGGTTTACAGCTTTCCCGACAACCGGTCGCGGATCAAAGAAATGCTAAAACATGAAAAATCCGCCCGTATGGCCAAGCGCGGCATCTGGGGACATCCCTATTACCGCATTATCAATCACCGCCAGACCCCGCGGCATTTGCGAAGTTTTCAGCTCATTGAAGGCAAGGTCCAAAAAGCGGTTGTGGTCAGAGGGCGCGCCTATCTCAACTTTGGTGAGAACTGGCGTAACGATTTCACGATCACCATGTCTCCCAGGACAATGCGACGATTCTGGCGTAAAGGACCGGCTATCGACAGGTACCAGGGGAAAAACATCCGCGTACGGGGCTGGCTAAAAAAATTCAACGGCCCCATGATTGAAGCATCCCATCCAGAGCAAATAGAGATTTTAGAGTGAAAAAGTCCCATCAACTGATAACCCTCGGCTTAACCGCCAGCCTGCTCATTGCCTCCCTGTCAGGCTGTACGACCAATCCCGCCACTGGCGATAGCGTCTTTACGGGCATGTCCAATGATGCCCAGGAACTGCGCGTTGGACGCGAACAGCATCCGCAGATCATCAAAGCATTTGGCGGTGAGTTTGGGTCACCCGAACTGCGCCGTTACGTCGACAGTATCGGCCAGCTTTTGGCCCGGACGGTCGAACGGAAAACCTTCAAATATACCTTCACCCTGCTCAATTCCGAGGTCGTCAACGCCTTCGCGCTACCGGGCGGCTATATCTATATTAGCCGCGGCTTAATGGCCCTTGCCGAGAACGAAGCCGAAGTCGCCGGTGTGTTGGCGCATGAGCTTGGTCATATCAATGCCTTGCATCATGGCCGTCGCGAAGGCCAAGGCCTGCTGGCCAATATATTAGTAGTCGGTGCCGGCATCGCAGGCGGACGGGCCGCGGCAGATCTCGGTGGTATGGTTGTCGGGGGCGCCCTGCGTGCCTACTCGCGGGAACATGAGCTCGAATCCGATAGTCTGGCGCTGCGCTACATGTCACGCGCCGGCTATGACCCGGAGGCGATGGTAAACTTCCTGCGCAAGATGCGCGCTTCGTCACGGTTGGAAGCGAAGCGGCTGGGCAAATCGCCAGACAAGGTTGATGAGTTTAACTACCTCGCAACCCATCCCGCTCCCGCCGAGCGCGTGCGTCTCGCCAGCCAACAAGCACAACAATACCAAGTCAAAAAGCCGATGCGGGGACGCAGCATTTATCTGCGCAAAATTAATGGCCTGCTATACGGCGATGATCCGAGTCAGGGGTTCATCAGAGGCCGGGTCTTTAGCCACCCCAAACTAAAATTCCGCTTTGAAGTCCCGGAAGGCTTTCGCCTGTTCAATACGCCGCAAGCCGTCATTGCCAAGGGACCAAACGATGCAGCGATCATTTTCGATTCAGCCAAGCGGTCAGCAGATGGGCCAATTACCTATTACCTGCAGAATATCTGGGGCCGCAACGCCAATTTGAGAAACGTCGAACGGTTAAACGTGAATGGTCTTGATGCCGCGACCGGTATCATCCGCCAGCGCGGCCAAACCATTCGGGCAATTGCCATTCGCAAAGATCTTCACACCATCTATCGCTTTATGTTTCGGACCAAAACGCGGGATACCAACCGGCTATCAAAATCGTTCCGCCGGACCACCCATAGTTTCCGTGTTTTGACCAAACGCGAAATCAGGGGTCTTAAACCCCTGAGAATAAGGGTTGTCCAAACACGGCGTGGCGATACCGTCGCTTCAATGGCACGCCGTATGGCTGGCGATGATGGTTTTTCAGAAGACCGCTTCAGAGTGCTAAACGGATTACACGGCAATGCCCGGCTCCGCCCAGGACAACGGGTTAAGATTGTAACTGACTAACGGCTGCAAATTCACAGCGGTCCAACCCACAGGCGGCATTGATGACCGTGCCTATCAAGGAAAACATGCGCAACGAACCGGCGGTGCCATCGCCGCCGCGGTTTCGAATGGCGATTGCCACAGCCCTGGCTCTGAGCTTTGGGCTCCTGGTTTTTGTCGCCGCCGCCAGCGTTCTCGGCATTGGATTGTGGAGCGCGCGCGAAAACACCATCAGCCTGCTCCGCGACCGGTCAGAGCTAACCGTTGATCTACTGGAACAGAAGCTGCGTGACCATATTAACCCCATGGTAGAGTCAACGTCTGCTATCGCGGCATTGATCGCTTCCGGCAATATTGATCCGGGTGATATGAAAACCCTCGGGGCGCACATGCGCAGTAGCTTTGCCGCAACACCACAGGTCATTAGTGCCGCCTTCATCTCCAAGGAAATGCAGGCAACATTATTGAGCCGGATCGGCGACGGCTTCCAGCTCACCAAAGAAGATTGGAGTGAACGAAAGCTAATTCAGGTCGCGTTCGCGGAAGCCCGCAGTCGACGCAACCCCTTTTGGGGCGATCTGGTTTGGGTTGACCGAATTAAGGCGACACTTCTAAACAGACGGGCCCCGGTATACCGAAACGGTGAATTTATCGGTGCCTATTTCAGCAGTTTGGCGTTGTCCGATTTATCCCGCTATCTGGCAAAATTTGACACCACTGATAACGCGACTCGCAGTTTCCTGCTCTATGGTGACAACCATGTGTTGGCACACACCCATATGGCCGGTGGCAGCTATTCCCGCGATAGAGATGAACCGATCCCCTCCTTACAAACGATTGGTGACCCCGTCCTGGCGAACATATGGAACAAGAAACTAAAACGGGTGGAAATAGACACCGGTAAGCGAACCCGTGGCCATCTGCTCGATTATAGGGACGAGACCTACGCCATTATGTATCGACGGCTCGATGGATTATCCGCCGTTCCGATCTATGCTGGTCGCTACGTCAAACTGGAAAATAGCTGGGGTGTGGAATTTTCAAGACTATGGCGAGCTGGCGTCACGGGAATGATTGTCGTGCTCTTCGCCGTCGGTGTCGCCTTATGGCTTGGGCGGCGCATGGCTCAGCCCATGCGCGGGTTTGCGATGGCGGCCGACCTGATCCGAACCTTAAAACTTGACCCACCACCGCATGTTAAACGCAGCAGACTGATTGAGCTGGATGATGCCGCTGTCGCGTTCAATTCCATGACCACCGGGTTGAAGTGGTTTGAGACCTATGTTCCCAAGACTCTGGTTCATCAACTTCTCAGCGATGAGACCACGTCAGCCCGACTGGCCTCCGCCGAGCGGGACGTTACGGTGATGTTCACCGACATTAGAAGTTTCACGACCTTATCGGAATCTCTGGCCGCAACAGAAGTCGCGGACCTACTCAACGAGCATTTTGGATTAATCGCCAGCTGCGTCGAAGAAACTCAGGGCACAATTGATAAATATATCGGCGACTCCGTCATGGCCTTCTGGGGCGCTCCAACCAAGATGTCAGATCACGTCAATCGGGCCTGCACGGCAGCCCTTGCGATCCGCAAAACGATTGATGGCGAAAATCGTCGTCGTATTGCGGTCGGGCTACAGGCCATCAAGATGGGTATTGGCATCCATACGGGACGGGCCATTGCGGGTAATATAGGGGCGCCGAGCCGCATCAACTACACATTGGTCGGCGATACCGTGAATCTGGCGCAACGCATCGAACAACTCTGCAAACCACTGGCTGAAACAGATAACGATGTCACAATTCTGGTGAGTAGCAGCGTCGCCGAAAAGGTTACGGAACCCTTCAAACTTGAAGGTTTGGGGTCACAGCCCATAAGGGGCCGCAACGAACCCATTGACGTCTCCCGGCTAAAATAAAACGCCGCCCGGTTTCGCAGGCGGCGTTTTAACTCAAATATCGAGAAAACTAGCTCTCCGAGGTTTCCGGTGTCTCTGGTGCCGGTGGCGGTGCCGTCTTAATCAACATGGTCGCCAGCTTGGCCGTTGCAGCCTCTAGCTCGATTTTCTCTACCAGTGCGAGTTCCAGTGCCAGACGGCTCATCGCCGCCTCATACATTTGCCGTTCGCTATAGGATTGATCCGGCTGATCCGGCGGCCGATGCAAATCACGCACCACTTCGGCAATCGCAATTGGGTCACCGCTATTAATCTTGGCTTCGTATTCCTGGGCCCGGCGGCTCCACATTGTCCGCTTGGCGCGGGCGCGGCCTTTCAGCGTACCAACAGCTGTCTGCATCTTGTCTTTGCTGCTGATCTTTCGCAGACCTGCCTCCGCCGCTTTGCCAACCGGCACGCGCAAAGTCATCTTTTCGGCTGCAAAATTAATGACGTAGAGCTGCAGTTCAAACCCTGCAATCTCTTCTTTCACAACGTCAGTAACCTGCCCGACCCCATGGGTTGGATACACTACATAGTCTTTGGCCGCATAAGGCAGCTTCTTTGCCTTGGATTTAGCCTTCGCTTTGGTCGCCATAAAAATCTCTCGTCTGAAACGCGGATGCGATTAAGTTTCTTCGCAAATATTACGAACTCGAATGCTTAAACGCGCATTTTGCGATAAATTCATGAAATTTAACGCCCTATATTGGTCATTTACCCAATATAGGATGCTTTGCCTTCATATCCAGCCCGGCACCGCAGTTAATACAGTGCACGCATACGCACCGTTAATCCGCAGATCTATAACACAAAATTCGGTAAAAGGACAGGGTTTCTTACCGAATCGTCCTGACGCAGCCTGTAAGACGCCCTAAATCAGAGCGCCTTCCTCTGTATCCAGACGATCTTAATCAGCTGCCGCCAGGCTTTTCACTGAAATGGTCTTCCATTTTATTGGCGACATCTTTCCAGTCATCGGCATCGGCCGGGGCATCACCCTTACGCGTAATATTGGGCCATTCCTCGGCGAATTTCGCGTTTACTTCGAGGAAGTTCTCGGCACCGGTTTCGGTATCAGGCTGGATCGCTTCTGCCGGGCATTCTGGCTCACATACGCCACAATCGATGCATTCATCAGGATGAATGACCAACATATTTTCACCCTCGTAGAAGCAATCTACTGGGCATACTTCGACGCAATCCATAAATTTGCACTTAATGCAGTTTTCCGTGACGACGTATGTCATACCTGTCTCCGATTAATCCCCGCTGCCAAAATAAAACGCGGCAGCCTTAATACCCCAATTGAGGCGCTCAACTTCAATTTCTCTACTATTTCAGAGCGTCCGGTGCAACGCCGTTGTGAAACAATTTTTTGTTTCAGTCGTCATCACCACGCTTTAAAGGCATTTTTAGCCAAAAACTACGCATCAAACGCCTCTTCTTTCGGCAATTGCCTTCTTTCTCGTCTCGCCGCGATCCCGGTCCGTTACATAGATCAGCTCGCCGATCCGTCGCATTAACTGATCTTCAAAAGGATCGGCTTCCCCATCGGCATAGGCGACATGCCATAAACACTCCATCAACTCGACGCGGTCTTCATAGGACAAGCCCTGGCGGATCGCGGCGGTAATCGCATAGAGCTGAATGGACCCTTCGACCTCCGCTTCGGCTTTTGCAAGCAATTGCCCGGCGATACCTTCCTCCAGGGCAAACCGCTCCTGCACAAAGGCCAGAATTCTGGCGCGCTCTGCCGCATCGAAATTCTTATCAACCGTCGCCACTTCAACCAAGAGCGCCGCTGCCGCCAGCTGAACATCATCAACATCGTCAGCTTTCTCGGCGACGTCGCTGCTTAAACCCAACAACTCCTGAATCTTTTTAATCACCACACATCCTTATTTCGATCTCGTTTATCCCAACGGGCAACCGGAATCGGTCTGACACCCGGCAAAAGCGGCACACGAGGCGTTTCAACCGATAAATCTTCATAGAGCAATCGCGCTTCCGGCGCGGGCCCGCGGCGCGTCCCAAGTCCCAACACCTTAACCACTCGAATACGATGTGCTTGCGGAAAAGTCACGACCTGTCCAATTCGGACGCCATAATGCGCCTTTTCAACGGATGTGCCGTCGACGCGGATACGGCCTGAGCCACAAATCTTGCCCGCCATCGATCGGGACTTGAAAAATCGCGCATGCCACAGCCATTTATCGAGCCGGATTGAGGGTTGCGTCGCCGTCAAAGGCTCAGCTCCGAGAGCTTGGCAAAAGGAGAATCAGCTATCGGTTTGGTGGATTGACGTGGGCGCCCACCTCTGGGGGACGAGGCTCCCTTCCGACCTGCATTCTTATTGAACCGGCGTTTTCCGGCCTTACGCGCGACCGAGCCATCCGGGGCGCACGGCATACCCCAACTGCCTCACCAGAGTCTGCGTTTCAGGAACGTTCAGACCCAGCAAAGACGGTATATCCGCAGGCAAGGCGAAGACCCCGGAACGGGCAAGGCGTATGAGTTTCGTCGCAACCCGGTCAAGAATATCGGCCCGGATGAGCCGGTCCCCAATGGGCACAAAACCGATTGCCTCATAGAAACCCGCAATCGCATTTCCCTTTATCGAAAGGCTTGTGAGCCCTGGTGGCGGCGCTTCTGGAATTTCCTGGCCATGCCAGACAGCCCAAAGCTGCGCCCGAAGAGCGACGATGCGCGGCTTTAACAGCGACGCGATAAAGATCGTTTCCGGCCCGATCCGGACACGACAGGATCGGAAGATATCCCTGTCTTGCGACGACAGGGCTACGATTTGCGCTTGCGCGCCCGATCTCGCGATTGAGCCGAGCCCTTCGCGTAGTTGAAAAGCGATACCACGGGCCGGCGCCTGAAAGTTTAGCAATGGGAATTGTCACAAGAGGCATAAAGGCCCGTCGCACTATCTCTGCAAACCAGCGGGCCAACCGCGCCTCAACCCGGTCCCGCAAAACGGCCGGCAACATTGTGCTGGTCGCCACTTGCGGGCGAGCTGACAGAATATCGGCGCCCTTCGTTAACGTGCCGAGCTTCTGGTCTTGCCATCGGATCGTGCCATCATCCGATAGGGTAAACTCGGCGTCTTTGGCATTTTCAAGCGCCGCGACCCGCCGCCCCATCTCGCGCTGTAATCCGCGATGGGCAGCCGCCGTCAGCAAGCGGCGGTCACCAGACGTCGAAGACAGATCAGTGATAAAGCGCAGCCCTTCGAGCCGACCGACCAGCATACCCTCAACGAAGACATCATTATCCTCATTAACATCCGCTTCGATATCCTGACCGCGTGAACGGACCAGGATCGCGCTTCGTCGGTCGACAAATCGTTGCGTCAGCCGTTCGTGCAGGGCATCCGACAATCGATCTTCGAGAAGCCGCGCCCGGTCCTGCCAAGTTGCGGAATCCTCAATCCAGTCTGTGCGGTGTAAAATATAGGTCCAGGTCCGGGTATGGGCGATACGGGCCATCAAGGTATCAATATCACCATCAAACCGTTCCAGCCGGACCAGCTGTCCAGCGACCCAGTCGGTCGGCAACCGCCCATTCCCCGCCGCAAGATACTGGTAAATCGTCGCCAGCAACCGGACATGCACATCCGGCATGGTCTTGCGAAAATCGGGAATCTGACAAACTTCCCATATCAGGCGAACCATATCGGGATTGCCCGCAAGATCGGCAATCGACTTGTCATGCGCCAGACGCCGCAATGCTCCATGATCTTCCGCCTCACGGACGCGACGCAAAGCCCGCGATGGCGGTGCAGCATCCAAACTCTTGAGCAGTGATGTCAGATTCTTGAATTCAAGATCACTGTTGCGCCACCAGATGCCGCGGATGCTTTGAAATCGGTGGTTCTCCACGGCTTCCACGGTTTCAGGATCAAGGGCCCCAAGCTCGGCCAAAGTGCCAAATGTGCCATCCTGCATATAGCGCCCGGCCCGGCCGGCAATCTGGGCAATCTCATCAACGGCGAGAGGCCGGCGCCGCAACCCGTCAAACTTATGGAGCCGCCAGAATGCGACATGATCGATATTCATATTGAGACCCATGCCAATCGCATCAGTCGCGACCAGATAATCGACCTCGCCTTCCTGATACATCTGGACCTGGGCATTACGGGTCCGGGGGCTCAAGCGCCCCCAGCACAACAGCAGCACCGCCTGACGTCTGGCGGATCTGCTCAGCCAGCGCATACACATCGCTTGCTGAAAACGCGACAATCGCGCTGCGCCGTTTCATGCGCGACAGTTTTTTAGGACCGCTATAGCTCAGCTTTGAGAAACGCGGACGGGAGACAAACTCAGCCTCGGGGACCAGCTTGCGCAGGACCGGTCTGATCGTCTCAGAGCCAAGAAACATGGTTTCAGATTGCCCCCGCGCCCGCAGCAACCGATCCGTAAAGAGATGACCGCGCTCGGGGTCCGCACAGAGCTGAATTTCATCAACTGCCAGGAAATCAACCAGCCGGGTCACCGGCATCGATTCGACGGTGCAGAGAAAATAGCGTGCGGTCGGTGGGATAATCTTTTCCTCACCCGTGACCAGCGCGACGTGGCGTGGGCCGACAAGGCTTACCACACGGTCATAATTTTCACGCGCCAGCAAGCGCAGCGGAAAGCCCATCATGCCGGTCCGGTGACCCAGCATGCGTTCAATCGCGAGATAGGTTTTCCCGGTATTGGTCGGGCCCAGAACAGCCGTAATTTTCGGAGGATTTACCGGCGTGGACATGCATAAAGTGTGGCGATTCCTGCTGCCGGAAACAAGTGCTGATTGAGTCTCAAAATCACCGATAAAGGGGCCTTGCAGAGACGGCGTTGAAGTCACATATTCTGGCCCATAATTCCACGGATAGAATAAAGAGAGAGCGCCGAGCATGACCGCAGAGACCCTTAGCTTTCAAACCGAAGTCGGTAAGATCCTTAAAATTGTCGCGAACTCGCTTTATAGCGACCGGCAGATTTTCCTGCGCGAGCTGATTTCCAATGCCTCGGATGCCTGCGACCGGCTGCGCTATCTGGCGATCACCGAGCCTACACTGACCGCTGACGACCCCGAATTCCGGGTCGAGCTGTCGGTCGACAAAAAGGCCAAAACCCTGACGATCTCTGATAACGGCGTCGGCATGAACCGTGAAGCCCTGATCGAAGACCTCGGCACGATCGCCCGCTCTGGTTCCTCCGCCTTCATTGATGCGCTGAGCAGTGAGAAGGACGACGATGTCGCTTTGATCGGTCAGTTCGGTGTCGGGTTCTATTCCTGCTTCATGATCGCGGACATGGTCGAAGTTACCAGCCGCCGGGCCGGTGAGGATCAGGCCTGGAAATGGACATCTGACGGCGAAGGCCAGTTCACCATTGAAGAAGCGGAACGCGAGAGCCGTGGCACCTCGATTGTCATGAAGCTGAAAAAAGACGCAAAGGAATTTATGGAGCCGATGCGTCTGCGCCATATCGTCTCCACCTATTCAGATCACATCTCCCTGCCCATCATGATGGAGATCGACGACAAGAAAGAGACGCTCAATCAGGCCTCGGCGCTGTGGACCCGCCAGAAAAAAGACATCAAACCCGAACAATATACCGAATTCTATCGTCATATCGGCCATGCCTTCGATGAGCCCGCCATGACCATCCATTGGCGCGCCGAAGGCCGGGTGCAATACACCGGCCTCCTGTTCATCCCAGCGATGCGCCCGATGGATATTTTCTCACCGGATCGCAAGCACGGCGTCAAGCTGTACGTCAAACGGGTCTTCATCACCGATGATTGCGACGAGCTCTGCCCGCCCTGGCTGCGCTTTATGAAGGGCTGATCGATTCAGAAGATTTGCCGCTCAATGTCAGCCGCGAGATGCTGCAAAACAATCCGGCGCTCACGCGGATCAAGTCAGCTCTGACCAAACGGGTCCTCGGCGACCTCAAGAAGATGGCGGAGAAGAAACCCGAAGACTATGCAACATTCTGGGAGAATTTTGGCGCGGTCCTCAAAGAAGGCATCTATGAGGATCAGGAGAACCGCGACGCGGTTCTTAAACTGGCACGGTTCCACAGCACGCATGATGAAACGCTCACCAGCCTCGAAGACTATATCGGCCGGATGAAAGAGGGTCAGGAAGCGATCTATTACATCTCCGGTGAAGATATCGGGGCCCTCGCCAAGAGCCCGCAGCTCGAAGGCTTCCGCGCCCGCGGTATCGAAGTGCTGATGATGACCGACCCGGTCGATGAATTCTGGCTCCCCGCCGTCGGCGAGCACGAGGGCAAACCCCTGCGCTCCGCCACACGGTCCGGCAATGATCTCGACGCCATCAAAGAAGAAGGCGCTGACGACAGCGACAAGAAAGACGACAAGAAGGCGGATGAAGAAAACGTCCCGGGTCTTGATGCTTTGGTCGCGATGGTCAAGCTGGAGCTTGGCGACTCTGTGAAAGACGTCCGGATTTCGAACCGGCTAACTGACAGCCCCGTCTGCTTGAGTGCTGATGAAGGCGATATGGATATCCGTATGGAGCAGCTCCTGCGTCAGCATAACCAGCTAAACGAGCAAATCACCCGTGTGCTGGAAATCAATGGCAAACACCCGTTGATTACAGCGCTCGCAGGGATCACGGGCGCAGATGGGGCCGGCAGCAAGTTCAGCGACGCCGCCTGGTTGCTTCTTGATCAGGCGCGTATTCTTGAAGGCGAACCCCTCCCCGATCCCGCAGCCTTTGTTCGCCGCATGGCTGACCTGATGGCAAAAGGCGTCGCGGCTTAATGGCAAACTGGAACCACGAGACCGATAGCTGTTCATTTGGCGCTATCGATATCGGCCGGGTGGTTGATATGGAGCATGGTGCCTTTCCGGCACCGATGCTGTATCCCGACGCGATGCCGGAGAGAATCAAAGAGCTGAGCCAGCGCTTTGGACCGCAACATATCAATCCGGAGTCGCTGGAACTCTATCTCAGCTTCCATGCCTATGTCGTCAAAACGGAAAACCACACCATCCTGGTCGATGCCTGCGTCGGCAATGGCAAGCACCGCCCGGGGCGCGACATATGGAATAACCGGTCAGGGCCTTTCCTCGATAATCTCGCGCGGCAGGGCGTCACGCCGGACGATATTGATTTCGTCATGTGTACCCATCTACATGCCGACCATGTTGGCTGGAACACCAAACAGGTCGATGGCGAATGGGTGCCAACCTTTGCCAATGCCCAATATCTGTTTGCCGAACGCGAGTATAAATTCTGGGAAGAATGTCAGGCCAAGAGCGACGACCCGATCATGTATGGATCGCATGCCGACAGTGTCCTGCCGGTCATGAAATCAGGCCAGGCAAAACTCATCGATGGCACGCATGAGATCGCTACCGGTCTCAATACCGAACCCGCCTATGGTCATACGCCGGGCAATATGGTCCTGCATGTCGGTGAAGCCGCCAAAACCCATGCGGTGATTTGCGG
The DNA here is from genome assembly GCA_943787225.1 of uncultured Alphaproteobacteria bacterium. Classification (GTDB taxonomy): domain Bacteria; phylum Pseudomonadota; class Alphaproteobacteria; order MPNO01; family UBA2964; genus UBA2964. The sequence goes on from CALSLP010000001.1 coordinate 727,595, forward strand.
CGATGTCATGCATCACCCGGTCCAGCTCGCCCACCCGGAATGGTCGACCTGTTTTTGCGAAGACGCCCAAATGTCGCGTGAGACACGCACCGGCCTGCTCGACCGGTTTGCCGGCAGCGAAACGTTTATCCTGCCAGCGCATTTTCAATCGCCAGGCTATGGACCTGTCGAAAAAGACGGCAACGGCTTCCGCATGAAAGACGGTATCGGCGAGGCATAAAAAAACGGCGGGAGTTTCCTCCCGCCGCTAATGCCTTAAACAGAAGACTGCTTATTTTTTACAGGGCAGCGCCGGATGCGTGTCCAGCAATTCCCATTTCCGGTTTTTCATCGTCATGACGTAAGCCGGCAGCTGTGCATCACCGGTCTTTTCAAAACAGACCTTGCCCTGAACCAGATCGAAGGTGGTTGTCAGCAGGGCATCACGGATCGCTGTCCGTTCGGCTTTAAGGTTTTTGGGGTCACCCGTGACCTTGGCAACTTCCATCGCTTTCTTGAAGACGTAAACGATGTCATAGGCTGAGGCATCAACATGATGCGGCCACGGCTTGTTGATACCGCGCTTTTTGACTTCCGCCGCATATTTGCGGCTGAAGGCGCGAGTCCGATCATTCAAATCATAGTAAAATGACGCGGCGAAGACGGCGCCATCAGCATCTGTCCCCATCTTGTCGACAATATCGGGATCGGCCCAAATTTGCGCGCCCAGGATCGGCACATTGATCTTTTGGCGTTTCATCTCCTTAACCACGCGAATAGCAATCGGTGCAATCCCGGCAAGACCGACATAATCGAGCTTTTTGCCTTTGAGTTGGGAAACCTGCGGTGAGACATCGAACGCTTTGGTCGCGAAACCAATGGGCCCGGTAATCTTCACCTTCTCCTTCGTCAGGATCGGCTTCATGATGTACAGACCGACTGCCTTGGAGACGACGTCATCGGTGCCATAAAGGATCGCGACAGATTTTTTCAGTGCGCCGCGCTTTTTCATGGTCTTGATGACGCGGGCAAACTGCAGAAATTCACTTTCCGTCAAACGATACGCATAGGAATATTTATCCGCCAGTTTTGGGGCGGAAGATGCATTCGGAATCTGGACGATCTTTTCACGCTCCCCGGCCGCAAAGGCAACGCGTGCTTCACTGGAGGAGAACGGACCAATAACACCGAGGGCTTTATCGTCACGGGCGAACTTGCGTACTGCGACCACGGCCTGCTTGGGATCGCCTGCGGTGTCGAATTTAACGATACGGAGTTTCTTGCCATTGATCCCGCCCGCGGCGTTAATTTCAGCCACAGCAATATCGACCGCAATTTCTGTTGTCTTGTTGGTTGTCGAATAAAGCCCGGTTTTTCCGAAGCTCAACCCGAGAACAATCTCATTGGCCAGACAGAGCTGAACTGCCAGCGACAAGACCCAGCCAACACAGCAGCCGCTGCTAAAACTCTACTCCTCATAACTCACTCCCGACCGTCATAGATGTCACAATGATTCGTAACGTATTTTTCTAACTGCCGCGTAAATATAGCGATTCAGCCCGTAATTCTAGCGCCTGAAGCGATCAATTTTAACCGAGCATAAAAAAAACGGCGGGAGTTGCCCCCCGCCGCTGATTTCTTAATCGGAAAACTGCCTATTTTTTACAGGGCAGCGCCGGATGTGAATCCAGCAAATTCCATTTCTTGTCCTTCATCGTCATGATGTAAGCCGGTAGCTGGGCATCACCATTCTTTTCAAACAAACTTTGCCCTGAACCAGTCGTAGGTAATTGTGCCCAGGACATCGCGAATCGCGGTGCGTTCAGCCTTAATCTTGTCGGCATCACCCGTGACCTTGGCCACTTCCATCGCCTTTCTTAAAGACATAGACAATGTCATAGGCCGAGGCATCCACATGATGTGGCCAATGCTTTTTAATGCCTTGTTTCGCGGCGCCGCGACGAATTTTTTCGTGAAGCTCCGGGTCCGGTCATTCAAATTGTAATAGAACGGCGCGGCGAATACAGAATCGTCACCCGCGGCACCCATGCCATTTACGATTTCAGGATCGGCCCAGATCTGCGCCCCGATGATCGGCACATTGATCTTCTGACGGCGCATTTCCTTCAACACCCGAATGGCGATCGGCGTAATGCCGGCGAGACCGACATAATCGAGCTTCTTGCCCTTAAGCTGTGATACTTGTGGTGAAACATCGAATGCCTTGGTCGCGAAACCAATCGGACCGGTAATCTTGACTTTTCCTTGGTCAGGATCGGTTTCATGATGTACAGACCGACCGCCTTGGAGACGACGTCATCCGTGCCATACATGATGGCGACCGAACTTTTCATCGAGCCGCGCTTTTTCATGGTCTTCACGACGCGTGAGAATTGCAGGAACTCACTCTCGGTCAGCCGGTAGGCGTAGGAGAACTTATCCGCCAGCTTCGGTGCCGAAGAAGCATTCGGGATTTGGACAATCTTTTCGCGTTCACCAGCAGCAAAGGCAACCCGGGCCTCGCTGGAGGAGAACGGTCCAATAACACCAAGCGCTTTATCATCACGGGCGAACTTGCGCACCGCCACCACGGCTTGCTTGGGATCACCTGCGGTGTCGAATTTGACGATGCGGAGTTTCTTGCCGTTGATTCCGCCCGCAGCATTAATTTCCGCAACCGCAATATCAACCGCAACTTCAGTCGTCTTATTAATGGTGGAATAGAGCCCGGTTTTGCCAAAGCTAAGACCGAGAACAATTTCATCGGCCGCCTGTACCGGTGCCGCAAATGCAACACCTGCCAGCACGGCAGCGGTAATGCCTAATTTAAATCGCATAATCCAATTCCTCTCCCTGTTAATGAGTAAAACGGTAGCGTAGTGACACCTGTAGTCAATAAATGTCAGTGAGTACCGAGATAGGCCTCACCGAGACGGCTGTCTTCCTGCAGCGTTTTCGCATCGCCCGACAACACGACATCGCCGAGCTCGAGGACATAACCACGATCAGCAGACTGCAATGCCATATGGGTATTTTGTTCAATCAACAGAATGGTCAGCCCATCGCCATTAAGCTCTTCAATCAGGGTGAATAGCTGTTTGACCAAAATCGGACTGAGCCCAAGAGACGGCTCGTCCAGCATCATCAGACGCGGTTTAGCGAGCATCGCCCGGCTAATCGCCAGCATCTGTTGTTCACCACCAGAGAGAACTGAAGCCGGCATATCACGCCGGGCCGCCAGATTTGGAAACCGATCATAGATCGCATCGATCTCGGCGCCGACATCATCTTTCCGGCAATAGGCCCCCATCTGCAGATTCTCATGAACCGTCATGCTAACGAATATCTGGCGGCCTTCGGGAACCAACACCAACCCGGCATTCACCCGGCGCGGCGCCGACCAGCCACTGATATCAACACCATCAAACAACACCGTGCCGGTGGATTTCTCGCTGCCCTGGATGGCCTTGAGCAACGAGCTTTTCCCGGCCCCGTTGGCGCCGAGAACAGTCACGATCTCGCGTTCATCCATTGTCAGATCAACTGATTTAACCGCATGGTTACGGCCATAGCGAACGTCGATGCCTTGCACATCAAGAAGCATTTTCTGCCTCCGCTGCATCTTCATCGGTTCCGAGATAAGCTTCGAGCACGGCCGGATCCTTATGGACTTCGTCTGGCGTGCCTTCGAAAATCTTGCGGCCGAAATTCAACACCACGATGTAATCGCAAAGATCGCGGACGAATTGCATATCATGTTCAACAACCAGAATCGTGACGCCTTGATCCGACACCCGTTCCAGTAATTCCTGCAGCTGGTTGGTCTCGGTCTTGTTCAGACCCGCCGCGGGTTCATCGAGGAGCAATAGTTTAGGGTCGGAGACCATTGCGCGAACAACTTCAATCCGTTTTTGCACGCCGTAAGGCAAGTTGGAGACGATTTCGCCCGGATAGGTTCCAACCCCGGCATTCTCGAGCGCTTCCTCGGCAGCCTGCCGCCAACGATTGCGCGGTAGCATGCCAAGCGGAAACAACAAATCCCCAAGTTTGCGGGCGCGCGCATGCTGTCCTAGCATGACGTTCTCGACCGTGCTCAAATGTGGCATCAATCGGATATTCTGAAAACTACGCGACATGCCGACCGTCACACGATCCTGCGGCGGCACGTCTGTAATATCCTGCCCATCGACGGTGATCGTCCCGGCATCAATCGGGTACACCCCGGTCAACAAATTAAAGATCGTTGTCTTGCCCGCCCCGTTCGGCCCGATAAGCGCGGTTCGGCCACCGCGGCGCACATTAAAGGAGACGTCATCAATAACCTTTAACCCGCCAAAGCTCTTATGCATGCCCGCGATTTCAAGCAGATGTTCAGTCATGAGCCACCTGCCATGTCATCAGCGATCGGCTTTTTACGCCGAAACAATCCGCCGCCGAGCCTGTCCTGCAAGGTTCGGGTCATAACGCCTTCCGACCGGAAGACCATTAACAACACGATAAACACACCAAACAGAATGAAGCGGCCTTCGGCCAACCACTTGAGTCCGGCTGATTCTGCGATCTCCCGCAATGCCTCCGGCACGACCGCAAAGAATGTCGCGCCGATGAGAGGCCCCCAGGCGGTCTGCGTTCCGCCCATCAACACATAAAGAAGTATGTAGATGCTCAGCAGGACATTGAATGTCTGAGCTTCAATATAGTTGTAATGATGTCCGTAGAGCGAACCGCCGAGGCTCATCAGCATGGCACCAACCGTAAAGGCCACGACCTTGGACGTCCGCACGTTGACGCCAAACAACGTCGCAACGCTTTCATCATCATGGATGGACCGCAGCGATAGCCCGAGCCGCGTCGACATGAAGTAAAAGCTGAACAGGATGACCGCTATCGTGACCGGCACGATCACCGTGACATCAGCATGGTCATCGACCGGGAATCCAGCAGCGCCACCGACAAACTCAAGATTGATCGCAACACCGGAGACCACCTCGGCAAAGGCAAAGGTCGCCAGCACCATATAGACGCCACGGGTTCGCAAGATCGGGAAGGAAATCGCAAAGGCGATGATGCCGGTAAAGATCATCGCCAGGGGAATGCTAAGCCACATCGGCAATTCCGCACCGGTGCTGGCATTGAACCAGGCGCTGGCATAGGCGCCCAGGGTAATAAAGCCAGCAGCACCGAGATTAAGCTGACCTGAGGCCGCCGGCAGAAAGATACCATAGGCATAGATAATGCTCAGGCACAGGATAATCAGCTGAGCTTCAATATAACCGCTCATCAGAATTTACCCTTACCGATCAGCGTATGGCCGAACAGACCCGTCGGCTTAAAGACCAGCAAGACGAGGAGCAATCCCCAGATCGGCAGCTTGGCAAAATCAGCGCCCACGATATAGATCGACATCACTTCGAGCATGCCAATAAACAGCCCGCCAATGATCGCCCCCCAGACATTGCCAAGCCCACCGAGGACCATACCGGCAATAGCGACGGTGGCGACGGTATCGCCAACATAGGCATCAACTGTGGCGTAGTTGATCGTGAATAGAATTCCGGAAACTGCACAGAGAAGCCCGGTAATGACATAGACCACCGGCACAATCCGGCTAACCTCAACACCCATCAGTATGGCGGTGTCAGGACGTTCGGCAATCGCCCGCAAGGCGCGGCCAAGCTTGGTGGCTTTGAGCATGACGCTCAGCATTACGACGACAACCAGCGATAAAACCAGACTCACAATCTGCGGCACGCTAAATATAATTGTGTCGATGCTAAAGGTGCCCTGGCCAAAGGGTGAGGTCGCCGTCAATGGATCCGAGCCCCAGGTGCTGACCACCAGATGCTCAAAAATAATCAGAAAACCCAGTGAGCTGACAAGCGGCAAGGCATGTTCGGTCGCATCGCCATATTTTGCCTTCATATAGCGATAGGTGAACCGCTCAATCACCAGAGACACCAAAGCGATAACGACGAGCGCGACAATAATGCCGGCGACCCAGCGATACTCTGTGCCAAAGACCGACAAGATGAGGTCGTTGCCGAACGGCAGATGCCCCATCATGGTCGCGTACATCAAAACCGCGGCGAACATGAACAGGGCCGGGATGGTAAAGTTGAGAAAGTTCAACATGCCGATGATCAGCGTGAACGCCACCGCGACCATCACATAGACGCCACCAAGCATCAGCCCATTAACGAGTTGCTGAATGATCAACATTTTTGATCAGCCCTGTGTCGGAATGTGAGACTCGTGATTTTCAAGATACCAATCGGCAATCTCTTCACGGGTGGCCCACCACACATCATCAAAACTCTTGGCATAGGCCAGGAATTCACGGATCGCCCGGATGCGGAACGGATGACCCTGACACATGCGGGTGTAGGCCAACACTCATCAGCTTGCCGGTCTTGGCACTCTCCAGATAGAGCTGATCGAATTGCTCTTTAAGCATTTCCAGTGTCTGGGTGGTGGTGAAATTACGCCGCAGGAAGAAACCGAAATCATTGACCTCGATTGAATAGGGAATGGCAACAATCTGGACCACTGCCCGTCTTCATCAAATAAGGCTGTTCATCATTCATATAGTCACAGATGAACTTCATGCCTTTCTTGGCGAGAATTTCCGGCGTGTTTGGCGTACTGCGCAATGACGACGACAACCAGCCCGGCGATTTACGGCCGACAACATCTTCATACACGCTCAGCGCGCTATCGATCAGCGCCTCTTCCGCTGCCGGATCGGACTGATAATTGGTGAGCAGATCGCCCTGCTCATAATTATGACAGACCAGTTCCCAGCCGCGCTCCTTTGCGGCCTCGACAATGTCGCGGCGTTCAAGACCAAGCTTGGCATTGAGGGTACAGCTCGACGGGACACCAACTTCATCAAACGTATCAAACAGCCGCCAGATACCGGCACGCTGGCCATATTCGCGCCAGCTATAGTTCGGAACATCCAGCACATTGCCCGGCATCGCATCCGGTAATGCCGGCGGACCACCCGCATAATACGGCTGCTCGCTCTCTTTCATCATGTCCCAATATTCGAGATTTAGCGTCACCTGAACGGCCATCCGTTTGCCGTTCGGCCACTTCAGCGGCTTGCGCTTTGGTGGCGGTACAAAATCGTAATCCATCGAAAAACGCCCCTCATCCCCTGTTTTGTGGACGGCACTTTACAGACCGGAGGCGCGAGGTCAATCGGTGTTGCCGCTTGGAATCCACACCCCGTTGTGGTCGGCCTCTATGTCCTTTAGGAAAGGTCTATCGAGGAAGAACGGTCAGGCACTGTTCAATCAGCTTGTTCCTGCTTTTGATCATCGGTGCCATCATACCGTTTGATAGTTAGCCGCTATTATAAAGAAAGACTCTTCATGACACGCCCCTGCCCCGGTCCGAATTACGACGTTAAGCCACCCAAAATCATGCCGCCGCCAAAAGCCTGTTGTACCCAGGCGCATGTCTTCGGGCCTGCTGATCAATTCCCCTATGCCGAAGGCCGTGGCTACACGCCTCCGGATGCCCCGATTGATGCCTATCTAAAGCTCCTCGATACGCTGGGGCTCGAACGCGGCGTGATCGTGCATGGCAGTGCCCACGGTTCTGACAACCGGGTTGATTTACACGGGATTGCTCAAGCGCCGGACCGGCTACGGGGTGTCGCCGTGGTCGAGCCGGATATTTCAGATGCCGAGCTGGAAGCTATGGCCGAAGGCGGTATCCGCGGTATTCGGCTATCGACGATGCTCAAGGGCGCGTTTGGCACGGATTTGCTGGAACCAATGGCCGAGCGGATCAAACAATTTGGCTGGCATATCGTCATCCATCTCGACTCTGTCGCCGAGATAGCCGAGCTCGAGCCACGCCTTCGCAAGCTGCCGGTCGATGTTGTTGTCGATCATTTAGGACGCGTCCGTGGCGGTGAAGGGGTTAACCACCCTGGATTTCAGGCGCTACTGTCCCTGCTGAAAGATGCCGACAATATCTGGTGCAAACTATCGAGCTGGTACCGCCTGTCTGATCTCGGGCCGCCCTATGACGATATGACGCCGCTGGCACGCGCCCTCATAGAGGCCCGCACCGATCACATCATCTGGGGCACCAACTGGCCGCACCCGATATTATGGGATTACCCGATGCCAAATGACGGCGAGCTGTTTGACCAGTTCATGGATTGGGCGGGCGACGATGCCACCCGCCACCAAATCCTGGTCGATAATCCGGCAAAGCTATACGGATTCAACTAAACGTTGCTGCGGTTAAACAACCGAAGCGCTTTGATCCGAATAGTTGATGGTGACTGTGAAGCTGCCTTCATTCATCGACCAGTTCCAAATGTCATATTCGCGCAAACCGGCAGCATGAAACGGGTCCGCTTTAGCGATCTCGTCAGCTTCCTCAAATGAAGAAGCCCGCACAATGATCATCCCGGTCCGGACTTTATCTTCATCCTGAGATTCCATTGGCCCGGCGGCGAACAGAATGCCTTGTTTTTCCAGCTCTACCTGGCGCGCCAGATGCTGTGGCAGCAATTTCTTGATTTCCTCACGCGGCGCAACCGGGCGCGTAAAAATCACATAGAGGTCCTTTTGCAACATATCCTTGGTATCGGGAACGCCGGGAACAGCCATCATAATCTCCTGTTAAAGTTCGATGCCAGTATGCCAGAGCTTGGGTCAACAGCGCAAAGTGGCCAAATTACGGGCGAAAATCGTTTAAAATGCTGGGTAATTTTTGTGATATTGGGCCCCATTCTGGTTGCCGTAGCGAAAAAAAGGTATAGAACACGCTGTGGGGACTGGGCTGCAGGGTTTGCGGTCGGTGGAGATTTATGAATTTTGGGTAAAAAGAACAAGGACGAACTAATGATGAAACTTCTTACAAAGATCACGGCTGTAACAGTCGCGGCGGGCTTCCTGGCCGCGTGCGGTACAGCGGACGTCGCCAACATGTCCGTCAAGGGCGGTGACTTCAACGAAGGGGCTGCGCGACGGTTACGTAAAACTCGCGAACTCCGAATATGACCAGACCGACCTCGGCTCAGGCGATGACTTCTCCAGCCGCGCCAAGATGGCCGCTATGGGCAACGCCTCTGCGCCAGAGGGCATTTCCTCTCGCAAGCTGGTTGCGCCGCATAAGGGTCAGCTCACCGACGCCCGCGCCCGTTTGGTTTCCGCCCTCGGTAAGGGCGCTGCCAAAATTATCCCGGGTGATGCTTCCAAGGCTCAGACCAGCTTTGATTGCTGGATGGAACAGGCTGAAGAAAACATTCAGCCCGAAGACATTGCGGCTTGCCGTAACGCCTTCAACGTCGCGATGAAGAATGTTGAAGCCGCTCTGGGACCAAAAAAGAAAGCCAAGAAAAAGAAGAAGGGTCCTCAGACAACCCGCTATGTTGTCTATTTCGACTTCAACAGCCACCAGCTGAACAAGGCTGGCCAAAACGCCGTTGATTTCGTCATTGGTGAAGTCAAAAAGAAAGCCAAGATCGCGGTCACCGGTTATGCAGATCGTGCAGGTAATGCCGATTATAACAGCATCCTGGCCACCAAACGCGCTAATCGCGTGGTTGCAGCATTTGACAAAGCGGGCCTCAAGAACCCCCTTTCCGTTGCTGTCTTCGGTGAAAAATCTCCTGCAGTGAATACTGCCGACGGCAAAGCTGAACGGCTGAACCGCCGCGTGGAAATTCACGTCACGCAGTAAAGCCAATAACATTACCTGGTTCGCCAGGTTGTTATGAGAACGGCGGTCCCTCGGGGCCGCCGTTTTTGATTCAAGGGCTTTTCAAATGCCAACAAACAACAAAGTGTGCAGAGAAATAAATATAGTCGTCACCCCGCACTTGATGCGGGGTCCAGACAGGATGCTTTCCGATACGGACGCTTCGCCAGCAGTTTAGCCGGATCCCGGATCAGGTCCGGGATGACAATTCTGAACATAAATGAAACAACGGCGAAAACGGTCAGGCGACGGCCATTTCTACGACTGCCCCGCCAATCGCAAAGGATGGCAGCGCTGTATAGAAATCCAGTTTTCCGCCACTGCCCTCACAGGCGCCCGCCACTGCAATCCAGCTGCGGATCTCATGCCCGCCGGGCCCGCCATCGCGTTCAATCTCGGCATCCGAATAGCGGGTCAGGTCCTCGCGCCGATTGGCAACCATCGCCTCAAGAAAGTCCTTATCCCAATCGACAGCCACCTTTCCCGAGAGAGGCGCCGCCGGCCAGTGCGACAGCCCACCGGTCCCCAGCAAACCAATCCGCTGCGACTGTTTATCAATCGCGCGGCGCAACGCGCGGCCTAGCTCATAGGACCGACCCAATTTGGGATAAGGCGGGAACATGCAGTTAACAATGAAAGGGATCACCGGCACGTCATAGGCCGGGGTGAGGAAATGCAGCGGCACCATAAAACCATGATCCAGTGCGAGTTCACCCGAATAAGCGAGATCAATCGTTTCCATCACCTCATCGGCAATCGATGCGGCAAGGTCTGGTACACCAGGTATGATCGTTTTCGGAATCTTGAGAAAATGCTCGTCTTCCGTCGGCCCCGGAAAGGAGTCTCCCAACCCAATGATAAAGGCCGGCATGTTGTCCATATAAAGGTTCTGAATATGGTCGCTGGAGATCATGACCAGCGCATCGAGATTGGCAGCCTCCATGCGTTGATGCAGCCGTTCCCACCCTTCAAAAAACGGCGTGACTTCTTCTGGCGGTGCAGTGTCGCGGCGCGCCGTGATCCCTGGCCCATGGTTGGTGGCGGCAGCAAAGACCAGCGGCATCAGCTTTCCCTTTCGCGTAACGGGCCCGGAGTCTCCATACCCTTTATATAATCCGGCCAGGCGATGTTCTCGCGCCCCGCGAACGGCGCAAGCAATTGCGGCTGCACACCCATCTCAAAGAGCGCACCAACATTCATCGTCTCAATATAATCCTGCTCCTCAAGCGTCAGCTTGTACTCGGCAAACAAAGCCGCTCGATCCGCGCCATAGCGGTCATACACCGCCGGGCCGCGTGTTCATATGAAAGATCAGCTTCTGGACGTTATAGGCCTGCATCGGGATTAGGGGTCTCACTCACCGTTATTTGTCGAGGCTATTATGCCGCCTCCAGAGGCGCATGCAGCACGGTGCCTTCTTCAAGGATTCCGCCGCTGAGATCACGAGCGATATCTTCATGGACTGGACGCGCCCCGTCATAGCTGAGCCATAATCGTAACAAATGACGTTTGCGGTCAGGCTCCGACCAATCTTCATAGCGGGTGCGGGAATGCAACGTGACGTAGTTGTGCACGAAGGACATATCCCCCGGTTCAAAATCGACATCCATCGCGATTTCGGCAGCGATCTCGTTATAGGTCTTAATCGCTTCTTTCTGTCCGGGTGTCAGATCAGGCACCCCCGGCATACCCTGCGACCGTGCCAGCGTGCTGCTGGCACCGCGCGCCGCAAAATAGCCATCGGTCACACTAAATACCGGCTGGCGGGTCCAGGGATCAGTCTCACCCGGCGGCATCTCGCCGCGCCGCGACCGGTAAAACCGGAACGCCAATTCCTCGACCAATTCAGGCGCCCGTTTCAGCATTTCATTGTGCACCGTCACCGAACTACACATCCGATGTTGCCCGCCTGACTTTGCGGTCCTGATGACGCTTAAGCCAAAGATGTCGCAGCTATCAGCATGGAAGCCTAGTTTCGAGGCCGAGTTATAGCCTCGCCCGGTCGCAGAGGTAATTTCCTCGCCAAGGTCTTTGACATGGCCCAACAAATGTCCTTTAGCGTTCTGTGAAACTGCCCGCCCGAAATGACGCCCGACCCCCCAAAATGCTGCCGCCATCTGATAAAGAGAACGACCCTCGGTCGGTAGACCACGCAAAAACACAAAGCCCCGCCCCTTAATCACCTCTTCGCGAAGATCTTCCAACACAGGCCCAAAGACCGGCAAATTAAAATCCTCTCGCTGGATATCCTGAAGATCGGGAGATTGTTTCTCGACCTGCTCAACAGCATCGAGAACATCCGTAATTTCGGGACCGGACAGCCGATAGAGATAGGCCTGACTCGCCTCGAGCTCTTCCCGCGTCCAGCCAGACGGGTCTGTGATTGGCTCCATGAGCGTCGTCGGTGTGTGATGTCGGCTGGTCGGCCGCCATGGGTTAACGGTCATCGAAATTCTCCGGGTCGCTTTGGTTTAGTTATGTTGGTGGAGAGTTTAGCGGGATTGGACCCTGCCCGGTAGAGCATCATGAAAAATAGCGAATGATGATCCCCGTCATTGCCGGACTTGATCCGGCAATCCAGAATCAAACAGACAAGTCCTGGATGACGACCGAGAGTGATTGCAAAACTTGGTAAAAAATCAACAACCGCCCAAGCCGTCACCCCGGACTTGATCCGGGGTCCATGCTGACCGCCACACCGGCGCGGGACGACCAAATTTGAGGAGACGGTGCGGTCTACTTCGCCGCCAGATCAAACGCCGTTGACCCGAGGATAGGGCCGCCAAGCTCGTTCTGAACGACAATGGCGCAGCCATCCTGCTTGTCGAAGCCCATCATCTTGATCGGCACTTTGATCTTCATCTCTTCGCCGTTCCATTCGCCAATCCGGCGATGGGCGCGCACGATATTGGCATTGGCCAGCCTCACGCCTTCATTCTCGCCCCGACGAATGCTGGTCATATGCTCTTTGTCATAGGCAAACAACCAGATGGTTGCCGGTTGATCCGGTTTCGGACCCGCCGCTATCGTGACCAAGGCGGTGTCCTTATCGGGATGGGATATTGTGACCGGAACGCGCGGCGCTTTGCGCGCCTGTTCAATCGCCCGCAGGATTTTGCCGCGCCCGGAGCCGACGCTCTGATGCGTGCCGCTGACCACCATCTGCGGCGTATAGATATAGCGGAGCTTGAAGGTGCTGCCATAGTTGCGCTGACGGCTGGTCGATTCCTTGCTCGAATAAGGATCTTTCCAGCCGAGGTAATTCCAGTAATCAACATGGAAGGATAAGGCGAGCACATCATCGCGCTTGGCCAACTCACCGAGAAAACGGTCAGCCGGCGGACAGGATGAACAGCCCTGAGAGGTAAACAATTCAACCACGACCTTATCGCCAGCGGCATGCGCAGCACCGGCGAAAAGGGTTCCAAAGCTCGTAGCAGTCGCGACGACCGCAACGAGGACAAAACTTCTAAATGTATAAGTCATGCCGGAAAGTTAGGGATCGGTTGCTTTGAGCGCGAATCAACAATCAGTGATGTTGTCGTTAGCGCCGCCGCGAAAAACCGATCCCCAATTTTATACCGCCTTACGCGGCCTCTTCTGCGATGTTGCGCAGAACATACTGCAGGATGCCGCCATGGCGGTAATATTCGACTTCATCCAGCGTATCGATCCGGCATTTGGTGACAATCTCCTCGACCGACCCATCGGCGCGGGTGATCTTCACCGGCACATCCATCGCCGGCGTGATCCCACCGGCAATACCGGTAATGTCGAAGATTTCCGTACCATCGAGATTAAGGGTCTTACGGCTTTGGCCATCCTTGAACTCTAGCGGCATGACACCCATCCCGATCAGGTTCGAGCGATGAATACGCTCAAAGCTCTCAACAATGGCCGCCTGGATGCCGAGCAAATTCGGCCCCTTGGCTGCCCAGTCCCGCGACGAGCCCATGCCGTAATCCTTACCGGCGATGACGACCAGCGGGATACCATCCTGCTGATACAGCTTCGATGCTTCATAAACCGACATCTCTTTACCATCCGGCAGATGCTTGGTGAACCCGCCTTCGGTGCCCGGCACCATCTCGTTGCGGATACGGATATTGGCGAAGGTGCCCCGTGTCATGACTTCAAAATTACCGCGACGCGCGCCGTAGGAATTGAAATCTTCCGGGCGAATCTGGCGTTCAAGCAGGAAGCCACCCGCCGGGCTGGTTTTCGGGAACCCACCTGCTGGTGAGATATGATCCGTCGTGACCGAGTCACCCATCTTGAGCAGAACGCGGGCACCCGTAATGTCTTTCAACGCGGCAGGCTCTGGCTCCATCCCTTCAAAGAAGGGCGGATACTGAACATAGGTCGAGCCATCATTCCAGGCATAGGTCTCACCCTGCGGCACCGCCATATTGTTCCAGGCATCCGAGCCATCACCGATATTGTCGTAGCGGGCGCGGAACATTTCCGGCGTGATGCAGGCGCGAATCGTGTCCTGGATCTCCTTATTGCTCGGCCAGATATCCTTGAGATAAACCGGGTTGCCATCAGCATCGTCACCCAGCGAATCGGTCGTCAGGTTGATATGCAGCGATCCGGCCAGCGCGTAGGCAACGACCAGCGGCGGTGAGGCGAGATAGTTGGCCTTGACCTGCTGATGAACGCGGCCTTCAAAGTTGCGGTTACCCGAAAGCACCGCACCGGCAACGAGATTGCCCTCATCAATGGCGTCAGCAACCGGACCAATCAGCGGACCAGAGTTACCGATACAGGTGGTGCAGCCATAGCCCACAACATCAAAGCCGAGCGTGTTCAGATCATCCTGCAAACCAGCGGCTTCAAGATAGTCCGAGACCACCTGGCTACCAGGCGCCAGTGAGGTTTTGACCCACGGCTTGACCGTCATCCCCTTGGCCGCCGCATTGCGGGCCAGCAATCCGGCCGCCATCAGCACAGACGGGTTCGAAGTGTTGGTGCAGCTGGTGATCGCCGCGATGGCGACATGGCCGTCTTTCATTGTGTAGTCTTCACCGGGGACCGCGACTTCGCCCTTACTGGCATCCCAGCTCGGCAATTCGCTGGCGAAGTTTTCCGGCATGGCAGACAACGCGACACGATCCTGAGGACGACGCGGCCCGGCAAGGCAAGGCTCAACGGTAGAGATATCAAGCTCCAGCGTGTCCGTGAAGATAGGATCAGGCGAGCTGGCATCGCGCCACATGCCCTGTTCTTTGGCATAGGCCTCAACCAGAGCGACCTGATCGGCGTCGCGGCCCGTCGCGTTGAGGAAGTGGATCGTTTCCGAATCGATTGGGAAGAAACCACAGGTCGCGCCATATTCCGGCGCCATATTACCAATCGTTGCGCGATCCGGCAGGCTGAGATTGTCGACACCGGGACCGTAGAATTCAACGAACTTGGAGACCACACCCTTGGCGCGCAGCATCTGAGTGACCGTCAAAACCAGATCGGTCGCCGTTGTGCCTTCTTTCATCGCACCAGTCAGTTTGAAACCGATCACTTCCGGCAACAGCATTGAGATCGGCTGGCCGAGCATCGCGGCTTCCGCCTCGATGCCACCGCAACCCCAGCCAAGAACCGCAAGGCCGTTGACCATCGTGGTGTGACTGTCCGTGCCAACCAGCGTGTCGGGGTAAGCGATGGTTTTGCCGTCTTCTTCCGTCGTCCACACCGTCTTGGCGAGATACTCAAGATTGACCTGATGACAAATCCCCATACCGGGCGGAACCACACGGAAGTTTGAAAAGGCACCCTGGCCCCAGCGCAGAAACTCATAGCGTTCCTGGTTGCGCGAAAACTCCAGATCAACGTTTTGCTTAAAAGCATCCGGCGTGCCGAAATTATCGATCATCACCGAGTGATCGATCACCAGATCAACCGGGCAGAGCGGGTTGATCTTCTGAACATCACCACCGATTTTGACCATGGCTTCACGCATCGCCGCCAGATCAACAACGGCCGGAACGCCGGTCAGATCCTGCAGCAACACCCGCGCCGGACGGAAAGCGATCTCGTCGTCAGCGTTCGGCTTGCCATCCCAGGAGGCGGCGGCCTTAATGTCATCGGTCGTAACCGAGCGGCCATCTTCATAGCGTAGCAGGTTTTCCAGCAGGACTTTCATCGAATAAGGCAGGCGCGTAATGCTGCCGACACCCTTTTCCTCAGCCGCCTTCAGGCTGAAATAGTCAAAATTCTTGCCATTTACGGAAAGCGTACGACGCACGCCTAAGCTATCATTGCCGGTAACACCCACGGCTATCTCCTTATATTATTAGGTTTTGGACCTGATTTTCGAATGTGGCGCGAAAATAACGCTAAAACACAGTGTTTCTCAAGGTAAACGTTACCTGCAGACTAAGCAAATCGCCCGAATATAAGGTTAATTACCACAAAATTGCCTTATTTCAGCCCTTGGTTCTACAAAATAACATCCCATCTTAATAGTCCTAGCCCCCAACGGGGCACCCCTCCCCCCGGGTGTCCCACCAGCCCTCCCATAGGGCTGGTCTCCCCTTAAGGCCGTCGGGTTCCCCCCCGACGGCCCTTTTTTTGCTAAGATATCAACGAGACGACAGAGTGGCTTTATCACGGCCCCTTTAATAAGGTAGCGCGCGACTGCCTATGGTTAGGAGCGACCAGGGGCAGAAAGTACGACAAGCAAGGTAGCAATGCGGTTTTTCGGGGAAAACCTGTCCTGTGTGCGCGGCGAACGCCTGGTCTTTAGCGGGCTGGAATTCGCCATCGACCCCGGAACGGCCTTGGTCCTAACCGGCAGCAACGGCTCTGGCAAAACCAGCCTGCTGCGCGTCATGGCCAGTCTCACCCATCCAACCGCCGGGCACCTCGCCTGGCAGGATGGGCCGGTCGCCGACGACCCCGAACGTCATCACAACCGGCTGCATTATGTCGGACATCTCGACGCTCTCAAGCCCGTGTTATCAGTCCGCGAAAATCTCGAGACCTGGGCGCAGCTGCATGGCGGCACCGATAAAAAAATCGCTTTAGCATTAAAAAAACTGAGGCTAGAGGGCTTTGAAAATATCCCCGGGCGCTATTTATCGGCTGGCCAAAGACGCCGCCTTTCTCTCGCACGGCTCGCCGCAAGCGACGCGCCACTCTGGCTCCTCGACGAACCAACCATCGCGCTTGATGCCGCATCGGTCGATGCCGTCCGCACTCTCATCGCCGAGCATCGTACCGCAGGCGGGATGGCGGTGATCGCCACCAATGTCGATCTGGGGATCACCGAGACCACCACCCTCAACCTGCTCGACTTTGCCCCCGCCGAAGAAGATGTCTGGGAGGGCGTCACGTGAGCGCGCTCGTCCTGATCCTACGCCGCGAAATGCGGCTCGCCCTGCGCCAGATCGGCGATAGCGCGATCATCGTCCTGTTTTTCGTTCTCGCCGCCGTGCTGTTCCCGTTTGGTGTCGGACCAGAGCCCAACATGCTCGCCCGCATGGCGCCGGGCGTCGTCTGGGTGACCGCCTTGCTGGCCGCCATGCTGTCATTCGAACGCCTGTTCACACCGGATTTTGAAGATGGCAGCCTCGAGCAACTCGCCCTCGGCCCGGCCCCGCTGGAGATGGTCGCCCTGGCCAAGGCGGCAGCACATTGGCTCACAACCGGTTTGCCGCTGATGATTGCCGCGCCTTTGATTGCGGTACTCTACCGACTGCCGGATTCGGGCTATGGCGCGCTAATGACCACGATGGCGCTCGGAACGCCAACAATCAGCCTGATTGGCACGGTAGGTGCCGCGCTCACACTGGGCTCACGGCGCGGCGGTGTTCTGCTGTCTTTACTGGTGATCCCGCTCATCGTGCCTGTGCTGATTTTTGGCACGGCGGCGATTGATGCCGCAATCGGTGGATTTCCAGTGCGTCAGCACCTTATGTTAATGGGTGGGTTTTTACTCGGCGCCCTTGTTTTAACACCGCTGGCGACGGCTGCGGCATTGCGCCAGGCGCTCGAATAGCCCGCAATACGCAGCTTCTTTGCATAAATAGCTGGAATCGCCGGAATAATATGGTTAACGAAACGTTCAACTCTATGTGTAACCTATAGTTTTGAACTTCACATAACGCTGCCGAAACACCATATTCTCAGGTGCCGGGCATAAGACAGGGCAGATCTGCCAACAGGGGAAGATGATACAGCAATACGCCAACCCAGCCCGGTTTAACCGTCTCGCCGCAACTCTCATGCCCTGGTTTGCCTGGCCTGCCGGGATTCTGATCGTTGTCGGACTCTATTTTGCCCTGTTTAATTCGCCGCCGGATTATCAGCAGGGCGACACCGTCCGCATTATGTATGTCCACGTTCCCGCCGCGTGGATGGCGTTGTTCGTTTATACCTCGATGGCCCTTTCAAGCGCCGTCGGTCTGATCTGGAAACACCCTTTAGCGCATCTCTCCGCCCAGGCCGCGGCCCCCATCGGCGCCTGTTTTACTTTTGTCTGCCTGCTCACCGGTTCCCTCTGGGGAAAACCGATGTGGGGCACATGGTGGGTTTGGGATGCACGACTGACTTCAGTTCTCATCCTGTTTTTTCTCTATCTCGGGTTTATGGCGCTGCAAAATGCCTTCGACGATCCGGCACGCGGCGAACGTTCCGCCGCCATCCTGGCGATTATCGGCTTTATCAATGTGCCGATAATCAAGTTTTCAGTCGATTGGTGGAACACACTGCATCAACCCGCCAGTGTCGTGAAAATGTCCGGCCCCGCGATTCACTCATCAATGCTGATCCCGCTCTTTATGATGGGGATCGGGTTCACGCTGTATTTCTGCGCTCTTCTTTTACTCCGAATGAAGACCTTGATGTTAGCGCGCCGCGCCCGCGGCATGAGCATGGCACAGCTTCATCAACAGACTGCGGAATAGGAGATCAGACATGCAAATGATTTCCGATTTTCTCGCGATGGGCGGGTATGGCGGATTTATCTGGAGCGCTTATGGTGCCGTTGCCGTCATCCTGATAGGTCTCTTAGTCATATCGCTGCGTGAATTGCGAACCACCTCCGCCGAAGTCGCGGCGCTGGAAGCCAATTCACCACGGCGCCGCCGCAACAACGCCGATAACAAGGACGCCACATCGTGACCCGCAAACAGCGCCGGATGAACTTTATCGTTTTGGGATTGCTGACATTGGGTGTCGCGGCAGCTTTGGTGCTGACCGCACTCGAAGACAAAATCGTCTTCTTTTATAGCCCGACGGATGTCGCGACCAAAAAACACATTCCCACCAACCAGCAGGTTCGCGTTGGCGGATTGGTCAAGCAAGGCAGCTGGAAAAAGCCAACCAACGATCTGACCCATAGATTCACGGTCACCGATCTTCGTCACGATATTCCGATATCTTATAAAGGGATCATTCCGGATATTTTTCGCGAAGGCCAAGGCGTCGTCGTTCTCGGAAAATTACAGGCCAATGGAAACTTTCAGGCTGATGAAGTTCTCGCCAAACATGATGAAAAATACATGCCGCCAGAAGTTGCTGAGGCTTTGAAAAAATCCGGTATGTGGAAGCACACGGAAGACGCCAAATGATCGCAGAAATTGGACAATTCGCCCTCATATTGGCGCTGGTCATCGCGATCATTCAAGGGACAATACCGCTCGCCGGTGCTGCCCTGAACCGCGCCCAATGGGTCGCGGTCGCAAGACCAGCGGCGCGTGGTCAGTTCCTGTTCGTGATCATCGCCTTCTGCTGTTTAACCCATGCCTATGTGACATCGGATTTTTCAGTCGCCAATGTTGCGCAAAACTCCCACACCTTGAAACCGCTGCTCTATAAGGTCTCCGGCGTTTGGGGAAACCATGAAGGCTCAATGGTGCTTTGGGTCGCGATCCTTGCTCTGTTCGGTCTCGCTGTCGCCGAGTTCGGTACCGGCCTGCCGCCGACATTGCGGGCCCGCGTGCTCTCCATTCAAGGGCTAATCGGCGTCGCCTTTCTCGCCTTTATCCTTTTTACATCCAACCCGTTCCTGCGGCTCGACCCAGCCCCCTTGGAAGGCAATGGGCTTAACCCGATTCTGCAAGACCCCGGTCTCGCTTTTCATCCCCCGTTTCTTTATCTCGGCTATGTCGGGTTCTCGATGGCATTCTCGTTTGCTGTCGCGGCCTTGATCGAAGGCCGAGTTGACCCCGCCTGGGCCCGTTGGGTACGTCCCTGGACTCTCGCGGCATGGTGTGCGCTGACCGTCGGTATCGCGCTGGGCAGCTGGTGGGCTTATTACGAACTCGGCTGGGGCGGCTGGTGGTTCTGGGACCCGGTTGAAAACGCGTCGTTTATTCCCTGGCTGATCGGCACCGCTTTGCTCCATTCAGCGGTCGTGGTCGAAAAGCGCGATGCGCTAAAAAGCTGGACGATCCTGCTCGCCATCCTGGCCTTCTCCATGTCCCTGCTCGGCACCTTCCTGGTGCGGTCTGGTGTCCTGACCTCAGTCCATGCCTTCGCCAGTGATCCCGAGCGCGGTGTCTTTATTCTCGGCCTGCTGGTCTTTGTGATCGGTGGCTCTCTGACGCTCTATGCGATCCGCGCACCGCAGCTTAAAGGCGGCGGGCTGTTCGCGCCGATATCGCGCGAAGGCGCATTGGTTCTTAACAATCTGCTGCTCACCACCGGTGCTGCTGTCGTTCTGTTAGGCACCCTCTACCCGCTCATCCTCGATGCGTTTGGCGGTGGCAAAGTTTCGGTTGGGCCGCCCTTCTTTAATGCGACTTTTGTGCCTCTGATGGTACCGGTCATGTTGGCCGCTATCGTGGGGGCGATGCTGAGCTGGAAGCGCGCCGATATCGGCGCGGTGTTTGGTCGGCTCAAGATCGCTTTCTATATTGCTCTGATCGCGATTGGGGTGACGGCCTGGTTTGCCGGAAATCTCAAAGACGTTCTTGCCGCGGGCGGAATCGGTATCGCTGCCTGGATGATCGTCGGCAGTGCCCTTGAAATAGCAGAACGCGTCGCTTTGTTCAAAGGACCTCTATCCAGTTCATGGCGCCGCGCCGTCGGCCTGCCGCGTTCAGCCTGGGGCATGGCGATTGCGCATGGTGCTGTCGGTATCATGGTTGCCGGGATCACCGCGTCATCGGCCTGGCGGGTCGAGAAAATTCAGCTTATGGCACCGGGCGATATCATAACCGTTTCCGGATATAGCCTGAAATTTGAGGGGGCCAAGCCAATCAAGGGCCCCAACTATCATGGCGAACGGGGTTTGTTCACGGTTACCAAAAATGGCAAAGCCGTAACGACACTGACGCCTGAAAAGCGCGAGTATCCGGCCGAGCGTAGTCAAACCACGGAAGCCGGTATTCTGACGATGGTCAGTGGCGATCTCTATGCCGTGCTCGGCGATAAGAGCAAGAACCCCGCCAAGGGCGGCGCATCATGGAGTACGCGGATCTATTTCAATCCGCTGGTCGCCTGGATCTGGGTCGGAGCGATTTTGATGGCCGGCGGTGGTCTGGTTTCTTTGACCGACCGGCGCCATCGTATCGGCGCCCCCAAGACCGCCCGGAAAGCCGCCAAGAAATCTGATGACATTAAGCCAGAACCGGTGAGCGCCTGACATGACCGCGAAGTTGCGTCTCAGCTATTACCTACCAGTCATTATCGTATTGCTCCTCGCTGCAATATTCTGGTCCTACCTCGGCGAGATCAAAGACGGAAAATCGATTCAGGATCTGCCCTCCGCCCTGATCGATAAACCGGCACCCGTCTTTAAGCTGCCGGGCATTGAAACCACTGACAAAGGTTTCGATAGCGCTGTTCTTAAGGGCAAGGTGACCCTGGTCAATGTCTGGGCGAGCTGGTGTGCCCCCTGCCGCATCGAGCACCCGAGAATGATGCAGCTGGCCCGCGAAGGGGTGGCGATTTACGGCATCAACTATAAAGACACGCCAGAGGCGGCGAAGGGGTTTCTCGCAGAACTCGGTAATCCCTATAAAACAGTTGGCGCCGATCGGACGGGGAAAGTGTCCATCGACTGGGGCGTCTATGGCTATCCCGAGACATTTGTCATCGACCCAAAGGGGCGCATCCGCTACCGCCATGTTGGCCCGATCATGGCACAGGATCTAACCGACAAGATTCGTCCTCTGATTAAGGCGTTGAGCAAATGATCACCTTGCGCCTTTTTGCCCTAATCCTCATTTCGATGCTCGGGCTATCGTCGGCCAATGCCGTGGAACCCAATGAGATTCTCAAAGACCCGGCTCTTGAACAACGCGCGCGGGCACTCAGCCAGGATTTACGCTGCGTGGTTTGCCAGAACCAGTCGATCGATGATTCAAATGCCGACCTTGCCCGCGACCTCCGCGTTGTGGTGCGCGCCCGCCTGACAGCCGGGGATACCGACAAGCAGGTAATGGATTTCGTGGTTGCCCGCTATGGTGAGTTTGTCCTTCTCAAACCACCAGTGAACGCCCGCACGTCATTGCTATGGGGTGGTCCTGCTCTGGTGCTGCTGTTTGGCGCCATTGGTCTGGTGTTGTGGTTCCGACGTCGTGGCTCTGCCACTGCAGAAGGCCTAAGTGCCGATGAAGAGAAACGCCTTGCCGCTCTGATGGATGACAACACTCCCAGTGGGGAAACAGATAAATGAGTGAATGCTGATGGTCTGGATGATTCTCGCCGCCATGGCCACCCTCGCGCTGGTCCTGATCCTGCGCCCCTTGCTGCGCCGTGAAGAACATGGCCCAAGCCGGGCGGAATATGACACCAGAATTTACAAGGACCAGCTCAACGAGCTTGAACGGGATACCGCCCGTGGTGTGATTGCAGAGGAAGCCGCCCGCGCCGCCCGCACCGAAATCGCTCGACGGCTTATAGCGGCAGACGAAGAAGCCAAGGCAACCGCACCAGAGACAACAACGACATCAAGCAAGGCGATGGCCGCGATTGTCGGGGTCGCTATTCCGGCTCTGGCGCTCGGCATATATGCCGTCACCGGCTCACCACACCTGCCCGCTCAACCCGGGGCAGAAATGCAGGCAAAAGCCAAAGCCCTGAAGGGCTCAAAGACGGCAGCCGCAGCGCCGGATTTAAACACCATCGTCGTGCAGCTGGCTGAGCGGCTGAAACAACGCCCCAACGATCTCGAAGGATGGCGACTCTATGCCCGTTCTCTCGTAGGCATGCGGCGCTTCGCTGACGCGGTTGCCGCCTATCAGCAGGCAACGACACTGGCGCCGAAAGATGCCGACCTTTGGTCGCAACTGGCGGAAACCCAGATAACCGCCGCTGGCGGCAGTGTGACTCCCGCGGCGCGCCAAACACTTGAAAAAGCCTTGCTCGTTGATCCTGCTGAGCCCCGGGCACGCTACTATGTCGGGCTGGCCGCAAGGCAGGCCGGGGCGATCAAACAGGCGCTTAAAATCTGGCTCGATCTCGAAGCAGATTCGGCGCCAAACGCGCCGTGGCGGAAGCTGCTGGGTGAGCGCATTGGGAAGACCGCCAAGGCGAATGGTATCTCGGCAAACGCGCTCGCCGCGATGCGTAAAAATGCGGGTGCAGGGCTGAGCCCCGCCGTCGCTGGTGAAAAACAAGTAGCGGAAAACACCCAGCAACCCGGCCCCACAGCCGATGATGTCAAAGCGGCACAGCAGATGTCCGCCGAAGATCGACTGGCGATGATCCGCGGCATGGTCGGACGGCTCGCCGACAAGATGAAGGACGATCCCAATAATGCTGAAGGCTGGCTACGGCTGGGACGCTCCTACGGCGTGCTCAACGAACCTGCGAAATCGCGCGATGCCTATGCCAAAGCTGCTGCCCTGAAACCAAAGGACCTGGCCGTTTTGACGGCCTATGCGGACGCGATTGCAAAAGCGGCGACACCAGGGGCACCAATGCCAAAACTGCTAGCCGATGTTTCCGACCGTATCCTCGCCCTGCAGCCGACCCATGGCGGCGCCTTATGGTTTAGTGGTATTGCGAAAATGGAAGCCAATGACAAGGCGGGCGCCCGCGAACGCTGGTCTCGACTGCTGAATGTCCTGCAACCCGGCAGCGCACAGCACGATCAGGTAAAAGAGCAGATCAAAGCGTTGGATCAACCTGCCAAACCATGAGGCGGCGCTGGCGACGGCCAGAAAGATCGGTAAAATAGCGCGATAACTGGCTATCCTGAGCGCCAATAATCGTTACACTTATGATATCAAACGATAATAAATATATTAGAGAAAATGCCATGGCAGCACAGCGGGACAAATCCAGAACCATACCCGGCACGACGGTTTTCGACGGGGCGGAATCACGCAAGGGCTATCGTATCAACAAATTCGCGATGTCTTTTACCAAACCGGAGAACCGCACTGCTTTCACGGCAGATGAAGAAGCCTATATGGAAAGCTGGAGCCTCAGCGACCCGGAAAGACAGTTCCTGCGCGACCGCGATTATCGTGGGCTGATCGAGGAATGCGGTGGCAATATTTATATGATTATGAAGCTCGGGACCTGCACCGGTCATGGGCTGTATCATGTTGGCGCCCAGCTGCGCGGCCAGACCTTTGAAGAGTTTATGGCCACCCGCACGGCCTCAGGAGCACGCTGAAATGGCAAAGATCGTCGGCGGTATAGGCACCTCGCATGTTCCTTCAATTGGCAAAGCCTATGATATGGGCCAGCAGGAAGAGCCCGACTGGAAGCCGGTCTTTGACGCCTATAAGCCCGTCCAAAAATGGCTGGTGGATCTAAAACCGGACGTCGCCATCGTGGTTTATAACGACCACGGCTCAAGCATGTTTTTTGACAAATATCCGACCTTCGCCATTGGCGCGGCGGACAGCTATCCGATTGGCGATGAAGGCTGGGGACCGCGCCCGTTGCCCGACGTTCCGGGCAACCCGGAGTTCTCCTGGCACCTTGCTGAAGAGCTCGTCTATAACGAGTTCGACATGACGGTCTGTCAGGAACTATCCGTTGAACACGGCTTTCTCGTGCCGATGAATTTATGTTTTCCGCATGAACCCAGCTGGCCGGTAAAGACCGTGCCCATCGCGATCAATGTCATCCAGCACCCGCTGCCTACAGCATTGCGCTGTTACAAACTCGGGCAGGCAATTCGTCAGGCCGTTGAAGCCTGTGAGGATGATCTTCGGGTTGTCATCTTTGGCACTGGCGGCATGTCACACCAGCTCAACGGCGCACGGTTCGGGCATCTCAATAATGCGTTTGATAACGACTTCCTCGACAAGATCGAGTCCGACCCCTTGGCACTGACCAAGCTGACCCATCAGCAAATCATGGAAGAGGCCGGCGCAGAAGCGGTTGAGCTGATCATGTGGCTCACCATGCGGGGCGCTTTATCCGACGATTTAACCCGCGTACATCGCAATTACTATGCGCCCATGACCACCGGCATGGGGCTGATCGCGTTAGAGGAAAACGCTTAGGCTCTAGATTTATCGCTTCACTCTTTACCGAAAAACCCCATATCATAAAGACGGACAGGGTGTGATTGCCCGTCCCCAGAAACGACGCGTTTAAACTCATCTGTATCCCGGGAATTTCCGGGTGTTACTCGAGGCGTGGGGCTACCGTCCACCGAATTTGAGTTGAGTGACGCCGCCCCCGCCCTGCCTGTAAGGAGGGTCGCAGAATGCATGTTGAACAAATTCTAAAGAGCAAGGGATCAGACGTGGTCACCGCGCGTGCCAGCGAAACCGTGGCGCAGGCCACGATTCGGATGGAAGCAAATGCCATCGGAGCGTTGGTCATCGTCGATGACGAGGAAGTGCCGGTCGGCATCTTGTCAGAGCGCGATATCGCGCATGGCATTAACGAATACGGGCCGCATTTATCCGCGACGCCGATTTCCTTATTGATGAGTGGAGATGTCGTCACCTGCCGGCCGGGGGATTTGATTGCCGATATCATGGCAACCATGACCGAACGCCGAATCCGTCACCTGCCGGTTATTGATAACGGCAAGCTCGCCGGACTGGTCTCGATCGGCGACATGGTCAAGGAACGGCTCAACGAAATCGAAGGTGAAGCCAACGCCCTGCGCAGCTATATCGCCGGCGCGTAATAAAGCGACCCATACCGTTCGGGAGCGCTATCCTTCCTGAATGGCGGCCGGCAAAAGTGACGCCCCCATGCCTTCGCCGAGACACCATTCGGCGAAGTTCTCTGGTGTCGACTCCCATTCGCGCGGCTGCCAGTTTTCGTCGACCACATCAGAGTCAAAATCATATTCCGCCGCGCCGCCACACGGGTTCTTGAAATACCAGAAATAACACGATGAGACCGGATGGCGACCGGGACCGATCATCGTCTCCCAGCCATTGCGGGTCATGTTATTACCGCCGCCGAACAGCTCGTGGATCGACCCCAGCTCGAACGCCAGGTGGTGAAAGCCACGCTTGCCTTCCCCAGGATCGAGCAAGAACACATTGTGATGATTATTGGCATCGGCGCAGCGCACGAAATAGCCGCGACCGGGATAGGAATCGGTGAGCTTAAAGCCCAGCGTATCGACATAGAAATCTTTCTGGGTCTCCAGATCATCCGTCATATAAACGATATGCGACATGATCAGCGGCGAGGCCTGATCGAATTTCTGACCGCGCTGATTGAGACGTTTGATATTGCCGGGCACGTTGGTCTCGACAGCGGGCGGCGTAATCGGCTGGCATTGCGCGAGGCGGAAGGCAAAGCCAAAGCCCAGCGGGTCAGCCGCATGGATCACACCATCGTCGTCTTCCCTAACGTCACCCATCGCAGATAATCGATCTTTCAGGGCAGTGAGATCATCCGAGGAGCGGACACCAAACGTGACCTCACGAACGGTAGACTTGGTATTGGTCGCGACCGGTGGCGGCAGCGCCGGGTCATCGGTCGGATAAACCTCAATTGTCGCACCGTTTTGGGCCGCAAAGACCGCGTGGGTTTGATCCTCAACAACGCAGGCAAGACCAAAATCCCGCCAGAATTTTTTAGCGACCTTGAGGTCTTCTACGCCATAGATGACTTTCTCAATACCGGTATGATGCATGATCTTGAGTCCATTTACTTTAGGGGCAGATCTGCAATCTAACAGCATTCACGGCCCGGCAAAAGAAAAGGCGCCCCCTTGCGGGGACGCCTGATCCGTTGAGCCATGTAAGCTGCTATTATTTGAGCATCAGCTTCCGAAGCTTCGCGTATAGCTCGGGTGACATTTTCGATTTAGCCGCATCCCATGTCGCACCATAGGTGGTTGCGAGATACGCCTTGCCATATTTGCCCTTGAGATCGATATGCGTCACACCCGCCGCCATAACCTTGGCGTTATCTTTCTCAACCAGCGCCCGGTGATGCGGAATGCTGTCTTTCTCATACTGAATTGCCGCCGCTTCCAGAGCATCGCGTTGTGCCTTGGGCAGCTTTTTAAAAGTATCGAGATTAACAACGATGGTTGATGACGTGCGCCACCAGCCGGGACCAACCCGATATTTAATGAACTTGGCCCAGCCATAACGCGCGACACCGCCTTCGGGCCATGCCAGCCCCTGTACAACACCACGCTCTAGAGAGGTATAGACATCGCCGGGTGAAATGTTGACCGGCCGGGCGCCCATCGCCTTCATCAAAGGATGATAGCCAGCGGTCGAGCGCATGGTCATGCCCTTGAGGTCGAGGCCGGTCTTTTCGCTCTTTTTGATGTCGCCAGCGATATAATGATGGAACTCCGTCGCCCCTTCCATGCCATGGGCCAGCAGATGACCATTCAGACCTTTGGCCCAGCAATCCTGCAAGACTTTCCAACCCCCATTCTTACGCAGATTGGCCTGTCCGATGTTAGAGAGCGGAATGACCCGCGCGCACGGCACCAAACCGGCATAATAGACGCTCGGGCCAAACATGATGTCGATCACGCCGCGCTTGAGGGCAGCACCCTGTTTGCGGTTTGGAATAACTTCCGGGCCACCTTTATAGGTAATGGTGATACCATTATTGGCCTTGGTGACCGGATTCATGAATGTATCAAAATACGTGACCGACTGATCATGCGTCTTGATCAGACTGGTTGTAGAGGTCAGCTCTGCTGCCTGGAGCGGTGCTGCGGCGAGAAATACCGCTGCAGCAACGCCCGAAATCATCATCGTCTTCATATAAAATCTCCCTGGTTAACTGGATAGTCTTTGTATTTATGGCCGCTCTCAAGGCGGCGTTTCGAATAACCACATTCACGGTAAGTTTTTAGAGGTCAGGGAGTCAAGACAGGTCTGAGCATCGTGACCGGAGGGTGAAGCGGTGGTAGGATGTCGTTCTTCTTCTTCGGAAACACAAACTGACACAGCCTATTTGCCATGGCCGTTGACCTATCCAAGCCGATGAGCCTGCATCAACAGGGCCGCTTTGCTGAAGCGATCCCCCTATATGACGCCGCGCTTAAGCAAGACCCCAAAAACCCGGATGCATTATATTTGACCGGGCTGTGCCGTCTGCAGATGGGCGATATGGAGCGCGGTGCCCGGCATATGCGGCACCTCGTTAAGCTGCAACCGCGCCATGCCGCCGCCCAGCATGCGCTCGGCAAGGCTCTGCTGGAAATGGGCAAAGCCACGATAGGCCAGCGACACCTGGAACAGGCCCTGGCGATCAACCCGGCCTCACAGGACAGCCGGATTGAGCTGGCGGAACTGGCGCTCGCCGATGGCGATGCACAACAGGCGAAGAAATTGTACCGCGACGGCCTCACTCTGGACCCCTCGCAAGCGCCGCTTTGGAACAATCTCGGCACGGTTTGCAGGATGTTGGGACAGCTGGAAGAAGCCGAACACGCCTGGGTAAAAACCATATCGCTCGCCCCCGACATCGTAGAGGCCTATTGCAATATCGCCACGCTGAAAGTTCGGATTGGCCTTTTTGTGGAGGGAATCACCTTTTTACAAACCGGCCTCGATAGAATGCCGGATAACCCTGATTTAAACTTCTATCTCGGTGAGCTTCTGTTCTTTGCCGGGAAATTTGAGGCGTCTGCCGCGGCCCTGAAAAAGGCGTCCGCACACCGCAAAGACTTCCGCAACGCCGAAATAAGGCTGGCTCAGGCATCTCAATACCTCTGTGACTGGGACAGCCTTGAGGCCTTAATGCCGACCATCCGAGGTGAAATCGATAATGCGGTCGCGGGTAGACCTTCTCTGGTATCGCCCTTTTTTGCGCTGACCCTAAGCACCACAGAATCCGAACGGACGGCGGTCGCGGCGGCGGAAGCCGGCAAACGGGAAACCCAACTGGCGGCGGCCCTCGCCACAACCCGGTTCACCTTTGCGAAGCCCCGGAAAGACCGAATACATATAGGGTACCTGTCTGGAGACTGGCGTGACCATGCTGCCTCTCACCTGGCTTGCGGCCTTTTTAAACATCACGACCGCGAAAAATTTGAAATTACCGTTTTCTCCTATGGACCGGATGATGGCAGCGAATACCGTCGTCGCATAAAGGAAGGCGTGGAACGGTTCGTGGACCTTCAGGCACTGAACGACCCGGACGCCGCCCGCACCGTTCACAAGCTGGGTGTCGACATATTGATTGATGTCCAGGGCTTTATGGGAAATGCCCGGCCGGAAATCTGGATGTTGAATCCGGCACCCATCCAGGTCTCCTACCTGACCTATCTTGGGTCGATGGGGACGACAAAACTCGATTATATCATCGCCGACACGACGATGATCTCAAATGACAACCGTCAGGCCTTTACCGAAGCCGTTGTGACGCTGCCCAAATGCTATCAGGTCAATGATGACGAGGCCCGTATCGGTACCCGGCCAGCCCGCGCTGACGAAGGGCTGCCCGAGGCGGCGACAATATTTTGCGCGATGCATGGTGGGCACAAAATTACCCGCGATATTTTTGAACTGTGGATGCGGATTCTCAAAGCGGTGCCTGACAGTGTGCTCTGGCTTGCTGGATCGGGGCCGCTTCGGGAAAACCTTTGCAACGCGGCGAAGGCAGCAGGAATCGATCCGGAGGACCGGTTTGTTTTCGCCCGGCGGCTTGAAGACAAGGCCGATCACATGGCGCGACTGGCCCTTGCTGATTTATTTCTCGATACACCTATTTATGGTGCCCATTCGTCAGCCGTCGACAGCCTATGGGCAGGAACGCCCGTCCTGACATCACCTGGCCCGGTGTTTTCCTCGCGCGGGGCGGAGACACTCTTGAAAACGATGGGCATTCCAGAACTGATCGCCGATGATTTTAGCGACTATGAAAAGATCGCAATCACCCTGGGGCAAGACCCGACGTCTCGCGCGACATTACGCGACAGGGTCGAAGAAGGGCGCGGCTCACTGTTTGATACAGCAGGCTGGGTGCATGAAATGGAACGGGCCTTCACAGAAATCTGGACAGGTTACTGCGAGGAAAAATCACCCGAGGATATCTGGCTCGAGCGGCTTTAGACCGGATAGAGGTATCCCGCACAGGCGCGATTAGACGCGTACTTCCCTAGTTTCTTTTGCGACATCGGCGACGATGCCATTCTGAACCGCCCAGATCGCTGCCTGTGTCCGGTTATGCACATGAATCTTTTTGAGGACTCCCTTCAAATGCACCTTCACGGTCCCTTCCGTAATGTCCAGCCGGATGGCAATTTCTTTGTTAGACAAGCCATTCACAAGGCAGGACAGAATTTCCGTCTCCCGTGGCGATAGCCCGCCATGACCGTTTGTTGCGCTACCATTGGAAGACACTACTAAATCGGTTATTGATCAGAAGATAAGCAAGATCTGTCGGAAATACCGTTTCACCCATCAGAACCAGCTTGAGCGATTGTTTAAGCGCGTCGGTCGACATGTCTTTCAGCAGATAGCCGCCGATGCCAGCATGCAACGCATTGGCGAGGCGAGAAATGGCGACTTTATCTGTCAGGACAACGACACGTGATTTCGGCGATGTTGTTAGAGTACTCACCATCAACTCCGTCAGGGCGTCGTCGCTGTAACCGTCCGGATCGAAAATGACCAAGCCTGGTTTCAGATCTGAAAGCTGACCGAGCCCATCTTCGAACGTAGAGGCCTCCGCTTCCACGATGAAACTAGAGTCGCCAAGTATACGGCGTAGACCCTCCCGAAACAACTGATTTGGGTCTATGTGTAGTATTGATACTGAATCGATTTTTGTCGCCATTCCCTTTGCCCTCCAAAGCGTTAAGAATTTTGTTATTTTGTTATTATGAACAAGCTTCGATTACTTACATTTACTCCTAGACAAACAACATTTAATTTACTCCTAGACAAACAACATTTAATTGAAAAAATTCCAGGTAATAAAAAAACACACCAATAGCTATCAGGACCTCTAAACGGGCATGACAACTTTTACGGTATACAACTCTCTGTTGAAGTGCCAGCACGCGAACGAGTTAACGCCGTGCGTTTTAGAAATACCCTTATTTATCTTTGGGGATAAAGAGAGGTACCTCTCTTTATAACAAGTTAAATAACATTAAATAAAATATTGTCAAATAAAAGATTTTTTTTACATATTCATATTACATTAAAAAAAACAAGAATTTATAAGGGTTGCAATTTGAGATATTCACACCGGTTTAAAATATCAAATACTCTTCACCGGGTAATTTGCATCATTATCCTTATTTAATTTATGTCTTATAAAGTAATCGCAATAGTTGTTACCTAAATTCACGCGCTGTTTCTATCTTTTGTATTACATGTAGTAAAAAATGCCGTAAATTAATAATAAATCAAGTAAAATACATGTAATTAACATGTAATTATATCTGTTTATTATAATTGTGATAAACTTGTGTCATTTTTAAAACCTATTCAGGGATATTTTATAAATGGATATTATTTTCGACACACCACAGAAAATTGCTGCGCTCTGAATCGAGAAACCCCTCATCGCACAAATGTTTCGCAACCTGAGTTAGCAATGCTCTTCCCAGAATATGAGGTAGGTAAAACGCATAATAGGTGGGGAGAGCGCATAAGAGGGAGAGCCTGACTTTCCCTTCGCGGATACACATATTCAATTTAGAATACTCCTTGTAAAGACCTCATTCGACAGGAGACGCACATGACCACCACCGCCACATCAGGCCACAAATTCGGGATCACACTGGGACTTACATTGGGTGTGGTCGTCATGACGGTCACCCCTGCATTGGCGCAGAGCAACCTGCCCTACCGACCTGGCGGCGGAGTCGGGTTAAGCACCGCCGCCCGTCAAGCAATCACCAACAACCAGGTTTTCGGAACCACCCCGCGCGCGCTCATTCGCAGCAGCCCCGACGGGTTGCTGTTCGGTATCCAAAGAGAGGGCCGTACGGCCTTACTCCAATCCCCAGAGGGCGGCGCCTTCCTGCCCGGGGCACGGCCTAACCGATCATATCCGACAGGTCTCGGCACCGGGCTCGGCTGGAGCGGCGTGTCCTTCGGTGGCGTCGGCTTGTCCTCCGGGTTTTCAGGATCCGCTGGTATAGGCACCTCCAGCATCAGCCTCGCAAGCTGGATCAACCAATTGCCTTCGGGAAGTACCGGCGCACGGGATGGAAGCACTGTCTTCCTCAGTAGCTCAACAACACCTATCGACGCCTGGATCCAGCAACTCAATCTCATCTAATGGGGAAATTGTTCGGCGCTCTGAATTGCCCAGGCCAACAATAAGATCTCACCGATAAGAACTCTGGGACGGGTAGTGGCGAGACGACCTGCTTTCGGCGGGTGATATAGGCGTCACGCCAGTTGCTTTCGACATACCCCAGGCCCAGCCTGGTCCGCGCGATGGCGCGGCGGGGACGACGGCCGGTGTTGCACCGGCATTCCGATAACATACCCGCAATCGCAGCGGAACGGTACTTCCCGGCAGGCATACCGACCGGACTGTACAACCAACATTCGGTGCTGGCTTGATCTGCTGCGGTGGTAACTTGGCCTTACACACTTCCAGAACCTGCCGCTGGTCCGCCTGGGCCAAAGCTTCGCTAATGGCAGGGTTTTCGGGGCGCCGGTTTTGGGTCGTCGAAGCATTGCGCGCAAGAGGGGCAACTACCGACCCACCACCCTCATTTAAAACATCCAATGCGGCACCGGCCAACGACGCCATCGGCACACACCCAGGAAGCAAGAGGATACAGATTACGATGACAGGGGGACTACAGCCCGCGCGCGCAAACCATTGACAGGAAGAGTCCAGACAAGCCATCAACGTTTGCGGCGGCTGACATTATTCGCCGTCTTTGCATTCGATTGTTGATGGCGCGCCCATTCCATCGCTGCCTTGCCCGCTTTGACGACTTGATTTTTTGAAAGCCTCCCGGACAGAGCAAGAGCGGCGGCGTTGGCCTTTTTTCGCAGGCGAGGTGAATTTCCTTTTGACGCCAGAATAAGCCATTTTAGCGACGCGACGGGATCCGTTTTACCGACATCCGGTCGGAGTAGCAGGATGGCAAGATTGAATTGCGCCTGAGCGTTGCCCCGTTGCGCTGCTTTAGCATACCAGTTTCGCGCCGCAGTAGGGTTCTTGGCCGTGCCAATCCCTGATTCAAGAAGAACACCGAGATTGAACTGGGCTCCCGAAAAACCGCTGGCTGCCGCCTGACGTATTAATTTCGCGCCGCGGCGCTGGTTTGCCTTCACCCCATTGCCGCGAATATACAAGATACCGAGATTAACCTTCGCTGCTGGCAACCCGGATTTTGCGGCCTTTTTGAATAGACGGACGGCACCGGTCGCATCACGCGGCACACCCTCCCCCCCCTTCAGTAATAATTTTCCCAACGCGTTTTGTGCCTTGGGATATCCACGCTTCGCAGCAATGCGGTAGTGCGCCGCAGCCATAGCCAAATCAC
Organism: uncultured Alphaproteobacteria bacterium; assembly: GCA_943787225.1. GTDB lineage: Bacteria > Pseudomonadota > Alphaproteobacteria > MPNO01 > UBA2964 > UBA2964. Next base: position 761,124 of record CALSLP010000001.1, read on the forward strand.
GCGAAACAAACGCGCCCCGCTGGTAAAGTGTCCCAAGAACAAAATTGGCGCCAATATTTTTTTGAGCAGCAGCCTTTTGCAGTAAAGCAATCGCGTTCTGACGACCTTGATCACCAAGTTTCCCAGAGAGCCCCATGACGCCGAGCCGAAACTGGGCGCTCGCATTGCCCTTTTCAGCAGCGGCGGAAAGGGCGGCCACAATCCGGGGCGAGAAGTGGCCACCCTTATCGGCTGCAAAGGCAATCGGGGTAACTGCCAGCGGCCAAACCAAGAGCGTAACGACAAACAATATTATCTTTGATCGGTAGTTCATAATCCCCATACCTTAATCTCCGTCACTGCCAGCCAAGGCTAGTTGGCTGATTGTGTCGTCTGCGCGTTTGTTGTGGCCTCCACCGATTGGGCAGACGATGAGTCCGCCGACGTTTCTGTCGACGTATCTGTCGATTCAGTGGTTGCGTCTGAGCTTGTGACCGAATTATCGATCGTTGCGTTCGTGTCCGCCTGGGAACCCTGATCGCCGGTGCTCTGCTGATCAGTCGACTGACCGACGGTGCCTGTGGACCCATCGGATAGAACCTGGGTTACCGTGTTCATATTGCCGATCGATGTCGAACTCGAGGAATAGTTGGTGCTATAGGTATTTACAAACTGGTTCAGGGAACCAAGCCCACCAGCCGAACTACCTGCGGCGGCACCGCCACGCTGTAATGCCTCAATTTGTCGTTGTTGTAGCTGCATTTGCGCAGCCATGCTGGCGTTACGCGGGGGGAAAGTGTACCCGTTCCGCCCTCCAATTTGCTGGGCCATAACGGGCTGTACGCCAACGATAAAGGCAACAACAGCCATAAACAGGGTCGATTTTGAAATAAACATTGTCTTCTCCATTCTGATTGGAGGCCGCAGAGAGGAAGGGACGGCGTTACGCCCCTTCCTCGTTCATCGCGGCGCGATTAAGGTACCGAGACGACTGGTGTCATAACCGTGATGGACTTGTTGTTGCCCACAGCAGTTGCAACGGAGTTCACGATCGGACGGCCAAGATTGCCGAGGTTCGTGTAGTTGTTCAGCGACACATTGCTGACCGACGAAGTTGCGCTCACGTTCGCATAGGCGAACTGAACGATATCTGCGATTAGCACAGAATCTCCAAGGGTCTTCGGCTCGATGGAAACACTGAGATTATTCGCAACGGCAGTTGCCGCACTATCAACCGACGCGTTGAGGATATCAGAAACCGTAGAGGTCGCCTCGATCTGCGCTGGCGCCAGGTCACCGTTCAAGGCGAGGACACCGAGAACGCCAGCCGCCGTCAGGTTAGAATTTTCGGTTAGGGCATCACCTTCGAAATCAACCTGCGAGTTTGGACTATTACTATTATTATTACTATTATTACTAGGCTCAACCACATCGAACGCAAACTGCCCTTCATGTAGCTCAACCATCACGTCAGACGTGATGCTGGTGTTGTTGGCAACAGCCGTTGCTGCACTGATTACCGCAGGCAGCTCTGTCAGAGAATCGAGCGCAGGAGCAACACCAATTTCGCCGGGATCGAACGTCAGTGTGACAGTGCCGTTGACGAGGCTGCCGATTGGTCCATCAGTCTCATCGTTAAGACCATTAGTTACGCCAGGGGTAGCATCGATCTGGCCGCCGCCGAGTCCATAAGTGAACTGGAGATCGAACGGTCCCTGAGCAACGTCACCACCAGCAGGCTGATTGTTCTCGATGCCCGTAACCATTGAGTCTGCAGTTACGTCACCGATGAAGACTTGCAGATCTTCAATCATCGCCATTCCGGTCGGAACCAGATCAGCAGCGATAGTGATGTCCTTGGTGACGTTTTCTACGACAGTCGCATCCCAAGTCCAGTTTACTCGATCGAAGGCGGAAGCCGGAGCTGCTGCCATCATGCAGATGGCTGCAGCGGACGCTGTCGCCAACAGGCTTTTTTTGTTTAGTCTAGTCATTGTCTTCTCCTTTAGGTGTTAGCAGCGCCTCTGCTGCGAAAGTGGGCCGTTCAAGTTTGCATTGAGCTGAACTTGGCAGGCCCAGGTAATCCGTCATGATCTGGTAAACAGCCATCTCAACAACGGACCTAACGCCGAGCTGAAGGGGTTCGTTTTGAATACGCCCCGCATCAAACTCCACGAGTCTTGAGCCGAAGAAACGAAAGACGTTTGCTTCGACTTCATAACCAAAAATCTGTTTTTGCAGCGACGAGACATAGTTCACGTCGAAGCTTTGGGAATTCACGACCCGAACATCGAGCCCGACATTGATGATCACCGTCCGACCACCGCCGCCGATACCCGTTACCGATACCCGTGCGCCTTCACTGACGATGTTGAAGTTCAGTTCCGTCAGCGCGCCCATCACAACAAAGTTGCTGGCACGAACAGGACGTGCAGTCTGGCTCGGTTTCACGGCAAGTTTTTGTTGCACCATCTTCGCCTCGGCCAAGGGGATACGAAGATCGAAGCGTTCGACCAAAGCCACCCGGCGCGTTTTATAGAAGGCGCTCATCATCATCTCGGTGACGCCCTGGGTCAGGACAGCACCATTATTCGAGCGATCGATCTGACCCGTTTTGTCAGCGATCTCACCAATCGCAAAGACCGGCATGTTTTTAGCGGAGTTTTTAGCGAGGGTCGTAAGACACTGACTGTAGGGTGTGTCGTTGGCCGTGACAGGAAGACCCATCGTCGGGCGCACACCCATTGGGGAGTATAAATCTTGGCCGGTACAAGCCCCCAAAGCGAGTGTCGCAGCAACGATGTAAGGTATATGGCGCACAATTAATCTCCCGTATTCCCAATTTGGAGAACCCATCGCGCTGTTTGCGAGCGGTCCTCGAATAGAACCACGAGGATAGATTTTTCATTCCCGGGCGAAAGGATGCAGAAGGGTGGATTGAGGAAAATAGGGGGTACCGCGCCCGCGGTAATGTCGCATTCAGACGATCCCGATATTTCCCGAACTAGACCGATGCGTAGCGGTCACACGAGGCCAATGTCAGTAGGTTGGATGTTCATGTCGATATTCCGCCGCTGCGACGCACACCGAAATCCACATGTCCGTAATGTTTTATATTGGCCACTTCATCCGCAAACAGGTTTGACATGCCCGCCACCCAAAGAATTCTTGCTGCCTCCCCTCGACGCGACCTCATTACAGCGCTCCTGAAAGAGAGCGCGTGCCATCGAAACTGGAATGTCGTCGGGCCCGTAAACCTGAGGGAGCAAGGCCGGTTAGAGCTCGCCTGCTGCTCCGTGGATGTCATCTTAATTGAAGCCGAAGACTTGATGTGGTTGCTGGATAACCGACCGCAGATCATAGAGGGAACCCTGGCACGCGTTCAGACTGTTGTAATTCTGTCGGACAACCAGCTACTGGATGCCGTCACACTGCCAGTGACACCACAAGGATTTCTCCTTCGCGACGTTTCCGGACAATTACCGATAGGCCTTCTCGCCTTGGCCCTCGATGGCTACCTGACAGGGCCCAAACAGCTCCTCAACCAGTTGAGTGATAATCGTCAACGTCTCGACATTGTTGCCATGTTTAGCGCCGATGAACGGCGGATACTGAGCTATCTTGGACACGGCCTTCCTAACCAGGAAATCGCAGAGAGCATCGGGCTACCGATAAGCCGGGTAAAGACCCTTGTCTATATTCTGACCCGCAAACTTCGCATGAAAAACCGAACTGCCGTCGCCGTCTTTGCGGCAACCAACGGGTTCTTGACTTTCAGCACGCTCCCGGCGAACGAAAGAAGGTAAATTTGACAGCGACCCACACTTGACAGAGTCCAGGGCAAAACAACAAGCTGATGTCTGGTAAGGGTGAGGAGACGAACCAGTGACCGACGCATTTCACACCGCAATGGATGGTGCAAGCGTCAGCGCGCTTTGGGAACGACCCAATGCCGATGCTGCACAGATCGACGAGAAACCCTATCTCTGGCCATGGGCTGAACTCGGGCCTCTGCTCGATACCGCCGTCGCCGAAACCGATATGGATAACGCCGAGCGCCGCGTTCTGGTATTGGAAAACCCTGCCTATAAAGGGTCCGCCCGCAGCGGCGCCACGCTCAATATGGTTGTGAATCTTCAGGTGCTAATGCCAGGGGAATCTGCGCGCCCGCACCGTCACCGGTTGAATGCGCTGCGCTTTATCATTGAAGGCGACGGCACGGCGGTAACCACCGTTGATGGCATTCCCTGCCCAATGGTTGCCGGAGACTTTGTCCTGACGCCGGGCTGGTGCTGGCATGAACATTCACATGAAGGCAGCAAGCGCGCGGTCTGGCTCGATGCACTTGATGCGCAGCTGCAACGACATTTATGCACCAACGAGTTTGAACCCGGACCCTCAAACGATATGCCACCCCCACGGGCCGAGAATGCCTATGCCGGTGCCGGCATAACACCAGTGAGCACCGTGCCACCTGATCACGACAAACCATATTCGCCGATATTTCGATACCCACTCGCCAAGGTAATCGAGGCGTTTGAGAATATGCCGGCAGATGCCGATGGATCACGGCGCATTCGCTATACCAACCCGCTTGCCGGTGGCCCCGCGATGCCGGGAGTCGATTGTTATATGCTTGCCCCTGCGCGCAAGAACGACACGCGGGCCTACCGAACCAATGCCAATATGGTGTGTCTCGCCGTCGAGGGTGAAGGTACGTCCAAAATCGGTGACGATACGCTGCAATGGCACAAGAATGATATTTTCGTCCTGCCTCGCCATCACTGGATCAGCCACCGTGCGACAAGTGAAGATGCAAAACTATTTCAACTTACAGATCGGGAAATATTGTTACGCCTGGACTATTTGCGTGAAGAACTCCGGGATTAACAGTAGTATAAAGGTCAATTTTACGCGTAAATGGAGCAGGAAATCATTATGGTAGAGCAGGTAGCCCCAGGGCAGACCGCTTCTCAAAACGGTGCGACAGAGGCACCCAAACAAGAAAATATCAGCCCGGAGGAAGCGACAAAACTCCTCATGACGGGCGCCGCCCTGCTTCAGCAGCAATGGTTGCAAGCCTCTGTAAATGTGGCCAAAACACTGAGTAACGGCCAGCCAATCTCCCCAGGAGGGTTTGAGGACCTGCGTCGTATGCGGGAACATTTTGAGGAACTAGAGCGGGCAAATAACGCAATTACCCGTATCGCCGAAGCCCAGAAGAAAGCTCAGGAACAGGCGCAAAAAGACGGCACATCGTCGTGAATTAGCTGGGCTTGAAGGACTGCGCTTTTCTTGATGGAAAGCACGGTTCAAACGGCTCACCCGCCTTGCTTAACTAACCAGCAGCACACCTTAAAGAATTTTTTTCTCAGTCGATGCAGCCCGCTCAGGCCAGGTTTCAACCGCCAGTCTGCTCATCGGTCTCCGTACCGACACTGGCGAAATTCCCGCCCGCATCGCACAGAGGATACCGGCCGCTTCCCAATAATTTTCAGCCTTGTAAAATTGGTGATCCGCCCATGGCAGGGCCTCTAATTCCTGCGCAATAAGGCCACTGCCCTCGCGAACTGCAATAACCGGTATGCCCTGCTGCAAAGCGGCTAGTGTAGGCAAGCCAATACAGCCTTCTGGTATCACCAAACAGGATATGTCGCGGGCCGTCAGAACGCCGCTTGCCGTCATCTCCTGTTCATCACTCACGATCCGAGGCGATTGCTTGAGCCCCTTTAGGACACATTGCAGAAAAGAGGAGGATATTGCTTCTGCCGCCATCCGCGGATCAACGCGGCCCGGATCCTCATTCAGAATGTCGCGCGATTCCATCATCGGCGCATGGGCCGACGGAATATTGAAACAATGCGAAACCGCATGGGTCAGCATCGCTTCGATCCCACCCCAGGGATTGATCATATTACCGTCACTGCGGAAATACTGATCGTGAAGCCCCACCGGAACGGTGATCAACGAAGAAATCGCCACCGCATCAAATTCATCTGATTTTTCATCCAGCAACGCGAAGAGCGATTCAAGTTGGCGCCCCTCGCCAATTGCCCGACCAGATTTTGATGTCGTCGCCTTCAATACCAATGGCGGGTCGAGTCGATACAACCCGGTACAGCCGAGCCCGTAAGTAGTGCGCGCCGCCTCCACGGTATTCAGAACCAGGTTCTCAATCATCTGGTCTGGCTGGGCGTCAAAAACAACCGCAAGACGGTTTGCCTTGGCGGGTTCCAGACCGACCGTCCCCATCAGCAATCTGCAGAGAACGCTCCCTTCGACATAATGGGCATTGGCCGGGATTTCGTTGATGTCACTGGCATTTACGACATTGGGATGGGTGATCAGCTGGTCACAACAGGATGCCAGAAGCTGCGCCGCCGGTGTTGCATCGCCTGCATGTCCGCCTAGTTCTGCGCCGACTCCGGTGGGCACGATAAAAACAGCGTTGAATTTTTCGGCTGTGGAACGGGGGCGCTGCCGAAACGAAAAGATCGATTGGGAACTTGGTAATTCACTATCAACGAGACAGCCTACTTCACAAAGATATTTGCCGTCATCGATGCCAGCGATCACCAGCCTAATCGGACTCTCATCTTCCTTAAGCTGGAAGGACAGCGCTTTTTCAAGATGCTCAATGAGCCCATGATTACCGGGGACCAGGGGGACCGAAAACTGTTTCTCAAGCAGGTGCAACTGTTGAACTCCCGACATTATTCGCAAAATTGTCAAAATGATCCGCCCAGATTTGATCAAGACGGCCTGTGTCACGCCGCGTATAGAGTGAAGGCAACGCCACACCGTTAAACCGGTGCGCTTTGGAAGCCGAGTAGGCGCCCATGTTCAAAAAGGTCACCTGGGACCCAATGCTCAGCGCGGCATCGAATGCGTATTGCCCGAACATATCCCCGGCCAGACAGGTACAGCCCGCCAGTACATAAGTATGAACCCCGTCATCGACATGCCCCAGCACATCGGGTTCAAACTGAAACTCCAAGACCTCTGGCATGTGATTGACGGAAGTGTCCAGAACCGCGATCTGACAATCATCACCCTCAAAAATATCACGCACCGTCGCCACAATAGTGCCACAGCGTCGTACCGCTGCCGCGCCAGGCTCGATAAAAACCTGCAGGCCAAAGCCGTTGCAAAACAAGGCGACGGTTTCAAAAAATGCCGCACTTTCCTCGACGGATTGGAAGATATAGCCGCCGCCGAGATTGATCCACGAGACGGCCTCTAAAGCCTCTGGAATGACGTCTTGAATGTGGCGGGCGGTCGCCAACAAGCTCGCGAAATCCGTGCTTTCGCAATTGCTGTGAAAATGGAGCCCGTCAATGCCCTGGAGAACCCCGCGATCATCCGCCATCAAATCAGCCAGCCGACTGATCGGCACGCCGAGTTTGGAATTTAAACGGCACGGGTCGTATCGAGTGTCATGGACAAAAGACAGCTCCGGGTTAATGCGCAGACCAATGCTCGTCGAGGCCGACACTCTGGCCTGCAATTTTCGCCACTGCGACATCGAATTGAATGTCACGGAGTTCAGGCGATCACCAAATTCATCAAGCGTGCTGCCATCAATCAAAGGGGACACAAGATGAAGCGAGCCTTCATGCGGCGAGCCTTCGCCACGACAAAGCGCATCAACCAGACGCAGTTCAAACAAAGAACTGCAGGCGAACCCATCGACATGAGCCGCTACACCCGTCAGCACTGGCGCGAGGGAGGAGGCCTTGGGTGAATACAGCAATCGGCAGCCAGCCTGATCAGCAATCTGCCGCAGCAGACCTATATCCGACTGCAGAATTTTCTCGTTTATCACATAGGCCGGGGTATCGAGCACTTCCACGTAGAAATCCCTCTCCTCAATCCGGAATTACAGAACGCCGCTACAGTATCTTTCCGACGCACTGTGTCAAAGCCACAGAGAACCGCGCGAAAAAACACTGTTGGTATTGAAAGTCCAACTAAGATATGAACCGGGCAACCGCCGACAAACCGGTCGGTAAACCCTGACACACATGATTGTAGATAATCCCCATTTGGGGGTTATGACCCTCATATAACACGGAACAGACACTCTTGAGCCAGTCAATGCTTTCTGCCTTCGCCGCTCGTATATCTTCGGTCGATTTAAATGATTCCGAACTGCCGCCCTTTACGCCGAACCGCATCAAAATTGAAGTGCTCTCCGGCCTTACTGTCGCGCTTGCTTTGGTTCCTGAAGCGGTTGCCTTTTCCTTTGTCGCCGGTGTTCACCCGCTCGTCGGCCTCTATGCCGCCTTTATCGTCGGCCTCATAACGGCAGCGATTGGCGGCCGTCGCGGCATGATTTCAGGTGCCACCGGGGCGCTGGCTGTTGTCATGGTCGCCCTGGTGGCCAAGCACGGCGTTGAGTACCTCTTCGCGACAGTTGTGCTCATGGGTATCTTTCAGATTCTGGCGGGCGTTTTCCGTCTTGGGAAATTCATTCGCCTTGTCCCCCACCCCGTTATGCTGGGGTTTGTGAACGGTCTTGCGATTGTCATCTTTCTTGCTCAGCTCAGCCAGTTTCAGGTACCCGGCCCGGATGAGGCCAAGGTCTGGATGACCGGACTACCCTTGATCATCATGTTGGGACTGGTCGTCCTGACAATGTTGATCATCTGGGGCATGCCCAAAATCACCAACGTGATTCCGGCACCATTGGCTGGTATTGCCATCGTCGCCGGCATCGTCATTTTCTTTGGCATTGATGTGCCGCGTGTTGGTGATCTCGCCTCCATCAAAGGAGAATTTCCGGAATTTCACATCCCGATGGTTCCCCTTACCCTGGAGACCTTTAAAATAATTTTGCCGTTTTCGTTAATTCTGGCGGCGATTGGCCTGATCGAAAGCCTGTTGACCCATAATCTGGTCGGAGAAATTACCGGCCGGCGCGGTGGCGCGTCACAAGAATGCATCGCCCAGGGACTGGCCAATACCGTCACCGGTTTCTTTGGCGGTATGGGCGGCTGCGCGATGATCGGCCAATCACTCATCAACGTAAAGTCTGGTGGCCGTACCCGGCTCTCCGGTCTGTCGGCGGCTTTGTTCCTACTGGCCTTTATTCTGGTTGGCTCCAGCTTGATCGAACAGATTCCGCTCGCTGCCCTGGTCGGTGTCATGTTTATGGTCGTTATCGGCACCTTTGCCTGGCAGAGCCTGGTCATCCTGCGCCGCATCCCCCTGACGGATGCCCTGGTGATGGGGCTGGTGACCGTTGTGACAGTGATCAGCGATCTCGCGGTTGCAGTTATCGTCGGCGTCATTGTATCCGCTCTCGCCTATGCCTGGAATAATGCCAAACGCATTCATGCCACTACCAAGGAAACTCCAGAAGGCGGCAAGGTTTACTTGATTGAAGGACCGTTGTTTTTCGGTTCCGTTGAAGGCTTCTCCGAGATTTTTGACCCGGAGAATGACCCGGATCACATTGTCGTCGATTTTGACAATAGCCGCGTTGTTGACCAATCCGCTCTTCAGGCCATTGAAGACCTCGCGCATAAATATGAAGAGCAGGGAAAAACTATTCGACTTCGCCATCTGGCCCGTGATTGCCATCGACTTCTCGACCGAGCCGGTCAGTTGATCGAGAAATCCGAAGATGACCCAAACTATGGCCTGGCCGTCGACTATGCGGTCAAAACAGGGATTTTCGGCAACCGTCATTAGAAGACCAAAGTGCGAGGCATCGTCGGAGCCACTCATTGCGCTACGCTGACTATATCGTTAGCGTTGTTTAGTTGATTTACCCATCAAGGGCCTCAGCACTGGATTTTTAATATCGACAGTTCCACATGGGGAATGGGTGATATGCACGTTCGAACATTGGTTGTTGCGGGTTTTTTTCTCGTTGTTTCACAGTCACTGGCCGTAGCCGGTACGATTTGGGTGGTTCCCGATACCAATGTGTTTAGCAACACTCATCCAAGTAATGGCTTTCTAAATACGGTTCTCACCGGAAATTCTAGCGTTGGTCATGTTAGTGGCAACACTGGTTCTATTGGGCCTGCTGTATCGCGTACGGCCTCAAACAATATTGGCGATTTCTCATCGGTGTCGCTTAGCAACATAGACTTGCTGTTATTAGGGAGTTCTGTTTTCTTTCCAGGGACCCCCTTGGGATTGTCGGGCTCCGATATAACCAATATCGGTAACTTCATTTCTGGCGGTGGCGATATAATGTTGCAAGTAGAAACAACCTCAGCGAGTGCTTTTGACTCCTATAACCTGTTTCTGTCAGGCATTGGATCCACCATCCAGTTCACTGGAGAACGCAACGCCGGCGGCAGTAGTACTGGGAGCTCAATTGTTGACCCGATCGTTGGCATTGAACTTGGGGCATTCAATATTTTGACTGGCGGCACATCACTGGTTCAAGACATATCTGATCGGTCAGCGCTGGCAATGGAAGAGATATCGGCAGCGGTATCAGCCCCCACCGGACTTCCCCTTATGGGGACCGGACTCGCCGCCATTAGCTTCATAGGATGGCGCCAAAGACGCAAAGCAGCGGTCAAAACCAGCATTTAAGAAAACCCGCATTAGAGGCACAAAGGACGGGGTGTCGAGCCGTTCCCCTCGTTCGACCTATTCGCTATCATCATCGACAATACTGAAAAGCGGACAAAGCCATGCCTGACACAAGCCTACACCCAACGCGCGAACCCTGCGTCCCGGGACAAAAGGTCATAGATCCCGCCCAATGGACCGGGACAGAGTTGCAGCAATCCACCGACTGGGTCTACCAGCTGACCGAGGCCGAGATCACCGATATCGATAACACCATTAAGGGCGTCGAGGCTGCGGGTCTGGATATCATGGAGATCACCCGGGACACGTTCCCCCTCCCCGCGTTTGGCCCAGCGCTCGTCAGGATACGAAAACAATTGCTCAACGGCCTCGGTCTGACACTGATTCGAGGCTTCCCTATTGAGCGTTACAACCGCGCCCAATGCGCCATTGCTTTCTTCGGCATCGGGTCTCATCTGGGACAGGCCGTGTCACAGAACGCCAAGGGACATGTATTGGGGCATGTGAAATCTCTCACCGATGCTGATTATAACGACCCGGCGAATGCCGGTGTGCGCGGCTACCAGACCAAGGTAAACCAAAGATTCCACGCCGATTCATGCGATGTCGTCGGGCTCATGTGTCTGCAAACGCCCAAATCCGGCGGGATCAGCAGTGTCGTCAGCACGGTGGCAGTTCATAACGAAATGGTCACGCAACGCCCGGACCTGGCCGAGGTGCTGGCCGGGCCTACCTATTGGGATCGACGCGGCGAAGTGCCCGAGGGCAAGGACCCATGGTACGTCCTGCCGGTGTTTAATTACAAAGACGGTTATTTCAGCTGCCGCTACGGTCGGCAATATATCGATTCCACGCAGCGCTTCGAACAGGTGCCCCGCACAACCCCCGCCCAGGCCGAAGCACTGGACATGATGGACACCCTGCTCGCCGAGCTGAAGCTGGATATGGAGTTCCAGATTGGCGACATCCAGTTCCTCTTTAATCACGTCATGCTGCATTCCCGATCGGCGTTCGAAGATTGGCCAGAACCGGAACGCAAGCGGCATCTGCTCCGCCTGTGGCTCACCATCAACGGCGAGCGCCCCATCCCCGAGATATTGGCTGAACGCACAAGAGGCGGCATTGTCACCAAGGGCACAAAACTGCATGCCCCGCTCGAAGCCGAATAGATAGAATTGAGTCGCCGAGACGACGGCAACCATAGATCCTAGTATCCTGGAACTACGGTGTTCGAAAACGACGGTCTTATGGATACAGGTTTGCTAGGGAAGTTTTGGTGGTGCTTGCAGTCTGATGCGAACTCGTCTCTATAAGAATTCGCTGTTTAACAGGGAAAGTACTGGGAACTTTCGGCTAATCCAGCCCCTAAACTGCACGCCATCATATAAAAATCCCTATAATCCGGCATTCCACAGCATTTTCTTCCCATTTCATATCAGGGAATTATTTTTCATAAAACAGGGATTTCACTCGGGTTAATAGGGTAAAAATACTCTTTATATATGACCAAACAGAGATGGGGTTTTCAGAGCGCAAACAAATCCTGTGATTGTTATATACCTTAGACGGTTGTTATTTTTGACCTATGGCAGTTCTATGCAACATTCTCGATTCTTGATCATCGCGGAGGCCACTTGCCCAAGATTCTAATCGTCGAAGATGTGAAACCGATGGCAACGCTGTTTGCTGGTTATCTCAAAGGCGAGCCCTACGACACCACGATTGCCGATACAGGTGCTGAGGCCAGGCGATTAATCGAAGAACATAAGCCCGAAGCCATTTTATTGGACCTCAAGCTCCCTGACGAAAATGGGCTCCAGGTTCTCGAATGGTTAAAAGCAGAGAACTATCAAGCGACAGTAATCGTCATGACGTCGGAAGGATCGCTAGATAACGCCGTAACGGCGATGAAAGCTGGCGCCGCTGATTTTCTTGCCAAGCCCTTTACCGCGGATAGGTTAATCTACACCCTACGCAATTGCATAGAACGCGTCCGGTTAGAAACCCAAGTCCGGGTTATCAAACAAGATTTAAACCGAAACTCTTATTGCGGGTTTATAGGCTCCTCCCTGCCAATGCAGGCTATTTATCGAATTATAGACAGCGTTGCCGAAAGCAAAGCCTGCGTGTTTATCACCGGCGACTCTGGTGTCGGTAAGGAAGTCTGCGCCGCTGCCATTCACGAGAAGAGTAGTCGATCCACCAAACCATTTATTGCCCTCAATTGTGCTGCGATTCCTCGCGAATTAATGGAAAGCGAAATTTTCGGCCACACAAAAGGCGCGTTCACTGGTGCCCACGAAGATCGAGATGGCGCGGCAATCAGAGCCAACGTGTCTAGCCCCCAAGTTCTGTGCCATTCCTGATTAGAGTTTCTGGTATTGGCGGTCGCATGTGTCTAGCCCCCAAGTTCTGTGCCATTCCTGATTAGAGTTTCTGGTATTGGCGGTCGCATGTTCAGTGCCTGATGTGGACGGATGTGGTTGTACTGTCTGAGCCACTGGTTGATGACGATCTGAGCCTGCTTAGTCGTGGTGAACCACTCGGCATTGAGAACCTCGCGGCGCAGGGTTCCGTTGAAGCGTTCGTTGTATCCGTTCTCCCAGGGTGATCCGGGATAGATCCGGATGGGTTTGATGCCGACCCTTGCCAGCCAGTCCTGCATCGCCTGTGCGATGAACTCGGGACCATTGTCCGAGCGGATGTATTCCGGGGTGCCGTGGCGCAGCAGGAGTGGGTATAGCGCCTCAAGCACATCGTCAGCCCTCATCCGGGTGCGAACCGTCACAGCCAGCACCTGGCGGGTGTACTCGTCCAGGACAGTCAGCATCTTGTAGCTCCGACCATTGTCGAGCTTGTCGTGCACGAAGTCGATGGCCCAGACGTGATTGGGATGGGTTGGCCGCAACCGAATGATCGAGCTGTCCTTGTGATAGAGCCGCCGGCGATTCTTGTCTCGTTGCGGCAGCTGAAGTCCTTCTTCGCGCCAGATCCGCTCAACCTTCTTGTGGTTCACCTTCCACCCTTCGATACGCAGCAGGACGGCAATCTTGCGATAACCGTAGCGCCCATACTGCTTCGCCAGCCGGATCAGTGCCAACCGCAGAGCATTGTCATCTTTGGGATCTGGTCGATATTGCAGGGAACTGCGGGCCAGACCAATAACCCGGCAGGTCCGTCGCTCCGACGTAGCAAGCTTCTGGCGTGTATGGATAACGGCCTGACGAAGATGCTCGGTCGTCAGGCCCTGGGCTTTAGGTAGCTCAGGCTTTCCTTGAGGATCAGCTTGTCCAGTTCGAGCTCAGCCACAATCTTCTTCAACCGCGTATTCTCCTTCTCGAGAGAACGCATCTCCGACAACTGCGACCGACCCATCCCGCCAAACCGCTTGCGCCAGTTATAATACGTAGCGTCGCTGATACCCACGCCACGACACGCCGACGCTACGTCGCTGCCGTTCGACAACTTCACTTCAATCTCACGCAGCAGCTTCAGTATGTCCTCGTCCGAATGTCGTTTCCGAGCCATCACAAATCCCCTTTCCATGCCAAAATAATGGCCCAGTTTTAGGGGGGAAGGACACACCGTGTAGAAGAAATTTGAGCCGATAGACACGACTCATAAACGGAGGAATAAAGGGGGGATGGTCAAAAACTGAAGAGCGAAATTCCCACAATGTTTTGACTAACATTGACAGGTGAACACTCTACCAGAAGTCATAAGCCTCCTATTAAGTTCACCGAAAAGGCCGGTATGGGGCAAACTCATACCGGCCTGAACAACCAGCCAACACAGGGCTGAATTCTGAAAGCTGACACTTTTCTCCACCTATAACGATAAGGGAATTTGGTGTCAGGCCAGCGTTGCTAAAGTTTCTCGAAGGTAGTCGCAGCATTGCCCTGCTTTAAAACTTTGTACGGCGTTTTCGCCGTCATCTTATTACAGATGTCGTTCTTCAAATTCCCACTGCTTTGAGTATACGCGAGGCCGAGTGCCCCAACGTCCTGGCAAGCTTTCTTTCTGATCTTCGTCCACGTCATAGCGCTGAGCGTTGCGTCCTTTTTGATTTCATCCTCGAATTCGGAGATGACTGTATCACACTGTTTTGTGTAAGAGGCATCATTCTTACGTGCCTCGTAGAGCAAACCAATCTTTACCGCCGTTTCGACCGCTACCCAGCCACAAAGCCGAGAACCGCTTTGAGCGTTTGCGACGCCTGCCGAAGCGGTAAGCATCCCAACACCAACTATTGCAAGCGCACAAGTCTTTAGAAATTCCCTAGACAACTATTCAGTTCCTTCATTATGGGGTTATACGAGCGAGGGAGACGCTCTCCCCCCCCGCAAATTCACTTATACTATAACACTAACTGAATAGCCCCTAGATTCGTAGACTGTCCGTCGTCATATAAATTGGAACACTCAACGGCCTGATCTAAGAGAGGATCTGGCTCATCTGGTTCAAGATATTAAGCGGCGTATTTGCGGTATTGCAAGCGCCGGGTCTCCATCGTTTTGAGTTTGATCCTTTCCCGTTGTTTTAAAATAGCCTGCCCGCGCCCAAAGTAGACGTCTGCGGGTGTGAGGTTGTTGATGCTCTCGTGGTATCGCTGATGATTGTAGTGATCAACGAACGCCTCGATCTGTGCCTCCAGATCTGCCGGGAAGAAGTAGTTCTCCAGTAGGATGCGGTTCTTTAGTGTTTGATGCCATCGCTCGATCTTGCCCTGTGTTTGCGGGTGATACGACGCCCCCCCCTGACGTGTCCCATTTTCTTATCACCCAACCATTTGTCAACGGCGGAGCAAAATGGGGCCATTGGGCGGCGTAAAACTGGTCCATTTTCTGCGAACCATAGCGCTGACGGTTATGCAGGTGTTTTTGGGGATTTCCGCCGTTTCTGGCTTTGGTTGAGACGATAGCTCTCGCCGTTCATCTCGAGGATATGGACATGGTGGGTGAGCCGGTCCAGCAATGCGCCGGTCAGGCGTTCCGAGCCGAATATCTCGGTCCATTCGTCGAACGGCAGGTTGGAGGTCACCAGAGTGGCGCCGCGCTCGTAACGCTGGCTGAACACCTCGAACAGCAGTTCGGCGCCGGTTTTACTGAGTGGCACGAAGCCGAGTTCGTCGATGATCAGCAGGCTGTACTTGGCCAACTGCTTCTGGAAGCGCAGCAGGCGTTTCTCGTCCCGGGCCTCCATCAGCTCGTGAACCAGGGCGGCAGCTGTGGTGAAGCCGACCGAGAGCCCCTTCTGGCAGGCTGCCAGACCAAGGCCGAGCGCGATATGGGTCTTACCGGTGCCGCTGTTGCCGAGCGCGATGATGTTCTCGCGGCGCTCAACATATTCACAGCGCGCCAGCTCCACGACCAGCATCTTGTTGAGCGATGGGAGGGCCTTGAAGTCGAAGGCATCGAGGCTTTTGACGGCGGGGAACCTGGCCTGCCTGATCCGCCGCTCGACCATCCGGCGTTCGCGGTCGATCAGTTCCAGTTCAGCGAGGCGGACCAGATAGCGCACATGGTCGGCGCCCTCGGCTGCACACTGGCGGGCCAGCTTGTCGTATTCGCGCAAAAAGGTCGGCAGCTTCAGGGTCTTGAGGTGATGCGCCAGCAACAGTTGCGGCGTATCGGTCATGACGCACCTCCCATTACATCCCTGTCAGGCCGGACGGCCTTCTCCGCCTCTTGCAACAGGCTCATATAACTGGCGGCGGCCGTGGTCGCCACGTTGGCCCGAGGTAGATAGAGATAGATATCCAGATCGAGTTTGGGTGGGCGTCGCTCGATACGGCACAGCACAAGGTGTTTGACCGCATCGTAGCCGATCGCACCCAGGCGCAGGGCGTCCTTCACCGCACCGTGAAGCGCCTCGAGATCGAAGCTCTCTAGAAGCCGCAGGACCTGGACGTCAGCGGACGCCAGGTCCGCAGCGGCATGCGCCACTCGATCCCGTCCAGCAGCATCGACAGCTGCGCCGCGCCGATCACAAGCTTGCCGAAACCCTGATGCCCGAGGACAATAACTACATCAACGCCGATTCATCTGAATCTGACGTCAGATCAAACCAGAGCGTCGGATAATAAACGCTGAGCAAGCCCACGCCTAGCGCGGGTCAAACCATGGGTAGATTTATGGGTAAAATCGACATCCCATATCTAATCTATTGATATTAAAAGATAATTGGCGGAGGGAGAGGGATTCGAACCCTCGATACGGTTGCCCGCATACACGCTTTCCAAGCGTGCGCCTTCAGCCACTCGGCCACCCCTCCAGCGGCGCACAATCTAACACCGTTCGCCAATATCTCAAGCACTTGCCGCACTCTGGGCGCAATTCTGTTGCAAGACAAAACTTGCAGCCGTCGAACAGGGTTATTAGGCTCAGGGCCATAAACGCGATTAGGGAGCGATCAGGTGATTATCTGCCGATTTTTAGGCTATTTACTGGCGATCATAGCAGTCGCGGCGGTCGGTTATGAAGCCTGGCAGGCCGTTGCCAATGACGGCTGGAAAATGATTGCCCTCGGCGAATTATGGTTCACGCTTGATGCGCAAAGCCTCAGCGTCAGTCAGGCGGGTATTCAGCGTTACGTAGCGCCGTGGCTGTGGGAGCCCGTCATCACGACGATCTTGCTGTGGCCGGGCTGGGCCGTCTTCGGTGTTCCCGCACTCTTGTTGATATGGGTTGGCCGTAAGCGGGGCGGTCGCCGCTAAAATCTACAAACCGGCTTAGTCGTTTCCGTCACCCTGCAAACTAACTACCCCTCAAGATCCGCATAGATCCCTCCCAGGACGGGAAGGATTTTTGGTCCGGCGCCTTCAGCCCAGTTGAAGACTAGTTCCGACATGACTTGGATCGTGCTGGTAACACCAATGCCGGCTTGCTGCATCCGCCCAAGAGCAATCTCATCACCCATCTTGGTCCCCGACCCTGAGGCATCTGCAACTGCTTGCACTTCATAGCCTTCATCCTGCGCATTGAGGGCAGGATAGATTAAGCAAACCTCGGTAAGCAATCCAGCCATGATCAACTTGTTCCGTCCGGTTGCTTTCACAGCGGCAGTGAAATTTGGATCGTCAAACGCATCGACAATACCGCCGCGTTTCACGCGGTTGTCATACGCCTCTGGCAGGAGCTCCTTCAGTTCCGGCAACAGCAGACCTTGAGCTTGATCTTCCTGGCTGCTGGTCAGCACCACAGGCAGGCCCAGTTCCTGGGCGGTTTTTGCGAGCGCCAACGTATTGCGAATTACATCTTTCTTAGGCGCGGAATGCATCCACTCGATGGTTCCAACTTGATGGTCGATCAGCAGCATTGCTGCGTTATCAGCATTGAAACGTTCGTAGGTCATAGTTCTTCTCCTCAGTTGGGTTGATCGGTATGCACGACGATAAGCTGCGTCGGCTCCACCGCATTGAACTCAAGGTTTTCGCCTCGAACGAGGTCACCATCGCCAACAGTTTCGTCGTTGAGGCGCCCAGATCCGCGTGTCACATAGGCGAGGAAGGGGCCCTCTATTCTTACGGAATTGCCTACCGCAAGAAGGCCAATATCAATGAGCGTCTGGCTATCGAGTGTTTCGTCCTGATCAGTCGAGCCGCCATAGACACGGGTCATTCCGCCTTCCTTTGGGCTGTAGAGTTTGTAGCCCGCTGGTTCGCCAGCCCGCTCCGGTAACACCCACAGCTGAATCATTCTGTTTTCGGTGTCGTTGGGGTTGATTTCATTGTGGGAAAAGCCTTCACCACCGGCGCGCTGCGCTTGTACGTCGTGATTACCCATTTCCTGACCGTGTTCCAACGAACCCTCATGGGCGATGCGGCCCTCAACCATCACTGAAATGACGTCGATTTCTTTGTGACTGTGCATCCGTGTCTCACCTTTTGGCAAAAATCGGGCATCGGCGAGATACACAAAATTCCCGATGCCGTCCCATGATCCGGCCTCCGCTCGGCTGCCATAAACTCGGCGATCCATCACCAACCGGGTTTCACGCAAGCCGGCGAACCCGCCGCGTTTCAAGTCATCTCTTTGTAGTACTTCCATAACTCACCTCCGAAGGGCTCTTGTCTCTCGTTCAAGGCCTAAGTTAGTTTGTTCCATAGAAATGATAAGTCATCCGATTTAGAACGGACTGTTTTACATGAGAGACAATATAATTAGAGATTTGAATGAACTCGCCGCCTTCACCTATGTCGTCGAGCATGGCGGATTTACGGCTGCCGCGAACGCTGCGCAGTTGCCGAAGTCGAATATCAGCCGCCGCATTGCAAACCTCGAAAGGCGGCTAGGCGTGCGTCTATTGGAGCGGACCACTCGAAAAATCCACGTTACCGAGATCGGTGAAATCTACTATCAGCACTGCCGCCGCATGCTTGATGAGGCCGATCACGCCGAT
Source organism: uncultured Alphaproteobacteria bacterium (assembly GCA_943787225.1). GTDB lineage: Bacteria > Pseudomonadota > Alphaproteobacteria > MPNO01 > UBA2964 > UBA2964. The sequence goes on from CALSLP010000001.1 coordinate 780,060, forward strand.
CTTTGTGTCGAGCAGACAATGGCGATCCCACGCGGCACATTACGTGTCAGTGCTTCGGTCACGACGGGTCAGCATCTGCTGGCGCCACTGACTGCTGCGTTTATCGCCCAACACCCTGAGGTGCAGATGGAATTGAGCCTGGTCAACCGTCAGGTCGATGTCATTGATGAAGGCTTTGATTTGGTGATTCGGATCGGTGCCCTTCAAGATTCCAGTTTGGTGACACGCAGCTTGGGGCATTGTCGGCTGTTCCTTTACGCCAGTCCGGAATATCTAGGGGCACGGGGGACACCAGAAAGACCGGAGGATCTCAAAAATCACGATTGTTTGGTAATGAGTGATAGCCGAGACAACAACCAATGGGCGCTTTCAAAGGGCGAGACCACCAAACGGATACCCCTAACCCCGAGAGCATCAGTTAATGACTTTAATACATTGAGACGGATCGCCGCTGACGGGGCCGGGATCACAATTCTTCCCAGTTACATGCATGTCGGTGATGACGCCAAACGGCTCGTCCGGGTTCTAGGTGATTGGACGGCGCCATCGATTGAGTTTCACGCAGTGTTCCCGAGTCATCGTGGCGCGACACCGAAAGTGCGAGCGTTTCTCGACTTTCTTGTTACCAAGCTAGCCCGACGTTTCGAGAACTCGGCTTAATCGCTGCCGATCCGTAGAGCCTCGATAAAGGCGGTTTGCGGAATTTCTACCGAGCCAAACTGGCGCATCCGCTTTTTGCCTTCCTTCTGCTTATCCAGCAGTTTCCGCTTACGCGAGACATCACCACCATAACACTTGGCCGTCACGTCTTTGCGCATCGCGCTGATGGTTTCGCGAGCAATCACCTTACCGCCAATAGCCGCCTGAATAGGAATTTTGAAAAGCTGACGTGGCACCAGCTCCTTAAGGCGACTGCAAATGCCCCTACCACGATATTCCGACTGAGTACGATGCACGATCATCGACAGGGCATCAACCGGTTCGGTATTCACCAGGATCGCCACTTTGACCAACTCTCCTTCGCGATAGTCTTCAAGCTGATAATCAAAGCTGGCATAGCCGCGCGTGACCGATTTCAGCCGATCGTAAAAATCAAACACCACCTCGTTGAGCGGCAGACGATATACCGCCATCGCGCGGCTACCAGCATAGGTCAGCTCAATCTGCTCACCCCGGCGTTCCTGGCATAAGGCCAATACCGGGCCGAGGAATTCATCGGGCACCAGAATTGTTGCTCTGATCCACGGCTCTTCGACCTTTTCGATATGGGTCGGATCAGGCCAGTCGGCAGGATTATGGATTTCTTCGATATCGCCATTTCTCATGTGAACGCGATAAATCACCGAGGGCGCCGTGGTAATCAGATCGAGATCAAATTCCCGCAGCAAGCGCTCCTGGACGATCTCGAGATGCAGCAAGCCAAGAAAGCCGCACCGGTATCCGAAGCCCAATGCCGCCGAGGTCTCTGCCTCAAAGTGAAAGCTGGAGTCATTGAGCCTCAATTTCGCGAGACTATCGCGCAAATCTTCGTAATCATCCGCATCGACCGGAAACAGACCGCAAAACACCACCGGCACGGATGGCTTGAAACCCGCCAACGGCTCCGTGACCGGCGATTTGTCATCAATAATCGTGTCACCAACCTGGGTTTCGGCGACATGCTTGATCGAGGCGGTGATAAAGCCAACCTCGCCGGGATAGAGCGCATCCACTGATGTTCTTTTCGGGGAGAACACGCCGACGCTATCGACGGAATGCACCGCATCCGTCGCCATAAACTTGACCTTCATCCCACGTTTAAGGACACCATGCTTGACCCGCACCAGGACAATCACGCCGAGATAAGCGTCGTACCAGCTATCGACCAGCAGCGCCTGCAGCGGTGCATCCTTTTCGCCCACGGGCGGCGGCAGGCGTTGTACGAGCGCTTCCAGTACCTCTTCAATGCCAATGCCGGTCTTCGCAGATACATGAATCGCATCTGACGCATCAAGCCCGATCACGTCCTCGATCTGAGATTGGATACGCTCAGGCTCAGCAGCCGGGAGGTCAATCTTGTTGAGGACCGGGATAATTTCGTGATTGGCATCGAGGGCGAGATATACATTCGCCAAAGTCTGTGCTTCCACGCCCTGGCTGGCATCAACCACCAGCAACGACCCTTCACAGGCGGCGAGAGACCGGCTGACCTCATAGGTGAAATCAACATGGCCGGGCGTGTCCATCAGGTTCAGCTGATAGGTCTTACCATCTTTGGCTTTGTAGGACAGCCGGACCGTCTGGGCCTTGATCGTAATGCCCCGTTCACGCTCGATATCCATCGTATCAAGCATCTGTTCCTTGAGCTCACGCGTCGACACGCCACCGCACACCTGAATCAACCGGTCGGCCAAGGTCGATTTGCCGTGATCAATATGGGCAACGATAGAGAAGTTACGAATGTGGGATAAATCGCTCATAAATTTTTCTTGATACTCAAAAGCCGCACCGAATTGGTAGCGGCAAAATCTCGTTTAAAAATCGTTCTATTTTTTCAACGTCGCCGGAGAAATGAGGACGTTGAATTCCTTGCACCAGATCACCACGCTTTTAACAGGGGAGATGTCGGTTCCTTTAGGCACCTCATATACCTGACTGCCTTCAAATGAACGCAGCCTGCCGAGATCAATTTTCTTCGCCGCTTTGAAGTCGGCGCTGTTCATGATCTTGCTTTTATCAGCGAGATAAACATGAAAGCGCGGCCCTGGCCCGACCTTAAAATCAGGCTTCAGGTGAAGCAGGTTACTACCAGATTTTCCCTTCAGGACTTCTACAGATCCCTTGCCGTAATGGACCGGGTCTGACGGGTTGGCATGAATAAAATTGCCCGAAGCCACGACCATTTTCTCAGAACGGTTCTCAACCTTCTCCATCGCGGGTGGCGGTGGGAACAGAAAGGGATAAATAAAGATACCAACAACAAAACCGCCCGCGCCGCCAAAGATTAGCGAGATGAGTACGGTAAGAACTGTTTTTTTCATCGCAAGAAACCTCCGACCTTTTCTAACTCACTGTTTCTCAAAATAAGAACGCGTTAGCCGTCTCACAAGAATTCTTTTAACCGCGGAGCGTTCCACCGGTCTGCTTGGTTACATTGGCGACAATTTTATCAGCCACCGCATCAATTTCTTTTTCCGTCATCGTCGCTTCAACCGGCTGCAGCGTTACGGCAAGTGCCAGAGATTTCTGGCCGTCATCAACGCCCTTGCCACGATAGACATCGAACAATTCGGAATCGGTAATCAAATTACGGTCTACAGTCCGAATGGCCCGTAACACGTCACCAGCGGCAACATCTTCATCAACAATAAAAGCAAAGTCGCGGCGCACCGTCTGGAATGCCGATAACGTCAAAAGCGGCTTCGCGGCACCGCCCTTTGATTTACGCGGCGGAATTTTATCGATGAAAATTTCAAACACCGAGATTGGTCCATCGACATCCATCGCTGCAGCAACGCGCGGATGCAACTCACCAAATTGAGCCAGAACATTCGGGCCAAGCCGCAAACATCCTGATCGGCCCGGGTGGTACCAACCTGGCGCATCGGTCGAGACCTGCAAATTTTCCACGGGTGCGCCAACGGCGGACAAAGCCGCCACAACATCAGCCTTGGCATGGAAGGCGTCCACGGGTTCGGCTTTCACAGCCCAGCTTCGTGACCCGCTCAGCCCCGCTCTTGCCCCTGCCGCCACCGTTGACTGGCCCTCAGGCGTATCATCAACATATTGCGGACCGACTTCGAACAGAGCCGGATTCTCTATGCCGCGGGCCTGATTACGCGCAATCGCGGCGATTAAATTCGGCAGCGCTGAAGGCCGCATTGTATCGAGATCGGCGCTGATCGGATTAACCAGGCGCAAGCTGTCGGGCACATCACCAAACAAGGCGACCGTCTTCGCATCCAGAAATGAGTAGGTAACCGCTTCAACCAAACCATTGGTCGCCAGGACACGGCGGATTGTCTCGATTCGGGTTTGAGCCGCGTTGCGCACTGGATTCGGCACCACAGCCTCATTTGGCAATGGCAAAGCCGGGATATCATCATAGCCGTGGATACGCAGCACCTCTTCAACCAGATCGGCTTCGCCTTCAATATCGGGGCGCCACGGCGGCACTACACAGCGCAGGACATCACCGTGGATTGTCGGCTCGAAACCGAGGACCGACAGGATTTTTTCCTGTTCTGCAACGGGCACATCAAGACCACCAAGCGACAGAACCCGGGATGTTCGCAGCGTTTGGCTCTGCTGCCACTCTGGCATCTCACCAGCGACGGTGAGCTCAGACGCTTCACCACCACAAATATCCAGAATCATGCGGCTCGCAATTTCCGCCCCCCACTCAACGGAGGTAGGATCAATGCCGCGCTCAAAACGATAGCGCGCATCCGAAATAATGCCGAGCTTGCGGCCGGTCTCTGCAATCCGGATCGGATCAAACAGAGCCACTTCCAAAAAGACATTGGTCGTGGTTTCGCGGCAGCCGGATGCCATGCCGCCCATGACACCACCAATCGCTTGCGGGCCATTGTCATCAGCAATCACGATCATGCCATCTTCAAGCGCGTATTCACGCTCATCGAGCGCTTGCAGTTTCTCGCCAGATCTGGCCAACCGCATTGTGAGGTCGCCGCTCACCTTGTCGGCGTCGAACACATGCAGCGGACGCCCAAGATCAAAGGTCAACCAGTTGGTGATATCGACCAGCATCGAAATCGGCCGCAGACCAATGGCCCGCAGTCGATCCTGCAGCCACTGCGGGCTTTCACTATTTTTTACGTTGCGGAAACTCCGACCGATGACCATCGGACAGGCATCGTCGGCATCACCGATAAAATCACGTTGCCATTTAATGGGGCTTTCGAAACTGCTGGCGACTTTCGTCTCGTCCAACGGCTTTAAGGTACCAAGCCCTGCCGCCGCAAGATCGCGCGCAATACCGCGCACGCTGGCGCAATCACCACGGTTGGGGGTCAGTGCGATATCGATCACCGCCTCATCAAGACCGGCCCATTTCGCCCAGCCCTCGCCAATCGGCGCATCTTCGGGCAATTCGATGATACCTTCATGGTTCTCTGAAAGACCCATCTCGCGTTCGGAACACAACATGCCGTTAGAGTCTTCACCGCGAATCTTTGACGGCTTGAGAGTCATATCGGAGCCAGGAATATAGCTGCCGCTTGGCGCAAAGACGCCCTTCATCCCGGCGCGCGCATTCGGGGCGCCGCAAACCACCTGCTCATCCCCATTGCCGGTATCAACAACGCATAGCTGTAACCGGTCTGCATTGGGATGTTGTTTCGCTTCTTTGACAAAGCCAATAACAAAAGCAGCAAGCGCTTCGCCTTGATTATCGATGCCTTCAACCTCAAGACCCAACATCGACAAACGGTCGGTGATTTCCTCGAGAGACGCGTCGGTTTCAAGATGTTCCTTAAGCCAGGAAAAGGTAAACAGCATCGCTTAAACCCCCTTCGCGACAGAGGGGATATCAAGCGCGGAAAACCCGTAATGACGTAGCCACCGCAGATCAGACTCATAGAATGTCCGAAGGTCGGGAATGCCATATTTAAGCATCGCCGCCCGTTCAATCCCGAGACCAAAGGCAAAACCCTGATAGCGCGTTGAATCGATTCCGCACGCCGCGAGCACATTGGGATGAACCATGCCGCAGCCGAGAATTTCCAGCCAGTCAGCGCCCGCACCGATGGTCAGGCCACCGCCTTCACGCGAACAACCAATATCCATCTCAGCCGACGGCTCCGTGAACGGGAAATAGGATGGACGGAAGCGCGCGGGTAAATCATCAACCCCAAAGAAGGCGCGGCAGAATTCGATCAGGCAGCCTTTGAGATGCCCCATATGGGATGTCTCATCAATGACCAGCCCTTCGATCTGATGAAACATTGGTGAATGGGTGGCGTCATAGTCGGCTCTGAATGTCCGGCCAGGAACCACAATGCGGATCGGTGGTTCCTGATTGATCATAGTACGGATTTGCACCGGCGATGTATGGGTCCGCAGCACCAGTCGCGAGCCATCTTCTTTTTCCGGTAGATAGAACGTGTCATGTTCCTGCCGCGCCGGATGCTCCGGTGGAATATTCAAGGCTGTGAAATTATTGAAGTCGGTTTCGATATGCGGGCCTTCAGCGACCTCGAAACCCATTTCACAGAATATTGCCAGCATCTCATCGATGGTCTGGCTAATAGGGTGGATCCGGCCATCCTGACTGGGGCGAACAGGAAGTGTTACGTCGATGGCTTCTGCGACAAGGCGTTCATCAAGCGCCCCGGCTTCAAGGTCTTCTTTGCGGGAAGCAAGCGCGTCATTGACCACGACCTTGACGTTATTGATAGCCTGGCCAAGTTCTTTGCGGTCCTCGGGGGCGGCTTTACCGAGACCCTTCAGAAGTCCGGTGACACTGCCTTGCTTACCGAGCGCGGCAACACGGATCGCTTCGAGCGCGTCGAGATCCGCCACGCCGTCAATTTCAGCGAGCAGAGTATCGCGTAAGCTATCGAGATTTTCCGCGAGATTTTCCGTTGTCATCCGCCAATGCCCATTACGCCGCCCGCAACCAGCGGGGCGCCCCTGTCACTAAGGTGACGCCGTGCTGGATTATTTGCGGGTAAACCCCAAGCCGTTGATTCCAGGAGCCGCCAGCTTAATCAGCCAGTGCGGCCTGGGCCTGTTCGCAGATTGTCTTGAACGCTGCTGGTTCCCGGATCGCCAGGTCAGACAGGACCTTACGATCCAGCTCAATACCAGCCCGGTTCAAACCATTCATCAGCCGTGAATACGTCAAGCCATGCAGACGGGCGCCGGCGTTGATCCGCTGAATCCACAAAGCGCGAAAGCTGCGCTTGCGATTGCGACGATCGCGATAGGCATATTGCAGCCCCTTCTCGACCTTTTCCTTGGCAATCCGAAAGGCGGTGCCGTTACGACCGCGATAGCCCTTGGCTAGCGCTAAAACTTTTTTGTGGCGGGCGTGCGCTGCAACGCCGCTTCTTGCACGAGACATGTCGTTTCTCCGTTAGTGTCGGTTCAAAGATAAGGCATATATTGACGCACGAGCTTGGCATCCTGCGGCGCCAGAGTCGTGGTGCCACGGGCTTTGCGGCGCATCTTATATGACTTTTCTTCAAGGCAATGGCGCTTATACGCAAAATTGCGTTTGACCTTGCCGGTACCGGTTTTGGAGAAGCGCTTCTTCGCGCTCGATTTGGTCTTCATCTTGGGCATTTCCAATATCCTTATAATAGATCGGTTTTCGTTCAAACCGCCTCGGCATGCCCATCATCCTGCAACATATGCGATGCGGATAATTAGCCGGACGATCTGTTCCTGCACAAATCCATACTCGAATCTGTTCAGGGCCGCGGTTTATAACGGTCCTGCGGCAATATTGCAAGTAGCTAGAACGGATAAAGGGCGAGCTGTTGCCCGCCCTTCAAATCAACTTAACGCGTCCCTTAGCGCGGGACGAGCACCATCACCATTTGGCGACCTTCCATACGAGGGTATTGCTCTACCTTCGACTGCGCCTCGAGATCATCACGCACCCGGTTCAGCACGTTCATGCCGAGATCCTGATGGGCCATTTCACGGCCTCGGAAGCGCAAGGTAACCTTTACTTTGTCACCATCACCCAGAAACCGGTTCATCGCCCGCATTTTGACATCGTAATCATGCGAGTCGATGCCTGGGCGCATCTTGATCTCTTTGACCTCGATGGTTTTTTGTTTCTTACGGGCTTCCGCTTTGCGTTTCTGATCTTCGTATTTCAGCTTGCCGTAATCGAGCATTTTGCAGACCGGCGGGCTGGCATTGGAGGCCATCTCTACGAGGTCGAGACCTTCCGCTGCGGCTTTTGCAATGGCTTCGGCCGTTGGCACCACGCCAAGAACTTCGCCATCCGGGGCAACAAGCCGCACTTCAGGCACTTCGATCATCTCGTTGATGCGCCGCGTATCCTTCTGGGGTTGCGGCTGCTGGTAAGGTCGTCTTGCGATGGGCGTATCTCCTTCAATTATGGGTCCGCCGACCCTGAATACCTGCCGGATTAACCGGCGGGCGGTGCGGATTCCTCGGTGAGTCTAGCAACCGCTTCGGTCAAGGCAAGGATTTCCTGATCCTTGCCCCCGAGGCGGCGAATGGCAACCGTACGCTCTTCCAGCTCCTTGGCACCGACCACAAATATGGCCGGCACTTTGGCTAGGCTGTGTTCGCGTATCTTATAATTAATTTTCTCATTGCGCGCGTCGAGTTCAGCACGCAATCCGGCAGCGCGAAGCATTGCAACAACCTCTGCGCCATATTCATCGGCCGCGCTGGTGATCGTCGCGACGTTAATTTGCACCGGCGCCAACCAAAGAGGCATCCGCCCGGCATAGTTTTCAATCAAAATGCCGATAAACCGCTCAAATGAGCCGAGAATAGCCCGATGCAGCATCACCGGACGGTGTTTTTGGCCATCATCGGCGACGAACTCCGCATCCAGTCGTTCTGGCAGGACAAAATCGACCTGCAACGTGCCACATTGCCAGTCACGACCAATCGCGTCGCGCAATACAAACTCAAGCTTGGGACCGTAAAACGCGCCCTCGCCAGGGTTGAGGGTGTATTCCAGCCCGGCAGCATCAACCGCCGCTTTCAGGGCGCCCTCGGCCTTGTCCCAGACGCTGTCTTCCCCGGCCCGCACTTCAGGCCGATCAGAAAACTTGACCACAACTTCGGTAAAGCCGAAATCAGCATAAATCTTCAACAGCAGGTCACAGAATTCTTTGGTTTCCGCCGTCACCTGATCTTCTGTGCAGAAAATATGGGCATCATCCTGGGTAAACGCCCGTACCCGCATTAAACCATGCAACGCGCCGGACGGTTCATAGCGATGGCAGGAACCGAACTCCGCCATCCGCAAGGGCAGATCACGATAGCTTTTAATGCCCTGGCGGAAAATCTGAACATGACCGGGGCAGTTCATCGGCTTGACGGCCAATGTCCGCTCGTCCTCGGTATCCGCCGTGAACATATGTTCGCGGAATTTTTCCCAGTGACCGGATTTTTCCCATAACGCCCGATCAAACAATGTCGGGGTTTTGACCTCTTGATAGCCCGCTTCATCGAGGCGCGCGCGCATATAATCTTCAATCGCGCGATACAGCGTCCAACCCTTGGGGTGCCAGAAAGCGGAACCAACGGCCTCTTCCTGGAAATGGAATAAATCCATCTCGCGTCCCAGGCGACGATGATCGCGTTTCTCCGCTTCTTCGAGCTGATGCAGATAGACGCGCAGTTCCTTGGGGTCCCGCCAGGCGGTGCCATAAATCCGCTGCAGCACCGCGTTGCGAGAATCACCGCGCCAATAAGCACCGGCGAGTTTTAAAAGCTTAAAGCCTTTTCCGACATGGCCAGTAGACGGCAAATGCGGCCCACGGCACAGGTCGAACCAGTCGCCCTGATGATACACCGACACATCTTCTTCGGCGGGCAGGCCCTCAATCAGCTGCGCCTTATACTTCTCACCCATGGACGAGAATTTTTCCATCGCCTCGTCGCGATCCCAAACTTCGCGCACAAACGGCTCATCGGCCGCAATGATCTCCGCCATACAGGCTTCAATCTTTTCCAAATCTTCCGGGGTAAATGGTTCTTCGCGGGCAAAGTCATAATAAAAACCATGCTCGATCGAAGGTCCGATGGTGACCTGCGTACCGGGGTAGAGCTTCTGAACGGCCTGCGCCATAACATGCGCCGCATCATGACGGATCAGCTCCAGCGCATGCTCATCTTTTCGTGTGACGATACTGATGTCGCAATCAGCCTCGATGAGACGAGCGAGATCACGGACCTCGCCGTCAATCACAACCGCGATGGCAGCCTTCGCCAGGCCAGGGCCTATGTCAGCTGCCAAATCGGCACCAGAAACCGGTCCATCAAATTTACGGACGCTACCGTCTGGCAGGGTAAGTGAGACGCCTTCTCCCGACGCGCCGGCGGCACGCGGAGCCTCTGCGCTGTCATTCGCAGTGCTCATGAGAATCTTATCATTTGGCGTTCATTCAGGTGATCGCACCCATTATTAAAATACAAGATATTCCACAGACAGACATAGCAAGCAGCCATTTAACGCAATCTTAACGCTGCGGCAACTGATTCAACAGAAAGATCGGCAAGATTATCACGCTGCAGAACCTCGACTTCCGTTCCGCGCGGCGCGGTCAGGGAGGGATCAGAGGCAGCGGAAAACAGGACGACCGTGGGACAACCGGCGGCAGCCGCCATATGAATGGGTCCTGTATCATTTCCAACAGCCCCGGCGGCCTCCTGCGCGAGCACAGCGATATCCGCCAAATCGGTTTGGCCACACAGGTCTTTCGCAGACGGACAGGCAGATATTATTTCCTGCGCCAAGGACGCCTCAGCCCCTGACCCAAGGACAACCGGCTGCAAGCCCTGACCAGCCAGACTCTGCGCCAGGTCTGCATAATGCGCTGCGGGCCAGCGTTTGGCGAGCCGATGCGCCGCACCACCCGGCACCAACAACACAAAGTGTTCTTCAAGATCAAACCGGGCCGTATCCGCAGCAACCCAGGACAGATCAGCCGGCGGGACCGACGGGATACCCGCCATCGCCAGCTGTTCATCCTGACGCTCAATCGAATGCATAAAATCGCGGTCGGGATTGGCATGCGGATGCGAACAGCCGCGCGCGATACCGGACCATTCCGGTCGTCGTTGCGATCCAAATAATCTGAAATACCAGCCGCTGCGATCAGAGGTTTGCAAATCATAGACGCGGCTAAAGTCGCCCTGTCGCAGACGCGATTTTAGATTCAACCAATCCGAGACCTGCAATAATGACGGCCTGGTGTCCGTCCAGATTTCGTCGAAATATCCACTCGGTTCGAGAAAACCCTTAAAGGCCGGCGTCGTCAGGAGGATGATTCTGGCATCCGGGTGATGCTGCCGAATGGCCGCAAAGGGGCCAAGCGCCAGAACGATGTCGCCCAGCGCGCTGAGCTTTATGACCAGAATGTTTTGCTGCGGATCATCCACCATGACCAGGCTGGTCCGATAATAACTCCTGATAAACCGTCATGGTGCGCTCGCCCATCAAATCCTTGGTATAGTTCTCGCGGACATTGGCAATGCCCCGGCGCGCAATAACGTCCCGCGTATTGCTATCAATCGATAGAGCCTCGCGTATTACCTTGACCAAAGCACTGGCATCATCGGGTGGCACCAACCAGCCATTCTCGCCATGCGTTATGGTTTCGCGGGCAGCGCCATGATCCGTCGCAATAACCAGACGTCCCATTGCCTGCGCCTCAACAATCACCCGTCCAAACGCCTCCGCGTCGGTTGAAGCGGACACCACCAAATCAGCCAACATAAAGGCCGCCGGCATATCGCGGCAGTCCCCCGGCAAATGAACCACCGATTCCAGACCGAGACGGACAATGTCTGCCTGTAATTCTTTGACATAAGCCTCGCGGCCCTGATCACTGCCGACCATGATGCAGCGCAGACCCTCGCGATTCTCAAGACGGCTCAACGCCTCGAGCATAACCTTATGGCCCTTCCAGCGGGTCAGACGGCCGGGCAACATCACAACTGTCGCGTCATCAGGGACCCGCCACGCTTCAGAAAGTTGAATGACTCGCTCCGGGCTGACGGCGGCAGGATTAAATAATTTGATATCCGCACCACGCGGCACGACCCGCACCTTGTCAGCTGGCACGCCATAGCGGTCACAGATCTGGTCACCGATAAACTGTGATATCGCGATAACCAGATCACCGCGGGCCATCACAGAGTTATAGAATTTCTTGGGCGGGTTCCCGGCATTGTAATTGCCGTGAAACGTCGTGATAAACTTCACGCCGGTTTTCCGGGCCGCACCGAGCGCACTCCACGCCGGCATCCGACTCCGCGCATGCAGGATATCGACCTCATGTTCCTTAATCAGCCGGACCAAACGGCTAATATTGCGGTAGGCGGTTATCGGGTTCTTGCTATCGGCCGGAAACTGAATATGCAATCCCCCGGCGCGTTCAACCTCATGCATCATCGGCCCGCCGCTCGACACAACAATGGCGCGCCAGCCTGCGGCGGTCAGCGCCTGCGTGACATCAATCGCGCCACGCTCGACGCCGCCAGTGACCAGCGATGGCAAAATTTGCATAACGACAGGGGACTCTTTGTTAGAAGATATCCCGGTGCTAGATTGAGGTGTGGCAGACTCCATATCCTTCACTTACCGCCGGACCAGTAGGGCACGCAATGGCAAATACTCCAAAAATGTTTACACGCGACAATGGCGCAGCGATTGCCTATCACAAATCGGAAGGGGATGGACCCAGCAATAGACCCGGCGTCGTCTTTCTCGGCGGCTTTATGTCGGACATGGAGGGCACCAAGGCAGTGGCCCTCGAAGCGCATTGTCAGCAACAGGGACGCGCCTATTTACGGTTCGATTATCAAGGCCATGGCCAGTCTTCGGGAGAATTCACTGAGGGAACAATTGGCCAATGGTCGGATGACGCTATCGACGTTCTCGACGCCCTCACGGAAGGCCCGCAAATACTCGTCGGGTCCTCAATGGGCGGCTGGATCATGCTGCTCGCCGCCCTCTCCCGACCAGAGCGTGTCGCCGGGTTGGTGGGTATTGCCGCCGCACCCGATTTCACCGAAGCGCTGATGTGGAAAGGCTTTTCCAGCGAGATTCGCGAAACGCTGCAACGAGACAGGGTCTATTACGCGCCGTCAGAATATGCCGACCAGCCCTATGCCATTACGATGGAATTGATCGAAGACGGCCGGACCCAACTGTTACTCGACAAGGCAATCGATTTTGACGGCCCAGTTCATCTATTCCAGGGCATCGTTGATGACGCCGTGCCATGGGAACACGCGCTGACAATTTCACGCCAACTGACGAGCAATAATGTGACCACCACGCTGATCAAGGACGGTGATCATCGCCTGTCGCGAGAAGAAGACCTGTCAAAGATATTTGCGGCGGTCGACCGGTTGACCAGCCACTAATCAGCACTCTCCGCCAAAATCGCCTCAAGCCCGGCGCGGTAATCCGGATAGGCCAGTGTCACCCCAAGCGCCGATTTAATGAGCTGGTTATCGATCCGTCGGTTATCGGCATAGAAACTGCGTGCCATCTCGCTAAGCCCGGCACCATCAAACGGCATGGCGGGGGGTGGTTCGACACCCAGTAACTCCGCGGCATACTCGATCACGTCGGAACTCATCGCTGGCTCGTCATCACACACATTGTAGATCGAGCCCGGACGGGCCCGCGCGATTGATGCTTCGAGGACTGTGACGATGTCATCAACATGAATCCGTGAGAACAGATGGCCTGGCTTTAGAATACGTCTCGCCCGGCCGGATCGGAGCTGGTCGACGGCGCTACGTCCGGGACCATAGATACCCGCCAGCCGAAAGACATGAACTGGCAGGTCGATGGTCGACACATTGTTAAGCCAAGACTCTTCCGACTCAATCCGTCTGATGCCGCGCGCTGTCGTCGCCCGCAAGGGAGCGTTTTCATCAACAAGCTTACCACCAGTATCGCCATAGACACTGGTCGCCGATAGATAGCCGATCCATTGAAGGGAATTCATTGCCGCCAGATCATCGCGATGTAAATTAAGCACGGGGTCACCGGCTTCACCCGGTGGCGCCGACAGCAAAATATGGGTGGCCTTCTGCAGCGGGTTCAAATCGGCAAGCAATGAGGTTCCATCGAATGTCTGGCAATCAATGCCCTCAGCCATTAACGCCGCGCATTTTTCTGCGCTACGCGCCGTTGCCGAAACCGACCAGCCCGCCGCGTGCAATTTCGACGCCAAACGCCGCGCGGTGAATCCAAAACCAAAGCAGAAAAGATGAGACATGATCGTATCAGGGGCCTATATCGATAGAACGACTTATATTCTTCCACTGTAACGGTTTGCGCCGATGGCAAACAGCACCCAGCGAACGATAATGCTTCTCAGCGTAATTTTGTTGGCTGGCGCCGTCACGTCACCGGCGAGCCATGCCCAAAGCAGGCACATCCTGACACCCAAGAGTACCGCGGCACGGGAATATGCCGCCTGCATGGCGATCGCGCGATCCAATCCCAAGGCCGCTCATGAATCGGCGCTTGCCTGGCGTAAAAAGGGCGGCGGCGATGCGGCGATCCATTGCATTGCCGTCGCGCTGCTCGGCATGGGGCAGTACAGCCAGGCCGCGCGGATGATGGAAGAGCTTGCCGATCAGCCAAACCCCGGGCGTTCCGACCTGCGCGCCGGGCTTTACGGCCAATCTGCCAATGCCTGGAATATCGCCGGTCGGCCACAAACCGCCGTCAGGTTGCTGACCAAAGCGATCACATTACAGCCCGAAAATCTTGATCTCCTGATTGATCGCAGCATCGCCCATGCCGGGCTCGGGCAATACTGGCAATCGCTCGATGATCTCAACGTCGTCGTTACAAAAGAGCCGGATAATGTCGACGCTCTGATCTTTCGGGCCAGCGCCTGGCGTAAAGTCGGCACGCTCGATCTCGCCGAACAGGACATCATCACAGCCCTAGCACTCAAGCCTGACGATCCCGACGGGCTACTAGAACGCGGGCTGATCCGTAAAACCCAGGGCGCGATTACCGCCGCCCGCAAAGATTGGCTCAGGGTGCTGGAAATCTCTGTCAAAGGCCCCCTGACCGAAGCCGCACAACGCAATCTCGAGACAATCGACGTCAGGCAGTAGCGCCTGCCTGCATCCGCTGCCGTCGGTGATTATTTTTCCTGGCGTAAACTGACTTCGCGTTGCGGGAACGGAATCTGGATGCCGTTCTCCTTGAGGGCCGTCCAGATCATCAAGAGGAGATCGGCGCCAACGCGGTTCGGACCATCATCAATACCCTCCATCCAGAACTCCACGAGGATTTCAATGCCGGAATCGGCGAACTTGGAAATTTCCGCGTCGGGGCGGAGCTCAATCGGCAATTCATCGCCGCTCAAAACCTGAGGGTGACTGGCAATGACTTCCCGCAGGATTGGGAACATTTTTTCAAGGTCGGTTTTATAGGCGACCTGAAAATTGATCGGATAGCGCTGCAGCTTGTTATCGTGGGTCCAGTTGGTGAACGTCGTCGTAATAAACTTCTCATTCGGCACCATGATGTCTTTACCGTCAAAGGTCTCGAGCGTTGCTGAACGCATGTTCAGCTCCCGCAACATACCTTTACGGCCGTCTTCCAGCTGGATGTAATCTCCAATCGCGATGCTGCGATCCAGCAGGATGATGATCCCAGAGATAAAGTTTGACGCGATCTGCTGCAGACCAAAGCCAAGCCCTACACCCAGCGCACCGCCAAAGACCGCCAAGGCCGTCAGATCGACTCCCATCACATTCAGCAATAGCAGGAAGATCACGACAAACAGGCCGATCTCAAACAGTTTGGCGATGACTTCACGGGTCCCGAGTTCGAGACTTTCCTGAGAACGGATGACGCGTTTCCCGGTGACGTTGGATAATCGGCCAAACCAGAACAAAACAAAGCCAAACAGGAGTGTGCGTATCACCGCATAAAGACTGACCTCAATGTTCCCAATTTTAACGGTCATACCTTCCAGATGCAGGATGACATCGTCCAGCCAACCCACACTGTATAACAGCGCTATCGGGACCCCGACCCATTTGAGAAGGGCGATTAACGTCTCATTCTTCAAAAAATGCTTGGCAAGGCTATAGGCGACAAAAATGAACACCAGCCCCTGCGCGGCCTTAACCAACCACCCTTTGCCAATAACGTCCGTGCTAATGGCGACGGCGATGCCGAGAGCAATGGCGAAGGAAACTGGTAAAACGAGCACGGCTGAGCGATGCAGGGCTGACCTCAGATCGAGGAGCACACCCGCTTCCGGCGGGTCCCGGAAGACGCTTACGCGTTTCACAATGGCGGCCGCCATGATCCAACCGAGAAAAAGCGCCAGAATCACAACGCCAATCTGGAGATAAAACTCGGGGCTGGAAAACTCCAGTTTTGTCCCCCGCCATATCATCTCTAACTGATCAATCAACCAAGTCATTAGGTATGATCCCCCCCCTCTCTTGTGCTGTCTTCACTATAGCGCTCCGCCAGCAATAGCGATCCCAAAAAATGTCCACCCCTCATGTTGCATCTATAATTAGGGCACCACGTTGACCCGGAGCCACAATATGCGCGACCATCCGCTCCATGACAGAAACACAGCCCAAACCGGCTGAAGAGACCGGATGCTGGGCAGATATTTTCACCGGTCGCCTCGGCGTCTACACACTGGTTCTGGGCCTCGGGATGGGGCTATTCGCGATCAACCAGTTCGTCGTGGCAACGATTATGCCGACCGTGCTGGAAGAGCTCGGCGGGGTCAGATTCTATAGCTGGGCCTTCTCCCTCTTCGCCGTCGGCGCCATCGTCGGGGCGGCAAGCGCCCATGGGCTCCGCGAAGCGTTCGGGCTTCGTCCGGCCTACGCCGGCGCCGGGTTGATGCTGGGATTGGGCCTCACCGGCGCGGCATTGGCCCCCGATATGCCGAATTTCGTCGGATGGCGGCTGGTGCAGGGGATTGGCGGCGGCGCGCTGGCGTCACAGGGTTACGGCCTGGTTGCCATTGCCTACCCTGCTCATCTGCGCGCCCGCGTCCTCGGCGTGGTATCTACTATTTGGGGGACGGCAACCATTATGGGCCCCGGATTTGGGGCGCTGTTTGCGGAGCCCGGCCTGTGGCAATGGGCATTTTTAGGCCTCCTGCCGCTTATCGCCGTTTTTGTCCTGCTGGTCTGGCGACGGGTCGAAAGCGACAAAGGTCATAGCAAGCTATCCACACTCCCCTATCGACGGTTGGCCCTTCTAACACTGGCAGTCTTTATGATCAGCGCGACCTCGCTAACGATAGTGCTCTGGATTCAGATGCTGCTGGTCACTATTGCAATCTGTTTCGCCATACTCACCTTCAGGCTCGATGCCCAGTCCGAACACAATATGTTCCCGCGCGGTGTCACCTCACTGGCAACCGAACTCGGCGCGGTATACTGGATCCTCTTTCTGGGGAGTATCGTGCTCGCCATCGTGAACACCTATTCGACGTTTTATTTACAGGCGTTGCACGGGGTATCGCCCTTGGTTGCCGGGTATCTTTTTGCGATCCAGTCAATCATGTGGACGACAAGTGCCTTGTTCGTCGCGACCCTGCCGCGCAAATTTGAGTCGTGGTGCCTGGTAACGGGGTTGAGTTTTATTCTGGCCGGTGCGGTGGGCGTTTGGCTGACGGTCGATAGCGGGCCCGTGATTGTCATCGCCGTTGCGATTTCCCTAACCGGGATCGGGCTTGGCTTTATCAATAATCCGACCATTCAGCGCATCATCTCGATCGTGCCGGAAACTGAAAAACACATGGCCGGCGCTTCTGTGCAGGCGATCCGTAATATCGGCATTTCGTTCGGGGCGGCAGCGTCAGGCATGGTCGCGGCGGCAGCCGGGCTATCCCACGGCGCAGAACGTGAGGCCATCGCCTTCTCGATGACCTGGGTCTATGGCGTCAATGCCGGCTTCGCGCTCTTGGCGCTCGCGATAACGATCCCAATGTTTATCGCGCGGCGGCGAAAAGGGTGAGACACTTATGCAGACGAAATAGCGGATTGCTGAAAATCTCCGCTTCTCTAAAATCGCAAGAAAATTTTTATAGCTGAGCCAAAGCAGGGACTGGGATCCATCACATGAACATGAAAACATTTCTGGAAAAATCCCAGGCGCTCTGCATCTTGACCCTGGTTATCGGCCTGATGGTCTACGCGGTGCTCCTGTTGATCACATTAGCCTTCTCGCCCGATTTCCTCAGCAGTTTTCAGAAATTTGTATGGGCCAATGTCCCCTCCAATGTCGGCATCCCTTGTTCCGCCCTCGCCGCCTTTGGCATTGTGTCGGTATTCTGGAAATTGCATGAACCTAAATCCGATGGAGAGAATTTAGGCCTTGAATTTTTTAGTCTAAAATTCACGGGGCCTTCCGGTCCGATCACGCTCTGAGTTCTTTGTTTTCTGAGTTTCATCACCGCGATTTGGGCGCTGAAGTGATCAAAAATCCAGATCAGCGTAGTGTTTAGGCGGTGGTTCGCCAGGTAAATGGTCAGCCAATATAGGCCGCATTGACGGGCGGGATTTCATTCGGACATACCAGTCCTTGGCGCCTTGATGCTCATCCCACGGCACATCACCAAGATAATCGAGGCAGGAGATATGCGCCGCCGCTGCAATATCCGCGAGCGACATGTCATTGCCTGCCAGCCAGTTGCGGCGTTCACACAGCCAGGCAATGTATTGCAGATGATATTCTAGGTTCTTTTTGCCGGCACGAATCGCGCTCGCATCGGGGGCACCCCGTTTGAGAAACCGTTTCATAATTTTTTCGCCGACAAGATTCTCACTGACTTCAATATTGAATTTGCGGTCAAACCACGACACCAGCCGCCGTATCTCGGCCCGTTCAACCGCACTGCCCGGAAACAGGCTGGGCTCGGTGACAATCTCATCAAGATATTCGCAGATAGCGGCAGAATCGCAGATGGCCTGGCTGTCTTCCTCGATCAAGACCGGCACATCCCCTGCCGGGTTGAGCGCCAAAAATTCCGGACGGCGGTCCCATAAGTTTTCGGTTTTAAGCTCGGCTTCCACGCCCTTTTCCAAAAGAGCGATCCGAACCTTACGGCAAAACGGCGACAACCAAAGATGATACAGGACACGCATGGGCTGATTCTAATCGAACTGACGACTCATGGACAGTGGAACCGTTGCAGCAAACCGCAACGCGGCATAGCATTGGCTTCTAATTAAAAATAATGATGACGGGTAGGGAAAACAATGACAGTCGAATTGACGATGGCGCTGGAACGCTATGACCGGCACGTGCCGTTTTTTATGGACATGGTCACCCCTCCGGAAGGCATTAAGATCAAATCGCTGGAGGTCGGTATGGCGCCGCCGCGCCGCGAAGGCATCGACCGCCACCGGCGCTTCTATGAGGACGAAGAGTTCGATATTTGCGAGATGTCGGTATCGAGCTATCTGACCTCGAAGGCGCAGGGCCTGCCTTATACCGCTGTGCCGGTGTTCCCCCGGCGTCTGTTTAGCCAGAACCATATGTTTGTCAGCACTGCTGCCAACATCTCAACCCCAACCGATCTGATCGGTAAAAAAGTATGCTGCCGCAGTTTCCAGACCACCATGTCCGTATTGGCCAAGGGCGATCTCGCGTTCGAATATGGCGTGCCCTGGCGCGAACTGGACTGGCATACGATGAGCCCGGAGCTTGTCGCTTTCCCCGGTCAGAAAGAAGCTGATTTGACGGTAATCGATGAACCGGGAGCCCCGGCGCGTCTAATTTCCGGGGAGCTCGCCATGATGATCCACCCGCATCCGCCGCCGTCAATTCTGGAAGGCTTGCGCAACGGATCGGTTCACCGCCTGTTCCCAGACACACGTGCGGAATGCGGACGCTATTTCAAAAAATATGGCGATTATCCGATTATGCATCTGCTGGTCTTTAAGAATGAGCTTGCCGAGGCCCACCCGCATTTGCCGCGCGCGCTGATGGAGATGTGGGAAGATGCCAAACATCAAGCAGCGGAGTTCTACGAAGACCCCGGCTACTCAGAGATGGCGTTCGCCCGCAACGCATTTGAAGAGGAACAAGAGATATTCGGCACCGATGTCTGGCCAACCGGGCTGGCTACCAACCGCGCAAGTGTCGAGCGGTTTATGAAATATCTTACCGACCAGACGCTGATCGAAGCCCCATACCCAGTCGAGGAGCTGTTCCACGAGACAGTACTCAACAGTTAGTCAAAAGGAGACCTTATCAATGACGGAATATACTGTTCCCGCCTTTAAAACCTTTATTGACGATCTACGCGACCATTTCGCCAAAGAGCTGCCGGAAACCGAACATTGGGAAGGTGTCCGCGGGATTTTGAAAACGCTGTGCGCTGACGAGCAGATGCGCGAGAAATCAAAGGAATGGCCTGCGAAACGCGGTGTCGAGTTGCAGCTTCATCACGATCCCGACCATGATTTCTTTGTTGGCGGGCTAATCCGGCAACCAAAACACCAAGCAAATGTTCACGATCACGCACACACCTGGACAGTTTATGGCGTGCTCGAGGGAGACGAACGCACCCATGTCTATAAACGGCTGGATGATGGCAGTACGCCGGGCAAGGCGACGCTTGAACTCCTCGCCCAAAGCGAGGCACCAACCGGTCATGTCGATATTGTACCACCTTGGGTGCCGCATTCGGAATGGGGCATGGGCGAGCGGTCGGTCGCGATAACTGTCCGTAGTCAGCGCCCCGGCGGGTATTCCCAGAACCGGTTTAATCTGGAGACCGGCGAGACCAACAACTCTCACCGCGGTTTGGAACTAATCCCTACGCCCGTATAGGCAAAGCAGCGCCAGCGCCGAGATCACCGCGCCAATCGCAATAGCGAAAAACGCGGCCGTCCAGCCTGCAGCCTCTTCGATTCCACCGGCGGCATCGAGTGCAATGCCTGCCGCCAGCGGTCCTAGAATTCCACCTGCGTAACCAATCGTCGCATGCAGCGCCATTGCTGCACCGCGCAATTGTTCAGGAGCAGCCGCGACTAAACCAGCATTAGTTGGCGCGTTGCGGCCAGAGGTCAGCATCGCAAAGGCAAATAAGATACCAATTACTACGCCGTAACCCGCACCACTTAACATGCCCACACAAACACCAGCCGCAAGCGAAACAACCGAGACACTAATCACAACGCGACGTCGGTCGAAAGCAATGGCCAGTTCACCAAACATCATATTCGCAGCAACGCCAACGAGAGCGAACAATCGTTGCCCAAATGGTCGGGTTTAAAACCTCACCACCAAGTAGGTTGTGAGCTTGAGAGAAAAACAGAAAGGCCACGACCCAGACCCGGAAGGCGAAGACCTCCCAGGCATATCCAAAATAGGAAATCATGTAGCCAACGACTGCCCGGTTTCGCAATAGTTGACCGAACGCCGCAAGCACAGCGTGTTGCAGGTGGCCGTGAACCTGCCGCCGGCAGAACGAAGGCAATAACCGCAGCCCCGGCAAAGCACCCCAGACCCGCTGTTATGAAAGTCCAGCGCCAGCCGAACAGGGATGCCACCTCACCCCCTATCAGAAATGAGCAAGCCGTCCCGAGTGCGAACATACCCGTATAATAGGTAATGCCCCGGCTACGGGAAGACGCTGGCAACTGGTCGGTT
Organism: uncultured Alphaproteobacteria bacterium; assembly: GCA_943787225.1. Taxonomy (GTDB): domain Bacteria; phylum Pseudomonadota; class Alphaproteobacteria; order MPNO01; family UBA2964; genus UBA2964. The sequence goes on from CALSLP010000001.1 coordinate 801,412, forward strand.
AGCGCTTTCAGACCCGGCATATAGGTGCCGCCCAGTCCGGCGCCCGCCAAGAACCGCAATACCAGGCCTGTCCAGAAACCTTCCGCGAAGAAGGCGAATCCGATCGAGGCCGAACCAGCCACCACGGCAGAGAAGAAGATAGATGCGCTTTGGGATCAATGCGGTCGGTCAGCGTCGTTAGAACCGGCACCGCGGCAACGTAGCCTGCAAAATAGATGCCGCCGAGCCAGCCCGCCTCTGTGCTGGTCAGACCCCATTCGGTGATGAGCTGCGGCAGCACAGCCGCCAGCGTCATGAACCCTAAAAGGTTAAGGACCAGCGCGCTACAAAAATAGGATATCAGCCCCGCCGCACTGCGGTCGGAGCGCACCGGGCTCAGGCGGATTGCTCTTCGTCGTCAGCCTGCACCAGCACCGGATGTTCCAGCTTGTCCATCATTTCCTTCGGAACAACCTGCCAGAAACGCCGCAACTCCCGATCCCAATCGACCAGTAAACGCTCAGCAAAACGCGACTGGGTTTCACGCCAATGCTCGGTGACGAGGTCACGCAGGACCTGCTCCCAATACGGTGACTGCATGCGGTGATAAACCACGTTATCCGGGTTGATGTTATTCACCAGGCTGGCATCCGTATCATAGATAAACGCCATGCCGCCGGTCATCCCGGCGCCAAAGTTATCACCAACCGGACCAAGAATAGCGACGGTGCCACCGGTCATATATTCGCAGCCATTGGCCCCGCAACCTTCAACAACTGCATTGGAGCCCGAATTGCGAACCGCAAACCGTTCACCGGCCTGACCGGCCGCAAACAACCGACCAGCCGTAGCGCCATAGAGAACCGTGTTACCGATGATGGTGTTTTCATTTGTCGCAAGCGGGCTCGCCGTGACCGGCCGTATAACAATAGTGCCGCCCGACAGCCCCTTGCCAACATAGTCATTGGCATCACCGAGAACCTGAAGCTTCAGACCCTGCACCGCAAAGGCACCCAGCGACTGACCACCGGATCCCCGCAAGCGCACCGTAATATGACCCGGCTGCAACCCATCCATACCAAAGCGCCGGGTGATCGCCGATGAAATCCGCGTCCCAATGGCACGCTCTGTATTGCGAATGTTGTAGGCGAGCTGCATCTTCTCGCCGCCTTCCAGCGCCGGTGCCGCATCCTTGATCATCTGGGCATCCAGGGAATCCGGCACTTCATTCCGTTTGCCACGATTCTCCGACCGGTTTTCGCCACCCGGGTCGGCCTGAATGAGAAGCGGGTTGAGATCGAGATCATCAAGATGCGGGTTACCCCGCCGGACCTGCATCAGCAGATCAGTGCGCCCGATTATTTCATTGAGAGTCCGCACACCAAGGAAGGCCAGAATTTCCCGAACTTCTTCAGCGACAAAGCTGAACAGGTTCACGACTTTCTCAGGCGTTCCCGTGAATTTCTCGCGGAGCTTGTCGTCCTGGGTACAGACCCCAACCGGACAGGTGTTGGAATGACATTGGCGCACCATGATGCACCCCATCGCAACCAGTGATGTCGTGCCGATACCATACTCATCAGCGCCCAACAGTCGCCGCTATGACAACATCACGACCCGTCTTGAGGCCACCATCGGTCCGCAGCATGACATTGTCCCGCAGCCCGTTCAGGGTCAGAACCTGATGTACTTCGGCGAGACCCATCTCCCAGGGCAGGCCGGCATATTTAATCGATGTTTGCGGGCTGGCCCCGGTGCCCCCTGAATGACCAGACACCAAAATGACATCTGCTTTGGCCTTGGCAACACCGGCGGCAATCGTCCCAATACCGGACTGCGCAACCAACTTCACACAAACCTTGGCTTCGGGATTAATCTGTTTCAGGTCATAGATGAGCTGCGACAAATCCTCGATTGAATAGATATCGTGATGCGGTGGCGGTGAGATCAATGTGACACCCGGTGTCGAATGTCGCAGCCGCGCAATCATTTCCGAGACTTTCATCCCCGGCAGCTGACCACCTTCACCCGGCTTTGCACCCTGAGCGATCTTGATCTCTATCTCGCGGCAATTATTCAGATACTGCGCCGTCACACCAAAACGCCCGGACGCAACCTGTTTGATCGCCGACGAGGCGTTGTCACCATTCGGGCGAGGCTTAAAGCGCGCCGGATCCTCTCCGCCCTCGCCGGAATCTGATTTGGCGCCGATGCGATTCATCGCAATCGACAGTGTTTCATGCGCCTCCGGACCGAGCGCCCCTAAAGAGATACCGGGCGCGACAAGTCGTTTACGCAGCTCGGTAATCGACTCGACTTCTTCAATTTCTACACCCTCCCCACTCGGAGAGAATTCCATCAAATCGCGGAGATTTACCGGCGATTGGCGCTGAACGGATTCAGAATATTTTTTATAACCCGCATAGGAATCCGTATCGCAGGCATGCTGCAGCATATGGATCATTTCACCCTGAAAAGAATGCGTTTCACCGCTGCGGCGATAACGGTAGAGACCCCCAATCGGCAGGGTTGTCACATCTTCAGAGAAGGCCTGGCGATGCAGACGTAGTGAATTATGCTGGATACCGGAAAGACCGATCCCGGAAATCCGCGATGCCATACCGGGAAAGAATTCTGATACCAGTGTACGGCTCAGCCCAACGGCTTCAAACTTATAGGCGCCTCGATAGGAGGAGACCACCGAAATGCCCATCTTGGACATAATCTTCAACAGACCCTGATTAACCGCGCTGCAATAGCGTTGCACGCAATCAGTCAGTGAAAGGTCACCAAACAATCCACGGCGATGTCGGTCGGCGATCGCTTCCTGTGTCAGATAGGCATTGACGGTCGTCGCACCGGCGCCGATCAGGACGGCAAAATAATGGGTGTCGAGACATTCGGCTGAACGGACATTGATCGACGTAAAGGTCCGCAACGATTCCCGCACTAAATGGCTGTGAACACCACTGGTCGCCAGGATCATCGGAATCGATGCTTTGGCAGGTCCGATATTTTTATCGGACAGAATGACGTGTATCGCGCCGCCGCGTACTGCATTTTCGGCTTCCGCGCGGATACGGTCCATCGCTTCCCGAAGAGCATTCTCGCCGCCATTGGTGTCAAACGTACAATCGATCTCAAACGCGGTATCACCCATATGGGCGCGCAACGCATCAAACTCTGCATTGGCAAGAACCGGCGAGCTCAACTGAAGCAGCCGCGTCTGGCTCTCATTCATTGCCAGAATATTGCCGAGATTACCGAGCCGCGTATTCAGGGTCATGACCCTATATTCACGCAAACTGTCGATCGGTGGATTGGTTACCTGGCTAAAAGATTGCCGGAAAAAATGATGCAGCCCGCGATAATGTTCAGACAGCACTGCGATCGGCGTGTCATCACCCATTGAGCCGATGGCTTCCTTGGCATCCTCGACCATCGGCTGAACCAGCAGTTCAAGCTCTTCCAGCGTATGACCGGCAGAGAGCTGCCGACGACGCAATTCGTCGCGATCAAACTCAGCCTGTTCATCAATGTCCGTCCGGATCAGGCTGTCCATCTGCGTTATGTTCTCGGCCCACTCTTCGAACGGAGCCTGACCGGCCATGAGCTCACGCAATTCGCCATCGTGATAAAAGCGGCCTTCATCAAGCTGCACAGCAATTGTTTGTCCAGGGCCGACCCGGCCCTTTTCGACAATCCGCGATTCATCCATCGTGACCATGCCGGTTTCAGACCCGACCACCAAAAGGCCGTCTTCGCGAATTGAATAGCGCAGCGGACGCAAGCCATTGCGATCCATGCCCGCAACAACCCAGGTGCCATCAGTCGCACAAATCGCGGCCGGACCATCCCAGGGTTCCATGACGCAGTTGCAATAGCTGAAGAACGCCGCGTGATGGTCTGGCACATTGGGCTTTGCCGACCAGGCATCGGGGATCAACATCATCTTCACCAGAGGCGCAGATCGTCCCCCACGCGCCAGTAATTCATAGGCCGCATCCAGGGCGGAGGAATCCGAACTCCCGGCCTGGATGATTGGCTTGATGTCCTCAATCGACTCGCCAAACAAATCTGACTCGAGCCGTGTCTCATGGCTCTTCATCCAGTTGACGTTTCCCGACAGCGTGTTGATCTCGCCGTTATGGGCCAACATGCGAAATGGCTGGGCTAGTTTCCAGGTGGGGAAGGTGTTTGTCGAATAGCGCTGATGATAAATCGCAAAGCGCGATTCAAACCGTTCGTCGAGAAGATCAGGGTAAAAGTCCGTCACCTGTTCAGCGAGGAACATCCCTTTATAGATGATGGAGCGGCAGCTCAGCGAGCAGATGTAAAATTCAGGAATGTTCTCATCAATGACCTGGTTCTCAATCCGGCGCCGAATGACATAGAGATCGCGCTCGAAATCTTCATCCGATTTACCAGATTGACCGGCAATCATGATCTGTTCAATTTCGGGCCGCGTGGCATTTGCCTTTTCGCCGATGATGCCGACATTCAGTGGCACCTGGCGCCAGCCATAGATCGAATATCCAAACTGCAAAATTTGCGCTTCAACGATACTGCGACAACGCTCCTGACCAGCCAGGTCAGTGCGCGGCAAAAAGATCATACCAACCGCAATCGGGCCTGGGCCGGGCGTATGACCGGTACGAATGGTATGCTCGTGAAAAAAGTCTTGCGGAATTTCGACATGGATACCGGCACCGTCACCGGTCTTACCATCGGCATCGACTGCACCGCGATGCCACAATGCTTTGAGCGCGGCAATGCCAGCTTCAACGACTTCACGACGACGCGTACCATCGATCGAGACCACCATGCCGACACCACAGGCATCATGCTCATCAGCGGGATCGTATAGACCTTCCCGGTTTAATCTTTCGGCAGTCTCGCGCCATTTTGCAATTTCGCGTTCACCTTTATTGAGGTCGGTTTTTTTCATGCTACAGCCTCTTCGCTGACAGGGAGCCGGGCCTTGAGATAGCTATCCATTGCCGTCGCAGCGTCGCGACCGTCACGAATAGCCCACACAACGAGAGAGGCACCACGGACAATGTCGCCAGCGGCAAAGACACCATCCAGATTGGTCATCTTGTTGCGGAAATTGATTTTGAGCGTGCCCCATCGGGTGACTCCCAGCTCGGGGACATCAAACATTTTAGGCAAATCTTCAGGGTCGAAACCCAAAGCCTTGATGACCAGGTCACCTTCGACATTAAAACTCGAGCCTTCAATTACCTCGGGCGTCTGGCGACCAGAGGCATCAGCAACCCCAAGATGAATACGGGCAGCCCGAACCGCGGAAACCACTTCATCTCCCAGAAAAGCCTCAGGTTGCGCGCGCAGAGTAAACTGAACGCCTTCTTCTTCGGCATATTGAACTTCACTTCGGGAACCCGGCATGTTCGCCATGTCACGTCGATAGAGACAGACGACTGTTTCTGCTCCCTGACGCACGGCGGTCCGGACACAATCCATTGCGGTGTCGCCCGCACCGAGAACAACGATTTTTTTGCCGGCCGCGTTCAACGACCCATCTTCAAATTCAGAAACGGTATCGCCAAGACCTTTGCGGTTGGAAGCGATAAGGAAATCGAGTGCCGGTACGATATTACCAAGACCGATACCCGGCGCCTGAAGATCACGTGCCTTATAAACGCCAGTCGCGACCAGGATGGCATCATGGCGGTCGCGCAATTCCTGGAAACTGACATCCTTGCCGACATCGACATTGTAATGCATTTTGATGCCGGCTTCTTCAAGAAGCGCGATCCGGCGGGTTACAATTGATTTGTCGAGCTTGAAGTTCGGAATGCCATAAACCAGCAACCCACCGGCCCGATCATAACGATCATAGACATGAACCTGATACCCTTTGCGGCGGAGCATATCGGCGGCGGCGAGCGCTGCAGGACCGGCGCCAATGATCCCAACCGACTGATCAATCTCGCGGATTGGCTTCGGCGGCTTGACCCAGCCATTCTCAAAAGCAGTTTCGGTTATAAAACTCTCAACAGCCCCAATTGTGACGGTGCCATGGCCAGCCTGTTCAATGACACAGTTGCCTTCACAAAGGCGATCCTGAGGGCAAATCCGGCCACAAATTTCGGGAAAGGTGTTTGTCGCAGAAGAAAGCTCATAGGCTTCCTCCATCCGATCTTCGGCCGTTAGCATAAGCCAGTCGGGAATATTATTCTGAAGAGGACAATGGACCTGACAGAACGGGATTCCGCATTGCGAGCACCGACTGGCCTGTTCTTCCGCCTGTTCTTCATTAAAACGACGATAAATCTCGTTAAAATCAGCCTTACGCTCCTCAGAAGAACGTTTTTCAGGTGTTTTGCGTTCTGTATCTACAAATCTGAGCATCTTATTGTCCAATTCATCGCAAATTCAGGGTAAATACTGCTTTACCCGCCATAAAACCACCCTCGCAAACGCGATAGGATATTTTCGAAATTTAGTCGAAATCCCCCGATCCCTCCGAAGGAGGAGGCTCTATATAAGGTAAATATTGGCCTTTGGCGAGTAAAAAATGATATTTAGGTCAGCATATGTTAACTAGTTTGACCAAATACGGGGATACGGGGATTCGCATGATTCAATCGTTTGCGCGGTTCTCTGTATTTTAGTTCCGATTTAGGACTATTTCTTCGTTTTCCTCGACTCCGTAACGCTGTATATGCTGTGACGCAAAAGGATAGGGCTGCATATTTTGACTCTCCTTCAGATCACCGTCCTGGCGGTCATTCAAGGAATAACCGAGTTCCTGCCGGTTAGCTCATCAGGACATCTTGCCCTGACACCGGTCCTGCTTGGTTGGCAGGATCAGGGACTGACGATGGATGTCGCCGTACATGTCGGCACCCTGGGCGCCGTCATTGTCTATTTATGGCGGGAAGTCTGGATGATGCTATGCGGCCTTGGCAAACTCGCAACGGGGAAAATCGATGACGGGGCAAAGCTGGCCGGGTTAGTCGTTATTGCCAGTATACCTGTTGTCATCGCCGGATTGGCCGTTAAGGCTTATTTTGGCGAAGGGCTTCGTACACCTCTGATCATTGGCTGGGCCTTCATCATCGGTGGTATCCTGCTTTATTTAGGGGATCGATATGGGCTCCGGATCAAACGCATGACCCACATCACCCTGGGTAATGCACTACTGATCGGTCTCGCTCAGGCCCTCGCGGTTATTCCGGGCTCCAGCAGAGCAGGGACCACGATCACCATGGCGCGGCTGCTCGGGTTTGAAAGACGCGACGCCGCACGATTTTCGATGCTGCTCTCAATCCCAGCCATCGCTGGCGCTGGGTTATTGCAGGGGATCGATGTCATGAAAAGCGGCGATGCTGCCTTTCAGACGGATATCCTGATTGCTGCCGGGCTCGCCTTCGTTACCGCCCTCCTCGCCATCGTCGTCATGATGGGTTGGCTTCAACGTCAGAGTTTTACACCCTTCGTGTTCTACCGAATTGCCCTGGGTGTCGTGATCCTGTGGTTAGCAGCTTAGGCCGCCTGTGCAGCACGGCCTTTGTCTTTCGTCCGCCGGTAACGACAAAGATAGGTTGGCAAGACAGCGTTCAACGATGTCGGCACAATCCCTAACGCGTCAAATCCCTGCGCGTCCTCATTCACCACATTATCGTATTTCAAGAGCCGCACCTGATCTCGAGTAAGCAGGGGCTTGGGCAGAAAAAATGGCACCCGGAGATGCTCCAGGAAAAACGCCTTTGCTGAGGCGGCCCAAAACGGTGCTGGAACCAGGAAGCGGTCGCGGCCAATCTCAGCCAGCATTATCACCATCAACTCCCTAAATGTATGAACGGAGGGGCCGCCAAGCTCATAACACTGACCAGCAGTCGCATCATCGGCCAAACAGGCGGACACGGCTTTTGCGACGTCCGCCACGTACACAGGCTGGAATCTGGTATTCGGGCCAATCAACGGCAGTGCCGGCGACAAACGAGCCAGAGCCGCAAACCGGTTAAAGAAATCGTCTTCGGGGCCGAAAATAATTGAGGGACGAAGAATTGTTGCCCCCTCAAAGGCATCCCCCACTGCTTTTTCACCAAGCGCCTTGCTCCTGGCATAATCAGACTCTGATTCCGGATCAGCACCAATTGCCGACAAATGAATAAATCTCTTCACGCCAGCGCTTTTGGCCGCATCCGCAACCATGCATGCGCCATCAACATGCAGGCTGTCAAAATTCTGCGGACCGCGTTTGTAGAGCACCCCGACCAGATTAACCACCGCATCCGCGCCCGCGACGGCAGCCGCAACAGACTCGGCATTCCGTATATTGGCGGCGACGGGGACGATCTGACCAACATCACCCATCGGTTTACAGCGCATCGCTTCTTCTGGTCGACGACAGGCAACCCGGACTTGGGCGCCCTGCTGCGCAAGAGCCCGCACAACATAACGGCCGACAAAGCCTGCACCGCCAAATACCGTTACAACACTGTGGTTCATTATTTCCTCCACGGGATTAACCGCAAACCTGACTATGCCCGGTGGGGCAATTTATATTTAAGACACTATATAGCCTCACCGCACACCATACCAAAGTCTTATCGTGAAGACGTAACGGAAGGCTTAAACCTGTTGACATTGCCTAAGCCTATGGCATACCCACTCCCCATCGGTGCCCAGGTGGCGGAACTGGTAGACGCGCAGGTTTCAGGTACCTGTGGCCGCAAGGTCGTGGAAGTTCGAGTCTTCTCCTGGGCACCAATTAATCCGACAGCCAAGCTGCATAGGGGTGACCCATACGTCATGACGACTGATCTTCACCAAGGTGACCTCCCTAACGGGTTGAATCTAGGCGATTGCGTTGCAATCGATACTGAAACCATGGGCTTGCACCCCCATCGCGACCGGCTGTGTCTGATGCAACTTTCCGCCGGCGACGGCAATGCGCATATCGTTCGCTTTCCCAAAGGCCAATATGACGCACCGAACCTGAAAAAGATGCTCAACGACTCGTCGGTCACAAAGCTGTTTCATTTTGGCCGCTTCGATATCGCCGTCATTGAACAATATCTCGGAGTCACCTGCGCGCCGGTCTATTGCACCAAAATCGCCTCTAAGCTGGTGCGCACCTATACGGATCGGCATGGTCTGAAAGATCTGTGTCGTGAGCTGCTCGACGTTTCGATTTCCAAAGAACAGCAATCTTCAGACTGGGGCGCCGATAGTTTGAGCGACGCTCAGCTAAACTACGCGGCATCGGATGTCCTGTATCTGCATCAGCTGCGTGACAAACTTGATATCATGCTTGCCCGCGAAGGCCGGACAGAATTGGCGACAGCTTGTTTCGACTTTTTAACCAACCGCGCCAAGCTGGATCTCGCTGGCTGGCCAGAAATTGATATATTTGCTCATTAGGTTTAAGCCGCGTGTCTGAATAGACAGACCAATATCAACGACGGCACCAAGACGCTACCAGCCGATTCAATTTATAGGCTAGACTGGTTGCCGAATCACGAGAATCCCGAAATTATACCAACCGATAGTCTGGGAAATTCAAAAGTAATGGAGTCAGATTTGAAAGAAATGGCTAAACTCACCGACCTCGAGGTCGCCAGAAACGTCTTTAAGGACGAAGCGGCCGGGTTGCTTAAATTTGCTGATGTGCTCGACGAATCTTTCGTCAAAGCACTCGACATCATGGCATCAGCCACGGGGCGGGTCATCATTAGTGGAATGGGCAAGAGTGGTCATATCGCCAATAAGATTGCCGCGACATTGGCCTCAACTGGTACACCTGCCCAATATGTGAATGCCGGTGAGGCAAGCCACGGCGATCTTGGCATGATCACCAAACAAGACGTGTTACTGGCGCTATCCAATTCAGGGGAAACGATCGAACTTTCGGACATGGTCGCCCATACCAAGATCAACGGTATCCCCCTTATTTCAATTACCGGACGCGCGGGCAGCTCGCTGGACAAGGCCGGCGATGTATCCCTTGTGCTGCCCAATGTTAAAGAAGCCTGCCCTTTGAACCTGGCGCCCACGACATCAACCACGGTTATGCTGGCAATCGGCGATGCCCTCGCTGTCGCTTTACTCGAACGACAGGGGTTTTCGCCGGAGAATTTCAACGCCCTGCACCCTGGCGGGCAATTAGGCCGTCGATTCGTAAAGGTGTCAGATGTCATGCATCGCGGTGATGCTGTCCCGCTTGTCGATGCGGCGACGCCGATGCCAGATGCGCTGCTTATCATGACCCAAAAGAGTTTTGGTTGCGTTGGGATCACCGACGATAACGGTGACCTTGCGGGCATCATCACCGATGGAGACCTGCGGCGCCATATGGACAAGGGACTCCTCGATCAGCTGGCGGGCGACGTCATGACCGGTACGCCCAAGACCACGGAACCTAATGAGCTTGCCGCGGCTGCGCTGAAACTGATGAACGGGCCAGAACGCCGGGTTACAGCCCTCTTTGTCGTCGAAAATGGAAAACCCGCTGGCATATTGCATATCCATGATCTCCTTCGCGCCGGTATCGTTTAGGGCTCGCGAACACTCATGAACACACCTGCGACCAAACCTCACGATGCAAAATCGGACGGTGCCCGTGTCGCAAGTTCTTTATCTCCAGGCGGAGGCGGTGACGGTTCAGGAAGAAGCTATTCACGATTTGTCGTGCTTATGCGGGTTGCCTTACCAGTCTCCGCAGCCGCCATCGTTGCGCTGGTGATCGCCTGGCCACAGCTAACCCAAAAACCTGAAGGATTCCGGCTCGGTGTTTCAAAGATCACTATCCATGACACCGGTGGACAACAAATAGTCAATCCACGCTTTTCCAGCACAGACTCAAACCAACGACCATTCAACCTCACAGCCGATACCGCGTTTCAGCAAAAAGATGACCCCAACCTGGTAGATCTCGCTTTTCCAAAAGCGGATCTAACGGCAAAGGCCGGAACCTGGATGGCGATATCGGCAGAAACCGGTATGTTTAATCGTCAATCTGAAGTGCTGGATCTAAAAGGCGCTATAAGCCTGTTCCATGATTCCGGCTACGAGCTCAAAACAACCGTTGCGCAAATAGATATGGCGGCGGGGACTGCGAAAGGCGATGTGCCCATATCAGGTCATGGACCGGGCGGCACCGTCAATGGGTCTGGATTTAGAATACTCGAGCGCGGCAAAACCATGATTTTCACAGGCAAAAGTAAAATGATCCTGTATCCAACATCCAAACAGCTCAATCTAAGACAGCGCAAATGACCGGTATCGCCAAAATCATTTTATTTGCTGGCGCTTTGTGCCTGATGCAAAACACAGCCTTTGCTCAAGGGGGGATCGGCCTACCCAACCAGGCGCGCAATGTCCCAATTGAGATCGATGCGGATAACGGCATTGAATGGCAACAAGAAGCCCAGGCCTATATCGCGCGGGGGAATGCTAAAGCCAAACAAGGCGATGTCGTCGTCCACGCGGATCAACTGACCGCCTATTATGAGAAATTAAAGGATGGCAGCACGCAAATTTGGCGGCTGGATGCCGATGGTAACGTCCGTATCGTCTCCCCCCGCCAAACCGCCTATGGCACCAAGGGTGTCTATGACGTTGCCAAGGGGGTCTTTGTCCTGACGGGAAACCCCAGATTAATTACCGACACAGAAAATATTTCCGCCAGTCGTAGCCTGGAATTTTGGGAGAAGAAATCAATCGCTGTCGCGCGCGGCGATGCCGTGGCCATCAAGGACGACAAACGCCTGCGCGCCGACGTGCTGACCGCCCATTTCAAGAAAACCAAAGCTGGCAAGAACGAGGTGACGCGGGTCGACGCTTATGACAACGTCTTAGTGTCATCGCCCAAGGAAATTGTCCGGGGCAAGCGTGGCGTATATAACACAAAGACCGGTATCGTCGTGTTACGCGGTGATGTAAAAATCACCCGTGGCGCCGACCAGTTGAATGGTGATGCCGCAGAAATAGACCTGAATACCGGGGTCAGCCGTTTATTGAGTAGTGGATCTGGACGGGTCCGGGGTGTCTTTGGGCCTAAAAATTTAAGACCAAAATCGGAGCTGCAAAACAAAAGCGTTAACTAAATTCGTTAATAGTCACGGCGAATTAAAGCGTTTAGTGTGAGTAACATGACGTCAGAGTTAGTACCGCCAACCAACAATAGCGAAGACAGCAGGTCGACACCTCAGCTGATCACGAATAATAACGGGCTTGTCGCGCACAATCTCGGAAAATCCTACAAACAACGCCCCGTGTTGCGTGAGGTTTCTCTGTCTGTTCAACGCGGCGAAGTCGTCGGGCTTCTCGGCCCTAACGGCGCCGGCAAAACAACTTCATTTTATATCGTCACAGGCCTCATTGCGCCGGATTATGGGACGATCACACTTGATGGAAACGATATTACGGGCCTGCCAATGTACCGCCGGGCACGGCTGGGCATCGGTTACTTACCGCAAGAAGCCTCTATTTTCCGGGGTTTGTCCGTAGAAAATAATATTCGCGCCATTTTGGAAGTCGCTGTAGATCACCCTGATCAACGCGAGACAAGACTCGAAGATCTGTTAGCGGAATTTTCGATTTCGCATCTGCGGCGGACACCCGCTCTAGCCCTGTCAGGGGGGGAACGACGCCGTGTAGAAATAGCCCGCGCCCTCGCAGCAGATCCCAGTTTTATTCTCCTTGATGAGCCGCTTGCGGGAATTGATCCAATTGCGGTTAATGATATTCGGGACCTGGTGTCACATCTTAAAGACCGCGGCATTGGTGTGTTGATCACCGATCACAACGTTCGCGAGACTCTGGACATCGTCGACAGGGCCTATATTCTTCACGATGGTAGAGTTCTTATGGAAGGCGCGCCTGACGAGATTGTTACCCACAAAGACGTTAGACGTGTTTACCTTGGCGAAAGGTTCAGCCTGTAAAACAGGTATGAACACGACTAAGTGTATGTAAGGTAACGATTATGGCCTTGGTCCCCCGGTTGGATCTGCGTCAGGTCCAGTCTCTGGTCATGACGCCACAGCTGCAGCAGGCAATTAAGCTGCTTCAGCTATCCAATCTTGAATTGTCGGATTATGTCGAACGGGAGCTGGAGCAGAATCCACTTCTCGAACGTGAAGATACCGATGGACATAACGATGGCGCAGAGCCCCAGGAAGACAGAAATACCATCGCCGACTCCGATGCCACCGCCGGAGACACTGACATGGGCGATAGCATGAGCGGCGACGGTAACGAAATATCCGCAGGCGATTCGTTTGACAATGACACGACATTTAGCGATGCACCGGCAGAGCCCGACTCACGCGAGCTCGTCGATAACGAATCTATCGCGCTTGACCATGATGCGGGGTTAGACGCTGACTACGAAAACGTATGGTCAGGCGATTCTGGTGGCGATGCCGCGCCGGCCATGGAAGCGGACACCCTCAATTGGCAAGTACGTGGCGCCGGCGGATTCGATTCTGATAACCCAGCGCTCGAGAATGCGCCGGCCGAGGAAATTTCCTTGCGGGATCACCTGCTTGAACAAGTCAATGTCGACCTTAGCGATCCCGTCGACCGTATGATTGCCGTCTATATGGTCGATTCACTGGACGAGGCAGGTTACCTCACTGTTTCAGTCGAAGACGTCGCCTCGATGCTCGGCTGCCCACTCGACCGCGTTGAACACACCCTCCAATCTGTCCAGCAGTTCGACCCCGCCGGTGTTTTTGCCCGGAATTTATCAGAATGCCTGGCGCTTCAGCTCAAAGAGCTGGACCGTTACGATCCCGCAATGCAGGCCCTTGTCGAAAATCTCGACATTCTGGCCAAGAGAGAGTTTAAAAAATTGCGGCGCCTGTGTGGCGTCGACAATGAAGACATCTCAGAAATGGTTAAAGAGATTCAGGCGCTGAATCCAAAACCAGCGATGGCCTTCGATCACTCCGTTGCGCAAGCTGTGACACCCGATGTGTCAGTCCGCCGCGGCAAGGACGGCAGTTGGTTGATCGAAGTAAATAGCGACACCCTGCCACGCGTCCTGGTCAACAACCGGTATCACACCGAAATAAACAGCAAATTATTGCGCGAAAAGGACAAGGTTTACATCGCGGAATGCTATCAATCTGCCAACTGGCTGGTAAAAGCCCTGCACCAGCGAGCGCAAACGATCATGAAGGTGGCGGCAGAGATCGTCCGCCACCAGGAAGATTTTCTTGAAAAAGGCGTCCAGTATTTAAGACCTCTCGTCCTCCGCGAGATCAGCGAAGCGCTCGATATTCACGAGAGCACGGTCAGCCGGGTCACCAACAATAAATATATCGCAACACCACGCGGCATTTTTGAGCTGAAATATTTTTTCACCTTTGCGCTGGGGGGAAATACAGAAGGCGAATCTTCGTCCGCCGAAGCCGTCCGGTTCCAGATTAAAAACATGATCGAGGCAGAATCGCTAGATAATGTTCTGTCAGATGACAAAATCGTCAATATCCTGCGCAATGAGGGTGTCGATATCGCGAGACGTACCGTTGCTAAATACCGGGAGGCAATGCATATCCCGTCTTCCGTACAGCGCCGCCGCGAGAAGACACTGCATGCGTAGCCCTGACAAAAGCCGTAAGAGCTATTTGTTGACTTTTACGGACGAGCGGCCCTATTTTCCGCCGCCGACATCAGCGCCAGGAAGACACTGGCATTTAGATTAGCTCGATACGGTAAATATGACAGACCGCAAAATGAAGGTTCTCAATGGAATTATCGATTAAAGGCAAGCAACTCGACATTGGTGATGCCTTAACACAGCATATTGAAACCCGGCTCACTGATTCCGTTGAAAAATATTTTGATCACGCATTGGATGCCAATGTTGTCATGACCAAAGAAGGTAACGGCAAACAGTTTCGCACGGATATTGTCGTTCATATCGCCCGTAATATTCAGATGCACGGTCGGGCAGCAACGGAAGAGCCCTATTCGTCTTTTGAAACCGCCCTCGAGCGGATCGCCAAACAATTGCGCCGCTACAAGAGACGTCTCAACGATCACCGTAAAAATTCACCGGATCTTGGCTCCTTCGAAGCCCAAAAATATGTCATCGAGAACAATCCAGACGAAGATGAAGTCACCAGTGCCGATGGGGCCCCCGTCATTGTTGCCGAAATGGCGACCACTATTCTGGACCTGACAGTGAGCGAAGCCGTCATGCATATGGACGTCAATAACAGCTCAGCGCTCGTCTTTCAGAATAAAGCGCATGGTGGCTTAAACGTCGTCTACAGACGCGCCGATGGCAATATCGGCTGGGTAGACCCCACCCCAACCGCTAACGCAAAATCTTAGCGCAGAACCTGGGCGATCAAGGACCGAAAATAATGGAAATTTGTGATCTCCTCTCCACCGAAAGTATCGTGTCGATTGTTCGTGCATCGAGCAAAAAGCATGCGCTTCAGGAACTCGCAGCGCATGCCGCCAAAATTAGCGGCCAGAATGATCGCGCCATTTTTGACATCCTTTTAGAACGAGAACGGTTAGGCACGACTGGCATCGGGCGTGGGGTTGCCATCCCGCACGGGAAACTCCCAGAGCTGACCCGCTTATACGGCGTGTTCGCCAAATTCGAACAACCGATCGATTTCGACTCGGTCGACGATCAAGCCGTCGATATGGTTTTTCTATTGCTGGCGCCGGAGAATGCGGACGCTGATCATTTGAAAGCACTCGCCCGAATTTCGCGAATGTTTCGCGATCCCGATATGTGCAAAAAACTACGCGCGGCAAAAAACGAGACTGCCTTGTGCAAACTACTGCTGAGTAAAACCAAGGTTGGCGCTGCGTAACGGATAAAAAAATATCTCGTTAGACGGCTGCCGTTTTTGTCTCAACGTCGATCACCCTGTCATCGTTTTCCTGGGATGATGCGCTCGTATTAATTTTGATAACTTTCTTTCGTACCTCGACCTTTGGTCGAACCAGATCAATATGGAGCAGTCCATTGTTGAGAGACGCCCCTGTAACCTCTATGCCTTCGGCGAGCACAAAGGAACGCTGGAACTGACGAGCGGCTATCCCCCGATGCAGGTAAATCCGCTGATCGTCGTCGCGTTGTTTCCCTTTGACGACCAACTGCCGGTCCTCAATCTCAATACTCAATTCGTCGTCACTGAAACCCGCAACGGCGAGGCTTATCCGCAAACCATCTTCGGCAAGCTGTTCGATATTGTAAGGGGGGTATCCGTCAGACGATGCCTTCGCGGTACGGTCCAGCAGATTTTCAAGTTCGTCAAAGCCCAAAAGAAACGGGCTGTTAAAGAGCGACATACGGGTCATTGCACCTCTCCAAATGAGCAGGTTGTGGTCTGCGCGACATCAACGGGATTGTCGATGAGGCACCCTAATGGCCCCATTTGGGCACCATGCGGCCTATATATGGGGACCAATCGCCGTAACGACAAGAACAACGTTTTTAGTAGCGATATTTCTTCTTTTTGGGGCAGGATGCGGCCCCACAGACCTATCCTGACCGGCCATGAGGCCAACTGAGTATTTTAATGAAAGATTTTTGGCAGTTTCCAAATTACGTACGGTCCCGCATTTGGGACCAGACCTGAATCAACTTAGCACCTGGCATGCTTTTAGCATCCGAGCCGCGCGCACTCTTTGGGCCGTCATCAGCGATCTGAACGTCGGCCATCTTAATCTCCGGGCAATGAGCCTTGTCTACACGACGATCCTGTCAATCGTTCCTCTTCTGGCCGTCAGCTTTTCAGTGCTCAAGGGATTTGGCGTTCACGAACAACTTGAAACCGCGATGATGAAATCACTCCTGCCGCTCGGCGAGCAGGGTGTGGTCATTGGTATCCGGATCATTGAATTCGTCGACAATGTAAAAGCTGGCGTCCTGGGGTCGCTCGGGCTCGCCTTACTGCTCTACACGGCGATATCACTGATGCAGAAGATCGAGAACGCCTTCAACTATATCTGGCACGTTCCTCAGATACGCCCCTTTACCCAAAGATTCTCAGGTTATCTTTCTGTCATCATTGTCGGCCCGATTCTGGTCTTCTCGTCTCTTGGCATCAGCGCTTCCCTGATGAACAACACGATCGTGACGACCCTGACGGCAATCGAACCCATTGGGTCGCTTCTCCATTTCGCCAGCGCCTTAATCCCGATCATTATGGTCATCGGGGCCTTCACTTTTATATATGTCTTTATGCCAAATACCCGGGTACGGGTTTTGTCCGCGGTAACAGGCGCTATCATAGCAGGAATTTTATGGAATTTTGCGGGCTGGGCCTTCGCCGCCTTCGTCGTTTCCTCAGCGCAATATACCGCGATCTATTCCGCCTTCGCCGCGCTGATCTTTTTCATGCTTTGGCTCTATATTGCCTGGCTCGTGCTGTTAGTCGGGGCAAGCGTCGCCTATTATCACCAACACCCTGACCGTCTCACATTGTACCGGGGCGAGCCGATCATGAGTCCCCGCATGATAGAACGCGCCGGTCTGGCAATCATGGCCGTGGTAGCCAACGACTTTGTCCTGCAACAAGGGCAGCCAACGACCAACGATCTGTCCCGTCGCACGGGTCTGCGCGGCGATACAATGAATATGCTGATCAATCTTCTCGCCCAGGAAAAATTTATTGTTGCCACCGCCGATGTCCCGGAACGGTGGTTGCCAACCCGCCCGGCTGAAACAATCAAAATCTCAGATGTGCTCCATGTCTTGCGGACCAACGGGGAACAGGGCTCCATGACACCAGCTGGCCTTGAAACCTCGCCCAGCCTTGATGCCCTGTTTACCACCTTGGAAACCGCTCAGGCGGACGCGATCGAGCAACGAACCCTTGCCGACCTAGTCGTCAGCGCGGCACCCGAGGCACAGGCCGCAGAATAATACGGTAGTGGCGAGTTTCACCCGTCAGGGCCGCTGGGCTTCCCAGCCGTAATCGACATATTCCCAGTCGACATGGTTTTCCTTCAACGTAATGATGTTGAACCCCTCTTCCGTGCCATGCCATGAACCACGCCACCACTTGGCGCAGACCGCCCCACCGGTAATAAAGGTCGTCTTGCGCCAACGAATAACTTCCTGAGCATGCAAATGACCCTGCAGCACCAGTAAAAGATTGTGATCACGAAACAAATCGAGCACGCCCCGGTTATTGACCATGACGCGATTGGGCTTGCCACCTTCGAGCGCCCCGCGTGTTGCACCAAAGAAGGCTGTCAGAAGCGGGATATGACTGACCATAACGATCGGCATGTCTTTCGGGGTCTTTAACAGTTCTTCACTCAGCCATTCCATCTGCGCCGGACCAATTAGCCCCTGATAGTGCAGCTTGCCACGAATGACATTGATCGAGTCCAGAACAAACACCCGGTAGCCCAACGCATCAAAGCTGTAATAGGTCCGGTCCAGCTTTAAGCGGCTCCGGAACTCGGCACGCGGATCAGCGCTTGGCTTTGATCCATCTGCCGGATTGGCCGCCACCAAATCATGATTGCCGATTGTCGCATGCACATCACCGTCTATGGCGTTATGCATTTTCATATAGACGTCCCAGCGCGGCGCCACCTGGTCCGGCAAAGACGTAAACCCGTCGGTAATCAGATCACCGCCCGCGATCACGAGATCAGGTTTTTGCGCATTGATTGTCCGGGCCGCCTTGGCCATCGCCACCGGCGTCCCCCATTCAGTCCGGGCATGAACATCAGTAAAGAAGGCAAACCGCAGCTGACCTTTCGGCGCGCCATCTGCCGCCCAGCTTAACCGGTGAGGCCAGGACGTCGCCAATGACACAGCACCAGCGCCAAGGCCACTTAATAATTTTCGACGGTTAAACACTGGTCAGCTGTCCTCCTCCCGCAATCAAAACCCATGACCTGACATCATCCATGATCAACAGCTTTATCGTTTCGACGATGGCTGTAAAGCAGGCTGCCACCCAACAGCATAATGACCGACCCGGCGATGCCCCAGGCCATCTGCCGATAGGTCACGATGGTAATGAGAGATTTGCTCACCGGGCTTTCATAATGCCGTTCGGCGTTATGGACAGCATCGAGTAAGGCCCATTGCGTCGGCAAAATCCTGTATCGCGATTGCGCCAAGGTCTTTGGAAAATATTTTTCCAGAATGCGGGTTTCGCGCCAGGCGATGAGAACCGCTCTTTTGTAGCGCTTGCTCTGCGAGATCCTGCCCTTGTAATCGATAAACCGGTCGAGATATTTCTCCCGCCGAAACAGGTGAACACCCGCCTCATGAACAAACCGGTCATTGATCACAGTGTATTTTTCGAAAAAATCTGGATAGAGCGGCACGTCAGGATATTGATTGAGGATGTGGGCGGCCCGTTTACTCTGCGCCGTATCCTGTTCCTTTAACGCCTTGATGGTAAAGCGTGAACGAAATCTGCCAATCTCTGGATCGCGGAGCAAATAACCATATTCTGCCATCTGGCTCGACTTGCCCCGCACATGCGACATCCCTGGAACCTTATCGATATAAAGGTCGATCACCGCCGGCGTGTTCAATAGACACACGCCAAATATAAAGACGGCCAGCGCAAGCGTCCGGCACAACCAAACCACACCGTTGACCCCAAATCCTGACTTAATAATCGCCGGCTTTATTCCCATACCAATCGCGATTTGCATCAATCCCACCGCAACGCTGTTGAGGAGAATATCGCGCATATCCCAAACACGTTGTGGTGTCAGCCACTGGATCGCCTCATCCATCGCCCCGACAATGAATCCCAGACAAAGCGCAATTGGATAGAGGCTGTAATCATGAACCCGGTGACACAGGGCGCGAAAGATCAAAAAACTAAGGAGTCCATATTCAAAAAAATGTAGCGTCTCGACGGCGTTGTCACGCAGGCTATAAGCATAGAGACCAAAAACGATCGCGACACCGCCGAGCCACAAATAGGATCCCGGTGACGTCTCGCCCTGCCGCATCAGAAACCGGACAACACGGAACGCGACGACAGCGAAAAGACCAACCACAATAATTGTGAAAATGGAATCATCGACAAAAAAGTCGATATATTCAGTGATACGGCGACCAAACGGCACCGTGGCAAAAATAGCCGCAACGCACAAAACCACGTAGAGCCAGGAAACCCAGATCGCTTCACGAGGTGGTTGATTGAGCATCTGGCTTCAGGAACTTTCCAGGACAAGACTGCCGTCAGTCTACCCAGTCATCCCGGGTGTCGTCCATTCAGTTCGCGGGGTAATTCAGGAGAAAGGTAGATGAGAAGCACCACGGGGTTCGTCCCATGAGGCGTCATAATTCGGGATCCTAAAGGACGTCAGATTTCAGACTTTCTTTTTCGAATCGCTAAAATAAAGGCTACAAAAGCCAAGATAGCAAACAGAAATGCAAACTTTTTGGACCAAATTCTCCAGTCAATTTTCAGGTCCCCATAAATAATGGGAATGGCAATAATTGGCCTATGTTTGGCGCCGGTCCACGATGCGAGGTGAAGGTTCAACATCGCCCCTGATGGTAGGTGATGCAAAGCAGATTTAGTTGACGCTGCTTTGGGAAGACCAATTTTCTCTGCTATCGGCAAACGTTTTGTGCCGATGGTCTGGCTCGTAGATGCCAGCTTGAATACCTGTGACATGGAAATTGGTTGGTTCTTAGAAATCAAAATAGTGGCGTGTTGGCCATCCATCGCAACCCATAAACCGTTAGGTAATCTGATTTCTACCATTGAATGCGCCGACCCATGGCTCCAATTGTCGTCATGCCACAGAATCCACTCGCGAGCCTGCAACCCAGCCCGGTCTGCAAGTGAGATTAGGAGGAGCGAGAAATCTGTAAAATATCCCCGCCGTGTTTTTAACCGAGCGAACCATTTTTCAGGAGTCAGGTCTGAATATGTCATTGCGGGCCCTGATAAAGGAACAAGCCCCCGAACATAGGTAAGTGCCTGCTCCCGACCCAGACTGGTATCGAATTTGAACAACGGTAGTTTATGAGTGAATGACTTGGCAGGAGGTGGCGTGAAGATTTTTTCTCCAAACGCGTCAGATGTCATCTCGTAGGCCCACAAAGTCAGTGGTAAAATCCGAAAGAAATATCTCGCATCCCAAATATGGGCAGCACACATAATTCCAACAAGAAGAGAAGCGATTGCGACGATTGTGCGTCTTCGGCCCCGAACCATGTGACTAAATATACCCCAATTCCGGAAAATTACTCCTCATATCGCATGTGCGGAACGCCAACCACACCCTTCCGTAAAATATGAACAGTTCCAAACCGGATCACCAATTTTAACCTGTTTCTTTCTGTCGATCTTCTTTGCGCCAACGGGTTCTTAAACAACGTGATAGTTTTGCTACCCTAAACCAAAAAGGGCCCTGCCATCACAGCAAGACCCTTTTTTTATTTGGTGGAGCCAGGCGGAATCGAACCGCCGACCTCTTGAATGCCATTCAAGCGCTCTCCCAACTGAGCTATGGCCCCAAATTCTATACCGGTAGGCCCATTTTGACCCGTTTATCCGCCGCCGGTGCGGCGCTGACGCGGAACCTACTGAAACTGGGGTCCCGGATGCAAGACCTAATTCTCAGAAAAGGTCCCTTAAGACAAAAAACGGTCTGCTAGCTGCTCGCCAGATCATCCGGTTTTTCCGGGCCACCACTCAATCCCTGGAGAACATCGTCTGCCCCGCCAAGATCAGAGACATCTTCGATGAGATCATCGTCATCATCGTCGTCGTCGTCATCCAGCAGTGCAAGATCCTCCGGAATATCGCCGTCGTCGTCATCCTCATCATCGGTGACCAGCAAGGCATCTTCATCCGCGACCACTGGTTTCTTGGGTTGGGGTTTGGGTGCCGGTGCCGCGGCTTTGGCGCGCGAACTGCGCCCCGTGGCGACGGGAACAAATTCAGTCTCACAACTTGGGCAAACGATTGGGCTGCGCAGCATATCGTAGAACTTTGCTCCGCAGTCCAGACAGATCCGTTTTTCGCCCCATTCAGGCTTCGCCAAATTAACCTCCGTAGATCAAAAATAATTTATGAATTGCCTTGGATGAATTGCCAATGCCACGATCCGCATAACCTGTCAAAAGCAAAATTGCACCCCGCTTATTCTATTGTGATGCCCGTTTGATGTGCTACAGACAGCCCGTTGCATAAATAGCGAGGGCCAGACAGTGATATCTGACCAATTGCTAAGAAAGGATTAGGTCATGACGGGGCTGGTTTCCGCACCGGTAAAGGGTCTCAACGGCGATGTCAGCATCCCCGGCGACAAATCGATTTCACATCGTGCGTTAATGATCGGCGGCATGGCCGTCGGTGAAACAACGATCCGTGGCCTGCTCCTCGGCGATGATGTCCTGCGGACGGCTACCGCCCTCGAAGCTATGGGCGTCTCCATCAAGCGCGAGAGCGATGATCTGTGGCGCGTATGGGGCGTCGGTGTTGGCGGGCTGCAGGAACCAGACGATGTCCTCGACCTTGGAAACTCCGGAACCGGCGCGCGCTTGCTCATGGGGCTCGTCGCGACCCATCCAATCCAGGTTCAGTTCACCGGCGATGCCTCACTGCGAACCAGACCGATGGGACGGATTGCGACACCGCTAAGCCAGATGGGCACACAGGTTATCGCCCGCGATGGTGATAAAATGCCGTTGACCGTCATCGGTGCCCGCATGGCCCTGCCCATTGAATATGTACTGCCCGTGCCCTCAGCCCAAATTAAATCCGCGGTTCTTCTCGCCGGTCTCAACACGCCGGGCGAGACCAGTGTCATTGAGACCCGACCAAGTCGCGATCACACCGAGCTCATGCTGCGTCATTTTGGGGCCACGCTGACCGTGACGGACGAAGCCCCGGATCGGCGGGTGATTACCCTCACCGGCCAGCCCGAACTTGAAAGCAAGGATGTCATTATTCCAGGCGATCCATCATCCGCAGCGTTCCCCCTCGTCGCGGCGCTGATCACGCCGGGCTCCGAGATCACCATCAAAAACATCGGGCTTAACCCGCTGCGGATTGGCCTTATCGACACCCTGCGTGAAATGGGGGCCAATATCGATGTCACAGACGCCCGCGATCAAGCAGGCGAGCCGGTTGCTGATTTGATCGTCAGAACCAGCCAGTTAAAAGGTGTCACGGTCCCACCGAAACGCGCGCCATCGATGATCGACGAATATCCAATCCTCGCCGTTGCCGCCGCAACCGCCGACGGCGTTACCCGCATGCAGGGCCTGGCGGAGTTACGCGTCAAGGAAAGTGATCGCCTCGCAGCAATTGCTGATGGACTGACGGCCTGTGGTATCAAGGTCGAGATTGAGGGGGATGATCTGGTTGTTACCGGCGCGCCGGACAATATCCCGGGTGGCGCCGAAATCGAATCCCGGATGGACCACCGCATCGCCATGTCCTTTCTGGTCATGGGGATGGTTGCAAAGGGCCCGGTAACCATCGACGACGCCGAACACATCGCGACCAGTTTCCCCTCCTTTGTGCCCCTCATGAATGAGATTGGTGCCAAAATCGAGGAACTACAATGACGACTCCTGTTATCGCCGTCGACGGCACCGCTGCCAGCGGGAAAGGCACCCTCGCCCGCCGCCTCGCCCGGGAGCTCGGCTACGCCTATCTCGACACTGGTCTGCTTTATCGGGCCACCGGCTTTATGACATTGTCTCTCTACCCGGCCCGTGAAGATATTACCGAGGAATTAGCCCTTGAAGCGGTTCAGGCCATTTCGCCTGAAACAATGGAAAACCCGGCCCTTCGCGACGAAGAGACCACCCAGCGCGCCAGTAAGGTAGCCGCGATGCCCCTGGTGCGTGCGGCGTTAATAGAACAGCAACGAAATTTTGCCAAAAACCCACCAGAAGGTGCCGGCGGCGCAATTCTCGATGGTCGCGATATCGGCACCGTTATCTGCCCCAATGCCGACCACAAAATTTATGTGGATGCCGATGTTGAAATCCGCGCAGCACGGCGGGTTAAAGAGTTGCTAGAACGAGGCGATGAGGCTATACATGCGCGCGTTCTGCAGGATATGCGGGAGCGAGACGCCCGGGATAGTTCCCGAAGTGTCGCGCCACTGGTACCCGCTGACGACGCATTCATCATGGATACCACCAGGATGGATGCGAATGCCGCATTTGCTGCCGCATTAGAGTTCATCAGTAAGCGGAACGAGTCCAAGGCGTAACAAGAGCGCAAGGGTAGGGAAGCGGTCCAATGGGGACCAACCCGTGTGCGACCTTGGAACAGGCCCTGATCACAGGGCTGATGGAAGGAAATGGTTTAAAACACGAATGGCTATTGAGTTTGGGAATCCCGACGTAGATGTAGAAATGTCCGACGAAGATTTCGCCGGCATGCTCGAAGAAACCTTTGGTGAAGGCGAAAATTCCGAAGGAACAGTTGTTAAAGGTACGGTTATCGCAATTGAAGGTGATTCCGTTCTGATCGACGTTGGTTTGAAATCTGAAGGCCGTGTGGCCCTTCGCGAATTTGGCGTCCCTGGGACTGCCCCGAATATTTCATCAGGCGATATCGTCGATGTTTATCTCGAAAGAATGGAAGACAGTCAGGGCGAAGCCATGCTGTCGCGCGAAAAGGCGCGGCGCGAGGAAGCCTGGACCCTTTTGGAAAAAGCATTCAACGACACGGAACGCGTTACAGGATCGATCTTTGGCCGCGTCAAAGGTGGTTTTACAGTGGATCTCTCGGGCGCCATTGCCTTCCTCCCCGGCAGCCAGGTCGATGTCCGGCCAGTCCGCGACATCAACCCGCTTATGGGTACCCCTCAACCATTCCAGATTCTCAAGATGGATCGCCGTCGCGGCAATATTGTTGTTTCGCGCCGGGCCGTCCTCGAAGAATCCCGCGCTGAACAGCGTAACGAACTGCTTGCCGGTCTGACCGAAGGTCAGGTTATTGAGGGTATCGTCAAGAACCTCACGGATTATGGTGCGTTCGTTGATCTTGGTGGTGTTGATGGTCTGTTGCATGTCACTGATATGGCATGGCGCCGGATCAACCATCCGAGCGAAATCCTCACAGTTGGTCAGACGGTTAACGTTCAGGTCATTCGCTTTAATGCCGAAACCCAGCGTATTTCTCTCGGCATGAAGCAGCTTGAAGCCGATCCGTGGGATAGCATCGAAGCTAAATATCCGCTCGAAGGTGTCTTCACCGGTCGTGTCAGCAACATCACCGATTATGGTGCTTTTGTTGAACTGGAACCGGGCGTCGAAGGCCTTGTCCATGTTTCGGAAATGAGTTGGACCAAGAAAAACGTCCATCCTGGCAAGATCATCTCGACCAGTCAGGAAGTGGAAGTCATGGTTCTCGACGTCGATCAAACCAAACGTCGCATTTCTCTGGGCATCAAGCAGACCCAGGAAAATCCATGGACCGACTTTGAGTCGAGCTTCACGGTCGGAACCGAGATCGAAGGTGAAATCAAAAACATCACCGAGTTCGGTCTGTTTGTTGGGCTGCCTGGCGAAATCGATGGCATGATCCATCTCTCCGATCTGTCATGGGAAAAAACCGGCGAAGAAGCGGTTGTCGATTACAACAAGGGCGACATGGTAAAAGCCAAGGTCCTCGACATCGACATCGAGAAAGAACGCATCTCCCTCGGCATCAAACAGCTGACCGACGATCCGTTTGAATCAGCCGCTGGCGACCTTAAGAAGGGTGCCGTTGTTACCTGTACCGTTACCAGTGTCACCGACGGTGGCCTGGAAGTCAGTGTTTCGGGCGGCCTTCAAGGCTTCATCCGGCGTTCTGACCTGTCACGGGAACGCAGCGAACAGCGCCCAGACCGCTATGCAGTTGGCGACCGGATCGATGCGCAAGTCACCAATATTGACCGGCGTGAGCATAAACTTAACCTCTCGGTTAAGGCCCACGAGATCAAGGAAGAGAAAGAAGCCATGGCCCATTACGGATCTTCGGATTCCGGCGCGAGCCTTGGTGACATTCTCGGTGCAGCGATGAGAAAAGCTGGTTCCGACGAAGGTGCTGCTCCCGAAGCTGAAGCTGAACCTGCTGCTGAGGTAGCAGCTGAAGAAGCTCCTGCCGAAGAAGCCGAGAAGAAAGACTAAGATTGTCTTTCGATAATCAGTCAGGCTAACAGGACGTGGCCATGGATGCTGATTACCTTATCGACCGTCACCGGTTAAAGCGGCGGTTAACGTTCTGGCGAACGGCTGCCATTATTGCGGTAGTGGCAGCCGTTACCGCCGGTATCTACAAATATTCCAACGTCGAGTCCGGTGATTATATCGCCCGATTAACCATCAATGGCGTCATTCATAACGATCTCAAACGGCTCGCCGCTATTGAGAAAATTCGCAAAGATGACGACGTAAAGGCGCTCATCGTCCGCATCAATTCACCGGGCGGCACCGTGGTTGGCGGCGAGACCCTGTACCGCGCGCTTAACCGCATCCGTAAAGAAAAACCAGTCATTGCCGTGATGGATGAACTCGCCACTTCTGCAGGCTATATGATCGCGGTGGCAGCGGATCGTATCCTTGCCCATGAGGGCACCGTTACGGGATCAATCGGTGTTTTATTCCAAACTGCGGAAGTCACCGAACTGCTTAAAAATCTCGGCATCAAATTTGAATCGATCAAAAGCGGTCCCCTTAAAGCCGAACCGTCACCCTTTTCCAAAGTGACCCCCAAAGTTCGAGCCGCGACCAAGCTGTTGGTCAATGACATGTATGCCATGTTTATCGATATGGTTGTGAAGGGCCGCGACATGAAACCTGAAAAGGTTCGCAGCTTGGCGGACGGACGGGTCTATACCGGACGGATGGCACTCAAGAATGGCCTCATCGATGCCATTGGCGGCGAGCGCCAGGCCAAGAGTTGGTTAGCGACAGAAAAGAAAATCAGCAAATCACTGCCCATACGCGATATTCGTATCCGCCGCGAGGTCGAAGACTGGCTGGATTATGCATCCTCCATAGTCCAAAAAACCTCGCTTTCAGAGAGACTTACACTTGACGGGCTGGTATCTGTCTGGCACCCTTGGTTGAAGTGATGGTTCCATCAGACAGCACCGGGGGGCGCTGATTATGGAAATTCGGAGGCAGGGGCAATGACCAAGTCAGAATTGATCATACGGTTGGCGGAAAAAAATCCGCATTTGTACCAGCGGGATGTCGAACGCATTGTATCGACAGTCTTTGACGAAGTTTCCACAGCATTGTCGCGTGGTGATCGCGTAGAGTTACGCGGTTTTGGAGCATTTTCTGTTAAAAACCGCGACTCACGCACAGGACGAAATCCCCGTACGGGCGAAACAGTCTTTGTCGCGCGCAAATCAGTGCCCTTTTTCAAAGTGGGAAAAGACCTGCGGATCCGGCTTAACACGCCGCAGGGCTAATTGTCCGGTCGCCGACATATGAGTGGCGACTTAATCTCTAATTCGCGAGACATCTGATGCGCACAGCATTCCGCATAATCGTCCGTCTGTTTCTCGCCATTGTCATTGCAATCGTCGCAATTTTCGCTGTCGCCAATCGGACACCGACAAAAATCGACCTATCCCCCCTCCCCTTTGCTCCGGAACTGCCTCTGTTCATTGTCATTCTGGGTGCCATGGCGGTCGGCCTGGTCATAGGGGCTGGGCTGTCATCCTATTCGCGCCAAAAACTAAAGTGGCAGGCCCGCACCCAACGGAAACGCGCAGAGGGCTTGGAAAAGGCGGATGCAGATAAACCGACACCCAGTCAAATCCCGCCAGCCGGATCAGCTGACTCCAGGCGCCGCCTGGCGTTGAACGAAGACTAACCGAAGTTCCATTGCCGCACGGCCAGCGGGTGCGTATATAAGGCAGGATATATGTCGAGCCTTAATACAGATGTGAACCATGGAAATTCTGACACCTGCTGAGCGAATTTTTTGTGCCATTGATACCACTGACCTCAATCACGCGATCGAGCTGGCCCAGGCGCTGAAGGGGGCCGTCGGTGGTTTTAAACTTGGCAAGGAGTTCTTTACCGCCAACGGACCAGATGGCGTCGCGCGAATCTCAGAGCTCGGCCAGCGCATTTTTCTCGATCTGAAATTTCACGACATTCCCAATACCGTTGCTGGCGCAATCAAAGCGGCCAAAAGCCTGAACTGTTACATGTTGACCATTCATGCGTCGGGCGGATCGGCGATGGTTCGAGCCGCCGTTGAAGCAAAAGGTGAAGAGGAAGCGCCCCGTATTCTCGCCGTGACGGTCCTGACATCGCTTACCGCAGATGATCTTGTTCGTATGGGCCAGAAACCCCCAGTCGCCGACCAGGTTCTGCGGCTTGGCCAGCTCGCCCGTGAAAGCGGTGCCGATGGGCTGGTCGCCTCACCGCAGGAAGTTGCCACATTGCGGGCATCTTTAGGTGATGATTGCCTGTTGGTGGTGCCCGGCATTCGCCCCGCCTGGGCGTCAACCGATGATCAAAAACGTATCATGACACCCGCCGACGCCGTGAGTGCCGGGGCGGACTTTTTAGTTATTGGTCGACCGATTACCCAGTCTGATGATCCCAGAGCCGCAGCTGACCGCATTGCCGATGAAATCGCCGGCGGCATTATTGCCGGGTAGAGACACGCCGAAAGACATAATGACAGTTCAGGCAAAAATCTGCGGCATCAAGACGCCCTCTGCCATGCAGGCCGCCATCGATGGCGGCACATCATATATCGGTCTGGTGTTTTATCCACCATCACCCCGCGCGGTAACCGGCATTGAGGCAGCGCCTCTGGCCGCCATGGTCCCTAACTCCGTTAAGAAAGTTGGGCTGTTTGTTGATATTGGAGATGATCGGCTGACGGAGATTCTGAATAACGTCCCATTGGACATCCTGCAACTTCACGGCAAGGAAACGCCCGAGCGCGTAGCGGAGATCAAAAAGGCAACCGGCTTGCCCGTAATGAAAGCCATCCATATCGAGAAGGCAGACGATTTCGCTGGCATCGATCGTTATAGCGACATCGCCGACCAGATACTTTTTGATGCCAAGGCACCCAAGGATTTAAAAAACGCTTTGCCCGGCGGCAATGCGATTTCCTTCGACTGGAGCCTGTTTGCAAATCATCCATGGCAGAACAGCTGGATGCTGTCAGGCGGACTAAACGCCGCAAACGTTGCTGAAGCAATCCATGTTAGCGGCGCGCGCGCCGTGGATGTTTCCTCAGGCGTTGAATCAGCGCCCGGCATGAAAGACAACAAGATGATTGCCGCGTTTCTTGAAACCGTTCTTGCCTTGCCGTAGCCGCAAGGTATAACCCGGTAATGCTGTCGTACACCGCAACACTCTGCTAAACTCTGGCTTGATTATGACAAGAATTTCTAACGAAAAGCCCAATAGCTTCAAGGCGCTACCGGATAGCGACGGCCATTTCGGTATATATGGCGGCCGCTACGTTGCCGAAACTTTGATGCCGCTGATCCTGTCCGTTGAAAAGGCCTATGAGGAAGCTCAGGCTGATCCGGCATTTCAGGCCGAACTTGATGAGTATCTAAAGCATTATGTTGGGCGTCCCAGCCCGCTTTATCATGCCCGCCGACTGAGTGACCATTTGGGCGGTGCCAAGATTTACTTTAAGCGTGACGAACTCAACCACACCGGCGCACATAAGATCAATAATACGATGGGCCAGATACTTCTGGCTCGCCGTATGGGAAAAGAGCGGATCATCGCCGAGACTGGCGCCGGGCAGCATGGGGTCGCGACCGCCACGGTCTGCGCCTTGTTCGGCATGAAATGCATTGTCTATATGGGTGAGACAGATATTGCCCGTCAGGCACCCAATGTTTTTCGTATGAAATTACTAGGGGCCGAGGTTGTTCCGGTCACGTCGGGATCAGGGACTCTCAAGGATGCGATGAACGAAGCGTTGCGGGACTGGGTCTCCAATGTCGACGACACCTATTACATCATTGGAACGGCTGCCGGGCCGCACCCTTACCCGGCGATGGTGCGAAATTTCCAGAAGATCATTGGCGAGGAAGTTCGTCAGCAAATGACGGAAGCCGAAGGACGGCTGCCGGATTCGCTGGTTGCCTGTATCGGGGGTGGCTCAAATGCCATTGGCCTGTTTTATGATTTTCTCGACGATGAAGATGTGACGATCTATGCCGTTGAAGCCGCCGGCAAAGGCATCGAGACGGGTGAACACGCGGCTTCGCTCAGCGCAGGAGGCCCAGGTGTCCTGCATGGCAACCGGACCTATTTGCTGCAGGATGAAGACGGTCAAATCACCGAAGCACATTCAATTTCCGCCGGGCTCGACTATCCCGGTATTGGCCCGGAACATTCATGGCTGCACGATTCCGGGCGAGTCAATTACGTCCCGATAACGGATGATGAAGCATTGGACGCTTTTCAGCTCTGCACACAGCTTGAAGGCATTATTCCGGCTCTCGAACCATCCCATGCCCTCGCCTATGTTGGAAAGTTAGCGCCAACCCTGCCCAAGGATCACTTGCTCGTTATGAATATGTGCGGGCGTGGCGATAAGGACGTCTTTACCGTCGCCGAAGCGCTTGGGGTGACACTATGAGCCGTAAACAAGGTCGGCTCGCAGCCCGATTTAAGCAGCTCGCCGCAGAGGGCCGCGCCGGTCTCGTCACGTTTATCACCGCCGGTGACCCCAACCGCGAAATTTCAAGCGCCATCATTGAAGGGTTGCCAGGGGCTGGTGCCGATATCATTGAGCTTGGCATGCCTTTTACCGATCCGATGGCCGACGGCCCGGCGATCCAGGCCTCATCTATTCGCGCCCTTGACGCCGGTCAAAACATGAACGTGACGCTGGCCATGGTAAAATCATTTCGTGAAAAAGACGACGATACACCCATCGTCCTGATGGGCTATTACAATCCGATCTATATCTATGGCGTCGAGCGCTTCTCAGAGGATGCCGCGAATGCCGGTGTCGACGGGCTTATCATCGTCGATATCCCACCAGAAGAAGACGCCGAGCTTCGCATCCCAGCCAACAAGGCCGGGATCGATTTGGTCCGCCTGACCACGCCAACCAGCGATGAACAACGCCTGCCAGCCCTGATGGGTGGTGCCAGTGGCTTTATCTACTACGTTTCTATCGCGGGGATTACCGGCACAAAATCAGCGGCCACCAGCAATGTCGCAGACGCGATCACGCGAATTCGTAAATTCAGCGATTTACCAATTGCCGTCGGGTTTGGCATCAAGACGCCGGAACAGGCGGCGGAGATCGCCAGAGTTGCCGATGCCGCCGTCGTTGGGTCGGCAATCGTTCAGGTTATCGCTGATAATGTGGAAAACAACGCCCGCACAAAGGGCGCTCCCGATTTGCGAGAATCCGTGCTAAAATTCGTTAGTGAACTTGCGCAAGGTGTGAGGACCGCCCGGTCATGAATTGGCTTACTAATTACGTTCGTCCGAAAATTCGGGCACTCGTCGAGAAAAAAGACGTTCCCGACAACCTTTGGCATCAATGCCCCAGCTGCGAGCAGATGATCTTTCATCGCGAGCTGGAGGCCTCTTTGCGAGTCTGCAGTCATTGCGGCCATCATATGCGCCTGCCGGCCAAGGAGCGGTTAGCGCTGTTATTTGATAACGGTGAATACCAAACCGTCGAATTGCCAAAACTGACCGGCGACCCGCTGAAATTCAAAGACCTCAAACGCTATTCAGACCGCCTCAAGGATACCCGCAACAAAACCGGTGAAGACGACGCCATGATCGTCGCCCATGGTGAGATGGGGGGCCGAAACGTTGTCATCGCCATTATGAATTTTGCCTTCATGGGGGGCTCGATGGGGCTCGCGCTCGGCAAGTCACTCCTGATCGCCGCAAGGCTCGCGGTCCTGCAGGAAGCACCATTGATCTGCTTTACCTCCTCCGGCGGCGCCCGCATGCAGGAGGGCATCCTGTCCCTGATGCAGATGCCGCGGACGATCATTGCGGTCGACGAAGTCAAAGAAGCAAAGCTTCCCTATATCACCGTGTTAACCGACCCCACGACCGGCGGGGTCACCGCCTCCTTTGCGATGCTCGGCGATATCGCCATAGCGGAACCAGGGGCCGTGATCGGATTTGCCGGAGCGCGGGTGATCGAAGAAACCATCCGTGAGAAGCTGCCCGAAGGCTTTCAACGCGCGGAATATTTGCTCGAACATGGTATGATCGACCGGGTCGTTCATCGTCGCCACCTGCGCGATGAATTAGTCCGGATTTCAAACCTGTTGCTGGATAAACGGACGGCAGCCGAAGTTGTGCCCTTAAAACCCAGCGCTGAAGAAATCGCGAAAAGACAGCCGATTCATCGGAAACCAGCCCAACAGCGGATAACGACAAAAAACCAACTGAAGAGCGCCCCGCTGCGGAGTGATTCTGTCCTCGACCGGCTAAGCGCGCTCCACCCCAAAGCGATTGATCTGTCTCTCGGTCGGACGGAAGAGCTCCTCGCCACACTCGGCAATCCGGAACAAACCCTTGCCAACGTCGTGCACATCGCCGGCACCAATGGCAAAGGCTCCACCCTCGCCTTTCTACGAGCCATGTGTGAGGCAGCCGGGCTGACGGTGAATTGCTACACCTCTCCACATCTTATTCGGTTCGCTGAGCGCATATCGATTGCTGGCACCGCCATTGATGAAGAGACCCTGACCAGGGTCCTCGAAGAATGTGAAGCGGCAAATGCGGGGAAACCGATCACCCTGTTTGAGATCACGACGGTCGCCGCTTTTCTCGCATTCTCACGCCAGCCCGCCGATGTCACGCTGATCGAAACCGGGCTCGGCGGTCGATTCGATTCCACGAATGTGTTCGAGAAACCAGCGCTCACCGTCATTACACCGGTATCAATGGATCACATGAGCTGGCTCGGCAACACGCTTGCCGAGATTGCTTTTGAAAAAGCCGGAATTCTCAAACCAAGATGTGTCAGCCGTAATCGGACCACAGCAGCCAGCGGCAGGAAACGTTATCAATGTCCGGGCAAAAGAAATTGGCACGAGGACAATAACCCACGGAAAAGATTGGTCTTTTTCTGCCAGTCCTGACGGGTGTTCGGTTGTAATCGGCGACAGTGAAATAGCCTTACCGCGACCAGCCCTGACAGGTGATCACCAGATCACAAATGCCGCCACAGCCGCGATCGCCGCAAAACAGCTCACCCAGCTGACCCTGTCCGATGACGCCATTCGGAGCGGAATTCAGAACGCCCGCTGGCCAGGCAGGCTCCAACGGCTCGATGGGGCTCTGGCAAGCCTCATGCCGACAGGTTGGTCGCTGTGGCTCGATGGTGGTCATAACGTGGCCGCTTCTGAAGCCCTGGCCGATGTAGCCAAACATTGGGATGACCAGCCCCTGCATCTGATCTTTGGCTTTCTCAATAGCCGTGATCCCAGTGGAATTTCTCGGCCCCCTTGCCAACCATATTGATACGCTACAGGCCGTCGCCATTCCCGGTGAAGAGGCGAGCCTCTCCGCGTCAGAGAGTGCCGCCGCAAGCAAACAGCTCGGCATCATCACAGAAGAAGCTGCCGGTTTTGTAGAAGCGCTCCGCCGGATCATCGAACAAGCTGAAAAGCCCGGGCGCATTCTTATTTGTGGATCTCTATACTCTGGCCGGTGCGGTGCTCGCCTACGAAGAAACCCCGCCAAAGGGCGGGGCTTCCTAAAGTCTCTTCACAATCTCTGTTGGGATTAGATCGATTCGTTAATCCACTCAACGAGCTTGCTCTTGGGCAGTGCGCCAACCTTGGTTGCCGCAACTTCGCCATCCTTGAAAATCATCAATGTCGGGATACCGCGCACGCCGAGCTTGGTCGGTGTTTCCGGATTTTCGTCGATGTTTATTTTCGCGATGGTCAGCTGGCCATCCATCTCTGCCGCAATCTCTTCCAATGACGGGCCGATCTGCTTGCAGGGGCCACACCATTCGGCCCAAAAATCGACGAGAACCGGTCCCTCAGCCTTGAGAACGTCAGAATCGAATGAATCATCCGAGATCGGTTTAGTAGACATTTGGTTTCCTTTCAGACTTCAATAATCGGTTTATCCATCAAACTAGGAAGCGAAACGGAAACCGTCAAGCGCCCTGATCAGCGAAATATCTGTCGAGCAATTCACCAGGCAATTTCATAAGATGCGGGGCATCCGTCCAAGCAAAGCGCAATCGATTCTCCGTCCCGGAAAGGCCGATTTTAGAACAGCCCGATAGGCCGCCATCTGACGTAAATAAACCGGGGAAACATCGGCGGCGTCGCCTGGTGGCGGCCGGTTTGACTTGTAATCAATGATTTGGACGCGCTGCCGCCTCAACGATGAGCCTATCGACCTGACCGGCAACAATATGGCTTCCAAGAGTCCCGGTGATCGGCACCTCAGAACGCGAGTCCGGTCCAAACAAGCTGGCAAACTCGGCGTCAGACAGAACCGCCAACACCTCCTCGGCATAGGATCGCTGCTCATCTTCTGATAAATCATGAACCGGGCGCGCCAAATAGCGTTGCGCCGCGACAAGTCGGTCCTTTTCCGGAACTTCCGGCAAAAGTTGAAGCAGATGATGAATAATGAGCCCGCGACGGAAGGAATCTACGGACCCCGTACTGACCGGTGACCGAGTCGCTGGCTCGTGATCATCAGGCCGTGACGGCGCCAACGGCCGCGGCGGAATGCGCTCAGGTGGCGGCGCTCGATTCACCCAATCTGGTGTTTCCTGAGGCACAACAGCAAGGGGCCCCGCTCCTTTGGATTGATCAGGGTCTTGGGTCTGCGGATTGCTCAGCCGCCAACCCGTCCCGGTCCAGCCCTGAGGGGCGACCCCGGTGAGATCAAAATCAAATGAGGTGCCCGCCGTCTCCATCGCAGTTTCAATCAACTCATACCAATTGCCCTTAGCGGCGCGGCGTCTCGTATGCCAACCGCAAACATAAAGCCGGTCCTCAGCGCGGGTCATCGCGACATAAAGCAACCGCCTATATTCGCGATCCCGGGTTTCACTGCCGCAGCCAAAGCCATTTCACATTGCGTCTCGGCAAATCGGCGGCGCGGCGGCCACAGAAACATGCCATCAGCATTCCATAAAAGCCGCGGCGCCTGGCTTGGCACCTGCACGCTATCGGGCAGAAAGACCACAGGTGCCTGTAGTCCCTTAGAGCCATGCACCGTCATCACCCGGACTTCATCCCGTGTCGCCTGTTCAAGATCGCGTTTGACCTCTACATCACCGGTATCGAGCCAACGCAGAAACCCTGAAGGGATGGCACCTGATTGCGTTCATAATCAAACGCCAGCGACAGAAATTCATCAATTGGGTCATTGGCATCAGCACCGAGCCGCCCCAGAAGTTTTTTACGGCCCCCGCGATTGCCAAGAATATCCGCGAACAATTCGAAGGGCGGTGTAAAATCCGCGCGTGCCAGAAGCGCCGAGAGCTCGTCCACGGCAAGCGCAAAAACTGGTTTTTGATCCCGCCGACGGCGCAGAACAGACCACAAATTTTCATCGCCACGGTCATAGGCAAGATCAAACAGGTCATCTTCGGAAAAGCCAATCATGGGTCCCTTGAGAACTGTTGCCAGATTGAGCTCATCTTCCGGCAACAGCAGAAACTCACCCAAGGCAATGAGATCGCGAACCGCCAGCTGTTCGCTCAACACCATCCGGTCAACACCGGCTACGGGAATATCGTTTCTTTTGAGCGACCGAACGAGTTTTTCGACAAAAGCCCCCCGACGACGGACCAGCACCATGATATCACCCGGCCGCAAGGGACGGTTCTTGCTTTGCAAAACCTCACCGTTATCGATCCATTCGCGAATACGGGCGGCAATGCCGTCAGCGAGCCGCGTTTGCGGATCTTTGCCCCATCTGGCCACCACGGGCGGGGACCAGGCAGCCAACGCCTCGACCTCTTCCGGGATCTACCGGCGGCCAAAGCTCCACCACACCTGCCTGCCCAATCCGGAAGGCCTCATGATGTAATATGTTTTCGGGATCGACGACGCCGGGCGGGCGTCGTCCTGAGCGAAAACTGTATCAACCATTTGAAGAACCGAGGCGGCGGATCGGAAGGAGATATCGAGAGAAACGTCTTCCCAAAGCTTCCCGATCTCGGCCGCCCGGGCCCGGAAATAGCTCCGCATACGCTCGAAAGCCTCGGGATCCGCGCGTTGAAAACTGTAAATCGACTGCTTCGGATCACCCACGGCAAACAATGTCCGCTCCGTATCATGCGCGCCCATACCGGCGAAGAACTCCTCTGCAAGGGCGGCGACAATTTCCCATTGCTCCGGGTTCGTATCCTGCGCTTCATCGATCAAAATATGATCAATGCCACCGTCGAGCTTGAACATCACCCAGGACGCACCGCCTTCAGCCTCAAGCAAGGCCCGTGCCTCAAGGATGAGGTCATCGTAATCAAGCCGGCCCCGCTCGCGCTTACACGCTCATAGGCGGTCAGCAGCGACTGAACCAGCAGCAACATCGCCGAGGTCGCCCGGGCCGTTACAATACTGCGAATTTGCAACAGCACGGCATCAAGCCTTGCCGCCTCACCGCCGAGAGTATCAGCAGCACCAGGCTCTAACGCCGCTGCATCCTTATTAATCAGTTTTGCTCGTTGCGATCCTGTTTGGGTGAAGAACACAGAGACATAAGACATCAAACGTTGGGCGCGCTCCGAGCGTTCCGCTGCAAGCCATTCGGCGATAACGGCGCCGCGTTCCTTATCCGTTTTGCTACCCTGCAGCATCGCCGACGCTGCTGCCCGCAATGAGCCAGCATCAAACTGCCCATCCGCGCTTGCCGCGTCACGGATCGACCCCTCGGTCTCCTCCCGATGCACACCAAGTGTTTTAAAGACCGCATCGGTTAGTGGCTCTAATCCACCGTAGCGCGCAATCAACCGATGGAGCCGGCCGCGTTCAGAGAACAAATCCTTCAACAGATCCAGAAATTCGTCCTCGTGAACAAAGCTGGTCACTTCCGCCAAAGCACCGGCGAGAGGTGAGCCATCTGAATATCGTGCCCTGGTCAGAACCCTCGCCTGTGCTTCATGTTGAATCTCTGCCGCTTCGCGCTCATCCATCACCTGAAAATGCGGCGCCAAGCCAGCCTCAAGGGGAAAACGTCCCAGCAGGGATTCACAAAACGCGTGGACGGTCTGGATTTTCATCCCACCCGGGACCTCAAGGACCTGAGCAAATAAAGTCCGAGCCCGGCGCAAGGCCAATTCAGTCGCTGCTTTCCCGGTTAGCTCGGCAATTTCCGTCTGTAGTTTTTCTTCAGCGGTAATCGCCCAACCCGCGAGAGAACGGTTAATACGATTAGCCATCTCTGCGGCTGCCGCTTTGGTAAAGGTCAGACACAGGATGCGATGCGGCGGCGTGCCCGCAAGTAGCAAGGCCAGTACGCGATCCGTCAGAACCTTTGTCTTGCCAGTCCCGGCTGACGCCGACACCCAAACAGATCGTGACGGGTCAGCCGCCTGCCGTTGGGCTATGCCAGGTTCGGGACGTGTCTCAACGGTCATTCGCCACCACCTTCAATCGACGACCACTCAAGCACACGGGCAAGATGGGTGTAGTCGGACCATACCGGTGCATGCGATGGATCCGGCTGCGACAGGTAAGGTGTCCCGGGATCATCATATCGCGTGACCAGCTCGGTTAGACCAAGCAACGCCGCCTGCGCCAGGGCATCTATGTCCTTGCCGGCGGGCTTGCGCTCGCCAGCCGGATCACCGCCGCTGAGCCGCCAGAATTCCAGTAGAGAGACCTGGGCTGCCGCTGTTCCCGAGAACCCACCGGCCTGCGCAATCGCTGCTTCCAATGGCAATTGAGGGGCGAAACCAAGAGAAATATCGGTTCCGCTCGGTGGTCCACCGGTCTTGTAATCAATGATACTAATCGTGCCATCATGCAGTTCATCTACCCGATCCGCCTTGGCAATCAGAGTGAATTCAGTATCGCCGACGCCAATCTTTAGCTGCCCGCCAACCTCGGTGTGAGTCGTTTTTACCTGCTGACGATAGAGACCTTCCATCTGCGCAAACCACTCCGTGATCCGCTCATAGCGCGGCCACCAGAAAGCCCAAACGCCCGGCAAAGCAAGGGCATCCCCAAAAGCTGTGATCCCGGTCTCGCGAAGGATCTGTATAACATTGGAGGGCATTTGATCCGGGTACTCGCGCACAAACCGGTCCAGCGCATCATGGATCATCGTGCCGCGTTCCGCCGCCCCAGGATCCGCATCGATGACATCAAGCGCGCGTAATTTAAGAATATGCCTTGCATAGATGGCATACGGATCCCGCATCCAGGTTTCCACCTGGGTGACGGATAAGTTGCCGCGGTCGCGCGCTCACCGGGGGTTTCGGCGCAGGGGCGTCACTCGGTTGAACTTTTTCCGGCACATCAAGGGCAGACTGCCAGGCCAGCCACCGGGCGTTATCGGTCGCTGAATCTCGCGCAGCGCACCCTCTGATCGCCGCCACCTTCCAGAACATTGTCGAGCCTCAGCAACCAGCGTGCCGGCACGGTTGGCGTCCCCTCAACCCGTTCCGCCCGGGTGACCATGACCTGTTCTGCACAGAAGGCCTGGACAAAATCATGCGCGCTTAACCCAATGCGGCGTTCGGCAGGTGGCAATCCAAAAGCATCGCGCATCGGGCGGCTCATCCACGGGTCAGCCTTGGGCTCACTGGGCCAGACCGTCTCGTTCAACCCGCCCAGACAGATGAGATCAGCACTTTGCATTCGAGCTTCAAGGAGACCCCAAATATGGAGACGCGGATAGGTCCCAAAGCGTGGCCGGACAATCCGGCTCGACATGAGAACGTCGAGCAAAGCCGGATAGTCATAGCCAGGAACCGCCGGAAAAGTCGCCGCAGATTCTCGAAGCTCGGCAATAAACGATGCCGCGGCCTCGCCGTCCTCTCCGGCCCATAAACGATCGGGTCCCGAAGTTTCGCCTGACGCCGCGAGCCCCTCTGCACATTGAATATGTGTGTCTATCAGATCAAGAAGCGGCACGCTTTCGCTGTTGGCCATCAAGGTTTCAAAGGCCGCAGCCTTGGACTGAAGGCCCGCAACCCAACCCCGCAACAACAGGGCATCATCAAGATAGGGAGAGCCTTCAGCACTCAAACTTTTCAGAACCGTTTCGATGCCTTCAAACCCCGGCCCGGGACGGGGGCCGCGCAGGACCAGTCGCTCCAGCAACCGGACCCGTGACCGAAACCCCGCCGCGTCGATGCCTCCTGCAGCAAGCGGATGTTTAAAAAGAGCCAGGAGTTGGGTTGGGGCCAGATGATCCGCAAAACAGGCGGCCAATAACTGCAGATAGGTGCCAACCGGGGTCGACGAAAGTGGCTGTCCCGCAGAATCATCGATTTCGATATCCCAGCGCCGCAGCTCTGCCGCCACACGCCGTGCCAATGTCCGGTCCGGCGTAATGAGTGCCGCCGTTTTATCCGGTGTTTCCAGCGTCTCCCGGAGGGCCAGGGCAATGACACCGGCTTCCTCCTGCGACGTCGGACAGGTGACAAAACTGACTTGATTGAGGGCCTTTGAAAAATCGATGTCTACGTCATTCGCGGCGGCTTCTGGTGGTGCCGTTGCCGCACGGATCAAATGAACCCGCTCGTCAGAACAGCGAGACGGAACAGAGCTGACCCATGGTTCGACCTTGCCGCTTTCAATTCCAATGCGGCGGATCAATCGCGCCATACCGTATTGCGGATGGGTAGCTGGCAAATCAACCGGACCATGCTCTTCAAGAGTTGGGTCATATCCCGGCAGAATGACTCCACCCTGCGGAAGATGCGCGATCATCTCCAACATCGCGGCGGTTGCCGGAATGCTACCTGTCGACCCCGCAGCATATACCGGACCCGCTGGTGGCGAATTTTGCCATCTCTCGACCTGCGCCGCGCTCAGCAGATTGCGCCGAATGGCGGGGTCTTCACATCCCAGCACCGCCAGAACGTCAGGCCATTGCTCCGTCACAATGCGCAGGAAATCGAGGGTTACCTGCCAATGCGCCGCATAATCGGCAGCAACGAGGTCTGATAAGCCGTCAAAGCTCAGCTGCTCAGTTTCAACCTGATCAAGCAGCGAGATCAGAGCGGCCGCTAACCGGGCGGCATTGGCAGGGCTCGGTGCCTCATCAAGACGTTGCCGTTCAGCTTCCAGGATCAATCGACTGAGCGCAAACTGGCGCTGCAGATCAGAAATAGCGGGTGGAATTTCCAGTGCAGGGCCGGATAGCGGCTCGTCTTCAGACAACAAGGTTTCATCAGATTGTTCTGCCTCACCGAGCGGCACGAGCTGCGGCAGGAGCAAGGCCTTGCCATCGCTCTGGCGTAGAAAAGCTTCCGTTAGAGCCCGGCACGCGCGCCGGGTCGGCAAAAAAACCTTGATATCACTCAGCGCAAACGCGTCACCGCTATAGCGATCAAGCAGACCCGCCGCCAGGGAATCCAGAAAAGGGACACCGGGCGCGATAGAATAAACGGTCGGGTTACCCGCCATTGGGTTCTTCGCTCGCGGCCGAATTAGCGCCAAAGATTTCTTCTGCTTCCGCCAACCCCGCTGGTGTCCCGATATGGTGCCAGGCACCGTCGTGAACAATGCCGAAAAGCCGATCTGATGCTTCCGCCTGATCATATAGCCGCGTGAGAGAGAACGGCCCTTCCGGCGCCCCAGCAAACAGCCGCGGATGTAACAGCTGAACACCACTAAACACATAGGGCGCTGTTGCGTCATTGCGCCGCCGCGTGAGCATACCCTCGTCATTGCGGCGATAGTCGCCGACCCCGTCATAGCCCGTCGCCTGTGCCACCGGGTGCAAAAGCAAGAGAGCATCCATCGCATCATCGCGCCAAAATTCGGCCAATCGACTTAGGGCCGGATGCGATCCATCCTCCCAGGCGATATCCGCATTCACGACATAAAAAGGATTGTGTCCAAGCGTCGGTAACGCGGCCGCCACACCGCCACCGGTTTCCAAGAGAAGTTCGGTTTCTCCGGAGAAGGTGACCTGCGGTTCGGACCGTGCCGCCAGGTGGTCCTCAATCATATGACTGAGATAATGGATATTGACCGTCGCGGCGCTGACGTTCACCGCCTGCAGTTGATCCAGTGCACGATCAAGAAGCGTTTTACCAGCGAGCGGCACGAGCGGTTTAGGCAGAGTATCGGTGATCGGCCGCATGCGCCGCCCAAGACCAGCCGCCAGCACCATGCCATGCGTCGGGCGCCCTGTCATAATTC
Source organism: uncultured Alphaproteobacteria bacterium (assembly GCA_943787225.1). Taxonomy (GTDB): domain Bacteria; phylum Pseudomonadota; class Alphaproteobacteria; order MPNO01; family UBA2964; genus UBA2964. Next base: position 842,653 of record CALSLP010000001.1, read on the forward strand.
GCGGAGCCCTTCAGGAACGCCCCGTAATTCAACCGGGATATGGTCATCTAGCCATTCTTTCATCGGAGAGAGATCGGGATGCTGGCAGGCGGCTTCCAACAACCCCCATACACGCGGGATATGATCGAGGTAAACCGGCTTGCCATCGCGCACGCAAAGGCGGGTAAATATGCCGATCACCTTGGCGTGGCGTTGTGCGCCGAGAATCGCCATGGAGCGATCAAACTCGTCTCGATCAAGGTCAGGAAAGGCGGCAAGATAGCGCGCCCTCACCGCGGCGGCTGTAACAGAGGAGATGTCGCGTCTGGCATCCTCGATCAATGACACAAGGTCATAGGTCACAGGTCCTGCAACAGCATCCTGGAAATCCAGCAAGCCACAGGCGGCGATGCCCGCACGACCGTCGAGCCGCATCAGATTGTCGACATGATAGTCCCGCAAGACCAAAGTCTCGGGCAGGCCATTGGGTAGAGACAGGATTGCGCTCCAAAGCGCCTGATATTCTTGCGCTTCAGAAGCAGATAATTCCTTACCCCTTGCCGCGGGAACAAACCAATCCGTCAACAGGGCTGCCTCAGCCAGCAGCATTCCGCTATCATAAATCGGTACGTGTTCAGGGATCGCCTCAGCGGCTGGTTTTTTATGCAGATCAATCAGGACATCGGTTGCCAAATTGTAGAGCGATGTCTCGTCCACGCCTGCCGCCAGCAGACGAGTGAAGGTCGAATCGCCAAAGTCTTCCAGCAGAATAAATCCCGCGTCGCGATCTTCCGCAAGGATTTCCGGCGCACTATAGCCAAGCCCGGTGAGATGACGCGCGATGGCCAGAAACGGGCCGATATCCTCCTGCGGTGGCGGGGCATCCATCAACATCGCCTGTCGTCCGTTATCCGCAAGCCGATGATATCGGCGGAAAGAGGCATCGCCGGTGAGGGCCGTGCGCTGGGCATCAGCCCAGCCTTCCTGGACCAGAAACGCGTCGATGAGTGCCTGTCGATCAGCCATCTATTGGAAACTCCAGATCTCTCGTCATCCAGGCCCCGCATTTCTCGATCTCTATTGTCCGAGCGCCGTCATGATCGCCGGAGCCCAACGTCAAATGCAACCGATCTGCTGGCAAATAAGGGCCAAGCTGTTCCGGCCATTCGATCAGGGAAACCCCTTCAGAAAAGAAATCTTCGACCCCGAGTTCAAGCACATCTGCGGGCTGATCAATCCGGTAGAGATCGATATGAAACAGTGAGAAGGACGGGAAGTCATATTGCTGAACCAGCGTAAAGGTCGGGCTCGGAATATCATCGACGGGCACATTGTGTGTCGCGGCGAGCGCTTGAATCGTCGCGCGGGCGAGAACCGTCTTGCCTGTCCCAAGGTCACCCGACAAACCAACAACATCTCCCGGTTCCAGGATCGCCGCCAGACGGCCAGCCAAACGTTCCGTTGCCGCGATATCGGCAAGTTTCAGGGTTACAGTTGCTGTAGTTGTCATTGGCCATATCTATGGCTGCTTGTACCGGTGGAACCCGAATCCCGCAACAACCGGCGAATGTCCGTAGATCGACTGCGTTCTGCTAGGGCGTCACGTCAAACGATGAGCCGAAGGGGCTGCGCGCGATGGCAAGGTACAGATGACGCTCGTCCCCACCTCAGGTTCAGATTCCAGAGCAACCTTACCGCCGTGCATTTCGACAAAGCTCTTCACCAGAGACAGGCCCAACCCGGCGCCCGACCGTCGGGCCTCCGCGCTCGTCCCACGCTCAAATTTTGCGAAAACCCGATCTTGATCCGCAGAGCTAATCCCGACCCCGCTATCGCTCGTCGTCAAAATGATCTCATCGCCTTGTCGGCGTGCGGAGACAATGATTTCGCCGTCGTCAGGCGTAAACTTGACCGCATTGGACAGAATGTTGAACAGCGCTTGTTTCAAACGCCTTTCATCGGCGACCATGGCCCCAATATCGGGGGGACAATCGCACTCTATCGTCAGTTTTTTCTGACGCGCTCGTTCATGGACCAATCCCAGCACACTATTCAGCATGCCATTGATATCGATCGAATCGAGTTCAAGGCTCATATGTCCAGCTTCAATTGTCGCCAGATCGAGAATGTCATTGATCAGCAGCAGCAAGCGGTTGGAAGAAGCCAGAATACCAGTGGTGTATTCTGACTGCCGATCATTGAGGTCCCCGAAATATTCACCGCTGAGAATCTCCGTAAACCCGATAATAGTATTCAACGGTGTTCGGAGCTCATAGGAAACATTGGCGATAAATTCCGACTTGAGTCGGTCAGCTGTTTCCAGCGCCTCGTTTCGTTCACGCAGCGCGCGTTCCATATTGATCGCCGCCGACACATCCAGGAAGCTCAGCAACACCGCGCCATCGGGCAACGGCACTGTGGCGGTAGTCGAGCACACTGCCATCAACGCGCTCCATACGGCCGCTATGAGATTCGCGATCCGTCAGGATACCAATCAGCTGCTGCTTGTCGGCATGCATCGCGTCGCTATCGCCGATCAAATCAGAAATGTGGTTGGCGATCTCCGAAATATGCGGCTCATTTGCCAGCTCATGGGCCGGGATTTGCCACATACTGCCAAAGGCAGGGTTGGAAAGACGTAACCGGCCATTCGCGCCGATCACCGCGACACCCTCAAACAGATTGTCCAGGGTCTCCCGTTGCACAGCAATCAACGTGTTGTAATTGCGCTCCAGCGCCAGTGTGTCGGTGACGTCCTCCCACAGCAGCAAGAGGCCGCCGAAAGGATGTGGGATCGCCACAGAGCGGAGGGTCGTGCTGTCCGGCAAATGGACCATCTCTTCAACGGGCTCAATCAGCGTCGTGAAAAGCCGCAGCTGTTCATTCTTAAAGGCCGGAAAATCGGCATATTCCGGAAGTCGGCGATCTTCCCGGAGCTGCTCAAGGACTTCACCCATCCGAGGGTTTGCGCGCAGCATCGCTTCGTCCAGCCCCCAAAGCTGGAGAAAGGCATTATTGAAGAATTGCAGCGATTGATCGGCACCATAGATCGCGATCGCGGTCCCGAGGTTCTGTAAAATTACCTCCTGGCCAGCGACATGGCGTGACAACTCTGCCTGCACCTCTTCGAGTTGGGTCAGGTCGAGAGCAAATCCAGCGGTGCCGCCGATTGAGCGCCATCGGTGTTTCAATTAATTCGACAAAGTGACGGGCGCCCCTCATCACGACATGTTGCCGTTCACTTTGGGGGCCAAGCTGAGATGCTGCCCGTTCGGCAAGGGCCTTTGCACCCTGCAGCCCCGTACCGGCAGAAATCTCGGGCAGCTGATCTGCGGCAAGACTATCGTCGGCATCGACTGCATCACGATAGGCTTGATTGACGTATTTAAGCTGCTGCTGTTCATCCCGCAGCCAAACGGGAAGAGGCAAGGCATCGAGAAGCTCATGCATCTGAGCCGCATCGCTGGACAACCGCTCAACCCGGGCAGCCTCAACCGTGCGATCCGAGACCAACATAACAGCGGCCCCAGAGGCATCGGCCACGACGCTATCACCCCGCACCGAAAACGTTCTCGATAAATCAACGGTGTAACCGTCAAAAGAAATGGCCGACGATCATGACGCAGCGTATGAACCGCCCCTTTGAGAGCGACAGCGTCATCTTGCTGCAACTGCTGAGAGGAAAACAGAAAACTGATTGTCGTCGGAACCCTCAATATCAAGGCTCGAGGCGAACCCGGCCGACACAATTTCGATATCCTTATCAAAAGGCCAAAGGATAGCTTGTTCCTGCCGTAACCAGGACATCGCATCGCGCAGGGCAAGCCCGGCACGCATTTCTCGATTTTGCGCGGTTAACCGCCGTACCTTAATTGAGTAAATTAGCGCCGCTGCCGTTGCTGCAATAAACGCGACTGCGAAGATCGTAACCAGCGGGCCCGGAACCAAAGATGTAGATGTGGAGTTGAGCTTGAGCCAGTGCCGGGCTGGCCCAACCACTTAGCAACAAAACGTACGCCGAATATTTTCCGGCGAAAGAGCTTAACTCGCATCCCCTGTAACCCCCTTCAGGTGATCGCGATCTGGGACTCCAGCACTGAAAGTTCCGTGCCAGAGTCCCAACACGTTAGTACCGGTAGTGATCCGGCTTATAGGGTCCTTCCTGAGGAAGCCCAAGATATGCCGATTGCTCATCCGACAGCTTGGTAAGTTTCACACCAAGCTTGGCCAGATGAAGTGTCGCCACCTTCTCATCGAGATGTTTCGGCAGAACATAAACCTTGTTCTCGTAATTATCAGCATTGTTCCAGAGCTCGATCTGAGCAAGCGTCTGATTGGTGAAGGAGGCGCTCATCACAAAACTCGGATGACCCGTGGCGCAACCAAGATTCACCAAACGGCCTTCTGCGAGGATAATGATGCGTTTGCCATCAGGGAATTCGACTTCGTCGACCTGCGGCTTAACATTATGCCACTGATAGTTCCGGAGAGACTCAATTTGAATCTCGCTGTCAAAATGACCAATATTGCAAACGATCGCGCGATCTTTCATCTCACGCATATGATCAAGCGTAATGACATCGATATTACCGGTGGTCGTTACAAAGATATCACCCACAGACGCGGCTTCTTCCATCGTCGTGACTTCATAGCCTTCCATCGCGGCCTGCAAGGCACAGATCGGATCAATCTCAGTGACCAGCACGCGAGCACCACTCACTTTCAAAGACTCGGCTGAACCCTTGCCAACATCACCATAACCAGCAACGACGGCTACCTTACCCGCCAGCATGACATCGGTTGCGCGCCGGATCCCATCAACCAGGCTCTCACGGCAACCATAAAGATTATCAAATTTAGACTTGGTCACTGAATCGTTGACGTTAATGGCTGGCACGGCCAGCGTGCCGTTCTTTTCCATTTCATAAAGACGATGAACACCCGTTGTGGTCTCTTCTGACAAGCCGCGGATATCGGCAAGCAATTCAGGGTATTTTTCATGGATAATCGCGGTGACATCACCACCGTCATCAAGGATCATATTTGGTGTCCAGCCATCAGGGCCTTCAAGCGTCTGCTCAATGCACCACCAAAATTCTTCGTCGGTTTCGCCCTTCCAGGCAAAGGTCGGAATACCCGCCTCTGCAACGGCTGCCGCCGCCTGATCCTGGGTCGAGAAGATGTTGCATGAGCTCCACCTAATGGAGGCACCAAGCGCGGTCAATGTTTCCATCAACACAGCGGTCTGAATGGTCATATGCAGACAGCCGACAATGCGCGCGCCTTTGAGTGGCTGCGATTTGCCATGTTCCTCGCGAAGCGCCATAAGACCGGGCATTTCGGTTTCAGCAATATTAATTTCTTTGCGGCCCCATTCGGCGAGCCCCATATCGGCGACTTTATAATCGTTCGCAGCGGTCATCAAAAACTCCTGGATTTGCAGATGGCTTTATCCACTTTCCCGCGGGAATGAATGAATATGCCTAACACAGTGGAAACGCGCGCCGTATAGCAGTCAAATGCGCTAAATAGCAAGGATTTTAGCAAATTTCTGCGCTACTCTTCGTCAAACCGACTCTCTACAAGCGCAATAAGAGCCGCGAGACCGGCTTCGGCTTCGCGACCGTCCGACGAAATCGAGATTTCAGTGCCCGGGCCTGCCGCCAGCAACATAAGACCCATAATTGACAACGCGGATACTTTGAGACCTGAAGCCTCAACATTGATATCAGCCTCAAACTGCTCGGCCAGCTTAGCAAACTTGGCTGCTGCCCGCGCATGAAGGCCGCGCTGATTTACGATCGTCACTTTTTCTTGAAACACTCAAAATCCGATTTGTTTGGGTTTTCGCGGAGGGCTTCGACGACGGGCTTCTTTTCCGTTTGCGATCAGCAAGGAGCTTTGACGCCACGCTGATGTATTTTTTACCAGCCTCCTGGGCGTCCGTCACCGCATCCTCGAGCGTTTGCGTTTGACGCGCCCGTGCCAGCTGAATGAGCATTGGGAGATTAACGCCAGCAATCACTTCGACGTTACCTTCTCCCATCACCGAAATCGCGAGGTTGGAAGGGGTACCGCCAAACATATCCGTCAACAGAATGACCCCATCGCCATTTTCAACACTAGCGACAGCATCAACAATATCTGCCCGGCGTTTCTCCATATCGTCGTCAGGCTGGATACAGATCGTCGCCGTATGATCTTGTGTGCCGACAATATGCTCCATCGCGCTGAGAAATTCATCAGCAAGCTGACCATGGGTAACCAGGACTATTCCAATCATGACGCGTTCAATTCTTTTCGTTGCGGGTTTCGGCATCACGCAACTCACGATGCATTACACCTGCATGTTGGCCGTTTTTGCTGAGCCATGCCACAAGTTCTTCTGCCACGAAGACGGAGCGATGTTGTCCCCCGGTACAGCCAACGGCAATCGTGAGGTAGCTTTTGCCTTCATTCTGAAAGCGCGGCAAGAGCGGTTGCAACAATCCGGTTAATGACTGAAAGAATTCAGAAAAACCTGGGTCATCCGATACAAATTTAGCGACACGTGCATCCAACCCAGTCAATGGTTTCAGTGCTTCGTCATAATGAGGGTTAGCCAGAAACCGGGCATCAAAAACCAAATCCGCTTCGCGCGGAATACCATTACGATAGGAGAATGACATCACAAAAACCGCAAAAGACGCTTCGACATCAAGCGCAAAATGACCTTTCAACAATCGTCGTAGATCATTGAGTGATAGTTGCGACGTGTCGACAACCATATCTGCTAGATCACGCAGGGGCACCACCGACCGTCTTTCATGTTTGATGCCATCCATCACTGGTCGGTCAGCCGCCAAGGGATGCCGTCGGCGCGTTTCTGTAAACCGGCGTTGCAAGACCTCGTCATCACAATCCAGAAAAACCATTCTCGCGTCTAAATCATCGCGGGCGATGAGCGCATCGATTTCGTGCAGAAACTGATCAACACCGAAATCCCGGGTTCGAACATCAATGCCAATAGCCAACGGGCGGCGGTTCCCGAGCGCCGGAATGACCAGGCTCGGCAATAGCGTAAGCGGCAAATTATCGACCGCTTCATATCCGAGGTCTTCAAGAATCTTCAATGTCGTCGAGCGTCCAGCGCCGGAAATCCCGGTGACCAGAAGAACAGGAGTCCGGGTAGGGGATTCCCCAAGGACGGCATTGTTGCCGGTTTCAGGGACACTATTTGCGGGCATGGTCATTTTCGGTCGCTACTATCGCGCTTTGTTATAAGAACGGCAAGCAATCTCATAACGCCGCTTGACTCCGATTTCATGTCATACGTGTAACCAATGATCGGATTTTTGTCGCACAAGACGCATCGAAGGCGTGCAGCCGATACAGCGGCAAACTCCACCCAGCGATGTCGCAACAGGCGGGCTCGGGCAAACGAGGCACGTCTTCACGCTGGACGAGATCAATCACCAGCCGGATCGCGGTATTTTCTTCATAAGGAATATCAAAAATGCCACATCCCCGGACCTCAATTTTTCCCCGAAGAATTACCGGCGCGCTGGCCAACAATGCGCCAGCTTCTTCGGACAACACGACCTGGTCATCGGCCACAAGCCTGGCACCACCATCGATAAGACGCAGTGCCAGATCAGATTTGCCGCTGCCTGAGGGGCCGCGAAGCAGCACACCCACCTCGCCTATTGCCACACAAGTGGCATGGACAAGCATGTCCGGTTCCTTCTCCGGTCCTAATGTCACGAGAACGGTAGCCGCAGGATGAAGCGGGCACCGAGCACTTTACCGTGAAAATCCGTCCGGTTTTCTGCTTCGATCTTACCCTGATGTGCCTCTACTATTTGCCGTGAAATACTCAACCCCAAACCGGAGTGAGTACCGAATTGTTCTGTATCCGGCCGCTCGCTGTAAAACCGGTCAAAGATTTTTTCCAAACTACCCGGCGGTATGCCAGGGCCTTCGTCTTCGATTGTAGCAACCACCCAATCCCGGTCACGACCAATGCGCACCATGACAAGACCTTCAAGAGGGCTAAAAGAAAACGCATTGGTGATCAGATTTTGTAGAACCTGCACAACGCGCCCCTCGTTCCCTAATATCGTGAACGGTCCTTTCGCTGTTTCTTCAAACGCGATTTTCCGGTCACCGTGGCTGCCGGAGGTATGATGGACCTCGACCAAGGCGGCCAACATCCGGTTGAGCTCAATCTTGTCAGATTCATCCCGTGACATTTCTGCATCCAGGCGTGAGGCATCCGAGATGTCCGAGATAAGTCGATCGAGCCGCTTAACGTCGTCCTGAATGATATCCATCAATCGGCGCTGCTGGTCGGAATCCTTAATTCGAGCGGCGGTTTCAACAGCACTGCGGAGCGACGTTAAAGGGTTTTTCAATTCATGCGCGACATCTGCGGCAAAACTTTCGATGGCATCAAGACGCTGCGACAGAGCCTCGGTCATCGCATTCAAATCTGCAGCAAGGTCACCAATTTCGTCATTACGTCCCCTGAATTCCGGTAAGTATCGAACCTGTCCAGGAGCACTCCTTACTTTATCGGCCGCCGCCGCAAGCCGACGCAACGGCCGCACAATTGTATTCCCGAGATAGACCGACAACAAAACGGTGACACACAGGGCAACACCGAAAATAGTCAGGATATCGATCCGCACCGACCGCACCGCCTCTTCAATCGTCGAGCCGTCACGGGCGACAAACACCGCGCCTATAACTTGTTTAAAGCGCTGGACCGGGACGGCCACGCCGATCACCAATCGATCCGCATCATCAACCCGAAGAGCCGACTGCGATACACCTTCAAGGGCCCGGGCCACCTCTTCATAATCGGCAGCCCGCTGATCCGCCCGCTCCTCATATAAGGGCAAACCTCTGCCAGGGAGCCAGCCAATAATTTTGATATACGCTCGGTCAAAAAAATTACTGATCGACGCTTCTGAATTCGGCGGCGGCAACACACTCACCGTAATCGAGGCGCCCTGAGGGCCCAAAAGAGTCCGGCTGTCAGCAACCAGAAGACCATCCTGATCAAATAACCTGGTACGGTTTTTTGTCGGCGTGACCAGTCTGCGCAACATAGTCGACGCGATAGCCCCTTGCAGCTCGGTTGTACCATCAGCGCGGGTGCCATAAGCACCTTCGGCGAGAGCCTCGGCGAAAATTTCGCCTTGCGTTCGGAGGGCCTGAACCTCGGAGGCGATTAAATTCTGTTCATAGCGGCCGAGATACAACAGCCCCGCCAGCAAGATCGCCAGCGCAAGGACATTAACAACGAGAATACGACGTGTGAGAGGCGACAAAAACCCACGGCGGGCAACCCGGGCATTTTCGGCCAGCCCCGGATTGACATCCCCGGCCTCCGTTTTTTGACGCCCCTTATCCTCCGCGCTGAGATTGAGCCTCAGCGCCAAGAGACATCACTCTTCGCGGTAGCGGTAGCCAATCCCATAGAGGGTTTCAATATGATCGAAATCATCATCGACAGCTTTGATTTTCTTGCGAAGCCGTTTGATGTGGCTATCGATTGTACGATCATCGACATAGATGTGCTCCCCATAGGCGGCGTCCATTAATTGGTCCCGATTTTTAACAAGGCCGGGACGCGCAGCCAGCACTTTTACAATAAGAAACTCGGTCACCGTTAGATTAACGGCTTCCCCACCCCAGGTGCAAAGGTGACGTGACGTGTCGAGAATGAGATTACCGCGCACGATAGGCGGCTCGACATCATCATCCTCACCGATGGAATCCATCCGGTCACGGCGGCGCAACAAGGCCTGAATGCGTTCGAGGAGCAAACGCTGCGAGAATGGCTTTTTGACATAATCATCCGCCCCCATCCGCAGCCCGAGAATTTCATCAACTTCATCGTCTTTCGAGGTCAGAAAGATCACTGGCAGATCACTTTGTTTGCGGAGCCGCTGCAGGAGCTCCATCCCATCCATGCGCGGCATCTTGATATCGAGGATCGCAAGATCGATCGGTTGAGCGCTTAAACCACGGAGCGCGGCATCACCATCGGTGAAACTTCGAACATCAAACCCTTCCGCTTCCAACGCCATTGTCACCGACGTCAGGATGTTCCGATCATCATCAACCAACGCTATCGTATGCCCCACAGGTACCCCTCCGATATTAATATGTCGTTCCAGCGTATCCATTTTCCAGCTCCCAAATTTCAGTGATACTGCGAGATATCGCTGAATGTGGGCGGAAATGAGGCAGCAAAAAGGCCATAACACGGTCTTTTTTTCCTACCACACCTCAATATTAGGCCGAATCCTCAACAATTAGGCAATTTTAAAGCGCTATACTACCGCCTCGTTATATCTTTACAGGATAGGGTAATGTCAGAGAAAGCCTCTCAAAAAGACCGCACGATTGAAAAAGAACTGGGCACGCAGACCAGGTTGCTGGCACGATCAATCGATAAAGGATCACTCGCAACGGCCATGCGAGATGACCAATGGCCCTATGCATCGCTGGTTATGACAGCGAGCGACCATGACGGCAGCCCGCTTTTGCTGATTTCGGAACTTGCCGAGCACACCCAGAATATTCTCAAAGACCATCGCTGCGGGTTGTTGATCGACGGCACGGCGGGTCTCGACACGCCTTTGACCGGTTCACGTATTACGCTGATCGGAACCCTCCAAAGAACCGAGGAATCGCAACCCTTAGAGCGTTATATCAGGCGTCATACTGACGCCGAAATATATGCCGGGTTTGCTGATTTCGCGCTGTACCGAATGACCGTCGAACGCGTCCATATGGTTGCTGGTTTCGGCGACATTCACTGGATAGGTGGCACGGCCTTCAGATTCAACGCCGATACCGCAGCGGCGCTAGCAGAGTCGGAGGCTGATATCATTGATCATATGAACGATGATCATCACGAGGCCGTCACCCTTTATGCGACCAACCTGCTGGGTCTGCCTCCGAACGATTGGCGGTTAACCGGCATCGACCCGGAGGGCTGTGATTTGAGAGCGGCAGGAACCGTTGCCCGCCTCGCGTTTGACCGAATCGTTCGTGATGCAGAGGAGGCCCGTGCAGAACTTGTAAAACTGGTCAAAAAAGCCCGGAATTCTGGCAATTCTTGAGTCTTGTCCATGCTTTGTCCTTGGGTGTACTGACCGCGCTTATAAGGTTATGTTTGATACGATGGTAGGTTTGCGCTATAGACGCCCAAATCTAGTCAAAAATCGTCGGCAAGCCATGTCGGCGATAACATTTTCAGGAGAGTAATGTGGCGGTTATTGGACCTTATATAAGCAGCTTCGGCGTTAGCAATCAGGGACTGACAGGTAATTCGTCAGTTCATTGGAATCAAACAGCACCGCAACTATACGAAGCGGGTCTGCGACGCAAAGAAGGTGTTCTGTCCATTGATGGCGCATTTGTAACCAAGACCGGCGAATATACCGGTCGTTCCCCCAAAGATAAGTTCATGATCGAGGATCCATCGATCCAGGACGATGTCTGGTGGGGACCGGTCAACCAACCCCTCGGTGCCGACAAGTTTACCGCCGTCCATGCCCGCATGATGGATTATCTCAAAGACAAAGAAGTCTTTATCCAGGATTGCTATTGTGGCGCTGATCCGGCGTATCGCCTGCCGGTCCGGATCATCACAGAAAATGCTTGGCATAGCTTGTTTGCCCGCAACATGTTCATTCAGCCCGCCAATGAAGAGCTCGCTGGGTTTACGCCGGAATGGACCGTCATTCAGGCACCTGACTTCCACTCAATTCCCGAGACTGACGGCACCAATAGCGAAGTCTGCATTCTGGTCAATATTCCGTCCAAGACTGTCCTCGTTGGCGGTAGCCATTACACCGGCGAAATCAAGAAGAGCATCTTCGGTGTGATGAACTGGATCCTGCCAGCGCTCGGCGTCATGACCATGCATTGCTCCGCCAATATCGGCGCCAAGGGCGATGTCGCTATCTTCTTCGGCCTTTCCGGCACGGGTAAAACAACGTTGTCCTCTGATGCCACCCGCACCATGATCGGTGATGACGAGCATGGTTGGTCAGACAATGGCGTCTTCAACTTCGAAGGCGGCTGCTACGCCAAGACGATCAACCTCTCGGCTGAAGCCGAACCGGAAATCTACGGCGCCTCGCGGCGTTTTGGCACGGTTCTGGAAAATGTCGTTCTCGACCCGGTAACCCGGGCACCCGATTTTGACGATGGCTCGCTGGCCGAAAATGCCCGTTCGTCCTACCCGATCGATTTTATGGATAATATTGCCGAGAGCGGTATGGGTGGCCATCCCGATAATATCGTGATGTTGACGGCTGATGCGTTTGGCGTTCTACCCCCAATCAGCAAGATGACCGCTGAACAAGCGATGTACCACTTCCTGTCCGGCTACACAGCCAAGGTGGCTGGTACCGAGCGCGGCATGACATCCGGCGCTGAAGCAACTTTCTCGACTTGTTTTGGCGCACCATTCCTGCCGCGTCACCCAACGGTCTATGCCAAGATTCTTGGTGAGCGGATTGCCAAGCATCAATCCAACTGCTGGTTGGTGAATACTGGCTGGAGCGGCGGTGGCTATGGTGTTGGCGAGCGGATGAAAATCTCTCACACCCGTGCCATGGTTCGGGCGGCTCTCGACGGCAAGCTGGCAACAACCGGTTTTGCAGAAGATTCTAACTTCGGTCTTTTGGTCCCTGAAGGCTGCCCCGATGTCCCGAGTGACGTTCTCGCCCCGCGCAACACTTGGAGCGACAAAGGCGAATATGACAGCACGGCCCAGCACCTCGCCAAGCAGTTTGAAGAGAACTTCAAACAGTTTGAATCAGAGGTTAGTGACGACGTCAACAAAGCGGCTATTCACGCCGCGGCCTAGTCAAGACGGTTACATATTCAAGAAGATAGGCGGGCGTTTTTCCCGCCTATTTTTTTCGCCTGAGCATTAAATTTTGTTACGCTGAGAGGCATTTATCAGAATCACCGGACCGAGCCCGGCGATGATAATTGTTAACGCAGCGAGGGCGGATTCTTCGAGCAGTTCATCCTTGGCGAACTGATAAACATAAGTCGACAAAGTCTCATAGTTGAACGGGCGCAGCAGGAGCGTCATCGGCAGCTCCTTCATAACATCAACAAAGACCAGAATGCCCCCGGCCATTAACGATTTTCGTAAAAGCGGTGGCGCCAGGACAGCCATGCTGCTGGTAAAACTCCGCCCGAGCACAAAACTCGCACTCATAATGTTGGGTGACAGACGATTAACACCCGATGTAATTGCACCATGGCCGACGGCCTGAAACCGGACGACATAGGCCAGGATCAGCAACCCAACACTACCGATCAGGATTCCGTTCGAAGCCCCCAAACTGGCGGCCACCTGATCAACGCCGCCCGCAAAGAACACCACACCGATCGCCAGTATCGCCCCGGGAAAGGCATAGCCGAGGGCCGAGATCGTCGTAAGGGCTTTCAAAACCGGATGTTTTTGATAATGCGTTACCAGAATCATGACCGTAGCGATTGTCATAACCGCCAAGGCGGCAATCAGCGAAGTTGTGAGCGAATTAACCGTCGCCGATAACAACGCATCGACGTTGGTAATGGCGAGGCCTTTAACAACAAAGCTCAACAGAACACCCACCGGGATGACAAAACCCAGGATGATCGGCAGCAGACACAAAACAATACAGAGCGCCGCTTTGCCACCGGAAACCCGGACCGCCGGCAGGGTCGTCGCCCGGCCACTGGTATTATTGAAGCGTTGCCGGCGTCGGGCACGACGTTCAATGATCACCAGCGCCAGAATAAAAATGAAGGCCATCCCGGCAATTTGCGCAGCGGCCGTCAAATTGTTCATGCCGAGCCAGACATTGAAGATCCCCAGCGTCAAAGTCTCAACGGCGAAGAACTCCACGGTGCCAAAATCTGACAAGACCTCCATTAGCACCAACGCCAGGCCGGCAATAATCGCGGGCCGCGCCAAGGGCAGATCAACAGTGAAAGGCAGGTTCCGATTGTTAAGACGTGCGACCTCAAAATAAGAGGCCGGTGTCAGCCGAAAAGCGGTGCGCGCCATCAGGTAGATATAGGGATAGAGCACTGAGGCCATGACCAGGATCGCACCGCCCATCGATCTTATTTCCGGAAACCAGTAATCATGGGCTGAGCTCCAGCCGAACATGTCCCGCAGGAAGACCTGCACAGGCCCGGCATATTCCAGCAGATCCGTATAGGTATAAGCAATGATATAGGCCGGGACAGTTGCTGGGAGCAGCAATGTCCATTCGAGAATTTTGGAACCGGGAAAAGTGAATCGCGCCACGATCCAGGCGGTGACAATACCAAATAACAGGCTGAGGACACCAACGCCCAACATCAGCCAGAGGGTATTGGCAACGTAGCGCGGGAACACCGTCGCCATGAGATGCGACCAAAGCCCGCCACTATCACCTGTTGCGGTGACAACAATGGCGGCGAACGGGCCGATCAGCAACAGGCTGAGAATTAGGGTCGTCACCGACCAGCCATCGACGGGATCACGGGCCAGGCGACGCCGGTTCAGGACATCAGCAAACACGAGGCGTCATCATAAAAGGGTCACCAGCCAACGCGATCGATGATGCGTTGTGCGGTTGGGGCCAACTTGGCGATGGTCGCGATCGGTAATTGATCTGCCCTAAACTCGCCGAGGATTTTAACCTCCCGGCTGGCGTCCACGGCGGCGTTGGCGGGGTATTCGTAATTGACCTCGGCATAGAGAGACTGCGCTTGTTTGGAACTAAGATATTCCATGAGGGTGATCGCCAGTTTTTTGTTTTTAGAATGCTTCGCCAATCCGATGCCGGAAATATTGACATGATTACCGCGATCACCCTGGTTGGTAAAAACAATTCTGATCGACTCGGCCCATTTATGTTGAGCGGGGTTTTTGTTCTTTTTCATTTGGAAATAGTAGTAGTGATTCATGATCGCGATATCGCAGATGCCCTGCGAAATCGCTTTGGCCTGGGCTCGGTCATTGCCCTGCGGTTTGCGAGCGAGGTTTGCGACCATGCCTCGGGCCCATTTTTCCGCAGTCGCTTCACCATGCGCCGCCACTAAAGAGGCCAGCAAAGCACGGTTATAAACATGGCTGCCTTTGCGGGTGCAGATCTTGCCTTTCCATCTTGGATCGGCGAGGTCCTCTAATCGTTTGATCTCATCTTTGCCCACACGATCTTTTGAAACCGCGACGACCCGGACGCGTTTAGAAAGCCCATACCAAAGACCATTTGGATTGCGCAGGTGAGCCGGGATATTGGCTTTAAGCGTTGGCGAAGAGACCGACGTAAAGAGCCCTTTGTTGGCGTATTGCTGCAATCGTGCGATATCGACAGTGAGAATAATATCGGCCGGGCTGCGGGGTCCCTCTGCGATCAATCTCTGAATCAGGCCTTTAGAGGCAAACACGATATTGATCTTGGTCCCGGTCTGTTTTTTGAAGCCTTCAAGGAGAGGGTTGAGCAAAAAGGCCTGACGGTGGGAATAGATATTCAGCTCTTTTGATTGTACGGGCGCAGATAGAACACCCGCTATCAAACCAGCGGTTAGAACAATAGGATTCAGGCGTTCCTTACAATTCTCAAACATCCTCATCACGGTTTCCCTCATCACAATTTGATATTTTAGGGCACAGGAACCAGTCGGTTTCATGGCTGTTATTTTCTTAATAAGAATGATTATCAATGTCAACTCGTTTGCGAATGATTATTAGTTTCAGAGAAGGATAATCTTTTTTTTGGCATTAATCGGCAGAAAACCACTATAAATTAGGTCTTCCGAGAATTCTGATTCGACAACGAGTCTTGTTTACATCTCCGCACCCACGACATAAGATGCGAATGATTTGCAATAGCAGGCGACTTGTCTCCAACAAAATCTGTGTCCGGCATCCGCAATACACCGTGCCGGTGGTTTGGGAAGTTTAATTAATTTCGATGCTTAAGCTAGAGAGTATAACCTTACGCTTTGATGACAGACCGGTCATCCGCGGTGTCTCGTTTGACGTCGCTGAAGGCGAGGTCGTATGTCTGCTTGGGCCGAGCGGTTGCGGCAAAACTACAACCTTGCGACTGATCGCCGGTTTTGAAAAACCGGATACCGGCACCATTACAATTGCCGACCAGATTGTGTCCTCTGCCCGGCAAACAGTTGCCCCGCAAAAACGCGGTGTCGGCTTTCTGTTTCAGGATTATGCGCTGTTCCCCCATCTGACAGTCCTCGAAAACATAGCCTATGGTCTATCCCATCTGAACAGGCAGCAGGCTAAGGAACGCAGCTGCGAAGTCCTCAGCCAAATTCAGATGGCCCATCATGCCGATAAATATCCGCACGAGCTTTCCGGCGGCGAGCAGCAACGCGTTGCCCTCGCCCGGGCACGGGCACCTAGACCGCGCCTGCTTCTGCTGGATGAACCCTTTTCCGGTCTCGACACCGGGCTCCGCAATAAGCTGCGACGCGAAACCCATGACATTTTAAAAGAACGCGGCGTCACCGCCATCATGGTCACGCATGATCCCGAGGAAGCGATGCTGATGGCCGACCGGATCATCCTGATGCGCGATGGCCAGATTGTTCAGGCAGGAACACCGGAAGAGCTCTATACCAATCCGGTCGATGCTTTCGCTGCCGAGTTCTTTGGCGAGGTAAACCATCTCGATGGCATCGCCGAAGGCGACTGGATCAAAACAAAAGCGGGCCGCCTTCCCAACAGAAATTATCCCGATGGGATGAAACTCGACGTACTGGTCCGCCCCGAATCTGTGGCTTTAAGGTCAGACGCTTTCGACCAGGCGCTGTCGCAGGAAGTCCGGGTTTGTTCGGTCGATTATGCCGGGAGATCCAGCCATATCCGGCTCGGGATTGGCGATGGACCCGAACCGACAACCCATGTTCAAGCGCATTACCCAGGGCTCCTGAAGGCCGCCATCGGCGATCACCTGCATCTCAATATTGATCCGGCGCAAGCCTTCACCTTCCCCAAACAGCCGGACGGAATAATAGGCCCACGCCTTAGACACCGTCCACGACATCGTTTAGTACTGGTAGTCCCTTTCCGGTCGCCAAGACATCGACCGGCATCAAAAGACCAGAAACATCGATGACCCTGTATTCCGACCTGTCTGCAAAGTTTGACGCCGTCCCGGCACCCGCGCGGGCGGCTTTCTGGATCACTATGGCCGGGCTGTGCTTTACCGTCTCGATGACGGCCGTGCGCAAAGTATCCGTCGACATGCATGTTCTGGAATCTGTCATGTTCCGCAGCCTGTTCGGCATCGCCTTTATGGTGCCATGGCTTATGCGCAAAGGCATTTCAGGAATCAAGACCAAGCGGCTTGGTCTGTACGCGATCCGGGGGTCAGGCGCCTATTTTGTCACCCTGTTTTACTTTACCGCCGCCTCCCTGATCCCGCTCGCCGATCTCACCTCCATCACCTTTACCCGACCGATCCTTGGCACCATCGCCGCCATCATCTTCCTCAAAGAAGTCGCAGGCCCCCGGCGCTGGACAGCCATCGGCATCGGATTTGTCGGCATGTTGATCATCATCCGGCCCGGGATTAGTCGATTTAAATTTCGGCGTGTTGCTCGTGCTCTGCGGCGTGATGTTCCAAACCTGCAACACGGTCATCGTCAAGAAACTGACCGAGACGGAACACCCCGATACCATCGTGCTCTATCACACGCTCTTTATTCTGCCACTCTCGATCATCCCGGCGATCTATGTCTGGCAGACACCAACCCTGGAACAATGGGGCTGGTTCGCGGTTATCGGCGGCGCCGGGATTCTGACCCAACGGGCGATGACTCGTGCGTTTGTCGCCGCCGATGCGACCTTCGTCTTAGCGATGAGCTATCTGCGCCTGCCAATCGCGGCCTTTGTCGGGTTCGCCATCTTTGGCGAAGTACCGGAGATTTGGGTATGGGTTGGCGCCAGCGTCATCTGTGGGTCGTCAGCCTATATCGCGCATCGTGAATCTACCCTGGCCCGCGAACGGCAGCAGCAGGAAAAATCGGACGCCGCATGAGTCAGTTGACCAAAGCCATTGATAGCTGGCCAGCGGTCATCCAATGCACCTTCTGGGTTCTGATCTCCGGCACCCTCATGGTTGTGCAGCTTGGCATCGTCCGGATGATTGCCAATGATATCGGCATCTTTGAAATCGTCTTTTTCCGCGCTTTGTTCAGCTGCATCTTTATCGCGCCGCTGATCATGAGCAACCCGACGGTTTTGCTGCGCCCCAACCGACCCGGCATCATGGCGCTCTGCGGCACGCTCGCCTTCCTCGCCGGGGTGTTTATGTACTTTGCCGCCAAATACATGCCAATCGCCGACATCACCGCGATCCATTTTTCGCGCCCGATCTTTGCTGCCATCCTGGCAACGATTGTCCTGAAAGAATCAATAAAGGGCGCGCGCGGCATCGCTATTATCGGCGGGTTTTATTGGGGCCGCGATCATCATTCGGCCCGGCATGGTTGACTTCAATATCGGCATCTTTTTCGTGTTTGCTGTGGTCGCGGTTCAGACCTGGAACCCGATTAACCGCCGCCTGTTATCCCAAAGCGAACATCCCGATACCGTCGCGGTTTGGACCCAGTTGATTGTCCTGCCTTTGGCCATGGTCCCGGCGCTCTATTTCTGGACCACACCAACCTTGGAACTGCTGGGTTGGATGGCGGCAATCGGCCTGCTTGAAATGCTCAACCAGCGCGTCCTCGCCCGCGCCTATGTGCAAGGCGAGACCGTTGTCGTCCTGGCCCTGCATTATACCCGCCTGCCGCTGGCAGCCATCGTCGGCTATCTGATGTTTGGCGAGGTCTCCGAGATCTGGATCTGGATCGGCGGTGCCGTCATCGCCAGCGCCGCGCTCTACCTCGCGCATCACGAACGGCTGGCAGAGCGGGCAAAAGCAGCCACCTGACACACCCCCCGGGCTATGGGAAACATGGACCCCGGATCGGTGTCCGGGGTGACGGTAGGAAAGTTTGCTAGCAATTTTCAAAATTCCTCGACACACGCGCCATTTGTCATCCCGCACTTGATGCGGGACCCATACCACAGCTGCTCCCACCCCCTAAAGATCTCGCCATAAAGTCAGTCAATAGCGTCTCAAATGCGGATTGACTGTCAGAAAACGGGGGTTTTCTGTATAAAATCCAGTGATATCCTGATCTGCGTGTCAGAATTTTGTTTCAACACCGGCGGCGGAATCGTCACTAATATTTGGATGGACGATTTCGCTCCCAAGGTCCACAGGACCAAAATGAGGGTTGGACATTAACAAATGAGGGGGGCTGCACCATGCGGTCAATCATACGAACAATTTCATTTCTGTCTGCATTGGCAGCGCTGACTGGCTTCGGCACGGTCAGCACAACATCCATCGCAGCAGCGGCAGACATCACAAAGAGTTGCGGCGGCGTTAATCAGAAAAAATGCGGGACGTCCAAGGCGACCTATCGCGGCAAGGTCAAGAAATCAAAACCCAAGGGCGCGTTTTTTGATCCGCGCAAGGGCGGGGAATGGTGGAAATGCCCGAGCAATCGCCCGCGCCGCACCGCCTACCCCGTCACGCATAAATACGCCTGCGCCACCAAGCGCATTCTCGGCGAGAAGCTCAGCCGCGCCAAATACATGGGCAAGGCCAAGAACAAGAAGCCCAAGGGCGCTTTCTTTGACCCGCGCAAGGGTGGCGAATACTGGTCTTGTCCCAGAGGCTATATACGCAATCTGAACCCGGTGACCCATCGTGCAGCCTGCACGATTTCCCCGAAATATGTTTGCGATTCCGGTAATGTTGCAATGGGCAGCAAATGCTACAAAAGAGGCGCGTGCGGTAGAAATCTGCAACGACCCTGTCAGATTGTCGAGCGCATCCCGTCCTGTAACCGGGGGCTCGCCGAAGACTTTATCGCCAATAAATGCATCAAGCAAAGCGTTGCCGGCTGCCTGACGGTTGTCCGCGCGATCAAGGTGATAGACGGCGCTGGCAAAGGCACAGAGAAGATCGCCAAAACGTTCTTCAAAACACTCAGTATCCAGCTACCCTCTTCAAAAGGCAAGAAAAGCAAGATCAACAAGGCCGTCAAAAGCAAGAAGAGCAAGTACCGGAACAAGAAAAACAAGAACAAGCTGTTGAACGATATGACGGCGTCGATCAAGCCATTCGAACATGTCGTACCGGAGCTAAAGAAGACAGCGGCGACAATGGGGAAAAAGACCAAAGCCCTCAAAAGACTCTTTACCGATGAGGGTTTTTGCACCGCGACCAAAAAGCAGCGGGAACGGGCCTTCGCGAAGATTATCCCTAAACCCAATATCAGTCTCAAAAAGAAAGCCGGTCTGCTCGATGGGCTCCTGATCAAAAATGCCCATGCCGCAACAAACTCCGCAAGCGATGAGCACTTCTATATGAGCTATGATTTCGCGATCTCGGCGGGGGCCGGTCTTGGCTTCTCGCTGGGTCTAAGCTTTGTCACCGATTACCGAGGCAATGGCGGAGCCTATTTCTCAATCGGGCCTGAAGTTGTTACCAATGTCGCTGCGGGCGGCGGGTTTGGTCTGGGTTTCTGGCCCAAGGTCAATCAAGGCAGCTTTGTCGGCTGGGGATGGGGTCTCGGCGTTTCTGCCGGGCCGCCGACCAAAGTCGTCTCGGGCAGCGTCTCCATCTTCATGGATGAAGAGTTGAAAGACGTTCAGGGCTTTGGCTTTGGGGTCGGCGCAGGGGCCGGTGTCTCACCAGTCGATCTGACCTTTGGCGCGTCACACGCCTGGAAGCTGTAACACCGGGCTTCCAAGCTCAACGCAGATCAGCCCCGGAGAGGACCACCCTTTCCGGGGCTTTTTTATGGCGCTATGACGGCAGAATCTCTGCGCGGGGCTTGGCAGTCTCCCAAAAATTAGGTACGCCTTGTGCTACAAATGCCGGTTTGGCAGACACAAAAAACGGGAGACGTCATGACACCGCTCAAGCTTAGTATAGCCTCCACTGATTACGATCATTTCCGCGATTTCCGCACCGGCGATGTGCGCGCCCAGGGCATCGATCATACCTGGTCCACCTTGCGCCATCATGAAGTGTTCGCGCGTTTCACCGCCAGCCGCGATTGGGATGTCGCCGAGCTGAGCTTTGCCAAGTTTATGGCCCAGGTCACTCGTGAAGATTCCGACATCATCGGACTTCCCGTTGTTTGCTCACGACTGTTCCGCTTCTCGTCTTTCTATGTAAACAAGAATTCCGGGATCAAAACCGTTGAAGACCTCAAGGGCAAGCGCATCGGCTCACCGGAATGGGCCCATTCCGCCGCCGTCTATATGCGCGGCTGGATGCATAATGATTGCGGCGTCAAATTGCAGGACGTCCATTGGTATCAAGCCGGTGCGAATGCGCCGGGCCGGGTTGAGAAGGTCGAGCTTTCCTTGCCGGAAGGCGTCGAGCTGACTCGGGTTTCTGACAAATCACTCTCCGAGCTTCTCGCCGCTGGCGAAATTGATTGCGCAATTATCGCCCGCCCACCGACCTGCTTCCTCGAAGACCATCCCGATGTCGTGCGGCTTTTCCCCAACTATCTCGAGATGGAAAAGGACTATTACGCCAAGACCAAAATCTGGCCGATCATGCATATCATGGTGATGCAGAACAAAGTTCTGGAAGAGAATCCCTGGGTTGCCCGCAATTTGCTCAACGCGTTTAACGAATCCAAAGATAACAGCCTAGAGCGCATGCTCGACCCGGCCGTATCCCGCTATCCGCTGGCCTGGGTCCCGACCTATGCCCGCGAGATGCAGGCAATGTTTGGCGATGATCCGTTCCCGTTCGGTATTGAAGAGAACCGCGCAACCTGGGAACAGATGCTGCTCTATACGTATCAGCAAGGCATCGCCCACAAGCATGTGACGCCGGAAGACATCTTCCCGAAAAGCATCATGACCGACGTGGTGGTTTAAGGGACTCACCTCATGGCGCGCGAGCTCTATTTCATTTCCGGCTCGCCGCCCTGCTGGTCGGTGATGCTGGCGCTGGAGGTCAAAGGTCTTGCCTATACGCCACGCCGTCTCGATAACGCCAAGCGCGAACAAAAGAGCCCGGAATACCTCGCCATCAATCCACGCGGTCAGGTGCCGGTGCTGGTTGAGGACGAGGTCACCGTCTGCGAAACCCTCGCCATCCTGTCCTATCTGGAGGCCGCGACACCGACACCGACATTGTTCGGCAGCTCACCGATTGAGACCGCCAATATCTGGCAATCCATTTGCGATTGCGATGGCAATCTACGGGAGCCGGTCGGGCAAATTTCACGACCCTTGTTTCGTGGCAAGGCGGCAGAATCCGCAGAGAAAATCAAAGACGCGGCAGAAACCGTTCGCGACGAACTGGCCCTTTATGAAACGGCGCTAAATGAGAATGAGTGGCTCGCCGGTAACACCCTGAGTGCCGCTGATTTGATCGCGTTTCCGGTCATCATGCAGCTGATGCGGGCTGTGGGCCGGGAGGATGCCGAACCGTTGCAGCTCGCGATCCATCCCTTGGCGGATCACTTTCCCAATCTCGCCGCCTGGATTAGCCGCATCGAGGCGCTGCCCGGTTACGACAACGCCTACCCGCCGCACTGGAAGTAGCCGCCGCTAAAAATCCATCATGTGAATGAGTCGCCGCAGATCCGGCGCGTCAGCAACGTAGCTCCACGCTTTGATAACCTCATTACAACGTTCAGCACCAATCAATGGCTCGCCCATCAGGCGGAGCTTGTTCGCGGTATCTTCATCTGTCATCGGGTTGGCAGGATGACCGGGCGGGTTGGTGTTTTCAACCTCTAGCACCGTGCCATCCTGCATGGTCACGATAATCGCCAGCTTCATATCGGGCAGCAGGGCCTCAATTGCCGGATCGACGGTCACCGTGATTTTGTTGAGCAAGGGCCGGAGTGACGGATCCTGCACACGGTCTTCTTCGAACGAGGCAATCGAGATCGTGCCATCCACTAACGTTCGCGCAAAAATATAGGGCAGGCTGTGATCTGCTGTTTCGCGGGTCTGGGGATCCCATTTTTCAGCCTCACCACCAATTTCTATCCGGGTGAGTTCGTCACAGAAAATCTCAATAGATTTGATGTTGTTGATGTCGCCCGGCGTCAACTTGTCGCGCAACTCCATCGCCGCCCATACGGCAGGTTGGCCATTGGTTTCCAGTGGCCAATACTTAAAAAGAATTTGCGCCAGAGTGAAATCGCCTCCTTCAGTGGGGAACGGCGCGAGATCGAACGGCCCGGTAATATTGTCGAACAGCCCATGCCGCCCTTCAAAGGCATTGCCGGGACCAACCATGCCTTCGGCCGCCAGCGTCGCGGCAAACACACCGTTGCGTGCCGCAAAGGGTGTTGCGACGCTCTTCCAGGATGTCAGCTCACCGGATCGTGTGACCCGCAACGGCACCGAGGCTGTTGCGCTCATGCCAATGGCATTGGCGGTCTGCTCAAAGGTGAGGCCTAGCAGATTGCAGACCCCCGCCGTGGTCGACACCGCGACCATAAACCCCTGATCCCAGCCGAGTTTACGCAGATTGGCGCCATCGCAGAGCCGCGTATAAATCTCGTAGGTCACCATCATCGCAGCAAGAAACTGCTTGCCGCTGAAGGGTGCCGCACCGACCAAGGCGAGATGCGCGCCAAGCCCATCGCTCGGATGACCTCCGGGAAACCGGTCATTGAAATCATATTTTCGGATCATGCCTGAATTGACGAACGTCGCCATTTCCACCGGCATCGCAGCATCGACAAACAAAGTCCGCCCGGCATAGAGACCCGCCGTTTGCGACCCCGCGAGCCGTCGTCCGATTGCGGCCGCCTCACACTCATGCGCCGCAAAGGCACAGCCCAGCGTATCGATCAGATGCTGCGTCGCGGAGCGCGCAATCTCATCGCCAAGATGATCAAAATTCAGTGTCGTCGCAAATGTGGCGAGCTGTTTGGTCAGCAGATCCATCACATTTCCATCAGATCGGCACGTATTCGCTGCGGAACGACGATAGTGGCATCGGCGGATCTTCGTCGCTGCCATCGATCCACATATCGAACACGATTTCGTTGTCCGGCGTCACTTCCAGCAGCCGCGCCCGGCACATGCCGCCACGATTGTCATTGGTCGGCACGCCATCGATGGTGCACACACCACCAAAATTCATAAAGGTGTTGCCGGTCTTTGGCAGACGATACGCACCGCCCTGATAGCAACCATACAACCCTTCCCCCGGACCATCCCCGTCACCAAATGACCAAACCTGTTCGACGGTCTTTGCCTGTTCATCGACTTTAAATTCAACCACCCGGCTGTAGTTTTCTTCGCCCGCCAGCGGTTCGGCAAACGGCAACGCACGATGATTACCATTATCAAAGCACAGGATGGTGCCGGTCGGGGTCACCGAGCAATCATGCTGGTGATATTGCCATTCGACATCACCGACCGGTTTAAGCAGGAAATGTGACCATGGCGCACGCCAATTGCCGGGATCGCCGAGAATCCATTTGATCTCGCCGGTGCTCCTGTGGAATTTCAAAATGCAGTCCTGGGTGCGCAGCGACAGCATGATGGTGTCATCGCGCGCGTCATAAAACACCGCATTGGTGTGGCACCAATCATTGCTATCGTCAAAACCCAGCTTGCGCCAATAGCCTGAACAGCTGCCATAGCACAGCCGGTAGGGATCAAGCATGTCGAGCAGATGCCACTTATTGATGATATCGCCCTTCGGCGTCACTTCGAGCACGACATCACCGACGACATTTGCCATACCGCGCGGCGCGTCAGGGTCAGTATCGTTCTGCGGCCAGTCCGGCAGCTCGCGCATCTCGGCACTCAACAGCAACAGATTGCCATTGGGGAAGCGGTTCACGCGATGATGGGTTAGCGGCACATCAATTTCGACAGAATTGGGCGGCGGCTCTTTATCTTGCCATTTGCCCGCAATGTGCCATTGCCGGACGACCTGGCCGGAGCGCAGGACTTCCTTGATCAACCCGGCACCGGTCAGCGAGAACATCAGATTCCCATTGGGCAGCGCGCAGCTATCCTGGGCCGCGGTGTCGAACTTCATATTGAGCGGGAAATTGCCGTCCTGATCGACCCCGATAATCCAGCCAACAGTGTTCCGTCCGAGATCAGGCCCACCGGGGCGGACATTGAAGACCATCATCCCCGGCTCACGCCGCGCCGGAATACAGACATCAACATGATGCGGCGGCAGGTTTCCGTTATTCATTTAACTGATCCATCCCTGGTATGTTCCCCACAGGTTATCACAGCCTTCCGCCGGGGCTAGAGGACGACCAAAGGTGATTGGGCCAGTGCCCGCTATTTCATCCGTGCCAGTTCGGCCTGGGCACTCTTATATTCAGTGAATGATTTGACACCCAGCTTCAGGGATGAGCGAAACAGTTCCTTGGCCTTGTTCCGCAACCCTCTCAGCAGATGATATTGCCCGACATAGAAATAAGCCTCGGTAAGTTGCTCGCGCTGTTTTTTCGCATCCTCGTTTCTCGCTCGCGCCAAAACCTGTTCTGGCTTCGTCCGTCCAAGGAACATGGATACCACCGGCCCCGGCCATGTATTGAGATCGAGTTTTTTCACGTTGCGTTCAAGATCGGCTCGCCCGTTCCGCCCTGCGCGCCCTTGGGCAAGATAGAGCCAGATGGCGGCGAAACGATGTTTAGGCCATTTCTGCACCACTCTCTTAAATTCAGGGATCGCATTTTCAAAACGGGCGGAATTGAAAATTGCAAAGCCCCGGTTATAGAAGGCACTGGGATAATCAGGCTTGAGGCGGATGGCCTCGTCATAGTCCCGGATCGCCCGCCCGTATTGGCCTTTGTGCTTGTAGGAAATGCCTCGGTTATAGAAGGCAATGGCATAATCGGGCTTGAGGCGGATGGCCTCGTCATAGTCCCGGATCGCCCGCCCGTATTGGCCTTTGTGCTTGTAGGAAATGCCCCGATTATTGAAGGCAATGGCAAAATCGGGCTTGAGGCGGATGGCCTCGTCATAGTCCCGGATCGCCCTGTCGTATTGGCCTTTATTCTTGTAGGCAAGGCCCCGGTTATAGAAAACCTCGGCAAAATCGGGCTTGAGGCGAATGGCCTCGTCAAAGTCCCGGATCGCCCTGTCGTATTGGCCGTTTTCCCGGTAGGCATTGCCCCGGTTATTAAAGGCAATGGCGTAATCGGGCTTGAGGCGGATAACCTCGTCAAAGTCCCGGATCGCCCGCTCGTTTTGGCCTTTGTTCCGGAAGGCATTGCCCCGGTTATTGAAGGCACCTGCAAAGTCGGGTTTGAGACGGATGGCCTCGTCATAGTCCCGGATCGCTCGGTCGTATTGGCCTTTGCTCTTATAGGCAAGGCCCCGGTTATAGAAAGCCATGGCAAAGTCGGGCTTGAGGCGGATAGCCTCGTCATTGTCCCGGATCGTCCGGTCGAATTGGCCTTTGTTCGCGTGGGCAAGGCCTCGGTAATAGAAGGCAATGGCATAATCGGGCTTGAGGCGGATAACCTCGTCAAAATCCCGGATTGCCCGATCGTATTGGCCTTTGTTCTCGTAGGTAATGCCCCGGTTATTGAGGGCAAGGGCATAATCGGGCTTGATACGGATAGCATGATCAAAGTCGACAAGGGCTCGATCAAGTTGTTTCTTTTCGACATAGAGAGCTCCCCGACTATTGTATATTTCAGCATCGTCGGGCTTGAGGCGGATGGCTTGAGTATAGTCAGCAATGGCGCGGTCAAGTTTCCTTTGGGTTTGGTAGACTGAACCCCTAATTTTGAAGGCATCGGCATAGTCAGGTTTAAGGCGAATGGCCTCACCGAAGTCGGCGATAGCGCGATCACGCTGCCATTTACTATAATATGCGTTCCCTCGATCAAAGAATGCAAAAGCGTTGTTAGGCTGGAGGCGGATGACCTGATCATAGTCGGCAATGGCGCTGTCAGCCTGCGATTTTCTAAAATAAGCGCCGCCCCTGTTGTAGAAAGCGAAAGCAATATTAGGGCCCTGCAATTCCCCAGAGTTTAAAAGCCATGTACAGGCCTCAATCCTCAAGTCCGGTTTGGTCGTTCGATCTTGGCAGCGTTGAGCGTTGCTATTTAGATCCTTCGATTGCGCACCAGTAGCGAACAACCCGAGAGCGAAAAGCCAGATCAAATATTTTCTCATTAATTCCTCCCAAGAAGTGGACGAAAAAAGTTGAGGATAGACTCATGCAACGTCCGCGCAAAGCAGCCCAGACGTCATTCTAGGATTAAAGATCGAATGGCGACCGGTGCCTGCCAGTTTCGTTTGCTCAATGCCTGCTTTGGGTCAGTGGCTGCCATCACCCCTAATGCGCGACGTCCCAGTTCGCGCCGGAGCCGGTGTCACAGATCAGTGGCACTGACAGGCTGGCAGCTGATTCCATGGTCTTTTTCACCACGGCCTCGGTTTTCTCCAGTTCGCTTTCAGGCAGCTCGAAGATCAATTCATCATGGACCTGCAGTAACATGCGGGCCGAGAGATTGGCCGATGTCAGGGCGTTGGGCATCAGGATCATCGCGCGTTTGATGATATCGGCGGCCGAGCCCTGGAGCGGTGCGTTGATGGCGGCGCGTTCCATGAAATTGCGGCGTGCCGGGTTCTTATCCTGGATACCCGGGACATGAACGCGGCGACCATAGATGGTTTCGACATAGCCGTTTTCACGCGCGAATTCCTTGGCGTCATCCATATAGCCCTTTACGCCAGGATAGCGTTCAAAATAGGCCTCGATATAGGATTTGGCGTCGCCCTGCGCGATGCCGAGCTGACGTGCCAGACCAAACGGGCTGATGCCATAGATGATACCAAAATTGATCGCCTTGGCGCGGCTGCGGGTGGCGCTATCAAGCTCATCAATGGGAATGCCGAACACGTCGCTGGCGGTCATCGCATGAATATCAGCGCCATCCTTGAAAGCCTTTTTGAGGACCTCAATATCCGCGACATGGGCCAGCAGGCGCAGCTCAATCTGTGAGTAATCCGCCGAGAGCAACACATTGCCCTCGTCGGCCACAAAGGCAGTTCTGATCTTGCGGCCTTCTTCCGTGCGGATCGGAATGTTCTGCAGATTGGGATCGTTGGACGATAGCCGCCCGGTCGACGCAATCGCCTGCGCATAGGACGTATGCACCCGCCCGGTTCGGGCATCGATCTGCCCCATCAGCGCATCGGTATAGGTGCTCTTGAGTTTGCTGAGCTGCCGCCACTCCAGGACTTTCACGGGCAGGTCATGGCCCTGCGCCGCCAGCCCATCGAGAATATCAGCACCGGTTCCGTAGGCGCCGGTCTTGACCTTTCTTGCCGCCCGGCAGACCCATCTCGTCAAACAGCACTTCACCGAGCTGCTTGGGCGAGCCGATATTGAACTCGTGACCCGCCAGCGCGTGAATGGCATCACCGAGCGTCGCGATGCGTTTCTCAAAATCATCGGATAGCGATCTCAGAACATTGACGTCGACCTTGATGCCAGCGCTTTCCATCTCTTCCAACACACCGATCAACGGCCGTTCGATCCGCTCATAGACCGTCGCCATCTTCTCAAACACCAGACGCGGTTTGAGCAGCCGGTGCAGACCGAGCGTCACATCAGCGTCTTCGGCGGCATAATCCAGCGCCGCCTCTAGCTCGACCTCGGCAAAGCTGATCTTCTTTTTACCGGTGCCGGTTACCTCACTGTACTTAATGTTCGTACGATCAAGATGCAGCCGCGTCAGATCATCAAGACCATGGCCATGCGAGCCGCCATCGAGCACATAGGATAGCAGCATCGTGTCATCGACCGGCGTCATATCGATGCCGTAGCGCGCAAAGACCTCGCTGTCATATTTGGCGTTATGCGCGACCTTCAGCGTGCCGCGATCCTCGAGCATCGGCTTGAGCATTTTGATCGCTTTCTCGAACGCGATCTGCTTCGGCGCGCCATCCGCGCCGGGGTCCTCCGTCATCACCGCCACCGAGATCAAGCGATCCCTGGCTTTTGGGGCGACATGGCCGAGCGGAATATAGCAGGCGCGCGCGCCAGCCACCGGGATGGCCATCGATAGCGAGACCCCCACCAGCTCTGCATTCAGAGAATCCAGTGAATTGGTTTCGGTGTCGACCGCGACCGTGCCTTGTTCCATCGCCGAGGCGATCCAGGCCTCGAGCGCTGCTTCATCCTGAACCAGCGCATACCCCGCCTTATCCCGACCATCATCAGCAGCGGGGGTGGGAGCGTCTTCAGGCACGTCATGGCCAGCTTTAACGAAACCGGCCTTGACCTTGGCGAGGATCGATTTAAAACCCTGTTGCTCAAGAAACGCGATCAGCCTGTCAGGCTCAGGGTCCTGCACTTCAAAGCTCTCATAGGTCTGTGTGACCGGCGCATCGACCGCCAGGGTGACCAGATCGCGTGAGATGCGCGCCTGATCGGCAAACTCAATCAGGTTCTCGCGGCGCTTGTTCTGTTTGATTTCACCAGCGCGTTCCAGCAGCGTGTCGAGATCGCCATATTCCTCGATCAGCTGGGCGGCAGTCTTTACCCCGATCCCCGGCACACCCGGCACGTTATCGGCAGAATCACCAGCCAGTGACTGGATGTCGATGACCTTGTCCGGCCGGACGCCAAACTTTTTCTCGACTTCTTCATAGCTGATCTGGGTGCCCTTCATCGGGTCCTGCATCGAAATATTATCGTCGATCAGCTGCATCAGATCTTTATCAGACGACACAATAGTGACACGCAGGCCATCGGCAGCAGCCTTCCGGGCATAGGTCGCGATCAGATCATCGGCCTCATAGCCCTCCATCTCCGCCTGCGGCAGACCATAGGCCTCCACCGATTCGCGGATCAGGGCAAATTGCGGGATCAGGTCTTCCGGGGGCGGTGGACGATGTGCCTTATATTCCGGATAGATATCAGAACGAAAAGTCTTGCGGGCGGTGTCAAAGATGACGGCGAGATAGTCGCACTCTGAATCCTCAACCAGCTTGGTCAGCATCGAGGTAAAGCCATACACCGCATTGACCGGGGTGCCGTCTGGCCGCGTCATCGGCGGCAAGGCGTGATAGGCCCGGAAGATATAACCCGACCCATCGATCAGAAATAAATGTTTGGGTTCTCCGTCATCCGATTTGCTTGTCGCGGCCATCTTTTCGTCCCCTGTTTCGATCTCTGAAACATGCCGCAAGGGGGCTGGGGAGTCGAGGGTGAGTCGAGTCGTCCTTAAGGGATATCCACAGATATCTGCTGTGTTTGAGACGTTTTACCCGTGGCTGACGCAGACTGTAATTTTGCCACGCCACGATAGCGGCCAGACGGCCATTGGCGTCCGGCCTTTCGCTTGCGCCCGATATACACCATGCGCCAGGCCTGGTTGCGCGTGATCGCGATCTCTCTGGTGGTAAAGGGCTTTCCGTCAGGCGCAAATATCGTGAGCTGCAGCCTGCTGCCCTTCGCGGCGCCAAAGATCGCCGCCCAGAAAACCACTGCGGGAGCATCCCGCGCGATCACTGGCGGAGACGCCGCATCTGTCTTAATCGCGCTGCCGGTTGGGACCGACGGGGCAAACCCCGCGGCATAAAGCCGGGAGCGATGATAGCGAATTTTCGAGGTGTCTTTGAAAAGCGTCTTGCCGTCCAAGCCGCAGCCTTTGCCGACAGCTTGGCCGACGGTTTGACCATTGATGGGGTCAACAAGTTGGCCATCCTTGCGCAACGACAGATGAACATGCGGGAACGCCGTGCGACCTGACATACCAATCTGTCCGATGGTTTCGCCGCGCGCAATCTGGTCGCCGCGATTAACGCGGATACTGCCACGCCCAAGATGGCAATACTGGCTTTCCCACCCATCGGCATGGCGGATCACGATTCCATTGCCGCATTCCTTGCCCTGAACCTGGTCTGCGGAAAAAGCGAGCCCGTGGTCATTTGCATTATTCCGCAAGCGCCGAACGGTTCCCGCCGCAATCGCACGGACATCAACTCCCCGCCGCATCGCCGTCAAATCCCGCACCGCAAAATCGGTACCCTTATGACCGTCATAGCTGCGAGGACCACAAGCGCTATCGGCAACCACTGCACTGCTGTCGTGATCGACATAGTTCATGACCCAGCAATTCTGACCGAGCGCACATTTAAGAGGTAAGTCGAAACCCGTCGCAGAGAAGGTGCGTTCTTCGGCGTTGCTCGCCAAAGGAGCAGCACCAAGCGAAACGGAAATTACGAACAGGCGAAGCGGGCGATAAAGGCCCCACCCGGTTTTCAGGAACAGCTTAATGGCCGCCAGAGATTTTAGTCCCAGGCTTAAGAACATACATCCGGTCGCAATAGCCACATTCGACCTTGCCGTCGACCAGTGTGAGAAAAACCCGAGGGTGTCCGAGCGCACCGCCGCCATCACAGGCAACAGTCATCTCTGTAACTTCAATGGTTTCGGGCGGTTCCGGGGCTGTTCCGGCCATATCTCTATCCTTATAGGCTGTCTGCAGTTCATTGACCGCGAAGGCTGCGCGATGATACCCAATGTGCCGCGAAGTGCAATCAATCTTGCATATAAGACAACCGCCCGAATTACAGGAATTTACCGCGCATGAATGCTCCCGCAATGCCCTCGTCAGACGATATGCCCGACCTTGCGGTTGAGACTGAGAATCTGACTAAAATCTATAGCCCGTCTTACGGCCCAACGGTCCGGGCGCTGGATAATGTCAGCCTGCAAGTGCCACGCGGTTCGGTCTTCGGTTTGCTGGGGCCCAACGGTGCCGGGAAATCAACACTCATCAACATCCTTGCCGGGCTGACGATCAAAACCTCCGGCAGTGCACGGATCTGGGATTTTGACACCGAGAAACAATTCCGCCGCGCGCGATCTGCGATTGGCGTCGTACCGCAGGAAGTAAATCTCGACGCGTTCTTCTGTCCGCGGGAAGTGCTGGAGCTGCAGGCCGGTCTATACGGCGTGCCCAAGAACGAACGCCGCACCATGGAGATCCTCGAGGCTGTTGGCCTGGCCGATAAGGCAGATGCCTATGCGCGCTCGTTATCCGGTGGCATGAAACGTCGCCTGTTGATCGCCAAGGCGCTGGTCCATACCCCGCCGGTCGTGGTGCTGGATGAGCCGACCGCCGGGGTCGATGTCGAGCTGCGGCGACAGCTCTGGGCCTATATGCGCGTGCTCAATGAGGCCGGGACGACCATCCTGCTGACAACGCATTATCTCGAAGAAGCCGAAGAGATGTGCGACACCATCGCGATTATCGATCATGGCAAGCTGATTGCCTGCGAGCCCACGCCAGAGCTGGTCGGACGGCTCGATCAGCGGACGCTCACCATCACCGTCTCGTCATCGCTGGACGCTGTCCCCGAAACGCTCGTGCCGTTTTCCGCCAGCCTGACCGCCCCCAACGAGCTGACCTTTTGTTTTTCACCGAGCAGCATGACCGTGGGTGAAATTCTTGCCGCCATCCAGTCCGCCGGGCTGACAGTCGCCGATCTGGCGACACAGGAAGCCGATTTGGAAGACATTTTTCTGCGGCTCACCGGGATCGATGAAGAAACACATGTCGTGGCGACCGACCCACCATCCAGCGTTGTTCAGGACGCCCGCAGCAACCCGCCGCTCTAACCCAAGATGCGGCTCGCGGTTCTATCCCTGCTGGTTCTGTGTGTCGGGTGTGCCTCGCCGGTCCTGAAGCCGATGGGACCGGCAACCGTCAGCCCAACGGCGAGTGACACATTCCTGACGGTCGCCGATGGCGCGCAGTTACCGCTCCGGATTTGGCAGGCTGAACCCGCGACAGCAAAACCGCGCGCGGTGATTATCGCAGTGCATGGCTTTAACGATTACGCCAACGCGTTTTATTTACCGGCACCGTTTTGGGCAAAGCAAGGCATCGTCACCTATGCCTATGACCAGCGCGGCTTTGGCGGCGCACCGCATCGGGGCTTTTGGCCCGGCACCAAAACCCTCACCGCCGATTTGCGGGCGGCGGTCACCGCGACCCGTCAACGTCATGCCGGAACCCCGATCTATGTGCTAGGCGTCAGCATGGGAGGTGCCGTGGTGATGGCCACCCTCGCCGATGGGCCGATTGAAGGCATCGAGGGTGCGATCCTCGCAGCCCCGGCCGTGTGGGGGCGGGCCCATATGAATATATTTCAGCGCGCCGCTTTATGGCTGGCCTATCACACCATGCCGGGTCTCAAGCTGACCGGGCGCGGGCTTAAAATCCAGCCCAGCGACAATATCAAGATGCTGCGCAAGATTTCCAAAGACCGCCAGATGATCCGCGAAACCCGCGTTGATACGATCAAAGGACTGGTTGATTTGATGGACATAGCCTTTGCCGCCGCACCGAAAATCGGGCACACACCGCTGCTCATCGCTTACGGCCTCAAAGACGAGATTGTGCCCAAGAACCCCAGCCTGATCGTCATGCGACAGCTCGACCCAGAACACGCGACCCGGGCACTCTATGACACCGCCTGGCACATGCTGCTGCGCGATCTCAAAGCCGAGATCATTTGGCGCGACATCGTTGCCTGGATTGAAGACCGCCGCCAGCCGCTCCCTTCCGGAGCCGACCAGCAGGCGGCCGAATCCCTGAAACCGAGTCTATCGGCCCGCTAAAAATAACGGTCAATCAGGCAACGAAGACAATTGCACCAAGGGGTCCGGCTGGAGTAGTCTCCGCCCAACGCACCCGTAGCTCAGCTGGATAGAGCGCTGCCCTCCGAAGGCAGAGGTCACAGGTTCGAATCCTGTCGGGTGCACCAATTATATCAATAACTTAGAAATATTTCGTTCTAGTGGGCTTCTCTGGTGCAACCACCATGCAACCACGCCGATTTAAATCGGAGCAAAATTATAGGTAGTTTTTTGGGCTAACTAAATTCGTTCCTGACCTAGTCTTGTCGGAAATAGCGGTATCGAATCGAGTTAATTACTAGAATACCGGCATGGCCATTACCCTGTCTCAAACCCCCTATACTCGTCCCTTAAAAAAGAAACCATTTATTCTACCCTGGACACCTGCGGGAAATTTAGTTCTCCGAGAAGCATTACAGCTGGCTGGGAAAACCCACTACCAAAATGAATGGGTGAGGATCTCGTTCTTTATCGTGACCTTTCGGGAAATTACGGTCTCGTGGACAAACACTGTCCGCACCGTCGGGCTGATCTGGCGTTTGGCTTTGTCGAGGAATGCGGTATTCGATGCAGCTACCATGGTTGGCAGTTCGATCAAACCGGTGCCTGTGTCCAGCAACCGTTCGAGGACACGGTTGCGCCCGAGTCGACTTTCAAGGAAAAGATACGCATCAAAGCATACCCGGTTGAGGCCAAAGCCGGATTACTCTGGGCGTATCTCGGTCCTGATCCCGTACCTTTGGTGCCGAACTGGGAACCCTTTACCTGGGAAAATGGGTTCCGTCAGATCGTTTTTTCCGTGGTGCCCTGCAACTGGTTTCAGGACCAGGAAAACTCTATCGATCCGATCCATTTTGAATGGCAGCATTCTAACTGGCGGGTAAGGGCAACCGGTGAAACCGGTCCCTATACGCCCAAACACCTAAAGATCGATTTCGAAGAATTCGATTACGGTATTTCGTACAAGCGCATTCGCGAAGACACTGACGAGAACAACCCGCTATGGACGGTCGGGCGCAATTGTCTTTGGCCAAATTCGCTTTTCACTGGCGAACATTTTGAATGGCGGGTGCCGATCGACGATGAAAATATGTTGAGCGTCGGCTGGTTTTTCAATCCCCTGCCACAAGACAGACGCCCCTACGTACAGGAGGAAATCCCAAGCTGGGAAGGTCCGGTCGTCGACGCGGAGGGAGAATGGATTACCAGCCATGTGATGAACCAGGATTTCGCAGCCTGGGTTGGTCAGGGCGCGATCGCGGACCGGACCAAGGAGCATCTCGGGCGGAGCGACCGCGGTGTCATCATGATGCGAAAGCGTTTCGAGGACGATCTTGCAAAACTCAAAGTCGGCAACGAGGACCCCAAGGCAGTTGTTAGAGATCCCGCAGTAAATAGCTGCATAAAACTGCCGCTCTTCGACAGAGATTACCTTATCCAAGGACCCACACGTGACTTGCTTGCCGACGCAGAACACCCACGCACTCGCTCGATGCTAAACTTCGTATTTCAGGCCGGCCAACCACCCGACGTCCGCGAAGCCTATGTTGAGGCGATGGGGTTTTAGCGGAGCGCGGCAAACCAGACCGGCTTGTTGTGTCAGCTAGGATTGTAAAGATGATCTGCGATTTTTGCAGTGGTGGGTGGTGTCAGTGAGGTCTGCAATCGCTGGGCCAAAGACTAAACGGGATTGTGGCGATAAGTCAGAACCAATATGTCGCGAAATCCCTCACGCTTCGAATCGAGTCGCGAGATCGGCGTAACGCTATGCTGTACTCTAATATCATCGAGAAAAATGGTATCGAGCGCATCCGTCAGGGTAAACTCATTGAGCGACCCACTTTGATTATCAAAAATTCTGGTCACGCCGCTCGAGACATTTTGGCGATTGATGAGCACGACGCACACCCAGTCGACGCCATCTCGGTGCATGCCTTCAGGCGTCGGCAGGCCAGATTCTTCCTGTCCGGCCTCAATTCGAAATTGGTGCACCTCAGCGTGCCACGGCGATGAACGCGTAGAGCTTGGCGATATGATATCGAATAACCTTCCGCAATCGCCTAAGAGTTTCAGCATGAAGTCGTGATTAGCGACTTCTTCAAGGATAGGTGCAAAACAGCGTTGGATCCCCCCATTCAAAATATTGTAGTCCCTACTCTGATAATGCGGTTGATGGGGTTTGCGTCGGATTACGTCATCGGCAACGTGGAACGAAGCGAACCGCCGGCGTCGATATCTGCCACCGTCGGCCATATAGAGGTCGAGCCCGAGATCATTCCAACTTGATGCGAATAAGGGCCAGCTCGTATCTAAACCGCAATGTTTCATGGCGGCTTGAATTTCTCTTCCTGATCGAAAAGCGTAACCGCTACGTATGATCTCTTGTTCGATTTGCGAGAATTCGGCGGGTAAGGAGTCGCGGGTTTTCATATGCGCGGGAAGCCATTAATAGCGTTGTCGAAAAGTGAGTGAGTTACTCGGTCTTAAGTGATTTTTAGACGGAGATGGCGACGCCGAAAGTAAGGTTTAACGGTAGTTCTATTTTTACGCATGCAGCCAGCAATTGGATCACACGAACGTGGGCCCAGCGATACGGATCAACTTGGAGAAGATCTGATTGTTCTTGGCGCCGTATAACGGCTCTTACACGTGTTGCTCGCTATTCGGTATATCTTCCAACAAACGGACCATGAGTTCCGTTACCATTTCTGGATCGTTTTTGAGACTCGATAGTATTTCTTCGACAGTCCTCGTGTCGTCCAATCCTGACCAAATTGCCAATTTTTTTGCACTTGGGCTGGTATAAGCAATTTCCCAGTTTGAGAACGTAAGTTTTTCAACATTCGACCCACGTATCACTTTGATATCTTGGTGCCGAGTATCTTCAGTAATCTTTTTCATAAGATCTTTTACTGTACCTTCTTCGCCCTCCAGGACCTGTAGGAACATTCCATCTATAAAAACTAACAGGCCCGTGACGTCGGATAATTTATTTTTCGTACGTGCCTGACGCAGAATCCCAATCAAATGAGACAGCATCATTTCATTTGTAGCCTTCGATGAGTAATCTAACTGATACAGCATGATTATGACCCCTAAGAGAGAAATTTCTTATCGGCCAGGAAATTATATTTAGGGCGTTTCAGGGCCGCTCCCATGCAAATGACGTTAACTTGGATCAGCTGAATGCGCAATCTGACCGGGCTGCCTGGCGATGTGACCAGTGTTATGGGAGCGCGGCGGCAGGTGATCCGCAAATTCCTAGTGCGCTTCAAGGGGCCGAAAGTAGTGTAGAACTTGTTTTGTATGGCAGTTATTGGCCTAACCCGAAACCGGTTTGCAGGCTTGGTTATTCTGTTTCGATGGTGCCAACAACGGTTAGACCGCCCTTTTCAGAGCGCCGAACAATTATGAGCTCTCCTGAGCTGGGATAAACACCGGTAAGCGCAGTGATATTTACCTGATGGGTGACCAGAATAATTGGGCGGCGTAAGTCTTGGTTCTTTAACCACGCCTTCAACGCCCTAGTCTGGGGCTTGCGTCGTTCAAAACTTTGGAAGAATGAATTTAGTGCTGGTAGTTCGTTAACAAGACCGAGCTGTAAAAGTCGTGCTGTTTGCAAACATCGGCACCACTGGCTGGAGAAAACGGGTGCGCTCTCGATACCGTTCACGTGGAACCGATCACCAATTCGCTTAGCCTGAGCGCGCCCTTCGTCGGAGAGGTTTCTTTGAGTTCTGCAGTCCCCGATAACAAAGTTGTCTGGATCACCGGTTCCTGGAGCGATCGCATGTCG
The DNA here is from genome assembly GCA_943787225.1 of uncultured Alphaproteobacteria bacterium. Lineage (GTDB taxonomy): Bacteria > Pseudomonadota > Alphaproteobacteria > MPNO01 > UBA2964 > UBA2964. The sequence continues at coordinate 880,153 of CALSLP010000001.1, forward strand.
AATAAGCGCAAGGTGCCCACCCGCCCTGAGTGCCGCCCAAACATCGGCCTGATCTGAAATGGCGGGCTTCTCGAAGAGACAGGACAAGGCGATGGCCATCGCAATAACGGTCAAGACTTTCAGCCGTATTAAGTGATTTACTGATAACGGATGGTCGCCAAACATCTCAGCCTATCCTCTGAATTAACGGCTCGGGTTCCCCAAAGCGGGATTATGAAGCGATCCAAAACTAGAATCGGGTCGTATAATGCACATAGCTAAGTCTCAGGTTCAATTTGGCAATTTACGAAAAAGACACGAGGGCACACGAAGTGGCGGCAAAAACGAGCATTGCAATAATAGGGGCCGGGGTGTGCGGTCTTGCGTGCGCCAATCTTTTAAGATCTGAAGGCTATTCGCCGAAAATATTTGAGAAAAGCCGCGGGATCGGTGGACGCATGGCCACCCGAAGGGCAAAAAATGGGGTCGCTTTCGATCATGGTGCTCAATATGTCACTGCGCGTAACCCAGATTTTAAAGCTCTTATGGCGGAGGCGATGCAGGATGGATCTGCCGGCTACTGGTATCCATCTCGAATTGACCCAAATACCGTCATGTCACAAGATTGGATGGTTGGCCTTCCCGGCATGAGCGGCCTTGTAAAGCCGCTCGCTAACGGGATCGATATTCGTCTTCATACCGAAGTTACCGGCGTCGATCGGGTGTCAAATTCTTGGTGCATTCGTACTCAGATGAATCCCAATGGTGATATTTTTGATAGGTTAGTGGTGACGGCTCCCGCGCCTCAAGCCCGTGCCTTGCTGGCGTCAGAGCCCAGCATTGGTAGAGTGCTAGACAGGGTCTCAATTGAGCCTTGTTTGGCCTTGATGGTGGCCTTTGACGATCCGCTAAACGTGAAAATTGATGCTCAGCGCTGGGACTCGGGTGATCTTGCTTGGGTCGCTCGAAATAGTTCAAAGCCTGAGCGCGACGGCTCCGCAGATTGCTGGGTTGTTCACGCAAGCCCGTCGTGGAGTGAAAAATACCTCGAACTTGACCGCGACGAAATCGCACAAAAGCTTCTGAGCCTCTTCAAAAGCACGCTTGGCATTGACCTCCCATCGATGAGTCACATGAGCGGACATAAATGGCGCTATGCGTTAACGACTTCGCCTTTGGGCAAACCTTTCCTGGAATCCGAAGATAAGTCTCTTTTCGTTGGTGGCGATTGGTGTATGGGTGCTCGCGTGGAATACGCTTTCGAGAGCGGGCAGGCGATTGCGTCAGCAGTAACTGATTCGTTTAGGAATTAGGATTATTCATGACCAACTGAATTTATGTTGGTCGACGTAGTTTGGCCAGTTTGGCTGTCTCTGACCTGTGTTCCAGGCAACAACGCCCAACGAGTATAGCAACTGAGACTAGTATCTCGGCATTTGACGTGGTTCGATCCAAAGATACAGAGACGATCGCTTGGATAAAGAAGGGCGCCCAGCAAGGTAACGTGCTCGCTCAATTCAATCTGGGCGGAGCTTATCTAAAAGGCAACGGCGTCAGCCGGGACACTATCGAAGCTTACAAGTGGTTATTTCTTGCTGCTGACAATGGACACAACGATGCCCGAGCCATTTGTAATGCGCTCGCGAAAAAGATGGATGCTGGGGCTGTGGTAAAGGCACAGGAACTTGCCAACAATTGGCAGGTAGATTTCAGTAAGACTAGCAAGTGGCGGCGATGATAAAGCTTGAAACAAGTGGGCACCGAAGCCTCATCGCATTTCTCGTCTTCGCTGGTGCGACGGCTTTCGTCTATATCGTTTCCGGCATCGTTACGGCGACCTCTGTTAGCTCCTGGTATCAGACGCTCAACAAGCCCTCTTTCAATCCGCCGGACTGGATCTTTGCGCCGGTTTGGTCTGTGCTCTTTGTAATGATTGCGATCGCCGGCTGGATGGCATTGCGCAGGGCAAAAATATATCAGCGACGCCTCGTCCTACTGGTTTTCAGTACTCAGCTCTTACTGAACTGCCTGTGGTCGGTCCTGTTCTTTGGTTTGCAGTGGGTGGGCACTGCGCTCGTTGAAATTATGTTGCTATGGGTTTCTATCCTTTGGGCAATGTATGTTTTCTGGCCCATCGATCGGCGGGCAACAATACTTTTTGCTCCGTATGCGTGTTGGGTGACGTTTGCGATTGCTCTCAATGCGGCTATCTGGTCACTAAATTGAGCGTTGAATTTCCCACTATTGGTAGATCAAGGCATTCGATAGGCCAAACCACCCGACCACTTGTCCATGAATTTCAGAATTTTGGCGTGAGATATCTGGGTATGGTGGTTTGGTTAAGTGCTTTAAGAATTTAATACGCTGGCCTCCTATCGTCCCGAATAGGTGGGCGTTCTTTTCTCCAGGATGCTTGATACGGCTTCGATATGGTCTTCGGTCGAATGACAAATCGCCTGAATGGCAGCGCAATTATCAAGAAAGTCATGGAGGTGGGATGACAGGAACTGACGGAACAGCGTCTTGATCATCCGCGCCGTCACGGTAGGTCGCGCCGCGATTGTCTCAGCGAGTTCCATGACGCGCGTAATGAGTGCGTGGGATTCCACGCATTCCAGTGCCAATCCGATTTCCGCGGCTTCCTCTCCACCGACAATGCGCCCGGTAAAGGTCAGTTCCGCTGCCCGTTACAGGCCCACCCGGCGCGGCAGTATCCAGGCGCCGCCGTCACCCGGGATGATTCCGACATTGATGAAGGTTTCTCCAAACCGGGCCTCGCTGGAACAGATGGTGAGATCGCAATAAAGGGTGAGATCGCAGCCGGCGCCGATAGCCGGTACCTGGACGGCCGAAATCGACGGGATGTCAAGGCCGTACAGCGCTTTTGGAATCCTTTGAATACCCTCTATATAGCCCCGCCTGATGCCGGCGGTGCCGCCGCCGAAGGTTCCTCTCTTGTCACGCTTATCCTTGACGTTTCCGCCAGCCCAGAAGGATGTGCCTTCCGCCGATAAAACGAAAACGTGGGCTTCCGGATCGACATTAACCCTGGCCAGCACGTCCAGGATTTCATCCGTGAAGTCCTTTTCGGAATAGGCATTGCGAATGTCATGTCGCGCCAGGACCAAATGCGCGATGCCATTTTCCAGGCTGTATTTCACGTTCTTGTATGAAAGCTCCTTGATTGTCCTACTCCTCCTCGGGTCTTTTTGTGAGATTGCAGTTTATCCATAAGAAAGGCATTCGGGCCAAACCGGCCGCGACACCCGCAACTGGTTTCATCGGCTTACTTAAGCGTCGCCCATCGGCGGTTGGCAAGTTTCGCACACGAATGTCCGTCGCCCATTGATTTCGAAGCGTCGTATTGCTCCCTTGCAGGCCGGACATTGGTCTTTGGCGAAAATGTTGACCTGTTCGCGATAGCGGCTTTCTGGCGGACGCGCGTCATCAACCGTAATGATTGCGTTGCGCTTTACGCCGATCGCAAGCAACGCTTTCGCATCGCCCCATATCCGATCAAATGTTGCGCGGTCGATGGCGCGGCCGGGCGTTTCAGGGTGGACTGCCTGACGCCACAAGATTTCCGAGCGATAGATATTGCCGATCCCCGCCATCACCGACTGGTCCATGATCAGCCGTCCGATGGGCGCGTTGCTCTTGGCGATTTTTTCGAAAGCCTGGGCCGGATTGGCGTCAGATCTCAAAACATCCGGTCCGATGCGGTGGAGCAGGGACAAGGTTTCCGGCTCATCGAGGACCCGGCAAATGGTCGGCCCATTGACATCGACGACATGCGCGTCGCTGACAAGGCGGACACGTACGGCGCCCCGCGGTTCCAACAGTGGCAACTTGTGCTTCCGAATTCGGCCAAAGAGACCGAGGTGGACGTGGAGCACGTCGCCGCTATTAAAACAATAAAGAAGGTGCTTTCCGTATGCCTCGACCACACGGCAACGCTGCCCCGTAATGCGGGCCGCGCCTTCGGAGAACCGACCTTGCGGTGACGACACACTGAGGATTTGGCCTGCCAGCATCCGGTGATGGTCGCGTGCAGCACGATGGATTGTGTGGCCTTCTGGCACCGAGCCTCTCTAATTTCCCAGGACTACCTCGCCCCTCACTTTGATCAGGGGTTATCGGCTTTCTTTAATTTGTCCAACCAGTTTCTAATCCGCTCACGATTAACCCCCAGATCCCAATAACCGTAGTTTGACCGACTATAGATGATGAACGAAGCTCTTGAGTCGACGCTTGCACCCTGGATCCAAATCGTATCCGGAAAACCGAATAATCGGGAACGCTGGATAAACACCAACTGGTTAAAAGTCGGATTGGATCCTACGAGCGTTGTGCGAGGCTCGGCTGTTATCAGCTTCCTCGCCTGATTAATTAGCTCGGTCTTGGTTGTCTGGAAAATTGGGCTTTCAAAGTCGGCTTCCGCTCGACAAAGTCTTGGCGGACAGGCAAGAGCATCGTTCGGCGAATGCGACCGTTCAACGTTACGGAGATCGATTGTCTCGCTCTTCTTGACGTCCAGCGAACAACCAGGCAACAGAGCCAATAGCATCAAAGTAATTACCTTCCTTCCGATGGAATTGCATCTAAGGATAGGGCACTTCCGTTCTACGCTTCTCAACAGCCGAATCATGATTTTCCCTATTGCATACTGATATAGCGCGCTTTTTTGTTGATCCAATAACTGGCTCAAATCGTATTAATGATGTGTTCAGTAGTGATTATGCAGTAGTTTTCTTAACGGCGCTACTGATTGTCACTTAGTAGCGAACAGTGACCTGAGGGCCACCCAGATTTCCTCCCTGATCTCCGGTGGCCCTCTACTTCCCGCCAGCCAATAAATGGCTGCTCGTTCGTAAAAGGTCCACATTTGAGAGGAGAGCTTTGTGGCCACCAACGCAAAAAAACCCTCGCCTGATCACCCGTACCGCGTTTTGAAGCGCAAGGGCCTACGATGTCGCGCAAACTTTATTAGCTCTTGGGAGGGAGAGCGCATATGCAAGAGATGCAAGAACTCTCATGATTGGCGCAGCGGCACTACACCGTTTGATGACTAACCAAAGCCAACGAGAGCAAGTACCTAAGGTGCAACGGAACAATCGGAGCCTCGATTTGGGTGTCAAAAGTCCATGACAATGAAAACGCGTTGGTGGTGGATCCGGCACGCGCCGGTTGTTAACCCGGAGGGCAAACTCTACGGCCAGCTAGATCTGGACGTCGATTTCTCTGACGGCAAAAAGCTCGAAGCTTTGGCTAAAATTCTTCCTGATAACGCGGTCTGGGTAACAACATCGTTGCGCCGGGCGAGAGAAACAGCAAATAGATTGTCTGCAATTACGACGACGGCGCGGTCGATAGATGAGCATGACAATTTGCGCGAACAATCTTTCGGTGACTGGGAGGGTTCCCGTTGGCAGGATATACCTGCTGCTGTTAGCGACGCATTTTGGAAGGATCCAGCAAAAAATCGTGTTCCAAATGGCGAGAGCTTTGCTGATGTTGTGACGCGCGTAACCGAGACGGTTGAACAACTTAATACCCACCATACCGGCAGAGATATTGTTGCGGTAACGCATACGGGATCTATTCGCGCTGCAATCACCCACGCCTTAGGAGGAGATGCACGGGCTGGTTTGTCGTTTCAGCTAGCACCTCTCTCGCTTACACGTATCGACGCGATCCATCAGGATGACAACGTTTGGTGGCGGGTTTCAGGGGTTAATCTCTTCGGGGATCATGAATGACCTTTTACCCTGGGGACTAAGTAATTCTTGCGGAGGTTAGAGACGGTGTTATCCGTGTACTCTCCTCTCACAGGAAAAATACAGAACATTAGTTTGAGCCATGGTGTATAAAATTAGTCTTTGCTAAGGTGACTTTAACGGGGTTCACGATGATCGGAGAAAGAACGTGGTTTTTGTAAAAGCCTATGCCATTACTTTGATAGTGTTCCTCGGTCTCGATTTCCTTTGGTTAGGCTTTGTTGCACGAGGATTTTACGCGTCCCAGTTGGGCGATCTTATGCGTGAAAACATAAACTACTTGGCGGCTGGCATTTTCTATCTCGCCTACGTCGCGGGCATTGTGTTTTTTGCGATTGCTCCGGCTTTGGCGGAGGGAAGTTGGCGCAAGGCTGTCATCCATGGCGCTATTCTCGGGCTTCTCGCCTATGGCACCTATGACATGACAAATATGGCCACGCTAAACAATTGGCCTATTACCATGAGCTTCGTTGACATAATTTGGGGTGGCGTACTCACTGGTCTTTCGGGACTTCTTGGATTCTTGATCGTACGAGCTTTACCTTAAACACTGGTCCACTAAAAAAGGAGGCTATTGTTCCCCCGACGAATAATCCAGAATTGAGAGTTTCTTCTATTTTTCGGCCGGTCTTCCAGCGTGCCCCCTATCAACTAACAACCAGGTAACGTTTAACCACGGCCTGCGAGCCTTACAACGCGCGGGAATGGTTCTGCACTTGCTTGTGTGCTTCGCTGTCCCGCAAGGCATCGATATCTGCCTGGGTTTCCCACTCCGCATAAGAAATATATTCGCCTGGCGCATCCTCGCATTTCAGGAGTTGCTCCGAACGGCACCCTTTTTGCTTAATCATCAAAGGCGCACAATCTTCCTTCCAAATCCCCTCCGCTTCGCTTGCCTGGCCCGGATCGACTGCCACGTGTATCACACCTAACAACCGTCATTTTCTAGGCTCCATTATTCTGATTCTCGTTCGTTAAATACTACACATTCGCCGGCCTCTCCTCCCAATTTATCGAGACTTAAATGTCGATGGGTCTAATCGATTCCTAAGCACGCTCGTCGTCCATTTGAACTGAGGGACGAGATGTTACCCTTAGATTGTCGTGCCTTCTCGCTGGATCGCCAGCCATACCTTTGTATTTTTGCCAACTTTGGCAGGCACAACGCGCCAATACATGATAAAGGGTGTCCCGTCTTTTTTGTAGTTTATTGCCTTGCCTTCGAAACGGCCGCCCGTCTTCAGTGCCGTGCTTAGACGGGCTATCACTGCATTATCGGTCGCTGGGCCTTGCAAAATACGCGGCGTCTTCCCGAGGACCTCATCCGGTGAGAAGCCCGTCAGCTTCTTAAACGCCTTATTCGCATAGATGATCTTTGAATCTTTGGTCGCATCCGTAATCAGGATCGAGTCAAAACTGTTTTCGGCGAGCGCTTTTAGGACACTGAGGCTCACATCTGCCCCTTCTAGTACTTTTTCGACGGATTTTGCCATTGGCGTAAAGCTCCCATAATAGGCTGTTGCACAATCGGGTGTTGGCACTGTTACCAAGCAAAGGTAAGCGACAAAGCAAGCACCAAGACAGATGTAAGATTGCCGCTCTATAACTTTAGTACGCGTCTTCCAAGGATTTAGATCACAGTGCTGAAATATTTATCTAAATGCCGTTGCACCGTGGAAACACTAGTTTGAGCGAGATGTATAGACAATGCTAGAAAAGAGTGTATTCGAACCCCAAGGTATCGTTTAGCTCTGCTTTCGCGCCTTTAGCTCGGCGTACGCATCCAAGGCACGCTGCCTTGCCCATTTGTGATCGACTAGCGGTTCCGGGTACCCCTCAATTCGAACCCCGCTTTCCCATGGCGCGTGCACGTGCTTGTCGGGCAGTTCAGCGATTTCGGGTACCCATTTTCGGACATAGGTTCCTTCTGGATCGAATTTTTGACCCTGCAATATGGGGTTGAAAATTCGAAAATAGGGCGATGCATCCGCTCCAGAGCCGGAAACCCACTGCCAACTTGCCGAGTTGTTCGCGAGATCGGCATCGACGAGAGTGTCCCAGAACCAACGAGCTCCCTCCTGCCAGGGAATAAGCAAGTGTTTGGTCAAAAATGAGGCCACGATCATTCGAACGCGATTGTGCATCCAACCGGTTTGCCATAGCTGGCGCATACCGGCATCGACGATTGGGTAGCCGGTTTTACCTGATTGCCACGCTTCAACTGCCTGCTGATCCTCCCGCCACGGGAAATCCGCAAATTTGTTATTGAACGATGACTCGGTTATGTGCGGCCAATGCCATAACAAGTGATAGGAAAACTCACGCCAAACCAATTCACGAAGATAAGACGTGCGGCCTTTACGAGTGTTTTCATAGGTGTCTGTGGACTGATGGATAAAGTGCCAGATCTCTCGTGGACTGATCTCGCCGTAATGGAGGTGCGGTGACAGTGCCGATGTACCCTTTCTGTCGGGCCGATCGCGATCTTTGTCATAAGTGGCAAGGCGATCCTCAACAAAATCGTTAAGTTTTGAAAATGCGCCGGTCGCACCTGGTTGCCAATGCTCTTGAAATCCTGAAGCCCAATTGGGTGCGGTAGGCCGTAACGCCCAGTTGTTGAGCTGCTCGCTCTTCGGCCACGTCTTGGGCGGGGTTAGTTTGCCCGGTGCAGGGAGAGGATCCCTCACAGGCTCCATTGCGAGACACGCCTTGTAGAAGGGCGTGAATACGCGGAACGGGTCGCCTGATTTGGTTTTTACGGCTTCGGGTTCGAATAATAACGCACCGCCAAATCGTCGACATTCTATGCCTTTATCCATCAGATATTCGGAAATGATTTTTTCTTCGGCAGCGTTTTCCGACTCGTAGCGGCGGGTGAAATAAATTTCCTTGGCGCCAATTTCATCAACCACGCTGGCAAGCACGTCTTGCGCTTGTCCCGCGGCGCAGGATCAACCGGCTCTGCATGGTTTGAAGAGCGTTATCCAGTTCAGCCAGGCTGCCTTCGAGCCACCAACGGCTTGCCCCGCCCGGTGTCCAATCGGCCCGGTGTTTGTTCGCCGTATATGAAGAGGGGAACGACCGGCGCGCCGCTTTGCGACGCCGCATGCAGTGCCGCATGGTCGCTCGATCCGCAAGTCTTGACGAAACCAGAGAATAATGGGATCGGCCTGTGAAATACTAGGCATTCTTCAAAAAAACACAGGTCAGTGGTTCCATATTAAGTCGTATTCGCTACAATTCTGCCGATAACGTCCGACAATAATGCCTTTCTAAAAAATGCTTTATTCATGGTTGACCCGTATCTGAATCGTTGCCCTGTTGATAGATCATGATCCCTCTTTCGGCTCAACATGAGCCTCGACCAACCATAAACTTTTGTCGGTAGCTCGCGAAATCTAAGTGAACATGTCAGCGGTGTCATCGTCGCCGAGTTCGGCCGCCTCCTTAGAAGCGTCGCGCACCGTTTTAGCGAATACAGACAAGGCGTCAGAGACTGCATCGACGTGACTGGATTGAGTATGGATATCCATAGGATACTCTGCCAAGCTTGATGTTTGCTCTGCCACCCGCACGGTGCCATTGGCTTGACCGCCAAGGGCGATGATCCTCTCGGCCATCATATCGCTTTCAGCTAACACCTCTGCTGCAATCTGGTCGAACAGCTCATGCAGGCCGATAAAGCTCGGCCCCCGCACATTCCAGTGGGCCTGCTTGATCTGGGTTTACAAATCAATGGAATCCACAAGTCTCGGCTGAATTATTGACACCATGTCTGACCGGATATTTTCCGACATGTCGTTGCGTGTTCTGATCATCATCTTGTCCGTCCTTTGTTGTCTAGTAACTCATGGGAACTTGCCGCCCCTTGGTATTCCAAATCTTTGGTATACCGCTGACGATTGTGGTTACGCTTCTTTTCTTTGGTCACTCAGACAGCCGAACCCTCTTCACCTTGGGGGTGTGGTGCGAGACTGGGCAGTGACATATATTACGGACGACAGGGCGCTTTGGTTCAGAATCGATCGTTATAGATGTCGTCAGAAAGTCCAAAGGATGGCGATCAGATCATGGCCTGTGCCGCTTTTAGTTAGCGTGCTCAAGTATTGATCAAGTCCATCAGTCGTCGCTCGATCGCGGGATCGGCGTCGAACGCCCCGGTAAAGGTTCTCGTCACCATGGCAACGCCAGGTTTATTGACGCCACGGGTTGTCATGCATTGATGCTGTGCCTTTATGATTACGGCGACACCTCTTGGGAGGAGCGCCTGATCGATGCAATTGGCAATTTGCGCCGTCATAGTTTCCTGGGTTTGAAGGCGACGCGCATAGGCATCCACCACACGAGCCAGTTTACTTATTCCGACCACCCTATCGGCAGGCAGATAGGCGACATGCGCGGTGCCGGTGATTGGAACAACATGATGTTCGCAATGCGATTGGAAAGTAATATCGCGCAGCAACACGATGTCGTTATATCCATGAACTTCTTCGAAGGTGCGCGACAGCATGGCCGCGGGATCGGTTTCATAGCCGCTGAAAAATTCTGAATAGGCCTCGGCAACCCGTGACGGCGTATCCACCAGCCCCTCGCGGTTGGGGTCATCCCCGGCCCAGATGAGAAGTGTCCGCACGGCCGCTTCGGCGTCCTCTCGCGAGACCCCGTGCAATACTGTAGCTGTTTCGGTCAGAACTTCTCCTGTATCCGATGATGTCGGTTGATCCAATGGTGCCATGATCTTTCCCCCTGCTATGTGCGATTACGATTTTGAGTCTGTGTCTGCGTACAGCTCGACGTTGATGAATGTTCGGATCTAGGATTTGTCCATCTCAATGACCTGGCCGACAGCCGGAACGCCGCCTTCCTCTCCCCAGCGGGGTGAGGATTCGAGATGCACGCCCAGTTGATCGAGCATGCGCATGCAACTTTGATCGACAACGTCCTGCAGACGTCTTCGGCCTGTTATAGAACGCGGGTACCGGTGGGAAGATCACCGTACCCAACCGTGTCAGCTTCATCATATTTTCCAGATGACCTGCATGCAGTGGCGTCTCGCGGACGGCAAGCACCAGTTTGCGGCGTTCCTTGAGAATAACGTCGGCAGCGCGGCTTATAAGATCGCCCGTATTGCCTGACGCGATGTTGGACATGGTCTTGATGGAACAGGGCGCGACGATCATACCTTCGCTGAAAAACGACCCCGACGAAATGGCCGCGCCGATGTTGCCGGGCGCATGGACTTCATGGGCTAGCTCATTAAGACGTCCGGGGTCCACGTCATGTTCCATCTTGAGCGTTAGCTTGGCGGACTGGCTCATCACCAGATGGATTTCCGTGTCCCCTTCGCTACGAAGCAGCTCCATCAGACGCCAACCAAAAATAGTCCCCGTGGCGCCGGTGATGCCGATGATAATTCTCTTCATGATGGGTTCTCCAAAGGTCGCGGGAAGGATGGGGATGGCTTACAGGAATACGGGGGCCGCGCCGATGGCAAGACCCCCGTCGTCTGAGCGGCGGATCACATGGTCGGGGGCATGATCACCGTGTCGATGACATGGATAACACCGTCGGAGGCGACCACGTCGGCCTTGACCACATTGCGTTGTCATCTTGACGCCCTTCATGGCGTCGACCGAAACCTTACTGCCCTGCACGGTGGCGACTTTCAGGGACTTGCCGGCGATATCGCTCGCCATGACCTTCCCGGGCAGCACGTGACAGGTGAGGATCGCGGCTAGCTTGCTTTTGTTTTCGGGCTTGAGCAGGGATTCCAAAGTACCGGCTGGTAGCTTGGCAAAGGCCGCGTCGGTCGGGGCGAAAACCGTAAACGGACCCTTTCCTTTTAGCGTTTTAACCAGCCCGGCAGCCTTAACGGTTGCAACGAGGGTGTTGAAAGAGCCAGCCGACACAGCAGTATCGACGATATCTTTCTTATGCTTCCGTGACCGTCTGCGTTGACAGCGACGGCACCAAACATGAGAGGGAGAGTTACGGCGAATACCGCTATGCGGGAGAGGAAGGTTGACATACTTGAAAGCTCCTTGAGCATAAATGTGAATGTTGCTTTTGCGTTCTCGGTCGAACCCGCCGCTCGAGCAGATCAAAACCATATCACATCGATCACTCTGCAGTCTCGTCCGTTAACAGTTGATACGGCGTCGCTCCACTTCCAGATCATATGTTGTCAAAAAATTCTGCCACGCAGCCGACTCAACGATCCGCTAGCTCGCCGATTTGATAATAATAAATGAAGCCGCTCGCGAGTTGTACAGCGTGTCTGCGAGGCGTGAGCTCTGGGCTCAGGAAACGGCAAAGAACACTGAACTGCTTTAGGACGATCGCTTTCCCGTCACTGGGTTTCGCAATAGTCAAGCAACGCCTTTACCATTCCCACGTAACCGGTACATCGACACAAATGTCCAGACAACATATCGCGGATCTCTTCTTCGGTGGGGCGAGGATTTTCTCTCAAGAATGCGGTCAATGACATCAGTATTCCTGGTGTGCAGTAACCACATTGCAGAGCGTGATGCTTTCTGCAGGCCTTTGCGCAGATCCGAGAGCTCGCCTTTTTCATCTGCTAAGCTCCCCGACGTTTCGATCGTGCATCCATCTGCTTGAACGGCCAATGTCAGGCAAGCTCTTGCTATCTCGCCATAATGAGAAGCGTGCATGCCCCACAAACCCCGTGCTCGCAGCCAACATGGCAGGTCGTTATGCCAATTTCATGAGTGAGAAAATCAGTCAGCAGCATCCGGGGTTCGGCGTGGCCGGAAACCTTTTGCCCATTGAGAATAAATGAAACGGGGTGGAGGGCGTTTTTCTGAAGGACTGCCATGTGATCTAAATGAACCTGCGGATGAACTTTTAAATTACGTTCCCCGCTTCGCCGTGGATCAACGTTCCGGGGCTTGAACAACAGAAGGCATGGGGCAGCTGTCACGTGCGAAGAAGATGATTCCGAGAACAGGCATGATCCATTCGGGAAGCGATGTCGTAAACCATATGAACCGCAAACGTCAGACAAGGAGAGGATTGTGCGAGACCTTTTTGCTAGTGTAATGAACGAAAATAAGAACCCGTTACAGAGCCTTCCCAAAATACAGCGATACCAAATCATGGTCATTTTATCGCTCATGTGGAGTACCATTTTTAGCGTTGCAATTGGCTCTTGGTACTGGTGGGGCGAATTAGTTATCGGCCACGTGGCCGTGGCAACTGGCGTTCTTTTCACCGGATTAACGTTCCGCGCGGCGCGCAAGAAGACGCATAGGGATATGTATCGCGCTACGGATGGATCGGCGCGTTACGACGATATTTGGGGCGGTTGAACACGGTCCGCTTGACATCTTTAGACTCAAAGCAAAGGCTCGGCGCTTTGAAAATGGCAAAAGTAATCATCATCGGCGCGAGCCGGGGCATCGGCTTAAAAACCGTAAAGAGCGCTTTGGACCTTGGGCATGACGTTCGGGCCTTTGCCCGAACAATCGATCAGACAGCAATCACGCATCCCAGGCTTGAAAAATTTCAGGGCGACGCGCTTCTCGAGAAAGATTTGAAGCGCGGCTTGCGTGGCGTAGACACCGTTATCCAGTGTCTCGGTCTCCCTTTGGGCCCAAAGCTTATTCTTAAACCGACCAATCTTTTCTCGCATGCAACTCGACTCCTTATAGCCTCAATGGAGCAGTCATCTGCCAAAAAGTTGATCGCTGTAACGGGATTTGGCGCCGGTGACAGCAAGTCGAGCATCAGCTGTTTCCAAAAGATCCCATTCAGGCTCGTTTTTGGCAGGGCCTATGACGACAAATCCGTTCAAGAAGATCTAATTCGTAAAAGCAACCTGGATTGGATCATCGCACGACCTGTTGTTTTAACGAATGGACCACGAACAGAACGGTACCGTGTACTCGCTGAACCGAGGGAGTGGAGAAACGGTTTGATTTCTCGCGCTGATGTCGCTGACTTCCTGGCTCAGCAAATCGATAGTGATGACTATCTCGGAAAGGCGCCGGTTCTCGCTTACTGATATTCTTCATCGGCGCCTTGATTCCGCAAAAACTTTTACATTTATCTTCATTTAAAACACAACGAGAGTGCAACATGGATGAGCGTTGGCAGTGCGGCGACGGAAATTGCATAACGCCGCATGTTTATGAAAACTCGATTGTGTTGCGAAACGCAAACACGACGGTCGGATATGCGACGTTCTCTAAAGCCGACGCGTCGCTTGATTACATATTCGTTAACCCTGCCTTTCGGCGGCAGGGATTAGGTCGACAACTCGTCGCGTTCTGCGAAAAAGAGTGTGGAGCCAAATTGGCGCCCGCTCCACCGATTTCGCCCGTCGGCCAGCTGTTTTTCTCTGCGATTTAAGATACCGGCATTTTGCTCCGTTCGTCTGTGATCCACCGGATCTGCCGACGCGTATACTAATAAACGGATGGAGCAACCTATGTTCAAACACCTCTCAAAGCTATTCGATCACGCGGAACTAAGTGGTCTCGTAAACCGTTATGAGCGCCTACGAACGAATGGGGAATTAGCCGAAGCGGAAGCAATACGAGCGAATATTTCCCATATCCTCGTAAATGGGCGAAAGAACTATCCCTTGAATCCACGGAGGTGACTCTTCGTTGATCGAAGATCCGGACCACTTTGCCCGCAGAGATATGCATAATGGATCATCACAATCAATCTTTTATAGAACGTGCCTCGAGGCGTATGCGTGCCTTCCTGATCGTGTCGGGGTTAGTGCTACCTGCGGGCATAATTTCGCCCGCGAAATCCGCTGATCTCGAATGCGCTGCCCGTGATCGCCTTGCGAAGCAGCTTCAGGTAGAATTTTCAGAGCTACCTACCGGGGTAGGCGTTACATCGGCTGGCACTTTGATAGAACTTTGGAAAGCCGATGGTGGAGAGACATGGACGTTAATGGTGTCATTACCAGACGGCACCAGTTGTATTGTTGGCTCCGGTAACAATTGGATGCCGATGGCTTCTAAAGGGGCATCAGCCGTTGCACTAGGTATGGCAAAGCTAGTCCCAGAAACTCGTGTCGACGTAAAGAGCCGGCCCTAATCAGGGTTGCTGCACACTTTTTCATTTAAGCTTACTGCAGAAATAGCCACCGTTTTTAGGGCCTTTGGCGGCCATCTGCATCTCAAAAGGGAACAATCTTCTCAGATTAGTTTTTTAGTTACCTGTTTTTACTTAATTGATAATTCTACTTTTTGTTTCCCAACACTTTGTTACGTGCCAAAAAAGCTTATTGCAGGAACAAGATTAAAAAACCCTGCAAACTTAATTTTATGGTTTAATGGTGGATATCCCGTCTGATTCTCGAACTAATCGCTGACGAATATCATGAGGTTGTCTGGTCGCGCAGGATCGGTGTTGACCACACTTTGCTGAAGTTCTTCGTCTGTTAATCACATCGCTTCGGCAACATCGCCGTGACCATTAGTCATTTCCAATGCACTCCTCATCACTCAGTTGGAGTGTCAATCGGGCAGCACCAGGCCGAATGTTTACGGTCGCCCGCGTGGCCCTACCGTAGCCATTCTTGAAGTATAGTCCCAAGATTGAATGCGGATTGGATCTAGGCGGATCGCGACTTCACCTTCAGCTCGTGCAAGTAACCAACGGGCGAGTCGGCCTTCCCGGTTCTCCAAATATCGGTCAATCAATCGGACAAGGATTTCCTGCCCGCGATCCGGGCAAATCTTGGCTCGGGCCTGCCCACGAAGGCCACGGTATGGCGGCTGATCGGCAGCAACTTCGAAGCCGCATTTCTTATTCGCCGATAAGAATCGAACGACTTTCGCTGCCTTTGAGGTGGCGCACCAAATCACGTTTTTATCACTCACGAACCAAAGCGATACGACGATCGGAAAACCGCTCGGTGATACGGCCGATAGTCGCAAGGGTATAGCTGTTGCGCACAAAAAGGACTGGGCTTCGGCGCTGGTCCAAGGGCCGCTCGGCTCCATATGCGTCACACCTTCCTCACATCGGTTCTATATTGGGATTCCTCAATTGAGATCCCTAGACGGGGTTGAGCATGGCTCAAAATCGTTTGGCTGACAAGCGGGCTGGGTTCGGCAACCATGGCCTCGCCAATATCATAGTATGGAACGCCATGCGGGCGTGTCGGCACGGTAAGTCGCCGTTCGAGGCAGGCTCCAGACATTCCCGTCCTGTCATTGGCTTTCATCAGCGGGAGCCCGTCGATCATACCCGACATGGCTTCGGTCTGAGCCGGTCGATACGACGCATGATGTCGGCGAAAAGGTCACGGTGGATGGCGATCTCAGCCACCTAGAACATGACGTAGCGCCCGTGGTGGACGATCTGCGCGCCGATCTTGATGAGCTTTTCGCGCAGCGTCGTCAGTGACCACTTGTTCACGGTATCGGGCAGCGCGAGCGGCCTCATGAGGTTGCCGAGATTGCGGGCGAGTGCGTGGAGGTGGAGCCTGACCTCGTTGTTGCGGGACTTCTGGCACGATAGCCGGGTCCACTTGATGGCGTTCTTGCCTTCCTTGATGTGCTGTTCCGCCGTGCCTCGTTGATTGTAGAAGGCGACGACGCGCTTGGGCGATCGAGACAAATTGGTGAAGGTGAAGCCGACGCGCTGATACAGGTCGCCCGGATGCCCTCGGACCTTGGCGACCACGCGACGGGGCTTCGTCCAGCTAGCGGTTTGGTAGCTGAAGTTTGCGTGATACCGGCGCACATCGTTCGGTGGCCGGCCGACCGGTCGCTTGAGCAGTTGCGCGATGCTGTCCCGGAGCACCTTGTTGGCCGGCAGGCGGATCGTATAACTGAAGGCTTCGGCCTCGAGCAACTTTTACATCCCGGGTAATGCAAACGCCGCGTCTCTCTGGAAGTGGCGTCGAAACAGCCTGTCTCGGTAACGGGCGACAGCTTCGTCGAGTTCACTGTAGGAGCCTAGACCCGTGTCGAACGTGACACGGGAGCCATGGAACTCCAGCGTCAATCAGCGGCCGAAATTTGGCCGGATTGGGCGGAGATCCAATTCACCTTCTCGGTTTCGCATCCAGACCGAACTTCAAATTATCTACTAGGCTGTTACTTAGTTCGGACTTATACCCTATCTGCATTAGATCGATCGGCCACTTAAGAACTGCGGGTCTTATTGTCCTGGTAGAAGGTCAAATTCCTATCATTGGTTGGAAAAGTCGCGGCACCCATTCCTTAAACTTTATGGGCGCATCAGTGATGACCAGGCAGATACAGTCTGTTGCCGTGTCTGCTATCGGTTTATGGACGAGTTCTTCATCCACGTCTTCCATATCGCCCGCGCTAAAGAGCGACAATTCATCCTGATAACTACCAGAGAGAACGAGCGTCAACTCTCTTCCGCGATGTCCGTGACTGGGGACCGGTTTTCCTGCTTCTAATGCGCAACAGACGTGCACGCGCGCTTTTATCAGCGGTTTCAATCAAGTGTTGATAAGCCCCGCCGCCAATAGATTTCCATGGGACATCATCCACATCGTGCCCCACATACTCACGAAGGACGCGTGGAAATGTTGTGCTAACAATCGCGCGTTTATCCAACGAGAGCTGGGTATTCCCGGATGCTGCCTCGCTAGAAGGTTGATCGATTCTGGCAAGAACGTGGTCGAGGGCATCCAATGACATCCGTTCGTCAGGCATGTCCGCAAACAGGATGCCACCGATTGTTTCAGCAAGTTCGAGTGTCCTCCGACATTCGGGGCATAATGAGAGGTGCGATGCTACCGCAAGGCTCCAGGTCTCCGAAAGTGAGCCCGCTGCATAGCTCAGTAGCAGATCGTCATGTGGATGATGGTTTACTGTCACTGTAAATCTCCTAGCGCATGGCGCAATTTTTCAAAAGATAATCTCAAGACGTGATTTGACCGTCCCAAGGGGAATGCCGATGGCGTCCGATATTTCCTGGTGTGATAGGCCTTCGATAAACGAAAGCTGGACCACCTCCCGCTGATCTTCGGGCAGATCAGCAATCGAGCGTTTTACGCGCTCGACGATTGTCGATTGCTCCATATTCTGAAGGGGCGTTGGCGAGTCGTCCGGCACGAGCATTGGGTCATCAGGGTCGAGGGCCGGTCGTTTCTCCTTCCGCAGTCGATCGATCCTCCGGTTTCTCGCAATGGTAAATATCCACGTGACCGCAGAGGCCTTTTTGGGGTCGAATTGACCTGCTTTACGCCACACCGTAATGAACGTCTCCTGCGTGATTTCTTCAGCTAACGCAGGATCAGAGCCGATCTTCATCATGTAAGCCTTCACGCGGGGCCCTAATGCCGCAAATAACTTCGCAAAGGCGTCGCGATCTTGTGTCGAGCCAACTCGCTCAAGCAGATCGTTTTCGGAAAGCGGCACTTTAATGTTTTCCTCTATGGAAACTTGCCACTTCATAACTTCACTGCGAGCTACAGTCAATCCGATCACTGCAAGATTTGAAGCGAGCAAGACCCCTGGATGATCTGAATTGGAATGAAGCATGGTTGCCATGTGCGTGCTACGCATCTAATTGGCTTTTGGATCAGTTTTATTGCTTAAAGTTGACCCTGAAGGCTTTGCACGCCCAAATGTTAAAATGAGACCTTGGCGAAGGAGATTGCACCGGCCCGATGATGCACCAAACACCGCTTAAAACTAGATTCATTTGCAATGTTTAGTGATCTAAGTATTTTCGGGCTGCGTAATAATCTGGTTCCCTACTTGGAGTACCCCATGACCATCGATTTGACTGCTCGAATACCCAATAACGTCAATCTCGCCGAAGACCGTCGCCTTCAAAGGGCCTTGGAGTCTTGGCAACCGACATTCGTTAATTGGTGGAAGGATATGGGTCCTGAAGGAGCGCTTAATCACGATATCTATTTGAGAACGGCAGTTGACGTGGCGGCAGAGGGCTGGGCGCATTTCGATTATGTGAAGATGCCGGAATACCGTTGGGGTATATTTGTCGCGCCACCGGTCGAAGGCCGGACAATTGGTTTCGGTGAGCACAAAGGGCAAGCGGTCTGGAATGAAGTGCCCGGGGAATATCGGTCTTCGCTTCGTCGCTTGATCGTTACGCAGGGCGATACGGAGCCTGCCTCCGTTGAACAGCAACGAATGCTCGGTCTCACCTGTCCTTCTCTTTATGACCTGCGAAACCTATTCCAGGTTAACTGCGAGGAGGGCCGCCACTTGTGGGCCATGGTTTACCTGCTACACGCTTATTTTGGTCGCGATGGCCGTGAGGAGGCGGAGGCGCTGCTGGAACGTCATTCGGGTGACCCGGACAAGCCGCGTATTCTCGGGGCTTTTAATGAACAGACGCCAGACTGGCTTTCCTACTTTATGTTTACGTTCTTCACCGACCGGGATGGTAAGTTCCAACTGTCCTCCCTAGCTGAATCAGCCTTCGATCCGTTAGCCCGAACCTGTCAGTTTATGCTGACGGAGGAGGGGCACCATATGTTCATCGGCACGACCGGTGTTGCGCGCGTGGTCACCCGCACCTGCCAGGTCATGAAGGACCTAAAGACCGATGATCCGGAGCGTATTCGATCAGCGGGCGCAATTGATCTGCCAACCTTGCAGCGTTACCTCAATTTTCATTACAGCGTGTCTCTTGATCTCTTTGGTCAGGAGATATCAACTAATGCAGCCAACTACTTCACGGCGGGCCTCAAGGGACGTTTTGAGGAGAGCAAAATCGATGACGATCATCATCTAAACGATGACACATATTCGATCACCATGTTTGACGATGATCAGATCAAGAAAATCGATTGCAATGCGCTGGTCGCCGTCAACGAACGCCTGAGGGATGATTATGTAACGGACTGTCAATTGGGCGTCGATCGCTGGAATAAAATATTGCGGAAATACAAGATCGATTCCCGGCTGGCTCTCCCGCACCGCGGCTTTAACCGATATGTCGGTTCTTTTTCTGGTGCGACGATAACGCCTGATGGAGACCTCATCACTGCGGCCGAGTGGACAAAGGGCAAAGATGACTGGTTGCCATCAGAGCACGACCGCGCCTTTGTCATTTCGCTCCAGAAGCCTGTCACAGAGCCCGGAAAGATGGCTGGATGGATCGCTCCACCCGGTCGTGGGATCGACGGGCGCCCGCTAGACTTCGAATATGTCAAGTTCCACTGAGATGATATCGAGGCGAGAAAGATTTTTTTGAGCGTATTCTTTCGCGACGCGCTAGACGCGGCTAGACCTCGCGACTTAGGAATCTAGCTGCGTCTTCGCGCACAGCCTTTTTTCTTTCCTCGCTCATCCGATCCCAAGTGCGATAGACAGGCCCCAAACGCGGATTATCACCCAGATGTTCTCTATTCCTCGCCATAAAGTCCCAATAGAGATAATTGAACGGACAAGCGTCGGGCCCTTCTTTTTCTTTAACCTTGTAACGGCAAGATGAACAGTAATCGGACATCTTGTTGATGTAATTGCCGCTCGCTGCATAGGGCTTTGAGCCTAACAAGCCACCATCGGCAAACTGACTCATGCCAAGCGTATTGGGCAGTTCGACCCATTCATAAGCGTCGGCATAAACAGCGAGATACCATTCATGCACAGCTTTGGGATCCACACCGGCGAGCATGGCAAAATTACCCGTGACCATAAGTCTCTGAATGTGATGGGCGTAGGCTTCATCTCGCGTTTGTTCTATGCAGGCCCGGAGGCAAGCCATGTCAGTGTCAGCGGACCAGTAGAAGGCCGGCAGTTGCTTTGAATTTCCAAAAAAGTTTAGGTCCACATAGTCCGGCATTTTTAGCCAGTAAATACCGCGCACATATTCTCGCCATCCAATGATCTGCCGGATGAAACCCTCTGCCGAATTCAACGGCACGCGCCCTTTGCGGTATTCCTCTTCTATGAGCCGGCAAACTGTGAGCGGGTCAAGCAAGCCTGCATTGATGTAAAGCGAAAGGAAGGCATGAAAGAGGAACCGCTCGTCTTTTAGCATGGCGTCCTGGTAATCGCCGAAGGAGGGTAGTCCGCTGTCGATGAATTGCTGGAGTGCTGCTTCGGCTTCCCGGCGCGTGACCGCGAACCAAAACGGCTCTAGCGTGCCAAAATGATCGGTAAAGCGGTCTGATACCAGGGCAAGGACGTCCTCGGTAATAGCGTCGGGTTCAAAACGTTTTGGACCGACGAAGTCGAGATCTTTTCCCGCAGGCTTTCTATTCTCCGCATCGAAATTCCATTTACCGCCTTCCGGCTTGTCTCCATCTATAAGAAGCCCGGTCTTGCGGCGCATGTCGCGATAGAAATATTCCATACGGAGCTGTTTGCGGCCATGCGCCCATCCAGCAAATTCGGAGCGGGAACACAAAAATCGGTCGTCATCGAGAATGGTCACAGGGACCGACAGTCGATTTGCCAGCTCCTCGAAATTTCTTCTCAGGCGCCATTCTCCTGGTTCCGTGACAAGGACGCGATCGCAACCGTGATCCTTCACAGCACGCTCGATTTCGCCGACCAGCGATCCTGAGTTCTTCGGATCATCCAACTTAAAGTAATTAACGGACCATCCGGCTTCTCTGAGCTCCTCCGCGAAATGGCGCATTGCCGAAAAGAGAAAGGCTATTTTTTTCTTATGGTGAGGAACATAAGTAGCCTCGTCTACCACTTCTGACATCAGGACCACGTCTTGAGCTGGGTCAGCGGCGTTGAGAGACGAAATCATTGGCGAGAGTTGGTCGCCCAAGATCACGACAAGAGTATTATCAGTTTTCAACTAAGCGTGCCTTAATGGCTAAACCAAAAACTCGACATCATAAAAGATACGTAACCCGTCCTCTGTTGGATCGCCTTCGATGTGATCGGACCGGCGTCGAACCACGTAAAATGGTTAGAATCGACTAACAGGAACCCTCCTCTAATGCGACTATTCATTCTGTCAGCGATGTTGCCGATGTTCATGTCGTTTGCCGTTATCTCAGATGACATAAAGTCCGCCCACGCCTTTACCTTTACGTCTATCGAGGGCTCTCCCTTGCCTCTTGCCTCGTTCGAAGGAAAAACAGTGTTGGTGGTTAACACCGCCTCGCGCTGTGGCTTCACTAAACAGTATGGCGGTCTGCAAACCGTGTGGAAGCGCTATCGCGACCGCGGGCTCGTGGTTCTCGGTGTGCCGTCAAACGATTTTGGTAATCAAGAGCCAGGGACTGCGGCAGAGATTAAGAACTTCTGCGAGGTAAATTTCGACGTGGATTTCCCAATGGCCGATAAAGTCCATGTCAAAGGCGAAAATGCACATCCTTTCTATCGGTGGGCAGCAAGGAAGCTTGGACCAAACGCTAAACCACGTTGGAATTTTCACAAGTACCTGATCGCACCGGACGGAAAGCTTGTCGCCTGGTTTTCCACGACCACATCACCGACCTCGACCGAGGTGACGCGCACTATCGAGAAATACCTCGTTAGGGCGCCAAAGGGTTAAATAGAAAGAGCGAGCATTGCAGTCTTGGCCAACTCATTTGCTTTTCAATGCTGACTAAAGACCAGTTAGACGGAAACGTAATGGCGTCAGACACCGTAGACCCGGCGGAGATAGCTAGGTTCACATCGCTCGCCGAAGAGTGGTGGAACCCAAACGGCAGATTCCGCGCGATCCATAAGTTCAATCCAGTTCGGCGCGACTACATTTTGAATGCGATCTCTATCACTTTTGGCCTGAAACTATCGGATAGGTACCCATTGGCCGGTTTGAATGTTCTGGATGTGGGTTGCGGCGCTGGCCTCCTTTGCGAACCCCTCGCTGAGCAGGGCGCACATGTGGTCGGCATTGACGCCACCGCTCGAAACATAGACGTCGCCCGCCTGCATGCTTCGGCGCAGTCGCTGCCAATCGACTATCGTCACTCTCTCGCGGAGCATGTCCGCGAGAGAGGCGAGCGCTTCGATGTGGTTCTCAACACAGAAGTCGTCGAACATGTGGCCAATCCCGAACAGCTTTTGGCGGACTGTGCTGCTCTCGTAAAACCCGGCGGCATTATGGTCGTGGCGACGCTGAACCGGACACTGCGGGCTTTCTTGTTGGCTATCGTTGGTGCCGAATACATTTTGAGGTGGTTGCCAAAGGGTACGCACGATTGGCGGCGTTTCCTTCGGCCGAAAGAGATCGGCGACATGCTGGCTCGCCATGGCCTTGAGACCAAAGAAGTCCGAGGGGTGTCTTTCAATCCATGGGCCAACCGCTGGCGTCTATCCAATGATGACAGCGTCAACTACATGCTTCTCGCAGAAAAAAAAGGGTCATGAACGCTTTGAGGGATGCTCAGGGGGCGTCGGATGAGGCAAGGCGCGTGCCACGTGCAGCAAAATATCTGGGTGCCGCAGGCGTTATACCTTTCGCGGCGATTGCGATTGCGGGGCCATTCCTAACCGATCCGCTCAAGAATTCTGCGTTACTTGCCCTGATTGCATATGGTGCTGTCATTCTTTCCTTCTTAGGCGGCATTCATTGGGGCTTATCGATTGCAACGCCGCGAGAGAGGGGACCGGGTGGCGCAAGCTTTCGGCGACTTGGTATAAGCGTTCTCCCCGCCCTGATTGGATGGGTCGCACTAATTTTGGACCCACCGGTCGGCATATTCATCCTGGCGATTTCATTCGGCCTGGTGCTCGCTGTTGATTTAGACGCGAGCCGCAAAGGGGAAGCGCCGGCTTGGTATCCAAGCCTTCGTTGGCCTCTTACCCTGGGCGTTATCGCCTCACTTCTCATTGGCGCGTTAGCGTAATGCAAGCGTGACGTTAAGAGCAGCGGTAAACCATGAGCCCTAAATGCGATTTCCCGACAAAAACGTGCATGTCCTGCGGCAGACCGTTTGTCTGGCGGCGCGAGTGGATCGCGTGCTGGGACTCGGTCAAGTATTGCTCCGAACGGTGTCGACGCGGCCGTCGCACGCCCCTGCAGTCTGAACGACGAGTGTCATGAACATTTTGGACATTTTTGATGTCGTAGGTCTGGTCGCGGTGGCCGGCGTCTTTGGGGTAATGGCTTTTTTCTCTTTTGTGGTCGCCCCGGTAACCTTCATTCATCTGGATGAGGCCACGGCCGGACGCTTTATCCGGAGCCTTTTCCCCTGGTACTATCTTACCCTGATAGTACTCCCTTTTATCGGCGCGGCTTCGCTTTCGGCCACGCATTATATCGACGCGTCCATCATGGCATTGATCGCCCTTGGCGCCGTCTTTTCCCGCCAGATTTTGCTGCCACGGATAAACGGGTACAGAGACCGTATGCTTTCAGGAGACATATCCGCGGAAAAGAAATTCGACGGCCTTCACAGATTGTCGGTTTTGATCAACGGCGTTCAGCTATTGGGCGCCTTTGCGGTGCTTGTCCATCTAGCGATCACTTGATGCCAACCAGGAGACCTCTTTGAAAAAACTCCCCTATACGGCGACAACACGGACCGGCGACGTGTTCGATATTGAGTTCCCGTTACACAACGATACGGTGGATGCAGTCAGAGTGGGACAGCTAGTCTCCTCACTATTGCAGGCAATCGACAAGGACTTTGATGTTGTCGGAGAAATGAGCAATGGCGACGTGCTCCAAGCCCTAGCCATGGCCACTGCTGTTCGAGCCCGAATGATCCATGCCTCACAAGACTTAACCGAGGCTATTGCGAAAGAACTTGTCGGCATTGCGCTAGGAGCGGTCGCAGAGGCAGGACATCATGAGGCAACGGCGGGCCATGCTTAGGACCGCGCCCCTTATGTAAAAAGAGAACCGCACCTCCAGCCTTTCCAAACCGCAACGCACCTTATCGGCGAGGAGATTTGGACGTTAAATTCGGCGCGCCAGTGTAACGGCGACCGCTGAACCAAGACCTACAAGCGAACACCATGCCTCAGAGAACATCGATGGCGTATTATCGAGTCTATTTCGGGCATCATCTCGGTGCCGAATTTCGTCTGTCCGGCAGCGTTCCAATATATCGAGGATCTCGCTGAACCGCTCGTCTTGAGACAAGCGACCGATCTGTCTGGCGTAATGTTCGTCCACAAATGTCTCGACCGCATCGATGGTCCTAAACACTGCTGCATTTCCGAACATCGCTGGTAACGCGCCTGTTAGAAATCCCGCTGCTCTCCACAACGGGAGCAGTGAACTTCTTGCGTGGGGCGGCAAAATGGATTCTATCAGCTCAAGATGCCGCCGTTCGGTCTTCAAGTGGGATGCTGCGAAAGACCGAACCTCGTCATTATTTGTGACGGCTAATATGCCTCGATAAATCGCTATGGCCCCGTCTCGCCAGCATGATCGGACCGCAAATCGCGGATGAGCCAATCAGAGAGAGGTTGTATCTTTGGCATGACGATCTTTAAACAATGACTGCAATCGAGGCCGTATTTTCAAAAATTGCCGATATACCTTCTCCAAAACCCACAGAAGGGGTTGGGTCCGGACTACACGTCCGATGAGCTGAAAGGCGGGTAGGGCGGCCCAAAGCGAAGCAAATGCTTCAGCTCCCGAGACGATACGTCCGTCTTTTTCTTGAACGTGAAATTTCTTAAGAGCTAACTCTTTCGAGAGATCAGGCGCGACGTGGTTTTCGTTTGAGCGACTGACATCGCACCATGTAACACAGTCGGCACCTTTTTGCCGTCTGTAAAAAGATATTTCCCTCTCGCACAATGGGCAGCCACCATCATAAAATACTTTGATTTTCTGGTTGTCCGTCATTTCTGTGAGCCCTCACGGTTAGCCTTCATTATGTCTATGGTGTTGCCCCAAGGATCTTCAATGTAGGCCGAAGCCGATCCACCTCTATGGCGCTTGAACGCCCCATAAGTTTCCGCATTTTCGCGCGCGACCGCGATATGGGGTGGATGCTGATAAGGCAGAACAAGCTCGAGCGAAATGTTTTCCACTGCAAGAGAGCCCAGCTCTGATCGGCATATTTTAATTTCGCGTCGAACTCTGATTGGTAACAAGACAGGACCTTTTTAATGTCTGACACAACAATCGCAATGTGCTGAATATTTTTCATCGTCATGGCTATTTGACTTTTTCTTTATGTACGCCTCAAGATCTCGTTTGGATCTGTCCACGGGGTGGACATTCGAGCAGTTAAATCCCGAGTTATCTGGCTCTCTGCGACGGGGAAGTTCACCCACTGGGACGCTGAATTTCAACCACGGGCCATTGTCCAGTTTTCGCTCTAAGCGAGTGATCTATTTCAGCGCAAATCCCGTATCAAGTAGTGAGATAACAATCCGACACAAAAAGGAACTTATTATGCGCGAACAATACTCGGTCGTAATGGATGAGAATGAAAACCCTCTGCATACCCTTCCTAAACCGCAACGCTTTCAGGCAATGGTTCTTCTCTCACTGATGTGGACAACGGTGTTCTGCGTCGCAATTGGCTCCTACACTTATTGGGGCGAATTGGTCGTAGGCCATGTGGCCGTGGCAGTGGGCGTTGTCATCACTGGCCTGACGTTTAATTCGGCCAGAAAATCGACGCGGAACGATACGATCGGTTAGGGCTCTGCACAGTCCCGTACAACCCCATCGCCATCAACCCGCTTTTGAGTCTGTGCAAGGCGCGCCCTTACAATGTTGACAGTCGCTGACAGCAAAATGACCGATAGCAAGCTCTCTTCGTTTGAAAGCCCCTGCAACGTTGCAGTGATAGGTGCCAATGGCGGTATCGGAAAGGCATTAATTCAGGGTCTATCGGATGACCCTGCCGCACCCAGCCTTATCGCTTTATCCCGGCGCGTAGGTGTCGATGAAGGAAAGGGTTGGCTTGCTTCGAAACTTGAACTCGAAAACGAGACCTCCATAGCTGACGCAGCCGATTTTGTGAAAAAGACCTTTGGGACGCTCAGCGCGGTATTTGTCGCAACGGGGCTTTTACATAAAAATGACTCTGTGCAGCCGGAAAAGTCGTGGCGAAGCTTGGATGCCTATGCCCTGGAGAAAGTGTTTCGTATCAACACGGTCGGTCCGTCCCTGGTTGCCAAGCATTTTCTCCCGCTCTTGAGGAAAGACAGTAAGGCCGTATTCGCCTGTCTATCGGCTCGCGTCGGCAGTATCGAGGATAACAGGCTAGGTGGGTGGCACGCCTACCGATCGTCGAAGGCTGCGCTGAACATGATCCTGAAAACTCTCTCCATTGAGCTTTCGAGATCTAACCCAAATGCTATCTGTGTTGGATTGCATCCGGGAACAGTCGATACAGCGCTTTCAAAGCCTTTCCAAGGCAACGTGAAGGCAGAAAAATTATTCACGCCTGAAATATCTGCAAGAGCATTGTTGTCGGTCGTCAACAGGTTACAATCGACTGACACCGGCAAATGTTTCGCTTGGGATGGTGAGGTTATTCCTTACTAGTGGACTCCGAGAAAACGCCCGACCAGTACATGAGGACAAATACGATGTATCGCCCATCCTACCTAATGTCGACGCTATGCGCCGTGATGTTGTTGTCTACGACGGCCGTTGCCGCCGGTGATGTCGCAAAAGGCAAACGGGTCTTCAACAAATGCAAAGCCTGTCATGTTGTTCATAAAGAAAAGAACAGGATCGGCCCTCATCTTGTTGAATTATTCGGCCGCAAAGCGGGCACTGTTGAGAAGTTCAAATACTCAAAAGCGATGAAAAATTCAGGCATCATATGGGATGAGAAGACGCTGGATGCCTATCTTAAAAAGCCGCGGTCTTTTATGAAGGGGACGCGTATGGCGTTTGCCGGGCTCAAAAAAGATAAAGACAGGGAAAACATTATTGCTTATCTGAAGGAAGCAACTCAGCGCAAGAAGTAATCAATCCTACTTAATCGTGCCCGCGAGCCTGCAGGAATTTCTCAGCGACGCAGCTTACAAAGCCTGGTTAGACTCAGGCCTGAGGTACAGGTTGGACCTCATCTTCCTCAATAGGATTTTGCGCGCCAACGAAATAGAGAAGTTTTCCGGCATCGTCTCTTAGCGGCCTAATCCTCAGTCGATTCCAAAACGGGGTTCCGTCTTTCATGTAATTGAGAATATCAACGGTGATTTTTCTTTCATCTGCAACAGCGCCCCGAATCGCATCCACTGCCGCGGGGTCGGTGTCAGGTCCTTGCAGAAATCTGCAGTTGTGACCGATCGTGTCTGATGGCCCATAACCAGTCTGATGCTCGAATTCGTCGCTCACAAATATAATCGGCATATCAGGCCTGGAGGGGTCACTAATGACGACGCTCATCTCTTTTTCATCGTCGCTGAGCATTGAAGCAACGCCGGTGTCCCCATGCCCTATCATTTGTTTGCCTATCCTGTTTTGAGAAACAAATTAAGTCCAATGAACCGTATCAATTTAGTCCTCCCCAGGACAGGTTTAACACACAGGAGCATTTCACTTGGTGCCTGAGGCTTGGATCCAAACCGTGCCCCTTCTTGAGGATTTTGCACAAGTTACCGAAACGACAGAATATGCCGCCTTGCCGGGCGATTGGTGCTTAGGCGTTGCTGACGTGGTGGACTCTACCGGCGCAATTCAATCTGGCCATTACAAGGCAGTTAACATGGCCGGTGCGGGCGTTATAAGTGCGGTCGCTAATGCGTTAGGCGGGGATCTTACAATGTTCGCATTCGGTGGCGATGGTGCGAGATTCGCAATTCCTGCTGAACAAAAAGGACCTGCCAAAGATGCTCTCGCCCGGGTTGCGATGTGGGCTAAACGTGATTTGGGTCTCGATCTGCGCGTCGGGATTTTGCCCGTAGCAGAGGTGCGGTCTGCCGGGTTCGACGTTCGCGTGGCCTTTTGGAAAGCGTCAGATAATGCTCATTATGCTATGTTCACGGGAGGCGGCCTCGAATGGGTAGAAGAACGTCTCAAAAGAGCCGAAATCGGTATCGAGCCAAGTAAGGCGCATGAGGAGCCCGATCTTTCCGGTCTTTCGTGCCAATGGGGCCCCATTTTGCCCAAGCATGGAAACGTCGTTTCGTTGATCGTGAAGCAGGCGCAAGGTGCGTCGGCGGCACAGTTTTCAAAAGTTGCCCGTGATGTGGTGAAGCTGCTTGAAGAAACAGGAAGCCAAAATCCAGTCAAGGAAATTGGTCCCGAGGTAGGATGGCCGGCCCACAGTTTATCGCTGCAGTCACGCGTCGCCTACAAGGGAGCAGGACGAGTTACTCGGTGGCAACGCACCTTATTTGGCACCACGTTGGCGTGGCTCGTCTTCAAGCTGAAATTAAGAGTTGGCGGGTTCGATCCCGATCGCTACCGGCGCGAAATATACGAAAATACCGACTTTCGTAAGTTCGATGACGGCCTGTTTATGACAGTGGACTGTTCCGACGCGGTAATTTCGGAGCTGAGTGAGAAACTAGAGGAAGCAGGAAAAGAAGGTCTTATTCAATACGGATTGCATGTCCAAGGTGAGGCCCTGATGACTTGCGTCGCACCCTCTATTGTTTCATCCGATCATATGCATTTCATCGACGGTGCTGGCGGGGGCTATGCTTTAGCCGCTCAACAGCTAAAGGAACGAGAACGCGATGTCACGTAAGGCTCCCCGATCGGAAAAACAGAATGGCCTATTATGATTGCTAGAGAAAAACCCCTTAAAAAGCCCGGCGCTTTAATCAGCGGCTAAAAGCGTAAGGAAAGCACGAATGAGTAGCGCACAGGCGCATCCGGTGAGACGCCTCTACAAAAAATTACTCATAGGTTCCGCGCTTTTCGGGCTATTTGCGTTGCAGGCTTGTGCGGTCGATGCCCGAGTTGGTGACA
Organism: uncultured Alphaproteobacteria bacterium; assembly: GCA_943787225.1. Taxonomy (GTDB): domain Bacteria; phylum Pseudomonadota; class Alphaproteobacteria; order MPNO01; family UBA2964; genus UBA2964. The sequence continues at coordinate 909,672 of CALSLP010000001.1, forward strand.
TGATAATTGATGATTTTTCAAATACTGATTTAGTTTCGAAGGTCGGCACCCGTTGGCGCGGGGTCAGTGATCAGGTGATGGGCGGGGTGTCAGAGGCCACCGTCGGCCGTGACATCATCGATAACCGACCATGTTTGCACCTTTCCGGCGATGTTCGCCTTGAAAATAACGGCGGCTTCATCCAGGCATCTCTCGACTTGGCGCCGTCGGGCGAAAACTTGGATGCTTCCGACTACAGGGGGGTGCGTCTCGTCGTGCGGGGCAATAGCGAGCAATATTCGGTTCACCTTCGCACCCCAGACAATGTTCGTCCTTGGCAATCATACAGGGCTCATTTCACCGCTGGACCACATTGGAAGACAATCGACCTTCCATTTTCAGCTTTTGTGCCCCATCGGCTCGATGCGCCGCTGGACATCACTCGACTGAGGCGAATTGGACTTGTTGCAATCGGACGCGCTTTTTCCGCCGATCTTATGGTCTCCAAACTCAGCTTTTATCGATAGCTTTTACTGAGCCGTAATATCTGAGCGTCAAGCACTACCGCGGTGGAAATCCAAACTGAGTAGTTTCACTTTCAAATAGAGAAGTCTAAACGTCGCAGTTCACTTTTGTAGAATTTAAGTTCGATCTTGGGGTTAAGCGGGCTTGCATCATGTTTTCAGCGATCCAGGGTTTTACCGAGACATTCTCATGTTGCGTATATTCGAGATTGTTCACGTGCTGGCGGCGGCACTTTAAAAAGCCACCTACGCTCGTAGAGGGCGGCAAGGTCAACACCAGACGGGGCATACACTCCGAAGGCAGAGGTCACAGGTTCGAATCCTGTCGGGTGCACCAATCTTTCTGTCCATTCCAGTTGGTGTCTGTCAGACTTCCGGTATGAGAAATCTGACCGCGACTATCTGCTTAACCCTTGCCATGATTCTGGGAAGTGCCGGGTTTGGATATGCAAATGACCTCTGGGGTGCGTTAAAGTCAGGCAACCATCTTGTCTTAATCCGTCACGCCTATGCGCCTGGGTATGGCGATCCTGACCATTTTAATGTGAAAGATTGCAAAACGCAGCGCAATTTAAACGACGAAGGGCGGCAACAATCAAAAGATATTGGCAACCTGTTTCGGTCAAATGGGATTAGCCGTGCCGTCGTACAATCCAGTCAGTGGTGTAGATGCCTGGATACGGCGAGATTATTGAACCTTGGACAGGTTTCCGAATTAACGCCCCTTAATTCATTTTTCAAAAACGATGAAAGAGAGCAAGACCAAACCGAGAAAACGAAGCATTGGATTCAGAAGGCACCCCTGAAACTCCCGACGGTTCTGGTCAGTCATCAAGTTAATATTACGGCCTTAACAGGATACACCCCCGCATCAGGGGAAATGGTATTTGTGCGAAGATTGATCAATGGTTCGATTTCGGTCATCGGCAAGATTCAAACGCTAAAATAGTTTTAGCTACGGAACGAAAAAGCCCCCTCAGCCCGGGGTCTGACGTGGCAGAGGTCACACTTTCAAAATGTGTCGCCGGTTGCGGGCGTCCTCAACCTCGACGCGGCCGGTTTTGATCGAGTTGAACATATGATCAAACACCTTGCCGGGCTTGCCGTTATTATCCTGCAAAAAATAGCTATGACCTTTTGGCTTGTCATAGGCGTTATTGAAATTGTCGCAATCAATCGCATAAACATTGGTCGGCACGGCCCGCATGTCTTCCGGTCCGGTATGCCCCAGACGCCGGGACGCGACCTTGTTTTTGAGGTTTGAGATTTTGCTCGACCGCAGCGCCAGATCATCCGATGCGAAATAAACCGAGACGTTACGCGACGCGTGGGTGATCAGCTTGCCGGTGCCGTCTTCTTCCAGCGCTTCATTGACGATATCAGCCGCCATCAGGAACGTATTCCGGAACAGCAGCGGCACACCGCTGGCGAGGTCGTACTTGTCCCATTTATTCATGGTTTCGCGCAGCACGCGGTTGCCCATCGAATGGGCCAGGATATTGATCCGTTTAAGACACGGGTCTTCGGTGGGTTCCTGCGTTCGCCAATCCATAAAGCGCTGCAGCACGCGCGAGAACGCAAATGCGCTTTGATCTGCCGCCTTCTGGTCATCCCAGTAATCTTTGACGATGCCGAAATCATTGTCACACGGCCAGATCAGCGGCACGACCTCAATCAGGTTTTCTTCGCGCGCATCAAACATCGATTGCAGCGCCTCAACCCGCGGGAAAATGTGATCCTCGGGCAGGTTGGAAAATCCGTGAATATAGAGCAATACCTGTTTTGACGGCGAGTCTTTCAGCCGCTTCATAAAACTGCCGGAGCCGATCTCGGAATATTTCCGCACGTCCTTGCGCTCGCAAAAATACACCGAATTTGCCGGCGCATTTTTATCGAGATCAAACTGAAACGGCTTCGCCTTGTTGGTCGCCTTGATCGACCCCTTGGGCTCACGATTAGTGATAAACAGCATTGGTTCCCCCCTAAACCGCGCGACACAAACAAACGCGCGTCATTTGGGGAAGCCTAATACCAAATTACAACGTTGAATAGCGGTGACATTTTTGGGGCAGAAGAAGCTTAGTGCTTGATCCCCTGATGCGCCTGATCGCCCCACAGCATTTTGACGCACGCGTCACGCGTTACAATTTCTTAACGAGTTTTCACTATCTTTTTTTGTCGCCAAGAAGGCGCGCAGCTGTGCACTCACGCATAACTGGATCTTCAATGTAGGAGAAATTAAATGATGAAAAGAATTTTTGCCCCGTTTCTGTGCGGGTTAATGCTTTTGAGCGGTGGTGCCGTCGCCAAAGAAGTCTCACCTGAGAAAATCGCGGGAGCGACAACAATCACGGTTGAGCAAGCAAAGGCCTTATTTGAAAAGGGTGTGCCATTTGTCGACGTCCGTAGTGATGCCGACTGGGCCGCAGGATGGGTTCCTGAAGCGGTACATCTCAATATCAAAAAGAATCTCACCGAAGCCGCTCTGATGAAAGTTGCGGCTAAGGACAAGGAAGTTGTGATCTATTGCAACGGTCCCTCTTGCCTCCGTTCGAGTAAGGGCTGCAACAAGGCGGTCTCATGGGGATGGAAGAAAGTCTATTTCTTCCGGAGCGGGTTCCCATCCTGGAAGAAGGCCGGTAATCCCGTTGAATAGCTGAAACTCGTAAATCACGGATCGTCCAATGCTTTTAAGTACACGTATTGTTATCGCAGCCTGTATGGCTTTGCTTGGTGTTTCGGGGCTTCTGCTCGGTGCTTCTCATTTCACCGAACAGCAGTCTGAAAAACGATTCACCGCTGCCGTCCTCGCCGGAAACGACGTCCTATTTAATAAAATAGTAAACGGACAGCAGGTAAAAATGCGGACGGCGATCCGTGGTTTAACGAGAAATCGAGATGCTAAAATTGCCCTTCGTGCGGGCAAACCCAAAGAGCTTAGGGAAGCCACCCTGGGCTTAGTTAACCGTCTGACAGCAGATGGCACAATTGACCGTCTTTCCATCGCGGATATACGGGGCAAGATACTCATCGGAAGTGAAGACGGATTGGCGGGTTCAACCGCGGGCAAAATTGCACAACATGCGTTGGAAACGCGGAAAATATTCTTCGGGGTAACACTCGATCCGGACGGTAAAGTTGTTCTAAATGTCGCGACGCCTGTTCTTTCCCGGGGCAAGCCAATTGGCATCGGTATATTCGGTCGGAGCATCGACGCGTTAATGAAGGAATTTTCTGAGGCCGATAACTCTCACGCGTTTCTAGTTGATCCAAAAGGGTCAATTTTGTCCTCCAGCAACAAGGATGCGCAGGGTACTTTAGAAGCCACGATCAGGAGCCTTAGCAACAAAGTCTATATGGTGGCATCCCTTGCTAAAGGGTATTCAGCGGTTCGTGTGAATGCGCTTCCGGGTTTAAATGATAAATCAGCGCCCCGGCTTGTAACGGTCAAAGACGTGACCGCATCAGTCATACAGCGTAAATCCATCGAAAAGACATCTTACGCCATTCTTGCAGCCCTTATAATTGCGACATGCGGATTGTTGTATTTTTATCTGCGTCGCAGCTTTGCACCGCTCGGTACGTCGATTGCTTCCTTAAAGCAATTGGCAGATGGCGACCTTTCTGTCGAGGTGGATGTCCGCTCCAACGATGAAATTGGCGCCCTTGGTAATGCGATCAATCGTTTCAAAGAGAAAATGCAAGAAGCCGCGAATCTGCGCGAAGAGCAAAAGCAGGCTGAAGTAAAAGCGCAGAAATTGGAAAAGCAACGCGAAGATGAAAAACATCTGGCTGAGCAAGAGGCTTCGAAACAAAATGAGCGAGAGGCCGTCGAACGGCAGCAGCGCACGGAATTAATTGAAGCCCTCATCGCCGAGTTTGATGAGAAGGTAACCAGAGTGCTTGATACTGTTGGTACGGCCGCGGGCCAGATGCAAGAATCTGCAGAGACGATGTCGAAAACGGCTGATCATACCAGCCAGCGTGCTACCGCAGTTGCGGGAGCATCTGACGATGCGACCAATAACGTACAGGTTGTTGCAGCGGCAGCCGAGGAGTTGTCCGCATCGATTGGTGAGATCAATCGTCAAGTCAAAATGAGTAACGAAATTTCACAGAATGCCATCGATGAAGCACAGCAAACGAACGCGAAGGTAGAAGGGCTTGCTGATGCAGCCGTGAAGATCGGCGAAGTTGTAAGCCTGATCAATGATATTGCAAGCCAAACGAACCTTTTGGCTCTAAACGCTACCATCGAGGCCGCGCGCGCAGGAGATGCAGGAAAAGGATTTGCGGTGGTCGCCTCTGAAGTGAAATCGCTTGCTACACAGACATCTAAAGCGACAGAAGAGATCGGATCACAAATAACCTCGATTCAATTAGCAACCACCGATGCGGTCGATGCCATCAAGGGTATCAGCTCAACAATCGGTCAAATTGGTGAAATCGCTGGCTCAATCGCAACAGCGGTAGATGAACAGGGTGATGCCACGAAAGAAATTGCAAATAACGTCCAACTGGCTGCGGCTGGAACGCAGGAGGTCTCTGCCAACATTGCAGACGTCAATCAAGCAGCTGGGGAATCTCAGGCTGTTTCGTCCGAAATGTTGGAGGCAGCGCGAAGCCTAGCACAGCAAGGTGAAGTTCTCCGCGCCGAGGTAGATCAATTCTTGGGATCGGTCAGAGCTGCCTAAGTACTTCGGCAACAACGCCGAGATTAACCTAGTGATTAGCTGCCATCTTCACACGGCGAAGTATTGTTACAGCGGTGACAATTATGGGGCAGAAGAAGCTTAGTGCTTCTCCACACCCTGATAGGCCTGATCACCCCATACTTCTTTGACCCGGGCATTGCGACCGCAGGACTTGCGATAGAAGTTATAGCGGATCGGGTTTTTCTTGTAATAATTCTGGTGATAGCCCTCGGCGGGATAGAATTTCGCGGCTTTCAGGATCGGCGTCATGACCGGGCGTTTGAGCGCGCCCGATTTCTTGAGCGTTGCCAGCGACATCTCGGCGATTTTTTGCTGCTCTGGTGACTTGGCAAAGATGGCCGGTGCATAGCTTTGCCCGCGATCACAAAACTGACCGCCGCCATCCGTGGGATCGACCGTGCGCCAGAACACCTCGACCAGCTGTTTATAGGTCACGATTTTGGGGTCGTACTTGATCTCCACCGCTTCGTAATGGCCGCTGCGGCCCGCCGTCACCTGCCGGTAAGTCGGGTTGAGGAGGATACCACCGGTATAGCCCGAGGTCGTTTCAACCACGCCTTTGACATGATCAAAATCTTTCTCAACACACCAGAAGCAACCCCCGGCAAAAACCGCTGACTCCAGCCCCTTTTTCATCTTATCGGCTGCCTGAACAGCGCCTGCTGATAAAATCAAAACCGCGAGAAAGCCAGCCTTTATGATGTTTTTGCCCATTTTAAACTCCTGGTGTCGGTGATTATTCTAATTTCACCTAGAAAATGGGGTACGACGCCACAAAGCGCAATATCCGGCTCGTAACGGTTTTGTGAGGTCCATTCATGAAATTGGGTCGTGAAACGTGACCCGCCCTTTGTAACGCCGCCGCGGATTCTATAAACTGCCCGACAGCAAACATTTTTTAAGCCCCGCCCTCAGGAGTTCTCTCGATGACCTATAAAGTTGCCCTGCCCGATCTGGTTTCCAATTCTTACTTCCCGGCTATCGCCGCCGTCGAGTTGGGTTATTTCAAGGAAGAGGGCATCGATGCCGAGATCGAGCTGATCTTTCCGGTGCCGGACTCCTTTGCCGCATTGCGAGATAGCAAATGTGACTTCGTTGCTGGTTCGGCACATGCGCCACTTTGGGCTTTCCCGCGCTGGGCAGGATCGAAAGTGCTCTGCGCCCTGTCACAGGGCATGTACTGGTTTCTCGTTCTCCGCAATGACATTGATGTCAAAAAGGGCGACGTCAACGGCCTCAAAGGCTTGCGGCTGGGCGCGGCACCAGGTGTCGATGTCGGGCTGCGCCAGCTGCTAATTGCTGCCGGGATCGATGCCGAAGCAGAGAACATCACCATCGGCCTGCCGCCGGGCGGCATTCCCGAAGGCAAGTCGTTTGGCGTGGTTGCCGCACAAGCGCTGATCGATGGCGAGATCGATGGCTTCTGGGCCAATGGCATGGGCGCCGAAGTCGCCATCACCAGCGGCATCGCCAAATGCATCATCGATGTACGGCGCGGTGATGGCCCGCCGACGGCCTTTAACTTTACGCAGCCCGCTTTGGTCACCTCCCAAAAGCTCATCGACGAGGAGCCGGAAGTCGCCGCCGGGGCAGTGCGCGCCATCGTCAAAACCCTGAACGCGCTAAAGGCCGATGCCTCGCTGGCGACCAAGGTGGCGCAGGATTTATTTCCGGAAAAAGAAACCGGTCTGATCAAAACGCTGATAGAGCGCGACCTGCCTTACTACGATGCCAATATCAGCACCGATCTGGTTGATGGAATGAATGCCTTTGCCAGTAATGCCGGACTGCTCGAAGGTGGACCGGTAGCTTATGACGATATCATCGCCACCCAGTTCCGCGACCTCTGGAAAGGCTAGGGATTAAATTTGTACTGAACCGGCCCACGCCCCCACCCGACCACCCATTGCGAGTATCCTGCGGGTGGACGGGTTAGGAAGTGGGCCGGCGGAATATCGCGTAAGCGATAAAGTCTAACTATTCAGCTGCAGCCGCAGTCGGTAGAAACTGCGCCGCCCAATGGCCTTTTCCGCGCAAGATGTCGCGCCAGTAATCCTCAAAGTCCGGCACGACGGCGGCCGAGACCGAGGGCCGTGCCATCAGCGCGTTGCGCCATGCTTCAACCAATGGATGTTCTTCGATCAATCCCAGAGGATGGATACGATCAAAGAAGGTGAAGCGCATCAGAGCCGGTGCGTAGGAAGCGTCAGTGAGCGAGAAATCAGGCCCGTTAAAATAGGGACCATCATTGTCCCGTTTCTCTAACGCCGCTTCGAGCTTTCCAAAAATCACCCGGACTTCATCACATCGTTTATCAAGATCAGCTTGATCGGCCGCATCGGTGAGATGGGTAATCTTGCTGCAGATCGGAACATAATCATTCCACGCCCGGTTATAGGCCCGGTCGAGTGGATCTGCGGGATGCAAATGCGGCTCTGTCACCTCATCGAGATATTCCGCAATCGCATTGGATTCGAACAAAGCGCGGTCCTCATCGACAATCAGCACCGGCACTTTTGAATGCGGTGAAATGGCAAGGAACCAGTCGGGGCGGTTATCCCGATCAATATATTCGAGGTCGTATTCGATCCCCTTTTCCTGCAGGACGATCGCCGCGCGATGAACCCAGGGACAGGTCTTGAAACTGCAAAGCTTGAATTTCGTGGCCATCGAAGCCTCCATATTTTGAATTTAACAGATCGTCACACAGGTTGAGGCCGGTTTCAATTGGCGATTGGCTCTGCCGATCCCCCTTGCCTGAAAGCCAAAAGCGGTCCGATAATGTCCTCAACAGGGAAACAAAAACATTCAGGGAGGCTAATATGTGTGCAAGCCCGGTTATCACAAAACTTGAGACTGTCGATAGCACAATGAGTGAAGCGGAATGGGAAATGCGGGTCGATCTCGCCGCCTGTTACCGTCTGGTCGCGCATTACGATATGGACGATCTGTTCGCGACCCATATTTCGGCGCGCGCGCCAGGGGCCGAAGAGCATTTTCTGCTCAATCCCTATGGCGTGCATTTCAGCGAAATCACAGCATCGAGCCTGGTGAAGGTCGATCTCGACGGCAACATCGTGCAGGAGACTGAGCATGTGATTAACCCCGCAGGGTTCGTGATCCATTCCGCCATTCACGCTGCACGCCATGACGCAAAATGCGTTATGCACACCCATACCGTTGCCGGCATGGCCATCGCCACCATGGAAGAAGGGCTACAGCCGTGGTTTCAGAAAGCCACGCGGTATTACAACACTGTCGCCTATCATGATTTTGAAGGTGTCGCCGACGACCTCGACGAACGCGACCGGCTGGTGCAGGACCTCGGCGACAAGGATTATCTGGTATTACGTAATCACGGATTGCTGGTTTGCGGCCCCACCATCGGGCAGACATTCAAGGAAATGTTTGCAATGGAGAAAGCTTGCAAAACCCAGCTCGCTATCATGCAGGCTGGCGGCAAAATCATCGAAATTTCCGACAATCTGCTACAGCACACGCAGCAGCAATTTGCCCGCAACCGGGCCGTCACCAAGGCACGGCCAAGCGGCTGGGACTCAATGAAAACCATGCTAGACCGGATCAATCCCGGCTACGACGCGTAGAAATTTTAATATTAGACTGAACCAGCCCGCTGCCGTGCAAGCGGCAAATACATTAAGGCGCTTTCAGGCCCAACGTTTTAGCGATGGTGTCAGCAGCCAGCTTGTAACCGGCCTCGCTGTAATGCGTGCTGGCCGCATAGGCGAGATCACTCGGTTTGGTGTACGCATCAAAGACCGGCTCAAGATCGATAGTGGCAATGCCGGTTTTTTTAGCCAAAGCGAGCATCTGCATTTTCCGCGCTGAGGCCGCTTTAACTGAAGGCGCCTCCGACGCGAAAAATCGTGGTGGATAGGGCAAATAGACGAACACCAGTTTACCACCCCAACCGGCAATAGTGGCACGCGCTTTCGTCAAAACCTTGCCATATTCAGCAACGAGATTACTGCCCGTCTGGCCCCGCGCCGGTGATGGTGGCGCAATCCGATACCGTAAATTCTGGAGCCGCAAGAGTCGGAAGATTGCACTTTCCCGCCAATTGGTTTTCTTGCTGAGCGCCGCGACAAGCCCGTACAGAGCCTGGTCGATTTCTCCCTGGCGGGTATGCAATGACTGCGAAAACCTATCGTCTGCCAGATAGCGCCGCAGGATGGGGCTACGGCGTTCGCTCCGCAAATTCTCAATATCGTTATTGTAGAAGAACCACAGGACCGTCTTTGGTTTGAAGCGCGCGCCATATTCCCGAAGGCCGGCAAGCATAAAGAGCGGCCCGTTGCCGCCGCCGCCAAGATTGATCAACGCACCTGTCCGAGACCGCAGCAGGTCGACCATGCTCCGGCCTGATGGCACGCAATTTCCCAGCGTAAAAGAGTCACCGAGCGTGACGATATCGGCTGATTCTCTATCCCAAATCGTATCGGGATTGTTGAAGCCATACCGGTCTGACGTATAGCGAAAAAATGACCCGCCTTCATTGCAAACAACATTGAGTGTCTTCGAGACACCCCCGAGTGACAGCAGCTCTTTTCCGTCTTTGCCTTTTAAAGCCGAACCCAAATCTTTACCACGCGCGCGAAACACCGTTTCCGGTGGCACATAGAGGGCGGCTTTGATCCCTGCCTGGTTCAGCGCCGCAACGACGTCCGGTTTGCTGCGAGGGTCATATATATGACCACTCTTTTGAGCGATCCCCTGCAAAGACTTTGAACCGAGATACCACAGATAGATTTCCGCCATATAGGCAGCACCGACAATCGGCAGCCCTATTACCAGCAAGTAACCAAAAAGACGGCGCATAAAGAAAGACTCTTACTTGCCTTTAAATACTGGCGGACGCTTTTCCATAAAGGCGGTGCGACCTTCCTTAAAGTCTTCACTCAGCATGCAATTCTCAACCAGCACATCGCAATAAGCGACATCGCGGTCATCAGGGTCTTTGGCCGCCTCAGCGACAATCACCTTGGTCGCCAGAATAGTCAGGGGCGCGTTTGCCGCAATCGTCGTCGCCAGTTCAAGAACCACCTCATCGAGATCGTCCGCTGGCACCAGCTGATTGATCAGCCCCATCGCCAAGGCCTCTTCACCCGAATAGCGACGACCAGTAAAGACGATTTCCTTGGTCTTGGCCGGCCCCACCAGGTCGATAATTTTTTTCATATTCTTGAAGGGATAGCCCAGCGCCAGCTTGGCTGCCGGTACCCCAAATTGCGACCCTTCTGCGGCGACACGAATATCAGCATGCAACGCGGTGCCGACCCCCGCCCCCATGCAAAACCCACGGATCATCGCGATCAACGGTTTTTTAATATTGGCAAAAGCCTCATTCACCTTGGTCGACAACGCGTCATAGACCTCACGCTGCTCCGGCGTTGCCCGTTTTTCAGCGAATTCAGAAATATCTGATCCCGAAACGAACGCCTTGTCGCCTGCACCCTGCATGACAATTACCCGGACTTCAGGGTCGTTCTCAAAATCATTGATAATCTCGAGAATAGATTCGCGCATCGCATAGCCGAGAGCATTACGCCGCGCCGGATTGTTAAAGGTAATCCAGCCGATGCCGTCTTTTTTTTCGGCTTTCATTTTCTCGGTGGCGAGCGTCAATTCAGTCATCAGTTTTCCTTAGTGATCGTGATTGGTTACAAATTAGAGGGTCGTCATATACGTGGGATATCTATCGGCTCGCCGACCAAGTTCCTTCGCATTCGCTTCGTGATTCCGACCAGGTTCCCTTAAGTGTTTTTAGGCTTCCCCTAATTGTCACGAAGGCTGCAGAGCTATTGGCCTCAACATCGGCGGCTGAACCGTCAGGACGAATACTGCCTGAAACATCTAACGACCCAGCATCAACATGTTGGATCGAGCCTGTAATTTTTCCGTTGCTGACTTGGATGTCCTCACTGACCAAAAAGCCGGCACAAATTGGATTAGGATCATTGCTGGTAATTTTAATTGTATATTTTCCATCAAAGTCACCCGCCATCAACGGCGATATAGTCCCGGACACAAAGACTAAAACAAAAGTCAGAAACTTAATCATCAATCATCCCCTGTTTTATTGATTAGCAAGTTGAGCAGCATTCTTGCCAGCCTCCCGGCTAAACACCGCATTGCGGGTCTGACCGGTACAAGAGGGATAGTTATGAAAGAACAGCCCGACGATGTCACCTGAGGCATAAAGCCCGGGTATTGGCTGTTCGGTAATATCCAGAACCTCACAGCTGGTATTGATACGCACACCGCCAAACGAGAAGGTCACACCGCCGGTTACCGTATAGGCACGGAAGGGTGGTTCATCGATTGGATTGGCCCAGTTCGATTTTGGCAGCACGAGATCTTTGGTCGCGCGGCCATCAAGGATACCAGGATTAAACGGTATATCCGTCTGCACAGCCGCGTTGAACTCAGCAATCGTTGCTTCCAACGCCACCGGTTCAATACTAATCTTCGCCGCCAGCTCGGCAATCGTATCAGCCTCTTCATAAACATCGGTGTATTCCGCGCCGAGGCGAAACAGCTCGATACCTTTCTTGTCGTATATCTGATGTGCCAAGCCGCCGGGCTGCGCCAAGACGGCGCGTCCGGTTTTGGCGTAGGTATAAGAGTGGTTGTTCTCTCCTTCATCATAAAAACGTTCGGCGAGATTATTGACGGTAATGCCCTGGGTGTAGTCATAGCGATTACAGGTGTTGCTGTGGCCATCCTGACGCAATGGCGTGCCGCCATCCGGAGCATGGGCATCGATTGGCGTCGCATGCGCGCCCTGCCAGTGACCGGCGGGTTTCACCCCGAGATCAAGTAACGCCCGCAAAATCTCACCGGTATTATGTTTGGAGCCCCGGACTTTCATGAGGTCAGCATTGGCACCGAGATAACGAGCGCGCATTTCGGCATTGGCCTGGAATCCCCCCGCACACACGATGACCGCACCCGCATTTAGCTCATAATCATCGTCATCAGTGGCAACGCAAACACCGTCAATCCCCCGGAAATCACCAACGAACTTTGTCACCCGCGAGCGATAGCGGAGATCGACATCGAGTTGCAAAGCAATCTCCCGCCAGCGCAAAAGCTGACCCAACCCGCCACCAACCGTATGCACAATAATACCTGGTTCGAAATAGAATTTGCCGTCCACTTCACGGCGCTTTTCAGGCTCAAACTCAATACCGGATTCATACATCCAGCGAACCGCCGAATTTGATTGGCTGACCATGAAGTCTGCGAGATCAGAATCAATCCGGCCCTGTGTGACACGGTTGAGATCGCCTTTGAAAATTTCCTCAGTATAGGCAGGAATATGAAACCGGGCGAATTCCTCCGGGTCCCAATTCGGCACGATATCGCGGATATCATCCGGCCCGGAATAGACAAAGCGGAAACCGGTATGGGAGTAACGGGCATTGCCGCCGAACTCTTCCTCCGGTGCTTTTTCCAACATGACGACTTTTTCGGCACCGTTCTGGCGGGCCGATACGGCAGCCTCAAAGGCCGCGCTACCGCCGCCAACAATGGCGACGTCGCATTTTTCAGTGCGCACGGTTCTCTATCTCCAAAGGGCGACTAGGCGTCGACTTTCTGCTGAACACGTTTGACACCACGTTCACGGTCGGCCTCATATTCCACTTCCTGAAACCCATGCGTCGACAGGTCGAAGTTATTACCTTCAGGATCACAGCCCCGCTTTTCGGCATAGGGACGATTGCGCGGCCGTTGACCGGGCGGGTTCAACCCAAACTCTGCCATCCGTTTAGCGATCTCTTCCGTATCATCGACATGAAACCCGAAATGGTTAAGCCCGTTCGGTTTGCCCTCCGCCTTTTGCGGCAGCAAGGCAACATTGATATAGCCATCGGTGAGATAGGTCGCGCCGTTTTTGGAGCTATGCAAAATCTTCATGTCGAAGACCTGTTTGTAGAATTCCGCCAGCTTTGGCGGATCCATTGAAACCATCGCTATATGTTTAATTTTAGCCATAAAAGCCTCCTGTTTCTTGATTCCGACTCTTATAGCCAAAATCTTTACGTGTATCTTACGCCGGAACCAGCTGTTCAAGAACCCATTTCGCAACATCAAAAAGGGCATCGTCCTCGCCATGCCGCCCGATCAGCTGGATCGCCACCGGCATGTTGTTGGGGCCCCGATAGGTCGGCAGCGCATAGCTCGGCGCATGCAGCAGATTCCACATGCCAATATGGGTATGATCGCCGGTGCTGTTGCGATCCGGCGGCGCTTCGCCTGCTGTGCAAGGCGCGATGATCGCGTCGAACGCGTTGAACAGCAGATCAAGATCGTGGCGGCGATCCGCCCCGACCTTGATGGCATGGGCATATTCCTCATAGTCCCAGGCGAACCCTTTCGCGACAGCTTTCTGGAGCTGCGGACTGAGCAGATCGCGATGGTTGTACCATTCATGCGCCGTCGCCCGGGCGCGCTCGTAGCTCGAAATTATATCGCGAGCCGAAACCAGCTCATCGAAACTCTCGGGCAGGATCAGCTCAACCACTGCAGCACCGCGCGCCGACAATACTTCTTTAGCGATCTGAATTGCCTCTTCGGTCTCCGGCTTCACGATATCCCAGAGATGGGTTTTGCAGATCGCGATGCGGGGCGAGGTTACCGGCGCTCGTTCCCGCCTTAGCGGACGCCCGAGCAATGCCGCGCTGATCAGCTCGACATCGTCAATGCCACGCGTCAACAAACCCAGCGTATCGAGCGATTGCGCCGCCGGCCAGACACCATGAATACTGAAGGTATCAAAGGTTGGCTTATACCCGATAACGCCGCAATGCGCCGCTGGTCGATGAATCGACCCTGCGGTTTGGGTGCCAAATGCCGCCGGTACCATAAAATCAGCAACGGCGGCCCCGGAGCCGCTGCTGGACCCACCCGGCGTGCAGGCCAGATTATGAGGGTTGGCTGTTGGTGGCGGTGCCATCCCGGCGAATTCAACCGTCACGGTTTTGCCCAGGATAACAGCACCGGCCGCCCGCAATAGAGCAACACAGGCAGCGTCATAGCCAGGACGATGCCCTTCATAAATCGGCGATCCCATGCCGGTCGGCATATCGTGGGTTGCGATAATATCTTTAACGCCGAATGGCACACCATGCAGCAGGCCTTTTCGTTCATCCGCCACATCACATGCGCGCGCCTGTGCCAGCGCCAATTCGGGATCAATAAACGCCCAGGCTTTTACGTCACCGTCGCGCGCTTCGACCCGATCAAGACAAGCGCGGGTCAGTTGTTCTGAGGTAATGTCGCCACGCTCAATCGCCGTGGCGGCCTCGGCAAAGGAAAGTTCGTTCAACATGGAAAGACTCGACATCAAAAGTCATTTATGCGCAACCGCCCACCACAAAAAACCAAAAGAAAAGGCGGCCCCGCTTTCGCCGGACCGCCGTCTTTATTTACAACCGTGCCGCAACTATTCGAGGCGGTTTATCCCGTCAAATGCGGCGGTTTTGTAGCATTCCGCCAAGGTCGGGTAATTAAAGACGGTATCAACGAAATAATCGACCGTCCCCTCATGCGCCATAACAGCCTGACCGATATGGATCAGCTCCGCGGCTTGTTCACCAATGATCGACACACCGAGCAGCTGGCGCGTTTCCATATGGAACATGATTTTCAACATGCCCGTGGAATCACCAATGATCTGGCCCCGCGCGATCTCACGATAGAAAGCCTTGCCGACCTCATAGGGAACGCCCTCTTTGGTGAGCTGTTCCTCGGTTTTACCAACTACGGAGATTTCCGGAATGGTATAAATGCCATAAGGAAAGAGTTCAGCCACACTGTGTGAATCATGATTGAACGCATGACACGCAGCCAGACGGCCTTGTTCCATTGAAGTCGATGCCAGACTTGGGAATCCGATGACGTCCCCGACTGCATAGATATGGGGTGCCGCCGTCTGATGATTTTCATCAACCACGAGCCGCCCCCGATCATCAGCCTCTAACCCCGCAGCGGGCAGGTTAAGTTCCGATGTCGCGCCGGTACGCCCAATACTATAGAGCGCCTTTTCAGTAACAATCTGCTTGCCACTTTCCAGAATAATCCGAACGCGTTTGCCTTTGGGACCATCAAAAACTTCAAGATCACGTACTTCTTCGTCGAGACGGAAGGTTACGCGGTTCTGACGCATTTGATACACCAGCGTGTCGATAATCTCCGCATCAACGAAATCCAATAGACGCGGGCGCTTATCAATGACGGTTACTCTGACGCCCAACGTCGATAGAATCGTGGCATATTCCAGCCCGATGACCCCGGCCCCAACGACCGCGAGGGTTTTTGGAAGCGTCTCAAGATCGAGAATGTCATCGCTGGTAAAAACACACTGCCCATCAAATGGTATTTTCGGATCTTTCGTGGTTTCGGTGCCGACGCCAATAACAATGCGATCCGATGTAATATCGCGCTGTCCACGCCCATCAAAAAAGGTCAGTCGGACGGTATGGGCATCAACAAAAGACGCGCGAGCTTCCAGTACCGAAATACCATTCCGGTGCAGCTGGTGATTGGTGACATCAATCTCGTTACGGATCACATGCCCAGTCCGAAACAGGAGGTCCTTCATGGTGATGTCATTTTTGACCGAATAGGCCGACCCATAGACGTTGCGCTCGCGATAACCGGAAAGATGTACCGCGGCTTCACGCAATGTTTTTGAGGGGATCGTTCCGGTATTGATACAAACCCCGCCAATAACGGTCTTTTGCTCAATAACAACGGTCCGCTTGCCGAGTTTTGCGGATTGAATGGCCGCGCGCTGCCCCGAAGGGCCCGACCCTATGACCAGCATATCGAAGTCATAGAGGGGCGGAGAGTCGATTCCGGCGATGTCTGAGGAGTCGCTTGGCGAAAAATGTTCCACGTTGCTACCTGCTAATGTCATAAAAATGAAATTTGTTAAGGGGGACTGTGGGCCGGATATAGTAAATATTTGTTAAACATTCTTGATAGTTAGGGCATAAATTAAAAATAAATGTCTTTGAAAATCAGCGTATTTCCGCCAAACTGTGCCACTTGAGGGCTGCCGGACACGCTGGCAACCCGCCCGTTAACGCTAACGAGGGTTGTGTGCTCCGTTATTTACAGAGCTTACGGTTACCGATGTGCTGCATTTTTGCCGGCGCAATCCTTCTTGCACACGCATCATATGCAGCACCAGTCGGTATCATCGGTTACGACATCAACAATGCGATTACCGACCAACCCGTAAACCCAGCTGCATTAGGTTTCTTCGGCCATACCAATAGCTATAGCGGAACAATTACCGACACCGGCTTAACCGCCTCCACTGCTTTCGGCACCGGGGCCCTGGTTAATTACAGCGGCGGCACCGGTACACTCACTGACGGCAATATCAGCAACGGGTCTCAAAACACACAGTTTTTCACAATTTCCAGCAATCCTGGCAGCGGTCCGGTACCCGTCGGACTAACCATCACCCTGTTTCTCGACGGGTACTATAAACTCAATACGCTGGAATTTTTTGGTACGAACAATTCCCAAAGCAGCCTGCCAGGGCGCCTTGATGGCGTTGACGTAGAAGTTTTCGACGGGACGACCGCTTCGTTCTCCCCGACCACACCCTTCGGGCCGTTGAATTCACAAAGCATCCCGGTAAACGACCGGGTGAACTTTCTCGGCTCGGCGATCGACGGGTTGGAAACCGACAGAATTATCCTGAGCAATTTCTCTTCAACCGGAAACGATATTTTTATCCTTACCGAGATCCTTTCCGACGGCGAGTTCATCAAGGGTCTTCCCGCACCCGGCCAATTCGCGGTGTTTTGCGCGGCACTCACTTTCTTTGGCTTCAGGCGCTTTCAATTGACGGCACGCTAACGTTTCCTTTCAGTCTGAAATTCAACACCACAACTCATTTGCCATAGAGGGTCTTGTGAAATAGGCCGGGTTTTGTCAGAGTCGCGCCGCAATTTCGGGGAGCGAAAAATGCTAACCGTTAAACGACTTTCAATTGACGAAGCCAGGCAGCGAAAGAAAGAAAGAAATGAGCGTTTTTGATATTCAGGGCGATGCCCGGCGGGCGATGGATGTCATCCTCGGCGGTGGTATTGCCATCATCCCAAGTTATGTCGGCTACGTCATTTTGGGCGCCACAACGGAAGCCATTAACAAGACCATCGAGGTTAAAGAGCGCGGTCCCTCAAAGCTGAATGCCGTTATTGGTTGCGCCTCAATGCATGCGGCTCTGCATGTTCTGGAGGGCCGCAATCGGGAGATCGTTCGGACCATCACGCAAGGCTATGACCTGCCGATGGGGACGGTCGCCCCGGCAGACTTAAATCATCCGATGATGAAAAATCTCGACGCCGAGGTATTCGAACGGACCACCTTGGGCGGCACGATCGCGATGTTGCTCAATGCCGGGCCGTTGATGGATACGATGGCTCAGCTCAGCTTTGAAGCGGGCCAACTGGTTGTCGGCTCATCAGCAAACCTCTCACTGCATGGTACTAAATTCAGAGCACAAGACATCGAACAGCAGGTTCTTGATGCTGCTGATATCGTTATTGATTATGGATTGATGCGCTGGGCGAACTACGGCCGGTCGTCGACCATGGTCAATGTGCATGACTTCAGTGTGGTGCGCTATGGCAGCTGTCTTGATCTAATCAATGATGTGCTGCAACGCCATTACGACTTCACATTGCCTCCAGAACCAGAGCGTTAATCGGGGTTCTGCAAGACCCAGATATCGCCGCCGACGGGTTCACCATATTCGATCCGTAACTTCTCATTGTTTACCGATCGCTCTCTAAGACCCGCCGCCTGTGCGCAACCCCGGACATAGGCGCGGCCATGCGCATAACGTCCTGACGCTGTGAGGTGGAAGCCGACCCCCTCATGGGCTTCGAGGGAAAAGATAGCCATGCCACCCGGTTTCAGAACGTTGGCGACGCTGACAAACAGCTCATCCAGCAATCCAAAATAGACAAAGACATCGGCGGCGAGCACGAGGTCATAGGACCGCCGCGTTTTATCCATATAGGCAACCACTTCCGATTTGGTGAGCGTTTTATAGACGCGTCGCTTGCGCGCCAGCTTGAGCATTTCTCCCGACAGGTCTACACCATCCAGGCGTTTTGCAAGATCTTTAACCGCCTCACCACATAAACCGGTGCCGCAGCCTAGGTCGAGAATATCAAGGTTGCCATTGGCCGAGGAACAATAGTCTTTCGCCGTTTCTGCTAAAATAGATGGTACCTGATACTCAAGCTCACCGGTGAGCTGATCATCAAAATCAGGCGCAAAACGGTCAAACAAGGTCGCGACATAGCCATCACTCGCGCGCTCCGGTGCAGCGGCCACGCCCATCGCCGACAGCATATGAAGTGCTTCCGGCTCATCAGGTTCGATATCCAGATAGCGTTGATACCAGCTTGCCGCTTCATCGCGTTCATCAAGAGCTGCGTAGCTCTCTGCGATCCCCCAAATTGCATCAAGATTGTCGGTAACAACAGCCAAGGCTTTTTCGTAACATTCAATCGCCTTGGGATAGAGCGCGTCGTCACTCGCTTTCTCCGCCGCAGAGCAGTGATCTTCGGCTTCCTGCTCGTTCGCTTTTTGCGAAAACCGCGCGGCGCGTTTCATATGACCGCGCGTTTCAGCAACGGCAGCCCGCCCTCGCAACGCCGCTGCGCTCGTCTTGTCTTTTTCCAGAACAGTACGAAACAACCGATCGGCTGCATCAACCATGCCATCAGCCAACAGAGATTGAGCGTGTTCAACCATCTCGGCTGTAGAAAGCAATTGGTTGGATTCCTGGCTGTTTGTTTTCTGCATGAGTCGGGTTTTGATGCAATCAAGATGGATCGCACCGTCATACACTAACTCACCCTAACGTCGAACCAAATTAAGACTACCATCGGCGGTGATCATTGCGCCGCCGATTGTTGCGGCTTTGGGAACCTCAACCCGAACGCCCGTCGCCTTTGCTTTTAGCGCGCTTGTTCTTTTCCCACTATCGACACCGCCTGTTCCGCCCGCGATTCTTTTTCTTACTTGAACAAGGCGATGGAACGACAAGGGCATTCGCACTGCGATCAATATGCATGATTGTCGGCGCCACATAGGCAGCGGTGGCAGCTAGACCGAGACGCGTTAACGCAGCGCGGCGGGACAAGTCAGACCCATCAGTCCCGCCAATTCGTTTAGATTTTTCATTTTTAGGCATATCGATCTCTTACTAGACTACGCAAACAACATGCCTCCCAGAAACACATAAAACCCGTGAAACTGCGATGTATCAGATGCTAGATGGTTTAAAGAATTGGTCGGGGCAGGAAATAACCCGATGCCGACTCCTACTTATTCTTTTTCTTTTTCTTAGCTGTCTTGCAGCGACGACGGCGCTTGCCACGACCACTTGAACAAGGAGACGGTACGACAAAGGCGTTGGCACTGCGATCAATATGCATGATCGTCGGCGCCACATAAGCAGCGGTAGCGGCCAGACCGAGACGGGCTAACGCAGCGCGTCGGGTTAGTTTGATCTCTGGAACAGATTCCGGATTTAGCTCAGAACCCTGCTTAACTTCTTTATCGGACATGACACACCATCTGTATGACTTTATTAAACTCAATACGCGCAACGTCTTGCGGCACACTATAGATCGAAGAACCGCTATATTTCAATAACATCGCGCAACAAGAGGCCGACGCTTCTTTACCTGCATTCCTAGTCATAAGTTCAGGAGCCCTTGTTAAGGGCTGATAGGGGAGCAAACGACATTAAACCGTCCTCTTTCGGTACACTAACTCAACCGACTCTCCCAATGTCTGGATTTTGCCGTCAATTATGCAAGAATGCAAATTCTTAATGAATTCACGACGGCAGCATCTATAGGTTTATGTTACCAATCGATTTTCCCTACGCACCCGTAAATGACGGTCGGCGCGACCGATTTAATAATCAAACGCCGCTGACCCGGGCGTTAACCCGTGGTGTCTGCAGACTTTTTGCCGATATGGGGTACGGTCCGATGACTGAATTCCGCCTCCCCAATGGCCGCCGGGTCGACATCATGGCTCTCGGCAATGGCGGTGAGTTTGCCATTGTCGAAGTTAAAAGCTCGGTGCCTGATTTTCGCAGCGATGCCAAATGGCAAGAATACCTACCCTATTGTGACAAGTTTTACTTTGCCGTCCCCGACCATTTCCCCGCCGATATTTTGCCAGAGGATTGCGGTATCATCGTCGCAGATTCATTTGCGGCCGTCATCGAACGCGGGGCCCCCGAACGGGCGCTCAATGCGACACGACGGCGGCACCAGCTACAACGTTTTGCCCTGACAGCCAGCGAGCGGCTACAACGGATGACCGATCCCCGCGCCTAACGAAGTAGCGACCCCGACACCGAGACCCAACGCGAAACTTATTGGGACATCCGTTCAATCGTACCGGTGGTGCTGTGGCCTTCCTCAAGATCAACCAGCAAAATTTCTCCACCATAAGACTGAACGAATTCACCCCCGACAACCTCAGCAACGGTGTAGTCCGCGCCTTTGGCGAGGACATCAGGGCGCAGCGCCTCAATCAATTTAACTGGCGTGTCATCCGTAAAGAGCACAACCAAATCGACGCTTGCCAAAGAGGCCATAACGGCAGCGCGCGCCGCTTCATTCTGAACGGGCCGCGACTCTCCCTTGAGGCGCTTTACCGACTCATCAGCATTGAGCCCGACGACAAGGCGATCACAAGCGGCGCGTGATTTTGCCAGGATGGCTACATGGCCTGGATGGATCAGATCGAAACAGCCATTGGTAAAACCAACCCGTTCGCCTTTCGCCCGCCAAGCAGCCACCTGCTCGACGGCGGCTTCAAGCGGCATAACTTTCAGCTCACCTGATATCTGCATATTTTGACGCCGCAACGACGTGGCGATTTCGGAAACATCGGTAATAGCCGTACCCGTTTTGCCAACCACAATGCCCGCCGCAACATTCGCGAGCCGTGCGGCATCCAACAACGAACTGCCTGCCGCCAAAGAAGCGGCTAGTGTCGCGACAACCGTGTCGCCCGCGCCGGACACGTCAAACACTTCTCGTGCCTCGGCTGGCAGATGATTGACACCAGCGCAGGACACAAGGGTCATCCCCGCCGCACTACGCGTGACAAGAACATTTTCTATCTCATACTCTTTCGCGATGAATTTCGCAGCGGCGGCTGCACTATCATCATCGAAGATATCTTTCCGGCTTGCTTCGCAAAGTTCACGACGATTGGGCGTGATCAGCGTCGCGCCACTATAGCGCCGGTAATCGTCTCCTTTTGGATCGATGATAACGGGGCACTTGGCATCACGGCCGGCGCCAATGAGCTCAATAATAGTACCTGTCGATAGAACACCCTTGCCGTAATCAGAGATAACCAAAGCGCCAACGTCAGGCAACAGAGAGGAGACATACTCGACGAGTTGCTGACTGATTTCCGATCCAACTTCTTCGGTTTCTTCCCGGTCAACTCTTAGCAGCTGTTGTGGACCAGCCACGAAGCGTTCCTTGATCGTCGTCTGTCGTTCAGAATCATTTATGAATTTAGCTTTGATTCGATCATCATCGCTGATCAGGCTTCTAACTTCTTCTGCAGATTTATCAGAGCCTAAGACACTAACAAACTCAACCGACGCCCCAATCGATGCCAAGTTCCGCGCCACATTGCCGGCGCCGCCCAGCATGGCGCTTTCACTTACGACCCGGCAAACAGGCACCGGCGCTTCAGGTGAGATTCGGGAGACATCGCCATAGACAAATCTGTCGAGCATGACGTCGCCAACGCAAAGCACCCGCGCATCACCCAACCCCTCGATCAGGGTAAGAAGTTGAACGCTCTCATTCATTTACCGCACCGTTGCTCCAAAACATCACACAGCATGTGGCCAAGAATAATATGCATTTCCTGAATACGTCCCGTTACATCCGACGGCACGACCAAAAGTGGATCTGCCAAGCCAACGAGTTTGCCACCATCCTTACCGGCAAATGCTGCGGGGGTTACGCCAATTTCCTTTGCGGCCTGCAACGCATTCAAGATATTCTGACTATTGCCGGAAGTGGTAATCCCAATCGCCAGATCACCGGCCTTACCCAGCGCCCGAAGCTGCGATTCAAAAATGGTTTCATAGCCAAAATCATTCCCACCCGCTGTCAACGTTGAGCTATCCGTCGTCAACGCAATCGCAGCCAGTGGCGCACGATTGACTTTATACCGAACGATCAATTCAGCCGCGAGATGCTGGGCATCTGCAGCACTACCACCATTGCCAAGAAACATAATCTTGTTGCCGGCATTAAGCGCCGTTTCCGCGACGGCACAAAGCGCCATAAAGGGCTCCACGAGAGCCGCCCGCGTCGCGTGCATAACCGCTTCGTGCTCGGAAAATTCTCGGTCAAAAAAAGATTTCAGGTCCATAATACTCTTTCCATGAAATAAATTCGCCGCAAGCGCAAGCAGGGTACTAGTTTCAAGTTGTCGACCAGCGCCGCCATACAGGAGCCAATCAGGGGTTCCAGGGCTGGAAATGTTTGCTCAGCGCCAGACCCTGCCGTTGATAGGAAGATCCGGATTCAGCGCCATAAAGCTGATCCGGTGTATCCGTCAGATGTTCATATTTCAAACGCCCAACCAGCTGTCCATCTTCGATGATAAACGGCACACCATAAGACCGCACTTCCAATACAGCACGCGTTCCTGCTGCGCCAACATCCGCATGGCCAAACCCGGGATCAAAAAACCCGGCATAATGCGCCCGGAACTCGCCGGTAAAGGCATCATAAGGTACCATCTCGGCAGCATGATCGACTGGCACGGACACCGCTTCCTTGGAGGCCAGGATATAGAAATCATCCGGATTCAAAATGACACTGCGGCCTTCATCCTGAAAAATCGGATCCCAGTAATCGACCGGATCGTAATGCCCAATCTTGTCAACATCGATGAGCGGTGCATGTGGTTTCGCTCTAAACCCGACCAAATCGGTATCGCCAATACCGGCGAGATCAACCGATAACGGCACCCCACGGAACAGCGTATTCACTTCGCGCTCCGTCAGATCACGATCAAGAACAGGCTGATCCCGCATGAGCCGTTTTAATTCCGCTTCGCGCACATCAGGTGTCCCGCGGCTCAACCGCAGCTGATTCAACCGCGCGCCAGTACGCACGATAACGCTAAAGGTTCGCGGAAAGATCTCGGCGTAAAGAGGGCCCTGATAACCCTTGGTCACAACATCAAAATCCGGCGCCTGGTCGGTGATAAGCCGGGTAAACACATCAAGCCGCCCAGTGGAGCTCTTCGGGTTGGCGACGCCCGAAAGCCCATCGCTCAACGCCAGTGATTCCAGCAGCGGCACAAGATAAACACAGCCGGTCTCGAGCAGAGCACCACCAGTAAGATCGACTTCGTGCAATCCGAACTTTTCGATCTGCTCACGGACGGTATGGTGGGGCCCAGGCAGAAAACTGGCCCGCATCCGATAGGCCGTCGTGCCAAGCCGTAGATCGAGACTCGCCGGCTGCACCTGCTGCGACCCAATCGGCTGTTCCGCCATGATTTCGCCATCGCGAATAAGGGCAGTTATAGACTGATACGGTAGCACGCCCGTATCGCGGCGGGTGCCCTGGCTGTCGGTGTTCAAGGGATGGCCCTGCTCATTCATAGTGTGAAGCTATCAGATGGTCTTTCAGTTAGAGAGCATTTTGATCGGTTTCTTTCCCAATCAAAATCCCTTTCTTTCGCTAATTTATCCACAGCTTTGTCAGAATTTATGTCATCACAGCATATTGATTTTATTTATGAAAATAACTTATCCCCAAAAATAAAGTTATCCCCATTGGCATATAGCGCTTAATTCAATCGACCTCAGTTCTTATTTTGATCAGCCAGCTCGTCTATTGCATCAAGCATCTCGGCTTCAAGGCGCAGAAAATGTGCTTCCCAGGTCCAGTTTTGCTCAACGAATTGCCGCGCTGCAGCCCCAATCGTGGCAGCCCGATCCGGATCAGCGAATAATTCAAGAATTTCCTTTCGCCATATCCTCAGCGTCATCCGCGAGGATGACATGAGCACCGGGCTCAGCGCCAATACCTTCATTGGCAACCGTCGTTGCGACAATCGGTTTCCCCATTGCCATAAACTCAACCATCTTGTTCTGCATTCCGGCCCCCGCCTGCACCGGGTCGATGCAAAGCGCCGCCTTTGAAATATAATCCGCCGGGTTCTCGACCTCGCCGGTAACCGTGATGCCGTCCATTTGTCCCAGCGCCACAACTTCTGGCCGGGGATCGCGACCGACGATCATCAGGCTCGCTTTTGGTTCGGCTCTCTTGATGAGCGGCCATACATGCGCGGCAAACCATGTGATCGCATGGACATTGGTATAGGTCCGCAAGACACCATTAAAAACCATCGAACAGGGGTCAGGCGTCACGTCCTCCCGCGGCGCGAAACGTGAAATATCGGTCCCATGAGGGCCGAAGAATACATTATCAATTTCGGGCAGGTTCTTTTCGCGGCAAATTGCGCGGATCTCGGCAACGTCCTGCTCGCCGATCAGGACCGTCCGGGAAAAGTTCCGCCAGACACGAGCTTCGTAATTGCGGACCAACCGGCTTTCGACAGTATAAAGCAGCTTCTCTTTCAGATTGCGATAATGCGTCACCATCCGGCGGGTGTTGAGGGATTGCGAAAGCTGCATCGCCACGAAGGTCGGCTTGGCAGGATAAATCCGCCGCATCGTCTCAGCGCTCCGAATGTAATAGCTGTAGCCGATATCGACGTCCTTGATCCCCTTTGCAATAGCACTGCGCTGAGCCCTGTTGAGGAACCAACCAACCTGTAGCGGGAATCCCTTGAGCAATCCCAGAAACGCGCCCAAGGCACTGCGCAAAAGACCATGCGGTTTCAAATGAACGCTCCGACAACGTTCCGCCAGCCAGGCCTGCTGTGTTTCAGTCATCGGCTCGCCGATATCGAGACCATACAGATCAATCTCATGACCACGCGCGGACAGGAAGGAAATCAAATGGGCGACTGTCATCTGATCAGCCCGGGTCATCGGCAGCGGCGTCCGGGAATAGGCAATGGCAATGGAAAATTTACGAGGGGCCGGTTCAACCTGCATCTCGCCAGGTAAATTACCCGAAGCTGGTGTTGGTTTTTTTGCCATGACGTGTGTCGTCGCCTAAAGCAGCGCCAGATTGATAACCGGAACCGCCGGATCAAGCGTTTCTGTAACGGCCTTCATTGGTTTGCCAATGACCACCAGTGCCGGATCAACAACATCGCTGACATCTTCAACAAGCAGCCGGGAGAGATGCGGTAAATGCTCTTCGACAAAGCGCAGATTAGCGCCGACAAGCGTCCGACCTTTAAGGTCGGGATCATATATACGGAGATCATACCCCTTGCCCAGCAGCGTCTCGGCGAGATCAATCAACGGGCTTTCACGCAGATCATCCGTGTCAGACTTAAACGACAGCCCGAGCAACAGGATGGTCGTACCCGGGACAGCCTCGCTCATGACCCGCTCTGCGAGAAAGGTTTTATGCGCGGCATTAGATGGCAGGGCAGACGCAATGACCGGAATCTGAATACCACGCGAACTTGCCAACGCGTTCACCGCCCGCAAATCCTTGGGCAGGCAAGACCCACCAAACGGGCCACCGGGCCGGAAATAAGCTGGCGAAATATTAAGGCGCGTATCGGCTAGGAAGGCGTCAATGACATGTTGCGGGTCGACTGAAAGATCAAGCGCGAGACGGCCGATCTCATTGCCGAAGGCCACTTTCAGCGCATGGAAGGAATTATCTGTCAGCTTAACCATTTCAGCCGCGGTAAACGGCATTTCGAAGATCGGCGCGTCGATCCCCGCATAGAGACCCCGGAGTTCCTGCGAAATTCCAGGTTCACGTTCCCCAATGACGATCTTTGCCGGCGCATAGTAATCCTCGATCGCCGTTGATTCCCGGAGGAATTCCGGATTAAACGCAATTTCATACCTTTCACCGGGAGCGCCGGCCAATTCGGTGAGTGTCGGAATTATCTTATTTTCCATTGTGCCCGGCGGCATAGTGCTCCGAAAAACAATGAGGGGTGCTTCTTCACGGATGGGCATCGCCGCCAGCGTCTCGCCGATCTCCTGTGTCACCGCCATAATATAGCCAAGCTCAAGATTGCCCGATGCATCCGACGGCGTGCCAACGCAAATCAGCACGATGTCAGAAGTGGCCAAATGATCTGCGGCCGATGTTGCGGTTTCCAGCCGGTCCTCAGAAACACCCTGTGCAAGGAGCTGTCCAACGCCCGGTTCCGAGACCGGTGACCGGCCCGCCCCGACATCTGCTACCTTGACCTCATTCACGTCGACGCCAACGACGTGGTGGCCGTCTTTAATAAGACACGCCGCCGCCGTTACGCCGACATACCCAAGGCCGCAGATAATTACTTTCATACTCGTCCTCGCAATCTACGCGCCTTTTAACAAGCTGACAGCCTGTCGAACAGCCCTGACAGACTTTCAGCGTTCGGTTGTACCGCTCCCTCAGACCAGCTCAGCCAGATCGCCGACTGACGCCGATCACCATTTTCTGCAGGAGACATCGAAAATTGATGGGCCGGGGTTTCGACACCAAAGCGCGGCCAGTACCGCCCCGCTTCCCTGATCGATAAGCTCACCGACCAACGCTTCAACCGAGACTGCGTTACCCGCCTGGCTAAAAGTTAGTGTATGCGGCCGCCATTTTCTCCCACGCCTGCGGGATAAGGAAATTGCTCGCACTCTCCGTGGTGAAATTTCCCTGCATTAGGTCGCAGATCAGTATCGCCTCGCCGGGCCAAAGGGCTATAAATCGTCGCGTTTCGACGCCGACATGCGCGTAGCCATCATGACGACCAGCACACCAGATTGACGCGACTCCCTCTAATGTCTTTGACGTAATTTCTGTCGCCTTGCCACGCCTGCCGACGCGAAAGGATTTCCAGAATTCTATCGGTTCAAGCCCCGCGAGATGCGGGCCGTTATGCGAGGCTGCAGATCGCGAGACATCCCGCAATTCGCCCGCGGTGTATGTAGGGATAGCTGGATCAACAAACAGACGATGCCCGCCTACCGAAGCTTCGATTGATAAAAAATCCGCGTGAGCATGACCGGGATTGTCATCTGGGCCACATAGACCGCAGTCAAAAATCACAGCATCACTACCACGGCCCAGACGAACATAGCCGGCGTCGGTAAGCCGAGCGATCTCTGGCGTATCGTCGAGATCGACCACCTGACCGGCCGGTGGTGCTTCACCAATCCAGGAATCATTGAACAGCGCCACCTCGCCATCAGGATGGCTCATCACCGGCAATGCCCGCGCCATGGATGCCTTTGGTTTCCTCCAGCAATGTCGAGAGGTCTTCATCAAAAACACCACTCGCGCACAGAACTTCGAAATCAAGAATTGAAAGAACGTGATACATCGGGCAGCGTTCAGCATGGCCGCCATCGGGCAGAATATTCTGGGCGACAGATTTGCGGAGCGCCTTTGGCAAAAACTCAAACCCGACAGGTAAACGGCCAACCGCCGCCGCAAAAACCGTCAGCGCCACATAGTTTTTAAGCAGATGATTATATTGCAAATCACGCTCCAGATTACCGCGGATAAAAGCGGCACATAATCGGACATGCTCAAAAATACGGGTGGCAGATGTCTGATCAACCGTCGCACTGGATTGCGTAAAAAGCGCGAGACCGGACAACAAATTGATCATTCGATGGCTGGCGGTATAGGCGTTCCACACATCTCGAAAGACACCGGGAGCTGACCACGGGTTTTGCGTCTCCAACCCATGAAGCAAACGGCAAACGATGTCGAGATCGCCCTCTCGGCCCTCGGCAAGAAGCGGTACGACATAGCCCATATAAGCGAGGTTCATACGCCGAAGCGGATTGTTCCCTTCATGGAATTCCCCGCGCCATGAAATCTTATCAACATCTCCGAAATCAAAATCCTGATTGAGAAACTGAAACCGGCCGACCCGTACACCGCTTGGGTCCTCGCCGTGAACAGTGTGTTGCAGCAACAAGACGGACTTGGCAATTGATTGCAGTTCCGGCCTGGCCGCCGATGGCATCGGCAAGGCCTCTGCTGCACGATCTATACGTTTTCGGGTCGCTGCCGGAAACATTCCCATGCGCGCGCGCGCGCCACGACAAATAAATCGAAAAAGCCACTGCTCCGCACTGAGATACTTAACGGTGCGCCACAGGCGAGGGATGTTCATCGCGATGAATTCTTAAAGCGACACGGGCGCACCAGTGCGCAGAGATTCACCAATGGCAATCGTTGCCAGACTAACCTCGACAATCTCGGCTTCGTCGACGGGTGCCGGACCTCCGGTTGCAGTCGCTTCAACAAACGCCTCAAGCTCGCCCTTATGACCCTTGTCCTGATCAAGCCCAGCGCCAGTTTTGTTCTCTTTGCCATCCGCGACAACGGTGATCGACCGGAAGTTATCAATCATGATCACCACACCACCGGCATAGGCTTCAAACAATTCCTTGGAAAAGGCGGTGTCGCCTTTTGCCGTATAGGCGATGGTCGCCAAGCTGCCATCGGTAAAGTTCAGCGTTGCTGTCAGGTCATCGCAAGCACCGCGTGTTGCCGAGGCGGCGGCCGCCTGTACCGACGAAATCGAAGATCCCATCAAGAAGCGGGCAAGATCAACAAAGTGGCACATCTCGCCGAGGATTCGGCCATTGCCTTCTTCCGGTGCATTTTGCCAGCTATCCGAGGGAAGCTGTCCGGCATTCACCCGCAGCAGAACAACGCGGGGTGCAGGAAGCGCAGCGAGCCGGTCACGCATCTTGATGGCCATCGGTGCAAACCGGCGGTTAAACCCAACCTGAAAGAAAGCGTCTGACCCGTTACGCGCTTCAATCACGGAATTGAGTTGACCTCGATCAAGCGCCAGGGGTTTCTCGACCAGCACGTTTTTCCCAGCGGCCAGGGCTGCAGCCGTCAAAGCCGCATGGCTGGAATGCGGCGTGGTAATCAACACGGCATTAATCTCGTCATTCTCAAACACCGCCGCTTCATCAGCAGCAGAGAATTCAAAACCAAACGCCCCCTGACTATGTTCCGCAGAAATACCGCGCTGTGTCGCAATGGTATGTAGGCGGCAATTTTTCATTTTCTTGAGGCGCGGCAAAAGCATGGTGCGGGCGAACGACCCCGCCCCGATCACGCCAAGCACGCAGTCGCCAGCTTTCTTATTGCCAGAAACAGTGATCGGTATCCGCAATCCCGAAACAGGATTCTTGTCTTCTTTGGCATAATTCAGAACCACACCAAGATGAGGTTCAGTGTTATCGGTCACCATCGCATAAGCATCTTCAGCTTTATCAAAATCGAAGCGATGCGTAATCAGCGGCTCAACCGCGAGACGATGGTCGCTGGCCCGCGACATGCGACGCACAACCTCCTCCAGATTGCGGGTTTCCGTCCACGGCACCCAGCCGAGCGGATATTTCATACCACGACCTTCAAAATCGGGGTCGTATCGACCGGGTCCATAAGATCGCGAGACCACCACCGACAGTTCTTTATGCATGAACTCACGATAGGGCACTTCGGTGCCCGTAACACCCACCAGACTCACCCGAGCACGATCCCGCGCGATACTGGCGGCAAGATGAAATGGATCGCTGGAATCGGTTGCGGCAGCAATTAGAATGCCGTCGCAGCCTCGGCCTTCGGTGAAATCCATCACCGCTTCTGTCGGATCACCATTGCCCAGATTCCAGGTAAGTTCAGCGCGACCATATTTTGCAAGCTCAAGACGCCCGTCGTTGTAATCAAAAACTGCAACCCGGATACCCGCCAACTCCAGCAATTGCGCCGCCAGCTGACCGACAAGACCTGCCCCGATGACCACCGCACAATCGCCAAATTCAAGCCCCATATTACGCACACCATGGAGCGCGATAGAGCCAAGCGTGCCGAAACAAGCCTCCTCGTCATTAACGTCCTCGGGCACGGGAGCCGCAAGGTTCACCGGCACCACATTAAAGTCAGCATGATTGGCAAGTCCTGCGCCGGCGACAGCGATGCGCTGACCAACACGGAATTTGCCTTCAGCGCCATCCCCGACGGCGATCACATCACCGCAGGCGGAGTAGCCCAACGGCAACGGCTCATCCAACCGTGCCAGCACAGCGCGCATTGTCGAGGCAATGCCATCGCGCTTGGTTTTTTCGAGAACTTTGCGCACCAGATCGGGGCGCGCTTTAGCCTTAGCCGCCAGGCTCTTCTTGGCGAATTGCACGACCATGCGTTCAGTGCCTGCCGATATCAGAGAAGACCGTGTCCGAACCAGGACATGACCCGACCGAACCTTTGGGTCCGGAACTTCTTTGAGAGCCAGTTTTCCTGACCGGGCGCTTTGAACGATCTGTTTCATACTCTTACACCTTCACACACTTTATCACTCTGGCGACATCACGTTGGCGGGTGCCGCTTTACAAATACTGCATCTTCCTGCCGGACACGCCCGGTTTTCTTTGACGTCAACGTGCCGAGCGGCCCGGCATAATCCATGCCGCGATCCGCAAGATAACGGTAGATATCATCGAATCCACCAGCCCCGTCATAGGCCTCTTCAAACGGCGCCTCAACAATCAATGTCTTAATATCAGCCAACCGGTCACCAAAGCCCCGGAGCACATCCATCTCCGCCCCCTGCACATCAATCTTGACGAAGAACGGCCCAGCCTCATTCTTTAAGATTTCATCCATACGGCGTAGCTGTACGGTTTCAGTCCGCAGCAACCCATCATCCGGCCGGTCAGCAACAAAGCTGTCCGAAGGTTCGAGAAGCGAACTGTTCTGGCTGTTCTTGGTAATATGAAAAGTCGCTTCGCCAGCATGGTCGCTCGCCGCACTAGCTTCCACAACAACCCGCGAATCGTCCTTATAAAGAGACGCCATCCTGACAGCGAGATCGGCGGTCGGTTCGACGCCGATAATTTTAGCCTCTGGCCACAGCCGGTAGGCGAGATGCAAAAACTGACCGATATTGATACCAACATCGATCACCGCCGCCGGGCGCTGATCAATAATCCACGGCTTGAGGTATTCGTATTTTGGCCAGGCGCCGTGCGAACGGGGGAAACGCCAGAACAACCGCGCCGCCAGCATCAGCTTCTCAAATTTTCGGAAACCAAAAGAAGGGTCAGCGTTCAGACGGAAACTCATGCCGTCACTCCATGAGCGGACAGGTCAGCCGTCGGTGCTTCATCCAGCGCCCGACACCAAGCTTCAATTGCCATCAGCGGAAACAAGGTCATCGCCGCATCAATCCTTCCCGCTAAAAAATCCTCACGCAACGCTGTGACGGATTGGGCATCAAACAGTCCCCGCTCTTCAATGGCGGAAGAGGCTGTCAGCTCTTCCATCAATGGTCGCGCCGGTCCTTTTAACCAACTTCGCACTGGAACGCCAAAGCCTTGTTTGGAACGGGTTAGCACACCGTCTGGGACACGCCCTTGTTGCGACGCACGCAATATTTTCTTGGTTTGACGGCTATCGATGAGCTGGTTGAGCGGCAGACCTCGCGCGAAGGCAATAAGCTGCGGGTCACAAAGCGGCACCCGGACTTCGACACCAGCTTGCATGGCCATCTTGTCGGTATAGTTCAAATTATGATCCGGCATGAAGCCGTTGAGCTCCAGGTCAAGCAAGCGTTCGACGGGGTTCAGACCCTGCGTCGCCTCGAACGACTTCCGGAAGGCCGCTGGTATACCATCAGCCGGAACCTCTGATCGCAAATCTGAGGCTCATCAGACTTAAGCGGCGGTCAACGCGCCGACCGCGGAAAAACTCATGGCATCCGCCAGCATCGATTCTTCATCGAGCCGCAGTAAGTCACCGGTCCTTTTAATCCGGCGCCCAACGATTGACCCCGCCGGAAACAGCCCCGCAATCGTCCCAACCACCTGCCGCAGACCTGGCACCTTGTTGAACGCCGCATAGGCCAGGGCCGCTGTATGGCGACCATAGCCGGTGAACAGATCGTCACCGCCAACGCCGGACATCAGCACCTTTATGCCGTTTTCGCGCGCCGCCTGGGCGAGAAACAACGTCTGGAGGGCAGAAAAATCCGCCGTCGGTTCATCCAGCGACCACACCATATCCTGCAGCGAGTCAATCAAATCCGCATCGGTCGGCACCTTGATCAGCTTGACGCCAAAACTCTCCGCAACCGAGGCCGCGAAGTTTTCATCGTCGCCAAAATTGTCAGCACCGGTATCAGACGGCCTCAACCGTCGCGCAAAACGTCGTGATATTTGACGGCTCGGTGACCCGGCACATCGACGCGACAATCGCACTTGAATCGACGCCACCCGAGAGCAGCGCCCCAACCTCAACATCGGCGACCATCTGTTCAGTCACAATGTCATCAATGAGTGACCGCAGGTCGTCCGCCGTCGCCGGGTTGGAAGAATCGGCAATCGGCGTCCGGTAATACTGATCGATTTTCACGCCGGAGGCATCGACGGTCAGCGTGCAGCCGGGGCGCAGCTTGCGCACGTGCCGCAACATTGTCGCCTCACCGGCCGTCCACAAGAACCCCAGATGATCTGCGAAACGGCAACAGGATCGATATCCCGGGGCAAATCCGGGACAAAGCACCAGCGATTTCAACTCGCTGGCAAACAGAAACCCGTTCGCCAGTTCGGCGTAGTAAAGTGGCTTCACGCCCAGATGGTCCCGGGCAATGAAGAGACGCCTCTCGTCCCGGTCCCAGATCGCGAACGCGAATATGCCGTGCAACCGGTTCAAACAACCAGCGCCCTTCGCGCCTATAAAGGTGCAGCAGAACCTCGGTATCGCTGCGGGTCCTAAACGCCACCCCGGATGCCTCCAGCGACTGGCGCAGAGCGCGGTAGTTATAAATCTCGCCATTGAAGGTCAGCGTATAGCGGCCATCGGCGCTCGCCATCGGCTGCGCCGCGGCATTGGTATAGGTCAATAATGGATAGCCGCGCATGTCCAAGGGCGACCCCGGCCTCCGCGTCCACGATGTGACCGTCGCCGTCTGGCCCGCGATGGCGCAAAGACGCCACCATGGCCTCGACTCAGCTGCTCTGGCCAAGGCCCGAGAAATCCGGCAATACCGCACATAGGCTTTACTGTGGCTCTACTCTAATGTTCCGGCTGGAAGATTACAGAAAAAGTTGTTCTTTTTCAATACTTTGAGTGGTTACCCAAGGAGGTCTTTGTGCTTCTGGTAAAGCGGCGAGTTTGGATCGCGCATTTCCTTCACCTTGAGGACTATCTGGTACTCAAAAAACATCTTGAGCAGACAATAGCGCAGCCCCATGCGGCCATCGAGAAACCCGGCTTTCAGAATGTACATATAGATAAACACGAACATCGGGCGAAACGGCAGGTAGCGCTGGGCAAAGTTCTTCAACGCCCGGCGGCGTTGCGGACCTCGTTCAAAAAAATTGCCGCCTAGTTTTTCGCCACCCGACTTCAGCTGCTGGCGCATGATCTCAACGGCTTCAAGGGAGGTGTAGTGGTTATGACGATCAAAGAATCTCTCTATGCCTTTGTCATCGTCATGCAGAAGATGGTCCTTGAGATACCCTGCAGGGCCATCAACGATCATATGTTCATGAACAATGCGATCTTCATATCGCCCGTGCCCGGCCTGAATAAGCCGAAGGTTATAATCGGGATAGACGCCGCTATGTTTCATCCACGTACCGCAGAACACCGTCTTGCGCGCAATGTGATAGCCAACAGGGCCTTCCTGCGTTTTCACGGCCGCCTTAATTTCTACAGCGAGGAGATCCGTGACCCGTTCGTCGGAATCCAGCAACAGCACCCAGGGATTACGAAATTCGACATTATCCAGTGCCCAGTTCTTATGAACAGCGAAGGTATCAAAAACCCGTTTGACTATTTTTGCACCGGCTTTTTCGGCAAGAGCAATCGTGTCATCAGTACTATGCGAATCATAAACAATGATCTCATCCGCCCAAGCAACCGATGCGATGCATTCTTCAAGATTCCGTTCTTCATTCTTTGTCGGAATGAGAACGGATAAAGGGACTTTTTCAGAATACGACATGGAAAATCAGCTATACTCGTATACTAGGTGCCAAAACATCTTAGACTATTGTAATGGCTGATATAATAGATAGCGGCCAACTTGTAGAGTATTTGTTCATGTCCCCCCGAGTCCTGCTATGAAAGTATTACGACTGATTGGTGGACTGGACCCAAGCCATGGCGGCCCGGCCGTATCATCCATGAACAGTATTATCGCAACACAACGCGCCGGGCGCCGAGATTACATTTGCCATTCCGCTGGAGCCGTCAGGACGTTCAGCAATTGAACCCGCAATTAAACAGCTGGAACAGGAAGGAATTATTGTCGTCACCTTCGATTGTGCCGCAGGGTCTGAAAAACTGTTTCCCGGTTGGGGCGTAAACCGAGAACTTGCATCGTGGATTCGACAAAAGCGATTGGACTTTGACATCGTCCATTGTCATGGCGCCTGGCAGATGGTGACTCTGCTGACATCATTTTCGTCGGGGAAAGGGCCCGCCAAGGCAATAACCCCGCACGAAAGCCTAACAAATTTCGATATAGCGCAATCGCCCAACGCAGTGACCAAGTTTCTAAAGCCACGCCTAAAGGCTCGATTCCTGAAAAAATTTGATCTGTTTGTTATGTCCTCAGGTCTCGAAGCCCGCGATAGCTTGCCTGCAGATATCGCAGCATCGCCGCGGACTGCGATCATTTCGCATCCGGTATATGATGACACATCGCGTATACTCTCAGCCCGGACGGACACATCTTCAGACAACCCTTTACGACTAGGCTATCTCGGACGGTTACATCAAAAGAAAAATCTGGATCTGTTAATTGCAGCGCTACCTAAGCTAGACGCCAAAGTTTCTTTAACAATCGCGGGGACCGGCCCGCAAGAAGAGGCTCTCAAGGCAAAGGCCGCCACACTCGGTGTTGCCGACAGAATTAACTGGCTGGGATTCATCCACGACAAGGAAGCGTTTTTTGAACAAATCGATGTCCTGGTCATGCCATCAGAATATGAGTGTTTCGGTATGGCGGCCGCTGAAGCCATCGTCGATGGTATCCCCGTCATTGTTTCCCGCGAAACCGGGATCGCTGAAATTATTGAACATCACGGCGGCGGCCAGATTATAGAACCCGCCACCGACCAAATTGTCTCAGCCATTAAAGAGTTCCTGGCGCAGCCGGGGCATCGAGACGCTCTTTCTCAACAAGCCATTCAATGTGCCGAGCGAGCTTTGTCCTTCAAAAAACACGGCGAGGCAACAGTAGAAGCTTATCAGAAATTGCTCGAAAGAATCGAAAATCACTAGAAACATCACTAGTAACAATGGCCGCTTCGCGTTAGTGACTCGCCAAGATTTATGCCACCATAAAGCCCTGATCCAATTGTTAGACCTGATTGTAAAATGACCGTGGACAACCAACCCGAATATCGCAAACGCATTTATGATCGCTATCTCACAGCGGGCTCTGCAGATATTCCTTTTGCTAATCCTGACGAAGCCCCAGGCGGGCTGCTTGATATGTTGCGTTCGGCGATCCGTAAACATTTTCCGCCCGCCAAAGACGCACAAATTCTCGACCTCGGCTGTGGCGCTGGATTACTCGTTCACTGCGCCATACAGGCCGGCTACACCAACATGTCAGGTGTCGATATTTCACCTCAACAGGTTGAGGCCGCCGAACGCCTCGGCATTAAAGGCATTCGTCAAGGTGACGCGATGACCGCCCTTCTTGCCCTTGAGCCGGAATCCCACGATGCGATTGTCAGTTTTGATGTCCTAGAGCACATGACCCGCGATGAGCTGATTGCCCTCATTGATGGCGTCCGCGCTGCATTGAAACCCGGTGGCCGCTGGATTATCCATACCGCCAATGCTGAAGCACCGTTTTATGGCCGGGTCCGGTATGGCGATCTCACCCATGAGCAAGCATTTACCCGCACGTCTTTGCCACAAGTTCTTCTGGCCAGCGATTTCTCACGCGTGACCTGTTTTGAGGATCCACCAATTCCAGGACGACTCGGCGGGACCGTTCGTTGGCTGATGTGGAAACTGGTACGGCTCCCGGCGCTCATTTGGCTCATTGCTGAATCCGGCGGCGACGGCAAAAATGCAATTCTCTCGCAGAATCTGCTCGCTGTTGCCGAGAAATAGGTTCGGATCATGTGTGGATTAGCCGCCCTTTTTGCCTATGGCACGAATGCGCCACCAATTGAGCGCACCCAGCTGGATGCCATTCACGATCGGCAGGCACCGCGCGGCCCAGATTCCGAAGGCATCTGGATATCAGATAACAATCGTGTGGCCATGGCGCATAGACGTCTGTCGATCATCGATTTGTCAGAAGCCGGTGCGCAGCCAATGACCTCAAAGGATGGTGCCTATCGCATCGTCTTTAATGGTGAGATTTATAACTATCGCGCTCTCCGCCAAGAGCTGATCGACGACGGCGTTGCTCTGGTCTCAAACTCCGACACGGAAGTTCTCCTCCATCTTTATATCCGGCAGGGTCCGGCGATGGTCGATGCGCTGCGGGGTATGTTTGCTTTCGCGATCTGGGATGAAAAACGCCAGGGTATGTTCATGGCACGCGATGCCTATGGCATCAAACCGCTCTATTTCGCAGATGATGGTAAGACGTTACGGGTTGCGTCTCAGGTCAAAGCCCTTGTCGCTGGCGGTGGCATTGACACCTCACCCGCCCCGGCAGGCCATGTCGGGTTCTTTTTTCTTGGATATGTCCCAGAACCGTACACCTTATATAAGGGGATCGAAGCCATACCGGCCGGCGGCAGCCTATGGGTCGACACCTCGGGGCGTGGCGCGCCGCATAAATGGTTCAATCTGACCAAAGAACTCTCAGAGGTCGATCCGACTCCCTATGATGCCGAGGCTTTGCGTGCCGCCCTGGTCGATAGTATGCAACACCATCTGGTCGCGGATGTGCCGGTCGGCGTCTTTCTTTCAGCCGGTCGCGACTCAGCCAGCCTCGTGGCCTTAGCATCGGAGGCGCACGGCGCAAATTTGAGAACGGTAACGTTAGGCTTTCAACAATTCCGGGGCAGCGAGAATGACGAAGCACCGTTAGCAGAGGTGCTCGCGAAACATTACGAAACTGATCATGAGACGCGGTGGATCGAATCCAGTGATTTCCACGACAATGCCAATCATCTTATGGCGGCAATGGATCAACCCAGTATTGATGGCGCCAATACCTATTTTGTGAGCAAAGCAACCCGCGAAGCCGGATTGAAAGTCGCGCTCTCAGGGGTTGGCGGTGACGAGCTGTTCGCGGGATATCAAAATTTCCAACAGGTTCCCAGCCTCGCACGGGCACTGGGATTGTTCCGCTTCTTACCGGGTTTGGGCAAAGCGTTTCGCATCATTAGTGCGCCGCTTATTCGAAAATTGACATCACCCAAATATGCCGGCCTGTTTGAATATGGGAGTCGACTTGGCGATGCCTATTTGCTGCGGCGTGGTCTTTATATGCCGTGGGAATTGCCAGAAGTGCTCGATCCTGATCTTGTCAGAGAAGGCCTAGAGACCCTCGCGATTACTGAGCAACTGTCTGAGACGATC
The DNA here is from genome assembly GCA_943787225.1 of uncultured Alphaproteobacteria bacterium. GTDB lineage: Bacteria > Pseudomonadota > Alphaproteobacteria > MPNO01 > UBA2964 > UBA2964. Next base: position 947,649 of record CALSLP010000001.1, read on the forward strand.
GGCGATATCGGACACGCGCGAGTTTCGATGACAGCTTTGGAATCGGCCTGGTATATGCGCAATCAACTCCTGCGGGACGCAGACTGGGCAAGTATGGCGCATTCCCTTGAAATCAGAACGCCACTGGTCGACATCACCTTGTTGCGTGCCCTAGCCCCGATGATCGCGGGATCTCGCCCGCCAACCAAAAATGATATGGCAACGTCCTTGGCCAAGCCACTGCCCCCTGAAATCCTGCATCGACCAAAGACCGGCTTCAATATCCCAGTTCACGATTGGGTCGGCGGCGAGAAACAAGCAACCCGGGGCGGCGATTACCGTAACTGGGCGCGTTATATTTATAACCGACAATGGGCCGCATAGGCGTCATGAGGACCATCGGTGTTTTAGTGAGGAGCGTAAAGTGGCGGATGTGAAAAAGCTGCTGATCTATCGCATGGGCAGCCTCGGTGACACGGTTGTCGCGTTACCGGTCTTTCATATGCTGGCGCGGGTATTCGCCAATGCCGAGCGGCGAGTGCTTACGAACAAGCCCATCAATAGTGATGCCGCAGCGATCCAGGCTGTTTTGGGAGATGGCGGTTTTGTCGATGGATATTTCTCCTATCCATACGGCACGCGCGATTTTGGCGCGCTCAACACATTACGCAAATCGATTCGTGACTGGGGTCCGGATCTCGTAATCTATCTCAATGAGCCCCGCGGCAATTTAGTACAGTTTCGTGACATCATTTTTCTAAAGCTGTGTGGCGCCCATAATATCATCGGTGTCCCGGCGACAGCAGAGCTAAGCAAGCATTTCCCGCTTAGCGAACATGACTTGTGGGAAGCCGAAGCCTCCCGCCTTGGGAGATGTGTTGCCGATATCGGTAAGGTTGATTTGGACGACGCACAGAACTGGTCCCTCAATTTTACACCGACTGAGGAAAAACAGGCTGAGGCGGCGATAGCCAGCTGGGAAGGCCGAGATCATTTCATCGCCTTCAGTATTGGCGCCAAAATTGATTTCAAAAGCTGGGGTGATGATCGCTGGGCCGCACTATTGGCCAAAATTTCTGGCGACCATCCGACGCTGGGGCTGGTTTTTCTCGGTGGACCCAATGATGGCGAACGGTCCCAAATTGCTGCGAAAGGCTGGACCGGCCCAAAACTCGATTTATGCGGCAAGCTAACACCACGGGAAAGTGCGGTGATTATGCGGGGGGCCGAAGTTTTTATGGGTCATGACAGCGGCCCGATGCACCTTGCCGCCAGCGTCGAAACACCGTCGGTCTGCGTTTTCAGCACACACGCCAAGCCCGGCATCTGGTTCCCTTGTGGCTTACAGCACCGAATTTTATATCCCGGACTGCAATGGTCCGGCGGCGAGCCCCTTGCAATGCGCGAAGCGACGGGCGAAACCAATATCACCCTTATTCCGAACAAGGACGTTGAAGAGGCTTTTAATTCTCTCTTGAAGTGATGGACTATATAATTAAAACGATATGGCGATTTGTTTCGCCACGAACCCATAGTATTCTATAGAGTGCTGTCGCCCGCTCGTGTCCAACATTTGTTGAACCAGGCGACATCAAGTATGCGTTGTATTTATGAACCGTAAAATCCGTCTCGCTTATCTCGTTAGCCACCCGATCCAGTATCAGGCACCTCTGCTTCGGCAAATTGCCGCCGATCCAGATATTGATCTAACGGTTTTCTTTTGCAGCGACATCTCAACACGCAAACATGTCGACGAAGGGTTTGGCCAAGTCATCGAATGGGATACTCCCCTTCTGGAAGGCTATAAACACGTCTTTCTCAAAGCCTACGGCGATAACGGCCCACCATCCGTCACCCGGCCAATCAATAGTGGCCTGGCACACGCGCTGAAAGAAGGGCAGTTCGATGCGCTTTGGGTGCACGGCTATATGCGCCTGTACCATATGATCTCAATGCTCCGCGCCAGAATGATGGGGGTTGTCGTTCTGAACCGTGACGAGGCTTGGGCGTTAAGCGCCGCGCGCGGGCCCATCAAGAATTTTATCAAACATCTTTTGTTTTTCGCCCTGCGCAAAATATGTCATGGCTGGCTGGTTATTGGGTCCGCGAACAAAGACTACTACCTGGCCCACGGGATGAAGGAAGAAACGATCTTCCCCATGCCCTACACCGTCGATAATCAATATTTTCGTGAACAGGCAGAAGCTGCAAGTACCAATCAGGACGCCTTACGGGCCGAACTCAATCTTGAGCCTGGACGACCCATCATTCTTTACGCTTCCAAATTTATGGAGCGCAAACGACCCAGAGATCTCGTGGAGTCCGTTGCCAGACTGGCAAAAAACCCAAAGAATCGACAACCCTACCTTTTAATGATCGGCGATGGCGAACAACGCACAGCGCTTGAACAGCAGGTGAAGGAACTGGGGATAGAAGAGGCAGTGAGATTTACCGGTTTCCGCAATCAGTCGGAATTGCCGTCATTCTACAGCCTCTGCGACGTCTTTGTTTTACCATCCTTACTGGAACCCTGGGGTCTCGTCGTCAATGAAGTCATGACAGCGGGCCGGGCCGTCATCGCCAGCGATCAAGTAGGCGCAGTCTTTGATCTCATCCGCGACAGCGAGAATGGCCATATATTTCCCGCAGGCGATGTTGATGCCCTCACGACTTCATTGAGCAACATCGTTTCAGATTCAGCCCTCTCCGAAAAAATGGGGCAACGCAGTCTGGAAATTATCGAAAATTGGGGATTCCGGGAGGACATAGAAGGGCTAAAAAGCGGCCTCAATTATTTCCTGTCGAAAGGCCAAAGGTGAACGAGGCCAACACCCCGACACCGCCTAGTCCACAGAACAAGGCGGGCATCCATCGCCGACTTGTCCAGGGCGTCGCCGGGAAAGCAGTCGGCACAGCGATTATTTTTGGCGAACAAATTCTGCTCGTCCCAGTTTTCCTCTTGTTCTGGAGTCCAGGACAATACGGTGACTGGCTGGTGTTACTGTCTACTGCCGGATTCATCGGGCTGCTCGATACCGGCTTAAGCGCTTATTACGGTAACGCCCTGCAACAAGCCCTCGCTCGCGGTAAGCATGAAGAATTTTCGACGCTGTTAAAACAGGGGGTCTTCTTCTACTCGACGCTGATTACTCTAGGGTTATTGGTGGCTCTGATTGCTGGATATCAGGTCTCATGGCCAGAACTCCTCAATCTAAAAACCCTATCCACCCTAACCGCGGCCCAAGTTTTTTGTTTTCTGTCAGCATATTTTTTATTGATGTTGCCATTCGGGTTTATCAGTTCTGTTTATCGCGCCCACGGAGAATTCATCACCAGCGTGATGGTTAACAACCTTATGCGCCTCGGCCTTATTGCCTGCATCGCTACGATGCTTTCATTCGGCGTCTCCACGAATTTCCTGGCTCTGACCTATGTGGCCATCGGGCTTTTAACCTGGCTGGGAATCATTCTTCATCAAAAGCATCGCTATCCGGATTTACGATATGGGATAGCCGTTCCCGACAAAGAAGCCTTTAGAACCGCACTAACAATTGGCCCAGCTTATGCCGTTGTGCCCGCCGCTATGGCACTGACGATCCACGGCACTGTGCTGCTTATTTCGGCACTGGCATCCTCCGGCGCAACGATCGCCGCCTATAACACGATCCGTACGCTGACCAGCCTTGCCAAACACGTAACCGCAGAGTTTATGCAGGTGTTGGGCGTCGAAGGTGCCCGCCAATATGCCCAGGAAGATTGGGATGCCCTGTCCCGCCTTTACAAATTTGTTTCTCGAGTTTCGGGGTGTTGTTGCGGGTTTCTCGGTGGATTTATCGCGATCATCGGCCCCCCCTTCTTTGGCTTATGGACAATTGGCAAGCTCACTTTCACCGATGAGGTGTTCTGGCCGTTACTCGCATCGACGGTCTGTGCCGGGCCATCCTTGGCGGGAGCCGCCATTCTTTATTTTATCAATAAACCGCGCGGCATGGTGACGGCTCATATCGCCGGCGGCGTCGCCGTGACATTGCTCTGTCTCTTGCTTATTCCGAAGCTGGGTGCGGCGGGTGCTGCCTGGGCGATCCTTATCGCTGAGACCTGTATCTTGTCGATTGTACTGCCCTTCTATGCGGCTCGCATCGTCCGGGAAAACCCTGTGCGTCAAATATTTATTGGCCAGGCATTTGCGGGTGCCACTTTTTCTACAAGCGTCGGAATAGCCTGGCTCGTTGTTAACATCACGGGCAGTGGCACCCTTCTTTCAATAATTTTGGCGGGAATGTTGTGGACGATCCTGATCGCCCCTGCCGTTTATTTTATGGCGTTTGGAGAAAGCGAGCGCGATTGGATAAAATCTCGCGCGGTACGCCTGTTAGGACGAGGCTAATCTGTCTTCAGAGATAGAGACATCGTGGCCACGTGCCTTTGCCAGAGCAAAACACAGAGCCACCAACTTGTCGCCATAACCATCCCAGCCACCAATGTTCTGAGCGCGCAGAACACCCTTGGTACCCATCGTATCCCGCAATGACTGATCTTCGTGAAGTTGCACCATTTTTCCAGCCAGCCCTTCGACATCGCCCGGCGTAAGAATAAATCCTTCCTCACCATCGGTAAAAAGGTCCTCGCTACCGGTACTGGTGCTGGCAACCACGGGACATCCACACGCCATCGCCTCAGCCTGAACCAATGCCATACCTTCTTGAATACTGGGCAAAACCAGAACGCTCGCCCGTGACATGTGGCGAACGACTTCCGGCTGGAATTGTGGACCGAGTATTTCGATGCCCGGCACGGGAAATTTTTCAAGCAATTTTGCCGTTTCACCTAACGGGTTACCAACGATTTTCAGCTTGGCACCTGGAATATCGGCCCGCACGAAAGCCTGCAAAAGATAGTGAAATCCTTTTTGGACACCGGGGCTTCCTACAAACAGAACGACAAATTCATCATCCCGATCGCAAACCCTTTTAAAGCTCGTAAGATTTACACCAAATGGAATGCGACACAGGCGCTTTGGAGCATATCCACGCTCGACAAAACTACGTTCGGCAAACCCCGACGGCACAACGATCGTATCTGCTTCAGAATACTCCTGCTCTTCACGATCAATCATCCGCTCGGAAATGGGCTGATACGGCAGATCAAGCATTTCATACTCTGCCCGCAGCAATTCATTTTGATAGGCAATGTGAGAAGATGACCGGTCACATATATAGGCAATATTTCGTTTTTGAGCGGCTTTGCCCGCAGCGAGCCCAACACCCGACAACGCCATAAACACATGACAATCCGGCAACGTTCGCGCGATATGACGATCCAAAGCCGTCTTGGCCAACCATTCGAGTTTCATTGATCGCGCCGGCGACAATAATTTCAAGCGCTGTGCTGCCTCCAACGGCGTTTGGTACCACGGAAATGTTTGAAGAGCCCCTGCATCGACCGGATAACGTTTCAGGAAACGCCGCGCCAGACCAGAATATATCCTTTTGAGGGCCTGCCGTTTTTGAAGCTGCAGGGCCACTTCAAATGAGTGGAACCGACTAATTGTAGCAATTGTCGTTGTTAGCTGTTCGGCCATGATGCCAACAGGTAAATCAAATTTTCCAGACCGTACAGTAGAGATTTTCTCTGAAGCGTTTGATATTCATACGTTTAATGGAAATTTCTTTGCAAAAGACATGAAATAAAAAATGACTCCAACAAACATTTCACAAATAAAATCATATATAAAGCTTGTATAATCACTTCTGATGGTAGTCACGTCGGCAAACAATGTTCGAAGAATTAGGGGCTAAAGACAGCGCATAGATGGGTTACGCAAAATCTCCTCTCCCCGGCCTGATTTTCTTCTGTGTCACTGTGATGACAATTCTGCTTTTGAATTCAATTCCCGCGGCGGCAGGAAAATATCACACCGTTCATATCATCTATACGATGACCTTGATCGTCTGCTTTACGCCAATGACGGTGTATTTGTTCAGGCCGACTGATCGGCTGCCTTTTTTCCAAATGATCTGTCTGGTCTATGCGATCCATTACACGCTGTATCCTTTCTATACGACACCGCACACTGTCTTCTTTGACTATCTAACCTACAAAGACCTGATGAAGCCGTCGATTGTCACTCTTTTTGGCATGCTGGCTCTCGTCATCGGGTATTACACGCGGCCGATCAACCTCGTCCTACGATATATCCCGCATATGCAGTTAAATTGGGAGCCAAAGAGCGCCCGGTTAATTTCTCTGGGTTTTTTCTTCGTTGGCTTTTTCGGTCTACTCGGAATGAAAACGGGGCTCGATACATCAAGTGCCGGTCAGTTAATCAACTTTCTCGCCAACTTTTCAATTGTCGGCATACTCGCTTTTTACATTCTGCAAATGCGCAAACAAATGCCGAAGCCATTCTCGATCATGATCTGGGCTTTTTTTGTGCCTGCTTATCTAGGACTCTCGATTTCAGGCGGAAACTCTGGCCCGATTGCGAGTTTTGGTCTCGCGGTCATCATGACCTATATCGGTGAGAAAAAGAAAATTCCCTGGGTCGTAATTGTGCTCGCGGTTATGGCGCTCTTCCCCTTTATGTACGCCAAATTCGAATTCAGAGATCAAGTTTGGGATGCCCATAGCGCAAAAGTGGAACAGAAAGGACTAGGTGACGCCGCGGAGAATAGCGCCAAGTTTGGTAAAATTGCCGCCCAGGCTGTCACCGCAGATCCAGAAGTCATCAAGTTCGCCCTTCAGGCGATTGGCGTCCGACTCGATATTTCATACATGCTCGCGCATGTCATGGACATGACGCCCAAGCGGGTCGATTACCTTTACGGGCTGAGTTACAAAGACCTGATATGGAAATTGATTCCACGGGTCATTTTGCCGGACAAGCCCGATCCCAAGCTCGGCCAGCTGTTTGGCCATATGTATCAAATTCTCGCAATCGACGACACCACGACATCAATTAACTTCCCACAACTTGTGGAGCTATACGTTAATTTTGGAATCGTGGGCGTGATCCTCGGCATGTTCATAATTTCCCAGGTCTATTGGGTCATCTGCTATTTTATGAATGGCCGCCACGTCGGCGATTGGCTCGCGGTTTTCTCGGTATCAATTTTTACCGGCCTGTTCCGCGTGGAATCGAACTTTTCATTGGTCGTCGCAGGCATTATTTATCACGTGCTTCTGTATTACGTCGTCGGCTTCTTTATTCGTACCACCGCCAAACGCGGAACGCGTGGGCCCCGTATCCCTCGCCCCCTAAACTACTAGTTCTCTATTCCGCTGATAAGCGGGTATCGAAATATGCGATTGTTTTTTGGAGCCCTTCTTTAAGCTGAATCGTCGGCTCCCAATCAAGTTTTTCACGCGCAATTGAAATGTCCGGCTGGCGCTGGACAGGATCGTCAGCAGGCAGCGGCTTGGAGATAATCTCCGATTTCGAACCCGTTAATTCGATTACCGCATCGGCAAGTTCCCGGATTGTAAACTCGTTGGGGTTACCGATATTCACCGGCCCGGTGAAATCATCTTCGGTGTCCATGATTCGAAGAAATGCCTCGACCAGATCATCTACATAACAAAAGGATCGAGTCTGTTCGCCATTACCATAAATCGTCACAGGGTCATTGCGTAATGCCTGAACGATAAAATTGGAGACGACGCGCCCATCATTGGGATGCATGCGAGGGCCATAGGTGTTGAAAATCCGCGCGACCTTGATCTGTAAATTATGCTGACGACGATAATCGAAGAATAATGTCTCTGCGCACCTCTTCCCTTCGTCATAACACGCCCTCGGTCCGATTGGATTTACCCTTCCCCAATAGCTCTCCACCTGCGGGTGGACTTCGGGATCGCCATACACCTCACTCGTCGAGGCCTGAAAAATTTTAGCTCTGACTCTCTTCGCAAGACCAAGCATATTGATGGCACCATGGACGCTGGTCTTGGTCGTTTGAACCGGGTCAAACTGGTAGTGAACGGGGGACGCGGGACAGGCCAGATTATAAATCTCGTCCGTCTCGATATAGAGTGGAAAAGTCACGTCATGCCGCATCAACTCAAAATGGGGATCCTGCATCAAGTGTGCGACATTGTCTTTTGATCCGGTAAAATAATTATCGATACAAAGGACGTCATTATTTCTGGCAAGAAGCCGTTCGCACAGGTGTGAACCAATAAAACCTGCACCACCCGTAACCAAAACCCGTTTATCAGAGACCATAATTTGTCACCATACTGCGCTATAAGTTTGACCTATTTTCGGCCCCCGGAGTGATGTTTAACATCAATTATAGCCGGTGGTCGAACTAGGAATTCTTGACGCTTATAGGTCCGCCGTCAGGAATGCCTGTTCCTGGATTCAAAATCCCTTTAGCCCGTAACCGTAAATTATAAAACGCGACAGCGGGCTCCGCACAGAGCGCCCATTCCCGCCACAAAATTTGCAACAAATAGGGGTCGCCCGGAAATAAACGCCGGAATCGTCGGACAACGGTCCGGAAAGATTTTTTCCGCCACCGCGGCAAAGGTCTCAACAATGTGTCCGGAATCAACCCAGGCGGAAATCCGAGAGAGATTAAAAGTAAGAAGAAAACCCGCATCGGCATAAGAAAATTACCTTCCGAGGCGAGGTCTATAATTTTCGCCCAATCGAGATTTGGTGTTACCCTGATGAGCACCATCGCGTCGATAACTTTACGAATGCTAAACACATCAAACTTGTCCTTCGCCGTATTCGTCACGCATAGCAGCAAAGCGTGCTCGCGCGACGGAACCCGCACAGCAAAACCGCCAGCATCCACGAGCCGGGAGTCGGCGAACAACCGTTCAGTCGTCAGCGAACAATAGGCGGGATAACAATCAGGATGAATATGAATGTCGAGATCACAGCTGCCATCGGCGGTCACGAAGGGCATAAAACTTGCATCGGAAATTGCCCCCCAGCGGCTTAGGGGTGCCGCCCGAAACCCAAACCCATAGGAAGCCAGACATTCTATGGCTGCTTGTAGATCCTGTTTCCGGATAAGAAAATCAAGATCTCCCTGCTGCCGTAAAATTGGATCGGGGTAAAATCCATGCCCATTTGCAAACCCCTTCAGAAACACGACATCAATTTTTGAGTCCGATAAAACTTTCGCCCACTGACGCTGCTGTGACAGAGAAAATTTCGCCAGCAGCCTGTTTCCAGCAACCCGTTTTGGATCCAGCACTGGCTTGTCTAACTGTTCCTGCAGGCCGGCCAACAAATAGGCAGCGAGAGTCGGCGATATCAGATTGGCGAGCTCACCCGCAGCATCCAGAACATCATCAATCTCGTCCGATATGGATGCGTCTTCAGCTTGCGTAATAAGCGGCCAGAGGTTGAGAAATCCCTGATTGCGGCCACGCAGCACGATACAAATTACCGGGATCAGGTCTGCATAAACCGGCGCTCTTCCCCTTCGAGCACCAGGCAGGTTAATCGGCCACTATAATAGGCGCCGGTATCAATGGCGATCCGATTTGGGAGAAACTCGGGCATATCAACGATTGAATGACCATGGACGATGCAATGCCCGTGATGGGCTTTCGATCGTAAAAACTCCTCGCGGATCCAAAGGAAATCCTCAGCACCCTGCTCCTCAATCGGCACACCGGGGGCAACACCGGCATGCACAAAAAGGTATTCCTTTTCAATGTGGTAAAGTCCCAAGCCGCGCAAAAACTGGAGGTGCGCCGGTGGTAATTTTGCCTGGAAATCCTGCTGCATGCTGCGCAATTTCTCGTCGCCTGTCTTGTCAGATGGCATTCCAACCGAATAGCTGAGCAACGTCGAATCACCACCATTGCCGAGCCACATCCCTGCGATCGCGATGTCTTCAAGAAAGGCGACCATCATTTGTTCATGATTACCCGACAAATATACCGGATTCAGATCAGCCTAGCGGGTTCCCTGCCAACAGATCAAGAACGGCACAGGACGCGTCACCCCGATCGACATAGTCACCAAGATAAACCACCGTCTTTCGAAGTCCCGGCGCGGTCGCGGCATCGTCAATGATCTGCTGATGCAGATTCTGGAGAAGATCGACCCGTCCATGAATATCACCGACAACATAGATGCGGGCCGCGTCAGGCGCCGACGGCGGCGGTATTTCCTGGCGCCCCATTCCGAAAAGTTTTTTAAACATGCCCGTACTATGCAGCGCATAGCTAGATTACGCCAGTGTTTTGAAAGGGTTATTGTAGAGCGACGACCTCCGCCGTACCGAGTTCTTGACGCAAATCACGGTTATCAACGAGGTTCAGGAGAGCCGACAGAACCCGCCGCGCAAAGACGATATCAGCATCACTCATCATCTGTGTAGCAGCCTCATCCATGTCAATTTCGGACCGCCAGGACCGCTGGCTGATCAAAGCGACAAAAGCGTTTGCAACGGCCACAATCTGAGCAACCACCAGAACGTCATCGGTATCACGCGTTTCGGGGTCACAATCAGACCACCGCGCCTGAACCTGCTTTAGAACCTTTACGACAGGTCCATCGAATTCAACGCCATCCAACAATTCCGCGCTTTTCAAGAGCCCCCCGCGAACCAGTCGAACTTCGTCATCGGCGAGCGTTCCGACCCGCGTCAGGATTTCCTCGGGAATGACTATTTTCCCGATGTTCATAAGCCGACCAGCGATTTTTGCCGTTCCCACGAGGGTTTCATCAAGACCCATTTCACTGGCAAGTGCCTCCGCCGTCGCAGCGACACGTGCTGAATGATTTCCGGCAAAAGGGTCTCGTCGATCCAGAATCGCAACCAGCGTATCGGAAAGCTGCTCGAGAGTGCGTTCCCGACGTTCCCGTTCTTTGACAACCGCACTTATATCTTCTTCGACAACCATCACCCCGGGATCGAAATTCTGGGCACCGGCAACGGGGATGTGTTCCGCCTGCCATACCCGCAAATCGCCATTGGAACCTGTCCGATGAACTTCGCTTCGTGGGATGCCGGTTTCAAGAACCTTTTGATTGAGCTTTTCGTAGCGAATTGCGTTTGCCGGGCCCAACACGCTCGCAAGGCTTTTCCCGATCAAATCGGCTTCCGAAATTCCAGCACTCTCAGAAGCAATTTTATTGGCGAATTTATACCTGTTCTGCTCATCGACGATAAACATCGATGTCGGTTGCGTGTCTGTAATAAGCTTGAGGAATTTACTCTGGGCCTCAAACTGCACCGCCATCTTTTGCGCTTCTGCTGCGCTCTGCGCCGATCGCAACGAGGCACCGTGACGCCATACCGCCAATAGAACGGCCACCACACCAATTAGCCCAAGGCAAAATATGATAACGAGCCGATTCAACCGAGCATCACTAGCGCCGAGAGCCTCCTCTCGGTCAATTTTATAGAGAACGGTCCACGGCACCTTTGCAATCTTGCGTCCCGTTACCAGGACGTCATTCCCTCGATAGTCTCGTCGCTGCGCGAAACCACCTGGATTTTCGATTGCGAACCGGCTCGCAAGCCCGTCTGTATTTGCTGCAAAATTTCGGGCTAACGCCGCATCACCAGCCAAGGTGGCAGAAACATACCGTATCAAGTTCTTCCGTTTTTGGACGATCAGTGCTTCTGCAGTCTTCCAAACGGCACCGGGTTGTCTTAATAGCGCAGAAATCTCCTTGGACACCTGTTTTACGCCGATGGCCCAACCAATTTGATCGGCGGAAGTGCCGCGCCCCTGAACAGCGAAAATTGGCGCCGCAAAGGCCATCAACAGCTCCCCAGCGGCATCAGTCAAAATTTCTCGGACCGCCATTTCCCCAGGACGTGCCCTTTTCAGAAATTCAAACAAGCCACCATCGATCGGCGGCATCCCAGGCGTCGCAACAAGCGCTCGACCGTCTCGATTTGTAAGAGCGATTCCGGCAACACCGATGCGGCTGACATTTGCACCAACATCTGGTCCGAGCGCAGCAGCCGAAAATCCCGAGCGGTGTGACACAACCACGAGAAGATTACGCAAATAATCGGCCTGGGCTTCAATTGCTGGCCCAGATTTGCCGGACTCTGGTACCGTAATCATCTGCGAAAGATAAAGCTGCAACGCAGCATTCTGCGACAATTGCACGATAGAATTAATCTGTGCATCCAACCAATTATCGACGGCCTGAGATCGCGTATCTGCAATAATTGTCAGGCGGGTTTGCCAAACTTGCATCTCGCGGAGGCGTTCATTTTCCGCAAATCGGAATATTCCAAAGATGCCAGCCATAAGCACCGCCGCCAAAAGAAAACCAGCTATGCCTATCCGAAATCTTGTTTTCGACTCTACCGCATGGCCTGACGAAAAGTTAAACAACGGCACATTCCCCTCCACCGGAAACACTGATGACCCTGCTGAAACAAGGTTAACGATCCACATCATTGCCGATAGCGGGTTAGCGCTCTGTTAACGCAACAAAGATAGTTTCACAGACGGAAGCAATAGCCGGACTCGAAAGGACAGATCACAGATGTTGGCAGCAATTTCTTTCCGACGATTCCAGGTTTCTTTTCAATCGCTGCTGATATGCACAGCGCTGATGAACTTGGTGGCGTTGAATAGTAATACGGCCACGGCACAAGCTCGCCCGCCTTTGTTCGGCAGCCAAGAGACACCATCGACGCAAATTTCCCTGTTCCCAAAATGGAAGGGGACGCTCCAGCGGTATTTTAGCGAACAAAAGTTAGCAAATAAACCGTGCGAATCTTCGTTCTTTAGCCGCTGTCATTTGCAGGAATGGACCACATTTTTGAAGGATGTTTCTGGCAAAACCCGTCTTCAACAGATTCATGCCGTCAATGCGGAAATGAATAGAACCCGCTATGTGGTCGATCCACGCAATTATGGGGTGCCTGATTATTGGGCGACGCCAAAACAGTTTCTCCGCCGCGATGGCGATTGCGAGGATTACGCGATTACCAAATATCTATCCCTCAGAGCACTTGGTGTGCCGAGCTCGGAAATGAGGATACTCGTAGTCCAGGACTTAAACCTACGGCTCGCACATGCCATCTTGATTGTTTATCACAATGGTCGAGCCTTAATTCTCGACAATCAAATCAAAAGTGTCGTCGACACATCAGTTGTCCGTCACTACAAACCGATTTACTCCATCAATGAAAATTTCTGGTGGCTTCACCGGAGCTAAGTAACAATTCGATACGCAGTAAGTATCTTTACCGCCCCTATACTCAAGGATTATAGTCCAATTGGTTGGACTTAAGCGGATCAAAACGTTGCCGCTGGTTAGTACCTTGTTTGTATGGATAAATTTCTTTGTAGCATCGGATTGTTCTTGATGCGGCAATTTTCTCAAATAAGGGTTTTGCGAAAGTTGATTGTCCATTTCCATGCAATTTCCAAGAATTAGTCTCGGCATTGACGATCAGCGAGTAATAACAGGCACGCTGCGTATTCTTGACCTGTTGATTCTCGCCGCAACGGGTTACGTCGCCTACGGCGTGTATCATGGTTTTTCCGCACATATGCCGGAACATTACGCGTTCGCTATCGGGCTTGGCGTCCTTATCGCGGCAAATTTTATGCATTTCGGCAAACTGTATAGATTTGTAAATTTGCAGAAAATTACAACGCAACTCGGGGCGTTGTCAGCGTGTTGGATTGCCGTCATGGTTGCCTTGGTCCTTATCGCCTATTTCGGCAAAGTCTCCAGTAACTTTTCCCGTGCTTGGGTAACCTATTGGTTTATCGCCGCCTATATTTCCCTCTCTTGTATCCGTATCTTCACGTCAATTCTGATTGAGCAACTTCGGGCCAAAGGCCAGCTTACCTATAACGTGATCGTCGTTGGGGCAGGAGAGCTCGGCGAACGTCTGATCCGGCATTTGGACAACCGAAAATCATCGGGGGTCAAAGTTCTCGGCGTATTTGATGATCGGAAAACACGTATCCCTGAAACAATTGGATCCCACCAAACAATCGGTACTATTGATGATTTGCTTCAGTTTGTTAGAAATCATCGGGTCGACCAGATTACGATCGCGCTCCCTTGGACAGCTAAAAATCGGCTCGACGACATTTTGCGACAGCTTCGTACAGTAGCGGCCGATGTTACTCTTTGCCCTGAAAACGCTGCTTTCGAAATCCCGAACCTGGGATTTGACAATATGGCGGGCATCCCAATGCTCACTGTATTCAAACCGCCTTTGGCGGGCTGGAACCGAATTTTAAAAGGTATCGAGGATCGCTTATTCGGATTGATCATTCTTTCAATAATTTGGCCCGTTTTGTTAGTAGTCGCACTTGCCATCAAATTTAGTAGCCCTGGGCCAATTCTTTTTCGTCAGAAAAGATATGGATTCAACAATAATGAGATCACGGTCCTCAAATTTCGGAGCATGTATTGGAGGCCAGATGCCTCAACCGAAGTTATCACACAGGCCCAAAAGGAAGATCCGCGGGTAACAAGAGTGGGACGATTTATTCGTCGCACCAGCCTCGATGAACTGCCACAGATCATCAATGTTTTGCGGGGCGAAATGTCCCTGGTCGGCCCGAGACCGCATGCCATCGCCCATAATGAGGAATATGCCCAGATTATTGATGAGTATTTAATCCGGCATAAGGTAAAGCCCGGCATAACCGGTTGGGCACAAGTAAATGGCCTACGCGGCGAAACGGTGAACCCCGATCAAATGCGTGAAAGAGTACGACACGATCTATATTACATTGAACACTGGTCTTTTGGTTTTGATTTAAAAATCCTGTTGCTGACGCTGTTTACAGGGTTTTTAAACAAGAATGCCTATTAAGCCCCTCGATGAAAATGTATTCGAAAAACCGTACCTGTCTAGCCCCCAAGTTCTGTGCCATTCCTGATTAGAGTTTCTGGTATTGGCGGTCGCATGTTCAGTGCCTGATGTGGACGGATGTGGTTGTACTGTCTGAGCCACTGGTTGATGACGATCTGAGCCTGCTTAGTCGTGGTGAACCACTCGGCATTGAGAACCTCGCGGCGCAGGGTTCCGTTGAAGCGTTCGTTGTATCCGTTCTCCCAGGGTGATCCGGGATAGATCCGGATGGGTTTGATGCCGACCCTTGCCAGCCAGTCCTGCATCGCCTGTGCGATGAACTCGGGACCATTGTCCGAGCGGATGTATTCCGGGGTGCCGTGGCGCAGCAGGAGTGGGTATAGCGCCTCAAGCACATCGTCAGCCCTCATCCGGGTGCGAACCGTCACAGCCAGCACCTGCCGGGTGTACTCGTCTAGAACTGTCAGCATCTTGTAGCTCCGACCGTTGTCGAGCTTGTCGTGCACGAAGTCGATGGCCCAGACGTGATTGGGATGGGTTGGCCGCAACCGAATGATCGAGCTGTCCTTGTGATAGAGCCGCCGGCGCTTCTTGTCTCGTTGCGGCAGCTGAAGTCCTTCTTCGCGCCAGATCCGCTCAACCTTCTTGTGGTTCACCTTCCACCCTTCGATACGCAGCAGGACGGCAATCTTGCGATAACCGTAGCGCCCATACTGCTTCGCCAGCCGGATCAGTGCCAACCGCAGAGCATTGTCATCTTTGGGATCTGGTCGATATTGCAGGGAACTGCGGGCCAGACTAATAACCCGGCAGGTCCGTCGCTCCGACGTAGCAAGCTTCTGGCGTGTATGGATAACGGCCTGACGAAGATGCTCGGTCGTCAGGCCCTGGGCTTTAGGTAGCTCAGGCTTTCCTTGAGGATCAGCTTGTCCAGTTCGAGCTCAGCCACAATCTTCTTCAACCGCGTATTCTCCTTCTCGAGAGAACGCATCTCCGACAACTGCGACCGACCCATCCCGCCAAACCGCTTGCGCCAGTTATAATACGTAGCGTCGCTGATACCCACGCCACGACACGCCGACGCTACGTCGCTGCCGTTCGACAACTTCACTTCAATCTCACGCAGCAGCTTCAGTATGTCCTCGTCCGAATGTCGTTTCCGAGCCATATCCAATCCCTTTCCTGTACTAAAATAGTGGCCCAGTTTTAGGGGGGAAGGACAACCGAATGAGATTGTGAATGTGTGGATGAGGGCAATATCCCAGCAAATGTCCCTTCTCGTCCTCGCTATCTTTATCGTGCTGTATGGCGAGAGACGGGAAACCTCTGTTGAGGTGATAAATCGCCCTTTTGTGCTTTGCCTGACTTCCTGACTGAATATGAAGGGTGAACCCAAAGTTTGGGACAATCCATCTTCTAAAAGCGTTTAATTCTGTTTCACCGAGCTTCTTGCTCTCCCAAGTTTTCATCCCTTATTATAGCAGATTATATAATATTTTCAATGGGTTAGGGATATCCTTTTGTCATCTCTGTCATTTTTTTCAAGGTGGGCACATAAAAAAACGGAGGCAAACTGCTTGCCTCCGTTTCCCTCTGCGATTTTAGTTTTTTAGGTGTCTAAAAATGGGAACTGGTCCAAGGCTTCTTGGATGCGCTAGCCCCCGCCGCGCTTGCCACGTTGCCTGCCTCGGTCATATTTCCGGCAGAATTTTTCCGCGTACCTATCTTTATCTTTATTATTATACAGATCACACATTCGGATCCTGTTGTCGAAAATTTTCTGTTTGGCGACCGCAATATCGTTTTCAATTTGTTTCCGTTGTTTTGCATAACCCGCCGCCAATGCCAACAACTGCTCTCTCTGGATTTTGTCAGGGGCGTTTTTTGCGTGGGCCTTGAACCCATTTTCCAAGTCGCGGATGTCTTTCACAGTCTTTGTAAGCCTGTCCACGAACAATTGATGCATTTTATTCAATTGCTGCCAGGACCGAATCTGGTCCCAGTAGGAGCTTTTATTCCAGTTATGATTAGTTGCATTTCCCACGACGGGTACGACGAGTAGGCCAACCAATGCGGCAATGATAAGTGTTTTCATGAAACCTCCCTGTTTTTCTTAAAGACACCTTACACCCAATGCCGGTCGAGTAAATCTGATGTTTCTGAAAAAATAGAGCCATCTTCGTACCTCTCCAAACCACCAGGCAATATATCGTATACCGCCCTCACCAATCAGCAGCTGCCCTCAAACACGGTATTCGCGCCAGAACCAGCGTGATGATTGCACACTATAACGCATTTTATCAAGAAATAGGCGGCAATTGGTTAATTTCGAAACACGGGGAATTTTACCAAAAATCGAAACTCACATGCGTTTACGCGCTGTGGGCGAGGCCCCGCTTCAAAAGCTCGTCCAGCGCCACCTTAAGGTCTTTCGCAATTTGTGCGCCGTCGGCATCAGGAAACGCGGCGCCGTAAACCGCTGCAATCTCTTCAAAACTCGACGGCTCAGCGAGCAGCCGCCATAGCCCCGCGCTCACCGTATCCATATAGAAAACTTCTTCAGAGGCAGGCTCGACCAGAAATATTTCGTCATCTATATCTGTTTCGGTAACAGCAGGATTCCGGATAAATGTTTTTTCTTTAACCATTCTTATCTCCAAGCCTCACTCACGAAACCGCGCAGCAATCATCTGCGCCGCTTCTCTACTATTGGAAAATTGTAACGTAAAACACGGAACCAGCGAGGCCAATTTGTTCATCGAAGGCACGAGGTTTGAAATGCCCAAATGCGGTGCGTAAACCTGTGCCAAAAGGGATTTTACGAGTTGGGGTCGCGGTGCTTCTTCAAATATTGAGGCGCCACCCTCCCGACGATCAAGAGAAATCAAAGCAACGATTGGCGCTTCATCGCCAAACCCGGCAGCTTCATGGTCACCGAGCCGCAAATAGGCGGCCTCTTCATCCTGCAGCTCAGAAAACGCCTCGATATACCCTTCAAAGGCGATCCCGCAATCAGGCGGCAATGGCAAACGCATTTTTGGCATCAAGCCGAGGCATTGGCCAACCGGCGACGACCCATCGTCCAAGCGAATAGCGATACGATCATCACCGAAAAATCGGTGCCCCGCAGACGCCAGTTGCAATGAGGTGGTACTTTTTCCAGAGAATGAGTCACCAACCAAAACAACGAGTCCGCCACCAACCAGCGCTGTTGATGCATGGAGACATATTGTGTCCGGCTGACGCGCGATATAGGCCCCAATAAGAGACCCGGCGAAACCGTTCGCAGCGTCCAACGCGTTGTCGAATTCCATGTCGTTGCCGCCCGGTCCTGCCAGACGAACGACGAGAGAGCCATCACGATTTTCAATAATATCGATATCGTATGCCTGCTCGGGAGCGGCGCCCAAACCCTGCATGGGCCAGCCGCCAAGAAATAGCGGTAAGTGCGCCAGAACAGCCTCCGCGTTGCGAACGGAAATCAATTGCTCCTTAGGCCCAAACAACCATGACGTGGCAACAGCCTGACGAGGCTTTGGCGGGTTTTCTTTGGACTCTGTCATTGAATGCAATACAGCTACGGCGTCACGTCGTTAGTTTCCCGCGGCGCTCGCTTCGCAAGAATTCGTTGCAATGTCCGGCGATGCATTTTTAATCGTCGAGCGGTTTCCGAAACATTCCGATCACATTGTTCATAAACCCGCTGAATATGTTCCCAGCGAACACGGTCCGCTGACATAGGGTTTTCCGGTGGCGGCGGCAAATCAGTCCCCTGCGCTAACAAGGCGGCTGCAACCTGATCGGCATCAGCCGGTTTCGCCAGATAATCAACAGCCCCCGCTTTCACGGCGGCGACTGCCGTCGCTATGTTGCCATAACCCGTCAATATGACGATACGGGAATCGGCATAGGCTTCCCGAATAATAGGGACGATATCGAGCCCACTGCCATCCTCCAGACGCAAATCCAGTACGGCATAGTTGGGAGGCTCCAGTCTCGCCGCCGCGCTGCCTTCTGCAACACTTTCAACAGCGGTCACCAAAAATCCCCGTCGTTCCATTGCTTTGGCCAGCCGTTCCCGAAACGGCCGATCATCATCAACGATCAGCAATCTCTTTCTCACCGCCCTCTTGGGCTCTTGAGCCTGTGCCTTCTGTCACGTCTTCTTCCATTATCCTATCGCCTGCGTGCTGACACCTTCGATTACCGCCCGCGGCCAGCGAATTTCAACTACTGCGCCACCTTCCTGCCGATTGCCGAATGAAAGCTGCGCCCCGGTGCGGGCCAGAAGAGTTTGAGCAATGAAAATGCCGAGACCCATATGATCTTCCTGCGTCATACGAAGAGATATATAGGGCTCTCCGATACGGTCCAATACAAAAGGCGAAAACCCCGGGCCATCATCTGTAATCGTAACCCTCACCTGGCTATCCGACCAGTCGGTCGAGACTGTCACCTGAGATTTTGCAAATTGCATCGCATTTTGAGCCAACGAGCCGACACCATGGATAATTTCCGGCGCAGAGCGAATTCTGGGCTCTGGTGTTAATTCGCTTTCTGGCATTGGATGCGCATCGAAAACCACCAGAATTGCCTCTGATTGATGTCGCGTGGCCGCCGTTTCCACAACCGCGCTCACCGGCACTGCAGAAAAAGGCGCCTCATCCTCTTCGGGATTATGGGCGAGAGCCGCGAGGATATCGCGGCACCGGTCAGTCTCCGTCCGCAAAAGGGCAATGTCTTCGGCAAGGGGGCTATCGACGGGCAGGTCACGCGACAGCTCACGACTGACAACCGCAATTGTTCCCAGCGGACTCCCCAATTCATGCGCGGCAGCTGCGGCGATTGTTCCCATTGCCGATAACCGTTGTTCGCGGGCGAGGGCTTGCTGGGTTGCAAACAAACCATCAGACAGTTCGCGGGCTGCCTGAGCAACTCGCCAGGTATAAGCAGCAAAGAACAATATGCCGATCGCCAGCGCTGTCCAAACGCCGAGCAGATAGAGGGTCGGCAGCTCCGGCGGGATCCCACGCCAGGGCAGCGCCATATGGTTGACCGACAAAACTGAAATAGCGACGAGGGCCAGAGCACTCAAAATAATCGTACTTCTAAGGGACAAAACCGTCGCCGAGACGGCCACCGGCGCTAAAAGCAAGAAGGCAAACGGATTGCCAAGCCCACCGGTCAAAAATAGAAGAACCGCGAGCTGGGCAATATCAAAGGCCAGATAGGCCGCCGCCCCCGTTTCCGAAATCGGCCCCGAACGACCACCGAACTGGGCACCTAAATTAACGGCAACGGAGGCAAGAACTGCCGCCAGCGTGGGGACAATCGGCAAACCAAACCCCAACCCGTAATGCACAACCAGCAAAGCCGCGACCTGTCCGGCGATCGCAACCCAGCGAATGAAGACCAACGTCCGGAGTTGGACTCTGCTGGTCTCACCGATCGCAGGCAGCGATGCCATCTATATTTCCTTTCATAGCCAACAACTAAATCCGGATACGCACTTATAACGCAAAACTCTCGCTATGCGGCCATCGTCTTAATTTCGACAACAGACACTAGCGCACGCTAAGCGCCAGCGTGTTATAAAACGCTATGAACACTTTCGCGATCCGAACCGAGAACCTGACCAAGACATTCGACGAGGTCACCGCCGTCAACGCCATATCTATGGAGATCAAGGCGGGGACGATTACCGCCTTGCTCGGTGGTAACGGCGCGGGGAAAACCACGACCATCGCCATGCTGCTTGGCCTGCTCTTGCCAAGCAGCGGGAAAATAGAAATCCTCGGTGAGGATATGGTCAGGTCACGACATCGCGTTCTCGGCCGCATGAATTTTGGATCGCCTTATGTCGATTTGCCGAAACGTCTAACTGTTAGAGAAAACCTGAGGGTTTTCGCGAGCCTTTACGGATTGCGGCAGGCGCGCCAACGGATTGACGAGCTGTCGAGCACGCTTGCCCTCGAAGAGTTTATCGATCGCCCAACGGGACAATTATCTTCAGGGCAACGCACACGGGTCGCGCTCGCAAAAGCGTTGATCAATGCGCCTGCCTTGCTCTTACTTGATGAACCGACCGCGTCGCTGGATCCTGATACCGGTGACTGGATCAGGTCCTATCTCGAAGAGTATGCCCGCGAAACCGGAGCAACTATCCTGTTGGCATCACACAATATGGATGAAGTGAATCGGCTTTGCTCAGATGTACTTGATGATGAAACAAGGTCAGGTTGTAGACAGGGGAACACCGACCGGGCTGGTCGAAAAATATGGTCGCGAAACGCTGGAACAGGTCTTTCTCGATATTGCCCGGCGTGACGATGACCTGTCCCAACAGAGCGCGGCGCAATGAAAGATTTTCAGCCCGTAACGACAATATCCCGATCGGCCCTTCTCGTTGCGCCGCATAGGTGCCATGGGACTGCGCTATCTTTATCTTCTCCGGAGCTCCTGGACACGGATCGTCGAATTGGCTTACTGGCCAATTATGCAGATGATTCTATGGGGCTTTATGACCCAGTTTCTGCTCACCGCGGAATCGCCTGTCATTAAAGCAGCCGGGATGTTGATTGCGGCGGTATTGCTCTGGGATGTCATGTTCCGGAGTAATATAGGTGTCGCGGTGTCGTTCCTTGAAGAGATGTGGTCCCGCAATCTCGCCCAGCTATTCACCAGCCCGCTACGCCCTTATGAATGGGCGCTTTCTCTCCTTTTTATTAGCCTTGTAAGAACCGTTATCGGCGTCATTCCTGCTGCGTTACTGGCGATCCCTCTATACAGCTATTCGATCTTTGATATGGGGCTTCCCCTCATCGCCTTTTTTATGAATCTCATGATTTTCGGCGGAGCGATTGGCCTTGCGGTCTCGGCATTGGTTCTCAGATTCGGTATGGGCGCGGAGAGTCTGGCCTGGGTCGGCATCTTTCTCGTGGCCCCGATTAGCGGTATTTACTATCCGATTGCCATTCTACCAGATTGGTTAGAGCCCGTTGCCTGGGCCCTGCCGTCGGCGCATGTTTTCGAGGGCATGCGCGCCGTGTTGGCTGACGGGGTGTTCCACATGGATCTATTCGTCAATGCCCTCATGCTGAATGCTCTGTATCTCACAGCAGGGTTCGCCATATTTCTTTATGTCTTCCGGCTTGCCCGGATAAAGGGAATGCTCCTACAGATGGGGGAATAGGCAGGGTTTTAGAATACCCCGAGATCGAGACCAGCCGCCATCGCCGCCCCCAATTCCTCACCTTGGCCAATAAACTCAGCCCGCCACTCACCCCGGCAAATCAACGGCGCCTGAATTGCACGCCAGCGTAACCCGGTTGTGATCGTCTCGACGGCCCGGCGGGTTCCGGTTCCATCCTGACCCGCCCGGATAAAGAGGCAATAAGGGAGGCCCTGTTTTTCTTCCAGACACGGATAATAAATGCGATCAAAGAAATCCTTCAACGCACCACTCATATAGCCAAGATTTTCGGTCGTCCCGAGAATTACAGCATCGGCGCCCAGGACGTCATCTGGCATCGTCTCAAATGGGCCTTGAGCGACGACCTCGATTTTATCGTCACTTACAGAATTCGCACCACGAACGACAGCTCGCAGTAGCGATCTTGTATTGTCTGATGGTGCATGAGCAACGATGAGGAGCCGTTTTTCAGCCATATGATTTGCTTCCTGATCCTCGTTGCGAAGACCAAAAAAGGTTGTCGGCGGCAGGACCAATTAGGATGATTGCTTCAAAAATACGATAGCCCCAGAGATCGCCAGCATAGTCAGGAGAACAGACACCCCTAACAACCAAGAGGTTCTATTCACATCAGCCCGCACAATCCGGGCGCGGCCATCACCGATCCAGTCGCGGGAGACCGTTTCCTCACCAAATTCCTGAGGGCCGCCAAGGGCGATATCAAATGCGCCGGCAATCGCCCCCTCGCCCCGAAAGTCACTGCGAAGCGCTCTGGTGCTGAAATCGCGCAGCCAGGCCGTAAAGGCTTTGACCGGACTAGCCTGCGGAATAAAAATTGCCGCCAGGCAAAATACCGGACCGGCGATAATAGCGGCCGGCAGGCTAAGAACATCATCGAGGCGGCGCGGCGCAAATCCAAAATCAAGATGTTGCGCAGAGTTCCGACCAATAACATCGGCAATGGCACCAATGACACGGCACAGAATTACGGCCGGTAACCCAAACAGAAGATACCAGAAAATTAATCCGAAAAGACCCTCTGCCAAACGCGCTGAACTACCATTGATTGCGGCACGGGCAATTCCGTGACCATCCATATTTTTGGTATCCCACCGCACCAAACTATTAGAGATTCTGGAGGCTCTTTCATTATAGGCGCCCCGCAGCGCTCGATTGACGGTTCGTAATCTGGCTATGGGTCGACTACCGCTGATTAAAAACAACAGAACGCAAGTATCAATCATAGCGCCATAGGGGCCCTGATTGGCATAACCGTCAAATACCGACGCACCAACCCAAACGGGCACGGCGATGATCAAAAGAACGATAGCCCCACGAATACGACGCGCATTTCTACTCCGATGTTCGCGATTCAGACGGCGATCAAACCACCCTGCCAAACCACGGACTAAATTAAGCGGCAAAGCAAAAACGTACCGGATACCAGGTATATTCCCAGCAACAACATCAATGAGGAGCGTGGCAAACAAAACGATAAAGGGGATCGGTGATTCCATATAAACTAACGGCCTGCCGAACCGGCTATTCCCGAATTCCTGCGGCGCGCAACAGTTTTACGATCTGCGGCTTACGATTCCACTCGGCCCACATAAGCGCAGTTCGCCCTGTATAATCGCGCCGCGCCGTATCAGCTTTATGCTGCAAAAGTAGACGAACAATTTGATTTCGGCCCTGACTTGCCGCAATCATTAAAGGGGTGATACCTCGACGGTTTTCCGAATTAACATCCACACCGCGTTCAATCAGCGTTTCGACGGCATCCACATGCCCCCGGTCAGCGGCATAATACAGTGCGGTGTTTCCGAGTTTATCCTGATGGGTCAACGACACCTGAGCTTCCGCAAGATAATCGATGATGTCAGCAGTGCCAAATATTCCGGCATAAATGATCGGGGTCCGACCGTCGAAATCCTCGATCTCTGGTCTTTCTCCACGCGCGATAGCTTCTTTGACGGTGTCCAAATCATTTGCCTTAATGGCAGCGAATATTGGATTGTCGCCGAAAAGTTGAATATCTGCAAATGCCGGCACGGAAACACATGCGACCAAAAATTTTAACAGAAATAAGAGCTGAAGGAACTTCATCGTGTAATCACTATAGGTTAGATGTGGGCTAAGGTACTCTAAATTTAGATTTAATCCCAGTATGCAACATCTGACTATTAGTTTACTGGCGAATTGATCCTTCACCCGCTATATCATCAAGACACAGCAGCCTTAGAGACAAGCTTATGAATCTATCTGCCTTTCGTACGGCCACCCTCGCGGCAGTTGTAATACTGGCCGCCGTTCTTATAGCCTGGCAATTCGGTTTGTTATCCCCCGACGGAAGACGTCCCGGTTCAAGCGGAATCGCCAAGATTGGGGGCCCGTTTGAACTGACCGACCAGAACGGGAAACCACGCAAGAGCGCAGAGTTTCAGGGCCGCTTTATGCTAATTTACTTCGGCTACAGCTACTGCCCGGATGTCTGCCCAACCGCCCTGCAAATCATGAGTAATGCCCTGCAATCCTTGGGCGATCACGCAAAGGCAGTCCAACCGATTTTCATCACGGTCGATCCCGCTCGCGATACATCGGCGCATCTCAAAGAATATGTGAAAAACTTTTATCCCGGGATGATTGGGACTAACCGGTGACGAAAAATTGATCAAGGCTGCCGCCAAAAATTATCGTATCTACTACGCTAAAGCGCTGCAGGACAAATCCAAGCCAGACGCAGATGACTATCTGATGGACCATTCCTCAATTGTGTTTTTGATGGATAAAAAGGGGCGCTATGTCACGCATTTCTCTCATCAAACGAATGCAGATGTAATGGCCAAGATGATCGCCAAACAGCTTTAGATCTAGATGGATAGCGACAGCACGGCACCATTCTGGAAGCAGAAAACCTTGTCAGAGATGACGCGCCCTGAGTGGGAATCGCTCTGCGATGGCTGTGCCCGTTGTTGTTTACTTAAGCTCGAAGACATTGATACCGGCGAGATCGCCTATACCGACATCGCGTGCAAGCTGTTGGATTCAGGCGCCTGTCGTTGTTCCGATTATAAAAACCGCCAGCGAAGCGTTCCTGACTGCGTCGTTCTGGAGGCAAAAAATATTGCGAGTTTAAGCTGGATGCCCTCAAGCTGTGCCTACCGCCTCATCGCCGAGGGAAAAGACCTCGCCTGGTGGCATCCCCTGGTATCAGGGGACGCCAAGACAGTTCATGAAGCCGGCATTTCGGTACGGGGCAGAGTTGTCCCCGAACAGCGCGGGGATGATCCCGAAGACCGCATCGTCACCTGGCCTGAATAGCCCCTATTCAGAATTCTAAGTTTTCGCCTGACGTGCATTGACCAAAGCGACCCCACCAAGGATCAAGGCAATCGCCACCCAAATGTAAAGACTGTGCTGTTCACCGAGCAGAACGATACCGAAAAACACACCAAAGATGACCGACATAAAGCTCGACTGGCTCATATAGGTTGGTCCGGCGATCCGAATGAGTTCAAAAACACCGTAGAAATTGAATCCGGCGAGGATGAAATGGAGCATCATTGTTAATTCACCATCGGTGAGCGGTGGTGCCAGCATGTGAAACTCACCAATCGCCAGCGAGATTGGCAAGGCCATCGCCGCTGCAGCCAAGAGCGTCCCTGTCGCCAGTTGCAGAGAATCCATGTCTGGTGGGCGATTGGAATCTGATAAAAACACGTAAGCTAGCCCGTGCAATAAAGGCGTTCCAAATCCAATCAGAACCCAAATCGTTAATGCGGGATCAGGCAGTGAGGCGCGCGGCACGACAATAATCAGGACGCCAGCAAACCCGAATAGAATCCCCAATAACCGCAGCCAGGCGAGTTTTTCAACACGCGCGACAAGGCTAACCAAATGCGTAAAGATCGGTGTAAAGGCCATGATCACCGCCATCACGCCAACTGGCAGTTTTCCTTGCGCCGCATAGAGGATGATATTGGCAAGGGTGAAGCGTAATGCCGCCGCCCGGAAATAATAGATAAGGTGGCGCTTCGACATTGGCGGCCGACTGCCCCGCAACAATCCGATAAGCAGCACCACCGAGCCTGAACCCAAGCAGAACCAGAAAACATAGGCCGTCGGATGAATACCGCTCGTCACGGTGTTTTTGATCAGAACAAAAAAGAAACCCCATAATCCACCGATCATGAGCAAAAGAGCGATAGGTAAAAATTTATTGGGGGGCGAGGTCTCGTTCATCGGGCCTGCTATAAAGCAAACTTGCCAGGAACGATAGCGGCCGGGAACAACATCGTTCTATCATTCAGAGCGTTCGGAATACTGGGAAGCTAGGGCAGGGGCAACCGACGAACCGGTGTTCCCCGCAATGCATCCTGCATAAAATCTTTCCACAAAGTGGCCGGAAATGATCCGCCAGATACTTTTTTCATCGGCGTCGAATTGTCGTTCCCAAGCCATACCCCCGTCACCAGTTCGGCGGTAAAACCGATAAACCACGCATCCCGAAATCCCTGGCTGGTTCCTGTCTTCCCCGCCGCCGGACGGTTGAGCCGCGCCCGGCGCCCGGTGCCAGACGTCACTACCTCGCGTAACATTTCCTGCATGCCCTCCACCGCTTCAGCGCGGACCAGCCGGCCGGTACCAACAGCGCTGCGGCGATATAAAATTTTATTGGCACCGTCGCGAATTTCGATAATTCCATAAGGCCAAGCCGAATATCCCCGATTGGCAAAGACCGCATAAGCCGCCGTCATATCCAGGAGGTTGGCCTCACCGGCCCCGAGAGCAATCGAAGGATGCCCTTTGAGTTTGGACGTAATGCCTAGCCGTTCTGCGGCTTTCACAACTTTCTGTCTACCGACTTTCTCCGATACTTTTACGGCAGCCGTGTTCACCGATTTCGCCAGCGCGTCGCGCAATGTTATTCGACCCAGATAGCGTCCCGAATAATTTCGCGGCCGCCAGCCCTTTATCGTTACAGGGCTGTCCACAACCATATCGCTCGCCCGCAGCCCGGCTTCCAATGCCGCAAGATAAACGA
Organism: uncultured Alphaproteobacteria bacterium; assembly: GCA_943787225.1. Taxonomy (GTDB): domain Bacteria; phylum Pseudomonadota; class Alphaproteobacteria; order MPNO01; family UBA2964; genus UBA2964. Next base: position 974,650 of record CALSLP010000001.1, read on the forward strand.
ACAGTTTAAAGGCGGAACCAGGTTGTCGCAGCGCCTGGGTCGCCCGATTAAACTGGCTCGCAACATAGCGGCGTCCACCGACCATAGCCCGGATGGCTCCGGTCGGCGTCAAGGAGACCAAAGCCGCCTGACCGACATTCTTACTTGCGCCAATTTTGGTGAGCATCCCTGTCACGCGGTTCTCCGCAATTTTTTGCAAGCGAGGAACCAGTGTTGATTTGATCACGAGGTCTTGATCAGTCCGTCCGACAAATCCGGCAGCCCGCTCGAGGAGCCAGTCAGCAAAATAACGTGCGCCACTACCGGTCTCACGACCAGCAAACTGCATTCTTTCATTTTGGGCTGCCGCCGCATCGCGTTTCGTCAAAAATTCTGCGGCAACCATATTAGCCAAAACCTGATCGGCTCTTTTCAGACCAAGCTTTCTATTTCGGAACGGAGAATACCGTGTCGGTGCTTTTAACAAACCGGCCAGGAGAGCCGCTTCCCGTAAGGAAACTTCCCGGATCGATTTACCAAAGTACCGTCTCGCCGCCGCCCCGACGCCATACGTCCCGGCACCGAGATAAACCCGATTGAGATAGATTGTGAGTATCTGCTGCTTGGTAAAACGGGCTTCCAGCCAAAATGCCAGCAATAACTCCTGGACCTTCCGACCCAAAGATCGCTCCGGGGTCAGAAACAGGTTTTTAGCGAGCTGTTGAGTTAGCGTGCTGCCACCCTGACGTACTTTTCCCGCGATGAGATTGGTCACTGCGGCCCGCGCTATACCAAATACATCAACGCCGAAATGATCAAAAAACCGGCGGTCTTCGGTCGCGATGATCGCTTGAACGAGATAAGGGGGCACCTGGTTGAAACGCACGGCGCCGGCATGAAGATCTCCATAAGTCGCGATGACAGAATTGTCGGACGCGAGGATGGTCACGCTGGGACGCCGTGAGGGTGTTTCCAACTTCTCAAGATCCGGCAGATCCCAAGCGTAGTAGGCGAGAATCCCGGAGACAATCAAACCGGACCAGATGGCCAGAACTGCCGTCCAGCGCAGGAGACCACCCCATCGAGATATTTTTGGGGGTGGTGGTTTTGAGCCGACCGGACGCGCCTCAAGTTTTGGACGTGCAGATTTTCGGGCGGCGGCTTTTTTTCCGCCTTGCTTTTTTATCGCGGTTTTTTTGGTAGTTGGTTTTTTTGCCATTGGCCTATCTTTAGCATCCCGTCGATTCACAAAAAGTGATTTTGATGTGACACCGCCGGTTTGATAGTTCAATTTAACCGTAAATACAGGAATCGGCAGGCGTCATTGACCAATGCGGTTATTTTCCAGAACAGAGAAACCCGTAGAGACAGTTTCACCCGTTTTCGTCCGGGCGGCGACACCAACTGATGCCGCCGAGGTCGTACGGCTTGCTCAATCCTTGAGTATGGCTGACGGCGGCCGACCTTCATGCCTGACGGAAGAAAACTACCGGCAGGATGGGTTTGGTCCAGACCCCGCGTTTGCAGCATTAGTCGCGGAGATTGAGGGCAGAATCGTGGGATACGCCCTGTATTTTTCCGGCTATGACACTGACCGGGCGACACGCGGAGTCTATTTATCAGATCTCTATGTTGATCTGGCCTGGCGCCGCCGGGGGGTTGGCCGGGCCCTTATGCGAGAGACCGCACGTGCCTGTAAAGATCTCGGCGGTGAATGGATGTTTTGGTCGGTTCTGAAACGCAACAAACAAGCCCGAAAGTTTTATAAGACGATGGCTCCCGAGCTTTCAGACGTCGTCCTTTGTGCGGCGCTTGGCGAAAGTTTTCGCAAGCTGACGGAATAATTGACATTGTCCTTAGGCGTCGAGATTAACCACCTTAAGGGCGTTGGACTGGATAAAATCACGTCTGGGTTCAACAACATCCCCCATCAACGTTGAAAACACCTCTTCCGCGGCATCGCGATGGTCAATCCTGACCTGCAACAAAGCACGTACCTCTGGATCCAGAGTGGTTTCCCAGAGCTGTTCAGGATTCATCTCACCCAGCCCTTTATAGCGATTAACAGCGACGCCCTTGCGGCCATTCTCCATAACCGCCTCCACCAACCCCAAGGGGCCGATGATACGCTGCTCTTGGTCTTTGATCTTAAAAATGGCCGGACGGCCATAAATCCTTTGTAACTCTGGCACCATCCCATCAAGTTGGCGCGCTTCCGCCGAGCGAACCAGAGCGCCGTCAATAACGTGCCGTTCGGTAACACCGCGTAGCGTCCGGGCGAAAGCAAATCCCCCGCCATCGAGAATCTCAGCCTGCCAGCCCCGTTCATTTTCAGCTGTCAGGCCGTCCAGACGACGAGCAATCGCCTCAGCAATTTGGGCTTCCAGCTCTTCGGATTCGAGCAATTCGGGATTGAAGGCTCCCAATATTGCGGCCTGTTCCAGCACCATCGCGTTAGAGATTTTTTGCAAGATCGGGGTCATGAGCCGCTTCAGGCGCATTGCGCTTTCAACGGTATCCCGCAAATCTGCACCCGCGATCTCGGCATTATCCTGAACGACCAGCACGCAATCGCGCAAACCGGCATTGATCAGATAATCTTCAAGTTTTGGGTCGTCCTTGAGATAAATCTCCTCCGACCCTTTTTTGGCCCGATAGAGCGGCGGCTGCGCGATATAAAGATAACCGCGCTCGATGAGCTCTGGCATTTGCCGAAAAAAGAAGGTGAGCAACAAAGTACGGATGTGACTGCCATCAACATCGGCGTCTGTCATGATGATGATTTTGTGATATCGGGCTTTTTCGACATCGAAATCTTCGCGCCCAATACCGGTACCGAGCGCCGCGATAAGTGTTCCTATTTCTGCAGAAGACAACATTTTGTCAAAACGCGCCCGCTCAACATTCAAAATTTTACCGCGTAATGGCAGAATTGCCTGGGTGCGCCGGTTACGCCCCTGTTTTGCTGAACCACCCGCTGAATCACCCTCGACGATAAAGATTTCAGAGAGCGACGGGTCGCGTTCCTGACAATCAGCCAGCTTGCCTGGCAGGGTGGAAATATCGAGCGCGCCCTTACGACGGGTTAAATCCCGTGCTTTGCGAGCCGCTTCGCGGGCGGCGGCGGCTTCAACAGCCTTCGCGACGATCCGCTTTGCCTCGTTGGGATGTTCCTCAAACCACTGACTAAGCTTTTCCCCAACAACGCTTTCGACCACGGGGCGGACTTCAGAAGAAACCAGCTTGTCTTTGGTCTGGGAGGAAAATTTCGGATCGGGAACCATAACGGACAACACACAGGTCATCCCTTCGCGCATATCATCGCCGGTAAGCGTGACCTTCTCCTTCTTGGCAATCCCGGTTTGCGCCGCATAGGCATTGATCGTCCGGGTCAGAGCGCCGCGGAGACCCGCCAAATGCGTTCCGCCATCACCCTGTGGAATCGTATTGGTAAAACAGAGCGTGGTCTCGTGATAGCTGTCAGACCATTCCAGTGCGACCTCCATGGCGATATCATCCTGCTCGCCACTGATCACGATGGGCTCATCGAATAGAGGCGTTTTGCCTCGATCAACAAAATTTACAAAAGCCGCGAGGCCCCCTTCGTAATGCATTTCGACCACGTTGGGTTCAACACCACGGGAATCGTTGGCAACCAGCGTCACACCCGAATTCAAAAAAGCGAGCTCGCGAAGCCGATGCTCAAGCTTGGCGAAATCAAAGTCAACATTGGTAAATGTTTCACGCGACGCGAGAAACGTAACCTGGCTCCCGGACGGACCATCCCAGTCGGCAACGCGTTCCAATTGTTTAACGGGAACGCCATGCTCAAACCGCATCGTCCATTCAGCGCCTTCACGCCAAATTCTGAGTTCCAGCCATGAAGACAGCGCGTTAACAACCGAAACGCCGACACCGTGCAACCCACCGGAAACTTTGTAAGAGCTTTGATCAAATTTTCCGCCGGCATGCAGATGAGTCATGATGACCTCCGCTGCGGAAACGCCTTCTTCTTCATGGATCTGAACCGGAATTCCGCGCCCGTTATCCCGGATTGAAACGGACCCATCGCCATTCAGTGTCACTTCGACCCGGTCACAAATTCCAGCCAGGGCTTCATCAATGCCGTTATCCACCACCTCGTAAACCATGTGGTGCAGCCCCGACCCATCGTCAGTATCACCGATATACATACCAGGTCGTTTTCGAACAGCGTCCAGGCCGCGCAGAACCTGAATGGAATCTGCGCCATAGTCGGCATTTTCTTTTTCGGCGGAAATGTCAGCGGGAGTTGCCATTTTTAAACCATTTCTTGGTGAGTTTTATGCGGCATACGCATCGAGGGAACATTCGGTTACCTCTGCATTCGCCACGGTAAAATGTTGAGCCCCGCGCGAAAGAGAGGCGAAAAGGGACGGATCGGTGCCAGTCATCCAGGCCTGAGCGCCCAGCGCCTGGATTTCTGCAAATAGGGCTTCGCGCCGTTCCTCATCCAGATGGGCGGCGACTTCATCGAGCAACAAAATGGGGACAGCCCCGCACTCAAGGGATTGCAGACGCGCATTCGCCAGCACGATACTGATTAACAAAGCCTTCTGTTCGCCGGTCGAACATTGTCCGGCCGGCGCGTTCTTTAAGATATGCGTCACGGCAAGATCACTCCGATGGGGTCCAATAACCGCGCCACGTCCGGCGCGGTCAACACCGCGCGACCCAACCAAGGCCGCGCGATACTGATCTTCTGCCTCGACCGCCGGCATCGTCCCAAGCCAGCCATCGAGAATGCCGTCAAGCGCGAGATGCGCCGACGGAAAAGGGCCTACCCCCATCGCGCAGGCTGGGTTTAACCGATCGATCAGAGCAATTCGCGCAGCAGCAATCGCCACACCCTTTTCGACGATTGTTTCCTCCAATACATCGAGCCACGCCGGGTCTGCAGGCGTTCCGTGCGTCACTTCGCGATGTAACAGGGTCGACCGTTCGCGCATCGCCCGCTCAAACGCCTTGAGCCTGCCGGCATGTGCTGGATCAAAGCCAAAGACCAAGCGGTCAAGAAAGCGGCGGCGACCGGAAGCACCCTCCGAAAAAAGGCGCTGCATATCCGGCGTCAGCCATAAAGCTGAAAGCCGTTCACCGAGGGCAACCTGGCCACGCGCCGGCGACCCATTGATGCGCACAGCACGCCGCGGGTTTTCAACAGCCATTTCGTCAGAAACACCGGTTCCGACTTCATAGACCCCTTCAAGCCCCTCAACAGTCGCCGCAATACCCCAGCGCTGGCTGGACACAGTCTTGCCGGTCTCCCGACGGGCGATATCGGTCAGGCGGGCGGCGCGGAGACCTCGGCCGGGAACCAGAAAGGAAATCGCTTCAAGAAGGTTGGTTTTTCCAGCCCCGTTCGCGCCGGTGAGCGTAATGACGGGCGCCTCGATAGTGAGACGTAAGGACGCGTAGCAACGAAAATCAGTCAGAACCAGCCGCTGTACAGCCATAGACGCAGCTTGAACATCATTTTGGAGAACGGATGACGACGTAGACAGGGGGCCCGCCTTTAAACGCGCATCGGCATCAGGACATAGAGCGCGTTCTCGTCTTCGAGATCCTTGACGAGAGTCGGTGAGGCCGCGTCAGACAACGCAAAGCGGGCCTTATCACCTTGAATCTGCTGAGTAATATCGAGCAGATAGCGTGAATTAAAGCCTATTTCGAGATCGCCATCGTCATATTCAACTTCCAGCTCTTCGGTGGCACTGCCAGCATCGGGGCTTGTCGCGGAGAGCACCAGGCTATTGGCACCCAGGCTCAACTTGATCGCCCGGGATTTTTCCGTCGAAATTGTCGAGACCAGATCCACAGCCCGTTCAAAACGCTTGCAGCTTACCTCGAGAAATTTGTCATTCGCTTCAGGAATAACACGGTCATAATCGGGGAAAGTGCCGTCGATCAGCTTGGAGCTGAGGACAATTTTATCCACCGCAAAGCGGATTTTCGTATCGGACATCATGACCGCGATATCGTCTTCTGATTCATCGATCAGTTTCCGGAGCTCGTTGACCGTTTTGCGCGGCACGATCACACCTGGAATTCCTTCTGCACCTGCCGGGACCGGAACTTCCATCCGGGCCAGCCGGTGGCCATCAGTCGCGACAGCCCGCAATACTGTACTGCCATCATCCCCCTCAGCAGCATGCAGATAGATGCCGTTGAGGTAATACCGGGTCTCCTCGGTCGAAATCGCAAAACGGGTCCGGTCAATCAGCGACCGTAAAGCCGCCGCCTCCAACGTGAAGCTGTGCGGCATGTCGTCGTCAGTCATTGCCGGGAAATCTTCGCTGGCCAGCGTCGATAGTTTCAAGGTCGACCGGCCGGAGCGCATGGCCATCTGGCCTTCTTCGGAACCACCGCCTAATTCGATCTGCGAACCGTCTTCCAGCTTGCGAACAATATCAAATAATGTGTGCGCCGGGACGGTCGTCGCGCCCTGCTGGCTCACATCGGCGGATATCTTTTCAACCACAGATATATCCATATCAGTGGCCGATAATTCGACAGCACCGTCATCGGCACGCATCAAAATATTGGACAAAATTGGGATGGTATTCCGGCGTTCTACAACGCTCTGGACATGGGTGAGTGCCTTCAACAAAGCACCGCGATCAATCGTAAACTTCATGGCGTTACATAGTTCTCATAAGAGTAAAAAACACCGGCTTATCTCAGCCGCCCATAATAGCTTGCACTTGGCTGAAATTATAGCATTTCAGCCAAGTCGGCGCACGGGGTTAAATACCCAAAAAAAACCAGATAAAATGTGGAAGAAACCGCAGAAAACTGAGGTTATCCCTCTAGCATCCGCCGCAGGAGATCAACATCTTCGCAGAATGCCGAATCTGCTTGCCGTAACTCTTCGACCTTCTTGACCGCATGCATCACTGTGGTGTGGTCCCGGCCACCGAATTTTCGGCCAATTTCGGGCAGAGATCGCGACGTCAGCTGTTTCGCCAAATACATCGCAACCTGTCGCGGCCGTGCCACAGCGCGCGCCCGACGGGCTGAATGCATATCAGCAATTCGAATATTGAAATGCTCCGAAACGCGCTTTTGAATTTCTTCTATCGTCACGCGCCGGTCATTGGCCCGAAGAATGTCATGCAGGACCTCCTGGCAGGTCTCCAGAGTGATTTCACGGCCGACAAGCTCAGCATGCGCGACGACCCTGTTCAGCGCCCCCTCAAGCTCACGCACATTCGAGGTAATCCGATGGGAAAGAAATTCTTTGACCTTTGCCGGGATCTCGACACCCAGCCGCTCAGATTTCACATCCAGAATACCCAGCCGCAATTCAAAACTGGTTGCATGGATATCTGCAACCAGACCCCAGCCGAGCCGCGAGCGCAACCGCTCCTCCATGCCTTCCAAATCTGAAGGCGACTTGTCAGCCGAGATAACAACCTGCCGATTGTTATCCACGAGATCGTTAAACGTATGGAAAAACTCTTCCTGGGTCGCTTCTTTGCCGTTGATGAACTGCACGTCATCAATCATCAACACATCAACCGAGCGGAAGGTCTCTTTAAAGGAAACCGTATCTTTAAATCGCAAGGCGCGGATAAAATGAAACATGAATTTCTCAGCCGACATGTAAACAACACGCCGTTCCGGAAATTTTGCACGCGTATGGTTCGCGATCGCATGCATGAGATGGGTTTTGCCAAGACCGACACCGCCATAGAGAAACAGCGGATTAAAGGAAGCTTCCTCAGAATCTGCGACCCGGCGCGCCGCCGCATAGGCGAGCTCGTTTGGTTTGCCGACGACAAAATTTGCAAACGTGAACCGGGGGTCGATCGGCGCACTGATCTCAGGCCGTGTTTCAGATGTGCCATTCGTCGAGGCAAAACCATTTGATCCGCTGACCTGCTGAGCAACAGCCGGCTTTTCAGCGGGCCGGTTCAGCGGGCGCGTCGTCGGCGTCTGCACAAAGACATCGATAACATCAATCTCTTCGTTTTCGCCAACCCACAACTCACGCAGCCGGTCGCCATAATGGCTCACGACCCAGTCCCGCATAAAACGTGTCGGCACAGCGATTTTCGCGGTTCCGTCAATAACGGAAACCAGCGTTAACGGCTTCAACCAACTACGATAAGACGCGTCCCCAACTTCCGACCTTAACAGCCCTCGTACTCTTGCCCACTGAGCCGTAATCTTCGGATCAAGCCTTGGTCCCGGCATGCTTTTTTGTCCCCAGTCCCCGTACAATCCACGAAATAGTGGATCGCCTTATTTACTCAGTTCATCTGGAAGCGGAAATCTTCAACACCGGCATCGGCGGTATAGAAATGTCTCCGTTTTAAATAGTGCTTCCAGCCTCACCGTCTTTATTTGGGCGCCAACCCACAATCAGGATTAGATTGAAAAAGAAACAAATTTTATATTATATCAATCTAATCCATTACTTAAGTTAGAAAAAAAACAGCGGTTTTTTACTTAATTTTTGCTGTATCCATTCCATCACTAAAAGCAAATCTAAATGGGGCTAGATTGGATAGCAAGCTGATCCAGCGACAAAAAATTAAAAAGTTTTATTGACAATCCAACGACTGGCGAATCACGCCATCGAGTCAAGGGCTTGCACGAAAACCCTAAGTTTTTGGGGTATTGACGCGCGCTATGTCTTTAAAAAACAGGATTGGTGGAATCAAAAAACCGCACCAGGCTAACCTGGTACGGCTTCCAATTTCGAACCCTCAAAGAGGGAGAAAATCAGGTGAGGGCGTTAACCCGAGCAGACAAACGCGATACTTTGCGCGATGCCGTATTCTTTTTGATAATGCCTTTGGTGACACCACTCATCAATTCAGGCTCGGCGATCTTAAACGCCCCCTCAGCGGCGGCACGATCACCAGTATCAATCGCCATTTCGACGTTTTTGACAGCACTCCGAATCCGGCTGCGCCGATCTCGGTTACGTTCGGTCCGACGTTCATTTTGACGGACACGCTTTTTTGCGGAACTTGTATTAGCCATATCTCTCAATCCTGCTTACTTGCAGCGGTCCGGGTTTGTATAGCGCGGCACCTTTTGCGTCAAGCGTTTAGCAAGCTTATCTGAAGGTTTATTAATGTATCACGATTTTCCGAAGACCGGCTTTCGTTTCTCAACAAAGGCCGCCATGCCCTCGCGCTGATCCGGCGTGCCGAATGAAGCCTGAAACATACGCCTTTCATACCGGACACCTTCAGCCAATGTCGTCTCATAAGCCCGGTTCACCACATCTTTCACCATCATGGTGGCGGGGCGAGACATTACGGCAATTTTTTGCGCTGTCGAGACCGCTTCTTCAACCAATTCCGCTGCGGGAATGATCCGACTTACCAGCCCAACCCTTTCAGCTTCTTCAGCCCCCATCATGCGACCGGTTAAACACATCTCCATCGATTTCGACTTGCCCACCAGACGTGTCAGCCTCTGTGACCCCCCGGCACCGGGCCATACGCCGATTTTTATTTCCGGCTGGCCAAATTGCGCGGTATCCGCAGCGAGAATGAAATCGCACATCATCGCGATCTCACAACCGCCGCCCAGGGCAAATCCAGCCACCGCCGCAATCACGGGCTTCCGACAGGCCGCAACCTGCTCCCAACCATCGGTGATAAAATCATCGACATAGGTATCAGGCCATGATTTTGACTGCATTTCCTTGATATCGGCACCGGCAGCAAAGGCCTTTTCTGAGCCCGTCAGGACAATTGCGCCGACATCACTGTTCTTCTCCATGGCCCGCAATGCATCAGCCAATTCACCAACCAGGGCAATTGAAAGGGCATTTAGCGCGTCAGGCCGGTTAAAAGTGATCAACCCAACATTGTCACGGATTTCGACAATTATTGTTTCATAGCTCATCAAGAGTCGTCCTTTTGGTTCTACATCTAGTTAGGGGTCAACGAAAACTGAACGGTCAGCGTATCTTTTTTAACGATCACGGCCAGACGCAGTCGTTCTCCCTCCCGCACCCAGTTAGAAGCACCTATAGCTTTCCAGCCAAGCTGGGGCAGGGTACGGGCATAAAACGCCACAACGTTCTTTGGCTGAGCGGCATCGCCAGAAGTGCCAGTTGCCGATACTTCGGCGATCCGGCCTTGCGGTGTTGAAAAGACCAATGCCGATCCTTTGACTTCAACGAGACCAGCCATAAGGGGCAGGTCATCAATCACCGAAAGAAATCCCTCTGCGGCTGTGGCTCTACCGCCATTGAACGCAAATAGCGTCAAAAGAAGTGTTAGTATAGGCAGCGAAATAGCTCTGTTCATGGGCGCGATTTACCTCAGCGTTGACAACTTGCACAGAAGAAAGTGGACCGGCCGGCCTGCACAATCCGTTTCACCGGCTTCTTACAAGTTGGGCATGGCTCGCCCTCACGTCCATAGACTTTAAAATTGTGCTGAAAATATCCCATCTCGCCCGTTGCGGTCACATGATCTCTTAACGTGGAACCACCGGCCTCAATGGCATCACGCAAAACCTGTTTTGTTTCTAACACCAATCGTTCAGCGCGGGCGGGGCCAATAGTGTGAGCACTCCGCCGGGGCGACACACCAGCCATAAAGAGCCCTTCACAGACATAAATATTACCAAGCCCCGCGACGATGCGTTGATCCAGGAGCGCAGACTTAATAGGCGTTTTACGACCCTTAAGACGGGCAGCCAGCATCGCCCCGTTAAAGTCATCGCCCAGCGGCTCCGGGCCGATCGAGGCAAGCAGAGGGTGGGTCGACAGGCCCTCTTCGGTCGACAGGTCCATAAGGCCGAAGCGCCGCGGATCCGAGAACCGGATCACGGTGCCATTTCCAACAGCAAACGCAATGTGTTCATGTTTACGGGCGGGAACCTCTGCGTCAGTCCCCTGCTCTATAACCATGCGCCCTGACATTCCCAGATGCGCCAAAACGACGGTCCCGTCATCGAGATGGATCAGCAGATATTTGGCCCGCCGGACAAGCTGCGTAATGGTTCGGCCAGTCAGGGCCTCGGAAAAATTCTCGGGCAAAGGGCGCCGTAAATCGGTGCGACGCACGACCACCTGATTGATTCTGCGGCCTTCCATGGCTTTCGCCAATCCCCGGCGAACGGTTTCTACCTCTGGAAGCTCCGGCATCGTTCGTCTTACCCTCTTTGAATCTTGTGAATCTAGCTGCTTTGGCGACATCCAGAAGCTAGCGCGAATTCTCCGGCTAGGCTATTGTCGTTACATGGCAAATAGTTCCACAAAAGACGTCGAAGGCGACGACGAAACCAATTTCGGCTTTCGACGGGTGCCAAAAAGTGAGCATGCGGGACTTGTCTCCAGCGTGTTTGAATCCGTCGCAGATCGTTATGACATTATGAACGACCTGATGAGTGGTGGCCTGCATCGTCTGTGGAAACAGGCCTTGATAGACTGGATTAACCCCCGACCGGGCATGCGGCTCGTTGATGTTGCGGGTGGCACGGGCGATGTCACCTTCCGGTTTCTTGAGCATTTAGACAATACGTCAGACGACGATCCAGAAAACCGCGCGACAATTTGTGACCCCAACAGCGCCATGCTCAAGGTCGCCCAGACGAAGGCGCTCGACAAAGGCTATGTGCGCGGTATTGATTTTGTCGAAGCGCCAGCGGAAGACTTACCCCTTGAGAACCGTTCCGCGGATGTTTGCACAATCTCGTTTGGTCTCAGAAATGTTACCGACCGTGCTGCCGGGCTTGCGGAAATGCACCGCATCCTCGATTTCGGCGGACATTTCTTTTGCCTCGAATTCTCACCTGCCGTGGCCCCCGTCCTGGCCCCTTTATACGAAACCTATTCAAACCGGATTCTCCCCTGGCTGGGCGAACATGTTGCCGGTGACCGGGAAGCTTATGAGTATTTGGTTGAGAGCATCCGGCGGTTTCCCGAACCGGATTCTCTGACTGCGGAAATGAAGGCGGCAGGGTTCAGCAATACCCAGCACCGTATGATGTCTGGCGGGATCGTCGCCATCCACTCAGGTTGGCGCCTTTAACAACCATGATTCGCACCTTTCGTAATCTTGGCCGCGTCACGGGGATCGTAAGAACGATTGCAAGACATGATGCCCTCTTTCTTCTCACAGAAAGTAGTCCGCCCTTTTACGTAAAGTCCGGCCTCGCGCTGATCACCTTTGGGGCACGACCAACGCCAGCAGTCGCAAGCCTCCGGAAAGGCGAAAAGCTGGCGCTCGCACTCCAAAAACTGGGCCCCGGTTTTATAAAACTTGGACAGGCTCTTTCCGTGCGATCCGATTTGGTCGGGGAAGAAATCGCTGACGATCTCGCAACGCTGCAGGATAACTTGCCGCCTTTCGAGACCAGCGCCGCCCGTCAATCGATTGAAGATGAATTTGGCAAACCTCTCGACGAGATTTTTGCTTCTTTCGACGACACAGCTGTCGCCGCCGCCTCAATCGCACAGGTCCATTTCGCAACAACCACAGAAGACCTTCCAGTCGCCGTCAAAATTCTACGTCCCGGTATTGAGATGGCCTTTGCGCGCGAACTCGATCTGCTGCACTGGCTGGCAGAAATAGTTGAGCGCCATGTTCCTCAAGCCCGGCGATTACGGCCTATCGAGGTTATCGACACGCTGGCAGAAACAGTTGCCATGGAAATGGATTTACGGCTCGAAGCCGCCGCCGGCGATGAACTGCGTATCAATTTCGAAGGTGACGAACGGTTCAACGTTCCAGCAATGGATTGGACGCGCACCGGTAGACGTGTTTTGACCTCAGAGCGCATCTCCGGCGTTCCGATTGACGAGATCAGCGCACTCGAGAATGCCGGGCAAGATATAGAAACACTGGTTGCCAACATGGCCCGGGCCTTTTTTCTACAGGTCTTTAGGGACGGGTTTTTTCATGCCGATCTTCACCCCGGGAATCTTCTGGTCGATGACGACGGGGCCATTCAGGCTGTTGATTTTGGCATTATGGGACGTCTCGACAAGCAGACGCGCTATTACCTCGCTGAGATGATGATCGGATTTTTGACGGCTGATTACGCCAAGGTCGCCGCCGTCCATTTTCGCGCGGGTTACGTGCCGTCCACGCAGTCCGAGGAAGCCTTCGCGCAAGCAGCGCGCGCCATCGCGGAACCCATTTTAGGACTGCCCCTCAAGGATATCTCACTCGCCCGTCTTTTAGCTCAGCTCTTCACCATCACAGAACGATTTGAGATGCAGACCCAGCCGCAACTGCTGCTCCTGCAAAAAACCATGCTTGTCGCAGAGGGAGTCGGGCGACGGCTCCACCCTGATACAAATATGTGGGAGTTGGCCAAGCCGCTTATCGAGGATTGGATGGAGGATGCGCTATCGCCGGAAGCAAAGGCGGCAGAAGTGATGGTAGAAGCCGGCCGACTGATCGAACGTCTGCCGACGCTGATAACCGATATGAACGACGGTGTCGCAACGCTGGCTCGAGACGGCCTTAAGCTGCACCCGGATACAATCCATGCCATGTCGGGAAACAGAAAATCAGCTCGCTGGCGGTGGTGGGCCGGCGCCGCAATAGCCGTCGGACTCCTTATTGCCGCCACCTAAACGGCCCTCATCTAAAGAAAATAAAGACCGCCGCAACAAATTCCCATTTGATTTTCAGGTGTTTTTCATCGCAGACTTATTCCGTAACGGACCTTCTCTTTCTTGAAGCACATCACAATCGAGAAGAGACGACATAAATAACGTCCTAAAACAGGACGACACTACAGGGAGTAAATTGAATGAATTTCGGAAAATCAATTTCGTTACTGGCAGCATTTTCATCGCTTGCCGCATTTGGTGGCAGTGCGACTGCGAACGACATTGCCAAATTCTATACGGGCAAACAGGTCAGTATCGTTGTCGCAGCGCGCGCCGGCGGCGGCCATCACAAATATTCGCTTTTTATTGCGCGATATTGGAAAAAACACATGCCCGGCAATCCAACCTTTATCACCCAAAATATGGGCGGCGCGGGCGGCACCAAGGCAGCCAACTATCTTTATAATCGGGCGGCAAAGGATGGAACAGCCGTCGGTATTCTGCTTTCCGATACCCCCTTCGCTTCCCGTATGCGGGAGACAGGCGTCAAATATGTCGCCAACAACTTTCATTACATTGGCGGTGTCGACAAGCCACAGGGCGCTTTTGTCGTTCTCAAGCGTTCGGGCATCAAAACCATGGAAGAGGCCAAGAAAAAATCAGTCATTTTTGCGTCAACGGGTAAGGGGTCCCAAACCTATATTTTGCCCAAACTCGCCAATGCCATGCTCGGGACTAAATTCAAGATCGTGACGGGTTATCGCGGGATGTCTGGTGTTTACAAAGCACTTGATGGCAAAGAAGCCGACGGCTTCCAGTCAGGCTGGTCCTCGGTGCAACTGATCCGGCCTCATTGGCTCACCGAAGGGCGTGTCATTGTCCTGGCAGCCAACTCGTTGTCACCTCTCAAAGACGCACCGAACGCGCCAACTTTCCGGGATCTGGTTAAAAATCCACTAGACCGGAAAATCGTTGAGATCATCAGCAATAACGATGTTATCGGTCGCGCCTGGATTGCTCCCCCGGGCATTCCAAAAGCGCGGTTAAAGGCACTTCGCACAGCGTTTAAAAATATGGCGCATGATCCCGACGTGATCGCCGCCGCTAAAAAACGTAAAATGGACTGGAACTTTGTTGATTGGAAACCGCAACAAAAGCATGCGGCTGATATTACCAATGCAGATGACAAGTTATTCAAACGCGTAAGAGCGCTCATTAATCAAAAGTAGGTTTCAAGAATTTTGCAATTAAATGCGGTCCTTCGGGGCCGCATTTTTTGTGATCAATATTCAAACTTCTGCGCAGAGCTCAGTTTGTCGTTGCGCTTTTATCTTCTTCCACGGTCTGTCCAGCTTCAGGCTCAAGACCACTCACCGCCTCTGCGGCGGCAGCCAGAACTCTAGCTTCGAGCGACAGCCGGGAGCTGAGCGATATTTGTTTTCTCAGCGCTGGCTGGCTCAAAATAACATCGCTGACCTGTTTCAATGGCTCAACAATAAGACCGGTAAGATAGGTCGTATCATTTTTGAACCCTCTCAACTCAATGACCAGCTTCCCATCGCTGGACTGACCTTCAATAATAATGGCACCACCCATCTCCGGTGATTTCTGGCGTTTCAACACCTGAGTTAAATCGCCTGACAAATAACCGCCCGCAAATTTAAGCCTGCCCCTATCAAGTGAGTCGCTATTACCCGAAAGCAAAGCATCCCGCGTCCATTGTGCGGGGCCGCCACGCGTCACAAGGAAGGGAATATTGTTAACTCTGATTTCACGACCCAAGGGCGCATTAAAGCGGGGATCATCAAGATCCTGTGTCATCAAGATAATTCGATAGCTTCCAACCGGAACATCAATAGAAATTGTTTTAACGCCCGAAAGACCATCAGCGAGTAAGGCACTAACTTCTGGTCGGCGCAAAGCAGAGACCCGTTTGCCGGAAACACGCAGATCACCGGGGACCACGCGGGTAAAGCCATCCATGACTTTGCCGTCTGCGGGACCAAAATCGAGAGCGATCAACGCGTTGCGAGGTTTGTAGTCAGACGAGACCGCAAGTCGGGTGATCGAGGTTTTGGTCAACGCGCGTGTTGCTAAAGTCGAAACCCGGCTCACAACCTGAAACAGATCAGATGGTTTCAATGCTTTTTTTTGATCACTCAAAGTCCGCATTAAACTTACGGCGCGCTGGACAACATCATCGGGACCCGGGTTACCAACCGAAAGATACCGGGGAATAGCCGCATTTAACTGTGTTGCCGAAACCGCGCCAGGCGATTTGGACGGAGCGGTCGTGGGTGTAGGAGCTTCAATCACCGGTGCTAACGCCGATAATTGGTTCGTTTGTGCCTGTGAAACAGATGCCATCGTCACAGATGTGCTGATCACGGCACCAAATAGAGCGATTTTACGAAGAGTGCAGACGGACGTTCTAACCATAATTTCCACCGAATAACGTTCTCACTACGCGTTACTGCCCGTAGGGGGGCACCCAAGAATAAGCAAGAACCATGCCAATTATTTTTACACCATAATATCAATTAGTTAGGGTATTTCAGAGCCAATTTCGGGCCATATTCTGTCCAATCCTGATACAGGTCTGGTACGATTTTGTGATTCATCGGGAATGCAAATGTCCACGAATATTGACCGGAGCTGGTTTCAGCGATTGCAGCGAATTGTTGCCGTTTCAGCCTGAACTCACTAGTTTACAGTCGAATTCTCAGAATTTTTGTCAGGGACTCATCAATATGCTGCAAAGCAAGCGCATCTTGTTGATCATATCCGGTGGTATCGCTGCCTATAAGTGCCTGGAGCTCATCCGGCGCCTGCGTGAGCAAGGGGCGGCCGTGCGGTGTGTTCTGACCAAATCCGCAACCGAATTTATCACACCATTATCCGTCGCGGCCTTATCCGGTGACAAGGTCTACGGAGATTTGTTTTCTCTGACAGACGAACATGAGATGGGCCACATACAGCTTTCCCGCGATGCCGATCTACTGGTCGTCGTTCCGGCAACCGCGAATATTCTTGCCCGCATGGCACAGGGCATTGCGGACGATCTCGCAACAACCGTTTTGCTGGCGACCGACAAAAAGGTGATGGCCGCCCCGTCCATGAATGTCCGAATGTGGGAACATGCGGCAACCGTTAGCAATCTGGATATATTGCGTCGCCGTGGTATTGAAATCCTGGGACCGGATTCTGGCGATATGGCCTGCGGCGAATATGGCGAGGGCCGGATGGTCGAGCCAGCCGATATTCTTGCCGCCATCGAGGCACATTTTATCGATGAGGGGCGGCTCAGTGGCTTACGCGCGCTGGTGACCAGCGGCCCAACGCACGAGCCTGTTGATCCGGTTCGCTATATCGCGAACCGTTCTTCCGGCAAACAGGGCCATGCCATTGCCTCGGCTTTGGCGCGACTCGGTGCCCAAACGACGTTGGTCACAGGTCCGACACACGAACATGACCCAGGCGGGGTGGACGTTGTCCATATTGAAACCGCCCGCGAAATGTTAGCCGCCTGCGAAAAAGCGCTCCCCGCCGATATCGCGGTTTGTGCCGCCGCCGTCTCAGATTGGCGGGTGGCGCATGAAGCGGATCAAAAAATCAAGAAAGATGGCACCACCCCATCACTGTCGCTTACGGAAAACCCCGATATTTTGCGGGCGCTTTCTCAGCCAGGTAATGATCGGCCACGACTCGTCGTGGGTTTTGCCGCCGAGACAGGTGACGTTATCGAAAAAGCCGTACCAAAGCGTGAAAACAAAGGCTGTGACTGGATCGTCGCCAATGATGTTTCGCCGGGAACCGATACTTTCGGTGGCGATACCAATCAGGTGCATTTGATTACCGATGCCGGAAGTGAAAGCTGGCCGAAAATGTCCAAGCAAGAAGTCGCAACGATGCTCGCGCGTCGCATCGCCGATCAATTTTATCCTCCCACCGCCGCAGAATAGAGGTTCATGAATGGTTTCGGTCGCCGTAAAGCGTTTACCCCATAATGGCGACTTGCCATTGCCTGCCTATGAAACTGCAGCAGCAGCGGGCATGGATTTGCCAGCGGCCGTCGAACAGGACCTGACCCTCACGCCAGGCGAACGGGCGTTGGTACCAACCGGTTTAGCCATCGCCTTACCGGACGGATATGAAGCGCAAGTGCGCCCACGCTCAGGTTTGGCGGCACGCAATGGTGTTACCGTCCTTAATACCCCCGGTACAATCGATGCGGATTACCGCGGCGAGGTTAAAGTTATTCTCGCTAATCTGGGCAATGAAGATTTTACAATCGAGCGCGGTATGCGCATCGCCCAGATGGTGATCGCCCCCGTCGTCCAGGCCGTCTTGCAGGAAGCGGACACATTGCCCGAAACAGCTCGCGGCGAAGGCGGTTTTGGATCTACTGGCACGAAAACCTAAGCAGTCAAAGAGCTCATGGACTTCTCTGACGAACAGCTTCAACGCTATGCCCGACATATTGTCCTGCCTGAAGTCGGCGGTGTTGGGCAAGAAAAACTGCTATCAGGAAAGGTCCTGGTTATCGGCGCTGGCGGGCTGGGTGCACCGCTCCTCCTGTATCTCGCCGCGGCCGGGATCGGTACGCTTGGGGTCGTCGATGACGATGTGGTCGATCTATCAAATCTGCAGCGACAGGTTATCCACGCGACCACCAACATAGGCGTTCCCAAAGTCGAAAGCGCTGCGACGACAATTGCCGCGGTAAATCCGGAGGTTAAATTCCAGCCCCATCACGTCAGATTGACAAGCGAAAATGTCTTCGACCTGATTGAGGGATACGACATTATTGCCGACGGGTCAGATAACTTCGAAACCCGTTTTCTGGTGAATGACGCCTGCCACCTAGGAGGCAAGACCCTCGTGTCCGGCGCCATCCTGCGTTTCGAAGGACAGATCGCAACGTTCAAATCCCATATGGGAAAAGACTATCCCTGTTATCGTTGTTTATATCGCGAGCCACCCCCGGCGGGCATGGTGCCGAGTTGCTCTGAAGGAGGGGTTCTCGGTGCGCTCGCGGGAACTGTCGGCTCAATGCAAGCAACCGAAGTGTTGAAGGAAGTGATGGGGATTGGGACCAGCCTGTCCGGCAGTCTGATGCTGTATGATGCGCTGGAGACCGAGTTCCGAAAAATCTCCCTCAAACGTGACAGCGATTGCCCGCTCTGCGGTGACAACCCCACAATATCCGACCTTTCTAGTCACGCGGCGGCCTGAATATGGCGACCCGACGCCGGTTATCTCTAATCGTATTCTCAGGCGACTTTGACCGTGTACATTATGCCTTTGCAATGGCGAGTGCCGCCGCGGCAACCGATCGCCCGGTTACCATGTTTTTCTCAGGGGGCGCTCTTCGTTTCTTTCTTCCCAAGGCCAATGACAGCACTCCAGGGTGGGGGGCACTGGCGCCCGCCGAAAATGGCAAGACTGCCATCGAACGCGACAACGACCTCAGCAAGGACGGTATCGGGACAATCGAAGAACTTGCGATGGCCTGTGTTGAGCTCGACGTAGCGTTCGTCCGCTGCGACATGGGCGTTAAAGCGAACAAGCTAGACGCCACAACATTCCGACCCGATATTCCGACCCGCAGCGGTGGGCTGGTCAGCTTTTTGGCGGAAGCAGAGAAAGAAGACAGTCAAATCGTCTTTCTATAGACAATGCGCCCGCTTGACGCCCTGCCATTATGGTCCGTACCCTATCCTTATAAAGATTAAGGATTCAGGGAGCCCAACGATGTCACGCACATTTCGCAAACAGCTGGAAGCAGCAGTATCGGAACGCCATTGCGCAGATCATCCCATGACGGAGAAATGGGCGCGCGGTGAGCTGAGCAAACGCTGCATGATGGGGTGGGCCGCTGAGCAGTGGCATTGGGTTAGCAAGATGAACACGCCAACATTTTTCATCTGCAAGGATGCGCCCGACGATGTCATCCATGCCGAAATCGATAACTTTCATGAAGAGATGGATCCCGATCACTCGCATCTCGATATCATGCTGAAATTTGCCAAAGCCAATGGCGGCAGCCCAACAAAAATTAAAAAAGGCGAGGGACTGCCCACGACGCGGTCATGGGTACGATTTTTGACCGATGCCGCACGTGATAACCCCTGGTTTTGCGGAATGTCAGCGCTGCGGATTGGAACCGAATCTCAGTCGCCCCGATTATATTCCAAGATGCTGCCTGCCCTTCGGGATAAATACAAATTCAAAGAAGAAGAGATAGAGCATTTTTGGCTCCATTCCGAAGTCGATGTTGAACATGGCGGTATTGCCTACGACCTGATCGTCAAACATTGCAAATCACGGGAGCAGCAGGAACTCTGCATTCATTTTGCGAGAGAGAGCGCCAAGATGCGCTGGTTCCATTTCGACGGCATCTATCTTCACTATGAGATGGACTACGCGCTTCAACCGGCTGAATAGCGAAACCTTATTCTTCCTAAGGATGCTAACACCACATTAACCAATTATGCCTAGGCTCATTGTGAGATTTTAATCCAACACGGTGACTAGAAATGGCCCGAGCCAAAAGATTAGAAACGGCGCCGCAGAAAGCAGCTGCCAAAAGCATTACCCTTAAACCTGCTGCTAATCAGGCGACAAAACAAGCGCCCCGTATCCTCGTCGCCGAGGATAATCCCACCAATCAGAAGGTCCTCACCTGCTTGTTACAACCCACTGGCTGTCAACTTGATTTCGTTGATAACGGTCTTGATGCCATCGCCGCCGTTACCCGCTCATCATATGACTTGGTGCTTATGGATATGCGGATGCCTAAGATGGATGGTGTCACTGCGACATATCGGATTCGGTCATTGCCCGAACCTGCCGCCTCGGTGCCAATTGTGGCCCTGACCGCTGACGTCGTCGCTGGCGCAAAAGAAAAATTTCAAGCCGCTGGAATGAATGGCTTTGTTACGAAACCCATTGATAGGGTACTCCTCTTCAAGACGATTGAGGAGCACACGGGGTCAACTCTGACCCGTCCTGACTTCATGTAGGTCACACCCTTGGCTCACTTTATGTAAGAACATCGTCCGGCAAACGATGGTCATCCAGGTAAGCGATTATGTTCATTACAACCTTTTCACCCATGGCCACACGGCCTTCATGGGTTGCCGACCCGAGGTGCGGCACCAGGATGACATTATTCAATTCACATAGTTTCGAGTGAATTTCCGGTTCGTTTTCATAGACATCCAACCCGGCACCTGCAATGGCACCGATCGCCAGCCTATCCGCTAGGGCCGCTTCATCCACTATACCGCCGCGCGCGGTATTCACGATCACCGCATGCGATTGCAGAAGGTCGAGACGCTCTGCGTTTAACAGGTGATAGGTTTCCGGCGTTTGAGGACAATTAATGGAAACCAGATCCATTTGAGCGAGCATCTCATCAAGATTCTCCCAATAGGTGGCTCCCAACTGGGATTCAAGGCCCGCATCGATCCGGCGCCGGTTATGATAGTTAATCTCTATCTCGAAACCCCGGGCGCGCTTTGCAACTGCCTGTCCGATACGCCCCATCCCGATGATGCCCAGCCGTTTTCCGGACACCCGATGGCCCATCATAAAAGTCGGCGCCCAACCAACCCATTCTCCCTTGCGTGCCAGCCGCGACCCTTCGGCTAAGCGGCGTGGTACCGCGAGCAAGAGCGCCATCGCCAGATCGGCCGTATCATCTGTCAAAACACCGGGTGTATTTGTCACAACCAAATTCCGCGCCGCCGCCGCTTTGAGATCAATGTGATCAACGCCGGCACCAAAATTAGCGAGCATTTTGATGGAGTCGGGCAACGCCCTGATAAGTGGGGCGTCGAGCCTATCCGTCACGGTCGGCACGAGCACTTGAGCGCCTTCAGACGCCGCCATGATTTGTTCATTCGTAAGGGCAATGTCGTGTGAATTTAGCCGGACGTCAAAAAGCTCGACCATCCTCGCTTCGACAAGATCTGGAAGGCGGCGGGTAACCGCAATTATGGGCTTGCTCATTGAACGCCGGTCATTGTTGTTAAAATACAAACGCGCGAAATCTCATCGATTTCGCCAATTATGAATTGTCGCATATCTTGCCGTTCAGCGCTGGAGCCGTCCAGAGCCAGCCCCTATAATGGCGGAAGACTTGTTGTGATACTGTCTGGATAAATGAAATTGCCGATACCACGGAATCACTTTCGGCTGTTTGCGATCGGGCTCCTCCTGATCACACTTACCGGCCAAGCAGCCGCCCAAACGGGGCTGCCGCTTCCGCGTTTTGTGTCGTTGAGAGCCAGCGAAGTTAACATGCGGACCGGGCCGGGCGTTCGCTATCCTATACAGTGGAAACTCGTTTACCGTCACATGCCCGTTGAGATTGTCGCCGAGTTCGAGAACTGGCGGAAAATTCGTGAATGGGAGGGCAGCGTTGGCTGGGTGCACAAATCGATGCTGTCTGGTCAGCGCTGGGTCATTATACGCAAAGGCAAACAAACCTTAAGGGGCAGTACCAAACCAGACGCGCCGGTTGTCGCCCGGATAGAAAAGAAGGTCATCGGCAAGGTAGAAAAATGCGATGCCCGTTGGTGTAAGATAGACTTCTCAGGATTCTCGGGATGGATGCGCCACAAACAAATCTGGGGCGTATATCCTCATGAAACTGTAAAGTGACCGGCTTTGAGCCCAGGCCCATTTTCATAATTTAACGCATCATTAACCCTGGTTGGGGCACAGATAATCTGACGACTTTACACAGCGTCATGATTTTCCAGTTTCAAATGGGTATGTGATTATGGCGGATTCAGATACGACGGCAGCGTTTAATGAGGATGATCAAGACGTCTTTGCCATTGAACCTTCGACGCTGGATGACTCTACTCATGCCGAGATCATCGTCCTCTACGCTGACGCCCAGAACAATATCCGTTTCTCAAAGAACCTTCAGTGGCGCGCTATGTCTGGAGCAATCGCGCTCTTCGTCCTGCTGGTTCTGTCCTGCCGTTTGACCAATAGCAGCGCCAATTTCATAAATTCAGTAATCTGCGCGAGCTTTCTCGTTTCCGCTGGGGCCATTTACTCACTGGCGATCTTACAATCCTGGCAGGGGACAGAGCGCGAAAAGATAAGGGAGATGATGGGCAGGCTCTCTAATCTCTCGACCCTCGTGTATGGCCTTAAGTCGAGAATGGAAGCGAATGTGCACCGCTTTACCCTGCTGACTTTTATGATCGCAGGGATTTTAGGCTCCAATTATTTCGCCGTCGTCCTGATCATGCCTTTCGCCAAATAAGCACGTACCAAAAACAAAATCTTAGACAAAGTCCTGCGACAAAGACGCTCTAACCTCGTTTGGCATACCAGCCATATGACGATATTCAGGATGACCTATTGCCAAAACGACATCAGCGTCATCGGCGCTAAAGGCTGCAACCTGCGCATCCATAAATGGGAAGCGCAGAAATTGAACGGAAGATGCTTTTCCGTCCGCCGTTGTCCGGTCGATATCGACCTCTGCAACACCTTGAACGACTTCGCCGTTGACAGTAAGCGTAATGGTTTCTTCAAAGCCACCAAGTTTTGCCAACAATGCCGCGCGGCGGTCAGGATCGCCAACTTCAATCATCACGGTTGCGACAAGCTCACGACCTTTTGGAATTAAAGGATTATAAGCCGACAGCTCTCCAGCAATCTGCTCTTCGCCGCCTTTTTCAATATAGAGCATTTCGTGGATTTGGTACCACATCGTGTCATAGCTCTCGAAATAAAAGGTGCAGGAAGGGCCGAGTTCTATACGACGGCTCTTTTTAGCTTCGGCCAGAGATTTAGCGTGCTCCCGCCTTATACCGGCATACTTATCCATCGGCATGATATCATCGCGGCGAATTTCGTGTTTCATAATCGGTAACTCCGTTAGAAGCCGTAAGCTTTCGCCAAAACTTCAATTGGGTGCGGTGCGGTTGCAGGCACCGTCCCTTCCCCTTTTTCCGCTTTCAGTCGTTCCATTCCCTGCAGGATATGCAAGCCGGCGAGGGGGCATTCAGAAACCACGGTGCCTGCCGATTTCTCAAGTGCCTCGCGGGCCACAGGTTTTCCGACTTTCATGCCAGTTTCGAAATTCTCCGTCATCATGCCCCATGATCCACCGTGACCCGAGCAACGTTCAACGACACTAACATCGGTATCAGGCAGGAGCCGCAGCATATCCGCCGCCTTGGGGCCCATATTCTGAGCCCGTGCGTGACATGCCAAGTGAACAGTGACGCCCCCGGCGGCTGGGGCCAGACCTTCAGCAAGCCCTTCGTTCTTCGCAATATCAACGACATATTCGGTAATATCGCGGGTGGCTGCCGACAGGCGTTTGATGTCGTCGTTTTCCGGCAGAATCAGCGGCCATTCAAATTTCAGCATCAAGGCGCAGCTGGGAACCAATGCGATAATGTCATATCCCTTATCGACCCAGGGCAAAAGTTCTGCGGCAACCGCTTCTGCGCTTTTTGCAACCGCTGCAATGTCACCATGTTCTAATTTTGGCATGCCGCAACATTGTGGGTAGACGACTTCGGTCTCTACACCGTTTTTAGCAAGCACATTACGGGCGGCTTCTCCGATATCAGGATTATTGTAATTCACAAAACAAGTCGCATAGAGGACAGCCTTACGGCCGAAGCCAGGAGCGTCGGCATTGACTGTGGGGGTATTTTTCCTGGCACGCGCTGTGAATGTTTTGCCATGAAATTTCGGCAAGACAGCATTCTTGTCGATACCAGCGACAGCTTGCATTACAGGGCGGGTCAGCGCGTTATCAGTTTTTGTGCTCCAATTAGCGAGACTAGAAACTGGCGCCGCTAATTTTCCGTTACGATCCGTTTTAGAAACTTCCTTTTGCGCGAAAGGAATTTTACCGTCACGGTTTTCGATGGCACGGTAACGCAGCATTAGGTGGGGGAAATCGAGATTAAATTCGTGCGGGGGCACGTAAGGGCACTTCGTCATGAAACACATATCACACAAAGTGCAGGCATCAACGACAGGTTTGAAACCGTCGCTGGACACTGAGTCTAACTCGCCCGTTTCGGAATCATCAATCAGATCAAAAAGCTTGGGGAATGAATCGCAGAGATTGAAACACCGACGGCACCCGTGGCAAATATCAAACACACGCCGTAATTCCCGGTCCAGTTTTTCGCTATCGAAAAAATCTGGGTTATTCCAGTCGATTGGGTGACGCGTTGGTGCTTCTAGACTTCCTTCAGACATCGTAACCTTGCCTTTGGCCTTAGGCCGCAAAGAACCCTTCCGGGAAACAGACTGCCCCGGTTTGGTACCGTTAGAAAATGGAAAACCGGACGGAGAGCAATTACTCTCCGTCCGAAATCTCAGGAGCTCAATCGAGCTCGTCAAACGCCTTTTGGAAACGACCAGCGTGGGATTTCTCCGCTTTCGCCAGAGTTTCGAACCAGCTGGCAATTTCATCAAAGCCTTCATCACGGGCTTCACGAGCCATGCCGGGATACATGTCGGTATATTCGTGGGTTTCACCTGCAACCGCAGCCTTCAAATTATTGGCTGTGCTACCGATTGGTTCACCAGTGGCCGGATCGCCGGTTTCTTCGAGATACTCGAGATGTCCGTGCGCATGACCGGTTTCGCCTTCGGCGGTTGACCGGAATACGGCGGCTACATCGTTATAGCCTTCTACGTCGGCTTTCTGAGCAAAATAGAGATAGCGGCGGTTTGCCTGGGATTCTCCGGCAAAAGCAGCCTTGAGATTGTCTTCGGTTTTAGTTCCTTTTAACGCGGGCATCGATTTCTCCTCTTCCCTTTGGTAGTAGACGGGCCCTTTGATAAGCACCGCCAATTATAAACCGGACGAATTTTTATAATTAAAAGATATTACTTTATTCTTTCTTATTCAATAGTTTTTATTAGTTCTAAACTAAACTATTTCTCTATATTACGATCAGTAGCGGCAACGCGGACGACAACATCAACGCGATTAAGCTGGGTACCTTCAGGAATATCTGGTAGCTGGGAAATCGTCACCTGATTGTCAGGAATATCTTCAATCTGACCGGAATCTTCAAAAAAGAAATGATGATGGCTTGCAAGGTTGGTATCGAAATAAGCCCGCCCCGGCTCAACGACAACTTCACGTAATAAACCGGCCGAGGTAAACTGATGCAGCGTGTTGTATATTGTGGCCAACGACACGGGAATACGGGCCTTTTTTGCATCGCGATGGAGCTCTTCAGCCGTGACATGCCGATTTCCGGCGTCGAACAAAAGTCTGGCGAGGGCCATTCTTTGCCGGGTCGGACGAAGCCCTGCGCTATGCAGTAGCTCAATTACATATGTGAAAGGTCTATCGTTCATTCAGGAAATATAGGCCATATTTCCCAGATTGGAACGGTTAAAAAGAAAAGATTTAAAATAATTTATCGTAACGAGCCAAATCGGCAAATTTTTAAGCGTCTTTTTCGCGATGACGCAACAGATCAGGCACGCCCACCACGTTGTACCCTGAATCAACATGCATGATTTCGCCTGTAATCCCTGCCGAGAGATCACTCAATAGATAAAGGCCGGCGCCACCGACATCTTCAAGCTTCGTGTTATTACGGAGTGGGGAATATTCTTCATTCCACTTATAGACCTGGCGCGCGCCACCGACAGCACTGCCGGCCAGGGTCCGCATAGGGCCCGCAGAAATGGCATTCACACGAATGCCATCCGCCCCAAGATCCACGGCCAGATATTTAACACTTGCCTCTAAGGCAGCCTTGGCAACACCCATTACATTATAGTTAGGCATAACACGTTCAGCGCCGGAGTAAGTGAGCGTAACAAGGCTCCCGCCATTTGGCATAAGGGCCGCAGCACGCTGCGCAATCGTCGTAAAGGAGAAACAGGATATATCGAGCGTTAATTTGAAATTATCCCGGCTGGTATCAACATAACGGCCCGACAATTCATCTTTGTCTGAATAGGCGACAGAATGAACGACAAAATCCAGGGAGCCCCATTCCTTTTCAATCGCAGAAAACACCGCGTCAATACTGGCATCGTCGCTCACATCACATGGCAACACGATATTGGACCCGACCGATTCCGCTAGGGGCTTAACCCGCTTGGCAAACCCGTCGCCCTGATAGGTAAAAGCAAGCGCTGCACCATGTTCGGCAACCGCACTGGCAATACCCCAGGCTATCGAGTGGTCGTTGGCAACGCCGAGGATCAGGCCGCGTTTTCCCTGCATCAAACTTGAATCAGACATGCTGTGTTCCGCTATCAGTCCTGCAGGGTTTTAAAGGCAAGCGATGCATTGGTGCCACCAAATCCAAAACTGTTGGATAGGGCGCAATTGATGTCGACATTGTCCTGACGTTCAGTGACAAGAGGCAAGTCACCAACTTCCGGATCAACATTCTCCACATTCGCCGATGCGGAAATAAACTTATTTTCCATCATGAGCAAAGTGTAGATCGCCTCATGAACACCGGTCGCGCCAAGCGAATGACCGGCCAAAGATTTGGTCGAATTAAAAGCCGGCACCCCGTTGCGTTCGGCGAATACGGCACGCAAAGCCCCCAGTTCTTTCACATCACCAACCGGCGTCGATGTGCCATGTGTGTTGACGTAGTCAACTGAGTCAATTCCCTGCAGCGCCATATTCATGCAACGGATCGCGCCTTCGCCAGATGGCTGCACCATGTCATAGCCGTCGGAGGTCGCACCGTAGCCAGCGAATTCGGCATAGATTTTGGCGCCACGCGCTTTGGCATGCTCCAGCTCTTCGAGCACAACAACGCCGCCGCCGCCGGCGATCACAAAGCCATCACGATTGGCATCGAATGGGCGGGAGGCTCTCTCAGGTGTATCATTATACCCACCGGAAAGCGCTGGCATCGCATCAAACAGAACCGTCATGGTCCAGTCGAGCTCTTCACCACCACCGGCAAACACGATGTCCTGCTTACCAAGTTGAATGAGCTCAGCAGCATTGCCGATACAATGCGCACTCGTCGCACAGGCTGAGCTGATAGAGTAGTTCACGCCTCTTATTTTAAAGGCCGTTGCCAGGGTCGCCGAATTGGTGCTCGACATTGTCCGGGGCACCATAAAGGGTCCGACCTTCTTAGCGCTGGAGTTCCGAGCCGTATCAAAGGCAATCAATAAATTCTTGGTGGAGGGACCACCCGATCCCATAATAAGTCCGGTGCGGTCATTAGAAACGTCCGTGTCTTCAAGTCCGGCATCGGCAATCGCCTGATCCATCGCCACATAATTATAGGCCGCGCCATCGCCCATAAATCGACGATGCTTGCGGTCTACGAAATCGGCGAGATCAATTGTCGGGGCACCGTGAACATGACTCCGAAATCCACGCTCGGCATATTCCGGCGCAAAGGAGATGCCTGATTTTCCGTCACGGAGGGACGCCGTTACTTCTTCTTTATTATTCCCGATACTGGAGACAATCCCGAGTCCGGTTACCACCACTCGCTTCATAGCATCCTCACATTTGATCGGCAGAGGTAAAGACCCCCACCTTTAAATCCTGCGCTTCGTACGCCACTTGCCCATCAACCTCCAACGTTCCGTTGGCAATACTAATGGCAAACCCGCGACGCAACACACGCTTCACATCAATTCGGTAGGTCACCAGCTTGGCATCCGGTGTCACCTGACCGTTGAATTTCAAACCACCCAGGCCAAGCGCTCGACCACGCCCCGGCGCGCCCAACCAACCAAGATGAAACCCGACCAATTGCCAAAGGGCATCCAGCCCAAGGCACCCCGGCATTACCGGATCGCCTTCGAAATGACATGGGAAAAACCACAGGTCGGGCTTGATGTCGAACTCAGCGACAACCTGGCCTTTGCCAAATTCACCGCCATCTTCCGATATTTGAGTAATCCGATCGAACATCAACATCGGCGGTAACGGTAACTGAGCATTCCCTTCGCCAAACAGCTTTCCGTGACCGCATTCGATCAAATCATCATACGTAAAATTCTTGCGCTCCATGACACTCATTGGTGACGCGGTCCTCGTAATATGCCCAATTGAAACAACACCCAGACATGCCAAAAAAACCGTCTGGCTCGCTTTTTTGCAAAAACAGCCCTGACCGGCATGCCAACATCGCGGGCGTCACCCCTTCTACTTAGTCTTTATATGAAGCGATTTAGAATTGACCAGCCCCAGAGGCAAGTTTTTTCAATAAACTTCGGATTTCAGGACAAAACAGGGGCAGTACCCGCAAAATGCTGACGCTGCCCCTGTTTTTTTCACCGCCGGCCTAAACCGGCGACCGATTAGGCTTCCTCGGAAGGGGCCTCTTCTTTTGGCTTACCGCTGATTTCTTCACCGGTTTCCTGATCGACAACCTTCATGCTGAGCTTAACCTTGCCCCGGTCATCGACGGCCAGGACTTTAACTTTGACCTGGTCACCTTCATTGACGATATCGGTGACTTTCCCAACGCGCTGTGGTGCAAGCTCACTAATGTGAACCAGTCCATCTTTAGCGCCGAGGAAGTTTACGAACGCGCCGAAATCGACGACCTTCACGACTTTACCCTCGTAAATCACCCCGACTTCGGGTTCAGCAACGATGCCCTGGATCCATTTGAGGGCTGCCTCGCCAGCTTCAGCTGTAATGGCGGCAACCTTGATCGTACCATCGTCATCGATATCGATCTTGGCGCCCGTCACTTCACAAATCTCGCGAATGACCTTGCCGCCCGTGCCGATAACATCCCGAATTTTATCTTTCGGAACAGACATCGTCGTAATCCGCGGAGCATTGTCACTGACATCATCCCGCGCCATATCCAACGCCTTGGCCATTTCGCCCAGGATATGCTGCCGGCCATCACAAGCCTGATCGAGAGCGACCTTCATGATCTCCTCGGTAATGCCGGTGATCTTGATGTCCATCTGCAGTGACGTCACACCCTCAGATGTTCCCGCAACCTTGAAGTCCATATCGCCGAGATGATCCTCGTCGCCGAGAATATCAGAGAGAACAGCAAATCCACGGTCTTCCTTGATCAGACCCATCGCAATACCAGCAACAGGCCGCGTGATTGGCACACCAGCATCCATCAATGACAGTGATGTACCGCAAACGGTAGCCATCGATGATGACCCGTTTGATTCAGTGATCTCAGAAACGATCCGCATGGTGTAGGGGAAGTCCTCCTTGGTCGGAAGAACGGCCCGCATGGCCCGCCAGGCAAGCTTGCCATGGCCAATTTCACGGCGGCCCGGAGACCGCAGGAAGCTGGCTTCACCAACTGAGTATGGAGGGAAGTTGTAATGCAGCATGAAATTTTCACGATACTCGCCTTCGAGTGCATCGATGATTTGTTCATCCTGTCCGGTACCAAGCGTCGCTACACATAATGCCTGTGTTTCACCACGGGTGAACAGCGCACTACCATGCGAACGAGGCAGAATGCCAACCTCGGCCATAATCGGGCGAACCGTTTTCGTGTCGCGCCCATCGATCCGATTTCCAGTATCCAGAATATTGCCGCGAACCACGTCTTTTTCGAGATCCTTGAGCAAGCCACCGAGAAGTTTCTGGGAATCTTCATCAACATCAAGAGCTTCAACCGCCGCCGCCTTCGCCGCTGAAATCTTTTCAACACGCGCCTGTTTGACAGTTTCGGAATAAGCGTCACGGATGCTGGCCTCGGCCACATCTTTAAGCTTTGCTGCAAGCTCAGCCTTTTCAGGGGCCGGTTCCGGAACCAACCATGGCTCCTTAGCGCATTCCTCTGCGAGCTCGATAATCGCCTGAATTACTGGCTGGAATTCGCGATGCGCAAACATCACAGCACCCAGCATGGTTTCTTCAGAAAGCTCACTCGCTTCCGATTCCACCATCAGAACAGCGTCGGGCGTACCCGCAACGACCATGTCCAGCTCAGATTTTTCCAAATCTTCAGGGAGCGGATTCAGCATGAATTCGCCGTCGGCATAACCAACGCGCGCGCCACCGATAGGGCCCATAAAGGGGATGCCCGAAATCGTGAGCGCTGCCGAAGCACCGACCAACGAAACAACGTCCGGATCATTTTCCAGATCGTGGCTCAGAACCGTACAGATAACCTGCGTCTCGTTCTGGAAGCCTTTCGCAAATAACGGCCGGATCGGCCGATCGATCAAACGTGATGTCAGCGTTTCCTTTTCATTAGGACGCCCTTCACGCTTGAAAAAGCCACCGGGAATTTTACCCGCAGCAAATGTTTTTTCCTGGTAGTTGACGGTTAGCGGGAAAAAATCGATTCCCGGCTTTGGCGATTTTTGAGCGACAGCCGTGCACAACACCATTGTATCGCCATAGGTTACCATAACGGCACCGTCGGCTTGGCGGGCAACTTTGCCTGTTTCAAAGACGAGCTTACGCCCGCCCCACATCACTTCTTTACGATGTACGGAAAACATGTATTCCATTCCTTCCTTGCGGATTGACGACGCCAGATGCGCGCCAACCTCGAAGCAGCAGCCCATTTGCCCTGCTTCCTGTTAATCCATGCGACCTTGTCACATAGATAACATTAGCCACCCAGCCCCTGCCGGGTGAACCAACCAGGTCATTGCGGCGCTTTTAGCGACGCAGACCCAAACGCTTAATCAGATCCTGATACCGCGCTGAATTTTTACGATTTAAATAGTCCAACAATCTCCGGCGCTGACCAACCATAATCAGGAGGCCACGACGTGAATGATGGTCTTTTTTATGTTCCTTGAGATGTTCGGTAAGGTTGTTGATCCGTTCTGTCAGGATCGAGACCTGGACCTCGGGCGAACCCGTATCATCATCAGTTTGGCGGAACTCTTTAATAAGCTCGCCCTTGCGCTCTTGCGTAATCGACATCGGATACTCCTATCTTAAATGTTGAGCACCCGGACCGCGCGGATTTCTCCATCGGTAAACCGGGCTAATGCCACCGGCTGACCATCAGCCATGGCACAAAACACACCCCCATCGACTAACGAACCAGTCTCTACAAAGGAATGTCCCCCTGGACCCTGCACTCGTACCGGTCGCCCATGTCGTAGGTGATCGGCCTGAGCTGCGTTCAAGGCCAGCGCCGGGATGTCGTCCAGCGCGGTCTCAACTGCAAGCAGGTAGGCAGAAGGCGGCGCACTATGCACCAGAGTTTCGAGAGATTCCAGCGAAATCGAAGCCTTTTCAGAAAACGGTCCGCAATGCGTTCTGCGCAGTTCCGCGATGTGGCCAACCGTGCCCAAACGGCGCGCAATATCCCTAGCCAGGCTCCGCATATACGTACCCTTGCCACTCGCTACCTCAAAAACCGCATGGTCTTCATCAGGCATCGATGCGAGCGAAAATTCCTCGATAGAGACCTCTCGTTTGGCGATCGATACTTCTTCTCCCGCACGGGCCAAATCATAAGCGCGTTTTCCATTGAGCTTAATTGCAGAGAAATCAGGGGGGATCTGCTCAATAACACCGATGAATTCTGGCAAGACGCTGAGGATTTCCGCTTCAGTAGGGCGTTCGGTACTAACGTTGGTTACGTCCCCCTCAAGATCATCTGTGGTCCGTTCTTCGCCCCAGCGCACGGTAAACCGGTAGCGCTTTTGGCCGTCCATGACGTAAGAAACTGTTTTGGTCGCCTCGCCGAGGGCAATAGGTAAAACCCCCGTCGCAATGGGGTCCAATGTGCCGCCATGTCCTGCCTTGGCAGCATCAAGTACCCGGCGAACATGGGCGGTTACTTGCGCAGACGTGCGCCCAGTGGGTTTATCAATTGATACCCAACCATGAATGGGTTGGCCGCGTCGTTTTCGCGCCATTATGAGCTTTCGTCGCCCTCGTCATCTGCATCAACATCAGATAAATCGCGTGATAAGTCAGCTGAGCGCAGCAGCGCATCTATTTTAGCGCCTTCCTCAAATGCAGCATCAGCGACAAAGCTTAACGCGGGCATATATCGCATGGTTGCCGACGCCCCAACCTGCCGACGCAGAAAAGGCGCCGCCCGTTTCAGCGCTTCGACGATTTTAGGAACCTCATTACCGCCGAGCGGCATAATAAAGGCGGTCGCATTCTTGAGATCGGGGCTGACCCGAACTTCGGAAATAGTAATCGAAACACCCACAAGGTCAGGGTCCCGCAACTCCCCACGCATCAGGATTTCTACCAATGCATGGCGAATGAGCTCACCCACCCGCAGCTGGCGCTGCGTGCGTTCGCGACCTGCGCGTTGTCCGCTATTCCGCCGATTTGCCATAACGATTCCGCCGCCAAAAATTTGGCGTCATGCCCTTAAAGTGAACGCGCGATCTCTTCAACGTCAAAGCATTCAATGACGTCACCGGCTTTTATGTCCTGATAGTTCTCGAACGCCATACCGCACTCCATGCCATCGCGGACTTCACGGACTTCGTCCTTAAAGCGCTTCAAGGTACCGAGGCTGCCCTCGTGAATGACAACATTATCCCGCAGCAATCTTACCGCCGAGCCCCGCTTGACCATACCTTCGGTGACCCTGCAACCAGCAATTTTACCAACCTTGCTGATATTGAACACTTCGAGAATCTCTGCATTGCCAAGGAAGGTTTCCCGACTCTCCGGCGCCAGCATACCGCTGAGCATGTCCTTGATATCGTCCAGCAAGTTGTAAATCACCGAGTAGTAGCGGATATCGATGTTTTCCTTACGGGCGAAATCCCGGGCCTGTGCATTGGCACGGACGTTGAAGCCAACAATAAAGGCGTTCGACGCCTGGGCCAGGCTGACATCCGATTCATTAATACCACCGACACCTGAATGCAGGATGCGGGCCGTTACTTCATCGGTGCCAATTTTATTCAGACTGCCGATGATGGCTTCGACCGACCCGTTAGTGTCTGCCTTGATAAGGACAGGTAGCTCCTGAAGCTCACCGGCTTCGATCTCAAGGAACATTTGCTCCAAAGTTCCCCGCGGTGCCGCAGCAGATTTTTGGGCCCGGTTACGACGTGAGCGGAATTCCGTGATTTCACGGGCGCGTTGCTCATTTTCAACGACGGCAAATTCGTCACCCGCTGACGGTGCACTGCTTAACCCCATCACTTCAACAGGCTGCGACGGACCAGCCGTCTTGATTGACTTTCCTTCATAATCCGAAATTGCCCGGACACGACCCCATTCAGCACCGGCAACGATAATATCACCGACAGCAAGTCGGCCCCGCTGGATCAGCATCGTCGCGACCGCCCCTCGACCAGTCTCAAGGTTGGCCTCCACGACAACGCCCTCCGCGGGCCGGTTAGGATTAGCGCGCAATTCCAGAATTTCCGCCTGAAGCAAGACGGCCTCCAGAAGCTTATCCAAATTCGTTTTCTCGGTTGCCGACACCTCGATGGCGAGAATGTCGCCACCCATCTCTTCAACAACCAATTCATGCTGAAGCAATTCATTTCGGACACGGGTCGCATCAGCGTTCGGGCGATCGATCTTGTTGATCGCGACAATGATTGGCACTTCTGCCGCTTTGGCATGGTCAATCGCTTCAATTGTCTGTGGCATAATCCCGTCATCCGCGGCCACCACCAGAATGACAATATCCGTTACATTGGCACCGCGCGCCCGCATCGCGGTAAACGCCGCATGGCCGGGTGTATCGATAAAGGTAATCTTGTCGCCTGACGGGATTTCCACCTGATAGGCCCCAATATGCTGGGTAATGCCACCAGCTTCACCACTGACCACATCCGTTGACCGCAACGCATCGAGCAGTGACGTTTTACCATGGTCGACATGACCCATTACCGTCACGACGGGAGCACGAGCCTGAAGCGTCTCTTCAGCATCGTCATCACCCTTAAGACCGATTTCAACGTCCGATTCACTGACCCGTCGCATATTATGGCCATATTCGGTAACCAACAGCTCGGCTGTGTCAGCATCAATTGTCTGCTGCAGCGTCGCCATAACACCGAGCTTCATGAGGCTGCGGATAACATCGACCCCCCGTTCCGCCATACGGTTCGCGAGCTCTTGCACCGTGATTGTTTCTGGCACAACAACATCCCGGACGATCTTAATCGCCTCTTGCGGCTGCGACCGCATATTACGACGCTCACGTTCGCGCGCCCGGCGAACAGAGGCGAGGCTCCGAACCCGTTCATCATCATTGAGCGCCTGCGCTACCGTCAACTTGCCAGCGCGCCGCCGAGGTTCGACCCGCCGAGCCGCGGGACGTTTTTCCGCAGGACGGGCGCTGCCCCTGCAGGACGTTTTGCGCGGCCTTCTTGTTCTTTTTCTTCTGCTTCAACAGTCGCAGGATCGACAATAGTGGTCTCACGGCTGGCAATGCGCTCCTCCGCTTTCGCGGCTTGCTTGGCTGCCCGTTTAGCCGCAGCGTCCTCATCCCGTTTGCGCTGCTCTTCTTCTTCACGCCGCAAGCGTTCTTCTTCCTGGCGCTTGTCTTCTTCAGCCTGTCGCGCCTCCTCTTCGGCGCGCGTCGCTGCCCGACGGGCCTCGGCCCCTTCAGCGGTACGTTCGAGGATCTTGTTGGCACTACCCTCATCCGAGCGTGCGCCCTCCAAGGCCTTTGCGCGCGCGGCAGCTTCCTGTTCCGTCAATGTGCGAAGAACGGCAGGCCGGCGCGATACCTCGGCAGCAGGTTTCGCTGCAACTTTAGGAGCCTCTTGCTCAACAGAAGCGGGGTCGCTACTCGCTTTTTCCGCCGCCTTGCGTTTAACCTCTTCCATGGAGCCACCAGCTCCCTGGGTAAAGGTTCTTTTGCGACGAACCTCAACGGCAACCGATTTCGTACGACCATGCGAAAAACTTTGGCGTACCTGACCGGCATCCACTGTTTTCTTAAGTTCGAGTCGTCCGGGACGTGCTTTTAAAACGCCCTTTTTGCCTTCGTTGTCATCGCTCATATTTCCAAAACCTTCATACCGTTTCCGCAAGGCGGAAACCCGCCAACCGTTCAGACTCACGTAATATACGCGCACCGAGCGCTTTCTGCGCCACCGCTACATACACCGTTCTCTCACGCCCGAAAATGCTTCCGAGCTCAACACCTGTAAAAACCTCAATAACCGGCGCCTTTTTAGCCGCCGCAACAACTTTATTCCGACCATCATCTGCCCCGTCGCTGGCGCACAAAATGACTGAAGCTGGCCGGGCGTGTAAAAGCGAAATGACCTTCTGAAACCCACCAACGGCTTCTCCCGCTCGTCGCGCCATGCCGAGGAGATCAAGACAGCGTTTGTGAAGCTGCTCCTCTATTGCATCGGCAAGATCATCGCGCACCGTAACAGGACCGCCGGCGGCTTTTGCGAAAAGATGCTTGGCGCAGGCAGTATTCACCGTTTCCCGCGAAGAAGACAGCCAAAGCCCTCGACCCGGCAAACGCTCTGCAAGGTCGGGAACAATGCTTTTATCGGGCGCTACAACGAAACGAACAAGCTCGTCGATCGGTTTGCGGGCATAGGTAACGAAGCACCGCCGGTCACGAGAAGATTTTCCCGTCGCCGTGGTTGGGGCTGTTTGCTGATCGCTTGGCGTCGAATACATGATCTATAAGACCTCATCGCCGCGTGCCTAAGCATTAGCAGCCGGCTCATCGCCGGATGCATCATCTGCTGGAGTTTCGGAATCGTCCGTCGCGTCACTGGCGTCATCTTCATCATCGAACCAATGCGCACGGGCGGCCATAATTACCTGATTTGCCTCATCCTCTGACAATTTATAGTCACGGAGCAGCCCGTCTTCCGCGGCACATAATTCATCCCCCGCAAGGTCAGCGAGGTCGTCCCGCGTTTTAATGCCCGCTTCACCAAGCGTCACAATCATGGCGCCGGTAAGGCCTGCTACCTCGAGCAGATCATCGGCAACACCCAGCTCGCTACGGCGTACGGCGTATTCCTCTTCCTTTTCAGCCAAATGGGTATGGGCCCGGGTACGAAGCTCTTCCGAAAGCTCTTCATCAAAACCCTCAATGGCCAGAAGATCTTCGATCGGCACAAACGCAACTTCTTCCACCGACGAGAAACCTTCCGTAACCAGAAGATGCGCGAGCACATCATCAACTTCCAGGGCGTCGATAAACATTTGCGAGCGGGCCCGGAATTCTTCCTGACGACGCTCAGATTCTTCTTCCTCTGTCAGGATGACAATATCCCAGCCGGTAAGCTGAGAGGCGAGGCGCACATTCTGGCCGCGGCGGCCAATCGCCAGAGCTCAGCTGATCATCAGGAACGACAACTTCAATGCGGTTCGCTTCCTCATCAAGAACAACTTTAGCCACCTCTGCTGGCGCCAAACCATTCACAATGAATGTCGCGGGATCAGGGGAGTACTGAATAATATCAATCTTCTCGCCCTGCAATTCACCGACCACCGCCTGAACACGGCTGCCTCGCATGCCGACGCAAGCACCGACAGGGTCAATGCTCGAATCATTGGAGGTCACAGCGATTTTAGCGCGGCTACCCGGATCACGCGCGACAGCATTCATTTCAATGATGCCATCATAAATTTCGGGAACTTCCTGTTTGAAAAGACCAGCCATGAATTGAGGATGAGTCCGCGACAAAAAGATTTGCGGTCCACGCATCTCTTCGCGGACATCATAAATATAGGCCCGCACCCGATCACCCGGACGGAAGGTCTCCCGCGGTATAAT
Source organism: uncultured Alphaproteobacteria bacterium (assembly GCA_943787225.1). Classification (GTDB taxonomy): domain Bacteria; phylum Pseudomonadota; class Alphaproteobacteria; order MPNO01; family UBA2964; genus UBA2964. Next base: position 1,011,874 of record CALSLP010000001.1, read on the forward strand.
CTCATCGCGCCGCAGCACGGCTTCGCCGCGTCCAAGGTCAACCGTCACATTGCCAAATTCTGCCCGTTTAACGATGCCGTTTACAATCTCACCAACACGATCTTTGTATTCATTGTACTGACGGGCACGCTCGGCTTCCCGGACTTTCTGGACGATGACTTGTTTTGCGGTCTGGGCCGCGATCCGACCAAAATCGACCGGCGGCAAAGCTTCAGACAAGAAATCTCCGACTTCCGCTTCGGGGTTTAGGCGCTTCGCTTCATCCATCGAAATTTGCATGGCGTCATTTTCGACAGGGTCCGCTACTTCCATATAACGGGCTAAATGAATTTCGCCCGACTTGCGATCGATTTCAGCGCGGACATCATTTTCATGACCGTAGCGCGACCGGGCGGCTTTCTGAATCGCCTGCTCCATCGCGTCAATGACTTCCTCAGATTCAATGCCCTTGTCCCGCGCAACTGCTTCGGCGACCTGCAGCAACTCGCCGCGATCATACCCGGCACCGACAATAGTATCGTTTTCCAAATCCATCCTAATGCTCCGTCTGGGCGGCTGCACTTGCTTCGCGCCGCGCCGCTTCTATTAACTCATCAGTGATCACGAGCGATGCCCGTCTAATTTCTTCAAAAGGAAGAGCCGTGCTTGCGCCGCCACATTCCATCTGAATATTCATACCCTCAACACCAGAAATCCGGCCGCGAAACTTTTTGCGGCCATCAAATACCTGTTTGGTCTCAACCATCGCCTCAAATCCGGCATATCTCTCATAGTCATCAACCTTGACCAAAGGACGGTCGATGCCAGGGGAGCTGACTTCCAGGTTATATCGGCCAGGAACCGGATCCTCGACATCAAGCAGAGTGGAAACAATACGGCTGACCGTCGCGCAATCATCAACCGTAATCGCGCGCCGATCACGACGCTCGATCATGATCTGCAATGTCTTTCTACGTTCATCCGCAAACTGAACGCGAACGATATCATAACCCGCGTCAACAACTGACGGATCAATCATCTTTTCGATCGCTTCTGTACCGTTCTCGCTAATCTGCTTAACCATCATTTGTGGTTCCCAGGTTTCTGAACGGAGCTAATAAAAAAAGTGGGCCGGTGGCCCACTCCCAAAAAACCGGCTCTTGTAAGAAACCAAAGGAATGTAATTGGCTGCTATATATCGTGATTTAGCTCCGCACCGCAAGCCTTTTGGTACCTGACTTTAGCCCCGACGATCAAACATAAAGTAGCTACATTGCCGGCCCGCAGCATTTGCTTTCATCTCATATCTCGTCGCCGGCCAATCGACTGGTCTCACACGCCAATCCTGCGGCTGACGCGCCCGCCATTCAAATCCATCACAAGCGAGCATATGTTGAAGAATCCACTCCTTATAGCTCGGGTCATCGGTTGCAATACGCAGCTCGGCGCCAGCCGGCATCAAACGACACAGAGATGGAATCGTAGAGGGGCCAATGATCCGGCGTTTGTGATGCCGCATTTTGGGCCAAGGATCAGGAAACAGAATGAACGTTCTAGCAATTGAAATATCCTGCAACGCGCGTAACAAAATTCGCGCGTCATCACGATAAATTTTAACGTTCGTCAGATTGTGCTGATCGATGTCAGCCAACAAACGGGCGACACCATTAATATATGGCTCACAACCAATGATTCCGACAGACGGGTTTTCAATGGCTTGCTGTGCGAGGTGCTCGCCTGAGCCAAACCCGATTTCCAGCCAGATCTCACGCATGTCTTCAGCAAACAATTGCGCGGGATCGAGCGACGTTTCCTCCGCCGCCATCGTGATCTCGATGGACGGCAGAAGAGTATCAACCAATTGCTGACGGGCCGGCCGCAATGGGCGGCCTTTGCGCCGCCCATGAAGTGTCCGCTGTACAATCAGCCGAATGCTGCCTTCAGCTCAGCGGCGATGTCAGTTTTCTCCCAGGAGAACCCGCCATCATCATCTGGATTGCGTCCAAAGTGACCATAAGCCGAAGTCCGGGCATAGATTGGCCGACTCAATTTCAGGTGCTCCCGAATGCCTCTTGGAGAAAGATCGACGACATCCTGAATAACCGTGGATAGTCTTTCTTCATCCACCGTGCCGGTGCCATAGGTATCGACATAGACCGACAGAGGTTTCGCAACACCAATGGCGTAAGCCAGCTGAATAACACACCGATCTGCAAGACCCGCGGCCACAACATTCTTAGCAACATAGCGCGCTGCGTAAGCGGCAGAGCGGTCAACTTTCGTCGGGTCCTTTCCAGAGAAGGCACCACCACCATGAGGGGCTGCGCCGCCATATGTGTCGACAATAATCTTGCGACCTGTCAGACCGCAATCTCCGTCAGGGCCGCCAACGACAAAGCGACCGGTTGGGTTTACATAGAATTCCGCTTCATCACACATCCAGCCTTCAGGCAGGCATTTGAGAACATGCGGCCGGACAATTTCACGAACCTGCGCGGTCGATAAATCTTCAGCGTGCTGCGTCGACACAACCACGGATGTTGCCTTGACCGGCTTACCATCTACATATTGCAATGTGACCTGGCTTTTTGAATCGGGGCCAAGCCCCTTATCCGCGCCGGAATGCCGCGCGGCAGCCATCGACTGCAAGATTGCATGAGAAAATTGAATTGGCGCCGGCATGAGAGCTTCAGTCTCCGTGCAGGCATAACCAAACATGATGCCTTGATCACCCGCGCCCTCATCCTTATTGCCGCTGGCATCAACGCCCTGCGCAATATCAGACGATTGCTGATGCAGATGGATTTCCGTCGCCATATCTTTCCAGTGAAAGCCATCCTGCTCATAGCCAATGTCTTTTACAGCGTCGCGGACAACTTGCTCCAAAACGTCTTTTGTAATCGACTCAGGCCCCCGAACCTCACCACCAAGAACGACACGATTGGTCGTACACAGGGTTTCACAGGCAACTCGGGACAGAGGGTCTGCCGCTAAATACGTATCCAGCACCGCATCGGAGATTCGATCGGAAACTTTATCGGGGTGGCCTTCTGAAACAGACTCGCTGGTAAATAGATAGGTGCCCTTTGGCAATTTATCGCCCTCCTGTCAGGGTTAAATCTTGCTGACGGACAATTGCGCCCGACGCTTCAATACAAATAGTCGACCGCGCCTCTGCAATATTTCAGGGCGGCAAACAAAATGTCTGGCGGGGTTTTGTGGCAAATCTCCCCTACAGTCAAGGGAGGAGGTTAGGATTCGGAAACCTTACCCCTCCATCGAGAGAGGGCTGTTTCCGAATTCCCTATACGTCATCAATCAGATTTTGACTGATCCGCAGCAATCGATTTCGTCAGTTCAAAGACCCGCTTCCGGACCCGCGGGTCGGTAATGCGATAATAAGCACGGACCAGTTCAAGGGTTTCACGTTTTGCCAAGGGATCACGCTGAAACTCTTCCGATTCAGCGGAGGGTGCCTCGCCAGTATCTGTCAGGGGGCCTGCAGCCGCCACTTCCGCAGACATTTCTTCAAAAAAGAAGGAGATCGGAACGTCCAGAATACGACTGATTTCAAATAGGCGGCTTGACCCAATCCGATTGGCGCCTCTTTCGTATTTCTGCACCTGCTGAAACGTCAGACTCAAGGCATCACCAAGCTTCTCCTGGCTCATACCCAAGAGAGTCCGGCGCATCCGTACCCGGCTACCGACATGTATGTCTACCGGATGGGGCCCATTTCGACGTCCGCGGCGCCCACGGCGTTCGGGAGGTTCTGCAGCTAAATTCATTACCATTCTGACACCCTAGCTTATTTATTCGTGTAGTTCAATTTAGGACTATTCTTTGCATTCTATTTATATGTAGGCCGCGCAGCTCACATTCAACCAATCCGAGTTTCTTTCTTACACAACATCCGTTAAAACACGTTTTAGGTGGTAGTGCAATCGTATGCATTGCCAATCATGTAACAATTTTAAAATAAAATCGAATTATTTTTGTCTACTGCGAGCGGGCACGCTTCTCTCCTAAAATTGACGATATCAACAACAAAATTGCCAAGCCTAAAATCGGCCAATCGCCAAACCTACTATAGACGGTGGGTCTCTTTGTTGGTTTTGGCAAAGGCGAATCTATAACCCCTTGCGTATTCAACGATAGCTGTTTGATTACCCTGCCAAAGGGATCAACGACTCCAGATATGCCAGTATTTGCAGCGCGAATTAAGGGCAATCCCTGCTCCACCGCACGGAGGCGCGCCATCGCAAAATGTTGGTAGGGACCCGAACTCGTTCCAAACCAGGCATCATTTGTAATATTGAGAAGCCATTTTGGCCGATTACCCGCGGCGACCACACCATCAGCGAATATCACCTCATAACAAATCAACGGGCTGAACGACGGCAGCGTCGGCACCTTTATCGTTTGCGGCCCCGGCCCGGCTGAAAAATCTGTGCGGCCCGCAGTAATTTTCTTAAGTCCTAAATACTTGCGCAGAAAATCGCCGAGGGGCAGGTACTCACCAAACGGCACCAAATGAAATTTGTCGTGGGTTTTTTCAATTGTCCCATTCGCCGATAGGGCATGAAAACTATTCCAGAGTTGAAAGGGTTTAACGCCGCGATCACTCGTGCGAATCGATCCCGTCAGAAGGAACCCCTCTGCAGGGATAACCGCCGCCATTTTTTGTCGTCGGAATGCATCACGCGACATAACAAAAGGTACCGCTGTCTCGGGCCAAATAAGGTGTGTTGGGGGGCGAGAGGCAGGTTGCTCCGATAGCGACAGGTATGTCGCCAAATGCCTGTCTCTAAAAGACCGCAGCCATTTTATTTTCTGGGGGATATTAGGTTGAACGATACGAAGATGAATATTCCGGGTGATACTCCAGCGGCTCTCTAAAATCCGACCGCAGATGCCCGGGCAAAAATATTATCAATATGCAAAGCGCCGCCGGAACGATCCGCCGCCACTGAAAACCCGCGACATCATAGGCTGGCAGAGCGAACAACGCCGCGCCGAGCACCGTTAGCAGGCCCAGCCCTAAAACACCGACATAAGCTGCCGATTGCAAAGCCACATCCGACACCACCCAAACCGAACCAATCGGGTTCCACGAAAATCCTGTAAAGAGCTGGCCCCGCAACCATTCCATCAAGGTCCAGCAAACGGCCAAAACAGCAATGCGTAAAAGCCCACGGCGAACCAACCGTGCCAGCGCCGTAGCGATACCAATATAAAGCCCGATTACAGCCGGAATGCAGAGAACGGCAAAGGGGATAAGCCAGGCGAACCGAAGATCAACAACCAGAGAATGCGCTATCCAATACAGCCCAGCCGCAAAATGGCCGAGACCGAACCACCACCCCACCCAAAATGCCCGCCGCCAATTTTGCGTCCCATCAATCAGCCATATCAAGCAAGGGAAAGAAATAAGCAGCACGGGCAGGGCATAAAATGGGGGCAGGGCCGCAGCGGCCAAAATACCCGCTGCTGCCGCAAAACCTCTACGGGACCAGCCGTCCAATCCGCCAACTTTCTGGGCCCACCGAGGAAGTAAACCTGCCGCGCCCAAAGGCTGGTCAGGGGAAGAGGTTGTCATTCGCCTTGGTCATTTGCCGAGGGCAGCTGACACACGCGCAAACGGCGAATACGCCGTGGGTCAGCGTCCAGAACCTCAAACTCAACACCCGATCCATGGCGCACGACCTCACCCCGTACAGGCACTCTTCCTGCCAGAAAGAAAACCAAGCCACCAAGCGTATCGATGTCTTCTTCGCGCTCCTGCTCCGTCAGAATTTCGCCCACGCGATCTTCAAAATCCTTGATGGGCACACGGGCATCCGCAACCAGGGTCCCGTCGCCGTGCTGCATAATGCGTGGGGTGTCATCGTCATCATGTTCATCTTCGATCTCGCCGACGATTTCCTCGACCAGGTCTTCAATCGTGACCATGCCATCAATGCCACCAAACTCATCAACTACCAGCGCTAAATGAACCCGACTCACCCGCATCTGCAACAAGAGCTCGAGGATTGGCATGGACGGTGCCACGAAAAGAACCGATCGCACAATCTCGTTCAATGTAACTTTTTGTTCTCGAGTCCAACAGGCCAGCACATCCTTGATGTGGACCATGCCAGCGATATCATCGAGCGTTCCACGATAAACAGGAATACGCGAATGCGCTTCCTCGCTCATTATTCTGACGAGTTCGGAAAGCGAGATATCAATATCGACGGCGACGATATCAACACGCGGAACCATGATGTCATATACCGTCAGACCATGAAGGTTGAGGATATTGCGAAGCAGGGTCAGCTCATCTCTGGAGGCCGGGAGCTCGCTTGTCTCTTCCTGCTCGATCAGCTCTTCGAGTGTTCCCCTGAGATCGCCGCCATTGCGTAAACCAAACAAGCGCCGGAACCACTCTCCAATTCCGCCTGCAGACGATTCTGTTGCGGGGTTGCGGGTATGTGAATTGTCAGCGTGTGTTTTCATAAATTAAGTAACCAGCCCTAAGTTCGATTTGCGATGTATGGGTCATCGATGCCCAACGCCGCGAGCGCAATGGTTTCAAACCCTTCCATCTCCTCAGCCTCGTCATCAGAGATATGGTCATATCCCAAAAGGTGCAGCGTTCCGTGGACAACCATATGCGTCATATGATGAACAACGGTTTTATCCTCATCCCGCGCTTCTCGTTGGACAACACCGGACGCAATAACGATGTCGCCAAGAAGCCGCACCGTATCGCCTGAAGGATTGAGTTCCTCACAGGGGAAGGCCAGAACATTGGTCGGTTTATCTTGCTGCCGCCACGCCTTGTTCAGTGACTGGATAAACTCATCGCCAGCCAGAACCACGCTAATCTCCACACCCTCCGATATTGCACCTGTCGCATCGAACGCCGCCACTGCCGCCAAACAGCACTGTTCCTCGGCGTCCGGCACGAGATCGCGCCATACTGAACAGCGCGGATCAACAATAACGGACAGCGGGTTAGCCAACGGCGCACTCATTTTACTATTTCTCGGCATTTTTCCGGGACAAACGTGCTTTATCATCGCTTTCATAAGCATTGACGATCTGCGTCACCAAACGGTGACGTACAATATCAGCACTGCCAAACCGGACAACGCTTACCCCGTCAATATGGTTCAGCGTATCAACAGCATGTGTTAATCCAGAGACCGTGCCCGATGGCAAATCAACCTGACTTGGATCGCCGGTAATTGCCATTCGCGACCCTTCACCAATGCGGGTCAGAAACATCTTCATCTGCGTCTTGGTCGCATTCTGCGCCTCGTCCAAAATGACATAGGCATGGGACAACGTTCGTCCCCGCATAAAGGCTAACGGCGCTACTTCAATTTCCCCCGAATTCAACCTGTTAACCACCTGCTCGGCCGGCAACATATCATGAAGCGCGTCATAGAGCGGCGCCAAATAGGGATCGATCTTCTCCCGCAGGTCGCCCGGTAAAAAGCCAAGACGCTCTCCAGCCTCGACGGCCGGACGCGACAAGATGATGCGATCAACTTCACCTGAAATGAGCATCGACGCCGCTGTTGCGACGGCAAGGTAGGTTTTGCCAGTACCGGCGGGACCGATACCGAAAACCATCTGATCTCGCGCAAGCGCCTGCATATATTCCAGCTGCCCGGCTGAACGGGCCGTGAGCATTCCCTTCGACGTTTTAATGGAAATTCCTGAACTCACTTTTGAACTCCTGCCACCGTTAAGTCTGGCATCGCCTGCCAGCCGAATGGCAGCATCAACCTCTGCCGGATTGACCGGTAGCTTTTTCTCAAGTCTGCGATAAAGAGCGTTTAGTGCTTTGGCCGCCAGCGTCACACCGGACTCTGGACCCAACAAGGAAACCCTGTTCCCGCGGGACGAAATACGAATTGCAAAGCTTTCTTCGATTCTTGCAAGATGCCGATCATGCTCACCAAACAACAAAGGCAATAGCCGGTTGTCTGTAAAACGCAGGACGGTTGAATTCTCAGAAGAAGATTCCGAAGAATTGCGGTGATCACCCAGGGGAATGTCAGAATTCAAGCGCGTGCCGGCTCCCTTTGTGTCGTCCCCGCCGTCGTCCCATCATCAAGACTTCCTGCGAGGGAGTTGGCAAAGGCCCCTGTGACGCGAACGGATACAGTCTTTCCAAAATATTGATCAGCCTCTTCGGCATCACGACAGGTAACGTGCACCGACTGCATGTAAGGACTGCGGCCCGCAATCTGGTTTGCCAGCTTACCACGCCTTTCAAAAAGAACGGCCATAGAAGCGCCAACCGTGCGCTCGTTAAAGGCAAGTTGCTGCTCATTAAGCAACCCCTGCAACGCCGCCAAACGGTCCGACTTCACCTGTTCCGGTACCTGGTCATCCATATCTGATGCCGGGGTTCCTGGTCGCTTGCTGTATTTGAATGAATAGGCCTGAGCGTAATTTACCGCCTTGATCAACGCCATCGTCGATTCAAAATCGGCGTCGGTCTCGCCGGGGTGACCAACGATAAAATCCGATGACAGCGCAATATCAGGGCGCGCCAACCGCAACGCATCAATTATCTTCAGATAATCGGCGGCACCATGTTTGCGATTCATGCGCGCGAGGATGGCATCCGATCCCGACTGAATAGGGAGATGCAGATAAGGCATGAGCTGCGGTACTTCGCCATGAACCGCAATCAAATCCTGGCTCATATCGCGAGGGTGCGATGTCGTATAGCGAATGCGCTCAAGTCCTTCGAGATCACCAAGCTTTCGGATAAGCCCGGCAAGGCCATCATCATCCCCGTGATACGCATTGACGTTTTGCCCGAGCAACGTAATTTCAACAGCACCAGCCGCCACCAATTGACGGGCCTCTTTAAGAACGGCCTCAACCGGGCGGGAGAATTCCGCACCGCGCGTATAGGGGACCACGCAAAAGGCGCAAAACTTATCGCAGCCTTCCTGAATGGTTAGAAAGGCGGAGGGCCCCTGGACTTCTGCCATCGGCAGAAAATCGAACTTTGATTCCGCCGGGAAATCTGTATCAATCACGCGCGACCGGCGTCCCGCTTTTTCGGTCGGATTCGCGTCCGCGACGAGTTTAGGAAGGCGATGATAGCTCTGCGGGCCAACAACGATGTCGACATAAGGCGCCCGCCGCATTATTTCGTCGCCTTCTGCCTGGGCAACGCAACCGGCAACGGCGATCATCGTGCCATCTGCTTTAGCATCCCGTATTCGCCCAAGCTCGGAATACACTTTCTCCGCCGCCTTCTCGCGAATATGGCACGTATTCAGAATGACCAGATCAGCATCATCCGCTGTTTCGGTCGAGACATAGCCTTCCGGTGCCAGGACATCTGCCATACGACCAGAGTCGTAAACATTCATCTGACAGCCGTAGCTTTTGATAAAAACCTTTTTCGCCAAGGAGCAATCCGAAAATGCGCGCCGCACCCAAAAACACAATCTCTACAAGCGGGAGACATTCCATCGCGACGTTATCCGAACACTATCATCGTCCGGCCATTAGTCAAGAAAAGGGAAGGCGTCGCTGACGCAGGGTGTCTGACCTGTTGGTGCCTAGGGCAGCAGGCGTTTCACATGATTGGAATGGCTGACCCCCGCAGAAACAATTCGATGGCAATATTCCGCCATCTCCTTGCGGGATTGAAACTCATGGCACGAGGCGGGTTCGTGAAAAGTTACATCAATTGTCACAAGACCAAGCCCGACGAGGGTGAACAAATGAGGCATCATGGTCATGTCACCATACCACGCAAAATGCGGCAAAAGACAACGTCCCAGCGGGATACCGTCTAGCTGGGTATAGGCAATTGAGACCGGTTGCAGCGCCAGGGACTCTGATTGCCCACGATGTTCAGCAACCGAAAAAAGGGCGCTCTTAAAGGGCAAAACATGCAGACCGTCAGCGCTCGTCCCTTCGGGGAACAGTATCAGGTTATCGCCGTCAGCAAGTCGTCCCGATATTTCATCACGTTGTTCGGCCGCCCGTGGACCGCGCCGTTGTACAAAGACTGTCCGGTCCAGCTTTGCCAGCTGCCCGAACAGCGGCCATTTTGAGACCTCCGCCTTGGCAATAAAGGACGCATCGAGCAGTGATCCCAAAACGGTAATATCCATGTAGCTGACATGGTTTGAGACGAATAATGTCGGACGGGCCGCAGACGGGTTGCCATGCACTCGGATACGAAAACCGAATATTTTTGCACACAGCCGGTGATAAAAAATTGGTGTGAGTTTTGCCACCCGCGTTCGCGTGAGGACAGCAAGTGCCTGAATAGGCAATAAGACTAATGTCAATGTCAGATAGGCAGACAGCCGGATTACCGCACGGAATGGCGAACCCAGCCTGTTATCGATCGGACGACCAGTGCGCAGAACGTTCATAATGGCGGAAGTATTTTTCTGTTATAAGATTGGTTTTAACGATGATCGATACATCAGTTGTATTGAATTGCGGATCGACGACGGCTCCATCGCCAACAAACCCTCCTAAGCGCAAGTATCCTTTAATCAACGGCGGCAAAGCCTTCCAGGCAGCGCGAAAATCGATGCTGTCTTTGGGGAGGGCATTTAAATCGACATAACGTGCCTCGACCGCTTTCGGGCGAATCTCTTTCGGCGCAAGGTGATGGTGATATAAATAGGAAAGAGGTAATTTCAATGCGGCGGGCGCAATTCCGGGCAAGCTTGCACAGCCAAATAACACCTCAATCTGATAATGGTGGACATAGGCGGCAATTGCCTGCCAGAGGAGCTGCATCGTCGGTCGGTTCCGATGATCAGAGTCAACACAGGACCGTCCGAGCTCCATAATCTCGCCCTGGACGTCCAGAAGAGGACCAAGATCAAACTCGTTAGCAGAATAAAAACCCTGGCTCTGGGCGGCGACGCTGCTCCTTAGGATCCGATAGGTGCCGACAACACCACAACGCAGATCCGTGCGGTCTTTGCAGATTACGAGCAAATGATCACAAACTTGATCGAAGCTATCGAAATCCGACCGCAGCGCTTTCATCTCCACCGTGGGTATTGCATCCATTTCCTCATAAAAGACCCGGTAACGGAGAGATTGCGCCGCTGAAATTTCCTCAGGCGACTCCGCTAATCGAACCGTCAGGTTTCCGGCTTGAACCGGAACGATCGTCTCTAAGTTCTGATGACAGAGTATCCATGAGAATCACCCGGCCCACGCATGCCTTGCATGACAAACAGGCGTTTTGTGCAAAGAAAACAGTTAGCGAGAAAGAACGGGAACCAGCCGCCGCGAGACCTAACCCTCGCTGTCAGGCTCTGATGCTTCATCACCTGTTCCGAGAGGAACGCCGTAAAGTTCCAACCTTTCACCAACCAGCTGATATCCCAGATCACGCGCAATACGCCTTTTGATGTTCTCAAGTTCCTCATTCTCGAACTCCAGAACGTGACCCGTTTTCATGTCAATTAGATGATGGTGATGTGAATCTTCTGCTGCAACCTCATAACGAGCGCGACCATCGCCAAAGTCATGGCGGTCAATAATATTCGCGATATCAAACAATCTGAGCGTCCGATAAACAGTCGCTATACTTATTTTGGGATCTATCTCCGACGCGCGGCGGTAAACGCCTTCAACATCAGGGTGATCCGTAGAATCCGACAGCACGCGCGCGATAACACGGCGCTGATCCGTCATCTTCATACCTTTTTCGATGCAGGCATTTTCAATGCTCGACGTGGAGGCATTCATATCGGACGCCGTATTTTCCTTTGCCATGGGGTTACTATAGCGAATGCAGCCCAAAAAGGGACCGTGAACTCAAAATTAATTTTCTCAAACAAAAACCATTGGCCATATACTGACACAACCTTATGTTATCCACCCCTGCGGATTGCGCGGGCCCTGTATGCACAAAAATTCGAATGACTGTAAACACCGAATATTTTCTTGATATCACCGCCGAGGTCTGTCCGATGACCTTTGTCAAAACGCGCCTGCTCATCGAAAAAATGGGGGCGGGCGAAACAGCGGAAATTCACCTCGTCGGGGAAGAGCCTATCGAAAACGTCCCGGCATCAGTTCTAGAACTGGGGCATCTCGTTTTGTCTCTCGAGCCTGTCGAAAATAAGGTCGACGCAGGTCCGAACAGTATTCACTGCCTTAAGATCAGAAAATCCTGACAACGAGTCTCGCCTGGGCAACAATATCACATACCGATTACGCTAACTCCGGAAGCGCACACCGCATTGTAAGGGCATTGGTTTTGCTGCCATCGGCATTTTCGTAATAGTTCAGGCGGTAGCCAACCTTCTCCAAACCATGGGCACCATACAGGCGGAGCGCCGCCTCATTGTCTTCGGCAACCTCAAGAAAAAACCATCGTGCCTGCTCAGCAACAGCGCGTGCCATCGCCGCCGTGAGGAGCTGCGTCCCCGCTCCATTCGCGCGATATTCTGAAGCCACGCCCAAAGACAGCAATTCACATTCATCCGCCGCAACACGCGCCAAAGCAAATCCAACAATTGAGCTATAATTTTGGCGGCGCGCCACCAACCAAATGTTCCCGGCATATCCAGCACCTGACTGATCATCGACGGCCCCCAGGCATCGAAAAAACATGTCGCATGAATCTTGGCGACAATTTCTATATCGGCCGTTCTAAGCGTTTCTACATTGCCGCGAGAGTCATGGTCGCAACCTGCCGGCGCTTCAGGAATCTTTGCTGCAGGGGGATGAATATATAACGGCTCGGCCAGAACCGGATGCCTCATCCTGTCGCTGCGATTTCCGCAATATCTCCCGCATCCGGGCGCTCAATATCGAGAAGACATGTTTATAGTTTTCCCGTCGCTCTCCGATAGTTCGCGCAAGCACTCTGTCTGCCGCATCGCCACACAGGCTGGTATTGCCGTCAAGAGATCTGTCGCCGCCAAGGGCAGTTGGGCCAGGGGCTCACTCATGAGCGACACCCTGACCGTCGAACTTTGAACATAAATGTCGGCCCGCTTCGTTTCGAGCGCGACGAGAATGGCATCGACTTGACGCTGTTGATGGCAGATCGAACGGCAGCAGCCGCAACGGCTTCCAGCGTGGTAACGCCGTGGACCGGTATATTGAGAGCTAGCCCCAATCCGCGCGCCGCGGCTAACCCGGCCCGTAATCCGGTAAAGGAGCCGGGCCCAATTGATACCGCTATCAATTCCAACTGTGCAAATTCCAGGCCGGACTCTGTTACGACCGCCTGCACCATCGGAAGCAACTCTTCAACATGGCCGCGCGACATGATTTTTTGCTGCCCGCTCATGACGGTCTGATCCCAAACCGCTGCTGAGCAAGCCCCGAGGGCTGAGTCTATCGCCAGTACCTTCATCTTCCGATTCGCACCGTTTGCAAGAAGAATGGGGCTATCTTATTTCTCGGAAAGAAATCTTGCCAATGGACTTGATAGAAATTGCAGCGCCAGATTTTGACGTTGATATAACGCTGGCTTATGCGACGTCGGAAAACTTTACCGGCGAACCGGTATACCAGAACGCGATTTGCTATTTGCACAAAGAAGCTGCCGAAGCGCTGAAGCGAGCGATTGAGGCTGCCGCTCATCTCGGCTATCGGTTGCGGATTTTTGATGCGTTCAGACCTTCCGAAGCTCAGTGGGTTCTGTGGAACCATACACCGGACCCTGACTTCCTCGCCGACCCAAGACGAGGCTCGCCGCATTCCAGAGGTGTGGCCGTCGACCTCAATCTGACCACAGCGGACGGTCAACTGCTCGATATGGGAACCGGATTCGATGCCTTCACGCCTAAATCGCATCACGGCAATAATAAAATTTCGAAAACTGCGCAACAAAACCGGCTGATCCTTCTTGGATTAATGACCCAGGCGGGATGGGATTTCTATCGCAATGAGTGGTGGCATTACCAGCTTTTCGATTCGCGAAGCTACCCATTGGTCAGCGACACAGAAATTCCGAAACAAATGATGGCACAAACATAGCCCAAGCGGCGGCGTACAAGACTATCGAATCCTTAATAAAAATCTGTCATAAAAGCGGTGTAAATACGCTTTGGGTTGGTTGGTTAAAATGTTTACTTCCGCAGTTCGCGGTAAGCGCCCTTTAATTTGGGTGCTCTTTGCCTGTTTTACAGCTCTTGCACCGGCGGGAGTCTTTTGCAGCGGATTCCGCTGTGGTCATCATGTATCACCGGTTTGGCGAAAGTCAGTATCCATCAACAAATACGACCATCGAACAATTCAGGGCTCACTTACGGAACTGAAAGACGGCAACTATGTCGTTAAACCGGTACCGGAAATTTTAGCGGCCATCCGGTCCGGCACAGAACTGCCTGACAAGACAGTAGGCATCACCATCGATGATGCATTTTCGTCAGTCTATAAAATTGGCTGGCCTATGCTCCGCAGAGCCGGACTTCCATTTACGCTCTTTGTCGCCACCGAGCCTCTAGATCGCAAAACATCCGGTTATATGTCCTGGGACCAACTTCGAGAGCTGCATAAGGCCGGGGTCACAATAGGCAGCCAGACCGCGACCCATCTGCATATGCCGCATGCCACAGACCAACAGAATAAGGTCGATTTAGAAGCCTCAAATGCCCGTTTTAAGGCGGAGCTGGGTTTCATACCGAAGATCATTGCCTACCCCTATGGGGAATACAGTCTTGCGGTCGGCAAGGTCACGAAGCTGCGGGGTTTGACGTAGGCTTTGGTCAGCACTCAGGTGCAATTTATAAAGGCTCAGATTTTTTGTATTTGCCGCGCTTCGCCTTCAATGAAGCGTTTGGCGATATACAGAGATTCCGCCTCGCCATTCGTGCCTTACCCTTCAAGGTCAGTGATCTAACACCGGCAGACCCCTACCTGAAGAATAAGCAAAACCCGCCACCGTTTGGCTTCACCGTTGACGGGGAGGCCGTAAAACGCCTGTCGCGCATAGCTTGCTATGCCACACGACAGGGGAAGGTGAACGTCGAAAGATTAGGCGAGCGTCGCATTGAAGTTCGGGCACCGAAGGCTTTTCCGCCAGGGCGCACACGCATGAACTGCACGTTGCTCGAAAAAAACGGGCGCTGGCGGTGGCTGGGAATGCAGTATTTGGTTCCGAAACCACAACGCAATTAGGCGTCGGGACCGTCTGGTTTTTTCGTCAGGGTCTCGAGCCTGTCGCCCAATTCATCCAAAAGCTTCGTATCATCGAATGCCGTAAATTGATTGATCCGAATGAGCTTTTGAATCGCCGCAATATAGTCTTCGCCGCGTTCCGAGTAACGGATAAGGGTCGGAACCAGTTTCATGCCATCAATCGGTTGATCTACTGATTGACGCATTGCCGCCCGGCGTTTGCGGAACTCTTTGTAATACGGATGGGCATTGAGGTTACGGGCATAGGCTTTCACGCCATCGAGAAGATGGTCAAAGGCGCGCACTTTGAATTTTTTACCTTCTTCGCGCTTTTTCGGCACCAAGCCCGTGGTACTGCGCCAGGTCCGCTGACCGAACAAAGCGTTCCCTTCTCTGGCAAATCGCGATGTGCCCCAGCCACTCTCTTCAGCGGATTGCGCCAAGGCCAATGACGGTGGAATTATATCAACATGCTTCAACAGCTGATCAATATCAGTTTTTTCTAGACCATAGTCATCGGCCACTTTTTCGAGAAATTCTTGATCTTTTAGGGTGATCAATTTTCCAGAGTCTCGTTTTTTCTGGAGCGCTTTAATCTGCGCACGGGTTTGCAGGATCAACTCATTAGCGTGAAGGACCAATGGTAGGGTCATTAACACAAAAACATTTTTACGATCCGCCGGCTCCCGTAATTTGGGCAAATCCTTGGGAACAGCCGCAACAAAAAATCGCGGCACCTGACGATGGGACCGTACCCCATCCAACCGGTATCCGATTTTCTCAAATATATTTTTGAGCTTCGCGGTTGGCGCTATCGAGAAGACGCCGATTGGTTTTGCTGCTGATCGATTCGTAGTGCGACCTTCTTGTTGCCAATCCGATCCCGTCAATGGCTGGACACCGGCCTGTTCAGAAAGAGATTTTTGTTTGGCTGATTTTTGGGGTGTAGCAGGGGGCTGAGACAGGACCAACGCATAAAGGGTCACAACACTAAGTCCGGTAAACACCAAGGCAGCGCGTTCAAAACTTAGAGAGCGCCAGGCACTCGACCATACTATTTTAGACATTTTTTCATCCCTCCAGCGATACCGGTTCCCCCCAACCGGGCGTCAGAAAATTATCTTTTCCAAACTAAACCGAGGTGCCGACCCAGGGTTTGGTTAACGGACCAATTGATCCGTCCACGGTGAAAAATCGTTTAAGAAAGTATTAAGATCAACCCCGATTTGAACGAGTGATTCGGCAAAACCTGCAAGGTATTGATATGCACCACAAGAAGGAGGTCATTCCGTATGCGGAATTATATAAATTTACGAGCAAGTAACGTCAGAGAAACCTAAAACAGAAGTTTTATCGTTAACAGATGAGCCAACAGGTCAGGTGAGGGCGTCAACCTGCTCCAGACTTAAATTGCCCGGCACCACCGTAATCGGAATAGGAAATTGTCCCGAGAACTTGCCAACGAGGGACGCCACTAACGGGCCAGGGCCTTTCTTGCTGGTTCCCGCACCGAGCACCAGAATGCGAATATTGGGTTCTTCCTGAATAAGCTTTTCCAGTTCATCAACCGGCTTTCCTTCACGCAGATACAAAACAGGCATCGAGCCCGTAAGATCGTTTACGTCGGAGGCGAGCCCCTGCAGAATTCTCTCCGCTTCCTCACGTCGCTCCTCACGCATCTTTTCACCAACCGCCATCCAATGCTGGAAGTCTGCCGGCTCCATAACATAAAACAACGCGACCCGACCGCCGGTATTTTTGGCGCGCTGACAGGCAAAACGCAGAGCAACCTTCATCTCTTCCGTTGCATCAACAACAACCAAAAAAAGACGTTGGTCAGCTCCAGTGGGCAATTCGGGTGCAGACGACACGCCCTCCGCAAGGCCCTCAGTATTTTCCGTTTGATTGTCGGAATCAGACATCTGTCTACGCCTTTCTGAAAACCACGCCGCCCAGCCAACCGGCGAACAGGGCAATGAGGATCGCCATTATACCGTATATTGCTGAGTGATCATGAGCATAATTATAGATTGCCTCTTCAACACCGGCCTTCTGCACAGAGAGTTTTGTACGGCTAACAGAGATCACCTTGCCCGCGCTAAAATGATAAATTTCCGCCGTATACGACCCCGTTGGCACATTCGATGGAAATTTCAAATCTGCCCGAAACAGCTTTTCCGACTGAATGAGAACTTTACCCGGTTCGTCGCTATAAAGCGCCTTGCGTTTCTTAAGGTCGATGAGGCCTTTTCTGAAAGTCGATGCCAAAGCCTCATTTACGGAATCAACAGGCTGCAGGCGCAATCTCTCTGATCCGATCTGCAGTCGTTGAAGGGTCTCTTCAGAAGCGACCTGGTCAAGCGGGCGGGAGCTGGCAACAAAATTATATCCCGGTACCGCGTCAAAGGTGACCGCTACGCGATTAATCCAGATTCCGGCGACACGTTCTTTACGACGCACAACTGCCGGGCGTTGCGGGCCCCGCACGACGACAACGACATCACCCTTTTGGTCAACCGCCCCGAACAGCAGCAGATTGGTACCCGTGAAATTGGTCGTGATCTCGATCTGATTACTCGACAAATCAACAACCAGTGACGATGCCAATGCTGATGCGGGAACAAAAGCCAAGAGCAGACCAAGGGACAGGAGGCGCTTGATCATTTTCATCAATGCCCCCCTGTGACGGCAAACGAGAAGAGATGCGCCGGTGTCACGATAAGATCGAAGCCAACCTTACAGCCAACCGCCAGAACCAAAATGCCAAGCAATGCCCGCAGCTGCTCTGATTTTAGCTTCGATCCAAACGCTGTGCCAAACTGCGCCCCGATGACGCTGCTGATAACCAGCACCAAAGCGAGCAGAACATCAACCGTTTGATTATTCACCGATTGCAGGAATGTCACATTGGCGGTCACAAAGATGATCTGAAACAACGACGTTCCAACAACAACCGATGTCGGCATCCCAAGCAGGTAGATCATCGCCGGCACCATAATGAACCCGCCACCGACGCCCATTATCGCAGACAAAATGCCAACAAAAATACCGATCGAAAGCGGTAAAAGCGCGCTGATATATAGCTTCGATCTGCGAAACCGCATCTTAAACGGCAGGCCATGCATCCATGTGTGCTGATGGAGTTTTTTCTTTGGTGCGGGTTGGAGGAACGGCTACGGAGCCACGATCTCGCACCCTCGGCCACCATTAACCCGCCGACAACACCCAGAAAGGTGACAAAACACAGCGAGATAACGATGTCGATATAACCGAGCGCTCTCAGCTTGGTAAAAATCCAGACGCCAAATGTCGAACCCAAAAATCCACCGATGAGCAAAATAAAGCCCATCTTGAAATCGACATTGCCACGCCGCCAATGCGCCAAGGCGCCAGACACGGAAGCGGCCACCACCTGATTGGCTTCTGTACCGACGGCAACCGCCGGCGGCACACCGATAAAGATGAGAAGGGGGGTCATTAAAAACCCGCCACCGACCCCGAACATGCCTGAAAGCATGCCGACACCCCCGCCCAACGCTAAAAGCAGCAGGACATTGATCGACATTTCAGCGATGGGAAAATAAAGGTCCATCGGCAGCCAAATACACTTTTAATTAGGAACCAAGCATTGGTTCTCGCCATTAGGGGCTGTTTTTTGCGCCTTGCTATTGAAAACTGCAAGGGAAATCGGGGATTTACCGCAAAAACGTCACCGACGTGGCACACACCACGCCTCTTAAGCCCTAATTCTGCAGAAACCCGACGATTTCGTAGACTTCATCTCGAATTGGTTGGGCGATTTCCCGGGCACGCGCCGCGCCATCAGACAACACACCATCGATATAGTCAGGGTCTGCTGAAAGACGCTGCATCTCGGCTCCAATCGGTCCAAGCTTTCTACGGCCACGTCCACGAGCGCTTTTTTAAATTCCGAGAACTGCTGACCGCCGAACTCTTGTTGAACTTGCGAAATGGATTGATCCGCCAGCGCTCCATAGATCTCAATCAAATTAAAGGCTTCCGGGCGTGATGCCCGATCACCGCTTTCGGGCGACCCATCTGGCACCGGCTCCGGGTCCGTGCGCGCCTTACGAATCTTGAGGGCAATCGTATCGGCATCGTCGTTAAGATTAAGCCGCGAATAGTCGGAAGCGTCCGACTTACTCATCTTGTTGCTCCCATCACGGAGACTCATAACGCGCGCCGCAGATTCAAGAATTAACGGTTCAACAATCGGAAAAACCTCTGCACCAAAATCATTATTAAACTTCTGGGCTATATCGCGAGCCAGCTCCAGATGCTGTTTTTGATCTTCGCCAACCGGCACATGCGTCGCCTTATAGGTCAAAATGTCCGCCGCCATTAAATTGGGATAGACATACAAACCGACGCTGGCATTCTCGCGATGCTTGCCAGCTTTTTCTTTGAACTGTGTCATTCGATTCAACCAACCCATGCGGGCAACGCAATTAAAGATCCAGGCGATCTCGGCATGCTGCGGCACACGGCTCTGATTGAAAACGATATGGGCTTGCGGGTCGATGCCGGAGGCGAGGAAAGCAGCCGTCACTTCGCGCGTGTTATTTTTTAATTCTTCCGGATCCTGCCAAACGGTGATCGCGTGCATATCAACCACGCAGTATAGACATTCATTGCCATCTTGCAGCCGAGCGAAATTTCGGATTGCGCCGAGATAATTTCCCAGATGCAAATTGCCGGTTGGTTGAACCCCTGAAAACACGCGCGCCATAGATTTTCCTTTCTACTGGCCCTTCTATCGGGGCCGCGTTATCCCGCCATTAAAGAGCCGGGTCAAGCAGATGACGCGGTATCATCGGCTTTCTTGCGAGCCAGCAATGATTTTATATCGCTGAGGGCAGCGGCCCGAAATAGCAGCGCCAGGGCGAAATAGACAGCCATGCCGCCCAGGACGAGAACAACAAGCACCGCGACCCGACCCGTCTGGCCTCCGGCGTAAACACTCTCTAGTGATGAAAGTGTCCCCCATAGAACCGCCGCCATACCAATGGCAGCCATCAGTATGCGCGATATTCTCTGGCGCAGCCTTGCGTCAGTCCTAAACTGTCCACGACGGTGCAGAAAAAATGCCAGCAAAAACGCATTAATCCAGGCAGAGATGGCTGTCGCCAAAGCGATCCCAACATGGGCCAGAAACTGGATGAGTATTAAATTAAGAACGACATTGATCGTCACGCAGAAGATGGCGATCTTAACCGGCGTCGCCGTATCCTGCCGCGCAAAGAAACCGGGCGCCAAGACTTTCACCAGAACATAGGCGGGCAAGCCAATTGCATAAGCCATCAAGGCCTGCGCTGTCGCCAAAGACGTTGCGGCATCAAAGGCGCCTCGTTCGAAGAGAACACTGACGATGGGATGCGCGATGACCAGCAAAGCCGCCGTGCCAGGAATTGTGAACAGCAATGCAATCTCAATCCCCCTGTTCATACTGTTATTTGCTTCGTCATCCTGACCTGATCGCAGCTGGCGCGACAACAGCGGCAGCAACGCCGTCCCGATGGCGACCCCGACAACGCCGAGCGGCAACTGGTTGATCCGGTCTGCGTAATACAGAAACGAAATTGCGCCGGTGGGCAGAAGCGATGCGATCACGATATCCACCAGCAAATTTATTTGCACGACGCCGGCCCCAATCGCCCCCGGCACCATCAGGCGGAGCAAACGCTTTACCGGCGGGGATAGTTTTGGTCGCGGCAGCCGCAGAGAGATGCCTTCCTGCCGGCAGGCATAAACCAGCCACAAGAACTGCGCGACACCTGCCACGGCCACGCCCCAGGCGAGAGAATGTCCAGCGCTTGGCAGATGGGGAGTCGCCAATAACATCGCCCCTATAAGAACAATGTTTAAGATTACCGGCGTCGCAGCGGCGGCCGCAAAACGCCCCAAAGAATTCAGGACGCCGCCCAGTAGCGACACCAATGAGATAAACAAGAGATAGGGGAAGGTGATCCTGGTCAGTTCAATCGCCAGGGAGAATTTTTTAGGGTCTTCTATAAACCCCGGCGCGAATACATACATCAGCCACGGCATCGCGATCTGCAGGCCAGTCACAAAGACCAGCAAGAACACGACCATCACCGATAGAACGGCAGCCGCAAACTGCGCCGCTGGCGCCTTTCCGTCATCGGTTAACTTTGCAGCAAAAAGTGGAACAAAGGCGGCGTTAAACGCGCCTTCCGCAAACAGGCGCCGGAAGAAATTCGGCATTTTAAAAGCAACAAAAAAGGCGTCCGCAATGGGCCCAGCGCCCAGATAGGCAGCAACCAGAATGTCACGGACAAAGCCGAGTATCCGGCTCAACATTGTAAAGCCGCCAACGGTAACAATAGATCGCAAGAGCACCATAGAAGCGACCTCTAGAGGAAATTTAGGGCCAGAGAAAGGCAAAGGCGCGACATCATGCGGCGACGCCTAAGATGCCATCTCGACGGATTGAGCCTCTTCAACGATGTCATCGTTTTCTGTAATAGCCTCAAGAACGGTTTTGCGAATTTGATCCAGCTTCCCTTCATGAGTGACCTGCATCCCAAAGGTGTCCTTGACGTAAAACACGTCGACCACCCGTTCACCATAGGTCGCAACCAGCGCGCTGGAAATTTGCAAACCAAGCTGGGTCAGTGTCCTCGTTACTTTATGCAGCAGGCCGGCACGGTCACGCGCATTAATCTCCACCAAAGAATGAGTCTGGCTCGCCGAGTTATTGATCAGGACCCGGGGCGGAACGGTAAACACATCCGTCCGCGTTGCATGCAGCGGTGCCTTATCAAGCTCCTGGGCAACATTGATCTCACCCGACAAGGTTCTTCTGATGCGCCCAGCCAGACGGTCGAGGGCGGGCTTTTCGTCAAACGCTTTTCCGACAGAATCCTGAATAGAAAATATGTCGAGGGCCATCCCCTTTGTTGTTGTAAAAATCTTTGCGTCGACAATGTTGGCGCCAGACATCGCCATCGCTCCAGCAATCCGAGAGAACAAGCCAGGATGGTCTGCCGTGAAAATCGTTATTTCCGTAACGTCATTATTCTTGTCAACGCGCACATCAAGGGTGAGCTCCTCTTCTCCCTCTTGAGCGCGACGAATAATGTCCGCATGCCGTAAATGCGCTTCTGTATCAATTGATAGCCAATAGGACGGGTAGCCAAGCCCGATGAAGTTTTCCTTCTCGTCTTCGTTCCAATCAGAAAGCCCGTCGCGGACCGCCGCCTTTGCACCTTCGATCCTGGCACCCCGTCCGGTAGCGTCATGGCCACCAGAGAGCTGTGCCTCGGTCGCAAAATAAAGCTCGCGGAGCAGCGACGCTTTCCAGTTATTCCAGACGCTGGGACCAACCGCGCGAATATCCGCAACCGTCAAAAGCAGGAGCAATCGGAGTCGCTCCAGCGATTGAATGGTGTCAGCAAAATCCCGAATGCTTTTTGGATCGGTCAAATCACGATGAAAGGCGATCCGGCTCATCAAGAGATGTTGCTTTACCAGCCAGGCAACTGTCTCCGTTTCTTCTGCCGAAAGACCGAGCCGAGGACATAAAGTTTCCGCAACCTCGGCTCCAAGAACCGAGTGATCACCACCACGCCCTTTGGCTATATCGTGCAAAAACACCGCAACAAATAATGCCCGCCGCGAACTGATTTTATGGATGACATCCGTCGCCACCGGCATGTCATCGCGATACGTGCCCTGTTCAATACCGTGCAGGATTCCGATGGCAAAAATCGTGTGCTCGTCGACCGTATAGACATGATACATATCGTGCTGCATCTGCGCGACAACGCGTCCAAAATCAGGCACAAACCGGCCAAACACGCTCGCCTCATTCAGACGGCGTAACGTCACCTCAGCGCCTTTTGGCGAGGTTA
This sequence comes from uncultured Alphaproteobacteria bacterium, assembly GCA_943787225.1. GTDB lineage: Bacteria > Pseudomonadota > Alphaproteobacteria > MPNO01 > UBA2964 > UBA2964. The sequence continues at coordinate 1,034,889 of CALSLP010000001.1, forward strand.
GCATTTCCAGAAACAACCGGTTGGCCTCTGGATTATCACGGATTGTGTCGACGAGGCGAAGATGCCGGGTCACCAACCGCAGGGCTTTTGGATGTATATCAATGTCACGCTGTTGAGCGGCGTGAAACAAGTGCAGCATTCGGGTCGGGTTTTCGGCAAATTCTTTACCCGACGCCACGGAGAGCCGGCCCGCTTCAATCGGGAAACCTTCGATATCCCGCCGTATCCAGTCCCAATTCATAAACGACAGCTTCAGGCTGCGACGTTCCTCTGACTCTAACGCCGCGCAGAAGATGCGCGTTAGATCGCCGACCTCTTTGGCCGTCAGATAATAGTGCTTCATGAAGCGCTCGATACCGCGCGTTCCGGCATGGTCTTTATAGCCGAGACGCTCACCTATTTCTGTTTGCAGATCAAAAGTCAGCCGGTCTTCGGCGCGGCCCGTCAGATAATGAAGATGGCAGCGGACTGTCCATAGAAAGACTTCCGCGCGGGCAAAGCGTTTGGCCTCGCGCGTCGTCAACACTCCTTCAGCAACGAGGTCTTCAACTGCATCGACCTGGTACAAATATTTGGCGATCCAGAAAAGTGTCTGCAAATCGCGCAACCCACCTTTGCCGTCCTTTATATTGGGCTCAAGCACATAGCGGGAACCGCCCATCCGACGATGGCGCAGATCGCGTTCGTCCAGCTTGGCTTCGACAAAAGCAAGCGCCGTATCCTCCACGACTTCTTTACGAAACTGACGCCGCAGCTGATTGAACAGCTGCTTGTTACCATCGACAAATCTGACCTCGAGGATAGACGTCCGAATAGTAATATCGCTATGCGACAGCCGGATGCAGTCATCAATGGTTCGCGTCGAATGGCCGACTTTTAAACCGAGGTCCCATAGCAAATAGAGCATGGATTCGACGATTTGCTCGACCCTCGGGGTGAGTCGATAGGGAAGTAAAAACAACAAATCAATGTCGGAAAACGGTGCCATTTCAGCACGTCCATAACCGCCGACAGCGGCAACGCAAATCCGTTCTGATTCCGTAGCCTCAGCGGTCGGATATACATGGACGGTCGTGACTTCGAAGGCGAAATGCAGAATTTGATCGATGAGAAAGGCATTCGCCCGAACGGTCGCTTCGCCGAGCCGGTTATCATTTTCAAAACGCCGTTTGATTTCGTCCCGGCCGTCTTTCAAGGCGTCGCGAATGATCTCGAGCAACAGCTTGCGAACAACATGTGACGGCGCCTCGTCCTCAAGCTGTGCCGCCAGGGCCTTCCGCATCAATTTGATGTCGATAATGTCGCGCTGTTTTACGATGGTCGCCATGGTTGACGGTCACAATGCTCTAGGTGGTTTCGTTATCCCTAGCACAGTCAGTCAGCGCAATCGAACGGATAGTCACGCCGCCGCCTAATTTATTCCAGGTCAGAGGCCAGAGATTTAAGCTGATACAAAATTTCCAACGCCTCACGCGGCGTCAGCGCATCGGGATTGGTTTCTAAAAGCATCGCCGCAAGCCGGTCTGGCTCTTTTTGTGACCCCGACACCGGCCGCGCAGCCTGGAACAGAGGCAAATCATCCGCCAACCGCGCTGTCGCTCCGGCCTGCTCTCCCGACTGAAGAGCCGCTAAAACTTCTTCAGCCCGCTCCAGAACACTTGCAGGAAGTCCCGCCAACTTTCCAACATGGATGCCATAAGACCGATCTGCAGAGCCCGGCCCAACCTCATGCAGAAACACAACATCGTCCTGCCATTCCTTGACCAGCATAGTGTGACATCGCAACGCGGAAAGACGCGACGCCAGAGCTGTCAGCTCATGATAGTGAGTTGCAAACAACGCCCGACAGTTATTGACCTCATGAATGTGTTCCAAGGCGGCCCAGGCAATCGACAGCCCATCATATGTCGCGGTGCCGCGACCAATCTCATCGAGGATAACCAATGAACGATCCGTCGCCTGATTAAGAATCGTCGCGGTTTCCACCATCTCAACCATAAAAGTCGACCGGCCTCGCGCCAGATCATCCGCCGCCCCAACACGGCTAAACACCCGATCAACGACACCAATATGGGCCGCCTCCGCCGGAACGAAGGAGCCCATCTGCGCCAGAATGGCAATTAAAGCATTCTGTCTCAGAAAAGTACTTTTCCCCGCCATATTAGGGCCCGTCAGCAACCATAGTCGATTTGCCGATGCGAGATCGCAATCATTCGGGACAAAGGCACTCGCGCTGGTGTCACTCAACGCGTTTTCCACAACAGGGTGCCGGCCGCCGGTAATTTCAAAAGTCAGACTGGCATCGATGACCGGGCGGGCATAGCGATTCTCCACCGCGAGATCAGCGAGCGCCGCAAAAACATCGAGACAGGCCAGCGAACGAGCCGCCAAAGAAATTTCCTTATTCCGGCCGGTGACCTCCGAGACCAAACTCAGAAACAACTCCTGCTCAAGCGCCAATGCCTGATCCGCTGCCCGGCTTATCCGGCCAGCGAGATCGCCAAGCTCGACGGTGCTATAGCGCATCGCGCTAACAAGGGTCTGGCGATGGATAAAAGGCGACTCCTCACCAAGCGGGACTTTGTCTGCATGTGAGGGGGTCACTTCAATATAATATCCGAGGACATTATTGTGCCGGATTTTCAGCGACGTCACGCCGGTCGCCTCACTGTATTTCGCCTGCAGCCCCGCAATAAGCTTGCGGCTTTCATCCCGTAACGTAATCAGCTCATCCAGTTCAGGCGCATAGCCCTGAGCGATAAACCCGCCGTCCCGCGCCAGCAAAGGCAAATCCTGCGCAAGCGCCCGGTCCAGACGTTCAATAAGCGTCGTGTGTTCGCCAAGCTGTTTGGCTGCTTCGATAATCGCCGTCGTAGCGTTTGACGGTTCCTGCGCCTGCAGCAACGTTTGCAACTTTGCGGCCACTTTTAAGCCATCACGAATAGCGGCCAGATCCCGCGGTCCGCCGCGCCCGAGGGACGTTCTGGAAAGAGCCCGTTCAATATCGGCGCTGGCGGCAAGCTGTTCCCGCACCCGGTCGCAAAGAGAAAAATCCTCACAAAATTGATGCACGGCATCGAGTCGGTCATTGATTTCAGCAACGTTCGTCAGGGGCGCCGAAAGCCATGCGCTGAGCAACCGGCCACCCGCACCGGTTATGGTCCGGTCAATCGCCGACAATAGTGACCCCGCGCGGTCGCCAGACAAGGTCCGCGTCATTTCGAGATTACGGCGCGTCGCCATATCAATTTCAAGCACAGTGCCATCTGCGACCTGCCGTGGCTGATCGAGATGCGGCAGGCGGCCTTTCTGGGTCAGCTCTATGTAAGAAATAAGGGCACCACAGGCCGCAACTTCGGCACGCGAAAAATCACCAAAGCTATCTAAAGAGGCAACGCCATAGATCGTTTCCAGCCTTTTTCGTCCAGCCTCGCTATCGAATTTGCTGGAGGGCAACGGCACCAGCGCGTCTTTCCAGTCATGGAATAATTCAAAAAGAGCTTCGGATTTTAGCAAACGATCCGGGATCAATAATTCCCCAGGCTCAATGCGGGCCAGTATTGCCGACAATGAGGCAGTGTCCGCAGGTTGAACAGCAAAGGCACCGGTTGAAATATCGAGCCACGATAGCGCTAGCGCGCCCTGCGCCTCTGCCAGTACCGCCAGGTAATTATTCTGCGTCGCGTTGAGCAACGTCTCTTCCGTGATCGTGCCAGGCGTTACAACGCGGACAACATCCCGCGCAACGACCGATTTCGGGCCCCGTTTTTTAGCCTCGGCAGGCTTCTCAATCTGCTCACAAACCGCGACGCGAAACCCTTTTTTGATCAACCGGGCGAGATAGGTATCCGCAGCGTGAACCGGGACGCCACACATCGGAATATCGTTGCCTGCATGTTTCCCCCGATGCGTCAGGGTAATATCGAGCGCGGCAGAAGCCTCGACCGCGTCATCAAAGAACAATTCGTAGAAATCACCCATCCGGTAGAACAGCAGGGAATCAGGATGATTACCCTTAATATCGAGATATTGAGTCATCATCGGCGTCACGGCACCTTCGCCGCCGCTTTCTTCGCCTCTTTTGTTACGTCTGCGGTATGTCCACCATCTGCCATAGGCGCAGTCTACCATTCAGCTGACATCAGACAAACCGTCCTAAAACAGGGGGTTATCAAAAGATCTGCTGTTCAGTCTCTTCTCACGTAACTTAATCGTTGCTTGCCTAAATCATTGAAAACCATCAAATTGTGCTCCGGAAATCTAGGGGTAGGGGGAGTCTATGGCCCGCAAGGCAAAGAAAACACCAGTCCGGAAGTCGGCAGCAAAGAAATCAGCTGTAAAATCCAAAGCGGATAAAGGCACCGGTCAGAATCGGATCAGTAATCTTGAGCGCGAGGCGCTCGCCCTCCATGCGGGGCCGCCAGCAGGAAAACTTTCCATTGCGCCCCTCAAGGGCATCAGGACCCAACGGGATTTATCCCTGGCCTATTCACCTGGTGTCGCCGCTCCGTGTCTGAAAATCGCCGAAGACGAGAACACGGCATACGACTACACCAACAAAGGCAACATGGTCGCAGTGATCTCAAACGGCACGGCTGTCTTGGGCCTCGGCGATCTCGGTGCCTTGGGCGCCAAGCCGGTGATGGAAGGGAAATGCGTTCTTTTCAAGACCTTCGCCGACATCGACGCCGTCGATATTGAAGTCGATACACGCGACGTCGATGAATTCATCAATTGCGTCCGCTTTCTTGGACCCGGATTCGGCGGCATCAACCTTGAAGACATCAAAGCCCCGGAATGTTTCATTATTGAGCAGCGGCTCAAAGAGATCATGGATATTCCGGTCTTCCATGACGATCAGCATGGCACAGCGGTCATTGCCGCCGCCGGGCTGATCAACGCGCTGGACCTAACCGGTCGTACTCTCAAAAAAACCAAGATGGTCGTTAACGGTGCTGGCGCCGCCGCGATCGCCTGCCTTGAGCTATTCGTTTCAATGGGCTTTACCAAACAGAACATCACCTTGTGTGACTCGCGCGGTGTCGTTTATCGCGGTCGTGAGGCTGGCATGAACCAGTGGAAATCCGCCCATGCCATCGATACTGATGCCCGTACCCTCGAAGACGCGATGAAAGGCTCCGATGTGTTCTTTGGCGTTTCCGTCGCCGGGGCCGTCACCAAGAAAATGGTCAAATCGATGGGCAAACAACCCATTATCTTTGCTCTCGCCAACCCTGACCCGGAAATTACACCGGAAGACGTCAGATCTGTTCGTAAAGACGCCATCGTCGCCACTGGCCGGTCTGATTACCCAAATCAGATCAATAACGTTCTTGGCTTTCCGTATATTTTCCGGGGGGCTCTCGACGTGCGGGCGCGGCGCATCAACGACGAAATGAAAGTGGCCGCTGCAAAAGCTCTGGCGGCATTGGCCCGCGAAGAGGTGCCCGACGTGGTGAGCGGCGCCTATTCCGGCCAACATTTGCAGTTTGGCCCCGAATATCTCATCCCGACGCCGTTTGATCCGCGGCTGATTTCTGCGGTGGCCCCTGCAGTTGCAGAAGCCGCGATCAAAACCGGTGTTGCCCGGAAAAAGATTGCCAACATGGATTCATATCGGGCATCGCTGGATGCACGGCTTGATCCAACGGTCGGCAACCTCAATGAAATATTTGAGCAAGTTAAAAAGCAGCCCAAACGGGTTGTCTTTGCCGAAGGCGAAGAAGAAAAAGTCATCCGGGCGGCACAGGTATTCCGCAATTCAGGATATGGTACGCCGGTTCTGATCGGGCGCGATGACGTCGTCGCCGAAAAAATGACCGCGCTTGGCTTCGAAGGCAGTGAAGCAATCGAGGCTCATAACGCTCGGCTCTCCAAGCGGAACAAGCATTATACCGATTATCTCTATGACAGGTTGGCGCGCAGCGGTGTTCTTTATCGCGACTGCCAGCGCATGGTGAACAGAGACCGCAATATATTCGCCGCTTGCATGGTCGCCTGCGGCGATGCCGATGCAATGGTCACCGGGCTTACCCGAAACTCGCCAAGTTGCTGGAATGATTTGGCGAAGGCCATAGACATCGAAAAAGACCAGCAGCTCTTTGGTTTAACTGTCGTCTCGGCCCGTGACAGAACAGTGTTCATTGCGGATACGCTGGTTCACGAACGACCAACCGCAGAGCAGCTGGCCGATTTTGCCATTCAGTCCGCCGCCAAAGCACGGGAACTTGGCCATGAACCACGCGTCGCCCTGCTTTCCCATACCAGCTTTGGGGGACGATCCAGCGATATCACCGGCGAAATCAAGCGAGCCGTCGAAATTCTCGATTCAGAAAAACGGGATTTCGCCTATGAAGGTGAAATGACCGTCAGCGTTGCACTCGACCCGAATATGAAAGAACTCTACCCCTTCAGCCGTCTCAACGGTCCGGCAAACATCCTGATCATGCCGGGACTGTTCTCGGCGGCGATCTCGTCCCGTCTGCTGCAAAAGCTTGGCGGCGGCACTGTTATCGGACCGCTGCTTGTCGGGTTGAGCAAACCGGCACAGATCGCGCGGCTGGACGCAACGGTTTCAGATATCGTTACAGATGCTGTTCTGGCCGCCCATCAGGCACAGGCCCCTAAAGGGAAGAAGAAGGCGCGTCGGCGCAAATAGCGTCGAGCGCTGTATGATGTGCAGCGGCGGAGTCTTCGTTAAAGCAAACTAGGATGACGGATTCTGTCCCGGGAAGATTTCGTAACGACTCTGTAGCCAATAAATCTCCATGAATAAACCTGCATTAAGCCCAGACATAAAATCAGCGCTCGTCTATGTCGGCGGCGATCTGATCGGGGATGCCTTGATGAAGCTGCCCTTTGTCAGGGCATTGCGGGCAAGCTATCCAGACGCCCATATCGCGTGGTGCGCGGGGAAACACAAAACCGCGTTTGGCAAAGAACTGAAAACACTGGTCACCGGTTTAATCGATGAAGTCATTGAAGAAGCGGGTTTCGATAACGCCAAGCAATTTCTGTGGCGCCGGCCAATCGACGGACGGCATTTCGATCTGGTCATCGATACACAGCGTGGCGTCGCGGCGAGCTACTTTGTCCGTCGTATTCGCCATCAGCTTGTTTATATCGGGGGCCGCAAAGTTCTTGCTGTCAGATCGCAAACCAGACTCCGGCTACCAGCGCCCGGCCGCGATGGTTCAGCAGATGATGGATTTGCTGACACTCTCCGGCGGCGAAATACATACAGCAAGGGCACCTCTTTCTCTCCCCGAAGCGGAAGTTGCAGCAGCAGCGACGGCCCTGCCTGAAGGACCAACCTATATTGGGATCGCCCCCGGCGCAGGGGGCCGCCAAAAATGCTGGCCGCTTGATCGCTTTATCGCACTGGCACAGCACCAAATTGATGCTGGACGTATACCAGTCTTCATTCTGGGCCCAGGGGAGGCCGAATGGACACCGTCCCTGATCAACGCCGTCCCCGGCGCTTTGTTTCCCACCGTCGGAAAAAACGGCAGACCCAACCCTTCGGTTAGCTACTCAATCGCGGTCGGGCGACGTCTTAAGGCCGCCGTCGCCAATGATGCTGGCGTGGGTCACATTCTTGCCGCCGCCGACACGCCGCTTGTTTCCCTTTTCGGACCGACGCCAGCCGCCAAGTTTGCACCCGCGGCCGCCACCCTCACTGTCATCGAGGCACAGAGTTTTGGCGGTACGAGATGACGGTGATCCCAATAGAGGCTGTTATTGAAGCGTTGGACAAACTCGCAGATCTTTAATTACGCGCAGGGAATATTTCCGAAGCGTAACGTCGGACAACCAGCAAAAGAAGCAGCGCTGGAATGGCGAGCGCCGTCGATGAAATGAAAAAATTGATCCAGCCGATCTCGTCGACCAGCCAACCAGATGGCACCGCCATATAGGTTCGGCCCAGCGCCATAATGGACGTAAAGAGGGCAAATTGAGTCGCCGTAAATCGTAAATTACATAAGGCCGAGAGAAACGCCACGAAAGCGGTCGACCCAAGACCCCCGGTAAAGTTGTCGGAGGCAATAACAATAAAAAGACCGGTCTCTGTCGCCATTGTCGGATCAGCGGCGAGCCAGACAAACAACAAGTTGGTTGCCGCCTGGAGAATGCCGCCAAGCAACAATGCTGTAAAAATGCCGATGCGGGCAACGACCAGGCCACCAACGAAGACCCCGGCCATCGTCATCGGAACCCCGTAAGTCTTGACGATCAAAGCCACCTGAGTGCCGGAAAAGCCAAGCTCCCGAAAAAACGGATTGAAAAGGGCGCCCGCGATAGCATCGCCATATTTGTAAAGCAGCACAAAAACCAGGACCCACACCCATCCGCGCCGCGAGCAAAAATCGGTGAAAGGACCAATCACGCTATTGCGGATTTGAGTCAGAAAATTGATTTTCGGGGCACCCACAGGTGCCGCTTCCACATTAGGCTTCACCGGTTCGGTTGCCAGAAACGTCGCGCCAATTCCGATCAAGACGAGAACCGCCATAAGTGAATAGACCCAAAACCAGGAAATAAAATCAGAGAGTGCTAGCGGCGCTGCACCCGCAACCAGCAACCCGACGCGATAGCCAGCCTGCGTCGCTGCCGCGCCGGCGCCTTGTTCAAACTCCTCCAGAATTTCGATGCGGTAAGCGTCGATCACGATGTCCTGGCTGGCGGAAAAGAACGCCACCAGAAACGCCGTCAGGGCCATATAGACGAGCCCTTCTTTCGGGTTGCTCGCGCCCAACGCAATAATAGAGGCGATCAGAAACAGCTGGATAACCAGCAACCAACCACGTCTTTGTCCAAGCCATGAGGTCAGAACAGGCAGTCTGACCTGATCCAAAACCGGCGCCCACAGAAACTTAAAAGAGTAAGGTGTCGCGACTACAAGCAGCCCGGTGATAACAGTCTTGGAAAGATTTTCGCCCGACAGCCACCAGGACAATGTCGAGAAACCCAGAAGCAAAGGCAGGCCGCTCGAAAACCCCATCAGAAATATGACGAGTTGGCGACGGTCCCAATAAACCGTCAGCGCCTCTTTCCAGGTTTGTACTTTCGATTGGTTTGTCATGCAGCAGACAACTCTGACGCTTCGTAAGGACGAAAGCCATCACAATAGGTTTCCGGATCAGGCAACGCGCCGCTACGGACAAGGCCGAGCACACTATCGCTCCGAAAGGACAGCCTCAGTCCAAGCGCTTCCAAACTGCGGAGCCCGAACCAAACCAGTTGCCACGGGACGGGCAAGAATAATCGTCTCTTTCCCATACCCTCCGCCATTTGCGAGGCGAGGTCGCGCATCGACCAGGGTAATTTATCGGCCGCGATGTGTAACGCCGCCGAGACCTCATCTCGTCCTGCCAAGTCACAAATATACTTCGCGAGGTCCTCCACATGACACATATGGAGACCATGAAGATTACCAGCCAGGACCGGCACCACTGGCAGACGGCGGGTGGCGGCCTCAATCGCGCCATGCAGCCCCGACCCTGTCCCACCCCACACGAGACCGGGACGGATCACCGCACCGCCTGTCGCTAGCGCGGCTTCTTCGCATTCCAGTTTGGCGCGACCATAGTTGGATCGACAACCCGGATGGGCACTCATCGACGAGATAAAGATGATCCGGTCAACGCCAGCATCTTTTGCAGCGGCGAACAGCTTTCGGGTGCCCTCGACATTGACCTTGAAATAATCCTCCCCGGCGTCGGGAGAAAAACCCCAGGCACAATGGATCAGCACATCAACATCCAAGAAAATTTCCGTACTGACAGCTTTGCCCAATTCGAAGCGGTGCGCTTCACCATCCACTGTTTCCGGACGACGAACCAGGGCCGTGGTTGTACAGCCCGCAGATTGCAGGGCTTCTGCTATGGCATTCCCGAGATATCCATTGGCTCCAGTGATCGCACAACTTGTCATGTCGTCCGATCCGAGAGTCGGGCAACCTGGTCAACAATCCGAGCGACATTCGCCATCGCAGAATAGGTGATGGTGCTCGCAGGAATTGACGGCAGGATAGAGGCATCCACCGCATGCACTCTGGACATCCCGACCGGCCGGCCGAGAAAATCCGTTTGATTTCCGGTTGGAGAATCACTCATTGGAAGGCTCGCCCCGAGATGGCGGCTGGCACCGGGTGGCGGAACCATAATCTGACCCGGCACCGGCACTCCGCCAAATCCACGCCAAGACCGCATCACATGTTTTTGCGTATCGCCAGCAATTTTATGCGCCCGTTCATTGGGTTGACCCGTCAATTGTATTTTCCCCGACCGGCTGAGCGAAAGATCGACCGAGCCAGAATAGTCAGAATGCAGAAAGCCTTGAGCGATCATCGCGTGACGCGCCAAAAAATTGATCGCAAACGGTGCCGCCCTACTCAACGGTCCGAGCTTTTCCTTTACCGCGTCCATAAAGACATCGTTGTAGCCGTATAGCTGAAGATGCACGAGCCGGTCACACAAGGCAGGGTCATCAATCTCAACAAAGGCCTGGGCGAGGCGATTGGTTTTTTCAATTGCCGCGTTCTTGGTGGCGCGAAAGCGCAGGAGCGGAAATACAAAAAGCTGACTGTCACGCAGCCGGATCGCCGTTGAAACGCCCGGCCTGGAACGCGCCACAATCGCGGTCGTCGACACGGCGCCCGCCGCGATAAAAATGCGCTTAAATTTTTCTTCAAACGGCAAGTCATTAGCGAGGCCACGGCCCTGCACCAATACGTTTTCACTATCTTCCGCTACTCGATCAACGACGCAACCGGCCCGATAGGTAAACCGTTCGCGACCCCGCAACGATTCTATGACAAAGGCAGCGTTGAATATTGCGCGGTGTGGACAGCCGATCATGCAGTGGCCACAGGAAACACAGCCTTCCGGCTGCTGCGAATACTTGCTTCCAACCGCCAGACGAGCGCGGCCAAATGCGATACCGCGCGCGGCCAGAGCCTCTCGTTGACCGGCTAGATCTCTAAGGAGTGCCTCACCTTGTAGCCCAGGCGGAAACGCAGGCGACGTCACGGAATCCCCAAAACTCGCGCTTAATCCGTCTTTTTCGCCACTGATTTCAATGATCTCACGCAGCGCTTCATAGTGAGGGGCCAAATCATTGAAGGCGATAGGCCAGCCCTTTACATCCCGCGAGGTGAGAGGCAACGCTGCCGCACCCCATACGTTGCTTAATCCACCAACAGCCAGCGACAGGCGTATGTCAGCGCCGTCGACACTCTCCAGCAACACCTGATCAGTATTACGATAAACGAAATCCGATCCGAGAAATAATTTTTCCGCTAAATCCGGTTTTGCAAGCCGGGAGTTCTTTGCCCGACTTGTGGCAGCACTGACTAGTTTCTCGTCGTCTTGGCTGCTAAGCCAATTGGCAATATCCGCCGCGATTTCAGGCTCTGGCCCCAATCCTCCGTCAAGGACCGTGACGTCAAACCCTGCCTGCCACAAGAAATATGCCGCCGTCGCACCGGCCGGGCCCGAACCAATAACGCAAACTGTTTCAGCGCTCACCACATGCCTTCAGGGTGCTTACCCCTCATCAATAAGAATGCCAATGATGATAGGGGTATCGGTGAGTCAGAGCGAGGTTCAATTATTGTGTCAAAGGCCGCTGGCCGCCAGCAAGTCGGCCAAGGGCGTTTCTGGACGCGCGCCGTAATGACTGATGACCTCTGCTGCCGCCAAAGAACCGATCGCGCCACAATTGGGAAGCTCATATCCTCTGGTAAGGCCATACAGGAATCCTGCAGCAAACAGATCGCCCGCACCCGTCGTATCAACAACATTATCGACTGATTTGGCAGCAACTTCGTGCATTGCGCCTTCTTCAACAATGACACAACCCTTTGCACCCTGCGTCAGGGCCGCGATTTCACAATGCCCCGCTGTTAGCTTCACCGCTTCTTCAAAAGAGGCAACTTCGAAAAGCGACGTAATCTCTGTTTCATTGGCAAACAGAATATCGACGTGCCCTGAAATGAGATGCATGAATTCCGCGCGGTGCCGCTCAACACAGAAGGCGTCGGACAGCGACAGGGCGACCTTGCGATCAGCCGCATGAGCAAACTCTGCCGCCCTTACAAAAGCCTTCTTCGCCTCCGGTGGATCAAACAAGTAACCCTCGAGATAGGTTATTTCAGCATCCGCGATGGCCTGTTTCTCAATGTCAGCCTGACCCAGCTCAACCGAAATACCGAGACAGGTTTGCATAGTGCGCTCGGCATCAGATGTCACAAAAATCAAACAGCGCGCTGTGGGCGGCCCGTCAGTGCCAAGCGCCGTTCGATAGTCGACACCGGTTTTCATAAGATCATCCCGGAAAACCCGGCCCAGAACATCGTCCTTGACCTTGCCGATATACGCACCCGTTCCGCCCAGGGAAGCGATCCCGGCCAGTGTGTTGGCGGCCGAGCCACCGGACGTTTCGACCTTGGCGCCCATCGCGGCATAAAGCTCTTCGCCCCGTTCGCCATCGATCAGCGTCATGACGCCTTTATCAAGCCCAAGCTCCTTAAGGAGCGTTTCGGGGGCAGCAGAGATTACATCGACGATGGCGTTTCCGACACCGATTACATTATAGCGCGCGTTGGTCATTCTTTTTCCTTCTGGCTGTAGGCGCGGCGAGTATAGCCACCGTGCCAAATCCGCCAAGAGCGAATACCGTTTTCATTCCAATTCACGCATTAGCCACGCTATAATGAGCAAATGATCTCTTCATTTCTTAAAGCAATCGGGCAAATGCCCGATCCAGATTTCCGCAGCGTTATGGGCCGAGCTCTCCTCTACGCGATCGGGATTTTTGTTCTTTTACTGACCTTCACCTGGTGGCTGATCGTTTCAACCCGGTTTTTCGGCATCGGATGGCTTGAATGGATCGTCGATTTCGTTGGCGGTGCCACCGCTGTCGTGGTCGCTTTTTTGCTGTTTCCGGGCGCAATGGTCTTTGTCGTCTCCTTGATGCTGGAAAAGATCGCACGGGCGGTTGAAAAAAAACACTATCCCAACTTGCCGCCGCCGCGACCGCAATCTGTTTCAGAAGCCGTTCTGATCGGGCTGCGATATACCAGCATTGTCGTCGCCCTCAATCTACTTTTCCTGCCCTTATTCTTTATCCCCGTGATAAACATTTTTGTTTTCATCGGACTTAACGGATATCTCCTGGGGCGGGAATATTTCGAACTCGTCGCGTTGAGACGGTTAGAACCGCACGCGGTACGAGAAATTTGGCGGCAACATCGAACCCGACTTTGTGTTGTCGGTATGATAATTACCTCACTTCTGACGATTCCGGTGGTAAATTGGTTTATGCCGGTTGTTGCGGCAGCTTATATGCTCCATATCTTCGAGAGAATTCCCTATAAAGATGCCATAATAAGCAACGAGACTTCACCACCCGTGGCAATCGAATAAGTCCCTACGCCGGAAAGGATCAAATCCATGCTTCCCAAAAACTCAGATGACCAGGCAACAAGCAGCGGTGCGGCCGCCTCAAGCGCCACCCCAAAAGAAGCCCCCCCTATTATGCCATCGCGCATGGATGGCGCCCGTCCCGCGATCGTACGACGCGCCCGGGAGTATTCCGCCACGCCTGCCGAAGATCGCTCAGTCGGTGCCTATGGTGACAGTAAAAAACTTATTGTCGGTCGTGAGATTGCCCTCAACGGCGAAATCAGTGCCTGTGAAAAACTCGTCGTGGAAGGCCGCGTCGAAGCCAACATGAAAGATTGCCGCGAGATCGAAATTTCTGAATCCGGAACCTTCAAGGGGGAGGCAGAAATAGAGATAGCGGAAATCAGCGGCACATTTGAAGGCAACATCACCGCCCGTAAACTTTTGATTATCAGGTCAACAGGCCGGGTAACCGGGAAAGTTCGCGCCAGTCAGATGGAAGTCGAACGGGGTGGAGAAATTTCCGGCGAAATAGAAATTCTGCCGGAAGCTGAGTAGATCGACCTTATTCTCTCTACTGTTCTTCAGGCCGACAGACGTATGCGTTTATTAGTAATAGCCGCCGCGTTTTCCCTATCCGCCTGCGTTGCCGTAGAGGATACCCCCGCAACGACCGCTCCAGACACGCCCGAAATCCCATCAGGGCGCGCAGAAAATCAAGAAGATCAGACAGCCTCGCGCCCCCCTGATGGCGAGCACAAGGCTTTCAAACCCTTGTCACCTGGCAAGCTGACCGGCCAAAGCAAAGAAGCGCTCCTAAAGCTGCTGGGGACCCCAAGTTTCAAACGCCGCGATTCACCGGCGGAGATCTGGCGCTACCGGGATCAGAGTTGCCTACTGGATTTGTATTTGTACCCACCCGAAGGCTCTGGCGTCGCGGCACCGTTACAGGTCACTTTTATCGAAGCCCGAACACCTCAAGGCCCCAGCACACCGGTCGCAACCTGTCTCAACAAGATCCGGGGCCAGTTCATCGCAAAGGCGACGAGCTAACACTGGACTCTTTTAGGAGGTAACCGTTGTCTTGGCCTTGAACTGGCAAAGATCAGCGACGATACAGTCAGGACATTCGGGCTTTCGCGCCTTGCAAACATATCGTCCATGCAGGATCAGCCAATGATGAGCGTGGAGCATATAGGCTTCAGGCGTTCGTTTTAAAAATCCCTGCTCAACAATATCAACATTCTTGCCAGGCGCGATGCCTGTGCGATTCCCGATGCGGAAAATATGTGTATCAACCGCAATCGTCGGCTCGCCAAAAGCGATATTGAGAACAACATTCGCGGTCTTGCGGCCAACCCCCGGCAACTTGACCAAAGCGTCACGATCCTGCGGCACCTCGCTGTTATGCTCGGCAATGAGCATTTCGCTTAATCGGATGACATTCTTTGCTTTTGTACGATACAGCCCAATTGTTTTGACGTGCTCGGTAACCTTCTTCTCACCGAGCTTCACCATTTTTTCCGGCGTGTCGGCGATTTCAAAAAGCTTTTTCGTCGCCCGGTTTACCCCGATATCTGTCGCCTGCGCTGACAGCACCACGGCAACCAATAATGTGTACACATTGACATAATCGAGCTCGCCCTGAGGCTCAGGATCAGCCTCTGCCAGACGTCGGTAAAACTCTTCGATATTCGCGCGTTTCATAACCATGCATCTCTTGTACCCTAATCCGGCAAATGGTTCATCCCGTTAACCAATAACCATGTTTGTTAACCTTGATAGTTGTTGCGCAACCCAAGAGTCTCGGTAATCTAAAGGCCATGGACAGGGATGCCCAAACATTAACGAATGAGCTGGATTTAGAAAAATCACCCGCCATCCGATTCGATGCGGTCTTGCAACCGCATACCAGCCTTGGTCCTCAGGGTTTTCTCCTTTTGATGGCCGTTATCGGCGTTATCAGCTTTACCGCCGGTGTCGCCTTTATCATGGTTGGGTCCTGGCCAGTCTACGGATTTGTTGGGCTTGATATTGTTCTGGTCTATGTCGCCTATAAATCTAATTTCCGCGATACCAGGCGCTACGAAACCGTCAAACTGACCGATAAACAGCTAATTGTTGAACGAGTCGGTCCAACAGGAAAACGCAAGAAATGGACCTTCCAGACCTATTGGTTGAAGATTGATTTGGAAGACCCGCCAACGCCAGAAAGTGCCTTGATGCTACGGAGCCATGGCAAGGTTTTGGAGATCGGCAGCTTTTTAGCGCCCCATGAGAAACTTGACCTGGCAACCACTTTGCGGCGCGAGCTGAACAAGCTACAGCGTCCTCCGCAGCCCCAATAAATGCCGGGCTGTCGAACACTCCGGACCCCGCCTTCAGACCCAACAGGAACCTGCGCGTTAACGATTATTAAGGTTAACACGTTAACCGTCGCGATATTTGACAGTTACCAGTCTGTATCTTGCCAGAGTACAACTAACCCATTTTTTTTGATTGGATTAACCTAACTGGCATCATGCTTGCATAACACTTTGTTAAGAATCATCGGGGGGAAGCAATTGATGGAGATTGTACCGATGTTCGATCAAACGACGCGCTTCCAGATCGCCTTCCGGCGGGTGGCTGCCATTGCCGGACTCACTCTTTTAGTCATGGCGGCCGGTATTAACTGGTCACATGCTGCTAGCACAGCAAAAGCGGACTCTCGGCCTTTCGGAACTCAAATATAAGGCTGTGGCCTGACCAGCGTTTCGCATTTTTCCTGGGGAATCGCGATCGTATTCCAGCTGGCGCGCGAGACACCCGAAGCAGTCGAGAGCGGTTTCTCGCCGTCGAAAAGCTTGTAACCACTTTCCATAAAGATCGCCGTTATTTCATCCGATTGTTCGTCGCCGACTTCGCACATGATAACGGGGCGGGCTTCGTTCAGCATTTTAATCTGACCCCGAAAGACTTCGACTTCAGCACCCTCAACGTCACACTTGATTAGATCCGGCTTCGGCTGATTTTCGAGCAGCCAATCCAACGTAAATGTCGGGACCGTATACTCCTCCATCACGCCGCCAGTTTGACTATGGCCATATTCCGCCAATGAATTAGAGGCCCGCGAACGCGCCGCCAGATTAAACTGACGCAGGCCAACACCGCTCGCCACAGCCACCGGGACAATCGTTACCGGCGCGCTTGCCGCCGGTTGAGCTGAGCGCGACCGTCGGAGAATTTGCAGGAGCCAACTATCAGGCTCAAACGCCACCACCGCACCACCGACACCGGACTTGGCCGCTGCCGCAAAAGTCAGCAGGCCAACATTGGCACCGATATCCCAGACAACATTCCCAGGCTGCACCAGCTCTCGCACATTCCGCAAGAGAGGCGGGTCCGCTTTATCCATCGACTTAAAGAGAAATTTTAGCCCGGCCGCCGGCGTCACATAAATCGGCACGCTATTATAAAGTGGGGGGAAGTCGTCGCCGGTACACCCATGAACGCGTGATGTTTTCAACAAAATTTCTTAGCGCTAACGTGACAGACATAATACTCAAACTCAGCCGAAGAACCGTTTTGCGGACAGCCATAAAGGGAATCATCAGCGCGACGCCCTGACTTTAACCATACGCTATCAGAGATAGAACGTAGGATAAATTCTTCTTACCTCACGAAAGATGTTGCGCAAACGTCGCAATATCCGGGTGGGCTAATGCAGCTTTGCTCCGTATCCTTTGGCCCATGAGACAAAATGGCGATCAACAGACGCGAGACTATCAACGCGTGGAAAGGGCGATACAGTTCTTGCACCGGAACTTCCGCGATCAGCCTTCTCTCGATGAAATCGCACAGGCTGCAAATCTCAGCCCGTACCATTTCCAGCGCCTCTTTACACGCTGGGCCGGCGTCAGCCCCACGCGCTTCATGCAGGCTCTCAGCCTCAAAGAAGCAAAAAGGGCTCTGGTGCGGAGCGAAAGCGTTCTCGATGCCAGCCTGACAGCAGGACTTTCAGGACCTGGGAGGTTGCACGATTTATTCGTAACCTTTGAAGCGATGACGCCCGGCGACTTTAAAATTCAGGGGAAAGGTTTGACGGTTCGCTATGGCATCCATGCGAGTCCATATGGCAGTTTCGTCATCGCGATGACGGATCGCGGGATTTGCGGCCTGCAGTTTATCGAAGACGAAAATACCGATGCCGCCCTTCGCGCCATCCGCAGCCAACTACCAGCGGCTAACTTCATCACCGCCCCGAAAGAAACCGGCCCAATCGCCGAGGCAATATTTAGGGCAGACAAATCGAATACGTCTGTGTCAATTTCCGTCATTGGAACAAATTTTCAAATCAGGGTTTGGCGGGCTCTTCTGTCAATCCCGCCCGGTTCTCTGGTGAGCTATGGCGGGCTGGCAAAAGCCATGGCGATGCCAAAGGCGGCGAGGGCCGTCGGCAGCGCTATTGGCGCGAACCCCGTTGCGTACATAATTCCCTGCCACCGGGCCATCCGGGCAACCGGGTTGATAGACACCAACTACCGTTGGGGACCGGCTCGGAAGCTAGCGATGATCGGCAGAGAAGCCGCAAAAAACGTCACCGAAGAAACAAGCCAACAGCCTTAACCAAGCTGCAAAACATCGAGCATCGAATAAAGACCCTTGTCTTTGTCTCGCGCCCAAAGTGTTGCCTGTACCGCGCCCCGCGCAAAGATTTGCCGGGATCCAGCCTTATGGGTCAATTCAATGCGCTCACCATCCGCGGCAAAAATGACCGTATGCTCTCCCGCAACATCGCCGCCGCGCAATGTTGCAAATCCGATTGTGCCCCTTTCACGGGGGTCCATAATTCCTTCACGTGATAAAACACCCGATTCATCCAGCGATGTACCACGCCCCGCGGCGGCGGCGCGACCGAGCCCCAAAGCTGTGCCAGACGGTGCATCTACCTTGTGACGATGGTGCATCTCGACAACTTCAATATCAAAATCTTCATCGAGGATAGACGCAACCTGACGGGTAAGGGCAAAGAGAATATTCACCCCCATGCTCATATTCGGGGCGTAAACGATGGTTGTATTTTTACCGGCGACCTCCAGAGCTTTTTCATCCTCTGGCGTCAGCCCGGTCGTGCCAATGATATGAATGCACCCGGCATCAACCGCGCGTGCCGCATGAGCGACTGTCGCCTCAGGCACCGAAAATTCAATCACCGCATCGACCTGGCCAAATAAAGCTGCGGCGTCATCAACGATCTCAACCCCTAAAGGGCCACAACCTGCGACCTCACCTGCGTCTTTGCCGATGGCGTCACTGCCTGGGCGTTCGCTGGCAGCAGAAACGACACACCCGTTCGTTTCGGTAACTTGCCGGATAACGGCGCCGCCCATGCGACCGGAGGCTCCGACAACGCCAATCTTCATATCCGTCATTTCAAATTCCTTTATCTACGAACGCGCATAATACATCGCCAATCCCAAAGATCGAATTCCGGGACCAACATAGAACACAGTAAGGTTTTAGAGATGCCGTCTATAAGACGTCAATCGGTCAGGTCGTCCCACAGCTCTTTGGCTTTGGAGAAGAATCCTTCAGATTCGGGGCTGGTCGATTTGCCGCCCCCTTTACCTGTCGGTTTCAGCGTATCCTGAAAGTCCTGGAGCTTTGCTTTTTGCTCCTTCGTCAGATTGACCGGCGTTTCGACCTGTAAATCGATATACATGTCGCCACGGCCTTCGCCATGGAGACCGCTCATGCCCTTACCACGCAGCCGCATCCGATGACCGGACTGCGCGCCAACAGGAATGGTTACCTTGGCCCGGCTACCATCGATCGACGGCACTTCAACCGAACCACCCAAGGCAGCCGTCGTCATCGGAATGGGGACCGCGCAAAAAATATCAGCACCGTCTCGCTGAAACAACGGATGGGCACCAACCGCGATGAATATATACAGATCGCCCGGCGGGGCGCCGCGACCACCAGCTTCTCCTTCTCCGGAAAGCCTGATCCGCATGCCGTCTTCAACGCCTTCAGGGATCGTGACCTCTAAAGTCTTTTCTTTGCGGACAGCCCCGGTACCACTGCAATCGCCACAGGGCGACGCGATAACCCGGCCTTCGCCATGACAGGTTGGGCAGGTGCGTTCGATGGTAAAGAAACCCTGGCTCGCGCGGACCTTGCCATGTCCCTGACACGTGCCGCAGGTCGATGGCTGTGTGCCTTTTTTGGCCCCTGAACCGCTGCAGGTTTCGCAATTGACCGAGGTCGGAACGCGAATCCGGGTTTCGCGACCACGATGCGCATCATCAAGCGAAATTTCGAGATTGTACCTAAGATCAGAGCCGCGTGACGCCCGACCACCAGCTTGCTGGCGGCCACTAAAGTCGCCAAACATTTCGTCAAAAATATCAGCGAACCCGCCACCGCCAAATCCGCCACCACCGCCGCCGCCATTTCCTTCAAAAGCGGCATGACCGTATTGATCATAGGCGGCTCGCTTCTGCTCATCTTTCAGAATGTCATAGGCTTCGCCGGCTTCCTTGAATTTTTGTTCAGCCGCATCGTCACCCTGATTTCGATCAGGGTGATACTGCATCGCTTTTTTGCGATACGCTTTTTTAATTTCGTCGGCTGACGAGTTCTGGGCAACGCCCAGAACATCATAAAAATCCTGTTTAGCCATCAGGCGAACTCCGGCACGATTACGACGGGTCTAAAAATCGCCTAAGCAGATTTGTCTTTTTTGTCGTCTTTGACCTCTTCGAAGTCGGCATCAACGACCGTCGGATCATCCGCAGCAGCACTGGCACCATCAGCACCACCCGCATCGGTAAAGCCGTCGCCTGCTTGGCCCGCACTTTCCTGCTCGGCCTTATACATGGCTTCACCAAGCTTCATGCCTGACTGGGACAACGCTTCGATTTTAGCCTTAATGGCTTCGCTATCATCACCGTCCATCACCTCGCGCAAGGCTGCGATATCCGCTTCGACCTGTGTCTTATCGGCCTCATCGATTTTATCGCCGTGCTCGCTCAGGTTTTTCTCTGTGGCATAAACCAGACCATCCGCCTGGTTAAACAGCTCAACCTTTTCCTTGCGGGCCTTATCGTCATCGGCATGGCTTTCGGCTTCCTTAACCATGGTTTCAATCTCATCTTCGCTGAGACCGCCAGACGCCTGGATACGGATCTGCTGTTCTTTGCCGGTTGCCTTATCTTTGGCGCCAACATTCACAATGCCATTCGCATCGATATCAAAAGTTACTTCGATCTGCGGCACACCACGCGGCGCGGCCGGGATACCCATCAAATCGAACTGACCCAGAACTTTATTATCAGCCGCCATCTCGCGTTCACCCTGGAACACGCGAATCGTCACTGCACTCTGACTGTCTTCAGCCGTCGAGAATGTCTGGCTCTTCTTCGTCGGGATCGTCGTGTTGCGATCGATCAATCGCGTAAACACACCACCCAGCGTTTCAATACCAAGCGATAGAGGCGTCACATCAAGAAGCAGAACGTCTTTGACATCACCGGTCAGAACACCGGCCTGAATTGCCGCACCGAGGGCCACAACTTCATCAGGGTTCACGCCGCGATGGGGCTCGCGACCAAAGAAAGATTTCACTGCTTCGAAAACCTTGGGCATGCGGGTCATGCCGCCAACCAGGATAACCTCGTCGATTTCACCGGCAGAAAGTCCAGCGTCCTTCAAGGCCGCTTTGCAGGGTTCAATCGTTCGGGCGACAAGTTCCTCGACCAGCGCTTCAAGCTTGGCGCGGGTAAGCTTGATGTTGAGATGCTTCGGCCCACTGGCATCCGCCGTCACAAAGGGCAGATTCACTTCAGTTTGCGTTGAAGACGACAGCTCGATTTTGGCTTTCTCAGCCGCTTCCTTCAGGCGCTGCAGAGCGAGCTTGTCTGTCCGCAGATCAATGGCCTGCTCTTTTTTAAATTCTTCGGCAAGATAATCAATGATCTTGGCGTCAAAATCCTCACCGCCGAGGAAGGTGTCGCCATTCGTTGATTTAACCTCAAAGACTCCATCGCCGATTTCAAGAACCGAGACATCAAACGTACCGCCACCAAGATCATAAACAGCGATAGTGCCGGTTTCTTTTTTATCAAGACCATAGGCCAGTGCAGCGGCGGTCGGCTCATTGATAATGCGCAGGACATCCAGACCAGCGATCCGGCCGGCATCTTTTGTTGCCTGACGCTGTGAGTCATTAAAATACGCCGGAACCGTAATGACGGCTTCAGTAACGTCCTCGCCGAGATGGGCCTCGGCATCTTCTTTCAGCTTCATCAGAATGAAAGCGGAAATTTCACTCGGCGAATATTGTTTGCCCCGGGAATCGACCCAGGCATCACCGTTATCGGCCTTAACAATAGAATAAGGGACGAGGTCCATGTCCTTCGACGTCATCGGATCGTCGAACGGGCGGCCAATCAATCGCTTGATGGCAAACAATGTGTTTTCCGGGTTGGTGACGCCTTGGCGTTTCGCCGCCTGGCCCACAAGACGTTCGCCGTCTTCCGTAAACGCAACCATCGAGGGGGTCGTCCGACCACCTTCACTGTTTTCAATAACGCGCGCTTCACTGCCTTCCATGACAGCAACACAGGAATTGGTCGTTCCTAAATCAATACCGATAACTTTGGCCATTGTGCCCTCTTGTTTCGTGGCGAACCCCGCCAGCCCGAATATCCGGCGCGTGCGAAATCCCCAAATAATAATGTTTCATAATAACCACGCCGAGACTTGATGCATGGCGTTGGCTTATGAAGCCTATATAGGCACGATATTTGGGGGTCGCAAGCACTCTTCGGCGGTGTTTTTACATGTTTTTTTGCATTTTGGCGAATTTTTTGCGGTTAAACGTAATAAAGTCTCAAGAATGCCGGTTTTCCGGGCTATTTTATCCCGGGGATTCTCTCGGCTATACACCAAGCTGGCCTCCCAGGGTCCTTCAAACACTGTTTTTGACAACAAGCTAAAACTGGATAGGGCCAAACCCGAACAACTCACATCGGTGAACCAGACCGAAAGCCCAGACCAGGAATTGAAATGGTTGAATTTCTTTCGGAGACCAGAATATCAATAAATGCCGGAAAACAGGGGTTACAGATCCTATACCGTTTCTCGGGATAGGCTCTCCGTCCCTCATGCCCTGATCCTTTGGCTCCGACCCCAAAGGCGGCTTTATCGTCAAAACCACCGTCCTAAACAGGTATTACCAATTTATCCGTAGCCGTCGGCCAGAACAGTTTTCCCCATTTTTCTAGGAGATTACCTGGTAATACATCTAGTTGTTATCAGGTAAAAACTGATCCGCGACGCTCTAAGGCCAGAAAGCTTTGAACCAAATAACCTAAGCTGTCGTATCGACGTTGTGGCCTTCGCCTTCGTCCGGCGAACTTATCGCTTTCGAAACGCCGACCTTGGCGGCCCGCAGCAAGCGGCTATGGATCATAAACCCGTCTTCAATGACCTGCATGACCATGCCGGGCTCCGCATCTGACGTTGGCACCTCAAACAGCGCTTCATGCTGATCGTGATTATATTTTTCGCCCATTGGCGAAATCCGTTTGATCCCATGCCGTTCCAGCACGCTGAGAAGTTCCCGACCGGTCAGCTCAATGCCTTCCAAGAAGGACTTGCTCTGGTCATCGCCGTCACGCAGCCCATCCGGCGTCGCATCAAGCGCCCGCTGCAGATTATCGGCCACGGTCAGCATATCGCGCGCAAAATTAGCCGCCGCGTATTTGGCCGTGTCTTCACGCTCGCGCTTGGCGCGACGAATGGTGTTTTCGTTGTCAGCAAGAGCGCGCAGCAACTTGTCTTTTAGGTCAGCGATTTCGGCCTCAGGGCCGCCTTCTGCCCAGGGCGACTCCGCCGATGCATCCTCGTCACCTTCAGCGGCATCGTTAGATGCCTCAATCGTCGGATCTTGCTCTGTCTGAGACATTGCTTCGGTCAACGGATCTTTTTCCAAACCGTTTTCCTCAGGGCCGTTTTGTTGTCCTTCGTCTTTCGTATCCACCATTCAGTCCTATTTTGAGCCGAGTAGTTTGCCAACCACCCGAGCCGTGTAATCAACAATCGGAATAATACGGGCATAGTTTATGCGCGCCGGGCCGATCACCCCAACCGCGCCAACGATCTCACCGCGTGTTCCTGTAAACGGTGCAGCGATCATTGCGCAACCCGCAACGTTAAATAGATTATTTTCAGCGCCAAGAAAAATCTGAACACCATCACCGGTTTGCGTAAGGTCTAACAGCCGCGCCATCAGGTCGCGGGTATCCAAAGCATCAAACAGCGCACGCACGCGTTCCAGATCGGCAACCGCACTCACATCATCGAGAAGCCGCGCATGTCCTTTGACAATCAGCGCGCCACCATCGTCACCACCAGCCCAGGTCGCAATGCCGGCCTCAACCAGACCACGGGTGAGCTCATCGATCTGGGTACGATGCTCTGAAATCTCTCTCTCGATCATCCGACCAGCGTCTTCCAGCGTTCGACCCGCAAGCCGTGCATTCAGATAATTGCCAGCCTGAACCAGGGCAGAGGGAGGGGTCCCGATAGGCATGTCGATAACCCGATTTTCGACAAACCCGTCTTCCGCCACCATCACCACCAGCGCTCGGCCATCGCCGAGGCTGACAAATTCAATATGTTTAAGGGCACGATCGCTTTTAGGGGCGACGACAAGACCGGCGCAGCGTGACAGGCCGGACAGGGCGCCCGATGCTTCTGCCAAAACCTCATTGACGCTCTTACCCGCCGAATTACATTGGCTTTCAATCGTCTGACGTTCTTCGTCACTCAGGCTGCCGATCTCCATGAGTCCATCTACGAACAGGCGTAGCCCTAAATCTGTCGGTAGACGGCCCGCGGATGTATGTTCTGAATAGAGCAGCCCGAGCTCTTCCAAATCAGCCATAACGTTTCGGACACTGGCCGCCGACAGGGGGTCGACCAGGCGGCGGGAAAGCGTGCGCGACCCCACGGCTTCGCCATCATCCAAATAGGATGAAACGATTTCTGAGAAAACTGTCCGCGAACGGTCGTTAAGTTCGCTGATTATGCTTCGTGGAGCGGGTTTCATCGTAATGTCTGGGCCATATCTGGCCGTATCCCAATGTTATGCGAATGTAGTGATCCCGTTTTTCAGCGTCAATAAGCTGGATGAGACTATCTCATGGTGGACGACAGCTGCCCTGCAGGATAGCTTGCGCCGCATCACCCCCCATATGGGTACAAACAGGAGTATTGCCAAGATGAGTAACCGCCCTTCCGGTCGCGCCTTTGATGAATTGCGGGCCGTCAGCCTAGAGCCCGGCTTCAGCCCCTATGCGGAAGGGTCCTGCATGGCAAAGTTTGGTAATACGCATGTCTTATGCACCGCATCGGTCGAAGAAAATGTGCCGCCCTTTCTGCGGAATTCAGGAACCGGTTGGGTGACCGCTGAATACGGCATGTTACCAAGATCAACCCACACCCGAAGCGGGCGCGAAGCCGCGCGCGGCAAACAGAGCGGACGAACCCAGGAAATTCAGCGTTTGATTGGCCGCTCCCTGCGGGCGGTGACTGACCTTTCCGCCATGGGCGAACGCCAGATTCGGCTCGATTGCGACGTGATACAAGCCGATGGCGGCACCCGAACCGCCTCCATCACAGGCGCCTGGGTTGCGCTGCATATCGCTTTTGCCAAGCTCGTCGCCGACGGCAAGCTCAAGGTAATTCCAATGAGCGGTTCTGTCGCTGCGGTTTCTTGCGGCATCTACGACGGCACGGCCGTTCTCGATCTCGATTATCCTGAAGACTCAAATGCCCAAGCCGATGCCAATTTTGTATTGACCGGCAATGGCGGCATAGTCGAAGTTCAGGGCACGGCCGAAGAGGACCCATTCAGCCGCGACCTCCTCAATCAATTGCTTGATCTCGCCTTTAAAGGCGTCGAAGAGCTGACCGCTTTGCAGCGGGCGGCCATCAACGCAGGTTAATAAGGACTATGGAAAATCATCGCCGTTTCTCTGAGCCCAAGCTGGTTATTGCCAGTCACAATCAGGGCAAGGTCCGCGAGATTGAAGAACTGCTGCACCCCTATAATGTTGAGGTTATCTCGGCTGGTGCCTTAGGGCTCGACGAGCCGGAAGAAACCGGCACGACCTTTATCGCCAATGCCGAGCTCAAAGCCCGCGCCGCCGCCGTGGCCGCAAACCTTCCCGCCCTTGCCGATGATTCCGGCCTGGTGGTTCCAGCGCTGAATGGCGATCCGGGAATCTATTCGGCCCGCTGGGCCGGGCCGGAGAAGGATTTTGCGATGGCAATGGGGTTGGTCGAAGACGGCCTGAAGGGCATCGACGATCGCAGCGCTTACTTCGTTGCCGCCCTCGCATTGTGTTGGCCTGACGGACATTGTGAAACTTTCGAGGGACGCGTCGATGGCTCACTCGTTTGGCCAGCGCGGGGTGATTTAGGGTTCGGCTATGACCCGATGTTTCTGCCCCAGGGAAACGATCAGACATTTGGCGAAATGGATCCCGATGCCAAACACGAAATCAGCCATCGCGCCGACGCCTTCACCAAACTGACCTGCGCCTGTTTTGCCGATTGACGATAACAACGATGGTGCTGGTGACGACGCGCTAGCGCTCTATGTCCATTGGCCATTTTGTCTGTCCCGCTGCCCCTATTGTGACTTCAATGCGCATGTTCGGGAAACCATCGACCAGACCCGGTGGCGCGACGCCCTCCTGACAGAACTTGCCTATTGGGCCGATCAAACACCCGGCCGAGCCCTGACCAGTATATTTTTCGGCGGCGGCACACCGTCACTGATGGACCCTGCAACAGTCGGCGCGGTTATAAACAGCGCCGCCAAACATTGGTCTTTTGCGGACGACATTGAAATCACCCTGGAAGCGAATCCAACCTCGATTGAAGCCGCCAAATTCGCTGACCTTAAGGCCGCCGGTGTGAATCGGGTCTCCATCGGCGTACAGGCGTTAGACAATGACGCTCTGAAATTTCTCGGCCGCGGACATGATCGCGATCAGGCCCTTGCCGCTCTTAAGCTTGCCGAAAAAACCTTTTCCAGGTTTTCCTTCGATCTTATCTACGCCCGACCTGGACAAACGAGCGGTTCATGGTCCAAAGAATTACAGGAAGCGCTTGGCCTCGCTGGCGATCATCTGTCGCTCTATCAACTGACAATCGAAAAGGGGACGCCGTTTTACGCTGAAGAACGGGCCGGCGAATTTGTGTTGCCCGAGGAAGATAACGCCGCAGAGCTGTTTAATGTCACTCAGGAAATTTGCGATCGTCATGGACTTCCCGCCTATGAAATTTCCAATCATGCGCGGCCCGGTTCTGAATGCCGTCATAATATAACCTACTGGCAAGGCGGCGATTATGTCGGGGCTGGCCCTGGGGCCCATGGACGGCTGACAATCAACAACACTGTTTATGCGACGGAACAGATCCCCGGACCGGAAAACTGGTTGGAAGAAGTTGAGGCATCAGGGCATGCGACACGAAACCGAGCCGCGATTGATGCCGCTGCTCGGGTCGAAGAAATTTTCATGATGGGGCTTCGCCTGACCAGCGGATTATCCCGCGATGTTTTTTGGGAACGTACCGGCATGGAGCTGGAAGACGCGTTGGAACCCAGACGGCTACGACCCCTCCTGACTGCAGACTATCTCATTCTGGATAACCGCGGCTTGCGGGCAACAGCAGAAGGCCGACTACGGCTCAACGCAATATTATCTACGTTACTGACCTAGCGGCTTAACATCGACGTTCGTTTTGATTTCTGACGGCACCGGCTCTGCGGCAGGCTCTTGTTTTTGAACAATCTCAAATGAATCCGGTGCCGGGCTGACAACTTTGACACCGTCCGGCTGGACTTCGATGACGGCAAAACGATGCTCGACCAACCCATCCTGACGAAGCCTGAACAATCCGACACTGCCAGCGAAGCCGCTCTCCACCGTCAATTGATCCAGACCAAACCCTCCAGCGCCCCTGCCGCCCTTGACTGCCGCAATCGCCGTCACATCATAAGCGAGGGCGGCGAGGGCGTGGGGTGACACTTTGTAGACGGCAGCAAATCGCTTCGCAAAATCGGTATACGCAGCAGGCGAAGGGCCCGCATACCAAGCACCCGCCAGGGTCGGTTCGCGGCGCAAGGCTCGCGACGACCAGTCATCAATCCCAAGAATACGAACCTTTCTAGTATCGATTTCATAATAGGGCAAAAGTGGGGCGGTTGCCCTTAGAGATTGTCCCGTCTCAAGCAGCAGAACGGCATCAAAAGGAACATCTCCCAGTGTTTCTTTTTTCTCCAACCGCTTTAGGGCGCGCCGGGATTCGGCATCACCCTGCTGCGCCAGGCGTTGACGTTCAGCAAGAAGCGCTGCCCGGCGCTGTCGATAATTTCCGAGCTGTTTTACCGCTTCGGTCGCCGAAGACGGGTCCCGACTATACCGTTGCGTTGTGACAAGGACGCCGCCGGCGTCGCCCACAGCCTTGGCATAATCAGCAGCGATACGGTCGCCAAACGATCCATTGGGAATAAAGGCTGCGAAGCGCTTTAAACCTTGCGAGACCGCGTAAGAAACGACACGACGGACCCGATCCTCCGGCAAGAAACCAAAAACAAAAGTCCCTTTTGCCGCAGCGGTTCGATCATTGGTAAAAGCAATTAGATTAACCGCCGCCTTTGAGGCCAGCGGTGCCACAGCGCGCGCCGACGTTCCAAAGACAGGGCCAATCAAGAGCTGTGCCCCCATTTCGATTGCCCGTTGCGCGGCTTCAACGGCACCTTCCGGGGTACCTTTTGTATCTTGTGGCAAAAGGACAAGATTTTCGTCAGCGACCTCGAACATCGCGAGCTGCGCGGCGCGCAATAACGATTTTCCCAAGCGGGCATGGCGGCCTGATAGGGGCAGAAGCAAACCAACCGGCACCTGATCGCGGATTCCTTCAGGCGGTGTCAACGTTATTTCTGGCGCAGGCGGTAGAGATGCAAGCGACGGGTCGGCTGCTGATTTCACCACCGGCGGGGCAGCGGCGTTCGGGTCTTGCGACGGGTCAGGGTTTGCGGGCCGGGCTTGCGTCGTTTGCGGCAGGTTCTTAACGTTAGGAGGCTCGCAGGCCGCGAGCCCAATGCAGAGAGAGCCCAACCATGCGGCAGCCGACAACCGGCGCAGGTGCCCACACGGAAACAATGCGCTATAGCGCAGAAAACGAAACAGGTTCACGCAATACATCCGGCGATCTTCCAAACCAGGCGACCCCCACCGGCCCAACCAGGGGGGAGCCTATCGCTGAGATGCTGGCAAGTAAACTCTCTGCAACACATATTGATCCCGGTCTCCATATTGTCGCCACGCCTATTGGCAATCTGAGCGATATCACCTTGCGCGCCATCGCCGTTTTACGCAGCGCTAACGCCATTGCCTGCGAAGACACAAGGGTCACCGGCAAGCTCAAATCCGAATTTGGCCTGACCGCCCAGCTTATTCCGTATCACGAACACAACGCGGACCGGGCGACGCCAGCCCTGATTGAACGACTGAATTCAGGCGAGACTGTGGCGCTCGTTTCAGACGCTGGCACCCCTCTTGTCTCAGATCCGGGTTACCGATTGGTCAATGCGGCGCTTAACAGCGGCATAAAAGTGATCCCGGTTCCTGGCGCCTCTGCACCACTCGCCGCCCTGAGCGTATCCGGCCTGCCAACAGACCGGTTTATGTTTGAAGGTTTTTTACCAAACAAGTCTGCGGCGCGACGTAAGGCCCTGGAACAAGCGGCTACCGTAAAAGCGACATTGGTCTTTTTTGAATCGCCAAAGCGCCTCGCCAAATCACTTGCTGATATGGCAGAACTGCTCGGTAATCGAAATGCCGTTATCGCCCGCGAGATCACCAAACGCTTCGAAGAAATGACACGCGGGTCGCTCACCAGCCTGGCAACGCAGTATGAGACAGCCCCCCCGCCAAAAGGCGAGGTGACAATCGTTGTCGGACCGCCGGGTGAATCAGAGGCACCGTCAGAAATAGAAATTGACGCGTTGCTTAAAGAGGCGCTCATCCGATTGAGTGTCAAGGACGCTGCCAGCGCCGTTGCCACGTCAACGGGGCTGCAGCGTCGCCCGCTATACCAACGCGCCCTTGAACTGCAATCGGAAAACGAGGTCGGCTAAAGATGGTCAACGGCCCCCAAAAAACCGTAAGACAAAAACGGGAAGCCGCAGGACGCCGGGCTGAAACCTTCGCGGTCCTCGCTCTCCGGCTAAAATTCTATCGTATCCTTGCAAGACGCTACCGCTGCCCGGTCGGAGAAATTGATATTGTCGCCGCACGGGGAAAGACCGTGGTTTTTATTGAAGTGAAGGCCCGCCGAACGATTGAACAGGCGATGGAGTCCATAACACCGCGTCAGCGGCAACGGATCACGCGTGCTGCAACCGCCTTTCTGCAATCCGAGCCTCACCTGCAAAATTTTCTAACCCGCTTCGATGTTTTGCTTATTGTTCCCAAAAGAATACCACAGCATATTATCGACGCTTGGCGCGATTCATGAGCGTATGCAAAATACAATAAAGCACGTTGGGATTATTTATGGCCGCCAAATTTGATTTTCGGGTTTTTGGTTTTCAGTTGCTTCTGGTCGCCTCCTTGCCCTTCCTAAATGGTTGCGTTGGGGCCGCCATTGGCGCGGGGGCCTCCGTTGCCACCGCGGCCTCTGAAGAACGCGGCCTCAACGCCGCCGCCCGGGATCTGGCGATCCGCACCAAAATTAATGCTTTGTGGCTTGACCATAACGATACACTTCTAACCAGCGCCGATGTTTTAATATCAGAAGGGCGCGTCTTACTGACAGGCTCCGTCCCGACCCAGAAAATGCGGGGAGACGCCGTCCGGCTTGCCTGGAAAGCAAGCGGTGTTAAGGAAGTCATAAACGAAATTCAG
Source organism: uncultured Alphaproteobacteria bacterium (assembly GCA_943787225.1). GTDB lineage: Bacteria > Pseudomonadota > Alphaproteobacteria > MPNO01 > UBA2964 > UBA2964. The sequence goes on from CALSLP010000001.1 coordinate 1,065,271, forward strand.
GTGACCCCATCGGAGGGAACATCCGGTTTTGCCCGCGATGGCTGGATCACCACCAAATTAAAAACCCGGCTTACCTTGGACAGTCAGGTTGTCTCGATAAACTACGCAATAGATACGGTAGGCGGGACGGTCTATTTGATGGGCATTGCGCAAGACGCAGCTGAGCTTGCGCGGGTTCGTAACCATGCGCGCCAGATACCTTATGTCCGACGCATCGTCAGCCATGTCATCATGAAGAATGATCCACGGCGCCAGGTAAATCAGGCTAAAAAGAAATGACGGTCCGGATTTGCAGGCAAGCGCACAGAAATTCTTTTGGCGCTGGAAGAAAGCGGCCAGCGAGAAGATGACGACATCGATATTGGAGAAACCGCTTTATTGCTTGCAGCGCTTGATCAGCCCGACGCCGATTTGACGATCTATCGTGAGCATCTTTCTAAAATTGCCGACGAGGTTGCCGCTTTAGTGCCTGGCACCTCCACCCACAATGTCGCGAAACGGGTTCAGGCTTTGTCAGACGTCATTACCTCAGACAGAGGCTATCAGGGGGATGCTGATACTTACGACGACCCACAAAACGCAAATTTGATAAATGTTATTGATCGCCGGAAGGGGTTGCCCGTCGCGCTGGCCATCATTTATCTCGATGTTGCGCATCGGCTGGGATGGGAGGCGACCGGTATAAATTTTCCCGGTCATTTCATGATCAGGCTGGAGCGCGGCACGGTTCGTAGCATCATTGACCCTTTCAATGGCGGGTTAGAACGCAATGTCGCTGACCTTCGGGCGCTTTTGAAACAAATGGCCGGGTTAGACGCTGAGTTGCAGCCCGATCACTATTCACCGGTCAGCAGCCGAGACACCCTGATCAGGCTTCTCAATAACATTAAGCTTCGGGCGCTGTCCGGAAACGATCCCGAAAGAGCCGCCAAGATCATGGATCGGATGCTGCTGATCGCCCCAAAGCGATTACCGTTATTACAGGAAGCCGGGGCGTTTTATGCCAGCATTGGCAATCTGCGCCGGGCCGCGACTGTTCTGGAAGATTTCCTGGCGCAGTCTACAAACGAAGCCCGCCGCCATGAAGCCGCTGCACTGTTGCATAAGATCCGCTCGCGGCTTAACTAGGATCAACACACCACAGCAATCCCGGGAAATGAAATGAGTTTAGCCGTCGCTATCCAGATGGACCCGATCGAAACGATCGATATTAGTGCCGACAGTACCTTTATGATGGCCATGGAAGCGCAAAGGCGCGGCCATTCCCTGTATCATTATCTGCCGTCTGAATTGGCTTTTCGCGATGGTCAGCTTTTTGCGCGCGCCCGGCCAATCGAGGTTCGCCGGGAGGTCGGAAATCACTTTTCTGCAGGCCAGGAAGAGATCATTGATCTGTCGACAGTTGATGTCGTTTTAATGCGGCAGGACCCGCCCTTCGACATGGCTTACATAACCGCAACGCATTTACTGGAACATATCCATCCCGACACACTAGTCGTTAACGACCCCGCCGAAGTAAGGAATGCTCCTGAAAAGATTTTTGTCACCAAGTTTGACGGCCTTTTGCCGCCAACATTGATCACCTCGGATATTGCCGCAATTCACGCCTTCCGCGATGAGCACAAAGACATCATCGTCAAACCGCTATTCGGCAATGGCGGCGCCGATGTTTTCCATATGACACCCGACGACGAAAACATGGGGGCCCTGGTTGAGATGTTCACCGACAAGTATCGTGAGCCCATTATCATTCAGCGCTATCTGCCCGAAGTACGGCAGGGCGACAAACGCATTATCCTGGTGGATGGTATCCCGGTTGGCGGCGTTTCGCGTATCCCAGCGGTCGGTGATGCCCGGGCGAATTTCCATGCTGGCGGATCCGCAGGCAAAACAACGCTAACCTCCCGCGAACTGGAGATTTGCGAAGCCATTGGACCAGCCCTTAAAGAACGCGGCCTTCTATTCGTCGGGATTGATGTAATTGGTGATTACCTGACCGAAATCAATGTGACCTCGCCAACCGGCATTCAGGAAATTAACGCGCTCGATAACATTCAGATCGAAAATCTGCTCTGGGATGCGATGGAAGCGCGTTATGCGGAGAGCCACGCCTAACTCTGCTTGAAGCTATTTTCGGCCGAGAATTTCCCGAGCTTTCTCAGCTGTGCTGTCATCAATGACATCAAAACGCGCGATATCTTCAGCGGTTAGATAATCGGTAATCATCGCCTGATAAGAAGGCCGGGCCCTAATCCGGTCATACCAGTCGATGATCCGAGGACAATCGTCCTGCCAGACGGTAAATAATTTCAAAGCATTGAGTCGGGTTATGTATGGCGTCGCAGCCGCATCAGCAAGTGAGTAGGCAGGCCCCGCAAGATAGTCATGTTGGGCCAGCGCGGTCTCGGCATCCCTTACAAACTTATCGAACGTTCGAATCGCGTTTGCCACAATTGGTGCCTCCAGCCCGTCCCGGTATACGGCCTCCTGTCTCGCCCGACGTGCTGGGTCAGGCATGTCTGCAAAATGCGCTTTTTGTTCTTCTGGCGTTTTTTTGAGAAAGGCCGGGCGAAAAGCCGTGGCATGGGTCAACGTGCCTGTCGCCGGATGAATCGGGTCATCAATGCGCTTCAGACATAAACGCATGCGCGCGCGATCCAGCGGGCTCTCCGGCAGCAGTGACGGTGCTGGCCCGATATCCTCCAGGTACTGAATGATCACAGAAGATTCGAGAATGATGTCATCGCCATCAATCAAGGTTGGAACGACTGCATTCGGATTGAGAGTCAGATAGTCAGGCGCAAATTGCTCGCCTTTTCGAAGGTCAATATTTCGGCTTTCAAATTTCAGGCCTTTTTCAAAAAGGGTCACCCGGGCCTTGATTCCACAAACCGAAGTCGTTCCGTCGTAAAGAATAAGCATACCTATTTTCCCCAACAACTATCCTGTTTCCGCCGGAGCAGAATTGATGATGCAGGATTCTACCCCGCGAAGTCCTTAAAACAAACTCTTGCCCAAGAAGGAACAAAATGAGAACATTTGGGCTTGAACGATACAGGAGTTTGTTATGCCCGAGGGTAGCAATACAATCGTATTAAATGTAAAAGATCCCGGCAAAGACACAACCATAGGACGTGGCTTTATGGCTTCCCGAGTTCGAACGGTTGCCTTTTCCGGAATCGACGTGCTGCCCATCGATGTTCAGGTCCAGATGGGGGCGGGTCTTCCTTCCTTCACAATTGTGGGATTACCCGACAAAGCCGTTGGCGAATCCCGTGAGCGTGTGCGCTCGGCGCTTGCAGCAATCGGACTGGCACTTCCCCCCAAACGGATCACAGTGAACCTGTCACCCGCCGATCTATCCAAGGAAGGCAGCCACTTCGATTTGCCAATTGCCCTCGGCCTGTTATCCGCAATGGGGGTTTTAAGTGACGACGAATTAATCGGCTACACCGTGCTCGGCGAGCTCGCCCTCGACGGCGCGATCACATCAGTAACCGGCGTTCTGCCAGCAGCGATTGGTGCCTCAGCGGCAAGCACCGGCCTCATTTGTCCCGAAGCCTGCGGCGGGGAAGCGGCCTGGGCCGGTGAAATCTCAATTATTGCTGCGCCCCATTTGATGTCGCTTATTAATCATCTCAAAGGAACGCAGCTATTGGCCGCGCCGGAACCCAAGCTTGCCTCGGTCGATGAGTCTGTGCCTGATCTGCGGGATATTAAAGGTCAGGAAATTGCAAAACGGGCGCTCGAAGTCGCCGCCGCGGGTGGTCACAACCTGATTATGATGGGCCCGCCGGGGGCGGGTAAGTCTATGCTCGCGGCGAGGCTACCCGGAATATTACCGCCACTTGATCCTGCGGAAGCGCTTGAAATAAGTATGATCCACTCGGTCTCGGGCAATTTAGGCGGCGGCCGCCTTATGAGAATGCGCCCGTTCCGTGACCCCCATCATTCAGCGTCCCTTGCCGCCATGATCGGTGGCGGTCGCAAGGCGCTGCCCGGGGAGGTTTCTCTGGCCCATCTCGGTGTCCTCTTTCTCGACGAACTCCCGGAGTTTTCCCGCCAGACTTTAGAAGCATTACGCCAGCCGCTTGAATCAGGCCTCGCGGTGCTCGCACGGGCTAACGCTCACCAAACATACCCGGCGCGGTTTCAGCTTGTCGCGGCGATGAACCCCTGCCGCTGCGGTTATTTGGAGGACGCAGCCCAGGCCTGTTCACGGGCACCGCGCTGCGCTCAGGATTATCAGGCCAAAATTTCAGGGCCGATGTTTGATCGGATCGATATTCACGTCGATGTTCCTGCGGTGAAGCCTGCCGATCTATCCCTGCCACCACCCGCCGAAGGATCGGCGGAGGTCGCCGCAAGAGTATCCTCGGCCCGCGCCATTCAAAGAGAGCGCTATGCCGAATTCGGCAATGGCGACACGAAAATACGGACCAATGCAGAAGTCGATGGTGAGTTATTGGAAAAGGTAGCGCGCCCTGATGATGCCGGCCGTGGGCTATTAACCGCCGCCACTGAACGGTTGCGCCTGTCTGCCCGCGGCTATCACCGCGTCATGCGCGTGGCGAGAACGCTGGCCGACCTCACGGGCGAGGAAACCGTAAGCCGCCTGCATATCGCCGAAGCCCTTTCATGGCGTCGGACACAGCCGGGTCGCTAAGACATCAACTAGCAGCCATAGCCTGGCTTGCCTCGATCTGCGATGTCAGCGCCCGTATAGACCCGCTCAATGTTTCCCCAATGGGCGGCGGTTTCACACATCCTGCAGGGTGGCGAGGTCGTATAGAGAATACAGCCAGAAAGATCATGTGTTCCAAGCGTCCGGCCGGCGTCGCGCAAGGCTTCCATCTCCGCATGGGCTGTCGCATCTGTATTCGTCACGACACGTGACGGCCCGAGCCCGACGACCCGACCATTCTTTACAACGACAGCGCCATAGGCCTGGTCGCCTTCAGACACTGCCCGTCGGCGCATTGCAAACGCCTGTTCGATAAACGCTTTATGTCCACCCACCGACCTGGCGAACGCCTGCCGCAGCGCCCACAGGCCCGCCGCCGCTGACGCCATTGCACCAGCCAGCATCGACCGGCGGGTCAGCATTTCCCGTACGCCGGCACGCCACCATCAGTAATATCATCGGCGCGAAGCGCGTGATATATCCTGTCCAGATTTGCCCAATGACACGCCGTGGCGCACATCGGACAGGGCGCACCACCATTCGTATAAATTACGGCGCCCGAGAGGTCGTTACTGCCAATCCGTCGACAGGCATCTTTAATCGCCTCAACCTCGCCATGGGCGGTGGGATCATTATCAGCATAAATTGTGTTTGCCCCTTCGCCGATTATTTTACCCGACCGAACGATAACGGCGCCGTAAGCATTTCCCCGGCCCGCTCTTTCCGTTGCGGCGGCGAGATCAAGAGCGCGCTGCATAAAAGCAGCGGGGGAGGCGGCAGCAGGCTGTTTAATTGAATCTGCCACAGGAACGGCTAGACAGTTCGCTGCCAGGTTCCATCAGGCGGAATGTCACCGCCTTCGAGCATCGGCCCCAACGGCCGACCACCCAGAATATGAATATGGAGATGAAAAACTTCCTGATGAGCATTAGCGCTATGGTTCGACATAATTCGATACCCGCCCTCGACCAAACCCAACGCCCGCGCCGCCTCACCGACAGCCCGCCATAACCCGGCTATTTCATCAGCGCTGGCCTTGGCGGTGAAATCATCCATCGACACATAAGGCCCTTTAGGAATGACTAACACATGCGTCGGTGCTTGTGGATTTATATCGTGAAAGGCCAGCGCATGTTCCGTCTCAAGAACTTTATTACTGGGCAGCTCGCCGCGAATGATTTTTGCAAAAATGTTGGTGTCGTCGTATTCAGCCATGATGATTATTCCGGCAATTTTTTAAAACTTTCCCAGCAGATTAATTTTTGCGCGACGCCTTTTCAGCAATGCCCGACGTCCCTTCGCGGCGCGACAGCTCTGCCCAGACGTCATCAGGGGCAATGCCCTTCGCCGCCCAAACGACAAGCAGGTGATAAAGCAAGTCAGCGCTTTCCCCGATGAGCTCCTGGTCGTCACCGGTCGTCGCGGCAATCACCGTTTCAACAGCTTCTTCGCCAAGTTTTTGCGCAATCTTGGGCATACCCGCGCGCAGTAGTGACGCCGTATAGGAGGATTCTGCATCGCTGTCTTTTCGCGATTCAATCACGGCATAAAGCCGCTGCAGAATATCAATATCACTCTTGCTCTCAGTCATGGGGCCGCCCCGCTGGTTGAAATAGTGTCATACCAGAACCGGGCGCACAGCAACACCAGCTGCAACCATATGCGCTTTTGCCTCGGCAATCGTGTAGGTACCAAAATGAAAAATCGATGCCGCAAGAACGGCTGTCGCATGACCATCCCGAATACCGTCAACCAAATGGTCTAACGTACCGACCCCGCCAGAAGCGATCACCGGAATCCTGATAGAATCAGCAACAGCCCGCGTCAGCGCAATATCAAATCCCGATTTTGTGCCATCCTGATCCATCGAGGTGAGGAGAATTTCCCCGGCGCCGAGATCCGCCATCCGTCCGGCCCAGGCAACAGCATCAATCCCGGTCGGCTTGCGACCACCATGCGTGAAAATTTCCCATTTGCCCAGGCCGGTCTGTTTAGCATCAATCGCAACAACGATACATTGCGAGCCAAACTTCTCCGCCGCTTCGCCGACCAATTCAGGCCGGGTTACCGCCGCTGAATTGATGGAAACCTTGTCCGCGCCCGTCAGCAAAAGTTTACGAATATCTTCTGTTGCCCGCACCCCGCCGCCGACGGTGAGCGGCATAAAGCATTGCTCCGCGGTTCGCGACACCACATCAAAAAGGGTGTCACGATTTTCATGCGTTGCCGCTATGTCGAGAAAACACAACTCATCTGCGCCCGCCGCATCGTAAAGTTTAGCCTGTTCAACAGGGTCGCCAGCGTCGATTAAATCGACAAAATTTACGCCCTTTACTGTGCGCCCTTCCTTCACATCGAGACAAGGTATGACGCGCATTTTAAGCATTAGACGCTGCCTTCGGCCTTGGTATCACGCAACATCGCGATTGCCTCAGCGGGTTCAATGCGTCCGTCATAAAGAGCGCGACCACAGATGACGCCCTCAATCCCCACCGCCGATTTTTCCTTGAGTTCCTTGAGATCGTTGAGGGAGGAAACGCCGCCTGACGCAATCACTGGCGTGGTCAGCGCAAAGGCCAGGTCTACCGTCGCCTCGAGATTGACGCCGCCCATCGCGCCATCACGATTTATATCGGTATAGAGAATTGCCGCAGCGCCACTATCCTCAAACCGCAATGCCAGATCGAGAACCCGGACACCAGAATCTTTCGTCCAGCCTTCAACCGCCACCTTGCCATCGCGGGCATCGATGGCAATGACGATTTTACCGGGATAATCAGCACAAGCCTTGGTGACGAAGTCGGGGTCCGACAACGCCGCCGTCCCCAAAACGATACGGCTAACACCGACCTCAATCCAATGGTCCAGAATTTCCCGATTGCGGATGCCACCGCCAAGCTGCACCGGCATATCAACCGACGACACAACCTTTGCAACGATATCCGCATTAACGGGCTTCCCCTCAATCGCGCCGTTTAGATCAACAAGATGCAGCCACTCAAATCCAGCGGCCTGAAACTCTTGCGCCTGCTGAACAGGATCGGGATTAAAGATTGTCGCCTGCGCCATATCACCGCGCAACAACCTGACACACAGCCCGTCTTTGAGATCAATCGCCGGAAACAAAATCATTTAGGATGCCCCTTTTTCCCTGAGCCATTCTTCAGGGCCTTCGTGTAATAGTGTCCGACAATTGTCTTCCCGTTGACAACCGCATAGTTGGGATTGGAACCCCAGCGCTCATACCCCAATGACTCATAGAGTTGAATCGCCGCATCCTGAGTTTCCCGAACATCAAGATTGATAAACCGAACGCCGTGCTGGCGCGCAGATTTTTCACACGCGACGGTTAGATCACGGGCCAGCCCATGACCGCGCGCCCACGGCGCTACGAAATTTGTTGTAATCGTCGCAATACTATTTTGCGCTTCATTGTTTCGCGGCGGGCGAACCAGCTGCGCTGACCCAACGGCATGGCCTTCATAGCGCGCGACAAACAGCTCTCGCTCCGGCACCAGAAGCACGCCTCGCCAGTAACGTTCGAGCAAATCTCTGGGCGGCGGCTTCAACCAGCCAAATCCGCCACCATCCAGAATCGCCGATTCAGCGGCATCACATAAATCTGCAATGTCGCTATCAGACAGCTCATAGGCCTGCTCAACGGAAAGACTTGAAACAGCCTCATTCATCTCATTGCCACCCTGTCCAAACGAGGTTCATCATGGCTGCCACTTAAGAAAGTTTTTGAGAAGCACAAGCCCTATCGTCTGGCTTTTCTCAGGATGAAACTGCGTTCCAATCATATTCCCGCGGCCAATGATAGCGGTTACGGCGCCACCATAATCCGTCGTCGCCAGAATATTGGCGTCGTCAGCACAGCGCATCGAAAAACTATGAACAAAATAAGCATGCGTCCCATTTGGAATGTCCATCAAAACCGGGTGATCTGTCGCGGTTATTTCGAGCTCATTCCATCCCATATGCGGAATTTTTAACGTATTATCGACCGGCTCGATTGGCAGCACATCACCACCAACCCACCCGAGACCCATGTGTTCGCCATGTTCAATGCCGCGCGCTGCCATGAGCTGCATGCCAACGCAAATTCCCAGAAACGGACGGCCATCCGCCACCACCGTTTCATTCAACGCCTCGACCAGGCCGTCCAACGCCGCCATCCCGGCAACGCAATCACCAAACGCGCCAACGCCCGGCAAGACAACATAATCAGCCTTGCGCACACCGCGGCATCCCCGGTAACAATAACCTCGTAATGTCCGTTAATTTCGCTCGCCGCAAGTTCAAGCGCTTTTGCGACGGACCGCAAATTTCCCGATCCGTAATCGACAACAACAACTTTCATGATGGCGAACCCAGTCCAGCACGTTTCACGTTCTGGCAAATCCTTGAAGATCAAACCATCGGCGTAAAGCAGCTTCGAAACGAGGCGCTGCGACCACCCCCGCCACGTCATAACCACGTTTTACCAACGCAGCGCTTAGCCAGTCATGAGCGCTAAAGCCAATAATCACGGAATAGGCCAAACCAGCAAAAAACGCCAATTCGTCTGCTACACCGGCTCAAGGCAAGCGCCGCCTCTAACAAAGCCCATCCGCCAAAAACAAGAGCAGCCGACCAACCACATGCGATGCCATAACGCCCAAAACCCGGTGAACAGAAAGGCAAAAAAGGAAAACCCATCCCTTCAACAGCACCGGCTCCGGATCGGATTCGCCTGCGTCTGGCGCAACATGTACCAAATAGATGCGCACGATTAACCGCCGAGCGTTCCTTTGGTCGACGGCACAGCATCCGCCGCCCGTGGATCAATAGTTATCGCCGTCCGCAAGGCCCGCGCCAGTCCCTTAAAGCATGATTCCACAATATGGTGATTGTTCTCGCCATATAGATTCTCAACATGCAGCGTAATTCCCGCCGCTTGGGCAAATGCCTGGAACCACTCTTTAAAGAGCTCTGTGTCCATATCGCCAAGCTTTGGCTTCGAAAAATCGACCCGCCAAATCAAATAGGGGCGTGCCGAAATATCGAGCGCAACACGCGACAAGGTTTCATCCATCGGAATATAGGCCGAGGCAAAACGGGTTATCCCCGCATTATCGCCCAGCGCCTGATTAACCGCCTGGCCAATCGCAATGCCGGTATCTTCGGTCGTGTGATGAAAATCGATATGGAGATCGCCTTCGGCCCGGACATACAGATCCATCAGGCTGTGCCGCGAAAGCTGCTCCAGCATATGATCAAGAAACCCTATGCCCGTTGAAACATCGTAGGCACCAGTCCCATCGAGATTTACGCGAACCTCAATCGACGTTTCTTTCGTCTTGCGGGTAACACTTCCTTCACGCATTTGGAGAATCCTTATTACTCAGCGGCGCCGTTTTAGCAGGCCTGCTTGAACACGGCCAGTCTTTCGGTTGCCATACAATAACGGGATTTGGCGTTTTTTTATTGCGAAATTTACCAATTTTGGCAATTCCTTCCAGATCGGGCCTTGGGGTGGCACCAACAATTGCAGGCCAACATGCCTGCGCGGCCTATGCGTGAGCGTTTCTTAAACGATGGTGAGTTCGTCTTCAGAGTCGGAGATCCGCGGATTCCGTCTATATTATCGTCAATGGCTTCATCGTCCTCGCAACACCACAGCCAACAGGCATTGGCGCCGAGAGGGTTGTCGGCCAGGGCTCTATCTTTAGCGCGGCCGAGGCCATGGGCGGGCCGAACCAACCCATCATGGCGCACGCCCGTGGACAGGCCTCTGTCCAGATCATGTCTTCAGCGGAAGTCCTCACAGCCTGTTTCCGCCAATCAGCGCCACCGAAGCGCCTGTCTCACGTCCCCCAACGCCAGATCACAGATCAAAGTACCGCGGCGCTGCCGGTGGCTGCATGCAGCACCAGCACCCGACCCTCAGGCATTCGCCATGACTCTCGCCAAACAGAATGTGCGTTTTGCCGCGGTTCGGCCCTGATGTCGTCCGCCAGATCGGCAAAGATTCGATAACAATCGACAGATTTCCGTTCCTTGTGGGCCGCCAATCCTCACGAACCTCAGAAGCGATGAGCCCGCCGGTTTCATTAGCCGTCTCGGACAATCAACCGTTTCAGCTCTCGCGGCGCCACTTCATGATCGATCAGGATGAAGATGGCATCATCGTGCGGGACTGCGGCAGCCATAACGGCACGATCGTTAACGGCGTTCTGCTCGGCGGCAACAGCATTGGGTTTAGGGCGGTGTTGGGTCCAGGCGAAAACGAGATTATTGCCGGCACTCTGATTTCCCCCTTTCAGTTTTCCTGCTGGATCTAGCCCAGAAAGACGCCCCGCCGTCTTGACCCGCAGGCCACAACAACCACATGGTGGGGAGACACCCCTTGATCCTCATGCAAATTCAGCATAATTGAGCCCCGGAAGGGACAGCAGACTATGGCGAACGACGATCCAACTCTCTGGCATGGCACGACAATCCTGTCGGTGCGCAAGAACGGCAAGGTCGTTATTGCGGGCGACGGGCAGGTCAGCCTCGGCGCAACGGTCATTAAAGCAACAGCTCGCAAGGTGCGGCCGCTCGGCGATGGCTCCGTAATTGCCGGATTTGCCGGCGCAACCGCTGATGCCTTCACGCTGTTCGAGCGGCTTGAAGCCAAGCTGGAACAACATCCGGGACAGCTTACCCGGGCCTGCGTCGATCTCGCCAAGGACTGGCGGACGGACCGCTATCTCCGGCGCCTGGAAGCCATGATGGCGGTCGCGGACAAAGACGTCTCGCTCGTCATGACCGGCACTGGCGATGTTCTGGAACCCGATCTCGGTCTCATCGGTATTGGGTCCGGTGGCGCCTACGCCCTCTCTGCCGCGCAGGCTTTGCATGACATCGACGGCATGGAAGCCGAAGATATTGCGCGCAAGGCCATGGGCATTGCCGCTGGAATCTGCGTTTATACAAACACAAATGTAACAATCGAAAGTTTGCCCAAAGGTGACTAGTTTCAGCCCTCGCGAAATCGTATCAGAGCTCGACCGTTATATCGTCGGCCAGGGAGACGCCAAGCGCGCGGTTGCAATCGCGCTGAGAAATCGCTGGCGGCGACAACAGCTCGAAGACGATCTCCGGGACGAAGTTCTGCCCAAGAATATTTTGATGATCGGCCCGACCGGCGTCGGCAAAACCGAAATCGCCCGCCGGCTTGCCCGTCTCGCCCAGGCGCCTTTCGTTAAGGTCGAGGCGACAAAATTTACCGAGGTCGGTTATGTCGGTCGCGATGTCGAGCAAATCGTCCGCGACCTGATGGAAGTCGCCATCCACGAGACCCGCGAGCGGCTCCGCAAGGATGTCGCCGCCAAGGCCGAGCTGGCCGCTGAGGAGCGCGTTCTTGATGCGCTGGTCGGCGAAAATGCCGGAGACGACACCAAACAGAAATTCCGCAAAATGCTCCGCGAAGGCGAGCTGGATGATCGCGAAATCGAATTAGAGCTCACCGATACCAGCGGCGGCGGGATGCCGACGATTTGAGTACCCGGCATGCCCGGCGCGCAGATGGGCATGCTCAATATCAACGATATGCTCGGCAAGGCCTTCGGCGGTCAAACCAAGCAAACGCAAGGTTACGGTGCTGGAATCGCACGAGCTGCTTGATCGCCGAAGAGAGCGATAAACTGCTCGACGAGGAATCAATCGTTCGCGAAGCGACCGAGTCTGTTGAGCAAAACGGCATCGTCTTTCTCGATGAAATCGACAAAATTTGTGCCGCCAGCGAGCGCCATGGCGGCGATGTCAGCCGCGAAGGGGTCAGCGCGATCTCTTGCCGCTGATCGAGGGCACCACGGTTTCAACCAAGCACGGGCAGGTTAAAACCGACCATATCCTGTTTATTGCCTCGGGCGCTTTCCACATCGCCAAGCCATCCGATCTGCTGCCCGAATTACAAGGGCGCTTGCCGATCCGGGTTGAGCTTAAGGCGCTCGAAGTCGACGATTTAAAAGCCATTCTGGTTGAACCAGAGGCCAGCCTGATCCGTCAGTATATTGCCTTCTCGGCACCGAGGATGTGACGCTGGAATTCACCGACGACGCCATCAGCGAGATCGCCACGGTTGCCGCCGACGTAAACCGGCGCGGTCGAAAATATCGGCGCGCGCCGACTACACACGGTCCTCGAGAGATTGCTGGATGATATCAGCTTCACCGCAACCGATCGCGGTGGCGAGACCATCGTGATTGAAGCGGAAACGGTTCGTGATCGCGTCAGCGACCTCGCCAAGAACGCCGATCTCAGCAAGTTTATTCTGTAATTACCGGACCCGCCGCAGCAAAACATAGAGCGCGCCCGACCGCCATCTTGTGGTTGCGCCGTTGCAAAGGCAAGAATGACGTGACTCGGATTGCCGGGGCGTTGAGCCAGTTCGGCGTTTGATTCCGCAAGACACCGCCGCCCTCACTAAACGCCCCGACCCGTAACAACAGCACACAGCGTTTCCCTCAGCCTGGGCATCGGCCATAAAGGACACAAGCGCCCTATGCGCTTCGTCCTGGTCATGCCATGCAGATCGAGCCGCGCCTGGGGCGCAGTTTGCCGCGCTTTAGCTTATCCAGCGTCCGGCCATCAACATCGCCCGAGCGGCCTGTCGCGAGCGGTGAATATTTTTTAGGGCCCTGGGGCTGGGCGTCGCGCGAAAGGTGCTTTGTGTCGGCGGCGGTTTCGCTTGGAACGGTTCAACAGCTTCCATTTTTTCAGACCGCCTGCGGGCGCTGAACATCTTTCATCGCCGACAGAAACAACGCTTCGTCGTCAGGTTTAAACCCGGACGAGGCATGCTGCGGGAGGCTTTGTTTTGTCAAATCCAGACATCCGGCGACATTACGCGATACGCCCGGTCATCGCCAAGAATTTACTGCCGGATTATCGCGACGCCATCGTTCAATCTGAAAACAATCAAAACCTGCGAATCATTACGGGTTTCGCAAAATAAACTGTTGCGCCGCATCTTTACTGTTACACCGCACCTGAATCAGGCGACCATCCGAAGCGCGTTGGATACAAAGACCACTATTGCGGCTGCGAATACCGAACCACGCTTGACCCGCCATCGCCTTGGCGAAATCACCATAGACATACCATTGCTGGTTTTTCTGTTCCCTGTTGGCACTATTCCCACAATGGTATGAAACAATTTGCGTGCCCGGCTTTTTCGATCCGTGATGCACATCGAGGCATTTATCATTTTGGCGAGAGCGGATCACAAAGCTGCTTTCTGACTGAAACTCAATCTTATGAATTGTATTCAGCGTCCAGAACCGTGCCCTCGCATGTCTGGTCTGCCAATTTATGTCCACCTGACCCATACGCGTTCTCTTTTTCTTGATCTTGGGCATCTTGCAAGGGCGCGCCCGGGCGGGGACAGCAATTTTTTTACCGGTGCCCTGAATGCAATGGCCTGACCGAAGCGCTATCGCTGTCAAAGCCACACGGGATGACCCTGTTGCCTGCGGCCGGGAACCAACAGTTCTTAGTCGCAACACCTGTGTTGGATGAACATTCGGATTACAGGATTTAACACCCCATAGCTGGCCGTTGGTCGTGGCCCCAAAGTGACTGGTAAGACAGCGGTTGCTGGCATTATTTCGCAGGACAAAACGCCCCTTGAGAATATTTTTCATATCCCGACGTTTGAAATTAACGCGGCCCCGTCCATCCACCGGGTGAAACTGTCCAGAGGTTATGGCGCTGATAATCGCAGGGCCTCAGATAGGCACGCGTTTGACGCCGATCATTATAATTCGAGCCGAGGCAGGCTTTGTTCGCAGCATTGATCAGCGCCAGCCGGTGCGCATCGACGAAGCCAACCGTAAACCGACGGTGCGGATGATCATATTTTTTGGCATGCACGCATTCGACCAAGGTACTATTCACATTCAGACAAGTCTTTTCATTATTGACCTTGCACACGCACCAGATATTCTTTTGCGAGCTGATACTTGCGCTGATAATCCTCAAATAATGTTAGACGCGTCCACTCCCTGGCGACCCCGGGCAGGTTTTTGCAGCGGGCGAGGGAAAGCCATTTACGTTTATTAGGCACCGCGCACAAACCGTTTGCCGTGCGCAGTCGGCCTTGGCCATCAATGCGCCATTTCTGATTGGACCGGTTAGTGCAGCTCCAGGTCCGGACCTCTTCGCCAACTTTCATATTCTTGGCATCAAGACATCGATGATGTACCGGGGTTTTCATCCAGCCATTCCTCTGCAGCTGCCATTGTTGCCACCATCCTCCGGTGCATTTCTCGATGCGGGCATGCTGGCCGTTATGGACAACGCCGCCAATTACTTCGAGACATTTCGGATTGTTGCTGCCATGTCGCGTATGGATCACATATTGGTAGCCTCGCGTAACGCATTGCTTGGTGACATGATTCCAGAACTGATCGGTCTTGCGGTCCGCGGCATTCGGGGGTCGCGGCGGGCCCGCTGCTTTTCTTGCCCCCGCCAAACAATCCGCCAATCGCCGCGCCGACGCTCTTCATAACATTCGTAAAGCGTTGCCCGGCTTCCTTGCCAACATTGGTTGCAACATTCTTCGCGACATTCGCTGCCGCCTTTGCGGCCTGCGCCGCTTGCTTCGTACGCTTAGCAGCTTCCTTTACCCCGGCCTTTGCCGCCTTTGCGGCTTTGTCAGCACGGACAAGCTTGGCACCTTCACTTGCGGCTTTAATGGTCTTGCCCCCCACAAGCTTCACAGCACCGGAGGCCAGTTTCGTCGCCTCATTCTTTTTCATGAGCTTGTCAGCAAACTCAGCGACTTTTTTGCCGCCCTTAAACAAATACACGACACCGTCTTTTACGGCATAAAGAAATCCAGCGCCGCATCTCGCAACAGTTGCCGCATCAGGCACGCCGTTAAGCGGCGAGAAAGGCAAATTCTTGAGCTGCAATTTCGGGTTTCTTGGATCAATTTTAACATTCGCTTTGACATCAAACGGTTAGGCACAGCTCGCGGGGCTCGAGAAGTAAGCCCGGGTCCGTTTTAAATCGAGGTCAAATTCGCGACCGCCTAGTTTGCCTGCGCTGAGTTTGCCACTCATCGTTAAAAACTGCGTTTTGGCATCGAGCTGTGCGCGCACCGTGCCACGGATACCGCTGCGGCCGAGCGGTCCCAGTTTCACAAAGTCGCCCGCGCTACCGCTGGCCTTGAACCCTTCTTTGCTAAGTTTACCGGTCAAACTGGCAACATGCATGCCGAGCAATTTTGCGGTGCCGCTAATGCGAACAAGCGGACCCTGTTCGTCTCCCATCTTACCTTTCGCGGCGATACCCTGAACGACATAATATTCGGGCGGTGGAAACTGGCCCTGTTTGTGGCGGTATTTTCTGAGTTTGGGCTGGATAATCTTCACGGCGTCAAATGGCAAGAAGTTGACGCCTTTTTTTGACGCCATTGATGACAGTATTTGAAAACCCGCCGATCTGATTAACAAAGGATAGTTTTCCAGACGCCGTTGGCACCTGAAATGACAACATCAAATTTAGATATTCTTTGTAGGAAAGCTCCTCTGCGCCAAACGCGAAGGCAATCTTTTTCAAATCATCTGGCGGTATATTTTGGCGCGGCACCGGCCCATCATAATAGAGCACAAAATTATTGCGACGGTTCACAAAACCCGAGCCCGACACCTTCATAATGAGATCCGTATTAATGCCCACAGTCGTATCCCAGATCGTTGAACCATTCAGATTAAACGGATTCTTCCAGGCGCCATGGCGGATCAATTCAGCATAATAGATTTTTTCATCGCTACCCGGTGGCTGCGCACCGCTAAGGCTGTATTCGGGTTGCTCCATGCCGACGCGCAGAGTCATATTGTCCTTGGGCAAGCCAATCGCTTTGGCAGCGTCTCCGATCAATCCGCGGAGCTGAATCGCTGCCGCCGCCTGAATCCCGGCTGGGAAACTTATCGCATTTTTATAAACTCTTTTGACGACGGATTGGATTTCGAGCGGCAAGTCCTTCAACGCGATTTCCTCGCGTTTACGCTTGCCTCGATTGCGCTCTTTTGCTTCGGTCTTAACTGACGACAAAATAAGGTCCGCAAGATCGGACCCCTTAAAATTGTTAAAGAACCCAGGGAGGTTGGGCGTGATCCGGCCTCGGATCAATAGAAATGCGCTGGTGCCTGATCCCGAATTCTTGGTGGCGCCGGGTCGTTCAATATAGACCGATACGTTCCCTTTATTGATGCCGAAATAGTTGGTCCCTTTCATCAGCTCAACATCGCCAATCATTGACCGGACCTGCGAAACAATCGCCGACGGTGCAAGAGGCATCCGCTGCAACAATTGATTAACCGCATCAGTCGCTATTTTTTGGTGATCGGGCAACAGTTTGTTTTGCACCACTTTTTTCGCAACAGGTTTGGCAACACCGCGAATCTGTGAAGCACGAGAAACTTCAAACTTTGCATTCGCGCCAAACGGACGGCCATTTGGACCAACACTGACCCGGCTAAAATTTTGTTTGGCGAGCTGCCATAGAGGCTTGCCCCCGGGATTGTATCGATATAGCGGCCCACCACCGCGCGCCTTATTAAAACGCGATCCATCGACAACCCAAACAGCACCATTACCGCCGATACCAATATCAGCCGCTTTACCGGGGACAGCATGCCAGCCGCGACGACCATATTTTTGTGGCGCGCCCCGCTTAAAATCCAGTCTAAAAATAGCGCCTTTTTGTGTTACGCCCCAAGGCAACCCCTTCGGCCCAACATCTATACGCACGAAGGCACCAGGCATGCTGCGCCAACTCCAGGACCTGGGACGGTATTGAGAATAAAAAACTTTGCCGCGACCATTGCGGGTTGATTTGCTTGTGACCCAAACCCAGCCACCACCAACACCAACATCACCCCCGCCAGGGCCACCCATATGGTTCCAGCGGGCGCCGCGTTTACCGCTATTATAATAGAGGCCACCGCCTTCTTTAACGGCTATCGCCTATCCGTCTGGCGCGACATCAATATTTTGGAGCTTGTCGATGCCAGCAATAACCAACCACTTTTTTCCATCAAACCGATAGGCGCGTTTGTCAGGGCCAACCGCCCAAACCGGCCCCCGATGTCCGACGCTAATATCGAGCGCTTTGCCGGGCAGTTTTTGCCATCCGATTTTAAGATTTTGGGAAGAGGCTGGACCATAGGAAAAAGCGCAGCACAGACCAACCAAGGCCGCTGTAGAACGGATCAGATGAAACATTTTATCCCCAACAACAAATTATTATTACGCCGTCTTTATCTTGCTGATCGAAATTGATCCCCCGGCCTTTTTAAAACAGGGTCCCCACCCAAGCCGATCAAACTTTATTAACTTCCTTCTCGCAAACAATTACGGCCCAATTAAGGCATAAAGTGTTAAAGGAAATCATTGGCCGTCACCAGGACACCGGTTCCAAATCTTTGTCATTCACGCAACTTAAACATCAATAACAACGTCGACTGTAGAGCGAAAAAATTATCATCTGAAACGATATAAATAATCGTCTCGCCCTTTTTTATTTCTGATACGCCGCCGCTCCTTCGAAATTTTCTTTGCCACGAGCGGGGGCTTCCAGAGCGCGCGATTTCCTGACTGCGCAACGCCGCGCCGGGGCGAATAGCCTGATGCGGAACTAATCGCCAGCCGTGGATGCAAACCCCCCGAGAAAGGTAAAGCGGCGCTCCAGAACCAGCATGTTCCCTGAGGGCAGCAGCGCCGCGCACGGCAGTTGGCTGAAAGCGCTCCGTGCGCACATAATCAAAAGGCCGCCAACGCCGCTTTCTGCCGCACCCAACCGGTATAGGATTTCCCGTCTTTAGGGAAATCCTCTGCGATCACAACCCAGCGCCCGTCATTCAGGGCTACAGCCGCCTCCATGCCCTTATTAAAGTGTGCATCATAAATATGATCCGGCGCGGCGGCGGGAAATCCCGGCGTCAAGAACGGTGACTTATTTCCGTGATACTGCAGCAATCGATGCACACCCTCGAATGTCACAACATAACCGCCCTTAACCCGGAACAGGGATTCCGCATCCCGGCGCTTTTTGGAAAGGATCGCTATGCCGCTCGGGCCGAGAAGAGGGGCCATACTCACTTCGCTTAAACCAACGAGATTGCCTGTTTTATCCAGCATTGGTTTCGCCCGAACCCAGTTGCCGTTATCCGTGACCGACCACAATACGCTGCCGTCTCTGGAAATCGCCAGGCCAGACAAGCCGCCGAATTTACTGTTCTCAGATTGAAGTTTTAAACCACCGCGGTATTCGAGCTTACCGATTGTTTTAATTTCCGGATTTTCTATAGAAAGCGGAACGGAGGACGTTTCGAGAATAAGCGGCGCGGCGCCAACGCCCACTCCGAAAAGTAAAAAGGTTGTAGCTGCTAAACTGAAAAGACCTTTCATGTCGACGGTGCCGCATCCCTCGGGATCAACACATAATACTCGCCGACCCGGTTCATATGACCGGCGTTTTGGGCGGCGGTCTTGCCATGGCCAAAGAAAATATCGCCGCGAACAACGCCTTTAATAGCTCCGCCGGTGTCTTGGGCAATTAAAAGCCGCTGTAACGGCTTTTTCTCCGCGAGGGGGTCTTTGGTATTGAGCCATATCGGCGTGCCATAGACTATAAATTTAGGATCAACCGCAAGACTGCGGCCGGGCGTCAACGCAACACCCTGAGCGCCAATCGGGCCCGCCCCAGTCAATCGCCGGAAGAAGACATAACGCGCATTTTTTTGCATGACCTCCGGGGCTTGCTTCGGATGTGCCGAGAGCCACGCACGAATAGACTGCATCGAAACGGCTTTACGCTCTATCGCACCGCGACCAATTAAAACCCGGCCAATCGCTGTATACGGGTGACCGTTATGACCGGCAAACCCCACTCGAAGAACTTTATTATTGGGCAAACGAATACGGCCCGAACCTTGAATGTGGAGGAAAAACGCATCAACGGGATCAGCAATCCACACAATTGGTTTAGCCCGGTTTTTGAGCGCGCCGCCATCGATTTGCCATCGCGATAAATACGGTGAGGCGACCGCTTTAAATCATCGGGCCGCGCATAAAGTGGTGTTTGATACTTACCGCCGCGATGATAAGCGCCGGAAATTTCTGGTTCATAATATCCGGTAAAAATTCCTTCAGAGTTTCCCGACGGAAGCCCACTTATCAAATACGGGCGAAACATTTCCTCAAAGAACAGTCTGCCATAGTTTTTTTCATTAAATCTCTGACGATCCAATTTACGGCAAACCTGTTGCCAGGAGCCAATACGGCCAAACTGTTTTTGTCCAAACCAGGCCTGATTGGGTTTTTTAAGGAGTTTCTGACAAGCTGCGCCAAAAGGGTTTCAGCGCTGCACTGTGACCATCAGCTGACCAGCCTGGCAGGGTGTCGAAGCTCATCGGGGTTAGTTTGAGATTTTTATCCGATTGCGGAGAGGGGCGATCTGCACATCCCGCTAAAACACCAAAGACGGCGAAGACGATAATAGAACGACGGCCGTGCCTAGTTGGGGCTTCTGGTTTCAACCAGCATCCAGTTTGGGTCGCGCGCCCGTGTATTGCGCGCAAATGTCCACAGATCAGTGACATCCGTAACCAGGTTCTCATCGCCATCAACGGCAACACCATCTTTGTCCCGGGTGACGTTGACCTGCTCCGAAACCACTTTGACGGTAATAAACGCTGTTCGTCCATCAATCCGGGCCTCAATGATATCTGTTTTCTTGATACCGATAACCGTCGTCTCAAGCGTTTCTCCAGCCTTTTCACGCTCATCAATGGCGATTGAAAAATTATCGAGAACTTCGTCATTTAACAGTCCGCGCAACGTTTTCTTGTCGCCTTCAGCGAAAGCCTGAACAACCATTTCAAAAGCGGCGGAGGCGCCGCCTTTAAAGGTTTCAAGATCAAAGGAAGGGTCGGCAATCTTGACCTCAGTCAGACCCGCAGCAATCGGGTCGTCCGGATCGATATTTTCAAACACCGCGTCTGATCGATCCGCATTTCTATCGGGCAGCGCAACAACATTGTCATCGGATTGCGACTCACGACGACTTTCAGCAGCCCCGTCTGGGGGGCGCTTCTCATGTCCCGTTCGTTTGCCTAAAACGCTGCGCAACCGCAAAACAAGAAATGCCGCGATCATCGCAAATAAAATTATATCGAGTGCTTGGAACCCGTCGCCCATGTTAGTTTGCCGATCAACCTTTTGCCGGAAAGTGGCTGTTATATGATAGCAGACACAAACTTAACAGTTTATCCTGCGACTTTTGACCACATAAGACCATTAGCACTAGAAACTAGGGTCTTCTAACCTAAATCGCAAGTATGCCTATATTTATTCCCCTCGCTTTTATCATCGTTCCCGTCGTGGAAATTGCTGTTTTTATCCATCTCGGTGGTGAAATCGGCTTATGGAACACAGTTCTTCTCATCGTGCTCACCGCGATTTTAGGAACCTGGTTACTCCGCAGCCAAGGCCTCGCAACGCTGCAACGCGCCCAAGAGAGCCTGGCGCGTCAGGTTTTTCCCATTGCCGAAGTTTTTGATGGGCTGTGTTTGGTCGTCGCTGGTGTTTTGCTCTTAACACCGGGATTCGTAACGGACGCCATCGGATTTTTACTTTTCCTGCCGTTTACGAGAATGCTTTTGCGGGTATGGATATGGAAAATTCTGGCACGCTCCGAGAATTCTCGCGTTTGGGTAAATGCCGGACAACCGACTGAACCCCCTAACGGGACAAGATGGTACGATTGACGGTGATTTTCGTGACGTAACGCCAGAAAATCCGGGCACCGACCCTAAATTGCCTCCCCATGACAAAAGCTCAACATAAGTTTTTAAAATCTTCTTTTCGCCGCTCAGGAAGCCGCGTTTCCTTGTTTCGGCAATAAAACCATGATAGCGACCCCTTATCTTATTCTCTGGAGAATTTAATGGCTGAAGTACCCCCAAACACGCCCGATCAAGAGGCGATTGATGAAACCGGCGATGAGGAAATGATCCAGCCGCAAATCGGCATCGAAACGCAATACATCAAAGACTTATCATTTGAAAATCCGGTCGGGCCCAGAGCACCCGAAATTGTTGCGCAATCTCCGGAGGTCAGCGTCGAGGTGACAACCAGCGCCCGTGCCCTGGAAAACGGCAAATACGAGGTCGCGCTCGTTATCCGCGGCGAAGCCAAGACAGCTGAAACGACGGTGTTTATCGTTGAACTCACCTATGCCGGCGTCCTCACAGTTTCAGAAGTCCCGGAAGATGCCATAGGACCGATCCTGTTAATCGAAGGCGCGCGCCTGCTTTTTCCGTTTGCACGGAATATTGTGGCAGATGTTTCACGGGACGGCGGCTTCCCGCCGCTGTTCATTAATCCGATTGATTTTGTTCAGCTTTATCGCGATCAGCATATGGCAGCCGACGGCGCCACAAACGGTATAGGCAATGCCTAACGACTCTCTGCTCCAGCGTTTATTTTTCCCACATTGGATCGTTTAGGCGCGCGATAAATTCAGCATGCGCGGCTAATTCTTCTGCTGTTGGGTCGTGGGGACGAGGCACCCGTGCCACGCGCTCTATTGCCAGAGTAGTATCATTATCTGACGCGTCAGCGCCCAGAATTAAACCGGGCTGCCGGCCGCCAATTAGTTCCAGATAGACTTCCGCTAATAGCTCCGCATCAAGCAGCGCGCCATGCAATGTACGAGCCGAGTTATCAATCTCGAAGCGTCGACATAACGCATCGAGACTGGCTGGAGACCCCGGAAATTTCTTGCGCGCCATCGATACAGTATCGATGGCGCGATTATTCGGCACGGGATCCCGTTTGAGCCGGGCCAGCTCTGCATTGATAAAGCCCATATCAAACGACGCGTTGTGAATGACCAGTGCCGCATCGCCAATAAAGGTTAAAAAATCATCTGCAACATCCCCAAAGACCGGCTTGTCAGAGAGAAATTTATCACTCAACCCATGAACCGCTTCCGCCGCGGCTGGCATCGGCATGCCAGGATTGACATATTGGTGATAGGTTTCACCGGTCGGCATATGGTTGACGAGTTCCAGACAGCCAATCTCAACGAGCCGATCCCCATCACGCGGTGACAGGCCCGTCGTTTCAGTATCTAAAACTATTTCCCGCATGTCCGTCCGTTCATTAATCCCGCAACCATCGAACAATTTTAGTCAGCTGATCTGATGTATGCCTTTTATTCAGCCCGGTTTGTATAATTATGTCTGCTCTTTTCCGTTTCTCAAAATCAGGCATCTGCCTTTGCAACGTTGCCTCAAGCCGCTCGTGGGTCATGCCGGGCCGCGCCAATACACGCTGCTCCTGAATAAACCTCGGCGCGGAAACAACCAGCGTCATATCACAGAGCTTGTCTGTCTCAACTTCAAACAATAGCGGGACATCCAAAACGATGGCAAAGGCTCTACGCCCACGACAAACTTTGATAAATTTTTTCTGCGCAGCCCGAACCAGCGGATGCATAATCTGTTCGAGCTGTTTCAGAGCATCGGCATTGCCAAAAACCTGCTTGCCAAGGGCCGCCCGATCTATTGCGCCCTCAGAGACCACGCCATCAAACACATCATTAACGAAGGGTACGGCGGCACCCCCTTTCGCAAGCATCTTGTGAACCAGAGAATCAGAATCACAGATGGGTAGCCCCTGTCGGCGCAGCATATCTGACGCCGTCGTTTTCCCCATGCCGATAGAGCCCGTAAGTCCAATCACAACTGTCATTCTATGAACGGCTCCGACCAAGAACATGAGCCCGCAACGCGTCCGTCACTTCAGGCGTATACCCAAACCAGGCCGCGAAGCCGGGCCGGGCCTGATGCAACAGCATTCCAACACCATCAACCGTCGGGTTTCCGCGTTCGGCAGCCATCACCATTAATTTTGTTTCAAGCGGGCTATACACAATGTCATTAACGATGGCTGTCGTCGGTAAAGCATCGAGCTCTAATTCAAGAGCAGGTTGTCCGTTCATGCCTAAAGTCGTCGTGTTGACCAGAAGCATCGCATCTCTAAGCGCTTCTGTCCGCCGGTCCCACGGGACGACATCAATGTCACCACTGATTTCATCCCGCATCTGCTCAGCCCGGCCCAGCGTTCTGTTCGACAGACGAATTGACCCAACACCATAGTCTTGAAGAGCAACAATGATCGACCGAGCCGCCCCTCCGGCACCGAGAATGACAACCGGCTTATCTTTGGTAACTTGAAGGTCGATGTCAAAAGACAACGATTCTATAAATCCATACCCGTCAGTATTGCGGCCTTCAAGAGACCCGTCTTCCGATACGACGATTGTATTCACCGCACCGATACGAGCGGCATCATCATCAACCCGATCCATGAGACCAAACGCGGCTTCTTTATGGGGGACCGTTATGTTGGCGCCGACAAATCCAAGTTTAGGTAATGCCGCCAAAGCATCGGCCAGGTTTTCAGGGGCCACAGCAAGCGGAACATAACTGCCATCGATCCCATACTGATCTAGCCAATAACCGTGCAGCCGTGGCGAAAGCGAATGGTCAACAGGCCATCCAATAATCCCGGCAATCTTTGCACTTCCAGAAAGACTCATTTAGCCACCACCCCTTGCAAACGGAGGTAATCGAGAAGAGCCAGCAACGGCAAGCCCAGGATCGTAAAGTGATCGCCAGTGATTTTTGAAAACAACTGAATGCCGCGTCCTTCAACTTTGTAACAACCCGGTCCCTGCAACAGGTCATCACCTAGGTCAGTCACATAATTATCAAGAAAGTCATCCGAAAATTCACGCATCCGAAGAAGCGCGCTGTCCGTATTATGCCACACCCGCTGACCGTTTCGGAACAGCACGACTGAACTGATAAGGCCATGATCTTTTCCACGCAGCATGCGCAGCTGTTGCTGCGCCGCCATGAGATCTAGCGGTTTACTATATATCTTATTGTCACATTCCAGGATTTGATCTGCGCCAATAACAAGGGCCGATGGCAGTTTTCGGGAAACCACCCGCGCCTTGTGTTCCGCCAGGGATTCAGCAATAAACGCTGCGTCTGACCCCTCAGCCTGTAAGGCGGCCTTTATTTCGTCTTCATCAACGACGGCCGGCAAAACTTCAAATGAGAGTCCCGCAGCCAATAACATTGATTTCCGGGTTTCACTTCCAGACGCGAGAACAACAGTCTCCATAGTTTTTTATCTCGAGCTTAGTTGTTCTGAATTTGAAGCGGTTTGCGTTTCATGAAAGAGGCCGAAATGTTCCATTATTTCGGAGGCCGACTCTTCAATCGATTTTCGACTGACATCAATGACTGGCCAGCCCATCTTTGTGAAGAGTTTTCGGGCATCCAAGACTTCTGAGCGAACTCTTTCTATATCGATATAGTCCGTTTCCTTGTCTTCGTTCAGCTGCAACATCCTATTGCGCCGAATTTGGACAAGCCGTTCAGGCGATGTTGTTAAGCCCACAACCAGCCCAATGTTTTCCAGAAAAAGTTCTGGTGGTAGGGGCACGCCAGGAACAAACGGAATATTAGCGGCTTTAATGCCGCGATGGTTCGCCAGATAAATTGATGTTGGTGTTTTTGAGGTGCGGGACACACCAACGAGAATTATTTCCGCCTCTTTAAGAGCTTGAGAGTTTTGCCCATCATCTAAACTAAGCGCGAACTGCATGGCTTCAATGCGATCAAAATATCCGGCGTCCATTTGATGCTGGCGTCCGGGCTGTCTTCTAATTTTTTGCCCGAAAAAACTCTCAAGTTTTGAAATAATCTCTTCAAGGACGTTAATACAGGGGACGCTTAGGCGAGAACATTCCTGTTCGAGAACCGCGCTCAGCTTTTCATCAACCATCGTATAAATCACCGCACCGGGACATTCTTCGATAGCAGCGAGGACACGATCCATGCGAGTCTTGTTTTGAATTTGACTGTGCTCAAGCGTTTTTACTTCAAGATTTTCAAACTGAACCAGACAAGCGCGCGCTAAATTATGTGTCGTCTCACCGGTTGAATCTGACACCAGATGCAGGTGATATGGCTTGTTCACAACTCTCTCCAAACTTTTGTCATACTGGGGACAAAACCACGGTTGTACACAGCCGCATTAGACGGATGCGTTTTACCCTGATTCCATAAACAGGACTTCATCCTGTGCATATAAAATACACAGTGATGTAAAACCAATTTTTTCCACAAGTTCGTTTTACCCACATCCATCTTATTTTATAAACAGCTCGAATTTTTAGCTACTAACAGCCATTTAATTCAGCGCGTTTATTTCATCCCTAACTTATTCAATATCTATCAACTGAGAGAAGTGCAGTGGATAAGGTCGGGATCAAAAACAATCCCCATTTTCCAGCGGACCACTACAACTACAATTCTTTTATATATAGATTAATAGTAGTAGGTAGACTGAACTAACTGAATAACCCTGATATTTGATCGTGCCCATATCCAAGAAACCGCTTATCAATGCCCTTAACGGTTTGCCAACAAAGCAAACGCCGATCTGGTTAATGCGCCAGGCAGGTCGATATCTTCCTGAATATCGAGAAATCAGAAAAGATGCTGGCACCTTTCTGGATCTTTGTTACACACCTGATTTAGCGGCAGAGGTCACATTGCAACCAATTCGTCGGTATGGCTTTGATGCTGCGATTATATTTTCAGATATTCTGGTAATCCCAGATGCATTGGGACAACCGGTTTCCTTCAAAGAGGGTGTTGGTCCAGTTCTCGAGACGATAAGAACTGTCGAGGAACTTGCTTCCTTAGATCAGAATAGATTGTCGGAACATTTAGACCCTGTTTACGAAGCACTCCGAAAGACACGACGTGATCTCTCTGAGGAAACGACGCTTATTGGATTTGCAGGTGCGCCCTGGACGGTCGCAACCTATATGGTTGAAGGTGGTACAAGCCGTGATTTTGCCAATACAAAACGGTGGGCATTTTCGGCACCGCAAGAGTTTGGCAAGCTCATTGATATTTTAGTGGCATCGATTACTAAACACTTGATCGCGCAGGTCGAGGCAGGGGCAGATGCTCTGCAGATTTTTGACAGCTGGGCGGGGATGCTTCCTGAGACAGCTTTTGATCAATGGTGTGTTGATCCTATTTCGCGGATTATTTCGGGTGTAAAAAAAGAAAAACCTGATGTGCCTATTATCGTATTTCCGCGTCTTGCCGGTTATCGGTATTTAAAAATTGCGGCTCTTGAGGGCGTATCTGCCGTTAGTCTCGATCAGACAGTATCGTTAGATTGGGTGCAGCGGAATTTGCAAAATAAGGTAACCGTTCAAGGGAACCTTGATCCAATTTATCTATTGGCAGGGGGTGACGCGATGCGCGCAGAGGCAGAGCGAATTCTTGAAACCCTATCCGGAGGTCCCTTCATCTTTAATTTAGGACATGGCGTTTTACCACCAACGCCTTTGGATAATGTTGCTGAACTTTGTGAAATCGTTTCTGGCTGGCAGAGGTGAGTTCCTGATGCCTCGAACGGCGGTGGTGATCTATAATTTAGGGGGGCCGGATAGTCCGGACGCTATTCAACCTTTCCTGTTCAATCTTTTTAATGATCCGCTCATTTTGCGCCAAATAGCGCCTGTCCGATGGCTGTTGGCAAAATTTATATCGTCCCGTCGTGCCCCGGTTGCAAAAGAAATATATGCCCAGATTGGGGGGCGGTCCCCCATTCGGGAAGAAACCCAGGCACAGGTCGACGCTCTTGAAAATGCGCTGAATACTGAGCTTAACACAGAGGGTGATTTCAAGGTTTTTATGGCGATGCGGTATTGGCATCCCTTTGCTGAGGAATGTTTAGACGATGTTGTTGCTTACGCCCCAGATGAGATAATTCTTCTGCCGCTCTATCCACAGTTTTCAACAACGACAACAGAATCCTTTTTGCGGGTTTGGCAATCACTTGTTGATCAACGGGACATAAAAACGCCAACAACATCGATATGTTGTTATCCAAAAGAAGATGGGTTTGTAAAATCTGTTGCGGTACTTACTCGAGCAAGTATCGAAGAGGCTGGTGGATTATCGGCAAATCCAAAACTGCTGTTTTCTGCTCACGGCATACCGAAAAAATTTGTTGAGACAGGGGACCCCTATCAATCGCATGTAGAGATGACGGTTGAGGCCATCGTCAAAGACTTGGCAATTAAAGATCTGGATTACATGATTTGTTATCAGAGCCGTGTTGGTCCAGTTGAATGGCTCAAGCCTTATACTGATCACGTTATTACGGAATATGCTGCACAGGGACGTCCAATCGTTCTGGTTCCGGTAGCGTTTGTTTCTGAACATTCTGAGACTTTGGTTGAGCTTGATATAGAATATCGTGATTTAGCGCTTAAAAATGGGGCTGCATCCTATATTCGAACACCAACCGTTGGCACTGGCGAAGATTTTATTGGCGGTTTAGCAGCCCTCGTTAAAAAATCGATGGGGAAATCTGTGATTGTTTCTGCTGAGGGTTCCCGTATTTGTGACCAAAGCTGTGTGGCTTGTCCGCTAAGCTAGGAAAGGATGAGAAATGGATTGGCTGGTGCCATTATATCCGTGGATAAAAGCACTCCATATCATCTCAGTCATCTCTTGGATGGCTGGTATGCTCTATCTCCCTCGGCTGTTCATTTATCATTGTGATGCAGAAATTGGATCGGACAAATCCGAGACTTTTAAGATCATGGAGCGTCGGCTTTTACGGGCGATTATCAATCCGGCTATGATCGCGAGTTTTTTGTTTGGTGGGGCCTTGCTTGCAACACCTGGCATTATTGATTGGTCCAGTTGGTGGATTTACGTAAAGCTGGTTTTGGTTCTGATT
Source organism: uncultured Alphaproteobacteria bacterium (assembly GCA_943787225.1). GTDB lineage: Bacteria > Pseudomonadota > Alphaproteobacteria > MPNO01 > UBA2964 > UBA2964. The sequence continues at coordinate 1,093,853 of CALSLP010000001.1, forward strand.
TTATCTGGCATGCATGGATTATTCTCGCGTTGGCGCAAAAATTTTGAATCTGATCAGAACACGCTTTCAACCAAGACTTTTCGCATTGCAAATGAAGTTCCGACCGTTTTGATGATTGCAATTGTAATTTTAGTGGTCGTAAAGCCTGGGGCTTAATGTTTGGAAAAAATCATCGGGGTTGATCTGTGATTGACAGATATTTACCTATGGGCTAGTGATGCATTGTAAAATTTCCAGCTTGCAACGCGAGCAACATTCCCCAAATCGTACAAATTATGACAGGCCCCCGCTGCCGAATTGTCATTTTAAATTGCGCACCTTCCCCAAATGACTCCCAATCTTCATAACGACATAACTGTATAAAATCATGAATTTACAAGAACTTAAGAAAAAACCGCCGGCTGATCTTCTCGCTTTTGCTGAAGAGCTGGAAATTGAAAATGCCTCTACGATGCGCAAACAGGAAATGATGTTTGCGATCTTGAAACAGCTCGCTGAAAACGATGTTGTTATATCCGGGGATGGTGTTCTTGAGGTTCTTCAAGACGGGTTTGGGTTTTTGAGGGCACCAGAATCAAACTATCTGCCAGGTCCGGATGATATTTATGTTTCCCCGAGCCAGATTCGTCGGTTCAGCTTACGGACGGGTGATACGGTTGAGGGTGAAATTCGGTCGCCAAAGGATGGGGAGCGCTATTTTGCGCTTCTCAAGGTCAATAAAATTAATTTTGATGAGCCGGATAAAGTCAGGCATCGGATTAACTTTGATAATTTGACACCACTTTATCCGGAAGAGAAATTTATTCTCGATAACGACAATCCTAAAGTTAAGGATATGACGACCCGGATTGTTGATTTGACAGCACCGCTTGGTAAAGGTCAGCGGGCCTTGATTGTGGCACCGCCACGTACCGGTAAAACGATGATGCTGCAGTCAATTGCGCACGCGATTACCGAGAATAATAAAGGTGTTTATCTGATCGTTTTGTTGATTGATGAACGTCCTGAAGAGGTGACGGACATGCAGCGGTCCGTTGATGGAGAAGTCATTAGCTCTACGTTTGATGAGCCGGCAACCCGTCATGTTCAAGTGGCGGATATGGTCATTGAAAAGGCCAAGCGTCTGGTCGAGCATGGTCTTGATGTTGTTATTCTGCTTGATTCAATTACCCGTCTTGCGCGGGCCTACAACACCGTCATTCCTTCTTCTGGTAAGGTACTGACCGGTGGTGTCGACTCCAACGCTCTGCAGCGCCCTAAGCGCTTTTTTGGTGCGGCCCGAAATATTGAGGACGGTGGATCTCTGTCAATAATTGCAACGGCGCTGATCGATACGGGTTCTCGTATGGACGAAGTGATCTTTGAAGAGTTCAAAGGAACCGGCAATTGTGAAATTGTTCTTGATCGGAAGCTGGCGGATAAACGTACGTTCCCGTCAATGGATATTGCAAAATCTGGCACTCGGAAGGAAGAGCTCCTTATTGAGAAAGGCGATCTTTCCAAGATGTGGGTCCTGCGCCGCATTCTCAATCCGATGGGGACGGTTGATGCGATGGAGTTCCTGATCGAGAAGATGAAGACGACAAAAAACAATGCCGACTTCTTCGACTCAATGAACCAGTAGCATTACCCAGGCCTTGTCGATTCCCGAATTACGGCAGCAGGACGGTTGATCCTGTGGTTTTCCGCTGCTCCAGATCTCTATGAGCCTTCGCGGCGTCCTTTAGGGCGTAGTGTTGGTTTATCTGAATTTTTACGGCACCCTTACGGACAACACTAAACAGCTCTTTCGCCAAAGATGTCAGCTCTTCGGTGGTTGTGATGTAGTGGTTCAACATGGGCCGCGTCATAAACAGCGACCCCTTTTGCAGGAGCGTAAGGGGAGCTACGGGGGGAACGGGACCTGAGGCATTGCCATAAGTGATCCACATGCCGCGAGGTCTGAGGCAATCAAGCGATCCAGGATAGGTGTCTTTGCCCACCCCGTCATAAACAACGGGAACACCTTCTTTCTTTGTCAGGCGCTGGACTTGCTCAACAAAATTCTTTTTTGTGTAGATGATCGGATGATCACAGCCATTTGCTTTGGCAAGAGCTGCTTTTTTAGGGGAACTAACGGTACCGATAACCGTTGCGCCGAGATGTTTTGCCCATTGGCAAAGGATGAGACCAACTCCGCCCGCGGCGGCATGGATGAGGACCTTGTCGCCTTTTGCGGGTTGATAGATACGTTTCAATAACATTGCTGCCGTCAGGCCTTTCAACATCATTGAGGCCGCTTGTTCATCGGTGATACCGGCTGGAATTTTGATGGCGCGCTCTGCAGGGAAGATTCTGTGTTCGGCATAGGAGCCTAGCGGGTCAGAGCAATAGGCGACGCGGTCCCCTGTTTTGATCTTGGAAACGCCGGCGCCAACCGCTTCAACGACACCGGCCCCCTCAACACCAGGCGTAAAAGGCATTGGTATTGGGTAGAGGCCCTTGCGATGATAGGTGTCGATAAAGTTCAGCCCGACTGCGGTGTTGCGGATAAGGAGCTCGCCCTTTTTTGGTTTGCCAATCTCGACCTCTTGCCATTTGAGAACGGAGGCGGGACCGGCTTTGTGGATGCGGATGGCGTGGGTCATTTTTTCAACCTTTGTATCGTGATGGTGGCTGTTCGGGTTTTAAGGTAGCGCGGTGGTTTTGGGCTGTCATGTCAAAGGAGCAGGTTTATTTTGGGGGCCACGGTGCGTGATAGTTCTGATCGTTGTGCTCGATCGTGTTTATAAAACACAGGGCGATCTCTTGGCCGGATGTTTGGGCAGCGGCAGCGGTTTTTAACAGATTGTCCCGCGCGCAAAAGGTCTGATATCCGAGGGCCTGGTATATCGGCTGTTCGGGTAACGACGTCCCGTAAATGATCGCGGCGTTGTCTGCTCTCATGGTCGTCGGGAGTGCTTCGGCGAGCGGCAATCCTTGGGAGGCATTATTGCCGATAGCGACGAGATCGACCGAGCTATCCAATTCGCTAAGGGCTGTCTCGAAGGACATTGAGATCGACTTTATCCCAATTCATTTCTTCGCGGTCAGACTCAGCTTTTGTCATGCTCGTCGGATAATTTTTGGGAATTAAATACTGCCCATTTTCATTGATGAGACGCGCCCATTTTAGGGGTGGGTCGGTAATAAATGAATCGAGTGTAACTTCGTTATCAAGAATGAGGATCGTAAAACATCCTGGAAAGATTTGGTCGATTTGCTCAGCGATTTTCATGATGGGCTTTCTGATTTATCAGCCAGCGGTAATCTGGCCTGATGACTTTCAAGGTCGAGTAAAAAGGATTTGGTCTTGGTGCCGCCAGCACCGGTATATCCTGTTAGCTTGCCATTAGCGCCCATAATTCGGTGACAGGGAATAATGATCGGAATGGGATTGCGGCCGCAGGCCGTACCAACGGCGCGTGGTGATGAAGAAAGAGTTTTGGCAACATTGCCGTAGGTCAAAACCTGGCCATAGGGGATTTTGACCATTTGTTCCCACACCTGTTTTTGGAAAGCGGTCCCTTTCGGGTTTACTGGGAGGGAGAACATTTTCAGCTCGGCGCTAAAATAGCCCTCTAGTTCATCTTTTCCAGTTTTGAGCAATTTAGATGGCTCTTCTTTGACAGCACGCCGCCAGTCTAACTCGATAATCGCACCATCGGCCTCAATGAGGGTAAGCGGGCCGAGGGGAGAATTTACCGTTAGTTCTGGCATTTATCGGATCAGCCGGTGGTTTTTAGATAAGTTGTTAACGCGTCGGCATCTGTCATCGGCAGGGAACAGGTCATTCCAACACAGACATAGGCTGTCGCCGCATCGGCGGTTTGTTCTTTTCCAGACGCCGGGTGGTTGTCCGGAAGAGAGTCAGCAGGGGCAATAACGAGTGACAATCTTGTTCATGACATTCACGTCATAGATTGCGTTGAGGAGCGCCTGGCAGTCGGATTTCCCGCGTCGCCAATGATGGCAATTTGGACGCCACGCTGCAGAAATTCTGCTGAATTCATCAAGGCAGTGTATGGGAAAAAATTCTTAGCCAATTCCCCCGAAAACGCTGTGGTGGTTTGGTCTGCGCGATCACGGTAAGCCGTGTTGCCGGTTAGGTAATAAAGTCGGGCAAGATTGGCGACCATGACACTATTGCCGGCAGGTGTTGCGTTATCGGCCGCTGACTTGGTACGGACGATTAGCGCTTCTGCATCATCGGCGGTAAAGAAATAGCCGCCGTCTTCTGTGTCCCAGAATTGGTCATTGACCACAGCAACCCAGCCTTCTGCGGCGGTGAGACAATCGGTCGCACCGGTAATTTCATAGAGCGCAATGCCGGCTCGGATCATGCCGGTGTAATCATCGAGTGTTGCGGCGTGATTGACTTTGCCATCGCGATAGGCGTGATAGAGCTTGCCGTTTCTTGCCCATGGTTTTGACGATAAAGTCGAAGGCCCGTTGGGCGGCATTGACCCATTCCTTTTGAGCGAAGGCGGTGCCGGCATGAGCCATGGCGGCGATCATTAAACCATTCCAGTCGGCAAGCACTTTGTCGTCCCAGCCGGGGTGAATTCTTTTTTCCCGCTCTGCCATTAACCGGTCGCGGCACTCTGCGAGAATTTCCTCTTCCTGTGTTGAGTAGGGTCTATCGTTGTTGGTCCGATTGAGAATGGTTTTGCCTTCCCAATTTCCGGTGGGGTGAACGTCATAGGCCTCTATAAAAAGAGGCGCGTGTTGTTCGAGAATTCGTTCGATTTCTGTTTGGGTCCAAACATAGAATTTGCCCTCTTCGCCTTCGCTATCGGCGTCGAGTGTTGCGGCAAATCCACCACCCTCGGCAATCATCTCCCGTAGGACCCAGTCGACGGTTTCCTGAGCGCGTAGTTTGAACAGAGGCTCCTTGGTTTCCTGCCAGGCCCATGTCAGGAGATCGAGAAGCTGGGCATTGTCATAGAGCATCTTTTCGAAATGCGGGGCGAGCCAGATGGCGTCTGTTGAATAGCGTGAAAATCCGCCGCCGAGATGGTCATAAATGCCGCCCTGGCACATTTTCTCAAGGGTGAGCAGGACGATCTGTTTTAGATCTTCATGGCCGCATCTTTTATGAGTTCGCCACAAAAGCTCAAGAATAGAGGGGTTGGGGAATTTGGGCGCCGTGCCAATGCCGCCGTTTACCGTATCATATTCCTGCGCCAGCCTTTGGGCCGCGCGCTCGACAACGTCGAGGTCGATCTCCCCACCGCTTTCAGATTGGGCCATTTCTGACAGGGAATCTCGAAGAGTCGACACGTTTTTGCTAATCGAGTCCTGTTTATCTGTCCAATAGCCGTGAATGGTGTTTAGGACATCTGGAAAGCCTGGCCGGCCGTATTTTGATTCTGGCGGGAAATACGTGCCGCCCCAAAACGGCTCACCGTCAGGGGTGAGAAACATGGTAAGGGGCCAGCCGCCTTGTTGCCCCAAAAGCTGAAGGGCGTGTTGGTAAATGGTGTCGAGGTCGGGTCGTTCTTCGCGATCGACTTTGATGTTGACGAAAAGCTCGTTCATTTGGGTGGCGATGTTTTTGTTCTCAAAGCTTTCATGCGCCATGACGTGGCACCAATGGCAGGCGGCATACCCCACCGACAGCAAGATTGGTTTATTCTTTGCTTTGGCTTCTTCCAATGCTTCGGGACCCCATGGTTGCCAGTCGACGGGATTGTCAGCGTGTTGCAATAAATAGGGGCTTGTTTGATCAGCGAGGCGGTTATTGGCCATGTTTCAGCTCATGATGGGATTGGTGGGGTTCCGGGTACCGTAGAGGAGCCCTTGATTAGACGCAATTATTCTCAGGGGAGGGCGAGGTTTCTCTTGTCGTAATTGCGCTGTTGAGCAATTTTGCCGTTATGAGAAGTGATACAATCTTTGCGCCATCGAGTGGCAATGGGGCCGCGGGGCTCGCTGTTATTCGAATCTCTGGTCCCGAGAGTGGTGGTATTCTGGAATCGTTGTCCGGTACCAAATTGCCGACTCCACGCTATGCGACCCGAGTGGCGTTGCGCGATCCGGGTAATGGCGAGGCGTTGGATGATGGTTTGGTGTTGTGGTTTCCAGGTCCGGCGAGTTTTACCGGTGAGGATGTTGCTGAGCTGCATATTCATGGCGGGCGGGCGACGGTTGAGGCGGTGAGTACAACGCTGAGCGGTTTTGAGAATTGTCGTTTGGCGGAGCCGGGCGAGTTTAGTCGTCGGGCGTTTGATAATGAGAAACTCGATCTTGCTGAGATTGAAGGTCTTTCGGACCTTATTGCAGCTGAAACGGAGGCTCAGCGAAAGCAGGCGTTGAGACAGCTATCGGGTGGCATTAGCGAAATTTATGAGAATTGGCGGGCCGCTCTATTACGACTATTGGCGCATGCGGAAGCGGCGATAGATTTCCCTGAGGAGGATCTGCCGGATAATCTGTTGTCGGATACAAAACACAATATCTTGGGTATTTCGGAAAGCATAACCCACTATATAAAGGATAATCGTCGAGGTGAACGTCTTCGGGAAGGTTTTCAAATCACCATTGCCGGGCCACCGAATGCTGGTAAATCCAGCCTTTTGAATGAGTTGGCGCAGCGGGATGTTGCGATTGTTTCGGAACAGGCGGGTACGACGCGTGACGTTATTGAGGCGCGACTGGATCTGGGGGGGTATCCGGTAACGATCGCGGATACCGCCGGGATGCGGTCAACGGTTGAATCAATTGAGGCGGAGGGTGTCCGCAGGGCCAAAGAGCGGACAGTGACCTCTGATATCACTATATTCGTAATAGATACCTCTGTTGAAGAGTGCAATTCAGAGATTTTGGCGATGGTTCAGCCGGGCGATATCGTCGTTTTTAACAAGTCTGATCTTCTTCAAACACCGGCCCCAACCCCGGAAATCGAGGGTGTCGATACGACATCGGTTTCCGTAAAGACCGGCGATCAACTAGATAGTTTGATCCAGATGATAACCGAGAGGGTCCGTTTGGCGCTTTCGGATAATGCCGGGCCGCCGCCGCTGACGCGGTTACGACATCGCGAAGCGTTGCAGGAATGCCAATCTGCTCTGGTGAGGGCGATAGGGGCGCCCGAGGCTGAATTAATGGCAGAGGATTTACGTCTCGCAGCGCGGTCGTTGGGTCGAATTACCGGCAGAGTTGATGTCGAGGATGTGCTCGATGTGATCTTTGGTGAGTTTTGTATCGGGAAGTAGAAAGCAGAAATGTTTCACGTGAAACATTTTATTAATGCTGGTTTTCTTTGACATGGCAGGTCGACGCTTCTAAATAGCCGACATGGATACATATGACGTCATTGTTATCGGGGGTGGGCATGCTGGCTGTGAGGCCGCAGCCGCTTCGGCGCGCCTCGGGGCGTCAACCCTTCTACTCACTCATAAAATCGAGACCATCGGTGAAATGTCCTGCAATCCTGCAATTGGCGGGCTTGCCAAGGGCCACCTTGTTCGTGAGATTGATGCGCTGGATGGCGTTATGGGTCGGGTCATTGACCGCGGTGGGATTCAGTTTCGTATATTGAATAAAAGTCGGGGCCCGGCAGTACGGGGGCCGAGAGCCCAGGCGGATCGTAAACTTTATCGCGAAGCAATGCAGGTGGAGCTTCAAAGTCAGGACAATCTGTCTATTCGCGCAGGCGCGGTGGAGGATTTGCTGTTTGGTCCGGATGGAAACGTTTCCGGGGTTTGTCTGCTTGATGGGGCGGAGATCGGTTGCGGGCGCGTTATCTTGACGACCGGTACGTTTTTGCGCGGTGAAATTCATATCGGCGAGGAAAGATACCCCGCCGGTCGGGTTGGCGAAGCGCCGTGCCTTGGTTTGTCAAAAACCCTGGATAGGGCCGGTTTTTCGCTGGGGCGTTTAAAAACCGGTACCCCGCCGCGACTGGATGGCCGGACGATTGATTGGCAGAGTCTCGTTGAGCAAAAGGGGGATTCGGTCCCGGTTCCGTTCTCTTTTATGACGGATGCAATTACCACGCCTCAGATCAATTGCCACATAACGGGAACGACCCAAGTGGGTCACGATATAATTCGGGCAAACCTCGATCGGGCGCCGATGTATTCCGGTCAAATTGAAGGTACTGGTCCGCGATATTGTCCCTCAATCGAAGATAAGGTGGTGCGGTTTGCGGATAAGGAGCGTCATCAAATTTTTCTGGAGCCTGAGGGGCTCGATGATGACACGGTTTATCCCAACGGGATTTCTACCAGCCTCCCAGAGGATGTGCAGCTCGCTTTCCTGAAAACCATTCCCGGGTTGGAGGCTGCAAGGGTTATTCGGCCTGGATATGCGATTGAATATGATTACGTTGATCCGCGCGAGTTACAGGCGACGCTGGAGACACGTAAAATTCCTGGCTTGTATTTCGCGGGTCAAATCAATGGGACCACCGGGTATGAAGAGGCTGCGGCTCAGGGATTGATGGCTGGGGTTAATGCGGCGCTGGCCTGTGCCGGCAGTGAGCCGTTTATTCTGGATCGTGCAGATGCGTATATCGGCGTTCTGATTGATGACCTTATTTCGAGAGGGACGTCGGAACCTTATCGGATGTTTACGTCACGCGCAGAATATCGGCTTCAGCTTCGGGCCGACAATGCGGATCAGCGTTTAACGCCGAAGGGCATTGCAGTTGGCTGTGTTTCATCGGCCCGCTCTGCTCGGTTTGGAGAGAAAGCGAGGGCATTGCGGATCGCCCGTGATCAACTATTAAACCTTACGGCGGCGCCGAAGGTTCTCGGGGATCTGGGTATGGTCGTCACCCAGGATGGCAAGAGGCGGACAGCAGCGCGTTTGTTGGCTTATCCCGAGATAACAATGGATCGGTTGGCAGCGTTATGGCCTGAGTTGGGTGATATGCGCCACGATGTCGTTGAGCAAATGGAAATTGAAGCCCGGTACGCGACTTATTTGGAGCGTCAAGCCGCTGATATCGAGGCATTCCGTCGGGATGAGGCCCTGGAGATACCGCCTGATCTTGATTTGGATATGGTTGGTGGGCTTTCTAACGAAGTGCGTGAAAAGTTAAAAGTTGCGCGCCCCGCGAGTTTTGGCGCTGCCGCGCGGATCTCCGGGGTGACGCCAGCGGCGCTGACCGCCTTGCTGCGCTATGTTCGCCGTCGCGAACAAGCGACGGTTTGACGGTCTCGGATGACTTCTATGCCGCTTACAGCGGAACAGTTCGCCAAAAAAACAAATGTTTCACGTGAAACATTAGGCCAGCTACAAAGCTATGCTGATCTTCTCGTAAAGTGGCAGAAATCTATTAATCTCGTTGGTGGGGATACGCTGAACGATCTCTGGCGCCGGCATTTTTGGGACGCAGCCCAGCTTGTTCCACTGGTTCTCCCAGATACCCGGGTCATCATGGATTTCGGGAGCGGGGCCGGTTTTCCGGGTCTTGTGCTCGCAATAATGCTGGATGTTGAAGTAAACCTTGTTGAATCCTCGGGAAAAAAGGTGGCTTTTTTAAGAGAGGCGGCCCGCGTCAGTGGCGCTCGGGTAAAGCTTCATCAGGGTCGTATAGAGAAGCTGTCTCTTCCAAAAAGCGACTTGATCACCGCAAGGGCTCTGGCGCCCCTTACCCAGCTGTTGGAATTTGCGGCGCCTCATCTGAGTCCGCAGGGAACGTGTCTGTTTTTAAAGGGCGCTCGCGCTGAGGAAGAATTGACCGACGCCCTGAAAAAACAGAGTATGATGGTAGAGCGCATTCAAAGTGCGACGGACCCTAAGGGGGTTATTCTTTCAATTCGGGAAATATCGTGTGACGGATAACGTAAATCCTTCGGAGCTTGTTGAAACAGCGGATTTGGCACCCAAAAAACGCAGTGGGCGCATCCTCGCGGTCGCCAACCAAAAAGGGGGTGTCGGGAAAACAACAACGGCGATTAATCTGTCGACGGCGTTAGCTGCAGTTGGTCGCCGGGTTATTCTGTTTGATTTGGATCCGCAGGGAAATGCCTCAACGGGGGTTGGCATTGATCGAAACGCCGCCGAGATTGGCAGCTACGAAGTGTTGATTGATGGTGCGTCTATAAAAGACGCGGTCATCGAAACGGAGGTTCCCAATCTTTCGCTGGTGGCGGCGTCAATTGATTTGTCCGGCGCAGAACTTGAGCTGGTTGAAATTGAGCGTCGGGAGTTTCGTTTACGGCAGGCTTTTGAAGAATTTTCGGACGATTACGATTATGTTCTGATTGATTGCCCGCCGGCGCTGGGTTTACTCACCTTAAACGCTCTTGTCGCTTCTGATGGTGTTTTGGTGCCGCTGCAATGCGAATATCTGGCATTGGAGGGGCTCAGCCAATTGGTCCGAACAGTGGAGCGGGTTGGGGAGGCCTTTAACCCGGGTCTTGGAATTCAGGGTATTGTTCTAACCATGTATGATGCCCGCAACAATTTGAGCAATCTGGTTGCCGATGACGTAAGGTCCTATTTTGGAGATGTTGTGTACAATACTCAGATCCCCAGAAACGTAAGGGTTTCAGAGGCCCCGTCGCATGGAAAACCAGTCCTGCTATATGATTTTCAATGTTCTGGCGCGCAGGCCTATGTCCATCTTGCCGGTGAAGTTTTGCGACGCGAAGAAGGAGCACTTTCATGAACCCGCCGAAATCACGAGGCACACAGCTTGGCCGCGGCCTATCCGCCCTTTTGGGTAACGAGGCGGTAGAAATACCAGAATCAAACAAAATATCCGGTAGAAGTACCGAAGGTAGGGGCTTCTCCCTTATGCCAGTTGAGTTTCTGGTACAGAGCCCGTTACAGCCTAGGCGCGTTTTCGCTCAGGAAGATATCGACGCGTTAGCGAAATCGATCAAAGAGCGCGGTGTCTTACAGCCAATTTTGGTCCGTCCCAGCGCCGTAAATGCTGATGAATACGAGATAATCGCTGGCGAGCGACGGTGGCGCGCTGCCCAAATTGCACAGCTCCATGAAGTTCCCGTCATCATTAAAGAGATGGGTGACGAGGAGGTCCTGGAAGTCGCCCTTATCGAAAACATTCAACGGGCTGACCTCAATGCTCTTGAAGAAGCTTTCGGGTACCGAAAACTGATAGATGACTTTGATCATACTCAGGACAGTCTCGCGACGGTCCTCGGGAAAAGTCGGAGCCATATAGCGAATACGTTGCGGCTCCTCGTTTTGCCGGACGGGGTCAAAACCTTGCTTGCAGAGGGTATGATATCAGCCGGTCACGCGCGTGCGTTAATCGGCGCGGCAAACCCTAAAACAATCGCTGATGAGATCATCAAGCGGGGGCTCAATGTTCGTCAAGTCGAACGCTTGGTTAAAGCATCAAAAGATGAGCCGCAAAAGCCATCTCCAAAATCAAAAGAAAAAGATTCCGATACACTCGCCCTTGAACGGAGTTTAACCGATGTCTTGGGCCTAAACGTTGAGATCGATTTTAATGGCAGCGGTGGCCAGGTGAGCGTGAAATATAAGACGCTTGATCAGCTGGATGACATTATCCGCAGATTAAGTGGCGGTGAATAACGTTTACCTTGTCGTTTAGCGCCGATTTTTGCTGAGCGCGCGGGCCGTTGCCCCTAAACGTAAGAGTGTTTGATCACAGATTGTATCTGTTGGCATGCCGGTGGTTTTGCATTGCACCTCGGCTTCCGATAGAGACAGGATTGCTAGCCCCAGCCGTCCGGACGGCCAATTCCGAACCTGGCCCCGAAATGTATCGGCCTGTTTAAAAAACACCGGGGGTCGGAGGGATTTTATGGCGGTGTCCATTGATTTGCCTTCGTCAACCGACCCTGATGCCAGATGCAGCCTTTGGAAATGTCTTGCGACGGCGCGTAAAATACTGATTGCCGCCAGCCCTTCACGACGGGCTCTGTCCATTAAATGAGTCAACCGGTCGATATTTCCGGACGCCGCCGCAAAAGCAATATCATCAAGGGTCATCGACGCACTGTCGCCAACACAGGCAACGGCATCATCCAAAGTAACCTCGCCGCCTTCGCCCATATATAACCGCAATTTTTCAAGCTCTGATCGACTGACCATGCGATCACTACCGAGATTTTCGAGTAGAAAAGACATGGCATCGGCGGAAACCCGTATATTGGATTGCCCAAGTGTTTCGGAAATAACGTCCCGTAACGCCCTGCCCTCGTCGGCATAGCACGGAATCGCAGCCGCACACTCGGCATCCTCGAAGGCCTTCCGTATTTTTGATCGGGGGGTCAGGTTCGCGGCCTCAACAATCACCAAAGCATCGCCGCAGGGGTGCTTGCAGAAATCTGTTAACGGCGCGGCAATTGAATCCGTTGCATCTCGAATGCGAACAACGCGGCGACCGCCGGTAAAAGCGATAGCAGCTGCTTCATCAGAAAGCCGCGCGGCATCGTCTTTAAGCTCAGTGGCGGGAATGTCGGAAATCCGAAATGGGTCTTTCGGGTCGTCGACAACTGATATTGTTAGCTTAGCCGCCCGCTCTCTTACCAGCCCCATATCGGGCCCATACAACAAAATAGCCCGAACGCTCTCCGGGGGTGAGCTGATAAAATGGTTTGCTTTACCGGCAGATATCTTCATCTAACGGCGGCGAGGCGAAGCGGGTACTGGTTTCACAAATACCGATGGATTTCGAAGGGCCGCTGCAACGCGTAATCTGATTTCTTCTGAGAGTGACCGAAGGGCCCGGTTTCGAGCATCATTCTCAGCGCTCAACGTTGCAAACTCTGAGTTCAAAACATTGTAACTATTCGTTGATAGGACCGTCCCCTTAAAAATGCCGCCACCGTCAGCATTATTTGTGAGCGTAAAATCGGCTGAAATTGAGAGATTGGCTCTTGTCGCAGATTCATCCTTTCGGATGTTTACATTGCCTTTTGATTCTCTGAGTTCGATGGCCAATGAGTATTTAGATTGGCGTTCGCTTGCCCTAGGTGCCATCCGTGCCAATAAAAAATTCCGGAGCTTCTGGCCGCTGCGATCCTTTATCTGCCCGATGGAAACGGATGCAAGCGCTTTTGAACTGGCGCCGCCATCCTGGCTGTAGAGTGGACGAAATCCACACGCCGTAGCGGTTAAACACAGCGCACCGACAAAAAGTATTACTACAGATTTCTTTTTCATCATTGTGCTCCGTACGTCCCCCGGCTACCCATGCACTACATTAATAATCTTGCCGGGAACATATATGATCCTGTTCACGGTCTTTCCTACAAGCGCTGCGGCAACCGCCGGCTCCGCCAGCGCCGCCGCTTCCGCAGCCTCCTGGTCGACATCATGCGCTACTTCGATCGTGGCCTTTAACTTACCTTTGATTTGAACCGCGATGGTTACCGTCTCCTGGACCATCAAGGTCTCGTCGGGCTGCGGCCATGGTGTTTCGAACAGCGGGGTTTCGTTTCCAAGTTGTTGCCAAAGCTCTTCGGCGAGATGAGGCATCATCGGCCCGATCAACCGCACCATCACCTCTAACCCTTCGCGCCGTACCCAGCGCTCCGCCGCCTCCGTGCCCTTCAAGTCGAATAGCGTGTTGACCAATTCGTAAATGCGGGCGACCGATCTGTTAAAATGAAATCCCTCAAGATCCTTGGTAACGCCATCAATGGTCTGATGAACCTGTTGTCTGACCGCCCGTAATTCCTTTTCAAAGGTTTCTGGCTCAGACACTTTTTCATCGTTGGCGTTTTCAGCAACAAGGCGCCAAAGCTTGTTTACAAAGCGCCAAGACCCGGCGATTCCTGAATCAGTCCATTCAAGATCGCGTTCCGGCGGGCTGTCGGACAGCATGAACCAACGGGCTGTATCGGCGCCGTATGTTTCAATGATGTCTTCCGGATCGACGACATTCTTTTTGGACTTGCTCATCTTTTCAGAGCGGCCGACCTGGACAGCGGACCCATCGTCAATGCGCTTGAGCCCGTCTGCCTCGCCGCTTTCAATCTGCGTTGGCATTAGCCATTCGCCGTTTTCGCCGCGATAGGTTTCGTGGCAGACCATGCCTTGTGTAAAGAGACCCGCGAAAGGTTCGTCAATGTCCAGATAGCCACATTTCTTCATCGCCCGGGTAAAAAACCGGGCATAAAGCAGATGCAAAATGGCGTGCTCTATCCCGCCAATATACTGATCGACCGGCATCCAGTATTTAATCGCCGCAGTGTCCACAGGCTCGTCCGCGCGCGGACTGCAAAACCGAGAGAAATACCAGGACGATTCTACAAATGTATCCAGCGTATCGGTTTCCCGCTCTGCCGCTGCGCCGCATTTTGGACAGTTAACGTGTTTCCAGCTTGGATGTCGGTCGAGCGGATTTCCGGGTTGATCAAAATCAACATCCTCCGGAAGACAGATCGGTAAATCTTCTTCAGGGACCGGTACGATACCGCAATCCTGACATTTAATGATAGGTATGGGACAGCCCCAATATCTCTGTCGGGAAACACCCCAATCCCGCAATCGATAATTGATCTCGCGCTGTCCGATATCCTTCTTTTCCAACGCAGAGGCAACGGCTTCTTTTGCGTCCGCCAGATTGAGGCCATTTATAAAATCGGAGTTTGCGTGCACACCATCATCTGTATAGGCAAGATCGGTAACTTCGAACTCAGCGGGGTCGGCATCCGCCGGAATAACAACCGGAATGACATCCAGCCCGTACTTGCGGGCAAAATCCAAATCCCGTTGGTCGTGGGCCGGACATCCATATATCGCGCCTGTGCCATATTCCATCAAGACGAAATTCGCGACAAAGACCGGAATGGATTTGCCCTCAATGAGCGGGTGTTTGGCGCGTAGCCCGGTATCGTAACCCTTCTTTTCGGCCTTTTCTAACGCTGCTTCCGTTGTACCAATGGCCCGACATTCCTCGATAAAGGACATCAGCTCGGTATGATTCTCGGCAAGCTCGGCGGCAAGTGGATGATCGGCAGAGATGGCGCAAAAGGTTGCTCCAAAAATGGTATCGTGCCGGGTTGTAAAAATTTGCAGTCGGTCTTGTCGGTCTTCCAGTTCGAACCAAACCTGCATCCCTTCGGAGCGCCCGATCCAGTTTTCCTGCATGACCCGCACTTTCGCGGGCCAGCGCTCAAGCGCTTTCAGGTCTTCCAGCAACGCCTCGGAAAATTCAGTTATGCGGAAAAACCATTGATTTAGCTCTCGTCGTTCGATCGGGGCGCCGGATCGCCAGCCCACCCCGTCAATTACCTGTTCATTTGCGAGAACGGTGTTGTCGACGGGGGTCCCAATTCACCCAGCTCCGTCGACGGTAAATGAGGTCATGCTCCAAAAACTTGAGGAACATTTTTTGTTCATTTTGGTAATAGCCGGGATGACAGGTCGCAAGTTCGCGCGACCAATCAATGGCCAGCCCCATTTTCTGCAATTGAGATCGCATTGTTGCGATATTTTCGTATGTCCATTTTCCCGGATGGACCTTCTGTTCCATGGCGGCGTTCTCTGCCGGCATGCCGAAAGCGTCCCACCCCATCGGGTGCAAGACGTTGAAGCCCTGGGCTCGTTTATAGCGCGCGACAACATCGCCCATGGTGTAATTTCGAACATGACCCATGTGAATACGCCCCGACGGATACGGGAACATTTCGAGGACATAATATTTGGGTTTGTCGGGGTCGATGTCGACATTAAAGCAGCCGGTTTCGTCCCAGCGCTGCTGCCACTTGGTTTCGGTTTCTTTAACGTTATATCTGGTCGTCGCGGGATCGCTCGTCATATCTAAAGACGTCTTACAAAATGGGTGGCTCGTTAGGTGAGCGTCGGCACCGTGACTTTCTCACGCCGACACGGGTGCCGCAAGATAAGACAGCACTTTACACCATTTTTGGCCTGCCGGGCCGCGCTTAAGGGCTTACTTCGATTTAGAGGCGACCAGGCGCAGCTGACGCGCCCGCGTTAAGATCTGGTTTTCGAGGTTTACGGCAGTATCTTTTGAAACGGTACCGCTCTGCCAGTTATTGCCGGTTCTGCTCTGTTGGCGGAACACTGAAACCCGAATGCCGTCGGCGCGCAATTGCCGCCCCAGAATATAAACGCTCATCTTGTAGCGCTCATTGGGCGATTCCGGCGGCGAGTACCAGTCTGTAATAATGACGCCACCAAACGGATCGGCCGAAGATAAAGGCATAAAGGAAACGGTATCCAGCGACGCACGCCATAAATAGCTGTTTACAGCAATCCCTGAACCACCACCGCCCTGGCCCTTCGACTTCCCTAGATTAAACAAATCGAGTCCGCCATCGCCGAAAACGGTGGCCTCTTTGCCCTTGAGCTCGGACTCATATACATACTCGCCAGATCGCTCGGGGTTCTCTACCAGATGATCTTCCACGCCCCCGCCGCAAGCGCTCACCAGAAGTATTACGCTGCATAGCCCGATGATCTGTTTGGATTTTGCTAACATAAATTTCTCGATCCCATACATTTTCTAATGATTAACGGCGAGTATAGCTGACCCTAACTACCGTACCTTTAATTTATTCAGTTGTCGGCGTAATTTCAACAACCAGCACACAATATTACGGTATCGTTGACCATCCCTACCTAATCGAGCTTCTGAAGGCCTAAAAAATCCGTCTGCGCGTCGCGCCAATTTTTCAGCCAATACGTAACCGTTTGAAAATCCTCAAAAATCATCTGTGATATTTTTGTCACAGCGTTGCGGTTTTATCGCATAACGGGGTCAGAATTCTTGACCTCTTAACCAATCAAAGGTTAAGACACCATACGTGATGTATCGCTCTCCTTCGGAAGGCAATCATCCGTTTTGTAAAATAACTTACCTCAACCTTTTGGAGGGGAATATGAAAAAGCAACTTATGACCACGACAGCACTTGTCGCGGCTGGCGTAATTGCCACGTCGGGTGCAGCTCTTGGTGCCAGCAAGCCGAAGCTTTCGCTCGGTGGTTGGTTCGAGGGTATCATCGGTATAGCCGATCAAGAAGAGAATGCTGTCGGCAATCGTGTCGGCCTCGACGTCCAGCAGGACTCTGAAATTTTTTCAAGGGTTCCGTAAAGCTCGATAACGGCATCAAGATCACGACCCGCGTTGAATTGGAAGGTCAAAGCGCCAACTCAAGCGATACAATCGACGAAGCCTATATGGGCATCAAGGGCAAATTCGGTGAAATCCGGATTGGTTCAGAAGACAACGCGGCTCACCTCATGGTTACCGGTAATTCCGGTTCATGGGCGACCAACGTTGGTCAGAACCTTAACTTTGACGTCGCCGATTGGGTCGAAGCACCTAGTGGCCATCGTGCCAGCACGGTACAGCGTCTTGACCTTGGTGAGGCTGATTCAGAAAAACTGACTTACTTCACACCACGTTTTGGTGGTTTCCAGCTTGGTTTGACGTATATGCCGAGCGCGAATGAGGGTAAGAACAACTCACCTGAACTGACCTCTGCTGCGAACCACTCCGGTTTTGCTGCAGCGGTTCGCTATAGTGGTAAGTTCGACGCCGTTGGTATTGGCGCTTCTGCTGGTTATGCTCAGTATAACCCTCCGGGTGGCGCTAATCCGAACCGGCTTTCTGACCCTAAGGGCTTCGCCGCTGGTCTCAAGCTGACCTTTGGCAAGATCACCGTTGCTGCTGGCCATAGTCGTGAAATGAATCTGGCTTCAGATCAGAGCACTGGCTCCGTTACACGTGGTAACACAGCCTACGATTTCGGCATCAAATATAACGGCGGCAAGAACAAGTTCAGCCTCGGTTATATGATGTCTGAAGATGACGCGAGCACCGCCGCTGGTGAAGACGAAACGACGATTGCTATGCTGTCGTATCGCCGGGATCTTGGTCCAGGCGTTCAGTATCGTTTGAACCTTATGTATGGTGACTTCGAAGGTGAAACGGCCGGTTCTTCTGATGACAATGATGGTTATGCCATTACAACATCAGTTCGTCTTGCATTCTAAGACAGCCGACGTTTAGCCTTACGGCTATAGATTTATCTCCCGTAAGGGGGTAATCGGAAGAGGGGCAGCTTCAGCTGCCCCTCTTTTTTTGTATCAGGCCATTTGCTGAGCGGTTGTTTTCCTTGGCTCAAACCCTTTAATTTAGGTTGGTAATTGATGTCAGCTATCCACGCTAATTTGCAAGACGTGAGGGGGCGTATTGCCGCTACCGAGAAAGCTGCCAATCGCCTTGAGAGTAGTGTGTCCCTTGTTGCCGTCAGTAAATTCCACCCGGCAGCGGCTGTCGAAGAAGCCATCACAGCTGGCCAACATATATTTGGCGAGAACCGCGTCCAGGAGGCCGCCGAAAAGTTTCCTGCCTTAAGGGCGTCGCCTAATGAAATTGAGCTCCATCTTATCGGACCGTTACAAACGAATAAGGTTCGGGAGGCCGTTGGGCTTTTCGACGTTATTGAAACTGTCGACCGCCCGAAGCTGGCGGAGGCTCTTGCCGCTGAAATGGAACGCGCAGGTCGTCGGCCTGACTTGTTAATCCAGGTAAATACCGGTGAAGAGCCTCAGAAGGCAGGTATTCCGCCGACAGAACTAGAGGCGTTTATCGAGCTGTGCCGGGAAAAGCTCCGTCTGCCTGTTATCGGTTTAATGTGTATTCCCCCGATTGACGACGAGCCAGCCATGCATTTTGGATTGCTCGCTGAAATGGCGCGGCGACATGGTTTGGAAACATTAAGCATGGGGATGAGCGCTGATTTTGAAACGGCGATCAGACTGGGTGCGACCCATGTCCGTGTCGGCTCGGCAGTGTTTGGTCCCCGGCCGGTGACGACGCCGAGTTAAACTCCTTTAAATTTCAGCCCGAATATCGACAAAACTGGTCTCCTCCCATTCATTGAGAATACCGGCGAGGTCAGGAAGGGAGAAGGCGACGCAGCCTTCCGTCGGGCTGAAATCTGGTTTTGCGATATGCAAAAAAATAGCGCTTCCTGCTCCGGGTATTATCGGCTGATCATTATAGCCGACCACGGCGATTAGATCGTAAACATGATCACCGCGCCAAAGGACCTCATGGCGATCTTTGGAGGGGAGCGAAATCTGCTGATTGTAGTACGGGTCATCGGGATCGTCGGACCAGCCATCCCATTGTGTCAGAGCGGAAATAGGTAAAATTGTTTCGGGTCCCTCTATGCGGTCTGATCGAAAGAAAACCTGGCGCAATGGAAAAAGACCAACGGGTGTTATGCCATCGCCCTCACGGCGTTTTTTTGAAATGCCACCGGCGCCCAACGCGCATCGTAAGCGCTGATGGTTCCATTCGGCAAAGCCAGAGGGGTGTATGACCAAATTCACAACCAGCGTTATATCGTGTCCTTCAAGAAGGTCAATCTATCTGACCGCCGGCTGGGCTGCCCCGCTTGCGGGGACCGCTTTTAAAGCGTTGTATCTTTCTAGGGCATTTTCCATCGCCTTTGCGACGAGCCCCGGCGGCGCCCCGCGCGGCAACATATAGGGGTGGGGTTTGAAAAATGGTGTTGCTGGAGTGGGTTGGGATTTTGCAGATCCCTCCTGGTTTTTATTTTCTGTGCTTGCCGTGGCGGCATGCGCTGTTGCCCCCAGATTGGATAGTAACAATCCAGTTTGAGCGCGCTGCGCCTCCAGGATTGCACTGGAAAGGCGTTTCTTCTCGGATGCTGCATTGGACGCAGCCGGTCCGATTGCTTCTTTTCGGTCCGAGAGGAATTGTAAAATCTTTCGTTCGTCCATTTTCGAGAGCTGTGCTGGTGCCGCCGCCACCCCCATGGTCAGTTGGGATTTGCTGAATACATCTGCGCGTGATGATCTTTCATGAGGTGATGCTGCCGAAAGAGACGCCGTCGTGACAGCCGCTGCGGCATTTACAGGGGCAGCGGAAATTTCATCTGCAGAAAGTTTTTCTGACGGAGACGCTAAAATTCCGGGTGAGTTCGTATCGTCGTCTTCTTCAAATGAGTCGCTGGACGTAGCGGCGATCTGCTCAGTCGTTTCTGGGGTGTCTGTAAAAATGGCTGCGAGATGTCCCTCAATTTTATCTCCGGTTGCTTCTTCAACGGCGGCAACGACGCCCGCTCCCAACAATCCCATGGGACCGCCATACAGAACGCTACCGGCCATACGCGCGCCCATGCCAATTTCGTCCCCCGTAATCATGCGATAGACGGTTGAAACGACCGGTATATGGTGTAGCGGATTTACAATATCGAGAAGGTCAGAAAAGCTGATGCCTTCCTTTTGGTTTTGCCATAGTTCATTGAAAGAAATTTCATGCGTATCGGGTGCCCCATCCGCTTCTGACGCGTGACGGATTGGCGCGGTGGCTGATGGAAGGGATGATATGGCTTCGGGCATTGGATTCTCCTAACCCAACATTGCAAGTATCATGCCAGATCGATTAGTTCTTAACCGGTTGAAATAGAACAGTAATTATCTGAAATGGAGGGCGCTCATGTTTAAAAGGCTCGTGATTGCCGGGCATTTTTTGCCGCGCTAAACATTCAGCACGGCAGCTTGCCCCAAAACGAAACCAACAGCGGGGTTGTGTTTGGCAGGATATTTCCCATCTAATAGAGCGCGTTGCCTGCTATAACGAGGCAATCATTCATACAAGCGCCGGGCAGGAGAAAAATAATGGCAGGTGGTAGAAATATTCTCCTCGTAGAGGACGATGAGGCGCTGCGGGACTCTCTCGTTGAGCAACTTAAACTTCACGAAGAGTTTGAAACCCATGCGGTCTCATCGGGTGGTGATGCCCTCGCGCAAATCAAAGAACAGCATTTTGATCTCCTCATTCTTGATGTCGGGTTACCCGATATGGACGGGAGAGAGCTTTGCCGTCTCATGCGACGCGCAGATGTTAAGGCGCCTATCATTATGTTGACTGGAGCGGATAGCGAGGCGGATACAATCCTTGGTCTCGATTCTGGTGCCAATGATTATATCACGAAGCCGTTTCGCCTTGGTGTTCTACTGGCGCGGATTCGGGCGCAGCTGCGGCAACATGAACGGAGCGAAGACGCGATTTTCAATCTTGGCCCCTATAGTTTTAGACCTGCCGCTAAACTATTGCTCGAACCAGATGAAAACAAAAAAATCCGACTGACGGAAAAAGAGACATCAATCCTCAAATATCTTTTTCGGGCGGGTGATGCCGTTATCGGGCGGGACGAACTCCTCAACGAGGTCTGGGGCTATAATTCAGGCGTAACGACCCATACGCTGGAAACCCATGTCTACAGGCTGCGCCAAAAATTGGAGGCAGATCCCTCCAATGCTCAAATTCTTGTTACAGAACCTGGTGGCTATCGATTAATACCGTGATGACGCGAGAGATTACGTTCTCGCGCGCATCGTATTGCGAATGACGCCGATTCCATCGACCCGGGCTTCGCATACGTCACCATCTTTCAACCAAATTGGTTCTTTCATACCCAGAGCGACACCAAAAGGCGTGCCCGTGGCAATGAGATCGCCCGGCAAGAGGGTGATGCCTTTACTGAGATAGGCGATCAGGGCCGGAATTTTGAAGATCAAGTTGGAGGTGTTTGATGTCTGCCGTACATCACCGTTTACCGACAGGCTTAGATCCAGGTCGTGGGGGTCTTTAACATCGGCTTTGGTCACGATCGCTGGGCCATAGGGGCAGAATGTGTCCAGAGATTTTCCGAAATCCCATTGTCCAGCGCCGCCGAGCTGAAGGTCCCGTGCAGAGACGTCATTGACGACAGAATAGCCCAGGACGTAATCCATCGCGTCTTCTTCAGAAACCCGTGAGGCCTGTTTACCAATGATGACTCCAAGCTCAACCTCGTAATCCATGTCATGGCAAACATCTTCGTACCAGTGAACATCATCATAGGGTCCGGTCACTGAGGTGGAGTGTTTGGTAAAAATGACCGGTTCTGTCGGCACGGCCATGTTTGCTTCACGGCAATGGTCAATATAGTTCAGCCCAATCCCGATAACTTTGGCCGGGTGCTGAATGGGCGCATTGAGTTTAACGGCATCTAATGAGTAGTCCGGCGTGGACCATTCGGCAATGGCGGCATCAACCTGGCTGAGCACAGCGTTGCCGCCTTGGGCTATTGCTAAAAGATCATTCTGTTTGCCGACGGGCAGGCCGGCTGCTTGTAGGTCGAGAACACGGTCGTTTTTTAAAGCGCCGGGTCGTTTAACGCCGTCAACGGTGAAGGTTACCAAATGTGCCATAATATTTTTCCAACATTTGTACGGTGAATGATGCTTCTTAAAGGTATGCGAGAAATACACGGCGCAGGAGGCTCCGTCTACCGGTGGAATTTTCTTCCGTAGCAATGTTAGCTACAGCACATTATATCACTGTACTATAGGATATAGTGTTGTGGTCGGAGTTAGGATTATTGTGACCAAAAATCAGGATTTTAGTGTACGGTTTTGGGGTGTTAGGGGCTCTATTGCGTGCTCTGGTCCGGAAACGCAGCGTTATGGTGGCAATACCTCCTGTATTGAGATGTGGTGCGGTGACCGGCTACTCGTTTTTGATGCCGGGACAGGGGCGCGCCCTCTCGGATTGTCTTTGAGTGAAAAGACAACAGCACCGTTAAAATTTGATCATTTTTTCTCTCACACCCATTGGGACCACATTGCCGGTTTACCATTCTTTTGCCCTGCTTATGGCGACGGAAATGAAATTAAAGTTTGGGCGGGGCATCTTTTGCCGGACAGCAATATAGAGGCTGTATTAAGACAGGCAATGACGGAACCCCTGTTTCCCGTCCCGCTCGACGTTTTTCATGCCGATATCTCCTTTCACGATTTTCCTGGCGGCGATGTGCTTGAGCTTGGCGATGGTATTACCGTTCGAACCGCGGTGTTAAACCACCCGAATGGCGCAACGGGTTACCGGGTCGAGTTTGGCGGACGGTCTGCCTGCTACGTGACGGATACAGAACATCGTCCGGGACAGCCCGATGAAAACGTCCTGAGGCTTATTGAAAATGCTGATCTTGTTATTTACGACAGCACGTATTCAGACGATGAGTTTGCAGCCTATGAGGGTTGGGGCCACTCAACCTGGCAGGAGGGCGTTCGCCTTGCAAAGATGGCTGGCGTTAAAAAACTCGCGATATTTCATCATGACCCCGGGCGAAGCGATGACGCCCTTGACGCGATTGGCAAAGAAGCGGCGAGCCTGTTTGAGGGGGCCTTTATTGCGCGCGAAGGTGTAACGCTATCGCCATGACGGCAGAAGCCGCGTCTTCCTCCTCAAGTCTCGAACCCGCGAGAAACAAGCAGGGCGCCGATAATACAAGCGATGTTGATTATCAGCATTTGCCTGAGCGGGTGAAGAGAGCAATCCGACACCAGCAGGATGCCAGCGAAATTCTTATTGGCTGGGTTCAGTTGGCGGTGGTTAGTTTATTCGGCGCTTTATATCTTTTGTCCCCGAAGACGTTTACCAGCGAAGCGGAGTTCGCCCCTGTTCCCTGGGTGCTCGGAGGGTATCTTGCGTTTACTCTGGTAAAGCTTGCCGTTGTTCATCGACAGAGGGCGCCATATTGGTTGCTCTATCTTTCGGTCGTGCTCGATATGGGGCTTTTGTTTGGTCTCATCTGGAGTTTTCATCTGCAATATATGCAGCCGCCGACCTTTTATCTAAAAGTGCCGACGCTGCTCTACGTATTCATATTCATCGCACTGCGGGCGCTCCGCTTTGAAGCGCGGTTTGTTGTCATGGCGGGTCTTGTCGCTGCTGCGGGTTGGAGCATGTTGGCCTTATACGCGATGGCTGGCCCGGATGGCATGAAGATGATTACCCGTGATTACATTCACTATATGACCTCCAACAGTGTCTTGATCGGGGCCGAGATTGATAAAGTTGTCTCCATTCTTACCGTTACGGCCATTGTCTAGCCCCCAGGTTCTGTGCCATTTCTGATTAGAGTTTCCGGTACTGGCGGTCGCATGTTCAGGGCCTGATGTGGTCGCACGTGGTTGTACTGTCTGAGCCACTGATTGATGACGATCTGAGCCTGCGTCGTCGTGGTGAACCACTCGGCATTGAGCACCTCGTGGCGAAGGGTACCGTTGAAGCGTTCGTTGTATCCGTTCTCCCACGGTGACCCGGGATAGATCCGGATGGGTTTGATGCCGACCCTTGCCAGCCAGTCCTGCATCGCCTGCGCGATGAACTCCGGGACCATTGTCCGAGCGGATGTATTTCGGGGTGCCGTAGCGCAGGAGCAGCGGGTACAGCGCCTCAAGTACATCCTCGGCACCCATCCTGGTGCGAACAGCCACAGCAAGCGCCTGGCGGGTATACTCGTCGAGAACGGTCAGCATCTTGTAGCTCCGACCATTGCAGAGCTTGTCGTGCACGAAGTCGATGCTCCAGACGTGGTTCGGATGGGTCGGCCGCAGCCGGATGATCGAAGCATCCTTATGATAGAGCCGCCGGCGTTTCTTGTGCCGTTGCGGCAGTTGCAGTCCCTCTTCGCGCCAGATCCGCTCAACCTTCTTATGGTTTACCTTCCAGCCCTCGATACGCAGCAGCTCCGCTATCTTGCGATAGCCGTAGCGGCCATACTGCTTTGCCAGCCGGATCAGAGCCAACCGCAGGGCATCATCATCTCTATCTCTTTGTGCCGCCTGGTATTGCAGAGAACTACGCGCCAGACCGATCACCCGGCAGGTCCGCCGCTCCGATGTCGCGAGCTTCTGACGTGTATGGATAACGGCCTGACGGAGCTGCCCGGTCGTCAGGCCCTGGGCTTTAGGTAGGTCAGGCTTTCCTTGAGGATCAGCTTGTCGAGTTCAAGTTCCGCGACGATCTTCTTCAGCCGCGTATTCTCTTTCTCGAGACTGCGCATCTCCGACAACTGAGACCGCCCCATCCCGCCGAACCGCTTGCGCCAGTTGTAATACGTCGCGTCGCTGATCCCCACGCCATGACACGCCGACTGCACGTCGCTGCCTGATGACAGCTTCACCTCAATCTCACGCAACAGCTTCAGAATGTCCTCGTCTGAATGTCGTTTCCGAGCCATCGAAATCTCCCCTATCTGGAACAAAATAATGGCCCAGTTTTAGGGGGGAAGGACACGCAGATGCCGCACATAAAACAGAACCTTGGGATTCGGTGTGGTAGCGGCGCCCTTATTTATCATCCGCCAGAAGGCTGATATTGAGTTGGTCAATTTTGACACCGCCGTCTGCGTCTATAGAAAAGAGCTGGATGGCATCCCATTCCATCTTTTCTGGCGCTGGGTTGATCATGTCCCAGCCTGTCGCGAGCGATACCATCGCCCGGATAATTCCCTGATGGGCGACTGCGCCGGTGTGTACGCCGGTTTTGGAAACACGGGATACCCATTCTCCAACCCGGTCCCGTACGTCTCGGGGGCTTTCGCCGTCATCGGGGCGTAGATCGATGCCCATCTTTTGGCGTCGGATAAATTCGTCGCCATATTTTTCTTTAAGCGATTTGCCGGTTTGACCTTCCCAGTCGCCCCAATGCATTTCGATGATTGTCGGCTCGGTTTCGACGGTTAAACCGAGCAGCTCTGCCGTTTGTTGGGCGCGTGAGAGCGGGCTGGCGAACCATTTAAAATCCGAAAACTCGACCGGTACCGTCCAGCCTTCGACTCGCTTTCGGCCGTCGGGGCTCAGCGGAATATCAGTCTGTCCTTGTAGTCTCTTTTGTTCATTCCAGACGGTGGGTCCATGCCGGATGAGGGCAAGCGATATCATCGTATTTTTCCTTTTTTTGGTTCAATGAGAATGGAATCGAGTGTTTCGGAGGCTTGTTCGAATGAATGGTCCCTTTTGACGACCTGTTTTGCTGCCTTTCCCATCGCTGAACGCCGAGCTGACTCTGAAAGCAATAGCGCAACGGCATCTGCGAAGTCTTTTATATTGCCCGCTTTGGTTAGAATACCAGTTTTTCCGTCGCGCACAATTTGTCCAACGCCGCCGGAATTCCCCGCGATAACCGGAAGGCCGGCTGCTTGTGCTTCCAATATCGCCATGCCATAGGCTTCATTGATGGCCGGCCAGACAAATAAATCCGCAGCGCAGAGTGTAGAGGCCACGTCATAGTTTTGTAAGGCGCCTAAAAACCGCACGCGATGATTTCCCAATGATCCGAATTGTTGCTCCAGAGTCCGGCGTGTCGGGCCGTCACCAATAACCAGTAATTGCCATGGCAGACTAGAAATTTGGGCCAGCGCCTCTGCCAGGGCGCAGTATGACGCGTATTTGTCGCCGTCGCGCATCATGGCGACCGTGATTAGTGTCGGAATCTTGGGGTCTCGCCCGTTTGTCTCGAGCAGCTTCTGATGGTCCCTAGAAGGGCTTTTGCCTGGAATCGGGTGTTTGGCGGGCAAAAATGGCATTAATGGCGTGATTGCGGCTGATTTTTTCAGTACCGGCGTAATACAGGGGGTGTCAGCAGGGTTGAGCGAAATGATGTGATCAGCGCGTCGGATTGCTTGCTCTGCAGACCCGTGGCCGTTTGCCCATTTTCCGACCGCTCGTTTGGGAGCATGGGATGCCTCTGCAATAACGTAGGGAATACCAAGAAATTGGCTTATTATCGGCCCTAAAAGGTCGGGGGCCTTGTAATAAACGTGATAAGTGAGCCAAATATCGGGCTTAAAGGCAATTTTATCGGTTGAGTACTGATCAATAAGTCGTTTCACAACGTTTTCAGCGCGTTTTTCGAGCGTATTCTGTAGTTCATTATCGCCTTTCCCGTTCCAACTGCGAAATTGGCTGACGAGAGATACGTTATGACCCGCGTGTTTTAGCGCTGACATAATTAAACGCGCCATTAACCGGTCACCGGAGGGTCTTGGTGATGTTGGTGGCTTCATTGGTGCGTAAAAAGCGACCCTCATTGGCCCTAAATGGCTACCTTTTTTGGTTTAGGGGCGCTGCTCGCCCCAATTTGAGGAGTTTTAACGAATTTATTGGTTAAAGCGTCGATGCCGATGAGGTGAGAGAACCGATCTTCGATAATTTTTCGTCCCGACTCGCCCATTTTCACTCGTTTGGCGGGGTTTTGAATTAAGTCTACGATCTTATCGGCGAGTAACTGTGGGCTTTCGGGCGTGACAAGATAACCGTTTAACCCATCTTTGATGAGTTCTGGCACCGCGGCTTCATTTGACGCGATACAGGCGAGTTTTTGGCTTTGGGCTTCCATGAGGACATTTGGTAGCCCATCCCGGTCACCGTTTGCCGCCACACGATTGGCTAAAACAAAGAGGTCTGCACTCTGATAGGCGTCTATGACCTCTTGCTGAGGAAGACTGCCGCGCCAGTTGATCTGATCGTTCAAACCCGCGTTCGTCGCCTGCCTTTTGAGGGCCTTTACAAGTTCGCCGCCCCCAATATGGGTCCAGCGCCATTGTATAGTCTTCGGTATCCTTGCCAGCGCCGCAATGACGATGTCATGGCCTTTTTTCTCAACCGCTCTGCCAACCGTTATGATTTGTACCGGGTCGTCGAGTTGAGAACCGTCACGCAGTGGTTTGGGTTGGGAGGCCACCGCAAACCTGTCGAGATCGAGGCCGTGATAGATAAGCGACACCCTGTCGGGTGTTGGCGCTAAGCCACGAAGATTTTGGACCGCGATTTGAGAGCAGCTGGTTGCCCAGGCGCAATCAGAAAGTTTTTCACGCTTTTCCCAATCGGGAGTCGTCCAAATATCAACTGCGTGGGCAGAGACTGACCAGGGAATTCCACGTAGCATGGCGGCGTAGCGGGTTACCGACGCCGGCGTATGCAAAAAATGGGCGTGGAGATGCATTATGTCGGCAGGAAGCTCAGCCGCGAGCACTACTGCCTGTCCAAACCGTCGAATGCGATTGGGCAACAAGTCCCTCTTTAAGTCATTGAACCACAACGATAATACCTGTTGGTATGACTGTAGTGCCCGGACATACTTCCAGGCCCTGAATAGCCTTACCGGCTCTCGATACAAGTACTCAGGCAAATAGGTTGTCGAAATGGATTCAATTACCTATCTCTTTGCGGCCTGCGGGGTCTTTCTGTTTCTTGTTCTGGTCAATCAGGGCTTTAAATATGTCATCAATATATATCGTGGCCTGACCGGTGAGCGGATGCTGCGCCGCTTGCGCTACGATCTCTATGGGCGGGTCCTGCGTTTTCCCCAGCCAACCTTTCGCAAGGTGTCACAGGGCGAAGTCATTCAGATGATCAACGCTGAAGTTGAACCTCTCGGAGGATTCTTTGGCGAAGCATATTCTCTACCGATTTTTCAGGGCGGATATCTGCTTGTTATTTTGACATTCGTGCTTTGGCAAAACGTTTGGCTGGCTCTGGCCGCCATCATGTTTTATCCGCTTCAATTCTACTTTATCCCCAAGCTCCAACGTCGCGTGAACCTGTTGAATAAAAAACGGGTGCGATTGGTCCGTGGGTTATCTGAACGGATTGGTGAAACCGTCTCAGGCGTTCAGGAAATTCATTCAAACAATACCGCCCGTTTGGAACTCGCCGTGTTTTCAAATCGGTTAAACGACATCTTTATAACCCGATACAAAGCGTATCTCTGGAAGTTTGTGATCAAGTTCATAAACAATACCGTCAATCATCTCGGGCCTTTCTTCTTCTACTCCTTCGGCGGGTATCTCGTTATTCAAGGTGAGCTCGGAATTGGCACGTTGGTCGCCGTTCTTGCCGCCAATAAAGATTTGGCAGCGCCCTGGAAAGAACTACTTAATTTCTATCAACGCCGCGCGGACGCCGCGATCAAATATGATCAGGTTATCGAGTAATTCGAACCAATGGGGATGATGGTCGCCGATCAGCAAATTGGTGAACCCGACACTATTATGCCCGTTGTCGGAAATTTCTCAGCCTCCGGTATTCGCCTGGAAGATGAAACCGGACAGGCGTTAATTGAATCGGCATCCTTTGAAACGACTGAAGGCAAACATGTCGCGATCGTCGGTGCTGGCGGCAGCGGCAAAGATCAACTCGGTTTATTGTTGTCGCGGCTTATCGTTTCAACCGGTGGCACTCTGACCATCGATGGCGCGCCGCTCGACAAGCTGCCCGAAGCAATTACGGGGCGGCGGCTCGGCTATGTAGGCCCCACCGCTTATATATTTTCAACAACTGTAAAAGACAATTTAACCTATGGCTTGAAGCATCGCCCTTTGGCCCCGCCCGAATATTCTGCTGATGAAAAATCCGCTCGCAATAAGCACGAAGCAGAATCAAAATTGTCGGGAAACTCGACGGATGACGCCGCAGCAGACTGGATAGATTACGCGGCTGCGGGGTTGGACAATGCTGATGCCCTGACGCAGCGCGCTCTTGATGTCCTCGAAATGGTTGGTCTGAAAGAAGACATATATGCTCTAGGGCTGCGCGGTGCGATTGTTCCGGAAGACAAGCCACAATTAGCCGCCCGAATTCTGGAAGCGCGCGCCGCCTTCCGGAAAAAACTTGCTGATCCCGAGCTGAGCCCCTTGGTCGAAGTATTCGATAAAGAAAAATACAATGACAATGCGACCGTTGGCGAAAACCTTCTGTTCGGTCGGCCAGTCGGAGACGCTTTTGATTTCGAGAAATTGGCTGAGCATCCCTATGTCCTGGAAGTCCTCGAAATCGCCGGTCTGACCAATGTCATGTTGGATGCCGGACGACAGGTTGCCTCGACAATGGTCGAGCTGTTTGCCGATCTGCCGCCAGGCCATGAATTCTTCGAAAGATATGCTTTCATTAGCCATGAAGACCTGCCGGTCTATCAAGCCCTTCTTGCTCGCCTTGGACGAGAAGGCGTCGACGCTTTGCGCGATGATGAAAGGACGATGCTCTTGTCGTTGCCCTTCCGCCTGTCACCGGCGCGTCATCGGCTTGATGTCGTTGATGCCTCCTTTAAGGCCCAAATTCTTGCAGCGCGCAAAATATTCGCTGACAACCTGCCTGAAAATCTGCGAGACGCCGTCGAACAATTTGAGCAGGATAGCTACACCGCGTCTGCTTCATTGCAGGATAATATTCTGTTTGGAAAACTGGCCTATGGTCACGCCCGCGGTACTGAGCAGGTCGGCGCGGCGATCGCCGATGTTGTTACAATGCTGGAGCTTCGTGATGATATCATTGCGGTAGGCCTCGATTTTCAGGTTGGTGTGGGCGGTGGACGACTGTCGTCAGTGCAACGCCAAAAGCTTGGTTTGGCCCGCGCCGTTATCAAGCTGCCGGATGTGCTGATTCTTAACGAGGCGACGGCGGTAATTGACGGTGCAAGCCAAGGACGGATTTTGGATAATTTGCTTGGCGAATTTGAAGGCAGAAGCGTTATCTGGGTCCTTCATCGGGCCGCTCTGGCGGAACGGTTTGATAAGATCCTGGTGATGCTGGCCGGTCGGGTGGTTGAGCAAGGTGATTACGCCGAACTGGGAAATGAGGGCAGCGCTCTCATGGATTTGATTCGTGCCGAGTAGGCACAAAAGGAGGTTGCTGTGGGTTTGAACGAAGAAGTCGAACTGCTTCGAAACATTCCGATGTTCTCAAAGATTGATCCGTCGAAGCTCAAGCTGCTCGCTTTTGCCAGTGAGCGGGTCATTTTTGGTCAGGGTCAGGAGCTTTTTCACCAGGGGGATTCCGGAGATACGGCCTACATCATTATCGATGGCAATGCTGAGGTTTTGATCGACAGTCCTGGTGGAGAATTGGCTGTTGCTAAAATCGGGAAGAACGAACTGGTCGGGGAGATTGCGATCCTCTGCGATGTTCCAAGAACGGCAACCTTGCGGGCCGACGATCAGGTTACAACGCTCGCTATTTCCAAGGATCTGTTTTTTCAGATGGTGCGGGAATATCCCGATATGGGGATTGAGATTATGCGGGAACTTGCACAACGTCTTGAGCAAACCAATGCTCAGCTCCGTGACGCCCGCAGCGCTTAATTGTGACGCTGAAGCATAGCGGCGCCCCGGAAGCAACTAAACCGGGACGCCGTTTTGCTGATTGAGTAAGAGACTATGCCGCTTTGCCAAACAATTTTTTGGTGTCGCTGGTTTTAATCTCAATGGACCGGGGCTTTAGTTCTTCCGGGATTTCACGCTCCAGATTTATGTGAAGCAGCCCGTTGGTGAGGTCAGCCCCGACCACCTTGATGTGATCAGCGAGCTGGAACTTGCGCTCGAACGCTCTGCCGGCAATCCCTCGATATAGGTATGTAGCCTCGTCTTCCACTTCCTGCGCTTTGCTGCGGACGACGAGGGTGTCTTCTTTCGCTGTGATCTCCAGATCGTCTTCGCTAAACCCGGCAACAGCAATCGAAATCCGATAATGATTATCATCGGCTTTTTCAATGTTGTAGGGCGGATAGCCGTCACTGCGATCTGCTGCTTGCATCGCAGTATCCAGGAGTCGCGGAATACCGTCGAAACCAATTGAAGAACGGAAAAGTGGGGAAAAATCAAAAGTAGTCATATCGATACCCTCCTTTGAGCAATATCAGTTAGGGGGTCTGCCAAACGGCCAGACCCGACTTCAAAATCCGAAGACCCGGTAGCCGGCGCCTTCAAAGCAGATATGGGATTTGATTTTTAAGATTCAAGAAATTTTCTTGCATCCGAAGAGGTTCACAAAAAGTGACTTATCTAAATATCCAGATCGATGGTCACTGGAGCATGGTCGGAGGGCTTTTCCCAACCACGCGCTTCACGAAACACGGCCGCGTCCTTTAGGTGGCCCTTGAGCGCGGGTGTTATCCAGATGTGGTCGAGGCGCCGTCCACGGTCGCTGCCAGGCCAGGTTCGGTTGCGATAGCTCCACCAGCTATACAACAGCTCCTCAGGGGGAATGATCTGCCGGACTGCATCAATCCAATTATGCACCGTCATTATTTTGTTGAGTCCATCCACTTCAGCGGGCGTGTGGCTGACAATTTTCAGAAGCTGTTTATGGGACCAGACGTCATTCTCCAGCGGTGCGATGTTTAAATCGCCAACGAGGATACGCTTGGCCGGGCGCTTGCTGCCAAACCAGTCCGCCATTTCCTCTATAAAGGCTAGCTTGTGAGCGAATTTATCGTTTTCGACGGGGTCGGGAATATCACCACCGGCTGGGACATAAAAATTATGAAGCTCGGTGCCGTCGGGTAGTTTTGCTGCAAGATGCCGGCAGTCATCTTTTCCGCACCATAGTCGCTTCTTCATCTCGACAAGCGGCACGCGCGACAAGATGGCAACGCCGTTATAGCCCTTCATGCCGCGAAACAGCACGTGCTCAAATCCGAGCTGCCGCACATCATCTGCGGGGAACAACCCGTCCTCGACTTTAATCTCCTGCAGGCACACAACATCAGGCTCTAATTCTTTGACGATCTTGCCAAGCATTGGCATCCGCAAGCGCAGTGAGTTGATGTTCCAGGTGGCGATCCGCATGTATAAATTCCTGTCTATAGTGATTTGTTGGCAGCATGGTCATGGGCGGCGTCGCCAAAGGCACGAAAAAGGCGGTTGGCCAAATCATGCTCCTGCGGTTGCCATTCGGCGTGCCATTGAACGCCGACTGTAAAACGTTTTGCGTCGGGCATGTGAATGGCTTCGATGACACCATCAGGCGACAGGGCTTCCACGACAAAGCCATCGGCAATCATGTCAACGCTTTGAGCGTGTAATGAGTTGACCGTTGTTTCCGTTCCCCCGAGAAGTGCGTGGAGAAAACCATTTGGTGTCAGGGAAATTTTGTGACGGAGTTCATACCGTTCGGCCATGACGTCTGTATCCTGGCGCATTCGGTGGTCATTTTTCCCGGGGAGAACATGGACGCGATAGTGAAGCGTGCCTCCCATCGCGACATTGATTTCTTGAATGCCACGGCAAATTCCAAAGACCGGAATCCCGCGTTCAATACAGCCGCGGACTAGTGGCAAGACAGTTTTGTCCCGATCAGGGTCAATAAATTCTTCTTCGGGAAAAGGCGGTCCGCCATAATGATGGGGTTCGACGTTGGCGCGGCCCCCCGTTAATAGCAGCCCATCAATCGTATCGAGAATTGATCCGAAGGGCGTCGCGTCACCGAAAGCCGGAATAAGAATGGGCGCTGTGCCGGAAATTTCCATCGACGCGCGCGCGTATTTTTCCGCTGTTGAGAACAGCGCAGACATCGTTTCAGTGGCGGGCGTGTAGTTAACCGGCACGCCTATAATGGGTTGTTTCGATTTGGCAGACATCTCCTCTTGGCTATCACGAGAGGGCTCAGATCGCAACTCGGGGGCTATTCCTGGACGTCTGCCGGGAATGCCCAATCAGGGGGCGTGAACACAAAAATTTCTTTAGCGATGGGTTGATTAAGGATTGGTGACAAAAGCGTAACGGTCGTCTTTACCCCTTGGGGGTCCGTGACGGTCCAGCCACGAAAGGCGTCTGCGGTCTCGTTCAAGATAAGAGTTAATGATCCACTATCTTCTTCGCCACGCCGCGCGACAGTTATGCGTAGGGCACGGTTTCTTTTCTCAACTTTCTGAATGGTCAGACCATCTGTGAAGCTAAATTTCTCTCGTACCAGAAATGAGGCCGGTGTTGCCGCGAGGGGGATTTGGCTGACGTCCTTAAGGTCTTCATCGACATAAAACAGCCAGGTTCCATCAGCATAAACCTGCAAGCTTGTTGGTTTGTCGTAATCAATCCGCAAATTGCCGGGGCGCTCAATATAAAGATTGCCTCTTGCATAGCCGCCGCTGGAAGCAGCCTGTACGAAAGGCGCATTTAAGGTTCGGATCGAATTCAAAAACCTTTCCGCTGCGATGACAGATTTGTCCTGCGAGAAAACTTTTCCAGCAGGTTTCTGGGCATAGGACGACGACGTCATGCCGATGGTCACGTAAAGACAAACCATTGCCGTGGCTGTCAGCTTCAGAAGAATACTATTTTTCACCGTCGGACTCATCACTCAAATCTATACGCATCAATATGGCACAGATAGGGCGGGGTGCCGATCGTTCCATCCCTATGCTTCGCGATTATCGATATCCCGCGCGAGTACTTCGCGCTTGCCGACATGGTTGGCGGCGCTGATAACACCTTCCGCTTCCATTTGATCAACGATGCGCGCCGCGCGGTTATATCCGATTGAGAGGTGCCGCTGAACGAAACTGGTAGAGGCTTTGCGTTCTCGACAGACGAGCGCCACGGCGTCGTCGTATAGCGCGTCGCCGTCACTGTTTTCGCCGCCGCCGGCCCCGATGGCGCTGCCAGGCTCTTCCTTGGTGACTTCCTCGATATATTTTGGCATGCCCTGAGCTTTGAGCGCGGTCACAACCCGTTCGACTTCTTCATCTGTCACCAGCGGTCCGTGGACGCGAGAGATACGACCGCCGCCGGCCATAAAGAGCATATCGCCTTGACCCAGAAGTTGTTCTGCACCGGCTTCACCGAGGAT
The DNA here is from genome assembly GCA_943787225.1 of uncultured Alphaproteobacteria bacterium. Taxonomy (GTDB): domain Bacteria; phylum Pseudomonadota; class Alphaproteobacteria; order MPNO01; family UBA2964; genus UBA2964. The sequence goes on from CALSLP010000001.1 coordinate 1,128,231, forward strand.
CGTTCGGCTGTCAATTTTCGAGGTTACCTGGAAGCTGATCCGGGTGGGAAAGTTAGCTTTAATGGTCCCTGTGATGACGTCGACAGAGGGGCGTTGTGTCGCCATGATGAGATGAATACCGGCAGCGCGGGCCATCTGGGCGATGCGCTGAACCGATGATTCAACTTCTTTGCCGGCGACTAGCATGAGGTCTGCCATTTCATCGACGATGACGACGATGAAGGGCAACGGGCTCATATCGAGTGGCTGGTCTTCGTAGATCGGCTCGCCGGTTTCGGAATCAAAGCCGGTTTGGACTGTGCGGGTGAGTGCTTCACCGTTCTTGCGCGCTTCTTCGAGCCGCGCATTATAGCCTGCGATGTTTCGGACGCCCATTGTCGACATGGCGCGATACCGCTGCTCCATTTCGCGAACAGTCCACTTCAACGCGACGACGGCTTTTTTGGGGTCGGTCACCACCGGGCAGAGCAAATGCGGAATGCCGTCATAAACAGAAAGTTCGAGCATTTTGGGGTCGATCATGACCAAACGGCAATGTTCCGGCGATAGCCGATACAGCAGCGAAAGGATCATCGTGTTAATGGCCACTGATTTACCCGATCCGGTCGTCCCCGCGATCAGGAGATGCGGCATGCGCGCGAGGTCGGCAATGGTAGGTCCGCCGCCGATATCCTTGCCGAGTGCGAGTGATAACTTTGACGGATTCCGTTCCAAGGTTTCTGATTCGAGGAGTTCGCGCAGCGATACGATCTCGCGATTGGAATTGGGAAGCTCAATGCCCATTGCATTGCGGCCCTGCACGACAGCGACCCGCGCTGAAATGGCGCTCATCGAGCGCGCGATATCGTCAGCGAGTCCGATGACCCGTGATGATTTAATGCCGGGCGCCGGTTCAAATTCATACAGCGTGACAACTGGCCCCGGGCGAACTTTAACGATCTCGCCTTGAACACCAAAATCTTCGAGCACTGACTCCAGAAGCCGGGCATTTTCCGCTAAGGCGTCTTCATCAGATTTGTTCGATTTGTCTTCGGTGATAATCGTTTCCAGTAGATCGATGTCTGGCAATTCATATTCGCCCTCGCTGGCCGATCCGAGATCAAGTTTGGTCTGGCGAGCGGCTTCAGCTTTCTTGCCGGGCTTTGCTTTGGTGGATCGCGGAGCGACAATCTCCTTCTTGGTCTCGCGGGTCGCGCCGCCCAAACGAGGCTGCCGCTTCTTGCGGGCGACATCGATTTCGCGGTTATTGTCGATATCGATGTCGTCATCATCGTCTTCGTTATCATAGAGCTTGGGCTCTAGCCGCTGTCGCGCGGCGGCATTGCCTTTCTTGGCAATGTTGAATGACCATTTCCCTGCCTGCACACCAGCCCGCCCACCGGCAGCACCAGCGGTGGCGCCATGGTGACCGAGCCACCGAAGGGTGTTGCCAAACTGGCGCCATTCGGCAGCAGAGAAACCCAAGGTAATGATCAAGGCCGTGAGTGCTAATATGGCGGCGAGCGCTGCGACAGCATCGGTCCCGAACGGTGTTAAGCTGGTACTCCATGACGCCGTTGACGCGAGCGAAATATCGCCTGTGACGCCACCATATCCAGCATTAAGCGTCCAGGCACTGCCGGCGTCCGGTCCTGCTAAGGCGATGGCGGCTGTCAGCAAAGCAAGTGGCAAGAACGTCAGTCGAAGCCACAAATGACCAAGCCCTCTATGCGTAACAATGCGCCAGCCCCAAGCGAGGGCGACGACTGGCAAAATCCAGGCGGCGAGCCCGATCGATTGCATTAACAGGTCGGCCGTCCAGGCGCCGGTTGTCCCTAAGAGGTTTGTTGTTGTTGCCGCAGAGGCCGCGTTGAGCGATGGGTCGGCAGGATTAAAACTGATGAGTGCCGCGGTGATTGCAAGCGCGGTGATGATCAAGGCAATCCCAACGACTTCGATGGCCCGTTTTTGCAAAAATTCGGTGACACTTGGCGGCAGGATCGAGCCTTTTCGTGTCAGGTTCCGGGAATTGGTGGCCATTATTGCCTCCTCGTCAAAGAGTCGTGACCAGGCGATCAAGTGCCTGACCTGTTGTTTCTAGATCGTGGACCAGCGCACACCGAATATAGGCGGCGCCCGGGTTTTTTCCATCTTGTCCGGTCTTGGCGAAGTAAGCCCCTGGAATCACGCGCAGGGCTGCCTGTTGCCATAATTTTAGAGCGGCGGCTTCGCTATCCCCGACATTGAGCCATAAATAGAAACCGCCATCGGGGCGGTAATAGCCATGTAATCCGGCAAGTTTTTGATCAGCGAGATCAAACTTTCTCTGATAAAGCGCGCGATTGCTTGTGACATGCTCTTCGTCTTGCCAGAGAGCGGTCGCGACAGCCAAAAGCGGCATTGGCGGAGGGGCCCCACCGTAATCCCTGACCTGTTTAAAGCGCGCCATAATGTCGGGGTCACCCGCAACAAAGCCGGACCGAAGCCCGGGTACGCTTGACCGTTTAGAGAGCGAGTTCATGATCAGAACATGATCAAGCGATCCACCTAATGCCGCGCAGGCTTCGATGCCCCCTGCTGGTGGTGTGTCGTTATATATCTCGCTGTAACATTCATCAAAAATAACCACAAAATCATGTTTGCGGGCGAGTTCGATAATAGATTTGAGTTTCTCGACAGACGCCGCTGTACCCTGTGGGTTGGCGGGTGTGCAGTAATAGGCGAGCGCGGTCCGATCTAGGGTTTCGGCATCCAGCGCGTGGAAATCAGGAAGAAAATTCGTTTCTGGTGTTGCCGGAACAAAGACAGATTCTGCCCCGGCAAGGGCCGCGGCGCCCAAATAAACCTGATAAAACGGGTTAGGCATCAGGACCAGCGGTTGCTGCCCCAAGATTTTCTCGGGGATGATTGTAAGCGCTATCATGAAGAGAGCTTCGCGTGTGCCGGAAACCGGGATTATCGTTTTATCGGGATCGAACATGTCGCCGGGCAGGTCGTATCGCCGCGTAAGCCAGTCAGCGACAGCCGCCCTGAACTCTGGTGTTCCCCAAACGGGAGGGTACTTGCCCCAGAGATCGCCGCTTTCGGCAAGAACACGATGGAGGATTTCTGGAGCGGGGTGTTGCGGTTCGCCAAGCGCCAGTGACAACGGCGCATCCTCGGTTTGAGGCGTGCTGGAATCCAGTAATGCCCGTAAGCGGTCGAACGGGTAATCACCGATTCGATCGAGCCGATCGTTGATCATAGGTGCACTTCTTCAGTTGCCGCTGATAAGAAGCGACGTAAACTACTCTAAAAACAGTAGAATCTTACATCCAAAGCCTGACTCGGTACAAGCAGAATGCCATTTGGTAAAAAATCGATCAGCGGGTGCGCTGAAATTGGCAGCTGCTTAAAAATTGGGCAAAAGAAAACCGGAGCTCCCTAAGGAGCTCCGGTAGGTTTTGGTGGCGCAGTAGAACAATCTCCGGAAGGGAAAGCTGCTCTTACACTATGCCTCCAGGGGTGATTTCATTCGGTCCGTTACTGAATGGTTTCGCCATGTTCGCCAAGATCGAGACCATCGCGTTCGGTTTCTTCGTCGACCCGAATGCCGATAATCAAATCAATAACTTTTAAAATGATGGCTGTGGCGATTGCGCACCAGATGACGGTTGCAACAATGCCCCAGGCCTGGGTTACAACCTGTCCGGCATTGCCTTCAAGAAGACCGGCTGTGCCACCGATTGCCTTATTGGCGAAGACGCCGGTCAGCAAGGCGCCAACGATGCCGCCGATGCCGTGGATTCCGAAAACGTCCAGCGCGTCATCATAACCGGCCTTGCGTTTGAGCCAGGTTGCTCCCCAGTAACAGGCAGCTCCTGAGCCGATGCCGATAAACAGGGCCCCCATTGGATCGACGAAACCCGCGGCTGGCGTAATGGCGACCAACCCACCAATAGCACCGGAGATGATGCCGAGGACGCTCGGTTTTCCACGCATTCCCCATTCAATGAACATCCAGGTGAGGGCGGCCGCTGCGGTGGCAATCTGTGTGACGACCATGGCCATGGCGGCTGTACCGTTTGCTGCCAATGCTGAGCCAGCGTTGAAGCCGAACCAGCCAACCCATAACAAGGCGGCGCCAATGACTGACAGGACCAGGTTGTGCGGTGCCAGTGACTCCGTGCCCAATCCCTTGCGTTTGCCAATCATGATCGCTGCAACAAGCCCCGCGACGCCGGCATTGATGTGAACGACGGTCCCACCAGCGAAATCCAGCACGCCATCTTTGCTTAGGAAGCCGCCGCCCCAGACCCAGTGAACAACGGGGGCATAAACGACCAGCATCCAAATGCCGGTGAACCACAGCATCGCGCTAAATTTCATGCGATCGGCAAAGGCGCCGACGATGAGGGCTGGCGTGATGATGGCAAAGGTCATCTGGAAGACCATAAACAGCGAGTCTGGTATCGTGCCGTTAACAGCGCCTAACGTTAAGTCTTTGAGAAAGACCTTCCCGAGACCGCCGACATAGGCGTTTCCGGCATCAAAAGCGAGACTGTAGCCGATCACCATCCACAGGATGCTCATCAGACAGCAGATCGCAAAACACTGCATTAAAAGCGAGAGCACGTTCTTTTTCCGCACCATACCGCCGTAAAACAAGGCCAGACCGGGGATGGTCATCAGTAACACAAGCGCGGTTGCCGTTAGCATCCAGGCGGTATCGCCGGAATCGATTTTCGGGGCGGCTGTTTGTGCGACAGCTGATGTAGCGATTATCCCCGTTGAGAAGGCTGCTGATAGAGCCAGCAGCGGCTTTTTATAGAGCGTCATTGTCTGTTTCTCCTGTGCGGATTCGGACCGCCTTTTCCATGTCGAATACAAAGATTTTTCCGTCGCCGATCTGGCCAGTGGCGGCAGCATTGCGGATCGCCTCAATCGTTTGATCTGCGACGTCATCTGAAACCGCGACTTCAATCCGGATTTTCGGCAAAAAGTTGATCTCGTATTCCGCGCCGCGGTAGATCTCGGTTTGGCCCTTCTGGCGTCCGAAGCCACGTGCTTCACTGACAGTCAGACCCTGAACGCCGATTTCTGTTAGGGCCGCTCGAACTTCATCCAGCTTGAACGGCTTGATAACTGCTTCGATAAGTTTCATTCCAATTGCCTTTCTGCTCAGAAGCTTCTTGAGACGGAGAAGAGAACGGCTTCTTCTTTGCCATCACCTGAGGGGCTGATGGAGGTGTCGGAATACGCGACGGACATATCAAAGCCAGCCAGGCTGTAGCCAACCGAGAGGTTGTATTCGGTATAGTCTGGTGCTCCGAACGCGGTGTTGTTCTCGATGTTCTGGCGGGCGACATAACCGGATAGGGTGAGCCCGGTCTTGCCGACAGGAACGTCGACGGCGAGCTTCGGGTAGGTTGCTGTACCGCTATCCCCGAAGTTCTCAGGCGACCAGTTGATGCTGGCGGTTACTGCGGCGATGCCGAAGTCATAGGACAAGGCAGCCTGGGCTTCGATGAAGTCATAGTTCAGATTACTGGCGGCGCCAGGGTAGGAATAATAGATAAACCCGACATCCCAGCCGATGCCCGTGTCACCGATATTGCCTTTCAGGCCACCATAGTAATCAATCTCGATGCTGGCCCCGTCAACGCCGGCCCCTTCATTGAAATCAACGTTGGAGCCCCAGACACCGACATAGGCCGTCACCGGCGTGGCGAGGCTGATCTCATAGTCGAAGCCACCCTGCAGGGCGGGGGCGTCATCAGTCTGAGAGACGCCGCGGAAGTAATACTCGCTGACCAGACCGACATTCGCGGAAAACGTTCCTGGAACCGTCGACTTCTCGGCAGCGGTTACGCTAAATGGCAGTAATACGCCCGTTGCCAGAATTGCTGTTCCGATACCCCTAACTAATTTATTCATTTGCTTTCCTTCCGATGGCAGATCGCCGTCTGTTAAGTGGACATATTTAAACGCAGCCGATCATGATGACCCGCCAACGCCCTAACATTGCAAAGCCCGTGCCAATCAGGCAGCAATCCTGACGAAAAGAGTTTTTATTGTTTAAAAACAGTCTATTAGAGGTAAAATCGGCGGTTGTGCTTGCGCTATATCTACGGGCAACGCCAAGAACACTGCCTATATTTTATACAAAAATATTTAGACGGTTAAAAATTAGGCTGGCATGTTGAATCGGAGCGACCGTAAATACGCGCTGGACAGAAAGCCAGTTGCGGCGGCAATGTATCGACATGCCTGAGACGACGGGAATTTCTGCAGGACAGAACTATGATGTTCTGATCATCGGTGGCGGAATGGCTGGCCTAATACTTGCGGTCGCCTTGGGCACTGCAGGCGTTTCTACGGCAGTGATTGAGCCACTTGCCCCTGAAAAATTGCTGGATACCGGGTTCGATGGACGGACGACCGCGATCGCGGGCGGTTCCCGCAATGCCCTGGCAGCGATTGGGGCGTGGCGGGGCATGGCTGGCGATGCTGAGGATATTTTGGAAATCCGGGTGTCGGACGGGCATTCACCGCTCTTCCTGCATTATGATCATTTGGACCTCGACGATGGTCCGTTGGGCTACATCGTGGAAAACCAGATTATCCGATCGGCCCTGCTCGAACGCCTTGCACCATTGTCGTCGGTTAAATTGCTCTTTGGACGACGCGTGCAGTCGCTCGATAGAGAAGGCCCGTTCGCAAAGGCTGTCCTCAGCGATGGCGAGACTGTCATGGCCCATCTCGCCATTGCCACTGACGGACGAGGATCGCCAACCCGCGAGGCAGCAAACATAAACGTCAAGCAATGGCGATATCCGCAGACGGGTATTGTCTGCACGGTCAAACATCAACACCCGCATCACGGGATTGCACAGGAGCATTTTTTGCCAGCCGGGCCGTTCGCCATTCTGCCAATGACGGAACAACGGTCCTCAATTGTGTGGACCGAAAAAGCCGATCTCGCGCCAAAGATTCTCGAATTACCTGACCCGGAATTTGCCGAAGAATTGCAAATAAGGTTTGGGGATTACCTTGGTGACCTCGAAATCGTCGGGCCTAAATTCTCTTACCCCCTGGGCCTTCTTCACGCCGAACATTATATCACACCGCGCCTCGCCCTCGCTGGAGATGCCGCGCATGCGATTCACCCCATTGCCGGACAGGGTCTGAATATCGGTATTCGCGATGCCGCAGCGCTTGCAGAAATTGTTGTCGACGCGTTGCGGCTTGGTCTCGACCCTGGATCAATAAATGTGCTCGAAACTTACGAACGATGGCGACGGTTCGATAATACAATGATGATTGCCGCAACGGATGGCTTGAACCGGGTGTTCTCCAACGATGTGGCCCCCATCAAACTTGCCCGTGATATCGGGCTGGCGGCGGTCAACCAGACGCCCCCGCTCAAACGTCTGTTTATGCGTCACGCCATGGGCGTTCTCGGGGATCTGCCCCGGTTGATCCGGGGCGAGCCTATCTGAAAGATGCCAGAAACGTCGGGGTCAGGGACGGTACCAGGCCTCGGTGCCTTTTTCTCGGAGACTGTCGAGGAAACGCCGATGATCCGGCGCCTGAAAAAGAAGCTGTTGTCGCTGCTTGTCCATCATCGCCGTGAACTCATCGTAGTCTTCATCGGAAATGGCACCCTCCAAAGGATACTCATCATCGCCGGTAAAGTTTTTACCAAAAAGAACGTAGAGGTAACTCCATGCCGTAAAGAGCGGGTTGTTGGTTTCTATATCCAACTCAGTGGGGAGCTTGTGTTTCCATAAGGCCAATCGTTCCCGCACCCGATCAGGCACAACATTCTCACCGCGTGCTGTTTTCCAGAAGTCTCCATCGCGGTTCGAGAGCGCATAATGCATCGCGATAAAATCGCGAATATCCTCATACATATCGGTGATGAGATGGTTATAGCGTTTGATCAGCACGGGATCACAATTGCGATCGGGCAGGTGATCCAGAAAACGCCGGATGGCAACCTGAATAAGATGGATGCTTGTTGATTCGAGTGGCTCGATAAACCCGGCCGATAGCCCGACGCCAAGACAATTTTTAACCCAGCTGTGCCGCGCTCGCCCAAGCGCCATTGGAATAACCCGCGGTTCGGCGCCTTTGGCATCATCGCCGAGATGAGCCAAAAACTCATCAATGGCTTCGTCGTCTGATCGAAACTGACTTGAAAAAACATAACCTGTTCCGCGCCGAGAATAGAGCGGTACGTTCCACGACCAACCCGCACCGAGCGCGGTACTGGTTGTGTAGGGTTCAAGAGGCGCGCCTTCACGATGGGGAATTTGTACGGCCAACGCGCGATCACAAAGCAGGTGATCGCCATAAGGGATAAAATCCTCCCCCATGGCTTTTTGAAGAATGATGCTTCGAAAGCCGGAACAGTCGATGATAAATTCTACCGGGTGGGTGCCGCGTTCCTTTAACTCAAGCGCGGAGACAAATCCTCTTTCGTCCAACGTCACATCTGTAACGTCGTCACTGATATAGGTCACACCGAGGGAGGTGCAGTAATTCTTGAGATACTCTCCCATAAGCGATGCATCGAGATGGAAGCTATAATTCGTCAAACCCTCAAATGGGTCTGATCCAAGTATTTTTGGCGCCCGGTTGGCATCCATGAGAGTCGGTAAAACACTCATGGCATGCGCGAAGGTTGGTTGCTGTACGCCGCGTACTGATCGGCGGTGATAGTGATAGGCAGGATCAACGCCAAAGATCGATTGCGGCGCGTCGAACGGATGATAATAGTCGCCGTCACTGCCGTCGGGATTAATGTTCCAGCCTTTAAACCGGACCGCTCCCTTAAACGTTGCATCGCAATGATGGAGAAAGTCTGTTTCGTCGATCCTGAGCTGAGCGAATGTCACAAAAGTGCTGAGCGTCGTCGCTTCGCCGACTCCGATAATGGGCAAGTTGGGGGATTCAATGACGGTGACTTCGGTGTCCGGGCCATCGTTCCGACGATTAAGCGTTCCCACCAACAAGCTTGCGGCGAGCCAGCCAGCGCTCCCCCCGCCGACAATGGTAAAGCGGGTTATGCGGTCATTTGTCGTCACAATAATTCACCGGGAAAGCAATCAAAGGGTCAAAAGGTACGTGGCCTTGCCGCTTTCTGAGCAACAAGGCGTTGTGCAGATCATGGGTCACGACTCAAGCCTTCACGCTCCAGCGCATCTATATAATCCTGCCAACGTTCTGTCTGCAAACTTCCAAGCTCGTAAAGATATTGCCATGAAAAAATCCCCGTATCGTGGAGGTCGTCAAAGATCAGCCGAATGGCATAATTGCCAACCGGTTCAATTTCCATCACGCCAACATGGCGGCGTCCGGCAATCGTCTTTTTCTGACTGGCGCCATGGCCCTGGACTTCTGCCGATGGGCTTTCCACACGCAACAGTTCTGCAGGATAGGAAAAAGCGGTACCATCATCAAAAGTGATATCCAGCCGCTTCTCTGCTTTCTTTAACTTAATCTGTGTCGGTCGGGGCGGCATCGCGTTAGCTCTGGGCTGCGCCGCTATCCAGTTGCCGTGCCTCGTCGGCCAACATAATCGGGATGCCATCGCGGATGGGGTAAGCCAAGCCTGCGGCCTCGCTGATCAACTCCTGAGCCGCTTCGTCATAGCGCAGGGGTTGTTTTGTAACAGGGCACACCAAAATCTCGAGTAATTTGGGGTCAACATTTGTCTTGGTCGTCATGCGGTCTTTCCTTATTGCGCGCTTTAATGGCTAATGCCGCTGGCGCCGCCGTTTTCCATCAGCGCCATTTCCAGCAATGTTATAACAATATCTGCGCGAGACGATAGCGTTTGCGCTTCGAGCAACGCTTGTCGTTCGTTGGGACCAAAAGGACAGGTCATGGCGAGAGAGGTTATCAGCTTGTCATTAGGTGTCGCTATGACGGCATCCCAGCTTGCTTCGATATTCTGGAGGGCGAAATATTCTTTGACCGCGGCCAAAAGGCGGTCCCGATCAATTTCTGGCTCAGGTTCATCGCCGACATCGTTCCGGAAACGTCGATAGTCTGCAAGGACCCGCCGATAACCTTCCTTACCGGTCATCTCTTCGGCGATGTCGAAGCGGCATATCCCCGCCAGGGTCAGCATGTAACGGCCATCGTCAGATTCCGTAAAACTGACGATCCGTCCCGCGCAGCCTGTTTGGTATAGATCAGGCTCGTCGTCACCGAGCTCGCCTGCCCCGCGATTGTCTTCAAGGTCAGGAACCCGTGGCTGTAACATGCCTATGATACGTTGTTCGTCTGCCAGCGCATCTCGGACCATCGCGAGATAGCGAGGTTCAAAAATGTTCAGAGGCAATTTGCCGGTTGGTAAAAGCAAGACGCCGGTGAGTGGAAATATCGGAATTACCCGGGGCAGGTCTTCAAAACGAGGGACGAAGACACTGCGGGTCATGAAAACAGTATTGCAGATAGTTTTTTACGGCCGTCCATGGTCACGGGCTCTGTCGGCCCAATGGCTTCGAACAGTTTAAGCAGTTCCAGCCGGGCGGCATCATCATTCCAGCCGCGATCCTGACGGATGATTTCAATCAAGGCATCAATAGCGGCTTCCGCCTGTCCCCCGGCATAGAGAGCCAGGGCCAGATTATAGCGTGCCTCGTGATCTTTGGGATTTGCCTCTACCGCCGCTTGTAATGGTTCCAAGTCGCCAGCTTCCGCCGCTTTTTCAGCAAGCTCCAGCGCGCTTAGGATACTCGTGAACGCTGCGTCCTTGCGTTCGTCGTCACTCAACGTGTCGACAAGTTCCTGGGCGCCAGCGGTGTTGCCGGTCTCGATGCAGCAGCGTGCCAGCCCTGCTTTGGCGGCGATATTGTCCGGCGCATGTTGGACGACCTGGGAATATACAGCGCCAGCCTGTTCAAACTGACCGGCCTCGATGAGCGCTTCGGCCTGTTCCAGCGCTTCATCTAGCTGGCGATTTTTCTTCGGTGCCGGCCGTTTGCGTTAGCTTGGTGACAAACTCTCTAATCTGGCTTTCGGGCAAAGCGCCCTGAAAGGCATCTACGGGTTTGCCCTGATAAAACGCGTAGACCGCGGGGATGGACTGGATACGAAGTTGCTGCGCCAGATTCTGGTTTTGATCAATATCGATCTTGACCATTTTCACGGCGCCATTAGCTTCGGTAACTACTTTTTCAAGCAGGGGCCCAAGTTGTTTGCAGGGTCCACACCACGGCGCCCAGAAGTCCACAATAACAGGGACCTCTTGCGAGACTTCGATGACATCCTGAACAAAGGCCGCCTCTGACGACTCTTTAATTAGATCACCGGCCGGTGCTGCAGGTGGTGCGTTGGGATCGAGTATTGGCTCCATGGGGTGTCGCTTTAATCGTTTCGTTCAGTTGTTCATCGTCAAGTGACGGTCTGTGTTAGAGTAAATGGCGAATTTTACCAATAAAGACAAGGTCTGGCTGTCCGCCAAGCGGTATCATTATTTTTGTGTCGCCGCATCAAGGTCCAGAATAAGCGGTAGATGATCGCAATCAACCAAAAACCGCTGTAAATCTTCAGGTGATAACCCAATAGTCGCCGTATTGATTAGCGGGTGGTAGTTGACCTGGGTTGCCTCGAGCATCTGCTTGTCGAGAACAACGGTCACACGCTCTTCTTCCGGGCCATTATCGTTGATTGCTCCAAACGGCGTCACTGACCCAGGCGTTACCCCGAGTTTTTCCAGTAAAAGCGCGGGCTGGCCAAAGGATAGTCGCCGGGAAGGCAGTAAATCCGCCAGGGCGCTCATGTCCATGCGCCGCCATTCGAGGCACACCAGCAGGAAAAGCCGTCCACCCTTGGCCTTGAGAAACAGGCTCTTGCAATGAACACCCGGCAATTCCCCGCGCCGATCCTTGGCTTCCGCGACCGTAAAAACGGCAGGATGGGTGTATTCTATATAGTCAATTTCAAGGGTGTTCAGCCGCGCCAGAAGCGTTTCGCGCGTGGCCGGTTGTGGGCTGGGTTCCGTCATGGCGTGCACCCTATAGAAAAGGGGTTGTCATTTGCAATATCAGCAGTGTATGCAAGCACTTGCAAAGCTGGCGTGTCTGATTATTATCGCGCCTCCGGATGCGGGCGTAGCTCAGGGGTAGAGCGCAACCTTGCCAAGGTTGATGTCGTGAGTTCGAATCTCATCGCCCGCTCCAATTTCTTTCCAAATACCTAAAGATGGATTTCGTGGCGCGATTTTTCGTGATCTCACGCAAACGCAGGCATGATTTCTCCAGCAAAGGCGCGCATTTGCGGCGGGCTCATCTGGGCGCCCGCAAGCAAAATATATTCCACGCCGCCGTTTTGCAGCTTTTCCAAATGTCCGATAATTTCCTCCGGCGTGCCGATTAGCGTCCCTTGCTCCGCGGCTTTTCTCAGATCTGGATCAGAGGCCATGCTGGTTTTGTAGGTAGCATCGTTCGACTTTGCCGCCTGGTTCATGTGATTGAGGGCTGCCATGCGTTTATCGATCGCGATGGCGCGTTCTTCCTCATTGCGGATAATATGCATGCCGCGGGCGACGGCGACATTCATGGGGTCGAATGATTTTCCTGATACCTCAATAGCTTCCCGATAAAGGGCAAATCGCTCAAGGGTGACATCGAAGGTCGCGAACTGATCGAGCAGCAGCGAATAGCCGCTCTCTGCGGCATAGCGCAGAGAGTCGGGACGGCCGGCCGCAAGCCACATTGGCGGGTGAGGTTTTTGCACCGGTGGCGGTTCGACCACAATATCCTCAAAGTTCCAGCGCTCACTATGAAAAGAAAACCGTTCATTGGACGACAGCGACTTTTTGATCAGTGCCATTGATTCTTCAAACCGGTCGGTGGATTCCTTGATTGGAATACAAAATCCTTCGAACTCGCGTGGCCGATAGCCTTTGCCAACGCCAAAATCAAAACGGCCGTTGGACAGAACATCGACCGTCGCTGCTTGCTCTGCGAGCAGAACCGGATTGTGCCAGGGGATGACGATGACGCCGGTGCCGAGTCGGATTGTTGAGGTTTTGGCGGCCAGATAGGTCAGCAGGTTCATTGATGCAGAAACCTGCGCCTCGCCGGTGAAATGATGCTCGACCAAAAAGATACTGTGATATCCGAGGGCCTCTGCTTCGACGATGGCATCGATGAAGGCGCTATATGAATGGCTGTCTTCTGATTGATCCAGCAACAGCCTTTCTGATTCTGCCTGTGATGAGGCCGCCGCCGCTGTCGCGCCGCCAAACAAACCGAACTTCATATATCTTTGCTCCTATCTCACCAACAATGTCGGTTGGCCGCCCTATATCTGTGGATCTAAATCTATGATGACTACCTTGACGCTGGATTTCCTCGGTAGCAAGGGTGAGTATGCCGCCTTAGGCAGGAGAAAATGTAAATGACGATTAAGAAATTGGCCGCGGAAGACATTAGCTTCCCTTCCTTTGATATTGGTGACAGCGCAGATGGTGATGTCTTTTCCTTTTCCAGTCACCAGCGGGCACGGGATGCGTTGGAGCTTGGCCTCGGTATCGATGGCCCTCATTTCAATATTTTTGTTTTGGGGGATCCCCGCAGCGGGCGATTGAGCTCTACTGTTGAGTTCATCAAAACCTCTGCGAAGACGATGAAACCGGCTGCTGACTGGGTTTATCTGAATAACTTTCAAAAAGAATCAGAGCCGCACCCTTATACCTTGCCGGCCGGTATTGGCTATGAGTTCTCGAAGGCGTTAGCCGCGACGATAGAGCAACTTACCGTCGCGATGCGCGATGCCTTCGGTGGTGATGATATGAAACAGCAGCTGCAGGAAGCTGCTGCTGGCCGTACATCGGATATTCAGGGAGAGGTAGACGCGCTGCGTGAGACCGCACGATCGCGTGGTTTTGACATTATTCAAACGGATAACGGGACGTCGATTGCGGCTATTGATGATGACGGCAATCCTGTTCCACCGGCTGAAATGTCTGCCGAGCAGCAACAGGCCGCGCAACAATATGGCCCCGACCTTGCTCAGGCTCTGACCGGGATTATGGCCAAGGCCGCAGAGAATCAGGCGGCACTGCAACAGGCGCTCGACGTGATGGCGCGGGATATGCTCGATCAGGTTTGTGCGCCCATCCTGGATGCGATGGCGGAACAATATGGCAGTTATCCCGGACTGGCTGGCTGGTTCGTCGAGTTCCGGGCAGATATTGTCGAGAATTACAAAGTCTTTCTTGCCGAAACACCCTCAGACCTCCCGGCGGATATGCAGCCTGGAACCCGCTATGCGGTAAATCTGCTATCGGATAATCGTGCGACGACGGGGGCGCCTGTCATCGTTGAACCTAACCCGACCTATCAGAATCTGTTCGGCCAATTGCAGTACCGCCAAAGCGAACAAGGCTATGCCACTGACTTCACGCTGATCCAGTCCGGGGCTCTGCATCGGGCAAATGGCGGTGTGCTGGTTCTTACGGGCCGATATGGTTGCTGAGGCGCCGGCTGTTTGGGGCTATTTAAAAGCTGCCCTCCGCGATGGCGAAATCAGAATTGAAGAGCCGCACCGTGCGAACAGCCTGCCGGTTGCGGGCGCTGTTCGTCCCGCCCCTGTGCCCCTGTCGTTGAAGGTTGTCATGGTCGCTGCGCCAAGGTGGTATTACAGCTTTTTTGCCTCTGATCCCGAATTTCAGACTTATTTTAAAATAAAGGCGGATATCGACGCCGATATGGAATCGAGTGCCGCGAACGTTGATGCGTATTCGGCGCTCATTCGCGATTTCGCGGTGGCCGATGGCGCAAAAGGCATCGAGGGCGATGCGATTGCTCTGTTGCTCGGGCTGGCGTCGCGCTGGGCCGCAAACCGGGGGCGGTTGTCTTCGCAGTTTGAACGTATCAACGATGTCATTGTTGAGGCCCATCAAGCATCTGGTCGAAAGAATGCAAACATCACACGGGCTGATATTTTGCAGGCGCTGGCCAATCACCACAGTCGGGTGTCCCGGATACCGAGTCGGATGCTCGACTCGATCGCTGAAGAAACCGTGCTGATTGAGACAACCGGATCGGCGGTCGGTCAGGTCAACGCGTTGACCGTTCGCTATATGGGTGACACCAGCTTTGGCATGCCGAGCCGCGTCACGGCGCGGGCTTCCGTCGGGCGCCACGGCGTTGTGAATATTGAGCGTGATGTCGCGTTGGGTGGACCGATCCAGCAAAAGGGTGTGATGGTCTTGCAGGGATTTCTGGCTGGCATCTTTGCCCGCCGCTTTCCACTGTCCTTTAATTGTTCGGTGACGTTTGAGCAAAGCTATGGCGGTGTTGAGGGTGACAGCGCATCGCTTGCTGAATTGATGGCGATCCTCTCGGATTTGTCGGGTGTTCCACTACGCCAGGATCTCGCCATTACGGGCTCGGTTAATCAGCGAGGCGACGCTCAAGCGATTGGCGGTGCCAACCAGAAGATCGCTGGATTCTTCAGAACGTGTTTAAGCCAGGGCCCACTCACCGGATCGCAGGGCGTCATCATTCCTGTCGCCAATGAACGCAATGTCATTTTACTTCCGGAAATTTCGGATGCCGTCGCGGCGGAGAAATTCCATATCCATAGTGTCACCAGCGTGGATGATGCCATTGAACTCTTTACCGGCCAGTCGGCGGAGAAAATATATGCGCTGGTGACAACACAGCTTGAAGCATTTGATCAGGCGCTGACAAAACGGGCGGGAGGGAATGATTGACGCGGAATTTTCATGCTTAGCGTCACTTTTTGCGTCATTTTCATACATTTTCGGGTGAATATTGTTACATTTTGCGCCATACGGTCGCGTATGCTGTGCTTAAGTCCCTGAAATCTATGTATTCGTGTGATTGGCACGATATTTGCATCGTTTGGGATGGAATTTGCGCTTAGTTGCTGCGCTCATTCTCTTCCCCAAACTTTAGGCGGCCGTAAGGGCCGCCTTTTTTATGGGGTCTTGTTCAGATCAGCAGTCGATTGAGTGCTGTTAGACCAATAATCGAAATGACCCAAAGGCTGCAACAAAGCGCAGGTTCGGTCCGTAGGCGAGACCTTCCAGCGATACGCCAAACATGTTGCTGGCAACGGCGACGGACACTGCAGACAAGCCGGTCATTGAAGAAAACGCCCAGCCGATCAGGGTGGCCTCCATAATGATAAGTTGTGACACGCCGGTCTCGATTGATCCAAAGAGAACAAGCACCAATGTCGCGGTCACGATCTGGTGGACGCCTGCAAAGGCGAGAATGGTGATGGTGCCAATGATGGCCGTGATGACGCCCCAGTCGGGCAGCTGCAACGCGGCGATCATTTCATCAAAACCGGTTTGCTCAATCGCCAGGATTAACGTCTTGCCGAGCAGGATGGCGGCCGTCAGCAAGACGACCTCACCATGGACAGTACCGATGCCTTTCCCCGATTGACGAATAGCCGTTGCCAATTGAGGACGGCCCTGAAAGGCGAGTCCTATCAGACACAGGAGAGGTATGCCGGTAACCAGACATTGCAATGTCGACAGGGATGTCGTGGCGTTCAATAAAAGGACCACCGAGGCCGCAATGGTCACTGGTGGTAAAACAGGGACTAGTGCCGTGACAGCGCGGAGTGAGCCCGCGAAGCCGACATCACGGGTATAGAGAAGATGGGCAATAATGAAGCCGACCAAAACAAAGCACAGCCCCAAGGTCATTATTTGCCACAGCGTGACGTTCGGTAAATGCTCGTAACAAAGTGCCATCGCCAGCCAAAAGGGTGACCACAGACAGCAAAGGCACATACCTCTCTGGCAGGCTTCTGCTGCGGCCTTGCGAATATCTTCGCTATTATCACGTCCAATGATGGGCGCAAAAATTGACATCACACCGACATTGAGGACGCTCCCGAGAAACTGACTTCCTGCCATGAGGCCACTATTGCGTTCCTGCGCGCCAAGGTCTTTGACCAACTTCCGGGCTTTGCTGATTTCTGGTCGTTGATCTGCTGTGGCGCGGAGCAAGACCACTGTTCCGAAAAAAGCGGCGAAGATCACCGAGTGTTCCATCCCCTGCCAGAGGGCATACCATCCATCAAAAACCGCCGCTAACATCGCCGCTGACAGGGCGAGACAAAAGATCAGGATTTGCATTCGTCGCCGGATTTGCCGGCTTACCACCAGAACATAGACCGCAAGCACGACACCGCTGGAAAATTGGAAAGCGGATGGTTCCAGAGAAGCCGAATAACGGCGCAACCCCAAAGGGTGGCCAACAGGATTTGATTGAGGGGAAGGCTGGTAAGCCGCGACATGACGCGCTCAACTATAAAAGGCTGTGTCTGTCTATCAGCTATCCGGTTTGCTTGAAAGCCGTGCTGTGATTGTTGCTCTTGGTGTCAGACCTGCAAGACGGATGCGTAGACCAAAAGACCACCGAACGAAAAAAGACAGAGCATCATCGTTCCCAGTAGAACAAACAGAGTGTTCCCTTTCGTCGCGAGTGGGTTATGTCGACGGTCTGCGGCGAGACGCGGTTTGTTGCGACGTTCCTTGCCGCTGTTTATTGCAAAATAAAAACGCCAACGAAGCAAGGGGATGCTCAGTCGAATATTCACCGGAGGCTTGGTTCGACTGCGCCCTGGTAAAGCGGCTGCGATGGCGTTCCTCTGTTCCTCGGAAAGTTGATCGATGACAGCGGTAGGCAATCGATCAAAGAACGGGTCGTTCTGCGGATCAGGAAAAATGGAGCTTTCAGCCATGGTCGGCCTCTTTTTCAATTTGTCATAAAACAATTGGTTGAAACCTGTTAACCATGATTTCATCTATGATTTGTTAAAACACGTCTCATGTAAGGGAAGAACTTTGACCGCCATACGAAAACGAAAGGCCGGACTCATGCTTCAACGCAGTGAAGACGCAAAAACGAACGTTATTCGCAAAATCGCAACCGCCGCACGGCGGAAGGCAAAAAACTCATCGAAGGCGGATGTTCGGTGTATTCGTATCGGCATTCTATGAGAACAGCGCACCGGAAGATGTACTGCGTGCTGCGCCTGAGGACTTAATGGCCGCGGCATTGTCAGCCTGGGAGCTGGTACAAAAACGCACAACCCGTAAGCCCTCGATACGGGTCTTTAATCCGAGTGCCGAGAAATGACGGCTGGAATACCGATCATACCGTTGTTCAGATCGTCAATGACGACATGGCGTTTTTGGTCGATTCCGTTTCGGCGGCCCTCAACCAGCTTGATGCCACTATTCATGTCGTCGTGCACCCGGTGATCCGGGTCAAACGGGATAAGGCTGGCGGTCTTCTGAAGATCTGTCAGAACGAGAATCCCTCCGTCGATACGAGTGCAGAATCAGTTATTCATATTGAGATCAACGAGCATGCTGGTGCTGACAAGTTGCGATCGATCTCGAAACAGCTGGAATACGTTCTCGCTGACGTTCGTAATGCCGTAGAGGATTGGCGAACGATGCGGGTAAAGGTCGCGGAGGCGATTGCCGATCTGCAGCCTGATGAAGTCCCCCTTTCGCGGGCGGAAATCGACGAAACAAAATCCTTTCTCCGCTGGATTGATGACAACCACTTCACCTTTCTTGGCTATCGCGAATACGGCATTACGTCGAAGGGTAAAAAAGCCGGCCTCAAAACCTACCCAAAGAGTGGCCTCGGTGTTCTCCGGTCGCGAAGAGACCAAAATTTTCGAAGGGCTTTCCAACGGGTCGGAATTGCCGCACGGACATCGCCGACTTTCCTGAAAAGGCCAACGGCCCTGATGGTGAGCAAAGCGAATACTCTCTCAACCGTTCACCGTCCGGTTCATCTCGATACCATCGGCGTCAAGATGTTTGATAAGGCAAGGCAACGTTATTGGCGAACGGTTGTTTGTTGGGCTGTTTACGTCTGATCTATACAATCATACCGTCAATGAAATTCCTGTCCTGCGGGGCAAGGTCGACACGATCATTGAAAGTGCGGGTTTGAACCGTCGAGCCATGACGCGAAAGCCCTGATGCATACCCTGCAATCCCTGCCCCGTGATGAGCTGTTGCAGGTGGATGTCGATGATTTGCTGGTGACGTCCCTTGGCATTTTACGTCTCCGTGAACGTCAGCGCGTCGCCCTATTTGTCCACCGAGATCCCTTTGGTCGGCATTTGTCGTGTTTGGTTTTTGTGCCGCGAGATCGCTACAACACGGCCATCCGGCGAAAGCTGCAGAAAATTCTGGAAGATGGATTTGCCGGCCCGGTGACGGCTCACTATACGCAGGTTACAGATTCCGCTTTGGCCCGCATTCAGTTTATCGTTAAAACAACACCCGGCGTTGGCCGCCTCAAACCGATCAGGAAATCGAAGAACGTTTGGCCCATGCTGCGCGGGACTGGTCTGATGGACTGGCGAGCGCGTTAATCGCTGCGCATGGCGAATCCGAAGGAACCCGCCTTGCACGGCGTATATCGAGATGCCTTCCCTGTTGCCTATCGTGAAGATTTCGATCCCGATGCCGCTATTGCAGATGTTGCGCACGCTGAAAAAACGCTCTCAAACGGTTCGGTTGTTCTCGACCTGTATCGGCCGAGGCCAAGGTCACGAAGTTCGGTTCAAGCTGTTTCACCGCAATACGCCGCTGGCATTGTCAGATGTTCTGCCGGTCCTGGAGAATATGGGGCTTCGGGTCATTGATGAGGTTCCACATGATCTAACCCCGAATCAATCGGACGAGATCGTCTGGTTGCATGATTTCGGGCTGGTTATGCGGTCCGGCGCGGCTGTCGATATCGACAAAGTCAAAACGCTATTTGAAGAGGCTTTCCATCACGTTTGGAATAACCAGATGGAAGATGATGGCTTTAACAAACTGGTTCTTGGTGCCGGCCTTGAGTGGCGTCAAATTGTTATGCTGCGCGGCTATTGCAAATATCTTCTGCAAGCAGCTATTCCCTATAGCCAACCCTATCTGGAAGACACATTAGCGAACCAGGTCAACATCACAGCAATGCTGGTCGACCTGTTCGAGTGTCGTTTTGATCCTGAGAAAGCCTCCAAGGCGGCGAAGAAAATCAAAAAACTCGAAGAGAATCTTTCCATCGCATTGGACAGCGTTGTGTCTCTGGACGAGGATAAAATTCTGCGGCGCTACCTCAATATAATCAAATCGACTCTTCGGACGAATTTTTATCAACCCGCTGAGGATGGAACACCAAAACCATATGTTTCATTCAAAATCGATAGCGGGAATGTTGATGATCTGCCTCTGCCGCGCCCGGCAATAGAGGTCTTTGTTCACTCGCCGCGGGTAGATGCAGTTCATTTGCGTGGTGGTAATGTCGCCCGTGGTGGCATTCGCTGGTCGGATCGGAAGGAAGATTTTCGAACTGAAATTCTCGGCCTGATGAAATCTCAAATGACCAAGAATGCGGTCATCGTGCCGGTTGGGGCGAAAGGTGGGTTTATCGTCAAACAGCCCCCTGAAACTGGGGGTCGTGAAGCATTCCTTGAAGAAGGCATCGCCTGTTACAAAACGTTTATGCGTGGCCTCCTCGATATCACAGACAATCTCGTAAAAGACAAAATTGTGCCGCCTAAAAATGTTGTCCGGCATGACGATGATGACCCGTATCTCGTTGTTGCGGCAGATAAAGGGACTGCGACATTCTCCGATATCGCCAATGGTGTTTCCCAGGAATATGGCTTCTGGCTCGATGACGCTTTTGCCTCAGGAGGCTCGGTTGGGTATGACCATAAGGCCATGGGCATTACGGCGCGCGGGGCCTGGGAATCCGTTAAGCGGCACTTCCGCGAAATGGGTATCGACGTCATGACGACGCCTTTCACCAGTGTTGGTGTTGGTGACATGTCGGGCGATGTGTTTGGCAATGGGATGATCTACTCGCCGTTCACTAAATTAGTGGGTGCCTTTAACCACCTCCATATTCTTGTCGACCCTGACCCCAATCCGACATCCAGCTTTAAAGAGCGGAAACGCTTGTTCGATAAAGGCCGGTCATCCTGGACCGACTACAACACCAAGCTCATTTCAGCGGGCGGCGGCATTTTTGAGCGTGCTGCGAAGTCGATCAAAGTGACGCAGCAGATGCGAAAAGCTTTTGATCTTCCGGCCGGGGAAACGGTAACCCCAAATGAGCTTATTCACGCGATGCTCACCGCTGAAGTTGACCTGTTATGGTTTGGTGGAATAGGGACGTATATCAAGTCGCGCGACGAGAATAATATCGAAGTCGGTGATCGGGCCAATGATTCCCTGCGGATTAATGGCGGTCATGTCCGCGCCAAGATTGTTGGCGAGGGGGCGAATCTCGGCGTAACACAGCTTGGTCGTATCGAGTATTCACGGGCCGGTGGACGTATCAATACGGACTTTATCGATAACTCTGCTGGCGTTGGTTGTTCGGATCATGAGGTGAATATCAAGATTCTCCTCGGTATGGCAACCCGCTCGGGCAAGCTGACCTATGCTCAGCGCAATAAAGTCCTCGCCGATATGACGGAGGACGTTTCGGATCTGGTGTTGATGGACAATTATCGCCAGAGCATGGCGTTGACCAATGCCGAGCACCAGAGTCTGGCGCTGGCCGATGAACATCTCCGTTTTATGCATGCGCTTGAGCGTACCGGTGATCTTGATCGGGAAGTGGAATTCCTGCCCTCTGATGAGGACTTGGAAACCCGCCTTTCGGCAGGGGCAGGTCTGACACGGCCAGAACTTTCCGTGTTGTTGGCCTATGCCAAGATTGCGTTGTTCGACGGTGTGCTAGAGAGCACGTTGCCGGATGACCCCTACCTGGAAGATACGCTGGGTCTGTATTTCCCCAAGCTTATTCAGAAACGTTTTTCGCATTTGATTGGAAAGCATCGGCTGCGGCGTGAAATTATTGCAACCTATGTGGCGAACACCGTCGTCAATCGCACGGGCCCCAGCTTTATCAATACCATCGCGGAGCGTACTGGGGAGTCACCGGCGGCAATTGCCCGTGCCTATTTGGTCTGTCGTCAGGTCTTTGGTCTCGCTGAGTTGTGGAGCGGCGTTGAGGCTCTTGATAATTCAGTGCCTGCCGATGTTCAGACAGAGATGCAGCTTGAAATTCTCGATCTGATAATGCGGGGGACGATTTGGTTTGCGCGCCACGAGTCACGTGGTGACGAAATTGGGAAGATTGTCAGTGCGTTCCAGCCTGCCGTCGTCAGACTCGATAACGGATTGGATTCAATTCTGTCTCCGGCGCTCAAGAAAACGCGGGACAAAAAAGCCAGCCAGTATATTGCGCGGAAGGCGCCGAAAGCATTGGCACAGAGAATTGCCAATCTGGATGCCTTGGCCCCAGCCTGTGACATCGTCCGCATTGCTGCTGGCGGCCACTTTGAGCCAGAGGCGGTCGCGACCGTATTTTACGGTATAGGTGATCGATTTGGTTTTGATTGGTTACGGGCGTCCGCGATGGGAATCGCCCGAGGAGATCAATGGCAGAAAAGCGCCACCGCCGGAATTGTTGATGATCTTTTTGCGACGCAGACACGTCTCGTTACGCGGATCATGGATGTTTCTGGTGGCGCTGATCTTGCACCTGCCATTATCGAAGCCTGGGCTGAGGCTAATGGCCATGCGGTAAATCGGGTGACCAGTATGATTACCGAAATCAAGGCCGGGCCGTCCGTGAATCTGGCTAAATTGAGCGTTGTTAATCGACAGCTTGATGCGTTGGTCGCCGGGTAAGACGATAAATCTGTAACGAGAAACGCCGTCGGCATTGCCGGCGGCGTTTTTTGTCGTACTGTGTGCGGGCGCAATTAAAGGAAAAGGGCCCGTCTATGGATTATGATTTCGTCGCACTACCTGATCGCAAACCACTGAAATGGCCGGGTGGTCACCGGCTGGCGCTCATCATAACAATCAATCTCGAATATTGGGAGCAAACACGTGACCAAACCGAGCCGCTCTATGCGGGTGGCCCTGCGAGTATTCCTTTTCCCGTGCCCGGAAATGTTCCGGATTACGTTAATTGGACATGGCGTGAATATGGCCAGCGGGTTGGTATCTGGCGGATGCTGGATCGCTTTGATAAAGCAGGAATCCCGGCATCCTGTACGATGAATGCCAAAATGGCATTGGAACGGCCGCGTATAATCGAAGCGGTGAATGAGCGCGGCTGGGAATTAGTGCCCCATAACTGGGCGCAGAACGATATTTTAACGTTCTATGCGCATGAACCAGAAAAAGAGCGGGAGGTGATTAACCGAACGCTTCAGGTTTATGAGGATGTGGTGGGTCGACCTGCGAAAGGCTGGTTGTCATCCTCGCTTCGGCCGACAGCTAATACCGTTGATATTCTTAAAGAAGCCGGGCTGACATTCTTCTGTGATTTCCTCAATGATGATCAGCCCTATTTGATCCGCACGGATCATGGGCCGATGGTTTGCGTGCCTTATTCAAATGATGTCAATGATTTCAATATGTTCGCGCGTGGCGGCATGACGCTGGACCAGGGGCTGACCGCGTTAAAGGAACAGTTTGATGTTCTGTATGAAGAGGGGAAGTCCAGCATGCGGATCATGAACTTTGGACTGCACCCGCATGTGATCGGGCAGCCATATCGCATTCGCGCGCTCGGCGATTTTCTGGACTATGTGAAGGGGTTTGAGGGGGTCTGGTTTCCGACCCGTGAGGAAATTGCCGATTGGTATCTTGAAAACCATCAAGACCATATCGGCTAAGCACAGAGGTTGTTCAGGCAGCGCCGGTAAAGTTTTCCCGTTTGCTCACGGTGATCGTATTGTTCTCGGCGTCGAAGCGCGCACGGGCGATAGTCGATAGATCAACGCCAGTGACCCGGATGAAGCGGGCGCCGGCAGGGTAGCTGATCGAGTGGATCTTGAAATCGTCAAAGATGCCAGCATCGCCGCGTTCCAGACGATATTCGTTCGCCTTCTCGATTTTGGCGACACCCTCTTTTGAGCCGTCATCGAGGCGCGCCCATTCCGTCATATCGGTATAGCCGACAGCCTGGCCGTATATTGCCCAGGACGCGCCGTGGTCATGGGGCCCACCATTATAGGCGGCACCCATAATATGCGCCACGACCTGGAAGCCCAATGTATCATCTTCGTATAACAGTGAGGTGCCGGGTGTTACGTCGGGGCCACAATGGGCATCGACAAATTCGTCTTCCAGAAGCAGCTGGCATAGATGGTTGCGAACTTTGCTGCGTCCACCGGTGCCTGGGTCGTCTGATAAAGCGGCTCGACAATCCACGGCAAACTCGTTGAGGGTATATGGCATTTGCTTGCTCCGGGGTTAGGCCGGGTTCATGAGTTTCATGACCTGACGGTCAGGGTCATAAGCGTGCCGTTTAATCGTATCGAGATTGGTGCCGGTAACGCGTACCCAGCGTGCCGGTTCGGGATGCGCCGTTGAATGGATAACGCCGGTATCGAATAACGCCGCTTTGCCGGGTTTCAAAGGAAAGGTTTGGTCTTCGGCAAGCTCGGCATGGCCTTCCTGGCTGCCGTCATCGGTGCGGTTCCAGACGGTCATATTGGTTAGCCCAATCGCTTGTCCGTAAACGGCCCATGACGCGCCGTGATCGTGTGGTTTGCCCTTACGATTCCCTGTATCGGTGCCATGTGCCATGACATAAAAATCAAAATCTTTGTCGTGATAGAGCAGCGTTTTGCCGGATCCCTGTGAGGCTAAATGCTCGGTGACAAAGTCCTGGTTGACCAGAAGGTTTTCCAGATGCCGCCGTATTTCATCGCGCCCTGCATTTCCGGAATCTTTTGCCATTGCTTCATGCGCATCGGCACAAAACTGATCAAGGGTATATGTCATAGCGGCCTCCCAAGTTGAATTGATCGGCGTATCCTATACCGCTAATGCCGGAAATGGCGAATGCCAGTTAGTACCATGGCAAGATCATTATCGTCCGCTGCTGCAATAACTTCGTCGTCGCGGATTGAGCCGCCGGGCTGAATCACGGCAGTCACACCGGCCGCTGCGGCGGTCAGCAATCCATCGGCAAAAGGAAAGAAGGCATCAGATGCCACGACAGACCCTTTCGTCAGCGGCTCGCTTTCACCGGCCGCTTCGGCGGCATCCATCGCCTTCTGCGCAGCAATGCGGCAGGAATCTACGCGGCTCATCTGCCCCGCACCGATGCCCACGGTAGCGCCAGCTTTGGCATAAACGATGGCATTCGATTTTACGTGCTTGCAGACCGTAAAGGCGAAAATCAGATCGGTTAACTCCTGATCTGAGGGTGCGCGTTTCGTTGCTGTTTTCAAATCTGCCGGCGTTACATGCGCGGCGTCACGGCTTTGTAGAAGGTAGCCGCCGGCTAACATTTTGAGGGTTGTTCCAGGCGCATCGGCTGCGGGCATGCCGCCAGTGGCAAGAACCCGCAGGTTCTTTTTCGCTGCCAGAATCTCTCTCGCGCCCTCGGAAATTTTTGGCGCGATGATAACTTCCAGGAAAAGTTCTGCCATCTGTTCTGCAGCGGTGGCGTCGAGCTCCCGATTTAACGCGATGATTCCGCCAAAGGCGCTAACCGGGTCGCATTTTAAAGCGCGGGTATAGGCATTGGATATCGAACTGCCGATTGCCACACCGCAGGGATTGGCATGTTTGATTATCGCAACGGCGGGGTCGCTAAATTCTGCGACGAGCTCAAAGGCGGCGTCAGTGTCATTAAGATTATTGTAGCTTAGTTCTTTGCCTTGTAGTTGGTTGGCGGTTGCAACACCGGGGCGATTGTCTGCGGTGCGATAAAAAGCTGCAGCCTGGTGGGGGTTCTCGCCGTAACGCATGACCTGCGCCCTGGTTCCCGCCAACGTGTGTCGCTGAGGAAAGGGGTCATCGGTTTGTTCGGCAAACCAGCTACCGATTGCAGCGTCATAGGCTGCCGTTTTCGCGTAGGCCCGTGCTGCGAGCTGGCGTCTTAGCTCTGGCGTTGTCGCTCCGTCATTTTCTGTCATAGCGGTTATGACAGCATCGTAATCCTGAGGGTCGGTAACGACGGTAATGCTTTCGTGGTTCTTCGCTGCTGCGCGGATCAGGGACGGGCCGCCGATATCGATATTTTCGATACAGGTGTCAAAATCAGCGCCACCAGCGACAGTTTCTTCGAAAGGATATAAGTTGACCACGACCAAGTCGATTGGATCAATTGCGTGTTCAGCCATCGCAGCCAGATGGGCCGCATCACTGCGACGCGCGAGTATCCCGCCATGAATTTTTGGATGCAGAGTCTTTACACGGCCATCCATGATTTCCGGAAACCCGGTATGGTCACCGACTTCCTTAACAGTAATGCCAGCATCACGAAGGGCCTTGGCAGATCCGCCCGTCGATAATATCTCAACACCACTTTCTGATAAAAACGTGCCTAGTTTTGCCAAGTTGTCTTTGTCTGAAACTGAGATGAGGGCGCGCGTGATTTTGTTCTTTTTTGGGTCTGTCATTTTTTCTTTGAAGGGCTTGTTAGGAGGCGATGGCTCTTATGGGGCCACCTGCTTCAGGTTGGAATTCGGGAACGTAGGTGCGCATGAGCGCAATAATGTCGTCAACGTCGTCGGCGCTTGCTGCAGCGGTAAGCTCGTCAATTTGTTTCAACAGTGTCTCAACGTCAATCGTTCGGGGTGCTGCGAGCATAATGCCGGGATAATCGGTCGCTTCAGGGGGCTCGGAATCGTGAAGGATCTCTTCAAAGAGCTTCTCGCCGGGGCGAGGGCCGGTGAATTCTATTTTGATATCTTCGTCAGGCTGCAGACCGGCGAGTAATATCATTTGGCGGGCGAGGTCGACGATTTTAACGGGCTCACCCATATCCAGGACGTAAACCCGGCCCGCGGCGCTGTCTCGTTTTTCTCCAAGGACGGTCGCTTCAAGCACCAACTCGACGGCTTCGCGCACCGTCATGAAATAACGATTCATTTCCGGGTGAGTGACAGTCAACGGACCGCCATTCGCCAATTGCCGTTGGAAAAGGGGGACAACGGATCCGGTGGACCCCAAAACATTACCAAAGCGAACCGTTACGAAACGGGTCTTTGTAGACTCCATCAGATCAAGTGCCTGGCAGTAGGTTTCGGCAATCCGTTTGCTGGCACCCATGACATTGGTCGGATTGACTGCCTTGTCTGTTGATATCAGGACCATGGCGCTGACGCCTGATGCACAACAGCAATCTGCAATATTGCGTGTGCCGCCTATGTTCGTCAAGACGCCTTCGGAAGGGTGGGCTTCGACGATGGGAACATGTTTGAGAGCCGCTGCGTGGAATACAAGTTCCGGAGCTTCTTCTTTGAAAATCCGGCTTATGCGGTCTTTGTCGCGTACGTTTGCGATTACGGCGTTCTTCGACAGGGTCGGATATTTTTCTTTGATCTCCAGGTCGATCGAATAAAGCGCGTATTCCGAAGCATCCAAAAGACATAGATGTGAGGGGCCAAACTCAGCCAATTGCCGGGATAGTTCACCGCCAATGGTGCCACCGGCACCGGTGACCAGAACGCGCCGCCCTTGGACCAATGACTGCATACTTGCCCGGTCGAGCGTGTTTTGGGCTCTACCCAGGACGTCTTCAATGGCAATTGGCCGAATAGGCGTATTTTCGTTGAAATCGCTTTGAAAATCGGTCAGCCGGGGCAGTCGTGCCAAAGAGACACCTAACGTATCTGCATGGCTGATGAGTTTTTGCATCGATGACTTTTCAACGTCGTCTTTAGTGACAATTATCCGTTGTGGTGCTTTTCCGGCGCTTGCTAACTGTTTGTATACCGAGGGCACATCGTTAATTGTTCCGAGGACGTGAACCCCGTGTATATTGCGTCCAACGCGTCCGGCATTTTCTCCTACGATTCCTACGATCTTGTAGGCGGCATTTGGGTTTCGCCCTATCGTTCGAATAAACATCTCGGCGCCATCCGCGGCACCAACGAGCAAAACGGGAATTTTGGGTGAGGTTTCCTGACGTCGAACTTTGTTGTTGGCGTGTCGATCTTTGAATTGCCGGTATAGAAACCGTGGGGCCCCGAGAAGCGTCGCCAGAACAAACCAGTTTATCATTGGTGTTGATCTTGGAATCCACTCCAGCCTGTTAAGCATGAACATCAGTGGCACGAATACCAAAATGGCCAGTGTTACGGCTTTGGTTATGGCCATTAAGTCGTTTAAGGAGGCGTAGCGCCAGATGCCGCCATATAGATTCATGATCCAGAAGCAGGCCCCGGCGACGACGGCAAATACAGAAGCCGCAAAGATGACAAAACTAATGTCATAGATGAATATATCTCTGCCCATGCGCAGAAACATCGCTATCGGCAATGACAGGAATGCCATGATGATATCATGACCGAAGGCTATTTTTTGACGCAGTTTACTCATGGGTTCTCAGGAACGGCTTGCGGGACCGGTGTATAAATTTCAGGCAGCTTAGCACAGTGCGGTGAGCAACAAAGCTGTTGTCACGAATTAGCGACACTTATGGTCGAAAAACCAGGTTTGTTAAAGAAAATCACAGTATCAGCTATTTTGTTTCATCGTGAGATACCAATCTGTCGTTCGTTTCAGGCCTTCCTTAACAGAAAATGGTGGGTCCATTCCAGGGTGTCTCGCGTTGCTTGATCATCGATGGCGAGGGAGCCCAGCAACCGCCCCGACATCGCTTTTCTTCCCAATAGCGAAAGTATGCAATGCAATATAGCGGGCGGAACAGCTATCATTCTTTTTGGTTTTCCCAAAGAGCAACGAAGCAGACGAACAAGTTCTGCTGTGGACAAGTCCGCGCCGTCACGGACAAGCATTGTCTGTCCGCTAGCAGCAGGGTTTTGCGTGGCCGTTAAAAGAATGTCCACCAGGTTTCCGATATAGATCAGGCTTCTTCGGTTCTTGGTAATCGATCCAAATGGGAGCGGGAGACTCGCTATTGGCAACGACATCAGGGAAAGAAAGTTGGCGCGTACGCCGGGACCGTAAACCAGAGGCGTGCGAATGATCACCGCTTCCAATCTCGTACGGGCCGAGATTTCTTTTAATTTTTTTTCAGCTTCAGCCTTTGAAATTCCATAGGCATCCTCCGGCGCCGGTGTATCGGCGGCGGTATAAGGTTTTTCGAAGGTCTGTTCGCCATTGACCTTGATAGAACTCAAGAAGATCAATCGTTTGACCCCCGCGTCGCTGGCGGCTTCTGCTATGGCTGCCGTCCCGTCGACATTAATTCGCCGGTATTCAGCGAGTGGGTCAGAAGATTGATCATCCATGACATGCGCGCGCGCGGCGAGGTGAATAACGATATCAACCCCCTCCATGGCAGCTCGAACGGATGTCGGATCTGTCAGGTCGGTGATCTGTCGTACTTCAGATACCCCTGCAAGTTCTTGGACAATTCGGCTGGTTCCAATGACTGTATAGCCAGCGCTTTCCAGAGCTGGACATAACGCCTGGCCGACGAATCCGCTGGCACCCGTTACCAGAATTTTGGTCAGGAGAGAGGTTCCACTTTTTCGACTTGTTCGGCGGCGCTCTCTCCGGTGCCTGTGACGGCGGCATTAAGCGCTACCATCATGGCCTTTGCCTGAAATGCCCGGCTATAGGCGGGGGCGGCTGCGAAAGATCGTTGGCCTGCACCGGTTCTGAACTCTGGGTCATCCAAGAATTTTTCTGTGGCCTCAATGAGTGCCTGTGCGTCTTCCGGCGGGACCACTAATCCGGCCTCAGCTTTAACGATGATCGCTGTGGCTTCGCCTTTCGGTGCCGCGATAAGCACAGGCAAGCCCATCCCCATCGCTTCGAAGATCTTTGACGGAATGACTTCAGCGAATACGGGGGTGTTCTTTAAGTGAACCAGAGCGACATCACAGAGACTCCAAACTGCGGGCATGCGGTCTTTGGGCTGGGATGGAATAAAGACAACATTGGTGAGATTGCGCTCTTGGGCTTCTTGCACGAGTCCGTCACGGGCGGCACCTGGTCCCGCAAAAAGAAAGACTAAGTCCTTACGATGCCTGAGTTGTGCGGCGGCTTCTAAAACATTTTCCAGGCCATGTGCCATGCCGTGGGTGCCAACATAGCCGACGACAAATTTATCCGCTAACCCCCATTCATGGGCAAGCGCGGGATCTCTGTCCTGTGGCGCATAGCGCGG
Organism: uncultured Alphaproteobacteria bacterium; assembly: GCA_943787225.1. Lineage (GTDB taxonomy): Bacteria > Pseudomonadota > Alphaproteobacteria > MPNO01 > UBA2964 > UBA2964. Next base: position 1,158,347 of record CALSLP010000001.1, read on the forward strand.
CAAATCGACACCATTAATGACGACCGCGACCTTATTGCCATTGATGCCTCTTTCGATCAGATTTTTTTTGAAGGCGTTTGTGAGGGCAACGACGACGGCGGATCGTCGGTATAGAAATAGCTCAAGCTTCTCGACCAAGCGCATAGCGAGGCTTGGCTTCATCGCGCCAACCGCAACAATTGATGCCGGCCACAAATCGCCGAGCTCGAAAACAAATGGGATGCGGCGGAGAGCGCCGATAAGCCAACCGCCCACTGCAGCAAAAAACTGTGGAGAGGTAGAAACAATAACATCAGGACGGCGCTCAAGGAGTCCAAACCAAACAGCTGTGAACATATAGCTCACAAAATCCAGTGTCCGTCGCGCGACACCTGCATTTGCGGCAATATAAGTTTTGACCCGGACGACCCGAATGCCTTCAATGGTTTCTATCTGCCTCCAACTGTTTTTGTAGCCGTCATATAGCTTTCCAAAGGGAAAGTTTGGCGCCTGCGTAATGACCGTCACATCATGGCCATCGCGAACCCAATAGCAGGCCCGTTCGAATACCCGGGTTGCTGCCGCGTTGGTTTCCGGCGGAAAGTTTTCGGTGAGAAAGAGAATTTTCACGGGAGATTCCGGGAAGAGAAATAGTGGATCAAAAGTTCTGTGCCGAGGCTTTCTGGTGCCTCCAAAGTAAACAGACCAATGTGATAAAGAATGGAAGCATAATAATTATTACTTTCACTAAATTCCCGAAATACTCTGCAAAATGCTGTTCGAATGTCGCGAGCCAGGGCAATAAGGCGACGACCAAGATTATCTGAGCAGGTTGCCGAGACCCCAATGAGTTTGTCGCGATAAAAAAGAAAACAGCGATACAAATCTGGGCGACGACAACACCCAAAATGCCCCCGTTGAGGAGTGGTTCGCCTAGGAGTGTAATCGATTCACTGTGGTTAAGTTTTGCGGCGCCGACCTGGCCGCAGTATTTTTCCGCGTATTGTGCCCCGCGCGATAAAATCGGTTTTTGGGGCCAAAGGGCACGGGGTACAATTGCGCTTGTAAAAAAGAACGGGTTTGCGCTCTCAGCAGAGCGGTGATTTCTATATATACCGTCTAAACAATGGCCGGACGTTGTCTGCCTGTGAACTAGTTTGGAGGTTAGTTTTGCTGCGGCGTATTCAATGATGGCAGATCTTGTATCAGCGTTGTCTGCTTCCCCTCTGGGAATAATCGTAATCAGGATGGAGAGGGGAATAACCAAAGCGGCTCCGCCAACTATGCAAAGCGATGCCCTTAGAGAAGGCTTGATAACGATCAGGTATAAAGAAATTGCAACGAGAAAACTGAATATGGCCGTTGCTGCGAGCCCGGAAACAATCATTGCTCCTAGCGCGGCCAATAATGTGACGGGCCCAAAATATCTTAGGTTGGTGGTATCTTTGGCGGAATAGTAAGCAAGAGCAGCGGTTGAAAATGACATTAGGGGCGCCAACGCGTGCCGTAACTCCGTTCCTAGTCCTGACGAGAAAAAGGCCTGTCCAAATGTGGTCCACGTGCTCACCAAATATAGGATAGAGGTCGCATAAACCATAAAATGGAAGATAGCCGCGAGATAATTTGGGCGGGAGGACGCTTTTACTTCACGCTGTTTGATGGATTTTTCTGAGGGCTTCCATTTTAGATAGACCGAAAAAACTAAAAAGCAGAAGGCGCTAAATTGCAGAATTAATATTTCGGCTTGGCTACCAATATAGGCAATCGCATGATCGTGGCTGGTCCGCGGAGCCTTCGTTTGAAAATAGGAGATTGGCTCCGGAAATATCTGTCCATAAAGGGACGGGACAACGCTGTAAAATATTAGCGTAATAATCCCTATTAAGAAAAATGGTGAGAGGAGGTTGTGGCGGTCGCTTGCTGTTAAAAGTCTTGTCAGCAATATGGCTGCGCCAAGAGCAATCCCCAACCGTATGACGGAATCTAGATTTTCCGGCTCCCATATCAAAACACCTATCGTGACGAGCCAGGCAACTAAAAACCATAAGACTAGCAGAGTTTGTAATCGTTTTCCGATCGCGGTCATCGTTCACATCGCAAACGGGTTTGTATTACCCAATAGGGAGAAAAATAATCGTCAGTCAGCACGGAATGTAACTCACCTGCGGAGTTTATTCTTGCTCAGTTTAGAGCAGATTGGGTCGATCAACTGGGATCATGCCTTCGGTGTTGCCGCTGCGGTGTTTTCTAAAATCGAAATTAGTCGGCTGGCGTGCCCTTGCCAGCTAAATTTTTCTTTCACGCGTTTTTCGCCATTCTCTGCCATCCAGCGGTAAAGATCAGGACGGCTTATGAGCTCTTCTACCCTGTTCGCCAGCGATGTGGCATCCGAGGGGTTGTAATAAAGCGCGGTGGATCCGCAAATTTCCTGATTTATCAGGGTATCTGCAGCGATGACAGGCAGCTTTGCGGCCATTGCTTCCACGAGTGGAAATCCAAATGTTTCCGAAATTGACGGAAATACGAAGATGTCTGCATTATGATAAACCCCTGGGAGATCTTTGTAGATGATTGACCCAAGCTCCGCTTGTCCGTTTCTCTCAGCCGTCTGAAGTTTGGCAAGGTCGCTAACGCCGGATGGCCACGGGTGAAATTCGTTGGCGGCCATCGTAATTCGAGCGTGTGCATTGATGCCTTTTTGATGCAGTTGCAAGACGGCATCCGACAGGGTGGAGGGGTCTTTATGAGGGTAATAGACGGAAACATATAGCAGTTTTACGGAGTCCTTTTTGGGAGCGACTATTTCTTGGTTGGTCTCAAAATGGCTATGATCGATACCGTAGGAATTTACGACAAATCTGTCCGCTATATCTGGTACCCATAAGGCGACCCAATTACGGAGCGTTTCTGATGGGAACATGATCGTTGATGCGGCTCTCATCGATCGGAACATAAAATCCCGTCTCAAGCGGGTTTGTAATTTGATTCGGTTGCCCAGAAACGGGAATACATTCCGCAAATAAAACGGATTGAAAAGCCCGCCTTCCCGCATCAAGAGAAGCTGTGGGACGGGACAATGATAAAGGGCGAAATTAGCTGACGAAAACAGAATGTCTGGATGAAACGATTTTACATATTGGCGCCAGGCTGTTTGCTCCCACAAAATACGTTTTAGAGGAGAGAATTCGCCAACGTCCTTGGTGACAATCGTCTTTTGGCCTTGCGCCAATTCCGGCGGGCCGACAATCGTTGCATCAATTGGAAGGTCAGCAAAAGACCGCGCGAGGTTTTGCGTATAGGTGACAATACCGCCCCGTCTTGCAGACAAGGCATTGACTAAAACTTTCAATTTTTCAATCCAGCGATGGTTACGCGTTTTCTAGTGATGGTTGAGATTTGGGGCCGTCTTCCGCATTGATGGCGGCGATTAGTTCGTCCAAATGCTTTTCTCTACTATATTTGTCATGACAATGCTTCATGGCAGCATTGCTGATCCGGTTATATGTTTCAGGGTCACTTGTTGCTTCGCTGATTGCATCAACGATTAGTAGCGGTGAGCTCGAATCAACCAGGATGCCGGCTCGACCATCATCTAACATATCAGGAATTGTACGCCAGCGACTGCCGACGACGACGGCACCCATTGCCATTGCCTCGATAATCGCAACCGGCTGCCCTTCGTTATTATATTGCGTCGGCAGGGCCATAAAATGCGCTTCTTTGAGCGCTTTAATTGTCTAGCCCCCAAGTTCTGTGCCATTCCTGATTAGAGTTTCTGGTATTGGCGGTCGCATGTTCAGTGCCTGATGTGGACGGATGTGGTTGTACTGTCTGAGCCATGGCCTGTCGTCTCTATAATTTAGAGCCCTGATTATTGCGGGGCTGACTTTTCCCATCCTTAAATTTTCCACGCTACCGCAGTCCGGGTGAAATAGCTTCTCCCGGTGAAAACTGTCATTCGGCCAATTAATCGCTACTGGTAAGCAGCGACGGTTTCTATTGGCACCTTTACTTTTACTTCGCGTCCGAGCAGATCGAGCAAAATAACAACTCGATCATCGTCAGTATCGCATTCGAACAAGCCCACCCGTTCGCAGAGCGGACCATCCATGACCTGTACCACGTCGCCTTTATTAAATTGAGCTTCGCGGCGAATATCGATTAAGCCTGCCTCACTCTCACGATCTCTAATGCTTTCAATTATTTCGTCGGGCACTGGGGCTGGCTGATTGCCGTTGCAAACCAGCTGTGAAACGCCGATCGTTGAGCGGACGCTTAACCAACGCGATCGTTCGGTATCCATATGTAAGAACATGTAGCGTGGAAATAGCGGAGCAGGCACCCAATCGGTCTTTCGAGCGTGGCGCCGGCGCTTTAAATAGCGCGGTAAATATGCTTCAAATCCCTGGCGTTTGAGATGAAATAGCGCCTTGTTTTCCCCTAACGCATGGGTTTGAACGACGTACCAGCGCATCTCGTTACTCCACCAGCTGAGGTTTGTTGCGGGAAACTTTTAAGAGCGGTGGTGTGAGAACCCTTTCGCGTGGCAACAATTCAACCAACGTGTCGAAGGCAAGCTGCGCTTCTTTCAATTCAGTTATGATAACAGCGCTGACCGCTCCCAGATCCTTGAGCTTACCCGCCAGCGGAACCCCGGCGTAATCTGACTGTTGTAGCTTGGGGTCGATGATGCCAATCAATTCAAGCTCGAAGTCTTTAGCGCAGAGTGTTGCGATTTCGGCTAAATCCGTTGCCCCGATCAGGGCAATACGATTCCACCCCGAGTTTTGACATTCCTCAAATAGTGCGGCGCACTGGTTGCGGGCGCCCCGAAAGAAATTAAATGAGGAAGACAGGTAATCAGCGGTTAATCGGCTTTTTTCAGCAAATCCTGTCGGCGTAAGATAATAAGCATATCGATTAGCAGGGGCTTCGTTAACTTTGATCCAGCCTTTTTTTATACAACGTTTGAGATAGGCGTTTGCAAGGCCGAGTGCGACCCCCAGTTCATGGGCAATCAGTCTTTGAGTATGTGCGCTATTTTGCTCCACCACCGATAAAAGCCCCAGAGTGATTTCAGCTTCACTGTTGCTTTCGGAACTTGATTTTCCAGAGCTCGCCATGCCAATACCTTCTGTTCACGTCACGAACATACATTGTTCACACAATGAACGTCAACAGGCCTCGTTGGCACGAATCATGTAGTTAAATCAATATATTGTAAAGGTAATTCTGGTGGCGAACAGATATAGAGGGAATTGTAGCGTCAAACGTGTTTTTAGTATGAACGCGCTGTGTTGGTGCAAAAGGTAGAGTAATTTGCGATAGGCGATAACCTAAAGAAAACTGCTTGCATCCTCCAGGTCTCCGGGATTGTCGACATCAAGCCATTGACCAGCAACGTATAATATTTGGATGGAGACGTTACGCGCCAGCAAACGAGCAAATAGATCCGTTAAGCTCGCTTTTGTAAGCGATCCATCTACACTCATATTGTTAAGTTCGCCGCGTATCGTTGCTGCGCCGTCGGCGCTAAGGCGGGCAACCCCGATCCATTCGCCATCGATTTCATCGGCATTCAGGTCGTGGCCAATTTTGCGCACAGATACGGATTCATCGTTAAGATATCCCGTATTAAAGGGTGCGGAGCAGCTCACCAAGTCGCGTGTTCGGGATGCAGGGTCGGGATCACGTTCTCGCCACAATGCATCTACCGCCAAGACAATGTCACCTTCAACGTCTGCGATTTGATCGAGAATGTGTTGCCGAAACAATACGTCCCCATAAGCCAAGAGGGTTTCACCCTCAAGCTTATCCGCCGCACAGGATAGGGTCGAAACTTCGCCCGTGGTTTTAAACTGATCGTTATCAATTGTCTTTATAGTTGGGAGATTGACCATCTCCTTGCGATAACCTCGGACTACTGTGATATCGCGGATACCGCCGCCTTTTAGCGTATCAACCAGGCGGCCCAGAAGAGGCTTACCTCTGATATCTAACATGCATTTAGGTCGATCCACCGTAAGATCTCCCAATGCAGATCCGCGCGATGCGGCAAGAACAATAGCCTTGGCTGATCCTTGCGTTGTGGGCAGGTATATTTTTTCGGCATTGGAAAGTTCGGCATTGCCAGCGAGATCGAAGATGTCACTGACTGTGGCGACTTCATTTTCAACAGCGGCAATTGTTTGATCACGCAGAATTCTGGCTGAAACCTCACGCATCGCCGTAATCGATGCCCGTAAATTATGGTTGGCCCAAATGACCAGCGATACTTTCGCCTCGCGCCATGCATCTGTTGGTGTGTCGTAATAGGTGGTCGGGACAATAACGACGGGGCATCTGTCCCCCCATTCCGTCAGGAAGGTTAGAATTTCATCCGGCTCACGAGTCTTTGAATGAATCAGCAAGGCGTCGGCACCAGCTGCATAATAAGCGTCCGCCCGTTTTAGGGCTTCTGCCATGCCCTGCCCGGAAATTAGGGCTTCGAGTCTTGCAACGACGCAGAAATCTTCATCGACCTGGCTGTCTTTGCCAGCTTTGATTTTGCCACAGAACTCATCCATATCGGCCAAAGGTTGACCTTCGCCAATGAAGGAATTGGTTTTCGGAAATAATTTGTCTTCGATGCAAATTCCAGCAACCCCCCGCTCGCCGAGTTTTCGAACGACACGGCGAACATTATTGAAATTGCCATAGCCCGTATCGCCATCGACAAGCATCGGGATCGTTGTTGCATCTGACATAAATTCCAGGACTTCCAAGACCTGGGTCCATGACGCTTCATTGCTGTCTCTCACGCCCAGAGCTGCCGAAATGGTCAGTCCGCTGGCCCAAATGCCGTCGAACCCGGCTTCCTCGACAATTTTTGCCGAAAGACCATCATGGGCTTCCATAATGAACTCGGTCTCGAATGACGTCAGTAAAGACCTCAAGCGACCGGCTTTTGAACCGGGGTTGATCGGAAGAGAAGACTTACTATGAGGCGTTTGGAATGGCTCTACGGACAATTAACTGCTCCTTGTTTCACCAATCGGGCAACGTAGGCCTCTCCCCATCATATATCAATAAAAATAACGTAACTGAAACGAAGGTTCTATCCGATAGATTGACAGGGGCAAGAATTGCAGAGTAGAGGGTGGGGTTGCCTGTTTCGGAGTAGTAAATGTCTAAACTAAAAAATATAGCGGTCATCGGTTTAGGATATGTTGGGTTGCCGTTGGCGGTCCATTTGGCGCGTCATTACCCGGTTACAGGACTTGATATCGACCCTCGCCGCGTTCAAGAATTAAAGGCGGGTCAGGATCGAACCAATGAAATCGATGCCGGAGTACTGAAAGCATCTACTCTCGATATTACGGATCAAATATCAGCCGTTGAAAATGCTGATGTGTTTATTGTGACCGTTCCAACACCCGTCGATGGCAACAACGAGCCAGACCTCACCGCCGTTCGCGGCGCCAGTAAGCTTGTTGGGGGCGTTCTCAAAAAAGGCGATATTGTTGTCTATGAATCCACGGTTTATCCGGGCGTCACTGAAGATGTTGCCGGGCCGGAGCTTGAAGCGGCGTCGGGGCTTGTTTGTGGCAGCTGACTTTCTTTCTCGGTTATTCGCCTGAACGCATTAATCCAGGAGATAAAGAGCATACCGTCGATAAAATCACCAAGGTCGTTGCCGGACAAAACGCCGATGTGACAAAGATCCTCTCAGAAATTTATGGCCGCCTCACCTCCGGTGGCATCTTTGTGGCACGCAATATCCGAACGGCGGAAGCGGCTAAAGTTATCGAAAATGCGCAACGTGACATCAATATCGCTTTTATAAATGAGGTAACGACAATTTTTCAAAAGATGGGCCTGTCGGTTCATGATGTGCTTGAGGCTGCGGGAACCAAATGGAACTTTCTTAAATTTTCTCCTGGACTGGTCGGTGGTCATTGCATCGGGGTCGACCCGTTTTATCTGGCGCACTCAGCGACAGCTCTCGGTCTCCATCCTGAGATCATTCTAGCGGGCCGGCGCATCAATGATGGCATGGGAGTGTACGTCGCCAATTGCATCGTTGATGAATTGGCACATCGAGGAAAAGGGAGCGAAGCCAAAATTCTCATCCTCGGACTTACCTTTAAAGAGAATGTACCTGATCTTCGAAATTCACGTGTTATCGATATCATTCGCGAGCTGAAAACACGCGGCTTCGTGGTTGACGTACATGACTCCTTCGCTGATCCAAGCGAAGCGGACTCAATTTTTGGCGTTTCACTATTGTCTTCGCTGGATGATGCAAGCGGCTATGATTGCCTGGTTGGGGCTGTCCCGCATCAGCCTTATGTTGAATTCGATATTACCCAATTTGAAAAACTGCTGACGGAAAACGGCTTGGTTGCTGACGTCAAAGGGATGTGGCGGAATCTTGAGCTTCCGGATCACATTGGGCGTTGGCAGTTATAGTTCTGCCAAGAGTTAGAAAACCCTTTATTTAGGTCTCGTCGGCCAGGCGTGAAATTGCCCATTTTATCTGCCCGCTGCCGTTTTGAGTTGCGGCTGAAATCACCACCTGCTCCGTCCGTTTGACTTGTCCCGGGAGACCGAGATAAACGCTTTCCTGTAGTGAAATCACGCCACCGGATGCTCTAAAGCGCCACCCTGAGCCACTTGGAGTTCGCATCAACACTGAATTTGCTTGTCTAACGAGTGATGCTTGGACGGCAGGATGCAGATGAAAACGGGCAACAAATTTCTGACTGTCGGTGCCACTCACTGTGTCTTCGCCGCGAATATCACCACCATTGGCCGAGAGATAAAGACGGCGTGCGTGGTCTCCGGTCCCGGTACCGCCCATCATGGCGGCGTCTATCCAAATATTACCATCGGCTTCCCGGCGTTCAGCAGAAACCGAATTGGGACGGCTGCCAATGCCCCCTATCGACAGTAATTCTGAGGAATTCATATTCTCCACAATGACAGTAGAATGCGCGGCGGTGGTTCGTTGCGCTTCCAGCCAGGCTTCCGTTGCACCGAAATGCGCGCCGCAATTAGTGATAACGCGCTCCTTGCCAACGCTCATTTCAAAGCCCAGCGTGCCGGCATGCGCCTGCTGATCAAATCCTGCAGGTGGCGGGTTTCCGACATCTACCAATAGCAAGGTCCGGTTAGCGGCCAGACGTTCAAACCCACTATGTGGTGCAGATTCGAGCGGCTTCCCCCGCGCCTCGGATCTCGACAGCACGACATCTATCAGCCACCCTTCGTCTTCATCGCTGCCATTAAATAACGCTAATCCACCATCGCCATGTCGAAAAAACCGGACCATTGGGGCCGTCTTGTCGATCGCTGTTTGGAGGGCATGAGAAACGTCTTCTTTCGCATCCCGCAAAGCAGAGCGGATATCGATGAGATGACGCAGCAAGGATAGTTCAATGGCAGGACTACGCGAGACATGTCCGCCATCTCCCAGGATCTGCGCCTCAATTTCGCGGTCGAGTTGTTTAACCCATCGTGATAACTGCCGAGAATCTTTAGTGGATAGGGCCGTTAAAATGAGCCCCTTGCAGGCGAGAATTCGATCGAACCCGGCTGGAATAAATTTGCAAATGTGCCGCAGATAATGGCTTTGCTGATGTACACTGCCATCGAACTGGTTGAGGAAATTGGTGTTCGCTCCTATCGCCAGGAATTCGCGCTGGCCCAGCCAGTTGGCCAGTCGCACGCCCGTCACCGCTGGTTGCCACGAATGTCGTTGCCACCGGCTCCCATGGGTTTCTATCCATCGCGTAATAAGTTCGCGTGCTCTGGTCCTGGCGGCGTCGCTGCCTACAGCGCGCAAATCACGTAACCAGTCAAACTCTGATACATTGGCCAGCCAAGCGTCGCTGACACTGCTGGCTAACCAGGGTTTATCGGCATCCCGAATAACAGTGCCCAGGCATTCAAAGTCGCCCTCAACGGTTACCGACCCGCGATTTGCATTGCCGGGCCAAATATCGGTCGGGACGAACTGAGGCGCTTCGTTGCCAGACTTTTCCAGGAGGCGTCGGTAAAGACTGGACTTAAAAACAGGTATGCTTATCGCATAAAGAAGCTGCCGAATATTCGCTCGGCGGACTCGGTGTCCAAGCAATCTGAGGGCGCGATTAGCTATCATCTATTTTAAATTTTTGAATTTCCGGCATCAAAAAATAGTCATGAAAAGTCAGATGCGCAGCGGGTGCATCGAAGCCACACCGCAATCCTCATTAGCTGCGCAGCCGTTGAATTTTTTCCTCATAGCTCCCGGCGTGCTCGCCGCCACCAAAAACAGCGGTCCCGGCAACCAGAACATCTGCCCCTGCTGAGATCGCTTGCTTGGCGGTTTCCATATTGATGCCACCATCGACCTCGAGATCGATATCTCGACCTGTCTCGTCAATCATTTGCCTGATCTCACTAATCTTGGCGAGCTGTCCTTCGATAAAACTTTGGCCACCAAACCCAGGGTTGACCGTCATCACCAATACCAAATCTACGATATCGAGAATGTGACAAATAGAAGATGCCGGCGTTGATGGGTTGAGCGACACCCCAGCCTTCTTGCCGAGGCTCTTAATATATTGAAGTGTCCGATGAATATGCGGCCCCGCCTCGATATGGGCGGTGATGATGTCAGACCCTGCGGCCGCAAAATCTTCTATATAGGGATCGACGGGCGAAATCATCAAATGGACGTCGAAGGGGGCGTTGGTGACTTTGCGAATGGCCTTAACGACGGCGGGACCGATTGTAATATTTGGCACGAAATGGCCATCCATTACATCAACGTGGACCCAATCGGCTCCTGCTTTAATGATTGTGTCGATATCGGCGCCCAATGACGCGAAATCGGCGGAAAGGATAGAGGGGGCAATTCTGACAGGCTTTTGCAATTTGGCCTACTTATCGGAGTTAAAAGGATACCAAGGTCGATGCGTTAATCTAGCTCGAACTTATCCTTATAGTCTTCTGCCAATTCGGGGTCTTGCTCTTCTTTTACCAAAAAACAGTTTCCGACGACTAAAACTTCAATCCCGGTCCCCATGAAGCAGCGGAACGCGTCTTCGGGCGTGCAGACAATGGGTTCGCCGCGTACATTGAAGCTGGTGTTGACCAAAATCGGACATCCGGTCTTTTCTTTGAAATCTTTAATGAGCGCATAATATTTCGGATTAGTCTCTTCGTGGACAGTCTGGACCCGTGCGGAATAATCAACATGGGTGATCGCCGGAATAGAAGACCGCGGCACGTTCAGCTTGTCGATACCGAACAGATGCCTGCTCTTCTTCAGACATTTCACGGCGATGTTTTTCCGCAACATCGGCAACCAAAAGCATATAAGGGCTGTCGCTATCAAGGTCGAACCAGTCAGCGACATCTTCCCGCAAAATAGAAGGGGCGAAGGGGCGGAAGGACTCGCGATATTTTACGCGCAGATTTAGGGTTTTCTGCATCGCAGGGTCACGCGGGTCTCCAAGGATTGATCGGCCACCCAATGAACGGGGGCCGAACTCCATGCGTCCCTGGAACCAGCCAATTGCCTTACCATTGGCGAGGGCGTCTGCCGTGCCGCTGATCATGTCGTCTTCAGACAGAACTTTGAATTTGGCACCGCTCGCGGTGAGGCTCGCTTCAATCTGTTCCTGGCTATATTTAGGTCCCAGATAGGATCCCTTCATCCCGTCCATGACACCGTTCAATTTGCGCGGTTGGCCCTGGAAATGATGATAGGCAATTTGTGCGGCCCCTAAGGCACCGCCAGCATCCCCAGCGGCGGGTTGAATCCAGATGTTTTCGAATGAGTTGTCGCGGAGAAGCTTGCCGTTTGCGACACAATTCAAGGCAACGCCACCAGCAAGGCACAGATTTTTCTCTCCAGTATCTTTGGCGACCGAGCGCCCAAGGCGCAAGACGATCTCTTCGGTGACGGCCTGAATTGAAGCGGCAAGATCCATCTCACGCTGCGTTAGCAATGTCTCGGGGTCTCGCGCCGGCGCCCCAAATAGAGCATCGAACTTATCGTTCGTCATCCGGAGACCGGTGCAGTAATCGAAATAGCTGAGGTCGAGCCTGAAGGAGCCGTCTTCTTTGACATCGACGACATTGTCCAGAATCTTTTGGGCATATTTGGGTTCGCCATAGGGGGCCAGACCCATAACTTTGTATTCACCGGAATTGACACGGAAGCCGGTGTAATAGGTGAAAGCCGAGTAAAGCAGGCCGAGTGAATGCGGGAAGTGAATTTCCCGGGTCATCTCAACCGTGTTTCCTTTGCCCATTCCCAGAGAGGTCGTTGCCCACTCTCCGACACCATCCATTGTCAGGATGGCAGCACTTTCAAAGGGTGACGGGTAAAATGCGCTGGCCGCGTGGCTTTGGTGATGTTCGGCGAAGAGCAGCCGGTTATCCCAGTTATACTCGGGCGCGCTTTCACGCAGCTTGTCGCGTAGCATGTTTTTCTGGAAAAGCTTTTCCTTGAGCCAAATCGGCATGGCCTTGCGGAATGATTCAAAGCCGCGTGGCGCAAAGGCGACATAGGTTTCGAGCAGCCTTTCAAACTTGAGAAACGGTTTATCATAGAACGCTATATAATCGACATCGGATAGAGTAATGCCGGCTTCTTCGAGACAGTAATCCAGTGCAAGCTTGGGGAAATCAGAATCCTGCTTTTTCCGCGAGAAGCGTTCTTCCTGGGCGGCGGCAATGATCTGGCCGTCCTCAATCAGCGCCGCAGCGCTGTCATGATAAAAAGCGGATATACCAACGATACGCATAGCGTCTCCAGCCTAGAAGATCGTATAGATGAACGGTGCGACCGCTGATCCCTGAGTCAGGACAACCAATCCGCCAAAGACAACCATCATGATCAGGATCGGCAATAACCAAAACTTTTTGCGGATCCGCATAAACATCCAGAGTTCTTTAAGAAATGACATGGCGACCTTTAGAATTGGCGAGGCATGGAATCTGGATCCGGTCCTGGTGGGGCTCTGTCGATCCAATAGGTGGTAGCGTTTTTATCAAGGCGTCGTCTTAACGGATCTTTTCCGAGCGCTCTCATAATGAGCGCCGTCGGTGTGACGGTTAGAAAAAAGATCAGCCCCATAATGACGGGGTTAACGATTTTGTGGAGCAACAGGCCGAAACGCATCCAGGCCCGATTAAGCGGGGCGAGCGTCTTGGGAAACACCAGCGCTGCAAGCAGGAAAACAGCAGCGACTCCCAGGGCCCACCAGCGGGGGCTACCGCCCCATGGCAACGGCCATAGCCCGATAAGGGCAAAGAACACTGTAAAGACAATGCCAAACGCAGGATTTGATGAACCCTGGACGGATTCGGTGCGCTCAAATGATTCGTGTGTTGTTCCGTTATCGGCCATTGGTCGAGCCTACTATACACGCCCGTGAAAAATATTGGCTCGTTTGTACGGCAAAAGCCCTTTTACTTCAATGAGTTTGCTTCAGCCATGTTGTGTGACATTGACGTCATTCGGGACGATGCACTCGGGCAATAAAAAAGCCATCCATCCCGCCAAAGTCTGAAAAATGACAGGGGAGTGTCCGTATATCGCCTTGGTCGGTTAAGGCCGCCTTGGGTAAGCCAAATTCCGTTGGGTCAATAGGCAGGCGTTTTATATCGTTGTGCTTGGCCAGGATGGACTGGACAACCTCCGGGCCTTCTTCCGGCTGCAGAGAACAGACGCTGTAAACCAGAACGGCTCCCGGTAATAAATTCTCAATCGCTTTTTCTAACATCGATTTCTGCAATTCTGCCAAACGATGTACGTCGTCGGAACGTTTGGTTCGCGCAATATCGGGGTGCCGTCGCATGGTGCCAGTCGCCGTGCAGGGGGCATCTATCAACACAGCCGTCAATTGTATTTGAGGGCGTGTAGGTTGCGGCGTCGGCGGTGACAACAGTGGCGGTTAGATTAAGACGCTTCAGGTTCTCCCGTAATACCGAGAGCCTTTTCTTGGATCGGTCGACTGCGGTGACGGTCGCGCCACTAGCCGCTAATTGAGCTGTCTTGCCGCCCGGGGCCGCACAGAGATCGAGGATTCTTAGGGTCTTTTGGGTATCCATAGCTGCCAGGAGAATCTTCGCCGGTAAAGCGGCAGCGGAGTCTTGTACCCACCAGGTTCCCTCGTCGTAACCCGGCATCGAATCGATCATCCCGCCGCTTTCCAACTTCAGGGATCCTGTCGGCAGTAATTCGGCTTCCAGTTTTTTAGCCATGTCGGCTGGATCGGATTTGACCGTTAAAACCAACGGTGGCTCCTGGAGGTGGGCTTCGGCAATCATCCGGCATGTTTCATCGCCATAAGCCTTTTGCCAGCTCTCCCACAACCATTTTGGGGTATTGAGGAGCGCTGCATCCAGCTCAGCGAATTTTTCAGGACCTTCCTTGGAAATCTTCCGTAAAACCGCGTTGACGAGTCCCTTTTGACCAGGATTGCGGGTTTGTTCACATAATGTCACCGAGGTATCGACGACAGCATGGGCAGGCGTTTCCAGCAGAATTATTTGTGCAACACCAATGCGAAGAATATCCCGGACAGCGCGGGCTTTTTGCGGTAGGGGACGCTTGAGATAGGTCCGGAGCAGGGCATCTATCTGGCCCAGTCGCCGGAAGGTCGAGGCCACCAACAGGCGAACAAAGGCGCGGTCACGCTGCTCCATCGCATTATATGGTTTACTGGCAGCAATCACCTCTTCCAGCCCGTGCCGGGAACTTAGTACCTGGTTCAATATGGTGATCGCGTTAGTACGGGCGATGAGGCCCGGAGAATTTTTAATATTTGGCATGGTCGCACCCTAAAGCAATAGGGCGGCAGGTGAAATCCATTCGTGTCTCTTTTAAGTACAATTACCGCACTGTCTTGACTTGGTGAGCCTACTCCCCCCTTATCCCCCAGGGTCCGTCGTCGTCGGGGACATTGGCCAATTGGCGCAGTCGCTGGACCCGGTTGGCGGTATCGGGGTGGGTGGAAAACAGATTATCCATCGAGCGGCCATTCAGCGGGTTGATAATAAACATATGGGCGGTCGCCGGGTTGGCTTCGGCTTCCTCGTTCTCTATCGCTGCGGCACCCTGCTCCAGCTTGTCGAGCGCTGACGCCAGCCAAAGCGGATGACCACAGATTTCTGCGCCCGCGGCATCGGCGGCATATTCGCGGGTTCGCGAAATCGCCATCTGGACCAACGCCGCCGCTATCGGGGCGAGGATCATAATCAGGATCGTCCCAACCATGCCCAACGGATTGTTCCGGCTATTGCCGCCAAAAAACATGGCAAAAGTCGCGAGCATCGAAATCGCTCCGGCAATCGTCGCGGTAATTGTCATGATTAGCGTATCGCGGTTCCGGACATGAGCGAGCTCATGGGCCATGACACCAGCAATTTCCTCATGGCTGAGAATCCGTAAAAGCCCCGTTGTTGCGGCAACGGCGGCATTCTCAGGATTGCGACCGGTGGCAAAGGCGTTCGGCTGGTCATTTTCAATGATATAGACCTTGGGCATCGGCATCTCGGCCCGATCCGCCAGTTGGGCCACAAGGCGGTAGTAGGATGGGGCAGATTGTTCGTCGACCTCGTGGGCGCCATACATCCGCAAGACCATCTTGTCGGAATTCCAATAGGCGAAAGCGTTCATGCCAAGCGCGATGATAAACGCGATGATGATGCCAGCTTCGCCGCCGAGCATGAATCCGATGGCAAGGAACAGCCCGGTCATGCGCCGCTAAAAGGATTGAAGTGCGTAGATAATTCATAATCGATCAAAAAATCGGTTTGTTGTCATCGTATGATATATGTGGGATTTGATTCTGAATTCAGCAAGTATTGAAAGAGTGCATTTTGCACCTGTGTTTGTATAGAGAGTCCCAACGTTTGATCCTTAAGTTTCATTCTAGGATTGCGTAGCTAGATGTCTTCCACCGAAAGCGGCGGCGCTCGCATCTTTGACAACATCAGTGTTCTGGCGATTGCACAGGCGGTCGCGATGGTCACCGGGTTTGTCTCGACGGCATGGGTTGCCAGATCGATCGGGCCGGAAGGCTTTGGCATTATCGGATTCGGTACGGCATTTGTTTCCTATTTTGCACTCTTTATTGTTTTGGGGACGGATTATTACGGCAATCGCGAGATAGCTCAGAACCCTGATCGCGCTGAAGAACTCGCTTCTAAAATTATCGGGCTGCGCTTTGTCTTGGCGGTGGTATCGCTCAGCGGTTATTTCCTTCTGATCTATCTGATCGATCGTTCGCAGCCGGTCAAAATCGTCATGGCGCTTCAGGCCATTGGGCCGGTATTCACCGTGATCGCCATCGATTTTATCTTTGAGGGGCGGCAACGCATGCGCGCCCTGGCGCTCCGTGTCGCCGGATCATCAATGCTCTCGATGGTTTGTCTGCTGCTCTTGGTTCGCGATCTAAGCGATCTTTATTTTGCCGCTGCCATTCCGGTTCTGGCGACGGCCATCGGAACATTCTGGCTCGCCGCTTTGGCGCATAGACAGATCGTCCCGCTGCGGCTCAAATTGCAGCCCTCGGTTTTATCCCAGCTGTTCCGCGACTGCGCCCCGATTGCGGTGAGCGGCATGATGATCGCGCTCTTCCTCAATATCGATATCGTGATGCTGGGGTTCCTGCGCAGCGAGGCGGAGACCGGGCTCTATACCGGTATGGTCAGGCTTTACACGTTGACCTTCGCGCTGGGTAATCTGGTGATGACGGCCTTTCGACCGGCCCTTGCCGCTGCCTTTCCTGACCGCGATTCCATGACGCGGCAATACCGCATCAATGTGATGATGGTCGTCCTGTTCGGCTTTCCGATAGTGGCCGGGGTCATCGCCTTTCCCAGCGAAATCATCGCCCTGATCTTTGGCGCAGGGTTTGTGGGCGGTGCCGAGGCGCTGGTTATCTTGCAGGCTGCCGCCCTGACCGGCTATATCGGGATCGCCGCGACGGCGGCGCTGGTCGCCTGGCATGATCATGTCGCCCAGATGTGGTTTCACGCCATGGCGGCAGTGGTGAATATCGCGCTCAATATCTATTTAATTCCCCGCTATGGCATCGAGGGTGCGGCCTGGGCCACTCTCATCGCGCAGCTGCTCATGGTGATTTGTTTTGCCATCCGGCTCCGCATGAAATTCTCCATCGGGGCGTGGCGTTCCATTGTGATTCTCCTGCCCTGTGCGGCGCTGGCCTTCTGGCTGGCCAGGCAATTCGCCGGGCTGATCGCCGCCTGGCCGGGTGTCCTAGTGCTCTTCGCGGCGCTGGCCGTTGGCTGTCTTCTCTATATGGCTTTTGCCGTTGCCTGCCGTGTGATTGCACCAAAGGATATTACGAAACTATTCTCCGACCGCATCAAATTGAAAAGAGGCGGCACATGACAGCCGATAAAAAGACGACCGACATCAAAAACCCCGTCGCAGAAAAGACCAAGACATCCGAGCCTTCCGCCGCTAACCCTGCAAAAGAACATGGCGGCCAAAAAGGCCCAGACCCAACCCGCTTCGGCGACTGGGAAAAAGCCGGCCGCTGCGTCGATTTTTAGAGGATTGGCTCATGCACTAGCCTGTTGAACGTGATAACAATAAATATTTAAGATATTTTCTCGTAAAAAGGGTAAAACCCTATGAATATACTATCTTATATTAAAGATAAGGTGGTTAGGCCCGTTAGGGTCGGTTTGTTCGTTGATGTTCTGGGACATAGGGAATGTTTGAGCAATGAATAAAAATTCTGATTTAAGAACGACCGAAGAAAACGATCAAATCGATCAAAAAAGTAAGTCGGGGGAAAGTGCTGAAGAGCGCGCTCATCTTGAGGATGTAGCCGACGATCACAGAAGTTTCGGGAATGCGTTTGCTCTCCGTGGGTTTTTTGATGGGGCCGAGGAGTCGTATCGCGAGGCTCTTGCCATCGACCGGGAGCACGGGTTTGAGGAGGGACTGGCTATCGATTATGCCTGTCTCGGTGAAGTGTACCAGGCACGCGAACAAGTCGACGAAGCAGAAGGTTTTTATCGCAAGGCGCTGGCAATATACGAGAAGCTGGGGCATGGGGAAGGCATCGCTAATCAGTACGGTAACCTTGGTACCATTCATGCAATGCGTGGTGATCTCGATGAGGCGGAGAATATGTACCGTCAGGCACTTGCCACGAATGAGGAGCTGGGCCGTAAAGAAGGCATGGCTGCTCAATACGGGAATCTCGGGATTGTCTGTCGAGTTCGAGGAGATCTTGACGAGGCAGAGTCACAGCAGCGTAAAGCACTCGAAATATATAAAGAAGCCGAAGATGACTTTGGTGTGGCGAGTATCTCCCTCAATATCGGAAGGACGCAACTCGAAAAAGGTGACAAAATTGCGGGCTGCGAGATGTTGATGAAGGCGAAGCAGTTAGCACAGGAAATCGGGGCGCAAGGTTGCGTAGATGTTACGTCCCAACTGATTGAAGCCTTTGGTTGCGAGTGCAGCTAGATGTTAGACGTTATATTGACGATGCTGGACCCCGGATCAAGTCCGGGGAGACAGCGCTGTTCGGGGCCTGATCCGTTACCCCACCCGATTATCTTTTAAATCTTCCACCACAGTTGGATCGGCGAGGGTGCTGGTATCACCCAGCTCATCGATTTCATTAGCGGCGATCTTGCGCAGGATGCGGCGCATAATTTTGCCGGAGCGGGTCTTGGGCAGGCCGGGGGCCCATTGGATGGCGTCGGGGCTGGCGATCGGGCCGATCTCCTTGCGCACCCACTGCACCAGCTCGCCTTTCAGATCGTCATTTGATTCTTCACCCGCCATCAGCGTGACATAGGCGTAGATACCCTGTCCCTTGATGTCGTGCGGGAAGCCTACGACGGCGGATTCGGCGACCTTGGGGTGCGCGACCAGGGCGCTTTCGACCTCGGCGGTGCCGATGCGATGGCCGGAAACATTGAGCACATCATCGACGCGACCGGTGATCCAGTAATAGCCGTCTTCGTCGCGGCGGCAGCCATCGCCGGTGAAATAGTTGCCTTTATAGGTCGAGAAATAAGTCTCGATGAAACGGTCATGATCTTTGAAGACTGTCCGCATCTGACCGGGCCAGCTATCGGTCAGGACGAGATTGCCGGACGCCGCGCCTTCGAGTGTATTGCCATCGGCATCGACCAGCGCGGGCTTGATGCCAAAGAAAGGCCGCGTTGCCGAGCCGGGTTTAAGCGCCGTTGCGCCGGGCAGTGGCGTGATCATGATGCCGCCGGTTTCAGTCTGCCACCAGGTATCGACGATGGGGCAGCGTTTCTCGCCGACCACATTGTAATACCACAGCCAGGCTTCCGGATTAATCGGCTCGCCCACCGAACCCAGAATACGGATCGATTTGCGGCTGGTCTTTTCGACCGGGCCATTGCCTTCGCGCATCAAGGCGCGCAGCGCGGTTGGCGCGGTGTAGAAAATATTGACTTCATGCTTGTCGCACACTTCCCAGCAGCGCGAGGAGCCGGGATAAGTTGGCACGCCTTCAAACATCACTGTGGTCGCGCCATTGGCGAGCGGTCCATAGAGAATATAGGAGTGACCGGTGATCCAGCCGACATCGGCCGTGCACCAATAGATGTCGCCATCATGATAATCGAACACATATTGATGGGTCATCGAGGCATAGACCATATAGCCGCCGGTGGTGTGCAGGACGCCTTTTGGTTTACCGGTTGAGCCAGAGGTGTAGAGGATGAAGAGCGGGTCTTCGGCGGCCATTTCTTCTGGCGGGCAGTCGGGCGATGCCTCGGCCATGATGTCGTGATACCAGTGATCGCGACCTTCGACCCAGTTGATATCGCCGCCGGTGCGATTGACGACAATGCAGGTCGTGACATCAGGGCATTTTTCCAGCGCCTCGTCGGTGTTGCCTTTGAGCGGAATGGGCTTGCCGCCACGCACACCTTCATCTGAGGTGATGACGACCGTCGAGTCACAATCCTGAATTCTGCCGGCGATGGAGTCGGGAGAGAACCCGCCAAAGATAACCGAATGGACCGCGCCGATGCGGGCGCAGGCGAGAACCGCCACCGCAATCTCGGGGATCATCGGCAAATAGATGGTCACCCGGTCGCCTTTTTTGATGCCGAGGGTTTTCATCGCATTGGCGAATTTGGAGACCTCTTCGTGTAGCTCGTTATAGGTGAGCTTCTTGTCGTCTTTGGGGTCATCACCTTCCCAGATGATTGCCACCTGATCGCCGCGTGTCGACAAATGCCGGTCGATACAGTTGGCGCAGGCGTTCAGCGTGCCGTCGTAATACCATTTGATATGCACATCATCATGCGCATAGGAGACGTCTTTGACCTTGGTATAGGGTTTGATCCAGTTGATCCGTTTTCCCTGCTCTTCCCAGAAGCCTTCGGGGTCTTCGACCGAGCGTTGATACATCTCGAGATATTTGTCGTTATCGATGAAGGCATTTTTAGCGACGTCTTCAGGCACTGGAAAAAGTGATTGGTCGGACATGTGTCTGATCTCCTTTGGATTCATTGCGTCGCGTTGGCGACCGGCAACTTTGTTGGCGGATTATTGTCGGAGTTACAGCTTCAAGCAAGACTGGGACAAGGCAGAAATTGTGCGGGAATAAAATCGGGTTGACTGGTGTTTGTTGAATGCCCACCCCACTTGTACCCTCCCGCCCCCCAGCGGGAGGTTTTTTTATGGGGATGTCAGGAGTCGAGCAGGATGTTACCGTTTTCGACGCGGATTTTAATCGGAGCGAGAGAACGGCCCATACACGGTCCGGCAACACACATACCGTCTTCGATCTCGAAGAAGGCGCCATGGGTAGCACAGAGAATGTAATCTTGTTCCACGGTCAGGAAGGCGTCAGGTTTCCAGTCGAGCGTTGTTCCCTGATGCGGGCACAAATTCATATAGGCAAAAATGTCATCGCCTTTGCGGACGACAAAAAGCCGTTCGCGTCTGCCGACACGGAAGCCCTTGCTGCCGGGGTCTTCAATATCTGACACAGCGCATAGAACTGTATCGGTCCCGAGATCCTCGATGATCTCGGGTTTTTCCATCTCGTTTTGTGTCATGGTTTAACCCCGGCCATTTTACAGATTATTTTCCATTCGTCTTTGCCGACCGGCACGACCGACAGGCGTGATTGTTTCACCAGCGCAAAATTTTCGAGCGCGGGCTCTGCCTTAACATCTGCAAGAGTGACCGTGTTCTTTACCGGATCAAGGGCTTTTATATCGACCATGCCAAACCGCCCCGAATCATCGGTGTGGTCCGGATAATGTTCTTTCACGATCTCAACAATGCCGACAATCGATTTCTCTTTGACGGAGTGATAGAAAAATCCCTTATCCCCCTTCTTCATGGCCTTCATATTATTATTGGCCTGATAGTTGCGAACACCGTCCCAGTGCTCGACACCCTTTTTAACCTGATCATCCCATGACCAGGCACCGGGTTCCGATTTAAAAAGCCAGTACTGCATTTTGGTCTCCGCTCTATACAGCCGTTTAGCGCCGTTTCCGGCTTTCCTCCTGGAAAGGTCTTGCGAGGAGTCCTTCGATGGCCGCATCTACCGACACAGCGCCGCTGACAATCGCTGCGACCGCTTCGGTGATAGGCATTTCGATACCCAGTCGTTTGGCGAGGGTCGACACGGCGGCGGCCGAGGTTACGCCTTCGGCAACCGAGTTCCGTGATGCCAAAACCTTCTCAAGGGTCGTTCCTTTGCCCAGGGCTTCACCAAGGGAATAGTTGCGTGACTGACTGCTGCTGCAGGTCAGCGTTAGATCGCCGAGCCCCGAAAGACCCATCATCGTCTCTGCCTTGCCACCTTTGGCGATACAGAGACGGGTCATTTCAGCGAGACCCCGGGTAATCAAGGCGGCACGGGCATTATCGCCAAAGCCGCGGCCTTCCGTGACACCGCAAGCGATGGCCAGCACGTTCTTGACCGCACCGCCAATTTCGGCGCCGATGACATCATCGCTCAGATAGGGCCGCATTTTCTGGGTGCCAAGGGCTTCAACTAATTCGGTACCAACAGTTTTGTCTTGGGTCGCTACGGTAATCGCGGTTGGCAGGCCGCTGGCGACTTCCGCTGCAAAGGTTGGGCCGGACAGGACGGCGACCGGTCTTCCCGGCAATGTATCGGCGACGACCTCTGACATCAGGGCAGCTGAATTCAGTTCAATCCCTTTGGCACAGACGACCACAGGAATGTCGCGGGCCAGCATGGTGGAAAGCTGACTGGCGACGCCCCGCATAAACTGTGCAGGAACAACCAGGAGGACGGCGTCGGTGGCCGCGGCCTCTTCGAGAATGGAGGTCGCCCGGATTCCCGCATCAAGCTTGATCCCGGGCAGGTAAGTATGGTTCTCGTGATTCTTGTTAATTGATTCTGCGACTTCTGGCTCGAATGACCACAGGACGGTTTCGCAGCTTGCCTGTCTGATCGATTGCGCCAAAGCTGTGCCCCAGGCACCTGCACCGATAATCCCGATATAGGAAATAGTCATTTTGTATCCTGCATTCCCATCTGGCGTTCGATGGCGACAACATCGGTGGGCCGGCCAAACGGTTCCGGCGCGGTATCTCCGGGCGCTCGCTCCTTGCCGATTGTCGCGAAAAATTCTTCGAGCCCGCCGGGCGTGATCACCCACATCATGACCAGCTCTTCATCGCCATCATTGAAAATTTCATGTTTGACGTTATAACCCAAAAAGCAGGACGTGCCAGGAACCAGCTCATGACGGTCACCGTCAACCAGCACGTGGCCTTTGCCCCGGTGGCAAATTTGAAGTTCGATTTGGGTATCGTGGGAATGTTCCCGGATATGGCCTCCCGGCGCGATGGTCTGAAAACCCATTGAAAGACCTTTGAAGCCAGTATCGACAGGCAGCAGTTTTGGATCGGCGTGCCCATTTGCCGGCTTTGGTTGCCAATATGACCTGCCGTCATCGGGCTGCATGACCACCGCCCGACCTTTTGCCTTCGCATCTATCTCTGCCATCGCTTCAGCCTTTCTCATTCCCAAATAGTCTAGTCCGCTATTCGCGTCGCCAAAAGACCTCGTTCAGAAAAGACGTTGTTCACATATGATTGATTGCGGCAGCAATATATGGGCGGCGATTGTCTTAAAAGCTTAGCTTTTATCCATGCATATTCTCGTTCTGTCATTACTCGCTTTTGGCTTTCTGGCCAGCGGCAATTCTGTTGCCCAGACGCTGGTTGATATTCCCGGTGGTACATTTGTAATGGTCGATGCCAAAGGGGATGCAAATGAGGCTCCCAAGACGGTGTCCGTTGCGCCGTTTCGGCTGATGCGGCTGGAAGTAACCAATGACCAGTTCACAGCCTTCTCGAACGCGACCGGTTATGTCACGGATCGTGAGAAAGAGGGCTGGGGCTGGGTGTGGCCTGGTGGTCGCTGGACCCGCGTTGAGAAGGCGAATTGGCGGCACCCCCAGGGCCCGGACAGCGCGATAAAGCGTCTTGGCAATCACCCGGTGGTTCAGGTTTCAGCAAATGATGCTGAACAATATTGCCGTTGGCGCAAAATGCGCTTGCCGAGCGAGAAGGAATGGGAGTTTGCCGCTCGCGGCACCGATGGCAGGCGCTATCCGTGGGGTAATGCGCTCCCGACACAATCAAAGCCTCATCGAACTAATCTCGGGCGGATTAAATGCTGTGCGCCTGATGATGCAGATGGTTATTTGCGGACGTCGCCGGTTGGAAAATATCCAGCAAATGCGTCGCCCTTTGGGGTGCTTGATATGGCGGGGAATGTCTGGGAATGGACGTCGGATAGATTTCCCGGCGTGGCTTATGAACGGGCAATCCGCGGCGGTGGCTGGGGCAACAACCCCTATTGCCTACGTGTCAGCTACCGACATGGCAATCGCCCACATTATGGACTCGATATGGTTGGCTTTCGCTGTGCGAAAAGTTTAGGCCCGCAGTGATTTAATGAGGGGACGATTTCTGCGACGGATAAACTGCAATCCGATCAAATTTCCTAAAAATAAAATTGCTGATCCCGGTTCCGAAACACTGGGTGTCGACTCAAGCGATGAATAGGTCAAAGTATCAATCCCCAGAACATCGTTCGACACGCTAAGAAGTTCAATGCGGTTAATATCCGCAGTTGCCCGACTAAAGCCAACAAATGTTGAAAATGAACCGCCAGCAATGCCAGTTGGAAATTCGGGGTCAGTATCTGATGTAACTCGTTCCAACTCATTGCCAAATGCGTCATAGGCGATCAGTACGTTACCTGCAAAATTCGGATCAAAAATCCCCATGCCGAATTCCTGCACGACGCCATTGAACTGGATATAATAGTTGGCTCCGTCAAAGCCGTAATACTGGCCCTCAAAAATACCGGCAATCTGGGTGAATCCCTGGGAACGAACAAACACGCTGCTCGGCTGTACCCCTGGGGCACTGGGAAGTTCTGCACTGATAGATAAATCGGCGTTGGAGGGCTGCGCCGTTCCCACAGAAAAGCTTTCAAAATCGAGTGTTGTTGTGGAGAGTGAAAACCCTCCTGTTCCGTTAAATGGAACAGCGTGAACAGGCCCAGTCGCCAAATTAGAAAACCACAATACTACCAAAACACTAATCAGCGCTGTGTACACCGACGACTTTTTCTCTTCATATACCACTGTGAACAGATCCAAATGCTTGTTCTAATTTTCGAATAGCGTCTTTTTTTCCAAAGGAGATATCGAGTTCTGTCCAGATTTGTGCCGGTTATTCTTCCTCCGGGGCTCGCACAATCCATGAATTATTGGAATCGTTTTTATGCTTTGACACCAGCGAAGGGCGCGGTTGGTGCCTCTGGGTCGAGCGGCCAGCGGGGCCGAGGCGCGAAATCCAGTTGATCTGTTAGCCCAAGTTTGAAGCGCTCTATCCCTGCCCAGGCAATCATTGCTGCGTTATCGGTACATAAATTATGGGCTGGTGCGACAAAATCTATGTTTTGGGTGTCCGCGATCCTGGAAAGGGTTGATCGAATGGCGGAATTCGCTGCGACGCCCCCTGATACAACCAATGTTTGGCCATGCGGGTAACGGAATTTGAACTCGGTAATTGCGTTGGAGACGCGGTCACCGACGACATCGGCGACGGCGGATTGAAATTCTGCGCAAATATCGGCGATATCGGTTTCTTTCAGGACTCCTGCGGGTAACTTTTCAATGGTCGTACGGACGGCGGTCTTCAGGCCGGAGAATGAAAAATCACAACCGTCCCGCCCTTTAAGTGGACGCGGTAATGAAAATTTTCCCGGACTACCGTCATTGGCGGCTTGTTCGACGGCAGGTCCACCCGGATAGGCCAGCCCCAACATCTTTGCCGTTTTGTCGAAGGCCTCGCCAATCGCGTCATCGATGGTTGTGCCGAGACGACAATACTTGCCGACGCCTTCCACAATAAGCAGCTGGGTGTGACCGCCTGACACGAGGAGGAGAAGATAGGGAAATTCGATGCCGTCGGTTAACCGCGCAGTCAGGGCATGGCCTTCCAGATGATTGACGGCGAGAAATGGCAGGTTTTTGGCTGCGGCAATGGCTTTTGCTGTCATGACGCCAACAATCACTCCCCCGATCAGGCCAGGGCCGCCGGTCACCGCAACGGCATCCAACTCATCATAGGTAATACGCCGCTTTGGTCATCGCGTCGGCAATAATATGGTCTAGCGCGCTGACATGGGCCCGCGCCGCGATCTCCGGGACGATACCGCCGTAAGGCACGTGTTCTTCGACTTGCGAACGGACGACGTTAGACAGAATTTCGCCCTCGCCGGTGACGACGGCTGCCGCTGTTTCATCACAACTGGTTTCAATGCCGAGAATTTTCATTGTGCGGCAGTCTATCGCACAGATAACGAAGGACTTCCACAAATCGGTGTCACGCGGTACAGCTTTATGATGACTGATAAAATCCGAATTGCGACGCGGGGGAGCCCGCTGGCGCTGGCGCAGGCCAATATGGTGCGCGATATCCTGGCGGCAGCACATCCCGCTCTGGCCAAGGGTGGCGCTATCGAAATCCTGCCGATGCAGACAACCGGCGACAAAATTCAAGTCGGCTCTCTGGCCGCCGCTGGCGGCAAAGGCCTGTTTACCAAAGAGATCGAAGACGCCCTTCTCGAGAACAGGGCTGATATTGCGGTCCACTCCATGAAAGACGTCCCAACGGTTTTGCCCGATGGTCTCGTCATAAAAGCGTTATTGCCACGGGAGGATCCTCGGGACGCTCTGATCGCCTGCGATGAGTCGATCAGGAGCTTGGCGGATTTGCCGGTTGGTGCAAGCGTCGGTACGGCGTCGCTACGGCGCAAAGCGCTGCTTCTCAGCGCGCGGCCTGATGTCCAGATCGATATATTGCGGGGTAACGTGCAAACCCGATTGGATAAGGTCAAAGCAGGCGAATTCGACGCGACCTTCCTGGCGGTTGCCGGCCTTAAAAGACTTGGTCTGTTCGAGAACGCCACTGCTATTATCGATCCGGACGAAATGCTGCCGGCTGTCTGCCAGGGGGCAATTGGTATTGAGTGCCGTGCGACTGACATGTCGACAGGCGATCTGTTGGCGACGATCAACCATGCTGAAACTGAAATTTGCACGCAGACGGAGCGCGCATTCCTGGCGCTGCTCGATGGTTCCTGTCGGACGCCTATCGGTGGATTGGCAACAATCACCGGATCGACGCTTTCCTTTCGGGGACTTATCGTGCGGCCGGATGGTAGTGAAGTTCATGCGGCGCAGCGAGATGGCCAACTTGATGATGCGATTGAGATCGGCATTGCTGTTGGTGCAGATCTGCGATCACGCGCCGGTCCGGGCTTTTTCGACGATTTAAGTTGAGGCGAAAATGCGCGTCCTGATCACCAGGCATGCATCGGCCGCAATGAAATTGGCGACAATTCTTGACGCCGAGGGGTTTAAGATCCAGCTCGAACCGCTCCTCGACATACAATTCAATAGGCGACCGATCTCGTTGGAGAATGTTCAGGCGATGATCGTGACCAGCGCCAATGGTGCCGCCGCTCTGGCGCAAAGCACAGATGAACGCAGCTTGACGGTGCTTGCGGTTGGCGGTGACTACCGCTTCTAGTCCTTGAGGACCCAAGGGTTTCAATAATGTTCGAACGGCGGGCGGCGATGTAGAAGTCGTTGATCGATCTGGTTCAGTAGATACCCTGTCCCCAGACGCTGGAACGTTGGTCCATATTTCCGGTGAACATATCGCCGGGGATTTGGCAGGAGCGTTGACAGCGAAGGGGTTTTCTCTTCGACGCGATGTTGTATATCGCGCTGAAACGCCGTCTGTCCTGTCCGATGCCGCAATTAAATCACTCTCTGACCATAAATTGGACGTTGTTCTATTTTTCTCTCACCGTACGGCAATGACCTTTGCTAGTCTGGTGATGCAGGCTGGGTTGGAGCGCGAGCTCGCATTCGCAACGGCAATTTGCTTATCAGAGGCCATTGCCCAACCGGTTCGAAAATTCAGTTGGCAAAAGATAGAGATTGCAGAGACGCCCAATCAGCAGGCATTACTTCAAGTACTGTTAACATTGAGAGACGAATAGGCTTCCCGTGACCGACGAAAAAAAGACACATATTCCCAAAACGGGTAGCAAAGAGACTGCCCCGGTCGTCGATCCTAAGCCTGATCACAAGGCTGAGAAGACGCCAACGGCGGGAACGACGGTTATCGTCAAGAGCGGTGCGCCGTGGAAACTCATCTCGGTTCTGTTTCTTCTGCTTGCGCTGGCCGTGTCTTCCTATATCGCCTGGCCGCTGTGGGGTCCGAGCCTTCCCACTGTCGTCCGCACGCTCCTGGCCCCGGTCATGGATGCTGGTCGCACCGCGGCGGTGACATCACGTGTTGATGCCCTGACTATGAGAATGACTGTTGTCGAAAAAGATTTGTCGATTGTCAAAGCGGCATTAGCCACGAAGGACGGACGCTGTGTCGGCGAGCGCCTTTAGCGCTTCCACGGAGGCGATCAAAAAGATCGATGCCGGGCAACAGGTTCTGGCGTCAGATGTCAAATCCCTGTCTGGACGATTTAACGATATTGATAAAAAGATCGCCGCCCTGGCGGCAGTGCCAGCGAACCCCGATGCGGCGAAAGCCATTGCGGCTTTGCAGGCAAATTCCAGCAGTAAAATGGCGTCGCTGGAAAAAGAGAACACCACCCTGCAGGCGTTGATCAAGGATCTCGGGGGCCGCATTGCCGCGCTCGAAACTAGGCCCGCAAACAGCAGCGGACCCGGAAAAAGTAATGCGCTGTTGTTGGCGGTTGGTCAGCTTCGTGATACGGCCCGGACCGCTAACGGGTTTGCAGAACCCTTCGCAACGGTTGAGGCGCTGGCTGGCGGGACGGCTTCCCATAAAACGGCGCTGGGTGTTTTAAGGAAACATGCGGCGAAAGGAGTTCCCGATTTACCGATCCTGCAACGGCAGTTTGACCAGTTGTCGGGCGACATTGTTCGGGCCAGCTATACACCGGCTGGCGATAGTTGGGTCGATCAGACGCTATTCAAGATTTCCAGACTCGTAACTTTCCGTCGCACGGGTGAAGGTGGCGCGCGTAAAGATGACGTCGCCGGCATGGTTGCCCGGGCGGAGCTTCGTTTGGCTGCCGGTGATCTGAAATCGGCCATTGGTCTCGTCAAAAAACTCCCCGAAGGCCCGCGAAAAGTTTCGCAAAGATGGCTAAAAGCAGCACAGAGCCGCCTGGCGGTCGATAGGGCAATTTCTCAGCTGTTTCAAAACGCTCTGAAAGGCGTGGGTGCGTCGGGAGCCTCTGGCGGATGATTCGCACTATCTTCTTTGTTGTTTTGGCGGCGCTGGTAATTGTGGGTGCCGTGTGGCTGGCGGAGCACCCGGGTTCCGTTTCCTTTGCCTGGGGTGATGTACGCGGCGACATAGAAATGTTCGTTGTATTTGGCGGGCTGATATTATTCGCGGTTGTCGTCGCCTTGCTCTATCGACTTTGGTGGAGCGTGAAACGGGTGCCAAGGGCTGTTTCTGATTCCCGCCAGCGCGGCAAGCGCGAGCGCGGCTACAAGGCCCTGACCCAGGGCATGGTGGCGGTTGCTGCCGGTGACGCAAATGAAGCGCGGCGTCAGGCCAAGAAAGCGGACGCCCTGCTCGGCGAACCCCCTTTGACCATGTTGCTGTCGGCGCAGGCCGCGCAGCTTAATGGCGATGAGGCGGCGGCGACACGCTATTTCGATGCAATGCTCAAGCGCCCTGAAACAGCATTCCTCGGATTGCGCGGATTGCTGATGCAGGCCGAACGCGATGGCGATACCAGTGCTGCACTGGCCTATGCGGGCCGGGCGCGGACTCTTCAGCCCAAGACACCGTGGGTAATGACCAAGCTGTTTGATCTGCAGGTCCGCCAGGGCCAATGGCAGGCTGCCTTAAAGACGCTTGATCAGGCCATGAAAACCGGGGCCATCAAAAGCATCGATGGTCAGGGGCTGCGGGCCGCTATTCTGCTCGGTTGCAGTCTTGAAGCAGAGACCGCCGGAAATGATGCAGGGGCTTTATCGTTTGCTGAAAAATCTCATAAGCAGCAGCCCGATCATTTGCCGTCCATCATCCGTCGGGCATCGCTGATGAACGATGTCGGCAAGACACGCGGTATGTTGAAGGTAATCCGGGGGGCCTGGGTGCACGCACCACATCCCGCGCTGGCGGCACTGTATGCCGGTGATGAGAAAGCAACGGATGCCCTGACGCGCGTCAAAAAGCTCGAAGAACTCCGCGAGTGTAGTCCCGATCACCCGGAAAGCCGCATTGCTTTGGCTCGGGCTCTTATTGACGCCAAGATTTGGGGCGCGGCGCGTACCCATCTCGATTCTATCGGGTTGGAAAATCCGCCGTCGCGCGTTTGCCGCCTCATGGCGGAACTCGAAGAGGGTGAGAATCAGAATACTGATGCCGTCCGCCATTGGCTGGTGCGGGCGGCGAATGCCGCGCCGGATCCTGCCTGGATTTGTAGCGATTGTGGGGCGGCAAGTGCCCGCTGGACGCCCGTGTGCCACCGCTGTGATGCGCTCGGGACGCTTGACTGGCGGGTTCCGGAATATGCGGCGGTTCTGACAGCTACAGAGACACCGATTCTGCCGGTTGGACACAAGATATCGGGCGGCGCGGCGCGCAAAGATGATTCCATGCTGCCACCGAAACAGGAGTTGTTGCCGCCTGATCCGCCAGACAGGGTCGGACCGCGTCCGACAGAGAAAAATCCTCCAGAGAACGTGGCTGAGAATCATAAGCCCCGTTGACGAATGCGGCGATAGCAGAGTAAGTAGCCCGCAAGAAATCAAAGAATTCCTTCCTTAAGGAATTATCCGGTATAATACTAATACCGGGGCCGCCTTAGCTCAGCTGGTAGAGCATCGCATTCGTAATGCGGGGGTCAGGTGTTCGAGTCACCTAGGCGGCACCATTTTTCTCTGAAAGCGAAAAATCCCCCGGAAGGATCTATCCCCGTAGCCTTTCGCCAACGTTTCGAGAATTCTGTTTTTGGCCTTTCCTTTAAACCGGCTTCTGTGACGCATGGCTTGAGTTTATCGTGATCTCATACCCCGACGGGTCGGTGATTGTGAACAACCGATGAAATTCGTTCTTTTCCAAATCCGAGGGTTGCAGGCCGAGCTGGGTGACCATATCGCGGCAGGCATCGATATCATCGACCATCAGGTCGAATGGTGCCTTGGTGCCAGGGGTGACGGGGCTGTCTGTTGGTTCGATCAGCAGGTGCGTGCCGCCGCGTAGTTCGATGACAACGACCTCTGGCGACTGGAAGATATTCCGCATGCCGAGATCGAGCATAAAGCGCGTCGTTTCGTCGACATCGTTCGCGGCGAGAACAATATGCCCAAAGGCGAGGGGCGGCCGTTCATCTGTTTCTGCCATTTGCTGCTCCTTTAACGTTCATTCAGCCCATCAGTTGAGGAAAGAACAGTGAAATCTGTGAGACGAAGTGTTCAGTATGCTAGATTGGGAGAAAATGTAACACCATTCCGCTTAAGCGTTTTACTTTTGTATCGTGGTGGTCTTCCAGTCCAGACTGGAGGGCCGCCGCCTTCTTTGAAATATAAATTTCGCGGGGGTTTGCGGAAGCGCGGATTATTCGCCTTGATCATGGCGCCTGCTATCCGCATCATCACGCCCATGTCAAACCAGCCTTTTGGACCTAAGTATGAGCAATCTTGAGTTAAATATTTCGCGCGTAGAAATTCTTCGCCGCGCTGAAGCCATGGTTCCTGTTTTGCAGGAACGGGCGCGGGAGGCCGAGCTGGCGCGCTGTGTCCCCGAACAAACCGATCAGGAATTCCGCGATGCCGGGTTCTATCGCATTCTGCAACCGGCAAAGTTGGGCGGGCTTGAGCTGGATTTTGGCACCCAGACCGAACTTGGGGTGATCCTTTCATCAGGCTGCGCGTCGAGCGGTTGGGTGGCCGCTGTCACTGCCTGTCATGGCTGGTTGCTGGGGATGTTTCCGCCAAAAGCCCAAGAGGATGTCTGGGGCGACAATCCTGAGGCCTCGGTCGCGTCGTCGTTCCTGGGCTTTGGCCCCAAGGTCGAGCGGGTAGAGGGTGGACTGCAAATTGATGGACGCTGGGGGTTCTCCAGCGGCGTCAATCATTGCAGCTGGGTTGCCCTTCAGGTCGCAGTACTGCCTGAAAAAGAAGGTGACAGGCCGGCGCTTCACTTTGCGCTGGTGCCGCTGGATGAATGCGAAATCATTGATACCTGGCAGACGACCGGGCTCGCCGCGACCGGCAGCAATGATATCGTTCTCAAGGACGTGTTTGTGCCGGACTATCGGACGGTTGCTTTCATGGCGTTGCGCGGTGGCCCGACACCGGGCAGCGAGATTAATCCCGGCTATCTCTATCAAATTCCGCAACGCGCGACCTTCTCGTTTAATCTCGTTGGCAGCGTTATTGGCGCGGCGCGCGGGATGGTGCAGATGCTGATCGATGAAATGAAAAAGCGGGTGACGGTGGGCGGTGCCAATCTGCAGGAGCTCTCGACTGTGCAGTACCGCATCGCCGAGGCGGAATCCGAAGTGGCGGCGGCCTATGCGCTGATGGACCGCAACCGGTCCGAGATTATTGCCAACGGCAAAGCCGGGCTAATGCCATCTATGGAAGATCGCGCGCGCTATCGCCGCGACAATGGTTATGCGACGAAACTTTGTGTGCAGGCCGTTGATCGGGTTTATCCGATCATGGGCGGGCGCGGCATTGTCGCGGGGAATGCGGTCAACCGGGCGTGGCGCGATACCCATGCCATTGCGCATCACATTGCCCTGACCTGGGATGTTGTTGCCTCCACGGCGGCATCTCTTGCCGTCGGCGGCCCAAACGACGACCCGCTTCTCTAAACGCCTGCCGTTTCAAGTTAGCCGCTTCAGGTCAAAGGTTTGACGATGGTGACATGGCCCATTTTTCGGCCCGTCCGGACGTCCCGTTTGCCGTATAGATGTAAATGGGCGTTGGGCATTTCCAGATAATCTGGCGTCTTTTCGATGTCATCGCCGATAAGATTGATCATTTCCGCATCTGCCCAGCGTTTCGGTGTGGTGAGGGGCAGGCCGCAGATCGCGCGGATGAGCTGTTGGAACTGATCTGTATTGCAGGCATCGATGGTCCAGTGACCGGAATTATGGGGACGCGGTGCCAGCTCATTGACCAGGATTTCGCCGGACTCGGGTCAAGAACATCTCGATGGCCAACACACCCTGGATATTGAGCGCATCGGCTATTTTAGTCGCGATAGTGATTGCGGCCGCGCGGTTCTCTTCGGATATGGTGGCGGGTGCGTGCGTGATGGCGAGGATGTGATTTTTGTGGATGTTTTCGACGACATCAAATGCCGCGATCTGACCTTTGGCATTTCGCGCAACCACCACTGACATCTCGAGCTCGAACTCAACGATTTCTTCAAGAACGGCACTACCCTCAGCGTCACCTGCGCCGAATAATTGTGCCCAGATATTTTCTGCATCCTGGAAATGCTCTTTGCCGTCCAGGCGAAACTGCCCCTTACCGTCATACCCGGCGAAGGCGGTTTTCAATATCCCGGCGCGCCAGCCGTTTTCGTAGGCTTCCTGGATTTGATTGGGCGATGTAATCGCCAGCCAGGTTGTCGTCGCAACGCCGATCTCGTTGAGAAAGGTTTTTTCCGCGACCCTGTCCTGGCAAATCTCGAAAACGCGGACGCCGGGATGGAGCGGGGCAAATGCTGCGACGCATTTCAGAGTATCGGCCGGCACATGCTCTATTTCACAGGTGATGACATCGACCGATTTTGCAAAGGCTTCCAGCGCTGGCACATCATCAAATGCCGCGCAGGTATGCCACTTGCTTACTTCCGCCGCCGGTGATTCCGGGTCAGGGCAGAAAATATGACAGCTATATCCCATCCGTGATGCAGCAATGGCCGCCATTCGGCCCAGTTGACCGCCACCCATAATGCCGATGACACTGCCGCGCGGCAGTTCCTGAGCGGAAGTTTCCGAAATCTCTGAAGTTTCTAGCATGGGAATTCAGGAACCGCCTCTGATTGCCGTTGCCGCCAGCCTGCCAGCCGCTCCGCAAGCTCGGTATCCGTGATCGAAAGAATTTGCGCGGCCAGTAATCCTGCATTGATGGCGCCGGGCTTGCCAATTGCCAAGGTGCCAACCGGAATCCCGCCGGGCATTTGAACGATGGAGAGCAAACTGTCCTGGCCCTTTAAGGACTGGCTTTCGATTGGCACCCCGAGCACGGGAAGGGTTGTCATCGCGGCGGTCATCCCCGGTAGATGCGCGGCACCTCCGGCGCCGGCGATGATAACGGCCAGCCCCCGGTCCCGCGCAGAGCGCGCATACTCATAGAGCCGGTCCGGTGTACGATGCGCTGAAACCACCCGGCATTCGTGAGGGACATCGAGTTCCGCTAGGATCTTCGCAGCATGTTCCATCGTCGGCCAATCGGACGTACTTCCCATTATAATGCCGACGCGGGCAGTGCCTGTTAGGGGCGCGTCACTTTCAGGATTTTCGGACACTTGAGACCTCTTCCGTGGATAGGTGCCCTGTTTTATACGGCTCATTTATAATTGTGGAAATTGATAATTATAAATTTATCCGTGAAACGGCCTAAAGCGGCCGGTGGAACGTTAATTCTCCGAATGGCGGTTGGGCTTCTGTCGCGAGCGTTTTGATAAAGGCACGGTATGGCCTTTGCCAGGACCGGCATGTCAATATTTGAAAGATCCGCAAACGGAGACTCTGATTGTGCTCGGGATAGTCGATTTCCTCGAACCCGTAATATTGTTGGAGCAATTTGATTGCTTTTCGGACTGACACCATCTGGCTATCGTCAAATGCAATAGCACCGCCCTGTTTCAGGATCTGATTTGCGAGATAAATTTCGAAGGCCAGGTGGTCGAATGTTTTCCAGCCATCGATAAAGATGAAATCAAATTTTTCGTTGGAAAGAAATTTCCGAGGGAGGGCCTGGTTACTGTTTTCCTGGATCAAATCGTGAGTGTTGGCATATCCTGCGTCTCGTAACATTTTCATACCGGGCGCAACTGCGTCATCACCATCGATGCAAATTGACGTCACATGTCCGCTATGTATTGCGACAGCGTCGCACATGTAGAGCGCTGAGCTTCCCGTATAAAAACCGACCTCTAAACAGTTTTTGTATCCATGTTTCCGGATTAGAGAGAATAACAAATCGCCCTCTTCGTCTGGACAGTAGGGCTGGCCGCTGTTTCTAACGGCATTGATTATTTCCCGAACGTTGGCCGTTTCAGCCAGGGCCTCATATTGAAGAATTTTTTTGAGCCAATTTTTTACACTATCCAGCATGTTGAGTTACTTAAAATCCTCTCATTATCGCGAAGGTGATCATCCATTTTGATTCTTCCCTAACAGAATCGCAGGACTATTTCGACGTCTCTCTTCATTGGTCTGGTCGAATTTAGGTTCATCAAGTTCAATAAGGGCGGCAAAATTCCCTCACCGGATAGCCTTGTTTGCAAATTAATGAGATTATCATTTCAACGATAATTCTTTAGGGAGCGAGACTATGAGAAATACGCTGGATGGCGGCGAGGCAATCGTTGAGGCCTGCCGCAAGCTTGAATGTAAATATATCCTGTCATCGCCGGGCACTGAATGGGCGCCGGTCTGGGAAGCGATGGCCAATCAGCAACAGGCGGGCACGCCCGGTCCGGTGCTGATGGATGTCTGGCACGAGACTCTCGCTGTCGATATTGCCATGGGCTACACGATGGTCACCGGTGAGATGCAGATGGTTCTGCTGCATGCCGGGGCCGGGTTGTTGCAGGGTAATATGGGCATCCATGGCGCGTTCTGTGCCGGTGTGCCGATGGTGGTGATTTCCGGCGAGTCGATGACCTATGGCGAACAGCCTGGTTTCGACCCCGGTGCTCAGTGGATTAACAATCTCAGCATCGTTGGTGGCACGACCCGGCTGGCCGAACCGATTGTGAAATATTCCAACGTCGCGGGCAGCCCTTACACGGTTTATGAGACCATCATCCGGGCCGGTGAAATTGCCCAGCGCGCGCCGACCGGCCCGACTTATTTGTCCGTCTCCACCGAGACGCTGATGGATGAATGGAATTTGCCCGACAACGCCCGCGCGATTCCGGCCGCGCCCCGGATGCTGACGGCGCCGGAAGATATTGAAAAGCTTACCGAGCAGCTGGCCTCGGCCAAGATGCCGATCGTGCTGACAGAAGCCGCCGGGCAGGATGTTGAGGCCTATCAGGCGCTGCTGGATCTCTGCGAGGAGCTGGCCTTGCCGGTTGTCGAAAATCCGGGCGCGTTGTTCTCGAACTTCCCCAAGGATCATCCCCTGCATCAGGGCCACAACTTTAAACAGTTCTGGGATGATGTTGACCTGGTGATGGTCATCCGGATGCGTGCGCCCTGGTATCCGCCGAGTGATCGACCACCAAATGCCACGATCGCCATCATCGATGAAGATCCGCATCGCGTCTCAATGGTTTATCAAAGCCATCAGGCGGATATGTATCTTGAAGGTAATGTCGCTCAAACGTTGCGTGATGTGGCGACCGCGATGCGGGATCGCGGCATTGATGAAGACGCCGTTGCGGCACGCCGCGCGGCTTGCACTGAACGGCATAACGCTCTCATGGCGAAACGGGCTGCGGAACACGCCGAAGCCCGCAAGAGCACACCGATTGATCCGGTGTGGCTGTGCGCCTGTATCGGTGAGGTGATGCCCAAGGGCACGACCTATGTCGATGAGGTAACGACCCATACCGGGCTCGTGCGTCAGCATCTTATGTGGAATGAACCGCAGGCGATCTTCAGCCGTCAGGGCGGTCTCGGCCAGGGGCTTGGCCTTTCACTGGGCGTCAAGCTCGCCAAGCCGGACTCACCGGTTGTCACCATCATTGGCGATGGCGCGTTTCTCTATAACCCGGTGCTGCAGGCCCTCGGCGCGTCACGCGACTTCAAGCTGCCGATCATGGCGGTGATCTTCAACAATACGAAGTATTCCGCGATGCAGGGCATGCATCTCAAGATGTATCCCGACGGGATTGCGGTCGATACTGATGTGTTCCATGGCACGCATATCAACGCGCCGGACTTCACCAAAGTCGCCGAATCATTTGGGGCTTATGGCGAGCGGGTCGAAGATCCCGAACAGGTGCAGCAGGCTCTGAGAAATGGTCTGAAGGCGATGGAAGAAGGCCGCAGCGCGATCATCGACGTCGCGATTAAATAAAGTCTTTGGCGTTTAAATCAGAACCCCCGCATCGGAAACGGTGCGGGGTTTTCTGTATCTAAAATCCCATCACTAAAACCCAAAGGCTTTATAAATTAGGCGGAGCGCCTAGCAGCGTGCAGATCGTCTTAAAGATCACCCGGAAGTTCCGCTCTTTGATGTGGTTGAGCGCTTTGCTGCCGACATAGCTCGCGCCAATTGCGGCGGCGATCATGCACAGCATCAGCGGTAGATAGTCCGCCAGCGCGAAACCGATAAACCCGAACGCGCCGAGCTTCATAATATGCACCAGCGCCATCAGCGTTGAGAAGGTGGCGACATGGTTGCGGCGGTCGGGGGCTTCGCTGGCGACGAAAGGCGCGACCAGAGAGCCTGTGGCGCTGATAAAAACACCGAGGAAGGTGGCGCAGAAACCGACAACGGCGAACCGGTTGCGCTGTCCGCCGATCTGGCCGAGCGATGGCATCCACAAAAAGACCAGGACCGACGCCCCAAGGAGACCCTGAAGCACGGCGACGGGGACCTGGATAAAGACATTGGCCCCGGCGATGGCGCCGATAATGCCGCCGATAACGAAGGGCAGCACCACGGGCCGCATGATATATTTCCACATAAAGACGGTGCGGCTCATATTGCCGCCCATCTGAACAACGGTATGGAGCGGAATAGAGATCACGGGCGGGAAAATCGTGGCGAGGGCGACCATCATAAGCAGCCCACCAGCCGCGCCGGTGGCGATGCCAACAAACGCTGTGAAGGCGGCGAAAAAGGTCAGGCCCCAAAACATCCAGATATCGACGTCGGGCACGCCCCAAAAACCTGCTTCCATAATTCTCTACTCTTTTCTTGGCCAAGCCGTTTGCAGCCCCTGTCGCAGATAACAGGGAATTGACAATTGACGGTGAAATTCTATGTCCCGGACGGGTACGACAAGAATAATACCATTGCCGATCCACTGTGACTACGGAGGGACGCCCCCCCCACCCCTTGCCCGGGCGTGAGTGAATCTGTAGACCATTTATACCGCGCGGCGTGATGTCTCTGCGCATCGCATCTCGCCCGGTTTAAAATCTTTATGACCCAGATTGATCGCCCCCAGAATATTCGCCTCGGTATTGTCCTGATGATGATGGGGCTGGCGCTGTTTACCGGTGGTGAGGCCGTTGTCAAAACGCTGGCCCCCAAATACGACGTTACGCAGATCGTCTGGTCACGGTATGTGTTTCATGCGCTGGTGACGTTCGTTCTGTTTTCCCGGTCCGGCATTTTCAAACTTGCGAAAACCACGCGCCCCTGGCTGCATATTTCGCGGTCGGCTCTGATGTTGATGGCGACGAGCCTGTTCTTTTTTGCGCTGGGTTATCTGCCATTGGCGGACGCGGTGGCGATTCATTTTATCGCCCCGATCCTGATTACCGCCTTTTCCATTCCGATTCTAAAAGAACAGGTCGGTTGGCGGCGCTGGGCGGCGATCTTTGTTGGTTTCATCGGGGCCCTTATCATTATCCGGCCTGGCGGCGGCGGAACGCACTGGGCAGCTTTGCTACCGCTTGGCTCAGCGGTTTGTTACGCCATCTATCAAATCCTGACGCGGATCGCTTCGAAAACGGACAGCACGCAAACCAGCCTGTTCTGGACGTCGGTGTTTGGTGTTGGGGTGACGTCTTTGTTTGTGCCGTTCGTCTGGATTACGCCGACACCAGTCGAATGGCTTCTGATGGCGGGCCTCGGCGGCATGTATGGCGTTGGCCATTATTTGCTGATCCGTGGCCTAGAGATGGCGCCAGCGTCGCGGCTATCACCGTTTCTCTATACCCAGATCATATGGGCGACACTGTTTGGCGTGATCTTCTTTGGACAATTCCCTGACGGGCTCACGATTGCGGGCGCGGCGGTGGTGATCGCCAGCGGGCTCTATATCTGGTGGCGTGAAAGCGCCAGGACAGAAAAACCGTCCGCCGACTAAATCACAGCTTGGACCGAAAGCCACCGCCACGGCCATATTCATTCGGCCAGGGGTAGTCGTAACCAATTTCGCGCGCGATATGGCGGGTCAGATAGGGGTCATACATATGGCCGCGTCCGACGACGCAGAAATCGGCCCGACCATTGCTGATGATGTCATTCATCTGCTCGCCCGTTTCTATATTACCGACCGCCATCGTCGCCATGCCGGCATCGGCGCGGATGCGCTCGGCGAAGGGCACCTGAAACATTGATGTATCGGGTGGGCGTTTATTGGTCACCATGCCGCTGGAAACATCCATGGCATCGGCACCGGCGGCCTTGAACATCTTGGCGATTTCAACCGCGTCTTCTATTTCATGTCCGCCTTCTTCCCAATCGACGGCAGAAATCCGCACGACGATAGGCTTGTCTTCGGGCCAGGCTTTGCGCACTTCGGCAAAAATCTTGAGCGGCAGCAGCATACGGTTTTCCAATGGACCGCCAAGCTCATCATTGCGGTGATTGCTGAGTGGTGAGATGAAGCTCGACATCAAATAACCATGCGCACAGTGGAAGTTGAGGACGTCAAACCCGGCTTCTTCAGCGCGTTCGGTCGCGCGTTTGTAGAGCCCCGGCAGGGCGGTGATTTCTTCGTCGGTGATGACGCGCGGCGTGCGGGCGCGCTCTGATACCGGAATCGCTGTGGGGGCGACGATATCAAATCCATATTCCATCTGGGCGTCCGTGCCGCGCTGCCAGCTCAGCCCGGTATCGCCTTTGCGCCCGGCATGACCGAGCTGTAAGCCAATTTTGCTGTCGGTATTTTCGTGGACAAAATCGACGACTCGCTTCCAGGGCTCGATGTGCTTGTCATCCCAGATACCGGCGTCGCGGATCGATATGCGGCCATCGGGATGTACAGCGGACATTTCGGCGATCACCAACCCGGCACCGCCCATGGCGCGGCTCCCCAGATGAACGACATGCCAGTCACCGACGACGCCGTCTTCGGCTGAGTACATACAAAGCGGAGACATCACCACGCGATTGATCATCTCCACGCCCCGTAGCTTATAGGGCGTAAACATCGGTGGAATTTCGGTCTCGGCTGCAGGGTTGGGTCGCCATGGGATTATCTCATGATTTCGGGATTGGGGTTAAAGACACCAGCGGCAGGATACTGGTTCGGCCATTTCAGATCGTAGCCCAGCGCGCGGGCCGCGTGACGCACAAAGTAAGGATCGAACAGATGGCCTTTGCCGACGCAGCAAAGATCGGCGCGGCCTTCGGCGATGACGCCGTTGATCTGTTCAGCAACCGCCAGATTGCCGACGGTCATGGTCGGCATGTCGGCCTCGCGGCGGATCTGTTCGCTAAACGGTGTCTGGAACAGGCCGGGGGTCACAGGGCGGCGTTCGCTGGTGACGTTGCCGCTTGAGACATCGATAATGTCGAGCCCGGCGGCCTTGAACATCTTGGCGATTTCAACACCGTCTTCGATCTGATTGCCGTCATCATTCCAGTCGATGGCCGAAATTCTCGCCGATATTGGTTTTTCATCAGGCCAGACAGCGCGCACTGCGTGGAAGACCTCGAGCGGCAGCCTCATACGGTTTTCCAGTGAGCCGCCATAGGCGTCCGTCCGCTGGTTCGATAGAGGTGACATAAACGAAGACAGCAAATAGCCGTGCCCGGCATGTATCTCAATAATATCGAAGCCTGCTTCATCGGCGCGCTTGGCGGCGGAGACAAAATCATCAACCACCTTAGCGATGTCGCCTTGGTTCATCTCCTTGGGCATTTCGCTGTCAGGCCCAAACTTGATTGCGCTCGGGGCGACAATCTCCCATTTCTCGTCTTCGGTGAGCGGCGTGTTGCGTTTCCAGGCAATGGGCTCACAGGCTTTGCGGCCCGCATGACCGATCTGCATGCCGATCTTGGCATCGGTGCGGGTATGGACGAAATCGACGACCTTCTTCCAGGCTTCCATGTGGCGGTCTTCGTACATGCCGGCATCGCCGGGGGAGATGCGGGCTTCTCGTGAAACCTGGGTCATCTCGGTAAAGACCAGCCCGGCACCCCCCATGGCGCGGCTGCCGAGATGCACGACATGAAAATCGGTCGGTGTCCCATCGAGATCATCGGCGGAATACATACACATCGGCGACATGACGACCCGATTGCTCAGGGTCAATTCACGCAGTTTGAAGGGCGTGAACATTGGGGGTGTTTCAGTTGCCGCGTCTGACTCAGGTGACATTACATGCTCCAAAATTTAGGTTGCCGGCGAGCTTACACGTGAATTCACCGACGGCAAGGGTGCGCTGGCGCTGTTTTATAGGGCGGAGTACACTAGGTGAATCCTTTGTGCAGCCCGCGCTGTTCCTCGAGCCTTTATATAAGAAAATTCTGGAAAGAGACCTATGACCGCACCCGCCGGAGGTTCATCCGTTGCTACGTCCCCGGCGGTTCTCGCGACGGCGTTTATGATTCTGGCGGGCGCCTTATTTGCGTCAATGCATGGCACGGTGCGGCTCATCTCTTTTGATATGCATCCCGTTTGTTATCGCGTTTTTCCGCAACCTGTTTGGATTTCTGGTGCTGGTGCCGCTCTTGATGCGCGGTGGCATTGGCGATGTTCA
Source organism: uncultured Alphaproteobacteria bacterium (assembly GCA_943787225.1). Classification (GTDB taxonomy): domain Bacteria; phylum Pseudomonadota; class Alphaproteobacteria; order MPNO01; family UBA2964; genus UBA2964. The sequence continues at coordinate 1,199,740 of CALSLP010000001.1, forward strand.
AAACCAAGCGGTTTGGGTTTCATACGATACGGGCGGGCATCAACTCGGTGTCGATGCTGTGCTGGTTTATGGCGCTCTCGCTGATACCGCTGGCGGATGCGACAGCGCTTAACCTGACCGGACCGCTTTTTGTGACTCTCGGGGCGATGGTGGCGTTTGGCGAGAAAGTCAGAATCTGGCGCTGGACAGCCCTTATCATCGGCGCGACCGGTGCCTTGATGATCATCCGCCCGGGCTTTGAGGCGATGAATATTGGGGCTCTTTTAGCGATTGGCGCGACGGCAATGGCGGCTATTTCCAAACTCTTTGCCAAAAGCCTGACCAAATCTGAAGACCCGGCGACCATCGCCGCCTATGTCCAATTTCTGATGACGCCGATTACGCTGGTTGCGGCGTTGTTTTATTGGCAATGGCCTACTTTCGAGCAATTGCTCGGGCTGATGGCGATCGGTGTGCTTGGCAGTCTTGGGCATTTGTTTACCGCCAAGGCCTATGCGATTGCCGATCTCAGTTTCGCCGAGCCGATCATATTCACCCGCATGATCTGGGCGACGATTTTTGGCTATGTCGCGTTCTCGGAGATTCCGGATATCTGGACCTGGGGCGGGGCCTTTACGATTGTTATGGCAACGACCATCATTTCCTATCGCGAGCGGGTCAAAAAGCAGGCGGCGAAACCAGTCATAACCGCGCTCTAGCGGTTGATCGGACGAATTCGTTCATGTTTATTGCGCTCTAGACTGACAGAGGACGATATGGCTGACGAGAAACAATATGGCGGGCGGGGGTACCCTGATCTTCATGATCATATCGAAACACTGCGTGAGTTGGGGCTGCTGCATGAAATCGATGCGCCGGTCAATAAAGACACCGAGCTGAAACCACTGGTCCGCTGGCAGTTTCGCGGTGGTATCCCTGAAGCAGAGCGCAAAGCCTTTCTTTTCAACAATGTCACCGACAGCCGCGGTAATGAATATGATATTCCGCTGGTGGTTGGCGCGTTGGCGACGACGCCAGAGATTTATGGCATCGGCATGGGCGTACCGGTTTCCGAAATCGGGGAACATTGGAAGAAGGCGTTAGCCGCGCCGCTGCCGCCGGTCGAGGTGCAGGACGCACCCTGCCATGAAGTGATTTTGACTGGCGCGGATATCGATGGCGAAGGCAAAGGGCTCGATGCTCTACCTGTACCAATCTCGACACCGGGGTTTGATGTAGCGCCCTATCTGACCGCGACCAGCTGTATTTCGCGGGACCCTGATACTGGGGTGCAGAATATGGGGACCTATCGCGGCGGCATCAAAGCGCCGGACCGTATTGGGCTCAAGATGTTCGTTAATCTGCGTCAGGGCGGGCACGCCCATTGGGACAAATACAAAGCGCGCGGCGAAAAGATGCCGATGGCGATCATGGTCGGCTGCCCCCCGGCGCTGGCCTATGTCAGCCCGCAAAAAATCCGTGAGGGAATTGATGAAATTGCCGTCGCGGGGGCCTTGGTGGGTGCGCCTATCCGAGTTGTTAAAGCCAAGACCGTCGATTTGATGGTGCCGGCGGATGCCGAGATCATCATTGAGGGTCTGGTGGATACCGATATGCTGGAGCCCGAAGCACCGTTTGGTGAAAGCCACGGGCACATCAATCTCGAGGAATATAATTTTATCTTCGAGGTGACCGCGATTACCCGGCGTAAGGACGCGATCATGGCGTCGATCATTTCGCAGGTAACGCCGTCAGAATCGAGCGTTATCAAGCGGGTGGCGATGGAGCCCAAGTTCCTCAACCATCTGACGGATAATCTTGGAATCAAAGGGATCAAACATGTTTCGTTGCATGAGCCGCTGACGAATATTAGGCGACTGGCCTTTCTGGTCTTTGAACGGGGCGTGCCGACGACAGAGATATGGCGGGCCTTATATGGCACCGCAAATTTTGATTCTGCCTGTGGCAAGTATGTCATCGCGGTGAATGAGGATATTGATCCCGAACAGGGAGATGCGGTGTTCTGGGCGCTGGCCTATCGCGCCAATCCGGCGCTGGATGTTCAGATTCTTAAATATCGCGACCGTGGACATGGACCGGCCCTGGAACGGGGTGACGGGTTTGATGGCACCATGCTGATCGATGCAACGCTGAAATCGGATATGCCACCAATCGCCTTGCCAACCAAAGAGTTCATGGAAGGCGCAAAGACGCTGTGGGAAAATCTTGATTTACCGCCGCTGACCCCCGAAAGTCCCTGGCATGGCTACTCGCTCGGTGACTGGTCAGAAGAATGGGAAGAAATGGCGCAACGCGCTACCGATGGCCGCTATATGGAAAATGGCCGGCGCAGTGCACAGCTACGGCGAAATGATGTTGCGCCAAACACATCAATCCGCGATGTTCCCCGCGGTCCCGAGAAAGAGTAGAGATCGCTTATGAGTGAAGAATTACAGGAAGCCCTGAACCTCGCCGGTGACGCTGTCACGCGGGATGCCGATGGCACCGTACGGCTGGTAGGCTCGGAGTGTACGATTGCAGCAAGAAAGTGTTTCCGCCGACGGATGTTTGTCCCGAATGCATGTCGGAAAACATGTCATCTCTTAAATTGAGTGCGGAAGGGAATTTGTATTCCTGGTCGGTGGTCCATGCGGCGCCCAAAGGATGGTCTCTCCCCTTCGTAGCCGCTTATGTCGATTTGCCGGAAGACGTTCGCGTGTTTTCTCATATCGTCGATGCCGACCCGGATAGCCTCAAAATGGATATGCCAGTGAAAGCACAGATCGCCACGCTCGGTCATGATGAGATAGGCGCGCCGTTTGAAAGTTATGCCTTCACCCCTGTGCAAAAGGGAGACAGCTAATGCGTGATGTTGCAATTGTTGGCGCTGGGATGGTGCCGTTTGGCAAATACCCTGAGAAGACTCTCGCCGATATCGCCTGGCCGGCTGTCAAGCAGGCGGTTGTCGATGCCGGTATCAAGAAGGCCGATATCGAAGCGACATATTGCGGGACGGCGCTTGGCGGCATGATGGCGGGTCAGCGAATTCTCAAAAAACTCGGGATTACCGGTCTGCCGATCATCAATATTGAAAATGCCTGCTCGTCCAGTTCAACCGCCTTTCGCGAGGCCTGGATCGCTGTTGCGGCGGGCGTTTATGACACGGCGCTGGTGATCGGTGTCGAAAAACTGACCAAGTTTGGCGGTGGAACACTGCCGCTTGAAAAAGAAGACTGGGAAGTTTCACACGGCCTTGTCATGCCGGCGCTCTACGCAATGCGGGCGCGGCGCTATATGCACGAATATGGACTGACAGAGAACGACATTGCCGACATCTCCGTCAAAGCGCGCAAACACGGCGTGTGGAATGAAGACGCCCAATTCCGCAAAGAGGTGACGCGCGAAGAAGTTCTGGCCTCGCGCCCGGTCGCTGATCCGTTGAAGCTGTTCCATTGCTGCCCGTCAGGAGATGGCGCGGCGGCGGTGGTGATTTGTTCTGCAGAAAAGGCGAAGCAATATTCAGCAACGCCAATTAAGGTAATCGGCTCTGAGATTAATTCCGGGAAATACATGACCGGTTATCGTGACATGACGTCACCGGAAATTACCCTGCGTGGCGCTAAGCAGCTTTATGAAGAAGCGGGCATTGGGCCGGAAGATGTCGATTTGGCTGAAGTCCATGACGCCTTTGCGATTGCAGAGCTGCTATATTACGAAGCGCTCGGTTTTTGCGCCAAAGGCGATGCGGCAAAACTTTTGGCCGATGGTGAAACCTCGGTCGGTGGCAAGATACCGGTCAATCCCAGCGGCGGGCTTCTATCGAAGGGCCACCCGATTGGGTCTACCGGTGTTGCACAGATTGTTGAGATCGTGCGCCAGCTGCGCGGCCAGTGTGGCCAGCGTCAGGTGGAAGGCGCCAAGGTTGGTCTGACTCATTGCACCGGTGGTGGTGTGTCCGGTTTTGATCATGGTGTCTGCTCGATCCATCTCTTCGCACGCTAAAGGCAACAGAAAGAACGTCTCATGGGAGCAAAGCTGTTCGGTGCTGCGGTTAAGCGGTTAGAAGATCCTGATCTCCTGACCGGTAAAGGCCAGTACACAGATGACATTCATGTAGAAGGCGCGCTGCACGCCGCGTTTCTCCGGAGCCCGCATCCCCATGCTCGCTTTACCAAGATCGACGCCTCAGCCGCTTTGGCAGTGGAGGGTGTTCACGGCGTTTTCACGCTGGCGGATTTTCCGAAAGATATTCAAGAAAACAAGCTGCTACTGCTTCTGCCCAACCCAGCCATTACCCAGCCGATGATGCCGTATCTTCTCGCCCGCGACGAAGTGCACTTTGCTGGTGAGGCTGTGGCCTGTGTGGTCGCCGATACCCGCTATATCGCGGAAGATGCCGCGGCGATGATCGAGATTGACTGGGAGATTTTACCGGCGGCTTCTGATGCGCGTGATGCGGTTCAACCGGGCGCACCGCTGTGCCATGTTGGCGCGCAAGACAATGTCTCAGCGCGGTTTGTGAATGAATATGGCGATGCCGATGCGGCCTTTGCAGGGGCCGCCCATACCGTTTCTGTATCGATCCGGCACCATCGCGGCGGTGGACATTCGCTTGAAGGGCGTGGTGCCCTTGCGGTGCATGATAAAGACGAAGGTCGGACAATGTTGTGGTCGGCAACCCAGGCACCGCACCAGGTTAAACGTAATATTATCGGTGTCCTCGACTGGAACGAGAATGAGATTGATGTAATCGCGCCGGATGTCGGTGGTGGTTTCGGACCGAAGGCAATGTTTTACGCTGAGGAAGCGGTCATTCCGTTTCTTGCTCGCAAGCTAGACCGGCCCATCAAATGGATTGAAGATCGCCGTGAACACTTTTTGTCTGCCAGCCAGGAACGTGACCAGTATTGGGATATGGAAGCCGCTTTTGATGATGCTGGCAAACTGCTCGGTGTACGCGGCACGATGATCCATGACACGGGGGCGTACGTGCCGTGGGGTATCGTGACGCCGTTGATCGCCTCGACAACTGTCCCCGGTCCGTATGTCTTGCCGAGTTTCAAGCTGGAAACCATTGTTGCGCTGACGAACAAAGTGCAGGTGACACCGGTGCGTGGCGCAGGTCGCCCGCAGGCGGTATTTGCGATGGAACGGTTGATGGATAAGGCCGCTGAGAAACTCGGTGTCGATCCCGCTGAACTGCGCGCGCGCAATCTGATCCCAGCTGACGAGATGCCCTATAAGGTCGGGCTGGTTTTCCGCGATGGCAAGCCGGTGATTTATGACAGTGGTGATTATCCGCGCTGCCAGTCAGAGGCACTGGAGAAAATAGATTATGCCGGTTTTGCTGACCTCCAGCAGGCGGCGCTCGCCGAGGGTCGCTATATCGGCATTGGCATTGGCAATTATGTTGAAGGTACAGGTCTCGGACCATTCGAAGGGGCAACTGTTCGCGTTTCGCCATCGGGCAAGATCTTTCTCATGACGGGTGCTGCCCCGCAGGGGCAAGGCCACCGGACGACCATGGCTCAGCTTTGCGCTGAGAAATTTGGTGTCGATATTGCCGATGTCGAAGTGCATCTCGCCGATACCACAAAGATTGCTCATGGCGTTGGCACATTTGCCAGCCGGATTGCTGCCAATGCCGGGCCTTCCGTGCATATGGCATCGCTTGATGTACGCGAGAAGGCTATCAAGATTGCGGCCTATATGCTTGAAGCCGCTGAAGAAGATATCGAGCTTGAGGATGGCAAAGCGTTTGTTCGTGGTGTTCCCGAGATGAGTAAGACGCTCGGTGAGATCGCGCATGCGGTTGCCGGGTCGCCGGGGTTTGCGATGCCACCGGGATTTGAGCCCGGTCTGGAGGCGACGCATTATTTCTCGCCATCGCAATCGGCCTATTGTAATGGCACTCATGTCGTAGAGGTTGAGGTCGATATTGAAACCGGCCATGTCCAGATTTTGCGCTACGTCATCGCTCATGATTCTGGAAACCTGATCAACCCGATGATCGTCGACGGTCAGGTGCAGGGTGGTTTGGCGCACGGCATCGGCAATGCGTTGTTCGAAGAACAGTTCTTTGACGAGAATGCCAATCCCTTGACCACCACATTTGCGGAATATTTGATCCCCGGCGCTGGTGATGTGCTGGATGCCGAAACCATCCATGTTGTTTCGCCTTCACCGTTGAACCCGCTGGGTGTCAAAGGTGCTGGCGAGGGCGGGACGATTCCGGCGGCGGCGTCAATAATTGCGGCGGTTGAAAATGCCCTTAAGCCGTTTGATGCAAATCTTATGAATGTGCCGGTAACGCCGTCGCGGATCGTCGATGTTGTGCGGGCCGGGCGATCACCGCAGGCCGCGGAATAACCAAGAGCATGACCGAGAATATCACAAGATGAGGTCCGGCCCGGACCGCTTAACGGGATCAAGGTTCTGGATCTGACGCAGTTTCTGGCGGGACCCTTCAGCACACAGATTTTTGCTGATCTTGGGGCTGAGGTGATCAAGCTGGAAGCCCCGGCAGGTGACTGGTCGCGCACATTGCCGCCGCATTTTGTCGGCGACGATAGTTGCTATTACCTGTCGATCAATCGCAATAAGGAAGCCGTTGCCATCGATATGAAGGCCCCCGAAGGGCTGGCCTTGGTCAAACAACTGGCCGAGAAATGCGATATCGTTATGGAAAATTTCAGACCTGGTGTGCTCGACCGCTTGGGGCTGACCTATGATGATTTGTCATCTCGGAATCCCGGCCTGATCTGGGCATCGATCAGTGGCTTTGGACAAACCGGTCCTTATCGTGAACGCCCCGCCTATGACATGATTGTTCAGGCGATGTCTGGCGGGATGAGTCTTACGGGTGAAGTTGGCCGTTCGGCTGTTCGGGCTGGGATGCCGATTGGTGATCTGACGGCCGGGATGTATGCCACGGTTGGTTCTTTAGCCGCGCTGGAAGAACGCCGCCGGACAGGCAAAGGCAAGTTTGTCGATATATCCATGCTCGATTGTCAGGTTGCCTTGCTGACCTATCAGGCGGCTTACTATCTCCATTCCGACGAGGTTCCCGGACGTCAGGGGCGCGGTCATGAATCAATTCCGACCTACCGGTCTTTTGCCGGGGCCAATGATACCGAGCTGGTTATCTGCGCCAACACCGAACGCATGTGGCAAGGGCTGTGCGGTGTTCTTGGGCTCGAAGCGTTGACCGAAGACGAACGGTTTCTGACCAACGAACATCGTCATCAAAACCGTGAAGCATTATGGCCGCTCCTCGAAGAAGCGTTTGCAACCCAGGAAGCCAAGAAATGGGTGCCGGCCTTGCTTGACGCCGGTGTCCCGGTCGGTGAGGTGAATAATTTGGCAGAGGCGCTGTCTGATCCTCAGGTTATCCATCGTCAGATGGTGCTTGATCTGCAGGGTGGCGGCGATAAGCGTGCCCGGGTGGCAGGCAATCCGATTAAATTCATGGGTGAAGAGGAAGCGCCGCACTCTTATCCCCCCGCTCTTGGGCAGCATAGCCGCAAAGTGTTCACGAGTGTGTTGGGTCTAAGTGATGCAGAGTTTGATAAATACCGGTCGGACGGGATTATCCTTCGAAGCCGGTGACAAGAAATCCAAATAGAAATCTATAAGAGGCGGGACAGAGAATGAGTGACGGATATTCAGTAATCCAGGACGGGGCAATCGCCCGGCTGACATTTGAACGACCTGATATGGGCAATCTTCTGACCCTCGCGATGCTGAAAGAGATCGCAAAAGATATTCGCGAAGCGGGCACTGACCCTTCCATCAATGCGATGGTCGTCCGTGGTGCGGGGGACGATTTCTGCAAAGGCCGCGACCCCGCCGGGGCGCCTGAGGGCAAGCCGACCACTGCGTTGGAAATGCGCGATGCCCTGATCGAGCCAATTCTTGGTGTTTACTCGGCAATTCGCGATGCTGATATCCCGGTCATCTCCGGCGCGCAGGGTTTGGTCAACGGGCTGGGCTGTGGCATCACGGCGATCTCGGATGTCACCATCGCGGCGGACAATGCGCGATTTGCGATGCCGGAAATGCGCGCGAACCTGCCGCCAACTCTGGCGATGCTTGCCCATCTTGATCGTATTCCACCTAAGTCGTTGCTTGGTATGGTTTATTCGACCGATACGATTGATGCTAATCGGGCGGTTGCTATCGGTCTGGTGAGTGATGTTGTGCCGCTGGCAGAGCTGGACACCGCCATCGAAGGTCTGTTGGAGAAACTCGCAGGCTATGAACGCGCGTCGGTGGTTACCTGTAAATCGTATCTGAAGAACGCCCGTGGCGCGGATTACCAGACGGCAAACGACCTCGCCGGTAACCTGCTGTCAGTGGTTTTGTCTTCGCGCAAGTAAGGTCTATTTGCTGTTAGCTGTAAGGCCCGGTACCCAAAGAACGTCAGAATTGCCGCCATCGTTTTCGGCGCGGGCCGCGACAAATAACAGATCTGACAACCGGTTTAGATAGTGCAAAGCGAAACGGTTTACGGGTTCTGCCTCGGCCAGCGCTGTGGCGGTTCGTTCGGCGCGTCGAGCGATGGCGCGAGCGAGATGAATCCGTGAGGCCGCGTCTGAACCACCAGGCAGGACAAAAGACGTCAATGGGGCTATCGGTTCGTTTACGGTATCGATTTCGGATTCGAGGCGCTTCACCTGGTTTTCCTGAACGCGCAAATTCCCGTCTGTTGGATCATCACCGGGCATGGCAAGATCGGCACCGAGATCAAACAAGTCATTTTGAATACGGGCGAGAATTTCGGTCAGCGAATGGTCTTTGGGTAATCCGGCACGGGCTAATCCAATAGCACTATTGGCTTCATCGACATCACCAATTGCGGTAATCCGCAGCGACGTTTTGGAGAGGCGGGTTCCATCGCTAAGTGAGGTCTCCCCTTTATCACCGCCGCGCGTGTAAATCTTGTCGAGCTTGACCATGTTTTGTCTTTCACTTTCTCTATTTTATCGGACCAGCGTCAGCGTTTCTCCGGCGACCGCGTAGCTCTTGAGCTGGCTTAGAAAACTAACGCCCAGGAGAGACTCGCTCATGGGCGCTTGATTAACCAGTGCCGGAATATTGCGTATTGATATTGGTCCGATGCGAATTTCCCTTAGCCTGACCGGCGCGGCGCGGCCAACCCCGTTCGCGGTTCTTGTTTGTACGGAAAATGACAGCGTCGTTAGATCGACCCCCATGCGTTGCGCTGCAGCGGGGCTCAGAACAATCGATGTCGCACCGGTATCCACCAGAAACGGCAAGGGGGTTCCATCTACGATTGCCCGGAGATGGAAGTGACCATCCGATTGCGACCGTATGACCACTGTGCCCGGGGCGGTCTCGACGGCATGGCCGGGCATGAGCTCGGCGGCCATGCGCGATCCCAAAATGCCGAAATCCTCGCGCAAGCTGTATCCTGCGATGAGCAGAACCCCGAGACCGATCCAGATGGTGCCATATTTCAACCATACAAGGCCGGGTCGTGTGCGCAGTTGGGACCAAAACCCTGATCCCACCATGAGAAGGATCATCAGGAGCGCGACCAGTCGAATTTGATCGTCGCGATGATCCAATGAATCCGGTCTCTCACCGGAAAGCCAGATAATCAGCGCAATCAGACCTGTTACGCATACGCCTATTATCAGCCAGCCCGTTTTACCCATTCGTTCACAACTCCTTCTCCTGCGCTATTCTATAACATGCTATGTCGCCACTGGTGTTGGCGTCATGACAACTCTGCTATGCTATTGCGACGTCGACGGCTTGTCGGCGTTTTGTTTTTCACCTGCTCAGTATTTAAGACGTGGATCTCGTTTTACAAATCGCCGGCATTATTGCCCCGCTTTTCGTCATTGCGGGGATCGGCTATCTATGGGGCCGCTCTGGCCGACCGTTTGATACCACCATCGTGGGTATGCTCACCCTGAATTTTGGCGTCCCGGCGCTGATCTTTTCAACCCTGACAAAGCTCGAAGTGTCGCTCGGCCAGTTCGGCGAAATGGTTGGAATCTTTGCACTATTTCTGGTCGCCAATTTGGCAATCGGGGCCGTGCTGTTGAAGGCCTTCAAGCTGGAGGTAGGTGCCTTCCTGCCGGCTATCTCGTTCCCCAATAATGGCAATATGGGGTTGCCGCTTTGTCTTTTCGCCTTTGGCGATACTGGGTTGGCGCTCGGCATCAGTATCTTTGTTCTCATGTCGACAGCCAATGTAACCATCGGATTTGCTTTTGCATCCGGTAAATGGTCGCTCGCCTCGACTCTGAAGACCCCCCATCTCTGGGTCATTGCCGGGGCGCTGATCTTTATGACAGCGGAGATTCCGCCGCCACGCTGGATTGCTAATACGGCGGAAATAATTGGCGGCATGTCTATCCCGCTCATGCTGATTGCGCTCGGGGTTTCTCTCTCTCGCCTGGAAGTTCGAGATTTTAAGCAGAGTGTATGGCTGGGACTGGCGCGTCTGGCTATCGGGTTTGGCCTTGGCGTCGGTTTGGCGTGGGCCTTTGATCTAGAAGGTGCTGCACGTGGTGTACTGATTCTGCAATGTACAATGCCACCCGCCGTCATGAACTATATCCTCGCAGCGCGCTTTGACCGGCAGGCCAGTGGCGTGGCGGGCGTCGTTGTGGTCTCAACCTTTATGTCGCTTCTCACCTTGCCGTTTCTCATGCTCTTTGTGTTGGCGGGGTAGCGACCATGTCGATTGTCGCAGAACTTGCCGCCATCGTTTTACCGGTCTTCTTTTGTGCCGGGTTAGGGCTTCTCTGGATCCGCTCCGGCCGCGAGTTCGATTCTGCGCTGGTCTCGACGCTGGTCTATAAAATTGCGGTTCCGTGTTTGATCATTGCGACTTTCAGCAAAGTCAGGCTGGAAATCTCGGCGATTACCGACATTGTCCTGGCGGCGGGCGTTATCTATCTGGTGACGGCGGCCATTGCGGCGATTGTCTTGCGTATTTTCCGCCTGTCGTTTCCGGCCTATCTGCCATCGATGATTTTCCCGTTGGTTGGCAGTATGGGGTTGCCTGTGTGCCTCTTCGCCTTTGGTGAAAAGGGCCTCGCGCTGGCTTTGGTGTATTTCACGCTTGGTGCTGTCGGTACCTTTACCATCGGGGCGGCAATTGCTTCGGGGCGTGCCGATCTCAAAAAGCTGCTTCAGGAACCTGCCTTGTGGGCGGCAATCATCGCTATTGGGATGATTTACTGGGACATTTCCCTGCCCAAATGGATGTATGATTCAACCAAGCTGCTCGGCGGTATGGCCTTCCCGCTGCAGCTCATCGCGCTGGGCTGTTCGTTGGGTCGGTTCCAGGTGTCGTCTCTGCCACGTGGCATCGGGCTGGGCCTGTTCCGGCTGGCAATCGGATTTGCCATCGGCTTCGGTGTGGCGGAGTTCTTCGCCCTCGAGGGTATGGTTCGGGCCATCGTCATCCTGCAGAGCAGTATGCCGGTCGCCGTGTCCAACTATCTGTTTGCGGTCATTTACAAGCGCGAGCCGGAAGAGGTCGCCAGCATGGTGCTGATATCCGCCGCGCTGTCGGTCATCACCTTGCCGCTATTGTTGCTGTATTTGCTGTGAAGCGCTTAGTGCGTGACCGAGCCGCCATCGACGCACAGAACCTGCCCGGTAATAAAATCAGAATCCTCTGACAGGAGAAATACCGCTGTGCCGATCAGGTCTTCCGGTTCTTCTGGCCGTTTGATACAGCGGCCGCCGATATTGGCGTCGAAATGCTCTTGCGAGAACTGCCCTTCATTGAGAACCGCCTCACTCTGGGTCAGTCCGGGCGCGATGGCATTGATACAGATATTGTCGCCGCCGACTTCGCGGGCCATCGCCCGGCTCAGCGCGATAATCGCCCCTTTGGAGGTGACGTAATGCAGCTGCATCGGTGTGCCCTTAAAGACGGTGCCGGAGGTGATATTGACGATCTTGCCGTATTCCTGTTTGCGCATGACCGCGACGACTGCGCGGGAAACCTGCCACACGCCCCGGATATTGACCCGCATGACGGCATCAAATTCATCGATATCAATCTCTTCAAACCGCCGCCGCGCCAGCTTGCCGAACAGGGCTGCATTGTTGATCAGCCCGTCGATGCGACCGTATGTATCGACAGTTTGTGACACCATATCTGCAATCTGGGAGTCGTTGGTGACGTCGGCAATAATGCCGGTCGCAACCCCGCCATTTGCGGTGATTTCGTCAACCAGCGGCGATGGGTCCAGGACGTCATTGATGACAACATTCGCCCCTTCTTCCGCCAGGCCACGGGCATAGGCAGCGCCAATACCCTGGGCCGCGCCGGTGACGATCACTGTTTTGCCGTCGAGTTGTCCCATCTGAATTCTCCCTGTCAGGATTTGTTATCACCATTGTTGGAACCGTCTCGGCGTCCGTCAAGGGTCAGCCCTGTGTTCTGAGTGCATGTTCCGAGTGTTCTTGGCGCGTTGTCTGGGCTATTTTCCTGGCAGGATTTGAATCGAGTTTACCCATGAAGAATAAGTTCACCCGCTACGCCGTTATCTGGTTTTTGCTAGTGGCGACGGTTTTTGTTGCTGATGAGTTTATCCGCGATGTTTTTCTGACGGCTGATGAGCCGCGTGCTGTGACCCCAAGGGGGTCCCTAACCGAGCTTGAAAAAAGCACGGTAACGTTGTTTGAGGCGACGGCCCCCTCAGTGGTCTACATTTTTACCCAAGGCGGAGCATCGTCTGGTGGTCAGGATGACGGCGGTGGGGCGGGCTCGGGATTTATCTGGGATCGCGCCGGGCATGTCGTGACCAACCATCATGTCATTGCTGGGGCGAGTGAAATTGCTGTTCGTCTGGAGAATGGTGACGTTGTTGAAGCAAAGTTCGTCGGCTCTACGGCGGATTATGATCTCGCGGTTATTCGCCTGACTGGCACACGATCCGGTCGTGACCCAATTCCCCTTGGTGACTCGGCAGCGCTCAAAGTGGGACAGTCAGTCTTTGCTATCGGCAACCCGTTTGGCTTAAGCCGAACCCTGACCTCCGGTATTATCAGTGCGCTCAACCGGCGCCTCCCGACCTCCGATAATCGCGAAGTTGATGGTGTCATCCAAACCGATGCGGCGATTAATCCCGGTAATTCCGGTGGGCCGCTGCTGGATTCTGCAGGTCGATTAATTGGCGTCAACACGGCCATTATTTCCGGTTCGGGGTCTTCTGCTGGTATAGGATTTGCCGTGCCGGTTGATGTTGTAAATCGGATTGTGCCGCAGCTGATCAAGAATGGCCGTGTGCCTCGGCCCGGAATCGGTATCACCGTTCTGCCGGAGGAGGTGGCGGCCCGCCTTGGTGTCACCGGGCTGATTGTTGCGGATGTACTGCCCGGAACCTCTGCCGCAAGAGCTGGCTTGATGGGGGTCATCAACGGACGGCAGATCGGTGATGTGGTGACGGCGGTCAATTCTGTGCCGGTGAAAACGCTGGCGGAATTTGCCACAGAGCTTCGCAAGGTTGGCATTGGCAAAACTGTCGATTTAACAATTGAGCGTAATTCCGTTGCACGCCGCGTCATTGTTCCCGTGATGGATATTTCATAACCGTCAATGTGTTGGCCTGAATTCTGCCAGTAGATTTTGTATGGTTGATTTTACGAGGGGCGGGCCTAGAATTCCGGCAACTCGATAACGAACGAACACCTAAAGAATAAAGGAGAGCAGCATGTTTCCGCGTAACTTCTGGTATGTCGCCGCCTGGGATACAGAAATTCGTCGGCAGGAACTGCTTCGCCGGACGATCTGTAGCGAACCGATCGTGTTTTACCGCCGCGAAGATGGCACGCCTGTGGCTCTCGAAGATCGCTGCTGTCACCGTCATATGCCGCTCTCCGACGGTGTGTTGAAGGGGGATAACATCGAATGCCTGTATCACGGACTCACCTACGATCCGTCAGGCACCTGCATCCATATCCCCAGCCAGACGACGATCCCGCCGGAAGCGAAAGTGCGTAGTTATCCGGTCTTTGAGAAACATCACTGGATCTGGATCTGGATGGGCGAGCCAGCGCTGGCCAACCCGGATGAGATCGAAGATTTTCATTGGCTTGACGATCCGGATTGGCGTGCGAAAGGCGAGAAGCTGGACCTGCCGGGAAATTATCAGCTTTTGACCGATAACCTGCTGGATCTGACGCATCTGCAGTTTGTGCATCCGACGACATTGGGAACCGATGCTATTGCTTCCAATCCCATCAAGACGGAGCGCGAAGGTGACCTCATCCGGGTAACACGTTTCATTCCGGATAGTCCGGCACCACCATTTCTGCAAAAGGCGGGTGGTTTTACGCCGGAAGAACATATCGACCGCTGGCAGATTATTGAATTCACGCCGCCGGGTTTTGTGCGGCTCGATGTTGGCGGCGCGCGGGCGGGAACCGGTGCTTTTGAGGGAGATCGCTCGCATGGAGTGTCCATGCGGAATCTCAACGCGATCACGCCGGAGACCGATACAACGACGCATTATTTCTGGGCTCAGGCGCATAACTTCAAGCTCGACGATCCAACGGTGACCGAGCTTGTCTTCCGTCAGGTTCATACGGCGTTTCTCGAAGATCTTGCGGTCATCGGGTCGCAGCAGGGCAATCTTGAAGCTTACGGTGACGGTCTGCCGGATCAGGTTGATTTTAATCAGGATGCCGGCGGTATTCAGGCGCGCCGCGTGATTGATCGTATTCTGGAAGAAGAAGCCAATGGGTCCGCTATTCAGGCGACGGCCTAGAGGGGCGCGATGGCGCGCGGCACTTTCTTTCTGATTGTTGGTCCCAGCGGGGCTGGTAAAGATAGTTTGATCCAGGGTGCTGAGACGGCGCTCTCCCAAAACGAGAATTACGTTTTTGCCAAACGGGTGATTACCCGGGCTCCTGACCCTGAACGTGAGCCACATGAATCAGTTACAGAAGTGGAATTCGCCAAACGTCAGAAGGAGAAGGCGTTCATGCTCACCTGGCGCGTCTATGGCACAGATTACGGTATTCCTGCGCTCTACGATGATGATCTCCGTGCTGGCCGTCACGTCGTCGCCAATGTTTCACGCGGCGTGGTGGGTGACGCTGTCGCCCATTTCAGGCCTGCCAGCGTTATTCAGATAACAGCGCCACCGCCTATTCTTGAATACCGTCTGAACGCGCGTGACGATATCAGCCATCTAGAGGAACGCCTGGCACGCACGGTCATGCTGCCAGATGGCATTTCAGTCAATCATCTACTCAATACAAAAGATGTAGAGACCGGGGTCGGCCGATTGGTCAGCCTGCTGGAGACACTGGCGAAAGCGGACCCATAAATTTCGGACAAGAAAAAACCGGACGCTTGAAAGCGCCCGGTTTGATATCTTGCTCTATCGTTGCTGTTAGCGGCGATCGCCGAACAAGTGCAGCAACATAATGAACAGGTTGATGAAGTCGAGATACAACCGCAACGCGCCGGAGATGGCGAGTTTGCCGCTGGTTTCCTCATCATGATATTCGTCATATTCGTTTTTGATATTCTGGGTGTCATAGGCGGTGAGACCGATGAAGACCAGGACACCGATTACCGAGATAGCAAACTGCAGTGCTGAGCTTTTCAGGAAAATGTTCACCAATGAAGCAACAATAATCCCGATCAGTCCCATAATCAGGAACGATCCAAACTTGGAGAGATCCTTTTTCGTGGTGTAGCCATAGAGGCTCATCGCGGCAAAGGTGCCGGCCGAGATAAAGAACACCCGGGCAATACTCTGTCCGGTATAGGCCATGAAGATGGTTGCCATTGAAACGCCCATCAGCCCGGCATAAATCCAGAATGTCGTCTGTGCGGTTGAGAACGACATTGAGTGTAGTTTGGCGCTCAGGAAGAACACCAATCCGAGTGGTGCCAGCATAACGACCCATTTCAGGGGTGTGTTGAACAGCGTATTGCCGAGCTGGGTCAGGCTTGTGATCTGTCCGGCGTCATTCACATTGACTGACATCTGGGCGATGACGACAGCGATAATGCCGGTCAGCGCCAGACCGGAGGCCATGTAGTTATATACCTGCAGCATATAGGTCCGGAGACCTTCATCATATGCTGCCTGGTCAACGGCAGTGCCGGTGAAAACCGCTCTGCGTTCAGTTCCGAATGCCATACTAATCCTCGTTCAAATGGCGAAAAATCTAACGCTATAAGTATGGTGATTGGTGGAAAGAAATCAAGACTTAGCGTACGGCTTTATTCAATATTAACCTGCTGTTAACCCTACTCATTTCGGAGGAGAGCGGCTGGTTTTTGTCCCAATGATCGCCAGGTGCCGAGAAGAGCGATACAAACCATGAAGAGTGTGGCGCCAATAACGGTCGTGGCTACCGGGACTGCTACGGGTAACCACTCCGCCCGCATAACATGTTTTAAAACCGCCCAACCCGCGAAAGTGCCAAGCCCGGCGGCGAGGAGCGCCGTCGATAGCGCTAGCAATCCGTATTCTAAAAGGAGGGTTGCCAGTATATCGCGTCGTCGCGCTCCGAGGACTTTCAGCACAACGGAATCATATATCCGCCGTTGATGACCTGCGGCGACAGCCCCGGCGAGGACCAGCGTTCCAGCCAGAATAGTAAACCCGGCGGTGAGCTGCACCGCGGCGGCTATCCGGTCCATCAGCGCACTGACGGCTTTCAGAACATCGCGTACCCGCACGGCACTGATATTGGCAAAGTTGGCCGCAACCGCATTTTCCACCGCATTCTCATATTGGGGATCGAGCCGAATGGCGGCGATATGGGTTTGTGGCGCATGTTGAATAACGCCGGGTGAGAACACCATGACAAAGTTGACTCTCAGTGTTCGCCAGTCAATAGCCCGTAAATTGGCGATTTTCGCGGTGATCGGGCGGCCAAGAACATTTACCGTTATGGCGTCGCCAATCGTGAGCCCCAGCCCGGCGGCGGCGCCAGCATCGAAGGATACCAGCGGTGGGCCATTATAATTGGCAGGCCACCAGACGCCTTCCTTGATCTTGGCACCTTGAGGTGCCTCGGTTGACCAGGTAAGGCCGCGATCATTGCGCAATACCCAGGCGGCATTTGACCCTGCTTTGACCTCGGAGGCGGGGATTCCTTTCACATGGGTAATCCGACCCCGCAGCATCGGCACTCGATTGATGCTTTCGATCGGGCTGGCTTGTCGGACTACCTTTTCGAACTTGTCGACCTGATGCGGCTGAATATCGACGAAGTAGAATCCCGGTGCCTTGTTCGGCATGGTTTCGGTGATCTGACGGGAGAGATTACTTTGGACGACGACAACGGCGACCAGGACGGTGAGGCCAAGCCCCATCGATAAAACAACGTTCGCGGTTTGGCTGCCGGGCCGATGCAGATTAGCGAGCGCCATGCGGATTCTGGTTGATTTTATACCGCTACACAGCGCCGCCAGCTTCATCATCAACTTGCCAGCCCCATAAAAGATGCCAAAGGCGACGGCAGAGCCCCCAACAAATCCGAAAGCAATTCTTTGATCATGCGCGGTTATGATGGCGAGCGTGGCCAGCGCTGCGACGCATAGCACGATGAGTAGCCCGATTTGCCAGCTAACGCGGCTACCGGCGGGGACCACGAGATCACGAAACAGACTGCCGGGTGAGACGCTACAGGCGCGCGCGAGTGGCCATAAGGAAAACGCTGCCGATACCAGAATGCCGTAACAGGAGGCGATCAGCAGCGGTTCCGGATAGAGCGCTATTCTCAGAGGAACAGGGAGTAGCTCGGCGAGGGCGGCAGACAGGGCGGCTGGCAGGATAGCGCCAATCGTGAGGCCGATCAGAATGGCGGCACCGGTCATGACGGCGATCTCTGTTAACCAGGTCAGAAAGATCAGGCGACGTTCTGCACCGATGCATTTGAGCGTCGCAATAATGGTGGTTTTACCGCCGAGATAGCCACGCACGGCATTACCAGCACCGACACCGCCGATGAGCAGGGCCGTCAGGCCGACCAGGGTCAGAAACTGCGCAGTACGATTGATGAAACGTTCCGCGCTGGGGGCGGCGGTGGTGCGATCCCGGATACGCCAGCCGGCTTCCGGGAATTTGTTGGTAAGCGCTTGTTTAAAGGCAATCAGCGGTGTGGTGGCGGGAAGCCGAAGGCGATATTCATATGATATCTGAGTCCCCGGCTGGACGAGCCCGGTAGCGGCCAGGCTTTTGGCATCGATGGTTAAACGGGGTCCACGGGTGATCGCTCTGATGCCGCTGACGCGGTCGGGTTCAGATTCGATAATCGCATTGAGGCGGAACTGTGCCGAACCGACCGTAACGAGATCGCCGATTTTCAGATTTAAGCGTTCGAGAATGCGCGGTTCAATGATGGCACCCCAGGCATTGTCGCGGAAGGCCAGGAGGTCTTTTAGATCATCATCGCGGTCAAGTTTGAGTGCGCCAAACAGCGGATAGAGCCCGTCCACTGATTTCAAATTCACCAGTAACCGGGACGTCTTGTCCTGCCGGTTCGCCATTGATCGCATTGATGTGACGCGGGTGACGTCAGCGCGTGCCTTGAGCCATTTGAGTTGCTCCGGTGATGCCGGACGATGCGCCAGACGCAAGGCAACATCGCCGCCCAGTAAAACGCGGCCATCTGCGGCAAGGCCGGCAACGATTGATGATGATATTGATCCGATTCCGGCGATGGCGGCGACGCCCAGCACCAGACAGGCCAGAAAAATTTTGAAACTGCTGAGGCCGCCACGAAGATCGCGGAGCGCGAGCCGAAACGGCAGGGGCAGCGTCACGTTGTGGCCCCGTTCAGAACCTGTCCATCGGCGATGCGCACTTCGCGATCACACCGTTTGCCGATAACGGCATCGTGGGTGATCAGCAAAAGCGTCGTCTTATATTTTTCTGTGAGGGAAAACAGTAGATTGATGACCGCGTCACTGGTCTCCTGATCAAGATTGCCGGTTGGTTCATCCGCCAGGAGCAGGCGCGGCTTGGCGGCAAAGGCGCGTGCCAGCGCGACACGTTGCTGTTCGCCACCGGAAAGCTGACCGGGGTAATGATCGACGCGATGGCTCAGCCCAACCGCTTCGAGACCTTCCCGGGCCTGTTCAAACGCGTCACTGCGACCGGCAAATTCAAAAGGAATTGCGACATTTTCAAGCGCCGACATGGTTGGCACGAGATGGAAATTTTGAAAAACAATGCCCATGGTGTCGCGGCGAAAGACAGCCAGCCCATCTTCATTGAGCGTGTTCAAATCAATATTGTTGATCCGAACGTTGCCAGAGCTGGCTTTTTCCAGCCCGGCAATGACCATGAGCATCGTGGTTTTGCCCGATCCCGACGGCCCGATGATACTGACGGTTTCTCCCTCGGCGACGGATAAATCGATGCCACGCAGGATATTGACCGCGCCCGCCGGACCCTCCAGCTTAAGATGAATGTTTTCAAGCTGGATCATGGGACCCCATATCGTTACTGAATGTCATGAATTTTAGCCGGAATGAGAAGATGAATAATCGCCATGTATCAAAGAGATATGCCGTGTTGTCGAGATTTTTCAAGTCCTTAGGGATTATCACCGTTATTTGGTTGGCGACACTCTCTGGCACCAGTCATGTGAATGCGGCATCACCAACCCGAATTCTGGTCCTCGGCGATAGCTTGTCTGCAGGATACGGCTTACCGGCGGGTGAGGCATTTCCGGTAAAACTGGGGATAAAACTCCGCGCCGCTGGTCATAACGTGACGATATTGAATGGTGGTGTGTCAGGCGATACCAGCGCCGGTGGCAGGGCCCGGCTGGACTGGGCGCTGGCCGATAAGCCGCAATTTGCCATCATTGAGCTTGGCGCCAATGATGGCCTGAGAGGACTCGATTCCGGGGCAATGCGGGACAATCTCGATGACATCATTGTCCGGTTAAAAGCGGCCGGTATCGGCGTGCTGCTGACCGGGATGCGGGCCCCCCCCAATATCGGCCCGGACTATGGCAAAGCCTTTAATCGCGTTTTTCCTGATCTCGCGAAAAAGCACGATGTGCTCCTCTACCCCTTCTTTCTCGACGGCGTGGCGGCCATACCAGAGCTCAATCAGCGAGATGGCATCCATCCGAATCCCCGCGGCGTCGCGGTGATAGTTGACCGGATCATGCCGTTCGTGGTCCGCTTGCTGAAAGACAAGCCAAATGTGGGGTCGATGAAGAAGTGAACGCGCCCGATACAGCGTCAGAGGCCTTTACGGTTGCGCATGCCAGCGGCGGCGATTGGCAGGAGCTGACCGAGGCTTGTCTGCTGAGCCTGGGAAAGGCCTCCAAGGGTGCCAATAATCTGGGTTTCGTTTATGTCTCGGACTCTCTCGATCAAGACCTGCATTTGATCCTTAAACGGTTAAAAGAAGCGACGCGTATTCATGACTGGGTCGGGACCATCGGGTATGGCATCTGCATTTCCAGCACAGAGTTTTTTGATGTGCCGGCGATGGCGATTATGGTCTGGTGAGGTCCCACAGGACAGCTTTTGTATCTTGCCGACAATTGGGCCCGAAGATCGTGACTTGCCCAAAGAGGTCCTCGATTGGGCGCGAACCCATAACCCGGTTTTGGGGATCGTTCATGCCGACCCACGGGTTCCGGGGTTGGAGAAGATTTTCTCACGCATCGAAGGCCAGACGCATTGCTTTCTGGTTGGCGGGATGACCGCCTCGCGCGGCGCGCAAGATCAAATCGCGGGAGAGGTTACCGATGGTGGCGTTTCCGGCATTTTGTTTGGCGGGGCGCTTGGCGCCGTGACCGGGCTGACGCAAGGCTGTTCGCCGATTGGTCCGGTTCATAATGTTACCAGAGGTCGCGATAACATCGTTCTTGCACTTGATGGTCAGCCAGCGTTTGACGTTTTTAAGGAAGATATTGGCGAATTACTGGCCCGCGATCTGAGCAAGATCAACGGCTATGTTCATGCCGCGATTCCGAGAACAGGATCGGATCAGGCCGATTATCTGGTCCGTAATCTGCTGGGGATTTATCCCGAAAAAGGCTGGGTCTCAATCGGTGAACGCGTTGGCGTCGGTGATCAGGTCATGTTCGTGCGGCGTGATGGCGCGACGGCGACAGCCGATCTCAAACGGATGGTCGCTGATGTGAAACGACGCGCCGACGGACCACCCAGAGCCGCGTTTTATTTTTCCTGCATTGCCCGCGGTCCCAATCTGTTTGGGCCGGGCTCGGTAGAGCTCAAGACGATTGCAAAAATTCTGGGCGATGACATTCCGCTGATCGGTTTCTTTGCCAATGGCGAAATTTCAAATAACCGGCTCTACGGGTATACGGGCGTTTTGTCGTTAATCCTGTGATCCGTCTCTTTGTCGCTCTATCCCTTCCTGATGATCTCCGCCAACGGCTTAAGACGTTGTGCAATGGTGTCCGTGACGCCCGTTGGGTCGATACAGAATACCTGCATCTGACGTTGCGGTTTATTGGGGAGGTCGAAGAACCAGAAGTTGCCTATATCATGGCGGCGCTGTCTTCCGTGCAGGCGGAAGGTTTTGATCTGACTCTATCCGGCGTTGGCCATTTTGAATCGCGTAATAAGATCCGATCTCTGTGGGCCGGGATACAGCCATGCTCGGCTCTTGAGGCGTTACAGCAGCGGATTGAAACGGTACTGACGCGCCATGGTATTGCGCCGGATGGCCGTAAATTTTCACCGCATGTAACCTTGGCTCGTTTGAAACAGGTACCGCCGACCTATGTCCGTGATTGGCTCGAGGGGAACAGCTATTTTCAGTCTGCGTCTTTTGCGGTCGAGAACTTTACGCTTTTCGACAGCTATCGAGCGCGGAGTAGAGCGATCTACACCCCGCTCCAAGCGTTTCCTTTATACCGCGAGCTTGTCAGATGACGGTGATATATCGGGATATGGATCAGGAGGCGGTGGATCGCGGTTATAACGCGCGGGCAACGGTCGATGATGTTGATGTGTTTTTGGCAGAGTATGCCGCGCGCAGCGCGATGGCGCGCGAGACACTCGAGTGCCTGGAAGATGTAGCCTATGGCGAACATGCCGATGAGGTGATTGATATTTTTCCAGCGGGGCCCAATGCACCGGTTTTCATATTTGTGCATGGCGGTTACTGGCGCGCGTTGAGCCAAAAGGAGTCGGCGTCAATGGCGCCGGGTCTGGTCGCCAATGGCATCTCACTGGTGACAGTGAACTACTCCTTGGCGCCGGGCGCAGCGCTGGATATGATTGTACGCCAATGCCGATCCGCTTTGGCCTGGGTCTGGAATAATACGGCCAGTTTCGGTGGTGACAGGGACAGGATTTTTGTTGGCGGATCGTCAGCGGGCGGGCATTTGACCGGCATGCTGGTTGCAGGAGGCTGGCATCAGGCCTTCGACCTGCCGAAGGATGTCGTCAAAGGGGCGGTGCCGTTGAGCGGGTTATATGAGCTGGAACCGATCCGCCTGTCGCATATCAACGAATGGATTAAACTCGATCCGGCCTCCGTTGACCGTAACAGCCCGCAACGACATCTACCGGAGAATGGTTGTCCGATGATCGTCTCCTATGGCGAAACGGAGACATCAGAATTCAAAAGACAAAGCGCCGATTATGCCGATGCCTGGCGGGCAAAAGGTTGGCAATGCGAATTGTTTGAAACGGCTGGTCGTAACCACTTCGATATTATATTTGATCTGGATAACCCGGAGACCCGGCTGGGCGGTGCGGTTCTGGATTTGATCGGCGTCTGACCTAGTCCATCCAGTCCGGCACCGGCAGGTCTTTCTCCCGCAGAAATTCCGGATTGTAGAGTTTCGACTGATAGCGTTGGCCGCCATCACACAAGATGGTCACGATGGTATGGCTGGGCCCCATCTCCTTGGCCATGCGTACCGCCGCGGCGACGTTAATGCCGCTGGAGCCTCCGAGACACAGACCTTCCTGTTTAATCAGATCGAACAGGATGGCCAGGGCTTCTGCGTCGGGAATTCTATAGGCGTCATCGACCCGGGCTTCCGCGACATTTCCGGTAACCCGGCCCTGACCAATGCCTTCGGTAATCGAGCTGCCCTCCGAGGACAGCGCCCCGGTTTTGAAGTAGCTGTACATGGCGGCCCCTTCCGGGTCGGCGGCGGCAATGGTGATATCGCTACGCTGATCTTTCAGGAAGGCGCTGATTCCGGCGATTGTGCCGCCCGTGCCGATGGCGCAGGTAAAGCCATCGACCTTACCGCCAGTCTGCTGCCAGATTTCCGGCCCGGTTGTTTCAAAGTGAGCCCGAGCGTTTGCGGTGTTATCCCATTGGTTGGCCCATAGCGCCCCGTGGGCTCCGGTTTTTGCAAGGTCTTCGGCTACCCGTTCTGATACATGTACGTAGTTTTCCGGGTCGCGATAGGGTTTGGCAGGGACCAGCTTGAGCTCTGCACCGGCCAGCCGCAGCATATCCTTTTTCTCCTGGCTCTGGGTTTCGGGCATGACGATGACGGTACGATAGCCGCGTGCGTTGCCGACCAGCGTTAGCCCGATGCCGGTATTGCCGGCGGTGCCTTCGATGACTACACCGCCGGGCTTAAGAACGCCTTTTTCCTCGGCATCCATGATCATGAACAGCGCGGCGCGATCTTTGACCGAGCCGCCGGGGTTCAGGAATTCGGCCTTGCCGAGAATCTCACAGCCGGTTTGCTCCGACAGGGCGTTGAGACGGATCAGCGGCGTGTTACCAATCGTGCCCGAAAACCCATCGCGGATCGTTTGAGAGGCTGTCATCTTGTTCTCCTCAATATGACCAATTGCCGGCGACATCATTGTGCGGCGGGATAATGTTGGGACGCACGATGTTGGCAATGTCGTTAGCGCCTTGATAGCGAACGGTGATCTCGCCGAACGCTGAGGACCAGTCACGGGCATTAACGTTATCTGCGATCTCGAACGCATCGATGCCGCAGCGCAGCATAAAGGCAAGCTGGTCACGGAGCACATTGCCGACGGCTCGCAGTTCACCCTTAAAACCATACTTGTTCCGGAGCAGGCGGGCGTAGGAATAGGCGCGACCGTCGGTGAATTTCGGAAATTCCAGGCAGATAACACTAAAACGCTGAATATCTTTTTCAATCAGATTAGGTGGCTGATCGGACTTCAGGACAATGCCGAGATCGCGGTTGCACGCAATTAAGTCATCGCGATCACGCTGCCAGCGCTCGACAGAAACAATCATATTGTCTCCCCCATCAATTTGCGCATCGTCCTCAAGAATGTGCCACTGATCTTTGATGACTTTATTAGTGACGAGCAGGGCCATAGAGCTTCTCCTTAAAGGGGGTGACGCCAACACGCCGCCAGGTTTGTGCAAATGTTTCGTCGATTGTTCGAATGGTTTCATAGGTAGCGATGATGGTTTCTACCGCATCGACGACGTCGTCATAGGAAAAGGCGGGACCGATAACCTCGCCAATCGCCACATTTTCGGTGGGGTCACCACCGAGTGTGATCTGATAAAACTCTTCGCCCCGCCGGTCGACGCCGAGAATGCCGATGTCACCAACGTGATGATGCCCGCAGGCATTGATGCAGCCGGAGATATTGATACGAAGTGCCCCAATGCGCGCCAGCTGGTCGGGGTTGGCAAAACGTTCGCTGATACGTTGCGCCACCGGAATGGAGCGGGCATTGGCGAGGTTGCAGTAATCGAGCCCGGGGCAGGCGATGATATCGCTGGCGAGCCCGATATTGGCGGTGGCGAGCCCGGCGGCATCAAGCTGCTGCCAGAGAGCATGCAGACCGACCAGCCTGACATGACCAAGAACAATGTTTTGTTTATGGGTCACCCGCAGTTCGTCAAAGCTGTAGGTTTCGGCGAGGTCGGCGAGAACATCCATCTGATCGGCCGTTGCATCGCCCGGTGCCATACCGGCAGGCTTGAGCGAGATATTGACGATCCCATATCCCGGTTGCTTGTTGGATACGACATTGCTCGCGCACCAACGGTCAAAATCGCGATCAGCACGCCGGGCAATTTGATAATCTGTGTCGGGTTCCGGGGTCAGCTCATAAAGCGGTGGTGCAAAATAGCTGCGAATGCGATTGATTTCGTCCTTGTGAAGATCAAGTGCGCCGCCACGGATGCGGTTCCATTCTTCTTCGACGAGCGCCGCAAACTTGTCACGCCCGGTTTCCTTGACCAGAATTTTGATACGGGCTTTGTAGATGTTGTCGCGCCTGCCGAGCATGTTGTAGACGCGCAGAATGGCTTCTAAATAGGACAGCAGATCCTGTTTTGGTAGGAAGTCCCGGATCGTTTCAGCGATGATTGGTGTGCGGCCCTGGCCGCCACCGACGAGAACTTCAAACCCAACTTCGCCTCGGATGTTCTGGCGCATTTGGAGCCCGATATCATGAAATCGCACCGCTGCCCGGTCGGTTGGTGCTCCTGAAACCGCGATTTTGAATTTGCGTGGCAGGAAGGAGAATTCCGGATGCAGTGTCGACCATTGACGAATGATTTCGGCATAGATGCGGGAGTCTTCGAGCTCGTCATCGGCGACGCCGGCATAGGCGTCAGCGGTGACATTACGAATGCAATTGCCGCTGGTCTGAATGGCATGCATCTCTACCGAGGCAAGGTCGGCCAGCAGGTCGGGGACATCCTCGAGCTTGGGCCAGTTATATTGAATATTTTGCCGGGTCGTGAAATGGCCATAGCCGCGATCATAACGCCGAGCGATATGGGCCAGCATGCGAATCTGTTTTGATGACAGTGTGCCGTACGGAATAGCGACCCGCAGCATATAGGCATGGAGCTGCAGATAGAGACCGTTCATGAGACGCAGGGGACGGAACTCTTCCTCCGTCAGCTCGCCGGATACGCGTCGGGAGACTTGATCACGAAATTGATCGACGCGTTCCTGGACGATGGTGTGGTCAAACTCGTCATATCTATACATTGGGCACGGCCTGTTCAGAGTAGTCAGCTCGTATCGTGGGCCCCGTGGCCCGGATCTGTTCGCGCTTGCTAAGAGGCTGTGGCCCGGCAAAGCCGATTTTGACTGCTATGGCATAGGGGCCGACAACGATACCGCTCGTAACAGCTTCTTGAGCCACTTTGTTAAGCCTTGTCAGCGCGTCGTCATTTTTAATGATCAGCGCATTTGCGAGCTTTTCATCCCAGCTGCTGCCTGTTGCCATATACACAACATTGCCGCCTAAGAGCATGTTCGCAGTCACGACCTTTGTATCGAAAATTTGTTCTGTCTTTTTACTCATGACACTGCCGCGAGGATCAGAGGTTCCCTAAGTTGATTTGAATTTCGAGTTGGGTTGGCGACCCTTTTGGCAGAAGTGGCTTTTTCGACGACCTCGCCAATGATCAGCATTGCTGGGGACCGGATAGCGTTGTCTTTGATAAGAGCATCAAGATTGCCTAGTTGTCCCGTCACTACGCGTTCGGTTGCCAGTGTTCCATTTTCGATAACCGCGACGGGCATGTCGCGATGTATTCCCGCACTGATCAATTCCTCACGGAGTCGATCGGCAGTAGCCAACCCCATATAGACGGCCAGCGTGGCTTTGTTAGCGACAAGAGCTGGCCAGTCCTGTGCGGCAAGTTCATTCGCCGAGGTTCCGGTCAGAAGAGTGACAGCTTGTGTTGCGTCTCGATGGGTCAGCGGGATTCCGGCACTGGCAGCACAGCCAAGCGAAGCGGTAATGCCCGGGACGACTTCAACTGAAATGTTAAGCGCCTGCAAATATTCCAGTTCCTCACCACCGCGGCCAAAAATAAACGGATCACCGCCTTTAAGGCGAACCACCTGTTTGCCCAGTGAGGCGTGATGGGCGAGGAGAGCATTGATCTCTGTCTGATTATGGCTGTGTTTACCGGGGGCTTTGCCGACATCGATCCGTTCGGCATCACGCCGAGCATAGTCCAGAACATCGGGTCCGATCAGCCGGTCGTGAATAATGACATCGGCGTCCTGTAAATGTTGGAGAGCCCGCAGCGTGAGGAGATCTGCATCACCGGGGCCTGCACCGACAAGGGCGACATGACCGATTTGTTTTGCTTTAGCATTTTCAAAAAGGATAGCGCTGTCTTGATGTCTGGGCAGCTTGTCTCCGGTCAGTGTTGCGGTGCGCCAGCCTTGGAAGTATTGCGTCCAGAATCGTCGGCGTTCTTCCACTGATCCGAGACGGCGTTTAGCGGTGGCGCGGAGCTTCTCGGCTTTGCGAATTAGCGCCCCGAGGCTGGTCGGGAGAAGAGCCTCGATAGCAGAGCGAATTTCGCGCGCGAGTACTGGCGCCGCACCACCGGTTGAAACGGCAACAATCATCGGGTCTCGATCAACAATTGCGGGAAAGATAAAGTCAGACAGCGTCGGATTGTCGACGACATTTACTGCAATCGACGCTCGCTTACCTTCTGCGGTGACCAGCTCATCAATTGCGTGGATGCCGGTGGCCGAGACAATGAGCGCCTGATCTGAAATGTCTGTAGGAACAAACCGCCGCTGATTCAGGGTAATCTTGCCGGCATCGCTGAGGTCACGAACCGCCGGTGAAACGCGCGGCGCAACCATGGTTACGTCCGCCCCGGCACGCAGCAGCATCGTTACCTTCCTGAAGGCAACATCGCCAGCGCCAACGACCAAACAGCGCTGGCGATGGATTTTCCGAAACATAGGCAGGTAACGCATGATTTCCCTAACGAGGTTTCAATTATGAACCGTTATTTAGGGCGGCGACCTTCGATCAGCAATAACGGCGACGCTAATTTTAAAAAATAATTTCTATAAATTAACAATAAATATAATTTTTCGATATGAAATTTTTGATATTTTGGTTATAGAGAGAAATATTTTTCTTTTAAGGATTGTCTGCTTATGGATGCCATCGATATCAAAATCCTCGATTGCCTGCAGGTTGATGCGACACTGTCGGTTAGTGAGGTCGCAAAACAGGTAGGATTATCGACCTCTCCCTGCTGGAATCGGATTCAACGTCTTGAACAGGCGGGGGTTATTCGCGGACGGGTTGCGTTGCTCGATGCGGAATCGTTGAACGTGCGTGTCACAGCGTTCGTATCGATCCGAACCAACCAGCACAGCGCCGCCTGGTTCGAAAAGTTCTCAACCGCCGTATCGTCCTTTACGGAGGTGGTGGAGTTTTACCGGATGAGCGGGGATGTCGATTATCTGCTGCGTGTCGTGGTGCCGGATATCGCGTCCTATGACGAGTTCTACAAAAGGCTCATCGATCACGTTGACCTAACAGACGTGAGTTCCAGCTTTGCGATGGAAGAGATCAAATACACGACGGCGCTGCCGCTGGACTACGCGGCGACTTAATGGCGGCTTAACGGTGAATCGCGGCACGCTCGGTTTCGAGTTCCGTTACGCGCTCCTGCAGCTTTGTCATTTCCGTTTTCATGTCTTCGAGGGTCCGGGCAACCGGATCAGCGGAATCGCCAGCAGGCATACCATAGGCCTGAAATGCAGGTGCCTTGGACCCTGATTTATCGATATCGGCTTTTGAAAAAGCTGGCTTGGCCGGAATACCGACCACCGTGTCATAGGGCAGGACCCCTTTGAGGACGACGGCATTGGCCCCGACCCGGGCCCCTTCCCCAATGATAATGGGCCCCAGAACCTGTGCACCGGAACCGATGACGACATGATCGCTTACCGTTGGATGGCGCTTTCCGGGGTTGAGCGATGTCCCGCCGAGCGTGACGCCATGATACAGTGTCACGTCATTGCCGATTTCTGAGGTCTCGCCGATAACAACACCTGACCCATGATCGATAAAAAGCCGTTGGCCAATACTGGCTCCTGGATGAATTTCAATATCTGTGAGGAAACGGGACAGATGTGAGATCACTCGGGCGGCGAGGAACCAGCCCGCCTTCCACATCCTGTGTGCCATCCGGTGGAAAATAATCGCGTGCAATCCGGGGTAGCACAGGAGGACTTCCAGCGAAGACCGCGCTGCCGGATCGCGGGCTTTGATAGTTGCTATATCTTCCCGAAGACGATTGACCATCTCAATGGGACTTTCCCGAAAAATTGCTGTCCTAATCCGTAACTAGGGCTGGTCGGCCCAGGCATCAACAGGAAAAAAATGGCGTCAGATTAAAGTTCTGCAATTGATCCGGAGAGTGGAAATCTATGCGGTCACTTTGATTGTTGCCGGAAAATAAATCGGCCTAAACACCCAGCCGATTCAGTATTGAATCGATGGATCGCGCGTAATCACCCCCGAACAAACGGAGATGGACCAGCAAGGGATAGAGGTTATAGAGATCGCGCCGGGCTTCCCAAAACCCTTCGCGTATTGGTGTGATCTCTTCATAGGTTTCGAAGAACGGTTCGCGGAAGGAGCCGAATAACGTTGCAAAGGCTAAATCCATTTCGGCATCACCAAAATAGAGTGCCGGATCGATAAACCCGGTAAGGCGACTGTCTTTGATCAGTACATTACCGCCCCACATATAGCCATGCAGCAAGGCGGGGGCAGCGGGTTCCTCGATCCATTGATCGAGGCGGTTGGCCAGCTTATCGAAGCGGTTCATTGTTTCGGTCGATAACCGGTTTTCGCTGAGTGCCTGCTGCGCCATGAACAGCAATCGGCGGTCGCGAAAGAAATCGAGCCACCGCACCGTCTTGGGATTGGGCTGGTGGAGGGGGCCAATCAGCGTATCGCAGTCAAAACCGAAATCCATAGCGGTGATCTTATGGAGGGCGGCCAGATGCCTGGCGGCATCGCGTTCGGCAGCGGCATCTATGGAATCGCCGCTATCAATCCAGTCCATAATGAGGAAAGTTTCATTGGCATAATGAACAGTGGGGACAGGCAGCTCGGTGTTCTCGGCCAGATACCGCAGCATCAAGGCTTCGATGGCGAAATCGCCGCCTGAGCCACCGGTTTTAACGACCAGAGGTTCGCCCAATTTCATCTCTACCAAAAAAACACGCGCGACATTGCCGCCATGCAGCTCCTGCACTGATGTGGGTTGTCTGCCGATGGCTTCGACGATTTGTTTGTGTAATTGGATGATCACCCTGCATCCGGAAAGTAATCGCAAAGTTCTGCCACTAATCCTTTGATACAGATTTCGATTTCGCGGGCGACTTCATCAAAATCCTCTTGTTCTCCATAATAAGGGTCACGAATATCTCTGATGTCTAAATCGGGGGCAAAATCCGTTAGCAGTTTAATACGTTCCTTCGCCTTTTCTGGCGCACGACCCAGCATTGCATCGAAGTGAGATTGATCGAGGGCAATCAATATGTCGGAATCCTCGAAATCCTGCTGGATGATTTGACGTGCCCGGAATTGGCTCATGTCCATGCCATACGTTGCGCCGGTCTTTTGCGCTCGGGCATCGGCTGGTTCATCTTCGTAAAAATCAATTATTCCTGCTGAATAGATACTTAGCCAACCACCGATCTTAGTTTTATCTATCTCTGCCCACAAAATGGCCTCAGCTAAGGGTGAGCGACAAATGTTTCCGGTACAAACAAATAATATCCTGTACTGATCAAATTTTATTTCCATACTCGACAGCTCCCGTCACGGACGATCATACTGGCGTCTGCTGTGTCCAACGAGACCTCAATTCTTTGGAATTTTCAATAAATGAATGAACGCGCGTTTTCAAAGCTGCTGTCTGATATTCGGGCCTGCACCCATTGTGCGGCGCATTTGCCGGCAGGGCCTCGTCCTGTGGTTAAGGCAAAGCAAACGGCGCGGATTATGATCATCGGACAGGCGCCGGGCACCAAAGTTCACGCGTCTGGTGTGCCGTGGGATGATGCCAGTGGTAACCGATTACGGGACTGGCTCGACCTCGATAAGGAAACGTTCTACGACGAGGGCCAAATTGCCATCGTACCGATGGGGTTCTGTTTTCCGGGCACTAACCCGAAGGGCGGCGATTTTCCAACACGCCCGGAATGCGCGCCGCTTTGGCATGAAAAGTTGCGTGACGGGTTGGACTCGGTGGAACTGACATTGCTGGTGGGCCAATACGCCCAGAAATATTATCTCGGAAAGCAAGGCAAGAAGACCATGACCGAGACGGTTCGTTCCTTCACCGACTATCTGCCTGAATTTTTGCCGACACCGCATCCGAGTTGGCGCACCGGCATCTGGCAGAAAAAGAACCCGTGGTTTGAAGAAGAAATCATTCCAGAGTTGCGCCATCGGGTTCACACGCTTTTGGGAATGGCGTAGCGCAATGTCACGATTATCAAATGCGGTGACTGTCTTCGAAGCGCTTCCCAGCTCGGTCCGGGGAATTTCTTGGATGATTTTCGCGACCTTCAACTACGCGGCGACCTACGCCATCGTGCGCCATTTATCGACAGAATTTACGATATTTCAGCTGGTGTTTTTTCGTTCGCTTTGCGGCGTAGTGTTTATGGCACCGTGGCTTTTCCAGGTTGGTATCGGCATCCTGAAGACAGATCATTTTGGGTCCTATGCTGTCCGATCATCTTTGAATTACGGCGGGATGCTTCTACTGGTCTTCGCGCTTGCGACCCTGCCCTTGCAGGATGTAACGGGGCTGATGTTTACCTCGCCTCTTTTTACGGTTCTGTTCGTTGCCCTCATTTTGGGAGAAGGGGCAGGCCCTAGGCGTTGGGCAGCGCTGATTATCGGGTTTATGGGGGCGATGGTAATTATCCGCCCTGGATTTCAGGAGCTCAGCTGGGGGGCTCTCGGTGTTATCGGGACGAGCTGTGCCTATGCCCTGATCAATGTATCCACAAAGAAACTGGCGAAAACCGATAGCTCAAACAAAATCGTTTATTACGATTTCTTACTGATGTCGGTGCTTGGGGTCATTCCGGCGATCTGGTTCTGGAACGAGATCCGGGCAGAGCATCTTGTCTGGATCCTGGCGATGGGCATCTTTAGTGCGCTTGCGCGTCAGGGGATCATTCGCGCGCTGGCGGTCGGCGAAGCTTCCGTTGTGATGCCATTCAATTTCCTGAAACTACCCTTTACGGTCTGCCTGGGTTTCGTGTTTTTTGCCGAAAACCCTGACCTGTGGACAGGAATTGGCGCCGCGGTAATCTTTGGTAGCAGCTATTACATTGCCCGCCGCGAAGCCGCGATAAAAAGAGCTCAAGCGGCGAAGCCGCCTGTATAGGCAACTGGTTGCGCTTTAACTTGACGGTTTTCTTGATTCTTCGCGGGCGATGTAGACGGTGGCGATAATGATGATCAGGGCGCCTGCGAAGGTCCAGTAATCCGGAACTTCGCCAAAGATCGAATATCCAAGAGCACCAGCATAAATCAACCGGATATATTCCATCGGGCCAACGGCATTTGCTTCACCGACCGAGAAAGCACGGATAAACCCTGTCATGCCGATCGTTGTCATGACGCCGATCCCACCGAGCAAGAGCCATTCGACCCCGACCGGATTTTGCCACAGGATAATCGTCGGAATGAGAAAGATGATGGCGCCGCCGGCATGATAGTAAAACAGGATCCGGTTGGGTGGTTCGGTGGAAGACATCAATCGAATAAGCACATTGGCAACTGCGAATGTGCAGGCGCTGATGACGGCAATCAGGGCAACCGGGTCGAAGCCGGCATGGCCGGGTCTGACCATGATCATCACGCCGATGAAACCAACGCCGGTTGCTATCCAGCGCTTGGTTGAGACCAGTTCGGATAACAGCAGGACGGCAATGATGGTGGTGAAGAGAGGACGGGAGAAGGCAATCGCGGTGGCATCTGCGAGATAAAGATGGATAACGGAATAGAAGACGCCGACCTGGGCAATACAGGCGATGACCAGTCGAAGCATATGGATCTTGAGCCGTTGGGTCTTAAGGCCAGAGATACCCATGCGAAAAAAGATCGGCGACAGGATAAGGATGCCAATGAAATATCGGCAAAAGGCGAGTTCCATCGGGCCGAATTTTTTGCCCAGTAGTTTGACGAGAACATCATTCAGGGCAAACGCGATGGTTCCCATGGTGAGCCACAAAATGCCGCGAAAGTTTCCCGACAGGCCGCCCCACCAGACTTGAAATTTATTTGGAGGTTTGTCCGTCATGCGGCAGACGCCTTCCGGGCTTCGTCGCGGGCAATATAAATAGCGCTGGCGACGATCAATGCGGCACCGACCCCGGTCCATATTGATGGAATTTCGCTGAACAGAAAATATCCAAACAAAGCGGCATAAATCAGACGCACATATTCGATAGGCCCGACGGCGCTTGCTTCGCCAGCGGAGAACGCCCGGACAAAGCAGGCCATGCCAATGGTGGTCAGCACGGCGATTGAAATGAGTAGGACCCATTCGATCCCAACCGGCGTCGTCCAGAACCAAATAGCGGGGCCGGTGAAAACAAGAATGCCGCCGACATGGTAGTAAAATAGAATCCGGTTGGGCGGTTCTGTTTTGGAAAGAAGACGAATCAGAACATTTGCCGTCGCGAAGGCCAATGCAGACGCTACACCGATCAATGCAATTGGATTAATGGTGTCGGCACCCGGCTGGATCATGATCAAAACGCCGACAAATCCAACAATCGTGGCTATCCAGCGCCGACCACTGACCACTTCAGAAATCACGATGACCGCGACCACTGTTGTGAACAGTGGCTTGGAAAAAAAAATCGCGGTGGCGTCGGCGAGCGGCATGTTAATTACGGTAATGAATATTCCAAGCTGCGCAACCATGGCGAGCGACATTCTAACAATATGGAGTCCAAGGCGTGTCGTTTTTAGTTCCGCGACGCCCATTTTGATAAAAACCGGTGTCAGCATGATCATGCCGATGCCATAGCGGAAAAAAGCAAGCTCTGTTGGATCAAACTTCTGGCCCAGCTGTTTGACGACAACATCGGTGATGGAAAACAGAAAGGCACCAATGCTCAGCCACAGGATTCCGCGAATATTTCCCGGCATTTTGAGCCAGGCACCGGTTATCCGGTCTGTTCTTGAAGGGGGTGTCACGATGTTTGCGGGGCTCCTAGTGGCGTCTTGTGGCGACGCGATGCCCCCTAATGCCCGATAATGTTTGCGGATACAACTGAATCAGGGGTTAAAACTGGGTGTTACAACTGTGTCAGGTTTGACTCCCATAGCGGGATAGGGCTTTGATGGCGTGTTGGACCTGCATAAGTGAGCAAACCCTGTGAAACCACCACTGTTGGATATTCTTACCCCGTCTTCTTTGGCCGAAGCCTTATCTTTGCTGTCAGAGCATGGCGATGAAGCACGACCGCTTGCGGGTGGGCAGAGCCTGGTGCCTCTTTTAAATTTTCGAATGAGCCGGCCCGCTATTCTGATTGATTTGAATCAGATTGCCGATCTCGCTTATATAAAAGACGCGGGCGATTATATCGCGATTGGCGCGATGACGCGTGAACGGTCTATCGAAGACAGTGATCTTGTGCGCAAAGAAGCGCCTTTGCTCCAGGAAGCGACAACCCAGATTGCACATTTGCCTATCCGGAACCGCGGTACAATTGGCGGCAGCCTTGCCAATGCTGACCCGGCGGCGGAGTACCCGGCCGTCGTGTTGGCGCTGGAATGTGAGCTCGTTGTGCAAAGTGTCCGCGGTGAACGGCGGATTAAGGCGGCAGCGTTTTTTGAAGATGTCCTGACCACGGCATTAGAGCCGGATGAGTTGCTGACTGAAATTATCGTTCCCAAGGCTCCGAGCGGGAGTAGTTCCGCCTTTGTTGAAATTGCCAGACGTCATGGTGATTTTGCCCTGGCCGGTATTGCGGCGCAGATTACCTTTGCAAACAGCGCGCCGACCGATGTCCGTCTCGCGGTCTGTGGCGCCGGAACAACGGCGTCGCGATTGACGGCAGCCGAGGAGATTATTCAGCGCGACGGCGTAGGGCCAGAGGCGATCAAAGCGGCATCCGAAGCGGCGGCGAGTGCAGTTGATCCGATGTCAGATTTACACGCCAGTGCGGATTACCGGCGGCGTCTTACTGGGGTGATGATAGGTCAGGCTGTGGAAAAAGCGGCCCAGCGGGCGGGGGTGATATCATGAAGGCACCACGTAAAGTTTCATTGACCGTGAACGGCGAAGCGCTATCGGGAGAGGCTTCTCCTCGTATGCTTTTTGCTGATTTCTTGCGGGATGTTCTTGGCAAGACCGGCACCCATGTTGGCTGCGAGCATGGGGTTTGTGGCGCCTGTACCGTCATTGTCGATGACGTGGCGGTGCGGTCCTGTCTGATGTTTGCCGTTCAGGCCGAGGGGGCGGATGTCAAAACGGTTGAAGGCCTCGCTGATGGCGAAGAGCTGCATCCTTTACAGAAGCTGTTTTCCGAACACCGCGCCTTGCAGTGTGGCTATTGCACGCCGGGGATGTTGATGACGGCCATCGATCTGGTGGCAAGCAATAACGCGCTCAGCGAACAGGATATCAAGGTGGGTATGTCGGCAGCGTTATGCCGTTGCACGGGATATGACGGCATTGTCAAAGCGGTTACGGCCTATGCCGAACAGGTTCATGGTAAACCGATAAAGCGGGAGAGCGATAATGGCTGATACGATGCCGTCTTATATTGGTCGCTCGGTCGTGCGCCGGGAAGACAATAGACTGCTCAAAGGCGCCGGGACATTTGTCGGTGATATGAAATTAGAAGGCATGGTCCATGTCGCTATAGTTCGCAGTCAGCAAGCGCATGCGCGGATAAATTCCGTTGATTTGGAAGCCGCGCGCAATGCCGATGGTGTCGTGCTGGCACTCGCCGGCGCGGAGCTCAAAGACGTGTTGCCGCCGATTAGTGGCATGCAGGTCGCGGCACCCAAAGGCTGGCGCGATGGGATGGACCCGCATATCGACATCCCTGATCAGACCTTGGTGCCGTATGACAAGCTGCGCTATGTCGGTGAGCCCTATGCGCTGGTGGTGGCCGGTGATCGCTATATGGCGGAAGACGCGGCGGAGCTGATTGAGGGTGATTTCGATCCGTTACCGCCGATTGCAAGTGCCGAAGCGGCACTCGATGCCGAGGCGTTGGTCCATGATCATCTTCCCGGCAATATCGCGGCGACGCTTCACGCCAAAAAGGGTGAAGGCGAAGCAGCCCTTGAGGCGGCGCCGCATCGCTTGAAGCGGCGCTATTATCATCATCGCTACGCAGCAATGCCGATGGAATGCCGCGGTGTGGTTGCGGAATATGACTCCCGGACAGACAGCATCACGGTGTGGTCGTCGACTCAGGTTGTCCATTGGGTACGGCGTGAAGTCGCCAATGCCCTTGATATGCCGGAAGAGCGTGTGCGGGTTGTTGCGCCCGATGTTGGTGGCGGGTTTGGCGGTAAGGGTCATGTCTATCCGGAAGACATATTGATCGCCTATCTGGCGAAGCGGCTGGATCGTCCCGTTAAATGGCTGGAAGACCGTCACGAGCATTTACTCAACGCCGCTCATTCGCGGGATAATCTGTTCGATATCGAAGTCGGGTATGACGATGATGGCCGGATCAGCGTCGTAAAGAATTACTTCCTGGTGGATTCCGGTGCCTACTCGCCGGTTGGGGCGGCGATTGCCGGGAATTCCATCGCTCATTTTATGGGGCCGTATGACATCCCGCATTACGAGGCTGATTGTAAGGTCATGATGACCAACCGGACTCCCAACGCGCCCTATCGTGGCGCCGGGCGTCCCGAGGTGGCTTTTGCGATGGAGCGGTCTATTGATTTGATCGCGAATGAGCTGGGGCTTGATCCCGCAGAAGTCCGGTTCCGAAATATGATTCAGCCGGAGCAGATGCCCTACGCTGTTGGTCTGCCCTATCGCGATGGTGTCATGATCGAATATGACAGCGGCGATTATCCTGAAGCTTTGCGCAAAGCCCTGGACGGCATCGGCGGGTTGGATGAATTTCGGTCGCGGCAGAAAGCGGCATTGGCCGAGGGCCGGTATCTCGGGCTAGGGCTTGGCTGTTATGTCGAAGGCACTGGCATCGGTCCGTTCGAAGGCGCGACGGTTAAAATTGATTCCTCGGGCAAGGTCATGGTCGCGACCGGGGCTTGTCCGCAGGGCCAGGGTCATGAGACGGCGTTTGCCCAGGTCGCTGCCGACATCTGGAATGTACCGATTGAGGATGTCGTCGTGACGCTCGCGGATACATCGCATGTGACGATGGGTTATGGCACGATTGCCAGCCGCAGTGCGGTGACCGCCTCCGGTGCGATTAAAGATTCCAGTGACAAGGTAAAAGAAAAAGTTTTTGCCATTGCGGCCAATGTTCTTGAAGCGTCTGAGTCTGATCTTGAACTGCGCAATGGATCGGTTGGCGTAAAAGGTGTGCCAGAAATGTCGATGACCTTGAAAGAGGTTGCACGGGCGGCGCTTCCCGGTTGGATTCATCAGCGACCTGAGGGCATTGAAGCGGGGCTTGAAGGCACCGCTTATTACGAACCGCCGACCGTCACCTGGGCCTATGCCGCGAATGCGGCGATTGTTGAAATCGATGCGCAAACGGGTGTCGTCAAAATCGAGAACTATGTCGAGGTGCATGACGCCGGGACGCTGATCAACCCAGGTATTGCCGATGGCCAGGTCAGAGGTGGCTTGGTGCAGGGGATTGGTGGCGGCTTGTTCGAAGAACTTTTTTATGACGAGCATGGGCAGCTGATGACCGGTAGCTTTATGGATTATCTATTGCCCACGGCGTCGGACATCCCGCCGATCAATGTCATCCATACCGAGACCCCATCGCCACGGAATTCCTTCGGGTTTAAAGGGTTGGGTGAAGGCGGTGCCATCGCGCCTCCTGTGGTGATCGCCAATGCGGTATGCGATGCGCTCAAATCCTTTGGCGCGGAGCTCAACAGTACGCCGGTGCGCGCCGAACAAATTCTCAACATAATTGATGCGGGGGTCGCGGCAGCGGAATAGCCGGTCTCTTTTAACCAGAGGCTTTGCACGCAGATTTTCCCCGAGAGTCGCAAAACTTTGCGGTTTTCGGGCCCGCATGATAAGAAAATCGCTGAGATTACAGGCCTTTCAGGATCAAGCAGATGGATAGTATTTCCGCGACCGGAGCCCTTACCATAACGCCGCTGACGACCCATGTCGGGGCGGAGATTTCCGGTATTGATATCAGCCAGCCGCAGGATGCGACGACGGTGGAGGTTCTCAACGAGGCCTTCAATCAATATGTTGCGCTGGTTTTTCGCGATCAGGATCTGACCAAACAGCAGCAGCTGGACTTCTCGGCCAATTTTGGTCCCCTCGGGATTCGCCGCAGCGCGCCAAAAGATATCCGGGCTGGCAAAGAAGAGACCAAGGGTCATGTCATGCTGGTGACCAATATTCCGGAAGAGGCCGGTGGCAAGGAAGGGTCCTACGGCGATGGCGAAATGTGGTTCCACGCGGATAGCTGCTATTACGAAGTTCCCAACCGCGCGACATTTCTCTACTCGGTCGAGCTGCCCAGCGAAGGTGGCAACACAAGAATGAACAGCATGTACGCGGCACTGGAAAACGTGCCATCGGCAATTCGCGAGAAGATTGACGGCCGTCGGGTTTTGCAAATTCATGATCATAAACGCCGCGAGCGTCTCGACCTCGATAATATCGTTGTCGATGACCTGCGCCATTGCTGGCAGCCGATTATCCTGACCCATTCCAAGACCGGTAAAAAAGCGCTGTATGTGAACCGGCTGATGTCGGCGCAGATTGAAGGTCTGGAGCGGCAGGAAAGTGACGATATTCTCGATCAGCTTTTCGAAATCACAGAGAATGAAGAAATTTTCTACGAGCATGAGTGGCAGCTCGGCGACCTGCTGTTCTGGGACAACCATGCCTCGATCCATGCACGGACAGATTTTCCACGCGATCAGCGCCGTCTGCTACGGCGTTGCACCATTGGTGGTGACGGCCCGCTTTCTTTTTAGGGTTACCGCTTAGGCTGGGTTAGCCAAACATCCAATATGTCTAAAAAGGCACGTCACCCAGCGTCGAGGTTCGGTGAATGCGTCTGATATCACCCATCTCATAGCCGCCGCAGGCACGGTGATTAACGCTGCGATTATCCCAAATCACGAGATCATCGACCTGCCACTTATGCAGATAGACATGTTCAGGCTTGATCTGATGCGCAAACAGCTCGTCCAGTAAGGGCTGAGCTTCGGCATCATCCATATTTTCGATGCCAATGGTAAAGCGCGGCGAGAGGTACAAGCCTTTGCGGCCTGACACCGGGTGGGTGCGGACGAGGGGGTGGCACTCATCTGGAATGCTGTTTTGTTTCTTGTAATATTCCGTACCACCGGGCCGCGTCACCTCAACCCGATGATTGCGAAGCTTGCTGATACAGTGAACACCGCGCAAATTCGCAATCCGTTCCTTCATGTCGTTTGATAGCGTGTCATAGGCGGTGAACATATCGGCAAACTCTGTATCGCCTCCCTGATTGGGCAGGATGCGGCCATATAAAATTGTGGCGAGCCCGGGTGTCTTGCTTGGTGACAGGTCCGAATGCCAGTAATCGCCTGCGGCGACGACACCGATATGTTTGCCATCCACTTGCTCATTGGACAGCACGACCACTTCGGGGCAGTCAGGAACACGATGTTCCTTAGCGTATAGTTTCTGAACCGGACCAAAATGTTTGCTAAAAGCGAGCTGGTGTCTGGGTTCGATCTTCTGGTTATGAA
Organism: uncultured Alphaproteobacteria bacterium; assembly: GCA_943787225.1. GTDB lineage: Bacteria > Pseudomonadota > Alphaproteobacteria > MPNO01 > UBA2964 > UBA2964. The sequence goes on from CALSLP010000001.1 coordinate 1,239,368, forward strand.
AGATCAGAATTTGATGCTCAACGAAGGCCGCTTGGAGGTTGACGAGATCGTCACCCTCTAACGGTTCCTTGAGATCGCTCTCAGAAACCTCTGCGCCGAAGAGGCCAGCTCGTTTTTGTATTTTCACGGCGGCGGCTCCACATATTTCTGACGATGCAGGATGGTTTCACTTCCTGTCCGAAGCATGATAATTTACCCCAAATAAAATTCCGTCAATGAGGACTTCCGTCATGTCTATTACCGTTGAGCCACTCTCAAACGCCTGTGGTGCCGAGATTAAGGGCGTCGATCTACGCGAACCCATTAGCGAGGCGACGGCCAGAGAGATCGAAGCTGCCTTCCACGAACATGTCGTTGTGGTGTTTCGGGACCAGGATATTACCGAAGAAGAGCAGATGGAGTTTGCCAATACATTTGGCGGGCTGGGTGAAAGACGCCGCTCGCCCAACGGCTCATCACCGGGCGGCAGCTACGATACGCCCTTTATGTTTGTCACTAATATTAAGGACGAAAAGACGGGTGAACCCATCGGGGCCTTTGGTGATGGTGAAATGTGGTTCCACCACGATACCAGCTATTATGAGAAACCGCATAAGGCGACTTTGCTTTACTCGATCACCTTGCCCAGCTCGGGCGGCAATACCTGTTTCTCAAACATGTATAAGGCCTATGACAACGTACCGGCCGATCTGAAGGCGAAGCTCGAAGGCCGCAAGATCCTGCAGATTCACGACTATAAACGTCGTGAACGGATCGATATCTATAACTCTGATATCTCCGGTATGTTGCAATATGAGCAGCCAATTTTTGTGACCCACCCTGCAACGGGTCGGAAAGCGCTCTATATCAGCCGGTTGATGTCGGCGCGTATCGAAGGTCTGGCGCCCGACGAAAACGAAGACATTCTCAACCAGCTGTTCGATATTTCAGAAGACCCGTCAGTGGTGTTCGAACACGAGTGGAGGCTCGGCGATATGGTGATGTGGGATAACTATGCGTCGATCCACATGCGTCGAGATTTTCCGCGCGACGAGCCCCGTCTGATGCGGCGTCTGACACTGAACGGGTACGGGCCGCTGAACTAAGAGTCTGGCCTAGAGAGTTGCGACGCGGCGACTGGGAAAGCTGCCCTTCTTTTAGATAAGGAAAATAAGGAAACCGGGATGTCTGGGTCAGGAAAAATAAAATCAACCTTTCTCGTCAACAAGGCCAAGGAAAACCCGTTTGTGAGCGGTGGGCTCAGGACGTATAGGGAATATCGCGATTTCGGTATCGCCGATATGACCGAAGGCAAAGTCCACATCCATATGATCAAGACGACAGCACCGTGCCCGAAAGGCGGCAGCGGGCTCCATTATCATGACCTTGAATTTCAGATGGTTTATTGCCTGAAGGGCAGCTCCACGGTGTATTTTGAAGGGCATGGCGAACAGCATTTTGAAGAAGGCGATTGCTGGGTTCAGCCGCCTTGTATCAAACACAACGTGCTGGATTATTCAGAGGATTATCTGTTGATGGAAATGACCATCCCGGCGGAATATGAAACTGTTCAGTGCGCTGACGAGGACTGACTAGAGTTCCCGGTCCATTCTTTGGACCTTGCGGAGTTCCGGAAAAACGGTCCAGCAGATGGCGGCGACAACAAAGCAGCCAATGCCACCAAACAGAACGGCGGGGACGGCGCCAAAGGCCGCGGCCATCATTCCGGCGCGAAATTCACCAATCTCGTTTGACGCACCGGTGAACACGGAATTGACGGCACTCACACGGCCTCGCATCTCGTCTGGTGTTGCAATCTGGATCAAGGTGACGCGGATATAGACGCTGACCATATCGCCGACCCCCAATATGACCATTGCCAGCAGTGACAACCACATGACGGTCGAAAGCCCGAACAATATCGTTGCGCCGCCAAAGACGAGAATACTGATATAGAGTGTGACGCCGACAGAACGTGTCATGCTGACGCGGGTCAGGGCGATTCCGGTTGCCAGGGAGCCAACCGCAATGGCGCCTCTCAGTAAGCCCGCCCCGGCTGGCCCGACATCTAAAATGTCTTTGGCAAACACCGGTAGCAGCGCGGTAACTCCGCCCAATAGGACAACAAACAAATCGAGCGTGATCGCGCCAAAGATGATTTTCTTGTCATATACGTAGCGCAGCCCGGCGAAGAGTATCCGCCAACTCGTTGGCTCTTTTCCGACACGGCTTGTTTTGGTTTTGATAAAAAAGCTTGTGATCGCCCCGACGGCCAGGCCACCGGCAGCGATGGCGTAGACGTATTCGGGTCCGGCAAGATACACAAAGCCACCGAGCATAGGCCCGACTGTTTGGGCAATCTTGTTGGTGCTGGTGTGCCACGCGACGGCGTTGGGAAAGATTTCGGGGGGGACAAGGTTTGGCACCAGGGAATTTGCAGCCGGGTGGTAGAATGCCCGACCGGTCCCGAGCAACACCAATATTACGAAAACCGGCCACACCTCTGTCTGGTCGCCTAAGGTCCAAAGGAGGAATAAAACTGCAGAAATGCCGACTGTGGCATAGCAGGCCCCGACGACTTTCTTGCGGTCGAACAGGTCAGCGACATAGCCGGTGATTAGAGACAGACCAATTGCCGGGGCAAAGGTTGCCAAACCAATATAAGCGAGGTTTTCAACCTTTCCGGTTACGTCATAAACCTGATAGGCGATGGCGGTCAGCACCATATACAGGGGAATCCAGCCAAATATTTTGCCGATCATCAACAGCTGCACATCACGATAGCGCAGCGCGGCCATGCCGGTGATGGGTGCAGGTTCGGGGGTTTCCTGGCTTGGGTCAGGCTGCCCGGAAGCGGTCGGTTCGGTCAAGCGGGTGGTTCCGATAATTAAGAGTCGACAGCCTCTATAGGCTGTCGGCGAGAATAAAAGCGATAACGTAGCTTTATTCTACAGCGAGTTCGGTGGTCTTGGCAAAACGGTCAATTAATTTTCTTCAGGGATTATCTGCCATGACCAACCACTCTGGTAGGACTGATGAGGATTGCGCTGTCGAGGGGATGGTCACCTGTCCTGCAGGTTATTTCAGACTGCCGCGCGCAAAGATGCGTTGTAGACCGCGGAGATTTTTGGTGATGTGTTTGAACGTAAAGACTTGTGCAGCTGACAGTTTGATATGTGCCGGATTTACGAATAATACGTCACCGTGGAAATGACGGGTAAAGACAAATGTATGGAAACCGAGATCATCCATTCTCTTCAAAATACGTTGGACGGGCTCAATAAGTTTGGGGTCCATAAAATCATGAAATTCAATTGAGATCTGTTTGATGGATTGCAGCGTTTGATCATCAGTTGAATCGAACATCGCAATTTCGGCGCCTTCGATATCAATTTTCGCCAAATCGATCACATCGGCACCGATATGGTCAAAGAATCTCTTCAATGTAATGCCGGGAACCTCGACAGAATCCCCCTGGTTCGAATCGCTGGCCTCTCGAATAAGACCCCAACGATCTTCGTCATTTACCACAGAAAAGTTTTGCGGCTTGTTGTCGCCACAGATGGCGAAATGGTGTTTTTTTAGAAGATCACTTTCTTTGATTCGCTCATGGTTTTCCGGCAAGGCCTCGACGGCGTGAAACTGGCAGCCAATCTCGTCAGCAACCTCATGGCCAAATAGAGCGCTTGATGCACCCAAATCCAGCGCGATCGAATTTTGGTTAAGGGCGGGTGCGTAGAAGGTATGGCCATAGGCCGACCAGAGGTCTGTATTTTTATATTCTAGCATTCTTGTCTTTTTTCCCGCTTTTGATACTGGGCTGCAAGATTAAAGGTCGGCCGTGCCAGCCGCCTTTTTTTCTCGCTCGGCCCGTACTTCCTGACGTTCTTTTTGCGCCATATAGAATGTCGCGGCAAATATAATTGTGCCGCCGACCCAAACCCAAACGTCGGGAAATTCTGAAAACAACGCTAAACCCATCAGGGCGGCAAATGGTAGGCGGGTATATTCAAACGGTAAAACGATAGTTGCATCGGCGGCTTTATAGGCGCGCGTCATCGCCCGTTGCGCAATTGCGCCGGCAAACCCCATCAGCAAGAGGACCGCGAATTGTTCCATTGTCGGGGTGGTCCAGACATACAGCGCCGGACCCACAGAAATGGCTGTAAAAATAATCATTTGCCAGACGACGATTGTATCTGCTTGTTCGGTGCGGGTGAGCGATTTAACGGTCATGGAGGTAATGACCATGGCGACGACACAAATTAAGGCCAGCCCTTGCCCCCAGCTTACGGGGCTAACGCCTGGCCGGACGATGATATAGGCACCGATGAGACCGAAGATCACGGCCGTCCAGCGATGACCTTTGGCGACCTCACCCATAAACAGAATGGCACAGAGGGAGGCCAGCAATGGTCTTGTGAACGTTATGGCGGCGACATCGCCCATCGGAATAAAGACCAGGGCACCAAACAGCAGATATAATGCCGCAAGCCCGGAAACGCCGCGCGCTAAATGCATGCCAAACCGTTTGGTGCGCAGCCCGGTAAATTCCTTGCTCCAGAAAAGCGGCAACAGAAACATCAGCGCAAAGATGCTACGAAAAAAGACGATCTCGAAGGTATGAATTTCGTCTCTCAGACCGCGCGCAACGGAAACCATCACTGCCCAGCTGGCAGCACTGATCATCATCCAGACGGCACCTTCTGCCGCGCCGGAATGGCGATCTCTAAACCCTTTAATATATGCGCGAATCATGGTGTTACGTTATGCGGAAAATTTCCTAAAGAATAGTGTGGCATCATTGTGGCTTTTTTATACCCGCTTTTCGCATTGCTTCGGCGCGGACGACATAAAAACTTGCAATAAATATCACCGTGCCGCCAGCCCAGGTCCAGCCATCAAGCGCTTCTCCAAAAATGAAAAACCCGAACGCGATGGCGATCAACAGGCGCACAAACTCAAAGGGTAATACCACTGTTGCATCGGCAGCAGCATAGGCGCGTGCGACAGAGCGTTGAAAACCGGTCGCCAGCCCACCCAGTAAAACCAGCCAAAGCAACTGTTCTAAATTGGGGGTTTGCCAATACAGGGCTGCCGGAATAATCGACCCCAACGTCATAACCAGCAGCGTATAGGCGACGATACGATCAGGTGGTTCCGTTCGGGTCATAAGTTTAACGGAAATCGTCGTAAAGGCACCGGCAGCCATCGCACCGAGGGCAAGCAAGACGCCGACATTCCATTCCGCGAAGCCGGGCCGGATAATCATCAACATACCAATAAAACCGATCAGAAGGGCATGCCACCGGGCGCCGTACATCACCTCGCGCAGGATGAGAACAGCGGCCAAAGAGGCAAAAATCGGCTTGCTGTATTGGATGGCGACGACGTCCGCGAGTGGAATAAGTGAAACCGCGAAGAAAACACAGTAAAGACCAATCAGTGTGTTGATCCCGCGGGCGACCAAAAGCACTGGACGTTTTGTGGCGAGCCCGGAAAGTCCAACGCGGGCGACCCACGGGATGATAAAGAGAACGCCGAATACGCATCTGAAAAACGTGATCATCGGGACTGACATTTCCGCTGTCAGATACTTGCCGATGGCGGTAAAGGCGACGACACAAAAAGAAGCAATAACCGTCCACAACGCTCCCTGTGTTGCGGGAGACAGGTGGGTCAAACCAAGACGGGGGCGGGGCGGAGGGTTCATATCACATACCCTATGCCCAAGAGGGCGACCGAGATAGGGTGCGGCGCTGCTTGACGAGCCGGCAATGAATTGGCGTAGTAAATGGTGAAGGAGAAGCCCGTCTTGAGTAAGAAGTTATGGCAACCCGACCCAGCACGGGTCGCCGCCAGTAATCTGACTAAATTTATGGGTGCGGTAGAATCGCGCTGGGGTGTGTCCTGTGCCGATTATACAGCCCTACACCAATGGTCCGTTAACGAGCCGGAAAAATTCTGGCAGTCCCTTTGGGATGTCGCGGATGTCCTGGGCGATCTTACCGATGACATTGTCTTACAGCATCCAGATCAGATGCCTGGCGCTGTGTTCTATCCCAATGCGCGGCTGAATTTTGCCGAGAACTTGCTGCGCCGCCGGGATGATACAGCGGCGCTGATGTTTCGCGGGGAAACCGGTGTTGAACGAACGATGACCGGCGCAGAACTCTATGCGTTGGTCTCTCGTTTGAAACAAGCGATGCACAAGGCCGGGATTAAGTCAGGGGATCGGGTGGCTGCTTATTTGCCTAACGTGCCGGAAGCGATTGCGGCCATGTTGGCGACGGCAAGTCTTGGCGCTGTCTGGTCTTCCTGCTCGCCTGATTTTGGCACCCAGGGCGTTCTCGACAGGTTTGGACAAATTGAACCCAAAATCTTATTTGCAGCAGACCAGTATTTTTATAATGGTCGGGCCATAGAGTGTACTGAACGAGTAGCCGAGGTACGGGCAAACCTACCGACAGTCGACTCCGTCATTATCCTCCCCTATGACACGGAGGCACCGGCCCCTGTAGGCGATCTGTCGATGACATTGCTTGCAGATTTTATCGACTCTTACGCGGCGACGGAGATTGATTTCCAACGGTTTGATTTCAATCACCCGCTTTACATTCTGTTTTCGTCAGGCACGACCGGCGTTCCAAAATGTATCATCCATGGTGCTGGAGGGACGCTGATTCAGCACCTCAAAGATCATCTGCTGCAGACCGATGTGAAACCAGGGGACCGGGTCTTCTACTTCACGACACTCGGTTGGATGATGTGGAACTGGCTGGTTTCCGGCCTTGCTGCCGGTGCCACGATTCTTCTGTATGACGGCTCGCCGTTTTATCCGGACGGCAATAGTTTGTTTGATTTCGCGGACAAATCGAAAATGACGCATTTCGGCACCTCCGCGAAGTTTGTCGACGCGGCGAAGAACGCCAAGCTTAATCCTATTGAAACGCACGATCTTTCGAGTGTCCGGACATTGATGTCGACTGGCTCGCCTTTGGTGCCCGAGAGCTTTGACTTTATTTACGAGAACATCAAAGCTGATATTTGCGTCTCCTCTATTTCCGGAGGCACTGATATCGTCGGCTGCTTTGTCGGCGGTAATCCCATTGGGTCGGTCTGGCGCGGCGAAATTCAGGCGGTCTGTCTGGCGATGGATGTCGCCGTTTACAATGATGATGGCCAGTCGATGCTCGACGAATTCGGTGAGCTTGTGTGTCTGAAGCCCTTTCCATCGATGCCGGTGGGTTTCTGGAATGACGCGAGTGGCGAGCGCTATCGAGCCGCTTATTTTGAACGCTTCCCAGGCGTCTGGTGTCATGGTGATTGGGTCGCTCTCACCGAAAATGGTGGTGTGATCATTCAGGGTCGCTCGGATGCCACGCTCAATCCGGGTGGTGTTCGCATCGGTACCGCAGAGATCTACAGTCAGGTTGAACGGCTTGATGAAATCGAGGAAGCTATCGCGGTCGGGCAAGACTGGGAAGGCGATGCAAGGATCATTCTGTTTGTCCGGTTACGCGATGGGCATTCTCTGGATGAAGATTTGATTGGTCAGATTAGACATCGAATACGGGCGAACCTCTCGCCACGGCATGTGCCGGCTAAGATTATTGCCGTCGCGGATATCCCCCGGACAAAGTCGGGGAAGATTACGGAACTGGCCGTGCGCGATATCATTCATGGCCGGGTGGTTCGCAATACTGAAGCGCTCGCAAACCCCGAAGCGTTGGATCATTTCCGCGATCTGATCGACCTCCGCAGCTAGTTGCACGCGACAGGTCGGCTCCCTAGACTTTCTTTCATAACAAACAGATACCGGCGGCAGGGAAGGTTAAAATGACGGATGATCGTTGGCGGCTCGAAGAATTTGCTCGCCTGCTTGACATTAGCAACCGGGTTGTTGTGTTTACGGGGGCGGGGATTAGCACTGAATCCGGGATTCCAGATTTTCGCAGCCCGGGCGGGGTTTGGACAAAATACAGCCCCATTCTCTACAACGATTATATTTCATCTGAAGAATCGCGACACGAATCCTGGCGTCGAAAATTTGATGACTCATACGGATTTAACGGGGCTGAGCCTAATCGTGGCCACCGGGCAGTTGAGAAGATGGTTCGCGATGGCAAAGTGTCTGCCGTAATCACCCAGAACACTGATGGGCTGCATTTCGAATCTGGTATTCCTGAAGAGAAAATCATCGAACTACATGGCAATAGCACTTATGCGTCCTGTTTGGCCTGTGGGCTTCGACACGAATTTGATCCCATAAAGCAGACTTTTCTTACGGATGGCACAATTCTGGATTGTCAGGCGTGTGGTGGAATATTGAAGCCAGCGACAATTTCCTTCGGCCAGCCGATGCCAGAAGGTCCGATGCGCCGTGCTCAAGAGGAAACGCTTTCCTGTGATTTATTTCTGGCAATTGGGTCGTCGCTTCAGGTTTATCCAGCGGCGGGATTTCCGCAAACCGCAGCGCAAAAAGGAGCGGCGCTGGTTATACTAAATCGAGAACCGACCGACCTCGATAGCTTTGCTGATTTGGTGCTCAATATGGAAATTGGTTCCACTTTGGGTGATGTCGTCGCAGTAAATTGAATCAATGGTTAACGGGTTGTTAACGAAAACCGCCCTGTAATGTCCTGTTTAATGCTGAAACCGCTGGAATTCTGGACGCGCCTTACTGATGGGTGGAAAAGAAACTGTTTTTGACCAGGCGACTCTTAAGGCCAAAATTGTGGCTCTTGAGGCTGAGGTGGCGTGTCTTAAAAATGGCGCGGGCAAGCAAGCTTCAAACGATAAACTATTCCATCAGTTTGCCGGGCTGACCGGTGACGCGGTATTCGTCCAGGATGATAATCAACGGATCGTCTATATTAACGCCGCGGGCATCGCGTTATTTGGGGCCGCTACTCCAGATGAGATCATCGGTACTTTGGCGACCAGCTATGTACACCCGGATGTCCGCAACGCGATAGGTCAAGAATATGACAATGTCCTAATAGGGACCGCCGCCATTGAGCTCAATGAGCAACCCTGGATCCGGGTAGATGGCACAGGATATATCGCTGACGTCTCTGCCACACTAACTCTGTGGCACGATGAGCCGGCTGTTTTAACGATTGTTCGCAATGTGTCGGATCGGATACAGGCGCGGGAAAAACTGGATTCTCTTGAGGCGCAACACAATCGCTCCGAACAAAGGCTCCGCGAAGCGATTGATGCCATGTCAGAAGGGTTCGCGCTTTTTGATGCCGAGGATCGATTAGAGATCTTTAACAAGCGCTACGCGGAGGATATTTGGTCGTCTTGTCCGGAAGAAGTCCAGATTGGGCGAAGCTTCGATGAGCTTGTGGACCTGGCGCTGCAAACCGGCCTGTGGGATGGCGCTGACCTGTCCAGAGACGAGATCGCTGAGAAGGCGCGAAAACGACACAAAAATTTACCGTCAGTTTCAGAGATTCTTTATCCGTCTGGTCGATGGAAAAGACAGAGCAAGAAACGCACCCGTGAAGGCGGCGTTGTTGGTGTCTATTCCGACCTGACAGAGATTAAGCAGCGCGAGGAAAGATTACGCGATAGCGAAAACCTGCACCGCGAGTTGCTCGAGACCCTTCCCGACGCTGTGATTATTCATATTGATGAAAAGATCGTATTTGTTAATGCGGCGGCCGTGAGATTGTTTGGAGCTGACTCAGCAGATCAGCTAATCGGAAAAGACTCTCTGAGCTTCGTCCCTGAAGAAGATCGCGCGATGCAGCTTGAGCGACGCGACGCTGTTCTCAGTAGGCACGATCAACTTGATCCGGCGGAGCAAAGACGCATAAGACTTGATGGCTCAATTGTCGATGTTGAAACCGTTGCAACCTTTATTGAATGGGAGGGCGTGCCGGCATTTTTGGGGGTGGTCCGTGATATTACAGCCCGTAAGGACGCTGAGGCAGCTTATGCGGAAACTGAAAGACGCTTCAGCGCTGTAACCGACAACATGCCCGGCGCAGTCTTTCAACGGGTGATGGAGCCGTCCGGGAAACTCACTTTTAGTTATGCCAGTGCCGGTATTAAGGAAATTACCGGATTATCGCCCGATGAATTACGAGGCGAACTTTCTCCTTTTATCGACCTTATCCGCCCCGATTTTCGCGACGAGTATCTTTGCAAACTACAAGAGTCGGCAGAAAACCTTACGCCGCATTCGATGGAAATACCGCTGATTAAAAAGGATGGTACCGCCACCTGGCTGAGATCTATGGGGCGCCCTCATCCGCGCGACGACGGCGCGATCGTTTGGGATGGCGTGGTCATGGATGTAACTGAACAGCGACAAATCGAGGAAAGCGCCCGTCAGGCGCATCTTTGGTTGCTGCAGGCTATTGATACAATGCCCGACGGATTTATGTTGTGGGACAAGGAGGACCGGTTGGTCCTCTGGAATCACCGTGTAATGACCTATCACCCCGACCCCGTGGTTATTGCCGAGGGCGCCTCGTTCGAGGATGTTGTCATCAGGATTGCCGATGCTGTTCGGGCTCGTTTTGGGGATGAAACAGCGGATGACTGGCTCGCCGAGCGCCGGCAACGGCATCAAGACGCAAAAGGTTCTTACGAATGTCGTGGCAGCGGAGATCGTTGGTATACGGTGACCGAACACCGGACACCGGAAGGATTTACTGTTAGTTTGACCGCTGAAATTACCGATCGTCGAGAAAATGAAGCCCGGTTGCGAGAAAGTGATGAACGGTATCGGGCGCTGGTTAATCTGCTGCCCGACGCAGTTTATGTTCATAAAGGTGGTCATATTGTGCTGTCGAATGCGGCGGCGTTGAATCTGTTTGGCGCTGAAACCTCCGAAGATTTGATGGGGAAAGAAGCGCTTAATCTAACCCACCCTGAATTTCATGAAATCGTTAAGAAACGTCGTCGTCTCGTCGTCGGAGAAGGCACCCGGACGGTCTTTATGCGTCAAAAACGCCTCCGGCTTGATGGCTCCTGGTTTTGGGCGGAAGTGGCAGCGGCAGCGATCGATTGGGAAGGTGAGCGCGGTGGCATTGTGGTCATGCGCGACATCACAGAGCAGATCAAAGTGGAAGAGGTCTTGATTACGAGTAAGGAAGAGGCCGATATCGCGAACCGCACGAAAACGGAGTTTCTCGCCAATATGAGCCACGAGTTGCGGACACCTTTGAACGCGATTATTGGCTTTTCCGATCTCATGCAGCGCGAAATGTTCGGCCCTCTCGGGAATGAGCAATATACCGATTATGCGCGTGATATCTATCAGAGCGGCAGCCATCTCCATGATGTTATTAATGACATCCTGGATCTGTCCAAAATTGAAGATGGGAAACTCGATCTGTCAGAAGCAGAGGTCGAACTTGGTTTATGTGTGGAACGGTGTTTGCGTGTTGTCGCGCCGCGCGCAGATGAGGGTGGTCTAAAGATTGAATCGAAGATTGATGATGCTCTGCCGCGGATCACGGCTGATGAGAGAAAGATCAAGCAGATTGTGATTAATCTTCTCAGCAACGCTGTGAAGTTTACCGACAGGGGTGGATTAATTTCAGTTTCAGCACAGTATGATCCGGACGATAGTATTGTGTTAGTCGTCCGCGATACCGGTATTGGCATCGCAGAGAAAGATCTTGCTCAGGCCCTTATGCCTTTTGGGCAGGTGGATAGTACGCTTAGTCGGCGTCATGAAGGAACAGGTCTTGGGTTGCCGCTTACAAAGTCACTTGTTGAGCTGCATGGCGGAACGCTATCTGTTGATAGTACGGTCGGCGTTGGAACTTCTGTTATTGTCCGTCTCCCTGCATGGCGAGCGGTTGAGCGGCCATCGGCTGCTGAATAGCGGACTAGGGCGTCTGCAAAAATGCCAGGTTGAGTCCGTTTAGAATCCCGAACAATCGATCATAGGCTGCATCGAAATTCTCCGGTGTCATGTCAGCGCGGAGGACGGTAACGAGACTCACCATATCTTGCCGTGTTTGCGTCCCGGTCATCAGGCTGAGGATGGTACATTCAGTATCTGATATCGGGAAAGAGAGCTTCAGCCCTTCCAGCTCCGCATTGAGCTGGCCAGACTTTCGGAGGGCGGCGGCGGCTTGTTTTGCATCAAGCCCGACCAGGACGGGTGCTAATTTCGGATCGCCCACTTTGGCAGTGACCCCGCCTGTGCGTGCTTCGTTTACGGCGTAAAATATGTGTGTTTTCAGCCCTCCGGTCAGCATTTCTGAAAAAGCACAGCGTTCCATCCAGGGCAGGGTGTTTAGCCGGTTCAGGAGTTTGGGATTCTTGATATAAAGCGAGGGATCATAGGCGAAGGGGGCGATGAAGGCGACGACTTTCATCCCGGCACTGCTCACATAGGCGCCCAGTTCCGGCACGGTATAGGCACGATCCTGACTGTGTAATAAGAGATCAAAAAGTCCGGCATCTCCCTCGTTGAGGTGGTCGCCAACCAACGGGTTGCGCTTTAGCCAATTGGTCGGCGGCAAGTCTTCGAGCAGGGAGCGCGCTGTTTCGACGCGGTTTACCGGTTGTTCGTCAGCAATGCCCAATGAGCGCAACATAGATTGAGCTTGATAGACACCGGTGCGCCCATAGGGCGCGTAGACCATGAGCCCCATACCACCGTCATCGACCAGAACGCGTCTCAGGGTCCGCAATCCTTCCGCCGGTTCTGGCAGATGGTGAAGGACGCCGCAGCAATCGATGTAGTCATACGGTCCTGGCGCAATCGTTGCGATGTCGAGAAGGGACCCGGAATGAAAAATAATGTTTTTGAGGCCGCGTGCTTTGGCTCGGCTTTCTGCGATATCCCGCGAAGCTTGGGACAGATCGAGATAGGTCACCTCTCCCGGGCCACCGGTATCGGCTAATTGCTGGGCCAGCATGATGGCGGCATCACCGGTGCCGCCGCCAGCAACCAGCGCCTGAAATGGTTTGGAAAAATCCCGCCTGCCGCCAAAAACATAGTGATTCAGCTCTGCCAGCTGGCTGGGAGAACCGGTGACGAAGCGCTGTGCCTCATCAGCCGGATTGCGTGGCGGATAGGGAAACGTTTCGTATTGTTCGCTCAGCGCCTCAACGCTATCAGATGCCGTCATGAGTGATTTCCTGAGAGGGGTTGCGTTGGCTCGTCTGGATTCCGATAGTTATCGAAAGAAAGGTGGGTTCAGAATGCGCGGATATTTTGGCATTGGTGTAGAGGGGGTCTCGAAGCCGATGAATGCAGGGAATTTGTTTCGGACGGCACATGGTTTTGGCGCTGGGTTTGTTTTTACCATCGATGCAAAATTTGACCGCGACCGTATGAAATCCGATACGTCGAATATGGCCGGACAGGTACCGTTTTATAGCTTTGACAATGTAGAGTCGATGCGGTTGCCAGATCGCTGTTCTCTGGTGGGTATTGAATTGACGGATGATGCTATTGAGCTACCGAGTTTTAGACATCCGCGCAATGCCGCCTATGTATTGGGCATGGAACGCGGTAGCCTGTCACCTTTGCTGCAGGAGTGTTGTGATCATATCGTCAAAATTCCGACACAATTTTCACTGAATCTTGCAACGGCAGGCGCTATTGTCATGTATGATCGTTTATCGACTCTCGGTCGGTTTGGCGGGCGTCCGGTTGTTCCGGGCGGCCCGGTAGAGCCGTTGCCGGAACACGCGTTTGGCGACCCCGTCTGGAAAAAGAAGGAGCGCCGTCGTAAAAAGATGGCTGTGTCTGATGCGACCAGCGATAAGGAATAGAAAAGAACACAAGGATTTAAGGCAGTGCAAACGAAAACAATCTCACCCTTGGCGGTATTTCTAGCCGGGTTTGTGGTGTTTGGGGCAGGACCAGCCCAAAGCGCTGGCGTGAAATCCGCTCAGGTTTTCAAGGACTGGTCGGTTCATGTCATTGGTAAAAAGAAAAAGAAGATCTGTTATCTCCATGGCGAGCCTAAAAAATCAGCAGGCAAATATAAGCGGCGGGGCCCGACTTATTTGCAGGTCACCCACCGCGTCGCTGACCCTGTCCGGAACGAAGTGTCGATTACCGCTGGCTATAGCTACAAAAAAGGTAGTGACGTGAAGGTCAATATCGATGACAAGACTTTCTCAATGTTTGTCGACGGGAGCAATGCTTGGGCACGAGATGCGCGCGGTGATTCTGAACTCGTTAAGGCAATGCGTGCCGGCAAATCAATGATTGTTAGCGGGACCTCTGGTCGTGGCACGGTGACCAAAGATCGATATTCGCTCGCCGGATTTACAGCGGCTCATAAGGCCATCAACAAAGCCTGCGGCAAATAATAATTTATCATCGCTACGTTGCCTGACAGCGCTGATCGCGCTAGGTCGGGGCATAACAATATTTCAAAGATTTAAAAGAGTCAGGAGAAGACAATGAGCACAGGGTTTGACGCTAACACGGCCTATAGCATGAAAGACAAGGTTGTCATCGTCACCGGTGGCGGCACCGGTATCGGCAAGGTTTACAGCCAACGCTTGGCCGAGAGTGGTGCCAAGGTCGTGCTCGCTGATATCGCCGCTGATGAGGCCAATGATGTTGCGGCCCAGATTCGAGAGTCTGGCGGGCAGGCGCTTTCCGTGCCGACTGATGTGACGGATGAAGACGCCGTTCAGGCGATGGCCGATGCCGCTGTGAAGGAATTTGGCGGCATTGATGGGTTGGTCAATAACGCCTCCCTCATGAGTGTGTTGCCGCGAGGTGACTGGTTTGAGATTTCAGTCGATCGTTGGGATTCTGTTATGGCCGTCAATCTGAAGGGCATCTTCCTGTGCAGCCGCGCGGTGTACCCCCATATGCAAAAACGCGGCGGTGGCAGTATCGTCAACATTTCCTCCGGACGTATTTGGGAGGGCAATCCCAACCGGCTTGATTACACAACGTCAAAAGCGGGCGTTGTTGGGCTGACGAGGGCGCTGGCGCGTGAGGTAGGTGATGACAAGATCAGCGTCAATGCCATCACGCCGGGCTTTACGTTGAGTGAAACTCAAATGTCGTCTTCATCGTCAAACTATCTCGGCGGCAAAGATGATGGAAAATGCTTTAAACGACCGCAAACACCTGATGATCTGGTCGGCGCGGTGATCTTTCTGCTGAGCGGGGCCGCGGGCTTTATCACGGGCCAGACTGTCAACGTAGATGGTGGCATGTATATGCATTAAGGTGACTGGGCAAATACCCGCTATTCTACCTTTCGTCTTATTGGAGCCCTAATGGCCGACGCCCCAGAACCGACCGGCAAACCCGGTATGAAAAAGAACGTTGCTTTGCTGGCACTGTGTCAGGCTTTGTTTAACAGCTCGACCGGTGTCGTTCTTTCAGTATCGGCGCTGGTCGGGCTGGCCCTGGCCTCCGACAAGTCTCTGGCAACATTGCCACAGGCTTTGCAGTGGGAGGCCACCGCCGCGTTCTCAATTCCTTTGGCGATGATTATGCGTCGGTTTGGTCGCCGCACCGGGTTTATCTTTGGCGCGTTGATGGGCTCCTTTGGTGCCATCATTGCGGCAGCGGCAATATTCCAGGGATCTTTTGAACTCTATCTTGTGGCGATCATTTTCTTTGGTGCCTACACGATTTCGGGCCAGACGTATCGATTTGCCGCCGCGGATGTTGCCGATGAGAAATGGCATGGCATCGCGATTTCTCTGGTCATTGGTGGTGGCGTGCTGGCGGCATTCATTGGCCCGGAAATATCCAAATGGACCCATGATGTTTCCAGCTTGTGGCTTGGCAATGAGAGCTTTGCCAAGGTCATAGAGTTTATCTGTGGTCCCGGAATTGCGGCTTCGGCGACGGTTACGCCAGGTCAAAATCCACCCTATCAGTTTGGCGGCACATTTATTGTGCTCGCCTTCTTGCCGATCCTTTTGATTTTCATGGTCTCACTGGTCGGATTCCCGAAAAAGGAAGAGCAGAAATTTGAGAATTCGGGTCGTCCCTTAGGCGAACTGCTGCGTCAGCCTGGCTATGTCGTTGCGGTGCTTTGTGCCGTGATCGGGTGGGGCGTCATGGTGTTGATGATGGCGGCGACCCCCCTCGCCATGGTTCAGGAATATGGCCATACCTTCGTCGATACGGCCTTTATCGCGCAGTGGCATATGTTCGGTATGTTCGCGCCGTCCTTCTTTACAGGCTCGTTGATCAAAAAATTTGGCTTGCTGAATGTCCTGCTGGCCGGTCTGGTGTTGTCGAGTACCGCGGCGTTGATCGGGATGTCAGGCGGGACGATCCAGCATTTCTGGTTTGCCAATATTTGTGTCGGTTGCGGCTGGAACTTCCTGTTTGTCGGGGCCACGCATCTTTTGACCAAGATGTACCGCCCGGAAGAAAAGGCGAAAGCCCAGGGCATGAATGACTTTATGGTCTTCCAGTCGGTTGCCGCGTTTTCATTATCTGCTGGTTTGCTGCAGAACAGCGTCGGTTGGACGACGGTTTGCATGTTACTGTTGCCCTGTGTCGCGATCGTGTTTGTGGCGGTGCTGTATCTCAAGTTTGTGCCAGGGGCAGCGCCGCCAGGGCTCGGTCGCCCGCCAGACCGGCGGCCGCTGAATAAAGAATGTTTCCCGTGAGCGTCTCGGCGCTCTATATAGTGCCGTTATGCCGGATTCTCAGGACATCATAATTCAAGAAACGCCTCTGGCGCCCGCCGTGCCCGTGGCGGCGGGGCAGGTTAACCTCATTGGCTTAAGCCGTCAGGAGCTGGAGGACACGGTTGTCGGATTTGGCTTGCCCAAATTCCGCGCCAAGCAAATCTGGCACTGGCTCTATCACCGAGGCGCCAAGTCGTTTGATGAAATGACGACCCTGTCGAAGAGGGCCCGCGAACAGTTTGCCGAACGCTGCATTATCGCCCGGCCTGGCGTGGTCAATGAGCAGCTTTCCGAAGATCACACCCGGAAATGGCTGCTCGGTGTGCCCGGCGGTGGCGAGGTTGAAACCGTCTATATCCCTGAGAAAGATCGCGGTGCGCTGTGTATCTCTTCTCAGGTCGGCTGTGCGCTAAGCTGCAAGTTCTGCCATACCGGGACCCAACCTTTGATGCGGAACCTGACATCGGCTGACATCGTCGGACAGATGCTGGTCGCGCGCGACACCTATAACGAATGGCCGAGCCCCCGTGGCGGACGGCTGCTATCCAACATCGTGATGATGGGTATGGGCGAGCCCTTGCTGAATTATGACAATGTCAAAAAAGCCCTGACTATCATCATGGATCAGGAAGGTATCTCAATTTCCAAACGCCGGATCACCCTGTCGACTGCCGGGTATGTGCCGAACATGCAGCGCTGTGGTGAAGAGCTGAATGTGAACCTTGCTGTTTCGTTACATGCGGTGCGCGATGATCTGCGTGATGAGATTGTACCGATCAACAAGAAGTTCCCGATCAAGGTCTTGCTGGATGCCTGCCGTGCCTATCCGGGTTCCAACAACGCACGGCGCATCACGTTTGAGTATGTGATGTTGAAGGATGTGAATGATTCTGAAGCCGATGCCCGAGAGTTAGTACGGCTGATGAAAGGCATTCCGGCCAAGATCAATCTGATCCCCTTCAATGCCTGGCCGGGGGCGCCGTTTGAATGTTCCGATGGCGCGACGATTAATCGCTTCGCGGAGATTGTGAATGATGCGGGTTATTCGGCCCCGGTGCGGGTGCCGCGCGGCCGCGATATTCTGGCGGCCTGTGGTCAACTTAAATCTGCCAGTGAGCGGGCGAAGCGGAAATCGCAGGAAGCCCCCGCCGCGACGACATGAGCGAGCCTGAATTTCGTCTCGGCGTTTCGTTTATCGCCGGTCTTGTCATGTTGTGGCCGCTGTGGCGCATTTTTGTCCGGACTGGCAAATCACCTGCGTGGGCCTTCTTGGTCTTTATGCCGATCCTTGGCTGGCTGGCGATCTATCTGATCCTGGCATTGTCGAAATGGCCCGCAATCCCTCCCGATAATGAGGAGGCTCGGATAGTGCAGGGCGTGCCCCATCAGTCTCTGGACAATGGTCGTACTGGCGATTGCTGTCGTGATCCCGGTCTGGACCGCGACGGTCATCATGCGCAAGGCTGGCTTTTCGCCATGGTGGGGTCTGTTAAATGCGATTCCGCTGGTGAGCCTGATTGTCGTCTGGGTGTTTGCCTTTGTGGATTGGCCCAACCTCCCCGCTAAAACCGCTGAGGAGCCATCAGAGGACGGCAACGCTTAGATCTGGTTGCTGCTTCTTTTTCTTTTCCGCGGCACCGCACATATTTTGAATTGATTTCCAATCCTCGGCGGACATCGCATCCCTGCCGCTCGTGGTTGCTTCTGCTGACAGGCGCGCTGCCCGGTCTTCGCTCAGCGGGTGAGAGGAAAAGAGTTTCAATGATTTTGGCAGTTCCGGTAACTCGGTGCTAAAGCGCTTGAAGACCGAAACCACCCCGCTGGTTCGAATACCCGCGCGCTGCAGGATATCCAATGCAGCATCATCGGCTTCGCGCTCGGCATCGCGGGAATAGGCAGACCGCAGCATCAGCCCGGTCGCGGTCCCCATTATGCCCTGACCAGCCCCCGCCAATAGCAGGTCGAGCGTGCCGGTCAGGCCGATATGGCGGATCAATCCCTTTCGTCGGATGCAGATGGATCAGGTGGCCGATTTCATGGGCCATAACCCCGGCGAGTTCTTCCGGGTTATGGACGAAATCGATCAACCCTTTGAATACAACGATTTGGCCGCCGGGGGCCGCAAACGCGTTGATCATCTTGGCGTTGACGACCGTCACGGTGAGTGGGCCTTTGATCCCCGCAGCCCTCGCCAGCCTCTGGCGAAAGCGTTCCATGGCGGGATGTTGGTCGATCCGCAGGAACAGACCGCTATCTTTTTCTTCTCCAGCAATCCGACAAGGTCGATGACCTGCTCGACGGCGGCTTCGCCCATCGTCCGTTCAACAGAAGCTGGGATAAGTGGTGCCAGAAAAGGCGGCAGAATCGTTGCTGCAGCAAAAACGGCAATGGCAATCGACGCAAAGGACACGCCAATAATCATTGCAAGTTTGCGGCGGCCGCCTTTGTCTTTTCCGGCTTTGTCTATGGCGGGACAGGATTGTCGGATTGCGGCAATGAAACCTGGATCGTTCAGTTCGAGCCGGGCGGCATTGTCGCCTTGCAATGCCAAACGGGCTCGGCCTTGCGCGTTGGGTGGCTGTGCCCACCAAAGCTGCTCAAGAGGCCAGGAAAATTTTAGGTGCGGATCGTCTGTCCCGTGGATATCCAACCGGCTGGGCAGCAGGGAGAGCGTTACCGCATGGCGGGCTGACGTTTTCCCATCGTAATACCAGCCTTTCGTTACCAATTTTACAGCCCAACCTCTATTCCGGCGGTGCCGCCGACATCCAGCGCGTCGGCAAGCCCCTCGCCGGTGCCCGACGCCTGCTGGGCGTTTTGTACAAACGCTTCAAGATCAATCTCGCCTTCGGCTTCAAACTTGTTTGCCACAAGAATTAGTATCCGGTGGGTAACCATCATGACGGTAATGACGGGCAGAAATAGAAAAAAGAAAAAGCCAATGATGAACAGGGGGAGGCCATGTTGTGATGGTAGGGCTTGGCCAGCTGAGACGCCATTCAAGTAGCCATAAATAGTCAGTCCGCCAAACACCAGAATTAACAGGAAGTAATAGAGAAAATAAATTCGGGCAAAATCACCGAACGTTACTGGAAAGTTTAGTTGGAGTGGTCCAAAGCTGGTTTTGGAAGCCAGGTAACGAGTGGAGAAAGCAGCGTACCAAAGCAAAGAAATACCCAATGTGAAGGGCATGAGTAGAAAACAAATCACCCATTTCCAGAATAAATCCTTTGCCCGGGCATCGAGAGCAAATTTCTCCTGTCCGAGGAATGTATTATTCATCATATAGGTTTGTAGCCGTACGGTGGCGAGCGGAGCGGCAAGCCCTAGAGTTGCGATGGTAAGTAATGAATATCCGAAGGATTTCGCAGCATATTTCTTGGCATCTCCGGCCTGTACAAACCGGATGCTCCTCCACACCGTACGCGACAGTTGATAGCGTCGAGCTCGGTACACCGCATAGCCAAAAAGGTAGAGAAAGACCAAGTAGTAGATGACTTGGAATGTAATCAGTGCAGCATTATTGCCCATTGTCTGAATATAAAAGTTACCGACGTTGATGATAATGCCGATAGGAATCAGCACCGCGAGGACTATCAGGAATCCCAGAAACAGTTCTTTCCCCGTGCCGGTATATTCCAGAGGCTCACCAAACAGGGATTGGCTGCTCCAGATATATTTACGGATTCGGGTTTTCCCCCAGAACCGGTAGAAACCCAACGTGATGATGGTCAGGAGCGTATTTTTAAAGACCAGCCAGCCCAATGCTTTGGCTTCGCCGGTATAGTTGAGGGGGTGTTGCGTAGGGGGCGCTGAGGCGTCGCTTGGCTCCGCTGTCCCGGAAACAGGTTGATCTGCCATTATTTTCTCTCCCAGCAGGATCACGGATCTTTTTAATTCACCAATCTTTATTGATAATGACAGGTTTTGCAATCGGGAGTAGCGGGTGTGCTGCCTCTTGTAGCTTGTCTACTAATCCCTATACTGCGCGCGCTTTTCCAATAGTTTCCTGAGTAAAGGGCCCGACGATGGCGGCGATCGATAAAAGAGATATCAACAAGGTAGTACTGGCCTATTCGGGCGGGTTGGACACCTCCGTCATTCTGCGCTGGCTGCAAGAAGAATATGACTGCGAGGTCGTCACTTTTACTGCCGATCTCGGTCAGGGTGAAGAGGTTGAGCCGGCGCGGGCCAAGGCCGAAGCTGCCGGTGTCAAAGAGATTTATATCGAAGATGTTCGCGAAGAGTTCGTCCGCGACTTCGTGTTTCCGATGTTTCGGGCCAATGCCGTCTATGAAGGCGTTTATCTGCTCGGTACATCGATCGCCCGGCCTTTGATTGCCAAACGCCAGATCGAGATCGCGGCTGAGACTGGCGCCGATGCCGTCAGCCATGGCGCGACTGGCAAAGGCAATGATCAGGTCCGGTTCGAACTTGGCTATTATGCCCTCAATCCGGAAATTCAGGTCATCGCTCCGTGGCGTGAATGGGATCTCGATGGCCGGCAGCGGCTGCTCGAATATGCCCGGGCGCATCAAATCGATATTCCGCGCGATAAGGAAGACGAACCACCGTATTCGACCGATGCCAATTTGCTGCATATTTCCTATGAGGGCCGCGCGCTTGAAGACCCGTGGGTCGAGCCGAGTGACGCGATGTTTACCCGCAGTGTGTCGCCGGAAATGGCGCCTGATACCCCGACCTATATTGAGGTTGAGTTTGAGCGCGGTGATCCCGTCGCGATTGATGGTGAGAAACTGTCACCAGCATCTTTGCTGACCAGGCTCAACGAGCTTGGCGGTGCCAATGGTATTGGCCGTCTCGATCTGGTCGAAAACCGCTATGTCGGCATGAAGTCACGCGGCGTGTACGAGACCCCTGGCGGTACGGTTCTGCTGACGGCACATCGTGGCATTGAAAGTATCACGCTCGATCGTGGGGCCGCGCATCTGAAAGATGATCTGATGCCGCGCTATGCCGAGCTGGTCTATAACGGCTTCTGGTTCTCGCCGGAACGCGAAATGATCCAGACGGCGGTTGATGAGAGCCAGCAACATGTCACCGGTACTGTCCGGCTCAAGCTCTATAAGGGTTTGGTCTCGGTGGTCGGACGTAAATCACCTTTCAGTCTTTACTCGGAATCGCATGTGACGTTTGAGGCCGATACAGTCTATGACCAGCGCGATGCGCAGGGTTTTATCAAGCTCAATGCTCTGCGACTGCAACTTCTGCAAGCGGCACAAAAACGTTTCACCAGTTGACGGGTCCGGTTCCGCTGCAAGACAATCTGGCTGGATGTTGGCGGAAACGGAAAAACCATGATTGGATTTGAACAGGACGGCAGAGTCGGGCGCTTGTTTTTGCAGCGCGCATCGCATGCCAACGCCTTCACCTCTGAAATGCTGAGCCGGACGGCGGAGATTCTTGAGACCGCGCCGGGCGAAAGCGATGTCATCGTTATCCACGCTGTGGGCGATGACTTCTCCTTGGGTCGTGATCGCGAAGAACCGAAACATCCCGGTGGTCCCTATGCGGGATTTAGCGAGATTAGCCGCGTTAATGCCGCCTTTGCCGCCTTTCCCGGCATCGTGGTGACGGCCATTAAGGGCCGCGCCTTTGGCTTTGGTCTTGGTCTGGCGATGCGCTCTGATATCGCAATCGCCGCGCATGATGCCCGGTTTATGCTGGATGAGGTCAGCCTTGGTTTTCCACCGATGTTCCTGATGGAAGTCATCCATGAGCATCTGCCGCCGAAGCGCGCACTCGATCTGATCCTGTCCAGTCGCGAATTTGACGCGGTAGAAGCACTCGATATTGGGTTGCTGTCGCGGGTAGTCCCTGCCGACCGGCTTGAAGCGGAAGTCGATGAATTTGTGGCCACGCTCAGCAGCCGTAATGCTGATGTTCTTAAAAGCTGTAAGTCTTATTTGGCGGCGATCAAACAAATGCCTGCCGCTGCTCGGCCAAATAATGCGTTGGTCGAACAGGCCAGGTTCGCCCTGGATCATCATTGATGGGCGAGGCTCTGCTCAGCTGGCCCGACGGCAATGACCGGGTTCCTTATTGGATCTATACCGATCAGGGTAATTACGAGCGCGAGCTTGAGAAAATCTTTTATGGCCCGGTCTGGAACTATGTCGGGCTGGAATGCGAAATACCGAACTCCGGTGATTTTAAACGCACGCAGATTGGTGACCAGTCGATCATTGTGGTGCGCGATGCCGAGGGTGGCGTAAACGCGCTGGTCAATCGCTGCGCTCATCGTGGAGTTAAACTTTGTGAACAGGATAAGGGCTCGTTTAGCGAGATCATGTGTCCCTATCACCAGTGGACCTATGATCTGAAAGGTAATTTGCAGGGTGTGCCGTTTCACCGAGGGGTGAAAGGCAATGGCGGGATGCCGGCGGATTTCTCGATGGCTGATAACGGACTGGATGTACTGAAAGTGCATGTCAGAAATGGCGGCATCTTCGCGACAATGTCCGATGAGACGCCGTCGTTTGAATCCTGTATGGGGGAGCGCATTCTCGGTTATTACGATCGTGAACTTGATGGCCGAACGCTTAGTCTGCTTGGCCATTCGCGGCAACGCATCGGCGCCAACTGGAAGCTAATGCTCGAGAATATCAAGGACACGCATCATGCGAGCCTGTTGCATGTGTTCTTTGTGACGTTTGGTCTGTTTCGCGTCGATAACGACTCGCGGGTTGAGATGGATGATACCGGGCTGCACACGGCGCTGAGCTCGATCCGGGGCAAGCAGGAACTGAATGACGGCACCGCCCAGATGCGGTCTTTCGATTCCGATCTGGCCCTCAATGATCCCAATCTGCTGGATGTCGTGCGCGAGTTTCCCGGCGACGAGACGGTCGTGATGCAGACGCTATGGCCCAACGTGATCCTGCAGCAGCAATCGAATACGCTGGCGACGCGCCAAATCGTGCCGAAGGGGCCCAATGCCTTTGAGCTGCACTGGACCTTCTTTGGTTATGAAGATGATGATGAAGAGATGACCGCGCGGCGCCTACGGCAGGCTAATCTCATGGGCCCCGCCGGGCTGGTGTCCATGGATGATGGACAGATACTGGAGCGCACTCAGGAAGGAATCCTGGCCCATCCTGATGAACAAGGCGTGGTTGAACTTGGTGGGCGCGACACTGATGACGCTGATCACATGGTGACCGAAGTGGCGCTGCGTGCATTTTATAAAGGCTATCGCAAGGTGATGGGACTATGACTATATCGCCTGAACTACGCAGTGAGATCGAATATCTGGTCAATTGCTATGCGCTGGCTATAGACGATGGCGAGCTAGAACGTTGGCCAGAGTTTTTTGCATCGGATTGTCTGTATAAAATTATCGCCAAGGAAAATTTCGACAGCGGATTACCGCTTGGCCTGTTGCTGTGTGACTCGCAAGGTATGCTCCAGGATCGGATGGAGGCTTTCTCGAAACTCAACGTGTTTGGACCCCGTAGTTGGCGGCACATGTTAGGGGCAGTTCACGCGACAGGTTCTGAAGCAGAAATTGTGGCGCGGACGAGTTTTGTGATTTTCGAAACACTGGCCGGAAAGGATACTCACATCCTGTGCGCTGGTGAATATCGCGATATCATTAT
The DNA here is from genome assembly GCA_943787225.1 of uncultured Alphaproteobacteria bacterium. GTDB lineage: Bacteria > Pseudomonadota > Alphaproteobacteria > MPNO01 > UBA2964 > UBA2964. Next base: position 1,263,577 of record CALSLP010000001.1, read on the forward strand.
TCGCGAAGACGGAATGCTAAAATTCCGCGAGCGGCTTTGTGTTTACGATACAACAATGATCCCGAATTCTATCGTCCGGCCGATTTAATCGGCAATCAGCATTAGTTGTCGTGACAAGGTAAATTTCTCGTAATGATGTTGGACGTTGACAGCGATAGGATTGTGGGTGTCCAGTGATTTTTGCTTTCACAAATTGCCCTTAATTTGGCATGCGCATGGTGCGTTGATAGAAAACGAAATCGGAGGGGTCATTGAAATTTCGGCTTGTATTCGTGCTGTCTTTATTGGTGATCGGCCTTCAGCCGGCGCTCGCACAGGAAGATCCAAATAACCCCGATGAGATCGGACCTACGGTACTCGGAGATTTCTTTAAGAAAATATTCGATACGGAAGCATTGGATAAAGGCGAGAAAAAAGAAGATGTTGTCTCGTCCCCCGCCGCAACGACTACCCAAAACAAATCCGATCCAACAAGTGACAGGTTAAGTTTTCGGTCTGCTCTTGGCCAGGTGATGGAGTCGAGTAAGACCGGGAATCTGAATCATTGGCAAAACCCCGTTACAAAGGTTCATGGCACGATCACGCCAACCCGTACGGTCATGAGTGGGGGGAAGCCGTGTAGGGAGTATGACAGCACTTGGATCACGAGCGGCAAGACAGTAGCGTATGTCGGAGTCGCCTGCCGTACGAGAAAAGGGCAGTGGCCAATCCGGGAAGAAAAAGAAGTAGCTGCTACGGCAGATACACCTTGGGTGTCTCCTGATGCCAATGGTTCAACTGCATCGGGGACCGAACCCCAACCTATCGATAGCGCCCCGGACACTCAATCAGGCGATAACAAGACGGGAACCTCAGCTGGTCCTACGGATGCACCAAGCCACGTAAAAGATGCGAAAGGGTTAGTTGATAGCGTTCAATCCCTGTTTAAAGATTTAGGACGTGGTAATCATGGTGCTCCTCAGCAACAGGGTAACAATCCTGCCCCTCAGTCTGATACCGGCGATCAGAATTCGGGTGATGCTGCGCCGTTCGATCCCTCTGCGCCTAACGATCAGGCATCGGGTAATACACCGCCATTTGATTTCTCTGCGCCCAATGATCAGGCTTCGGGTGATACTGCGCCATTTGATCCCTCTGCGCCCAATGATCAGGCATTGGATAATACGGCATCATTTGATCCCTCTGCACCCAACGATCAGGCGCCGGATAGCGATACCCGGCCTCTTGTCGAGAACGTAATTCAAACGCCCCCCCTCCTACTGCTCACCGTCCTCCACCGCGCGTGCGGGTCTTTCAGGCACCAAAATTCAACCGGGTGGTTTTGCATCAGAGCCGTGGTGTCATCCAGATACACTTTCATTCAGTAAGGGGTGCCCAAAAATATCAGGCACGCCTTGTTGGCCCCCGTCATCGAACATTCTGGAAGCGTGACCTGAGAACGCCGACTGTTACAATTGGCCCTAAATTAACCCGAAGACTGAAGGACCGGTTTCGTGGTCAGCCGGGACGGGTATCGGTGCGGGCGATGGTCGCTGGAAAATGGGGGCCGTGGTCTGCAATCAAAAGTGTTGCTCTCCCAAGGAGCCCACAAGTGCGGCAGGCGCGGACACAAGGTGATGTTCGTAGACCGAAAAATATCCCCCGACGTGGAACTCCAAACACACGTAACCCACGCTATGGCAACCGGACCGCAAACCCGACCACGCCTCGACAGGCAGGCGGGACACGATCGTATCGTTTCTCTGCCTATCTCGTTGTTCTTGCCCAGGGAAGGGGCGAGCCCGGAAAAACAAGTGAATATAAGGGTTTTGTCTTTGCAGCCCTTTGTCATCGCGGGAAACAGGTCACGTCAACCGTACGGGTCATGCGGCGTAGGGATAAAACCTGGAATGCAAAAAGGCGAACGCGATCCGGAACGAAAAGCGCAACGTGGCGTCTTAGTGGCCGGCAGTTCTCCGAAGGGCGCGTTGCCGTTTGGGGTAGCATTACAGAGAAGGACACCGGAAAAAATACGACCCTACGGGGCCCGGCGAAGCAGGTTTCGGTGGCCTGTCGAAGCGGCAAAGCTGCATCAAAGCGAAAAGGCGGAGCAACGTTCAGTGCGCGGGCCGGTGATCGTATTCAGCTGAATTGGCATCTCTCACCAGCGAAGCGGTAACATCGCTATTTCTCCGTAATTCGTCGATGAGTGTTGCTTGAACTTGGCAGGGTGGCAGGGGATGAGTATACATCGCCGATGTCTCATTTTGATGTCACTATTATCGGCGCCGGTGCCGCCGGGCTGATGTGTGCGGCGGAAGCTAACCGCCGGGGCCGCCGCGTATTGCTTCTCGATCAGGCGGAAAAGATCGCCCAGAAGATTTTTATCTCGGGCGGTGGGCGCTGTAACTTCACCAATCTCTACGCCTCGCCGGAAGATTTTCTGTCGGCCAATCCGCGCTTTTGTGTCTCGGCGCTCGCGCGCTACACCCAGCATGATTTCATCGCGCTGGTCGAGCAATACGACATCGAATGGCATGAGCGCGATCACGGCCAGCTCTTCTGTCTCGGTCCGGCCAAGCAGATCATCGATATGCTGCTTGCCGAAGCACAGGGCACCGACATTCAGACAGCGGTGAGTGTGACGGACATATCACGAGACGATGCCGGCGAATTCACCGTGGCAACGGATCGCGGAGATTTCACCTCGGAAGCTTTGGTTATTGCGACCGGCGGGCCGTCGATCCCCAAGATGGGGTCGAGCATTTTTGGCTATCAGATCGCCAAGCAGTTTGGCCTGAAGCTGGTTGAGCCCCGCGCCGGGTTGGTGCCTCTGACGTTTGATGCTGAAACGCTGGCGCGGCTCGATGGATTGTCGGGCATTTCCGTCGATGCTCGGGTGACCCTTGGCAAGGTCCAGTTTACCGAAGGGCTGCTCTTTACCCATCGGGGGCTCAGCGGGCCGGTGATATTGCAAATCTCCTCCTATTGGCGCCCCGGCGATACCATTACGGTCGATCTGCTGCCGGAAATCGACTTGTTCGAGCATTTAAAAGAAGCCAAACAAAGCCAGCCGAAAAAGGATGTCGTCTCTATCCTGGGCACTCTCTTGCCGTCGCGGCTCGCGCAGCGCATGACCGGCTGGACGGACAGTAACGGACGGCTGGCGGACATGCCGGATAGAACGCTGCAACGACTCGCTGATCACATTAATCGCTGGCAGGTCACGCCTGATGGTTCGCAAGGTCTGCGCACCGCGGAAGTCACTGTCGGCGGCGTTGATACCAACGAGCTGTCATCCCAGACCATGGAAGCTCGCAACGCGCCGGGCCTATATTTCATTGGCGAATGCGTCGACGTCACTGGCCATCTTGGCGGGTTCAACTTCCAATGGGCCTGGGCATCCGGCTATGCCTGTGGCCAGGTTGTTTGATGAACCGCCCGTCATTGAGTAGGGTGTGGCCGATTTAACGATTGAACTTGGAAAAGAGACTCGTGCTTGTGAGCGTTGTTCGCCTAATCATTGTGTCAGGTCTTATTGGGGCGCTGGTCGCCTGCACCGGATCGGAAAAGATGGCGCCATCTGTGGCAAAATCCACAGCGGATGTTTCGACGCAGGGGAAGAAAAAGGTAACAAGGCAAAACGCGCCCCAAAAATCACCCATTCCGAAAATAGTGTCCGCTAACCGACACCTTGAATGTGTGCCTTATGCCCGCGCTCAGACCAAGATCAGCCTGCGCGGCAATGCCTGGACCTGGTGGCGAGGCGCGAAAAACCGCTATAACCGCAGCCGCACGCCGAAAGTTGGGGCGGTTCTGGTCCTGAAACGGCGGGGCAGAAGCCTCGGCCATCTTGCCGTTGTAAAACGGGTTATTGGTCCGCGTGAAATCATTGCCGATCACGCCAATTGGCTCAACCGAGGCCGTATCCATCTTGCAACGCCGATACGCGATGTTTCGCGAAAGAATGACTGGTCCGCAGTGCGGGTCTGGTACACGCCGGGCAAGACTTTGGGGAGATCAACATACCCGGCTTATGGCTTCATCCATCCGAAGGTGCGGGCCGCGTCGGTCAGTGGACTGGCGGTCGGGCGTCACCGGTGATTTGACATTATCTGTTGGATCGGTTTGTTAGGCTGATACGCGCCCGGCTTTATTCAGGGCGGTTGTTTTACGATTACAGGGATTCAGTATTTGGCGTCTTCGTCCATTTTTGGTGCGGCTGGCCGCGCTCTGAAACATCCGGTTTACCGGCGCTATATGATTGGCCATACGCTGTCGGCCACCGGGCGCTGGATGAAGCGCACCGCCGTCGGCTGGCTCGCCTGGGAACTCACCCACTCGGCGACCTGGCTGGGGATTGTGGCGTTCGCTGATCTGCTGCCGATGATGCTCTTTGTCATTCTGTCGGGGGCAATTGCAGACCGTGTTGGATTGATGCGCATCGTCAAGCTGAGCCAGATCCTGTCTGGCTTGATCTCGTTCGTCTTCGCAGCACTGGTGTTTACTGATCTCATCACTATTGAGGCCATCGTTGTGCTGTCGGTCTGTTTTGGCGCGGCAGAGGCGTTGAGCCAACCGGCACGCATGGCCGCGGTTCATGACATGGTGCCGCGGGAAGATTTATCGGCGGCGATTGCCCTCGGTGGCGCCACCTTCAATGCCAGTCGCATGGTGGGACCGGCAATTGCCGGTGGGCTGATTATCTGGACCAATACCGGGGTGGTTCTTACCCTGTGCGGCGTGATTTTCTTTGGCTTCTATTTCTTGCTGCGCACAATCGAGCTGGCCGAAAGCGGTACCCGCCGGAAGCTGTCGCTTGAGCTATTCGTCGATGTCTGGCGCGGCATGCAATATGTCTATGGCCATACCAGTATCTGTTTTCTTATCACCCTGATGGTGGCGGTTAGCCTGTTCATTCGCCCGATCATGGAGCTTATGTCGGGTGTATCGGGCGAGATTTTTGATGCCGGCCCGGTCGGGCTGTCCCTGTTGCTTGGCTCGATTGGCGCCGGTGCCTTGCTGTCGAGCCTGTGGTTAGCCCGGCGTGGCGAATTGGCGGGGCTAACAAAACTGGTTACCCTGTCGATCCTTGGCTGTGGTCTTGCTTTAATGTTGGCGATGACGTTCGGTCAACTCTGGCTCGCCATGGTGTTTCTCATGGTGCTTGGTGGGTTCATGCTGATCGGTAATGTCGGCGCGCAAAGCCTCATACAGAATACCGTCGACTCCCATATTCGCGCGCGCGTTTTAAGCCTGTTTATCGTCTTCGCCCACGGCCTGCCCGCAGTCGGCGCCCTCCTGATTGGCTGGATAGCGTCCCATGCGGGTCTGCAGGTCACCCTCGCCGGTAGCGGGCTGGCGCTGGCCATAGTCTGGCTGTGGGCTCGCGTGCGCACCGCGAAGATGGTTGCAATATTGGAGAAAACTGACTCTGATTGATGTAACCGCCTCGTTGGTCTTACCTCTCGCTTGCCGGAAAATGGTTCGAAACACAGTAATTTAACTGTGGATAACTTAAACTTTTAAGTAGAACGACATCATCCCCTCTCTATTATTATAATCACTCGTTTGCGTGTGGGAGATTCAGTTTGTTGAAAGCCATAGTGATCGCGGCTACGGCTGTTTTTTTATCCAGCTGTGTAATTGAACCTAGTTATCAAGTGCCACATCATCTTTCGTCTCAGCTGGTCGTCGGATCAGATAATAAGTTTCCTGACGTCGACATTTCGAGCTGCGGTAACGTACCCCCTCGCATAGGTCCGATGGACCGCAAAATGTTTCACGGATTTGACTATATTGGACCCGGGGTCGTGAAGTGCATTGTCAGAAAGAGGACCGAGAAGATCCAGTGCAAACCGAATTTCCTCGAATTTTTACGTTCGAATGGCGTTATTTGTAACGGATATAATTGTGGGGGTAATGCCATTACATTCGACCCAAAGGAAAAACAGATTTCTTGGATCATTTCATTCCACATGAAGTTAGACCCAAATTTATGCATTTCAGATTTGGATGCATCTTTTACATACAAACCCAGAGGGTCCTATTAACGAGGCCTATGTTGAAGAGACGAAGTCATGGCTCAGGTAAGAATAAGAGTATATCGGCATAGAATTATAGATTTGCCATTAATTGGTCCGAAGTATCACTATTATTACGATGTAAGCCGTGCGACCGGCTTGTCTGTGACTGGGGCCCCACAGTTTGGAACACCTGATCTAACTGTGCATGGCGTCGCTTTTAATCACGATACTCAGACGGCGACGGGTGTTGGTTTTGACACCGATCAGCTAGTGGTTTCAATTCATCCAGAAAGTTTTGCTTTCTCTCCTTTAGATGAAGTTGTTGGATCACATATTATTGAAACTGGCACCAGTGGTGTAGTTGCACAAGAATTTAGGGAGTACCGCTTTAGTGAGGGACCAAAGAATTCGATGATTATTACGGATTCGGCCATTGCGGCGCAGCTCACCGATTTTCAAAACGCAATAAACGGTGGAGACTTGCAATATCTGAATACATTTATTGGTGAAAGCCAGAATAGTAATTCGGTGGCAAGGTCGGGTTTAACTCTTCATGGCGTCGAAGATGATGACATCAGTGGTTTGGACTTTAGTTCGTCCAATATGCCCGGTGGAGATAGGGACCTAATTCAATCAAAAGAGCGATTAGGGTTAGAACCTGACACTGATAATACCTTCTGCTTCGCGGCGGGGACGCCGGTTGATATGGCGGATGGTTCCAAAAATCCCATCGAGCAGATCAAGATCGGCGATGAGGTTCTGGCCTATGACCCGTTTGCCGAAAACGGCCGCGGTGGGCTGAGTCCCAGGCGCGTCACGCAGACGTATGTGACGCCGAACCGGATTGTCATTGATTTCTGGGGCACCAAGGTTACGCCTGGCCATGTGTTCCTGCGGGGCGATGGCGACAAGGAAGGCCAGCATCAGATGTTGATGGATATTATCCTCGATGATGGCGCGGTGGTACGCGAGGACGGCACGTTGATCCGCGCGGCTACCGGATGCGAGGTCGGCTCCAGAGGTGATCAATGGCTGGTGCTCGGATATTTTTACGACGACGCGGATTACGTCGCTCGCAAGGGCGAAGTGCGGATCGCTAAAATCCGTGCTGGCACGCGCATGCTCACCGATGATGGCAAAGATTGGTGTTTCCTCGATACACTGGATCGCGATGGGTTTAGGCTGGAGCGTGGGGCAGTCGCGAAAGAGGGTGAAGAACTCCATCCGATGTATTTTCTCGGTCCACCGCCAAAACCACAGGATTATATCCTCAAGAAAAGCGGTTACACGCTTGAACAGCTTCTGACAGAAGACGTGACGCTGGACGGGCTGGAAGGCATTCCGGCACCGCATGTTGTCGCGCCGTCGGAAGCAGCTGAGCCCACGCCAATGACTGTCGAAGCACTATCCGGCAACCGCCGCGAGCGCCGCCGTCAAAAGGCACTGAAAAAAGACCTCGGCAAAAAGAAATACGGCAACACGCTGCACTGAGAACGTTTTTTGCCTGGGGGGCAACATGCTCCTCTCGTCATCCCGCACTTGATGCGGGAACCATCGTTATCACCTAAGCATGGACCCCGGATCAGGTCCGGGGTGACAGGGCGGCTTTTTATTTGGCGCTATCGCGCTTTGACTGGATTACCGGATTAAATCCGGTAATGACGAAACTAAAAGCGCCTTGACCTTCTGCCGTCATTGCCGGGCTTGTCCCGGCAATCTAGAAAAATAGTCGGGGTGTCGAGAGGGGTACTCCTTACCCCTCGGTCGCTGTGACGTTGGTACGGAGTGTGCCGATCTGCGGTGAGACGATATCCACGGCATCGCCAATTTTGAGGAAGCGATCTGGCAGTGGTTTGCCATCATCGCCGGTCTGTGACGAATCCGCCGCCGTGCCAGCGCCGGTACCGCCGCTAATCATGTCGCCGGGATAGAGCGTGAAATCGCGGGACAGATATTCGAGATACTCACCGTATGAGAATGCCATATCGCCGGAGCGGAATTTCTGGCGGACATCGCCATTCACTCTGGTTTCGAGATCAACATCCATGATGCCCACTTCACCGACCACGATGCAGGGACCAATGGAACAGCTATTGTCGAAGTTTTTCTGCATGGCGAATTTCATCGGCCCGCCTTCGACGGACATGCGGATGCTCCAGTCACCGAGCAGGGTCACGCCCCAGACAAAACTGTTGATATCATCTTCCTTGAGATTCTTGCCGGTCTTGCCGAGGACCACAGCGACTTCGCCTTCATAATCGAGATAAGAGGTCCGCGCCGGATAGGGCAGATTGCCATTGTGACCGACGGATTCGCGATCAACTTTCCAGAAACCCCAGAATCCACGATCCCGAACATAGTCGCGTGCTTCACCCTTGATCGGATTGTCTTCGCCGCGTTCAACCCGGCGCTTTGCCATGGAGAGTGCGTGTTCCGCGAAATTGCCACCAGCGCAGGCGACGCGTCCGCTGGTCACCCGGGGGGCATGCAGCTGGGTACTCTCGGCGGCGCAAACAATGTCGTCACCGGCTTCGCCAAGATTATCGACCGCCTTCTGGACATCATCCAGCGTGGCCTGGCCGCCTTCGATCAACGCGCCGAGATCAGCCAGCGAGGCAGCATTGGCTCCGCCTTGTTTGCCGATTGCACCGGCAATATCAATGATCTGGTCATCCGCTAAAACACCGGTACGTTTATCCGGTCCGTATACGACAATTTTCATAATCTTCCTCACTTATAGGGGGTTGTTTGGCTGCAGCGTAATCGGCGACGCGCCATGCTGGCAAGGTCACCCCGGCAAAATAAAGCACTGTTTTTGGCAAGAAATATCTGGCCAGTGATGGTCTGGTCTGTTCTTGTGAGGGAAGGGATTCATTTATGGTTCCGGAAAGGCAATCGTTCCATGAGTAAAGCCAGAGCCCGGGAACGGGCAAAAGCACGCGCCGGACAGCCTCCCAAGAAGCGGGACGCTGCAGCCGCATCGGTGAATCAGAATAGCTGGCCCGGACAGGCCAAGATCGCCGGTAAAGATAATAAAGGGTCGAGTGGCAGTAGCGTCGATGCCGCTTTCTCGCGGACCCAGCGCGGATCGGCCCGTTCCGGTTAATCTGATAGCCGCCGCTATCGCGGGTATTCCATCTTCTTTTTCTTGACCCGGTATAGCTTGTGGCAGGCGCTGCAAGTCTTGCCGAGCCTGCGATAGGCAGGTTTTAGAGCTGCGGCATTCTCTGATTGTTCTGTGATGTTGCGGGCGGCATCGACCATTTCATTGGTGCTTTTCTGGAACCCTTCGGGGTCCTTCCAGATACGCGGACCAGCCTCGGTGACGCCCTTGGTCGATCCCTTGGGGAACAGGGCGGGAATTTTCTGACCATGCCGCGCGATACTGTCGGCTGCTGCTTTGACCTTGGCGTTGTCCAGCGGCACTTTGCCCCGCGCCATCGCGCCGAGGATCTTCATCGCCTTGCCGATGTCTTTCATCAGCTCCATGCGTTCCTTGACGATCCCTTTGGCGCCGCTATGGGCGGAGACGCTTACCGGATCGATAGAGAGAGTCAGCACAAAGAGACTGAGGATAACCACGAATGTCTTATAGGGCATGATCAGGTTCTTTCTATTGTGCAGGCCGGTATTGTTGGTTGAGCGTATCGTGTCGTTGCTGAATAGCGTCCGGCCAGGTGCTTTTGATATAGGACAGCACCGACCAGATTTCTTCGTCCGATAAAATCTTTTTGAAGGCGGGCATCGTCGATTTGAAAGATTTGTCGCTGCTTTGCGTGCGGCTGTATTTGATCACTTTAAACAGCATCGCATCGGGATGATGCCATGTATGGCCAGAGGCATCATGGGGCGGTGCCGGGAACGTGCCGTCGGGCATGGGCTGACGCCAGTTTGGTGTCTGGCCTTCAAGGTTCTTGCCATGGCAGGCGGCACAGTGTTTTGCGTAGAGGGTTTTGCCCATTGCCACAAATTTAGGGTTCTTGGGGTCGGCACCTTCATGAGTCTGAGGCTGGCTGGATTGATCAAAGATAAAAAATCCAATGACGATAAGAAGAGTGGCGCATATGAGCACGATGTTGGCGCGTGATTTCATTTTGGCAATTGGTCTCCTGCCAGATCATATTAAAGGTTGATAGATAGACCCTCCCGTCGCTGGAAGGTCAAGTATGCTTTGCCGGCTTGTTAATCGCAGCAGTTGTCGCCGCCTTGAATCGGTGGGCAGGGCACCGAGCCGTATGAACAATAGACGCAGCAATCGCCCGGTTTTGGTTTGAGAACGGCACGACACCCCTTGCAGTCATAAAACCACTGGCAGGCATCGGTCGGCATGATCTCGGTTTCGACATGTCCGCAATCGGGGCAGGTGATCACGGATTGCAGAATTATGTCGCCTGATATTTTTTCCATAGCGCATACCCCGTAATGGCTGAAAAGATCAGGAGAGCGGGTAGCAAAACGAAATCCAACCAGCCGATGATGGCGGACAGGCCGACGGCGCTTAACAGGATCACCAGCACGGGCGTGAAACAGCATAAAGCCGTTACAGCTGTGCCGATGATACCGGTTTTGAGCACCCGCCTAGAATCCGTAAAGCCTGGTTGGGTTGGGGCCGAGAATTTTCTCGATAGAGCTGGCGGCGATCTTGGGGTCTTCGCTGAGCATTCTTAGGGCCTCTATCTGTGCTGAAGTATCGGTATGGCCGTAATCCGTCCCAATCACGAAGTTCTCGTCGCCGACCTGTTCGATCAGATAGGGGATATCATCGGCCATCTCCAGCGTGACCCAGATGTTATTGTCCTTGAGCGGGCTGTCGCCGAGCTTCTTGCCTTTGCGCGACAGGCGGCTTTCGAGATCCTGCAACGCATAAGGCAACCACGAGGCCGCCGCCTCAATAAACGCCCAGCGCAGATTGGGATATTTTTTCGGCAGCTCGTTTTCCAGCAGATAGTGAAACTGCGAGATCATTGCCATCTTGAAGCGGCCAAAATTATGGCCTTCATGAAACACGTTGTTCTGGTAGCTGGCATTGGCGGAATGAAACGTCACCGCGAGATCAACTTCCTCGGCGGCCTTGAACAGTGGATCAAAATAGCTGTCGCCGACATAGCGGTCACATTCATAGGGTCGGATAAAGACTGCGCAGGCGCCATGATCCTTGGCGAATTTCAGTTCGTCGCGCACCAGATGCATCGACCAGGTCGGGACACAGGCTGACCAACGCAGGCGGCCGCCACCCATCTCCCAGATGTCGGCGAGCCAGCGGTTATAGGCGCGATACTGGGCGGCCTGCTGCTGCGGATCATTAGCGCAGGGCACCAGGAAGATCGTTGGATAGAGAACCTGCAAATCGATATTGAGCTCATCCATATGCTTGAGCCGGGCATCGACACTGCCCATCTCGCGCATGCTTTCATCCATCGACAATGTGTCGGCATTGTCCTTGGGTTGGATTTTGTCACCGCTTAGCCAGTACTGATTGCTGGGCGACGGGTCTTCCCCGGATTTGTGTAGAACCATCGGCGCAAAATGCTTCTCATCTTCGGCCAGATAGCTCCAGGTTTTTTCGGATTCGATGACATGGGCGTCTGAATCAATTGTTGGCATGTGGTTCTCCCTACCGCACCATTCTGCGCTGTTTTATCGCAGATGATGTCGTTAAATTTTTCGCCGGAAACCTAGCATTACCGCCTATCAATCGTCGAGGGTGCGCAACATATTATCGATCCATGCCTGATCATCGGTAAGTGTTTCCAGCTCCGCTCGTGCGACCGCCCGGGTCTGGGTATTGCAGGTCATGACGTCGGGGTTCTCGCCATCAGCGGGCTGACAGGCCATCTCCATGCGAATGCCGTTGGGGTCAAAGAAATAGAGTCCGATCAAGCCGGGCAGCTGTGGTGTCGGGCCGTTATATTCAATGCCGTTCTCCTTAAGGCGTTGCTCTATCTCGTAGAACCGCTTTTCGGTCACCACGAAGGCGACATGTTGCATGCCACCAATGGCGTTGCGGTTGGCGGCTGGTTCGGCGCCTTTGGGAATCTCAAAGAAGGCGAGCAGGCTGTCATTACCCATATCAAAGAAGTAATGCCGGATGGCCTCATAGGGCGGATTGCCCCGGTTGTTGGGACCAGTGCCAAGCCCGGCAGGAACTTTCATAGCATGGACCAGCGGCATACCGATTATGTCGACAAAAAACTCTGTCGTCGCCTTCATGTCCTCGGTCGTGAGGGCAAGGTGGTGAACGCCACGGGTCAGGGAATTTGTCATCGTTGGTCCTCGCTTGTTCTTTAACCGGCAAAGCGCGGGAATAATGTCTCGGCATTTTTGCGATTAATCGCGTCGAACGTATTCTCATCAAAACCGGTATAGGCATCGAAGCCAGCGGTTTCAGCCTCGGCGACATCTTCTGAAATATACGGATAATCGGAACCAAACATAATGCGCGAGGGGTCAGCAACAGCCGCCAGGCAATCGAGGACCGATGCATCGCCGGATAAAGCCGTGTCGAAATAGAACTGCTTCATATAATGCAGTGCCCCCTTCGGGTATTTGTCCTGAAATGGCGTCTGCTTGTCGAAGATCGCAATCCGATGCGCGAGAAACGGCAAGGTGCCGCCGGAATGAGACAGGATAAAGGGGATGTCGGGCAGGAGTTCCATCACGCCGTTGAAAATAAGATTGGTCGCGACCCGGGTCGTCTCAAACGGATAATCAATAATCATTCGGGGGATGCTCCACCCCTCAGCCTCGGTGCCCGGCGGATAGCAGGGGTGAATAAAGGTCACGGCCTTGCGCCGGTTGAGCTCTTCATAGATCGGATCAAAATCCGGATGGCCGATATATTTCTCATCGACACTGGTCAACAGCGTGATGCCGTCGAGCTTTAGGTCATCAAGCACCCGCTCCATTTCGCGCAGAGACGCATCGATGTCAGGCAAGGGCAAAAACGCGAAACCGCCAAACCGCCCCGGATAGTCGGAGGCAAGCTGCGCCAGATAATCATTACACTGGCGCGCGAGGTCGCGGGTTACCGCGATGTCACCAAAGAAAATCCCCGGTGACGTAAAGGACAGGATGCTGGTGGCGGTGTTGGTGTCATCCATCAGCGCCAGAGATTTCTCCGGCGTCCAGTCCGGGAAGCCGCGATAGGCGGTGCCTGAAATCCCGACCGCGCGCTGCGCGTCCTTATAAAATTCCGGCAGCACATGGTGATGAACATCGATACGGGATACGGGCATAATAAAGGCTTTCGCTGATACTGGATACCGGAGCATTCCATGCCCGTCAGAGCCGGTAAAGAGCTGGGGTCGATAGGCGCGCGATAAACCTCTAGACTAGAGCTCCTGTTCAGATTTCCCTCCTGTAAAGGTCTCGCAATCTTGCCTCCCGTTTATCTCGGCGCTTTCTGGATGCTGCTAACGACCCTGTCGTTTGTGGCGCTGAGCATTAGTGTTCGGGCGTTATCGGCGGATATGGCGGCGGTGCAGATCGTGTTTCTCCGCTGTCTGATTGGGGTGTTGCTGTTTCTGCCGTGGATCGCCAGCGAAGGTCTCGGGGCGCTGAAAACCAGTAAATTTGGCCAGCATTCCATTCGCGCCGTCTTTATGGGGGTCGGTATGATCCTGTGGTTTGCCGCAATCGGGGCATTGCCGCTCGGCGATGCGATTGCGCTGCATTTCACTCTACCGCTGTTCATGATCATCTTCGCCGCGATCTTTCTGCGCGAACATGTTGATGCGACGCGCTGGACGGCGACCGCGATTGGTTTTGTCGGCGTCCTGATTGTTCTGCGTCCAGGGTTTCAGGAGATCGGCTGGGCGCATTATTTTGTCTTGCTGTCCGGCGCGCTCTATGGCGGCAATCACGTCATCACCAAGTTCATGTCGGGCACGGAATCGCCCAACGCGACAGCGTTTTATATGAATTTTCTCATCCTGCCGGGGGCAGCGGTGGCATTGCCGTTCTATTGGTCCATGCCGGGCTGGGAACATGCCGGGTGGATTGTGGTGTTGGGGGTTTCCGGCACGACGGCCCATACCTGTTTGCTCAAGGCGATGCGCTATGCTGATGCCAGCGCGCTCGCCCCGATCGATTTTCTCCGCTTGGTGTTTTCCTCTATCGGTGCCTATTTCCTGTTTAGCGATATCTCAGGCATCTGGACCTATGTCGGCGCGACCGTGATATTTCTCGCCGCCTGGTACAATACCTGGTGGGCCCGCCGGGTTGAGAAACGCATTGCGCCAAAACCGGATGCCGCCGGATGACAATTTCTCCCTCTGTACGCGGCCTGCTGTGGATGCTGGCCCAGACGACATCGATGTGCGCCATGATGACGGCGGTCCGACACCTCAGCTTTGACGGGTTTTCGGGGCCGCAGCTCGTCTTCTTTCGCGGCATTATGGGGCTGATGGTGTTGTTGCCGTGGCTGCTCCATACAATCCGCTATGAACCGAAAATTCTGGCGCCGCCGCAGTGGAAATTTGTGATGTGGCGCAGCCTGATTTCGGTGGTGGGCATTTTGTGCTGGTTTCTGGCGCTGACCGGCATGTCGGTTTCAGACGTGACCGCCGTCCAGTTCACCCACCCGCTGTTTGTCGTCGTGGGCGCAGCGCTGCTCCTGCGGGAAAACGTCGGTGCCTGGCGGTGGAGCGCCGTTTTGATCGGCTTTCTCGGCGGCATTGGTGATCATCCGCCCCGGCTATATGCCGTTTAACCCGCTGATCCTGGGGATTCTGGTGTCGGCGATGTCGAATGCCTCGGTCCAGCTGATCACCAAGCATGTCGCGCTGAATATCAGCGGCGCGGTGTTGATCTTTTATATGAACCTGGCACTCGTGCCGGTCGCGTTGATCCTGGCAATCCCTGATTGGATATGGCCGCAATGGGATCAGTTCGGCTGGATTCTTGCCGTTGGCGCTTTCGGGACGCTGGGCCATATCTTTCTCGCCCGTGGCATGAAACTCGCCGATGCCAGCCTGCTAGGGCCGGTTGATTTCATGCGCCTGCCCATCGCAGCCGCCTTTGGCTGGATTCTGTTTGGTGAATACTCCGATATGGAGACCTGGATTGGCGCGCGATCATCTTTGTCGCGGTGCTGGTTATCACCAGGCGCGAGGCGATGCGGAAAGCTTCCTAGACGATTCAATTTCGTCACCTGACCTTGACGGTTTGTCGTCATTGCGCGACTGTACCGGCAATAAAACACCTTATTTTTTGGAGACGTTTTCGATGACTGAGTATCTCTATATTTCGGCGGATAACCATCTCGACACCCATTGGTGTCCGAAGAATTTGTGGCAGGATCGTCTGCCGGCCAAATTCAAGGAGATCGGTCCAAAAGTCATTGAAGGCGAGAACGGCTCGCAATGGACCTGGGAAGGCAAGCTTTGGGACAAATCAGCCGATGGGTCCAATAGTGCCCAGTTCCTGAAACCGTTCCGCGATCACGGCGTTGATCTTCCGGATGGCGCGTTGCCGCCGGCCGACCCGACAATTCTTCTGGACCATATGGATCAGTCGAAAGTCTGGTCGAGCGTGATTTTCGCCAGTGTCCGCAAGTGGAATGTCAGCGATCCGGAATTACTGTTTGCAGTCTACCGGGCGTTCAACGATTACGCGATGGAAGTCAACAAGATCGACCCTGATCGTATCTTCCTGCTCCCGGCATTGCCGACTAAATACCCTGAAGAATGCATCAAGGAACTTGATCGTATGATCAAGGCCGGTGCCAAGGCTGTTGAATTCCCGCCCTTCGATGTCGCCAAGCCGGTTTATGACGAAATCTGGGAACCCCTCTGGGCGATGGCCGCGGAAGCCAGCGTGCCGTTGTGCATTCATATTGGTGGCGCGGCGGACGCCCCCTTGCCGCCTTATAACCGTGGGGCGCAGATCGCGTTTCTCGCGACCGCTCCGTTTAACCTGTGCAACACGTTTGCGCAGCTGGTGTTCTGTGGCGCGTTTGAACGCCACCCCAATCTGAAAGTGCTGTTCTCGGAATGCCGCATTGGCTGGGTACCGTTCGCGATTGAATGGTGTGACCGTCAGGTTGCAGAACGCGCGCCCGATCCATCGGCACCGCTCTCGATGCTGCCGAGCGAATATGCCAAGCGCAATTGCGGCTTTACCTTTGAAGAAGATTATGTCGGTACCGAGATGATGAAACTCGACTGGTGTAATCTCGGCGATGTCGCGATCTGGGGATCGGATTATCCGCATCCACAGGGTACCTGGCCTGACGTCTCGATTCCGATTGATAAGATGTTTGAAGGCGTGCCTGCTGACATCAAGCAACGCGTGCTGTGGGATCACGCGGCGGAGATGTTCAACATCAAAGGACCGCGTTCTTAAAACCAAATCTGGTGCTGCAGACCATCGGAGAAATCAATGACGAAAGCAACAGGCAAGCTACGGCATATCGCACTTTCGGTTCCAGACCCGGAAAAAACCGCCGAGTTCTATATGTCGACCTTTGGCATGGAAAAGGTCACCTCGGTGAAGGCGCCGATGGCTGATGGCGTCTATCTGACGGATGGGACGATCAATTTGGCGCTGCTGCGTTACAAGGATGACCGCCCGATGGGCGAAGGTAAAACCAAGGACTGGTTTGGCGTTCACCATTTTGGCTTTTGGGTCGACGATGTTGATGACAGCGTAAAGGCGATCAAGGAAAACGGTGGCGACTGGTTTATGGGTGAGATGGAAGGCGACAACGTCTTCTATGAGATGAAATACACCGACCCAAACGGTACTATCTTCGACATCACCCATACTGGCTGGGGCGGTGCCCGCAAAGACGGTCCGCCACCGGCGGAAGACTAGATCAGCCGAGCACAAGAGCGACGCGTGCAGCGTTATCTCGTATCGCTTCGCTCGTCATCCCGCACTTGATGCGGGAACCATATATTTTAAAAAGGCGTGATGGTCGACATGGACCCCGGATCGGGTCCGGGGTGACTGTTAGGTGGAGCCGGTTTCTAGCCTTCTGGAACCTCGACGCCGTTTTGGCGGCAGCAGGCGATCAGCGTGTTTTCCAGCAAACAGGCGATGGTCATCGGGCCAACGCCGCCCGGTACCGGCGTAATCGACCCCGCGACCTGAACCGCCTCCTCGAAATCAACATCACCGACCAGACGCGTCTTGCCGCCTTCGGCCTCGATGCGATTAATCCCGACATCGATTACCGCGGCCCCCGGTTTGATCCAGTCGCCCTTGATCATCTGCGGACGGCCGACAGCGGCGATCAGAATATCGGCGGAGCGGCACAGACCCGGTAAGTCTTTGGTACGCGAATGGGCGATGGTGACGGTGCAATTGGCGGCCAGCAGCAATTGCGCAATCGGCTTGCCGACAATGTTGGAGCGCCCGACGACAACCGCATTCATACCGGTCAGATCACCGAGAACATCATGGAGCAGCATCATGCAGCCGCGTGGGGTGCAGGGGACGAGGCCTTCTTCGCCGCTCGAGAGCGCGCCGACATTGAGCGGGTGAAACCCATCGACGTCCTTGGCAACATCGATCATTTCAATGACCGGCTTCTCGGCGATATGATCGGGTAGCGGCAGCTGTACCAGAATGCCATGCACGGCAGGGTCAGCATTGAGCTCTGCGACCACGGTCATCAAATCAGCCTCAGAGACATCGGCGGGCAGACGGCGTCCAACCGATGCCATACCGGCCTCAACCGTCTGTTTTTCCTTGTTCCGGACATAGACCTGGCTGGCGGGATCTTCACCGACCAGCACCGCGGCAAGGCCAGGGACCAGCCCGTGCTCGGCTTTTAGGGTGGCCGCGCGACGGCCAATGGCCTCGCGCAATTGGGCAGCAAAGGCTTTGCCGTCGATTAAAACTGCGTCCGTCATCTAAGTATTCCAGAAATTGGGTTGGTGGATAAGAAGGTCAGCCGGTCATCAAGGCGCGGTGAAGATTACCGAGTACCATCTGCAGGAAGATCAGCCCAAGTATAAGCACGATGGGCGAGACATCGATGCCGCCAAAACTGGGAATAACTTTTCGGATGGGGCGGAGCGCCGGCTCGGTGATCCGATACAGAAAATCGATGATCGTATAAACAAACTGGTTGGTGGTGTTGATGATGTTGAACGCCACCAGCCAGCTGAGGATCGCCCCGATAATGATCACCCAAATATAGAGGTCGACCGCGATGATCGCGACGCGAATGAGGGGGTCGATAATGATCATAATCCAGGAACTCCGCAGGATGGGTTAAGGGTGGGCAGACTAGGCCCACGACAGTTGCGCAAATCCTAACGACCCGGATGCGTCAGTTCAAGATTAGGGTGAAAATGGCCGTCAATTATGCGGCGCGAATATCTTGACATTGTAGACAGGGAAAAGCACATTCCAGCCGTTCCGGTGGGGGTATAGCTCAGTTGGGAGAGCGTCTGGTTCGCAATCAGAAGGTCAGCGGTTCGATTCCGCTTACCTCCACCAAAACTTCCCTAGAAAACCTGTATCCATAAGATTGCTGACAACGAACCCCGCAGTTCCGGGGCACTTGGCCTGGTATCTCCTGAATGGGAGATAAACAGAGACGCCGAACCTCTGCGATTTCGCTGAATTCAGCCAAAAGTCTCTGTTGGCTATTTTCGGTGCCCATAAATTTTAAAGGTGGCGTTAAGCAAAACCGAGATATCGGCGCTGTTCTGCCCAGGATAGGGGAAGGTCTCGTATACGCTTTAAACGGGATGCCGTTAGTTCAGTTGGCTGTTTGCCCGCCAGGATCGCTTCGATGATGTCCGGTGCCAGAATCCCAAGTGGGAGAACGCGACTGACGTCCGCTTGGTTCACCCGGTGATGCTGGACCAGCTCTCGCACCGATTGGTGGGTGCCTGTTTCAAGTTGTTTGAACCAATGATGCCCCTGAGCGACAGCTTTGATCAGGGGTTCGTCTTGTATGTTTGATTGCTCGTTACCGTTAGTAAGCAGCAAACGCATCTCAGCGCCACGACGCCTGAAAGATATTGGTACCTCCAGGCAGTATTCTTCGCTATCGGGATGTGGCTCTCTAGTCAGGGTACCCATAACGAGATCCTCATTTAATCCAGGCCTAAAGTTTTTCGTATTTAGGACGACACGAATATATTGAGCCTCAACAGTAATTCGATTTACCAAACCGATGATGATAGTGCGCTGTTCTGTGGGCGCTGATGTTTTCAATGTCGCGCTCAGTCGCGCGGCATAATCTAATAGATCTTTGATTCCATTTTCTGGTGGCGCGATGCCCTTCGTTAAAAGACTTTGGTTATCTAGGAATTCTGCCAGTGACTTCAGAACAGCTTCCTCCAACGCTCCCGCTGGTAACCGCCAGCGTGCACCGTCGTCCGCCGCTTTATCGGTTGATTCTGCTGATACGTAATATCGATATCGTCGCCCCGATTTATTCGCATGAGATGGTTTTAGGCGCTTCCCCTGATCGTCATAGAGTAATCCGGTGAGGAGACTTGGATTCTTGCTGTTGGTGCCGCTGCGCCGTGCGACGGCATTGGTGTTTAGCTGCCTTTGCACCGCATCCCAGGTTTCTCGTTCGATGATCGGTTTGTGTTCACCGGCATAGCTACTCCCTTTGTGTGTGACCATTCCGATATAGAGGGCGTTGGTAAGGAGCTTGTGGAGATGCCCACGCGTAAAAGGCAGATCCCCGTGTCCTTCCCCCCTAAAACTGGGCCATTATTTTGGCATGGAAAGGGGATTTGTGATGGCTCGGAAACGACATTCGGACGAGGACATACTGAAGCTGCTGCGTGAGATTGAAGTGAAGTTGTCGAACGGCAGCGACGTAGCGTCGGCGTGTCGTGGCGTGGGTATCAGCGACGCTACGTATTATAACTGGCGCAAGCGGTTTGGCGGGATGGGTCGGTCGCAGTTGTCGGAGATGCGTTCTCTCGAGAAGGAGAATACGCGGTTGAAGAAGATTGTGGCTGAGCTCGAACTGGACAAGCTGATCCTCAAGGAAAGCCTGAGCTACCTAAAGCCCAGGGCCTGACGACCGAGCATCTTCGTCAGGCCGTTATCCATACACGCCAGAAGCTTGCTACGTCGGAGCGACGGACCTGCCGGGTTATTGGTCTGGCCCGCAGTTCCCTGCAATATCGACCAGATCCCAAAGATGACAATGCTCTGCGGTTGGCACTGATCCGGCTGGCGAAGCAGTATGGGCGCTACGGTTATCGCAAGATTGCCGTCCTGCTGCGTATCGAAGGGTGGAAGGTGAACCACAAGAAGGTTGAGCGGATCTGGCGCGAAGAAGGACTTCAGCTGCCGCAACGAGACAAGAAGCGCCGGCGGCTCTATCACAAGGACAGCTCGATCATTCGGTTGCGGCCAACCCATCCCAATCACGTCTGGGCCATCGACTTCGTGCACGACAAGCTCGACAATGGTCGGAGCTACAAGATGCTGACTGTCCTGGACGAGTACACCCGCCAGGTGCTGGCTGTGACGGTTCGCACCCGGATGAGGGCTGACGATGTGCTTGAGGCGCTATACCCACTCCTGCTGCGCCACGGCACCCCGGAATACATCCGCTCGGACAATGGTCCCGAGTTCATCGCACAGGCGATGCAGGACTGGCTGGCAAGGGTCGGCATCAAACCCATCCGGATCTATCCCGGATCACCCTGGGAGAACGGATACAACGAACGCTTCAACGGAACCCTGCGCCGCGAGGTTCTCAATGCCGAGTGGTTCACCACGACTAAGCAGGCTCAGATCGTCATCAACCAGTGGCTCAGACAGTACAACCACATCCGTCCACATCAGGCACTGAACATGCGACCGCCAATACCAGAAACTCTAATCAGGAATGGCACAGAACTTGGGGGCTAGACAGCATTGCTGTCATACAACAAGAGCTAATGGCGCAAATAGCACGTTGCTTCTATTAGGCACTTCAACCTAGAGGCATCGCTGTCACTATCAAGGGGCAGCACTAATGTATGACGACGCGCGGCGTCGATAAACTCGGTGTGGCAATGGTCGAGAGGACCATGGCCGGAATCTTCGATAGTGACCCGGTTATGGAACGACGGCTAATGGATTTGATAGTTGCCTATTTAAGATCGTTTTCTTCACAGGTAATTGTTGTTGCTATAATCATGCCTAAATTATAATCACAACACTAAAATGCCTAAATAATAGGCAATTTAAATGTAGCCCCGCGACTTTCAGTCGGCAGAAAAACCCGGAAATTATATCCTAAACGACCCTTACGCTGATTCGTGCCATTTGGCATGCCGCTTGCACTGGTTTCGGGGCGTAATGAAAACCAACTCTATCAAATGAGGAAACCAATGTTGAAATTATCCAAAGCAATCCGGCGCATTGTTGTACCGATTGCGGCAGCTGGCGCTCTCGTCAGCGCCACGGCAGTACAGGCCGCCGATACAATCAAAGTCGGTGTGCTGCATTCACTGTCAGGCACGATGGCCATCAGTGAAACCACGCTCAAAGACACAATGCTTATGCTGATCGATGAGCAGAACAAAAAGGGCGGCTTGCTTGGCAAAAAACTTGAGGCCGTCGTTGTTGACCCGGCTTCAAACTGGCCGCTCTTTGCGGAGAAAGCGCGTGACCTGATCCAGAATAAGAAGGTTGATGTGGTCTTTGGTTGCTGGACATCTGTATCTCGTAAATCGGTTTTACCGGTGTTTGAAGAACTAAACAGCATGCTGTTCTATCCAGTTCAGTATGAGGGCGAAGAAAGTTCGCGTAACGTTTTCTATACCGGCGCCGCCCCGAACCAGCAGGCCATTCCGGCTGTTGAATATTTGATGGGTGAAGATGGTGGTTCCGCGAAACGATGGGTATTGCTGGGAACGGACTATGTTTATCCCCGCACCACCAACAAAATTCTGCGGGCTTTTCTAAAAGCCAAGGGTGTCAAAGAATCTGACATCATGGAGAAGTACACGCCGTTCGGTCATTCCGATTGGCAGACGATTGTTGCGGACGTGAAAAAGTTTGCTTCCGCCGGCAAGAAGACCGCTGTCGTCTCAACGATTAATGGTGATGCCAATGTTCCTTTTTATAAGGAACTGGGTAACCAGGGCATCAAGGCCGAAGACATTCCGGTTGTTGCGTTCTCGGTTGGTGAAGAAGAACTCTCCGGCATCGACACTAAACCCCTCGTCGGTCATCTCGCTGCGTGGAACTACTTCATGAGCGTTGAATCTCCTGAGAACAAAGATTTCATTGCGAAATGGCAGAAGTTCATCAAGAGTAAAAAGCGCGTCACCAACGATCCGATGGAAGCGCATTATATCGGCTTCAAAATGTGGACCCAGGCCGTCAAGCAGGCCGGTACAACCAATGTTGATGCGGTTCGTCAGGCGATGTATGGCCAGAAAGTTAAATCTCTGACCGGTACCGTTGCTGAGATGCACCCCAATCACCACCTATCTAAACCAGTTCTCATTGGTGAAATCCAGGACAACGGACAGTTCGAGACGGTCTGGAAAACCAAGGGCCCGGTCGTTGGCGATGCTTGGAGCAATTACATCCCGGAAAGTGCCAAGTTGACTGCAAATTGGAAGTTCCCCTGGGTCTGTGGCAACTGCCAGAAACCAAAGCACTTCTAAAGGTCTCGAATTGATCGGCCTGATGGATCGATCACAAGAACAGGGCCGGGCACTATAAGCCAAAATGGCACAGTGCCCGGCACCTCCCTCCGGTGGTGAACGGATTTACAATGTTTGAGAAATTAAGCGGGCTACTCGCTGCCTTTGCCTGTATCTGTGTCCTGAGTACGTCTCCAGTTGTGGCTCAAGACAGCAAGGCTGTGGATCTGGTCCAGGACCTTGGCTCGCGCAGCTATAGCAAGATCATTAAGGCCGTAAATGGGTTGGCGGCGACAGGTGTGAACGGCGTCGAAGGTGTTCTCAATGCCTATCTGTCGCGAAACCTATTTGTCCGCAAATCAGACAAGCGTGTCGTTTTTGCTAAAAAAACAGATTCTCAATATCGACTCTTTGCGCCACTAACCCGGCAGAGTCTGGGCACAGCAAAAAGGAGTGACCTTACAAAACTCCGTTTAAATAACCGCCTGCGCCGGACTCTACGGGCCGCTCTCGGCGGCCTCACCCTGAGAAGTAGCGACCCGGCGCAACGGATTAAGGCTGCTAACGTCGTCTTTAAAGCGCCAAAAGCCAGTCAGGTTTCCATTCTCAAAAAGGTTCTTGCCGCGGAAAAGGATGAAAATGTACGCCCTGTAATCGAGCGATCACTTGCCGCAGCCGTTCTGGCGCACGGCGCAACCAGCAAAGCACGCGCAGAGGCCGTCATCGTTTTGGGGACCTATTCCGACCCTGACGTCAGTGCCCGCCTGAAATCACTTTTAATCAAAGACAGTGCGGGACGCTTTGCGGAGAAAGAGCCGCTTGTCAGAGAAGCGGCGCAAAAAGCGTTGGACGAAATAGCTGAGCGCGTCGCGATCTGGGATTTTATCGGCAAACTGTTTCAGGGCGTGAGCCTTGGGTCTGTTTTGTTACTCGCCGCTATCGGCCTGGCCATTACCTTCGGTGTTATGGGCGTCATCAACATGGCGCATGGTGAGATGGTGATGATCGGCGCCTATACCACCTTCGTCATTCAGGAAATCATCCGAACCAGCGCTCCCGCATTTTTTGATGTTTCAGTCATCATCGCCATACCGATGGCCTTTCTGGTGGCGGGCGCTTTCGGTGTAGCCATCGAACGGGGCATCATCCGGTACCTTTATGGTCGGCCCCTTGAGACGCTGCTGGCGACCTGGGGCTTGAGTTTGATCCTGCAACAGATGGTAAGGACAATCTTTGGCCCGACAAACCGCGAAGTGGGCAACCCATCATGGATGACCGGAGCCATTGAGCTCGATGGGGGCGCGCTGCTCACCTATAACCGTATTTGGATTATCGTCTTCAGCGTCGTTGTTCTGGTGCTGCTGGCCCTTGTTCTTAAAAAAACGGCGTTTGGTCTTCAAATGCGGGCTGTGACACAGAACCGTCGGATGGCGAGCGCCATGGGTATCCGCACCGGATGGGTCGATGCGATGACGTTTGGTCTAGGGTCGGGCGTCGCCGGAGTCGCCGGTGTAGCACTCAGCCAAATCGATAATGTGAGCCCGAACCTAGGGCAGGCCTATATCGTCGACTCTTTTATGGTTGTTGTATTTGGAGGTGTTGGGAATCTGCTTGGCACATTATTCGGGGCGCTCACGCTGGGCGTGGCCAATAAGTTTCTTGAGGCCTGGTCTGGGGCTGTCCTCGCCAAAATATTTATTCTTGTTGCCGTCATCCTTTTTATCCAAAAACGGCCGAGTGGCATTTTTGCCCTCAAAGGACGGGCGGTAGACTCATGAGCATGACCCAGTCAAATGGTCCGTTCTCCTTTTTGTATGCAGATAAAGGCGGACAAATTTTTCTCGCTATTCTATTCGGCGCGGCGGTTCTGGTGCCAATTCTTAATCTGGTCTTGCCAGCCAGTTCCGTCTTTCACATGCCGACCTGGGTGGTGTCACTCCTTGGAAAATATTTGTGCTTTGCACTCCTGGCACTCAGCGTTGACCTGATTTGGGGATTTTGCGGCATTCTTAGCCTGGGCCATGGTGCTTTTTTCGCGCTCGGTGGCTACGCCATGGGAATGTATCTCATGCGTCAGATCGGTGATCGTGGCGTTTATGGGAACGCGACCCTGCCTGACTTCATGGTCTTCCTGAACTGGAAAGAGCTACCATGGTACTGGCATGGCTTTGATAACTTTGCGTTCGCGATGGTCATGGTCCTGCTTGTGCCGGGTCTGCTTGGATTTGTCTTCGGCTGGCTGACCTTTCGATCTCGTGTCACCGGCGTTTATCTTTCGATAATCAGTCAGGCAATGACCTATGCGCTTCTCCTCGCGTTCTTTCGAAACGACATGGGGTTTGGTGGCAATAATGGTCTCACCGACTTCAAGGACATTCTCGGTTTCGACATTCAGGCCAATGGCACGCGGGTATCGCTCTTCCTTGCATCAATTGTCGCCCTTGCCAGCTGCTATCTCATCTGCCGCTACATCGTGTCGTCAAAGCTTGGAAGGGTCCTGATCGGTATTCGCGATGCTGAGAACCGCGTGCGGTTCCTCGGTTATCGTGTGGAACACTACAAGCTGTTTGTGTTCACGCTGTCATCCCTGATGGCAGGAGTCGCTGGTGCGCTGTATGTCCCACAAGTGGGGATTATAAATCCCAGCGAGTTTTCACCGGCGAACTCCATTGAGATTGTCATTTGGGTGGCAATTGGCGGGCGCGGATCTCTCTATGGAGCCGCGCTTGGTGCGATATTGGTCAATTACGGCAAAACCTATTTCACGGGTGCTTTGCCCGAAGCCTGGTTGTTTGTCCTTGGTGGCCTGTTTGTTGCGGTAACATTATTCCTACCGAAAGGTATTGTCGGAACGGTGCCAAGCTTCAAAGCCATGACCCGGTCCCGAAATTCGCGGTCAGAGACGGCTAAAACTGCGACGGGAGAAACCGATGGCTGATCTGAATATGAACCCCGACGCCGCACCAATTCTTTATCTTGATGGTGTGTCGGTCTCGTTTGACGGCTTTAAAGCGCTCAATGGCCTTAGCTTCTATGTTGAGCCGGGCGAGATGCGGGCTATCATCGGACCAAACGGTGCTGGTAAAACCACAATGATGGACGTCATCACAGGCAAGACCCGTCCTGATGAAGGCCAGGTCATGTTCCGGGGCATTACCGATCTAACGCGCCTAGATGAGACTGCCGTTGCCTGCCTTGGCATTGGTCGCAAATTCCAGAAACCATCAGTTTTCGAGAATCATACAGTCTATGAAAATCTTGAGCTCGCTCTCAAAGCTGACCGGCGCGCCCGTAAGGCTTTGTTCTGGCGGTTGTCATCTGCAGAAAGCGATCGGATTAACAACGTCTTGGAGACCATCGCTTTGACCGTCTTACGCGATCATATCGCTGGCTCACTGGCGCATGGTCAGAAGCAATGGCTGGAAATAGGAATGTTGCTTATGCAAGAGCCAGATTTATTGCTGGTGGACGAACCCGTAGCAGGGATGACGGATGCCGAAACCGAACAGACGGCCGCTCTCCTGCGCAAAATTTCCAAGACCTCCTCGGTCGTCGTTGTCGAACACGATATGGAATTTGTGCGGTCATTGAACACGCGCGTAACGGTTCTCAATGAGGGCTCTGTTTTAGCGGAAGGGTCGTTGGAAACGCTGCAACAGAACCAACAGGTCATCGACGTGTATTTAGGGCGCTGAGCGATGTTAGAAATTAACTCTGTTAATCTGTTCTATGGCGCCAGTCAGGCACTCCGGAATGTCAGCTTGAAGGCTGAGGTTGGTGATGTAACCTGTATTCTCGGCCGCAACGGGGTCGGGAAATCCAGCCTGTTGCGGTCGATCATAGGGCACGAAAAGATCGCCGACGGCGATGTTATCTGGAACGGCCAAAGTGTCCGCGATATGGCGCCTTATGAACGGGCCGCTAATGGCATCGCGCTAGTGCCTCAGGGGCGCGAGATTTTTCCGCTGCTGACGGTCGAGGAAAATCTCAAGACGGGGTTTGCTGCTGCCCCCAAAGGTCAGAAAACAATTCCCGATGAGATTTTTGACCTGTTTCCAGTCCTGGCCGAGATGATGCATCGGCGCGGTGGCGATCTTTCTGGCGGTCAACAGCAACAGCTTGCGATCTCACGGGCACTCGTCACACGACCGAGGCTGTTACTCTTGGATGAACCGACGGAAGGCATTCAGCCGTCTATTATAAAGGATATTGGTCGGGTTATCCGTCGGCTGGCCGAAGAAGGAACCAGTGTAACGGATAGCGAAAAGCAGCATACGGCCCGCGAAATTCAAGACGCCATCAGCTATCTCAGAAAACGGGGCGATATGGCTATCGTTCTGGTAGAACAATATTTTGAATTCGCCCGTGACCTCGCGGATTATTATGCTGTCCTTGATCGCGGTGAGGTTGTTCTCAAAGGTAAAATTGAAGAGATGGAGGAGGAGGATGTGCGCCGCCATCTCACGGTCTGAGGAATTAACTAAAGTGCCAACACGATGGGCAGATGGAGCAGCGGAACTCGGTCTCAAGAAGACCGGTGACGGCACGACTCTGTCTCATCTTTTTCAAAGTGACCCTTGCCGCATCTTGTTTCCCAGACCGGCACGGGGCGGACCTTTTGAAGGTGTTTTCATCACCACGTCCGGTGGACTGGTTGGTGGTGATCGGCTTCTATTTAAAGTCATGGCCGCGGCAGATACACAGGCCTGTGTAACCAGTCAGGCCGCAGAGAAGATCTATCGCTCTGCCGGGCAAACCACAGAGATTGCCATCTCACTTATTATAGATGCCGGGGCCACACTCGAATGGATGCCCCAAGAAACAATCCTGTTTGATGGTGCACGAATCCGAAGATATAACCGGATTGACGCGGCGCCAGGTTCAAAACTACTTGCTGGAGAAATTATAGTTTTTGGTCGAACGGCGTTTGGTGAGAAAGTCACGACCGGTCTTCTGCATGATAGCTGGCGGATTTATCGCGGGGGCACTCTTGTCTGGGCGGATGCGCTGCATATGGATAGTGCTTTAAACGCCACCCTCGAAAATCCTTTTACATTTGACGGTGCTGTAGCCTGCGCAACGCTTGTTTTCTGTGCTGACGATGCTGCAGTTTTTCTCGAAGGCGCACGTGCTCTCCTAGATCAGCATAAAACTGATGATGTCAGGATGTCTGCAACCTGTGTTGGCCCAACACTCATCATGCGTTTCCTGAGTTTGGACACTGCCGCATTAAGGCAGTGTTACACCACGTTCTGGTCGCTATTTCGGAAACAGAATTTCAATTTCCCAGCCGCCTTGCCGCGGGTGTGGGAAAGTTAAACGAGAGGACATAAAAGCTCTATGCAATTATCACCGAGAGAAAAGGATAAGCTTCTGGTGTCTATGGCTGCCAACGTCGCACGACGGCGGCTGGAACGTGGGGTTAAGTTGAACCACCCGGAGGCGATAGCGCTGATCACAGATTTTGTTGTCGAGGGCGCACGCGATGGTCGTTCAGTTGCAGAGCTTATGCGGGACGGTGCCACTGTATTGCGCCGCGATCAGGTTATGGAGGGCATCCCGGAGATGATCCATGACATTCAAGTTGAAGCCACATTTCCCGATGGGACCAAATTAGTCACCGTCCATCAACCGATCCGCTGAGGAATGATCATGAAACCAGGCGAAATTTTCCCAGCGGACGGCATGATAACGCTGAATGCTGATAGAGAGTGTATTGAAATAGATGTCTCGAACACTGGAGACCGGCCCATTCAGGTCGGTTCTCATTATCATTTCTACGAAACCAATGAAGCGCTGCAGTTTGACCGCGAAGCGGTGCGCGGCATGCGACTGGACATTCCCGCTGGAACGGCGGTCAGGTTTGAACCGGGTCAAACGAGAAAAATTCGTCTGATTGACTATAGAGGCTCCCGGACTGTTTACGGCTTCAACGCTAAGATTAATGGAAAGCTGGAGGGATAAGCATGGCAAATAAAATTGACCGCGGTGCCTATGCCGACATGTTTGGCCCGACGACGGGTGACAAAATCCGGCTTGCAGATACCGAGCTGTTTATCGAGGTGGAAGGGGATCGCACAGTCTATGGCGAAGAAGTAAAATTTGGCGGTGGTAAAGTCATTCGCGATGGTATGGGGCAATCTCAGGTCACACGCGCCGGTGGAGCCGCGGATACTGTTATTACCAATGCTTTAATTGTTGATCATACAGGGATCTACAAGGCCGATATCGGTCTTCGCGATGGACGAATTGCAGCGATTGGCAAAGCTGGTAATCCAGATGTACAGCCCGGTGTCGATATAATCATTGGACCCGGTACCGAGATAATCGCGGCGGAAGGCAAAATTGTTACCGCGGGCGGACTGGATGTACATATCCATTTTATCTGCCCGCAACAGATTGAAGAGGCCCTTTATAGCGGGCTGACAACGATGATGGGCGGCGGCACAGGTCCCGCAGCTGGCACGAATGCCACGACCTGTACGCCTGGCGCCTGGCATATCGGGCGAATGCTACAAGCCGCAGAAGCATTTCCAATGAACCTTGGTTTCTATGGCAAGGGCAATGCGTCAACACCGGCTGCACTGGTAGAACAGATCCATGCTGGCGCATGCGCCCTCAAGCTGCATGAAGACTGGGGGACAACACCGGCGGCAATTGATACCTGCTTGTCGGTTGCCGATGATCTGGACGTTCAAGTGTTGATCCATTCCGACACGCTGAACGAATCCGGGTTTGTGGAAAACACAATCGCCGCCTTGAAAGGGCGGACGATCCACGCCTTTCATACGGAAGGGGCAGGCGGCGGTCACGCACCGGACATTATCAAGGTCTGCGGTGAACCGAATGTTATCCCGTCCTCAACTAACCCGACGCGGCCCTTTACGATCAACACCGTCGACGAGCATCTCGACATGTTGATGGTTTGCCATCACCTCGACTCAAAAATTCCTGAAGACGTCGCTTTTGCTGAAAGTCGTATTCGGCGTGAAACCATCGCAGCTGAAGACATCCTGCATGATCTCGGTGCCTTCTCGATTATCGCCTCCGACAGCCAGGCGATGGGACGCGTTGGCGAAGTCATCATCCGAACTTGGCAAACCGCCGACAAGATGAAGAAGCAACGAGGAAGTCTTCCCGAAGAAACCGGCGACAATGATAATTTCCGCGTTCGGCGCTATGTTTCCAAATACACCATCAATCCGGCCATCGCTCATGGCATCTCAGGGCATGTCGGCTCCATAGAAGTCGGTAAACTCGCCGACCTCGTTTTGTGGGACCCGGCTTTCTTTGGCGTAAAGCCAGATGTCGTATTGAAATGTGGGAGCATTGCAGCGGCCCCGATGGGTGATCCCAACGCGTCTATCCCGACACCGCAACCGGTGCATTACCGACCTATGTTTGCCAGCTTTGGTAAATCATTGACCAATAGCTCAGTCAGTTTCGCCAGTCAGGCCGGGATCGAAGCAGATATCAAGAGCACGCTGGGGCTGGAACGTGAATTGCTTGCTGTATCCAATACGCGAGATGACATCGGCAAGAAATCAATGGTTCTCAATAGTGAGACTCCGTTAATAGAGGTGGACCCTGAAACTTACGAGGTTCGCGCCAACGGCGAGTTGCTTATATGCGAACCAGCGGACGTCCTGCCGCTCGCGCAACGCTACTTCCTGTTCTGAGGATGTCATGAAACACGCCATTGAAGTTGATCGAGCGGGACATTGGCCACAATCTGACGCTGTTGGCTCGGTAACGCTGGACTATGAGATGCGCCAGCGGCGGCGGGTTCGCCTTGAGTGCGATTCAACGGGCCCCGTATTGCTGGACCTTAAACGTCCAGCCGGGCTCCGGCCCGGTGACGGGTTGAGGTTGGCAGAAGGCGGGTGGCTAACGATCGAGGCGGCTAAGGAAGACCTTATAGAAGTCACGACAAGTGATCCTTTGTCGTTGCAGAAACTGGCGTGGCATTTGGGCAACCGTCATTGCCCCGCTGAAATCCATGTCGACATAATTTATATCCGCCGTGATCACGTTCTCGAACAGATGATCCATGGGCTCGGCGGTCACACCAAACGCGTGATGCGGCCTTTTCATCCCGAAGGCGGTGCGTACGACGGTCAGAGCCACGACCATGACTGACCAATCCGCCTTGTTCAAACTCCTGAGCTGGTTGTCGCCCAACTATCCGGTGGGGGCCTTCTCCTACAGTCATGGGCTGGAACAGGCAGTTGAAGCCCGTCAGGTTACGGATGCCCGGACCTTGGAGAGCTGGATTGAAACTGTTTTGCTACACGGGACCGGCAGGATTGATGGGCCGCTATTCCGTGAGGCCTATTACTGCATTGAAAAAGGCGATTGGCCCGGTTTGACAGAAATAGCCGAGCTGGGTGCTGCTTTCCAATCGACGGCAGAGTTTGCTCTTGAATCACAATCTCAGGGCGACGCTTTTATTAAAGCAACACAAAATGCCTGGCCCGAAGTAGCTTTGGAAAAACTCAAAGGTGGCGCTGTTTATCCCGTCGCCGTAGCGGTTGCGTGCGCGGCACACAATATTGCCTTGGAAGATGGCCTTACTGGATACTTTCATGCCTTTGCTGCAAATCTGGTGTCAGCAGGAGTCAGACTTGTTCCCCTAGGCCAATCTGATGGCCAATCAACTTTATCCGCGTTAGAGCCGATTGTGTCTGCTTCCAGCGGCAATGCGATGTCCTGCCCGCTGACAGATATGGGCAGTGCTGCCCCGCTTCTCGATTTCAATTCCATGACCCATGAAACACAATATTCGAGGCTATTTCGATCATGACAACTTCTCTTAACGGCCCTCTTCGTGTTGGAATCGGCGGCCCCGTCGGTTCCGGTAAAACTGCTTTAACAGATGCGCTGTGCAAGCATATGCGCGACAGCTACGAAATTGCCGTCGTGACCAACGACATATACACGCAGGAAGACGCGCAATTCCTCACACGGTCCGGCGCTTTGAGCCCAGCTCGAATAACTGGGGTAGAGACCGGTGGATGCCCGCATACCGCTATCCGGGAAGACGCTTCGATGAATCTCGCTGCGATCGACGATATGAACATGAAGTTTCCGGAACTCGATCTCGTCATTATTGAATCTGGCGGAGATAATCTGGCAGCAACTTTTAGTCCCGAGCTTGCAGACATCACCATATATGTCATCGATGTTTCGGCAGGTGATAAAATTCCTCGCAAGGGCGGCCCCGGCATCACGCGCTCTGATCTTCTGGTGATCAACAAAATCGACCTGGCCCCGTTGGTTGGCGCAGACCTAGGTGTGATGGACAGAGATGCTAAGAAAATGCGCGGCGATAAGCCATTCTATTTCACCAATATTAAGGGCGGTCAGGGGGGTGCAGAGATCGCTAACTTTATTGAAGAGTTCGGCGGGCTTCCAGACGAGCGCGCTGTGATTGCGGACGCTGATGGTAGCGACGGCACGCTGAACTGTGATGTTGGGTTAAAGTAAGAATATACAGGTTGGTAACGATTTTTTTCAAAATGGAGGAAGTTTGAACCTGGTTACTCTCCCTCCGCCATAACAAACGAGACCCAGACGGGTCTCTTTTATTTTGGGGACAGGCGATCGCTGGGCGGACGTTTTTCGGTCAGACCTCGAGGATGAAAATCCGCCGATTGACTAATCCGGTAGATCATTGATAAATATAAACACCTAAAAATTGTCAGGGTTCTTGCCCGTTTCACGCATTTGTGGTGCACGAGCGCCGCCCATCGGCGAACAGGAATCAGAATAATTATGCGATGGTCTAATTCTATCGGTGTCTTTGTAAGTGCTATTCTCTTGACGTTGAAGGTGGCGAACGCAGGTATTGTGATCACCCATACGGGGGCAAACGATCCGCTAAGTGAAGGCTGGAGCGCTGTCCAAACTCCCTTGGGTGCTGGGTCTTCAGTAGGATCGGTTGTGAATGACCTCGGGCTTGGCATTGATGCTTGGATGACCGATGACGATTCCACGGGGTTATCGTTCCCCGGCTACGTTTTTAATCCGACCGCTGGACAATTTTCCGATGCAACCGCGAACGGTTGGAAGGCAAGCGTTAACCTTCGTGTTGTGGACTTAAATGACGCACAGGATTCTTCCGTCGTTTTCGAATATGGGGACAGCACGCGAAGATTTCTTATGGAGTTCGGCTCTGACTCAATCGGCAATGCGACAGTTCAGTTGCTTACAGGGCAAGACCCAGGTGACCCCACCATTTTTTTTGGACCACTCTTCAACGTCGGCAGCGATGGATACCACCTCTACGAATTGATATTTGATCCCCTTGCTGGAACGGCGGATTTATTTGTTGATGGTGTTGAGCAGATCAGCGACTACGCCGGCGATAGCGTAGGAACGCAAAGAATTGCTTGGGGTGGCCTATCAGGTTTTGGCACAGGGCAGGGTAATTATAACTTTGTCCAATTTGAAACGACGGACGTCCCCGAGCCCGGGTCGCTCGCCCTTTTTGTCCTCGGTCTCGCCGGTGTGGGCTTCGCTCGGCGTCGAATTGCTGCCACCGCCTAGTTGCAGTTGCTCTCCCTCCGCCGGTCTAAACCGTCACGCTCCGCAGCTGATCCAAATAGTCGTTGAATTCATCTCGCAGGGAATCTGGCGATTCTATCTGCACCTGTCCCAGCCAGTCAGGATGGCACAGCTCATGGATTAGCTCGCGGTGTCCCTGGCAGTGTAGGTCAACTACGAGCCCACCGCGTACACGGCGCATTTTCTGGCTCCGGTGAAAACGTACTTTCTCGGCCCGCTTGGCGGCCTCACCGGTGAAGCGCAGGCGAACATCCAAAATGTTATCGCCGTGGTAGATGCCAAAACTATCGGCCGCCCAGTCTTTCAGGTTCCAGTCTGTGCGTGCTTCAAAGATCACCCCGGTCGGTTTTACGTCCTCAATTGTGTCGAGCCGGTAGGTGACCGGGATATCGCCGCGTGCCGCGACCAAATAGCCAAACCGCCCGAACAGCAGCCCGAGCGGGTCTACGGTTCGCCAGCTCGCGCGGCGGCGGCCCA
The DNA here is from genome assembly GCA_943787225.1 of uncultured Alphaproteobacteria bacterium. Taxonomy (GTDB): domain Bacteria; phylum Pseudomonadota; class Alphaproteobacteria; order MPNO01; family UBA2964; genus UBA2964. Next base: position 1,297,199 of record CALSLP010000001.1, read on the forward strand.
AGGCGCGATAGCGAATCTCCAGTTTCTCGAAGCCCTGAATGGCGCGCTCAAAAATTGCCATCTGCGCCTCATTGGCCTGGGTGCGTGGGCCGGTGCGGTCGATATGGGCCGTGCGATTGATCAGCTCCTCCTCATCGATGGCGAGATGGTTGGAAAGCGGTTTCTGATTGCCCAGCAACTTGGTCAAAGCGACGGTGGCGACTCCCTCTGGTAACGTCTGGAGATGGCGTTCGAGCGCGGCGCGTTCATGGGGCTGCAGCATTAACAGCGTTCCCGGCATATCGGCCTGTAATCGCCAGCGCTTGGTTAGGTGATGATCGCTTTCCAACCGGCTGAGTTCTACCTCCAGCCCGATCTCGTCTAGCCCCTGCAACATGCGCTCAACGGTTTTGCGACTGCGCCCGGTCCGCGCCATCAGCTGGTCGATGGTCAGGCCAAGCGAGCTGACCTGCAGTTCCAGCGCGAGTTCCAACATATCGCGTAGCTTGGTGTATGCCATTGGTCTTCCTACGGTATGAATTTTTATACCCCAAAAAATGACGAATAAGAAGGATATCCTTCAGTCATCAGATAAACGGTGGCCAAGCAGAACGCGCAATAAGCCACCACAGTAGTAGGAGAAGATTATGCATACCGACTTTTTACCGACCCGGAAGATCCCCGTCAGCCAGCTCTATGCCTGGAACAGCCAGCGGGCCTTTCCGCTGGAGATTGAACTGAGCCATCGCGGTTGCCTTATTCGCGACCAGGCAAGCGCCATGGACTTTCTGGCATCAACCGATGATGAAGGTTTTATCCGCGGCGCGACATTGCTGGGTGATACCCGCGATCACCTGGTTTATTTACTGCTGTCGGAAATGACGGGTTGCGAATGGGTCAATGAATTTTCTGAACAATGGCCGCTTTATCGTTGCTGGACCGAAGCAGAACGCGACACGCACGCACGCAAAGTCGCGGCGGATCTGGCGGATGACCGCGCCGAAGCGGAAGGAATTCCGGTTCGCGAAGCGTTTGAGATTGAATACGAAGCCATCTATGCGATGCACCCGGTGACCATTAGCCAGTGGCAGGTTGCTGCCTAAAACAGGCTCTGTCCGCTAGGCGGCTGCTCTGGAGCGTTTGAAGGAGCCGCGGCTGTCGGAAATCGTACCCTTTGTTAAATACTTCTTTGTGACGCGGGCCCGTTTCTCAGCATCGGTCATAGGAGAATTTCCATAAGCCGTCCGGACTTTTAAGTATGACGCGATAAGGCGGGCTTCTTCTTCAGTACCCCACGCCGCGGGGTTGCTGAGCCTTGTCTCCTCAAGGGCTTTGGCCAGACAGCGGCGGACATAGGCTGGTCGGTTAACATGGTTATCGAGAATGAGCCCGACGCCGTATTCTGACGTTACAAGGTCAGAGACAAAAAACGTGTCAGCCACTTTATACCGCTCAGAGGTGTAGAATTGATCGAGGCGGTTCAGGGCGTGTTTAATTTCGATCGCTTGAACCGCAGGATCCTGACCGGCAAGCCAGAAACGGAATGCCCATGGTGCCTGCCGTAATTGATCTTTAGCAGCGGCTGTCTTGATCTTGGCACCGTGCAGAGAAAAGCAGCCATGGATAAGCCCCGCAGCGACGTCGACGACGTCGAGGCCGTGCTGACCGAAATATTGCTCAAACAGATCAGGAGTCTCATCCTTGATTCTTGCCAACAGGGCAGGCAGTTCGCCTTTGGCATTTCCCTGCCCTGCCGTCCATTGAAACAGACCAAAGGACAGGAACGCATTATCCCATGTGTTGATGGCATCGAGGTTCCCCTCGTTCTCTGCCACCGCGATCATGACGTTGATCTCCGAAGCGGTCATGTTGGCCGCGCGTAATTTGTCTGCCTGTGTTGTGACGAAATCGGCCGGCTTCTGATTGCCCGATGTAAACAAGCCTTTGCGATATTTTCCGAACCGCTTGGTCTGGCGTCCGTCCGATACTTCGACGAATTGCCGGTTCTTTTTTCCAACCACTGATTTAATGCTCAGGGACCCCGGTGCCGGTGTCGGGATATGAACCGATGTGTGCCAGCCAGGGCCGTAAAAGGGGCTCAACTCTGCGATGATGTTTTTGGCCAGTTGCAGGGATAAATTATTACCATCTACTGCGATGCCCTGCTGTCGGCCATAAGCGGCGACGGCCGCCGCAGTGGATCGACCATAATCCCCATCAGCCCCGAACCGGGCCCAGTTGAGTTCTGCCGTATAACCTAACTCGTGAAGAAGCTCTTGCAGGACCGTGACACGCATCTTGTCAGCACTGCCTCGCTTATAGTGCTTCTCGACGCTCTTTCCGTCGACATCCTCAGCCAGCTGTTTGAGTTCGTCGAGCATGTCGAACCGCGCGATGATCTTTTCAGCCAGCGGGGCCGGAATACGCTTTCCAATGGCTGTGCTCCCGTTGCGCTTGGCGAAGGCCGCGACAGTGGATGTCGTCGCGCGGCCATAATCACCGTCGGCGCCGTATTTTTTCCAGTTGAGTTCTTTATCGAAACCCAGCCAATGCAAAATTGTTTGCAGCGCCGTGATGGCGTGTCGGGCAGAGGAGCCCTGACGCAGAGCCGTGGCAACGGTGCCACTGTCGACCAGTTTCTGTAGCGTGTCTCGTTCCGTCATTGCTTGTCTCCTTTTCTCATGGAGTGATCAGGACGTGGGCGCTCCTAATTCTGTGTCGACGGCTTTACCCTAATCTTGCTCTTATTGATTTTGGTGCCGTGCAGGGCGGCAATGGCGGCCTCTGCTTCTTCTTCCGTCGGCATTTCAACAAAGCCAAAGCCTTTTGATATGCCGGTATTCGCATCCATCACGAGGTCGCATGACTCAACGCTGCCATGCGCTTTGAACAACTCGCCAAATTCATCTTCGCTGAGGTCGCGGGGCAGGTTAAGGGCGATGATCTTCATTGGGTTCCGATGCGCAAAAGTGTTGCCGCTAAATATCACGGTGAAGTTAAGCATTATAGCCGTTCCGCGTGCAGATAGACAGGATAACGCCTTAATCCGCAAGAATGCTCTTCTCCATTATCGCCCGCAATTCATCGGTGACGGTGGGTTCGACGCCGAACCAGCGCTTCCAGGCCGGTGGACCCTGAAACAGCAACATGCCGAGCCCGTTGACGGTTTTGTTTTGCCGCTCGGCGGCGGCGGCAAGGAACGGTGACTCCAGTGGCGTATAGATGATGTCGGCTGCCAGCGCAGTGGGTGACAACTTGTCGAGATTGATATCGAGGGCGCTTCGCCAACCATGCCTTGATTGGTGACATTGACGACTGTCGTCGCGCCTTCGAGCAGCGCATGGCGTTCTTCCCAGGGGTAGACGGTGATCGGTCCGCCATATTCCTCGGCGATCTTCTCGGCTTTTGCCTGGGTCCGGTTCACCAGCCGTAATTCCTTGGCGCCTTCTTGCAAGCAATCCATAAATCACTGCGCGGCCACCACCGCCAGCACCGATGACAGTGCAGGGTCCGGCATCGGCCCGCCAGTCGGGTTGCTGATGTTTCAAATTGCCGAGAAACCCCAGCCAGTCATTATTGGTGCCAAACAGCGAGCCGTCTTCGCGCACCACAATGCAGCTGATGGCGCCGATCTTTTTGGCGGTGTCATCAACCTCATCGACGATGGTCATGGCGTCCAGCTTATGCGGGATGGTCAGATTGCAGCCCGAAAACCCTAATGGATGTAATGCTCTAAGCGCTGATTCCAGCTCACCGGGTTTGATTCCAGGAACACATAGGTCCCGGCCAGCCCTTGCTGCTCCATCCAGTAATTATGCATCATCGGTGAGCGCGAATGCATCACTGGCCAGCCCATAACGCCAGCCATCAGAAATTTATCGGGATGTGCCATCTTGGTCTCAGACTCTCTCTATTAGCTCTCGGCCATCTTGGCGCTGAAATGATCCCAGGTGCGCTGGAACAGGCCCGGCGTCCACAATTTCTCACGGCACAAATCGAGCTCTGCCTGGGTGAACGAGTAGGGCGTGCCAATCTGGGCCGCCATATACTGGCGCTCCGCATTGTCTTCGAGATAGTTCATCAACACGAAGGCATCGATGATGGTCTCGCCGAGCGTTACCGCGCCATGCGCTTTCATCAGCGCAGCCGGACGGTCGCCGAGTGTGTCGGTCAGCGCCGTGGCCATTTTGATATTGTTGATCGAATCCGGTGAATCGAGCACCGGCAGCGGATAGACCAGTGAGCCCTGGGCATAGACCGGCAAATATTCTTGGCCCGCGGTCGACAGGACGGTTGACCATTTCGGGTGGCAGTGAATAACACCGCCAGCTTCCGGGCGGGCTTTATAGACACCGGCGTGGAGGTGAAACTCCAGCGGCGGCTTTGCCGTCGCCCTCGATCACATTGCCGTCAAAATCGATGATGCAGAGATCATCAACCGTCAGCGTGCTGCGCGTGCGATTGCCGATATTGATCAGAATTTGGTCGCCGGGAAGGCGGATACTGGCATGGCCGTTATAATCGACAATCCCGCCGCGCTCGAGCATCCGAATGCATTGCACCAGCTGCTGCTTTTGTTCGTCTAGATCGCTCATGTGAAAATTCCTTCCTCAAATCACCAATTGGTCTCGGCACGGATCTCGCGGCGCCATAAATCCCAGGCCCGCATACAGGCACCATTATTCGGCACATCGGCCAGCCGACCTTCCTCTTCATCAAGCGCGGCAATCGGCCCGCCATTGGCGAGATCCATCGTCCAGTGCTGCACCCGCGAGTTTACCTCGGTAAACACCGCGCGGAACACCGCCAGCTGCAAGGTTGAGCCACAGGCAACCGAGCCATGCGCCCGCATCAGTGCGACATCTTTGTCCGCCAGACATTCGGCAAAGGTCTCACCCTTGTCATTGTCACTGACCAGCATATCGGTCGCGCCATATTTCTTGCTGATATCAAACACTGGCACGCCCGCCGCGAGAAACGCCGCGTTATGGAACATTGCCTGAATTTTGGTGTCGACCAGTCCGAACGGGAATGACTGATGGCGAATGGCTATGCACCACCGAGTTGAGGTCGGGCCGCGCCTTGAAAATCTTGCCATGGATAAAACGCTCCAGAAAGCTGCCGCGTCCGTCGGCATCCACCGGGTTGCTGTCGAGATCATATTCAATGATGTCTTCTGGTGTGGCGAGCGCCGGGGCCTTGGCACGACACATGAAATAGCGGTCCGCTGCATCGGGGTGCCGCTGCGACACATGACCAAACGCATCGACCACACCGCGCGCCGCCAGAATACGGCTCGCCGCCGCCAGATCGGCCAAAAATTCTTCGGAGACCGGCCCGCCAGATTTCGGTTCTTCGCTCATCGTGAATTCATCCCTGAGTGTTTTGTTTGTTGGCAATTACGTAGCAGCGAAAAGCGCGGAGGGGCCAAGTGTTTCTGCCTACCCTTCCGCCAGTATCGTCCCGGCGACCTTCTCACCGACCATGATCGTCGGGAAGTTGGTATTCGCGCAGGGCACTGCTGGCATGATTGAGGCATCGGCGACGCGTAGTCCCTCGACGCCATAGACCCGCGCGGACGGATCGGTCACGCGCACCAGGATCATCGGGCGCGCCCATGCGGTTTGAGCAGGAGGCGTGGAAATGGCCGAGTACGGTTTTCTGTATCCACTGGGTCATGGTGTCGTCGTCTTCGAGAATGTCCCTGACCGTCAGCCCATCGGAGATAAAGTTGCGGATGACCCAGCGCCGTAACGGGCCGGACATATCCATTGCCTGCCCGCCAACCCAGGTCTGGAATTTGTTGGAGGCGTTTATAGACCGCATAGCGCCGTGCCCGGTCGCTATAGCTGATCGGAAAAACATCGTGCAGCTTGTCCTGCAGCCCGTGTTTTTCGCATAGCTTGGCCATAAAACGAGTGCCGATCTTGAGCCGTTCGAGATCGCGCTCATCGGAACACATGTTGAAATCAACCTCGGGCACACCCATCGGGTCAGTGGCGTTCAGACGCACCTCGCCGGTTGAGTATGATTTATTGACCCACAGCATCATCAGCCCGACCCGTTCGCCGACCGCGTGCCAGAACGACTTGTTCATCGGGATCATATACATGTCACCCGCCGGGCAGCCTTCGACACCCGACGACCAGCGCATCCCGGCATACATTGGCAGGCGCAGATCGGGCGGCAGCCGCGAGTCCTTTTTCATATAGCAGCCAAAATTGACCCCGGGATGTTCCATCAGATGTTTGCCGACACCGGCCCGGTCCGCCACGATATCAATACCGCTTTCGGTGAGTTCCGCCGCCGGCCCAACACCAGAGCGCAGCAGCAACGCGGG
>CALSLP010000002.1 GCA_943787225.1 uncultured Alphaproteobacteria bacterium
CCGCTCGCCGTCACGGTAAAGCCACCCACGACGCGGCGTTCCTTGCGAATTAGATTTTCCCGACGAACCTTGTCATATTTATGATCTAACATACTTGCCAGTTCATAAGGTTTCTTTGCAAAAAATGGTTTTTCGCGCTTGCGACCGAGCAGTAAATCGACCGGATTGACACGGAAGGTAAAGAAATTATCGTTGTGAGATTTCTCGTAATGCTCTGCGGCCAATTTCAAGAAAAACGCCGTTAAAAATTCACCTTCAAAGGAATAGCTTAGCCCCTTTTCACTGAAGTCTCCCGTCTGACCAGTCCACTCCATAATTTTACCGTAGAGTTTCGTGCGAGGCATGTAAGGTAGGCTTAGGCCTAGTTCGACGTCATAGCCATCTAAAGCACGTTCTTCAAAACCGTTGGAAACGAGCTTTCCAGCCGCTTATTCCCCAATAATGATTGAAATTGACTTCACCAACGGTTGTTCGAATTTCTCCGCCAACGCTCGCCCGGCTATGGTTGTAAGGCCACTCATAATCGAAAAAACTATTCACCCCGAGCAGAAGCTTGTTATCCAATACCGGCCGACGATACCCTATGCCGATATTGGACGTCGTGCGTCGATCAAATCGGGAAATACTGCCTTGAGTGAATAATAGATCACCGCTTTCAGCGCGCTCGAATAGGGGAACTAGAATCAGGGCGGTGCCAACAGGTTTCAAATCGTCACTGAACTCAAGTTCTATTTCAGCGGTTGGAACAAAAGCGCGAAACCATTCTTCTGAAAGCCACGACCATTCTTCTGAAAAGGCAATCCTTTTTCGGCAAGGCTGTTTAACCCGCTAGCTAATGCTTGGGTTGCGTCTCCAGCTTGAACTGCCTGGAGAATCGCCTTCGGCTCCATAGAAATCTGCAGCTTTTCCTGCTGGTGACCCACCAGTTAAAATCGTAATACAGATTCCGATTACCAAAAAGTTACGAAACTTGCAAAATCTCATCACGCTTAAAGAATCCCCATAATTGTACAGCCTCATATCAGTGACTGAAGTAGTCCCGGTTATGCGAATAGTTACGCGTCTTTTCTATGGTTAGACGACTGTGCTAATGTCTATCAGGGTTAATTTTCATGCCGTTGTCAAGCCCCCATTCTATGCACCACTTTGATGTAAGGTTTCCGGTACCGGTGGTCGCATGCCTAGAGCCTGATGCGGACGGATATGATTGTATTGTCTAAGCCATCTGTTGATGACGATCTGAGCCTGTTTAACGTTTGAGAACCACTCGGCGTTCAATATCTCTCTGCGCAGCGTTCCGTTGAACCGTTCGTTGTATCCATTCTCCCATGGGCTGCCGGGATAGATTTGGATCGGCTTGATGCCGACCTTCTTGAGCCACGCCTGCAGATCGCGGGCGATGAACTCAGAACCGTTGTCAGAACGCAGATACTTAGGCTTTCCGTGTTTTAGGAATAGTGGATAAAGCGCTTCCAGAACCTCGGCATGTCCCATTCTCGATTTTGCTGCCACACATAGAGCCTCACGGGTGTATTCATCGAGAACCGTCAGCATCTTATAACTGCGGCCGTTGCTCAGCTTGTCGTGAACAAAGTCGATGCTCCAGACGTGCCCGGGATACTGCGGTCGAAGCCGGATGACGGAGCTGTCCTTATGATACAGCCGTTTCTGCTTCTTATGGCGATGGGGCAGTTGCAGCCCTTCTTCTCGCCACATTCGCTCTATCTTCTTGTGATTAGCTACCCAGCCTTCAATACGAAGGAGCTCGGCAATCTTACGATAACCATACCGGCCATACTGTTTGGCCAGTCGGATCATCGCCAGACGTAGTTCTTCGTCGCCATCGTGTTCTTTGATTTTGGTATAGCGCTGCGTACTGCGTGCTAGGCCGATCGTTTTACAGGTTCGCCGCTCAGACGTATTCAGCTTCTGACGGACATAAATAACGGCCTGACGCAGATCGGCGATCGTCAGGCCTTGGGCTTTAAATAATCGAGGCTTTCCTTGAGGATCAGCTTGTCCAGTTCGAGTTCCGCGACGATCTTCTTCAAGCGCGCATTCTCTTTCTCCAGCTGCGCACTCCGATAGCTGAGACCGACCCATCCCGCCAACCGCTTGCGCCAGTTGTAATACGTTGCATCGCTGATACCCACGCCACGACAGGCCGACTGCACGTCGCTGCCGTTCGACAGCTTCACCTCAATCTCACGCAGCAGCTTCAATATGTCTTCGTCTGAATGACGTTTCCGAGCCATCGTATCCCCCCTCAGCCTCTAAAAATAATGGCCCAGTTTTAGGGGGGAAGGACACCTGAGCTCTCCTGCGGCTAAAGCCTTTTAGTCATCAAACCCCGGCGCTTGGTCACATCACCTAGCGTTCTGCGAAGTGATCTAATCGGGCTCCTGTCGGTCACTTGGGCAGCTTCTTCTTTGAGGGAATAAACCCACCCCGCCGCAGCTCATCGGTTATCCGCCGTAAGCTCGGCGTTGATGAACTTGACCCGTGAAACGTGAGCCGCGGACCGTCGCCCGTGCTTCGTGTGCGCCGCTGCGGCCCCGCGCTTTACCCTCCGCGGTCCTCGGGCCTGTGCTCTTGCCCCCGTGCATGCGGCAGCGGTTACGTGCCGGTAACAACGCAGGGTTCTGGCACGGCGCGCCTTTGCGCGTTTTCGCGTGGCACCTTTGGCCCGCCCAGTGGGTGCCGAGCCTTGTGGCGTAGCCATTCGGGAAAGCATCTTTCTGTTCAATTAGCTTCGAAATTTTCAGCCTCCCCTCACGGCAACGACTCGATCTGGCTCTAAATTGTGAGACCAACCGTTAGACGTCACTTCCGATCCTTTTTCATCTTCCGATATAACGCGTTAGAGACCCAGCAGCGAACTAGATGAGTTGCCTTAACAATGTTACCGGCCATGACGCTTCGGGCAATAGTCATAGAGTGGGGCTGGGGAAGCGAAACCCCGTTAGCTTCTACAAAGGCTCGGACAGTCGATGACTTGATACCGAAATTGATGTTTTCCGGGATAAACCCGTTTTGACCCAATACCTGTAATTTATCTAATCCCGAGACAGTTACGGCAATTACGTTTCCTTGATCATTTAGAATCGGGCCACCCGAACTTCCCTTCTGCACGGCCGCGTCGATCTGAAGCAAAGAATAGTTATCCCCTAATCCGGTTAAAGAACTTACCACTCCGGTGGTAACTTTAACCGACGAGCTGAGCTTAGGGCCCAGCGGATAACCTGCAACGATCACGTTATCGAGCAACGACGCATTATTGGCGCTAATTGGGAGATAGTCATCTTCCGGCATGTCAGTCTTCAGAAGCGCGAGGTCATTGACAGGGTCGCTAGCCACAACACGGGCCACCGTAGGACCTGAAGGTGGATGGATGGTTACAAACTCACAGCGCTCGACCACGTGCCGGTTTGTAAGTAGGTGCCCGCTCTTGTTGATCACAAAGCCAGATCCGGAGCGGAGTTCCCTCGGCTTACTAAGTTCTTCCCGCCTCCGTTCTTCTGCCTCAAGTCTGGCAGCTTCGAGGCGTTTCTGTTTCTCCTCAGCCTCCCGACGCGCAGCTTCCGCTTGTCGCTTCTGCTCTTCCTCTGCTGCGAGCCTCGCCGATGCCCGTCCCGAAATTGTATCGCACCAGCGGAACGTGAGACCGCGTCGCTTCGCCTCCAACACTTCTGATTGGTATGCGGACGATGTTTTCCACCCCGAACCGTCCGTCAAAGCGGCGGCGCGGCAAAGGTCGGCATCAGGGATCGCGCTCAGCCGTTCCCGCTCGGCTTCAGCCGCGGCCTCTTTCCTGCGCTCTATCTTCGTCAAAACAGACTGCCGACCTTGGCGAATCTGTTCCGTATCATCCTTTGTTGGCGGGCAAACGATCTCACGTTCATAAATAACCGCAAGCATCAAATTTACACGGGAGTCTCTACCACTAGGGGAAAAATTTTTAAAAATAAAATCTGTATTTACACCTGATAGGGTTTTACAGAGCCGTTCCGGCGACCATGACATATAAGCTCGTCTCCAATTCGCTTCACGGCGTTCTTCGCCTTCGATAGTTTCTTTCAATAGCGGCCCCATACCCCCAACAACTGCCGCCAGGCAACCGGTTAAGCTGCTCAACAGCACGGTCGCCATAATTAGCTGTCCAAAGAGCTTAGGCTTCATATCGATCGCCACGATTTGGTGTCCTGATAGCGCTGCTTAAAAGCGCATATATTTTTCCGAGCAAAGCAAATCCGGCAACGAGCCAGCTCATTGGCAGAAGCAATGCTAGCCAGAGCGGGAAACAGATCAAACCGCAATGGGGATGCTCCACCCTTTCCCAAACACCCAGGGCCGTCAGTACGCTTGCCGCAAGAAGCGCCAAGGACACGAAGAGGTATTTACGCATTGGTGGGCTCCAGGGTGGCTTGACGTTTAAAATAGCGTAACTGATAATAACACTTTCCAGGCTCCTTGCACGGGGTTGAATGCGCGATCCGACGGAATGCCCTCAAAGGTTTGGGCAACAAGGTTTGCGACGCGGCCACCCTCCATCCTGCAGGTCGCTCGGCCTCACTCCATCCAAAATCCAGGCTGGCCGCTAGCCTCAAGGCACCCCTAGGGCTCCGCCCCCCCCCCGGGGGGTACTAAGCGCCAAAGTGGTTGGTACGGTAGAAACACCATGTGCCCGACTCGACCCCGGCCTAAAGCCCTACGTAGGTATGCCGAGGTCCGTAATCAGGGGCTGATCGCCCTACTTACGGTGTAATCAATTACCTAGAGGCCGGACGGGCCCCTGGCGGTTTTTCGCGTTCCACGTTCCGCGTTCCAAGGCCGCACTGTCGTGCCGTCTGCGCGGAACTCTGACCTAGACCGGTCTCTGGCTGACCACCGGCACTTCGAGCGAAAATCGATGTTTCCGGCATTATCGACTTACCAAAGTTTGGGAAGAGGCCCCCGCCCGAGCCCCATGCCTTGCAAAAGTGTATACGAACTGCTGTCAGGATTAGGGGGTGTTAGATATCGTACCGCGCGCGAGCCCCCGTGATGAGCAAGAAAATCCGACGCCAAATTAGCCAGGTTTTGCTCAAATAACCTTATTATAGCCTTATTAGGAATAAAAAGGGCCTAGCCGATTTCCAGCTAACCCCTTGGAATTCTATGGTGGGCGATGACAGGCTCGAACTGTCGACCCGCTGATTAAGAGTCAGCTGCTCTACCAACTGAGCTAATCGCCCACAGCCCGCTAGATAGCAAAGGGCGAAGCCTTTGTCACTCTTCAATAATACGCCAATGACGGCCTCTAATCTTCGCCGCCGCTGCCATGTCGTCCGACCCTGACGTCACGGTGCACATAAGCACAGAGAATGAACCCAAACCCTATCATCAGCGACAACATCGCCGTCCCACCATAGGAGACTAACGGCAAGGGCACACCAACCACAGGGACCAGCCCCATGACCATCGCTATATTAATAAAAACATAGAAAAAGAAGGTGCCGGTGATCCCTAAAGTGATCAACCGGCCGAACTGGTTGTGCACGCGTAACGCAATCGCAAAGCCGTAAATCAGCACAATGGCGTAAATACCAAGCAGGAGCAGCCCGCCGACCATCCCGAATTCTTCGGCCAGCATCGTAAAAATAAAATCAGTCTGCTTTTCAGGCAAGAAAGTTGAGGTGGCTTTGCGTGCCGCTGAGATACCCTTTGCCAAAGACGCCCCCCGACCCGAGCGCTATTTTGGACTGCATTATGTGGTACCCCGCACCGAGGGGGTCACTCTCAGGATTCAGGAACGTCAGAATTCGCTTTTTCTGATACCCGTGAAGCAGGGTCCAGGCGAGCGGCATCGCCGCCAGAATTGCTCCAATTACCAGTCCAAATTTCCAGGTCCTGACACCCGCCAGAAAGAAGATCACACCGGCCGTCATCGTGAGCATGATGGCTGTACCAAGATCGGGTTGGCGGAGCACCAGCACAACAGGCGCCGCAACGAGGAGCAATGGTACAATCAGAAAGGTCGGACGCCCGATTTCCTCAAGCGAGGCGCCGTGGAAAGAAACGAGCCAAGGCGAGGACGAGGGTGATTTTCATAATCTCGGATGGTTGAAGCTGAATAACACCAAGATCAATCCAGCGCTGCGCCCCCATGCCAATAACGCCCATGACCTCGACAGCGATCAGTAAGCCCGAGAACAAGAAAATACAGGGTGTAGGCGTGACGCATCCAGCTTCTGATGTCGGTCACGGCAACCATAATCATAAGAAACAGACCAATACCAAATCGAATAATTTGCCGTTTGGCCCACGGGTTCCAGCTGCCCTCCCCGGCGGAGTACAGCATCGCGCAGCCGATCCCCGTCAGGATGATGATAAAGAGAACCAGGAACCAATTTACCTGCCATAACTTCTGGCCGATGGTCATCGGACCGCGATCTGCTGAGCCGATCCTCATGCTTTACGGCCTTTTCCTTTTTCACCGGCAACGCCATCGCGCTCGCGATAGCCCGAAGGGTCACGCTTCAAAGTCTCATGCATTATGTCCCGGGCTATTGGCGCAGCGACGGTAGATCCGCCGCCGCCATGCTCGACCACAACGGCAATCGCGTATCTCGGCTTTTCGACTGGCGCGAACGCCACAAACAATGCGTGATCGCGGTCCTTCCACGGCCGTTCCTTATTTTTGAGAACCCGGGTGTCACGTTCATGTTTGGAAATTCGTTTAACCTGAGCGGTCCCCGTTTTGCCCGCGAGCTCAAATCCGGGCTCCTTAATACGGGCACGATACGCCGTTCCCCGCTCCGTATTACTGACGGCATTCATGCCCCCCATAACCAGTTGGCGCACTTCCGACGAAATTTTAATGTCGGCCACGGAAGGGTACTTCCAAAGGCCGCACCACCCCCCCGGAAACTACCCCGTGGACCAGATGTGGTTCTACTGCCTTTCCGCTGGCAAGGCGGGACGTCATCACGGCCAATTGCAGCGGCGTCGTTAGAACAAACCCCTGGCCGATACCCGCGACAAGCGTTTCGCCTTTCTGCCATGCGACGCCAAGACGTTTCTTTTTCCAGGCCGAGGTCGGCATGAGTCCACCGCGCTCATTGGGCAGGTCAATTCCCGTCACTCGGCCCAGCCCAAAACGCCGGCCCATTTCCGCAATCTTATCGATGCCAACGCGCTTTGAAATCTCATAGAAATAGGTATCACAGGATTGCTGCAACGCTCCGTTGAGGTCGAGCCAGCCATGACCGTGTCTCTTCCAGCAATGGAAACGTGCATTTCCTAATTCAACATGCCCTCTGCAAAACACTTTTTGCTCGGGCTTGATGACACCGTGCTCAAGGGCAGCCATCGCAACCACCATTTTGAAGGTCGACCCAGGCGCATATAGGCCTGAAACCGCTTTATTGGTGAGCGGTGCCAGCGGGTCGCGCGTAATATTACGCCACTGCTTGCGAGTAAGACCTGTGTTAAAGGCGTTGGGATCATAGCCTGGCACCGACGCCAAGGCGATGATGCCCCCGGTATTTACGTCCATAACGACGGCAGCGGCAGATTTCTTGTCGCGCAACTTCTCGATCGCCAGATTTTGAATACCCAAATCAACGGTCAGCATGACGTCTTCGCCCGGCTGACCTTCCTGGCGCGACAGCTCTCTAATCACACGGCCGAGGGCATTTACCTCGAGCTGGCTATTCCCGGCCTTGCCACGCAACCGCAGGTCCTGTTGCTTTTCAATACCGGATTTACCAATTCGAAATCCCGGCAGTTCAAGAAGGGGATCACGACTAAGGTCTCGCTTCTTGTCCTTTTCAGAAACGCCCGCAACATATCCCAGCAGATGTGCCGATTCCGACCCTAGCGGGTATTCCCGGCTCTGACCGACATCGAATTACGACACCGGGAAGATCAGGTGCATTGACCTCGATACGGGATACTTTTTTCCAGTCGAGGTTTTCCTGAACAGTAACTGGAACAAAATCTCGCCGCTTCCTGATGTCACGCAAAATTCGGCGGCGTTCATGGTCCGATATCGATATAAGTCGACCCAATGCTTCCAATGTTTGTTTCACATCACGGGTTCGTTCAGCGATTAAGAGGACTCGATAGTTTTCTTTGTTGGTAGCGAGAGGAACCCCAAATCGATCAAGAATACGACCACGAGGCGGCGGTAACAGACGCATACTGATGCGATTTTCGTCTGCCAGCATTTTATAGCGGCTGGATTCAAGTACCTGCAATTGGTACATGCGGCCCGCAAGCAGGCCGAACAGTGCTAATTGCCCACCGCCCAGAATCATGGCGCGTCTGGAGAATTTTTTGTACCGTGAAGAATCCTCGCGATACATCTTAGATATTCTGGAATAATTTTTGATGGGTTCGTGCAAATATCCAGGCGAGGAAAGGAAAGGCTGCGACCGTCATCGTCATCTGGAAAATAATCGGCAGCGGATCAATTAAGGTTAGATGATAAATCGCGGTCAGCGTCCAGATGACCAGCCCACTTGCCAAAGCGACGAGTCCAAAGCCCCACCACAAAACCAAAAACGATTTCCCCCGGAACACTTTACCCTGAGAGGCCGCAACGGTCCTAACCAACACCAACACCGCCGCATTTATGCCGGGGGGCGCACCAACCAGGATGTCCAGTAACAAGCCAATAAAGAATACCGTGACCGACGTAAAAAGATCGATCCGATGCACCGCCCAAAAGAAAACCGCCATTAAAACAAAATTCGGCGCTACGGGACCATAGCCGGGTATGTAAAATGGTATTGTCGAGATCAGAACGAAAAAAACACCCAGCGCAGCTGGAACGACGTTGCGCGCAACAGCATCAAGCCGATGCGACAGCGTCGGGGTCACCGTGAGGCAGCCTTCTTGGGCAGCACCGTCGACTCGCCTTGCGGCACGACCGGGCTCACCGAAGCAAAATCGATCAGCCTGACAAATTCCAGCTGGTCAAAACTGACATTGGGTTTAACCCGCATGACACCATCACTGGAGGACACGATTTGCCCAACCTGAAGTCCCGGCGGGAAAACACCACCATGACCGGAGGTAACAACACGATCTCCGGCCTTAATCGACGCATTTGCCGGCAAAAAGATTAATCGAGGCATTCCGCTATTGTCGCCGGATAAGATTGCGCGATCACGCGACGACTCAATCAAAACCGGAACGCGGGAGTTAATATCAGTAATCAGCAAAATTCTGGCAGACCTGTATCCCGCGGTCTGCTACCCGTCCCGCCAGACCAGCCCCAGACACAGCTGCCTGCCCCTTGCGGACACCATCACGATCACCGGCATTAACAACAACTGAACGAACGAATGCGCCACCAGAATCGGCAATGACCCGCGTCGCGATAGATTGCGATTTCGGGCCCGGCTTAAAATCGAGAAGTGATTGCAATGCCTGGTTTTGCGATGCCAGCCTTCGAGCGGCCTCCTGCCAGATCAATAAGCGTTCGTTTTCGCGTGTTAGGCGAATATTTTCGTCTCTTAAATCTGCAAGGCCGCGTACGGTTTTTACGGCATCGTTAACCGCAGCGGCTGGTCGCGACAACACATCCATTATTGGTGCAAAAACATCAACAACGACTGTCGAGACTTTCTCGACAACGATTGTCTCCGCTTTACTCAGGAGCATAATTCCAAAAGCCGCGAGAACAGAAAAAGGAATGCAAAGCGCTGTAACAATACCTTTGCAGGTACCGCAAGCCGCATAACCGATGTTCCGCCTCTCTTGTTCAAAATGCCTACACTCCGGACGCTTGTGCGCCCCTATACTTCACCATGACAATCTTAGGAAATTACCGCTACCGAACCGTTAATACATTGATGACAGCACATTCCTCAAAGTCTTCATTTCTTCAAGACAATGGCCTGTTCCCAAGGCCACGCAGGACAACGGTTCATCAGCGATTGAAACCGGTAGCCCCGTTGCATGCCTGAGAACCAAATCAAGATTCCCCAACAAAGAGCCGCCACCTGTTAGAACGATGCCCTTATCAACAATATCTGCTGCTAGTTCTGGCGCGGCATGCTCTAGCGCAACCTTTACAGCTTCGATGATGGCACCAACGGGTTCAGCGAGACTTTCGGCAATTTGCCGTTCTGAAATAATGATCTCTTTAGGAACACCATTCATGAGATCGCGGCCCTTGATTTCCATAGAGCTGCCTTCGCCATCAGCCGGGATACTGGCTGATCCAATCTCTTTTTTAATCCGTTCAGCACTGCTCTCGCCAACAAGAAGGTTATGGTTCCGTCGAATATAGCCTGCAATCGCCTCATCCATTTTGTCACCGCCGACACGGACAGAACGCGAATAAACCAACCCGCCTAAAGACAGCACCGCTACTTCTGTCGTGCCGCCACCGACGTCGACAACCATTGAACCCGTAGGCTCCGTAACAGGAAGACCGGCCCCTATCGCAGCCGCCATAGGTTCCTCAATGAGAAACACGCGGCGGGCGCCTGCGCTTTCAGTCGATTCCTGAATGGCCCGACGTTCAACATTGGTCGAGCCCGACGGTACAGCGACGATAATCTGCGGGCTGGCGAAACTACGGCGATTGTGAACCTTGCGAATGAAATGCTTGATCATTTCTTCAGCAACTTCGAAATCGGCAATCACGCCATCGCGAAGCGGACGAATAGCTTCAATGTTACCCGGCGTCCTACCGAGCATCATCTTCGCCTCATCGCCAACGGCAAGTACCTGTTTCTTGCCCTTAACATCGGCAATCGCCACGACGGAAGGCTCGTTGAGAACGATCCCTCGCCCTTTTACATAGACGAGGGTATTCGCCGTTCCCAAATCGATCGCCATATCGGCGGATAACATTCCCAAAAGCCTGGAAAACATGAGTTATTACTTCCTTCGTTTGCCAACCACGTGGCAAAACCTAAGCCGACAGCGCTCCGGGTGCTGTCTTCTCTCGTTTCACCATTAACTTGTTCAAGGCGTTCACATAGGCCCGTGCCGATGCGACAAGCGTATCAGTATCAGCACCCTGACCATTCACAGATTTACCGTCCTCTTCGAGACGGACCGTCGCCTCAGCCTGAGCATCAGTTCCCTCGGTTACAGCGTTAACCTGATAAAGCTGCAACCGTGCCTCATGTGGCACCAATGCTTTAATGGCATTGAATGTCGCATCGACGGGACCGTCACCGACAGCCTTGGTCGAACAGTGTTCACCATCGACGTCGAGTTCCAGCTCAGCCGTTTGCGGCCCTCTCGAACCACAAACGACCATCAAGGACTCAAACTTGATCCTGTCATTGCCGCGCAGAACTTCATCATCAACGAGGGCAACCAAATCCTCGTCATAGACTTCCTTCTTCTTATCAGCCAAATCCTTGAACCGTCGAAACGCTTCCTGCAGGGCATTATCACCTAACTCATATCCCAACTCTTTGAGTTTCACCCGAAACGCATGCCGTCCCGAATGTTTACCCATGACAAGGGTGGACTTGGTTAAGCCAACGGATTCCGGTGTCATAATTTCATAGGTCTGGGCATGCTTGAGCATACCATCCTGATGAATACCCGATTCATGCGCGAAGGCATTCGCGCCAACAATTGCCTTATTGGGCTGCACCGTAAAGCCAGTGATTGTCGAGACCAGTTTTGATGCGCGGGTAATGCACTCGGTATCAATCCCGGTCACGAAAGGCAAACGGTCCTGGCGGGTTCTCAATGACATAACAATCTCTTCAAGCGCCGCATTCCCAGCGCGCTCTCCCAAGCCATTGATTGTACACTCGATCTGCCGTGCGCCATTCGACACACCCGCCAAAGAATTTGCGACAGCAAGCCCCAGGTCATTGTGGCAATGGGTTGAATAGATTGCTTTGTCACTATTCGGCACACGCTTAACCAGCATAGCGATCAGTTCACCAAACTCTTCAGGTATGGCGTAGCCAACGGTGTCCGGGATATTGATGGTCGTTGCCCCGGCATTAATTGCTGCTTCCACACACCGACACAGAAAATCATGTTCTGTCCGGGAACCATCTTCAGCTGACCATTCCACGTCATCGGTGAAATTGCGCGCATAGCGGACACTGTCGATGACGGCCTGATACACATCATCAGGGTCCATCTGCAGCTTGTATTTCATGTGCAGCGGGCTGGTCGAAATGAAAGTATGGATGCGGCTTTGCTTGGCCGGCTTTAAGGCATCGGCAGCGCGTTCAATATCGCCACGAGCAGACCGCGCAAGGCCACATACGGTAGATTCCTTAACCAGCTTTGCTACTTCATTGACGGATTCGAAATCACCATTCGAAGCAATAGGAAAGCCTGCCTCAATAACATCGGCGCCCATCTCCTCCAGGAGTTCGGCGATTCGCAATTTTTCTTCAAGATTCATGGATGCGCCAGGCGATTGCTCGCCATCACGCAAAGTGGTGTCGAAAATAATGACTCGGTTTGGATCGGTGCTGCTACTCATAACTCAGCTCCTTTTACTAGTTTGGGGTTAACGACTTAAGTCTCGATAGCTGCATCCCCTAAACGGCCAACCATTGCTGGCTGCCCATTCAGGGGCAACTAAGTCGTAGACCCCCTTCTAGCGCATTGGCAAAAGCGGTAAATTGGGTGAACAAAGGTCGTGCAACATCACCCCGAGCCATTCCGGCCCTGGCATTTGCCGCCAATCCTTTATTTTTCATCACTCTCATTTCACACTTCGCCATTGCTTTAGGCCACTTGCTGAGTAAGCGCGCCTGCCTATCGATATAGTTCTCTCAGCCAAATTTAGAAGACCCAGTAAACCTAGACTCTAAACAAAACCAAGTTAGTCGCTTATTCCTAAACGTTTATTAACCTTAAAAGCAACGATTTTTAGCGGTTTCCCGTAAAAATCCCCAGAAACTCACAGAAAGCTAGTTTTTGGACTTATCCACAAGACGATTTTCGGCAATCCAAGGCATCATGCCACGGAGTTCCGCACCAACTTCTTCTACCTGATGTTCTGCTTCGCGGCGACGCGTGGCTTTAAAGCTTGATTGTCCTGCGGCATTCTCAAGAACCCAATCCCGGGTGAACCGACCTGACTGAATATCCTCAAGCACTTCTTTCATACGGGCCTTCACGCCGTCATCGATCAACCGTGGACCAGTGATGTAATCACCATATTCTGCCGTGTTCGAAATTGAGTAGCGCATATTCGCGATGCCACCTTCATAGATCAAATCGACAATCAGCTTAACTTCATGGAGACATTCGAAATACGCCATCTCGGGCGCATAACCGGCTTCCACCAGCGTCTCGAAACCTGCCTTGATCAGTGACGTCAAGCCACCGCACAACACAGCCTGCTCACCGAACAGGTCCGTTTCGCATTCTTCACGGAAAGTCGTCTCAATAACACCAGCGCGGCCACCACCAATCGCCGAGGCATAAGACAGCGCAATATCCTGCGCGTTACCCGATGCATCCTGATCAACAGCCACCAGACAAGGTACACCGGCACCACGTTGGTACTCGGAACGAACCGTATGTCCAGGTCCCTTTGGTGCGATCATGAAAACGTCCAGGTCTGGGCGGGCCTCGATCAACTTGAAATGAACATTCAAACCATGCGCAAAGGCCAAAGCTGCCCCTTGCTGCATATTATCCCGGAGATCATCGGCATAAAGAGCCGCCTGCAATTCATCAGGAACAAGCACCATGACAACGTCTGCCCATTTTGCAGCTTCAGCCGGGTTCATGACCTTCAGGCCAGCAGCTTCAGCTTTGGCGACGCTGGAAGAACCGTCCCGCAATCCGACGACGACTTCTTTGACACCGCTGTCATTCAGATTGATGGCATGGGCATGACCCTGGCTGCCGTAACCGATAATAGCGACTTTCTTGGCCTTGATGAGATTGACGTCTGCGTCTCTGTCATAATAAACGCGCATTTTGCGGATCCTCTTTCTTTGTCGATTAGTGCCGCGATCATCCAACCGCGCCAAATATTGATGATTAAACGTATTGTTGGGGCGTTTCCTAAATCCCCTTGGCGCCGCGTGCAATAGCTACGGCACCAGTTCTTGAAATTTCTACCAACCCAAGCGTCCGCATAAGATTGATAAAGGCATCGATTTTTTCTGGAGAACCGGAAATCTCAAACACAAATGAATTATTTGTACTATCGATCGCCCGAGCCCGAAAAATGTCGGCAATTCTCAGCGCTTCGACGCGTTTATTACCGGTGCCACGGACTTTAACCAACGCCAATTCGCGTTCAACGCTCGCACCGCCATCCGTCAAATCGCAAATACGGTGAACCGGCACCAAACGATCAAGCTGAGCCTTGATCTGCGCTATAATCATAGGTGTACCGGAAGTGACGACAGTAATACGCGAAACGGCGCTCTCCGGATCAACCTCGGCAACAGTCAGACTTTCAATATTGTAGCCACGACCAGAAAACAGGCCGATAACCCGCGCTAACACGCCTGCTTCGTTATCGACCAGCACAGCGATGGTATGTCGCTCAATGGGCTCCAATTTATCCTCCACGTTCAAATATTAATGCGGCCGGTCCTAGACCAGCACCATCCCTTCCTCGGATGTCGGCTTTGCAGCCTCATCTTCTGGGCCGAGAAGCATTTCATTATGCGGCGCCCCCGACGGAATCATCGGGAAACAGTTTTCACCCTTATCGATCGCGATGTCAGCAATGGTAAACTGATCATTATCCAGCATTTCTTTGATAACGTCATCGACTTCACTGGGCTTCGTCGCCCGCAACCCAACCGCACCATATGACTCCGCCAGTTTGACAAAGTCCGGCAGAGAGGCGGTATAGCTTTCCGAATACCGGCTGCCATACAGCAGCTCCTGCCATTGGCGTACCATCCCCATATATTCATTATTGAGGATAAACACCTTCACCGGCAGGCGGTATTGCATCGCCGTCGACATTTCCTGAATGTTCATTTGAAATGAAGCTTCACCGGAAATATCAATAACCGTCGCCTTTGGATGCGCCATCTGCACACCAATTGCTGCCGGGAACCCATAGCCCATTGTTCCCAATCCACCAGAAGTCATCCAGCGATTAGGCTCGTTGAACTTCAGATACTGAGCGGCCCACATCTGATGCTGACCAACTTCCGTTGTTATATAAGTGTCACGATCTTTGGTCAGGGCTTGAAGGCGCTCTAGCGCGTATTGCGGCTTAATAATATCTTTTGACTGCGTATAACCAAGGCAGTCGCGTTTGCGCCATTTTTCAATCTGATCCCACCAGCTGTTTATGGCTTTGGTATTTTTGCTCGGTTTGATTTCCTTCCAGACCTTGATCATCTCCGCCAGGACAGAGGCACAATCACCAATAATCGGCACGTCGACAGCGACATTCTTATTGATCGATGAGGGGTCAATATCGACATGGATTTTCTTCGAGCCCGGCGAAAATTTAGATATCAATCCTGTTACCCGATCATCAAATCGCGCGCCAATATTGATCATCAGATCGCAGTCATGCATCGCCAGATTGGATTCATAGGTGCCATGCATTCCAACCATACCCAGGAATTTCTTATCGGTTGCCGGAAACGCACCCAACCCCATTAAGGTCAGCGTAATCGGGTAACCAGTCATCCTGACAAATTCGGTCAAAAGCTTCGACCCACGAGGCCCGGAATTAACGACCCCACCGCCGCAATAAAACAAAGGCCTCTTTGCTTTTGCGATCAACTCAACCGCTTCCCGAATCTTGCTACTATCGCCTTTAATTTGCGGCCGGTAAGTCTTGTGTTTCACCGGAGGCTTTTTACCGATTTCAAACGTCGTTTCATTGATCAGAACGTCTTTCGGCAGATCAATGACAACCGGTCCCGGACGTCCCGAGCGCGCGACATACACGGCTTCTTGCATGACACGACCGAGATCCTTCACATCTCTGACCAAATAATTGTGTTTCGTACAGGGACGCGTAATACCGGTGGTATCAGCTTCCTGAAAAGCGTCATTGCCGATCAGGTGGGTTGGCACCTGCCCCGTTAGACATAAAACGGGAATACTATCCATGAGCGCGTCCGTCAGGCCGGTAACAGCGTTGGTCGCTCCAGGACCGGACGTTACCAAGACAACACCCAATTTTCCGGTCGACCGGGCGTAACCCTCCGCCATATGTACGGCCCCGCCTTCCTGGCGAACCAGCACATGCTTCAAGCGGTTTTGCTTAAACAATGCATCGTAAATAGGAAGAACCGCACCGCCCGGATAACCAAAGATCGTGTCGACCCCAGCATCAACGAGGCTTTGAATAACGATATCTGAGCCAGATAGCTTACGTTTTGCCATCGTCTCCCACCTTTTCCAATCAAACAAAAGGCGACCCCGCAGGACGGAATCCCCTTACAAAACATCAAAATATATTAGCGCCGAGGCTTAAAACTGCTGTCATCCACGACTTATCAGCCGCGAATCGGCGACAAACTAGTCTTTCCACAGGATCAGGTCAACATAAATTTGCTTACAAATGAAAAGGTATTATCCCTATTATTGTCACTATATTGCGCATTAATTGATAAATCCGCAACAAACTGATTCCTAAACCAGGTTCCCTGGCGTTTCACATAGTTCCGCGTCACCTGTTGGCTCGCCTTACAGGCCTCCTCCAGAGACATATCTCCCACTAAATGCCGCAAGAGGTTAGGTATTCCAAGCGCCTTCATGGCGGGTAAAGCGGGGTCGAGGTTCCGGCTCGCTAACGCGCGGATTTCCTCAAGAGCACCGCTCGCCAGCATCCTTTCAAATCGTGCATTGCAGGATGCATATAAGAGCTCCCGTGGCGGCTCCAACAATACGGTCTTAAAAGTGTAAGCTGTGCCTCCAGCCGCTTCAGCCCCCCCCGTTTGCCATTCAGTTAGCGTCTTGCCCGTCGCTTCATATATTTCAACAGCCCGTGCAATCCGTTGACTGTCAGAGGCGTTAATCCGTGCCGCTGACTTTGGGTCGATCTTTGCCAACTCGGCATGCAAAGCGATACTACCATCTCGCACCATGCGTGACCTGACATTCTCGCGAATATCCGAATCAACCGGCGGCATTTGTGCGATGCCTGTCATCAATGTCCGCAAATACATCCCGGTACCGCCAACAATGATCGGTAAGAGCGCCTCTTCATGGGCAAGACGAATTTCCCGCTCAGCCAGCGCCAACCAGTCGCCGGCCGAGCACGGCATAGCCGGGTCGCGTATGCCGTATAATTTATGGGGGGCTCTTTTACGCGCAGCAGGACCTGGGGCGGCGGTCACGATGTCCAACCCTTCATAGATTTGCATCGAGTCAGCATTGATCACCACGCCGCCAAATTCTTCGGCGACATCAACGGCAAGATCGGATTTCCCACTAGCGGTAGGGCCTGCTACGACTAGAACGGTATTACTTGGAACAGGTCCCATACAGCTTATGAATTAGCGGCGGGCGTATAACCCCAAAATTCGCGCGCCAAATCGACAACCAATCGAATTTTCGATGCCTGATCATCAAAAGAAATTGGATTGCCGCTATCGAGGCTAGCGAAGCCGCATTGAGGTGAAATACCCAGTCGGTCCATATCAATAAAAGTCGCCGCTTCTTCAATACGGTGTCTCAACGCATCAACTTGCTCAAGGGCCGACGCCTTGGTGGACACCAACCCCAGGATAACGGTCTTATTGTCAGGGACCTCACGAAGGGGCTCGAAGCCACCTGCCCGCGGTGAATCGTATTCCAGAAAATAGAATTGAACTTCCAGTTTTCTGAATAGCTTGGCAGCGACATCATCATAGCCGGCCGCTGCCTGCCAGGATCCACCTTTGTTACCACGGCATAGATGCATACCAAGGCTCAGGTCCTTGGGTGTCCGTCGCACGATCTCATTGATGACATCAGTATAGATCTCAAGCAGATCGTCCCATTGGTCGCCGCGTTTATCCAACCCTTCACGAATTTTGGGATCACCGAGTTTGGCGATAGATGTTTCATCCAGCTGTATGTAGCGGCAACCAGCGGCATAAAGCGCTTCAATTTCCTTGACGTAAGCCTCAACGAGATCCTGCCAAAACGCGTCAAGATCAGGGTAAACATCAGTGCTGATGTTATCGCGCCCCGACCTGAAATGGATATAGCAGGGACCGGGTAGTGTCACTTTTGGAGTTCCCGCACCCGCAATACGCTTCACAAACTCAAAATCATCAACATTTACAGGGCCTGGCCATTCGAGGCGATCAACGACAATTGGCACCCGGCCTTCGGTTTTCTGACCTTGGGCATCCGAATAGGTCCAATTGCGATCTTCGGTTGAGCCAATCTTCACACCCGTAAAAACATCGATGGTGAAACTATCGGAATAGGCATGTCGGCGATATTCACCATCCGTTATCGATGACAATCCGAGTTCAAGCTGTAAGGCTACAGCCTGTGTAATCGCATCATCTTCAGCGCGGCGGACCTCCTCGTCAGAAATTTTCCCCGCCGCATGATCTGCCCGCAGAGCCAGCAAATGCGCGGGCCGCAAGAGACTCCCGATATGTTCCGCGCGAAAAGGCGGGTTAATTGGTGCGGTCATATCCTTATTCTCCGTAAATCAATATTGCGATAATCATACTATACATATTCCCTCTGCGCCCTTCCACGCCAGATGACTTGTCATCAGCCAAATTCCAACCCATAAAGACCATCATGAAACTCGTCGTCACACTCATCGCAAACCCATCGCAAGCCAATTTGACGCAACAGCATGTTGATCATGTTCAGACGGTGCTCAGCAAGCTCAACTGCATTCCATCATCACCTTCCTGGCTCGCCGAAAAAATCGCCTGTGACATTTCCTTTGAAGGCGAAGATCTCGCGGCTCTTCGAAATATGGTACAAGGCGAGGTTTCTGAATTTAGTATCGACAGTGTCATTCAACCTGCTGCGCACCGTCGCAAGCGTCTTCTTCTCGCCGATATGGATTCGACCATCGTCATCGGAGAAACCCTTGATGAGTTGGCAGGCGTTGCTGGATTGAAAGTTCAGGTAGCCGCGATAACCGAACGCGCCATGCGGGGTGAGTTGGATTTCAAAGAAGCCCTGCGCGAACGTGTGGCAATGTTGAAAGGACTACCGGCAACGGCATTGGACCAGACCCTTGCAATCACCGAACTCACCAGCGGTGCACGCCAGTTGGTTCAGACAATGCGGGCCAACGGTGCCTATACCGTTCTGGTTTCTGGCGGGTTTAAGTTCTTTACAAGCGCTATCGGAAAAAAAGTCGGGTTTCACGAAGATCGCTCGAATGAAATGATTATCGAAAATGACGTCCTAACCGGCGCTGTTGGCGATCCTATTCTGGATCGTGACGCCAAACTGGAATCACTGAACTCGATCAGCGCCGCCAAACAAATCCCACTCAAAGAAACATTGACCACTGGCGACGGCGCAAATGATTTGCCAATGATTTTAGCAGCTGGATTAGGGATAGCCTTCCACGCAAAGCCCGTTGTCGAAGAAAAGGCCCCCGCAGCTATTCGCTACGGGGACCTGACAGCATTGCTCTATATACAAGGTTATCGGCGCGAAGAGTTCAGCGCGTAGGCATACGCTCCACGCCATTTTTTAGCTCTTCGCTTTTGATAACCTCAGGGCGACAAACCGTGAGTCACCACCGCGTTCGATTAAGAACAACAAGCTCTTGAGCTTTGCCTTACGAGCACTCTCCACCTTGTCCTTAACCTGATCAGGGGAACTCACCCGTTTCTGATCCGGCCCAATTTTGCGAATGATTGAGCCAGCCCGAATGTGCTTTTCGGACGCAGGACTATCATTTGCGACCTTCGTAATAACCACGCCTTTGACCTTTTTACCGAGCTTAAACTGACGGCGCAGCTTGTCAGTGACGGGCGCCATTGTCAGACCAAGGATGGTTACAGAGTTGTCGTCACCCTTTTTGGTGCCGCTGGCTTTCGCCAGTACCGGTTTTTTGTCTTCTGGAAACTCGCCGAGCTTGGCATCAAGAGTCACTTTCCGCCCTTTGCGCCAGACATCCACTTTGACCTTCTTGCCGACTTCAGTTTCCGCAACAATTCTTGGCAAATTTCGCATCTCGACAATTGGCTTACCGTCAAAGCTCAAAACGATATCACCAACCTGAACTTTGGAACTTTCTGCCGGGCCACCCTTAGTGACATCTGCAACCAAAGCTCCACGTGCCTTATCAAGACCGAGACTATCGGCAAGCTCGTCAGTGACGGTTTGAATACGAACACCAAGCCAACCACGCCGGGCCCGACCAAATTTCGTCAATTGTGCAATAATCGGTTTTGCAAGATTCGCCGGAATTGCGAAACCAATTCCGACGCTGCCGCCAGAGGGTGAATAGATAGCAGTGTTAATGCCGATAACCTCGCCCGCCATATTAAACATCGGGCCACCAGAGTTCCCCTTGTTAATAGAAGCATCAGACTGAATGAAATCGTCATAAGGACCCGCATTGATGTTGCGCGCCCGTGCCGAAATGATCCCGGCCGTGACCGTGCCGCCAAGACCAAACGGGTTGCCAATAGCCACAACCCAATCGCCGACACGAGACTTGTCAGAATTTCCCAATTTCACATAGGGCAGTTCCTTTTTCGATTTAACCCGCAGGATGGCGAGATCAGTTTTTGCATCTCTGCCAACAAGCTCGGCTTTTAACCGCGTGTCATCATGCAAAATTACGGAGATCTCATCAGCCCCTTCGATGACATGGTTATTTGTCACGATTAACCCCGATGGATCGATAATAAACCCTGAGCCCAGCGAGGTTGCGCGTCTGTTCGGTGTGTTGCGCTGCTGCTGGCGATCAAAAAATTCCTTGAAAAATTCCTCGAATGGCGACCCCGGCGGCAATTGCGGCCGCTCTTGTGGCGTCGCACCATCACGTTTTACGGCCTGAGAAGTCGAGATATTGACGACCGCAGGCAATAGCTTTTCCGCTAAATCAGCAAAGCTGGCTGGAGCTGCTTTTGCAAACGCGGCACTCGAGATCAATAAGGCTCCTGCAACGACAAACAGGGAAAGAGACCATATCCTCAACGGTTTTCCGGAATGTTTTTGGGCATAGCCCGAATGGGTATGCCGGAACGTATCTACGGGAGCCATATCCAAATTCTTCATTTCGTTCTCCTTTTTGCGGACAGCATGTATCTTAAATGCCATCCGTTGTTGCATCCTAAACTTAAAGACCGGCGAAGGAAGAATTTTCCCGATACCGCCGTTCTGCTTGCGAACGATATGGGTATCAAATGTGGAATAATTGGGGCAATTACCACCCCTCACGCGGATTTTACTACATAAGAAGCAAAATTACGTGAATGGCGCGATATCAGGTAGAAAATTTCAGGCTTGATCTTCTTTGCTTAGCTGATCAATTGCCCACCGACGGTAAGCCGGATCCCAGATCGTTCGTTCGATATCTATCAAACGCGCAACAGATGGCAAAGGCGTCTCGGGTTTCAGTGCAGGTGGTGCATCAAAAATACCAAAAGCGCGGGCTGGCCGTTCAATCATTAGGTTAGTCGCTCTCATAACCAGTGCCCCGTAACCTGGGGCAGAAGCAGTGAAGCGACTCCGTGTTCCGCAATTTGAACAAAAGAATCAGGCGCCACTGTATTCACCGCGATTGCGATACCGACCCCCGCGATCGCAATGACGCATTTTAAAATAAGAACAGAGCGAAAGAACCTATTCATAACCAACCACCCTTTTTATCCAATTGCGGCCCCTCTCATTGAGAGCACAGCCAACCTCAGCTATTGGATAGTAGGAGAGACACCGTGGTCTTAGCGTGGCAAAGGTGAGACAAAATTGTGGCAATGTGGATAAGTTTGGAAGCCTTTATCCATCATAGGCGTTAGATTTCAAACCAGTGGCAATTTCATTGTAATCTGGAGACCACCTTCCGGACGGTTTCCTGCATAAACTGTCCCGCCAATAGCCTCTACATTGCGGCGAACAATCCAAAGGCCAACGCCAAAATGCTGATCCTGAGGACATGACACCTCTGACCCCCGCTTGGTAAAATACCGATCAAAAACGCGGTCAAGGTCCGCCTCATCAATACCGGGCCCAGAGTCATCCAGAGTAACAACACCGTTGCCGTTTTCTTTGGTGATGCAAATGTGAATCGATTGCCCCTTCGGCGAAAAGCTCGCAGCGTTCTCCAACAGATTCTCGAGAACAGTCTCCAGCGAGTCTTCCTGCGCCAGAACGGTGACAGCCTGGCTAGCCTCAACCGAAATAGATAATTCCTTCGAAACCAGCGCCGCAGTATATTCTTCGGCCATCTTTTGGCACAGAACCACAATTTCAACCGGCTCACATGTTGGATCGATGATCTCTGCAGAAGCTTCGTCCATCCGTCGGGCGATAGAAACGAGATTATCCAGGCGCTGAACCGAATGTTCTATTATTTCAATTGCCCGCTGAGCCTTGCCATCGCGGGCATCTGACGATCTCTTAAGCGGCTCGACAGCTTGGGCGATAACCGCAATAGGTGTCTTAAAGGCATGGGCGTTATCTTCCGCCATATACCGGATCATCTGCGCGGAATGGCGTAACGCACCCACCATGCGATCAAATTCAATCGCGACCCCGCTCAATTCGGGAATATGGTTCTCTGCAGCAAAAGTTGTGTTGTCCCTCTTGCGCGTCCGGATACGTCTGGCGAGGGTTGCAAATCGTTGCAGATTACGGCGGCCATCCAGAAACAACAAAACGACAAACACCGCCATCAAAAGATAAATCATCGCTGCAAACCGTATTTCCGGTGTTTGCCAGTACGGCCGCCCTATCCCGGTTTCGAGAAAATCCGCCGCCGCTGTCGATGTAATAACCACCCAACACCCCGCGCCGGTATTCACGGCCCGCATCGATACTAGCAACTCTTCTTTTCCCTTGGGGTTGCGGTAACGCGCCGCCGTCGACTCTATCCGCTCACATGTCGCTGGCACGCTATTAAAAATGCCTGTTTGAACCAATTCTTCTTGCTCACTTGCCAGGTAGCTAGCAGAAACTTTTGGCGCTGAAGCGACATAGTAGAACCTATTTGTCGTCGTTGCTTCAACGGGACGATAGAGGACCTTGATATTCGTTTCCTCGCCGCCAATACGCGACAAGACGGCAGCGACGTTACTAATTGTTTTGGGCGTAAACTCTGAAAGGTGGGGTTTGATCGACTCAGCAACAAGCCGACCCTGTTCCTGAGCCGCTTTCAGAAGAAGAGATTGTTTATCCTCGTCGGCCGCTCGGAACTGACCATACAGGATCCACGGGACCGCAACAAAAATCGCGAGCAACAGAACCAGTTTAGTCGCAAACGCCCGCGCCATTGGCAACGTGCGTCTGACAATCGCTGCCCACCCTCTACGGATCGACGCGCCAGCGGTATCCGAAACCGGGGTAATTCTCGATACGATCGAAGCCATTATCGACCTCACGAAATTTTTGCCTAATTCTTTTGATAAAAGCCCTGACATTCGCTCGATAACCCTGCTCGCCCATACCAGCAATGAAGCCCTCACCGCGCACCAAGTCGTAAATTTCTCGATAGCGAACGTCCCGTCCACTCTGGCGCGCCAGCAAATGTACTATCCGGAATTCGGTTAGGGTAAGATTTATTCTATCATTCCCCCAATCCGCTCGACCGATATCGGGATCAAGTGTCAAAGCGCCAAGGGCAAATGTCGCATCATTATCCTGAACGACCGCGGCCTCAGTAGATTGTGCTTTGGGACCATCCATAATGAGCTCGATCCGACGCTTCAGGATCGTATAGCTCCGGGATTTCTCCACAAAGTCGACCGCGCCACCAATTAAAGCGGCCTCTTCGTACATTTGATCGGAAAGAGCGGTTAAAAAGATAACCGGCACTTCATGGCCGGAACTCCGTAGCTTTCGCAAAACCTCTATGCCCGTCATGCCAGGCATGCGCCAATCGAGCAAAATAAGATCGGCTCTATTCCCATCTTCGAGAAAGGCGAGAACCGACGGTCCATCGCCAAATGCCCAGGAATCGAAACCCGTATCAATGAGATTCTGTTGTAACGATTCTCGAAACAACTCATCGTCATCAACCACGAGAACTCGAACCAGATCCGTTGGCACGGGTTTCATAAGAACTTCTGCATTAGCCGCCATTGCCTGCCGCCTTTATTTTGCCAAGACATGTTGGGGATATAGCCCCCTTTTTAGTGCCGCTCTTCAGATCGAAGGTTAGGGCGCGAAAAGTTTTCGAACCAACATCCAGATAGAAAAATACATCTAACGCGCATCCTTTCGCGCGATAGCTCCACACCGTCGATGGCGGAGAATCGGCTATCGTCACCGGCGCACCCATCATGTCACGCACCTCGCTGCGGGTCAGACCTACCAATGTTTTTGGTTCAATTCGAACAACCGGATTCAGCGTGGGCTTCCGTTTCGGAGCCGGTGCGATACGCATCGTCAATTGCTGGTTCGCTGAACCATCGCCTGCGACTAATGCAGAATCGACAGCGCGCCCTGCGCTTTCCTCGTCAGAAATGACGGTCTTCGAACGATCTTCTTCGTTCAGGTACGGGATCGAAGGAAAGTTACTACAACCAGCAACGACCAGCCCCGCCGCAATTACAAACGTCCGTTTCATGCCAACCCCGGTCGTCTAAGGCACCAACGACATGGTGCACAAGATCAAGACGATAACGGAAACATCACCTGTTAGGCAATCAATGGCTTATTTTTGTCACAACCGTATTAACCATACGATTCCAACACCAACGATAGCAGAGAACAGCCCAGCCGAGCGGATAGAGGACGATGGCATCGACATCACCGACTCCATCATCCGCTTCATAGCATCCGGAAACAACGCGTAGAGAAGGCCTTCAATTACCAGAACAAGCGCAAACGCGATCACAAGATCAGGATACATCTAGTGCCGCGCCTACGCTTATATTGGGGAAATACCTACTTATTCTTTGGGTTCTTGCCACCCAAGTCTCTGAAATACCGGAAGAATTCACTGTCAGGTGAAAGTACCATCGTCGTACCCTCACCAAGCGCCTCTCCATAAGCTTCCATACTCCGATAGAATCCGAAGAATCCTATGTCCTGACCAAAGGCATCGTTCAGCAACTTAGTCTTAAGTCCTTCACCCTCACCACGCAGAATCTGGCTGGTCCGACGCGCTTCCGCGAGAATGACGGTCCTTTGCCTATCGGCGCCAGCCTGGATCTCGGCTTTAACTTTCGCACCCTCAGAACGGAGTTTTACGGCTTGTTCAACGCGTTCCGAGCGCATCCGATTGTAAACCGCCTGACTGGTCGCCGGCGGCAAATCAGTCCGTCCAATCCGGACATCAACCACTTCGATACCAAAATCGGCGGCCTGACTCTTCATCTGATTGGTAATACGATTCATAACGTCATCGCGCTTATCTGACAACATATCGCCCAATAAAATTTGACCAACTTCGGCTCGAACTGCCGCGTTCAAACGGCCGCCAAAAACCTGCAAAAAGTTAGTTTGCGTCACCGCTTTTTTCTTAAATTCTAGCGGGTCAACAATCTTGTAACGGACAAAAGCGTCAACATTAACACGCTTCTGATCAGCCAGAACCACTTCCTGTGCTGGTGGATCGAGGTCGAGAAGTCGTTTCTCGAAATATTCGACACTTTCCAGAAATGGTTTTTTGAATTGCAGGCCGGGATCACTTTCGGTCCGTACATAACGTCCAAACTGCAGGACCAGCGCATGCTTTGTCTCATGCACAGTATATATTGCGTCAAATGCCAGAATGCCGCCGATAACCACAACCGCACCCGTAATCATAAGGATGATTTTATTCATATCAGCGAACTCCCTGCGCATTTGCGTCGGATCGTTTCTTTATCTCCGGTAACGGCAGATATGGAACGACGCCCTGCCCGCCCTTACTATCCATGATGATCTTGTCAGCACCTTTTAGTACTTCCTGCATCCGCTCAAGATAGAGACGTTGAATCGTTACTTCCTTGCCAGTCTTGTATGCTTCGTAAACAGATAAAAACCTTTTGGCTTCACCTTCTGCTTCTTTGACAAGTTGTTCACGATAGGCCGTTGCTTGTTGTACCAGCCGGGCCGCTTCACCTTCAGCCTTTGGAATAATGTCATTGAGGTAAGCATCAGCTTCATTCTGCTGACGCTCTTTATCCTGCTTAGCCCGTTGCACATCGTTAAAGGCGTCGATCACAGCCTGCGGTGGATCGACCTTCTGCATTTTTACCTCAGCAACGAAAATCCCGGCCTTATAGGTATCCAGAATTTTCTGGAGCAAAGCCTTCGTTTTTACTTCGACGTCCTGACGTCGCTTTGCCAACACATCTTCCAAAGTATTTTGGCCGGCAACTTCGCGGATCGCACTCTCTGCCGCCAGCTTCGCCGTCGCTTGCGGATCACGGATATTAAACAGATAATCTTTTGCGTTCTTGATGCGCCACTGCACCACAAAATCAATATCAATGATATTTTGATCACCCGTAAGCATCAGACTTTCTTCGGCAACATCACGAATAGACGCTGTACGCCCTGCACCACCGGTCCCCCGAAAGCCAATCGATATTGTATTTGTCCGCTCAACATTTGGCGTCGTTACACTCCCAATCGGTGCGGGAAACCAAAAATGCAGACCGGAGCTGGTCTGATTTGCGAACTTACCAAACAGAAGCTCTATACCCTGCTCGCCCGGTTGCACGCGATACATGCCGGTTAGCAGCCAGCCAACAAGAGCCAGAACGACGAGGAGCGATATCCCTACAGCCCCGAGACCGCCAGGCATCATTTGTTTAAAACGGTCCTGACCGCGGCGCAGCATTTCCTCGATATCGGGGGGTTGGGTACCCCACCACCGCCACCACCGGAGCCACCACCACTGGGGCCACTACCCCACGGACCGCCGCCACCTTTATTGCCGCCACCACCCTGTTGTTGCCAAGGCATATCGTTATGTCCTCTTCAAAGTTATGGCAGCGCATTGCCACCAGACCTACGGGGTATATATGTTAGCACAAACTCAATGGCAACGTAGCGCTTCTTCTATATTTTCCACAAACCTTTAATTTTCAGACCGGAGTGATTTTATGGCCGATATCAGCAACGCCCAAATTCTTGACGCGCTGCGCACGATTCAGGATCCCGATAGAGGTCAGGATATCGTT
Source organism: uncultured Alphaproteobacteria bacterium (assembly GCA_943787225.1). Taxonomy (GTDB): domain Bacteria; phylum Pseudomonadota; class Alphaproteobacteria; order MPNO01; family UBA2964; genus UBA2964. Next base: position 27,192 of record CALSLP010000002.1, read on the forward strand.
AGCCTGAACATGGTTACAGGTCTGGTTAGTAAAAGCGGGAATGTCGGTTTTACGATCGAAGTCGATGCAGATCGCGGCCCCAAGATGGAACCCGTTCGCAAGGCTGCGGAAGTTGCCGTCATGGCAATCCCCGGCGTTCTCTCGGTCACCGTCGTCCTGACGGCGCCAACCGCCACTGCTGCGGCAACGCCAGCGAAGCCCGCCGCTCAGCCTCAAGGGGGGCAGCAAACACCGGTTAAATTGCTGGCAGATGTAGGGGCCGTTATCGCTGTTGCCTCTGGCAAAGGCGGCGTGGGCAAATCGACGACGGCCGTCAATCTGGCACTAGCCCTCTCCCAAAAAGGTCTTAAAACCGCCATTCTTGACGCCGACATCTATGGCCCCTCGCTGCCAATGATGCTGGGCATTACAGAAAAGCCTGATTCGCCAGATGGCAAACGACTGATGCCGATCAAAAAATATGGCCTTAAATGCATGTCCATTGGCTTTATGGTCGCCGCTGACACGCCGATGATTTGGCGGGGTCCGATGGTCATGGGGGCCCTTGAGCAGATGATGGGCGATGTCGAATGGGGCGAAACAGACGTCCTGATCATCGATATGCCACCCGGCACGGGTGACGCTCAACTCACCATCGCACAGCGTGTCGCTCTGGCCGGCTCCGTGATCGTCTCGACACCGCAGGACCTAGCTCTGCTTGACGCCCGCAAAGGTCTCAACATGTTCAAACGGGTTGAAGTTCCAGTCCTCGGTATCATCGAAAACATGAGCTACTTTCTATGCCCGCATTGCGGGGAAAGGTCCGAAATCTTTACGCATGGCGGCGCAAAAAATGCCGCAGCGCAGATGGGGGTCGACTTCCTCGGCGAGATTCCGCTGGAAATGGCCATCCGCGAGGGATCCGATAACGGCCTCCCGATTGTCGCGACGGCCCCCGACAGCCCGCAAGCCAAGCCGTATCACGTCATCGCGGATGCACTTTGGGCGAAGGTATCGAGCGGTGCTGGCCAGCCCGTGGCTCCGGAAATCATTGTGGAGTAACCCGGCGTGACTGAAGCCACGATCCCCTTTCGCAAACGTATGGAATTTGAATATGGCGAAGTCCAGCAGGTAACGCCTCTGGTCCGCCGACTGGTTGCCCGCAACCCAAGCGGGTTCACCTTTCACGGCACCAACACCTATATCATAGGGCACGGACGCGTCGCCATTATCGACCCCGGCCCCCTACTGGAAGAACAAACAGCCGCTTTGGTCAAAGCCCTTGAAGGGGAAACCGTCGAAAACATCCTCGTTACGCACACCCATCATGACCACTCACCGGGGGTGGCACCGCTCAAAGAGAAAATCGGTGGTGAGGTTCATGGCGCCATTCCAAGAGAAATCCCGACAGGGGTCAAAACAGCTGAATCCATTCAATATGACTTCGCACCGGACCACGTTCTGGAAGATGGCACGATCGTCAATGGAGATGGCTGGTCTCTGGAAGCCGTCCACACGCCGGGTCATATGTCCAACCACATGTGTTTTGCGCTGCCAGAGGAAGACATCCTGTTTACCGGCGACCACATTATGAGCTGGAATACGACGGTAGTATCACCGCCGGATGGTAATATGGCAGAGTATTTTTCGAGCCTGGAAGTATGTCTTGCACGGAACGAGAAGACCTACTGGCCGGCGCATGGACCTTCAATTCCTGACCCTGAACCTTTCACACGCGCCTACCGAAATCACCGCCGTATGCGCGAAGGTGAGATCAAAAAATGTTTGGATAATGGCCATCATACTATTCCGGAAATAGTCGGGCGGCTGTATAAACATTTACCAGAAAAGATGCATGGTGCAGCCTCACGGTCAGTGTTGGCACACTTGGAACATATGGTGGAAACCGGCCGCGCCACTTGCGAGGGCGCACCGATGGAGACTGCCACTTACAGGACGGTATAAATCATGAACTACGTCGGCAAAGCGATTCCCCGGGAAGAAGATCTACGCCTCCTGCAAGGACGCGGTCGCTATACGGATGATGTTAACGCATTGAATCAGGCACATGCCTATGTATTCAGATCCCCTATCGCGCATGCAGACATCCGTTCGATAGACACCACAGCGGCATCGAAGGCCCCGGGTGTCCTCGCGGTCCTGGTCGGCGAAGACCTAGAAGCACGCGGTCTTGGAACCTTACGCCCCGCCGCTCCCGGAAAACGCAGCGATGGGTCGCCAGGCTTCGTCTGTACCCAGCCTCTACTGGCCCAGGGTCGTGTCCGCTATGCCGGTGAAGCCATCGCCTTCATTGTCGCGGAAACAGTCGCCCAGGCCAAAGACGCCGCCGAGCTCATCGAGATCGACTTTGATGCGTTACCCGTGATCATATCTGTCGATGATGCGCTGGCGCCAGAATGCCTACGCTCTTTGGGACGACAATCCGAGCAACGAAGCCTATACGTTTGAAAAAGGCGATGCCGCCGCCGTCGACACGGCGTTGTCGAACGCCGCCCACGTCATCAAGCATCGGGTCTGTGTCAATCGGGTCGCCGGTAATCCGATGGAAAATCGTGGCTGTATCGCAGAGTATGATTCATACGAGGATCGCTACACGCTGCGAGCTACGGTCCAGTCCGTTCACGGTATCCGCCAGCAAATTGCCGGCCAGATTTTCGGCATTCCACAAACCCAGCTCCGCGTCATTTGCGATAATATGGGTGGCGGTTTTGGTACGAGAGGTGGGTGTCACCCCGAATACAGCCTGGCGCCTGTGGGCGTCGGAAATAATCGGACGGCCCGTTAAATGGATTGGCGATCGCACCGAAGGCATCATGACTGATGAACAAGCGCGTGGTGGTTTGGTCGATTGTGAATTGGCGCTCGACGCTGACTTTAAGTTCCTCGGACTGCGCACGCATACCAAAGTGCCGATTGGTGCTTATTTCGGAAATGATCGCAACCTCCGAACCGCAACGGGCGGTCTCGGCGGTCTTGCTGGCGTCTACGGTATTCCGGCGATCCATGCCAAGGTTACGGGTGGCCTGACAAACATGATTGGCAATGCACAATATCGCGGCGGTGCCAAGCCAGAACCCGTCTATGTCCTTGAAGTGATGGTCGATGTTGCGGCCCGCGAATTGGGGATCGACCCTATCGAGCTACGTCGTCGCAATACTGTCGGGCCCGACCAGATGCCCTTCACAACCTGTTTTGGTGACATCTACGATTGTGGTGACTTTGTTCGGAATTTCGAAGATTGCCTCAAAGCGGGCGATTATGACGGCGTAGACCAACGCCGTGCAGACAGAGCTGCCCACGGCAAAATTCTAGGTGTGGGTTCCTCAAACTCGGTTACTGGTGTCGCCAGTACGAATTTCGAACATGTCGAGATCCGGTTTGATCCGTCAGGCAATATTACTCTGCTATGCGGGGCAATGGATCATGGTCAAGGCCACGGCACGACCTTCAAACAGGTCCTCGGCGACAGCCTTGGAATTAATCCTGAAAAAGTTCAATACCGTTTTGGCGATACCGACAAAGTCGCGCATGGCATCGGTACTTTTAATGCCCGCTGCGCGGTATTCGTCAGCGCAGCCGTTATCAATGCTTCTGAAAAGATTATTGCCAAAGGAAAACGGATCGCCGCTCATTTGCTGGAAGCGGCCGATGACGACATCGAATATGGCGACGGGACCTTTACCGTCGCCGGAACCGATAAAACGATATCACTTCAAGAGGTCGCCAAGACGGCGTTCCAGAAGCCCAAACTCCCCGCCGACATCGAACCAGGTCTTTATGAGCATGGTGAATTCGGCATGGGCCAGGGTCAGATGCCGACATACCCGAACGGTGTTCACCTGGCCGAGATTGAAATCGACACAGAGACCGGCAAGGTCGAACTCGTCCGCTATACTGCGGTCGATGATGCAGGCACGATCCTCAATCCGATGCTATTTGACGGCCAGGTTCATGGCGGCATCGTCCAAGGCGCTGGACAGATTATGATGGAAGATGTTCATTTTGATCCAGAAAGCGGCCAGCTCCTCACAGGATCGTTCATGGATTACTGCATGCCAAGAGCGGACGATTTTTGCGCTTTCGATATTGCGGCTAACGAAGTGCCGACTGCCAGAAACCCATTGGGTGTCAAAGGTGTTGGAGAAGCCGGTACCGTCGGAGCAATGCCAGCGATCATGAATGCAATCAACGACGCTCTACACCGTGTAGGCGCACCGCCTATCGAAATGCCAGCGACTCAGGAGAAAGTCTGGAGAGCTTTGCAGGCTGCTAAAGCAGCAGCCTAAGGGTGAATTTCGATCGGCGTCCCAGCGTCGACCATCTGCCAGATTTGATCCATCTGCTTGTTATTCACAGCAATGCAGCCCTGGGTCCAATCAATTGATGGATGCCCGACACGATCGGCTGACATTCTGTTTGGCAAACCATGAATCATGATTTTACCGCCGGGGTCTTTGCCCAGCACTCGTGCCTTTGCCTTATCTCTGTCATTTGGGTAGTTCACCCGAATCGCACGATAGAACTGGCTGTTCTTTAATTTAAAATCGAGGAGATAGTCTCCCTCGGGAGTCTTGGAGTCGCCCTGATATTGCTTATGACCTTTTGGATAACGACCAAGAGCAATCGGGAAAACCTTTAATACAAAATCGCCCTTCATCAGCACCAATCGACGTTCCGATTTCAGAACCACGACACGATCCGCTTTGGGTAAAGATAGACGCGCCGTCTGGTCGGCAATAGCCACAGCCGTCCAGCTGCTGGTTAGCAGCAGAAAGCTTCCTAAAACGATCCTGAGGATAATGGACCGCATTGCCCGAACCTCCGATTCCCGCGTGAGTCTTTACCGTAACGCCTATGGTTACCGGAATTTGTTAACAGATTATAATTTCAAGGGCCAGTAACGGTGATGTGTTACGCCGTCACACGATCATAGGTCACGAAGCTGTAGTCACAGGTTTCTTGCGGGCTCGCCATACAATACTCCCGTGATAATTCGGCCCAGATAGCGCCATCAATTTCAGGGAAGCGAACATCCCCTTCAATCACACTATGAACCTCGGTGACATATAAACGATCCGCCTCAGGCAAAGCCGCCGAATAAATGTTCGCACCGCCGATCACCATAATTTCATCGACACCGCTTTCTTCTGCGGCATTTTTGCCCGCCTCAATAGCACTCGCCAAATCATGGACCACATTGATACCGTCAGCGGAAAATTCGGAATCGCGAGTCATAACAATGTTTGCGCGGCCTGGCAGCGGACGCCCGATAGACTCATAGGTTTTACGCCCCATGACGATGGGTTTGCCCATGGTTACCGCTTTAAACCGTTTCAGGTCACCGGAAAGTTTCCATGGCAAATCGTTGTCCCGGCCGATCACACCATTTTGAGCAACGGCGACAATGAGAGAAAGACGCATCGTCAATCAGACTGCTACTGGAGCTGAGATGTGCGGATGCGGGTCATAACCATCGAGGACAAAGTCTTCGTATGAGAATTTGAAAATATCTGTCACCTCCGGGTTAAGGCGCATTTTAGGCAATGGTCTGATGTCCCGTGCCAGCTGTTCCGCCGCTTGATCCAAATGATTGTTATAGAGATGAGCGTCCCCAAAGGTGTGTACGAAGTCTCCAGGTTTTAAACCCGTCGCTTGTGCGATCATCAAGGTGAGCAGCGCATAAGACGCGATATTGAATGGAACGCCGAGAAAAATATCCGCGCTACGCTGATAGAGCTGGCAGGAAAGTTTTCCGTCCGCCACATAAAACTGAAACAGGCAGTGGCAGGGTGGCAGGGCCATCTTTTCGATTTCCGGCACATTCCAGGCGCTAACAATTAATCGACGGGAATTTGGTTTGGTCTTTATATCGTGGATTAACTGACTTATCTGATCCACGGTATCGCCGCTAGATGTTGGCCAAGACCGCCATTGCGCACCATAGACAGGCCCTAGATCGCCATTCTCGTCGGCCCATTCATCCCAAATTGAAACCTTGTTATCATTCAAATATTTAACATTCGTATCCCCCGCCAAAAACCACAAAAGCTCGTGGATAATTGAACGAAGATGCAACTTCTTGGTGGTCACTAAAGGGAATCCAGCGGCCAGATCAAATCGCATCTGGTGACCGAAGACACTCATAGTGCCGGTACCCGTACGGTCACCTTTTTGAGCGCCTTCCTCGACGACGAGACGCATTAAATCGAGATATTGTTGCATTCTGGCTTTCTAAAGAAATGAGCGCCGACGATCTTTACTTTAATTTAGGGCAGAATCACCCTATATTGAAAGTGCTGGGCAACCAGCTATGACGATAAACGACTTGTGAAATAAGCGATGCGGACCCGGGGGCGGTACCCGGCGCCTCCACCAATTTCTTTCTTCCGGTGTTATCCTGGATGTCTTTGGGGGCGAAATAGGATCGACGCGCGTGTAAAGACTGGTTTTTCGTCCGGCATGGTACCGCCGTTATCGGGCTAATTTATAAATGCAAACGATAATGTTGCATCTCAAGATCACGCACTAGCTGCGTAATCGGATAGGGTTTCGGGGGGTTCCTAGTAACAGAATACCCCCCACTTATACTCAATACACAGGCACCGGGCTTGTGCGCCCTTGCGGTGCCAAGGGTAAATCCCGTAAAACTGCATACATCATGACTGACGAATTTATCGACTACGGAAAATTGGTAGACCGCGCGATGCGAGGCGTTTTGCGCGATGCGCTTGAGATCGCCCGCGATCAAGGCCTGCCTGGCGAGCATAATTTCTATATCACCTTCGAAACACAGAAGACCGGGGTCGATATATCGCCCGTTCTCAGCACGCAATATCCAGAAGAAATGACAATCGTTCTCGAACATCAGTTTTGGGATCTTGATGTCACTGAAGATTCATTCGCTGTCTCGCTGAGCTTTGGTGGAAAACGCGAACGGCTCTTTGTTCCATACGACGCCGTCACCGCCTTCGTTGATCCTTCTGTAAAATTTGGTCTGCAATTTGGCCAGGAAGAAGGCGCCGGTATCGCCCAGCTGAATAATAATGAAGACGACGATGCGGATTCAAACCAAGTCACCGCTGATGCGACCTCTGAAACCCCGGCAGCGGATTTAGCGACGGACGATGGTACCGTCGTTGCTCTCGATAGTTTTCGGAAAAAATAACGCCGAGCCGAGCAAACAACGTTTGAAAGCTCAGACCACCCATTCTTTTTTATACGGATCGCTGCTATGTCGGAATTTACGTACCACGAAATGTTTCCTGTAACCCAAGAGGAACCGGAATACCGCCTTTTGACATCGGACCATGTCGGCACCAGTAGACTCAACGGCACCGAAGTCCTGACGATCGAACCAGAAGCGCTCACCAAGTTGGCCGCTCAAGCGTATTACGATACTGCCCATTTTCTGCGCCCAGGCCATCTCAAGCAACTCGTCGCCATTCTTGACGACAAGGATGCCTCGCCGAACGATCATTTCGTCGCCTGGGATCTTTTGAAGAATGCCAACATCGCCGCAGGGGGTGTTTTACCTATGTGTCAGGATACCGGCACCGCGATTATCATGGGCAAGAAGGGCCAGAATGTCTGGACAGGGGGCAATGACGAAGCCGCGCTTGCTGAGGGCGTTGCTAAGACCTTTACCGAAAGTAATTTACGCTATTCACAACTTGCGCCCCTCTCGATGTATGAGGAAAAGAACACCGGCGACAATCTACCAGCACAGATAGAGCTCTACGCGACCGAGGGCGACGCCTACAAATTCTTGTTTATTGCCAAGGGTGGCGGGTCGGCGAACAAGTCGTTTTTGTTCCAGCAAACCCCATCGATGCTAAACCCCGACAGGCTCATCCCATTTCTGGAAGACCAAATTAGACTGCTCGGCACAGCAGCCTGCCCGCCCTATCATCTGGCAATCGTTATCGGCGGGACTTCCGCTGAGTTGAATCTCAAAACGACAAAACTTGCGAGCACCCGATATCTTGATGGGCTACCGACACAAGGCAATGAACATGGCCAGGCGTTTCGTGACCTGGAAATGGAAGCGCACATCCTGGCTCTGACCCGCGAGATGGGTATCGGCGCTCAGTTTGGCGGAAAGTACTTCTGCCATGATGTGCGGGTCGTCCGTCTTCCCCGCCATGGTGCCTCATTGCCGATTGGCATTGGGGTCTCCTGTTCCGCTGATAGACAAGCTCTCGGTAAAATCACCAAGGACGGGGTTTTCCTTGAGCAGCTTGAGACCAACCCGGCGCAATACATGCCAGATGTCGAAGAGGGCTCCCTGGGCGGCGAAGTGGTTTCGATCAATCTCAATCAGCCAATGGACGATATCCGTAAAACGCTCTCCGGCTATCCGATTAAAACCCGCCTGGCGCTGACAGGCTCTCTAATTGTCGCCCGCGACCTCGCCCATCTGAAAATTGCGGAACGCTTGAAAGCCGGAGAACCCATGCCGGACTATATGCGCAATCATCCTGTGTATTACGCCGGCCCCGCAAAAACACCGACCGGCATGGCCTCCGGTTCATTTGGCCCCACAACAGCTGGGCGCATGGATTCTTATGTTGCTGACTTCCAGGCACAGGGCGGTAGTTTCGTCATGCTGGCAAAGGGCAATCGTTCACAACAGGTTACTGATGCCTGTAAAGAACATGGCGGATTTTACCTCGGGTCAATCGGAGGTCCGGCAGCGCGTTTGGCACAGGATTGTATCAAAAAGGTTGAATGCGTTGAGTATGAAGAGCTTGGCATGGAGGCAGTCTGGCGCATTGAAGTCGAAGATTTTCCAGCTTTCATTGTTGTTGATGACAAAGGAAATGACTTTTTCTCCGAGGTTACCAAGCCGGGAAAATAAAACCGGCAAATGGCACTTCGCTCTAAAACAGCCGGATTGTTCACCATTAAATTTCAACGCGTATTAGCCTCATAAGGTGTATAATATGTGTCTGAAGCTACGAATTTTGGAAAAGCGGCGTGTATAAGGACAATTCTCTTCTTCCGCGCGAAGCAGTGCGTCTCGCTGCCCTCGGCATCCTTGCCGGCGGGCCGATGACCTATGCTGCGCTCGCCGCGGCCGTCCGCAATTTCACAAGCCGCATCGCGGGGCCCTCGCTCGACCTAATGGGAACCTCGATTGAGTTATTGCGCTTCGAAGGTCTTGTTGAAACGGAAGAAACCGAAACAGAAGAAATCCCGGAAGCTGTTCTGACGCTGACTGATGACGGACGCTCTGAGCTCATCGCGCTCTTACGTGCTGCAGTGCGGCCACCGGTCAACGATGTCGCGAAGCTGATCCTCGCCCTAAAGTTTCGTTTCCTCCATTTGCTCGACCTCTCTGATCAATGCGATCAGATTGAGATGATGATCGAAGCCTGCGAAGGCGAACTCGCCAGGCTCGTCGATTTACGGGGTCACCACAGCGAAGATCCCGGTCTCCTGGTTGAATGGCTGGATCACGACATTGGACAAGTAGAAGACCGGCTCGAGTGGCTGCGCAATCTGCAAGTTAGCCTTGGGACGAAATAACGCGCCTAACTAAAACAGGTGTTGTCCACCGGTGACAAAAATTTCTGAGCCGGTTACATAGCCGAAATCTTCACCACAAAGCTGAAATATAACCGAAGCAACTTCATCAGCTGTCCCCATCCGGTTTAACGGAATTCGGGGAATTAGGGACTCATACTCCTCCCCAATCATTTCAGTCGCAATTTCACCAGGGGCCACCGCGTTTACCCGCACACCCAATTCAGCAAACTCAACTGCCATTTCACGCGTCAGCGCGGACAGTGCTGCTTTCGACGTCGAATAAGCGGACCCCGCAAACGGGTGGATAGCATGGCCCGCGATAGACGTAATATTGACGATAGAGCCTTCTGCCCGATGCAAGGCCGCCGCAAACCCGCGGGCCAGCGAAAGCGGCGCAAATAGATTGAGATCATAGACTTCGCGCCAGTCGTCCAGACTGCCGTTAAGAGATCCTAACCGCTCTTTATAAGGCGTTTTAGGCGATTGAGCGGCATTATTGATCAACGCGTTAAGACCGTCATCCCCCAAAACATCATTGGCCTTTTTGACAAATTCATCGACACTTTGCCGATCTGCCAAATCGGTCGAAATGTGATGGGTCCAATTAGGGTCCCGGCGGCAATCATCTGGAATGTCTTCACGAGAACAGGTTATTACCCGCCATCCGGCTGCGCTAAATCGTTTAACGGTTGCATGGCCAATACCACGGCTTGCTCCCGTCAGCACAATAGATTTAACCGAATCAGCCATTCAGATTGCTGACACCAAAGCGCTCATCACTTGCAAAGCAGGACCGGTATTTCTGTCGCGGTGATAATATGCCGTGTCCGACCACCCAAAATCATCTGGCGCACACGACTCCGGGCATATGCTCCTTTTATCAGCATATCCGCATTCACTTGCTTTGCGTGTTTCAGATAGGCTGCACCGATCTCGTCATCATGCACGTCAAAACGGGTGATTTCCGCTTTGATACCAGACCACGCCAATCGAGTGACGCCTTCTTCCGGTGGAATTGACGGTGGCTCGACGGGATCAGATGCGAGCAAAGTTACCTTGTCGGCCTTCTCAAGGATTGGCATAGCAGCGCCAATTGCATGTGCCGCTTCGGGGCTACTTTCCCATGCAACAGCGACATGGCTTCCTGTAGCACCGGGCAATACAGGTGGTACAACAAGCGTCGGACGCCCAGTATCTAGAAGCGCTGCCTCCAGGGTAATCGGCGACGGTAATGCTGAATCTTTTACAGGGCGACCCACCGCAACAAAGTCAAACAAACGACCACGGATGGCGACAATCTCGTCTTCCCGGCCGCTCTCTTCCCGCCAGCAAATAGTTGGACCGGATTGACCGTTGGGCGCATCAGCAATTGCGAATACCGCTTGATTGACAAAACGCATCAAAAACTTGCCGTGCTTGTACCGCGCGTTCGCCACCTTCCTTCTCAGTAACCTCCATGATTTCCTCAATCATGGAGCCGTCCATTCCTTCCCCCGTATAAGGAACGAGACCACGAGGATCAGCGCGGACGTGTAAAACTTCTATATGGGAGTCAAACCGCTTTGCAATTCGTCCAACAGTTTCCAGAACCGTCTGACCTGAATCACCGCTGCTTACACAGGCAAGAATCGTTTTGATCATGTTTTCCTCCCGGCACAGAATGATGCCAACTAAAATAACGGACAGAATTTTCCGTCAACTTAGACTTGACGTTTTTTATCCCGCATTCAAGTAATTTCGGAAATCTATTTAAGGAAATAAATACCTTACAGACCAGGTCCCATTCTCCGAACGATACAAAGTTCTTCGATGAAGACGGAAAGGACGTTCTTCCCAAAATTCAACAGCAGATGGAATCACACAAAATCCGGACCAATTTGGTGGTCGATTAACTTTTGAAACACCAAACTTTGCCGTAAATCTTGCGACATTCTTTTCGAGGTCAAACTGGCTCTTCATCGGGCGAGATTGGTCAGAGGCCCAGGCACCGATTTGGGCCCCACGGGCACGACTCGCAAAATAGGCATCTGCTTCTAATCCGCTAACCGGCTGAACAACACCAGAAACCCTCACCTGACGCTTAAGTGATTTCCAATGAAAGACCAAAGCGGCTTTTGGGTTTTCGGCTAACTCCAGACCTTTTTGACTTTCCAGGTTGGTATAAAAGACAAACCCTTTTTCGGTCACCTCTTTGAGCAACACCATTCTTGCGGAAGGCATCCCTGATTCATCCGCTGTCGCGAGCGTCATCGCCTCAGCCAAGCCGGGTTCCGATTTTTCGGCTTCGGCAAACCACTCCTTAAAAACTTCTAGTGGTGATTTCTCTTCTTCACTGACCATATGGGTATCTAAAACCATTCTAAATCAATCTATTACGTATTTATCACAGGATAGGCGCTATATTTTCGTTATACTCATACACTAAAGGACTTGAACTAATAACGCTTGGATACCCATCTATACAAAATAAGATTGATCACATCGAAAAGTCTCGCGGGATGCGTTGTCGCGCTCCTGTAAATTTTGAATAACTAATATTGCGTAAGGTTTTGAAAATGATGAAAAAGCTAGTGACCGTCGCCATGATCGGCATGTTTGGACTGGGCCTAACCGCCTGCGCAGGAAACGACCAAAAGGAAACAGGTGGTGCCGTTATTGGCGGCGTGATCGGTGGCTTGCTCGGGTCCCAAATCGGCGGCGGCAAAGGCAGGATTGTTTCCTCAGCAGCCGGTGCCGCGCTTGGTGTCTTTTTTGGCAGCCGTATCGGCAAACAACTCGACAAGGCCGATCAAATGCAGGCGGCTCAGGCGCAACAGACAGCGCTTGAAACCAAACCTCTGGGACACTCTACCAGTTGGTCAAATCCAGATACCGGCAACTCAGGCATGGTGACCCCGACGAAAACTGTTGCCAGTGCTGACAATGGTCAACCCTGCCGCGAGTATCAGCACTCGGTCACCATTGATGGAAAAACCGAACAGGCCTATGGCCGTGCCTGTCGTCAGGCTGACGGTAGCTGGCAAATCGTAAACTAATCTCAGAGTACTTGCTGCAACATTCATTGACGCGTAAACAAGAGAGAATGGACGATTAAGCTCCAGCTTTGCCACGCGAATCCTTTGGTGTAGGATCGCGTTCACAATGTTTGCGTAAGGGACGAATAAAAAATGACCGAGCCAGCATCTCTCATGAAAGGCAAAAGGGGCCTTGTCATGGGCGTCGCAAATGATCGATCGATTGCCTGGGGTATTACCAAGGCTATTGTCGATCAGGGAGCCGAAGTCGCATTTACCTACCAGAATGAAGTTCTCGAAAAACGCGTACGCCCATTGGCCGCAAGTTTGGGTAGTGACGTCCTGATCGAGTGCGACGTCTCTGACGATGCCAGCATTGAGACGGTCTTCGAGACCCTTGGCGAGAAATGGGGATCGCTCGATTTTGTCATTCATGCGATTGCATTCTCTGACAAGAACGAGCTTACCGGCCGCTATCTTGATACAAGTGCGCAGAACTTCGCTCAAACCATGGCGATTTCCTGCTATTCCTTCACCTCAGTTTGTCGTGCCGCACAGCCGCTAATGAATAATGGCGGCAGCATCGTTACCCTGACCTATGCCGGTTCGGAGCGGGTCGTGCCGCATTACAATGTCATGGGTGTTGCGAAAGCCGCCCTGGAATGCAGCGTCCGTTATCTCGCCGTTGATCTCGGTAAAGAAAATATTCGGGTGAACGCAATCTCTGCTGGCCCCATCAAGACATTGGCAGCCTCAGGCATTGGTGATTTCCGCTATATCCTCAAGTGGAATGAGTTAAACGCCCCCTTGAAACGCAACGTCACTATTGATGACGTCGGCGGCGCAGGTCTCTATTTGCTCTCTGATCTTTCCAAAGGCGTGACTGGCGAAGTACATCATGTCGATTGCGGCTATAACGTGGTTGGGATGAAAGCAGTCGACGCACCCGATATCAGTGTGGTAACCGGGGACTAAGCTAAAACGCTTAAGGAATTCGGGGCGAGGTAAATGTCCGACAACAGTTTTGGCACGCTATTTCGCGTGACCACTTGGGGGGAAAGCCACGGCCCAGCGATTGGCTGCGTGGTCGACGGCACACCACCGGGGATCAACATTACCGAAGCCGAACTGCAAACATGGCTCGACCAACGTAAACCAGGTACATCCCGCTTCGTTACACAACGTCAGGAGCCTGATCAGGTTTCAATCCTGTCTGGTGTCTTTGAAGGCAAAACGACCGGCACATCGATCAGCCTGCTGATCCAGAATCAGGATGCCCGCAGTAAAGATTACTCGGCGATCAAAGATAAATTCCGTCCCGGCCATGCTGACTACGCCTATTGGAAAAAATATGGCATTCGTGATTATCGCGGAGGTGGGCGACCAAGCGCCCGGGAAACCGCCATGCGCGTCGCTGCAGGGGGTATTGCCCGAAAAATCCTCGGACGGTCCATAAAAATTCGCGGCGCGATGGTCCAGATGGGAACCGAGTCCATCGATCGAAATAAATGGAATTGGTCGCAACGCGAAAAAAATCCGTTCTGGTGCCCGGATGCCAAAGCTGCTGCGCATTGGGAAGATTATCTCGATGGCGTTCGCAAGTCAGGTTCATCGGTTGGTGCCGTCATCGAAATCGTTGCCTCCGGAATCCCAGCAGGGCTCGGCGCGCCCATCTACGGCAAACTCGACGGCGACTTAGCCGCCGCGATGATGAGCATTAATGCTGTCAAAGGCGTTGAGATCGGTGCAGGCTTTAACGCCGCCACCTTGTCGGGTGAGGAGAATGCCGATGAAATGCGTATGAAGAATGGCAAGGTTGAATTTCAATCCAACAAAGCCGGCGGTATTCTCGGTGGCATTTCAACCGGTCAGGACATTGTTGTCCGATTCGCTGTTAAACCGACCAGCTCAATTCTGACACCCAGGAATACAATTACCAAACAAGGCAGAAATACCACAGTAGAAACAAAGGGACGCCACGACCCCTGTGTTGGCATTCGGGCCGTGCCTGTTGGTGAAGCGATGATGGCCTGTGTCCTCGCCGATCATCTACTGCGCCACCGCGGACAATGCGGCTGACCTCTACTGACGCCTAAACACGCTCACCAATTCGACATGAGGCGACCATAGGAACTGGTCGATCGGCACAACCGATTCCAGCAGATACCCACCATCGATGAGCTTTCGCGCGTCGCGTGTGAAACTTTGTGGATTACAGGAAACATAGACGATAATCGGAACCGGGCTTTGGGCCAACAGCCCCACCTGCGAAGAAGCGCCTGCGCGTGGCGGGTCCAGAACGACGACATCCACATCTTCGAGTTCCGGCCCCACCAAGGGGCGGCGGTCGAGGTTTCTCGCCTCAACGATTATGCGCTCTCCCAATCCATTAGATCGAGCCGCACGGGACAAGGCACCAAGATGGTCCTGCGCCATATCGACAGCAAAGACATGACTACCCAACTGTGCGATAGGCAGCGTAAAGGCGCCACAGCCCGCAAAGAGTTCAACAACCTTGGCAGCACCTTTTACTGCCGTAACAACATGCTCACGTAATGCTTGTTCTCCCCAGGACGTCGATTGAATAAAGGCATCAGGGGGGATTTCCGTCTGGACATCACCAAATTTCATGGCGACGGCCCGTCTCGCCACAATAGGCTCGGCGCTTTCTCCTGCCTTCGATTGCAATGGCTTCCAGCTAATGCGCGCGACATCGTTGGTTTCCGCAAATATCGCTAAATTTTCTCTCACCTTCAAATCGGTTTCGCCCGTCATTAACAGGGTGATATCCAGTCCACTATCAGCCCGCGTAACGGCAATTTCTGCGGTACCGCGCACGTCCAAAAGCCCATCCATCAACTCTCGCAACGAGGGCACGATGGAGAAAATATCCGAATGCAAAACCGGGCATTCATTTAGCTCGACCACACGATGACTGCCCATTTCGAGAAAACCGAGAATTGTGCCTCCCGCAAGACGCCGGGCAGAAAACCTTGCCCTGCGGCGCGACCCTGCGGCCCCTGCAACAAGATCAGCGATCACAGAGACATCCAGGTTTTGTCGTTCGAACGCCTGGCAGATGATATCGCGCTTCCAGGCCTGATAGGCCATCGGAGTGAGTTGTTGTACCGAGCACCCGCCACATTGCGTGAAATGCGTACAGGCGGCAGGGTACCGATCAGGGCCAGGTTCAGTGATCGATAGAATTTTGCCCCGACGAGTCCCGTCTTTGGATTTACTGAGCCGTACGTTTACGAGATCACCAGCTGCCGTGAATGGTACAAAAATTGCACCGCCATGCGCTTCTGCGACGCCATCGCCTTTGGCGCCCAGCGCTTTAATCGTAATTTCAATGTCGGTCACGCCTCTCGACTCGCAAAAATTAGAAACTCAACGTTACCTTTCGGCCCCGTTATTGGACTCTGTTCGATACCTGCCACATTCCACCCCATTTCATCTGAGAGCCAATTTCTAATTTCATCGCAAACTTCCTGATGCAATTCAGGATCGCGGACAACGCCGCCCTTGCCAACACGCCCTTTTCCGACTTCAAATTGCGGCTTAATCAACGCAATCAACGATGCTGACGGTGCCGCCAGATTGAGGCGGCCGGCAAAACTGTGCGAAGTCCGATAAAACTCGCATCGCAGACAATCACTGACGGTGCGTCAGGGATCTGGGTTTCGTCCAATCTTCGGGCATTGACCCCTCGAGCACGACAACCCTCTCATCGTTTCGCAACCGCCAATCCAATTGGCCGCGTCCGACATCAACCGCATAAACTTTTGCGGCACCATTTTGTAACAAGACATCCGTGAAACCACCCGTCGACGACCCAACATCTATACAGGTGCTACCTTCCACCACTATGGGGAAATTTTCCAAACCGTGCGCCAACTTGATACCACCACGCGACACCCAGGGGTGTGGCCGCTCACGAACCTCAATTGCAATATCTTCAGCGACCTGATGCCCCGGCTTCTCGAGCCGGGCTTCACCGGAATAGACGACGCCTGCCAGGATCAATGCCTGTGCACGTGTCCGGTTCTCGGCCAGACCTCGCGCCACCAGCAACTGGTCGACGCGCTGTTTTGCGGCCATTGACTATATCCGCTTAGGCCCGGGCGGGCGCTTCAGTAATTTCCTGCCCAAGGGCCCTGAGAGTCGTACCAACGATATCAACCGCGGACAGCCCCGCTATCTCAATCTGTTTGGGCTGACTTTCATGGTCGATATAGACATCAGGCAAATACATTGGGCGGAATTTAAGGCCATTGTCCAACAAACCGTTAAACGCCAACACATGAGTAACCTGACTGGCAAACCCGCCAATTGACCCTTCTTCGATCGTGATCAGAACTTCATGCTCGGCGGCAAGGCGGCGCACAAGTTCTTCATCAATCGGTTTTGCAAACCGAGCATCGGCAACCGTCGTGGACAAGCCGCGCGCTGCTAAATCATCGGCGGCCAGCAAGCAATCTGCGAGACGCGTGCCATAGGACAACAACGCAACCTTAGTGCCTTCGCGGATAATTCGCCCTTTACCAATTTCAAGGATTTCTCCTGATTTTGGCATATCGACACCAACCCCATTCCCCCGCGGGTAACGCAACCCTGACGGACGATCGTCAATGGCAACTAGCGTTTTCACCATATGAACCAGCTCGGATTCATCTGCGGCAGCCATCAACACCATTCCGGGTAAACACCCAAGATAAGCAATATCAAAGGAGCCCTGATGGGTAATCCCATCGGCACCAACCATTCCGGCACGGTCCATAACAAACCTGACGGGCAGATTTTGGATAGCGACATCGTGCACAACAGAGTCATAGGCCCGCTGCAGGAAGGTCGAATAGATTGCCGCAAACGGTTTAAAGCCCTCGGCCGCCAAGCCTGCCGCAAACGTAACCGCATGCTGTTCAGCGATACCAACATCGAAGCAGCGATCAGGAAAGGCCTTCTCAAAGACATCAAGACCAGTTCCAGACGGCATCGCCCCCGTAATGGCGACGATCTTGTCATCTTGTTCGGCTTCGGCGACCAGCGATTGCGCAAAAACTTTAGTATAGGCGGGTGGCCCTTGCGGTGACTTCGCCAACGCCCCGGTCACAACGTCGAACTTACCAACGCCGTGGTATTTATCGGCTGCCGCTTCAGCGGGCGGATAACCACCGCCCTTCTTGGTCACGACGTGAATCAGAACGGGTCCGGGCTCATCGGAATCGCGAACATTTTTCAGGACCGGCAAAAGATGGTCGAGGTTGTGACCATCGATGGGGCCGACATAGAAGAAGCCAAGTTCTTCAAACATCGTACCGCCAGTGACCAAGCCCCGTGCATATTCCTCTGACCTCGTAGCCGCTTGTTCCAGGGGTTTGGGGAACTTCTTTGCGAGGTCACGCATCAAATGACGCAGCGACCGGTAATAGCGGGATGAAATGAGGCGCGACAGGTAAGCGCTCATCGCGCCAACCGGCGGTGCGATCGACATGTCGTTGTCATTGAGAATGACGACCAAGCGAGAATCCATCGACCCGGCGTTATTCATCGCTTCATAAGCCATACCCGCCGTCATCGACCCATCACCGATTACGGCGATCGAATTATTTGAACCGCCGCTTAAATCGCGGGCAACCGCAAAACCAAGGGCTGCAGAAATGGATGTCGCCGCATGCGCAGCGCCAAACGGGTCATATTCGCTCTCTGAACGCTTGGTAAACCCGGACAACCCGCCACCTTGACGAAGCGTCCGTATGCCGTCCCGACGGCCCGTTAGAATTTTATGTGGATAGGCCTGATGCCCGACATCCCAGACAAGGCGATCATCCGGCGTGTTGAATACATAGTGCAACGCGACGGTTAGTTCGACGACACCGAGTCCGGCACCCAAATGGCCACCCGTGGTCGAGACAGCGTCGATTGTTTCCGCCCGAAGCTCATCAGCAAGCTGCCGCAGCTGTTTTTCTTCTAGTTTCCTTAGATCCGCCGGTATTTGACGGTATCCAGCAACGGCGTTTCGGGTCCCTTGCTCAACACTACCTCCTTATGTTCGCCGCTTAACGACGAAATTCGCAATAGCTCGCAGATGTGCAGCCTTTTCACCAAACATGTCAAGTCGTGCGATAGCCTGCTCGATCAACAATTGGGCGCGTTCCTGCGCTTCCGGGACCCCCAGGAGAGACACGAACGTTGCCTTGCCAGCCGCCTCATCCTTCTGAGTTGCTTTACCGACATCTTCGGCTGTTCCCAACACATCAAGCAGGTCATCTGCAATCTGAAACGCCAACCCCAGATCGTTGGCATAATGCAGAAGAGCCTGTCGCGCCTCATCTGAGGCCCTGCCGACAATCGCACCCGCTTCACAGGAAAAACTAATCAGGGCACCGGTTTTCAGACGCTGCATCCGCGTAATAGTCGAAACATCAGCATCGCTATGTTCTGCCGCCAAATCGATCATTTGTCCGCCGACCATACCATTTCCACCCGAGGCGATCGCGAGCCCTTTGACTAACGCCGCGCGTACTTCAGCGTCTGGATGAGTCGCGCTGTCCGCCAAAATTTCAAAGGCGATGGCTTGAAGGGCATCACCAGCCAAAATGGCTGTCGCTTCGTCAAATGCAATATGACAGGAGGGCTTACCACGCCGCAGATCATCATCATCCATTGCTGGCAGGTCATCATGGATCAGAGAATAACAATGAATAAGTTCGACCGCGACGCCAGCACGCAATGAATAGCTGTCTGGCGTATCAAACAATCGGGCACATTCCAGCGTCAGAAACGGCCGTAATCGCTTACCACCATCAAGTGAGGCATAGCGCATTGCCTCAAACAAGCGAGCCTCATGTCCTTGCGGTGCTGCAAGGACCTCATCCAATATCTGTTCAACCGCCGCCGCCCCCTCGGCCATGGCCTCAGGCAGCGGCGTTAGAGCGTTTGCTTCACTCAAAGTCTGTAGGCTCCAATCCCTCAGCACCATCGGCACCAAGTTTTATCTTTTCGACGCGCGCCTTCGCCTCTTTAAGTTTGGTTTCACAATGCTTCTTCAGGGCAGCGCCACGTTCATAGGCCCCAATTGCATCTTCGAGGTCACTTTTGCCCTGCTCAAGCCGACGAACGATGTCCTCCAACTCTGCCAGCGCTCCCTCAAACGAAAGAGAGGAAATTTCGGGCGATTTCTCGCTTTTTGCCATCCACTTGGGTCCCAATTTATGTGCGTAAAAGTTTAGTGATAGCGACGATTGAGAGCAACCTAATCAGTAACGGCTGACGTTCAAGCATCTGTGTTCAAAAATTCGGTAAAATCTCTATAACATTTATACGAAAACGTTACCCAGCCCGCATAAGAGCAGTTAAATGTGCGGTAACGCTAGAGGATAGGGAATCAAGATCGTACCCGCCTTCAAGCGAGGAAACGATTCGCCCATCACAGAATTCTCCGGCAATATCGACGAGTTTTCCAGTAATCCACTCAAAATCTCCTTCTTCCAGACGAAGATTTGCCAACGGATCACGGGCGTGCCCATCGAAGCCTGCGGAAACCACGATCAGATCCGGATCAAATTCTTCCAGTGCGGGTAAAACAACGCGTTCCATGCCGCGTCGAAAGAGGACTGAACCCGCCCCGTCGGCCAGCGGAACGTTAAAGATATTGCCAACGCCTGTTTCATCCTCAGCGCCCGTTCCCGGATAAAAGGGATATTGATGTGAAGACGCGAACAGTACGTTCGGCTCTGACCAAAAGGCCGCTTGCGTTCCGTTGCCGTGATGTACATCAAAATCTACCACGGCGACGCGTTCCAGATTATGAGCCTTCCGTGCGTGCTCCACACCAATCGCGACGTTATTGAATAGGCAAAACCCCATACCCCGACTGGGTTCGGCGTGATGTCCGGGTGGCCGCACGGCGCAGAATGCCGAATTTGCTTCGCCCGCTGCAATAGCGTCAATCGCGGCAACGATAGCACCTGACGCGCGCAACGCAGCCTCACCCGATTCCGGGCACATTGACGTATCAGGGTCAATCTGGACGCGCCCTTCTTCAGGAACGGCATCAAGCAATTTGGTTACATAGTTGCGATCATGTACCCGCGCTATCTGATCGACTGTCGCCTGTGGCGCTTCGCGACGCTCCAGATCCTTAAACCGATCAGCATCAAGCGCCTGTTGAACGGCAAGAATACGTTCCGGACGTTCGGGGTGGCCGGGCCCCATATCATGTTCCGCAGAACTTTGATGACCAAATACCAATGTCGTCATATGCCGTCCTAATTTCTCAAATACGTCCCTCCTAATAATAGCGCTATACACCGACGGAAAACACCACGCTATTTCGTGAACGCTGTAATAACAGGGATGATGAAGTCGGCAGTTCAGTCTGCTTTTGAAGGTCCTACTTTCCGCTTTTCGGAATATACAAATCACGCCTATAATTTCCGCAAAATTAACTAGGGTTTGTACCCCCATGAAAAACCGAATGAATAATGCCCACCGTCGTTTCGCGGTATCTGAAGTGCTGCGCAATCTTGGCGCTCTTTGTGGAATAGCTGTCGCCGCCACTTTTTTGTTTGTGCAAACGCCAATGTCGAAGGCCCATGCACAAAAGCCAGCCAAGGAATCAGCGTCAAAATCCGGTGACGCAAAGAAGAGCGGTGACAAAGTACAAAAAGGCAAAGGTAAAGGGGGGAAAGGACGCGGCGGGCGCCGAGGTCGACGCGGCCCAGCAACGGTATTTGTCGATGCCGTCACCAAGGGAACCGCCATCGAAACCGTTCAAGTCTATGGCCGCATCATCGCACGCCAAACAGGTGTGGTTGCCTCGCGAACCAGAGGCGCCATTGATGAGGTCAAAGTTCAAGTCGGAGATCGGGTAAAGAAAGGCGACGTCATCGCCACTCTGGTCTCCAACATGTTGGTTGCAGAGCGCGACCTTAAATCTGCCGAGCTCAAAGAATTCTCCGCCAAAATCCGAACCGCTGGGGCGCAGCTGCGCCTCTCTGCACAAGAGCTGGAACGACTTCAGCGGCTCCGCAAATCAGCGGCATTTTCTGTTGCTCGCTATCAAGACAAACTACGAGACGTAGAACGTTTCCGCAGTGCCCTGGCGGAAGCAAAAGCGAAACAGGAACAGGCCAGTGCGGAGCTGCGCATGGCGGATATCAATTTGTACAATTCAAAAGTCCTTGCTCCGTTTGACGGGGTGGTCACCAAACGTGCAGTAGAAGCCGGCAATTACGTCAGCCTCGGCGCGCCCGTCGTCACGATGCTCAATGATAAATCGCTCGAAGTCGAAGCCGAAGTACCAGCAAACCGTCTAGGCGGCCTAACCAACGGCATCGAAATCGACGTAAAACCTGAATACGGGAAATCGTTCAAAGCTACCGTCCGCGCAGTCGTTCCTGAAGAAAATGCTCTTTCAAGAACCCGGGCCGTGCGTTTTACACCTAAATTCGTCACGCCTAACGATACCGTTGCGGCAAATCAAAGTGTCGTTCTGCACATTCCGTCTGGCGCTGCCAAGGAAGCTGTGACCGTCCACAAAGACGCCATCACGCAACGCCGCGGCAAACGAGTTGTATTTATCGTAAGCGAAACCGATGACGGCTTGCGGGCCAATATACGGTCGGTCGAACTCGGCGAGGCATTCGGACTGCGGTTTGAGGTTCTTAAGGGACTGAAACCAGGTGACCGGGTGGTTATTCGCGGCAATGAACGTCTCCGCCCCCGGCAAAAAATCAAAATTGGTAAGGCAGGGGAACGGCGAGGCAAGCGCGGTCGTAGCGGTAAGGGTAATTGGAAAGGCCGCAAAGGCGCTGGTGAAGGCGGAAAGAGAGGCCCCAGTGGCGAGAGTCGACGGGGCATCCCCAAATCCGGGCAGGAAGGTTAACCGATGAAGCTGATTGAACTCGCCGTCAGACGGCCAGTAGCCGTCCTGTCAGTTGTCCTAATGATTGTCCTCATGGGCTTTGTTGCTCTGAAAATTATCCCCATTCAAATGACACCGGACGTCCGCAAACCACTTCTCATCGTCCAGACGTCCTGGCCCGGCGCCTCTCCAGCCGAGGTTGAACGGGAAATTACCATCCCACAAGAAGAGCGTTTGAAAGGCCTTGAAGGCCTGGACCGGATGGAATCACGATCTCGCAGAGGCCGGTCTCAAATTATTCTGGAATTCGATGTTAACGCAGACCGCAACCGATCGATTCTCCTCGTTAACAATCGGCTGCAACAAGTAACAGGTTTGCCGGAGGAAGCGGACGAACCAATTCTGCGAACCCGCGATACCGACGACAATCCGATTGCCTGGTTCACGGTTGAAACGGTGGAAGGCAATAAGCGGCCTATCCGGTCTTATGGCGACTTTGTAGACGATACGGTACGCGACCGCCTTGAACGGGTCGATGGCGTTGCGCTGGTCAATGTTTATGGCGGCAATGAATCTGAAATTCGTGTCATCGTTGATCCGCAACGTCTTGCGCATTATCGCATGACCATTGCCGAGCTAAACAACGCCTTACGAGCAACCAACATCAATCTCTCCGCCGGCGAGGTAGATGAAGGGAAGCGACAATATACTGTCCGCACCCAAAGTGAATTGAACACCGTAGAACGGGTTAGCGAAGTTGTTCTACGCACCCAGCAAGATCCAGTTTCGGGCCGTGTACTGCGCGTGCGAGTTGGCGATATTGCCCACGTCGAATTCGGGCACAAGAAAAGAAGCGCCCGTATACGGAACCGGGGCAAAAACGCCATTGTCGTCAATACAGTCCGCGATACCGGCGCCAATGTCATCGAGACGATGGAGACCATTCGCAAGGTCGTCGCTGACTTGAACCGCGATGTCATGCCTGCCGAGGGGCTCATCATAAAACAGGTTCGCGATGATACGGTTTATATCAACTTCGCCATAAACCTGGTGACACAGAATATTTGGCTGGGCGGCACGATGGCCGCGATTATCCTCTTTCTGTTCTTACGATCCTTTGGCGCAACAGCTGTTGTCACCTTGGCCATTCCAGTTTCTGTCATCGGGTCTTTCGTGGCGTTGGCCGCGCTGGGCCGGTCGATCAATGTGATATCACTGGCCGGTATCGCCTTTGCGGTCGGTATGGTGGTCGATGCGGCGATTGTTGTGCTGGAAAATATTTACCGGCATCGGGAGATGGGACGCTCAAAGCTTGAAGGCGCCGTCCGAGGCGCAAGCGAGGTTTGGGGTGCCATTATGGCATCAGCAATAACAACCGTTGTGGTTTTTGCGCCCATCTTGGTGATGAACCTGGTCGTCGGCCAATTGTTCCGGGACATTGCGGTTGCCCTCTCCGTCGCAGTTCTTCTGTCCCTTATTGTCTCGATTACAGTTGTCCCCGCCCTCGCGAACAGACTTCTGGGCGACAATACACATGACCTCACAAAAAGGCGCCGCATTCCAATTCTTGACGGGTTTGCAAGCGCCTTTGTGCGTTTCGTGACAGGGTTTACCCGCATCGTTATTCACAACCGCGCGCTCGCAGGTCTGGTTGTAATATGTGTTTGTGGGCTAGCAGGTTTTGGAACCTGGGCGTTCTTACCCAAGTTGAGCTATCTACCAAGTGGCAACCAGAATTTTGTCCTCGCCATTGCCAATCCACCGCCCGGCTACAACCTCAAAACGCTGAATACTATGGCGACCAAAGTTGAAAACATGACCCGCCCTTACTGGTCGAAGGAAGGTGAAAAACCCAAGGAATGTCCGAGCTGGTACAAGAGAGCGAGTCTCTTTCCACCGAACATTGAATCCTGCGACCTTGGCCAGGTTAAAATTGACCGCTTCTTTTTTGTCACTCGCTCGACATCAACCTTCATGGGCGCTTCAGCAACCGATCCGTCTCGCGCGAAAGAGCTCGTTCCCATCATGCGCCGCGCCGTGTTCAGCGAGCCCGGCACGTTCGGTTTCGCACGGCAACGTGCATTATTTGGCCGAGGATTTGGCGGATCAGAGATTATCGACCTGGATATTACAGGCCCCGATCTCGAGACATTGCTGGCCCTGGCCCGCGAGGGGGTACAAAAATTGCGTCAGGAATTGCCGTCGGCAAGAGTACGGCCGCGACCCGGCCTGGAACTCGGTGCCCCCGAAGTTCGGCTTATCCCCAATCTGTTGCGCCTCGCAGATGTCGGCCTGACAGCGCGTGACCTTGGTCTTTCCGTGGATGTCTTTAATGACGGGCTGCGCGTAACCGAAGTCACCAAAGGGAGTAAGCGGGTCGATCTCACACTAATGGGCCTGGCGGATAAAGTTACTTCAACACAGGGGATTGGCAATCTGCCAGTTGTAACGCGGACCGGCCAAATTCTACCCGCCTCCTCCCTGGCCAGAATCGAAGTCACGGAGGGGCCAACACAAATTCGCCATTTAGAACGCGTTAGAACCGTTACCCTACAGGTACGCCCCCCTGAAGACATTGCCCTGGAAACAGCAATTCAGAGAGTGCAGGAAAAGGTCATTGCCCCGATGACCAAACAAGGCCTTCCTCCAGGCGTTCGCCTGACAATGTCCGGCACCGCTGACGAGCTGAATAAAACCTGGGATGTAATGCTCTGGAACCTCCTGATCGCAGTTGCGATTGTCTATCTGGTGATGGCGATTCTGTTCGAGAGTTTCATCTTTCCGCTCATTATTATGTTCTCCGTCCCGCTGGCCACTGCTGGCGGCGTTGCCGGGCTATCCATTCTGAATATCTACACATTCCAGGCTCTGGATATGCTAACGCTTCTTGGCTTTGTGATCCTGATTGGCACGGTGGTAAATAATGCCATCCTGCTCGTGCATCAAACGCTGCATCATGTCCGGGTCGAGGCGATGGATGCCTATGATGCCATTGCGGAAGCCACACGAAACCGTATTCGGCCGATCTTTATGTCGACCTTAACGAGCGTGTTCGGCATGTTGCCGTTAGTCGCCGTGCCGGGTGCCGGGTCAGAGCTGTATCGCGGTCTTGGTTCCGTTGTGTTGGGAGGGCTGGCAATGTCCGCCGTTCTGACATTGCTGATCATCCCGCCACTGCTGTCTTTCGTGGCACCCCTTCTGAGACGTCAGCAAGGGTCAATGGCGAATGAAGTTCCGATAGCCGCAGCCGCCGAATAAAACGGCTGGTTAAAACGCGTTCAGCGGAATTTTCAGGAAGCGGCCTCCACCGGATTCTTTTGGCGGCAGCTCTCCTGCCCGCATATTCACCTGAATGGCGGGCAGAACCAGCCTCGGCATCGAGAGCGTTGCGTCGCGTTCTTCCCGCATCGCAATAAATTCTTCTGCGGACTTGCCACCGCCGACATGAATATTCTTGTCGCGCTGCTCTGCCACGCTCGTCTCCCAACAACAATCACGCGAGCCGCCGCAGCCGTAGTCATGGTTGAGCAACAATCGCGTTTCAGGAGGCAACGCCAATATTTTTTGCAGCGAATTATAGAGCTGCGCTGCGCTTCCTCCAGGAAAGTCGCACCGTGCAGTTCCCGAATCCGGCATAAAAAACGTGTCCCCCGTAAAGGCACAGTCTTCAACGACATAGGTTGCACAGGCAGGGGTGTGTCCTGGCGTGTGAATAACCCGGACTTCAAGGTTGCCGATTGAAAAAACGTCATTATCGTCAAAGAGGACATCAAACTGCGAGCCATCTCGCGTGAAATCATCCCTCAAATTGTAGATGGCACCGAATTTTTTCTGTACATCAACGACACCGGAACCGATTGCGGTTTTGCCGCCGAGCTTTGCTTTCAAGTATGAGGAAGCGGTCAGGTGATCAGCATGGACATGGGTTTCCAGTATCCAGGAGACCGTTAACCCTTCCCTATCGACATAGCTGATAATTTCATCGGCGGACTGGGTCGCTGTCCTCCCTGCCGCCAAATCGAAATCGAGAACTGGGTCAATGATGGCACAGTTTCGGGTTTCGTTATCGCAAACCACATGTGTTGCGTTATTGGTCGCCGGATCAAAAAAAGTTTTTACAAATTCGGTCATATATCAGACTTTTTTTCTGGAATTCGGTTCAATCACAGCACGCAATTTTGTATAATGCAAAGGTTAGCTTGTTTTTTTTGTTCTTCACAATCTGCGGATTTGACGGCAGCCGCGTTCTCTTTTAACAAGGCAGCCAACAATGGGAGCTTTTCGTTTATGACTCGCGGGTACTTCGACCCTATCGAAGAGATCGACACGTCACCCACGATCTCAGACGAAATCAAAGAAACCACCTGTTACATGTGTGCGTGCCGGTGCGGCATCAAAGTGCACATGAAAGATGGTGGTATCCGCTATATCGAGGGCAACCGCGATCACCCGGTTAATAAGGGCGTTTTGTGCGCCAAAGGGTCAGCCGGGATCATGAACCATTATTCGCCGGCCCGGCTAACCAAACCGCTCAAACGGGTTGGCGATCGGGGCCAGGCCGAATTCAAAGAAATCGAATGGGACGAAGCGCTGGAGCTCGCCAGCACATGGCTCGGCGATATCCGCAAATCCGACCCTCGCAAACTCGCCTTCTTTACCGGCCGCGACCAGAGCCAGGCGCTTACCGGCTGGTGGGCCAGCCAATTCGGCACCCCAAACCACGCTGCCCATGGCGGCTTCTGTTCGGTCAATATGGCCGCAGGCGGTATATACACCATCGGCGGGTCGTTCTGGGAATTTGGCGAACCTGACTGGGACCTCACCAAATATATGCTGATGTTTGGTGTTGCCGAAGATCACGACAGCAATCCCATCAAAGCCGGGCTTTCGAAACTCAAAAAGAACGGCGCCAAATTCGTTTCGCTAAACCCCATCCGGACGGGCTATTCCGCGATTGCCGATGAGTGGATTGGTATTCGTCCCGGCACCGATGGAAAATTTGTCCTGGCACTGGTTCACGAGCTGCTTAAAGCCGACAAGATCGATCTGGAATATATCGTCCGATACACCAACCTGCCCTGGCTGGTTATCCAGAACCCGGGAGAAGCCGATGACGGGCTATTCGTCCGCGGTATCGATGACGAACCAATTTGCTGGGACACCGGCACCAATCAAGCTGCCGACGCCCGGCTGGCCGGGGTTTCCCCCGCCTTAACAGGTTCCTTTACAATGGAAGATGGCCGCAAGGCCGTGCCAGCCTTTGCGCTAATGGCCGAACGCTATCTCGATGAAAGCTATTCACCGGAAGAGGCCGAAAAAGAAACCGGCGTGCCAGCGCGAACGATCCGTCGTATCGCTGCCGAAATTGCCGATGTCGCTTTCGAACAACAGATCGAAATCGATCAGCCCTGGACCGATTGGGCCGGGCGCAAACATGACAAAATGATCGGGCGACCGATTACAATGCATGCGATGCGCGGTATCTCCGCCCATTCAAATGGGTTCCATACCTGCCGGGCGATTCACCTTGCTCCAGATTCTATTGGGCAGTATCGATTGCCCGGGTGGCTTCCGGTATAAGCCGCCATTCCCAAAGGCAGCACCGCCACCGCTAAAACCAACCGGCAAACCCGGTCAAATCGCACCGAACACACCGATGGCAGGCCCACCGCTTGGCTTCCCGGCCGGGCCCGAAGACTTGCTCGTTGAAGAAGACGGAACGCCACGTCGGATCGATCACGCCTTTTCATGGGAAGCCCCCATTGCGGCGCATGGCATGATGCACATGGTCATCAGCAACGCCCATAATCATGACCCCTATCCGGTCGATCTGCTGTTTATGTATATGGCCAATATGAGCTGGAACTCGTCGATGAATACGGCGGGTACTAAAGAAATGCTTACCGCCAAGGACGAAGAAACCGGCGAATACCGTATTCCCAAGATCATGTATTCGGATGCCTATTTCTCGGAGATGGTCGCCTATGCCGACCTCGTCCTGCCGGATACGACTTACCTCGAACGTTGGGATTGTATCTCTCTTCTTGATCGCCCGATTTGCAGCGCTGAAAGCGCGGCGGACGCCATCCGCCAACCCGTCGTCGAACCAGACCGGGACGTCCGTCCCTTCCAAAGCGTGCTGATTGATCTTGGCGCGCGAATTGGTCTTCCCGGTCTCACCAATGAAGATGGCAGCGCTAAATATCCCGGCGGCTATCCTGATTACCTCGTCAATCACGAACGGGCACCGGGCATCGGGTCACTCGCCGGGTGGCGCGGTGAAGATGGCAAGAGCCATGGTACCGGCGCTCCCAACAAGAATCAGCTCGACAAGTATGTTGAGAACGGCTGCTTCTGGGAGCACAAGCTGCCCCCTGAACAGCATTATTTTAAACATGCTAATCGCGACTATCTCGACTACGCCGCCTCCGTCGGATTTATCGGCTCTGCCAATCAGATCATTATGCAGGTCTATTCCGAGCCCTTGCAGAAATTCAGGCTGGCGGCACAGGGACATGGCGACATCCAGCCGCCGGATGAACACCGCGATCGCATCGAAAAATATTTCGACCCGATGCCGATCTGGTATCCACCCTTTGAAGGTGCCGCTCTCGACACCAGTGAATATCCCATGCATGCGCTCACTCAGCGCCCGATGGCGATGTATCATAGCTGGGGAGGGCAAAACGCCTGGCTCCGCCAAATTCACGGCACCAACCCGCTTTATATCAATCGCAAGACTGCCGAAGCCCAAGACATCGAAGATGGCGATTGGATTTGGGTGATTAGTCACCACAGTCGCGTCAAGGCGAAAGCAAAGCTGATGGAGGGCGTAAATGGCGACACAGTGTGGACCTGGAACGCCATCGGCAAACAAAAAGGCGCCTGGAACCTCGACCCGAAAGCACCGGAGGCCAAGACAGGTTTTCTGCTCAATCACGTTATTTCTGAGCTGTTACCGCCCAAGGGTGACGGATTCCGCTACGCCAATTCAGATCCAGTAACCGGTCAGGCCGCCTGGTATGATTTGCGCGTACGGATCGAGAAATGCAGCGCAGAAGAAAGCACAGAAACCGAACCACAATTCAGCACGCTAAAACCGCCAGAAGCACTGCCTGAACGGCCAGATATATTGCGCTATGGCAAGATGTATTCGCGCGCCTTTAAACGGGGTGACACTAAATGACTCAAATCCCCGTAAATACCACTGGCAAAAAACTCGGGCTGGTCATCGACCTTGATATCTGCGTCGGCTGTCATGCCTGCGCCGTGAACTGCAAGGAATGGAATACCGGCGGACACTCGGCCCCGCTGCCCGATACCGACCCGTTTGGTGAAAATGCCGAAGGCGTCTGGTTCAACAGGGTCCATACGTTTGAGTGCGGCGACGGCGCGGATAGCCGAACCGTTCATTTCCCCCGTTCATGCATGCATTGCGAAGAACCTGCCTGCGTCGAAGTTTGCCCAACGGGTGCTTCCTACAAACGGGCTGAAGACGGCATCGTTCTCGTCAACGAAGATATCTGCATCGGGTGCAAGCTGTGCAGCTGGGCCTGCCCCTATGGCGCACGCGAATATGACGGCGATGCCGGGGTGATGAAAAAATGCACCCTTTGTATTGATCGTATCTACAACGAGAACCTCGAAGAGGTAGACCGCGTTCCCGCCTGTGTCTCAACATGCCCGGTAAATGCCCGTCACTTTGGCGATCTTGGCGACCCTAATTCCGATGTCTCCCGAATGGTTGAAGATCGAGGCGGATACGATCTAATGCCGGAACTGCATTACGCACCGGTCAATAAATATCTGCCGCCGCGCCCCAAGAGCAGCTGGCTATGAAGACGACCGCCCCCGGCAACTAAAACCTATCGAACCAACAGTAAGCGGCGAAGATGCCGGCGGCCTTTTCCGCTGGCTCGACAAAGTCCTCACACGATAGGCCAGGATTTAAGAAACGATGCATCCCGCTTATTCCGTCATAATTTTCACGACTTTTTCCGGTGCCGGATACGGCCTGCTGTTTCTGATGGGGCTGTTCGCCGCCGGGCACTGGATCGAAGCAGACCGGTGGTTCGGATTCACCGGGTTTTTCCTGGCGTTCACGATGGTGATCAGCGGACTGCTCTCCTCGACTTTCCATCTCGGGCACCCGGAACGGGCATGGCGGGCGCTGTCACAATGGAAATCATCATGGCTGTCTCGTGAGGGCGTGTTGGCTGTCGCCGGGTTTGTGCCTTTCGGCCTCTTCGCCTTTGGCTGGGTCATTTATGAAAGCCACGATGGCGCCTGGCGTCTATTTGCAATTCTGTCAGTGCTGTTCGCTGTTTTGACGGTCTACGCGACATCAATGATTTATGCGACGCTGCGCACTATCCGCGCCTGGTTCAACCGCCATACTGTTCGTATCTATCTGGCCTTTGCGATCTGGACCGGCAGTGTCTGGTTTAACATGCTCGCCCATCTGTTCGACCTGCATACACCAGGCATTGGCATGATTGTCGTCGTCACTGGCGTCCTCGCCCTCTGGCTAAAACGCAAATACTGGATATTTCTCGACACCTCGCCAACATGGGTACCGCCAGAAAACGCGACGGGTCTCGGCGACCTCGGTACGGTCAGGCTACTAGACGCGCCTAATACGCAGGAAAATTATGTCCAGAAGGAAATGGGCTTTAGCATTGCGCGCAAACACTCAATCAAACTGCGCCGCTGGGCCTTCTTCGGATATTTCCTGATCCCCTGGCTGCTCGCCGTGGGCACCGTGGAAGCCGATCCCTGGCTAAAAATCCCGGCGGCGATCCTGGCCGTGGTCTTTGTGATGGCCGGCACAATGCTAGAACGCTGGCTGTTCTTCGCAGAGGCCAAACACACAGTGATGCTCTATTACGGCGCTCAGGATTCCTGAAGGCGCTATTGCGCGTTGGCTCAAATCACCCGTTCGGTGAAGACGCCCCTGACATCCATTTCGTAATCAAGGCCATCGACAGGCGGGCGGGCGTAATTCCAGGTTAGCCCGCTTTTTACGGCACCCCGCGAGACAATCTCGTCTGCCAAAAATGGATGTAAGTCATAGACCGTATAAGCCTGCGTCACGGTCGTATCAGCCCATGTTTTGCCGAGCGCCGCCATCCGCGCTTCCATCACACCTAATACATATGCCGCTTTTTCACGCATGGCGTCCGGCGACTGATCACCGAGACGGATAATTCGATCTTCATAGGTGCCATGACCTTCGGGGGCTTCAGCCGACCCGGCGATCACGAAACTACCGTCATCCTTATCGCTCGGAACAGTATAGGAAAATGCCTGTAAAGCTGGGCTCAGCGGGCGGGTCAACTTCCGGACAAACATTCGACCGGGCAACCGGGTTCTCGTCGTCCTTGAAGATTCCCCAGCGCTCCAAAGTACCGACATAAACACGGTTGAAGTCAATGAACCCTTGCTCGGTAAAGGGCGCTGGTGAGCGCAACTCACAGGCACAGAATGATGTCAGAGGCAGCCCCATGGCCTTGAGATGTGCTTCTATCCGGACAAACCCTTCTTCGATGGCGACCGGCGATTTAAAGCGGGCGCGCTCAATCGCAAAGCCCGGTTCAGCAGCGACGCCGCCAGAATATTGAAAAGGGCCCCGCACATAGCGGTAACCGCCCGGTTCGAAAGTCGCTGTTTCCATATTTATTACTCCATTATCCGAGGACAGCCCGCGCCGCTGGGAGTGCCGCGCCGGTATTTATCGCAGCGCCTTGCTCAGCCAATACATCTTCCATGGCACTCAGGAACAAGGTGACATGTTCACCGGTAGCGCTTTGGCCCATCAGGCCAACACGCCACACCTTGCCAGCAAGATCACCCAGCCCGGCACCAATTTCCAGATTATAACGAGAGAGCAATGTACCCCGGACAACCGCCTCATCGACGCCTTCAGGTATCGAAACGGTATTCAACTGTGGAAGTCGATAGGCTTTATCGACAATGAGAGACAGCCCCATAGCCTCAACGCCATCACGCAAGGCGTTGTGCATCGTGGCGTGTCGCGCCCAGGCCTGCTCAAGACCTTCCTCTTCCAGCATCACCAAAGATTCATGGATTGCGTAGAGCGGATTGATCGGCGCCGTGTGATGATAAACGCGAGCGCCGTCACCACTCCAATACCCCATTACCAAATTGAGATCCATGAACCAGCTTTGAACCTTGTGATTGCGGCTACGCACAACATCGGCCGCCTTTTCGCTGATCGTCAATGGTGAAATACCGGGCATACAGGACAGACATTTCTGCGACCCGGAATAGACCGCATCTGCGCCCCACTCATCCGTGAGAACGGGCGTTCCACCGAGAGACGTTACCGCATCAACAATCGTCAGCGCCCCGTGCTCCTGGGCCATGGCACAAATAGCCGCCGCATCGGACTGAACACCGGTTGAAGTTTCTGCATGCACGAAAGCAACCGCTTTAACACCTGGGTTGGCTTTCAGCGCCTCTTCGACCTTGCTGACATCAACGGGCTTACCCCAGTCGTCCATAACCATGATGGCCGTTCCGCCACAGCGTTCGACATTCTCCTTCATACGGCCACCGAAAGCCCCGTTCTGGCAAACAATGACCGTATCACCGGCTTCCACCAGATTGACGAAACAGGTTTCCATGCCGACCGACCCCGGACCAGACACTGGGATAGTCAGCGCGTTCTTGGTCTTAAACGCATAACGGAGCATTTCCTTGACCTCCTCCATCATCCGCGAGAATTCAGGATCAAGATGGCCGATGGTTGGACGCGCCATTGCCCCCAAAACACGAGGGTGAACATCGGAAGGGCCCGGGCCCATGAGCCGCCGCACAGGCGGATTAAACGAAGAGGTCATTGAAACTGCTTTCTGTTCTTAACAAGAATAATTCTTGTCATACCCTAATCTATAAAGGTCTCAGCGAAAACGGCAGTCAGACCTCAATACAATTCTAAAAGATGAAGGACAGGCTGATGGATCCAAACTGGTCCGTATCATCCTGCGTATCGAACTTCCTTGGTGCGGAAAATATGAGTGTAGGCCAATCTTGCGCGGCCCATCACAACCGCGATGCCGCCCTGTATATCGCCAACAAACGGCTTTTTATTGACGCTATGGCTATCCCGGAAAGTGTTTCCATCGAGGAAAATATTACGAAGCACACCGCGCCCTTCCGCCCCGAAAAACACATACCAACTCAATCCATCGCTGCGCACGAAATAATCCGAGCCCGGCAAGCTGGGACGAATACGCGGCGGGCCGTAATCATCATGCTTTCGCAAATTGCCACCAAACCGCACGGTAAATCCCACCGATGCCTGTGTTAGCACATTACCGAGGCTAACACCGGCATGGGGGTGAAATCAGCGTCAACACCAAAATATTTTTGTGGCGTCCGCATACGCCATTTCCGTTCGTAATTGAGAAGAATTCCCGGCTCGTTTTTAAGCTGATTGTTCCAGCCATTGGGACGCTGAAAGCCGAACCATTTATGCCAGGTCTTCTGAACATCCTCTGCAAAGGAGGCGCCACCAACCATGCCAATGTTCAGCTCAATATTGTCGAGCCGCGCGTCCGATACAGAGACGAGCCCAACGCCACCATAAAGCCAACCAGCATAGGGCCTTTCATCCCGCAGCAAGGACGTCGCCGCAATATCATCGGGCGTAAATATGCTCTGCCCCAGCGAAAACACGACCCGTTTTTTTCCCGCAGGGTCAAACAAGGGAAAGTAGGATGCTCCATCGACAACCCATTGGGGCACAGACTTAGCGGACGGCATCCAGGCCGCCCGAAATCCATTGGTAAAATGCTGATCACTATTACCAAAATAATCGTTGGCAAACTGTAGGGTGAAAATCTGATCGTCGTCAGTGGTCTGCGCCTGAATGCCGCTTGTTGCCGACATCAGAATAACAACACTCAACAGGGCCCGTAAAAGCAGCCCACCCCCGTATACGCCAACCCGTCTCATAGAATTACGCTATCCTGTCTTTGCCAAACCTCCACCAGATGATCGGAGATATTCATCTGCCAACAATCAAGGAATGGGCGGCATTCTCTGACCAAGAAAGGGAGGGGTCAACAACCTTAACGTCAGAGCGTGTGGTTGCACTGCCTCGCGCCGCGAAGCAGAATGCTGCCAAATCAACAACGCTAGTCATTAAGGCATCATTTTCATGCGAGACCAATCCTTCCGCGGCCATGTCCAAAACCTCGAACAACAAGGCGAGCTCGTCCGTGTCGACGCCGAAACAGATCCGCATGAAAACGTTTCAGCCATCGGCTGGAAAACATATGACCAGTTTGGCAAATCCACACTGTTCACAAACCTCAAGGGTTTTCCAGGCTGGCGGTTAGCAAGCCAGGTGATAACGGATAGAAGGAAATGGGCGATTGGGCTCGGTGTCCCCGAAGAAGACGTTATTCCGACTCTCGTCGAACGGATTAAATCCCCAGATTGCGCCAGTGACAATTGACGATGCCAAAGACGCGCCCGTCAAAGAAGTCATCCTGACAGGCGAGGATGCTGATCTCACCAAGCTTCCTGCAATGTGGACGTCGGAAGAAGACCCCGGTCCCTACATCGCCTCCGGCATGGCTGTCATAAAAGACCCGGAAACCGGCACTCGGAACATGTCTTATCACCGGCAGCAAATTTTAGGACCGGACCGCAGCGGTTTTCTGATTTGCCCACGCCATGCCTTGCGGACCTATCAAAAGTATCAGGAGCGTAATGAGGCTATGCCCGTCGCGATGGTCGTCGGTGTCCATCCAGCGATCCTTTATGCCGGTGGGTTCACGACGCGTTACGGAATCGACGAATTATCGCTCGCGGGCGGGTTGCTCGAAGACCCCGTCAGGCTGGTAAAATGTGAGACCAGTGATCTTGAAGTACCCGCAGATGCGGAGATGATCATCGAAGGTGAAATCTTGCCAGACGCCATGACAGAAGAAGGTCCCTTTGGCGAAGTAACGGGCGGTTATGCGGAAGAAGGTTCGACCGAGATATTCGTCGTCAAAGCGATTACCCACCGTAAGGACCCGATTTTCTACGGTATGCATTCAGGCGCCCCTATGACTGACCCTCAGTCAATCACGGGCACATGTGTAGAGGCGGCGTTGTTTGAACATCTTTCCAAGGTCGAAGGTGGATTGGATTTGTTGGATATCCGATGTCTTGGGGTCTCAGGATTAATGGCCGTTGTCATAAAACTCCGCCCACGTATCGCCGGACAGGCCAAGACCGCCCTATTGGCGGCATTGTCCAGCCCCTATCTACATCCTAAATTGGCAATCGCCATCGACGAGGATATGGATGCCTCTGACCTAAACCAGGTGTTCTGGTCACTCACGACGCGGGTTCACGCTGAACAGGACGTCACCAAGATCGATAACACCAGAATCTGGTCGCTTGATAATGCGTCAGATATTGTCCCGGGTATGAGCCCAATGTACCGGATCGGCACTAAAGTGGCGATAGATGCTACAAAACCTTGGAGCACGCGGATCGAAGACAAGACACGATTTGACCGCGCCATGCCGACCAATTACGACTCTGTCGACATTGAGGATTTTTTTACGTGAGCCGTCCGAAGATAGATGACGATGAGATATGGCTCGATCCCAATGAGAGCCCTGGCTATCTGATTCGCGACACCAACCTCGCAGTCGGCAAGGCTCTGCGCCGCAACCTTTCAAACTACGGCATGACACTCGGCCAGTATTACTTTATGCGGGCATTGTGGATTGAAGAAGGACTCAGTCAGCGTGAATTGTCGCGTCGGGTTGGCACAACGGAGCCAACCACCGCCAGTGTGCTGCGTCTCCTTGAAAAAAATGGCCTTGTCCGGCGTGTTCGAAACCGCCGGGATCGACGCACTATTAATATTTCACCGACCCAAAAAGGCCGCAACCTCAAGAACGAACTCCTGCACATGGCCATCAAGATCAATGAAATCGCCACGAGCAGCCTAAGTGCTGAAGAAGTTGAAACGCTCAAGCGCCTCATGCTGGTCATGAAAACCAATCTCGATCAAGACGAAGAAAACACCACAACTTGACCTTTAACGGGGCGAGAAAGTGCGGTATCTAAGTAATTAAATTCGCTGATTTCCGGGCTTCTACGGAGATCGCACAAAACAGGTCTGCATTCTTCTCAAAAGAATGCGCTTTTGATTGAACGGAGGACAGCCATGGCCGACCAAAAAGGAATTTTTCTCGACAAGTCAGGGACAACGGAGCCCAATCCCGAACTCTGGGAACCCGCGATCATTAAAAAGGCAGATTTCGACGCTGAAATCGAACGGCTGTCAAAGTTGCCAACACCGAATAACGGGCGCCGTCAAAGCTGGATTGTTCATCCGGACTCTCACAAACTGGGCGTCGGTCTTGGGCTCGCACCGGGAATTCGTCCAATCGTCGAAGTTCTGAACCCCGGCGAACAAACCCGCCCAATCCGTCACAATTCGACACAAGTTAATTTCTGCATTCAAGGCAGCGGGCATTCTGTTGTCGGTGGCAAACGAATTGATTTTGAGCAGTACGACGTCTTCAATTTTCCCTCAATGCAGACCTATATCCACGTTAACGACACGGATGAAGTGCAGGTACGGCTGACTTACACGAATGCACCGCTTCTTGAAAAAATGAACGTGCATATCGTGGAAGAAGATCCAGCAGCCGACATTCAGGTTGTCGAAGAAAATGAAGAAGGGGCCGTTGCCGAAGACGATCCGCGGCGCAAGAGCCCCTATGGGACGTTCGAGCTAACGGATGACGGCGCCTGGCTGATGCCATACGAAATTCTGATCGCACCGGAAGCCGTTGAATCCCACGCCCTTCACTGGCCGTGGAAGAAAGTGAAAGCGGAACTCGACAAGCTGCAAGAGCTTGGGTCGGATTATGTCGGTCGTCGGCTATACCTGCTGTGGAATCCCATGACAGGCCGCACCAATGGGACAACGCCAAACTTCTTTGCGACGATTACCATTCGTCCGCCGGGCATTGTTGATAAGCCGCATCGTCATGTCTCAGCCGCCATGAACTATATTTTCCAGGGCGAAGGACGTTCAACCGTGGAAGGAAAAGTTTACGAATGGCAGTCAGGCGACCTCCTGCTAACGGCACCTGGTTGGGGTGTTCATAATCACGCCAGCACCGGGACAGATCCCATCTATGAGTTAACGATTCAGGATCAGCCCTTGAACATCGTCATGGAATCACTCCTGTGGCAAGAAGACCTTAAGAAGCCATGGAGCGTCCTCGGCGCCGAGATGGGCTTTGATACTAACCGTGACAAGATTGCGAGCTAAAACCATGATGCGTTTACCTAAGGACTTCCTCAAAGGGTCCATTCCACCGCTGATCACACCTTTCAAAAATGGGAAGGTCGATTACGATGCCTATGCTGGCCTTGTTGAATTTCAGGTAAAAAATGGCTCACACGGCATTCTCGTCAATGGCACGACATCAGAACCATCCACGTTGACCGTCGAAGAACGCAACCGAACAGTTGATGTCGCAATCGAAGCGGCGCGCGGCAAAGTGCCGATTGTCGCCGCAACCGGTTCGCAGAGCCTCGCCGAAACGGTGGCCCTCACAGCCCATGCAGACAATGCCGGTGCGGATGCGCTGCTGATCGTCACGCCGTATTACATTCGGCCATCTCAGCGCGGTCTCATTGCCTATTACGGCGAGGTCGCCAAACAGACCAGCCTGCCCTGGATGATTTACCACATTCCCGGTCGGGCGGCTGTGTCCGTGACGCTGGATACGCTTGATCAGATCAGTCGCAAAAACCCTCACTTTGTAGGCATGAAGCATGCCGTTGATGATCTCGGCTTTGTTTCCACTTGCTTGGATCATTTCGGCATGGATTTCCGTATCTTTGTTGGACTGGAAGACCTTTCTTATCCGATGATGACGGTCGGCGCCTGCGGGTTAATGAACGCAGTCGGCAATCTCATGCCTAAGAAACTCTCAAAGATGTGTGAGCTGGTCTGGGAAGGCAAGATGAAGCAGGCCCAGAAAATCCACTACGAGCTGTTTGAGATCAATCAGGCCGTATTTTACGACACCAATCCACAGCCGATGAAATACATGATGAAAAAGATCGGCATCATGCCAAAGAACGAACATCGTCTGCCGATGATGCCTGCTTCCAAAGAATTGGAGAAACGGCTTGATGGTGTGCTAAAACGGGCCGGGTTGCTTAAGGCAAAACCGCGCAAAAAAGCAGCGTAATTATTGCAGAGCAGGCAGGACTGACGTCTGACGAAGAGAAGTTGGGACTAATGCAGCGCGTCTTCGGCGTTGTTCGAGGTACTGCAATTCCTGTTCACGAGCTGATTGGGCCTTCGTAACACCGTCTTTGCAATTCCCGTTTTCGCCGGAGCCCTCGGAACATTCTGATTGAATGTCGTCGAGAATGCGCTGCCACTTTAAATTCAATATATTGACGGTAGCGCGCGTACCAAAAATCGCGCGCTGCAATATTGGCAAATGACGTCGGCTCCAAATGGAGAACCACTCGCCGGGGATATTTTTCGTGGTTGCCGTTCATCATATCAACGGCCATGCCCATGGAACTGCCTAACAGAAAATTATGCAAAACCTTGTCATTAAAGGTTGGCTTTAGAAAGGTCACAAACGTTTTGTGACCTACAGCAGCACAGGAAAGTTTTATTGGAGCTGCATTTTTTGGAAGTTTTGTCTTTTGGGGTGCCGTCAACCGGATCGCATATCCTTTGCCCGTCAGCGTACAAAGTGACCCGGCGGGCTCCGTTACGATTTGCGTTGTAGACGGCCCGCCCCCAAGGGCACCGCTGCAGGCAGAAAGAGAGGTCGCAACCGCGCAAAGCGAAGCAAACGATCTAAATTGCAGCCGCTCAACTTTGCGCAGAGCGACAACAAAGTCGCCGCAAATATTTGTAATTCCAACGAAATTCAAAACTTATCCCCAACAAGAGCCCTTGTTGTGGACTCACATCATTAACACCACGTTAATCATGTCCGCTGGTTAGTGCACGTCAAGACACGTGTCCGAGCTCTGTGGCTGGTCTCTCAGCAGAATTCGGGGTATCAAAACGGTGAATAAACCCAGAAAACGTTCATCGAGAGAATATAAATGGCCAGCAACTCCAAAGACGGTGAGATCGATACGTCCGCTGCCGAAGCTTTTGAGAAATATTTGGTTCCGACCATCTTTGGTCCATGGTCAGAAACAATGATTGATCATGCTGGCGACAAAGGAAAGTCACCGCATTCTCGATGTCGGTTGTGGTAGTGGAGCCGCAGCGCGCTACGCTGCAAAAATTGTCGGCCCCACCGGTTCAATCTCGGCGATCGATTTCAACGCAGGCATGATCACCTATGCCCGCACGCTTGATCCCGATGGACGGATCGATTGGCGACAGGGTGATGTAACCGACATGCCCTTTGACGATGGGTCCTTCGACATAATTGCCGGGAACCAGCTTCTACAATTTCTTCCAGAGAAAGAAAAAGGCCTCTCCGAGATGAAGCGCGTACTGACCGATAGCGGTCGGCTCGCATTAACCGTATACTGCGCCCCACATCGAAACCCCGCGCACGCTGCGGTCGCCAACGCCCTGGAGAAACACGGCATCGATTCGAAGGGCGTCGTTCACCCATTTTCTTATGGTGACCCTGTCGTGTTAGGCGACCTGCTCCAGGAGGCAGGTTTCAAAGATGTCGCTGTCGTTCGCAAACAGATGGACAGTTATTTCCCATCGGCTGAGAACTTTATTGAATGCCTTGCGGCAGGCGGGCCTTCTTCGCGCCACGCCTTAGAGCAGCTTGATGTGGATGGACTAAAGACCCTCAAAGCCGAGGTCACAGAAGCGCTTGCCGAATTTGTGGATCCTGACAAGGGCCTTCGCGTCATCACCGCGGCCAATATGGCGTTGGCGCGCGCTTAACCGATATCCAATTCTGCCTTTTGAATGACGGTAGAATATTGCCCTGACAAGGCATCTGAAACGCTGTTTGTTCCGTGCGCGCAAGCGGGACACATATTCCAGCTGCCCAGCTGTGGTTCGTGAATATCAAACGCCGCATCAAAATCTTCGATTTCCTGCTGGGTAATCGGGGTGAGTTGCGCGCCGCTAACAAACAATGCCTGCATTTTGGTGTCGTTGCCATTCCCGAGCCGCTTAAGAATTGCCAGCGTTCCTCTATGATATCGATGAGCTCGTTCATAATGTGCGTTAACGCAGCATTCCGGATACCCCAGAAGCTGCGCCTCTTGCCCCATCGAAAGACGGCCAGACGCCTCATTTATGATTTTCACAGACTCCGCGACAGCTTCGTCCTTGCAAATATACCAGGCGCGATAGCGCTCGAGCTCTGCCCTGCAATGACCAGCATACCATTCTGGAAAACCCTCATAAGCCGTCGCATCCCAAAACGGCCCCTCAATGACACGAAGCCCGAGCTCTCCCGCTATCGACAGGACCTGTTCAACCCAATCAGGTGGCGCTAACCCACGCCCATGGAGGAATACCGGCTTAATGCCATCCAGCATCGCCAGAAAGTCATGTATTTCCGCGACCAGCTCACGCCGGTCTGCCGTGTCATCCTGCATCTCCAAAAGGGTCGATAATTGACGACCGGTCTCGATAAGTACGCTTGGCATAGGAAAATTTAGTCAATTAGATTGTGATACATCAGCTGGAACCAGCGAAACCTTGCAGCTATAATACAGCGACACAAGAAACTTCAGGATACAGGCAGTCATGGCTAGCGTATTAAAATCGCAAATCTCCGTCACACCTCTTTCCGAGGCGATTGGCGCGCGCGTTACGGGCATTGATATCAGCAAGCCACTCAACGCAGAGACAGTCTCCCTCATCATACAAGCATGGCAAGACCACATCGTCCTTATCTTTCCTGATCAGGACATAACACAAGAACAACAGCTTACCTTCGCCCAAAGCTTTGGCGACACCGGCACACGGTCACGCCGCGCGGAGGAGCGTCCCGAAGGGGCCGATTACAACGCCGCTATTATGCTTGTAACAAATGTTAAAGACGAAAAAGGCCGGTATGTCGGTTCTCTGCCCGATGGTGAAATGTATTTCCATCATGACATGTGCTACATGCCCAAGCCCCATAAAGGCACCATGTTGTATGCTATCGACCTCCCATCGACGGGTGGCAATACGCGTTTTTCCAACATGTATCGGGCTTATGATTTGATTCCCGCTGCCTTAAAAAAACAGCTGGAAGGACGCACCGCTCTGCAGGTCTATGATTATCATATGACTGAAATAGTCGATATCGATGGCGACATGTCAGGCATTCACAACAAATCTCAACCGATCTTTGTCCGGCACCCGGAAACCGGTCGCACAGCGCTATATGTGAACAGGCTCATGACGGCCAGAATTGATGGCCTCCCGCGCGACGAAAGCGCGGCCATTCTTGAAGAGCTTTACGCGATCAGCGAAGCGCCAGAAAATTACTACGAGCATGTCTGGACCGAGGGCGAGCTGGCCATGTGGGATAATTATTGCTCTTGTCATGCGCGGACAGATTTTCCCGCTACAGAACGCCGCCTGCTCCGCCGCTGCACGCTGTTAGGCGAAGAAATGATCCCGGCAACCTGAAAATATTGTCCTCACTTTAAAAAATTAAGAGACCCCAATGACACTCACCATTACACCGTTTGATGCACCGATTGGTGCCGAAGTAACCGGCATCGACCTGCGGAAGGCCCTGGACAAATCGACTGTCGACGAAATTTATCAGGCTTGGCTGAACCATCTCGTTCTGATTTTCCGAGACCAGTCTTTGTCAAAGGACGAGCAGGTTGCTTTCGCCAATCAGTTTGGTGAGGTCG
Organism: uncultured Alphaproteobacteria bacterium; assembly: GCA_943787225.1. Lineage (GTDB taxonomy): Bacteria > Pseudomonadota > Alphaproteobacteria > MPNO01 > UBA2964 > UBA2964. The sequence goes on from CALSLP010000002.1 coordinate 69,471, forward strand.
GTATCAGGGCGACACCGAAAGACGTCCAAAACGAAGTCGCCAACGGCTATGACGGCAGCATCATGCTGGTCACCAACCAGCGCGATGAAAAAGGCAATTACATCGGCTCATTGCAAGACGGCGAGATGTGGTTTCACCATGATATGAGCTATCGGCCCGAACCCCATAAAGCAACGCTGCTGCATGCCCTCGAGCTGCCCTCCAAGGGCGGGAACACAAAGTTCGCCAATCAGTATCTGGCATACGAAAATATACCCGATGACATCAAGGCGCGGCTCCGGGGACGCAAAGTCCTGCAAGCCTATAACTTTACGATGTTGGAAAAAGTCGACCTCGAGGAAGGCCTCGATGATATCCAGCATCAATGGCAACCGATATTCGTCAAACACCCGGAAACCGGAAAAACAGCGCTCTATGTCAGCCGCTTGATTTCAGCAATGATTGAAAACCTGCCTTGCGAAGAAAGCGACGACATCCTCGGTCAACTGATCGAAATTGCTGAAGACCCTGCCGTCGTCTATGAACATGTCTGGCAAGCTGGTGATCTCGCCATGTGGGACAATCGCTGTTCAACCCATGCGCGGACAGACTTCCCGGCCGAAGAGACCCGCCTGTTGCGGCGCTGCACGCTCGAAGGCGCTCCAATGATTGCGGCGGCCTGACACCAGCTGGGGTTTCGCAATATCGGACTGGATGGTAGCTTTGAGCGAATTGATAACACTTAAATACGCTCAGGGAGATCCGATTCATGCCGACATTTGAATCCAATGGCGAACAAATCTTTTTTGTGGATGAAGGAGAAGGCCCCGCGATCCTGTTTATCCACTCGCTCGGCACGAATAATTATCTCTATCGCGACCAAATTGCTGCGCTGAAGGCAAACTACCGTTGTATCGCCCCCGATTGCCGGGGACACGGCGCTTCCTCCTATAGCGACACCTTCTCCTTCGATGACATCGTCGGCGATCACAAAGCATTGCTGGACCACTTGAATATCGACAAATGTCATATTGTTGGACTATCGATGGGGGGTCCCATTGCTCTTTGTCTAAACCGGCTCAACCCTGATATCGCCTTATCGATGACCATCGCTGATAGTTTTGCGCGCCTCCGAGACGGATCAGAAGATCGCATCTACGCCACGCAGGAAGCCGTTGCCTATCTCTCCATGCAGGAATTTGGCAGCCAATATGCCGGCGACCGGCTGATGCCAACCACACCGATGGACAAACTGGATGAACTGGCAGCGGAAATATCCAAATGCCCACCGAAGGCCTATGTCGATACCATTCGGGGGCTACTTACCTATGACGCCAGTGGCGATCTTGCTTTGGTGAAAGCACCGACAATGGTGGTCATCGGGGATTCCGACGATGCAACACCGATGGCAGAGTCTGAATTTATTCGCGATGGTATTGCTGGCTCGGAAATCAAGGTGATTCCTGATGCGGGTCATTTATCGACGATCGATAGCCCGGATGAATTCACCGCAGAACTAAAAGCGTTTCTGACCGCGCAGAGCTAGAGCTTCCAAGGAGGGTAATATGCCCAAGGTCCTAAGCGAAGAACAAGTAGCCGGGTATCACGAGAACGGGTTTGTTACCCCTGTGCCCCTCTTTAATGCCGATGAGGTCGCGGCCTGTCGTGCCGAAGTCGAGAATACTGAAGCGACAATGGGTGAAGTTTTTTCGAGGCCTTGGTCAGACCAAATTTTATCTGCGTTTTCCCTGGGCGTTTGAAATGGCGACGCATCCCAAACTGTTGGATGCCGTCGAAGACCTCATCGGTCCCGACATCATGATCTACCACAATACAGCGTGGATTAAGGAACCCAGCGACGATGCCTATGTCAGCTGGCATCAGGACAATACCTATTTCGGCCATGACCCCTGCGAGGTGTTAACGGCTTGGATCGCCCTGTCCCCGGCCACCGAACAAAGCGGCTGTATGCAATTCCTGCCTGGGTCTCAAAAAGGCGGACTCCGCAATTTGAAGGCGCCGGATATCGGCAGCGGCAACATGCTGTCGAGCGGCCAGAACGTTGACATCAGCGGCGATCAGATCGACCCGGTTTCTGTTGTGCTGCAACCGGGGGAAGCCTCAATCCATCATGCCTTTCTGGTACACGGTTCACTCCCGAATAAAGGTAATGACCGGCGCATGGGCATCACTTTCATCTACCACCCGCCGCATCTCGGCCAGATCGGTGAAGGTCGGACGAGCGCACTACTCGTTCGTGGCGAGGACAGGTTTGGAAAATTTGATCACGAACAAGCACCTGTGCCCGATGACGATGAAGGCAATGCCATACGGCACGAGCACGCGGTTACCGCCTACCGCGGCAAGGTCCGCGAACTTGGCAATGCAACAGTAGACCGTTTCGACTGACGCTAGTCTGGTTCCGACACCGTATAGCGCCGTAGCAACCGACGTTGATCCGCCGGAAAATCATTGCGCGCGTGATTGACGCTGCGATTGTCCCAAATCACCAAATCACCTGGCGTCCAGCTATGGGCGTAAACGAATTCCGACCGCTCGCAGTGATCGAACAACGACAGCAACAGATCTTCGCTTTGCTCATCAGCCATACCAACAATGTTGCAGGTCATCAATCGACTGACATAAAGCGACTTGCGGCCTGAGTCGGGATGCACCTTCACCAGCGGGTGAATAGCGTGAGAGACATCGTCATCACGCCGCATTTCCTCACGCGTGGTCTTGTTGTAGTTGAACACGTGCCGTGCCTCGAGGGTGTCGAGCAGTCCGCGTTGCGCCGCCGGCAAAGCTTCATAGGCAGCTGCCATCCCGGCAAACTTGGTCTCGCCGCCAACATTCGGCACTTCAATGGCAAAAAGGGTCGTCGCACGGTATGGCTTGTCGCGATGCGCACCATCCGAATGGAAATGCATTTCACCATCGGGCAAAACGCCAATCGGCTTGCCCTCCTCGCGGATATTGCTGACATACATCACGCCGCGCTTGGATTGTTTACTATCAGGATCTTCTTTGGTTCGGTCAGCTGTGTCCGCTTTTCCAAACAAAGCCGCAAAATCTGCCTGATTTTCGTTCGAGATATCCTGACCTGGAAAACACAGCACAGAATGTTCTGTAAAAGCTGGCTCGAATCTGCTGTGCCATTTCGTCAGTGATCGGGTCACGAAAATCGACGCCTGTCGCCCGCGCGCCAACCGCTGGATGGGCAGGGTCTACTACTAGTTTCGGAACAACCGTCGCCATATCTCTTCCTCTAATTCAAAACGCAATATCCCATACGTGCATCAAAATATTACACTGCTTTTCAAGGCAAAACGACAAAGATGTTCTTAGGTGTCCTTTCTCAGTTTTCCGCTATTCCGGGTTAACAGCACGGATATGTTCGTCTAAGCTATTATTTGCGTAAGACCTAAAAGGCTCCAATTTTTATTATGAGAGCAAATGAAACTAAAGGGAGGTATTTTATGTTTAGTAAGATTATAACAGGCGCAGTTGCCTTGAGTGCGGTTGCAATGGTTGCTGCTGTGCCTGCACAGGCACAGAGTTTTCCAAAGAAGAATATTACGTTTTTGATAGCTTATGGTCCCGGTGGTGGCTTTGATACCATTACCCGCAAGCTCGCCCCATTCCTGAAAAAGCATCTCGGCGGCAAGGTCAATATTGTTCCGAAGAACCTGCCCGGTGGACGTGGCAAGAAGGCTGCTGCTTTCCTCGCTAAACGCAAGGCCGACGGCTCACACATCATGATGTTCAACATGCCAGGCCATGCGATGCCGAATATTATCGGTGAAGAGGCTGGTTATGACGTCCGTAAGATGGACTGGCTTGGTCGTGTTGCCCAGTTCCGCTACATCATCGTCGTCAGTGCTAAGAAGAGCAAATACCAGACCATCCAGGATGTGTTGAAAGCCAAAAGCCAAATCAAAATTCCAATCACTGGCCCCGGTACAACGGGTTATCTCGCCAGCGCCATTCTTTGGAACGCACTTGGCGTTAAGCCAAAATACATCACCGGCTATAAATCGAGCTCGCGCTATTCGCTTGGTGTTATCCGCGGTGATGGCGATCTGACTATTCTGGCCAAAGGTAGCTTCAAGAAATATGTCAGCAGCAAAAAGAAAAAGCAGGCTGCCTTCAAAGATTTGAAGCCGATCCTCGAAATCACCAATGGGAAATCCGAATTCGGTGTTCCGACAACCGGTGAAATGGGCCAGAAGGATCTCGCAATTCTCGGTGGAGACCGGATCATCGGTACAACACCAGGCACGCCAAAAGCCATCAAAGACCGGTTGGCAAAAGCGGTTTGGGATTCGGTTAACGATCCGGAATTCGTCGCCTGGGGTAAAAAGGTTGGTCGTCCAGTTGCACCATTGAATTCTGAAGATGCAACGAAGCTGGTGGGTACACTGTACTCATACTACATCCAGTACAAAGACGTTCTTGCCGCGAGCAATAAGAAAACTAGATAGACTATTGTTATCAACGGCCGGTGCTTATGCATCGGCCGTTTTCTTTTCCGCGCACACAAAAACAAGCACACTAAGTGCGTGCGTTCGGACATTTCTGACAGGCTTACTTAGATAAGCTGGTTACAGGGGGCAGAGAATTCCGTGTTTGATGCATTACTAGAAGGAATCGTGAATCTCGGTTCCATCCATTCACTTTTACTGCTTGCTGCAGGATCATGTGTAGGGTTGTTGTTCGGCGCGATCCCGGGTCTTGGTGGCACGACCGCCGTAGCCCTTCTCATCCCTCTGACGTTCGGTATGGAGCCTTGGCAGGCCATCATTTTGATGGGTGGTGTCATGGCGGCCACGTCCACCGGCGGGTCAGTCAGCGCTATTCTGTTAAATACACCGGGCATTGCCCCCAACGCCGCAACGACTTTTGACGGCTACCCCTTAGCGCAGCAAGGCAAAGCCGGTATGGCCATCGGTGCCGCCGCGACAGCGTCTGCGATGGGTGGTGTCATCGGCGTCATTTCACTGGTGGCGGTTATTCCGATCATGAAAGCGATCGTGCTTTTATTCACGCCACCCGAATTTTTCATGTTAGCTATCTTTGGTATGTGCGCCATTGCCGTCTCCTCAGGCGACCGGCTGCTGCAGGGACTGATTACTGCTGTCATTGGATTAATGGTGGGATTTGTCGGCTATTACGATGTCACCAGTACCGTTCGATTTGATTTCGGCATTCCTCTCCTGGAAGATGGCGTCAAGCTCGTCCCCGCCCTGATCGGGCTCTTCGCCATTTCAGAGATGATCAATCTCGCAGTCAAAGGCGGTTCCATTTCTCAAGACTCGTCAGATGTCGAGATCAGCGGCGTTTCCGCCGGCGTCAAAGAGGTTTTCAAGAACTGGTCAACGATGCTGGTTGGGTCTGGGTATGGCACCTTTATCGGGGCAGTCCCTGGCGTTGGCGGCACCGTCGCCGCCTTCCTGAGTTATTCGACCCAGGCCCAGCGCGACCCGACACCCGAGATTGAATATGGCAAAGGTAATATCAAAGGCGTCATCGCACCCGAATCTGCCAACAACGCCAAAGATGGCGGCTCGTTGATCCCGACGCTGGCCTTTGGCATTCCCGGCAGTGCGGAAACAGCGGTTTTCCTTGGCGTCCTCATTCTACATGGCATTGAGCCAGGTCAAAAACTCCTGGAAGACCATCAGGATTTAGTCTTTACCCTGGTCGTTGCCCTTACCGTCTCGGCAGTCTTTGCGACCCTGATTGTCCTCGCCTTGGCAAAATATATGGCACTCCTGACCCGGATCAGCGTTCACATGTTGATTCCGACGGTAACAGTCGTGGCTCTGGTCGGAGCATTCGCGCTCAACACCGAAATCGGCGATGTCGTCATTGCATTTATCTTTGCATTCATTGGTTATTTTATGATCCGATTTAACTACCCGCGGGTCACTTTTACGATCGCCATTGTCCTCGGCAGTATTACAGAGCTGAGTTTCCATCAGTCGATGCTGATTGCTGATGACCAAATGTCGATCTTCTTTACCCGAGGATTGTCTCTCACACTGCTCGCTCTAACGATTCTGAGCCTCGCCTTTCCAACCTTCCGACGAAAGATGAAAGAAAGAAAAGAAGCAAAACTGGAGACCGAACAATGAGAATTCCTGAGCACAGACGGCCTTCCGCACTCTATATCCTCATAGTCCTTGCCGTCGTCGTCCTGTTTATTGCGACGAGCTATCAATACAAACTCACGGACCGGATGTTTCCGTTGATGGTCGGCTACTTCGCCTTGCCGCTATTGATCATGGATTTGTTGGCTCTGACCGACAGCAAGATCGGTGAGAAGATTTCAATTTTCTTCTCCGCCAAGACGCCGGAAAAAGTTGACGAAGATGCCGATCAGACGGTCCGCAGTTTGAAGCAAGAGCTTATGATTTTCGTGTGGATGGGCACTCTGGTCTTCGGCATTTATCTCATAGGCTTTCTGCCCTGCACACCGGTCTTCGTCTATTGCTGGATGAAATATCGCGGTGGCTATTCGGTGCGCCAAAGTGCCTATCTTGCCATCGGCACGATCGTCTTCGTCTATGTCCTGTTTGAGATCCTCCTGCAGTACGAATTGTATCCGGGGATATTCCTGTACTGGTACGGCTGACCGGGTGGCGCGTTCACGCGCTACCCCGAAAGCTTAACCCCAAGGATCAAGCCCTGCCGCCTGCTTTCCGGCGATCTGACCGGTAACCAGGCACTCAGCCAGGTTTCCGCCGGACATATAGAGATGCCCCCAGGCACTACCCATTTCCCCGGCCGCATAGAGGCGCGGAATGGGGTTGTCTTCAACATCAATAATGCGTTGCTGCGCATCGTGTTCCGGACCGCCTTGCGTATTTGAAACGACCGGCCAAACCTGGCCTGCATAGAACGGGGCGCGTTGAATTTTCATCATGGTACCAGACGGCCGTCCGAAGTCGGTATCGTTCTTTGTGACACAGAGTTCATTCCAGCGAGTCAGTGACGCCTCGAGCTCCGCTGGTTCCATATCAATCATCACCGCCAATTCAGCGATTGAATCCGCCTTCTTGATCAGCCCGGAGTCGATCTCCTGCATATTGTCCTGGCTCCAGTCGTAATGGGCATCAGGATCATTACGGGTCGGTGCGCCAACCCGATAGCGACGTCGTCCGACCTCATCAAAAATCACATAAGACGGAATACGCGGAAATTCCTGCGTCACGCTGTCGAAATGCTCCATCGGCCGGTGCGACGTATCCTGCGTATAGGGAGGGTTCTCGTTCATATAGCGTTTGCCGAATTTGTCGACGACAATCCAGGTCATCTGTACGACAGCGGTCTCTTCGCGCCCCGGAATCCAGTCCGGCAGCCGCTTCATGCGGATCGCGTAAGGATACTCAGGATGCTCAAATCCGTACGAGCCGTGGTAATGCCACATATGCCACAGCCGCGCGCCAAGCTCCTGGGCCATACGGATACCGTCACCGGTGTTGGAGTTGGTTGTTGCCGCCAGCACGGGTTTCATCTGCCAGTACTGGCGTTTCATTTCTTCATTGGCCTCAAACCCGCCGCAGCAAAGAATGACGGCTTTGCGCGCTTTGACGGTTCGAATCCCATTATTGGTTTGAATGACGGCACCCTGAACTTCACGGGTGCCATCTGTCTTATAGACCAGCTTCTGTACCGGCGATTCGAGCCAGATATCAATATCGCGCTGGGCGACGTTGTCTTCCAGCGTCTTGAACACCCGCGCGCCACCCGGAGCGCCGCGCACATGGGGATAATAGGTATCAGGATCAAAGTTGGGAATTTCCTCGATCAGCGTCTGATAGAATGTGTCATAGCCCTCGAACGGATAATTCGCGACTTTCTCGCGCGGATTGACGATAGCGCCATTAACCTCGGCGAGCTTACGCATATAGGGCTCGATCTCCGCCATACCATCGGCGAGCGCGCGGTTCACCGATGATGGCGTGCGCCCGCCATTGGTCGCTTCGAGATATTTGAAAGCCTCGTCAGCATTATGGGCCGAGCGCATCGCCCCGTAGGAACATACGGAGATGCCGCCGGGATTAGCCATCTTGTCGACCAGCAGGACTTTCGCCCCGGCGTCATAGGCTTCAATTGCTGCGATACCGCCGGAATAACCGTAACCAACAACGATTACATCATATTCTGCGTCAAAATTTGTTGGCCCGTTTGTGCCAGAACTCTCTGCCATGTTACCCACCCTGTTCCCGTATTTTTTTTGTAACTACACTTTGCCCCAGCGCTTCTAGCCACGCAACTACGCGAAATAGAACCAAAGGCGGAACAGGGAGGTTATTCCGCCGACGCCAACAGAAAATCGGCGGCCGTGGCAACCTCGACCCTATAGAAATCGATCTTTAACAGCGTGGAGAGTGGCCTCTTCAACGTCAAACCGCGACCAAGCGCAAAAGGAGCCGCCCTCGGCTTGCTCCGCTGCCTTTGCCATGCAAAAGTCCCCGCAACAGACATTTGGAGGAAATTATGAGTACAGAGTCCGGAAGCAATATCGCGGGCAAAATTGCCTATGACGATCTGCGCGAATGGTTGGTACTGGCCGACCAGCTTGGCGAGGTTGAATACGTCAACGGTGCCAACTGGCAGGAAGATATCGGCCTCGCAGCAGAAGCCGTCCTGCGCGAAGAAACCGGACCCTGTGTGGTGTTTGATGATGTAGAAGGCTGCCCCAAGGGCTTCCGCCTGCTAATGAATATGTTTGCCGGCACACGCCGCAATATGACGCTTGGTTTTCCCGCCCATCTCAGCAAATGGGAACTGTCGAACGCCTATCGCGAGAATTTCCTCGTCGATCAGAAGTCCTGCAAACATGAAATCGTCGATGATGGCGCGATTTTCGAAAACATTCTTACTGGCGACGATATCGACGTCACCAAGTTTCCCGCCCCTGTCTGGCACGAAAATGATGGCGGTCGTTATATCGGCACTGGCACCTACAGCATCACCCGCGACCCCGAAGAAGGCTGGCTGAACGCGGGCGCCTATCGCGCCCAGGTTCACGGGCCCAAGGAAGTCGGGTTCCTGACTGCACGAGGTCATCACGGCTATATCCATCGTGAGAAGTACAAGGCCCAGGGCAAATTGATGCCGGTCTGTATGGTCCTCGGTGGAGATCCGCTGTCCTTCTATTTCGGCGGCACAGAGACCCCTTACGGCGAGTTTGAACTGGATTATGTCGGTGGCCTGCGCGGTAAACCAATACAGATGGTCGAAGGCAAGGTCACCGGACTTCCTTTTCCGGCCAGTGCTGAGATTGTTCTGGAGGGTTATGTCGATCCACAGGAAACGATGCTCGAAGGACCATTTGGCGAATGGACCGGTCATTATGCTGGTGGCAAAGAGCAGCGTACCGTTCTGCGCATTGAAGCGATCTATCATCGTAACGATCCTATTCTGCTTGGTGTGCCACCGATGGGCCAGGGACCAGATGAACTGGCGCGCTACCGCGCTGTCATGCGCTCTGCCATGCTTAAACAGAACATTATTGATGCGGGCGTGCCCGATGTGCAGCAAGTCTGGTGCCATGAAACCGGCGGATCGCGGATGCTCCACGGCGTTTCAATCAAACAACGCTATCCCGGTCATTCCCGTCAGGCAGGCCAAATTGCCGCCCAGTGCCGTGCCGCAGCCTATGCGTCTAAATATGTCATCGTTACAGATGATGACGTTGATGTAACGCGGCTGGATCAGCTGATCTGGGCGATGATGGTCCGAACCGATCCCAAACAGTCGATCGATTTCATTTCAGGTGCCTGGGATTCACCAGCCGACCCAATGCTGACTCCGGAACAACGTGCGGTCGGGGATATGACGCATTCGGTGGCGATCATCGATGCCTGTCGACCCTTCCACTGGATGGATGAGTTCCCAATGTCGAATGCGCCGAGCCCGGAAGTCGCGCGCAAAGCCGAGGAAAAATTCGGTTATCTGATGAAGAACCGGTAATCGGGGAAGCTAGCCGGTATGGTCGAACAACTCGTCCCTACCGGTCTGCTCCCTGTCGACGGTCCCACACTTCTAGAGCAATTACAGAGAAACTGTGATTCTCGCGGGAATCAACCAGCCTTCATCTCTATTGACGATGGAAAAGCGCTCACCTGGAACACCCTTTTTGAATGGGTAGAACGGCTCGCCCATTTCCTTCACAGCAGGGGCATTGTCGCCAATGACCGGATTGCGGTGCTCGGTGAAAATTCATTCGAACAGCTCATCCTCTACTATGGCATTCAAAGCTATGGTGCGACCTACTGCACCATCAATACCGAGATCAACCGCAACCATCTTCTGGAAATGCTCGACCGGATTGAGCCTAAACTCATCCTTTGGGATGATGCTCTCGACCCGGATGCCATTGGTCACGGATCTACGGGCGAGTGGTTAGCGTTTAGCGCCGGTGATACGGGAGAAGGCTTGTTTGCGTCGCTTGCCAAATTCGAAGAAGGGACCCCGGCAAACGCCGATAACGACCCGGAAGATCGCTGCGTCATCTGCTTCACCTCCGGCACCTCGGCTCAGCCGAAAGGCGTACTCCATAGCTTCAGCAACTATCAGGCTATCGCTCAGCATCAGCTCGACCGCTGGGCGCTTACAAGCAGCGATAGGGTTTTAGAGTTCCGGGCTATTAGTTGGGCCTCAGCCCACATGATTTCGCTCAACGCCACGATGCTCTCGAGCGCCACGCTGTTATTTGCGAAGAATTTTTCCCGCTCACGCTTTGTCAGCTGGATTGAGACCTACCAACCGACCATCATCGTCGCAGTCCCAACGGTTGTGAATATGTTGCTGGAACACCCAATCAAAAACGGTAAACAGGTATTTTCCAGCGTCCGTTTTATATCCTGCAGCACCGCCCCTCTTATGCCCGATGCCCATCAGAGATTTGAAGAAATCTATGGTGTGAAGCTGATCCAGCTCTACGGCATGAGCGAGGGCGGAATCGTTGCAGCGAACGCACCGGATACCCGCGTCATTGGAAGTGTTGGAAGCGCTGGCATGTATCAAGAAATCACAATCCGCGACGATACGGGCAAGACGGTACCGCCAGGCGAAATTGGCGAAATCGAGACGGTGAGTGCGCAGCACGCCCAGGCCTATCTTCATGCTGATGGGACAATAGAAACCATTCGCGGAAAACCACTCAAAACCGGAGACCTCGGTTACCTGGACGATGCCGGATTTCTGCGTATCACCGGCCGGGCAAAGGACGTCATCATCCGGGGCGGCGTCAATATTTCACCGCTAGAGATCGACGCTTTGATATCGCAGCACCCAGATGTCATCGAAGCCGTTACGTTTGGCGTCCCGGACCCTGTCTATGGTGAGAACATCGCGAGTTGGGTAACAATATCTTCCGATTCCAGGATAAGTACCGAAGACCTGATACGCTATTGCACCGAAAATCTTCCGGAAGCAAAGCGACCCAATACAATCGAAATTGTCGAAGAAATTCCCAAGAACCATCGTGGCAAGATAGACCGCAACGCCGCAAAAGAGCTCTGGCAGGCAGCGCAGTAAGGATCAGATCAATGCCCGAAAACAATACCTACACAGAGTACGACAACTTCATGGGCCGATGGAGCCGACAGGTGGCGACACAATTCCTCGACTGGTTGAATGCTCGCCAGGGGTTGAATTGGCTGGATGTAGGGTGTGGTGTCGGCATGTTAGCGCAGTCTGTCGCCAAAGATTATGCGCCATCTTCGGTGACAGGCGCCGACCCGTTAGAAAAATCCATCATCGCCGCAAAACAACACCCCAACAACATCGGCATTCAGTTCAAAATCGGTGACGCACAGGAATTACCGTTTAAGGACACTCAATTCGATGTTGTCGTTTCAGGTCTCATGATCAAGTTCGTACCAGACAAGACAAAAGCAATTGAAGAGATGAAGCGAGTCACCCGCCCAGGCGGCATTGTTGCGCTTTATGACTGGGACATAGACAGCAATATGAACACAACCCGGCATTTCTGGGAGGCTGTTGCCGACGTCATTCCTGATCACTCGGAAGACCGAGCGACCACCGGCGCACCCAAGACTGAAATTGACTCAATTGCCAAATCTTTTGACGTGGCAGGCGTCGAGGAGATTCAGCAAAACACAATTTCCTTTACAACCCGCTTTCGTGATCTCGACGATTATTGGGTCCCTATTACCAGGAATTCACAAAATGTTGGTCGATTTTACAAAACGTTGACGGCAGAGCAACGCGACGCCGTTCACCAGCGGCTAGAATACACCCTGCCCTTCGCCAGCGACGGCTCTATCTCATTTGAAAGCCGCGCTGTTGCTGTGAAAGGTATCGCTTAACTAACGCCGTGCATCTGCCAAAGCCTGTGCATCATCATAGGACGTCTGCACATTGAGGACGGCCTGACGTTTTTCAACATCCACCGCCTTCAACGCCCGTTCGAGAGCGCCGGGAAGATCTTCGGCATTATCGACCCGTTCGCCATACCCACCATTGGCTTCAACAACTTTTTCAAAATCGGGGTTAGGTTCCAGCGCGGTTAAAGGCGAACGATTCAGTCGAGAGGCGGCGCCATCAGGGTGCATGCCCAACGTTGATTTGCGAACTGAGCCCCACATACGATTGTTAAGAATAATCGTACAAACCGGTAATTCCATAGACGCGCCAACAAAATGCGCTGGCGTCGGGTTGCCAAACATATAAGAGCCGTCACCCGCCACATTAAAGACCCGCCGAGAACGATCACCGAGCAGCAGACCAAGCGCCGCCCCATTCCCCCAACCAAGCCCACCAGCCGGGCTGGAGCCAAAGACGGTTCCTGGCTTCCGGGAGCCAAGAAAACCGACCGGCAATTGCGATTCGCTCACAAGGGCATCGTTTTCGTTCATGACCTGGCCGATACAATGGGCGACCCACGGATATTCCATCGGGCCACCAACTGATTGACGCTCCAACAGCGCTTTATGCGCATCAGCGAGTTCTGCTTTTTGTGCCGCCACTTCCTTACGGGTGGCCCCGATACGATCTGCATTCTCCGTCATTGCGGCCGATAGAGCCCGCAAGATGGATGCTGGATCACCCGCCAATGTCAGGTCACTTCGGAAACCACGAATTGGATAATTGGCGAAAATCGGATCAACACCGGCCTGAATGACCTGAGTATCAGGAGAAATTTTATGCAGGCTCGGAATCCAGGGAACATCTGATTCCAGCGTTAAAACAACATCGGCTGCCGCAAGCCGCTCCGCCGGTTCAAACCCTGCATGCATGGGATGATCGGTAGGCAGATTTACATAGCGTGGCCGGTAACACACGACAGGAATAGCGAAACGTTCCGCAAGGGCTTCCAGCGACGCAACGTCTTCAGGGTGCTGCCCAAAAGAAGAGGAAATAATCAGCGGGTTCTTTGCTTTGCTCAGCATATCCGCCGCTTGATCGATCGCATCCGGGTGAGGCACGCCGGCCCGCGATGCATTTCTGACCGTTGGACTGTCAAAGGTGAAATCGCCGGGTTTCTCGGCCAACATCTCGCGGGGCAATGTTAGATAGACAGGGCCACGCGGCTCCGACATGGCAACAGTCAGCGCACGATCAACCACCGTTTCAAGCTGTTCCAGATTGCGGAGTTCATAATCCCATTTGACCAGCTCACGGACCATGCCTGCTTGGTCGAACATTTCCTGGGCCCAATGAATATAAATACTGCGGGCGCCGGGCGATCCATCTTCCGTTATTGGCGTTCTGCCAGCAGAAAACAGCATGGGAATTCGTTCGCGCGCCGCGTTCATGATGCCACACACGCCATTCGCGGTACCGACCGTCACATGCAACATCACTGCCTGCGGGCGACCGGTCGCCAGATAGAAGCCATGCGCCATGGCAACAGCAACATTTTCATGTGGTACCGTGACAGGCGTCGGTGCTTTTGATTCACCGAGCTGCGCCTTAGAGAGGGCTTCAATCACCGAGGCGAAATCTGTTCCCGCATTACCGAATAGATAGTCGACACCTCGATCAGCGAGTAGAGTGAGATAGGCTTCGGCGGTGGTATCCGCCTTAATCGTTTGTTTTCCCAATGTGGGTCTCCCCGAATCCAAATTTGATTTAATAGGAGTATCACCCACGATGCTGTGATTGCACACCCCCGCAATCAAAACGGAACTTTCGCCGATGGCACTCAGGATTTCTTTGTTTTATGCCGCGATATTCGCGGTCATTGGCATCCTGATGCCTTTCTGGCCGGTCTGGCTGCAGTCCCGGGGAATCACAGCCACGGAAATCGGCCTGATATTGGCGGTCGCCACCTGGAGCCGGGCGATTATTAACCCGCTGCTTGCCCAACGAGCTGACCGACACGGTCGACCCGACCTGATGATTCTCTTCCTCGGATGGGGCGCTTTCCTCACCCATATTCTGTTCTTTTTTTCCGAAGGCTTCTGGAGCCTGTTTGCGATCAGCGTCATTTCATCAATTTTGCTCTTTGCGCTGATGCCCATGGCAGATGCTGTCACCATGCTCAAGGTGCGCGAAGGCACCATTGATTACGGCAAGGTAAGGCTCTGGGGGTCTTTAACGTTTATCGCCGCCGCCCTGGGAGGAGGTCTTCTTCTCCGCGGACAGCCTGCGGATTACATTCTCTGGTTAGTGATCGGTCTGCTGGTGCTGACCGTAGCGAGTTGTCATCTCATCCCACGGGCAGAAACCCCCGGCACCAAGAATTTTATCGAACCACTGCTTAATATTCTCCGCAACGGGCGGCTGGTAATCTTCATGATGTCAGCAAGCCTGATCCAGGCGAGCCATGCTGTGTATTATGGGTTCTCTACACTTGCATTGGCGTGCCAACGGCCTCGATGAGATCACAATCGGCGCACTTTGGGCTGAAGGGGTAATCGCCGAGATCATATTGTTTGCCGTTGCCGGGAAATATATCGACCGGATCGGCCCCGTAATCTTTCTCACGATTGGCGGTCTCGCCGGATTAATTCGTTGGTCAGTGCTCGGCATGACAACCGACTTGGCCGGGTTGATCGCTGTCCAGGGCCTCCACGCCTTAACCTTTGGCGCAACGCACCTGGCGGCGCTCTACTATATAGCCAAAGCCGTCCCGGCGGGTTTCGCTGCTACAGCCCAAAGTCTCTATTCGAGCTTTGCCGTTGGAACAACGATGGCTTTCGCCATGCTGGCCTCGGGTTGGCTTTACGAGCTTTATGCCGGAGCCGCATTTTTCGCGATGGCCGGAATGTCGATCGCCGGCATTCTGCTTCTGATCCCAATCCGCCTCATCGCCAAAAAGTCCGCCTGATCGTTATTCCAGTTCGATCCGAATACCAACCGTTGCTGAGAGTGTTTGCGTGCCACGCGAAACAGGGACAGACTTGTCGCTCCGCAAGGCTTCAGCAGCCATCATCCGTGGCTTGGGGATAGCGTGTTCCGCGTTCCTGGATTTGTAAGATTTTACCTAATCCCGCACCCGCAGCATCGGCATAGAGATGTGCCCGCCGCATAGCGTCTTTGACGGCTTTACGGCGCGCCTGATCGAGAAGCTTTTCCGGCTCCGCGACCGAAAACTGTACGCCGTTGACACGATTGGACCCGGCTGAAACCACGGAATCCAACAGACGACCCAATTGTCTTTAGATCGCGCACTGTCACCGTCACCTGGTTTGCGGCCTGATATCCCGCGATCAGCCGCGGCTTGTTGCGCTCGTAACGCTCATAATATGGCGAAACACTAAAATTGCTGGTGCGGATATCCTTTTCGTCAATGCCCGCTTTGGAAAGCTGACCGAAACAGAGAACTCATTGCCTTGTTATTCGCTGTCAACGCTTCGCGCGCCGTATTGGCCCGAGTTGGTGACACCGGTATTTATACTGGCAATGTCGGGAACCGCAGTTACCGTCCCTTTGCCTTCAACGGCGATAAAACGCGTCTTATCACTATCGGCAAAGGCCGAACCTGCTGCCAAAAACACCAGTACGCCCCGGTTAGACCTCGCAAGCATCCTGTTCGCCATAATTTTAATCCTTCACCAAATCATTCACTGTCAAAAATACCATAAGTATGAAATATGGAGTTTATAAGGCAAAATGATACAAGTTTTCCGCCGGGGGCATGACTTCCCGATCAAATACGGCTCAACCTTGAATCCACCCAGCTTGCTTCTCAATATCCTCGTCACATCTCGGCGAATAAACAGCGTTTCAGAACCCCATCCCATGAGCAGCCCCTCCCCCTATTCACCAATGGCTCGACTTATCGTTCTGTTGATCGGTCTTCTTTGGATCCTCGGGCTGGTTCAGGTTCTCTTCCCGACACCGCAAGTTTCGACCGTTATGGTTGGCCTCCTCGCCTGTCGTGGCGATCATCGCGTCTGCCACAGGCCACGTGGAACGTGCAGCTTCTGTGCGCTTTTCTTGGCGATCGCAACCATCTCGCTGGCGCTATTTCTATGATCAATGGGCCGCTATCGAGGGCGGATTAACGCGCGCCGCCATCTTCCCCGCATTTCTGGCCACAATCGTCTTGTTGCGGGCTACGGCGGATCAGCGACCAGAAATCGGCGTGGCCCGACGCCTTTTTACGGCCCTCGATCGAGAGCGACGGGACAGCGGGTTGGTCGTCGGCGGCTTTCTTGTCGGCTCCATCCTGCAAGTCGGCGTGTTTGCCATTATGGCACCGATTCTCGGCCGCGACGCGCCCGCAAGCGAGCGTCGGGAAGTCTTTGTCGCCGCGATGCGCGGCATGGCGCTTGTTCCTCTCTGGTCGCCTTTTGTCGTTGGCATGGCGGTCGCCAGCCAATATTTACCTAAAGTTCCGCTTGTGGCAGATCATGTCTCTGGGGCTAGGCGCTATCTGCCTTCTGCATCGTCTTTTCGATCATCTTTTTTGATCGCAAAGGAGGGCTCAGGGCCCTTTGGCAATCACTTATGACTCTGGCACCCGTCGCGCCACCAATTGCCATTGCCGCTTTGCTCGTCGTAGGAACGGCCCTCGGCACCGGGTTTTCAACGTTGCAGGCACTGGTATTGGCAATGCCCCTGCCCTGTCTGCTGGCCGTTGCCCTCGCACCTGGCGGGTCCATCCCAACAGCCCTGCGTGCAACTGGTCAACGAGTAACGCGGATCGGCCCCGAGACCGCCATCCTGACCTTCGCCACAATCGCTCGGCGCCGTCTTCGAAGCGGCCCTCCCTGATATGGGGCTTCTCGATTGGCTGCAGAGGCTTAATGCTCTCGCCCACCTTTATTATCTTTTTCGTCATCACGTTTATGAACCTTATGGGGCTGATGGCTATTCACTCCATCGTCTCCGGCACGATATTACTGCTCGTTCTCTTTACGAATATTCCGACCGGCCTGTCGGACCTCGTCTTTATGCAGGCGCTGTCTAACGGGCTGGGGGTTGAACACCGCTATTTCTCTTGAGCAGCCTCTCCGTCGTAACCGGCGCTACGATGTTCGACCTGCCCATGACCCGCCTCATTAGCTGGAGCAATATCATCTATGTCTTTGTCGGCGGTGCCCTTCTGTGCCCTGATTCTCTCCGCCATCAATCCGGTTCTCGTGGCCTAATGCCCATTGATTTGATAGAACAATCGTGCGTCCGGCTTGCCGGAATTTTAGACAACGCGTAACCAGCCAGTAAGAGCGACTTCACCATGGGCTGTCTTTTTCGTCTCAGCGGTCTTTTTTTTCTCGCAATGTTCTCATCGGATTGCCTATAGCGATCGCGACGAATGCTGTCCAGGATGTACAAGCCGACACTCAAGAAGACCCGGCAGCCATCAATCTGCAGGATTTAAAAAACGCCCAGCAGCTGGCCAAGCGCTTTGACCCCCGCTTAATGTCATCCTGATAAGGTCACCGAAATTCGCGCGACAACACGTGAGCTTAATACACCGTCCTGAAAGGCGCGATGGCGTGCGCTTCCAAACGTCGTGACCACCGTCAAAGTGGCCCGGTTTGGCATCCTCATCGGAATGTCCGTGGAGTTGCCTGACAACCCCCTTGGGCGTTACCTCAACATCCGCACCGTTATTGCGTCTTCTTCATCGCGGGGCCTGAGGTTTTACCGCCTTATATGTCGGCAAGGTGGAAGTCCCCCAGCAACTCATCGATCCGGCTCTCCGCTACGCACTGGATGCAATCGTCGGCAAGGGTAAGGCCGACCCGATTTTGAAGAGCGTCCGCTCCGTTAAGGTCCTGGGGCCAACAGTCTATGTTCGCTTTCAGCCGCCACCGAGATTTGATTAAAGGACATCAAAACCGCAGCAAGAAAACGAATACAAATCAGCAGTCCAGAGGCCGTGAAACCCTACTATGACCTCATCGAAAAGCTCGCCGCCCAATATTCCTCGCTGAGCCGGGTTTCCCTGACAGATTTTATACGCCCTCTATTCAAATTAGCAGGGCAGCGATCAAGCTCCTGGTGATCCCATCGATGAAAACAGGGCAGCCATTTTGGCACTGGTTTTGTATTTCGGCGATTCCCGCTTTGAGCGGTTTCATTGGCGACGTGCGGACTGCTCAGCAGAAATCCAAACGGCGGAAAATCTCTCATGTCAGGCTCAACGGCCGTCACGATTTTGTTCAGCATTTTGCAATTTCTGCCGGATTGACGCTGACCGGCGGCGAGGACACCGCGAATATCATTGGTGTCCTCAAAGAAGTGAAAGACGCCGCCAAGCAAGAAGAGTGGTTTCAGCTTCACCGACATTGGCGCCGACCGTTTGGGCGTCCGCTTTGCGAAGAAAGCAACTGAGAATCGAAAGAAGGCGCTCGAATTCCAGAGCGTCCTATCAACGGCAACATCAGAACGCCGCTTCTTTCCAACCTTCACCGATCTTCCTGAAGGGATGACCACTGCTCAGTTCAAAACCCGCTATCGAGACACCAAGAGCCAAAAATACAAAGACGAGATCGCAAAAATTGACCGCCGCATAGACGCTATTGGTATGTATCGATGACCCCAGGTCATCCCGGCTGCAGCCGCTCGGAAACCAGGTCCTTATCGGCGCCGCCTGGGGTGTTGGCGCGGCGGCGGCCCATTCATTTGTTCCCGATTGCCGTCCGATTATTGGACCACATGCCAGCAATTGAACTGGTTCTCTTCAGAAACATTATTGGTCTCACTGATTCTACTCAGCATCATCGGCTGGCGCGGCACCCGGTTCTGGCAAACCAACCGGTTGGGGTTTCATCTGCAACGCAATCTCGCCAACTTCGCCGGGATGTGGTTGTGGTTTGCCGGGTTAGCCTTTTTGCCAATCGCGAAAGCCGTTGCCCTCCATTTCACAGTCCCTCTCATGGTCGTCGTGCTTGCCGTTATCTTTCTAAAAGAAAGACCGGGTATCACCCGGCTAACCTGCACACTGATTGGCTTTGCTGGCGTTTTGGTGATCTTACGGCCCGGTGCCGTTCCTATTGGTCCAGCTGCCTTCCTGGTCCTCGGGTCAGCCTTGTCCTATGCGGGCGTGGCAATCTACACGCGGTCATTGGGTAAGACCGATCACCCGACGACGACAACCTTTTACTACCAGTTTACGCTGACGATCTTCGCTTCGGTCTCAATGCTCGTCGGGTGGCTTATTGCGACCAATATTCCGGATACCGGAATACCGCTGGACTGGTTCATCTGGGTCACGCCGACCTTTGTCGATATCCCTGGCCTGCTGCTTTTGGCCATTTCCGGGACGATAGCGCCCTATTGTCTGGTGCGCGCCTTTGTCCATGCCGAAGCGACAATTATCGAACCCATCGAATATCTGCGTCTGCCCATAACAGCGTTTGTAGCCTATCTGGTCTTCGATCAGACAACGGATATCTGGGTTTGGGTTGGGGCCACCGTTATTGCCGGTTCAACCTATTATATGACCCGACATGAATCCAAAGCCTCAGGTCGCCACTGATCCTATTTCGGCGGCGGCTGGTTGGTATTGAGCAGCCAGCCCCATTTTTCCTGCGCCCGAGCGTAGGTTTCCTTATCCGGCGTATTGACCTTCGGATAACGATCCATCCAGTGGAATGGCTTGCAGGCATTAATGATCGCGCGGCTATTGGTGGTATCCCCAATCTCCTTGCGATCCGGGTGGATTGACGGATCGAGTCCTGTAGACCAGCCTCGGTTGATGATATCGATATCCGTAGCCGGATCCGCCCGAAAACACAGCGCCCACATGACATCTTCGAGATTAGAGGCATCGATATCGTCATCGACAACGACGACGAATTTGCCGGCATACGCCCCCAGTCTGCATTGCGAGGCGATCTGACCGGCCTGCGTCGCGTGACCCGGATAGCGCTGTTTGATGGACACAGCGGTAAACATCCGCCCACCACCACATTCATGGCACCAGGCAACCTGAACATCGGGAACGCCAACCGCCTCAATCTGTTCTTTGAGTAGTGCTGAGCGCACCACCGCCCGATAACGCGACTGTTCCTCTGGCGGCCGTTGCGGCGGACAACCGAGCATGATCGGATCATTACGATGATAGATCGCCTTAATATCCAGCGTTGGCCCGTTATGTTCCGGATTGCCGTAATAACCAGTCCATTCGCCAAACGGCCCTTCTGAATGGAGTTTGTCTGGATAGCAGAAGCCCTCGAGGACAATTTCGGCATTGGCGGGAAATGGCAGCCCCGTATGTTTGCCAATCACGCATTGCACCGGCTGGCCGCGATAGGCACCCATGATATCGAATTCGCAAACGCCATAAGGAATTTCTGAAGACGACATCAGAAAACTCAAAGGATCAACACCAACCACAACGCAGACCGGCATCGGAATATTCTTATCCATGTATTTCTGACGGTGCAGACGGCCATGCTTGCCGGGAGAAATATAAAACCCAACGGTTTTGGCATCGTGCACCATCACGCGATAGGTACCGACATTGATCCAGTTTTCTTCAGGATCACGGGTAACGTTAAAGGACCCGGTGCCGATATACCGCCCACCATCGCCTTCATGCCAAAGCGGCGTTGGCAAAGAAAGAACGTCGACATCATCGCCTTCCATGATGTTTTCCATCACCGGGCCCGTTTCAACGGTTTCATAAGGTAATGGTCTTTGGACGACTTCCTGATAGGCCTTATTGAAGGCCACGCTCAGCTCAAACTTGGTAAGGTCCGGCGGAAATCCGAGGGTAATATTTTGACGGCGTCCACCAAAGAAATTGGTAAAGACCCGGTGCCCCTTGGGATAGCCAGGAATTTCATCAAACAGAGCGCAGGGCGCCGTTTCACTATGCAGCAGCAGTTCTGCTGCCATGCCAATATCTTCTTCCCATGTCGCCCCTTGAACGCGGCGCAGCTCTCCCAGCTTATCGACCTCTTCGATATAGTCTCGAAGATCATCATACGTGACGTTGTGTTTAAGATTACTGGCCTGCGATCCGTCCATCGATTGAGTCTCCTAAATCTAATTGAGGCGCTAAACTAAGATGGGCAAGGCGATCTGTAAATCAGGCTTTCACGGGCAGGCTGGCGCGGAAAGCGGTTTCATGCGAAGAGAAGCCCCGATGGAAGAACACCTCAAACAAAGCTGACAGGTCGCCCCAGTGTAC
The DNA here is from genome assembly GCA_943787225.1 of uncultured Alphaproteobacteria bacterium. Lineage (GTDB taxonomy): Bacteria > Pseudomonadota > Alphaproteobacteria > MPNO01 > UBA2964 > UBA2964. The sequence continues at coordinate 91,027 of CALSLP010000002.1, forward strand.
AACCAAAATAGCACTGCGAACGCAACCCGCGCAGAAACGCTACGCGGCGTCGGATGGATGATCATTGCCGTCGCCGGGCTGGCCGGAATTGTCATCGCTGTCCGGGCGCTCAAACCAGATTTATCCATCCCTCAAATTTTATTTCTCCGGGCGCTCATTGGGCTGATTGCGATAGCGGCGATCATGGTTCCGAAAGAGGGAATACGATCCCTCATTACCAGGCGGCCCGGCTTTCAGTTACTCCGCAACGCGACCCATGTTGGTGCTCAATACTGCGTCTTTTTTGCCTTGATTTCTGTGCCGCTCGCCGTCGTCACGTCGATTGAATACACCATTCCGGCCTTCACGGCTGCGATAGCGGCCATCACCATCGGCGAGAAGGTAAACCGCTACCGCTGGATCGGGATGGCGGCCAGTTTTATCGGGGTCTTGATCATCGTCCGCCCCGGCATCGCTTCCGTTGGTTTGCCAACCATGATGGTCATCATTGGTGCCGTGCTGTTTTCGGCACAAAACGTCATGGTAAAGGTTCTGTCGCAATCCGAAAGCGCCAGCACCATGGTCTTCACCATGAATGTCATCCAGAGCATGATCCTGCTTGGTCCGGCGCTATATCTTTGGATAACGCCCGAATGGCATCACATACCGTGGATTCTTTTGCTTGGCCTATCGGGCCTGACCACTCATTTCTGCATCAGCAAAGCACTGGTCCTGATCGACACCTCGGTTTGCTTCCCAATCGACTTCCTGCGCCTGCCGTTTATCGCTGTCATAGCTTATTTGATGTGGGACGAGACCTTCTCCCCCTGGGTGGGCGTCGGCGCATTGGTTATATTTGCCAGCACCTATTTCTCAATCCGGAGAGAAGCCAACGATGCGGGTAAAGGAGCCGACTAACGGCGCGCCATCTGACTCTGGCCAAACAGGATATCGCGAGATTTATTATCGAGGATATCGCGAGTCTTGGCGCGCTTGTCCGTCAACAGCTTCATACCTTCCTGAACTGCCGGGCGCGCGGCAATGTCATCGAACCAGCGTTTGACGTTCGGAAAGTCATCCCAGGGTTGGCCATGATAACGATGCACCCGGACCCAGGGCCAGCAGGCCATATCAGCGATTGAGTAATCATCTCCCGCCAGATAAGTCGCTTCAGCCAGTCGCCGGTCCATCACGCGATAGAGACGCCCTGTTTCATCGGTGAAACGGTTGATGGCATAAGGTACTCGTTCCGGAGCGGCGTCACGGAAATGATGTGCCTGTCCACAGATTGGGCCAAGATTGCCCATTTGAAACATCAGCCATTGCATCACCGCATAGCGCGCATTGCCGGATGACGGCATGAATTTACTCGTCTTGTCAGCGAGATAAATCAGGATGGCACCCGATTCAAAAACGGAGATTGGTTTACCGTCTGGTCCTTCATCATCGACCAGCGCAGGCATCCTATTATTGGGGCTGAGCTCAAGAAATTCCGGCTTGAACTGATCGCCTGCCGTGATATCGACGACATCGACCATATAGTCCAGCCCACATTCTTCGAGCATAATTGAGACTTTATGGGCATTCGGCGTTGGCCAGGCATGAAGCGTGATCATTTGCTACTTCCTTTGTTCCGCGCGCCGCGTTGTACGGCGTAGCTCGTCGCACAAAAGATGACAACGGCGCCGACCCATGTCCAGAGATCCGGGAATTCGCTGAACAGGACCCAACCAAATGCCGCGCCGATTGGCATCCGGAGAAAATTGACCGGCTGAACAACGCGCGCAGGCGCCAGCGCAATCCCTTTGGAGACTGTGACATAGCCAATCGTCGACAGAACCGACGCACCAATAATCGCTGGCGAATCAATCCACAGGGGAATCTTCCAATCAACGATCGCCATCGGCAGGGAAATCGGCACCAATAAGAAATTGGCGTAGAACACAATGACGGTAGTTGGCACGGTCCTGGAGAGTGACTTAATCACCGTATTGACGCTGGCATAGGCTGCCGCACAAGCGATGGCCGCTACAGCGGCGATAGAGACCTCGATAATGCCGGGCCGTAGAACGATCAGTACGCCTGCGAAACCAACAAAGGTCGCAAGCCAGCTGGCGACATCGGAGCGCTCTCGGAGAAAGATAATCGCAAAGGCAATGGTGAAGAGCGGCGTGGCAAACTGCAGCGCGAAAGAACTCCGCGACCGGCATCCGGCCCGCCGAGTAGAACCACAGAGCGATCCCGATATAAGAAAAGACCCCGTCATCAGGACGGCGAAGGGCCGTTTGGGCCATAGAGACGAGCCCCGTAACTGAAAGATCACCGGCGCCAGAATAATCACAGCAATAACCGAGCGAAAAAACGTCAGAAGAAAGGGTGAATAGCCTTCACCGATATAGCGTATCAGCGCTGCCGAACCGACATAACAAAAGGCGCTGACCAACATATAGAAGGCGCCCTGAATTGACATTGGTAAGGCGTTCATGCGGCGGCCGACTTTTCCGGCGTTTTAGCGCCTCGACGAACTGCATAAGTCGTCGAACAAAAGATGATAATCGCACCAGCCCAAGTCCAAATGTCCGGGAACTCACTAAACAGAACCCAACCAAAGACCGCAGCAATCGGCATGCGCATAAAGTTTACGGGTTGAATGACCCGCGCCACGGTCAAAGAAACGGCCTTGGCGACCGACAAATAGGCCATAGTCAGACACAGGCACAATACGACTATGATGCCGAAATCATAGAGAGTTGGTTGTTTCCAGGTGACAACCGCCATTGGAATTGAAATGGGGATCATAAGCAGATGTGCGTAAAAAACAATCATCGTCGCGGATGCGCCCTTTGTGAGAGATTTGATGACTGTGTTGTCACTCGCATAGAACACGGCGCTAATAAGTGCTGCCATCGCCGCGAATGAAATTTCGATAATACCGGGACGCAAAATAACCAACACGCCCGCGAACCCGATCAGGGCAGCAATCCAGCTTCGCATATCAGCGTTCTCACGCAGAAAAAAGATTGCAAAGGCCATGGTCAAAAGCGGCGTCACAAATTGCAGCGCAAAGAAATCCGCTATCGGCATCGACGCCGTCGCCATAAACCAGAATACGATCCCGAGATAAGTAAACACCCCTGTCAGGAAGTGCATAAAAAAGCGCTTCGGCATAAAGAGCAGCTTGCCATCTTCAGAAAGATAAAGTGGTGCCAAAGCAACGACCGCCACGAGCGAACGGATCATCGTCATCTGATACGGCGTATAGGTATCTCCAACTTCCCGAACCAGCGATGCTGCAGCAGCATAAAAGATGCAGCTCGACAGCATCCAGATCGCCCCCTGCACCGCCCCGGCAATTGCTTCATTTCTTCTTACCTTGCTGGACGGCGTACCACGCAGCGCCAAATATGATGACCGCCCCAAACCATGTCCAAAGATCGGGAAATTCACCAAACACCATAAAGCCCATCGCGGCGGCTATCGGCATGCGCAGGAAGTTCATCGGCTGTACGACGCGGGCATCGGCCAGGGAGATACTGGAGGCGACACAAAACTGCGCCAGTGTTGCAGACAGCGCCACCGCAATCAGGATGGGCCAATCGGCGACAATGGGCGTTTTCCATGTCAGATAAGCTGGTATCGCAGCAAGCACCAAAACGAGGACGTTGACATAAAATGTCATCACCGTCGGAGAGTCGTGACGCGACAAGACCTTGATACAGGTATTGATAAACGCATAGGCGGCCGCCGTGCCAAGCGCGGCAATAACGCCCAGTGACACAGGAATATAACCCGGCCTAATGATAAGCATCACGCCGGCAAAACCGATCAGCGCTGCTATCCAGCTTTTGGCGCTGACTTTTTCCCGCAATAAAATCGCCGCAACGGCGATGGTGAAAAGCGGCGAAATGAACTGGATCGCAAAGAAATCACCAACCGGTATTTTCTCTGTGGCATAGAACCACAGAAGAATAGCGATATAGGTCAGCACCGCCCGCACGCAATGGAGCGGAAAAGCCGTGGTTTTGAGCTGGCCAAGATCACCGCGTAACACGAGCGGCGTCAGGACGATCACCCCGACCAGACAGCGCAGAAACGTTAATTCGAAGGTCGGATAGCTTCCCGCCAGATAGCGGGTCAGCGTCGCAGACAAGACATAACAAAACGATGCTGCGAGCATCCAAATGGCGCCTTTAACAGCATTGGAATAGGAAGCGTCGGTCACTTGGTGGCGGCCTCCTTGCGAATGACGTAATAGGCAGCCCCAAAAATGACCACCGCGCCAACCCAGGTCCAAATACCGGGTAGCTGACCGAACATCACATACCCGATGCCTACCGTAAACGGCATGCGGAGAAAATCGAACGGCCAGACGACCCGGGCATCAGCCGTCGCAATCGCGCGGGTCAGAGCCCATTGCCCAGCCGTCGTAAACACCCCTAACGCAATAATCCAGCCAATCGTTTCAACCGGCGGCCATCGCCAGTCAAACAACAAAGGAACAAGAGCCAGCACCACCATGATGAAATTGCCATAGACTGTGATCGTCGTAGTGGTCTCAGTGCGGGTCAGGAGTTTGATAAACACGTTGCTTATGCTGTAGAGCACCGCCGACCCAAGCGCCGCCAGTGCCGCTACGCCAATTGTCTCAAACCCTGGCCGAAGAATAATCAGCGTTCCTGAAAAGCCTACCAGACATGCCACGAACCCTCCGATGCCCGCTTTCTCCCCCAGGAACAAGGCGGCGATGATGATCATAAAAAGCGGCAGCGTGAACTGCAGCGCATAAACATCTGCGATCGGGATATTGGCCAGCGCGTAGTAAGTTGCCGCCATGCCGAGATAGGTGAAAATTCCACGCAATAAAAACAGATGCCAATTCTTTAAAGATTCCCGACCAGCGGCACCGAGATGTTTGTAAAAGAACGGGAACAATATGATGGTCGCCACGACGGAACGCCAAAAAACAATCTCAAATGTGTTGAGGTCGGATGACAGCTGTTTGACCAATCCGGCATTCAACGAATACCCGACGGCAGCAACGACCATCCAGGCAATACCCCGTAATGCAGCACTCCGGCGATCCACCGCTGTATCGGTGCCCTCTGTCATGGCTTCTTTTTACGACCGGCCTCACGGCGCAGCACATCATAGGCCGCCAGGAAGATAATGAAGGCGCCAACCCAGGTCCAAAGGTCTGGCAGTTCCGAAAACATTACCCAACCGACGAGAACAGCCCACGGCAAGCGTAGAAAATTGATCGTTTGCACAATGCGGGCATCCGCTTCACGGATGGAAAAGGTCAGGCAGACCATCGCTCCCATGAACAGGAAACCCATGATCAATATCGACGGGACTTGTTGCCATGTCGGAGTCACCCAGGTCAGCGCGGCGGGTATTGCCGATAACACGGCGACAATGCCATTGGAGACCATGGTGATCATAATCGGGCTCTCGGTCGAACCGAGCTTTCGGATCGCGATATTCGCAGCCGCAAACGCAAAGGCAGAGGCTAGTGCCGCAAGCGCCCCAGGGTTCATCGGGATGATACCCGGACGGACGATTAATATCGCGCCACAAAACCCAATCGCGCAGGATAGCCAGCCGCGCAACCCGACATATTCACCCAGCAAAAGACCGGCGAGCAGGATCGTAAACAGCGGAACGGTGAACAGGAGGGACTGCACATTCGCAATATCCATTACCGAATAGGCGTAGAAGGACGCGTACATCCCGCCAAACGACAACAACCCGCGAACGACATAAAGCCCCCAGCGGCGTCGAACACCCGCAAAAGAGCCTTTTGATAATCGCATCGCCATCGGCAGCAACAACACGGCGCTAATACTGCTAAAGAAAAAGACAAGTTCTGAAACGCCGAAATCAAAGGAGAGTTTTCGAACAAAGCCACTCGCCGTTGCCTGAAATCCCGTCGCCAACACCATCCAGAGAACACCCCGAACGACGGCGTTTGATAAAAGACCAGAATTCATGATGCCGGAGATCCTGTCGATGCTTGCGCGGCGTTTCGTTTCTTGGTTTCGCGCCACACTATGTAGTAAGACGCCGCAAAAATCACTGTTGCGCCAACCCATGTCCAGACATCCGGCAATTCAACAAACATGGCATAACCAATCACAGCGGCGAAGATCATCCGGGTAAACTGGAATGGCTGGACGACACGAGCATCTGCAGCGCCGACCGCCATGTAAAACAGATGCCACCAACGGCACTAAAAACGCCGCCCCAACGATCCACGGTATTTGTTCCATGGTCGGTGTTACCCAAACGAAGAACGTTGGGATTAATGCCAGAGGCAGCATAAGAAGATTGGAATAAACCGTTATAGTGCCAACACTCTCCGTTCTGGTTAGAAGCTTGATCGTTGTGTTGGATCCTGCTGACATCATTGCGGAAGCGATGGCAGCCACTGCCGCCAACGTCAGTTCAATAACACCGGGTCGCATGACGATGAGCGCCCCTGCAAAACCGATAAGACATGCCGCCCAAGCCTGACGGTCTGTTTGTTGTTTCAGGATAAAAACAGCCAGCATGATGGTGAAAAGCGGGATGGTGAACTGCAGGGCAAACACATCCGCGATGGGCATTTCTCCCCAGGCATAGAACAGCATCACCATGGCGGTGTAGGCGAAAAAGACGCGTAAACAATAAAGCGGCAGGCGACTGGTCCGCATCACGCCAAGCCCCTGACGCATGAGCCAGGGCACAAGCAAAAGCAAGCCGACGACATTGCGAAAAAAGACCAGCTCCAGCGTCGGCACTTCACCTGCAAGTTGGCGCACACAAGCACCAGCCGCAGCGCTGAGAAGCATTGCCAGACTCATCCAGAGAATACCGGCGATAGGACGGTTAGGTTTCAACCCTGTTCCTTAATTGACGAAAAGTTCCGCCAGTCGGCGACCATATTATTTTTTATTGGGAACGAATATCGCAAACAACGTGACCGACGCACCGTCAGCTGTTTATTCGAAAATCGACAGCTGCGATTCCATGTCATCGATACGCATTGGAAAATCGATGCCGTCACGGGCATTCATAATCTTAGTTGGCGCTATGAAAGCAAGATCACGCTGCAAATCCATCGCAAATCGGGCGCTGAACCCTGCTTTCCAGGCAAGAGCCACAATCGTTTTGACGCTTTTAACCCGAACCATACGTTCGACAGTCGGCATGGGGATACTGGCCCGCAGTGCCAAGGCCGCGATGACGAATTCGTAATCCTTATTGTCTAAGGCTGCAGCGACTACGTCATCCGTTAGTGCCTGCTTATCGAACAAGCGTTTCGCCCTATAGCGCGGTGCCTCGTGACTCTCAGCCGCACCAATCGATTTCTTTTTTGAAGCGGTTGCAGCTTCAGTCCTTTGTAGCGTTGCCATGACGCGCGCAGAAGGCTGATCACTTCGCGCCTCGATTGCCCGGTTCATACGGGCAGCGACCTTGCTGTCAATTTCCCGGCACCCACAAAGTTTGGCCAGTAGAGGCGCGGCAACAAAGCGGACCAAGCGAACAAGTAAATTATCAGAAAGGTCACGTCGCTCGACCAACGCTGATTGAATTTCCGGAACTGTTTCCGCCTTATGGACGATCTTTTCCAGCACCGGTTCGGACAGTGAAATGTTGTTGTTTTCGGCGAGCCGTGACATCGCAACCGGACAGTCATCACTGATCAATATGTCACACAAATGTGGTGAAACTGTTTCCCGCTCGGCAATGGCACATTTGGCCCAATCAGGCGCCCCATCTTCGATTAATGCTGTGAAGATCTTCTTCCGTTAGAATGGGTGACCCGGACAGAACCGGCGCGGCGACTTCCTGATCAGTATCTCGAGCCAATCCCATAACAATCTCGCGGGGTGCGTCAGACCGGGACCTAAAGGCTTCGGACAATATTCGGCGTACACTCACCACCTTGTCCCGCAGCAATGTTTCGAGGATAGTAAAAACCATACGCCACAAATTGCGCTTCGCTTCGTCCTCCAACCCTTCACCAACGATCTTGCGCGCCAATGCACAGCGAACCGACACGTCGTCATCACGCGACAACATGACATCTGCTTGGTTCGGTGTTGAGGGGTTCTCGGCAACAAGCCGACGGATTTCTATCTCGCCTTTTTCAGCCAGGAAATAGAGTACCTCGGGCGGCGTGGCAGGATCAGAGGCCAGCGCTTTTCGCGCCGCACTGTCATCACTTTGCAGGATACCGCCTAACTCTTGGTACTGGTTGGCTGCCCTTGCCATGGTTCACCTCGTATATTGAGGTGAATGCTACCGAAACAGCCTTAAAATTTCGTTTCTGAAGTTGCCACGCCTTGGTTGCACATTAGTGACAAGCAGTTGGATTAAAGCTCTTTATCCAACTGCTGTCGCGCTCGTATCCCGCGCCGTCAACTCAAATGCTTCGGCCAGAAGTTCATAGGAGCGGAAACGCGCCTCCAATGTCGGGCACATCGTCAAAATGACAAACTCGTCAACATCATAGAGCTTGCCAGTCGTTAACATCTTTTCCCGTACCTGCTCGCCGGTACCCCAAAAACAACGCTGACGATTATAACTTCTGAGGGCTTCTTCTTGCGGCGGATACACATAGGCTTCCGCCTCTTCAATAGACGGCACAGGCGCTGCCAGTCCCTTGCGTTGCCGCACAGAGGAAAGATCACGGCATTTCATCAAATGCTCGGCTTCCTCTTCAGTGTCGGCAGCCATTGCAAACACGCCAATATTGACGACAGGTTCCGGCCAGGCCTCTGAGGGCCGATAGTTGTCACGATAGGCCGCAACAGCCTGTGGCCCACCCTCCGCAACAATGAAATGGGCGAAGGAAAATGGTACCCCAAAATAAGCAGCCATTGAGGCACTTTGATCGCTTGAGCCCAGCATCCAGACATCCGGCACGGTTGGGCCGGCGGGCATCGCCCGAACATTGGCAAAGGGATGATCATCCGGAAGGTTGCCACCAAGGTAGCCCATCATGTCGCGAACCTGCGTCGGATAGTGTTCTGCGCCCAGCGCGCCCGGCCCGGTTTGTAGCGCCTGATCAGTCACCCGGTCACTTCCCGGCGCGCGACCAATCCCGAGATCAATCCGCCCCGGATATAAGGTCTCTATCGTGCGGAATGTTTCTGCCACCTTCAAAGGGCTGTAATGGGTCAGCATGATCCCACCAGACCCAACCCGTATTCCCTGCGTCCGGCCTGCGATCTGCGGAATCATTATCTCAGGCGCCGCACCGGCCAGACCATTGCTGCTGTGATGCTCGGCAAGCCAGTAACGGTGGTAACCGAGTCTGTCGACATGTTCGGCTAGCGCCAACGTATCGGCGACGGCATCTGCGGGTGTTGCACCGGTTCGTATCGGCGATTGGTCAAGAACACTGAGTAAAGTCATGAGATCATTTTAAACATAGTTGTGAATGATTGCACCGGATAGCCTTGGCGGGGTCCGGCGCGCCGCATAGAGTGCATCAATGACAGATCAATCGCCGCCCGAAAACAGCCCCGCGCCAAAAAAAGCCGGATGGCTGGATTTATTTCGGGAAGGCCGTGCCCCATATACGGTTTTGCTTAATCTAGGTATCGCGCTACATGCCATCGATATCTTCATTATTACCACGATTATGCCAACCGTCGTCGAAGACATCGGCGGCATCTCTTACTACGCCTGGACGTCGATGCTCTATATGGTCGGGACCATCGTCGGCGCCGCCGCAGGCGGGCATCTCCGTGCCCGATTGGGGACCCGGCGCGGCTATTTCTGGGGTGGGTTAATCCTGCTCGTCGGTACGGTGGCCTGTGCTATTCCACCGGATATGACGACATTGCTGGCCGCCCGTGTCATCAAAGGCGTTGGAGGTGGTCTCGTGATCGCCCAATCAATGGCGCTGGTGAGCGACCTCTATACCCCGTCAATTCGCACCCGGATTCTTGCTACGGTCTCGACGACCTGGAGCGTCGCCGCCTTATTTGGTCCAGGAATTGGTGGTGTCTTCGCCGAGCTGGAATGGTGGCGCGGCGCCTTCTGGGGACAAGCGCCGTTCGTCATCGCCTTTTTGATCATGGCCTGGAAGCTTGTGCCAGATCAGGACAGCACACCCTCCCACAGACGATTTCCCTGGCGGCGCCTTTTGATGCTGGCAGCGGGTGTTTTAGCAGCAGGGCTTACCAACCAATACAAGATGCTCCTCACGAGTGCGGGTTTGATCTTACTGGCAGTGTTTCTGGTGTGGCTGACTTTCCGACGTGACGGAGCGTCCGACACCAAGATCTTCCCGAGCCATGCTCTTTCTTTGTTTACGCCTGTAGGGCTCGCTTACTGGTCTTATTTTTTGATCTCCGCAACGCATACGACCTTGCTGATCTTTGCGCCGCTGTTTTTGCAAATCCTGCACAACGTAACGCCGCTTCTCCTCGGCTATCTATCGCTGGTCTTTTCGATTGGCTGGTCCATCGGCTCTATCGTAGCAGCTAGCTGGACCGGCAAATGGGAACGTCACGGGTCGGCGGCGGGAATGTTATTCGCATCAATCACAACGGTGGCCTTCACTTTCTCAATCCTGTCTGGAACCATCTTCATGGTGACAGTATGGAGCGCCCTGATAGGCCTCGGCATCGGCGCCACAAACGTCCTGATGACCAATTACGGCATGGGCGTCGCCCGCGAAGGAGAAGAAGCCATCACCGCCGGATCAATGCCAACCATCCGATCCCTCGGTGTTGCTTTTGGGGCCGCCGCTGCAGGCCTGGTTGCCAATAGTGCTGGTCTCGATGAAGGTATGTCCAAAGAAACGGTATATCGTGTCGCCGCCTGGGTTCTCGGCTTTACCGCCTTGATCCCCGCCATCGCCGCCTTGATATGCCTGCGGGCGACAAGCTGGGGCTGGAAATTTCGGACCGGGCGCTAGCCTCCACGTCCCAGCATCATACTATTGAGAAAAGTACATATAGGAGGAGTCGACCATGACGATCAGAACTGTCGCCATATTGAGCCCCGGGGAAATGGGCGCTGCAACCGGCAAGGCGTTTCAGGAGCACGGCTTCTATATCATCACCGCCCTCGAAGGCCGTAGCGAAACGTCCCGTAAGCGCGCCGCCGCCGCCGGGTTTCGCGACTGTGGTTCGATTGCCTCTGTCTTGGCTGAGGCTGATATCGTGTTCTCTATTTTGCCCCCCGGGGATGCACTGGCACAGGCCAAGCGCGTCGCAGCGGCCATGAAAGAGACCGGTCACACGCCACCCTATTTCGATTGCAATGCGGTATCTCCAGAGACCGCAGCACAGATCGGCAACGTTATTGAAGCGGCCGGCGCCGCCTATATCGACGGCGGCATTGTGGGCAATCCTCCCGGCGCTTCTGTGCCAACACGCTTCTTTGTCAGCGGGAGCGGCGCCGAAGAAATGAATATTTTTGACGGTAAGGGCGTCGATATCAAACAATGTGGCCCTGAAGCCGGGAAAGCCTCCGCTATTAAGATGTGTTATGCCGGTATCACGAAAGGCACCAGCGCTTTGCATGCTGCGATGCTGATGGCGGCTGAAAAACTTGGTATCGCCGACGATCTTCATGACGAGCTCACCTATAGCCAGAGCGCCATGTATAAACGCATGGAAGCCCTTACGTCGGCCCTGCCAGCCGTCTCAGACCGTTATATTGGCGAAATGGAAGAGATTGCGAAAACCATGGGAGCTATTGGCATGCCCACCGGGTTTCATGATGGTTCTGCGGAGCTCTACAGGTTGATGACCAAATCCCCTTATGCGTCAGAAATCCGCGAGACCGTCGATAAGAGCCGGACGATGCGTCAGACAGTTCAAGGCTGCGCCGCTGCCATCGGCAACAAAGCCGCTGGCGAATAAATTTTACCGCCACCAATGTCACAAATATCTTTATCAAACAGCACAACGGTTACGCTACCAAGCGGCAAGACCGCTCTCGTCGAGATCAGGCGAAGTCCCCGCGCCCGCCGATTGACGCTACGCATTGCGCCAGGCACAGGTCAGGCAGAGCTCGTTCTCCCTGGCCGCCTTTCAGAGAAAAAGGGAATTGCCTTTCTCCACGACAAAACCGACTGGCTCGAAGAACGGCTGGCAAAATACCCTGACCCGATCCCGTTCGAAGATGGGCAAATCGTCCCGTTCATGGGTGAGCCTCTGACCATATGCCACCGCAATGCCAAACGGGCCGACGTTCAAAGGGAGGGCAATCAATTAATCGTTGCCGCCCCGGAAGCCCGCATCTCCAAGGCAGTTCAGGACTGGTATCGGCGAGAAGCTGGCTGCGAAATCACCCTCTGTGCCAAACAAAAATCAAAGATGCTTGGGACGCCCTATGGCCGGCTAACCATCCGGGATACCAAGAGCCGGTGGGGCAGCTGCTCAGCAAAAGGCGACCTTAATTTCTCCTGGCGGGTCGTCATGGCACCCAGCTACGTGCTGGATTATCTGGTCGCCCATGAAGTTGCCCATCTCGCGGAAATGAATCATTCAAAAAGTTTCTGGCACATTGTCGAGCATCTGTCTGACGACTTCGAAAAGGGTCGAAACTGGCTACGCCTGAACGGCCATGAGCTTCATCGCTACGGTGTCGAATTGCCCGCTCGTGAGAATCGAGAATCCGAGTAGGAATTATAGAAGACCGCCGAGAAAATAACGACGGCACCGACGCCTACCCAGATTTCCGGCACCTGATCAAAGAAGAAATAACCAATCAAGCTGGCCCAAATGACCTTGGTGAAATCAGCGGGTAGAACAAGCGTCGCATCAGCCTTTCGGAAAGCCTCAGTTAACGCGAGCTGTGAAATCGTTCCAAAAATCGCAATCCCGGCCAGCCACACCAATTGCTCAGCTGTCGGCCATTGCCAAAAGAATATGGCGAACATAAAGGCGATAGGCGTTTGCAAGAAGGCTTGAATAGAGAGCCACCGTCACGGAAGACTCCGTACGGGTCAGAACCTTGATCACAACCAAGGCAACCGCCCATAACGTGTTGGATATCAGAACCATTAAGGCTCCGAGGGAAACCACCTGTATACCTGGTCGCAAAATTATCACGGCGCCAGCAACACCGATCCCAAGCGCAATCCACCGATGCAGAGTCATGCGTTCCCGCAAGAAAAGGACTGCACCGACAGTCGCAAATAGCGGCGCCGTCAAACCAAGCGAGACGACTTTGGCCAGGGGTTCCAGACTTAATCCGTAAAAAAAAGCCAGCATTGCCAGCACATTCAGGACGGACCGCAATACATGCAAACCGAACTTTCGAGTGATCAAGGGGCGCAGCCCGCCACGCAGAAAGAGGGCGGACATAAAAATCAGGCCGAGCAATTGCCGGAAAAAGGCAATTTCAAAGACGTGGAGATTACTATGCGACAGATGCTGGACAGCCCCGTTCGCCCCGGATATGGATGCTGCCGAGCCAAGCATAAACCCGACTCCTTTGGCACCATCAGGCGCCGAGCCAAATAGCGCGGATAATCGGGTCTTTATATTGGCCATTTATGAAACGTTGTGTGCAGGGCCTTTCCCCTATCACGTTTCTTAGGAGATGGCACAGCTTTGCTGAAATCTGTTAAACAACGCTAAGAATACGCAGTAGCCTGAAAAGACCATGAAAACCGACGCCTTCGATTTCGATCTACCCAAAGAGTTGATCGCCCAGGAGCCCGCCATCCCGCGCGACTCAGCCCGCCTGCTCCATGTCGACGAAGATCTCGCTGATCTTGCGGTTCGGGATTTGCCAAACCTGGTAAATCCCGGCGATGTATTGGTCGTCAATAACACCAAAGTAATCCCTGCCCGCTTGCGTGGACGCCGGGGCGAGGCCTCGATCGAGATCACCTTGCATAAGCGAAACGGTGATGAAACCTGGTGCGCCTTTGCCCGCCCAGCAAAACGCCTGCGCGACGGTGACATGATAGCGTTTTCAGAAAACTTCTCCGCCACCGTCATTGAAAAAAGAGACGGCGGTGAGATTCTTGTCGGTTTCTCAGGACAGGAGGTTTTCAGCGGTCTCGCGGCAAATGGCTTCATGCCACTCCCCCCTTATATTGCCCGCAAAGAGGGAAGCCGAGAAACCGACCGGCAAGATTATCAGACTGTCTATGCGGCCACAGCGGGTGCTGTCGCCGCACCAACCGCAGGACTCCATTTCACAGACACACTGCTATCAAAAATCAGAAATGCCGGTGTCGACGTCGTTGAACTCACCTTACATGTCGGCGCGGGCACCTTCCTCCCGGTTAAGGTCGAGGATACCGACGAGCACAAGATGCATTCTGAATGGGGACAGCTGGATGAAACAGCCGTTCAACGAATTATGGAAGCGCGACAAGCCGGGGGCAAAGTAATGGCTTGCGGCACCACAGCACTTCGGCTCCTGGAGTCCGCCGCGCCAGCTGTTGGAGAGCTTGCTCCCTTTAAGGGCGATACTGATATATTTATTACGCCAGGCTATAAGTTTCGGATTGTCGATAGATTGATGACAAATTTTCATCTGCCCTGTTCAACACTCTTCATGTTGGTTTCTGCCTTCTCAGGCCTTGGACCGAATGAAGTCTGCCTACGCCCATGCCGTCCAATCGGGATATCGCTTCTATTCCTATGGCGACGCCTGTTTGCTGGAGAAAAACGAACCATCATGACCGCAAACGGCACCAGTTTCGAGCTTATCGCCACTGACGGCGCCGCCCGCCGGGGCCGTCTATCGACCGCGCATGGCGATATAAATACACCGGCTTTTATGCCTGTAGGCACGGCCGGAACCGTAAAAGCCATGATGCCGGAAGACGTCGCGGCAACGGGTGCCGAGATAATCCTGGGTAACACCTACCATCTGATGCTTGCGGCCAACCGCAGAACGGGTCGCCACGCTCGGTGGATTGCATCGTTTTATGAATTGGCCCAAACCAATCCTCACGGATTCCGGTGGGTATCAGGTGTTCTCGCTCTCCAAACGCCGCTCGATCAACGAACAGGGTGTCATCTTCCAGTCCCATATTGATGGCGCAAAAATCGAACTGACGCCCGAACGGTCCATCGAGATCCAAAATTTGCTGGGCTCAAACATCACCATGGTTCTTGATGAATGCACTGAATGGCCAATCACTGAAAAAGACGCCCGCAAATCAATGGAGCTTTCCATGCGTTGGGCGGCGCGCTGCAAAGAAGCATTTGAAGCACGACCAGGCTACGGATTGTTTGGCATCGTTCAGGGAAGCATGTATCGCGAGCTGCGCCATGAATCTGCTGCCAGGCTGATCGAAACTGGTTTTGATGGATACGCCGTTGGGGGTCTTGCTATCGGTGAACCGCAAGACGTCATGTTTGAAGTCCTCGACTATACGGTCCCGAGCCTGCCCCAAGAACGACCACATTATCTGATGGGCGTCGGCAAGCCGGGCGATATCGTCGGCGCCGTGCAGCGCGGGATCGATATGTTCGATTGCGTGATCCCCACCCGGTCCGGTCGAACCGGACAAGCCTTCGTCCGCGGCGGCTCACTTAACCTGCGAAATGCAAAACATACGGAAGACCCACGGCCGCTTGATGCAGCCTGTAGCTGTCGCGTTTGCACCCATTACAGCCGCGCCTATCTTCATCATCTTATTAAGGCCGGAGAAATGCTGGCAGGAATGCTTTTGACGCTGCATAACCTGCACTATTATCAGACCTTGATGGCTGGGATGCGGGATGCAATTGAGACTGGAACGCTGAGCAATTTTGTGGCCAGGTTTGATAGCTGAACAGGAAATCGGTTCTATCGTGTCGGAAACTAATTAGAGGACGGAGTTGCTCAATGACCTCAGATAACAATGAAACATTGACGCAGCTGGGGGCGCATACACCCCTGCCCGCCTCACCCGAAGACGCCATCCTGGAGCGGGTTGGCAATCCACAAGCGGGCACAATGTATCTCGCCCGTTTCACCTGTCCCGAATTCACCAGCCTGTGCCCCGTTACGGGCCAGCCCGATTTCGCACATCTTGTCATCGACTATGCACCCAATGACTGGATTGTCGAAAGCAAGTCATTAAAGCTTTATCTCGGCTCCTTCCGGAATCACGGGGCCTTTCATGAAGATTGCACGGTTGGCATCGCGAAAAAATTAGAAGAACTGCTCTCACCGCATTGGCTCAGAATTGGCGGCTATTGGTATCCGCGAGGCGGCATGCCGATCGACGTATTCTATCAAACGGGTCAGCCTCCCGCAGATTTGTGGATTCCAGATCAGGGCGTCCCCACCTATCGCGGGCGCGGGTGAGCAAACCACAGACAGACAAAGCGGCCACAACGGCAGCGATCAGAGATCGTGCTCTTGAATTGGGTTTTGACGTTGTCGGGTTCGCGCCAGCAGCACTTGGCGACAATGCGAGAGACCGTCTCTCCGATTATATTTCAAATGGCTATCACGGCGATATGGGCTGGTTGGCTGAACGCACGCAGCAACGATCACAACCAACGGATCTCTGGCCAGAGGCGAAAAGTGTCATCGTTGTCGGCTTGAATTATGGCCCGGCGGGCGACCCGCTTGAAGTGCTCGAGAAACCAGAACGCGGCGCAATATCGATCTACGCCCGTGGGCGAGATTATCACGACGTCGCCAAGAAAAAACTCCGGGTTCTCGCACGCTATATCGCCGACAACCTCAACGGCGATGTAAAACTTTTTGTCGACACCGCCCCGGTGATGGAGAAACCTCTTGCCGCAAAAGCGGGCCTTGGATGGCAGGGCAAACACACTAACCTGGTGTCAAAGTCCGCTGGCTCCTGGCTCTTCCTTGGCGAAATATACACAACCTTGGCTCTGGCCAACGAGCAAGAGGCCGTAGACAATTGCGGTAGTTGCTCGCAATGCCTTACAGCTTGTCCTACAAACGCCTTCCCGGCACCCTACAAGCTTGATGCCCGTCGCTGCATTTCCTATCTAACGATCGAACATAAAGGCCACATTCCGCTGGAGTTCAGGGAAGCCATTGGAAACCGTATTTACGGTTGCGACGATTGTCTCGCTGTCTGCCCATGGAACAAATTTGCGCACTTAACCAATGAGCCTGAACTAGAGGCGCGGCTTGAACTTCGTTGGCCACGGCTTGGCGATCTCGTACAACTTGACGACACCACTTTTCGACAGGTCTTCTCAGGGTCTCCAGTCAAACGTCTGGGTCGAGACCGATTCATCCGCAATGTACTCATTGCCATAGGCAATAGCGGCATATCCCAGTTAATTCCCCATGTCGACGCTAAATTAAACGACGAGTCACCTTTAGTAAGGGCGATGGCAATATGGGCACTCTCACGTCTCGTCTCGCCTAGATTATTCAAGAAATCGCGCGAATTTCATCGAGCCGATGAGATCGATATTGAAGTCCAACGAGAATGGAATACCGTCGGTTAACGCGAACGCATTTTGACATCTGTCGCATTATACTGTCGGTATATTTTACACCTTGTATTATCTCCTTTTTCCCTGCGGTTATAACCGCTTGGAATCAATCATTTTAACGGGAATGGCACAATTCTTGCATAAATTGAGTGGGGTAATACGCGCTCCATAAAAAATTAACACTGGTATTTTGGTTAATGATGGTTTTAGGGCTCAAGAACAGGATGATTGCGACAATGGTCGCCGCCTTTGGCGTGATCATTGTGCTGTCCAGCCCAGCCAATGCCATCGCGACATTTAGCGCCAGTTCGTCGGCCACAGTCACAATTACTGGGTTCAGCACGACATCAGGGCCGGTTTCAAAACCGCTGACCCTATTGATTGATGGAATATCTGAGCCTGACGCCCCGAACAGCACGGCTTTGACGGGCGGAGCAGCAACCGCAACGATCTCCAACACCACGTCAGTAATATCCTCGACACCAACCGATATGGTTGCTGGTGACGCGATTTCCCAACTGGCAACTACCAGCGGCAGCGCGAGCAGTCCAGGAGGCCAAGCGCTTACAGCTCAGCTGACAAATGGCGAAATCTTTTTTGGGAACGCGGGATTAGAAGATATCACAGTAACTTTAGGCATCGATTGGGCCTACACGCTGATGGCTTCAACATCCAACGCCAACCAAATGGCCTGGGCAGTTGCCAGTATCATCGTCGATACGTTGATCTTTGATTCGATCGGTGACCAAGTCGGGGTGGACATATTCCACGTTGACGAGTTCACAACGGCCAATGGGTTAAACAGTACATTTGAAACTCTGACAGACTCGGCCACCCTGGCTGTCGACGTTATTGTTCTCGCAGGCGGCACGACGAGTGTGGGGCTATTTGTCGATGCTGAAGGATACGCTGAAGTACCAGCGCCTTCTTCACTGATCCTGTTTTGTCTAGCGATCTTGGGAGTTGGGTTCTCCCGCAAACGTCTAACAAGACAGCTCTCGGCGTAAACGGGATGTTGTCTGCATCAAAAAACGGCGACTCGTCCAAACAAAATTCCACCAAGCACCATCAGCGTATAGAAATTGACGGCGAACCTGACCTGCTTAGCGGGACCCTCGATGAGTGGCATACATATCGGCACACCCTTTCCGCTTTACCGCAAGAAAATGAAAACGTCCGGGTTGCGATCGCTGTCGCCGATGCCAGGATCGCAAGATTAAGGGCAGACCGGTAATTATCGCATACGTGGTCTGTCGTTAGGCAAACCAATTCTTTAATGTCGACGCGGCACCTTCAAATAGTCATGCCGATCACCAGACCGGATAACAATATCAATTTGGCGTGATCCCCGTACGACACAGATACTGACATCTGCGCCAGCACCACCGGCAGCCCATATCTTGCGATACATATCTGGTAAGCTTTCGACAGATTGAGTTTCAATTTCTTCAATGATATCGCCAACCTGCACATCAGCTTTGTCCGCAGGCCCCCCATCGTGAACACCTGAAACGACCAAATGGCCAAGCGCTTCAGTTGTTTGCATCCCCAACCACGGTTTTGCATTCTTTTGCGCACGGCCCGTATCCACTAATTCCTGATATATTGGCGGCAACAAATCGATGGGTACAAACATGTTGCCCTGACTTTCGCTGCTATTCCCGCCAGGATCCTGAACAAATAGAGATCCAATTCCAACAAGCGAGCCAGACCGGGGATCAATGAGAGCACCCCCGCTCCATCTTGGGTGTAGCGGCGCTGTGAAAATTGCGGAATTGAGCAAATACTCCCACGAGCCTGCAAACTCACGCCGGTCAACAACCTGGCCCAATATGGAGGAAGGAATACCTCCTGATGCGGCAATGACAATTTGGTCATCAACCAAGATGTCGTCGACATTGGAAGCGATCGGAAGTGGCGTTAGATCGAGTGGTTCGACAGTTCTGACCAGACCAAAGCCGGTTCGATGATCATACCCCACGACCTGAGCTGGAACTTCTTCGCCATCAGGACCACCAATTGCAATATCTGTCGCCTCTGTAATCAGGTAGCCGATTGTAACCAGAGTGCCATCGGCGTCGATCAAGACCGCATTGCCCTCCCTTTCCGTTCCAAGGTTTCTGGCACTATGGGCATCAGCCGGTATTTTCGACCGCAATGATCTTACGGCCGCTAACCCCGCTTCGAGATCAAAGGCAACGTCATCATCTGTGGGTTGCGGCCCCGGCATAGGGGGTTCACCTAACGGCAATATCCCGTCAAGCCTATGCCCGTTGGCGCGTGTTACTTCTGTCAATTTCTCTATCCCGTCAAAATGATATTATTATTTATTTTCCATCTGACCCATTATCGGGAGACATGACGCTGGTGACAACAATTGATACGCCAATTGCTAACTCACAGGACTGATCGTTTCTTGAAACCCTTAAGCCCAGCACACGCCCACATTTTTTTTTAAAAAACCTAAACCCATATTAGTCATTGATTTATAACAATAAAAAGAATTTCAGCAATATGGATTTTTCTTGCTAAATTGTTTTAGATGACTGATTATTCCGCTTAGAATATATATAAAAAAGAATTAATATCTTTTCGGTACCCGGGGGAGTACCTGATCAGTTTAAAGGGTTGATGACCAAAAATATGCTGCGTTCAGTTACCTCCATAATTGCAATGGTATTGCTTTTGACCGCGATTATTGGCGTGCCGTCCAAACGTGCGAATGCTTTGACGTTCGTGATCGATTTTGATCCAGTAGCCCAGTTCGCCTTCAATACCACCGCAATGTCAGCCTTTGATGTGACACCTTACGGATTTACAGCTGGACAGCGCAACACAGTCATATCATCCGTTATGACCGAGCTTAGAAACGATTTTTACAACATCGTATCGCCCTCCATTCCTTCGGGCCAGCAACTTGCCATCGATTTTGTTTTAGGTACCGTCGGCGATGGTGGCGTCACAGCAAATGGCGATATCGACTATTATTATATCGCCGTGGGTAATGCGAATAATGCGAGTGAACCCCTTGGAGAAGCGTTCTTGAATGGAGCCTTTGGAACCGCAGGCAACACGATCGGCGCCGTTTATACAGATGAAATTTTCTCCGGCGTATTCAATGCACTCGGAACGCCTGGTGACCTGTTCCAGACCACCCATGTCCTGGAAGGCACGCTTGCCCATGAAATCGGTCATACGCTCGGTCTGGAACATTGTGACTTTGTCGGGGTAGTTACGCCAAATGGCCTCGACCCGCTTATGGCATCAGGGGCAACAGGGCTTCCCAATGCGAGTCGTTTGACTGACCGCGAATTCTCAACATCCTGCACAATATCCGGGGGAACGCAGACTTCCATCGATCAGCTTATAACCAATGTCGGTCTAGAAGACGCCCCCGTCGTTCCAGAACCAGCGACAATCTTAATTTTGGGAATTGGGTTAGCAGGAATCCGCTTCATGCGGCGCTAAACCACTTGCATCAAAACCTAACGATCAGCGCCAGAAATTATCGCTACCGCAGCAACACCCAAAGAACTCTCTAAAAACTAACCATTCTCAGAGACCAAGTTCACCGCGTAGCGGTATCGCGCGTTTCTCCATTTAGGTGTTGCTATTCTCCTCCGGCTGGCGTTTCAAATAAATGTAACCACCGTCAACGAGCAGGTTAGTCGCCGTTACAAAGGATGAATCTTCTGATGCCAAATACAATACCGCTTTGGCAATTTCCTCAGGCTGTCCTACTCGACCCAGCATATGCAGCTTGCCTCGTGACTCGTGAAATTCTTCTGCCGTGTCGAACCGCCGCCGGGTTCTGGGTGTCTCGATGACGCCGGGCGACACTGAATTGACCCGAATGTTATCACCGGCCACCTCAGCGGCCAGGATAGTTGTCAGATGAATGAGGGCTGCCTTGGTCGTGCAATAAGCTGAACGGTTGGGCACCCCGATGGTTCCCAACTGAGAGGCCATATTGACGATGGCACCACCGCCCGCCTTGCGAATTTCCGGAACAGCGAATTTCGACATCAAAAATGGCCCGGTGAGATTTACAGCAAAGGCCCGGTTCCATTCCTCCAACGGCAATTCATCTACTGGCGCATCCGGTGTTACTGCTGCAGCAACATTGACCAAGACATGCAGTTCACCAAAAGCAGAGACGGCCGCATCGACCGCAGCCTTACACTGGGACGGGTCAGCGACATCTATAGAAAAAGGCTCCGCAGCCCCACCCGCCTCTTTGATCTCCCGCGCCACAGCTTCTGCAGTCTCAGACCGCTCATCAGCGACCAGAATTTTGGCGCCTTCACCAGCCAATAGTCTTGCGGAGGCACCCCCGATAGCGCCACCACCACCGGTAACCAGCGCAACCTTATTTTGCATCTTTCCTGACACTGCCATCTTCTTGTCCCCCATCTTCATAATAAATCCAGAATATTGACGGTAAGCCGAGCGAGAAGCATGCGCAATATCGGGCCAGTCGTTTGACAAGTATTAGGGTGGCGCGCACATTGCCCTGCAATGTCCAACGCCCCTGAATCCAAACCTCCCCGACTATCATTTCTCGCCCCCGTTCTGGCGCGCTGGAACCTAATTTCTCCAAACATACGGGGGGCCTGTTTTGTTGTCGTAGGGGCCTTCCTGCTGATCGTTATGGCGTCTCTCGTCAAACACCTCGGCGAGACGTTGCCCGCTTTCCAAGTCCTGTTCGTTCGATTTCTCGCGGGGCTGATTGTCATTACGCCGCTCGTTTGGCGTATGGGCCCGAAGATCGTAAAAACATCTAAGATCCATCTGCACGCGGCACGTGGTTTTGTTGGGTTTATGGGTAATCTTTGTTTCTTTTTCGCCCTCATACACCTCACGCTGGCCGACACTGTCACCATTCAATTTTCACGTCCAATGATCATGATCATTGTCGCCGCCCTGTTCCTGAATGAAGTGATTGGACTCAAGCGCGGAGTCGTAACGATCCTCGGGTTTGGTGGTATTTTGTTGATTACCAAACCTTTTGGTGGCGGCTTCGATCCATGGTTCCTCGTAGCGCTTGGCGGTACAATTTTCGGCACAGGCGTCGTCCTGACGATCAAGCTCCTAAGCCGAACCGAAGAAACAGTTACCATCATGTTTTACTTCGCGCTGTTCACAACGCTGATGGCTTTCATTCCGGCCCTGTTTGTCTGGCAAACCCCGACTTGGACGGAGGTCGTTCTTCTCGCTCTTACCGGCACGCTCGGGATTGTTGGTCAGGGTCTATTTACGCATGGGGTCGGGCTCGGGGAAACCAGTTTCGTGATGCCATTTGATTATATGCGGATCGTTTACGCATTCATCCTTGGTATCATCTGGTTTGCAGAGACCCCTGGCTGGTGGAGCTATGGTGGCGCTGCAATCATTATTGGCAGCAGTGTCTATCTTCTCAGAACGGAAAATGCTCGAAAGGCCATAGCGAAAGACGACTGAAGGCGGTATTCAAGAAAACAAACTCGATTAAACGACAGGGAGACTATTATGACGACATTGATCACCGGGGCCGGACTTGTTGGCACGTCCTATGCACAACATGCCGTTCGTCGAGGCGAGAAAGTTGTTTTTGTCGACCCAATGCCGCGCGAGGACTATATCCGCGCCAAACTCGGCAATGCCGATTACACCTATATAAACGAAGATGTGCGCAGCCTTCCCGGTCTGGTTTCCACCATCAACACCCATGGTGTGGACACCATCCTCAACACCGCTTCGGTGATTGGCAAAAAAGTCAGCAACCCGATTCATTTTGGATACGATCTCAATATCGGCGGGGTCATGGCTGTCGCCGATGCCGCACGCCTTACAGGGATCAAGCGCATCATCCATATCAGCACATTCGGTGCTTATAACTGGCGAAAAATCACTGAAAGCCCCGTTGTCGAAGATAACCTTCTCGGCGCAGGTTCTGCCTACAGCAATTCAAAAGTCTCACAGGAAATGATTCTCGAGGCCTATGCGCAAGACGCCGGGTTTGACCTCTTCATGCTACGTCTTGCAAACGTCTTTGGGGTCGGCCATTTCTGGGCTGGGTCCGGAGGCGGCCAGAAAGTCCAGGACCTAGTTATGGCCGGAATCACCGGAGAACCTGCGAAAATCCCTGAAGAACAGACGATGGATTTTGTCTATCTTTATGCCAAGGATTGTGGCCGCGCGGTTGATATTTGCGCGACCATTGATCAACCCTCTGAGCGCGTTTTCAATATAGCCTATCCGGTCGTGACTTCGTTCAACGATTTGGTTGCGATCATAAAAGATCAGCTGCCGAATTTGCGGGTCGATATTATTCCCGGAGAGGCACCGGTTAATCGCGGCGCGGCTCTCGACATTACCCGCGCCAAGGAAATGCTTGGTTGGGAACCTGAATTCTCTATGGCAGATGCCTTCGCTGATTATGCAGCTGACTTAAAAGCGCAGATGGATAATTAAATTTCCACAAGCGCAGGGACAAAACGCTCTAATCCTTCGTT
Organism: uncultured Alphaproteobacteria bacterium; assembly: GCA_943787225.1. Lineage (GTDB taxonomy): Bacteria > Pseudomonadota > Alphaproteobacteria > MPNO01 > UBA2964 > UBA2964. Next base: position 114,890 of record CALSLP010000002.1, read on the forward strand.
AAGAGTATTGGACACGAATGGCCTTTACCTGACCTCCGTCGGCATCCAATAGCGTCGACGATGTAGGAGACTAATATATGACGAGTGTCGATGCCTTTATCGCTGCGAACCGGTTTGGGCTTGGCCCCAAAGGCGGATATCTCGGCGGAATTTCTGGCGATCCGCAGAGCTGGCTATTGCGCCAGCTCGGCTCTGAAGATGGTGCACTCCCTTACCTAAAAGGACTACCGAGAAGCGAAGAGATCGGTCGTGCCTGGCTGCAGGCGCGAGGCTCGCGCGAAATGCGCAAGATGTTCAACAAGAACCGCGTAAAACCGCTTTTTCGCAAAGAAATACTGCAACGAACCCGCGCCGCCATCGAAACGGACACACCGTTTCGGGAGCGACTGGTGCGGTTCTGGAGTAATCATTTCACCGTATCGATAACCAAAGGCAGAGTTCGGGGGATCGCCGGCGCATTTGAACGCGAGGCCATCAGACCCTTCGTTACCGGCAACTTCGCCGAAATGCTGCTGGCAGTCACACGTCACCCCGCCATGCTCATCTATCTCGACAATCAAGCGTCTGTCGGTCCCAACTCTCGACTAGGTCTGCGTCAGAACAAAGGCCTTAACGAAAATCTGGCTCGCGAAATTCTCGAACCACACACACTCGGAGTCGACGGCGGCTATCGCCAAGAAGATGTTATCGCTTTGGCCAAGATGTTGACCGGTTGGACCATCGCTGGAAAACGCTCCGCTCAGGCGGGACAGTTCAAATTCAACGCCAGACGGCATGAACCTGGCACGAAGCAGTTTCTGGGGAAGCGTTATCCAGAAGACGGCGAAGAGGAAGCGGAGAAAGCCCTCCGAACACTCGCCGACCACCCCTCTACGGCGCGGTTCGTCGCAACAAAACTCGCCCGCCATTTTGTAGCGGACAATCCACCCTCCGACGTTGTTGATCAGCTCCAGAGAAAATTCAAAGAAACCGGTGGAGACCTTGGCGCCTTGGCGCGTGAGCTCGTCACTCTGTCAGCTATCTGGGACAAGCCTCTGACCAAGGTAAAGTCTCCCAGCGAGTTGGTCATTTCCGTGTTTCGAATGTTAGGCTCTCCCGCCAAGCCCAAGCAAATGATCCAGCCTTTGCAGTTATTGGGCCAATTGCCTTTCTCAGCTCCATCGCCGGCGGGTTGGCCAGATACCGCGAAAGACTGGATTAGCCCGGAATCTTTATTACGGCGGATTGAGCTTATGGACCTCCTGGCACGTCGCCAATCCTCGCGCCACGACCCCGTAAACCTCGCCGAGCAAGCCTTTGGACCAGTCGCCCGTGAAGAAACCCTGCTCTCCATCAAACGAGCCCCGAGCCGTCAGGCCGCCCTTTCTCTGCTTCTTTCCAGCCCCGAATTTCAACGGAGATAAATCATGACATCACGCCGTGAATTCCTGATCGGGGCCTCTGCCGCAGGCTTATTGAGCTCCTTCGCAATACCTGGAATTGCTGTCGCTGCCGCGAACACCCACAAGCGATTTGTCCTGGTCATCTTGCGCGGTGGCATGGATGGGTTAGCCGCTTTTCCACCAATTGGTGACCCCAACTATCAATCGCTCCGCGGCGGTTTAGCACAATCCGCAAAGAATGCTATTGCGCTGGATCGCACGTTTTCAATGCATAAATCATTGGAACCTTTGATGAAGCATTACAGAAAAGGGCATATGGCTGTCGCTCATGCGGTCGCCGTTCCGCAACGAACCCGTTCGCATTTCGACGCTCAAAACGTTCTCGAAAACGGTGCCGCAAAAGCACATTTGATGCAGGATGGCTGGCTCAATCGTGCCCTGAGCGTAATCGATTCCCAGGAACAAAGACTTGGGCTGTCTGTTGGCTACAGCACCCCACCCGTGATGCGCGGTACGACGCCAACGGCCTCCTGGGCACCAGCCCGAATTCCACCCTCTCCAGCTGACCTTCTTGATACATTGGGTAACCTTTATCAATCGGATCCCGTTCTGGGCCGGGCGCTCAACGAAGGTCGGCGTGCCCAGGCGATGACAGGTGCTGTCCTTGGTGATAGCAAGATGAAACGGGGCAATATGCGCAGTCCCGGACGGTTTAGATCACTTGCAGAATCTGCCGGTAGATTGCTCGCCGCCGAGCAAGGCGCCCGGATCGCCGTCATTGAGATGGGCGGTTGGGACACGCATGCCAATCAAGGTACAACGACCGGACGCCTCGCACGCAATTTAGGCCTTTTAGCGCAGGGTCTCGATGAACTATCCCTGCGGCTCACCCCCGTTTGGCAAGACACCGTTATATGTGTCGTCACAGAATTTGGCCGTACTGTTCGCATGAATGGCAGCAACGGCACCGATCATGGGACCGCCAGTGCAGCCATGCTGCTCGGTGGTGCTGTTGCAGGCGGACGCGTTGCCACCCGGTGGCCTGGCCTCAGCGACGCCGCGCTCTATGGCGGTCGCGATCTGGCCCCGACCAGCGACATGCGCGGCCTGTTCAAAACCGTCCTTCGCGATCACCTCAACATCCCATCGCGTGTCCTCAACCAAAAAGTATTTCCGGACAGTAAGAACGCGAAAGCACCGCCTGGGCAGCTTATTCGGGTATAGCGACAACGTGCCAATCCATCAAAATTTTCTGCCAAATTCCCGGAAAAGAAATATGACAATCGTGCTAGCGCAGACTATGATTTGTTCGTAGGCTACGAACAGAGTAACGCCTCGATAAGAGCGTAGGTAAGTCAGGGGAATAATAAGAATGATTTCAATTAGCCATCTAATGAAAGAGTTCACGGTGACTGATGGGAAGGTCGCAGCGCTAAATGACCTCAACATCCAAGTCGATCCCGGTGAATTTTTCGTCATTGTTGGTGCCAGTGGTTCAGGGAAAACTACCCTGCTGCGCTCGGTTGCCGGGCTAGAGACACCAGACACCGGCTCCATTAAAATTGCCGACCGCACCGTGTTCTCTAACGAGCCCCCTGTATGGATTCCCGCACAGGAGCGCGGGTTTGGCATGGTGTTTCAGTCTTATGCAGTCTGGCCCCATTTGACGGTCTATGAAAACGTAGCCCTGCCACTACGAGAAGGCGCACAAAAGATACCCGGGAACGAAGTCGAAGGGCGCGTTAAGGAAGCCCTCGAAATGGTCCAGCTCGAAGAGCAAATCCACAGACCCTCGACGCTCCTCAGTGGCGGCCAGCAGCAACGTGTCGCCCTCGCAAGAGCTATCGCGGTGAATCCCAGCGTTCTTCTCATGGATGAGCCCCTGAGTAATCTGGACGCCCGGCTTCGAGAAGATGTCCGGGGCAAAATCCGGGAGCTCGCAAAAAATCTGGGTGCCACCGTCCTTTACGTGACCCATGACCAAATCGAAGCGATGGCCATCGCCGACAAAATAGCCCTGATGAGTTTTGGCAAGCTGCTGCAATATGGCTCACCGATTGAGCTGTATAGAAATTCCAATTGTGCAGAAGTCGCAGAGTTCTTTGGCACTGTTAACTGGCTGCCGGGAGAACTGGAAGGTGACGTCGTGAAGACAAAGATCGGCGACTTCTCTGCCTCCCAGAAAGCCATCACCGACAAGAATGTTTGGGTCGGCATCAGGCCAGAACATCTGGCCTTTCCCGAAGAGTCCTATAGCGCAAAACCCAACCATATTTTAGCTGACCTCAAAAATTCAATATTTCTTGGCGACCAGTATACGTTTGAGGCAACGTCCTCTGACTCGGCTCTACAAGGTAAAAGTCGGTCGGCGCCAAAGCTGCAAACCGATAAGTTACATATGGCCGTTGATCCAGATGACGTAATGATCTTCGCGGCAGATGACAGCAACACGACATTTATTAACGCATCAATGGAAGATCGCTAGGCAGTCTTCTTGGGAGTGCATGTGACAATAGAAACGACGAGGCTAAGAGCCCCATAAGAATAAAATATTTTACGGACAAGACTAAGGCGTTGCGTCCACAACGAAGCAAGAAAACAACGAAAGATAAGGAGGCAATTACATGTCAAATAAATTTACATCATTAAAGGCCATAGCCGTGATCCCGGTCACTGCAATGCTGGCATTTGGTTCCGCATCAGCGGCGGACGCCCCTAAGAATCTCGAAGAGCTCATCGCAGGCGCGAAAAAAGAAACAACGCTGCGCACTATGTGGTCATCTGCCAGCCTGAATGGCGGCAAGGGGTTAAAAGAAATCGTCGCCGCTATGAACAAGAAATACGGCACGACCCTCACAGCCAAATTTACACCGGGAGCGTCAATGACCCGGATGATCGCAAAGGTCACCCGTGAAATGAAGGCGGGCCAACCTTCAAGCACCGACGTGGTTTACGGTAATGCCGGTGGTGTGCTGAAAGGATCAAAAATTGGTCTTTTTCGTAAAATGAACTGGTTGAGCTACCTAGATCGACCAATGATCAAGGAAAAAGGCTTCGACCCCGTAGGACCAGGCGGTACCGCGCTGGCGACGGGATCAACGCTGGTCGGTGTTGTCTACAATAGCGATCTCGTAAAAGGCGATGATATTCCGCAATCACTCGCCGATACGCTAAAGCCAAAATGGAAAGGCAAGATCGCGTCCACGCCATACGCAGCCGGAATGCGTGAATTTGCCATGCCAGACCTTTTAGGCAAAAAAGCGATGATCGAATACACAACAAAGCTGTCCAACCAGATCGGTGGCCTGATGCGTTGTGGATCGATGAACAAGATCACCAGCGGGGAATTCCTTATGCTGGTCTTGAGCTGTGGCGATCAGTATGTGAACCAGGCCCATCGTAAAAAAGAACCGCTTGGCTATGCCCTCATGAATGAAGCCGTCGTTTCTCACACGCGCTATGGTTCAGTACCGGTAAATTCGCAATCGCCGAATGCCGGCGCTCTGTTCGTTGTCTGGCTCCACAGCAAAGAAGGTCAGAAATGGATGTGGGATAATGTCGGGCTCGATCTCCACGTTTATCCAGAATCTCATCAGCGGAAAAAACTTGTTGCCCAAATGGCGAAAGGAGCCAAGGCAGTTATCAATTCACCGCAATGGCTCGGCGCCCAAGGTGGATATGTAAAAACCCGGAAAGCACTACAGAAAATTCTGAAGAAAAAGAAGAAATAGGCTCTGTTTTCCAAAGGAACAGTGGGTTGGGGAGCCATGCTCTCCAACCCGCAAGTTTCTTGAACACATCTCTCCGTTTAGCGATAGGAATTTCCATTGCATTCTAAAACGTCCCCAACGCTGATGGTGCTTGCCGCGCTGCCGATGTTCGTCATTGTGGTGTTGGTTGGCGTTCTCATTTCGATCAGTTTCCAGTCCGGCATCATCGGAACGTCAGATGCGCATTTTACGTTAAGTAATTATGTGGACCTGTTCACGGACCCGATCATTGGGGAAGCACTCTATAACACCGTCATTTTCGCGATCACGGCGACACTTGTCTCAATGGCAATCGGACTACCCATCGCTTGGCTGACCGAACGAACCACCATGCGCGCCAAAAGCGCGGTTTATGCCATCATGACGCTAGGGCTATTGATCCCAGGCATCTACACGGCAATGGGCTGGACCTTCCTGGCCCATGCCCGAATAGGGTTTCTAAACAGATGGGCGACCCAGTTTTTCTCTCTCTCAGAAGCCCCTATCAATATCGCAACACCGATCGGCATGGGCTTTGTACAGGGGCTCAGTCTCGCGGCCCTGGCCTTTATTCTGACGGCACAAATGTTCCGCGCGATGAACCCATCGCTGGAAGAAGCGGCCAAAATTCATGGGTTGGGATTCATCGGTACCATGCGCCGCATCACCCTGCCCCTCGCAATGCCCGCGATCCTGGCAGCCGTCATCTATATCGTGGTCATCGGTATCGCGACATTTGATGTCCCTGCGATTATCGGACTGGCCAACCGGGTCTATATGATCAGCACCTATGTGTTTGAAAAGGCCAATCCAGGCGACGAGGAGTTCTCCCAACACGGCATTACCGCCGCGCTGGGTGTGATTATGATCGGCGTCGCCCTGCTTCTAACGTGGTGGTACAGCACCGTTCTTCGTCAGGGCGATAAGTATCAGGTCGTTACGGGCAAAGGCTATCGGCCGACCCTCATCGATATCGGCCATTGGGGCAAAGCCGCCTGGACATTTATTATCCTTTACATCATTGCCGCAAAGGTCATTCCGCTCATTTTGATCGGTTATGCCGCCTTTGTTCCCTATTTGGCGCCACCATCAGCAAAGATGTTTAGCCTGATGTCCTTTGAAGGCCTTATAGAAAATATGGATTGGGATCTAGTACTTCGGGGGTTGAAAAACACTGTTCTCCTTGTCCTTATTGTCCCGGCGGCCACTCTCGTTCTCGCTTTCAGTATTTCCTGGCTGATTGTACGAAGCCGCAGCAAGGCCCGATATGTTCTTGAGTTTGGGGCCTTCCTGCCACATGCGCTGCCTGAGGTTATTCTCGCCGTCGCAGCAATTCTCATGGCGCTCTTCGTCCTCAAGGATTTCGTACCGCTCTATGGCACGGTAACGCTCATCGCCATCGTTTACGTCATCACCCGAATTAGTTTTGCAACACGAGCGATAAACAGCGCGCTTCTTCAAATTCATAAAGAGCTTGAGGAGGCCGCCCACGTCTCTGGCCTTTCCGAGATCAGAACCTCCTGGCGTATCCTGGTTCCGCTTTTACGGCCTACCTTGATGTCTGTTTGGATATGGTCCGCCATCCTCGTCTATCGCGAGCTGACGGTCGCCGTATTCCTGGTCGGACATGAGAATATAACGCTACCGGCGGTAATCTGGAGCTACTGGCAATCGGGCGCCACCAATCTGGCGGCGGGCGTCACCCTCATTATGACACTCGTTCTGACTCCGCTAGTCCTGCTCTTTTGGTGGTTCGGCAGAAAATCAGTGATGTCGAACTAACTGCATCAAGTTGAAGTCTTAATTCGTTAGAGGAAACATCATGCTCGATTCGATGGATGGGAAATATAATGTCGGCGGCGTTCTGCTCGACCGACCCTTCAAAATCCGTCGCCTTGGCCATTTTGGCATCAACGCAATCAAGATGGAGGACGCTCTCCATTTTTATCATGCGCTGATGGGTTTCCGGATCGTCGACATTAGAGACCCGTTCCCCGAGGGTCGTGAAGTGCCTGACGAGCTAAAACCGTTTGGTGATTTACGCGGTTACTTTTTCCGCTATTCACACGATCACCACGCCTTTGTCCTCTACAACCACCGGCAACGCGGTGCCGTAGATAAGCTTGGCCGGTGGCGCGAGAACATAACCGTCAACCAGATTACCTGGCAGGTTGGTACACTCGCAGAAGCCGTCAACGGGCATCACTGGCTGAAAGAACGTGGCAGCAACATGATCCGCGCCGGGCGCGACATGCCAGGATCGAACTGGCACACCTATTTAATGGATGCCGACTGGTTCCAGAACGAACTTTACTACGGCATTGAGCAAATCGGATGGGATGGATATTCCAAGCCCTGGGATATGCACAATCGTGAATTCAAAGATGTCGCCCCGCTACCGCAGATATCCGAGTACCGCGAAGTACAAGAAGCTCTCGAAGCCGGTGTTGAAATGAATACCGGTTATCGTGATATCGAACCGCTTGAAGAAAAGCACGACGTCGACGGCATTCTCCTCGGCCGCCCGTTCAAAATTACCAAGATCGGACCGGTACGGCTTTTCTGCCAAGACATCAATGCGGCCCTTTCTTTTTATCGCGACTCACTCGGCTTCATTGAGACCGAAACGGTCGATTACAAAGGCCACCAATGCGTGTTCCTGCGTAATAATACCGAACATCACTCAATGTCACTTTATCCGATCGCCCTCCGCAAAGAGCTCGGTTGCCGGGAAGACTCACAGCTCTTCGCCTTTGCCGTCCGTCTCGCCAATTACCAGCAGCTCAAGAATGCAGTGGCCTTTTTCCGCGAGCAAGGCTGCACCGTCCGGGAGGACATTCCTCAAGAGCTCTATCCCGGGATCGATTACTCCGCATTCGTCGTGGACCCCGACGGTCAACTGATCCAGCTTTATGCCTATATGGAACAAGTCGGTTGGGACGGAAAACCACGCCCGGCCTCCGACCGTCGCCGGGTTATTCCCGGAGATTGGCCGGATGCTGTGGAGGCGGTTTCCGACAGCTACATGGGCGAACCCTTCCTGGGCCCGCTCGGTTAAAAGATCGTGGTGGATGACCGGCTCCCGACCCATATCTGGATCGATGCCCACCTGAAACGCTGTTCGGTGGCGGGTATTCCCGCTGTCGTCGTCAATTCAGGTGAGCGAATGGGGGGGACGGTATTGCTGAAAATTTATCAAGCCGGTGTGGGCTGCCGATTATTATCCCAGATGCGGGATTTTGATGGGAATCTGAGCTGGTACTCCGCCCATGATGAACACATCATCGAGGAGCGAGACGCAGACGAGCGCATTCGCAAATCAATCGAACGCGACCCGGATCTTTGGGTTATTGAAATCGAAAGCCGTGATGGCTCAATACCAATAGATGGGCTTGAATAAAACCTGCAGAATCAATCTGCAAAAGCCGCTTTTAACCGACCAAATATCCCTTTTTTCTGTACTGCCCGGCGCTTGCGATCAGGGTGGGTGCGAGCCCCTGAATCCTGCAAACCCCGACCACCAGGTTTCTTAACGTTGGCGTTTTCTTTGGTGCAAAGGATTTTAAAATCGCCATCGTCATTGACTTTATAATAAGCAATCTTCGCAATTTTCGGATCGTCCGCAAAACGACGTGCCGCATCACCATCGGCTTCCATACGCGATTGAATATTGCTGTACTCGCATTTGCCTTCCTTAACCGACTGACCAGGGTAGCAAATATATATTTCTGTCGTGCCTGACATACGTCTTGGCCTCTAATGGTGGATCGTGATCAAGCCTCAAACTAATTCCAAAGCTTTTCGAAATTGTTAACGTTAAGACCATTTTTTGGAGGTGATTGCTTCGCCCTGCCCTGGCATGCGCCTAAAGATTTGATAGAGTGACCGTAGATCACGGCGGATGCCAATGACGAATTTCGGCTAACCCCTTCAGGAGAAACAGTTATGAGTGATCCCAAAGTATTTATTTTTGCGCCAGTCGATCAGGCAGATGAATGCCACCAAAAGCTGGAAAAATATGGTTGTGAGCTTCTCAAAGGACAGGCCGGCTGGCATTCACCGCAAGGCGATAACGAGCAGGATATGGTGGCAATGGCAAAAGAGGCTGACGCCTTGATGGGGACGTCCATACGGTCCAGCCCAATCACCCGCAGTATAATGGAATCCAGCCCCAACCTCAGGGTCGTCGCCAAATGTACGGTCGGCACAGATGATATTGATGTCGACGCGGCGACAGAACTCGGCATTCTCGTCTGTCACGCGCCAACAGAATCCAATTGTTACGGCGTCGCCGAGGGCACTGTCGCCTTTATTCTCGCGACGATTAAGAAACTCAATCAGCGGGATGCTGCGGTAAAAAGCGGTGGATGGCGGGACCCCGATTTAATGGGCCAGTATCTCGGTCGCCGGACGACCGACGACTATCCCGGCCTTACATTAGGCCTCATCGGATTGGGCCGAATTGGTGCCCGCGTCGCTCAGCTTTTCGCGCCATGGCGTATGCGAATAATCGCCTGCGATCCTTATATCGACGATGAAAGATTTATCCGAAACGGCGTCGAAAAAGTCGATATGGATACGCTGTTGGCAGAGTCAGACATCATCAGCATGCATTGCGTCAGTACCAAGGAAACCTCCAAGCTGATGGATGCCGAAAAGTTTGCTAAGATGAAGCCCAGCGCCATCTTTGTGAATACGTCGCGGGGTGCAAATGTCGATGAAGCCGCTCTGGCTGATGCGCTGGAAAATGACGTCATCGCCGCAGCAGCGATCGACGCGTTTGCTGACGAACCTATAGACACCAGCTCACGGCTAAAGAAGCTCGGTGACAAGGTAATCCTGTCACCCCATATGGTATCATCCAATCAGGCAAGTGGCCTTGGGCCCGGCTACATATGGGCGACGAACTCCGTACTTCAGGCATTGGCAGGTGAGGTCCCAAACAACGTCTTTAATCCGGAAGTTATTGAGCGTTGGAAAGAGCGGTTCGGTGGAACCACCGTCATAACCGCGAACGAACCGGTTCCGGATCACCCCGGCTTTGGCCCGCCCAATCCGTAGAATTGGTAGACGGTAGCTGCGCTTATTTTTTCTTTTTTGCCAGACCAATCAGGAAAAAGACCAACCAGATTGGGACGACAACGACAGCGCCAAGCAAGACATATTTTAGAGACCATTTGAGGAAGCTGAGGACAACCTCATAAATATTAACAACCGTTTCACCGAGGTTTTCTACCAACGAGCGTGGGTTAATGTCGAAAAAGGCCAGGGCGAGCCCCACCAGAAGGGAAATGATCGCAATTTTAACGATCGTTGAGACGGCGGTATTGGACATCATGCTCTTCCTGGCCGGTTACAAACATAACAACATCGGTCGTTACTGTTATTTCTGCGCTTCAGCAATTTTTTTATCAGTGTTGTATTGGCTCAATGCGTACACCGCCCAGATAGCGGCCGGTATCCAGCCAATCAGGGTCAGCTGAAGAACAATGCAGATTATACCCTGTGTTTTTTGGCCAATAAAAAAAAGGATAGCCAAGGCAGTAATATAGCCAATAATAACCGAACCATAAGTTTCTCCACGTATTAATCAATAACAAGCCCAGACACTGAGCATCGACTCCCCTTAAATTTATAGGCGACCCGTAAGATTCTGTCACGTCAGCGATCATCCAACCAAACTCTTGCACCGCGGTTTGGGACGGGTTAGTGAAAGCAGATGTCACAAGAAGATACAGCATTAGTGCTTTTTTCCGGCGGGCAGGACAGTTCGACATGCCTTGCTTGGGCAGTCGAGAACTTCGCCCGCGTTGAAACCGTTGGCTTCGATTATGGTCAACGGCATTCGGTCGAGCTCGACTGCAGAATGCAGGTTTTGTCGGCGGTTCGCCGCGCATTCCCAGCCTGGAAGCGGAAGCTGGGAGACGATCATCTGCATGCAATCCCGGTTCTTGGGAATATTAGCGAAACCGCTCTCACCCGTGACACCGAAATTGCCTTTGCAGAAGGGGGGCTCCCCAATACTTTCGTTCCGGGCCGAAATTTGATCTTCCTGACACTCGCAGCCGCCATTGCCTATCGCCGTGGCATTCGCCACATCATCGTCGGTGTCGGTGAGGTTGATTATTCGGGCTACCCGGACTGTAGAGAAGACTCTATCGCTTCGATGGAAGATGCCCTGAATATTGGAATGGAGTCTGACTTCATCTTACATACCCCACTGATGCATCTCGACAAAACCGCAATTTGGGAGATGGCCGACTTTATTGGAGGACCAGAACTCACTGATATTATTACCGAATATAGCCATACCTGCTATCTCGGAGACCGTAATACGCGCCACGATTGGGGTTACGGGTGCGGTCATTGTCCGGCCTGCGCCTTGCGGGCTACGGGTCATGAAGGCTTTATTGAACGAACCATCAAAGCGGACAAAACGACGGAATAGCGATGACCAATTTGGCGCCAAATATTGAATCAACGAATTCCAGTCGGCTCGAAGGATTCATCTATCTTGGTGCGTTTGCCCTCACCATACCGGCCGCGAACTGGTTGATCGGCAACGCAGGAACCGTTTGCCAGGATAAAGGCCCTTGCTTAATACCTGTCGCCCCCGGGCTCATGGCACCGAGCGGCGTTCTGATGATCGGCCTCGCTTTGGTTTTACGCGACCTCGTCCAACGACGCCTCGGCGCACTATTCGCGATTGCAGCGATCCTTGCGGGCGCATTTTTATCGGCTTTTCTCGCACCGCCATCGCTTGTCCTGGCATCTAGCGCCGCGTTTTTATTGTCAGAGCTCGCGGATTTTGCGGTTTACACGCCGTTACAACGTCGTCGTTTGGTCATGGCTGTCTTTGCAAGCGGCATCGTTGGGTTAACCATCGACAGTGCCGTTTTCCTCTATCTGGCCTTTGGCAATCTGGATTTCATAGCGGGTCAAATCGTCGGCAAGAGCTGGATGATCATCCTGGCCCTTCCCGTGATCATGTGGATCCGTCAGCGAGATCAACGACTCGGCATCCAACCCGCCTGACAGCAAAATGCTAATTCGATTTCAGGTGATCGCCCCGGCGTTCATAGAGATCGTCATCGGCATACCCCATTGTCTCGGGAGCACCACGCCCTAGCATGACCTGAAACCAAACGGGCTCGAGGCTCGTATTGTCATAGCCATGAATGACGCCCGGCGGGCTGGTAATGCAATCCCATTTACCAAGCCGCGTTGTAATGCGGTTTCCATCCTCATCTTCGACAAAGGCATCAAGGTGTCCCTTCAACACAAAGAAGGTCTCCTCGACTTCGTGTGTGTGAGGCGCATTTCCCTGCCCAGGCTCAACATACATAATGCTCAAAGTGTGGGCCCGAGGCGGTATGGCATTCATGTCACCATGCTTGCCTGACCCGCCGGCGCCGATAAACCGGTGCTGGGCCCGTTTCCAACCTTCGATTTTCGCGTCTTCAAAGGCCTCCCAGTCAGGAATCCGATCCTTAAACCGGGCGACATACTGATCCATAATGTCTTCGATAGAGGTATTGACGAGTTCTGGCGGGCGGGGGTGACGGGCTACAGCCATGAGGTTTCTCCATTAACAGATGATAGTGAAACCGAAACACGCCAAAACGCGTGCGTCAACGTCAGGTTCCTAGATTCGTCGTAAAATCTCGGCCGACCTAAGCTGACTTACGATCAGGATACTCGGAAAGCTCTTCATAAAGCGGCCCACCCTCGATCGTGCAACGTCGTAACAAGCGCGGCTCTTCCGGATCGAACCAGGTCCGTCCATGAATAGCACAGCGATTATCCCACATTACGAAATCACCCAACTGCCACTCATGTTCATAGACCACATCAGGATTTTCGCCGGCCGCGTAAAGCTCCTCAAGGATCGCTTCGCTTTCCTCATGGCTGACGCCTTCGATACGCTGTGTCATGAGCCGATCAACAAACATGGATTTACGGCCAGATTCAGGATGGGTCACGAAAACCGGGTGGACCCAGTGCGGGATATGGCTGATATCGCCTGAAATATCGACCCGAGCGCGACGCTCATATTGGTGAATATGCAGTGCCTTTTTTCCTGCCAGCTTGTCTTTCAATTCCTGGCTGAGGGAATCATAGGCCTGATACATATTGCCAAAAAGCGTATTGCCACCTTCGGATGGTAATTCCACGCCATACAGGAACGTATAGGTATACGGATTTTGCGAATAGCCGGAATCGATGTGATACCACATATCGCCGTCACCAAAGGAACCAACTGGCTTGCCATCGATCAGCTTGTTGCTGACGAGCATCACCCGTTGATCATTTTGTAGCACGCCATCCGTCCGTTTTTTAAGTCCCTCGGGCGCCACCTTGCGCTCGCCAAGATCGCCAAAACGGCCTGCGAAGCGGAGCTGTTCTTCTTCGGTAATTTCCTGACCGCGGAAGACAAGAACGATATATTCGTTCCATAAAGCTCGTATTTCATCGATTGTTTGCTGAGGCAAATTCTCGCGCAAATCCACGCCGAAAATTTCCACGCCGCACGCAGGGGAAAGCGGTTTGTATTGAACACTTACCGGTTGATCCATTACACAAGTCCTCACAGCAAAAAATCCTAGAAATGGATTTTAGCACTGAAGATTATGCTCGGTCTATGTGCGAAACGACCCTATCGGGTCCGAGATAGGCTTAGGCGGCCTCGAAGTCAGAGCCACTGCGCCAGCTACCGCTAGACTTGCAGCGTTTGCAGACACGTTCACCTGCCCAACTGCTTTCGAAACGCTCATTGCATTTCAAGCAGTCACGCTTTTTCATCACATAAACCCGCTCGGGTTCCGGCTTTTTAGATTTGTTTGTCATAGCCATACCCTAACGTATGGTGTTTTTACAAAAAGTGAAACAAAAAGATTAAATTTTTTCACCGTTTGAGGCAAAAAGTCGCACTTTTACGCCAAATAATGGTTAATACCCGTGATGTTTCTGCGGCCTTTGAGCAAGAAAGTTTTCGCACCAGCCTTGTTTTCGCATGAAATTGCGCGACACTATTAGGCAAATTCAACCTTGAAAACTTTGTACGTTTAATCGAAGAAGCAGGACAATGTCAGATAGCCTAACGGGTAGCCTAATTATCCAGGCCGTGAAAGAAAGCGGTGTAAAAACTGTTTTAACTGTCCCCGACAAAACAACAGCCGACGGATTACTGCGGCCAATTGCGGCCGATACTGACTTACGCCACGTCAGAACCTGCAAAGAAGATGAAACGATTGGGATTAGCGCCGCCCTTTCCTATAGCGGGCAGCGGTCCTTGATCCTGATCCAATACACAGGGTTACTATATTCCATGAACGCAATCCGGGCCGTCGCCGTCGAATACCAGACGCCTATTTGCTTGATGGTTGGCCTTTTGGGTAAAGAACCAGGCGTTTTGCCCACTGAGTCCAAACGATACGGCGTCAGGATTATCGAACCGATTTTGGATGCCATGGGTATTGCCCACCATGTCATTGAAACCGACGATGACATCGGAAAAATCACCCCTGCCATTAACACAGCCTATGAGACATCCAGCCCGGTCGCGATGCTCATTGGCCGACCTCCGTTAGCCTCATGATAAAACGTGATGAATGCCTCAAATCACTTGTTACGAAGATCGCAGACGATGAAGTTGTCGTCGCGGCCTATACAACCGCCTTCGAACTAGACGCGATAAGGCCAAGCCCGTTTAATTTTATATCTTCGGGTGCCATGGGGTTAACCTCATCGCACGCTCTTGGCTTCGCACTCGCCTGGCCTGACCGGCGGATCATTCTGCTTGATGGCGATGGCAGTCTGCTTATGAACCTGGGTTCTCTGGTCACCAACGCCAATGCGGCCCCAAAGAACCTCATCCATTTCGTCTTTGAAAATGGGACCTATGAGGCCAATGGCGGCCATCCAATCCCCGGACAGGATAGCGTCAACTTTGCCGGCATGGCGGACTCTGCGGGCTACAACAATTGTCATGAGATTTCCGATATGGCGGGTTTTGAGAGCAGTATCGGCAGTATCCTTCAGGAAGAAGGCCCGACATTCGTAACAATAAAATGTGAAACCGGCGAAGAGTATCCGCAAGATTACCGCTATATGCATAGCGCCAAAATTCGTGAAGAGTTTGCCGAAGCCGTCAAAGACTTCTGAATTTTATCGCGGCAACGCCCCCCCCGAGTTAAATTTTAAAGCAAGAAGGAGAATTCCATGACACTCGAAGTCCGCCGAGTCGTTACCGGCCATACCGAAAATGGCAAAGCCACAGTCGTCATCGACGAGATATCCGATAACGTTATTTCTCGTAGGGCCGGCCAACACAGTACAGTCATCTGGGCGACGGATCAGACCCCAGCAGATCTATCCTCTCTCAAGGATCTCTCCGCAGATGTCGAAGCCACAACCGTGCCTAACGGGACAGTCTTTCGTATCTCCCGCTTTGAGCCGGGTGTCGCTCCCCGCAATCATCGGACAGCAAGCCTCGATTATGCGGTTGTCATGTCAGGGGCGATCGATATGGAACTCGATGACGGCGAAATTGTTAACTTGAAAGCAGGCGATGTCCTCGTCCAGCGCGGCACTGTTCATAATTGGACCAACCCGGGCACAGAACCCTGCATGATTGCCTTTATTCTGATGGCAGCACCCCTCCCGGAAGAACTCAACGCCGAGGGGTAGCGGACTTCAATTGGGCCGCATACAATTGTGGGCCTATCCCGTAATGACGAGAAAACACGATACTATTTCTAACTGGAGACCTGTGTGATGGCCGATGTAAAAAAGTATGAAACCGACATAGCTATTATTGGGTCTGGCGGCGCTGGCATGGCCGCCGGGATTGAGGCCAGAGACGCGGGTGCTAGCGCAATTGCTTTTGAGAAAGCAACCGATCTTGGCGGCGCGGCCATTATCTCTGGCGGGGGTTGCTGTATGGTCGGCACCCCGCTCCAGAAAGAAATGGGTATCGAGGATAATCCGGACCTCGCCTTTAGCGAGTGGATCAAATGGGGTGGCCCAGGCGCTGATGTTGTATGGGCCCGATATTACATCGAACACACACTGCACGATCTGTATCACTGGGCCGAGAAGCAGGGCGTCAAATGGGTCGATATGAAACCGCAGGAAGGTAATTCCGTCATGCGCTGGACTCGTCCAGAGCGAAGCGGCCTCGGCTTAATGACAAACCTGATCAAGTCCTTCCGCGATAAGGGCGGCGAAATCGTCAACAACACCGAAATCACAAAGATTAAAATGGACGGTGACCGTGCCGTTGGCTTTGAAGGTGTTAATTCAGAGACCGGTGAAAAAGTCGATGTCAGCTGCAAGACGGTCGTCGTCACCACCGGTGGCTTCAACTCAAATATCGACATGGTGCTTGAGGCACGCCCAGAATTCAAAGAATACAAAGTCATGGAGGGGTCAGGTCGCGGTTCAACCGGGTCCGGTCACAAGCTCGTCACAGAAGTCGGCGGCTATCTCACCCATATGGAAAATGTCTGGTTCTATGTCTATGCGACGCCAGATTACCTTGACCCAGGTCAGAAGCGCGGGCTCGTCTGCCGTCATATCCCTGGATACGTTTGGGTTAATCAACAGGGCAAACGTTTCCACAATGAAGCGCTTTCAGGCGGCAATTCAGCAAGCCCCGCTATGCTCGCCCAAACGCCACCACATGCCTGGGCCATTGTCGACAAAGAGATGAAATCAACGCTTGAAATCGCAGACCCCTATTATCGGGAAGGCGACCAGATCGTCCGGGAAAAAGTCGAAGAGCTTCTCGCCAATTCACCCTTCATCAAAAGCGCTAATACCCTGGAAGGGCTCGCCAAAGAAATCGATGTCGATCCAACCACCTTTATCGGCGAGATCGAGCGTTACAACAAAGCCTGCGAGCAAGGGCTGGATAACGAACCCGATTTCGGCAAACCACTCAAACTATCCAAGCCATTTGATACCGCTCCCTACTACGCCATTCAGTTTTTTCCGCTGGCGCGCAAGAATTTTGGTGGCATCAAGACCGATATTCAGTGCCGGGTTCTCAATAAACATTTCGAGCCGATTGAGGGGCTCTATGCAGCGGGCGAAGCCTGCGGCATGGCTGGCGGCCACATCAACGGCCGTGCAGGACTTGAAGGCACGATGCTCGGTCCGTCGATCTTCAGTGGTCGCGTGGCTGGAGGCTGGGCTTCTAACAAAGCTGGCTTTGGTGCCGGTTTCGTCGGAAAACCCAACCGTCCTTAATCAAATGGCCTAACTGCTAAGCTGCCTGACGCCCTGCATTCGCAGTTTGATTAGAGCCGCCTTTTCGGTGAGCCGAGCCCCGTCCGCTGCGATGACGGGTTTTCTTGGGGCTTTGCCCTGGGCGACCGCCGCGATTATTGCGGGATTTGGTTGGCGGCTTCACCGGCTCGCCAACTGGCTCGTCGCCGATAACCTTTAATTTGCTACCAATAAGCTTTTCGATATCACGCAAATAAAGCCGTTCCGTATTGTCACAAAAGGAAATCGCCGCGCCGTTAGCACCTGCACGAGCGGTTCGCCCTATACGATGCACATAGCTCTCCGGTTCATTGGGTAGTTCGAAATTGATGACATGGGTAATGCCATCAACGTCAATGCCACGCGCCGCAATATCTGTTGCAACGAGCACCCGAATATCCCCTGACCTAAAGCTTTTTAAAGCGCGCTGACGAGCACCCTGAGATTTATTCCCGTGGATGGCATCAGCCTCAATACCCGCTTTGGTAAGCTGCATCGCAACCCGATTAGCGCGATGCTTGGTTCGAGAAAACACGATGACCCGGGCCAATGCCGGGTCAGACAAAATATCTTCAAGCAACTTACGTTTACCGTCAGCTGAAACGTGATGAACACATTGCTTAATGCGCTCGACCGGTGTTGCCTGCGGCGTCACCTCAACACGAACGGGTTTGTAAAGAAGGTCGCCCGACAACTTTCCAACTTCACCAGGCATCGTCGCAGAAAATAGAAGCGACTGACGCTCTTGTGGCAAAGCGGCAATGATCTTTCTAACATCACGGACAAAGCCCATATCAAGCATACGATCCGCTTCATCAAGAACGAGAAATTTGACCTCGCCTAACTTCACAATTTTCTGCTGCATGAGATCAAGCAGCCGCCCCGGTGTTGCGACCAAAATATCGACACCACGATGCATCGCCGTGGCCTGTGCTTTCTGGCTAACGCCACCGAACATGACCGTGTGGCGGAGATGCATATATTTACTGTAAAGCCGGAATTCTTCACCGATCTGGATCGCGAGCTCGCGAGTCGGGGCGAGAATTAAGGCGCGAGGATTCCGGGAATTATTGTTCACCTCTCCCTTCGCCAGATTGTGAAGGATAGGAAGCGCAAATGCGGCCGTCTTGCCGGTACCTGTCTGTGCAATGCCGAGCATATCCCGGCCTTGAAGAAGGTCAGGTATTGAACGAGCCTGAATGGGTGTCGGGGTCGTATGTTTGCGTTCTTTTAACGCACGTTCGATGGGTTCGGCTAATCCGAACTCCGAAAAATTACTAATACTCACTACTAGATTCCTTGTATGCCAGTAGGTGTGTGCGGCGTAATCACCGCAAACAGTTTCTGGCGTTTGACCCTGCTCCGGGCGCGGCCAGAACGGGTTATATTTTTGATTATTGGTCCCGGGACGTGGCACCCAATTCGGGCGCTTCGCGCTATCGCGAGACAATCAACAAGGGTTAATTGGGCCCTACGCCGGAAAAAGTCAAGGAAATCAATTTTTTATATCGCGAAGGATTGCGGTGAAAAATCAAGATTTATGGAATAAGCCACCGTAAACCAAACCACCCGTCACCTAGGCGCACAACCCGATCCCTGCTTTCCGTATGGCCTATTACATTCCCAACCATTGCCAGAAAAGTTCAGATGAGCATTCTTAGGTATCTTTACAGCAGAACAGGTGCTGCCGTTTGCGGTATAACCACGGTCGCACTTCCAGCCATCGCCATAGGAGGAATCCACAAAATAGGCATTGGCAGGTACGGCAACAGCGATACATTTTTCTTTGACCGCGCGAAAACCGCGTTCGCATTTCCAGCTATCGCCACCGGATCGCAGATAACCATTTTTCGGAACTCTTACGGCGAGACAACTGCCATTACTATCGCGAAAGCCTCTTTTGCACTCCCATGCTTGCCCAATCGTCGACGTTCCTAAATAGGCATTTTTTGGAATTTTAACGGCACGACAACGTCGATCATCGTCAATATAACCGCGCTTGCATTTCCAGCCGTCACCGGACGCATTGAGAAATCCGTCTTTGGGAACCTTAATTGCAATACAGCGTTCGCTGACATTCTCAAATCCGTAATTGCAATCCCAACTACGTCCATATCGTGATTTAGTTGCGTAGGCGTTTTCTGGAACTTTGATAACTTCACAAGCCTTATTCACTTCAACAAATCCACGATTGCATTCCCACCCTGAGCCAAAAGATTTTGCAGTGGCATTCTTGGGTATCGTCGCCGTGCTCGCGGGTACGGCGAAAAATGCAAATATTATCGTCAAAATCACGACGTTGAATAATTGCCTATGCGTTCCAGGAACATTGTTCATTGAATTTCCTTATGAGAAACATGACCGTTCGAATAGCGAATGGGGCATCAGGGAACAGGCATCCACTTCTCGCAGAGCAAGGCATGGACGCATTTTCGTAAAAAGGAGAAAGCAAACTAAAACGGGCGTTGATCGTCGAATCCGTTTTTGACGATCTGACTATGCGCCGCTTATCACCGGGATACAACGTGGAATGCAAATATGATTTTCGTTCCGAATAGCTGCTGTACAGCTGAGCACCGATCCTCTAAGAATGGGCTATTCCCTACTGACAGGAAGCCAATGGCCCGCAAAACAAACTATGGCTTTGAACGCCGCGAACGCGAAAAAGCGCGTGCCCTGAAAAAGGCTGACCGGCAGCGCGCTAAACAGGAAAAATCCAACGAGCGTAAAGACGAACCAGGAGAAGGGTCACCTGTCGAAGATCTTCCTGCTGAAGATCAACCTACCGAACAGTAAATTTCTTCACCGTAAAAAACGAAGTTTCTTGTATTACTTCGTATTTGTAGGGTCGTCCTGACGCCCGTGCAGCCGGGCAAAAACCTCAAACAAAAACGCTGCGCAAAGACCAAATAACAATAATCCGTTGGCGGCACATATCCCTGTCAGAAGGCGCCACGGAATTGGCAAGATTATATCGCCATACCCCAACGTGGTTAGCGTCGCTGCAGCGAAATAAAGCGCGGGTTCAATAGCCTTAAAGAGATCGAGCCCAATAAAGACCGCTGCCCATACCCATACGCTGGCGCTGATGGCGACCAGCAGCCACAGTGATACAGCCGTCAAAGCGATAATTGTGTTGCGAATGGGTGGCGGATCACCGATCCAGGAGGCCGAGCGGCGCAATACAAATATCGCTGCACCAATAAAGGCCGCTGCCATCGCAATCGTAACCGAAACGACACCTGCACCCAGCAGGAGCTGCAAAAACATGGATTGGTCTCTCCTTCTTTAAGGATCGCTTGTTACAGAAGGTTGTCGCATTGTTTGTATAGATAACAAAATCGACAATCATCTTTCGCAACTTACCGATGATAGGCTAATTTGTGTATGTCGACGAATTTCAAATACAGATAGAAACTTATGACCAGCTCCCAGCCACCCCTTCTTCAGGTTTCCGGACTTCGTAAGAGTTTCGCCGACAACCAAGTCCTGAAAGATATGACGCTCGACATCGACAAAGGTGAGGCCGTAACGATTATCGGCACGTCAGGTTGTGGAAAGTCCCTATTTTTCAAATGCTTGCAGGACCTCGTCACACCAGACGCCGGGACGATCCAAATCAACGGCCAAAATTTACACGACCTGTCGACCCAAGAACGCACCGAATATAGCCAGCGCTGCAGTGTCCTGTTTCAATATGGCGGGCTGTTTGACAGTTTGAAGGTATGGGAGAATATCTGTTTTCTTCAAACCAATTTGGACGATATACCAAACGATCAGGCCCGGGAAATTGCCGTCGAAAAATTGGCGATTGTCGGGCTCGCCCCCGATGTCTGCGATCTTTATCCCAGCGATCTTTCAGGCGGCATGCAGAAACGCGTTGGGTTTGCCCGCGCCATAGCCAACGACCCCGAAATATTGTTTCTGGATGAACCAACCGCTGGCCTTGACCCCATCATGAGTAATGAAATCTGCCGATTTATTTCGGAGAGTGTTTCCGCCATAGGCGCAACAACAATTTCAATATCCAGCGACCTCAATACGGTTGAACGCATTTCTGACCGGGTGGCGATGATTCATGACGGACGTTTCGTATGGGATGGCCCAAGTGACCAGCTTTACGCATCCGGAAATGAGTATGTCCATCAATTCGTAAACAAACTTGCTGACGGTCCGATTGCCATCGGCGTTTGAAAACGAACCGGGTCTGCAAAGGCGTTGAAACTGCACGGGTGATGGATTAAAACTCGGTGATCTTCATTTTATCGGCACTATCGACAAAGGTTCATTAAATGGCTACCGCAAAAACCACCGTTCAATTGGCTACCGACAACGTAGCGGCGCTCGATGGCGCAAGCATTGCCCCCATAAAAGAGTCTGTCGGTTCCTATATTTCCGGTTATCGGTTCGATGGAGACTCCATATCTGATGCTTTCCGCGAGAAAATGCGCGATTTATTGCATAATCGGGGGCTGGTCGTTTTTGAACCCGGCACGGTGACGGCAGAAAACTTTACAAAATTTGGCGGGTTCCTGGGCGAATTCTTCGATTATGCCGGACCTCATACACCTCGCGCGCCGGACAATCCTGATGCGACCGTCATTAGCGCGGCAAAGGATTCCCATTTACGGAACCACGTTTGGCATGCAGATGGCGGTTTTCGCGCCGACGCGCCTGCCTTTACCGCCTTGTTCGGCAAAGCCGTTCCCAAGAACGGTGGCGACACGATGTATGCAAATGCCAACTATGTATATGAATCGCTCGATCCACTGTTCGCTCAGTATCTCGATTCGTTGCAGGTCATCCAGTCTCCAGACGCGACTGGGCATATCACCGACCGCTACCTAGACCCCGAGGAAGCTGCACAGGCTCGCCTACGTATGCCTCCCTTTGAATTGCCTCTGGTCCGCGTGCACCCAGTCACCGGTCGCAAATGGATCGCCATTAACGAGTCATACGTTTGCTACATCAAAGGTGTCAGCCGTGTTCACAGCCAGAACATCCTTGGCATCCTGTTCGATATCATCAAATCGCCAGAGGCGACCTGTCGTTTCGAATGGGAAGAAGGCGCTTTAGCGGTTTGGGATAACCGCGTCGTACAACATCGGGCGGTAAAGGACTATAGCGGCGATGCAACGCGCCTACTTTACCGTTGCACCATGACCGCCTGAGATTTCCCTGACCGTTTTGCGCTCTAATAGCGTGCAGCCGCGCCAACTAGCGCAGCTCGCTGTGGTTCTGTAGGTTAACGTAGAATTTCAGCGAGAATTTTACGATGGCGGTTCAAACCAGCTCCCCGGGCTATACCAGCGCCCAGACGATTTCCGTCCTGACCGGTGCCAGCCTCATGCTGACGATGAGCATGGGTATGCGTCAGAGCTTCGGGTTGTTTGTCGCACCCGTCACGCAGGATCTGGGAATTTCGGTCGCGGATTTTACCCTGGCCATCGCCATACAGAATTTTACCTGGGGTCTTACCCAACCGTTGATCGGTGCATTTGCCGACCGGTTCGGCTGCCGCATCATGTGCATTTTGGGTTCCCTTCTTTACGCCGCCGGGCTCGGGGTGACGATGATGGCGGAAGGCCCCATCGCGCTCTGGATCGGCCTGGGTGTCATGGTCGGGCTGGCACTTGCCTGTACCGGGCTTAGCCTCGCTCTAGCGGCATCGGCCCGGGCAGTATCGGCAGTCAAACGAAGCGTGACCCTCGGAACCATATCAGCGGCAGGGTCCATCGGGACCTTCATTTCCGCACCGCTCGCACAAGGACTTATCGACAGCGACGGCTGGCTCATGGCGATGGTTGGGTTCCTCGGCCTCTGCGTGGTCATGATTCCCGCCGCGTTTTTCACCGGCGCTGGGGATAAAGCCGAACAGCAAATGGCAAAAGCGTCTACCGGCACCGAGGCGAGCATACCACTGAAGAAAGTTCTGATCGAGGCATGGCAACATAAGGGCTATGTCACCATGGCCGTCGCCTATTTTGTCTGCGGTCTACAGCTAATCTTTATTGCTGCCCACCTGCCCGCCTATCTCGAAATTTGTGGCCAGTCCCCAATACTGGGTGCCCAGGCGCTCGGGGTCATCGGCGGCTTTAACGCCATCGGGTGTTATATCCTCGGGTGGATGGGCGGCAAGTATCCCAAGCACATTCTGCTCGGCTCGGTCTATATATTGCGCTCGGCCTTTATCGTGGTCTATTTCCTGCTACCGGCAACACCAACGACGACGCTGATATTCGCCGCCGTCATGGGTCTCTTATGGCTCGGTGTTGCACCGCTGGTAACAGGGTTGGTAGGACAGATATTCGGGCTACGCAACATGGCAACCCTGACGGGAATCGCCTTCTTCTGTCATCAGACCGGCTCATTTGTTGGCGCTTGGGGTGCCGGGCTTCTTTTCGATGCAATGGGCAATTATGATCTCGCCTGGCAAATCGGAGTCGCCATCGGCGTGATCGCCGGGACGGCCCAAATGTTCATGAATGATACGCCAACATCCCGCATGACCAGAGCGGTCCCCGCCTAATACAAGGCCGGTAATCAGTAACTTAGAAAGAAAATGGCGTCCCCTAGGGGATTCGTTCCCATTCATTCTTAACACCAGAAATTCATAGGTTTTTGGCCGTTTCTGCCTAAGGAAATGTGCCACACTTTGTGCTACATGTCTAGAAATAGCTTGTGGCACATCAATAATCCCTGCCCGTTCATCATCACGCAAAGCGAAATCTTGGCGGACAAACAACACGGACCTTCAGATTTCCGCGGCTGTCAGGGTAATTCGACATACCCCATCCCAAAAAAAAACACCCCATTCTGTTTAAGTATAGATATGAGGTGGCTGATACAGACCTAAAAAGTCATGGGCTGTCTCATCATGGGTGGTCTGTAGCTACGAAAAAAAACACCCATCTTTCGTAGCAGTTTCTGGAAAACTTGGCCTGTATCCCATAGAATTCTGGGGGTCTTCGATATCCAATCAACTTAAAGCGTGCTGAGAATATCTGTGTATGAAGTTGAAAAAAAAAGGCGGCTTCGATCCAAGATCAAATGCCGCCTTTCTCGTTTAGTCTTTAGTTCAAAGCTTACGGCAGAAGAACTTTGTCTATCACATGAATAACACCATTGCTGGCTTTCACGTCGGCGATGACCACCTTGGCACCACTGACCATGACACCGTTCGTTGCATCTATTTTCAACTTCGTACCATTGACGGTAGCCGGGGAGAGTGTCTTTCCCGCAATTGCTTTTGAGGGTACGGCACCGACCAAAACATGATGCTTGAGAATTGCCTGAAGTTTTTTCTTATTTTCTGGCTTCAGAAGAGTCTTTACCGTGCCTTTTGGCAAAGCTGCGAATGCAGCATCAGTAGGTGCAAACACGGTAAACGGACCTTTGGACTTGAGGGTATCAACAAGACCCGCCGCCTTAAGTGCCGCCACGAGCGTTTTGAACGACCCATTTGCGACAGCCACGTCAACAATGTCTTTTTTCATCCCATGACCACCTGCGAAGGCAGAAAACGGGACAATAATCGATAGAAGCAGAACTGCAGTTATTGATCTAAGCGATGACATATTATTTTCTCCGAAGAAGAGTGTTACAGACTATCTGTAACATCACATTCCCGAGCTAGTACGTAATGACTCAATTATTGGATTTCAAGAAACCCCCAAATGAGAAAAAAAACTCTGTAATCGAGGGCGGGTGATGAATCAGAAAGCCTTTCTCACCATTTATCTGTCATCTACGAAAAACACACTCTTTTCGTAGCAAGCTTTCTTCTAAACCCTCTGTATCCCTCAGAATACTGCGGTTTAAAAACCGTGACATAAATCTGTATAGGGAAGACCCATAAATACGTTTGTCACGGTTTTGCTCAATCGTCTTCACTATCGCCAACCAACCTGATCCGGCTCTTCAACGCCTTTCCGGTGTAGCCGGGAAACCTCTCACGCATAAGAACATCGGCACTGGATACGCTGGTCGTCACCTCAATGTATCCCTCAGACAATATCTTACTATTGTTGTTAAGTCGTTTGCGTGTCTGACGCATTTGCTCACCAGTGACAGCAAACTCACCCTTGCTTATGTCTTTGATCAGCTGGTCAACCTCACGGGGTTTAAGGCGTGTTCCATCGGTATGATGAATCCCATCATCACCAATCGCTGCTCTGTCTCGAATGTCATCGCTGTAGACCTTTAGCCGTCGCTTCTGTGAGGAACGTCTTTTCTTGTCTCCATAGGTATCGACACCCTGCATCAGAACGTCATAGTCACCCGGAAGCTTCAGTGGTTCTTTGAATCTATCAAGAAACTTTCGTGCCTTCTGATACTCCTCATATGTCCGCCATGGTCTTGTCTCAAAGGCGAGATGTTCAACCTTGGAATAACCATTGATGGGTCGTGAGGTTGGATTGATAGGTCGACGCTTCAGGTCGTAGTCCATGCCGAGATACTGAACCTTCTCGTCACTAAGAAGATCACCTTCGGTATCCCACAATTTTCTCGCCGTCTTCAGGCTTCGGCTTTTCCATTCACTGTCCCATTCTCGAATAGCAAACTCTCTGATCAAAGTGTCGTTCTTCTCCTGATCATCCAGACCCTCACCTTCATCAGTCTGAAGATGACCCATTGGCATGTTGACCTTCGCCAGTATGGGTTTTCCATCACCCAGTGGTTTTAGTGATGCATGCATTCGTGTTCGCATGAACACCATGCCTTTGGTCGACCCTTTCTTCTCAATGATGTTGTCGCTACCCGTGATGCTACGTCGTAGGTCTGCGAAAGAACCTGCACTGAGGACCAGATGTAGCAATTTCCATCTCTTCGTCTGTCGCTGTCGTGCAGACACCATCGGTGATGGTGTTGCCAACCAGAACGTGATTGGGAAGTAGAGACAGAATCTCGGATGTGGTTGCTCTAACCAGACCCGTCACATAGGCAGCAGCATATGCATCTGAGATAGCTGATCGTTCCAGCTGCCGTGTATTGCCTGTCCGTGTATCGAAGACCCGTGACTTGTCTTTCAGACCCTGAGCAACCTTGCCGTAGATGTTGTTACCTATCAGCTTGTAGAAGGCATTCTCGAATGGATGATCCTTCTTGTTGAAGGTCTTCCGCTGCTGATTGACCCACTGGCTTATGGAGAAGAAGGGCGTAGTCCCATTCTCTTTTGCTGGGACGACAACGCCCGAGACAATCTCAATCTCAGCTCCCATACGTCGCGCAAGGTCAATCTCAGGGCTAGTGACGTAACCCTCACCCTCCAGCACATAGATCAATCCATGACCGTTCTCGTCTCTCACGAAGAGGCATGGAAAGCGTGTGTCGTCTGGAAACTTCCATCTCGCTAAGGCATAGCCCATTTGGTCCAGGCGAAACTCATCCAGATCAGTTGTCTCTTTGATTGCATCAAAGTCTGGCTCGATAACAGCTGCCAACGCTGTGGAGTAAGCACCTTCAAGATCGTAGTCGGTGAATGTCTCATCGTTGTACGGCCCGAAGAGGAAGCATTCGTTTCTGCCACCGTGATAACAACGTACAGCAAGGTCCTCATGCCGTGTTGCTCAGCTCGTTACGGTAGCTTCTGGTGGCTGTCGTTCGTCTCGGACCTGTTGTCTCACGTCGTCGCGTTACACCCATTAGGTCGTCATACGTCCGACCTTCTTGTTCCAATCTGTTCGTGAATATCCTGACAGCAAGACCACCAACAGTGATCGGACGGTATCTATCCGTCAGACCAACGTCTCTGCATTGTTCTTGAATACGCTGGAGGTACTTCGCTGCAATCTCAGCATCACGCATGGCGTATAGCTCAAACGCTTCAGGCTGTTCCTGTAACAACTTGAGCATCTGATCTTTCTCGTATCCCTCAGGAAGGTCCAGCTTCGCCAGTCCGAGTATCTCTCCGAGGTTCTCAAGCTTCTTTCCGCCATCCGGTGCAAGCAGCATGGTGTCTGCGATATGTACCCTTAACGTGTGTTGATTACGGTTTGTATCGTAGCAGCGTAGGTCTAGTGGTCTTGTGATCGTGGCGAAGCTTGTACCTTGTACAAGATCGATGCTGGTCTTTATCGATCCAAAGTCACCAACCACTGATAGCTCGGCTGGGGAGTAGTGGCTAACCAGCACTATCTCGGTTGGCCAGCTTCTTCCTTTGTAGTGATCTTGAAGGGTGAGACTGACCCATTGGTGCAGCTTCAGACGGTTCTGATTGCCATTCAGTTCGGGATAGTGAATGCCTGACCAGCTATCTGTACCGTCGATGCCGTACCACTGATATGACAGGACAAGGTTGCTATCGCCCTGTGTCTGCCATTCTGCATCTATGCCAATGATTGTTGTTGTCATGATGGCTAAGAGTTCCAGCAATAGCTCTGAAACTCAATCCACTTTCAACCGAATCGCCTTGCTTTTTACGTCTCACATCGTCTCACGCTTCGTCTACCAGCTTGCCTTTTCCATTCCCTTGCCACAGGATTATTGGACCGTAGACCACGCATGCGGAAACACGGCTTGTATCAACCCTAATCACCTTCGTCTCCTCACGAGAGGGCTGAACAAGGCTTTAGGTGATCCAAGGCGCTAATATCAGTCCCACATAATTCGGCTTTTTTTTATTAAATACGGACTGCAAGAGTTATAGTCGGTGATTCGTATTGGTATTATCGCCGTCCCTGCACTAAAAATTTATCTGTTAGCAATTCACGTTCGTCAATTCGAAACCTCACCATCCAACTGCCTTTAAGGGCTTTCACGCTAGCCCATGTCCTCCAATGTTTCGGACTTTTAATAGGAAGTTTTACACACGCATATTTTGCTTTGTTTCTGTAGAAGCAAAACTCTGCATTCTGAACCGGTTTGGTGCAGTTGATCCGTACAAACGCGGAAACGCGTCTGTCTTCAACCGTGAACTTGTTCCGAACATCTAGCGGCTTCTTATTCTGCACCTTTGCAGAAATTTTCCAGTCGGTAATAACGCAGTCGTTGGCTTTAGAAGCTTCAGGGAACATAAGTCCCACCACGAAGAATATATACAGAAATATAATTCTCACTATTGTCTCTTAATTTAATAGCTACAATACACACTCTACCTAGCAAATTTCAGCAAATCCCGATAGGGTAGTCCGGCTCTCCTAGGTTAAAATTTTCTGACCTTTCGACTTGTAATCTATCCTTTCCAACGCCTCACGCATTACCTCAATCGTGTTGCCACCTGAATACAGGCCATAAGAAATGGTCTGCTTCTTGTGACCCGCTATGTCGGCAGCAACACCTTCAGGTATTCCTGCATTCTCGCATATGGTCAGGAACGTCCGTCGGAAGCTATGAAAGTCGTGGGAAACGTCAAAACCCAGAACCTGCTTAAACTTGGTGAACTGGTTCGATATTGAGGAGGCTGACCTACGGCTCCCATTCTCCCACGCCTCCAAGCTGGACCAGATTGCCGGATGTGCAGGGATAATCCTGTCGTTTTCTTCCTTCTTGGCTTTAGGAAACCAGATTGTCTTGTCCTCAGCGTGATACCTGAGGTTAGCAATCGCTGACTCTCTGGCACCGGTGTGTGCAGCTATCCATACAGCATGCTTTAACCAGTTAGCCGTAGTGTCATTTCGTTCCGACAAAATGCGGTACATCTCCAAGACCTGAGATGCCGTGTACGGCCGTTTCTTCGGTCTTGGTTGGTCTTCAGAAAGCTTCTGGTCACGCCATACGGCCTTGTCCTTGTCGGCGTATTCCCAGAGGTTCTTGTAACCACTCATCCATTTGCGAAGAGTCGGATTGGTGATTTGGTTCTCCCGCTTTCGCCCATTCCAGAAACCGCTTGGCCTTGCGACGGTCCACCTCCTCAAGGGTCGTAAATCGCTGCGCCAGCACCCCTACTGCCCTGCGGTAGTCAGATCTGAGTCTTCTTGTTACCAATCGTATCAAGCCAGACAGGCAGCACCTCTGCTATCGGCGTTAATTCCCCTAAAGCCGTCTTATAAGCCTTCCAAGGCTTTAACTCCTCCTCAGACAGCTGGTCTGGGTCAAAGTCTCCATGGCCTTTGTAGAGATGCAGCAGACCCATCTCAGCCGCCATTTCCTCGGAGGCTTCCTGTATCTTATCTCTTGACGATTTCCCGTTCTTGGTCGTCGACGCTGGAGAGGTACTGTTCACGAAGCTGCACCAGCTGCGTTGCATAGCTGGTCTGCTCGACCAGTTGCTTGCGCTGCTCTAGAAGCTTGTCCCGCCTAGCCTGTGCTTCTCTCAGGTCTTTGGTCTTGAGTGACCTGCGAAAAATCTCATTCGTGCCGGGTACACGAAATTTTATCCACCACGTAGGACTGCCATTCCTCTTGTAGAGGTAGCGTCTATCAGCCTTAGGCATGTCGCTGCCTCGTGGCATGGCAATCCGATCCATAATTCTTGTGCCACAGATTGTGCCACAAAGACTGCCAAATGTGCCACACCAACAGAATGCTGCAGGATGAAAACCGCAGTTTTCTGCCGCTTAAATTTCTGAAAGATATGGCGTCCCCTAGGGGAATCGAACCCCTGTTTTCGCCGTGAGAGGGCGATGTCCTAGGCCGCTAGACGAAGGGGACGCGGGGACATGCTTGTTTCATAGGCGAGCTATGCCCAACGATCAAGCGCGTTTTACGGCTTAACCACTATTTACTGCCATCCAGCCTGATCAAACCAATCCGCTGACCGGTGTTAATATCGACGAGAAGGAGGGCCTGTCCGCCATCATTGAGATCCAGTCGGACGGCTAATCGATTGCCATCGATAATGGTTTCCACCGCTTTGGCGCCCTTAGGCATCTGAATTCGCTTTTCACCAAAGCCGTGTTCAATAGGGACTGACACGCCTATTGGCGATTTCGACGCCGATGCACCGTCACTGCCCTGTCTTTTAACCACCGTGACAATGACAACCGTCAATCCAACGACGATCAAAACACCCATCCCGATCACCAAACCCTTGAGCCCACGCATGGTTTATGCTCACTCTCTTTCTATGACGACATCAAACGATCTACCTACCGAAGCCACCAGCCCTTACCACGTCATTGCCGATACTGCCGGCGATCGATTGGACCGAATGCTGGCTACTGCTCTCCCCGACCATTCCCGCACGCGGATTAAAGGTCTCATTGAAGATGGGCAGCTTACTTCAGCGGGCGGGACGATAACCGACCCCTCATACCGGGTCAAATCTGGCGAAGAATTTACACTCAATATACCCGCCGCAGAGCCCGCTATTCCCCAGCCTGAGGCAATCCACCTTGAGGTCATTCATGAAGATGCCGATTTAATCGTCATTGATAAACCAGCCGGGCTTGTCGTTCACCCGGCACCGGGAAACAGTGGTGGGACGTTGGTGAATGCGCTCCTTGCCCATTGCGGGGAAAGCCTTTCTGGCATTGGCGGCGTGAAACGGCCTGGCATCGTCCATCGGCTCGATAAAGAAACCAGCGGACTAATCGTCGTTGCCAAAAATGACCGCACGCATATTGATCTATCGGAGCAATTTGCAGAGCGCTCGATAGTCCGGGCCTATCAGGCCCTGGTTTGGGGAATCCCCCGCCCCCTCACCGGAAATATAGAAGGGAATATTGGCCGGAACCGGCATAGCCGGAAAAAGATGGCCATCGTACCGAGCGGCGGCAAACATGCCAAAACGGGTTATAAAGTGATAAAGCGCTTTGGTGATTTCGCCACTCTCGTAGAATGTCGTCTTGCCACCGGACGGACCCACCAAATTCGTGTCCATATGGCGCATATCGGTCACCCGGTGATCGGCGACACCACCTATGGCGGCGGTATCAGCGGCGCGCGACGCGCAGCCTTAAACGAAGAAACATTAAGTTTTATCAAAGAGTTACATGGACAGGCCTTGCATGCTTTCGAGTTGGGGTTTCGTCATCCCGGCACAGCTGACAATGTCAAATTTTTGTCACAATTGCCCATTGAAATGAGAGATCTAATTGCTTTATTAGAAAGCCTTTAATTTCTTAATGCCTTGAAATTGGCAAATCGAGTTCCTATTTTTAAAACTGACCATAAAGTCGCCAAATTTGGCGTCTAATCCATGCATAGTACGTCGCATGGACATCAATAAGAGGGTAACGGGTATGAGCACTAACCTTCCAGCACTTACCGGATTAGATCCCAGCACTAATCTTTCTCGCTATCTTTCAGAAATTCGTAAATTCCCGATTCTGGAAGCGCAGGAAGAATTTATGTTCGCCAAAAACTGGGCTGACCGGGAGGATACCGAATCCGCCCATAAACTCGTCACCAGTCACCTCCGGTTAGTAGCAAAGATCGCAATGGGTTATCGCGGCTATGGCCTCCCTCTGGGAGAATTGATCTCGGAGGGGAATGTCGGCCTGATGCAAGCGGTAAAGCGCTTTGATGCTGATCGAGGCTTTCGTCTGTCGACCTACGCCATGTGGTGGATTAAAGCGTCGATCCAGGAATATATCCTGCACACCTGGTCGCTGGTCAAAATAGGAACAACCGCAGCCCAGAAGAAACTCTTCTTTAACCTGCGCAAACTGAAAGGCCAGTTACAGGCCATCGATGAGGGTGACCTCTCGCCGGAGAACGTCCAAAAAATTTCTGAACGGCTAAACGTCTCGGAAACGGAAGTCGTCAACATGAACCGACGACTTGCGGGACCAGACAACTCCCTCAACGCACCGCTTAGAGCCGAAGGAGATGGCGAATGGCAAGATTGGCTGGTTGATGACTCTGCCAATCAGGAAGAAGTCCTCGGCGACCGCGAAGAACTCGCCGGGCGACGCAAACTGCTCGCGAATGCCCTCACGGGGTTGAATGACCGAGAACGCCATATATTTGTCGAACGGCGTCTTACCGAGGGCCCCAAGACTCTTGAAGAGCTCAGCGAGGAATATAACATCTCGCGGGAGCGCGTGCGGCAGATCGAAGTTAGAGCCTTTGAAAAAGTCCAGAAAGCGATCAAGTCAGCAGCTCTAGCGGCCTAGTCGCCAAGAACATGAGTTAACGCTAGGCTTTTGTCGTAACGTTAGCGGGGGTTTGAACAGCCTCACCACCTTCTTGGGGGTCGCCGTTTGTGTCTGAAGCTAACTCATTGTGTTTCTTAGGGTCATCACCAGCGGGTAACACGCATTCACCCCACTCCAAAATGAGATCTTTTTGCTTTTCACGCAGAAAATAGATCCGGCGCTTTGCATTAAGAGCCCGAAACATCGCAACAGCCCCCGGCAGACCGAGGAAGAGTAACCACCCCATACCCGCAGCGCTATACACGAAAAACCATGTATAAACGTCTGTGACCAACTTGATCGCAGTTGCCATATCATGGCCGGAGAACCACAGTTCGGTAAGATAAGGAACAAGCCCCGCAATGTTCATCCAGGCGACACATTTCATCAAATAGCGGCCCGGAGTGGTATCAACTATTCGGGCAACAAGAGTCGGTGCTAATCCCATTGCCAACAACGTTGCAGTTGGCAAGGCCGCAAAGATGAGAACAAGAATGCCTATCGCTATGGTTAGTGGTTTGGAACCTTTTTGGGATTTTGCTGCTGCCATTTCAAATATCCTAAGCCTACCTTTACGACAACACGACGAAAGCAATCGTTGCCGTAGAAACCGACGAACTTATCCCTGTTGCGATTCGCCACACCATCCGCTGGGCGCTTTCCTGAAATTCCTTTGATTCAAGTTGCGAAATCTCTCTCGCCGCATCACTAAAATCTTTGACCGCTTTTTTGCGAGCCAATTCATCTTGACGAATAATCTTGTCATTATTCAGACAGTTATGGAGAGAAATCAAACTACCTGTATCGCCAACACTTCGTACTCGAGCCAGCAACTGGTCACGCGTTGTCTTACCATTTACCCGATCAACCGTGACTTCGAGCTCCTTCGCTAACCACTGCGTGAGAAAAGGCAAATGATCCGGCCCGTATTTGGACTGCAATCGCGCGAATACCCCCAACATCCCGAGCTTAATCGCCACTGGATCACCGTGGGCGGAATCCAGCGCGGCGAGAGGCTTATCGATATTGGCTTTTATACGGCACGCGATAAACGCCGCAAGATGGCGATCAACGATTGTGGGTAAGGAACCATGATCCTTGACGTTATTCTCGAGAGCCGGCATTAAATCACGAATGTTCTGCACATAGTTGTCGAGCAGAATATCGCTTAAACAGGGATAGGTTGGGTTGAGCATATAAAGGCATCGCTCGACTCCGTATCCAGGCGCGGTCTGCTTCAGCAAATGCTGCATCTGCTTCAGCTGATTGATTTCCGCTTCGTAGATTATTACTTCTGCGCCGCCCTGAAGCGTATACCAATCCGACACAGCCCCTGATGAAATAGAATCAGCGATACGCTTAATTGCCTTGGCGTCTTTCCTGAAAAATGCGTCGGCTAGCATCAATCCCATCGCCGTCGGCATCGCGACCAGCCCCTGATATCGCACAGGGCCAAAGCGATCCATTATCATGCAAGCCTGGGCAACTTTACGGGCATCCGCTCCCTTGCTCTTGTCTGGCAATCCACCTATCGAAAGGGTCTTTCTGATACGGTCAGCAATCGATGAATCGTCGGCCCCACGGCGAAGCCATTTTTCAAAGCCCGCATCCAGAATAATCTTGCCGGCTTTTGACCATTTTTTTCCGAAAGCATTCGCGAGAGCTCGGCTATTTGTATATTCTTTGCCGTCGAACTCGTAGCTTCGCTCTACGGCTCCCGTTCGAACTTCTTGCACAGAGGACCGCAGCCCACCCCCGAGCCATTGTTCCAACTGCTCAAGCCCCCACCTTTCAAATGGATCATCGGATAAAAGCCCCCTTAACAATTCACGCAGGCCAAAGGGAGGACGCTCGCCATTCATTAACGCAGCAAAAGACCCTCGTGCCAATTTGGCATCGATAATTTGCTCGTCGGTATATCCTCCAAGCGGCAGACGGCCCTGTGCCATGGCCAGAATCGTAACACCCAGAGAATAAAAATCGTCGCGAATTGTCCCAACACCACGCCCAATCGGTGGCGTCATGCCAGATTCTATCGTTTCGTACAGTACGGGCTGTAAGAATGCCGGGGCATGCGAGATACAGTCACCCAATAAAATTGAGTTTCGGCCCCCACCGTGCCAGTAAATATTGTCGGCGCGAATAGCCCGATGGCTTAACCCCCGCTGCGCCATATAACCCAGTGTCAACACTGCCGGTGCAAGGAACGTTTTTGCCATTTCATCAGGCTGAAGCGGATTAATTTTTGCCACATTGGCCGGCAACAAAACACCATGGTCTGGTTTGCGAAACACAATGGCGATACGACGCTCTTTTCCACCCGGCCAAACGACCCCTTCTCCCTCAACGGGTCGAAGCAGGTTCGCATCCATCATATGTTTTAAATTGTTGAGTATATCCAGGCGGGGAACCGCATCAGCCGGACAAATGCGTGCGAAAAGTGGGTCTTTAGGGCTTTTGTCATCGCGCGTGACGTAAGCCTTAGCTTTACCCAAATCCAATTCTGGTAAAGGAGAATCCACCAAAATCCGATACCGATTGGTGACAACGACCTCTTGCCCACCAATTTCAGCCGAATTTTGGCCCTCGTCCTTTTGTGCTATATTGGCCTCAGCCATAATTCTCTCAAACCCGATAAATTTACCAGGTTAAGAGTAGATTAGTAATACAAAGCAACCGTTAACGACGAATTCCCAAACAGAATTAAATCCGGCATCATTGCTCCAAAATCACTAATATTTCCGATGATCGTTAAGTCGAAAAAGGATCATGCACGAGAATCGTGTCATCCCGCTCGGGGCTGGTCGAGAGCATCGCCACCGGCGTTTCAATGAGCTCTTCAATTCTCCGGATATATTTGATCGCCGTCGCCGGTAAGTCCGCCCAGCTTCGCGCTCCACGAGTGCTCTCCGACCAACCTTCGAGAGTCTCAAAAATTGGCTCAACACCTGCCTGAGCATCCCGTCCAGCCGGAAAAAAATCGTATTCTTTGCCCTTGTAACGATACCCAATACAAACATCCAAAGTCTCAAAGCCGTCAAGAACATCGAGCTTGGTCAATGCGATCCCATCAATACCTCCGACCTTGATTGCTTGCCGTACCATCACGGCGTCAAACCAGCCGCAACGGCGGCGACGACCCGTCACCGTGCCAAACTCGTGGCCCCGCTCGCCGAGTTTCTGTCCAACTTCATTATCCTGTTCCGTCGGAAAGGGACCACTTCCCACTCTCGTTGTATAAGCTTTTGTAATCCCCAAGACATAGCCCACGGACTTTATGGACGCCCCAGACCCAACTGCCGCCTGCGCCGCATGGGTATTTGAAGAGGTAACAAAGGGGTATGTGCCATGATCCACATCGAGCATGGCTCCTTGAGCCCCTTCGAACAGGACCCGTTTCCCGGAACGACGCGCTTTATCCAGAAGCTGCCAAACACTATCAGCGTAGGGCAACAAACGTGGCGCCAAATCCAGAAGCTGGCTCAAAAGCTCGTCTCGATCGACCAAAGGGGCACCAAGGCCTTTTAGCAACGCATTGTGATGCATCAACAGCTGGTCAACCAGGTCGCCCAGCGACTCTGGCTCAGCAAGATCGCAAACCCGAATCGCCCGGCGCGCTACCTTGTCTTCATAGGCAGGCCCAATACCCCGCCCAGTTGTTCCAATTTTATCGCTCCCGCGGGCTTCTTCGCGCGCCCGGTCCAGGGCACCATGTAATGGCAAGATCAACGAAGCGTTTTCAGCGACCTTCAAGGTCTCCGGTGTCACTTCAACACCTTGACCGCGTATACCATCAATTTCGGAAAGCAACGCCCAAGGATCGACAACAACGCCATTGCCAATTATCGAGAGCTTACCCGGACGTACAGACCCCGACGGCAAGAGACTAAGTTTATAGGTCACATCATCGATCACCAGCGTATGACCTGCGTTGTGCCCCCCTTGAAATCGAACAACGACATCTGCCCTGTTCGATAACCAGTCTACTATTTTACCTTTACCTTCATCACCCCATTGCGAGCCGACGACTACTACATTTGCCATTTTGGCTTCTACCCTTTTACCGGCTCAGGGCCAGCTTCTCCCAAGAAATGCGAACACGCCAGTCGATGTGCCTCCAAAGCAAGGTCAGCCCCATCCTCCAACGCAGACACGGAAACCCAACCCTGACTCTGAAGGTCAGTTTTTACATCACGTGACGTCGAACTAGGTATCAGAATTCGTCGGATATCTCCAGTTTTTGGCAACATTCCGAGAATCGTATCAACGTATAGCGTAACCCCGGTTGCCCGTTCACCAGCATCATCACCAACATTGCCTTGAACGCGATATCGACCACCCCGCGCTAATTCACCAGATATTCCACGCGCGAAAATCGTGAAACCTATCCCGGTATGATATTCAAACCCCCGGTTCTCGACAGGATCTAGCGTCAAACATAAGTCAGGTGCATCCCGCCGCAGTCGATCAACAACCTCTTCCAGCCGTTCGCGTTCAACGAGGGCTGTTTTAGGCAACGACAATGCCTTTAGCTGTTCCAAGGCACTATCCGCAGCCCCAGTTGCGTTCAGCAAAGCAACTAATGTCTCTGTCGCTGCGCCCGCGACAGATTTAACAGCTTCCGGGTCTTTTCGATCTAACGCCGCTCTCACGGCAACCACAACATCGTCGGACAATCCATATTGTTCCAGGATGCTTGGAATGAGCCTGGGAACTGTCAGGTCCACACTAAATTCACTAATGCCCAACGCACCGATGGCATCGGCAGCCAATTCAATAATTTCTGTATCAGCCGAAGGCGACGCGGAACCAATAAGCTCTGCTCCTACTTGCAAGATTTGCCGTTCAGGTCGCAACTGACTGCCACGAACCCGCAACACCTCACCAGCATAGGACAGGCGCAGCGGCCTTGGCGCGCGCCCCAAACGGGTCCGGGCAATCCTCGCAATCTGCGGCGTGATGTCAGCGCGAACACCCATCATCCGCTGTGAAACCGGATCCATGAGCCGGAAGGTTTGTGGCGCCAAGGCGATACCGGCCCCGCTGAGCAGCCCATCCTCAAATTCAATGAGAGGTGCTTTCACACGGTCATAACCATTTTGGCCAAAAAAGGTAACGATTTGCTCAACGATTTTCGCCTCAAATGCGGCGTCGCCCGGCAAAACATCTCTTAGGCCCGCGGGTAGCAGGGCATTTTTTTCATTCTCAGTCATATTATCCCGCCACAGACGGCTGGTTAGAAAATTCAGGCGTCGCTAGTGTACCGCGCGTGCCGC
Source organism: uncultured Alphaproteobacteria bacterium (assembly GCA_943787225.1). Taxonomy (GTDB): domain Bacteria; phylum Pseudomonadota; class Alphaproteobacteria; order MPNO01; family UBA2964; genus UBA2964. Next base: position 152,587 of record CALSLP010000002.1, read on the forward strand.
GGGCTATCTACCGGGTTTGGCCATTTTGCGCAAACGGTAATGAGATATCCATTAGAGCAATGTTGTTATGCCTTCCAACATGCCATCAGAATTGACGAGGTTGATACGTTTCCCCTCTATCACAAATCCCACGTCATCGGGCCTTAGAATGTGCCGCATTGACCCCGCAAACAGCCGCTGTTTATCTCCCCGAAACTCGACAAGCTGAAACCTGGAGACGACATCGTAATTACCGGCGGCCTGATCTACGTTTTCCAGAATAACATTGCCAACAATTCTGCTCGTGCGCGGCGGTGGGTTTTCAGCATGAATGTTCGGGTTGTTTAACCGCCGAATACGTGTTTCCAGGAGCTTCCGGTCATCATAGATGATCGAGACTGTATCAAATGGATTGTCTTGATCTGCCTCAATCGGAACCCAATACCATCCATTATGAGAGAATAGAGCAAGCCATTCCTCAAAACGACGATCATCGAGCATTGTGCCTCATCGAACAAAAATCGTTCGATACGTCGAATATCGGGATCATCTTGGTCTGCCATCGATCTTACACCGCCATATAGCCGGACCAGGCGTCAAACATATTCCGGATATGAAGTTCACTCAGTCCATTTTCCGCACAAAGCCACCGTCAGCTTCTTCTGTATCGCGGCCTAAACCACGGGACATCGCAATCCAATCATTCCCATCTGTCGTTAAGCCTCGACGTATACGGGCATAGGTTTCAAGATCATCCGTTAAAACCGGCGATGCGACAGCATTCGTAATGTTGGCAAATCGAATGGTGTCATGAAACATCTTCTCCGGCGCGCCTTTTAACCGGAAACAAAAACCGAGAACTTCCGTCTTATTAACACTTACAGGCCTGATGACCCGAAGCTGGCGAAATTGGCTCATGAACGAGATCGTTGGGTAAATATTTGTATTCCAGCGTGTTACCCCAAGAATTTCCTGTGTTCGTTCCTTACCTTTCGCCGCTTCCATCGCCTTGAAATAATCAGCGAAGGACGGATCATTCCGAGCCGCAACCAGCTTTGCGTCATCGTGGTAATCGCCGAGATAGCTGTGTCCAAACGGGTAAGCCCAGGACCCCACCTGATTTCCCAAAATTCCCATGGCGCCCCGTTTTGCCGCATCTGCCGCACACCAATCTCGCCCGCCCCATCCGAAAACACGGCATCATCTTGCTGCTGTGCAGCTTCAATAGAAGATTGATGAACACAGTTAGGGTGCAGACCGTCGCAAAGGTTCTCGAAAACCAGTTTCCAGTTCCCGTGATAGAGATGACGGGCAATCCCGCCAGCAACCTCAATCTCGCCGTCTGGCGCCCGATCAACCATGTCATCTATCGAACTCGCGATCGGGCCAAGATATTCCAGCAATGAAGGTCCCGTATGGGAAAGCGACGCAAAGACAAACCCGCGATACTCGGCGACTCGTGGCACAGGGGTCATGCCATAGGCGGGATCTCCCGGACGGACGGTGCTTTCTTCGTATCCGCGCGGTCGAGGTACAGATAAAAGCGTACCATCCGTCGCGTACTCCCACCCGTGATAACAACATCGAAAAGTCTCCGCACAACCACTTTCCGAACTGACGACCTGTGCGCCGCGATGACCGCATCGGTTAAAGAGAACTTTGACTGCCCCATCCTTATGACGGGTCATGACAACTGGCTGCCGCGCGATATCTGTACAGAAGAAATCGCCTGAATTGGGAATCTGACTGACATGCCCGATGAATATCCAGGCTACCGAGAAAATTTTCTCCAACTCGCGATCAAAAATTTCCGGGTCGCTATATACACGACGGTGCACCCGCTCGGGCTGCACCAGTTGGTCAATTTCCATCTTTCCACCCTGTTATCGAACAGATCATGAAGCGTCCACTCCGCTGGAGCAAGCCTGAACGCTTGGCCTTCATCGAGATATAAGTTAACTCATGTTTAGAAAAAATTTCTGGAACATAGCGACATGGCAAACAGCCCAATCGTTGGCTGGCTAGAGCACGCAAAACAAGTAGCTGAGTCTGGTCCGCCACTAAACATTACGGTGGCCACCGATCGGCTTGAAAAACCGTTGGCCGCCGTTGTTACGGCGGCGGATTTTCCGATCGATCCACATCACCTCACCAATGCCGTACCAGGGTCATTTTATGTGATCCGCAATACGGCGGGGCTGGTCCCTCCGGGCGCAGGGGATGGCATGGATTTCTCGGTCGGTGCCAGTTTGGAATTCGCGGTACAAGTCTTGGGTGTCCGGCACGTCATTGTCATGGTCAGTCCAAATTGCGGACTCCTGAATTGCCTCCTCAACGAGGATGCGGAAGGAATTTCTTCAATCGTCGACGGCCAATACCTACCCAACTGGACCCAGCTTACGGCGTCAGCCATTAACCGCGTTGGCAGCTCTAATATTCCCGAAGAAAAGCGAATGAGTATCTGTAGTCAGGAACTCACCCGAATTTCATTCGAAAACCTGATGACCTACCCCTGGATACTCGACCGCGTCTTTAACGGATCACTTGCCTTGCATGGCTGGTATTATGACGAAGACCAGCGGGGCTTTTCGTGGTTTGATCCCGCTGCCGACGAGTTTGTTAGCGGCTAGCTGCTGGCGTCGATCGACGGGAAGCTCAGCTGTGTCACCTCAAGGACGTGAGGGACGCTACGGATTTTGTCCATCACATCGTCACTAATTTCCTTATCGAGCTCAAGCAATGCAACGGCATCGCCGCCAGGCTTCGTCCGCCCAAGAATGAAATTGGCAATGTTCACGCCCTCATCAGCCATGGCCATTCCCAAGGCACCGATAATCCCCGGCATGTCATTATTCACGGTGTAAACCATATGACGTCCAAGAGATGCTTCCATAGGCACACCACCGATATCAACAATCCGAGGTTTGTCCCCACCGATAAGCGTCCCGGCGACTGAAAGCTGGCGTTCTTCGGTTGTGACGGTCAAGCGCACAAGTGTTTGATACTCGCATTCACGCTCGTGACTGACGATCGAGACGCCAATATCCCGGTCTCTGGCAATCACGGGCGCATTCACCATATTCACCGATTCCATGGCCGGCGCCATGACACCCTTCAACGCACATGCCGTCAGTGGCTTGATATTAAGTCCTGCAGCCTGCCCCTCATACTCGATGGTAATGGATTGCAGACCAGTCTGAATAACCTGTCCAGCAAAACCGCCCAACAATTCAGCAAGGTGCATATAAGGTTTTAATTTTGGGGCGTCTTCCGCAGATACCGACGCCATATTAATCGCATTCACAACAGCGCCACTGATCAGATAATCGGACATTTGTTCCGCAACCTGCAGCGCTACATTTTCCTGTGCCTCAGCGGTCGCCGCACCCAAATGGGGTGTTGCAACAACATTCTCCATACCAAACAGGCTGTAATTTTCTGGCGGTTCAGTGGGAAACACATCAACTGCAAAACCACCAACCTTACCCGATTCAAGAGCAGCCTTGATGTCTGCCTCAACAACCAATTCGCCTCGCGCACAGTTGATGATCAGGATTCCGTCCTTCATCTTGGCGAAGGCATCTTTGTTGAGAACGTCACGGGTCGAATCTGTCAATGGCGTGTGCAGCGTTATAGCGTCAGCGCGCTTAAACAGCTCTTCCAGCTCTACCTTTTCAACACCAAGATCCTGCGCCCGATCTGAGGTTAGAAAAGGATCAGAAGCGACGACGCGCATCTTAAGACCGAGAGCTCGCTCGGCAACACGGGAACCAATATTACCACAACCAATGATCCCGAGCGTTTTACCCGTAAGCTCAGTCCCCATAAAACGGGACTTTTCCCACATACCCGCCTGGGTCGTCTGATCCGCGGCCGGTATTTGACGCGCCAGAGAAAACATCATCGCAATGGCATGTTCTGCCGTCGTAATGGCGTTACCAAAGGGCGTATTCATAACCACAACACCATTTGCCGAACACGCATCAATATCGATGTTATCGACGCCAATGCCAGCCCGACCAACCACCTTCAAGTTCGTCGCCGCTTTTAAGACCTCTGGCGTGACTTTGGTCGCAGACCTAACTGCCAACCCGTCATACTCACCTATGCAGGCAATGAGTTCTTCAGGGGCCATTCCCGTGATTACGTCGACTTCGAGACCATGGTTCTTAAAAATCTCAACCGCACGCGGGCTCAAGCTGTCAGATATTAGTACTTTTGGCATTTTATCCTCACTTCGCTTCCGTTAGCTCGGCTTTCACCGATGCATAGGCCCAGTCGAGCCACGGAAACAAATCTTGTAAATTGTGGGTTTCGACCGTGGCTCCTGCCCAGATCCGTAGTCCAGGCGGGGCATCGCGGTAACCGTTGATGTCATAGGCGACGTTTTCTTTTTCAAGAATGGCGTCAATCTTCTTGGGCACACTTGCCTGAACATCTGCCGGTAATTCCAGGAACCAGGGATCAACGATACTCAGACAAACCGACGTATTCGATCTAATCTCCGGCGCAACTGCCAAAAATTCCGCCCATTCTGAGTTATCAACCCAGCGCGCAATTACGTTCAAATTACTGTCTGATCGGTCGATAAGGGCTTCGGCACCGCCGAGTGATTCTGCCCATTTTAGTCCATCAAGCGCATCCTCGACACAAATCATCGACGGCGTGTTAATTGTTTCGCCCCGAAAGATACCCTCAATCAGCTTACCGCCGGAGGTTAACCGGAAAATCTTCGGCATCGGCCAGGCGGGGACATATGTTTCCAAGCGCTCCACCGCACGTGGGCTCAAAATCAGTATGCCGTGCTGCGCTTCACCGCCCATAACCTTCTGCCAGGAATAGGTGACAACATCGAGCTTCTCCCAAGGCAAGGACATCGCAAATGCTGCGGAGGTTGCATCGCAAATCGCGAGACCATCGCGGTCCTCTGCAATCCAATCAGCATTCGGCACCTTTACGCCAGAGGTCGTACCATTCCAGGTAAAGACGACATCTCTGGACCAGTCGGCTTGCTCAAGATCGGGCAACTCGCCATATGGCGCTTCAATAACACGAACATCTTCAAGCTTGAGTTGCTTGGTTACGTCGGTTACCCAACCGGAGCCGAAGCTCTCCCATGCCAGAACATCGACACCGCGAGCACCGAGAAGCGACCATAGGGCCATCTCAACAGCACCGGTATCGGAAGCCGGGACAATCCCTATTCGATAATCGTCAGGAAGATTTAGTATTTCGCGTGACCGCGACAGCACTTCGCCGAGGCGCTCTTTGCCAGGTCCAGATCGATGTGATCGACCGACAAGCGAGTTTTCCAGAACCGACGCATCCCAACCGGGACGTTTGGCACAGGGACCAGAAGAAAAACATGGATTACTTGGTAGCCGCGCAGGACGCGCGAAGCTTTCATTCGTCATAATAACTCTCCCTCACAGAAGAGGCGCAACCCGTTGGGGGGTTGTAGCCCACTGCCCTTTTAGTGGGATGTCTGGCATCGGGCAATGAAAGAATGACGGTGGGCGATTTTGTCGCATCCAATTCCACTATCTACGAGATCCAGCAGGATCCTAATCGGAAGGATGAACGAACGATCTTTCCCCCTCCGATCAAAAAATGGGTATGCTAAGAGGAATCGCGGAGGCGCGGAAACGCCTCCTCGACCGCTTGGAACGCCGGTATTTCGATAGAGTAAGAAGAGTTTGTCTGAATCACCGCATATATTAGTCGTAGATGATGACACGCGATTGCGTGATCTTTTGCAGCGTTATCTCAGTGAAAATGGTTTTGCCGTTTCATCGGCGTCGAGCGCCGCTGAAGCCCGTAAACTTTTAGCCGGGCTGACTTTTGATCTTATCGTGCTCGATGTGATGATGCCCGAAGAAGACGGCTTAGCCTTCACAGAATGGCTCAGACCCCGCAACGACGTGCCCATATTGATGCTAACCGCCAGGGGTGAAGTGCAGGATCGCATTGCCGGCCTTGAACGGGGAGTCGATGATTACCTGGCCAAGCCATTTGACCCACAGGAACTCCTGTTACGGATCACCACAATTCTTAGACGGGTCACAAGCACCGCTCCTGAAGAACCAGCCTCATCTATCCAGTTTGGGGTGTGTCATTACGAAAAGGAAAGAAAGGAATTATGGCAGGATGGTCAACGTATTCATCTGACTGAAATGGAAGCAAGCTTGCTCCATAACCTGGCCGAACAGTTGGGTTCACCTGTGAGCCGCGAGGCCCTCATACGAGATTGTAAGATAAGCGGTGGAGTCAGAACCGTTGATGTCCAAGTAACGAGGTTACGCAGAAAGATCGAGCCAGACCCCCGCAACCCTCGGTATCTTCAAACGATACGGGGACGCGGATATATATTACGGCCTGATTAGAAAATTGAATCGATGTTGTCCATAAAACAGTTCCTACCTCGCACGCTCTTCGGGCGATCCGTGATGATCATCGTGACCCCGCTCGTCTTATTACAGATTGTTTCCACATGGGTTTTCTATGACCGTCATTGGGCAACCATGACCAGACGACTGGCGTCCGCTGTGGCCGGTGAAATTTCAAGCGTCATAGACAATCGTCGAAACTTCCCAGGCGAAGAAAACCAGAGCTGGGTATTCTATTCAGCCGGCGCAAACCTAGGACTTCGTATCAACCTCCGAAAGGACGACATTCTCCCAAACTCACCAGCGAACGACAGGTTCGTCTACTCTCGACCAATTACTTGGCAATGCTTTACGCGAACACGTACGGCGGCCTTTTCACATGGATACGTTCAGCCATGAAAGAGAGGTCCGCATCCAGGTCCAGCTACCCGATGGCGTCATGGATATCGTCGTCGATCGGGAACGACTATTTAGCTCGACGACATATATATTTGTAATGTGGATGGTCGGCACATCCCTCTTACTGTTTGCCATCGCAACCATATTTATGCGCAATCAGGTACGGCCGATCCGTCGTTTGGCGACTGCCGTCGACAATTTTGGCAAAGGCCGTGCCGATTCAGATTTCAAGCCGGAAGGCGCCACAGAGATTAGACAAGCCGCAGCAGCTTTCAACCTCATGCGCGAACGCATCCAGCGCACCATAAATCAGCGCACTGAAATGCTTGCAGGCATTTCTCATGATTTAAGAACGCCGCTCACCAGAATGAAGCTCCAACTCGCTATGGTTGGCGACTCACCTGCAATCGCCGACCTCCAGTCGGATGTCGAAGAGATGGAAAAAATGGTGGAGGAGTATCTCGCCTTCGCGAGGGGAGAAAGCGCGGAACAGGTAGCGACAACAAACATGTCGGCGATACTCCACGACATCGTCAATGGTGCCCGGATTAGCGATACGCCCATCACCCTAGAAACCAAAGACCGGATATTCATTCCGTTAAAACCAAATGGGTTCAAACGTGCCATCACCAATCTCGTCAATAATGGTATTCTATACGGCGGCAATGTCGTGATCGTGGTGACAGAAATAAACGGCGCCATACAAATAACCGTCGATGATGATGGCCCGGGCATTCCAGTTGAAGAACGCGAGGAAGTCTTTAAACCATTTTATCGGCTAGATAGTGCCCGCAGCCCAGACACTGGTGGTAGCGGTCTTGGGTTGACGATAGCCCGGGACGTAATACGTGCCCATGGCGGCGAGCTCAGCATTGAAGACTCAACGCTGGGCGGCGCCAGGATTCGAATTCGTCTTCCAATATAGTAGTTGTTTCCGAACGATCATCCGAAGTCGACCAAACAAAAACTCCGCAATTTTATCTGAGCCACTCGGGGTGGTATGTACCCGGTCGAAAAAATCAGCCTCCGACAATACAATTTGTTTTGCGAGATCGATACAAATTGCCTTCAACGAGCGGCATACACGCAGCATTTCATGGTTATACAAGGTCTGAATTTGACGACTTTTAGTAGCCTCTCTATCGGTGGAAAACAAGACTCCGCTCCGTATGAAAGCATCGCCTCGACGCTGCGAAACAAACACCGGTAATGCCCCCATATCAATCGTAAGATCGAAAAGTCGTTTTACGCGGGTTCCATAATCCGAGAGCTGGCGGCGATATGAGGATGGGTCAATTATAGGATAAATGTCTTGGCGTACGAGCGGGGACGAAACCGTGTGATACGCGACCCGCAGGTTTTTTGCCCTGATAGAGCCGCGAATGATCCGAATCAACCGGACTAAAGCACTATTGTTGATAATATAGCGGCGTATACGGGGCCATGTCCCGACAGCGACAATAGCATCATATCCTGCTCGAGCGGGCAAGGCGGCATCATTGATCCCTAAATAATACAGAATAATTTTTGGCTTTAGGTGGGGAACTCTACTGAGCCAGGACTCCATACTGCTAATGTGTCCGACCGTCGAATGCCCATTGATACCTGCATTACCAACGACTGCCGGAATCCCCGCACGCACAAACCGCTGTTGCAAGCGCGCACTCCATGTTTCTGTATCGTCGCTATACAGCTCGTCTGTCGTACTGCCGCCAATGGTGAGAATATTGATATCAGATAGGTCACGATGATCGCCGCGCAACCCCCATCTGTCGCGGCTATATCGGACCACGCCGCCACCTGGTCGAAATGTGCTGACATCATGTTGCAGAACGAGGTCACGCGGCACATGAACGACACCGAGGCCACCGCCAAAATACCAGGAACCGAAAACCAATTCACAGACAAGCAGGCCTGAAAACAGCAGAGCCAAATTCCACTTTACGATTTTTTTCATGAACTGGAATGCCGATCCAATTTAGCGCGGGCAACACGACCGCCTAAGTCACTAGGCGCGACTAATCTAATTGTTTCTTTGAAATCCGACCGACTACCCCGAATGGAAGATAGCCGGCAAGTTGAACCGCTTGCTTAAGCCGACGATCCAGAAAGGCCATCGTTTTGGTCAAATCCGGGCTGTCATCACGCATCCAAACACCCAAAGCCCCAAGATAAATTGCGGCGAGGCCCTTGGTACGAATGCGTCCTGCTATTCCGGAAGAACTGATACCCGCCGATTCAAGGGTCCACGCCATGGAATCCAGAAAGCCCGGAACAAGGCACAGAGTTCTCGCCGGATCAAAAGGCATATCCTTCAGGATTGACGTAATTGCTGTTTTGTTCGCTTCCATAACATCGAACCGCCGCAAAACCGCATCGAGGAGCCGATCATGCGGTGATTCTTCGTTGGCCGATGGATCCGTCCCCGCAACGACTGTTGTCGTCGTCTGATCCATAATCGCCGCCACAATTGCCATCTTGGATGGATATTGACCATGCAGCTGACTTAGAGTGATACCCGCCGTCTCGGCAAGTGTGGCCAGAGAAATCTCTCGCCAGCGAGTATCGGCTGCACATGCCAAAGCAGCTTCGATAATTTTACTGCGGATATTGGTCGGTCGTTTGGCCATTTTCGATACGATCCTGTTCAGGCCTTATCTTATGCGTTTAGATTGGCGGTTCCAAGTATTCTGAATTAATCCTAAAAGACACGGATTAGATTGAAACGACGCGCGCGCTATGCGACTTTAAGCGTCTCGAAGCTGAAATGACGTCACCATGCCACGTGCCGCCCTTCAAAATTTAATGCAATTAATCCTGCGCCAGCCGCGATTAAGCCGGTCGCGCGAACAGGAATTATTGAAAAAATTAAAAAACGGCGACAACAGCGCGGCACACGAGTTGGTCGCCAGCCACCTCCGTTTTGTCCTTCACATTGCCCGACGGTATAAGAGCCACGGCCACCCGCTTACCGATCTTGTTCAAGAAGGGACGGTCGGATTGATGGAGGCCCTAAAACGATTCAATCCCGAACAAGGCACAAGACTATCAACATATGCCATGTGGTGGATACGCGCCGCTATCCAGGATTACGTTGTCCGGTCACGATCTCTGGTAAAGATCGGCACAACAGCCGCCCAGAAATCGCTCTTTTTCAATATTAGACGACGGATGGCTGAAATCCCCTGGGAAGATTCTTTGCCAGAAGAATTAGCCCGAAGCCTGGCGACCCGGTTTAACACCTCTGTCGCTGACGTCTTGAAATTCGGTCGACGCATTAGCGGAACCGATCAATCACTGGATGTCCCCGCCGCACGAGAGACGTCGGAAACACTTGTCGACCAAGTGATGGATGAAAGACCAACGCCTGAAGACAGCGTTATTAAAGAAAAAGACGGACGCCTTTGGCGCGATCGCCTGGTAAAGCCCTTTCGACCTTGCCGCCACGAGAGTCATTAATTATCAGGCGTCGGTTCCTGGCGGACCGAGTCCCGAGCAGAGCCGATCTCGGTGCGGAACTTGGACTATCAAAAGAACGCGTGCGCCAACTCGAAGTAAGAGCCTTGGCTAAGTTAAAGGGTTTGCTCCAGCCCCTTCGAGAGCACGCCGAATCTGCCGGCAATAATCCCTTCTCCGGCAACCCAACAAGCACTGCTTAGCTATAGAATTTTGTTCAGCTCGCCAGTTCGCGAGATCGTTCCTCTGCGGCAGACACGGCCCGGCTCATCAATTTCTGCAAACCATCTTCTGCCATGAGGACTTCCAGCGCCGCAGCCGTGGTACCGCCGGGGCTCGTAACATTTTCCCGAAGTGTCGAGGCGCTTTCGCTCGATTGACGGGCCAACTCACCACTCCCCGCAACAGTTGCCCTCGCCAATTGCTCTGCGAGATCGGGATCAAGACCAACCTCCACCCCTGCCTTCGCCATGCATTCAATCATCAGAAACACATAGGCGGGACCACTACCAGATACCGCCGTAACGGCATCAATTAGTCCTTCACCTTCAACCCAACCGACCTCTCCAACCGCTTCAAGCAGTTTCGTTGCGATCGATCTCTGGGCGCTGCTCACAGTAGCATTCCCATAGGCAACGGTTATCCCTCTGCCTACCGCTGCTGGTGTGTTGGGCATGCTGCGAACAATTGCAGCCCCCTCGCCCAGCATCTTTTCAAAATAAGACGACGGCTTTCCTGCTGCGATCGACAGAAACATGGTTTCAGGCCTTACGAATTTGGCGTAGAGCGGAACGATCCCGCCCATCGCCTGTGGCTTGACCGCAAAGACAATGATGTCAGGGATAAATGCCGTCTCTAGTTCCTGTAGAGATTCGATAACCGTGACATCGAACTGTTCGCGAAGAACATCTCCGCCATACGGTTCCACGACAACAACGTCGGCAGGCGACATATCACGACCAAGCCATCCCGCGAGCAAAGCACCGCCCATTTTTCCGCAACCGACGAGGAGTAATTTTCGTTCCACTATCCTTCTCCACAATTTTCGAGCGGCGCAGCGACCAGCGTCAAACGCCCCGTTAGACAGGCACCCCTAGTAGCATAAATTGAATGGCAGAAAAATTGTTGCTGGTCAGGCTTCGCCGACAGTTTCGATCATCGCCGCGTCAAAAGCTTCTTCCGGCGTCTTACCGCCCCAGACAACATAATTGAAAGCAGGATAAAATCTCTCGCTTTCAACGAGTGCAATTTCCACCAAGTCTTCGACCTGCTCGACGCTTGCACCAGAGGCGCCACGCAACAACATAGAATGTCGAAATACCGGCAAACCGCGGTCGGCCCACAGATCAAAATGACCGACGGCCAATTGCTCGTTTACCCGCGCCATAAGGTCATTAAAGGGTGCCCGTCGATGATCCGGCACCGTCAGCTCAAAGGCACAGGCAAAATGCATCGCGCTAATGTCATCTAACCAGGAAAAGAACAGACTATAATCCGTCCACCGACCGGTAATTTCGGCTGATATTTCATAATCTGCCGATCGTTCAAAGGTCCACCCCTGCGCCCCCGCGATCTGTTCAATCAGATCCATCGGGTTCGCGGTAACCTGAATCGTGTCTTTTACTGCGGTTACCGCCATCTGAGCTCCCCTAAATACGCGACATCAGTCAGACACCAACTTTAATCTGCGAAGATATTGTGTCGGTACGACTGTACACTACCAGATATAGGGTGCCAAAACCCGAGTCAGGGTGCAAGGGCAGATTTGACTTCTGACGTCGGTTTCTGTGGAAAACTATGAAATAGTTTTTCGGTCAGGACTTTTTTGATTTAGGCGTTTTACGCATCGATGTCTTTGTCGTGACTGTCGGCGTTGGCTGTGATGCCTCTAACATCTCCAGCCTTTTAGCAAGTTCTTCCTGTTCCGCCCGGGCACGCGCGGCCATTTCCTTTACCGCGTCAAACTCGTCACGTGTCACAAGATCGAATCTGGAAAGAATGCGCTCAACCTGCTGCCGAACCAACGCCTCGATTTCCCGCCGAACACCTTCCAAGGTCCCGACAGCACCACCCGCCAACTTAGCCGCATCATCAAAAATTCGGTTCCGTGTTTGCATATTCGTCACTCCTGATCTCTTCAACGTCGTCGCTGGAGTATGTCCTCCACCCTAATATGGGGCAAGCGATCCTATGAGCGATGTTAAATGGCATTGATGTTCGGCGCTGTACAATTTAATTTCCTCGTGCTTAATCACGATAAATGAGACGTTTTTCCTGAAATTTGACCTTGCTGGGGCGGAATAAAAAACCATGGCACAACCTGAATACAAATCCGATATCGAAATTGCTCGTGAAGCCAACATGCGGCCTGTTATTGACATGGCGAAAGAACGGTTCGGCATCCCAGCCCAACATCTCGACCCCTACGGTCACTACAAAGCGAAATTATCGCTCGACCATGTCGCCACATTACCTGACCGTCCGAATGCCAAACTGATTCTGGTGACGGCGATGACCCCGACCGCAGCCGGGGAAGGCAAGACCACAACCACGGTAGGGCTCGGCGATGGTCTAAACCGGATTGGGAAGAACGCGTCGATTTGTTTGCGCGAACCCTCACTTGGTCCCTGTTTCGGGATGAAGGGCGGTGCCGCTGGCGGTGGTTATGCACAAGTCGTCCCAATGGAAGAGATCAACCTTCACTTTACCGGAGACTTTCATGCCATCGGTACAGCCAATAATTTGCTCTCTGCCCTAATCGATAATCACATTTACTGGGGGCATGAGCCTGCTCTGGACTTGCGCCGGGTAACCTGGCGGCGGGTCGTTGATATGAATGATCGGGCCCTGCGCTCGATTGTTACGTCGCTCGGCGGCGTTGCGAATGGATTTCCAAAGGAAGCCGGCTTCGACATCACGGTAGCGTCCGAAGTTATGGCGATCTTCTGCCTCGCAACAAGCATTGAAGACTTAAACGCCCGCCTGGCGAAGATTGTTGTTGGCCAGACACGGGATCGCAAACCAGTATATGCAAGTGACCTAAAAGCAGACGGCCCCATGACGGCTCTGCTCAAAGATGCGATCAAACCAAATCTGGTTCAGACCCTCGAAAACAATCCTGCCTTCGTGCATGGCGGTCCATTTGCCAATATCGCGCATGGTTGTAACTCGGTGATCGCCACGAAGACGGCAATGAAGCTGTCGGATTATGTCGTGACAGAAGCAGGGTTTGGCGCTGATTTGGGCGCTGAGAAGTTTTTCGACATCAAATGCCGTAAAGCCGGGCTTACGCCGCATGCGGCGGTCGTCGTCGCGACGGCACGCGCTTTGAAAATGCATGGCGAGGTCAAAAAGGAAGATCTCGCCAATGAGAACCTCGATGCCTTGCAAAAGGGTCTCGACAATCTGTCTCGTCACGTCAGTAATGTGAAGGGTTTTGGTGTCCCCGCCGTCGTGGCCATCAATCGCTTCGTTACCGATAGCGATGCAGAGATCAACATGATCCGTGATCGCTGTGCCGAGCAGGGCGTTGAAGCTATCGATTGTACACATTGGGCAAATGGCGGGGCCGGCACCGAAGAGCTGGCACACAAGGTCGTCGAACTTGCCGATAGCAATGACGGATCATCTTTCAAACACCTGTATGAAGATGACATGCCGCTATGGGACAAGATTGAGACCATCGCCCAGAAAATTTACGGTGCCAGCGAGATCGTTGCCGACCAGAAAATCCGCACTCAAATTCGAGACCTTGAAAATGAAGGTGCTGGAAAATTCCCTATTTGTGTTGCCAAGACTCAATACAGCTTCTCAACAGATCCCAACCTGAAAAATGCACCGAGTGACCATGTAGTTCAGATCAAGGAAGTCAGACTAGCCAATGGCGCCGAATTCCTTGTCGTCGTCTGCGGCGATATTATGACGATGCCAGGTCTACCACGCGTTCCGGCGGCACATGACATCAAGGTCGATGAAAAAGGCAACATCACCGGCTTGTTCTAGGTTTTTAGCGGCGACTACCATAGCCTCTTCTTGAAGCAAGGCACTACGATCCCTATAACTTAAGGGATCGCAATGCGTGATGGACGGAAAACATGATCCTAGTAACTGGTGGGGCCGGCTTTATTGGCTCCAACCTTATCGCGGGGCTTGAAGCCGCCGGGGCAGACAACATCATCGTATGTGATCGCCTCGGTACAGACGACAAATGGCGGAACATTGCCAAGCGCGACTTGGTCGATCTGATTACACCAGAAGAATTGCTGCCTTATTTAGACGCCAACGCCAATCGGATCGACGCTGTTTTCCATCTCGGGGCAATCTCAGCAACGACCGAAACTGATGCTGATCTCATCGTCGAAAGTAATTTTCGGCTATCCTGTGCGCTTTGGGCACGCTGCACAAAATATCGGATTGCTCTGATCTATGCCTCGTCCGCAGCCACCTACGGAGACGGCGCGGCAGGTTTCATCGACAGCGCGACCAGAGATCACCTTGCCAGTCTGAGACCCCTGAATGCCTATGGCTGGAGCAAGCATCTATTCGACCGCTGGGTCGCCCGAATCTTAGAAACGGGGTCTGCGGAACAGTCACCGCCTCAATGGGCGGGATTAAAATTCTTCAATGTGTATGGCCCCAACGAATATCACAAAGAGGGACAGGTCAGCGTTGCGCTAAAAAATTACCGGGAAATTTCCGCCGGTGGGCCGGCAGTTCTGTTCCGATCGCACAATCCTAATTATAGCGACGGAGGCCAGAGCCGCGATTTTGTCTGGGTCGGGGATTGCGTAGACGTGATGCTTTGGCTCAAGAAGAACCCGTCAATTTCCGGCCTGTTTAATCTTGGTACCGGAAAAGCACGCAGCTTTGCCGATTTGGCCTCTGCCATATTCAAGGCCACCGAAAGTGTCCCTGAAATTCAATTCATCGACACACCAATCGCGATCCGTGACAAGTATCAGTATTTCACCGAAGCCCAAATGAACCGGCTGCGTAAGGCGGGTTACGCCGCACCTTTCACCAGTCTGGAAGATGGTGTTTCCCAATACGTTCGTAACTTCCTTGCGACTGAGGATCCCTATCTTTAATGCCGCTTCAGGCAAGAAAGTCATGAGGCCATGTTTGCATTAGCGTTTCCGGCCATCGACCCAATTGCACTGGAACTCGGCCCGATCGTCATCCGGTGGTATTCTCTTGCCTATATCGCAGGAATATTACTTGGCTGGCGTTACATCATCATCCTTGCCGCCAAAGCTCACAATGGGGTTGAACGCGTTCATGTCGATGATTTCATCATCTGGGCGACCCTCGGCATTATTTTAGGTGGCAGGCTCGGCTACGTAATTTTCTATAACCCGGTTTACTTCGCAGAAAACCCGATGTTGATCTTCGCGATGTGGAAAGGCGGCATGTCCTTTCACGGCGGCTTGATCGGCATTATCACTGTTACATGGCTGTTTGTCCGCAAACGCGGCCTCACCTTTCTGGCGTTAGGCGACATGGTTTGCGCCGCCGCCCCTATCGGACTCTTTTTTGGGCGTATCGCAAATTTCATTAACGGCGAACTATTTGGCCGCGCCAGCGATGTTCCCTGGGCAATGGTTTTTCCACGCGGCGGAACGGCACCACGTCACCCAAGCCAGCTCTATGAGGCCGGACTTGAGGGGTTATTACTTTTTAGCGTACTCGCCGTTTTGATATACCGATTTAAAGCGCTGGACCGGCCGGGCATGCTGGTCGGCACTTTTATGGTGGGATATGGCCTATCGCGCTACCTCGTGGAGTTTGTCCGTGAACCAGACGCACATTTAGGAACACTGTACGGCATCGCGACAATGGGCCAGCTCCTCTCACTTCCGCTGATCATTATTGGCGTATGGTTTATCCGCAGAGCCTACCGACAAACGTGACCCCGCTCGACACCAAAATCCGAGATCGCATTAAAGCCGATGGCCCCCTTACGGTCTCGAAATTTATGGAGATCGCCTTAGGCGACCCAGATCACGGGTACTACCGGACACGCGACCCGCTCGGTGAAGCCGGTGACTTTGTCACCTCTCCTGAGATCAGCCAGGTATTTGGCGAAATCATCGGGTTGTGGTGTGCCGTAACATGGCAAAACGCGGGCTCCCCCGAGAATATCCACCTTGTCGAGCTTGGCCCCGGGCGCGGGACCCTGATGGCCGATATTCTGCGAACCGCCCGAAACGCTATGCCAGCGTTTGCGGAATCTCTCGACGTCCATTTGGTCGAAACAGGTGCAGTGCTGCGACAACAGCAACGGCGAGCGTTAAAGAGCCATAACGTAGACTGGCACGACGGATTTGAAGCAATCCCTTCCGGTCCGGTCCTGGTCATCGCAAATGAGTTCTTTGATGCCCTTCCGATTGACCAATACGTCATGACCGAAGAGGGCTGGCGCGAAAATCAGATCGTCCTCAGCGAAGGTCATGATAATTTAATTTTTGCGCCGGGTGAGCAAAATGTCCGCAACAAAGCAGTCATCCCTCCTGAGCTAGGCAGTCCGCCGATCAATTCTATATTCGAACGTTCTTCGGCAGGAGAACAAATTGCCGGTGATATCGCCAAAAGAATTACGACCGATGGCGGTGCGGCGTTGATCATTGATTACGGTCACGTCCGGCACGGCCTAGGCGACACCTTGCAGGCGGTAAGATCCCATAAATATCATGATGCGCTCGCAACCATTGGAGAAGCAGACCTGACAGCGCACGTCGATTTTGCCGCATTGAAGGATGCTGCCGAAGCGTCAGGCGCCATGGTACATGGCCCAATTTTTCAGGGTGAGTTCCTGACGGCCCTGGGCATCGAACAAAGAACCGCAGCCCTCACCGCCAAGGCAACATTGGACCAAGCCGAAATGCTTAAAAATGCTTCCCGCCGCTTGATCGCCGCCGATGGGATGGGCACATTGTTCAAAGCATTGGCGATAACGTCGGCAACGGACAGCACGCCTGCTGGCTTTGAGAGCAATGAGGGAGGAGGCGCATTATGACTCCTGTAAATTCTGATACCTTGCCAATAATTCAGGCTAAAGCCCTCTCCACAATTCCGACGATTGGCCACGCCTTCTTTACGCGTCAAGGCGGCGTAAGCACCGGTATCTATAGCTCGCTCAATTGTGGCTTCGGATCAGGCGACAAAGAAGAAAACGTCAGTGAAAACAGACGCCGCACTAGTGATAAGCTGGGTGTCACGCCGCCATCCCTTGTTTCTGTCTACCAGGTACACGGCACAAACATCGTGACCGTCGAAGAGCCGTGGGACAGACATGCGGCGCCAAAGGCCGACGGTATGGTGACCCGCCAAGCTGGTTTAGCATTAGGTATTTTGACGGCTGACTGCACCCCGGTTCTGTTTGCAGACCAAGAGGCTGGTGTAATTGGGGCCTGTCACGCTGGATGGCGCGGCGCTCTGGACGGTATTGTTGAAGCGACTATCGGCGCTATGGAAGTTCTGGGCGCTGCGCGGAGCAGGGTTGTTGCCGCTATCGGCCCTTGTATCGCGCAAAAATCATATCAGGTTGGTCTGGAGTTCAGGGACCAGTTTATGGTCCGTGACACTCAATTTTCCGATTATTTCATCGATGACGATGCTACGCACCTGCGTTTCGACCTCGGTGGTTTCGTCGCGCTGATGCTGGGTCGCGCCGGGATCACAGAAATTGAGAACGTTAACATCGATAATTGCTCTGAAAGCGAAACACTCTTTAGCTATCGTCGGACGACGCTAGCCGGCGAAAAAGACTATGGCCGAGGTCTCTCTGCCATCACTCTGAAAAGCGTAAATTAATGCCGCACCTGATAATTTTTGTATTGGCCTGCATGATTGGATTGGTCGCCAGCTGTGTCATCCTCTGAAATTCTACGCCGATCTTTTCTTTTAACGACATCAGCCTTTCTATTTTTGACGTTGGCTGCCTGCCAACCTGCACCCACACCATTTGCCCATACGCCGGGGACGAGCGATCCAATTATTTCACAGCGCCCTGATGTTGGAGGCGTTACCGTTCGGCCGGTCATCGGCCTCACCAAACCACAATCCGATGCTCTTTCAGAGGCAATGGTCAACGCGTTTATGGCAATGGAAATTCCGGCAGCAACCACAGGAGAAAATCGTCAAAGCAGATTTGTTGATGCCACCGCCAGAATCATCAATCTTCCTAACAACCAATCTAAAATTCAAATTGAATGGACACTCACCGATTCGCGAGAACGAGGAATAGAAAACTACAAAAGCAGCCACAATATCGCCCTCAATGGCTGGAAAAACCCGAAGTCGAAAACACTTTCTTCCTGGGTCGAAAAACCAGCGCGCCTTTTTGCGCGGCGAATTTTGGGATCACGACCAGATTCAGAATCTGGCCGTTCAACAACTTTACCTCTGCTGCATGTTTGGCCAGTCGACGGCATTGATGAAATTAAATCTACAACTCTGAAGGTCGCGATGGAACAAGCGCTGAGACGCCGAAAATTCAAGGTTTTAAAAGGACTTGAAGGTGCTGCTCTCATCATTGCGGGCTCGGTCTCTTTAGGGTCGGCCAGAGAGGGGAAACAACCTATTGAGATCAATTGGTCTGTTCTCGACGCCAAAGGCAAACAGGTCGGAAAGCTCGATCAGCGCAACTCTGTCGCGGTATCAACTGTTGAAACCGGCTGGCAAAGCCTGTCTTCACTCATCACCCGGAACGCCGCAGGCGGTGTCAGCGAAATCGTTAACCGCCTCGCCACCGAATAGTTTTCCACAGGGTAAGAAAAAGGCCAAAAAAACACGTCGTTAAACCAGGAGGGATCGTTTACACACTCCTTGGGCACTGGTAACTTGCGCGTGCCTTTGGCATTCGCAATTTCGTCACCTCCGGGGGGATGGTGACACGGGGAAAGTCGGGATGAAAATCGTCGCGTGTAATAGTAATCGTCCGCTAGCGGAAGCGATTGCTGCCTATCTTAATCTATCACTTTGTAAAGCCACCATTCGCCGGTTTTCGGACATGGAATGTTTCGTTGAAATTGACGAAAACGTCCGCGGTGAGGATGTATTCGTTATTCAGTCAACGTCCTATCCAGCGAACGACAACCTAATGGAACTGCTGGTTTGTATTGATGCGCTACGACGTGGGTCAGCACGACGCATCACAGCCGTCATTCCTTACTTTGGCTATGCCCGGCAGGACCGCAAGTCCGGCCCGAGAACGCCGATCTCTGCCAAATTGGTCGCAAACCTGATCACTGAAGCCGGCGTCGATCGCGTTTTAACGCTTGATCTGCATGCCGGACAGATTCAGGGTTTCTTCGATATCCCGGTGGACAATTTGTTCGCCGCACCTGTTTTTCTGCGTGACATCAAACAAACTTATGACTGTGAGAATTTGACGATGGTATCGCCAGACGTTGGTGGTGTCCTCCGCGCTCGCGCCCTGGCAAAACCACTTGGTGCCGATCTCGCCATTATCGACAAACGCCGTGAACGCGCTGGTGTTTCAGAAGTTATGCATATCATTGGTGATGTCACCGGCGCTGACTGTATCGTCGTCGATGATATCGTTGATTCCGCCGGCACCCTTTGTAATGCCGCGGTCGCCCTCATGGATGCTGGGGCAAAATCAGTTTCAGCCTACATCACGCATGGCGTTCTATCCGGTGGCGCGGTTTCCCGGGTATCCTCTTCGCCGCTGGAGAGTATGGTCACGACAGACAGCATTATGGGCACAGAAGCCGTCCGCGTTTCACAAAATGTCAGACAAATATCGATTGCCCCGCTAATGGGTGAGGCAATCGCCCGGATTAGCGAAGAAAAATCCGTGTCTAGTTTGTTTGACTATTCCGCCGCATAAGACTAAAACCCATCGCCCCCGTCGTTTCGGCGGGAATTTTACGCGCAGGCACCCCTGGAGGCAGGCGCTCACACGAATAATGGAGAAACGGCATGGCCGAAGTACAAACCATCGCCGCGGCATCTCGCGACCGGGCTGGAAAGGGGACCGCCCGGGCTGCACGCCGCGCCGGACAAATCCCAGCTGTTATATACGGCAACAAAGAAGAACCCCTGTTAATCACCGTCGATCGCACTCGGCTGGAACAAGAGCTTGGCAAACGCGGATTCTTTATCCGTCTTCTGGATGTTGAAGTCGATGGCGCAACCCACCGGGTATTGCCTAGAGATACTCAGTACCACCCGGTGACAGATCGTCCGCTGCATGTTGATTTCCTGCGGTATTCGGCTGATCGTAAGCTGACCGTTGAAATCCCCGTGCATTTCATGAATGAAGAAGAGTCCCCTGGCTTGAAATCCGGCGGTGTTCTCAACGTTGTTCGTCATACGATCGAAGTATTGTGCGTTGCTGATGCCATTCCTGAAGCTTTTGAAATCGATCTCACCGGCTTGGAAGTCGGCGATTCTATTCATGCCAGCACTTTGACACTGTCAGAAGGCGTCGAGCTAACGATTACCGATCGTGACTTCACCATCGCAACCATCGCAGCACCGACTGTCATGGCTGTGGAAGAAGAAGTCGATGGCGAAGAAGGTGTCGAAGGCGAAGAGGGTGCCGAGGGCGAAGCAGCCGAAGGTGCAGAAGCTGGCGACGACAATGCGGAGGGTGGAGAGTAAGTCTCTCCCCTTCCCTAAACCGGAGGCACCATGTTGCTCCTGGTCGGCCTGGGAAACCCGGGTCAGGAATATGCTGGAAACCGACACAATATCGGTGCCATGGCAGTGGACGAGATCGTTCACCGCCATGGCTTCAGCGCGCCCAAAACCCGGTCCCGACCCCAAGGTGTTTTTAGCGAAGGCATCATCGACGGCATCAAGGTTACAACCCTCAAGCCATTGACCTATATGAATAATTCCGGCAAAGCGGTTGGCGATGCCATGCGCTACTGGCGCTTGGACTCTCAAGACATCTTTCGTCTTACATGACGAGCTTGATCTGGCGCCCGCGAAGGTAAGGACCAAACTTGGTGGCGGCCACGCGGGTCACAACGGCTTGCGCAGCATTGACTCCCATATTGGGAAAGATTACTGGCGGGTGCGTCTGGGCGTTGGCCACCCCGGTGACAAGGCACGCGTTACCGGCCATGTTCTGCGCGACTTCTCCAAGAGCGGACAAGCAATGGTTGGACAAGACATTGGATGCCGTCGCCGATGCTATCCCTCTCTTCTAAAGGGGGATGGTTCGGGCTTTACCAGCCGCGTCGCGCTCCTGACGCAACCACCCAAACCTAAAAAATCACAAGACGACACTGATCGCGTCCTCTGAGCCAAAGAAAGAAAGATAATGGGATTCACCTGCGGAATTGTCGGCCTTCCCAATGTAGGGAAATCGACCCTCTTTAACGCCCTTACGGCAACCATAGCGGCGCAAGCCGAAAACTATCCATTTTGCACGATAGAACCCAATGTTGGCCGGATAGCGGTTCCAGACCCAAGACTGGATCAAATTGCCGTACTCGCAAAGTCAGCGAAGATCGTCCCGACTCAGATCGACTTTGCTGATATCGCCGGATTGGTTCGCGGTGCTAGCACCGGTGAAGGCCTGGGCAATCAATTCCTTGGGCATATTCGGGAAATGGATGCAGTGGCCCATGTCGTCCGCTGTTTCGAGGATGATAACATCACCCATGTCGAAGGCCGTATCGATCCGATCAGTGATATCGAGACCATTGATACCGAGTTGATGCTCGCCGATCTCGAAAGTCTCGAACGGCGCAGCGATGCCCTTGTGAAAAAGGCACGTGGCAATGACAAGGAAGCAACCGCGACCCTCGCCATAGTCGAAAAGGTCATCGAAGCCCTTAGAGACGGCAAGCCCGCAAGATCCGTTGGTTCACAATTTGAGGACCAGGCTCTATTCAACGGGTTACAGCTTCTGACGGCTAAACCGGTGATGTATGTCTGTAATGTTGGGGAGGAAGATGCGGCAACGGGCAATGCCTATTCAGAACAGGTTGCAGCACGGGCTGCCGAGGAAGGCGCGGTAGCTGTTGTCATTTCCGCTGCTATCGAGGCAGAAATCGCTCAACTCACTGACCAGGAAGAACGCGCCGAGTTCCTGGAATCCATTGGGCTTGAGGAGACCGGGCTCTCACAGATTTTAGCCGCAGGCTACCAGCTACTCGGTTTGATTACCTATTTAACCGCGGGCCCAACTGAATCCCGGGCCTGGACGATCACGGCGGGCATGAAAGCCCCACAAGCCGCCGCCGTAATCCATACCGATTTTGAACGCGGCTTTATCTGCGCTGAAATCATCGCCTTTGACGATTATATTAGCTGTAACGGCGAGGTCGGCGCCAAAGAAGCCGGTAAAATGCGTCAGGAAGGCCGCGACTATGTCGTTAAAGACGGCGACATCATCCTGTTCCGATTTAACGTCTAGCGAGTGCTTATTTCGATAATTCAAATAAACCGAGCCGACTTTATCATTCGTTCAGCTTCATCCGAATATTTATCGTAATAATACACAGCAGTACCATAGGCCGCGATCAAGCTAAGCTGTTTCTTGTATACGGCACCAACAAATAGACATTTAAAGTCCAACCCCTCTTTAGTCGTATAGGTGCAGTCGAATCTAAACCCGTCTTCGCTACCCATTTTGTATGGCTTAAGATTAATAATTTTAAAGTTACGTAAATCACCAACGGCCATCGACGATTTTATGGCCTCAGCAATCTCCACGGCGGTCATCGTAGATTTAAATTTGGGCGCTTTTTTTTCTTGAGGAAATGAAAATATTGCCTCACCGTCTTCTAAACCGCTAAGCACTGCAACTCGTTGCAGGCGCGCACCGTCAACTGTCAAAACATCCCATTTAGTAAAGCCAGAAATCAACGACCATTCGTGTGTTGGTTCAACAATTAGACGATCCTGTAATGTTATTGGACCTGGTTTGACGAGGGTAATGGACGGACAACCTGTCAGCAGGCCACAAAGGACGACGCTGCCCAATATTTTAAGTAGTGACTTCATATTTATTATCCAATCCTATTTACAATCGCCTTGATCATCAGGCGGTCCTGCGATGACGGCGCCCGTCTCAAATACTCACGAAACGCCTTCCGTGCTTCATCAAATTTTTTCAGCTTACGATAAATCAGCCCCATATATTTATGGACCTCTGGCGGATGATCCTTCTCTACGATTGATTTCATATAAAATTCCAGGGCTACAGAAAATTTTGTATTTGGCTTATCCTCTTCGTCGTCCGCTTCCTCATCTTTTATCCGGTGTAGTTCACC
The DNA here is from genome assembly GCA_943787225.1 of uncultured Alphaproteobacteria bacterium. Lineage (GTDB taxonomy): Bacteria > Pseudomonadota > Alphaproteobacteria > MPNO01 > UBA2964 > UBA2964. The sequence continues at coordinate 176,063 of CALSLP010000002.1, forward strand.
TCGAAAAAAGTTGAGCATGCCCTTTGAAAGCCCGACCTCAGCCAGCATTTCCATCATTTTATGCGCTCGGGCATAGCGCCTTAATTGGGTCTCATCCCGCAAAAATATCATTTGTCGTGGCGCAATAACTTTTTGGTAGGCCAACTGGTTCGTAACACCGTCACTCCCCTGTTCCTTGATGACTTCATCAGCAAGCTTGGCAAGCGTATCTGCGCGTTCCTCGCTACTTGGATGGCTTGCGAAAAAAACAACCCTATTCTTGTTTTCCGGATCCGCATCTCGTTCTTGAATAAGTTGACGCCAAATTTTAGACGCCTCTCGCGGGTCATAGCCAGCCTTTGCCATGAGCTCTAAACCCAGCTTATCTGCCTCTCTCTCGTGGTCTCGGCCATAGGCAGATAAAGAGGCCATCGCGATGAGAGTAGCGATATCGCCAAGGCCAGGAATTCCCACAGCGGCAAGGCCGAATTGCAGTATTACCATCGCATTGGCAGTATCCTGAGCATTTCTGAAACGCTGCATACCGTGACGGCGCAAATAATGAGCAATTTCATGCCCAAGCACCGCCGCCATTTGCGCTTCATTATGGGCCCTAAGCAATAACCCGGTGTTCACAACCATCATCCCATTTGGATACATAGATGCATTGAATAACGGCAAATGCTGGATATAGACGCGGATGTCCTTGCAGTAATTTCCCGCCAATTTACAGGCAACGTTGTAAACATATTGTTGGAGTTCTTTATCTTTAAACGTTGTCCCTGATGTCTTTATCGATTTTTCGAATTTTTCGACGGACATCCAGAGACCACCTTCAAGGGTATCCAAAGGGGGGCGCTCTCCCGGTGTCAGATTTTGGACCGTTGACACGGACATTTGATCGGCAGACGGGTTTTCAATATCACCAGACGTCGTCTGGCAGCCACTCATTAAGCCGACGACAAGGGCAGTGCATAAAATATTTCCTAAAAAGCGCATCACGTTAGCTCGGAAGTTCTTTCATCAACACGTTGATAGTTTCTTGAGCCTCATGAGGCGTTCTCAAGTCACCAGACCCCCGCGCAACGCGATTAAACCAAACGACTTTCCCTGTACGTAAGTCGACAAGGGAAGCAAATCCCAACTGCTGCCCACCGGGCAAACCCACGCCAAACACCAAGGCGGCGACAAATATCGTCGCCGCACGTCCCGCAGACGCGTAGCTGTCCCGCATATGCACAAATAACGCGTAATCAGCCTTGGTTGCTTCCCGCAATTTTTTTATGTCCGGCCCTAAAGTCCAGGTTAGCTTTCCCTCTTTGGTGGGAAGAGGCCGGATCGACTGAAACAACATTTCAGTTCCAACCACACTGTGAAGTTTTATCAACTGTGTATGAAGACGTGCATCCTCGCTGTCGGAAGCCGGTTCGGAATAGGGAAGTAATTCACTTTTCTTGCCGGAAAAGACACCTTTTATGCCCGTTTCGAGATTCTTCTTTGCCTTCGCAGTCCAAGCTGCCTTAGGTTCAAGGATACCACTGGCTCCCTGCTCGCTAAGTTCAACATCTATTGGCATAAACAAGACGGAAAGCGGTTTCGGACCACGCTCAAACTTTTCAATGTTCCTAATATGCGTCGTAACACAACCAGAAAGAACTAACATCGAGCAACAAAGAAACGCTATGCCACGTACGCTCCGCGATTGAATTTTCATCCCCAACACTCCCTAATTTTTACGAATCCTAAAGACGTAAAAGGCGAATGTCGATAGTGATTGGCACGAAAAAAGAGAGTGGAGTATTCTTCACCACGCATTGCACATGCTGTCATCAACGTTTAAAAAAAGCGATCTATAGTTTTGTGCCGCGAAGCCGTCGCGGCGCCTTTGAGGGAGAGAAAAATGGGATCTATGACTGAACTAACCACGGCCGATGGCCATACGCTTGGCGCCTATAAAGCCGAGCCTGCTGGAACTGCCAAGGGTGGCGTTGTCGTCATTCAGGAAATCTTTGGCGTCAACCAACACATCAAGAACCTTGTCGACGAATTCGCCAAGAACGGCTACGTCGCCATCGCGCCTGCATTATTTGACCGCGCAGAAAAGGGTCTGGAACTTGGCTATGGTCAGGAAGACTTTGGCAAAGGTCGTGACACACGCGGCAGCCTCGATGATGACGGCATCCAGAATGATGTTCAGGCGGCCATCAATGACGTTTCAAGCGCCGGCAAGGTCGGCATCGTCGGATATTGCTTCGGTGGATATGTTAGCTGGCTTGCCGCTTGCAAATGCGATGGCCTCTCAGCCGCATCGACCTTCTATGGCGGTGGCATCCATGCCAAGCGTGAAGACACACCGAAGGTTCCCGTAATCTTTAACTTTGGTGACAAAGATGGTGGAATTCCGTTGAACCAGGTTGCCGAGATCAAGGAAGCCCACCCCGACATCCCCTGCTACGTTTATGACGATGCAGGTCACGGCTTCTGCTGTGATGACCGGGAAAGCTACAATCAGGGAGCCTGCGAACGCGCTCACAAGCGGACTCTGGATCATTTCGGCCAGAATGTCGGCTGATTACCGCTAGCTAATTTTGAGATCAAGCCCCGGCCCGCAAGGTCCGGGGCTTTTTCTTATCTTAACGCCGCCGCGATATTGCCGCCGTCCACCGTGACAATCGCCGCGGTCGTCTTCTCGGCGAGCGCTAAATCCAGGAATGCCTTGGCAACATCCTCAGCGAGGACTTCTCGTCCCAACAGATTACCCCCCATATAATCGGCTTCAGAGACACCGCGTGCCTTTGAACGGGCCGCAATCATCTTATCGTCAAGCAACCCGGTGCGAATTCGGTCAGCGTTAACAGCATTGGATCGAATACCGTCAGAACCGTAATCCAGCGCATATTGTTTCATCAGGAACAGAGTCGCTGCTTTTGGCAAACCATAAGGACCAAAATCAGGACCGGGGTTAATGGCTTGCTTGGAAGTATTAAACAATAAGCATCCACCCGTTCCCTGCGCTTTCATAATGCCAACCGCCGTTTTCGCGACGGATTGATGCGCGAAGAAATTGAGCTCGAAACTCGCCCGCAAGGTCGCATCATCGACCTCGCCTATTTTCCCCTGCCACGCCGCCCCGGCATTAGACACCAGCAAATCCAGCCCGCCGAAACGCTCACAGATTCTGTTGAAGGCTTGAGATACAGAATCCACATCTGTGACATCACAAGCGAGACCAAGGCCCCCTATTCCAGAAGCCACTTCCTGAGCAGCCGCCTCGTCACGATCAAGAACGACAACAACCGCCCCCGCTGCGGCAAAGGCTTTTGCCGTCGCTGCGCCAATGCCTGACCCACCACCAGTGATCGCCGCGATCTGTCGTTGTAGCGGTTTCTCCGCCGATTTACCCAGCTTGGCCTGTTCGAGTGACCAGTATTCGATGTCAAAAATATCGGGCTCAGGAATGACCTCATAGGTCCCCATCGATTCGACATCGGTGATCACATCGATATTTGTCTCGGCGAGGTCAGCTGCAACAGATGCCGCACCGGCACTATTTCCGAGACCGAACAAACCAAGTCCCGGCACCAGAATGACCCGTGGCATTGGATCAAGTTCGGTTTTCGGCACCACCTGGGTTTTATTATTACGAGCGAAATAGGCATGATACTCCGCAACAAATTGTTCGACGGCGGCGCGTGCCCCGGCCGCAAATTCTTCAAGTCTTCCAGCTTCTGGTGGCGGCGTTACGAGCGGATTTGATTTCGTGCGGATAACATGATCAGGCGTCACGGTACCCTGCTGGCTAAAACGGCCAAGATCGGCACCTGCGACATAGTTGAGGATGGTTTCATTCGTTCGGAAATCCATGACCAGGCGCTGCGTATTCATGCCAGTCTCCAGAGCACATAATCCGCGAAGAATAGGCGCTATCTCCGACACAGAGGCTAATTGAGTCGGCATTTCAACGCCGGAGAATCTGCGAAATCGTCGTTTGCCAATCTCCGCCTCGGCAAGAGAGACCATCTCGATCATTCGCTCATAGGCCTCTTGAGCGGTTTCACCAAAACTGAAAATTCCGTGTTTGAGAAGGATCAGCCCTTCGACATCCATGTCCTGCTCGAATACTTCTTTGGCTTTTTTCGCTAAGGCAAAGCCGGGCATGATGTAGGGGACGTAGCCCATTCGGTCGCCGAAGACTTCCCGGCATATTTCGTCACCACCTTCTTGATCTGTCAGCGCCAGAACAGCATTCGCATGCGTATGATCGACAAATTTGTGGGGCAGAAACGCATGTAAAAGGGTTTCAACCGATGGATTGGGTGCCGATGCATCCAATAGATTGACCCGCTGTGCGTTGACCATACCCTCATCCGACAGGGCGGAAAGTGCTGCAAGCTGGCGAATAGGCTCAAGCCTGACCGCAGGAAGACCGGGAGGTTCAATATCCCCAAGATCCCAGCCTGACCCCTTAACGCAGAGAACATCAGTCTCATGCCCAAGCATGTCGGGCATCGTCGTTTTTACAGAGGTGTTCCCCCCACCATGGAGCACCAGCTTGGGCTCACCCCCCAGCAGACGTGAGGTATACACTCTCAGGGCAACGTCCTGATTAACCTCATCCGTCGCAAACTGATTGATATAGCTTTCTGCATTCTTGTCGGACCAGAGGTTTTCCATCGTTCTTCCTATCTGTTCTCCGGATAGAGGCCGAGCAACCCTTCTGTCGTAGCCTCACAAATCCCACGTTCGGTAATCAATCCGGTAACAAGTCGCGCCGGGGTCACATCAAACCCATAATTCGCAGCCGCACTCCCGGGAGGCGTGACAGAGACCGTTTCAATCATCCCTTGTGCCGTTCGTCCTGTGATACTCGTAACTTCAGCGGGGTCACGTTCTTCAATCGGAATATCGCGGCCGCTACTGATCATCCAGTCAATCGTCGGTCCTGGCAGCCCGACATAGAACGGCACGTCGTTGTCGCGTGCCGCCAAGGCTTTCAGGTAAGTCCCGATCTTATTGGCGACATCTCCTGCCGCTGTGGTCCGGTCAGTCCCGGTAATTAATAGATCGACATCACCTTGTTGCATGACATGCCCGCCTGCATTATCGACGATGACTGTGTGGGGCACACCATGTTGACCAAGCTCCCATGCCGTGAGCCCGGCGCCCTGATTCCGAGGCCGGGTTTCATCAACCCAAACATGCACCGGTATCTTTTGTTCATGGGCAACATAGATCGGTGCCGTCGCTGTTCCCCAGTCAACTGTCGCCAGCCAACCGGCATTGCAATGAGTCAAAATATTGACTGGGCGGGTTCGGTCTACCCTATCCCAAGCATCACGAATGAGTTGCACACCATGATCACCAATGGCACGACACATCGCGACATCTTCATCGCAAATTTCTGCAGCCCGATGGTAGGCTGCGACAACCCGATCACTTGCAGCCAGCGGTTCAAGAACCGCTTTCATATCATCCAACGCCCAACGCAAATTCACCGCCGTCGGTCTGGTCTGAAGAAGCAGGTCATATGCGGCCTGTAACGCGCTGTCAGAAGCATCCTCGCGAACCGCAAGGCATACGCCATAACTTGCCGTCGCGCCGATCAGCGGTGCACCACGGACCTGCATAGAGCGGATTGCGTGCGCAGCATCTGCAACAGAATTCAGCGAAAGCGTTATAAACTCATGAGGCAGCCGGGTTTGATCGATAATCTCAACGGTCTCGCCATTTTCAGCGAGCCAGATCGTCCGGAACGGAACACCATCGACGTTCATATACGCAACACTCGTCCAGCAACTGCATCAAGCTTTTCAGCCATCTTGGGATCGCGGGCCTCTGGCGCCGTAATAATCGCAACATCCAGCGCATTGTGGCAGCCAGCGTCGCAGAGGTCCGAACGCCCACCAATCAGTGGCGCCAAATTAACAACCAGCTGTTTGGCGGCGGCGGCGTTTTCAATCAACACTTTAATAACGGTTTCGACTGTGACGTCATCATGACCCTGATGCCAGCAATCAAAATCAGTGACCATCGCCACGGTCGCGTAACACATCTCCGCTTCACGCGCGAGTTTGGCTTCCGGCATGTTGGTCATACCGATCACATCGCATCCCCAACTCCGATAAAGCTCGCTTTCAGCCCGGGTTGAGAATTGTGGACCTTCCATCACCAGATAGGTACCACCGCAAACCGTCTCATTCGACAGCCCGCCTGCCGCTTGTTCGATCAAACCACCAAGACGCCGACAAGCGGGGTCCGCCATCGACACATGCGCCACCAGCCCATCGCCAAAAAAACTTTTTTCACGCGCAAAAGTCCGATCAATGAATTGATCTACAATGACGAATGTACCTGGCGGCAATTCTTCCTTTAAGGACCCGACGGCGCTGAGGGAGATAATTTCCGTACAACCCGCCCGTTTCAGGGCTTCAATATTGGCGCGAAAATTGAGGCCGCTCGGCGGTACTTTATGTCCGCGGCCATGGCGCGGCAAAAAAACAATCTGCTGCCCATCAAGCTCACCAAACAAAAGATTGTCCGATGGTGCACCGAAAGACGTTTCCATGGTTTCCCAACGGGTATTCGAAAGGCCGTCAATTTCGTAGAGGCCACTACCACCAATTACGCCCAGTACCGGGGTGCTCACGTTATCCGTCATCAAGCTTCAACGTCCCATAAAACAAAACCGGCGATGAAATATCACCGCCGGTTCATTTATCATAAGTGAAACATCAGCACGAGGGCCAACGTCCGTCTATTTAATGGAGGTCAGACCAGACCTTGCGTTTCACGCCATACAGCAGGCCAGTCAAGATCAGCAGGAACAGGATTACTTTGACCCCCATCCGTTTGCGCCATTCAAGTTCCGGTTCAGCTGCCCAGGAAAGGAACGTCGTGACGTCATGTGCCATCTGAGCGACCGTTGCCTTGGTCTTGTCGGCATATTCAACCGCGCCCTCGCTAAGAGGTGGGGCCATGGCTATTTGATTGCCAGCAAAATACAGATTGTAGGACATCCCTTCGGCAACCTTCTTATCCTTTGGCGGCTGCTTATAGCCGGTGAGAAGGGCATGCAGATAATCTGCACCACCCACTCTCGCCTTGGTCATCAATGTCAAATCCGGCGGAAAGGCACCGTTGTTACCAGCACGCGCAGCCTGCTCATTCGGAAAAGGCTTCACAAACCGATCGCTAGGCCGGGCAGGACGCTTGAACATCTCGCCTTCGTCATTCGGACCGTCAGTGACTTCCTTAGCCGCCGCGATTTTTTTAACCTGATCTTCGGTAAAGCCGATATCCATCAGGTTGCGATACGCCAACAACCGGACAGAATGGCAAGCGGAACAGACCTCGTTATAGACCTGAAACCCACGCTGTAATGATCCACGATCAAACGTGCCAAAAAGACCCGAGAACGACCATTGCTGCTCGGGTGGTTTTACTGCGCCGCCAGCAGCCATAGCATTACTGGAAGCAAGAACCGCAACCGAAACAGCCGCTGCGACGCTCATTAAATACTTGCGCATCAGGCCTTCTCCATCGGCTTGGCACTGGCGGCAGAGGAAGCCCCCCCGCCTCCTTTAAGCACCGGCTCACTAATACTCGTCGGCAAAGGTTTGGTCTTTTCGAAGAAACCCAGCAACGGCAGGATGACAATAAAGTGCAGGAAGTAATAAGCGGTCGCGGCCTGGGCGATATAAGTCCACGGAGCCTCCGCTGGCTTTGCCCCGCAAATCCCAAGAATGATACAATCGATGACAAGCAACCAGAAGAACTGCTTATACAAAGGCCGGAAACGGGCACTCCGGACTGGAGAGTGGTCAAGCCAGGGCAGGATAAACAGCACCATGATTGACGCAAACATCGCCAACACACCGGCCAACTTGGCTGACATCAACCATGAAATTGGAAGATAAATCAGGGCATCTGCGGTAAACGACCGCAAAATTGCGTAGAACGGCAGGAAATACCATTCCGGCACGATATGCGGCGGCGTAACCAGCGGGTTGGCCTCAATGTAATTATCAGGGTGCCCCAGATAGTTCGGTGCGAAGAACACAAATCCGAAGAATAGGACCAAAAAGACCCCTAAACCAAACAAATCCTTGACCGTATAGTATGGATGGAAGGGGATCGTGTCCTGCGGCGACTTGGTATCGATACCAATCGGGTTGTTCGAACCATGCTGATGCAGCGCCACAATATGCAGCACAACGATACCCACCAAAACAAATGGCAATAGATAATGCAGGCTAAAGAACCGGTTCAGCGTCGGGTTATCAACTGAGAAACCGCCCCAGAGCAGCGTAACGATAGAGTCACCAACAATCGGGATTGCCGAGAACAGGTTGGTAATAACTGTCGCACCCCAGAAACTCATCTGGCCCCAGGGAAGCACATAGCCAAGGAACGCTGTCGCCATCATGATCAGCATGATAACAACGCCCAAAATCCACAAAATCTCGCGCGGAGACTTGTAGGAGCCGAAATACATTCCTCTAAAGATATGAATGAAGACCACTATGAAGAACGCCGAGGCGCCGTTCATATGAACATAACGGATCAACCAGCCATAATTGACGTCACGCATGATGCGCTCAACCGAGTCAAAGGCAAACGCCGTATGAGCTGTGTAATGCATCGCCAGCACAATGCCGGTGACAATCATAATGACCAAAATGATGCCTGCCAAGGAGCCGAAGTTCCACCAGTAGTTCAGGTTCTTTGGAGTGGGGTATTCATGAAGCTCGTGCTCCATGAATGAAAAAACCGGTAGCCGGTAATCGATCCAGGCAACGATTGGGTTTTTAAACTTAGAATCGCTCATCCAGTTTTCTCCTAACCGATCTTAACGAGCTTGTCCGACAGAAACTCATATGCCGGGACCGGAAGATTTTTAGGGGCGGGTCCTTTACGAATCCGCCCTGATGTATCGTAGTGAGAGCCATGGCACGGGCAGAACCAGCCACCAAACTCTCCCTTTAATTCGCCTTCTTTCGTACCGGCGGGAATGCAGCCCAGATGGGTGCAAACACCGACGATGATCAACCATTCCGCTTTCTTGGCACGGGCTTCATCGGTTTCCGGATCGACCAAATCCGCCAGCTTTACAGCACGGGCCTCATCGATCTGCGCTTTTGTCCGGCGCACAATAAAGACCGGTTTACCGCGCCATTTGATCAAGACCCGCTGGCCCGGCTTTATGGGTTCCAGGTTGACCTCAGTCGATGACGACGCCAGCGTATCCGCTGCCGGATTCATCTGGTCAATAAGCGGCCATGCCGCAGCGGCAGCGCCAAATGCGCCAAATGCGCCAGTTGCCAGCATCAGAAAATCACGTCTGGTCTCGCCTTCTTCGGCGCCGTGAGCGCCGTCGCCGGCCTTATCAGCAGAACTCGCCATTATGTCCCTCTTGGTTGTATCCGCGCACAGGTCGCGGCTCTGCAAAGGTACCTGATATCATTAACGTATCAGCAGATTCAAACACTGCGGCCTTACGCCGCAGCGTGTTCTGAATGCTGGCAATACGTGCCCTTATTACGGGGCATGGGTATAATCGAAATTGACCTTAATGCAAAGGTCGTTAACTGATCGTTAACTATGCGAATAGCGCTTTATCAACCGGACATTCCACAAAACACGGGTACCATCCTCAGGATGGCGGCCTGTATGGATGTTGGTGTGGACATTATCGAACCCTGCGGCTTTGTTCTCGACGACAAAAGATTGCGACGATCTGGCATGGATTACCTCGACCAGGTTCAATTGACGCGACATATCTCTTGGACTCACTTTCAGAAACGCTGTTCCGACGCGGGGGATAGACTAATTCTGCTAACCACCTCGGGAAACGTGCCTTATTGTGACTTTTCGTTTCAACCCAATGATAGGCTGTTATTGGGCAGAGAAAGTGCCGGCGCACCGCCCGAAGTACACCAAGCCGCGCAGGCCAGGCTGTGCATCCCAATGGCAAATGGAACAAGATCACTCAATATTGCCATGGCTACATCAATGGTATTGGGTGAAGCCTTAAGACAGACCAATCTATTTGCCACAGGAAATACAGAATGACCCGGACGCTCGACGAAAAAAAAACAGCCGCGACCACGTGGTTTGCTGAACTCCGAGATCTGATCTGTGCGGAATTTGAAGCGATAGAACAAGAAGGCGGCGCTGCTACGTCTGCCACTCCTGCTGGAACGTTTGACCGAAAAATCTGGGACAGACAGGATCATACAGGAGCAGGTGGCGGCGGCGGCACGATGTCAGTTATGCGCGGGCGTGTATTCGAGAAAGTCGGTGTTAATATTTCTGCGGTCCACGGTGAATTTTCTCCTGAATTTCGCAAGGAAATTCCGGGAGCGGACGAAAATCCTGAATTCTGGGCAGCGGGCATATCTTTGGTCGCTCATATGACCTCGCCGCTGGTGCCAGCCGTTCATATGAATACTCGTTTTATTTCGACCTCGAAATCCTGGTTTGGCGGCGGAACAGATTTAACGCCAATGCTGGCTGACGAAGCCGCAGCGAATGAATTCCATACATCACTCAAGGATGTTTGTGACGCTCACGACGACGCCTATTACGAAAAATTCAAAAAGTGGTGTGATGAATATTTCTATCTTCCGCACCGAGAAGAACCACGTGGCATCGGCGGCATATTTTACGATTATGTCGATTCAGGAAATTGGGAGGCGGATTTCGCCTTCACCCAGAGCGTCGGTCGTACGTTCCTGAAAACCTATCCGTCTATAGTCCGAGCCCGCAAAGACCAGCCATGGACGGACGATCAGCGAGAACAACAGCTGATAAAACGTGGCCGCTATGTAGAATTTAATCTCCTGCATGATCGCGGCACAAAATTTGGCCTAAAAACTGGTGGAAATGTTGAAGCAATTTTGATGTCTATGCCCCCCGTCGCTAAATGGCCGTGACAGGCTGGCCAACTGATACCGGGTCGCTATAGTAGCGATCAGAAAATGAAGATAGCATCTACTTTGCGACCACAGCACGTGACTTCGATGTGACAATTGCCCCGGCTGGAAACGGCTTTAAAATCGACTGGACCAGCGTCATCCGCAAAGGGGGTGACCCCAGCAAGCCAAACATCCGCAGACGGCAAAGTTCGAAAACGCTGCGTCCAACAGACAATTCCAGGGCGTTTCATTGCAATTCGAGCGGTGACCCCCTGAAAGGCCAAGAGCTTTGCTGGGCCAATATCACCGGATCCACGCTTTCACTCTTTCTGATGCGCGTGAACAAAGAAGGCATCTATGCCCTACAACAATACGATCGTACGCTTTCGGGCACAGGCATGAAACTCGTCTTCAAAAGCACGCAAAGTGGTGAGAGAGTCAGAACCGTCACTGGAAGGTTGGTTAAGAACGCGCGGTAACAAGCGATTGTAAATATTCGAGGCACACTTCACGGTCTGCTGCGAAGTCACCGGCGATCCACCAATTTTCAACCTGTTCTAACAAATCACCAATTTCGCTTCCGGCGGGGACCCCTAAATCCACAACATCCTGCCCGGTAATGTAAAACGGCGGTATGGAGTTAGTGTTAGGTAGCGAATACAAACTCAGCCAATCTTGATCAGAATTCTGAGCTGCCCCAACCAAGACGAGTTCATTGAATATTTCAGCACCAAGCCGGTAAAGCGCTACACGGTTTTGTTTCAGACCAACGCCTGGGTCCGGGCGAACGACTGGATCACAAAGACGGCAAAGCTGATCTCGATCTGCGTTTGAGAATTTTAGCCGAGCGGCAAGAGCCCGAGCACCGACCTCATCAAGGTCAACAATGGCTGCTAACCGTCGTAAATAATCAGGCGCTGTCTCAGTCTCTGTCTCCGCCTTTATCAGGGCAGGTAGCCGGTCACGATGAGCCATCTCGGGAAGTAATTGAGTCAGGACCCCGTTCGTTGCCATTAGATCAATGGTTGCTGCAGGGTCAGGGGCTAGCAACAGCCGGGCCAACTCTTTCCAAACTCGTTCCACGGATAAAGTTTCGATTTGTGACGCCATCTCCTCGGCAGGCCGCAACGGCGTCTTCATCTGCCGCCCCAATACCGTAATAGGCATAAAACCGAAAAAAACGTAACAATCTCAGGACATCTTCTTCGATCCGTGCGCGTGCCTCACCGACAAAACGAATGCGGCCTGCTTTCAGGTCCGCCAGACCACCGACAAGATCAAACACCGACCCATCGGGATCGCAGTAAAGGGCGTTTAACGTAAGGTCTCGCCGGGCAGCATCTTCCAGCCAGTCAGTCGTATAGCGCACCCGCGCATGTCGCCCAAAAGTTTCAACGTCGCAACGCAACGTCGTGATTTCAAACGGGATGCCATCACATATCGCTGTAATGGTTCCATGATCTATACCAGTTGGGATCGCCCGCAGGCCTGCCTGCTCAATAAGCGCCGTGACACGTTCGGGCGTTTCGGGAGTAGCGATATCAATGTCTTTAACGGGAAGACCAAGTAAAGCATCTCGGACACACCCGCCAACGAACCGTGCGGGTTGTCCACCCGACATCAAAGCATCCATGACCTTTCGGGTTTGCGCCTGAGCCATCCAGCTATTCACATCTATGGAGGCAGCAGGTTTCATCGACCGAAGCCTTCGTCAGAAATCAAGAATTTCGGGAAAAGCGATCATTGTAAAAACTGAAATTATCGTAAGCACTCCCCCCGACAGAATGAGCCACGGCCACGGTAACGGTTCCCAATCCTCGCGGGCGATGGCTTTGGACCCTCCGAGTTTCGGCGGGGCAAAAGCGCGCCACAAGATAAAGAGCCCCGTCGGCGTCACTAGCGGTACTACGAACAATAAAAACAAGCGGATCATGCGTTCCTCACCATCTTCCCTAATTCAACAAGAATGCGGGCCGTCAAACCCCAGATATAGTGATCATTATAAGGCATCACATAATATTCTCGCGATTCTCCACGTTCGTCACGCGTTTCCAAGCGATGATTCGTTGGGTCGAGAACGAAGTCCATCGGCACTTCAAACACTTTGGCGACCTCTGCGGGGTCAGGCGCGAGGGACATCGGTGGTTTAATTACCCCCACAATCGGCATGACCCGATAGCCAGTACCTGTATCCCGAGCGTTCATCCGGCCCAAGACTTCGATCATTGATGCGGGAAGACCAACTTCCTCTTCGGTTTCCCGAAGCGCCGTTTCTTCAGGTGTCACCTCTCCCGGCTCAACACCTCCGCCGGGAAATGCGATCTGGCCGGCATGATCTGACATCGTATCCGTTCGTTGCGTCAGTAGAACCGTCATCCCGTCTGCTCGATCAATCAAGGGGACAAGAACGGCAGCCGACCGCAGGGCTCTCTCTGCGCCTGTCGCGGGTGGCGCTGGCCAGATGTTTCCTGCCGCACATGGATTAGGCCCGACACCCGGTCCTGCAAAAATATTATTAAGAAGGTGACGCATTATTCCTACCGGCGATTATCTCAATCAGCTTGGCCTAACGTAAAACAAACGCCATTACTCCACACGCCTAGGACCATCCTGCCCTCATCCTGCTTTTCAACAGCCAACGCCACCAGATCATAGAAGACCGCTCGTGTGATCATAGCGTCAATGCCGTCCCTAACCTGAAGATAAGGAGAGGGCTCCCCCGTCACCGGATCGATGACGACTCTCAGCTGATTCTCAAGTCCCGCGATCACAATATCGTCAACATTTGTCCGAAACGTAAGGCGCTGATTCTGCTCTTCGCCTTCCACCGTCATTTCAACGGCTTGAAACGGCGCGTCTTCAACTTGAATTCGGCATTTTTCAACGGGCGTTTCGAGCCAAAAATCGCCCTGATCGTCGCGTTTTAATATCGATCCAAACAGTTTTACGAGTTGTCTTCGTTCAATGGGAGAGCCATGATAATACCAAGTACCGTCACGGGCGATACGCATGTCGATATCGCCACAAAATAGCTGGCCGTTCGGATCGCCGGATTTGTCGCCAAGAAAACCGCCGTCAAGCGACTCGCTCAACGCGTCGCTGGGACTATCGGTAACAAGTGACTTATCCATGGTGCGCCGCCTGCGTCATGGAGACTCTATATGGCTGAAACAGAATCCCTAACTCAATCCACCGGTTTTGGAGAAGAACCCCCTGCCCGTCTTGTCGCGGAAATCGATTCACTGGGCCAACGCATAGCCCTCGTTCGCGACCGCATCGGCCGGATAATTTTTGGCCAAAACCAAGTGATCGACGAAACACTTATCACGCTGCTCGCCGGCGGTCACGTCCTGTTAATTGGCTTTCCCGGCCTCGGCAAAACGCGACTGGTCGAAACACTAGGAACTGTTTTGGGATTGGATGACAAAAGGGTTCAATTCACACCTGATTTGATGCCTGCAGATATTCTTGGGTCCGAGATACTCGACGAAGGTGAAGACGGAACACGAAGGTCCTTTCGCTTTATCGAAGGACCGGTTTTCTGCCAGCTCCTAATGGCTGACGAAATCAATCGTGCCAGCCCAAGAACACAATCAGCCTTTCTGCAGGCGATGCAGGAAAAAACCGTTTCCGTCGCTGGCCAGAATCACGCTTTGCCGAATCCGTTTCATGTCCTGGCCACCCAGAATCCATTGGAACAGGAAGGCACCTACCCGTTGCCGGAAGCGCAGCTCGATCGGTTTCTCATGCAGGTCGACGTTAGCTATCCATCAGAAGCAGCGGAACGCGAAATTCTCCTGGCGACAACCGGATCTGAAACGGCGATAGCTGAACAGGTACTGACAGCGGATGAACTCGTCGCCGCCCAACAGCTGGTAAGACAAATTCCGGTTGGCGACAGTGTCGTGCAAGCGATCCTCAACCTCGTTCGATCAGCCCGCCCGACCGAAAGTGCCTTACCCGACATTCGAGATCATGTTGCCTGGGGTCCCGGCCCCCGGGCAAGCCAGGCATTGATGTTGGCGTGCCGGGCACGCGCGTTATTGGACGGTCGCTACGCGCCATCCATCGACGATGTCGTCGCGCTGTCGAAACCCGTTCTCCGGCACCGCATGGCGCTTAGTTTTGCCGCGCGCGCGGATGGTGTAACCATTGACGAGGTCATTGAACGGCTGTGCGCTCCTTTGGCTTAAAACTCGCTGGCCTTGGCAATCGAGACGCTGAGCGACCGGCATCCGTCAGGCAGCGAGCAGAGGAAACCGCTGCTCGGCTCCCTCCTTTACTGGTGGCTGCCGAACGTATCGCCGCTACGGTTGCGCAAGGCGTTCATGGGCGTCGTCGTGTTGGTCAAGGTGAGTCGTTTTGGCAGTTTCGGCGTTACCAGCAAGGTGACCCAGTACAAAGCATTGACTGGCGGCAATCCGCGAAGCGCGAACATCTTTATATTCGGGAGAATGAGTGGGAAGCAGCGCAAAGCGTTTGGGTATGGTTAGACCGCTCCACCTCCATGCAATATCACTCCGACGACAGCCTGCCGGATAAGGCCGACCGTGCTGCTGTTCTGATGTTGGCACTTTCCTCTCTCCTCATCCGCGGCGGAGAACGCGTAACCCTCCTAGGATCGGGCATACCGCCATCGAATGGCCGCGCCGTCATGGACAGGCTCGTTGCCTCTATCTCCATTGGCGAAACAGAAGATCAAAGCGCTCCACCGTTAGAACAGCTGCCGCGCGACGCCCGGGTTGTCATGATTTCTGATTTCCTGACACCACCCTCAGAAATCGAACAAACGCTGCGCAAGTTCGCCTCACTCGGGGTTCGGGGACATCTGTTGCAAGTTTTTGACCCCGCAGAGCAAAACCTGCCATTTGCCGGCCGGGTACGCTTTGAAGGGTTGGAAGGAGAAGGTGCCGCTCTGATCGGCCGCGTTGAGGCAGTCAGAACAGAGTACATCCAGCTCATGGAAAAACACCGGCGCGCGATTGAAGATATTGCGCGGGGTTTGGGATGGACCTGTCTTGCCCACGCTACCGACCAGCCACCACAAACGGCGTTACTTGCTCTCTACCATGCTCTCGCAGAAACACCGGGAGCATAGGGTATGCTCGACTTGGGTCCTCTCGTTTTTACTGCTCCGTGGATTTTAGCGGCTCTCGTCTCATTGCCTATTTTATGGTGGCTGTTAAGGGTTACACCGCCAGCTCCCCTGGTTCGGGCATTTCCACCCTTGCGATTTTTGCTCGCCCTTCAGCCCCAGGAAGAAACACCCGCAAGAACGCCGCTATGGCTGATCCTTCTGCGGATGCTCATCGCGGCTTTAATCATTCTTGGTCTCGCCCACCCCGTATGGAATCAGGGCAAGCAACTATATGGCAGCGGGCCTCTTATTTTGGTTGTGGACGATGGATGGGCCGCCGCGCCAGTGTGGCAAAAACGATTGGATACGATTGAAAGTCTTGTAGACCAGGCGGATCGCGAAGCGCGGGCTGTTCGCGTTTTGATGACCGCAAAGCGGCTTCGGTCCGAACCCAGTCATCTCAGCGATCTCATGCGCCCCGCAGAAGCACGTCAGATTCTCAGACGCATCAAGCCAAAACCATGGCCAACAGATCGGCGGGCAGCGCTGGACGCCCTTAAAAACGTAACAGTTAAGGGCTCGGCTCACATTGCGTGGTTGTCAGATGGCTTGGATGATGCCGGTGCTGCATCCCTTATGGATCGGCTGCGTGAATTGGGGGCTCTCCGTCTTTATCGCGAGCCCGCAACCGCATTGGCAAAGACCCTAACCCAGCCGCGAACAGTGACGGGTGGCATCGCCTTCCCGGTACAGCGCGTGAAGGGACCGCTCGGGAAATCAGAAGCCCAGGTTAGGCTCTTCGACGAAGATGGTCGCCTTTTGGGGCGTGAAAAAGCCATCTTTGATCAAGGGAAGTCGGCCGCAGAGGCTCGCTTCAAATTACCGCCGGATATCCGCAATCAGGCTGCGAGCGCCAAAATTGAGGGGGAGGATAGTGCCGGTGCCATTTTCCTGCTGGATGAACGGTGGCGGCGGCGGCCCGTCGGAATCGCCGTTGGTGGTTTGACCGAAGGATCGGTCCCGCTCTTGAGTGACGATTATTACCTGAAACGCGCTCTTGATCCTTTTAGCGACGTTAGAACCGGTACGATTAGCGACCTTACAAAGTTGAAATTAGCGATGATCGTGCTGGCCGACATTGGAAAGCTTAGCAAACCGCAAACTGATTCACTGCTCACCTGGTTGAACAAAGGCGGTGTTCTCGTTCGGTTTGCCGGTCCCCGCATGGCCCAGGGCACTGACCAGCTGGTACCGGTTCAACTGCGCGGCGGCGGTCGCGCGCTTGGCGGCACAATGTCCTGGACAACACCAGCCAAACTCATGCCTTTTGAAGACAAGAGTCCCTTCTCAGGCCTCACAATCCCAACCGACATTCGAATCAAACGTCAGGTCCTCGCGCAACCAACGCTGGATTTGAATGGAAAAACCTGGGCGCGGTTGACCGACGGAACTCCACTGGTGACCGCGGAACGCAAAGGAGATGGCTGGCTTATTCTGGTCCACACCACCGCTAATACAGAATGGTCCAACCTCCCTATTTCAGGGCTATTCGTTGGCATGATGCAACGCGTTGCGGCCCTGAGCCTCGGTGTTAGCGGCGATGGCGGCACAACAACCTTTCCACCGCTTCAGGTCATGGACGGGTTTGGTGTCCTGGGTACACCATCTTCAGCAGCAATTGCGATTCCCGGAAAATCATTCTCCAAGGCGACCGCGGGACCAAAAACACCGCCGGGATATTATGGCAAAGGAGAAACACGTCGCGCTCTCAATTTAACGGCATCCATCCGGGGGCTTTCCGCACTGAATAATATTCCAGCAGGAGTCGAAACCGTTGATTATGCGATTGCTCGCGGCTGGGATGCTAAACCCTGGCTGCTGCTCACCGCCCTCTTATTACTCATGATTGATTTGATCATCAGCTACATATTACGCGGATTGGGAATCAGTATCGTGAAGACGCCAAATGCTAAGACAGCCGGACGCTCCGCCGGAATAATCCTTCTTCTTTCGACAAGTCTAATGGTCTTTACGACAACGACTATTGCGCAAACGATGAGATCCTCACAGCCTACGACTGCCATGGACCCGGCGGAAAAATTCGCCCTGCGCGCAACATCCGAAACACGGCTTGCCTATGTCCTCACGAATGATGCCGCGATTGATTCTGTAAGCCGTGCGGGGTTGATAGGTCTCACGGACATTTTGCGCCGTAGAACGGCCGTTGAAGCCGGGGCACCGATGGGCGTCAATGTTGAACGAGATGAGCTGGCATTTTTTCCGATGTTGTATTGGCCGGTCTCGCTCCGGCAACGCCCGTTATCGGATCAGGCTATCGAAAAGCTAAACGCTTATCTAAGGACAGGCGGTACCGTTCTGTTTGATACACGGGAACAATCAAAGCTCACCTTTGATCCATTTGGAAGCGGCGGCGCGGAAACAGCAAAACTCCGTGCGATGCTGCGCGAACTCGATATCCCGGCCTTGATCCCCGTGCCAACAGATCACGTAATCAATAAAGCTTTCTATCTGCTGAAGGATTACCCAGGTCGCTGGCGCGGCGGCACGGTTTGGGTTGAACGCCGCGGCGGGCGCCACAATGACGGCGTGTCGTCAGTTTTGATTGGCAGCAATGACTGGGCTGGCGCCTGGGCAGTCGACCCACAAGGATCACCAATGTTCCCGGTCTCGCCCGATGGGGAACGGCAGCGGGAATTTGCCTACCGATTTGGCGTGAATTGGGTGATGTATGCCCTGACCGGTAACTACAAAACCGATCAGGTTCATGTGCCGTCGATAATCGAACGGCTCGGGCAGTAGGAAACGCATGGCATGATTACCATCGACTTTTCACCGCTGTTTCCCTGGGCCGTCCTCATCACCCTCGGCGTCCTTTCAGCCATTCTTTTAGGCTATGGAATACTGCGCCGGGCGCGGGGAATTACCTGGCGCTCAGCAGCACTAATCGGCCTGTTACTTGCCCTAACCAATCCGGTCGCTGTTGAAAATAATCGCGATGCCCAACCCGATATCCTGGCGGTCGTCGTCGATGACTCGACAAGTCAGAAATTAGGCAATCGAGCGGCCGTCTCGACCGATGCTTTAGCCTATATAGAAAAGTCGCTTCATAACCTGCGTAATATCGAATTGCGGATTATCAGGGCGGGCGCCGCTGATGCCGCGCGCGGGCCCGTAGATGGCACACGGCTGTTCAAGGCGCTGGAACGCGCAACAGCTGATGTCCCACAAACCCGAATGGCCGGCACAATCTTTATTACGGATGGCCAGGTCCATGACATTCCTGATGCCAAGACGGGGAACTCGTTAGCTGGGCCTGTGCACGTCCTCCTGACTGGTAAACGCAATGAATTCGACCGCCGACTTATTGTTCAGAGCGTTCCGAAATACGGCATCGTCGACAAGGAAGTCGAAATCACGATCCGCATTGAGGATACCCAAACTGCTGAAGGCAGTGTGCCGGTATCTATTGTGCAAGATGGTGGCCCACCCCAGCAGATCAGTGTGCCAATCGGGCGAGACCATACCGTCAAAGTGACGCTTGGCCATGCGGGCGCCAATATTCTCCAAATGGAAGTCCAAGGCGTCCCTGGCGAGCTAACACCGATAAATAATCGTGCCGTTGTGTCGATAAACGGCGTCAGGGAGCGCCTCCGGGTGCTGCTTGTATCGGGTGAACCGCATCCCGGCGAGCGCGTATGGCGTAACCTATTAAAAGCCGACCCGTCGGTAGATTTGGTACACTTCACCATCCTTCGTCCTCCGGAAAAGCAAGACATGACGCCCGTACGGGAGCTATCGCTCATCGCTTTCCCGATCCGCGAACTCTTCGAAGTAAAACTAAATGACTTCGACCTGATAATTTTTGACCGCTATCGCCGTCGCGGCGTATTGCCATCGATCTATATCGATAACGTCGCCCGCTATGTTGAAAACGGTGGCGCCGTCCTTGAAGCCGCCGGGCCCGAGTTTGCTGGAAATGAGACATTATACCAGTCACCTCTGGGGCGTATCCTGCCCGGCGAACCCACCGGAATTGTTATGACAGGCGGTCTAAGAGCCAAACTGACAAAAACCGGACAACGCCACAGTATAACTGCCGACTTGCCGGGGGCAGGCATCGGTGAGGAACTCCCCCGCTGGGGTAAATGGTACCGGCAAGTTGAAGTTATCAAGCGCAGCGGTAGAACGCTTATGAGCGGCACGTCTGGCAAGCCAATACTCATCGTCAATCGGGTTCAAAAAGGCCGCGTCGCTCAGCTGACGAGTGATCAAATCTGGTTATGGGCCCGTGGATTAGGCGGCGGCGGCCCCCATGCCGAATTACTGCGGCGGCTCGCTCATTGGCTCATGAAAGAGCCTGAACTCGAAGAGAACGCTTTACGAGCTCAAATGGAGGGCAATAATCTGGCGATTACGCGCCGCAGCGTTGATCCAGACAAATCGTTTGTTGACGTGACGACGCCTTCCGGGAAAACAACCTCGGTAACGCTCACTCCCGGCGTCGGCGGGCGGGCCAAGGCCCTGGTCCCCGTAGCAGAAACAGGCATTTATAAGGTTTCTGACCGCAATCGAACGGCCCTGGCCGCCGTCGGTAATCTCAACCCGTTGGAGTTCTCGGATATGAGGACGACGGATCGGCGATTCCGCCCCCTCAGCAAAGCCACAGGTGGTGGCATTATTTGGTTGGAAGATGGCGCCCCAGATCTACGCCGGGTTAAACCTGAACGGGCCTCGGCAGGACGTGATTGGCTTGGCCTGCTCAACAATCAAAACTACACCGTGAAAAGCGTCCGCGAAGTGCCCCTACTGCCAGGATTTATAGTCTTGCTCCTCGCGCTTGGTACATTGCTTATGGCGTGGCGCGCCGAGGGCCGTTAACCCAACAAGTTCGAACTCTCAGAGTAGTTTCGATTTGTTATTATTTGAATGGGGCCGAAATTTCAGGCTTGGGGACCATTTGGGCTTGCTTATTTGGCCTCCAAAAGACGGAAACATAATATTAAAACTGATACTGATACGGTCTTTGCCCGATTGATTAGCGGGCACCCCATGCGTCAACCACGCCGGGAACATAATCAGTCTGCCAATCTTTGCCTCAACAGATACTTCATTGCCGGTATAAATATTGTCTTCTTTGACAGGCGGTGAAATGATGGAAGCCTGAGGCCGTGGGTCTGAAAAAAATATTCGGTCTGAGCCTTCATCAGTCCGCGCGTAATACACCCCAGATAGATAATTATTGGGATGGGTATGCGGCGTATTAACGCTGCCAATGGGATTGATATTGGCCCAGCACCCCGTAATTTCAAAAGGCTCTTCAATTTCTAAAAAATCCAGAGCGCCTTTAACTGACGTCCCGATCAGAGCAGTAATTTCAGCAAACTCTTCAAACTCGTATAAATCCGTATCGGTCTGAAGCGTACTACCAGGAGGCACTGTTGGTCGGTGCTCAATTAACGATTCGAGACCCACCTCTATTTCCTGATTCATCGGGGTGAAGACTTCTTCTTCAAAATCGACGATCCACAGGGGTGTCGGAAACAAATTGTGAATTTTGGAATTTGACATTTTCTCTAAACCACGAAGAGAGACTAATTATTTCTACGGACGGAATCGGGCATAAAATATAGCTGATCCTGCCCGTCCGGCGCCTGGCTATGGCATTCCGCACAGAACCTCACTTTAGAAGCACCCACCCCGTTCGTTATGCCAACGACCTCACCACTCGGCTTAATCATCATAAAGAGCCAGTCTTTTGATGAAGGGTTAAACCCATTTTCCTTCTTTTCGATGAGAAACATTGGCCCAGACATGACCCCACCGGATTCCGTCACGGCGAAACTGTCCTTTACAATGATGGCCCCCTCAGGAAAGGGTTTTCCCAATTTAAAGTCCCCGTAATCCTCCGCCAGGTCATTGGCGTAATGATTGATGAAGCGCTGGCCATGAACACCTGAACGATACGGCTCTCGATTTGGCCGCCGCCAAGTTTGAAAGGCAGCGGCCACAGGATCACCGGACTTCATATATTGCCGACGCAACGTGTCTTTAATGGATTGATATACCGCCTCCGCCCGTGCATCACTCAGGGATGCTGGATCCGCAATCATCATATGCGTGCCCAGTGTCTGCGGTCGGTCTTGCGCCTTAAGTGATAACCCTACGAATGCCAATCCTAGTCCGGCAATGCAGGTAAACCAGCGAAACACCATGCTCTTCCGTCCATTTTTGCCACCGCAAAATTGAGCGATGAGAAAGGGCGGGTACGGACCCAATTGGCCCGGACCCGCGAGGTACAGATCATGTGCCTGTAAGGGGCTGGTCTATACGAACAATCATCCGGAATATCGCGTGGGGCTCCGGGATTTTGATGTCCGCACCAGGCCGCGATCTGTTCTGTATGTTATGGACCCGGCAACACGCGACAGCTAATCAATTGAGGTTCAATTCGGTGTTACCGATTGAGATGAGGCAAATACACCCCACAAACAGCAATGGCGCCACAAGGGCGCCATTACTTGATAAAAATGACCCTACGGAACTAGCCCATAAAGCTTGGCAACCAAAGGGCTATTTGAGGCCATTGAACCAACATCAGGATCAAAATGGCATCACACACCAGGAAGGGGAATGCTGCCGCCGCCACCTGGTACAAGGTGGTGCCTTTCGGCGCCACACCCAGCATAACGTATAACAAGAGCCCGAATGGCGGTGTCGTTCCCGCCATTTCAAATGTCATGAGAACAAACAGGCCGAACCAGATCAGATCAAAGCCCAACGAATGCGCAAGCGGGAAGAAGATTGGCACTGTAATGAGCATCATTGATGTCGCATCCATGAACATGCCTAGGGCAATCAGGATGAAAAACATCACTAAAAGAACCCAGTATTTCGATATCTCGAAACCAGCAGCCCATTTAAGTAACCCGGCACTCGCGCCGGAAAAGGCCAGAAGTTGGCTGAAGACTGTCGAGCTCATGATGATAAAGAACACCATCGCACCCACCTTCACAGTCGCTTCTACTGCCGTCTTGACGGCCGTGTATGTAAGTACCCGGAAACCCGCTGCAACAATAATGACTCCGAAGACGCCGAAGGCAGCCGCTTCTGTTGGCGTGGCCCAACCAAGGATAATGAATCCCACGACCATAAAGACAATGATGCCCATCGGCAGGATATTGACGCAGATAATCTTTAAGCGTTCAGACCATGAAGGCATTTCGACTTCATATGCTGGTGCCGATTCTGGGTTCATCTTGAGTTGCAACAGGATCATGATTGAATACAGACCTGCCAACAGGAAGCCCGGGAGAAAGCCTGCGATCAGGAGTTTGCCGACATCAATACTTGCCACCGATGCCAGCAGCACGCCAAGTGCCGAGGGCGGAATAATCATGGCCAGACCGCCTGTCCCCAAGATCGGTCCCATCGACATTTGCCAGTTATATCCGCGCTTCTGCATCTCCGGCACCATCAGAGAACCGAGCATTGCGGTATTGGCCATACTGGACCCGGTTAATGTCGAGAACAGAGAGCCACCGGCAACTGTCAGAAAACATAAGCGACCCGGCAGTTTTCCAAATAACACGTCAAGCCCGTCAAACACCCTGATGGCGAGGCCAGTATGAAAAAACAGGGCCCCCATCATGATAAACATCGGGACCGGCCCGAGCGTAAATCGCGTTATCAACTGCGTCGAATTATCGGCAATCTGAATCCAGCCGGCCATGCTGCCATAAAAAATGATAACGCCAATGATGTTGGTAATGATGAATGTAAAAGCGACGGGAACACCCAGCGCCATGAAAAAAATGACCATCCCGATAAGGGTGGCAAGTGCCCAATACCATTCCATCAGACGTTATCCCGTTCTTGAATTGATTGACTATACATATCGTCGATGCCGACCAAATACCGAATGAACTCTATCGCACACATAAAGAAGCAGAGCGGCATTGGTACAAAAAGTATCCAGATCGGAATTTCGAAACTTCGCATGTCCAATTCGCCGGACTGAATCGACTCCACCAGCAAAATTACCAGGTGATATCCGTAGATGCAGCAAGCGATGATGCAGAGCACATAGACCAGCTTCGCAATCGCTTTTTTTATCGTGGGCGGCATAAACTGGGTAACAGCATCGATAAACACGTGCGCTTTGATGCGGAGCAAATAAGGCGCCGCCAGCATCGTGAACCACAGTAAAATGTATTCAACCGTTGTCAGAATGAAAATAAATGGCTCTAGGCCGGTAATGCGCATGAGCACATCAACAACAATCATGACGAAGGCCGCAAAAATTGCGATACCCGCCAATCCTGCCATGCCATGCAGCACTTGATTATATGCCTTAAAAATTACATTCACCGTAAAACCCCCACCCGCTAATTTTTATTGGAGGTATTAAGAACGAAAACGACCGAGGACTCAACGGATTTAACGGCAATTTGGGCGATATGTCGGTTGATACCTTTATCACCTATTGAAGATTGGCAATTTTAGCGCCTAAACTGGGGAAGAAACCGGATTGGTGGAGCCACGCTTATGTCAGTCGAGATCATCCCTCTATCGCCATCAATCGGTGCTGAAATTCGCGGCGTCGATTTAAGCAAGCCGATATCAAGCAATGTTCAGCAGGAATTGCTCAAAGCTTGGCACGACAACGTACTTATCCTTTTCAGAAATCAATCGCTTTCAGATAAAGAATTATTATCCAGTAGCGACTGGATCGGTCCACTTGGTGCCCGCTCGAGACCTGCCGATCGCCGTCAGGAACCAGACCCCTATATCATGCTGGTTTCCAACATCCGCAAAGATGGCAAGCCCATAGGCTCTTTACCAGATGGCGAGATGTGGTTTCACCACGACATGGCATTTGTAGATGTGCCGCATAAGGCCACCTTTCTCTATTCAGTGGAAGTGCCCAAGACTGGCGGCAACACAAAATTTGCCAATATGTATGCGGCATACGATCTCCTTCCCGACCGGCTAAAAAAGGTCCTGGAAGGCAAACGTGTTATGCAAATCTTTGACTATAAGGAAACCAGCCAGCCTGACCTAAGCGAACTGGAAAACGTCAAACACGCCTGGCACCCCGCCATCGTGCAGCATCCAGAAACCGGTCGCAAAGCGCTCTACGTGAACCGGCTTATGTCTGCGACATTTGAAGACTTGCCCCACGATGAGGCGAAGGTCCTGATTGCTGAGATCATCCCCTATGCCGAAGACCCGTCCATCATTTACGAACATATTTGGCAGCCTGGAGATTTTCTTGTCTGGGACAACCGCTGCTCTACTCACGCCCGCACAGACTTTCCGGAAACGGAACGCCGTCTGCTCAAGCGCGGCATGATCGAAGGCGCTCCCTTGATCGCTGCCTAGTGATAGAGCGACTTGGCCGGTCTTGCTATCACCTCGCCAGCGTCATAGCTCCCTCTTTGGGTTCTCACCCACGAGAGCGTATACGTAGCCCCATGAACCAAATCGAATATTGACAAAGATGTTACCGGCAGGTGAAGTGTCAGCGCTATTTTTTTTACCAGTACATAGAAGAAGAGTTAAGGGAGAGAATTTATGAGTAGCTTGAAAATTTCCGGCCTTGCGGTCGGTATCTCAGCGGTCGCTCTGTTGGCGGGTGCTGCCCAAGCCGCAACGCTGAATGTGACAACAAGTCTGACACGGACACATGATCAGGTTGTCGCCTATTTCGACTTAATGCATACACCGATGAACAAAGCCAAGGGCCCTGTTACCCTGAATTACAAGGGTGGCCCGGAAGTTATCCCAAACCGTAAACAGGGTGCTGCCCTGAAGCGCGGCGTCGTCGACATGATGTTTGGCCCCAGCGGTTATTATGCTGGCTTGGTCCCCTGCGCCCGTGTTGTTGCACTATCCACGCAACCCCAGGAGACTATTCGTAAAAATGGCGGTTGGGACGTTCTGCAAAAATGCTGGGGCAAAGGTCTGAATGCGCGGCTTTTAGCCCACCCATTCTACAACTCCGGGAACTTCCACATTTATCTTATCGATCCACCTCAGAAAGATAAGAAAACGGGAATCAGCCTGAAGGGTTTCAAGATGCGGTCTACCGCACTTTATCATCCTTTCATGAAAGCCATGGGCGCTGTTCCGATCAACATTTCACCCGGCGATGTTTACACCTCGCTTGAGCGCGGTGTTGTTAAAGGCCTCGCATGGCCTGAGGGCGGCATCCATCGTTATGGCTGGACCAAATATATCAAGTATCGCGTTGGTCCTGGTTTCTGGCGTTCGTCAACGACGGCTGTCATCAATCTTGATGCCTACAACAAGCTGACAAAGAAAGAAAAAGACTTTGTCGATGCCTGGGGCCTCAAGTTCGAAAAAGAGAGCACGCCCTATATGCGCGATCTGGCGCACAAAGATAACGGTAAGATCTTCGCCGACGGCGTAACCGCTATCGATCTTAAAGACGAATATGGTAAGGCCTTCACAAATACTGTCATGGGCTCAACCTGGGATGCGGCCTCGAAGAAAATCGATGCGAAAGTTTTCGCAGACCTGAAGAAATATCTTCTAAAATAGATATGGCTTAATCACGTAGATCGCGTGATGCACGGGAAAGGCGCTCTGGAAACAGAGCGCCTTTTTCTATGCGAGGTTCTTAAACGCCGAGATATTGGTGTTGGATTTCAGGTTGTGCCAACAGCGCCTCTGATGTCCCGGACCAAACCACCTGGCCTTTTTCAATAATATAGTGGCGATTGGCAATTCGTGTCAGCGCCGCGACATTTTTATCGATCACCAGAATTGACTGTCCCTGCACTTTCAGATCTTCCAGGCATTGCCATATCTCAGTCCGAATTTGCGGTGCAAGGCCTTCCGTTGCTTCGTCTAAAATCAGCAACTTTGGATTGGTCATTAACGCCCGACCAATTGCCAGCATTTGCTGTTCACCGCCTGACAGCTCATTTCCCATACCGTTGATACGGGCCTCAAGAGACGGAAACCGTGTAAGGACCTTCTCCAATGTCCAGGGATCTGGATTTCCTGCCAGGTTGTGGGCCGTAGCGATCAGATTCTCGCGGACCGTCAAATTAGGAAATATCTGTCGTCCCTCTGGCACCAGCCCAATACCGAGTTTGGCAATTTCATGTGACGGCCGACCAGAAATTTTCTGATCTTCAAAATACGCCGCACCACCATGCGGCTGCATCAGCCCCATGATCGACCTAATGGTTGTCGTCTTGCCCATCCCGTTGCGGCCCATCAGGGTCACCACTTCGCCGGCATTGACGTCAAGCGACATGCCAAACAGCACCTGACTGGCACCATAAGAAGATTCAATAGCATCGACCCGTAACATCAGTTCGCTGTCCCCTCTTCTCCGAGATAGGCGGTACGGACTTCCGAGTTGGCCCGAATTTCATCTGGGGACCCCGACGCGATCGCATTGCCATACACAAGAACTGTAATTTGATCGGCCAAGGCAAAGACCGCATCCATGTCATGTTCGATCAGCAAGATCGTGTGACTACCCTTTAGCCCATTGAGGATCGACACCATCGTTTGAGATTCTTCCGCCCCCATCCCTGCCATCGGTTCATCAAGTAACAGGAGCTTCGGCTTGGTCGCCAATGCCATGGCAATTTCGAGTTGACGGTGTTCACCATGCGAAAGGTTGCGCGCTGTTATGTCAGCACGATCTGCGAGACCAACGGTTTCCAGGGCAGTCCGCGCAGGCTCTATGAGCCGAGCCTCATCGCGCGCCGCACGCCAGAACCGGAATGAGTGACCATCATGTGCCTGTACTGCCAAAGCGACATTCTCCAGCGCCGTAAATTCATGAAAGATACTGGTAATCTGAAACGTTCTCGCGATACCCCGACGCGATCGCGCTGGCGGCGCCAATCCAGAAATATCTTCACCATCAAATAAAATGCGTCCGGAGTCAGACTCCAGCGCTCCGGCGAGCTGTGCAATCATCGTTGTCTTGCCAGCACCATTAGGGCCAATTACCGCATGAATCTGTCCTGATTCAACTGTTAACGACAAATTGTCCGTGGCAAGCACGCCGCCGAAACTCTTGCGAAGATTCTCTACTTTCAAAAGGGCTTCAGTCATCGCTGCCCTCCGCTGGCTTATCCGATGGCTTATCCGATGATTGACGCGTCTCCAGGAAGCCAAGCAATCCGCCGCGGGCAAACAGGACGACGAGTATGAGGAACGGGCCAAAAATCAGCTGCCAGTATTCCGTGACACCCGAAAGCGCTTCTTCCAACAGGATAAAGACCAAGGCCCCGACAATGGGACCGGCAAGGCTGCCCATGCCACCCAGCAAAACCATGATGATGAGATCACCTGAGCGGGTCCAATGCATCATATCCGGGTTGACGAATTCCGTATGGTTGGCGAGCAGAATGCCGGCGAGACCGGCCATAACACCGGCAATAACGAAGGCCGTTAGTTGATACCGAAACACCGGAAACCCAATAGCCTGCATTCGTGCTTCGTTAGACCGAGCACCCTGGAGAACCATGCCAAAACGTGAATTGATCAACCGTTTGCAAATCCAAAGACACAGGAGCAACAGGACAAAGATCAAATAATACAGGTTGTTTTTTTCGCTGAGATCAATCAAACCGGAAAAATCACTCGTTTCCGCAAGTGGCAACCCATCGTCCCCGCCATACCGATCGAGACTGACACCGAGAAAATACATCATCTGTGCCAAAGCCAGCGTAATCATAATGAAATAGACACCACGGGTCCGCAGACTGATGGCACCAAAGACCACTGCGAAAATACTGCAAGCCAACAAAGCCAGGGGCCATTGGATGAAGCCGCTGACGACCTCATGCTCAGCGCATATCCCGACAACATAAGCACCAATACCGACAAACACGGCGTGACCAAAACTGATCATCCCGCCATACCCCATAATGAGGTTTAGGCTCAAGGCGCCGATGGCAAGGATCATCATCCGTCGGCCGAGATCGAGATAAAAGGGCACCTCGGTAAGAGACGCAATAACGGGGACGATCGCCAGCAAGGCGAATGTTATAATGACAACCAAAGTCTCGCGCGTGAGCTTCATTTCTCAGCCGCTCCGCGCCGGGAACAGGCCCTGTGGCCGGAAAAACAGCACCCCGGCCATCAGAATATAGATCAACATCGATGCCGCCGCTGGCGCCGCTGTTTCTGCCGCATTACCTGACAGAAAGAGCTTGAAGAAATCACCCAGGAAGGACCGCCCCATAATTTCGATCACGCCAATCATCAGGGCCCCGACGAAGGCACCCCGGATTGACCCAATGCCACCAATGACAATAACCACCAGCACCTGAATCAGGATGTTTTCGCCCATACCGATAGTGGCGGCAAATATCGGGCCCGCCATGGCACCAGCCAACGCCGCTAACGCCGCTCCCAACCCAAAAACCAGTGTAAATATCTTCTTAATATCAATGCCTAAGGCACCAACCATTTCCCGATTGGACGCCCCGGCGCGGATCAACATGCCGAGTTTGGTTTTCACCACCAGAACATAGAGGAAACCCGCCACGGCCAGCCCAACACCGATCACAAGAATACGGTAAAGCGGCAATGGAATGCTAAACAGCGTCAGTGATTGATTGAGAATGCTGGGCAACGGCACTTCAATGCCGGCGGGGCCCCAGATCAGCCGGACCAATTCATTGAAAAACAAGATCATCCCGAAGGTTGCCAAAACCTGATCGAGATGCCCTCGATCATAAAGTTTTCGAAGGATAACGACTTCCAGGAATATGCCGACGACCAACGTCGACGGAAGCGCGACGGCGATCCCCAATAAAAAAGAGTCCGTCGCCAAAGCGACGGTCGCCGCAATATAAGCGCCGAGCATGTAGAGCGACCCATGCGCCAGGTTCATCATATCCATGATGCCGAACACCAGAGTTAACCCAGCGGCGAGCAGGAACAGCAATATGCCGTATTGGACTCCGTTAAAGAGCTGTTCGAAAAGGAGGTGAGGATCAACCATTGGATAAATGTATTAGAACGTGAAACGGGGACGCAGCTGCGTCCCCGCCACTAGACTAACCACCCAAATTACCAGGTCTTCTTCATCTTGCATTTACTTGCATAGACGTCCTGATGATTTGTGTAGACCTTCTGCTCAATCTTGGTGGTCCATTTGCCGTCGGCATCTGCAACCACTTTACGCAGATAGAAATCCTGAATCGGAAAATGATTGTTGCCGTAAACATACTTGCCACGGACCGAACCATAATCAGCCTTGCGGAAAGCAGCCCGCATCGTATCCATTTTCTTGAGATCGCCACCGGCAGCCCGAACGGCGCTGTCGATCAGCATGATCGAATCATAGCTCTGTGCACCATAATGCGAAGGATAACTGCCAAATTTCTTGCGATAATCAGCCACGAATTTTTTATTCACCGGCGTATCAAGGTCAGGCGCCCAGAACTGGGTCGAATAAGTCCCCAGTACATTGGTCAGTTTCGCCTGCTGCAATTTCGGAAGGCTCAATGAATCAACACTAAACACCGAATAAAGCGGCGTTTTTGTCAGGCCAGCCTGCGCATATTGGCGCATGAAAGCATTTGTTGCGCGACCTGGATAAAAGATGAAGACGCCATCGGCCTTTGAAGCACGCGCCTTAGCGAGCTCAGCTGAGAAATCGAGCTGGGTTGGCCATTTAGTCAGATCTTTACCGAGAATCTTGCCCTTAAAGGTGCGTTCAACACCGGCAACCATATCGCGACCCGCCGCATAGTTCGGCGCAACAATGTAGAGGCTCTTTACGCCACGCTTATTAAGCACTTCGCCCATTGCCATCGGCACCTGGTCGTTCTGCCAGGACGTCGAGAAGATATTCTTATGGCACAGACGGCCCGCAATCTTCGATGTACCAGCATTTGAAATAATCAGGAATTTACCAGCTTTCACGACGCTGTTGCGTGAGGCCAGCACAACATGCGACCAGATAAAGCCAGACATAATGTCGACCTTGTCTTTATGCAGCAGTTTTTCAGTTTTCTGTTTACCGACTTCCGGTTTGAAATGATCGTCCTCAAAGAGAACTTTAACCGGAACGCCGCCCATCTTATTGCCAAGATGATCAAGGGCGATCTGCACTGAATTACGCATATCCTTGCCGATGACCCCCGCGCCACCAGATAGCGTCGTTACAAATCCGATTTTGATTTCCTTGGCTTTCTCTGCCATGGCCTGCGGCGCAGCAAGCGTGAGCGCTAGCGCTGAAACGCCTAAAATAAATGTCTTTTTCATCCTCGACTTCTCCCATATTCGATTTTTACAGGGTGAAATCTGCCCCTGCTTTGGAATAGCACAGATAGTAACGTCTGAGCGTGATCTGCCAACCGTCAATTTGTTACATCGGTGCCGCGCAAGAAATTCTAACCGCATCAGTCAGTTTCTAGAACGGCCCGGACACCGTCCTGATTTTCACCGCCCCGTGCTTCCATCAGGGTGAGGAAATCAGGATTAAACCAATCGGACAACGCGACCTTGTAGGATGGCCGCGCGCAAATCCGTGTGAACCAGTCGGCGACCCCGGGGCGCGTATCAAACAACCAACCCTGCTGCAAATGTGACACGCGCGTTACATAAGGGGTAAACGCAATATCCGCCAATGAATAGGTGTCGCCAGCCATCCAGGCGCCCTCTCCAAGGGCCTTTTCCATATCATCCAGCATTTTTACGACCCGCTTAATCGCTGGTTTGAAGAATGACGACTCAACGCCTTTCATAACGTTTTCACTCATTCGGGCCCGCTTGCCCGGATCAACATAGCCGTCGAGCGTTTCTTTCAATTGCTCCGGCGTTTTGCCTTCCATAAACTGATAACGAAAGGCGATACAGGCGCTGATCGTTGCACTAGCCGCGTGTAAGCCTTCATCGAGTTGCTTTACCCAAATTCGCATCTTTGCACATTCATAGGCCGATTTCGGCCGCAAAGACGACTCCGGGAAAACCGTATCAAGATATTCATCAATAACAGCAGACTCGTAGATAATCTTGCCATCATGGATGATCGTGGGGACAACGCCATTCGGATTGAGCGCGAGGTAATCAGGATGATGCTGGTCGCGGGCGCGTAAATTGAAGTGATGCGAGGTAAACTCCTGCCCCTTTTCCGCCAACGTTATCCGTACTTTTTGAGAGCAGGTCGACATTCCATTATGATAGAGCTCAATCATCCCAATTCCTTTTTCGTCTCTTGCCAATACTGCGTAGCATTGAATTGCGGCGGATTATCGTGCAAAGAACCTCTCCAGACAACGGAGGGAATATTATGAGTGACCGCCTTTTGCCAACAACTGTGGTTGGCAGCTATGTACAGCCCGATTGGCTAGTGGATCGTGACATGCTCAAGGCGATCGTCCCTCCCCGTGTTCGCGCCCATGATATCTGGCGCATAGCCCCTGACCAGCTTGAAGAGGCACAGGATGCCGCAACGCTAGCCGCCATTCACGATATGGAGCGTGCCGGTATTGACGTCATTACGGATGGTGAAATTCGCCGCGAAAGCTATTCGAATCGATTTGCGACGGCCCTCGACGGCGTCGATATCGACAACCCGGCGGAAGTGCCCGGTCGTTCTGGCCGTCCTATCTTGGTGCCGCGCATTACCGGCGCGATTAAACGAAAAGGGCCAATCGAAGTCCGCGACGTCGAGTTCCTGCGCGCTAACACGGACCTAAAAATTAAAATTACCCTCCCCGGTCCTTTTACGATGACCCATACAGCGGTCGATGAGCATTACGGGGACGATGAGGCCTGCGCCATGGCGCTCGCCGAAGCGGTGAATGAAGAAGTCAGAGATCTGTTTGCTGCCGGTGCCGATGTGGTGCAAATAGACGAACCCTGGATGCAGGCCAAGCCAGAACAGGCCAGACGCTATGCTGTCAAAGTCATCAATAAAGCGCTTGACGGTGCCACTGGCACAACGGCGGTCCATATGTGCTTTGGCTACGCCCACGCAGTGAAGGATAAGCCAAACGGCTATTCCTTCCTGCCAGAGCTCGCCACCTGCAACGCTGACCAGATTTCAATTGAAGCAGCGCAGCCTGGCCTCGACCCAGCAGCCCTCGACGCTCTTCAGAACAAAAAGATAATCGTTGGCGTTCTGAATCTGGGAGACGAGAACATTGAAACGCCGGACATTATTGCTCAACGTATTCGCGCCGCGCTGGAACACCTGCCGGCGGACCAAATGATTATCGCGCCGGATTGCGGTATGAAATATCTCAGCCGCCCGGTCGCCTTCGGCAAGCTAAAAGCCATGGCCGAAGGCACCGCAATTGTCCGGGCGGAGTTAGAAGGCTAAGAGCGCGCGCTTACTTCTTTTTCTTTACCGCTTTCTTGGCGCGCACACGGGTTGTCGGCGTCGCAGCACTTGATGCCTTACGCCGGGCAGCCTTCTTGAGGTCTAGCTGGCCTAAGCCCGGACGATAGCTCTTTTCGTCAAGGAACTGACGCATACCTTCATCCCTGCCAGGGATTTTATCCGTCATTTTGCAAGCCTGATTCTTCACCGTCAGATAGTCATCGGCCTCATTGACTCCCATCCGGCGTACCGCGCGGATCGCTTCCTTGGTATAGCGCATCGCGTTGGGGCTTTTGGTCATCAGCTTTTTAGCGAGTTTAATGGTCTCTGCTTTGAGCTTCGGCGCCGGGACCGAATAGTTGACCAGACGAATTTTCTCAGCTGTCTTGCCATCGAAAGGGTCGCCGGTTACGGCATAATACAAGGCATCGCGATAGCTCAGGACATCAGCAACGTTCCAACTGACGATACCGCCGGGGATAATTCCCCAATTCACTTCCGACAGACCAAAGGTCGCCGTATTTGAGGCGATCGCAAAATCGCATGCGCAAAGCTGGGTAAACGCCCCGCCGAAACAAAATCCATTCACCATGGCAATCGTCGGTTTGGGAAAGCTGACAAGTTTCTCCCAACGCCACGCATGCGAGGCCTTTTGCGTCCGGACCCGGTTAATCGCATCTTTTTCGTTGGCCCGGAAATAAAGCGCGAGATCCTGCCCCGCCGAGAAGGCTTTCCCTGCCCCGGTTAGCACCAACACTTGGGTATCCGGATCTTCTGACAATATATCGAGAGCTTCACTCATTTCGAAATGGAGTTCAGGACTCATCGCATTGCGTTTTTCGGGTCGATTAAGAATCAGCCAAGTGATCCCCTTCTCGGCACCTTTGCCTTTTTCGATCAGGACCGTTTTGAATTTCTTTGCAGCCATAACTAATGCCTCCCTTTTCTGTTCTAATTCGCGTAGTCCGGAGAATATCAGCCGCTCGAACCGCCAACAAGTTGAGCCACAGCTTGACCCACACGACCTAGCCCCACAAAATTGCCTCTTAAATTTAGGGAGCCGCGAAGATGAGAACCGCAATCGTCAATATCAAGACCATCGTCACCGGGGACTGGCGCAAGCCGTTTGCCGAAGGTGACTCTATTCTGATGGATAAAGGCAAGATTCAGAAAATCGGCACGCTCAACAAAACAGAGTTAAAAAGCTGCGATGTTGTCATCGACGCCAATAAGACAACCGCCTGTCCGGGCTTGATCGACTCCCAGGTTCACATCGCGTTTGGCGATTACACACCCCGGCAGAAGACAGTCGGTTTCATCGAAAGTTATCTCCATGGCGGCGTAACGAGTTGCTTGTCAGCCAGTGAAGTCCACGTTCCCGGTCGCCCCTCCGACCCCGAAGGCGTTAAGTCACTCGCCGTTGCCGCCAAGAAATGTTTCGACAATATCCGTCCCGGCGGTTCACGGGTCTATGCGGGCTGTATCATTTTGGAGCCCGGCCTTACCCAGAAAGATTTCAACGAAGTCGCGAAAAAAGGTATCTGGTTTGCCAAGGCAGGGTTCGGAGCGGTGAAAACTCCGTTTGATTATACACCCTTGGTTAGAATGGCTCAGAAAGCCGGCATGCTGGTCAATTGTCATACGGGCGGCGCCTCTATTCCCGGTTCTTCTCCGATCATTGGCAAGCATCTTATGGATATGCGCCCTGACGTCTCGTTCCACATCAATGGCGGCCCGATTGCGATGCCGGACAAAGATTTTCCGATGATCGTCAATGAAACCGACATTGCGCTGCAGATTTGCCAGGCGGGTAATATCCGTACCGCTTTGATGTGCCTCAAGCTTGCGGTCGAGAATGATCAGTTTGACCGCTTCCTAATCGCAACCGACACACCAACGGGCACCGGTGTCATGCCCCTCGGTATGATCAAATCCGTAACCGAAATGGCCACCCTTTCCGATTATCCTGCCGAATGGATGCTTGCCGCTGCGACCGGCAGTGTTGCCAAAATCTACCGCCTCAACTCGGGCTTCATTCAACGCGGGAAGGATGCCGATGTCTTGCTAATCGATGCGCCGCTCGGCGGGAGCAAAAAGACGGCCCTGGAAGCCATCAAGCACGGCGACCTCGCCGCCGTCGGCGCTGTCATTACGGATGGCATACCGAGGTTTATCGGACGCAGCCGCAATACGCCGCCAACTACACGGCCAATCCGAACGATAAGAAACAACATACCGTTCGATTTTTCTGGGTCCGCGCATTAAGGAACTGCCCCATGCATATCCGCAAAATCGTAACCGCAGTTGAGGAAACTTTCAGCGAAGCAGGACAAAACGCGGACATTCCACTGCGCAAAGTTGCAGTCATCGCCGTGGTTAAGAATCCTTTCGCCGGCGCAGCCTATCAGGAGGACTTATCCTCTTTAACCGAGGCAAGCGAAGCGCTTGGCAAACAGATAACTAATATGGCTGCCGACGCGATGAAACCATACCCAATGGAGAGCTACGGCAAAGCATCCATCGTCGGTATGGCCGGCGAGCAGCAGCACGGCTCCGCCATGGTCACGACAATCTATGGCAATGTGATGCGCGAGGCCGCCAATGGCGGCATTGCTTGGATTTCCTCGACCTCGAAACGGATGGCACCTGGCGGCATCATCGATGTGCCCCTCGCCCATAAAGACGCTCTTTATGTCCGTTCGCACTATGACACGATGACAGT
This sequence comes from uncultured Alphaproteobacteria bacterium, assembly GCA_943787225.1. Classification (GTDB taxonomy): domain Bacteria; phylum Pseudomonadota; class Alphaproteobacteria; order MPNO01; family UBA2964; genus UBA2964. The sequence continues at coordinate 212,110 of CALSLP010000002.1, forward strand.
AATGATCCCCGACGCGCCGCTACCCGATGAAATCGCCGTAGTATGCTGCTACGCCAATCGCGGCCAGCTCAATGCTCGGGTTGGCGGATTAGAAGCGAAGGAGATTAAAGGCGAAGGTGGACTGGTTTAATTTCCCGAACTGGATCTCAATTGAGGTTCTCGACGACTAGGCCCAAAAAGAAACGGCCCGGAGCACCTTGCCGGACCGTCTTCTTCTAACGTGTGCAGACGGATTCCGCCTACCTCCCCCTAAGTCCCCATAAGGCTGGGTAGATATAACGCTACCCCAGGTGCAATAACGAGAAGACAGATCAAAATAAAATCACAGAACAAGTATGGTGCCGCCGCCATCGCGACCTCACCCAACGTTGTCCCTTTCACCATTCCTAACATGATAAATAACAGCAATCCGAAGGGCGGTGTCGTCGCACTCATTTCAAGAGACATAAGAACAATCAGCGAGAACCAGATCGGGTCATAACCGAGCGAGATAGCCAATGGATAAAAGATCGGCACGGTGATCAGCATCATCGAAACCTGATCCATAAACATGCCCAGCATAATCAGCACCAGGAACATACAGGTCAGGATCAGTAACGGCGCAACCTCAAAGCCTGTTGCCCAGGAAACCAGGCCGCGGCTCGCACCCGACATCGACAGAAGCTGACTAAACACCGTTGAGTTCATCAAGATGAAGAACACCATACCGGCAACGCGAATCGTGCCCTGCAACGACGTCCTGAAGGCATCCCAGGTTAGGACCCGTCGAGCAAGAGCCAAAATAACAACCCCGACCACGCCGAATGACGCCGACTCAGACGGCGTCGCCCAACCAAGAACAATAAAGCCGATGACCATAAAGACCACCAACCCCATCGGTAGGATATTGACGCAGAGCTGATAAACCTTTTCGCGCCAGGTTGAGGGCTCAACTTCGTAACTTGGCGCTGATTCCGGGTTCTTCCATAGCAGGAAGGTAATCATCAGAGCATAGAGTATTGCCAATAAAATGCCGGGTAGCAGCCCGGCGATCAGCAAGCGCCCAACATCGACCTGAGCGATACTTGCCAGAAGGACACCCAGCGAAGAGGGTGGAATGATCATCGCCAAGCCACCGGTGCCAAGGATCGGCCCCATGGACATCTTTCTACTGTAACCGCGGCGGGTCATTTCAGGGACGAGAAGTGACCCCAGCATCGCCGTGTTGGCCATGGTCGACCCCGTGAGAGTCGAAAACAGCGAGCCCCCGATAACCGTCAGGTAGCAAAGTCGGCCGGGGATTTTACCCAGCATTTTGTCCAGGGCATCGAAGACCCTGATTGCCAGCCCCGTATGGAAGAACAGCGACCCCATCAGAATAAACATCGGGATCGGCGACAGCGTAAAGGACGTGATCAGGTTTGTTGCATTATCCGCGATCTGCGGCAAAACCGGCCAGCCACCCGAAAACACAAAGATGCCGATCACATTTGTGATCATAAACGTGAAAGCAACAGGGAAGCCCAGCGCCATCCCCGCAACGACACAGCCTAATAGAAGGCCTCCAGATTCATACCATTCCATGACTAGACGCCGTCCTTTACTTCGCCCAGATCGTACGAGTAGTAGGACCGAAGACCCGCGAGATACATACAAAACTCAAGTGCAATGAGGAAAAAACATAATGGTAACGGCAGGAATTGCAGCCAGTATGGCATATCAATACCGCGCACATCGAGCTCACCACCGACCCAGTAATCCGCGAAAATCCCCCAGCACAGCCATGCAAAGAGGAAAGAGACCGCTGCGCAAACAAAGTAGATAGTTTTAGCGAGCGCCAGCCGGAGAGAATCCGGCAAAATTGCCACTAAAGCTTCAATGACGACGTGTCCACGCTCGCGGACAAGCCACGGAGCGGAACACATCGCCATGAAGAGAAGCGCATACTCAACGACCGATGACGTAAAGAGCGGTGGACGAAAGCCAAAAGTCCGGATCGACACATCAATCGTAATCATCAGGAACATGCAGGGGATAAGAGCACAGGCAAACCATGACAGTGCCGTACTCGTCTTCCCGAGCATCGTATCAAAAGTCTTTAACAAAGGACTTTCCTTTTATCGTTGGTATGCAGACCGGTTTACTGTTTGAGACGCGTGTCGCCCAGATCCATCTGGCGATCAGGCTTGCCAGGCGTATACAGGAGCGGCTTAAGCTGATCGTGGTACTTTGACCGCGTCTTCAGCTCTTTCCAGATTTCAGTATGAGCAATATCCAGATATTTCTGGGCTGCTTTACCCGTCAACTGAACATCGATGATGCCCTGTTTCTTGACCAGGACTTCTTCTGCAAGACGTTCTGCTTCAACGAATTTAACCGACGTGTTTTCATACTCAAGAGCGACTTTTTCAAGAAAGGTTTTCTCTTTCTTGGTCAATTTCCCCCAAGAGGCGAGATTAACCGTTACCACCTGGTTCGTTTGATAGAAGTTCGGCTGTACCCGATACTTGATGACGGGACCAAGACCGATTGCCATCACTGAGCTGTCGGTCATGCCGAAGCCCTGCACCGTACCACGTTGCATGGCAGTAATGATTTCGCTCGATTTGATGTTAATGGTCGTGGCACCAAGGGCCCGGAACAACGGACGATACGTACCAGTTGCCCGCATCTTAACACCCTTAAGGTCAGGCAAACCGTCTTTGTCCATCTTGGGCTTGATGCCTAAGAACATATTGTAGGACGTCATATTTTCGCCCCAGGCGAGAAGATGAGCACCCGCCTTTTCGGCATAGATTTTCTGCAGCAATGCGAAACCACCATTAGCACGAAGCGCACGGGGGCCTTTATTGGCAGCCAGAAGACCATAGCCTTCAGGAACTGTACCTATGTAATACGCGGTTGGCGCGCTAAGAACGTCGAACTGACCACGCTTGAGAGCCGAAGCAGCCTTACGTGGCGGCACAACTTCCTGACCACCAAGATATTTCATCTGCACATTGCCCTTGCCGCCAGCATTAACTGCGCCAACAAAGGTCTTGAGGTAGGATTTGGCTAGAATATTTGTTTGCTGCAGGGCCGTAACCGTTGTGAGGGTTGTCTCGGCGACTACAGGTGAGGTTGAGATCACGGCTGCTGCAGCTACAGCAATCGCGCCCATCCCAGTTTTTACGGAAATCATCTTCTACTCCCTAGAGTTAATTCATTCATGACTAAAAACAAAACAATCGGCAAAAATTAATCTCGCCTTTTAAAATTTGTTATTCATCCGTCGGCATACTGAACGGACTCTTTTTTGTTGTCAAACACGCTCTATTGCAACGATACGGCAAGATTGCCAAGTCGAAATATATCCCAAAAAAAACGGCGCCAACCCAGGGGGCCGACGCCGTTCTTCTAATCAACAGTTCTCGTTATCGAGACTAATTAGACTTTAGCGTTTCTGGTCAAGCATACGGCCCATTTCAACCTGACGGACGGCCTGACCAGGCTTGTAGAGAAGCGGTTTCAGCTGATCGTGATACTTCGACCGCTTTTTCAGCTCTTTCCAGATCTCGCCATGGGCGATGTCGAGATATTTCTGTGCAGCCGCACCCTTCAGCACAACGTCTTTAATGCCAGCTTTTTTCAGCTGCAGTTCTTCAGCGCGCCGGCTCTTTTCAACAAACTTCACAGAAGCGGTCTCATAGATGATCGCCTGCGCATTGAGGAAATCCTTCTGCTTCTTGGTCAGCTTCGCCCAGCTCGCTGGGTTAACCGTCAGCACCTGGTTGGTCTGATAGAAGTTCGGCATAACACGATATTTGGTAACCGCATCAAGACCGATCGCAATAACCGACACATCTGTGAAGCCATACCCATGAACCGTTCCGCGCTGAACAGCCGTAATCACTTCTGAAGACTTGATGTTAATCGTCGTCGCCCCAAGAGCCCGGAATAACGGACGATACGTGCCGGTTGCCCGCATCTTATAACCGGTCAAATCCGGAACACCGTCTTTACCCAGCGTAGGCTTCTTGTGAAGGTACATGTGATAGGACGTCATGCTCTCGCCCCATGCCAGCAGGTGGGCACCGGCCTTTTCGTTGTAAATCTTTTTCAGCAGCTCAAAACCACCATTTTTCCGGAGAACCTTGGGGCCTTGATTTGATGCCAGGATGCCATACCCTTCGGGAACAGTGCCGATGTAATAAGCCGTTGGGCAGCTCAACATATCAAACTGGCCACGTTTAAGGGCAGCCGCAGCCTTACGGGGCGGCACAACTTCCTGACCACCGACATATTTGATCTGAACAATTCCTTTCCCCGCGGCATTCACCGGCCCAAGGAAAGTTTTGATAAAGCTTTGCGCAATGATATTGGTTGGCTGAAGTCCGGTAACAGCCTTCAACGTTGTTTCCATGGCGATTGACGACGTGCTCGCCAAGGCCATCGTCGCTGCAGCGGCAGCGATTCCTGAATTAATAAATTTCATAAGTTTCTCCCTATACATCGTTTACATTCAGCGGCGCAAAAAACCGCAGGATTTGTTTAAACTCCAAATGCGGCGAAATACTGGCGGGGCTGCGACATTATGTCAATTATGTGACACCCCAAAATTAAAAGGTTTCCTTCTCATCCCAACCATCCTCGGCATCACGCACCGAGGTTTCTGGAACCAAACCTTTTTGCTGCCGCTGTAACGTACGAGCCCCGTTCTCCAGATAATCACCCGCCGCAGCGCGCGTCGCGGCATCAGCCCAGTCCTGCGTCCAATCACCCAACGAATAGCCAAACCAGGGCGGTGTTGGGCGGACGGAGGGCAGGCCTAGCTTGTTCCAAAGCTTGAGACCGCGCTCCATATATTCCTGAGTTGGCAGTGCGACCGGCGGCATATCACTTTTCATCGTCGCGTCGATCAACAGGGTGGAGTCTTCCTCGCCGGTGTGTTCGCGCTTCGGACCATGTCCCTGACCGCGATGCGCCAACGTCAAAACATCATCAACCGGGTTAAGGCGGTAGGCGATTGCCCAAAGCAACGCATCCGCATTGTCCGGATCAATATCTTCATTCACCGCAATGCAGACTTTGCTGCAATCGCCCTTGAAGAAAGCTGACCCATAAAGCGCGCGCCAGATCTCTGTTTTTGGTGTCTCTCTCTCAACCGTAATAATGGTTACCCGCAACAACCCTGTCAGAGGTTCATGCAGCGAGACCTTCTTAATACCCTTAATCCCCAGCCCATCACGAAGATGAGCCAGGAACAGCGGTTCATACGCCACCCGCTTGATGACACTCGATTCAGACGGTGCCGCCTGACTTATATAAGAGGTGAGGACGGCATCTTTACGATGGGTGATCGCGGTCACCTGCATCGGCATGTTGAATTCTTCGAGCGCAACATGGCCATGGCTCTCGCCGAACGGACCCTCTGGCTCAACCATTTCGGTGTCGATGATCCCCTCGATGACCAACTCGGCTTCTGCCGGCACCATCAGATCAACTGTCCGCGCCTTGACCATATTGATCGGCGCGCCAGCAAGACCACCGGCCACACCAACCTCGTCCCTATCAAGCGGTAGTTTCTGCGGCCCCATAAAAGCTACGACCGGGGGACAGCCCAGGACAATGGCCACCGGCATTTTCTTGTCGCCACGCGCCTGATGCTTTTTATAATGTGCATAGCCACCAGCACCGCCAACCCGGGTCGCCATGCGAACGACCATACGATCAGGGGCTTTCAACGCGGCCCGGTAGGTCCCCATATTCTGGACACCTGTTTCCGGATCACAGGTAACAACGTTCGTCGAGGTCAGTGTCGGGGCGGCATCAAAACCAGGCGTCGAAACAGGGATCGGCAGTGAATCGATGCCATTCCCTTCTCCAAGTAGAGCCTCGCCCTCAATGATCACTTCATGACAGGGCGCATCTTCTACAACGACCGGGTCTATTGGATTGTTAATCGCCGCATCCCATTTTGCGCCGATCTCATCCACCGGCGCCTGCATACCGACACTATATATGTCCTGATTTGCAGCCAGCGCACCGACCACGATCGGCAGGTCGTATTTGCGCCCTTTGGCGTTAACGACATTCGTAAACAGGAACGCCTTGCGCTCGCTTTCCTTGAGCCCCCCGACGAATTGCCACCGCACCAGCGCGTGCATTTCGGCATCTTTATCGACCGGTTCATCGACTGTAATTAGAAGACCAGCCTCATCGAGGGCTTTTATGTGGTCATGAAGATCGCGATAGTCTCGTTTGGGCTCGTCATTTTCAGGTACTCTTATGGCAAATATTCCAATTAACTTGCCATACCATACGGCAGCGTATTGACAACCCCCTAGCCGCTCCATATCCATGCAGACAATGCATTCAAAGTGACTAGAAAGACCCATGAAAGCAGCCAGCTTCGACTATGTCCGCGTTGCCTCAATTGATGAGGCGTGCCAGGCCCTCACCGATGGCGGCGAGGATGCCCGCATTATCGCCGGCGGACAGACCATGATCCCCTTAATGGCCATGCGTCTTGCCCGACCTTCTCTATTGATCGACATCAATGATGTAAGTGAACTCGCGGGAATCTCCGTTGACGGCGATCACCTCGTTATTAGAGCCGGGCACACGGCAGGCCGATACCCTCGCCTCCGAAACCGTAAAAACGCGGCTCCCGCTACTCGCCGATGCGCTGTCGCATGTCGGTCACACCCAGACACGCAATCGCGGCACCGTTGGCGGCAGCCTCGTTAATGCCGACCCTTCCGCCGAGATCCCGTTAATCGCGCAAACACTCGACGCAACGATTGTCGCGCAGAGCGTCCGGGGGCAACGGACTATCGAGGCGAGTGACTTCTTCGAATCCGCGATGGCAACAACCCTGGCGCCGGATGAGTGCCTTGTTGAAGCGCGCTTCCCAATCTGGCCGTCGGAAAATACCGGGTTTGGATTTCACGAAGTCAGCATCCGTGACAGCGACTTTGCGTTGGCCGCCGCAGCAACACAAATGACTTTGGACGGCAACGGGAATTGTCAAAAACTGTCAGTCGCAATTTGTGGCGCGTCACCTGCACCGCTACGACTGACTAGCGTCGAACAAGCTCTGGCTGGCAGCGAGTCTCAATGACGAAGCGATCAAAGCAGCCTGCGCCAATATTGATGACTTAATCGACCCTCAATCTGACGTCCACGCTGACGCCGCCTATCGTGGACGCGTCGCAAAAGTTCTGGCAGCGCGCGCCATTAGCGACGCGCGAGACCGTGCAAAAGGCATCCTGGCATGAGTGAACACAAAATAACCCTCACGGTTAATGGTCGCGAAATGTCAGGTCACGCTGAAGCGCGGCTGACGCTGGTTGATTTTCTACGCGACGTGTTAGGACAGACCGGTACGCATATCGGCTGCGAACATGGCGTCTGCGGCGCCTGCTCCGTGGTTATGGACGGCAAACCGGTGCGGTCCTGTTTGATGTTCGCCGTTATGGCAGATGGCCACGACATTACCACCGTTGAAGGTCTCGAAGGTCCTGCAGGCGAGTTGAGCCCGTTGCAGGATGCGTTCTGGGAAAACCACGCAATGCAGTGCGGCTATTGCACGCCCGGCATGTTGATTGCGACGCATGCATTATTGCAGGAGAACCCTGACCCCAACGAAGCGGAAATTCGCGAAGCGATTGGCGGTAATCTCTGCCGCTGCACCGGCTATCAACAGATTGTTGAAGCCGTCCAAATGGCCGCTAAAAAATTGCAGGAGGCGTCATAATGGCCGACACCACTGCAGCCAAAGAATATCGTTATATTACCAAGAAGCGCCGTGTTACCGAGGACCGCCGCTTTATAACCGGGCGCGGCAATTTCGCCGCCGACTATAATTTCCCCGGCATGTTGCATGTCGCGATGGTCACCAGCCCGTATGCTTGTGCTGAAATTAAAGGCATCAATGCCGAGGCCGCCCTCGCTTTACCCGGCGTCCGCTATGTCCTGACCGGTGCTGAGCTGTTCGACAACATCAACCCATTATTGTCCGGCCTTGATCTACCCAACGTTAAACGCATTCCGCTGGCGCATGAGCGCGCCCGTTATGCCGGTGAATGGGTCGCTGCGGTCGTCGCCGAAACCCGCCACATCGCCGAAGACGCCGTAGAGCTGGTGGAGGTTGATTACAATCCGATTGATTTTGTCATCGACCCGGAAGAAGCGATGCAGCCAGAAGCACCGCTGGTCCATCCGCAACATGGCAGCAACATTCTGTGCGACAAGACCTGGGTTTGGGGCGATGTCGATGGTGACTTTGCCAGCGCGCCGCATAACCTTTCTTTCCGGGCGAAGTGGAGCCGCAATTCAACAGTGCCGATCGAGACATTTGTTGTCACCGCCAAATGGGATGAAGGCAAAGAACTGCTCGACGTCTGGGCCTCGATTCAGATGCCGAAATATCCCGAGCAGATCGCCCGCGCGCTGAGCCTGCCGGTGAATGCCATTAACGTTCATTTCGATGTCGATGTCGGCGGCTCCTACGGTCTTAAACGCGGCATTCGGCAAACCGTCATCGTCAGCTATCTGACCCGCAAGCTGCGTGCGCCAGTCCGGTTCAACGAAGATCGTCTGGAGAATATGTCTGGCGGCGAAATGCATGGCCCCGACCGTATCTTCGATATGGAAGTCGCCTTCGATGACGAAGGCATCATGCATTCACTAAAGATCAAAGGCCACCGACGACGCCGGGTGTTATCCCGGTCGCGCACCGCTGCAGCTCGGCAAACCGGTCAGCGCCATCGTCGGCCCTTACCGGATCAAGAGCGCGTCCTACAACGCCATCTCGGTGACAACAAACAAGACCAGTCAGGAAGCCGTCCGCGGCTTTGGCCAGGCACCAACCAATTTTGCCATCGAGGCTATGGTCGACAAGGTCGCGCGCAAGCTGGGAATGGATCGCGACGAAGTACGCCGCCGCAACATGATCCGCGCTGACGAATTCCCCTATCGAATTCCGTCGGGATCAGAATATGACAGTGGCGATTACCATACCGTCCTCGACAAGCTGCAAACCTCTGCTGGCTGGCAGGAACTCCTGGCCAAGCGCGACGCGATCAGGGCTGAAGGCAAACTTGCCGGTCTCGGCATCTCAACCTGCCTCGAACCATCGGGCGGCAACTCCTCGTTCGAGCCGTTCTTTAATCCTAAGAACGACACGACGACCTGGATGGAATCCTGCCTGATCAAGGTCGACATGCTGGGATCGATCACCGCCTTAATGGGAACCTCAACATCGGGCCAGGGCCACGAATCATTGCTGTCCGTCGTGATTGGTGAAGTCCTCGAACGCGACCCGGACACATTCGTGGCGTGCATGCAGAATCGCTTGGCGCCTGCCGTCCAACAGCCCTGTTGGCAGCCGTATGGCAATTATGCTTGGCGGTGCCGCAGCAGGTGCCGCAGAGAAAATCAAGAAACAGCTTCTCGAAATCGCCGCCCATAATTTCCAGCTGCCGGTCGACCGGCTGATTTATGACGGCGGTGATATCTCGGTTGACGGCGACCCAGACAAAGTCATGAACTGGAACCTGCTGATCGATATTGCCCACCGGCAATATCACAAAATGCCTCTAGGATCAGAACCCGGACTGCAAGCACAGCATACCTGGGAAGTACCCACCGGCGGCGCATTGCCCGCCGAAGACGGCACGGTTCAGATGTATCCCTGCTACGCCTTTGAGGCTCATATTCCGCTGATCACCATCGACCCAGACACCGGTCAGGTTGAGATTCTGGATTATCATATGGGTCACGATTGCGGGACGGTTCTCAACCCCGACGTCGTGCGTGGCATGAGTCTCGGCGGTATAGCCCACGGCATCGGCGCTGCATTGTACGAAAAATTCGAATACGACGAGGGCGGCCAGCATTTATCAGGCTCCTTTATGGATTACCTGCTGCCGTCTTCACACGAGATCCCGCATGTCGAGATGATCAAACATTACACCCCGTCTCCCCTGACCACTTTTGGACAGAAGGGATCGGGTGAATCCGGTTATCTCGGCGCACCTGCCGCCATAGCGAGCGCTGTGAATGATGCGCTGGCGCCCCTTGGGAAATCTATCGACACCCTGCCGATGCGGGTTCGTGATATTGAGGCCCTGTTGAACGGGCAAACTGAATAGACAACACCGTCAAACACATCTTGGGAGAAAAGACATGAGCGATGAGCTGCTGATTAAACAGAATGGACGAATTCTCGAAGCGAGATTCAATCGGGAAGACGGCGCCTGTTCCGACGCGATGGCTGCCGAACTTTCAGCAGCGATGCTTTCCGCGCATGAGACATCCGATATGGTTTTGCTGCGTAGTGCCGGACCAGATTTCTGCACCGGGCGCGCCCGTAACGCTGATGCTGGCAAGCCTGACCCGGAAGCCTATAGCCGCCGCGCTGAATATGACTCGATCTTCAATTGCTATAAGGCAATCCGCAATGCGCAGGTGCCAATTGTCGGCGTCATTGAAGGCCGCTGCATGGGATTTGGCACAGCTGTTGCCGCACTTGTGCGACGTGTCCTTCGCCAGCAGCACGGCAACATTCAATATCCCGGAGATCGCCCACAACGTCATGCCAACTATGGTGATGTCGGCGCTCTATGACCGCATCAACCGCAACGCCATCATGTGGATGACCTATACAACACAGTTCATCGATGCAGACCGCGCGCTGAACTATGGCTTCATCAGCCAGGTTGTCGATGCGGACAAGCTCGATGCCGAGGTCGACCAGTTCTGCGAGACCCTTCTCAGCCGGCCACGCCCTGCCATTCTGGGGCTCAAAGAATATCTCCACGTCGCCCCGAAGATGGACGAGCTTGGTGCCATTGATTACGCTCGCGCCCTGCATTCCATGGTCAATACTGCGGCCGACATGAAAAAATAGAGGTCTGTCATGATCGTCGATACCCATGCCCACTACCTTCCCCAGGCAATGCTGGAGGATTTGAATAATCGTGGCTCGGATTTTCCCAATATCGACTGTCTGAATGAAGACAATGTCTGGAAGCTCGGATTTTCGGGAGGCCCGCTAACACGGCCTATTCTGCCCGGACTGCGTCAGAGCGACACGCGGCTGCAATGGATGGACGATCAGAAAATCGACGCCATGGTGTGCGGCGGCTGGCTCGATAGTTTCGGCTATGAAATCCCCGATGAAGAAGGCAAACGCTGGAGCCAGTTCATCAATGAGCATTTGATGAAGGCGTGTTCCGATGTGGACCGTTTTGCGCCGCTCTGCAGTGTACCGTTACAGAACGGCAAGATGGCGGCGGCCGTGCTGGAAGAAGCCCTTGATGCCGGATTCCACGGCGCGATGATCGGCACGCAGCCCAAGGGCGGCCAGGGCAATCTCGACGACCCTGACCTCGACCCGTTCTGGGAACTCGCCTCCGACCGCAAGGCGGCCATCTATCTACATCCCATGTTTGGCTGTGGTGACCCGCGCCTATCAGACTACGGGTTAGCCAATACTGTTGGTCGCGGAATCGACACCATTACAGCAATGTCCCGCCTGATATTTGCCGGGCATCTGGAAAAATACACCGGGATGAATTTCATTATCAGCCATGGCGGTGGCGGGCTTCCGTTTCTGCTCGGGCGATTACAGATGAACCATGACCACAATCCTGAATTCGGGAACCCGCGAGCCAGCCTGGGGGCCTGCTATTACGATACGGTCGTCAATGACGTGAGAACACTCGAATTCGTTTGCGACACTTTCGGGTCGGAAAAGGTGATGATGGGATCAGATTATCCATTTGCCTTTGGCGACCTCGAACCACGCAAAATCATCGAGGCCTCACAGCTTTCCGATAGTGAAAAACAGAACATCCTCGGCAATGTCGCAGAACGCATCTTCCATCTGGAAAATTGCAGCTGCGCTCATAGCTAGGACATAGCGAAACACCAAAACAGCGGCGGCCCGGATTATCCGGTGTCGCCGTTTTTCGTTTTGGCGATCCGCGCTATGCTGGCATGGAACGAGTAAAGGAGAGCGCGGTGAGTGATACAGCAATACTGATCAAAGGCGGCAGGGTGATGACACCTGATGCCGATCCGCATGTCCCCGCGATCCAGGATGTCTTGATCGAAGGGCAAAACATCACCGGGATTGGTATCGGCCTAACCGCGCCAAACGGTGCCGAGGCCATCGACGCCACAGACCGGCTTGTTGTTCCTGGCTTTATCAATGCGCATTACCATTCGCATGACACGCTCGGCAAAGGCGTCATGGAAGAGACACCGCTTGAAACCTGGCGGTTGTTGGCCCTGCCGCCCGCCTACCCCAAGCGCAGCCGCGAAGAAATCAAGGCTAGGACTTTGTTAGGCGCTTTGGAATGTCTGCGCTCGGGCATGACCTGTGTTCAGGACATGGTGACGCTCTACCCGTTCGACCCGGAACATCTCGAAGCCGTCATTGAAGCCTATGAAGAGATCGGCATCCGCGCCGTCGTCGGGCTGCAATATGGCGACATCAAAGGCATCGATACGATCCCGTTCTGGCGCGACGTGTTCCCGGAAGAGTTTCACGACAGACTGACCACCGCTGCTGAACCTGATAAAAAATTCGATCAACTCGGCCATTTTATCGACACCTATCTCAATAACGACGCCATCAGCGACCGCATCGGCTGGGCGCTCGGCCCGTCAGCGCCTGAGCGCTGCTCCAGTGAGCTGATCGCGCGAACGGTAGAGCTGTCCGAGAAGCATGATCTGCCAATCTTTACGCATATCTATGAGTCCAAGGGCATGGCGCTGCAGGCGCGGCGGGAATACCCGCAGCATGGCGGGTCCCTCATCCGACGCCTCAAGGAAGAAGGGTTGCTCGGTCCCCGGCTGAATTTAGCACATAGCGTTTGGCTATTGCCGGAAGAGATTGAAATGCTCGGCGAAACCGGCACCAATGTTGTGATCAACCCTCTGAGCAATACCAAGCTCAAAAGCGGTATCCCACCGATCCTCGGCCTGCAGGAAGCGGGCGTTAGTCTCGGTATTGGTTGTGATAACTGTTCCTGCAGCGATGCTCAAAACATGTTCCAGGCGATGAAGCTGTTCTGTCTCATGGTGGCGGTCAGCAATCATGAACCCAGCCCCGCACAGTCAGGGGCAGCCTTCGCTGCCGCAACAACTGGTGGGGCGCATGCTATTCGCCGCGACGACCTCGGCAAAATCGAAGTCGGTGCCAAAGCGGATATCTCGTTGATGGATTTGACGGACCCGTCATACATCCCCCTCAACAGCGCCACGCGACAGCTGGTCTATACTGAAGGTGGGCGTGGTGTGAAAACCGTTATCATTGATGGCAAGGTGATTATCCAAGATGGCCGATTACAAACCATGGATGAAGAAGCCCTCATCGCGCAGATTATGGAAGTGGTGCCCCAGTTCCAGAAAGATTATGCCGAGATAAAAGCCCGGGTCGAAGGCATGAAACCCTATCTGGACGAAGCGCATCGTCGCATCTGGGCCGAAGATGTTGGGATCGACCGCATCTACCACGACACCCAGCACGCCAACGCGCCACGTTTTTAGCGTATCAGCTAGTGGTTTTGAGCGGCGTTATCTTAAGAAATTCGGAAACCCGAGTGCCTTCATAAAAGGCGGTTTGAAACGCCGGTCGGGCTTGCATGCGATCATACCAGTCGACAACCGTCGGCAAATCAGACCACAGAGTGACATAACCTAAATCCGCCATACGATCGATCAGCGGTGCCACGATGATATCGGCCAGCGTATAGGCCTCTCCCATCAACCACGGACCTTCTGCGGTTAATGCGCGATCCATTCGTTCACAGGTTTGCCGGAGCTGTTCCATAGAGGCCTGCACTTCTTTATCAGCGAACCCTTCGCGTCCCATATTCTCAAAGAAATGTTTGCGTAAGGGTCTGGGGCCGGCTTCAGCCTCAAGAAACTGTTCATCATCAAGCCCATCAAAACGCGGCAGGAACACCATTCGGATTGAGCTGCAAATATTCTGGAGCGAGCTGATCCTTCTTGCCGAGATCAAGCAGATGATCGGTCCATTCCAGGCCTTTTTCGGCCATACAGATTCTGACTTTCTGGCTGCAGGTCGAATGACGGGCGTTATAAAGTTCAAGCACTTGGAGTCTTTCAAAACATCGATTTGCAACACGATACGGGAATCATTTCACCAATTCGAGCTTTGATCATGGCCAGCCCTCCCCGTCGCGACAGATTTACGCTATTTTATGATCACACAGGAATAGGGTGCCAACGCTGGTGCTCAAAGAATAATATCGGGAGCGCGAGATGAGCCAGTTAGACCACTGCTACAACATTGCCGATTTACGCAAAGTCGCCGAAAAACGTCTGCCAAAAGGTGTGTTCGATTACATCGACAAGGGCACCGAGGATATGCAATCGCTAGGCAATAACCGTCAGGCGATGACCGATATCAAACTTCTCAACAAGGTCATTACAGATATTTCCGACGTTAAGCTGGAAGCTGATATTTTTGGCGCCAGCGCTGCCATGCCGCTCGCCATCGCGCCGACGGGCACAGCCGGGCTGGCCTGGTATGAGGGTGAATTTGAACTCGCCAAAGCCGCGGCGGCCGCTGGTGTACCCTTTACGTTGGCCACCGGCTCCAACACCCCGATGGAGAAACTCGCCAATGAAGCAGGCGGACGTCTGTGGATGCAACTTTATATGTGGAAGGAAAAACACTTCTCCGACGAGCTGGTCAAAAAAGCGGCGCGCAACGGCTTTGAAGCCTTGTTGTGGACCGTCGATATCGGTCATGGCGCCAACCGCGAGCACAACCAGCGGAACGGGTTCGCAACGCCCTATGTCCTCAATCCAAAATCAGTGATCGATATGTTACGTCACCCGACATGGCTCTCAATGGTGATGGGGCGGTATTTCATGAATGGTGGGATGCCGCGCCATGTGAATTATCCGGAAGGCTATCAGATGCCGATCACCGGCAATGTCTCCAAAATGGAGGGCCAGAAACCAACAAACAAGCGGGCTGACCAGCTGTCCTGGGACGATGTTGACCGGCTGCGTGATATCTTTCCGGGCAAACTCCTGATCAAAGGCATCATGCGGCCAGACGATGCGGCGAAAGCCATCGAGCATGGCGTCGATGGGATCGTTGTTTCCAACCATGGTGGCCGCAATATGGACAGTGCCCCAGCGCCTATTCAAATGTTGCCTGAGATTGTCAAAGCCGTAGACGGCAAGATGACCATCATCGTTGATAGCGGCGTTCGGCGCGGCAGCGATATTGTGAAATGCCTTGCCCTGGGCGCCGATGCGGTACTGGCTGGTCGCGCGACTCTATATGGTACCGCTGCCGGTGGCGAAGCTGGCGCCACCAAGGCTATTGATATTCTCAAAGACGAGATGAAACGGACGATGGCGTATATAGGCACCCAGCGGATAACGGATATTACCCGTGACTCCATATGGGAAGGCTCGTTGTCAAATTAGGCCGCTTGAATATCTTCCAAAAAGGAATCAACGACTTCACGCAGGACCTGACTCTGCTTGGTCATTTCATTGACGACGTCGCGTAACTCATCCGATGTCTTCAGGCTTTGTCCGGCGGCCTCCGTAACGCTTGTAATATTACTGGAGACCTCTTGGGTACCGGTCGCCGCCTGCTGAACCGCGCTGGCAATTTCATGCGTTGCCGACCCTTGTTCAGTGACCGCTGTTGCAACCGAGTTGGTAATCTCACCGATCTCACTAATCGTTTCGCCGATTTCCTGAATAGCCTGTACAGCTTCACCAGTGGCCGACTGCATGGCAGTAATTTGGGAATCAATTTCCTCAGTCGCCTTGCCCGTCTGTGTCGCGAGTGATTTCACCTCTGAGGCCACAACAGCAAATCCTTTGCCGGCATCACCAGCGCGCGCAGCTTCAATCGTCGCATTGAGCGCCAATAGGTTCGTCTGGCTTGCGATATCATTGATCAGGCTCACAACATCGCCAATTTTCTGCGCCTCTGCCGCCAACCCTTCGACCTTCTCGTTCGTCTGTTTGGCCTGAGTCACAGCGTTCTGTGCAATCTGATTGCTTTGCTTGACCTGACGGTTGATCTCTTCAATAGACGCCGACAGTTCTTCAGCAGCTGACGCGACAGTCTGAACATTCCCCGTTGCGGTATCAGCTGCGGCGGCCACTGCCGTCGCCTGGGCATTCGTTTGATCTGCCGATTCCGACATAGACTGCGCCGAGGCCTGCATTTTAGTTGAAGCTGACCCCAGGACATCGATCACCTGAACAATATGCTCATCAAATTGGGTGATGATCTCGTCTTTGCGTTTTGCATTCGCCAGAGTCTCTTCTTCCTGACGCTTGCGTTCCGCCTGAGCCATCTGTTCGGCTTCATGTTCTTTCTGCTCACGCTGAGCTTCGAGACGTCGTTTATCTTCACGCTCGCGACGCGCTTCGTCTTCTGCTTGTTCAGCCTTCAAAAGACTGTCTTTAAAATGCCCAAGAGTCCGCGCCATCTCGCCCACTTCATCTTTGCGATCAACACCGGGAATTTCGACGGATTTATCTCCTTCAGCGAGAACCACCATCGTATCTCGAATTTTATTGAGAGGTCTGCTGATGCTAAACCCAAGGAGCCCAGCAATAAGCAAACCAAGTACAGCAACTGACCCGGCAGCGATAATGGTAAGAAGAATTTCTCTATCAACTTGTTTCTGAGCAGTCTGGCTGAACACATAGCCATCTTCAGAAGCATATTCAATCAGCAGGTCAAGCTCTGTGAACAGAGATTTCGATAGCTTATCGAGGGATTTCTCAAGCTCTTCGATATTGGCATGAGTTTTATTGTCACCTGACAACGCTGTCAGCTCAGCCGTCGCCGTTTTGGTCCAGGCGGCGTTCAGCGTCAAAACTTTGGTAATTTGATCCAAAGATCTTTTTTTAACCGTCCGCTCTCTTACGACATCTAGATCCTCGGCCACCGATTCAGCTGTTTCGACAAAATTCTCAAGTGTCTCCGAGTTTTTCAAGGTTTTAGGCGCACGCAAAGCAGTCATCAACATTACATCTGCTTTCAGGAAAGTCGATTGAGCCGACCGAGAGAAATTGATGGTCATCAAATATTTATCATAGGTCGTCTTGGTCATCCGGCTGGCGAAGCAGTATGGGCGCTACGGTTATCGCAAGATTGCCGTCCTGCTGCGTATCGAATGGTGGAAGGTGAACCACAAGAAGGTTGAGCGGATCTGGCGCGAAGAAGGACTTCAGCTGCCGCAACGAGACAAGAAGCGCCGGAGGCTCTATCACAAGGACAGCTCGATCATTCGGTTGCGGCCAACCCATCCCAATCACGTCTGGGCCATCGACTTCGTGCACGACAAGCTCGACAACGGTCGGAGCTACAAGATGCTGACTGTCCTGGACGAGTACACCCGCCAGGTGCTGGCTGTGACGGTTCGCACCCGGATGAGGGCTGACGATGTGCTTGAGGCGCTATACCCACTCCTGCTGCGCCACGGCACCCCGGAATACATCCGCTCGGACAATGGTCCCGAGTTCATCGCACAGGCGATGCAGGACTGGCTGGCAAGGGTCGGCATCAAACCCATCCGGATCTATCCCGGATCACCCTGGGAGAACGGATACAAAGTTGTCCGAGCTCGTTCACTTCCTTAAGCGCAAATCCCCCCTGTAAAACACAAAGCAGGATTAAAAAACCAAACCCGGTAAATAACTTTTGTTTAATAGACATGATTGACCTGACCTTGAACTGAATCCGCGAAAGCAAGAATTCTATTTGTGTGCGTGTTTCTTGTGTGTGGTCGCCTTACCGGCTTTCCGCTTATTGCGCGGCGTATATTTGAATTCTTCATCGTCGTAGAATTCCCGAAGCCTGGCTTGATAGGCCTTCATTTCTGTAACACTTGGTTCGTGGAATTCATTCGCTGTGGAATGTCGCCCAACAATTACGGTGCCATGCATACCCATCGGCAAATGCGGAATGCAGTGATATTCATACGTTCCTTTTTTCTGGAACGTATGAGTCCATTTTTCATTCTTCTTTTTCAGATAAGGACTATGCAACGGCTTATCACCCTTTGGGAACCCGTCTGGATAGCTAAAAATATTATGATCTTCCGCCGCCTGATTAACCCAGGTAACGGTATCGCCAGGCTGGACAATGATCAGCTTTGGCTTGAAGTACATCCGAAGGTTATCGTAGTCGCTGACGATTTGAACGACATGTTCTTTGGGTTGCCGGTCAGCGGCCCATACCTGTGAAGCACCGAAACACAAGACCAAGGCTGATAGCACTATACGCAACATCATAGATTCCTTTAAAAGACCGCAGACCGATTAGTAAAAGAGGGGCTAGTTAACTTTTACGGTGAGCTTCATTTTTGGATGAATAGCGCAGCGTACTTTGAACTTGCCGGCTTTATCAAAAACCTTACTCGCCGTTGTCCCCGGTTTTGAGACGCCGAGGTCGAATTTGTAACCGGCGCTACGCGAATGAATGTTGTGCGAAATCGAATCCGAGTTCACGAATTTGACAGTTTCGCCCTTTTTTATTTCGATCTTTTTCTTATCGAATTTTTTGGCCTTTTGATTAATCACCACCTCGGCGGTCACCGGGGCTGCACCGGCCACCACAAACAGGGTAGCCATAGCGCATGCGAGAATCTTGGTCTTCATTTTTACTCTCCTAAATCTCAATCAGTAAATTATTTGCTGCACGGGATGTAGTGCATCAGGAAGCTGTTGCAGGCCCCTTTGGGTACCCGGTTAGCAGTCGACCCTGCCGACGGGCCCGCTGCAGGGCTCACATTCAGACTACCGGCAACAGTCTGGTCATAGGCCGGCAAACGAGGGAAAGCGATAGGGGCGTCCTTGCTGCTGAGTGTCTTCATGAACTCTACAAGATCCGTCTTTTCCACCGATGTCAGCTTGAGTTTGTAGATCTCTTCCGACTTGCTCGGGCGCGTCACAAAACCATTGTCGTAATGCTCAACAACGGAATACAGATTCTTGAGTGATCCATCATGCATGTAAGGGGCGCGCTCAACAGCGTTCCGCAATGTAGGGACTTTGAATGCATGCTGCATCACGACCACGCCTGGAACAACTTTACCCCGACCGATATCCTTGTCGGGCATACCAATGTCGTGGAAGCTGCTATCGGTGAAGTTCCAGCCAGAATGACAGGCGACACAATTGGCTTTGTTATTGAACAGGTCGAAGCCACGCTTCGCTGATGTTGAAATCGCATGGTCATCACCAGCGCCCCACCGATCAAACGGCGCAACGCCGCTGACAACCGTCCGTTCAAAGGTTGCGATTGCCTTAGCAATATTTTCAACTGTGATTCCCTTGCCTGGGAAGCTGACGTTAAAGAGCGTCTGGTATTCCGGAATTTGCTGGAGCTCAGCAACAATCGCTTTCATGTTCTGGTTCATTTCGACAGGCGCAGACATCGGGCCCAACGCCTGTTGCTCAAGCGTTTCGAAACGACCATCCCACATCAAATCTTCACCAAAGGCGAGATTGAGGATGGTTGGCGTCCGACGACCCAGCTTGGTCATCGCATGACCGATACCCTTGGCGAGACCGTCGCCCCGGGCAAAGCTTGGGTTATGGCAAGTGCCACAAGAAATATAGTTGGCGCCTGAAAGGCGCGGATCAAAAAACAGGGTACGTCCCAGGTCGGCTTTCGCTGCTGTATAGGGATTTTCCTTAGGAAACGGAATCTCGGAAGGACGGACATATTCCTTCTTCCATTCAGCACGCGACTTCTTTTCTGCGCTGATAGCAGCTGTTGAGACGACGGTCGCGAACCCGGAGATGACGACAACCATCGACATGGCAATTTTCGATATTTTTTTATGAGTACCCACGGGAACACCCCTTCAATGAAATTCAAGACGGGCGTAACAGACAGGAATTTTCTTAAATTTTGATTAAATGCACTGGAGAGCGAGGCCTTGCAATCAAAGGACGTCGCAATCCAGGGGCGTATTGTGAAATGGTTAGAACAGCGACCTTCACCACAACTATACGAAACTATTCGAAAAACATCGCACGCTCGATAGAAAAAAACCTAACGAGCGTGCGTGAATCAGTTGAGTAGAAACCCATATTAATCCGTAGATGAAACCGTAAGAGCGTATGCCATGTCTCGGCTGCCAACCGACCAAGCCTTTTGCATACCGAGGCGATAAGAAAACCCACCCGCAATATTGCCGTTGTGAAATGACCAACTCCACCGGGACGTCGTTGTTGGATCACTTTCCCGAATGGTCAGCCAATATATTCGGTTCATATCCAGACGCGGGGACCGCTTAAGCGTCGTCTTATAGGAAAGCAGCTTGTGCTTACCGATGTCGGAGACACCTGTATCCAGACCACCAGCTTTGACAGTTTCAACGTGAATCGCCTTCCCCGGTACTCCCTTTTGATCAGCAAAGATGACAATCTCAAACAACTTGTTCCCGGCAACCGCACCATCATGATATTTTCCGGTCCAGTTCAGCGTTGAGATTTTGCCTGCCCGTTTCAGTCGAAAGTCGTCGGCAATTTGCTGATTGGCGCTTCCAGCAACACTATCCCACCCATAGGCGTTCTTATCGAATGTGGACTGATCCTCTACGGTATCGGCAGATACCGCGCCGCCAACTGTCATCATTGCCCCAACAGCAATACCAAACACGAACTTTGTCTTTTCAATAGCCATCCCAAATGCTCCCAGCTTTATTTGTTGTGACGCCGCCTGCTATGGCAGCACCATTCATCCGACCTTCAATTGGGGAAACGCCAACCACGGCAATCAACCCTGCATCTGTCTATGCAAAGGCCATGCCAGCTTCTCTTGTCCGGCCTCTTAGGCCGAACACAATGGTTAAAATGTTAAACGGAAGATCGAAATCATTAACAAATCCGGCGGATTTCCGCAGATTTATGGTTAATGTCTCAAATTATTGTAAAATTTAGCGACAAGTCGAAACGCCTTAACCAACCTCGTTAAGGCGGTATCAACATCGACTAAATTTAATCGAGGTAATCTTCCAGCTTGATACGATCCCAGGCTTCCTGCGGTGGCTTGATGGGTTCTTCAAAATGGAGTGTTGCCGGACGCGTCGCATCAATAATGACTTTGGTGTTCATCGGACCAGATTCTGTCCGTACTTCGCCATAGGCCGCCGGATTTAGATGTGACCCCATCGCATTGGGAATGAGGGCCAGATCCCGGTCCGCCTCGAAGGTTGTTGCAATTGCCCACAAGACCCGCTGCTCGTTATAGATATCAATGTCGTCATCAACCACGATCGCCATTTTGATATTAGGGTTTGCCGTCAGTGCCGCCATGCCCGCCGACATGCCTTCACCCGGTACGCGCTTCTTGACCGCAACATAGACCGTAAAGCGGCACGAACCTGATACCGGCATATAGACCGCCGTGACCGTCGGCACCAGATGCCGAACACTGTCATACACCGTGCTTTCAAGGCTCAACGCGCCAGCGAGATTATGTTCCTGATGCGCAGGATCGAGATCGTGATAGATCGCATCATCCCGCATCGTTATCGCCGTGACATTCATCAACCCAACGGGGTCTTTTGCCGGGCCGTAATATCCTGTGAATTCGGCGAACGGACCGTCCTTGGTCTCACCAGCCGGGTCGAGATAGCCTTCAATAGCTATCTCAGCAAAAGCCGGAACCGGGAGATCAACGGTCTCGCCGTCAACGACTTCCAAAGATTCGCCGAGCAACCCACCCATAACCTCAAGCTCGCTTAAATCCATCGGGCCTTCACATAAAGTACCGATGAGCGCCGCAGGATGGTGACCAATAAAAAGGACCGCCTCCATCCGCTTATTGAGCTCCTTATAGCGCCGATAGATATAACCCCCGTGATGGGCCGGGTTGAACATGCAACCAAGCAAGTTCCTGCCCTGTAGCTCATGGCGGTACATCCCCGCATTGAGGACACCGGTGTCCGGGTCCCGCACCACCAGCACGCCAACAGTTATGTATTTCCCCGAGTCTTTTTCTGCATGATGGACGATGGGCAGCTTGGAGAGATCAATGTCATCGCCCGTGATCACACGTTGTTTCACCGGTGCATCGGCTCGGTCGATTGTTTTGGTTGGTAGTGGATTTGCTTCGCGCTCTATAAAGCGCTGCAGGATCGCACTTTTCGGTTCATCAGGCGCAACGCCGAGCGCCAAGCCTAGTAAATCGTAATTACCAAACAAATTCGTCAGCAAGGGCAGTTCCGAGCCGTTCACCTGCTCACAGCGAATGACCGGGTAACGGCCCTCGGCTGCGAGCTTTTGCTGGATGACGCAAGGCTCAAATACGGGATCAACTGGCTTCGAGACATTAGCGTAATACGCTGAGCCGAGCTGGCGGGCTTCCCCAATAAAGGATCTCAGGTCTTTATTCATTGCAATAATCCAGGCACCAAAATTCCAAAAACTCAGAACACCATAGCATCATGCGCTGGCCGGTCACCTGTCTAGGCCACAGATACATAAATTGCGGCAAGCAATGTGATCTTCTGATATTGTCGCGCCAATACCCAGAATCAGCGCGAAGGTAGAATTGATGCAGAATGTCGTAACAAGTTTCATCTTTGGTTTGGCTGTTATTGGTTACGCCACAACGAGTAATGCTGCAGATCGTCCGTTGATCGATGCCCATATTCACTACAGTCACGATGCGTGGGAAGGGTTGCCCCCGGCAAAAGCCGTCGCTCTGCTCCGCAAAGCCGGTTTGAAAAGAGCCTTTGTCTCAAGTAGCAGCGACAAAGGGACTCAGCTGCTCTATAAAGCAGCACCAGATTTAATTGTGCCGGTTCTTCGTCCCTATCGGCGACGCGGCGAGCTGGGCTCGTGGATGCATGACGATAGCATCATCAAACATCTGGAAACGCGACTCTCGACCAACAAATATGCCGGTATTGGCGAATTTCATGCCTATGGCAACGACGTGAATACCAACGTGTTGCGTCGCGTTATCGCCCTTGCCAAGCAATATGGCATTTTTCTGCATTCCCATTCCGACGCCGCCGTGATTGACGGCATCTTCAAGCAAAATCCCGACGCTCGGGTGCTGTGGGCCCATTCAGGGTTCACTGACCCTGCGGAAATTCGGGCGATGCTGAAAAAGTATAAAAACCTGTGGTCGGATTTAGCCTTTCGCGATGAACATGCAACTGACGGGAAAGTCGACGCGGCCTGGCGCAAGCTGTTCCAGGACTTTCCCGACCGATTCATGATTGGAACCGATACCTTTGCACCGGAACGCTGGTTCTATGTTGTCGAACACGCCAATTGGTCGCGGGGATGGCTGAAGGACCTCCCGAAATCACTGGCCGACAACATCGCCTGGCGGAACGCCATAACCCTCGCCGACTGGGCGCTGAAAAACAAAACGGTCAATAATTAGCCAGATGCAATTTCAACCGTTTCTTCTGGCCTGCGCGCTTCTTTCCTTCGCTTCGGCACAGGCTAGCGCTGGATCGGACTGTAACAGTCGGCAAAACGGGCAGCAGATAGAGAAGGGGCCGTACCGGCTGGCTTTTCAGACCGAGCCGAGCAACATCACCGTCGGTAAGTTTTTTGATCTGGCGATAAGCGTTTGCACAACGGATCGGTCACCCCTGCCGGACGGATTAAAAATCGATGCGATAATGCCAATGCATGGTCATGGCATGAATTATCGGCCCAGCGTCAAGCGTTCCGCTCCCGGGAAGTTCCAGGCAACAGGGCTGATGATGCACATGGCCGGGTCGTGGGTCCTCCGCTTTGACGTCAGGCAAGGCGACAAAGCCACCCGACTGCAAACGAAGATCACGCTAAAATAATGCGGCGATTTACACAGTCAGCGCTCGCAGGCTTGATAATTTCTTCTGTCGCTACACCACTCCTCGCGGCAAACACCGTCACTTTCTCAGAAAGTGAAAAGGCAACGATCACCTCACATGGGCCGTGGCCGCCCAAAATGACACCAGACCCCAGCAATCGTGTTTCGGGAAACAAATCAGCGATCGCATTTGGTAGAGAATTGTTTCGAAGCCGTTTCCTCTCGGCATCGCGGCGTCATAGCTGCGTCACCTGCCATAAGCCTAACCGCGCCTATACTGACGGACTCGCTCGCAGTACCGGTGTATCAATGGTTGATCGAAATACCATTTCATTGGCCAATCTGCGGCTTAATCGCTGGTATGGCTGGGATGGCGGTTCCGACAACCTTTGGGCCCAAAGCATCCGGCCAATACTCGACCCGCGCGAAATGAATGCGACACCTGCCCTGATCGCTAAGCGCCTCCGAAACGACGCGCCGTTTTCACGCGGCTATCAAGCCATCTTCAAATCATCACCAAGCGTCGATGACGCCGGACAAATTATCGTCAATTTAGGGAAGGCCCTCGCTGCCTATCAGGAAACCATCGTTACGCCGAGAACCGCTTTTGACGAATTTCGCGATGCGCTTGCCAAGAGTGACGAACAAGAGACCAGTCAGTATCCAGTGGCTGCCAGACGCGGCCTCAAGATATTTATTGGCAAAGGTAAATGTGGTCTCTGTCACCTCGGGCCGAATTTCACCAATGGTGAATTTGATGATGCTGGAATCCCTTACTTCAAAGCCTCTGGAGGAATAGATAAAGGACGATTTGGCGGCATACAAAAGCTAAAGAAGAGTCCCCACACATTATTGGGTCGGTTTAACGATAACCCGCGCAGAGCATCTGGTATCGCCACGCGACATGTGACGCGCTCACATCAAAGTTGGGGGCAATTCAGGGTGCCATCCCTTCGCAACGTCATAAATACCGCCCCCTACATGCACGATGGATCACTACCAACGCTCACCGATGTCGTCCGCCATTATTCCAACCTGAATGAAGAACGGCTCCATCTCGATGGCAGGGGTCTATTAAGGCGCCTCGATCTCACTGATCCTGAAATCGTCGATCTCGTCGCCTTCCTCGAAACGCTTTAGCAGAAATCGTTCTTAGGCCCGTCGCTGGGCAACTCCCGGCATCGCTGTTGCAAAAAATAACACCATCGCAACCACAACAATCGATGGTCCCGCGGGCGTATCAATCGTAGCTGACGCCACGAGTCCCCCCAGAACCGACAGGCTGCCCACGATAATTGCATAGATCGCCATCTGTTCGGGCGTGCGGGCAAATCGCCTTGCGGTCGCTGGCGGGATAATCAACATCGAAACAATGAGCATGATGCCTACGATTTTCATGGCGATGGCGATGACAAAGGCAATCATCAACATAAAAACCAACCTCATGGCGCTTACCGGCACCCCTTCCACACGGGCCAACTCATCATGGACCGACATCGACAATAGGCCGCGCCACATGAGTCCCAACATCAAAAGACACGACGCCCCACCGCCATAAATCCAGATCAGGTCATTGGGCGATACCGCGAGGATGTCGCCAAACAAATACCCCATCAGATCGACCCTGACATTCTCGAGAAAAGCAATCGCAACGAGCCCCAGCGCCAACATGCCATGCGCTAAAATACCAAGGATCGTGTCTGCGGCGAACCGTGGATCACGTTCCATCGAGAACACGGCAGCAGCAATGACGATGCAAGTCGCCACCACGCCGATCATCGGGTTGACCCCCAACAATAATCCCAACGCCACGCCGAGCAATGCGGAATGGGAAAGTGTCGCCCCGAAATAGGACATCCGCCGCCACACAACGAAACAGCCAAGGGGTCCAGCAACCATTGAGACGCCAACACCCGCCGCCAGCGCCATGAGAAAAAAATCATCCATGGCCATGCTCGTGGTGATGGGTATTGTTCTCGTCTATCGGCGCACCCGTCAAATCGTGATGATGATCATGATGATGCGTATAAACCGCCATTGCGGAGGCGACGGCTTCCGAACCGAACAATTCCAAATAGGCCGGATTGCGGGTAACGGCATCCGGTCGACCTTCGCAGCAAATATGATGGTTGAGACACAACACCCGGTCTGTGGCCGCCATCACGAGATGTAGATTATGTGAGACCAATAAAACACCGCATCGCCGCCGGTCACGGATAGTACGGATCAAATCGTACAGTTCAGCCTGGCCGCCAAAATCAACACCGGCCGTTGGTTCGTCGAGCACCAGAAGATCCGGATCACGGAGTAAAGCCCGAGCCAGGAGGACACGCCTAGTCTCACCTCCTGAGAGTCCCTGCATGGGCGTCTCAATAACGTCAGCTACCCCTACCTCTTCCAAAGCATGTTTCATGTCGGCTTCTGAGCTCACCTCGCCAAGCCGCAAGAATCGTCGGACATCTATCGGCATGGTTGGATCAATTTCCAATCGTTGCGGTACATATCCGATGGTCACACCGGGTTCACGCTCAATGACGCCGCTATCACAATCGATCAATCGAAGGAGCGCCCGGATCAAAGTAGACTTTCCCGCACCGTTGGGTCCCACCAGCGTCACAATTTCACCAGAATTCACGCTCAGACTAATTTTATCGACGACAGCTTGACCGCCACGGCTGACCGTTAAATTCTCCGCCCAGAGCAACGGCCTCATGACTTCACTCTCCGTCATTGTCGCCTCTCGCCGAACAATCTGCGCATTGCCCAATTATCTCCACTGTCTGTTGCTCAACATCGAACCCCAACGCATCGGCACGGCGCGTCACGGCCCGGTCAATTGCGCGGTCATCGAGCTCCGCCACCGATTGACAGTCGCGGCAAATCAGAAACTGGCCACCATGGCGACGCGCGGGGTCGCCACACCCGACATAGGCATTCAGGGATTCAATCCGATGAATCAGGCCGTGTTCCATAAGAAATTCCAGCGCGCGATAAACCGTGGGTGGTGCCGCGTTACGGCGACTACTCCGTAACTTTTCAAGAACTTCATAGGCGCCAACCGGCCCATGGCTGGACCAGACGAGTTCAAGGACTTTGCGGCGCAGAGGCGTAAAGCTCGACCCATCCTTCTCACAACGAGATTCCGCCGCCGCGATTGCCTCTACGACACATTGGCCATGATCATGGCCATGCGACTGAAAAGGCGCGATGACCTGGGCATCATTGACAGCCTCTTGGAATATTTTTTCCATGAAAATCTCCAGAATTTCTATATGTTATAATATATCATATTTTAAAACCGCACACGCAAGCCCCAATCACCTCGACCGCTCTTGCTCACCATTTCATGGTTTGGTATTTCGAAAATAATGAAAACGATTGAAGCGCTCTCCTCACTGACTCAGGAAACCAGATTGCTCGTCGAGTTTCTGGCCGAAGATTATTGTGATGGCCAACCGGCAGTGTGCGGCTTGCCGGTGGCCCCTGATAAAGACCGCAAGCAAAGGGAAGGCCACCTAAAATGACAAGCCTGAACAACTACAATGTTTTATTTCTCTGCACGGGGAATTCAGCGCGCAGCATTATTGCTGAAAGCATCTTGAATCGTCTTGGCGCAGACCGCTTTACCGCTTACAGCGCCGGCAGTCGCCCCTCGGGGCAAATTCACCCGCTTACGGCTGATCTCCTGGCAGGGCTCAACTACAATATCGAAGGCGCGCGTTCCAAGAGCTGGGACGAGTTTGCAGCAGACAGCGCGCCGCAAATGGATTTGATATTCACCGTCTGTGATAACGCCGCTAATGAGGTTTGTCCGATTTGGCCAGGACATCCAGCAACAGCCCACTGGCCGTTTCCCGATCCCGCCGCCTTTGAAGGGCCAGAGACCGAGCACCGGGTCTTATTTGCTAATGTCTATGAAATGATCGAGCGGCAAATCGAAACCTTCATTAAACTGCCCATCGACTCAATGGATAGTCCCACTTTGCTGAAGCGCTTGAACGAAATATAGAACCTAACAACACGTAAAATCATGCGCCTACCGAGCTCAATCATCGCATTTGCCATATTGATTTTTACGCCTTTATTCGCGCAAGCCAATGAAAGGACGGTGGTTCACTTTAAAAGTTTCGATGCAGCGGAAACGGAAATTCGGGGCGAACTCTTCCGGCCTTCAGGTGATCGACCCCACCCCGCTATTGTCATGATGCATGGTTGCTCCGGGCTCTACACAAAATCAGGAAAAATCAAAACCAATTCAGCTGTATGGGTGAAACGCTTTGTCGATTGGGGCTACGTTGTCCTCGCCGTCGATGGGTTTACGCCGCGTGGGTTTCGTACAATGTGCAGCAAACGCAAGCGGCCCTTGCATGCACTCGATGACCGGCCCTTTGATGCCTATGGCGGGCTCGCCTGGCTCAAACAACAGAGCTTCGTCAAGAAAGACCAAATTGTATTGGTCGGCTGGTCGAACGGCGCCATGGCCGCTTTGTCAGGGGCCCGAGAAAGCAAAGTCGCGTATTTTGGGGAAGGTCACCGCTTCAAAGCCATCGCCGCCTTTTACCCGGGATGCATCACGCTGCGCCGCCGGGTCAATAAACGCTTTAAGCCCTATGCACCGGTTTTGGTCTTTGTTGGCCTTGCTGATAACTGGACATGGCCCAAGCCGTGCATGCGGATGATCAAACAAGCCGCCAAAGATGGGCTTCCTGCACAATACGTCGCTTATAAGGACGCCTATCACGCCTTTGACCACCCGAGCCTACCGGTAAGAACCAGGGTCAGCCGCAATGCGAAATGGAAGAAAAAAGAGCGCAGAGTAACGATTGGATCAAACCCCGCTGCCCGAGATGCCGCTATCCAAACTTTACGCTACTGGCTTAAAAAGCGGATTGCTGAATAGAGTCCGAACGCTATTTCGGAGTATCGGCTAGCAAAGAGAATAATCTATGGCGCTTCACCATACGTGAGGGCCGGTTTATTCTTACCACGGCTGAGACCTTGTGCCGTCAATTTGGTATAGATGTCACAGCCTTATCTTTCGTTGCCGAAGCCGCAGGTGCCACCTTTATCTGGACCGAGAAAATTATGTCATTCGATCTTATCATCATTGGGGCTGGCTTTGCCGGCCTGACGACCGCAAATCGCGCTGCAGAGCTGGGCCTAAAGCCGCTGGTACTGGAAGCCAGCCGCGAAGAGCTCTATCCATGCAATTCTCGCTACTCCACAGGGTCATGCCATGTTGCCTTTCGCCCGCCGTGGACAGAACCAGCCGAATTGACCAAGGCGATTATCGAAAATGTAGATGGCGCAGCCCGCGAAGATCTTGCGATTGCCATTGGTGACAATGCCGCACGAACGATCGACTGGCTGAAAGCACAAGGCGCCGCCTTCGAGGATCATCCACGCCGGACAGACCATATGCCTATGCTTTCGCCCTTGCGGGAGATGAAAGCCGGGCTTGATTGGGAAGGTGGCGGAGCAAATGCTCTCCTCCACAAACTCGGTCAACAGCTCATTGAGCGAGGCGGTGAATTACGGCGCGGCTCACGCGCCCAAAAACTTATGCTCGACGATGGCAAGATCACCGGCGTTGAGGTCATCACCGACCAGGGAGCACAAACCCTTTCCGCCAACGCCGTCGTCATCGCCGATGGCGGGTTTCAAGCCAACCCTGAATATGTACAACGGCATATCGGATGCGACATTTCCCAACTCCAGCGCCGTAATGCTGGTACCGGCGTCGGTGACGGCATGCGTATGGCAACCGGCATTGGTGCCGCTGCCGTCGGGCTCGAATAGCTTTTATGGTCATGTTCTCAGCCGCGACGCGATGACCAATGAAAATCTCTGGCCTTACCCACAAGTCGACCTGATTTGCGCGACGAGCATCGTCGTCGATGGCAACGGGCAGAGATTTACCGATGAAGGGCTTGGCGGCATTTCTATCGCCAATGCCATTGCCAGACTGAAAAAACCTTTATCGGCCACTGCCGTCTTTGACTCGCGTGTTTGGGAAGATGCTAAAACCACCGACAACGTGCCACCGAACCCGTCCTTGCCCGATGCCGGAGGCACTGTCATTGAGGCGGCAACACTTCGCGAACTGGCGGACGCCGCAGATATAAACAGCGCAGGACTATCGGTAACCATCGCCCTCTATAACGAACATGTCGCCTATAGCGCGGGCGACCCTTTATCGCCTGTCCGCACCCAATCGACCTATGGGGCTCAGCCAATCATTGATCCCCCGTTCTATGCCGTTCCGCTTTGTTCGGGAATTACCGTGACTTCTGGCGGGTTATCGGTAAACGGCAAAGGTCAGGTAATGGATGCCAACGACCAGCCCATTACCGGACTATACGCCGCCGGCTCAACAGTCGGCGGGATCGAAGGCGGACCCCGCGCTGCCTATGTCGGCGGGTTAATCAAATCATTCTGCATTGGCCTGATCGCAGCTGAAACGATTGTCTCGGCCTACGGCTCGCCAGCCTCAGTTTAAAGGACTAGAATAGCGTTCCCGCCTGCCTCTAGCTCCGGTCCGTCAAAATCATGAGTATCTTCGCCAATTTCAAAGAACGCTTGCCGCGTATGGCGCTTGCCCTTGCCGTCGCAATTCCCGCAGGTGCTTTGCTCGCCTGGCTGGAAACACCCATCCCGTGGATGATCGGCCCGATGGTTGCTGTCGCGGCTCTTAACCTACTGGGCATCAGGGCATTCGCCCTGCCCTATGGGCGCCAGATGGGACAGGTCGTCCTGGGATCTGCGATTGGCATCTATTTTACCCCCCCGGTTTTGGTGGCCCTTGCCGCCAATGCTCTGCCTATCCTTCTGACCACATTCTCGGCCTTTGCTATTGGTGGTATTGGCGCATTGGTGATGTCGCGAGTCTCTGGCGTTGATGGCAAATCAGCCTTCTTCGCCTCAATCCCCGGCGGCTCAATGGCGATGGCCAACCTGGCAGAAAAATACGGCGCCACAATGCCGCCTGTCGCGGTCGCCCACAGCCTACGGGTCTCCATTCTGGTTATCGTCATTCCCTTTGGCCTGACATATGGCGGCATTCATATCGAGCCCTCCAGTTTTCGCCCCGAATTCTCTCTAGACTATTCCATCCTTATCCCATGGCTTGTCGCGAGCGCGGTCCTTGGGGAGCTTTCGGAACGCCTGCGGTTTCACAATGGCTGTCTTTTGACACCTCTCTTCATGTCGGCGCCCTTCTCGCCTTGAACGGTGTAACCCTGTCCGAGGTGCCAAGCTGGCTGACCGATTTTGCTCAGCTGATGTTTGGTTTGATTTTAGGCGAGCGTTACGAGCGCGCTTTTTTTGCCAAGCACAAGCTCTTCATCCCCTTCGCGCTGGTCAATGCAACATTCATCATCCTGGCCTCTGCTGCCGTTGCCTTGGGCATCAGCTGGGCCTTTGGCATACCGCTGGCCACCATGATTATCGCCACGGCACCGGGCGGCATGGCGGAAATGGCAATTGTTGCGCAGGCCTTACAAATGGCAATCCCAACGGTGATGGCGTTCCACCTTTTCAGGATCATCATCGTCAACATGGGAACGCAGTATATCTATATCGCGGCCATGTGGGTCCGCGGCAAACGGGGTTCCGAGAACACCTAGGCGAAATAGGTCGCCACAGCCGCGTAAAGCAATCGGGCGGCCAGCAGCGTTAGAATAGTCTGCAGACCAATCCGGAAAACTTTCTCGGGTAATTTGTCGAGAACCCTCTTGCCGACAATCGTGCCACAAACACCGAAGCCGACCAGCCCGACGAGCAGCGGGATGTACGGTCCGAAGGAAAACCCAAGAACACCAAATAAAATGACTTTGAAAAGATGCTGGAAGGTCATCAAGGAGGCGTGGGTCGAGACAACCTGCTGGCGTTCCTTGCACGCGGCATTCACAAACGGCGCAACAAGAGGCCCCGTCCCGCCAACAAACATCGTCGCGAAGCCGCCGAACACGCCGCAGCCAAAGAACTTCGCCGGGCCTGGGTTCGAGCTTTTAAATTTCGGGGCCCACGTGGCGTAAAGCACGAAGACACCAAGGATTGCCTGCAACACCCAGATTTCCAGTGCAAACAGGGTTTTCCCGCCGATATATGAGCCAATCAGCGTACCGATGACAAAGGCAGGAATAACCGAATAGAGAATGTCACGCCGCATCAGGAAGGCGCGAAAACCGTTAGAACCAATCTGAACAACAGCATGGATGGGAATCAGCACCGTCGGTGGCGAAAAAATGCGTCATTGCCGCCAGAACAAGAAGCCCGCCACCCAGACCGAGAGAGGCCGCGATAAAACTCCCAATAAACGAAATACCGCACAGAGCTGAGAAGCCTGCGATGGTGAGTGTTGTTCCCTCAACTAAGAACGCGATGATAGCTTTCCACTGATCCCTCCTGAATGTCGGGCCGCTATTTAGCACAGAGACCACCAACGCGCACCTGTTCGCAATCAACAGGGAACGGTTGCGGCCAGCGTAAAGCTAGGGTACCTCCCTCCCACACCAGAAAAGAGGACAATCCATTGCAACCACTTGACCCCGAACAGCTCAAATTCGTCGAAATCCTTGCCAAGCTCATGATGGAGAATGAGGTCTTCAAGGAAGAATACACCGAAGAGGACTTCAACAACGTGATCGACTGGCTCACCAAGCTCCGTGGCCAAATCGACATCACGATTGAAACCCTACAGGAACAGGCACCCTCCGACGGCGGTGAATAAGCAAAAAAACACCAACAAGAAGTAACGACAACGCGCCCGGTTCACTAGCGGCTACCGGGCCCGTTGTCTGAGTGTCTTCGGCGAGGTCCCAGCCAATCAGATCAAATGCAACGAGGTCCGCAGGCGTTATCGGGAATACCTGTGCGTCGCCAAGAGTAGGGTCCAAGACACCTAAAAGTGTTCCCGTTAGCTGGTCATCTTTCCAGTGACTAGCCTGTCGTCCATCGCCATTAAAGCGGCCGGTCGAAAACGAGATCTCGTTTAACAGATCATCAAAAAACGCTTCCACACCCGGCGTAAGATTGCGGGAGAAAGTGGTGAATTCCAATACTGTCTCAGGATCTTCCTGCCCAAATCGGAAGAGGTCCAAAGGATTGAGTGAAACAGAATCTGTGAGCCCCTGATCGATCAAAAAATCAATGCTATCCACCGCAGAAATGAAACCGAGAGCATGACCGATCTCATGCGCTGCTACAGTTTCAAAATCAGTGAGACCAGCCGAGACGCCATCACTATTATCAAAATCGAATGAAAACTGCGTATTGAACTGGATCGTCGCGTCGTTGGCGCCAAACTGGGCATCCAGCCCAACAAACCCCATCGCCTTGAGGTTCGACTTGGTCGCCGAAATATTGCCGTCGAGGGTGATCCCTGTTGGGACAAAGGCGGTAAACTGAGCCGCCGTGGGCAGCGCTGCAACAATAGCATTGCCCGGTTCGTTCGCTGCATCGGCGACCATCTGGTCCCGGATAACGTCATATCCAGCAAACAGCTCAACCGAGCCCGCTTGACCAATGATATTATTACTTCCCAAGTTGACGAGATCCGCATCAATGTTAACGGATATATTGTCGGTAAAGGCTGCCTCCCAAAGAGCTGCCGCGCGATCAAATGCAGCAAGCGCCGCTGAGTTACCAGCCAAGGTCGCACCAGGATTAATATTTATCGTCAGCGCACCCGCTGTCGACGGAAACAGGAAGGTCGAAACCAACCCAAAAACAACGGCAAGCCTTTGCAACCAGATATAAATGCCTGTACTGGGTGTAATTACCCTACCTTTCGATACTTAATGACAAGTATCGTAACAGATATTGCCTATCAAACTCTTACTAAAGAAAAGCAATCCCGCCATTCGCGGCGAACGTCTGACCGGTTGTGAACTCCGCATCGTCAGAGCACATAAACAGCATGAAGCCGGCATACTCATCCATGGATGCGGGGCGCTGAATCGCCTGCTGCTTGGCCAGATTATCAAACATCGCCCCTGAAACAGAGGGCCGTTCAACTTCGGTCTCGACAGCACCCGGCATAAACAGATGCGCCGTAATATTCCATTCGCCAAGCTCACGCGCCATCGACCGGGTCATGCCGATCATCGCCGATTTTGACGTGATGTAATGCAGATAGTTTGCCCGCCCGGTTGGTACGGTTGTCGATGCAATATTGATAATGCGACCCCATTTACGTTCCTGCATCGCCGGCACCACCGCCCGCGAACAGAAAAACGCGCCGTCGATATTCACCCGCATGGCGGATTGCCATTCTTCGACCGGCAACTCCCAAAAGGGGCGATGGTGATTTGTGAAAACACGGCCGCATTATTGATCAGACAATCGATCCGGCCATAAGCAGACAAAGCAGCTTCCGCCATCGCATTGGCATCTGCCTCCTTTGAGACATCTGTCTGAACGCTAATCGCCCGCCCACCCTTTTGTTCAATTTCTTTCACAACCCGCTCGCCGCTTTCAGCGTTGAGCTCGGCTATAACCGGAATGGCACCCTGAGCCGCAAATTCGTGAGCATAGGTACGCCCTAACGCTTGGCCGCCTCCGGTAATAATTACGACGCGGTCTTTGAGACTTGGATAAATAGCTGTCGGCACGATGATCTCCCTGACTGAATAATTGTTTGAATTATTCTACCAAATAGGAACGGCGGACGCATCCGTGGTGGATTAGGTCGCAATCGCTGTATCAATCCAGCCCGCAATCAGCTCGGCGATTTCGTCGCTGTTCTGCTCCAGCATCATCATATGACCATTCCCGGAGATACCGCGATCCGGCAGGTAGCAAAATTCCGCCGCCGCGCCGATTTCTCTCAACCAGTCGGCAACCGCACCGTCAATGTCCCGCGTATGATCGCGGTCGTGATCGGCGGTGACGACCAGAATAGGTTTATTTGTAAAAGGTGCCGTATTCGTGACCTTGAGCTGACTGCCAGCAATATTGCCGCGTTCATAGGACAGCCGAGGCGGCGTTCCTGTCAAACTTGCACTGTAAGCATCCGTGTAATCTCGCGGAAACTTATCGCCATCTCCGATCAACTTATTATGGATCAGGTCATCACTAAAAGGGGTCGGTTCCTCTAAATCAACCCGCCGCTGGAACGCTCCCCGCTGAACCACTACATAGCGATCACTCTGCTCCAGAATTTCCGGCTCATCCTGAATATTACCGGGCGGCGACGGCGCGACGCCGATAACAGCTTTGATCCGCCGGCCAAAATTCTGCACCAACCGCCAGCCATAAGCGCCCGACATTGAATGGGTCAGCAACACACAGGGTTGCGGCAGAGTTTCGATAAAGGCACCGATCGTCTTACACACGAAGTCACCGGTGAGATCGGGGTAAGGAACGCGCCCACTTCGACCCATACCCGGCCAGTCGATGACGTGTACTGGATATCCGAGCGCCGCAAAATGCTGCGCCCACCCTTCACCGCCATCCGGTTTCTGAAGATAGCAGCTGCCGGTGTGGCCACCGCCATGTAACAAAACCAAAGGCGGTTTCGTCGTCTCTTCAGTCGGCGCCAGATAATCCACCCATAAGGCCGGGTCCGTCGCGGCGTAGCCGCAGCTATGAGAAATGTTCTGCATATCGTTTCCACGTTTCAAAGAAATCTGATTGTACGCAACGATGAGGTGCGATGCATCCTTCCCTTGACGAATTTCCAAAGCCGTCCCACCCTCCCCTCAGACGTTCACATTGGCTTTGCGAAAGGATTCATCCAATGGCAACCAACCCGACGATGTCCGAACGCGCCGACGCGCTCGAAGAACAGCAGATTCAGGAGCTCGGTGACCGCCTTGTCACCAAATCCTTGCTATATCACCTTGCCGATGGCGAACAATCACTGGGCAACCGCTTCGGCGCTGGCACCGGCAAACAGCTCTTGATGGGCGAAGACCCCCGACTACCAGCGATGCCGGAGGCTCCATCACTGCTCGATTTCTTTCGGCTTCGGTTCGCACCGACTCAGGCCCACCTTCTGCAAAGTGCCAATCTTGCCCAAAAGAACGGGCTTCCGGAAAAGATGGTGCTGGCCTGTTTCTTGCACGACATCGCCGTGATCGGGTTCATTCGCTCCGATCATGGGTACTGGGGCGCGCAGCTATTGGAGCCTTATGTTGATGAAGAAGTCAGCTGGGCAATCCGTATGCATCAGTGCCTGCGATTCTATCCCGACGAGTCAGTGGGCTATGCTTACCCCGATAATTACCGCCGCATGTTCGGCGATGATTACCAACCAGAACCCTATATCGCCGCGGAATATGAACGCGCCAAAAACCATAAATGGTACATGTCGGCGACGGATGATCTGTGTAAACGATCTCTACTCGTTTGATCCGGATGTCGTCGTGGAAATTGAGCAATTCGAAGACGTCATCGGACGCCATTTCAAACAGCCAAAGGAAGGGCTGGGGAATGACAATACGCCGGCCTCCCATATGTGGCGGACGTTAAGACGGCCCTGTAACGCGCTTTAACCTGATTATTCGACCAAAGCAGATTCCAGGGCCTGACGGACTGCGTCGGGTAACGGCATGGACTTGCCTGTCGCGGAATCGAAAAACACTGATATGACCTCGGCGGTCGCGATACAAAGCTGCCCATCGAAGACGCCCTGCCCGAGGACAAACGACGAATTGCCGATCCGGCTCACCACCGTGCCGATATCAATGGTCGCCGGATAGGACAGCGCGGCATGATAGGTGGCGGTGAATTTCTTAATCGCAAAGCCGGTAAGTATATTGCCACCAAGATCAGCCATTCGTTCCTCGCGCAGATGTACGCGGCCATCCTCAAAATACTGATTAATCGCCCCATTATTGACGTGACCATTGGGATCAAGGTCACGATAGCGCACGATATCCTGCGTCCAGGTCGCATAAACCTGCCGGTCGGTAAGGTCCAATTCTGTTATCACGTCACTTAAATCCTGTTTCATAGAGCCGATCGAGCTTTTCCACCGCGTCCTTGCTCAAGGGACCCATCTCAGCAGCCGAGGCCGCTTCATCGAGATGAGCCGATTCCGACAAGCCAACAATTGCTGTCGACACTGTCTCATTACTAAGGGCGAACCGAACTGCCGCTTGCGCCCGAGAGCCAAATTCTTTTCCAAGCGACACAAACACCGCTTCAGCGTTGCGGATTTCTGTTTCTGCTTCGGTATTCGCTGTCAAAATACTTTCGCGACCGGTGCGTACCGGCGTTGCCAAATAGCTGGCCGCAAAGATGCGGATCGCCATCACCGCCATATCTTGCGTGCGACAGCTCGCTATTATGCCACTGCCGTCGTAGCTCGACCAATCACGAACCACCTCATCCCACGCAGAGGACGGGTTAATCAGATTGTAATAGACCTGCGCCGCATCGAACCGCCCACTCTTCGATGACCTCTATCGTTGATTTATTGTGGCCGAGCGCCGTCAGTCCGAGAAATCTAGTAATACCCCTGATCCCTCAATCTTTCCATCGCATCCGCCATACCACCATCGCGCAATACGTGATCAGGCGAAATCGTACGGCCTGACGCTTCGGGCATAATCAGGCTGTGGATTTGCAGCAGGTCTACGTGGTCGCGCTTCAACCGCCCCAGACTCTCCGTCACACTGCGTTCAACCTGACTCACCAGACTTTCTGAACTGGTGATATCAATTCGGACTTTAGTTGAAACAAAAGGTATTTCAGGCACTTCCGCCAGCAACCATCCCAAAGCCTCTTCGGATTTTCCATCACCGTATTGCGGTGCGGTATCAAACCAGTTGATTCCGATATCCAGTGCCCGACGCACGGCAGCACGGCGCGTGTCATCATCGGCATTGATCAAAATGCCACCCGATCGGCCACCACCGAAGGCAAGTTCCGAGACCTGCATTTCTGATCGGCCAAAGCGACGTAGTTTCATTCTCAGCCAAGCTCCTGTAAATCTGACATATCAAAGCGCACGATCAGCCGCGCACAACAACCGTTATGGAGATTAAAATGGCAGACACCGCCCCAACACTCAAATTAACCAGCGACGGCGCCATGAAGGTTCTGCAAGCCGCTATTGGCAAAGCCCGGGATATGGGCGTGCCGCAATGTATCTCCGTGGTCGATACCGGTGGGCATCTTTTGGCCTTCTGCCGCATGGACGGTGCGTTCGTTATGTCCAACACCTCCTCACGCCGCAAAGCAGAGACCGCCGCCATCTATGGTGCGCCCACCGGAGACATTCCAGAAGGCGTTGATATTAAGCTCGCATTGGTTACCGAAGGCCAGCGCGTCAACCTTCCAGGCGGCTTGCCCCTGATTGTTGACGGCCAGGTCGTTGGTGCTATCGGGGTTGGGTCCGGCACCGGGGCGCAGGATCTCGAAGTCGCCAAGGTTGGTGTCGCCGCTTTGGAAGGTGCTCAGCGTTTCGACTGAGAGATCAGGCACCGAGTACTGGTGCGACCCTGTCAATAAACAACCCGACAGAGGCTTCGGCTTCTGTCGGCGACATATCACCGAATACGAACTGGCCAACAAGATAGTTGGCATCTGATACAGACATTTCGTTGCGCAAAACTTCGATCACGGTTTCCGGCGATCCCGCAACGGCTCGGCCTAGTGCCGCCATCGCATCGAATTCTGCCGGTCGCTGATGCCGTGGTGCCGCTTTGCCTCGGTGGTTAAACAGATAGTTGAAACTATTATGCCAGACCGGATAGGCGCGCCGCGCGACATCCAATGCCTGCTCGTCGGTCTCACCGACTACAATAAACCGGCCAATGCCGATTTTCGGATCAGGTCTGCTAGCAGGACCAGCCTCGTTCCAAGCCGCCTTAAAGGCAGCGACCATCGGCCCCGTATCTGTAGCGGTATCAAGGCTGATAACGTTAAGTCCATTTGTCCCGGCACGCGCCGCACTATCAACGGCATGAATCCCATACCACATTGGCGGATATGGGATTTGCTTGGGTTCCAGCGCAACCGGCACATCATTGAGTGTATAAAATTTACCCTGATAATCGACATGGTGATCTTTCAGCGCCATCAGAATGATTTCCAGTGACTCGGTATATATATCCTGTGCTTCCGCCGGATCCTGGCCAAAGATATCGATCTCAAGTGGCGACGCGCCCCGGCCAAAGCCGAGCTCCAACCGACCACCACTCATTTGATCAAGCATACAAATTTCTTCAGCCAATCGTAGAGGATGATACAGCGGCAGAGCATACACCATGGGCCCGAAGCGAAGTGTTTTGGTACGCTGTGCGACCGCTGACAGAAACACACTCGGCGAGGGCGCCATTCCCAGCGGTGTCGCATGATGCTCCGCGACGTGATAGCCGTAGAATCCGCCACGGTCATACATTTCGATGACCCGCAGGCGCGATTCGTAATAGGCATCAAGCGGGATGTTTCCACGATCAAGGTGATCGAAGACTCCGAAATCCATAAGACTCTCCAGAACCAATTTTGCGCATTATTGCCTCTCGGAGAGACCACGTATAGCGAACCACCAATTATTTCTCCGCACCAATCCCGGTGTTCCCCTTGCCAAAGACCGATAGCGCCGCCAAGTTTAGCGCATATAAAACGGAGGGTTGAACTTGCTGAACAGCCAAAAAGCCGAAATTGCTGGTCATTCAGTACATTATTGGGAGGGGGGCGAAGGCTTCCCGGTTCTCATGCTGCACGGCGTTGGTCCAGGCACGTCAATTGTCGGAAACTTCGGTCCTGTCCTGGAACCGCTGGCGGAACATTGTCACATTTTCGCGGCCGACCTTATCGGCTTCGGCGAGTCAGGCCGAAAAAGCGCGGCACCATTATTTGATGTCGATCTCTGGGTAGAGCAAGCACTTGCGATGATCGACGAAATTTTACCACCCGGCCCTTGCGGCATAGCCGGTCATTCTCTCGGCGGTGCGCTCGCCCTCAAAACGGCCAGTCGGTGCGACCGAGTCAACTGCGTCCTGACCTCCAGCTCTGTTGGGGCGTCTTACTCTCTCAACGATGCCCTCGACGGTTTCTGGACCCTGCCTAATACGCCGGACGCCCTGAAAGACTCCATGATAAAGATGGTAGGTAATCCAGCAGCCCTGACAGACGAGATGATCGATCAACGCTGGGCGCTCTTAAAAACAGGCGACTACGCGGCCTATTTCGGCGAGATGTTTGCCCCACCGCGGCAGCAATATCTCGATGCAGCAGTTCTTAGCCCCGAAGAGCTCGCAAATATTTCTGCCAAAGTCGTCATGCTGCATGGCCGCGACGACCAACCCTGCCCGGCGGAAGAAACAACGAACACTCTGGCTCAGTCGCTATCGGGTGCTGACGTTCATTTATTCGGCAATTGCGGTCACAACCTGCCCCGCGAACGGTCAGAGGATTACCTAACCGCCGCCATTCAACTATTCGAAACGGAGACTAATTCATGATCCATCTATATGCCGCCCCCACCACCAACGGTATTCGGGCCAAGGTCACCCTTGACGAATGTGGCGTTGATTACAAATTACACCGCGTCGACATGAAGGCAGGCGAACACAAAACGCCTGACTATCTCGCAATGAACCCGATGGGGATGACACCGGTCATTGTCGACGAAGACGGACCCGGCGGTGAGAAATTCACCACCCCGCAATCCATCGCCATCATGTTCTATGTGGCAGAGAAAGTTGGAAAGTTCATCCCAACCGACCCAGCAAAACGCGCTGCCTTCTGGGACCCGATGATGAATGCGACGACAGACATTGGCCCGACCTATGGCGCCATATCCTTTATTGGGCGTATGAATGAACCGCACGACCCGACTCGTGAGAACTTTATCGCCAGGCTGCATGAAAACTATCAGGTCTGGGACGGTTTTCTGAGTGGACGCGACTATTGCGCCGGTGACGAGATAACAATTTGCGATTTTGCCCTGTTCGGCATTCACGCCCGCACCACAGCCTTAATTCCCCAGGCACTCGAGGGTGCACCGAACCTCGCCCGTTGGGCCGCTACGATGAATAAGCGGCCAGGCGTTCAGAAAGGACTGAACTTCGATGGCTGAGTGGACTGAAACCCATCGCGCCGTCGTTCATCCGTGGAATTGCGATGTTCTCGGACATATGAATGTTCGCTGGTATGCCCATCTGTTCGACGATGCCGAATTTCATCTCTGGTCCATCGTCGGGCTGAGCCACGCCACCCTAAAGAAAAGCGGCATTGTCACCGTCATCGCCAATACCAATACCGATTTCCTGCATGAAGCCGCCGCGGGGGAACTTCTCACAATAGAAAGTGCCTTCACCAAACTCGGCGGCAAGAGCCTGACGATCAACCAGCGCATGACCAATTCCGAAAACGGGATGCTGATCGCGACCCAGAGCACCGTCGCGGTATTTTTTGATATGGAAACCCGTAAAGCGGCTGCCATGCCAAACAACATCCGGTCTAAACTCGAAGGCGTTTTGGTAACCTTGTGAGATTCTAAAGGAGCTTTCTGAAAAAGCCGCTTGCACAAAGCCAAAAAATGCTATGAGTGGCGCACCCAAGAGAATTCGAAACAAACAAAGCGGCCGGTGATAAAATGGACGACGAAATCAAGAAACTGACCCAGCACGATATGAGCGACGACTGCCCGGTCTGTCGTACGCAAGATGTCGTCGCCATGGCGCTGATGCCAGCCGCTGCAGCATGGGAAATGGCGAATGAGTTACCGCGTTTTTCACTGGCGCTTCAGGGCGCTGCCGGCTTGCTTGGTGCCATGTTGGAAGAAGGCGTCGATCGTACCGAAATCGATACAGCGCTTAGCGACTTGCTGGATGATATCGAAGCCGCCATCGCCGAAGACCGGGTCATGGGCGGCCCCCCTCAAGGCAGCGCCTAGATCTATCGGACTTTATTCTTTCGGAGAATTTCCTGCGCCTTGATATAGGTCAGGACAGGATACATCGCGGAAAACAACGCCAACGCCACGCCGATATACCCCTCGCGATGCCCTTTCTTGCCAAAATAGGATTGCAGGAAACGGCTAAAGAAGCGTCGGAAGGTCGATAATCCACCAGGAACAATGTTCGCCGCAACGGCATCCGCCGCCGCCGCAGAGCTATAGCTGTTTAATCGCGCATACATACCCGCCATATCTTCATCGACATAGTGATCAATCCCGGCCGTCATCTCACCCCGTTGGCCCTGAAGCGTGATTTTCGGATGCACGGTCCCGCCATGCCATTTCTTCTTACCGCGTCGAAAAAGCGCCGCTTTGCCGCCAACGCCGTTATAGGCACCCCAGCCATATTGCACATAACGGTCCCCGACATAGTTGCGAAACGGAATGACGTAATAATCAGCTGATGTTGAAGGAAGTGTTTCCGTGATCTCTTGCGCCAGCTCAGCTGTCACCCGCTCATCACCGTCAAGCTCGAGGATCCAGTCTCCGGAACAGCCATCAATTCCGGCGCTACGCCGCTCGCCTTCATCAGGCCATGCCCCTTCGACGATCTTGGCACCAAGTTCCTCAGCAATCGAGCCCGTCTCGTCTGTCGAGCGATCGAGCAGAACCACGACCTCATCGGCAAACGCGCCGCTCTTTATACAATCGGCAATCTGTCGCTCTTCATTATGAGCAACGATCAAAAGAGAAAGTTTCACGTCAGACACAAACCGCCCCTGCGACTCGAAAAATATACCCGTCATGACATCATGTCAGAATCAGTCAGCTCATGTGACACACAATCGACAAAGGGGCTAGTGTCGGTGAATCAGGTTCGGTATGTTGGCCGAACGATTATCAGCTCCCGGGATACAAAGACGTGAAGGCCAAAAGAAATATAGCACAACGCCTTCTGGACAGGTTTTTCTACAAGTACTACGCCCGCAACCTGCTCTACGAGTTGCAGATGCGCGCACGCTCAGAAGCGGCTGACTTTGTTCAGGCGGAAATGCCAGAAGCCCAGATTTTCCAGGCACATCGCGACATTATTCGGTTTGCGGTCGAAAATTCGGGTGCAGATGGCCTGTTTCTTGAATTCGGCGTCGCCACCGGCAACACAATTGGCGAGATCGCCCGTTCCGCACCCGCTGGCAAAACCGTTTATGGCTTTGATAGTTTTCAGGGGCTGCCCGGAGACTGGTCGGGTCATGTCGAAACCAGCGGTGCCTTTAAACAAAAAGGCCTGCCATCTGTTCCGTCTAACGCCACCCTGGTCCCGGGACTGTTTGGTGACACGCTACCATCCTTTATGACGGAGCATGATGGACCGGTGAGCTTCGCTCCATATCGATTGCGACCTTTACAGCTCAACCGTCACCATCCTCGAGAACATCGGCTCGCGCCTTCAGGCGGGCACGATGGTTCTGTTTGACGAGTACTTCAACTATCCGAGCTGGAAGCTCCATGAGCACAAAG
This sequence comes from uncultured Alphaproteobacteria bacterium, assembly GCA_943787225.1. GTDB lineage: Bacteria > Pseudomonadota > Alphaproteobacteria > MPNO01 > UBA2964 > UBA2964. Next base: position 255,303 of record CALSLP010000002.1, read on the forward strand.
CCTGGCTGGAGTTCTGCGAAAAGACCGGCACCAAGTTTACCTATATCGGCTTCACCGCCCTCGACGGACGTGTCCTCGTCCGCATCGACTGACCCCATAGTCTAATCGCTCCCGTTAACGGACCGACGGTGTGTGAACTCACCCCTGCCCTCCATGTGCCCTCTTCACTAAGTTGTCATTTGACAACAAAACTATACGATCTTTTAAATGAAGATACTCAAAGAAATTCAACACCACAGGGAGACAGAAAATGCAGGGATTAATCAAATTCATCGCCACCGCCATCGCCGCAATTTTTTTAATCGGAACGGCCCTGGCCGACACGGAAAACGTAAAGTTCCCCAAGGGTTATGGTGAAAAATTCGTCCGTTATCACGCCATCGACAAACCCAGCAAAAGATTTGGACCAACCCACCGTATTTTCTTTATCAACAAAATCGGGCTGAATGCTGTAAAGGCCGGCAAACCATTGCCAAACGGCACTGTCATCATTCGGGAAGACTGGCATGTCAAAAATGACGGCAAAAAGAATGCCATCAAGGGCGCCAATGGCAAATATATTGTCACCGAGAAAAAAGGCGCGCTGGTGATGGAAAAAGGCGAGGGCTGGGGCGCGGCCTATCCAGCGAGCATGCGCAATGGCAATTGGGAATACGCCATCTTCAAAGCGAGTGGAGAACGCAATCTCAAGGCAGCCCCGCGCATCAAGGGCTGCTTTGGCTGCCATATGCGCAAGAAAGCGGACGACTTCGTCTTTTCGATGAAGGAACTCAAGGCCGCCGCTAAAAAATAAAGGCTAAGAAGTAACGGCACCAGATAGCGCTATTCGATAGGGCTGTCTTTCCGACTGGATAATCGCACGCCAAGCCGCCCCTTTGGTGGTTTGGCGTGTAGCTTCCTAAGGCTCACCACAGCGCCTACGAGGAAACATTCAACATTAAAAGCCACGAGTTCACCGAGATCATCCGGGAGCGGAGAATCATAAATATATTTGCGCATCCCCATATGCGCCAGGGCACCATGCAACATCATGACCAATTCGCGCTCGGCCCGCAGGACAGGTTTCTCTGCGGGTGGCGCCAGGCCCGCCTCCTGACGCAAGGCTGTAATCACCGGCATCAGAACCCTCTCGTTCAGTGGATAGGTATAGCGTGCCGCCAATTGCTGATCATCAAGGCCGGCTCTCATAAACAGTCGCACGCCCTGCTTTGACCGACGACCGACAATCTCCTGATAAAATTTCGTAAGGCGATCCAGCAAAGGCGTCGATGTATCAAGCAACCGTTCAACCTCAGTCTCGTCCCATTTTTGCGAGACAATTCCCTCAAACACCCGATCGATCAGCACCTGCTTTGTCTTGAAATATCGATACAGCAGCGCTTGTGTGACACCGAGCTTCTTCGCCAGTTCCCGCGTCGGTGCCCGAAACCCATGCTCAGCAAAAAAATCCGTCGCCGAATCGACAATACGTTGCTCACCTGTACCACGCGGCGCCCGTTTGCGCGGTGTTTTCTTGCTTACTGGTTTTGGCTTTGCCAATCTTTTGATACGCGCCTCAGCCCGCACCCTCCCAATGCTCTGCTACCCAGCGGAACTTAACCGCAGGCATTATCCCATAATGGTGGGCGAAGACCGCGCTACGGGCAAGGTTAGAATTGTCTGAAAAATGGTGCCCCCGGGGAGAATCGAACTCCCACTCCCTTACGAGAACTGGATTTTGAATCCACGGGGTGTACAGCTTAATTCTTTTGTCCTCTCTAGCGGAAAACCTAGGGTTTTAAGCTAATCAACTAACCAACTTCAGAAACAAAAACTCCATTTGGTCCAATATAAGTCCAATGGAGAAGACAAATGAGTACAATCAGGAAGAAAACCTATAAAGACAAAACAAAATACCAAGCTCTCATTCGGTTATCTAACCACCCAACAATCTCTAAAACCTTCAGTCTCAAATCTCATGCTGTTCAATGGGCAAGAGAGACAGAAATACAGATAGAAAAAGGTCTGCTCACTACAAGCTATGACAAGGCAGAGGAGACACTAGGAGAGGTCCTCAAGAGATACCTGTCTGAAGTGACACCCAGCAAGAGAGGCCACAAGGTTGAAGCCATCAGGCTGAGAAAGCTCATGCGTGACCCTATGGCGGCAACCAAGTTTGGTTATCTAAAACCAAGCCATCTGATCAAGTATAGGAACCAAAGATTAAGGGAAGTCTCCGGAAGCACGGTTAAAAAAGAATTAAGCTTGATTAGCCACGTCTTTGAGACTGCCAATAAGGAATGGGATATGCCTATGAATGGCAATCCCGTTCGGCTAATAAGCAAACCTAAAGAGAATAAGCCAAGAGACAGAAGGCTGGAGGACGATGAAGAAGAACGTCTCCTGCGGTCCTGCAGCCAGAGCAGGAACCCATACCTGCTACCGCTAGTCATTTTGGCTATAGAGACAGCCATGAGGCTGTCTAGCCCCCAAGTTCAGTGCCATTTGTGATTAGAGTTTCGGGCACTGGCGGCCGCATGTTCAGGGCCTGATGTGGTCGCACGTGATTGTACTGTCTGAGCCACTGGTTGATGACGATCTGAGCCTGCTTAGTCGTGGTGAACCACTCGGCATTGAGAACCTCGCGGCGCAGGGTTCCGTTGAAGCGTTCGTTGTATCCGTTCTCCCAGGGTGATCCGGGATAGATCCGGATGGGTTTGATGCCGACCCTTGCCAGCCAGTCCTGCATCGCCTGTGCGATGAACTCGGGACCATTGTCCGAGCGGATGTATTCCGGGGTGCCGTGGCGCAGCAGGAGTGGGTATAGCGCCTCAAGCACATCGTCAGCCCTCATCCGGGTGCGAACCGTCACAGCCAGCACCTGGCGGGTGTACTCGTCCAGGACAGTCAGCATCTTGTAGCTCCGACCGTTGTCGAGCTTGTCGTGCACGAAGTCGATGGCCCAGACGTGATTGGGATGGGTTGGCCGCAACCGAATGATCGAGCTGTCCTTGTGATAGAGCCGCCGGCGCTTCTTGTCTCGTTGCGGCAGCTGAAGTCCTTCTTCGCGCCAGATCCGCTCAACCTTCTTGTGGTTCACCTTCCACCCTTCGATACGCAGCAGGACGGCAATCTTGCGATAACCGTAGCGCCCATACTGCTTCGCCAGCCGGATCAGTGCCAACCGCAGAGCATTGTCATCTTTGGGATCTGGTCGATATTGCAGGGAACTGCGGGCCAGACCAATAACCCGGCAGGTCCGTCGCTCCGACGTAGCAAGCTTCTGGCGTGTATGGATAACGGCCTGACGAAGCTGCTCTGTCGTCAGGCCCTGGGCTTTAGATGGCTCAGACTTTCCTTGAGGATCAGCTTGTCCAACTCAAGCTCCGCAACGATCTTCTTCAGCCGCGTATTCTCCTTCTCGAGAGAACGCATCTCCGACAACTGCGACCGACCCATCCCGCCAAACCGCTTGCGCCAGTTATAATACGTAGCGTCGCTGATACCCACGCCGCGACACGCCGATGCCACGTCACTGCCGGCTGACAGCTTCACCTCAATCTCACGCAGCAGCTTCAGTATGTCCTCGTCCGAATGTCGTTTCCGAGCCATATCCAATCCCTTTCCTGTACTAAAATAGTGGCCCAGTTTTAGGGGGGAAGGACACCTGGGCTAGGCGACCCTAATTATTTTCATGTGGAAGATTGTAAAACACAACGCAATTTGAACGATGAAGGACGTTACCAATCAAAAAAAATTGGTGACCTATTTCGATCAAATGGTATTGGCAAGGCAGCAGTATATTCTAGCCAGTGGTGCAGATGCTTAGATACTGCGAGGTTGTTAGACCTTGGAGAGGTTTCCGAATTACCTTCCCTCAACTCATTTTTCGAACATTTTAAAAGAGAACAATCCCAAACCGAGCAAACGATGCGTTGGATACAGAATGCGCCGTTGGACACCCCTACAGTTCTAGTCACTCATCAAGTTAATATCACCGCCTTAACAGGCTACTACCCTGCAGAAGGGGAAATTGTTTTCGTCCGAAGATCGACTGATGGTCAACTTTCGATAATTGGAAGCAAACAAATGCTACATTGAATCTTGCAACAAGTTGACCTTCGGTCTTCTGCCCCTTCCTAATAATTTACGGGTATGGGGTCAGAAGCACTCACACCCTATTCTCTCTACCCGTTCCGAATATTCTCTGCCAGACTTCCCGTATGAGAAACCTGAACACTACTATCATTACTGTTGCCACTAGACTGCTTGAATTTAAATACCAGAGAATCCCGAGACGTTATATTCCTGTGTCATGCAGCCTTCCCTTGTCATGCAGCCTTCCCTATCAAAGTCTTCCATTCGGGATCAGATCACATTGGTTGATCGAAGGGCACCCATGCCCTGCTTCCATCAATATTTATTTGTTTAAATTTGCGGTGAGAAGGGCAGGAGCACACAACGCTTCCATCTTGCAGTTGATTTAAAACGGTAACTTCACCACAAATCACACACTCTATTGGACAGATCATTTTTTCTTCCAAGTTCTTTTTACTCTCATGATTGATCGGCGACGGCCAACTTATTCTCTGTATAGTCAGCCTTCCTATAAAAACTTTCAACAACCCAGATATACTTCCAAGAATAGTTTGGGGCAGGTCTATACCCCCCCAACAACACTACTCCACGGTGTTGCTGTTTCAAGGCTGGATAAGATAAAGGCCCTCAAGAAATTTGGATCGTTACCTGAGAACACCAACTTTGGCGTCAAGACGAGTGTGGTGAGAAGCATTCTGGAGAGCAGTAACGTTTCTTCACCCAGTCCCAATAGGTCTTCGATTTCAAAGTCCAAGTTAGCCAAAATGATTTCTGGTGGGACGTATTATCTATCCTGCTGGATGACGACGGCACAGATTGAGAAGATGAGATCTAAGAAGGTTATATTCCAGAACTTGGATTAGCCTTGCCCGTGAATGTGTCGGCAAGAAATACAAGGGGTGTTGAAGCAATAACTGATGACGAACCCTGACGAGATAATTACTTTCTTATTGCTTACATCCAAGCCAAGTAGCGCCAAATGGAATGCTATATCTCGCAGCTCGGCAGGAATATTTATTGTCGTAAGGCCCCATACACTTTTGTAGACTTCCGCCTTTAACAATATAACAAGCATACCAAGGGTCCATTAAACCAGCTACCGATTTTTCAGCTGTAAAAAATTGGAAACCGAAAAGAATAGAAAGCACCGATAACATAAGTGTTATTTTTTTCATTCGACACTGCCTTTATTTAATAAAAGGTATCTGGGGTCGTTATAGAATAATCGTATTTTTTAAGATGTATATATAAATGAGCATCAAGAACGACTGGCTAAATGTCGCTTAAATAAAAGGGAAAGTACATGGAATTCCCCAATGTAAAAGACTGAATTAACTGATGACGACCCCTGATGAACTCATCATCATTGTGTCTACATTCTTAAAATAGCTTTAGGAAAATAATATAAATAATAATAAAAGATAATTTTTATCGGCGGCTATAAAGCCCCTTTGAATTATAATTTAAATATTAATATTTGAGATATTTGTTCTTCTATATTTCAGACGGACTTCCCCCTCCGGGAGAGGTTCATCTGAAAAATAAATACTTAGATGGTGATTAACCATCATCACTTCAGACGGTAACGACGGCGACCATTATGGTGACTACTATCACCTATGGTGGGGCAGGTTGACCTATACTCCCACTTACCATGCCGACTAATCTGGACGGATGAAACAAGACCTCGTTACAAGCCTTGATCCTTCTTACTGATGTCTAGTCTCTGACAGAGCAGCTCACTTGTGTGCTTTGAATTAATACAGCCTGCGGTTTGGTGTGATCAATGGAGTTATGGGTCTTTGTTCCCAATCTCTATTTATATACCGCCAGAACATCCTGTTTGAGGATCACTATTTTAGTCTTTTTCTACACCACTATTATACCACACTTTTGCCTCTGATTTCTGACATCAAGCCTTTCTGCGGGTTACAGAAGGTGGTGATTCTTCAATTTCAATCGTGAGGTTTTTACACCTGATAAGCCATTGTTCTGACTCATGAATTCAGGATGGCCATCGTTACGTTTTAATTTGAGGGTGAAAAAGGAGCCGAATGCCCCTACGTAGAACTAAAAGCTCTTGATGCGCTGGCAGAATGCTTGTGGTCATAGGTTACCTAACACCAAATCTCCTCCGATATCTTTTTACCGCAGACCGTCTGGGCGTTACCGTGCAATGGCGTTGCAAGAAGCATGGCAAGGGTCAGTAGGAGGACGGGTGCGAGGATGCATTTCATAGAGGGAACTGCGTAAAACAGGGGATGGATGGTCTGGGTGGAGTTCTACTCAACACCCTTTGTAGTTCTTACGGACACATTCACGGGCGAGGTCTTGTGCTGCGAGTTTTTGAACAACACAAGACCTCGTTAAGGTTTATTTGCCCCGAATATCGTATGGGTTTTTCCTCTTTTCAGCAGCGGACCTTCTGTCAACACCGCAACTATTAACCTTCATGCAGGGGCGTGAAGGGTGGCGCATCCCCATAGATAGGTTCACTCCATTTGTCCCTAACGCACTTTCCGATTGAGCCTTTGCCGCATTTTATGCCGTCTGTCCAAGTGCACTTTCCGATTGAGCCTTTGCCGCATTTTCTGCCGTCTGTCCAAGTGGCCCCGGTCAGGTTGGCGTTGGTCAGTCTTGCCCGCTCAGTTGGCCTTGGTCAGGTTGGCCCCGCTCAGGTTGGCGTTGGTCAGTCTTGCCACGCTCAGGTTGGCCCCGCTCAGGTTGGCCCAGCTCAGGTCGGCCCCTCTCAGGTTGGCATCGGTCAGGTTGGCCCCGCTCAGGTCGGCCCTTCTCAGGTCGGCCCCGTCCAGCATGGCCATATACAGGTTGGCCCGCGCTCAGTGTGGCCTTCTGCAGGTTGGCCCCTCTCAGGTAGGCCAAACTGAGTTTGGCCTTATACAGGTTGGCCCAGTTCAGTTTGGCCATATACAGGTTGGCCCGGCTCAGATTGGCCCCTCTCAGGTCGGCCCCGATCAGGTCGGCCTCGATCAGTTTGCACCTTATACACTGATTGGTCTTTTTCAGTTTTGCTAGATCTTTTTTGTCAAAGGCTTGAGCAGTATTAGCTGTTGCGGTTAACACGAAGACACAAAGAACGAGTGAGAGATATTTTTTCATATTGAAAACCTTATTTTTTAGAGGATCTCATCGGGAATGTTCCAGTTGCGATATCCCTATCAAAAAGAGTTCTGAATCGGAAGCATGCGGGTATATCGCACGCCCTGTCTGACTGCCTTCGGCATCCCCCTGTTTCGCAAGAGGTGTCCATTCACGCAGAGCAGTTGCGTAATCACCACTTCGGGCAGCGGTCATACCTTTTTTGGAAATCAGCAGAGGACGCAGGGGTTCCCACCAAGAGGGTAAGGAGCAGGACAGGAAGGATGAGCAGTCTGTTCATAGGGGAAAGTCTGACACGGAAGGTCTGGGATGGATAGAGAGAATGGGGTGTGGCGACTGACGGCTCATTGCCAGTTTTCTTTCTCAGAGATGAAGAAGACTAAGGAAATAACAATTAAACCCGTCTCATTACTGATGAGTTTTTTAGGACGATAGGCCCACATATCTAGCTGAGTAACCCCAGCAGCTATTATTATATTCTAATTTGCCTCGCACACCCCAATATGACTAATGCTAGAATTTATTTGGTTTAATATTTGCCCCTTTTTCCCAATTCTCTAAGGCCATTTTCTGAGCGGTACTGATTAATTCTTCCGCACTCTCCGGCGTTGGCGCTAGAGAATAACTAGATGACATTAAAAAAACCAGTAATCCTGAGAGGCTATCTTTGACATGCTCCTCACTCTGACCATAGAAATAATCTTCAATTGCATTCAGGGCATCACATCCTGCCTGAAAACCAATATCGTATGCTTTTTTTGAATCCATAATTGGTATACGGAAATGATAATGAAATAGATTGCTATTATGGCGATCTTTACTACGTTTTTAGACAAACTTTTATTTAAGCTACCTACCCTACCAAGAAGATAGACTTCACTCTGAAACCTCCTTCGTACCAATGAAACCAGAAGGCTGCTGTTGATGTTATTGGTCTACTTGGGAAACCATATGAAGACAGTCAAGAAATAGCCCCCCGGTAGGCTATATGTGCCACGATGGCGCAACCAAGGATCATAGGAGGATGGGTAGAGAGAATGGGGTGGCGACTGACGACCCATTGCCAGTAGTTCTAGGAGGCTGTGCTGTCATCTGGATAGTCTCATATCTATTTCTCAGAGATGAAGAGAAGAAGAAGATAATAATAAACCATCAGCTACACGCCATATCATTATACGACGGTTTTTATGATGAGAGACCCACATATCTAGCTGAGTAAGCCCAGCAGCTATTATTATATTATGTGTGGTGGGCTGTATTTCTTTGGGTGGGGTGGTCTTTGGGTCCAATATAAGTCCAATAAACTATGAAATGGGACCCATCGTTTTCTAAAGGGATTCACATCATGAGCAGTACGTGTTTAAATAGCTCTTGGAGTTTTTGTTATGGAGTCGTTGAAATACCTAGTGTTTGGATGATCAATTAAGACCACAATGTAGTGGTGCCCCCGGGGAGAATCGAACTCCCACTCCCTTACGAGAACTGGATTTTGAATCCAGCGCGTCTACCAGTTCCGCCACAGGGGCCCCTGTATGGCGCTAAATTTTAGCGCGTTCGTCTTTGGTTAGACGACGGGGATAATAGCGACCGGCACCGCGCGGTCAACATGCTCTTGCTCCGACGCTTTTCGACTGTTAGGAACCATTCCAAACAGACGCCCACACGTCCCGTCAGGAGACCCATTTTGTTACAGCGCACCTACGATTGGGTGATGTCATTTTCGGCCCGCCCTAACGCCGTTTGGGCGCTGGTGGCGATTTCTTTTATCGAAAGCTCGATCTTTCCGATCCCCCCGGATGTGTTGCTTATCCCTATGGTTCTCGCCGCACGCAGCCGGTGGCTCGGTCTTGCCATGGCCTGCACCATCGCATCAGTCCTCGGTGGCCTTGCTGGCTACGCGATTGGCTTTTTTCTCTATGACGGTATTGGCCGGCCTCTGCTCGAATTCTACGGCTATGCCGCTAAATTTTCCGACTTCCAGCAACGCTATAACGAGTTCGGGGCCTGGATTGTCTTTATCGCTGGTATCTCGCCTTTCCCCTATAAGGTTATCACCATCGCCAGCGGTGTGACTCAGCTCGATCTCACAACCTTCTCTATTGCCTCTGTCCTCGCCCGCGGCATCCGGTTCTTCGTCGTCGCCGGACTGCTGTTCTGGCTTGGCCCTCCGATTAAGGACTTTATCGAAAAGCGACTGGGGCTGGTTTTCACTATCTTTGTGGTCTTGCTGATCGGTGGATTCGTCCTTCTCAAGTATCTGTTATAACGAACAGTTTCGCTTGACGTCGCACGCCTCGCACAACATATCTGGCGTATGAGTATGCTTTCCGCCTCCCCTATATTCAGCCATCGTAACGCCTCCGGTATCGCCGCTCTGGCAGCCGCGGGACTACTGATCGCTGTCTTTGCCATGCAATATATCGGCGGGTTGGCACCGTGCAGCCTGTGCCTGACCCAGCGTTGGCCTCATGGCGCTGCGCTGTTACTTGGTCTCATTGCCTTTATGCCGATCACCGCTGCCCCGGCACGACGGCTCTTGCTCGCCCTCATCGCCCTTTCCTTTGCCATCACCGCTGGTATTGGTGCCTACCACGCCGGAGTGGAATATGGCTGGTTTGCTGGCCCAACGGCCTGCTCCGGCACTATTTCCGGGAACACCGTCGAAGAGCTCAAGCGACAATTAATGGCGCAACCTGTCGTGCGCTGTGATGAGGTCGCCTGGTCTCTGTTTGGCGTATCGCTTGGCAGGATATAATTTTCTCGCTTCAACGGCTCTTGCTGTATTCTGTGCGGCAGCCGCGTTGTGCGGCGCCGAAAAATTTAGGAGATGACGGTGGGAGACACAAAATCCCACCAAACCCAAGGTCACCGGTGAAGGCCGCATGCCAGGTGACCCAACGCGCGACCAGATGATTGACTCAATGATCCGCGTTGATCATGCAGGAGAGCATGGCGCGGTCCGCATATATGCTGGCCAGCTCGCTGTCCTTGCCGGGACCGATGCCGAAGGCACGATCCGCGAAATGGCGGAACAGGAACAAAAACATCTCTCAACATTCGATTCGATGATTGCTGATCGACAGGTCCGACCGACCGCGCTCGCCCCAATTTGGCATGTCGCCGGGTTTGCGCTCGGCGCCGGCACCGCGCTGCTCGGGCCAAAGGCGGCGATGGCCTGTACCCAGGCGGTCGAAGAAGTTATCGACGAGCATTATGCGGCGCAGGCTGATCAACTCGGTGATGATGAAAAAGACCTGCGAGACACGATTGAAGAGTTCCGCGCCGACGAGCGGGCGCATCGTGACAAGGCGATTGAGGAAGGTGCCGAACAAGCGCCGGGCTATGAAGTTTTGACCAGTGCCGTTAAGGCAGGCTCCAAGCTCGCAATCTGGTTATCGAGCCGAATTTAACGGCGTTTCTTTTTCTTGAAACGATAAGTGCGATGACAAGCCACACAGGACTTGCCGAGCGCGAAATAGGCAGTGCTCGCCCGTTTCTTGTTTCCAGCGCGCCCGGCTTCTGCCAAGACGGTCGCGGACCGCACCATGCTATTCATCGCGCGCGTAAATCCTCGCCAGTCCTTCCAGACTTTGGGTAAAGCCTGAGTCGGTTTTTTCCAGCTACCTTTAGGAAAAAGCTTGCTTGATTTGCGGCCATGATCGGCGATCTTCTCAGATGCCGCCGCAATCTTGGAGCCATCAAAGCGTTTTTTACCGCGAACCATGGCACTGATCAGCTTCATCTGGGCACCCATTGCTTCCATACGATCCATGCGCATTTTAACAACGCCTGTGGCCCCCTCATGGGCAATCACGATGTTTTTTGTCGGAAAAGCACCGTTTTGCGGGGCACTAGACTGCGCATAGCCAAGAGAACTGCCCGCTGGCAGGGCCAACAAAACAGCAAAAAGAGCGACCGGAAGATTTTTAATAATTTTCATGGGCAATTTCATAACACCCAATTATGTCAGAATTTTGCCATTACACGACTTACTTTATTTAAAAATCGTTTTGTACCCGCTGCGCTTGGTTTCTGAGGCCATCGCGGATGGGCATAAGCCAGCAAAACCCGCATTGACGCGGCTCACACGATCGGGGGCTGCGAATGAACGGTGATCTCCGGCAACGCATCATCATACCGCTCTATTTCCACAAGCGCTGTTTGCGAGATCGGTGCCTGCGCGAGCTGCGATGTCCCCTTATCAAGGGTCAACATGTTGGGATTGCCATGCCGGTCAAGGGTGCCGGGGACCCCGGGCTCCAACGGATCGTACCAGGCCCCTGTCGCCAGCTGCACAACACCTTCGCGAAGATCATCAGATATCACGACACCTGCGAGGCATTGTCCCCGGCCATTAAAGACTCGAACGATGTCGCCCGCGATCAGATCACGATCTTCCGCATCCACTACATTCATGGAAATAGGTTCGCGCCCGGCAATCTTGGACTGCACACTGACTGGCCCGGAATCCAGCTGACCATGCAGACGTGTCCGAGGCTGATTGGAAATCAGATGGAGCGGGTATTCAGCAACTCTCTCTGAACCAAGCCATTCGGCCGGTTCCAGCCATACCGGGTGGCCGGGACAATCGTCATAGCCAAAACTGTCAATCGTTTCCGAGAAGATTTCGATTTTACCAGACGGTGTTTTCAATGGTTTCGCGGTGGGATCCTTGCGGAAACTCTCCATCAGGATCACGGGCTGATTCGGACGAGAAAACTCGAAATCGCCCGCTTCCCAGAACGTCTGAAAATCCGGCATTTCAATCCCCGACTTTGCGTTTTGCTGCCGGGCGGTGTCATACATATGCTGTAACCACCCAGCCTCATCCCGGCCTTCGGTGTATTCTTCACCGAACCCAAGGTAGTCCGCTATATCGGCAAAGATTTCAAAATCATTTCGCGCTTCGCCAACGGGTTCCATCGCTTTCTCGATTGCAAACCACATGGCGGGCACTGAGGCGACACCAATATCATTCCGCTCCAAAGTCGTCGTCGAAGGCAATACAATGTCAGCGTGCCGGGCCGCCGCCGTCCAGAACGGTTCATGAATGATGACGGTGTCGACTTGCCGCCAACCTTCGAGAAGATAATTGATGTCCTGGTGGTGATGGAACGGGTTGCCGCCACACCAGTAAATCGCATGAATATCAGGATAGGTCAGTGTCTTGCCGTTAAAGGCACAACTTCCCCCGGGATTGAGCAACATGTCGGTCACGCGCGCAACCGGGATGTATGATTTAACAGGATTCTGCCCCACCGGCAGACGAGGCCCGGCCGCTCGCGACCTTGGTGTTCCGATACCACCGAGGCAACCATAGCCAAATCCCATGCCCCCACCAGGCAAACCGATCTGACCCAACATCGCTGCCAGGGTGACCGCCATCCAGTAAGGTTGTTCGCCATGATCAGCACGCTGTAGCGACCAGCATGCTGTGATCATCGTTCGACCGATCGACATCTTTTCAGCCAATTTCTGGATAGCCGCAGCCGGAATCTCGCAAATTTCAGCAGCCCAATGAGCATCTTTAGGCTGACCGTCGGTTCCGCCGGTCAGATAGGCCGTGAATTTTTCAAACCCGACGCAATATTTATTGAGAAAATCCTGATCATGACTATCCGTTTGGTAGATCTCATAGGCCAGGCCCAGCATGAATGCGGTATCGGTATTGGGACGGATCGCCATCCATTCCGCCCCCTCTAATCCGGCTGCATCGTCCCGAACCGGGCTAACGCAAACAATGTTAAGCTTGGCACTGGAAAGTCGCTCCTGCCAAAGCGCATCGTCATGTTCAGGCAAGCCACCATAGTTTATTTGGGTATTCTTGAGGGGCACACCACCGAACGATAAAAGCAGATCCGTATTGTCGGCTATCGACTGCCAGCTGGTCAGGGGGCCATTCACGGCCTGCCCGGAACCCAGAATATGCGGCATTAAAACTTCAGCGGCCCCATTGGAATAATTACCTACTGAGTTGGTAAACCCACCCGCCAATCCGAGAAAGCGTTTCAGTGTTGCCTGGGCCTGATGGAACCGACCGGCACTCGCCCAGCCATAGGAACCAGCGTAAATTGAAGACGGCCCAAAATCGTCATAAACACGTTCCAGCTCATCGGCGACGAGCTCCGTTGCCTGCTCCCAGGTCACCTGGACAAACGGCTCTCCACCCCGTCCGGTACCGTTTCCCGTTGGCCCATTATCCAGCCAGCCTTTGCGCACCATTGGCGCCATCACGCGGCTATCAAGATGCTGGCTCGCAGCAACGGCAGACTCAATTAAAGGCGTCGGATTCGGGTCTCGTGGATGAGGTTCAGCAGAAAATGTATCCTGATCATCTTTCGAAACCTGATAAACACCCCAGTGCCCACCGGAGAAATACTTCTTTTTGTCTGGCACAGCCGCCCCGTTTCTTACCTGTTTGAGATTTATGACCTCACCACCCAGCGGTCAAGCAACGGATCACCTGTAAGCGATCTCCCAATTCTGCTAATATGGTCTCCAACGAGACGTTAAACAGAAGAGATGGGGTGTTAATCATGGCTGGATTTCACGTCGGACATATGGGCCTGCACGTTCCTTCTATAGACGAGGAAATGGAATTCCTGGAAAAACTCGGCGGCTCGGTTACTGGCATCGATCAGATGGATAACGGGACCCGCGTTGCTTTTGTGTCGATGGATGGCGAACGCCACCACACAATCGCTCTGTTCGAAGATGGCGAAAAACTGCCCTCCGGCAATTCACGGATGAGAGGCACAGGACTGCATCACATCGCCATGCCCGTCGACAGCCGTGATGACGTCGACAAGTGGCAGAAAGAGCTGGAAGAGAAAGGCGTGAAAACAGCAGGACCTTCGATCCAGGGTCCTGAAGGTGGGGGGCTGGAAAACGGCAGCGGCAGCTATTCGATCTTTTTCCAGGACCCCAACGGCATCTGTTTTGAAATCTATACAGGGTCGATGTCCGTTGCGGAGTTCAAGACATCGAAAGCAGCTGCACAATGATCGAGAAATTTCTCCCGGTCCCCACCAAGGATGGGGAGATGAAAACCTTTATCGTCCACCCCGACAATGACGGACCACATCCAGCCGTGATTCTGTTCATGGATATCTGGGGCGTTCGAGAAGAGCTCTGTGGTGTCGCCCGGCGCATCGCCGCAGAAGGGTACTATGCCGTCTTGCCGAACCTTTATTACCGACAAGGCGATATAGCCAATGTGTTCTGGGATAGTGATGGACGGCAAATCTCCCTGCACAAGCTGGACGAAGAACGTGAAAAGATCGTCCACGATCAACGCAAGAATTTGTCAAACGACATGATCCTGTCAGATGTTACAGACCTCATCCCTTTCATCGACAGCCAGGACGCCGCTAAATCCGGTCCGATGGGCTCTATTGGCTGGTGCATGGGGGGCTGGGTCGGGTTCAAAACAGCTGTCGAATTTCCCGACACGTTCCAGGCCACAGCAACATTACATGCCACCAAGCCTTTATCAGAGCAGCCCGGCTCACCTCATCTTCAGCTCGATAAAATGCGGGGCGGCCTTTATTGCGGCTGGGCCGAACATGATCACCTGTCACCGCCATCGATGGTAGCTGAGCTGGAACCGCTGCTCGCCGCGTCGCCTGTCGACTATACCGGCAGCATGCATCTCGGTGTTGAACATGGTTATGCCCTCCCCGACCGGGATATTTACGCTGAAGACGCAGCAGAACAGGATTGGGTAAAAATTTTTAAGATGTACAAGCGTTACTTATAAGACGAACAACCGATGATCACCGCCGCCTAGCGGCTCAGCCGGACTTGCTGCTGCTTCGTGCCAAGGCATAAGAGCTTGCAAAAATGATCACGGCACCGACCCAGGTCCAGAAATCGCCGGATTCTGAAAACAGCAGATAAGCGGCAGCGGCTGCCATTGGCATTCGCAGAAAATCGAAACGGCATCACCGCACTGGCATCCGCAAGCGTAAAGGATCGCGCATAGGCATAGACCGCGATCGTCCCGTTCACGCCGATGGCGATAAATATCGGCAAATCCTCAAGCGGTGGGGTCACCCAGAAAAATAATGCTGGCACCAGCGCAATCGGTAGCATCAACAGATTGAAGTAAAAGACCGACTGGTTCGCCGTATCTGTCGTCATCAACCGCTTAACGCAGATATTGGAAACAGCATAAGAAAAGGCCGACAACATTACCAAAAGGGTCGCAACTTCTATGGCGACAATTCCGGGCCGGACGATAACCAACAATCCAGCGAACCCCGTTAACACCGCCAACCAGCGTGCAGCCGTAACCGACTCTTTCAGGATCAACGCGGCCAGCACGACAACGAAGAGCGGCTGGGTAAAACTCAGCGCCGTGACATCTGGCAGCGGGATATTCGCAATGCCGTAAAAAAGCAGCAGCACGCCGATGTAGGAGAGAAGCGCCCGCAAACTATGCAACGGTAAGCGCTGGGTTTTGAGCGTAGACAGCCCTGACCTCATAGCGAGGGGGAGAAGAATGCAGACCGACACCAGGTTACGAAAAAACAGTATCTCAAACGACGAATAATCTTCTGACAGCTGGCGCACCAGGACCGTCATGATCGTCCAGCATACTCCCGCCAGGATCATCCATGCCGCGCCGCGGAGCGTATTGTTCATACAGTCAGCTAATCTGGAACAGTGGCGCGCTGTTACCCACCTTTTACGAAACTATTAGGCAGGACCTCGGCCCATTTCTTGCGGATACGATCATCAAGCTCGGGGCTGTTACGCGCAACAATAGGGAAAGTATCGCGGCGTCTATAGGGAATACAGGCATCGACCACGACACGCGCATTGCGCCGATCAGTCTCGTCATCAAAACACATCGGATCGAGATGCGAGCTCCAGCCACCAGAAATAACATCGACGTCTTCACGCGGATCACAACGGGTACACATTGACCAGATAACGTCATTGATATTGGTTGGGTCGATATCCTCATCGACCACCACGGTCCAGCGATTGCAGTAGGCGCCAGCCAAACATTGCGACGCGACCAGACCTGCCTGTTTCGCATGTCCGCCATATAGCTGCTTGATGGCAACGGTGAGCCAGAAACGACTGCCGCCCGCTTCATGCGCCCACACACCTTTGATCTCTGGTACCCCGGCTGCTTCAAGCTGAGACCAAACAGCCCCACAGCGATAATGACCAAGGTAATAGGTGTTGTCGTTTGGTGGTACCGCAGGCACCGCCCCCATCAATACCGGATTATTGCGGTGCATCATGGTTTCGACACGGATCGCCGGTTCCGGGCGTTGTCCACCGGCGTAATACCCGGTCCATTCTCCAAGCGGTCCTTCAACGACCTCATCGTCGGGGTGGATATACCCTTCCAGCGCAATTTCGGCATTGGCCGGTACCGGTAGTCCGGTTTTTGGCATATTGATGATTTCAATAGCCTCATCAAAAATTCCGCCGGCGGCTTCATACTCGCTTTTGCCATAGGGAATTTCGAGACCCGCCAACATAAACAAGGCGGGATGCATGCCAAATACCGCTGCAACGGGACAAGGTTCACCGCGCGCATGATATTTTTCCATGATCAGTCGGCCATGCTTACCGGGTGACATCATCACCGAGGCAACGTCTGGTTCATGCACCTGCATGCGGTAAGTGCCGTAATTGATCCAGTCGGAATCGGGATCCTTCATCACCACCATGCAGGCCGTACCGATAAAATGTCCGCCATCATGTTCATGCCAGATCGGTGTCGGAATAGATGTCAGATCAACATCGCCGCCCTCCATGACGTTCTCCAGCAACGCTCCACCATTGACCTGTTTCGGTGGAATTGAAGGCGCATCAGTCATATAGCTGCGCCACCACTGAATGAGATCCATCTCAGAGGCGTCAGCAGGCAAATCCAATGCCAGATTAATCCTCGGCGTCGATGTCACCAGGTTGGAGAGCACCCGGTGTCCTTTCGGAAAACCCGGAATGTCGTCAAACATCAGCGCCGGATTACCCATCTTGCGTTGAACGATATCGACAATGCCGCCAATATCTTCCTTAGGTTCCGCGCCCGAAATTTTGTGCAGCTCACCCGCCGCTTCAATCTCACTGATCCAATCTCGTAAGTCTTTATTCGCCACGCCCGCCGCTCCAATGCTGAAGTGATACGGATGAATGGTTAGCGCGTTTTCGCGAAATTGGGAATGGGTATGCCTTGAATAGAGAAATTGATCACCATCATCTTGCGCTTTATTGCTGAAGATGGGAGCATCCGGCCCCTTGCCGAAACCTGTTTTGGCACCGTGTACATTCATTAAGGAGGGCGGCGTGAAGGCGCCTAAATTTAATTATATAAGGGCCGAATCGCGCCAGCAGGCGCTAGAGTTGCTTGATCAGCTCGGCGAAGACGGTCGCATCCTCGCGGGCGGCCAAAGCCTGATGCCCACGCTCAACATGCGCCTGTCACAACCGGGCACCTTGATTGATATCAACAAGGTTACTGACCTTAGCGGTATCACGCTCGAAGACGGTATCGTCCGTATCGGTGCCATGACGCGTCATGTTGAGGTCGCAAACTCACCGATAATCGCAGAGAATTTGCCGTTGATTGCGGAAGCCATGCAGCATGTCGCTCATCACGCTGTGCGCAATCGTGGAACGATTGGCGGCAGCATTGCCCTCGCCGACCCGGCCGCCGAAATGCCGGCTTGCGTGCTGGCCCTCGGTGCGACGTTGGTTGTCGAAAGCATCAATGGCCGCCGTGAAATTGCCGCCGAAGATTATTTTAAAGGCTTGTACGAAACCGCCCGCGCCGCCAACGAACTCCTGGTCGAAATTCTGATACCGGCAGAAAAATCCGATAACGTGTCGGTGTTTCTGGAACTGGCGCAACGACATGGCGATTTTGCCATGGCAGGTCTGGCCTGTGTCGCGCGCGTATCAAACAAGACCTTCGAAGAGCTGCGCCTGGTCTATTTCGGTAGCGAAGACAGGCCGACATTAGGGGCTGGCGCCATCGCCGCCGTGGTCGGCCAAACCTGGTCCGCAGAATGCAAAGAAGCTGCTGCAAACGCTTTAGCCGATGACCTGGATCCGATGACAAATTTACAAGGCAGTGCCGCGATGAAACTACATCTGCAAAAGGTTCTGACAGGCCGCGCGTTGGACGCCGCCATTGAACGTGCGGAGGCCGTCTAATGAGTGAAGCCACGCTTGAAATATCACTGACCGTCAATGGCGAGCAGGTCACCAAGACCGTTCCCGTCCGACAACACCTCGTAGACTTTCTGCGTAACGAACTCGGCTTTACTGGCTCACACCTCGGCTGCGAACATGGCGTTTGTGGCGCCTGCTCTGTGCGCGTTGATGATGCCGTTGTCCGCGGTTGTCTGATGCTCGCCGTGCAGGCCGATGGCGCAAAAGTGGAAACAGTCGAAGGGCTGAACGAAACCGGTGAAATCGCTGACCTGCAAAAGAACTTCGTTGAACGCAACGCCATGCAGTGCGGCTATTGCACCCCCGGCATGCTTATCACGGCCGCCGAGCTCCTGCGGGAACCGAAACCCGTCAGCCGTGAGGAAATTCGTGAACATTTGTCGGGAAACTTCTGCCGCTGCACGGGCTATCACGCCATTGTGGATGCCGTGGAAACGACCATCAATACACGGCTGGAGGAGGGCTGAACCATGAATAAAGAAACGCCCCTCACCCTTCTCGACAAACCCAACAGCTATGTTGGCAGGACGTTATCGCGCGATGCCGCCAAACGCGCCGTCGCGGGCCGTGGCCGCTATACCGATGACATCATGCCTGCGCGGACACTCCATGCCGCCTTTGTGCGCAGCCCCTATGGCCACGCCAAGATTTTATCAATCGATGTTGAAGCGGCAAAACAGCAGCAAGGTGTAGCGCTGGTCATGACCGGCGCTGAGCTTGCTGAAATGTGCACCGGCCCTTGGGTCGGTACGCTGGTCTGCTTCGATGGTATGAAATCCGAACCGCAACACCCGATGGCGATCGACCGGGCCTGCTGGCAAGGCGAGCCGGTCGTCATGGTTGTCGCCACGAGCCGCGCCGAAGCCGAAGATGCGGCAGAGCTGGTCACCGTCGAGTATGAAGAGTTGCCGGTTGTCATCGACAAGGAAACCGCGCTCGATCCCGGCACACCGATCATCCATCCTAACCTGGGTGACAATCTGGCCTTCGAAAAAACAATCGAAACTGGCGACGTCGAAAAGGCTGTCGCCGAGGCCGATATCGTTATCGAAGACACGTTTACCTTTGGCCGCCACACTGCGGTCAGCCTCGAACCACGCGCTTTGCTGGCGGAATATGATCCCGGCACGGAACGGCTGACAATCCATACCAGCAGCCAATGCCCGCATATGATCCAGGCTGTGTTTGCCCGGACACTCGGCGTCCCAGAACACAATGTGCGGATCGTTGCCCCCGATGTCGGCGGCTCTTTTGGTCTGAAAATTCATACCTTTGGCGACGAGATCGCCGCGACGGCAGCAGCCATCAAGCTGGCACGACCCGTTAAATTTATCGCTGACCGGTTAGAGAGCTTTGCCACTGATATCCATGCCCGGGAGAACCGGGTAAAGGGCCGTATCGCCGTCACCAAAGAAGGCATCATCACCTCGATGGATATTGATGTGCGTTCTGGTGCCGGTGCCTATTCGCAATATCCCCGCACCAGCGTATTCGAGGCCAATCAGATCCTCAATATTACCGGCGGTCCCTATGCGCATGAGAATTATCGCGCCTCCACGCAGGTGGTCTACCTCAACAAGGTGCCAACTTCGCAGTATCGTGCGGTTGGACATCCGATAGGGAACACCGTCGGGGAATCGCTCGTCGATCAGGCCGCTGCTGCCTGCGGTATCGACCCGATGGAGTTCCGCCGTCGCAATGTTATGCGCGACGATTCCTACCCGCGCATCAGCGCCGCCGGGATTGAGATGCGCGACCTATCGCATCAGCAATGTCTCGAAACGCTCGTCGACCGCATGGGGTATGACGCCCTACTCGAAGAACAGGCTGAATATCGCAAGAAAGGAATTCAGCGCGGCATCGGAATCGCTGCCTTTATCAAGGGCACCGCCCCCGGGCCCGCCGGCTATTACGGCGCCGGTGGCGCACCAATCTCCTCGCAGGACTCCTGCACCATCAAGCTGGAACCATCAGGCGGCGTGATCTGCATGGTCGGGGTTACCGATCAAGGACAAGGCGTCGATACCGTCATGGGTCAGATCGCCGCGGCAACGCTCGGTATACCGATGGAATCGGTCCGTGTCATCGAAGGCGACACTGATGCGGTACCCTATGGCGGCGGCACCTATGCATCGCGCGCGACAGCCATTGGCGGAGAAGCGACCTATCAGGCCGCCATGATGCTACGTGCCGAGATTCTCGAAATTGCCGGGGTCTTACTCCAAGCAGAGCCCGACACCCTCGACATTCTCGACGGCCATGTTGTCGATAAAGGCGATAGTGCGTCACGGATTTCCCTCGCCGAGATTGGCCGCATCGGACATTTTCAGGTCGCGGAATTGCCGAACCATATTCAGCATACTCTGTCGGCGACCTACCGTTTCCGGCTGAAGGACGCGCTCTATATCTTTACCAATGGCATTCAAGGCGCCTATGTCGAAGTCGACACCGATACCGGCTTTATCAAGCTGCTCAATCACTGGGTCATCGAAGATTGCGGTCGCGTGATTAACCCGCAGCTTGCCGACGAGCAGGTACGCGGGGGCTGCGTACAGGGTCTCGGCGGCGCACTTTATGAAGAATGTGTCTATGATTCAGCAGGGCAGCTGCAGAATGCCACACTGGCGGATTACCTGGTGCCGATGGCCGGTGAAATGCCGGATATCGAGGTCGCCCATATTCAGACCCATACCGGCGTCTCCGAACTTGGGGCTAAAGGTGTCGGAGAATCTGGCACCGGCGCCGCACCGGCAGTCGTGATGAATGCGGTCAATGATGCGATCCGACCTTTTGGCGGCAAAGTTACGGCGCAACCGATGTCACCGGAAACAATCCTCAAGGCACTCGGCAAAGTCTGATGGGCTGGGTCGGCACCTGGGCAACGACTCCGGCGGCGACCGACGGCTTTTCTTTTAGCGACCAGACTTTGAGAATGATCGCGCATGTCAGCATTGGCGGCACGAAATTACGGGTGAAGATTTCCAATGCCTATGGAAAGCAAAGGCTTAAAATTGGCGCCGCAACAATCGCTTGCCGCACTGATGCCGCCGCGATTGATACTCAGACCCTCCGCACGCTGACTTTCGACGGCCTGGAAAGCACGGCTATTGCTGCAGGTTCCCTCGCCGCCAGCGACGAGGTCGAGCTGGATTTCGCGCCGCTCAGCGACCTCACGATTAGTTTTTATCTACCGGACGACATCCCCGAAGGATTTGGCGTTACCGGTCATGCGACCTGCAACCAGACCAACTACATTTCTACGCCCGGTAATCATGTCGATGCGGTTGAGCTTCCCGTAGCCCAATCCACAGATACTTATCTATTTGTCAGTAGCATCGACGTTGAAGCGCCCGCTGGCACCGGAGGCATTGTCACCCTGGGTGACTCGCTGACGGATTGCAACATCTCCACCGTCGATGCCAATAATCGTTGGCCGGACCAGTTGGCACGCAACATCATCGCCCGCAATAAAAAGGATGGCGGCCGTCTGCACGGTGTCATGAACCAGGGCATCGGCGGCAGCAAAATCATCCATGACGCACGCGGTGGCAGTTCGCTTCAACGCTTTGATCGTGATGTCATCGCCCAGACAGGGGTCACCCATGTGATTTTCCAGCTTGGCATCAACGATATCCGCAATCGCGGGTCGGACCCTGACCTGGTTGTCAGCGCTGACGACCTTATTGCCGGCATGAAGCAGATGGCCGTCAGAGCACACGCCAAAGGTATCAAGATTTATGCTGGTACCCTGCTGCCCTACGAGAATGAGGACTACAACCCGCCACCAGGGCTGAAAGGCCTATATACCGAAGAAGGCAATCAGAAACGTCTCGCCATCAATGCCTGGCTACGGCAGACAGATGTTTTCGATGCGGTGATCGATTTCGAGAAAGAACTCCAAAATCCGGATCACCCCAACGAAATGCTACCGCTTTATGATTGTGGTGATCATTTACATCCCAGTGATGCGGGCTATATACGCATGGGGGACATCATCGATTTACCACTGTTCGATTAGACATCGACGGGACCTGACCACACGGGAGACATGATATGCCCAAGGCTATCTGGAACGGCGTCACACTCGCCGAAAGTGACACAGTCGCGCATGTTGAAGGCAATGCCTATTTTCCAAAGGATTCGGTGAACTGGGACCGTCTGCGGCCCAATCCCGACGTCCCGGTGACCTTCTGCCACTGGAAAGGGTTTGCCAGCTATCTCGATATTATCGTTGATGGCGAAGAGAATGCAGGTGCCGCCTGGCAGTACGAAGAACCCTACGAAGAAGCGGCACTCATTCAAGATCATATCGCTTTCTGGAAAGGCGTAGAGGTCATCGATGGCCCCGAAGGGCGGGGCCTGGTCGAAAGCCTGCCCAGTCAACGCGGCCGTAAATCCGGCTGGGAAGCTTTGTGCTGGTTTATCCGCCATTCGGAAAAATCAACACTCAACGCAGAGGATGTCCTGCAAAACACCGATCTCACAGATGCCGATTTCGACGCCGCCTGGGGAATGCCGGATGTTCAGCGTTATGCGAAGCGCTATCGCTGGGCGCTGGAAAGCCGGTCACCCCTGATACTGCAAAGATCTGAAGGCGACCCCGTCAACGCCCATTAAAACTGGCGACGTTAATCGTCCTGCAGCTCGGAATCCCAATAGAGAAAGTCGCGCCAGCTTTCGTGAAGATAGTTGGGCGGAAAGGCTCGGCCATTTTCCTGCAACTGCCAGGTCGACGGCTGATGCGGCGGCTGACGCGGAAACATATTTACTTCTTTGATAGATTTATTCGCTTTTCGCAAATTGCAGGCCGAACAGGCCGTGACAACGTTGTCCCAACTCGTCCGGCCACCGCGTGACCGCGGCACGACATGATCAAAGGTCAGATCATGCACCGGGAATAATTCACCGCAATATTGGCAATCGAAACGATCCCGCAAAAACACATTGAACCGGGTAAAGGCGGGTTGCCGCGACAAGGGGATATATTCTTTTAGGGAAATGACGCTCGGCAGGCGCATCGAGAAAGACGGCGAGCGTACGGACCCTTCATATTCGGCGACGATGTTTACGCGATCCAGAAACACTGCCTTTACGGCATCCTGCCAGCACCACAGCGACAGCGGGAAGTAGCTCAACGGCCGAAAATCAGCGTTGAGAACCAAAGCAGGAGAATCTTGAGGTGGTGTCACAGCGCAACGTCCTCGTGTCTTATCCCTGAACCAGAAACACCGCTTATTCTGTTATGTCGGCATCCCTGTTAGTCCATAAATGTTACAAGGGAATGATAGCCACACAATGCGAGCAGCCGAATCGGGATTTGACGCGCAGAATTGATGCGGTTTCTAATCGCCGCACAGGGAATATGAGATTGAAGGAATCATTTCATGGGCACCAAAAATTCAGTCATCAAATCGAAATTCATTTCGCATGGCACCCTTGGTTCAAAGGACCTCCAGGCAACGCGTAAATTCTACGAAGAATTTCTCGGTATTGAAGTCATGCAGACCAGCAAGATTTCTCTCATGACGCGGCTCGGTGGTGACCATATTTATGTCGTCGTCCAGGATAAAAATATGACCGAAATGCCGCGGCTCAATCATAACGGCATCGATGTTGATAGCGATGCAGAGGTGGATGCCTCCCATCAGGCCGTGCTCGATGGCGCCGAAGAATGGGGGCTCTACAATATTTCAAAGCCGGTCGAACAGCATGGCACCTATAGCTTCCATTTCTGGGATCGCGACGGCAATTGTTGGGAAATCCTCTGGAACCCCAAGAACGGCTATAACTGGATATTTGAAATGGGCGATCTCGAAGGTAAAGGCCACTGGGACCCAGAACTCAGAAAGAGCCAACAGTAATTACACGTGATTAGGCGCCGAGTACGACGCTTAGAAATCCAGCACCGAGATTAACGCCGTCCTGATCGATACCATGAGCCAGCGCCGGCCGACGATGGGTGTCGACTTCAACACCGTTTTCCCGGAGCAGCCCGGCCGCCGTGTCCATCAGTTCAATGTTGAGCAACGGGTCTTCTTCGCCGTGGATTAACATTACCGGTGGCCGAACCTTGATTTCATCGGCCAGAGTCTCCGGTGCTTCGAGCCGCCCCGAATAGCCTAAAATTCCCGCCGGGGCGTTTTCACGACGAACACCCACATGCAGAGACAGCATTGTCCCCTGCGAAAACCCAAGCAACGCGAACTGGTTATCCTTCAGACCGAGCCGCGCCAGTTCACTATCAATGAACGCATCAACGGTCGCCGCTGCGATCCGCACCTGCGCCAGCCGGTCATAATCATCGCCTTCCCAGACATCGAACCATTGCAATCCGCCAAACGGGTTCTGGGCACAAGGGTGCGGCGCATTCGGTGATACGAACACTGTATCCGGCAGCACCTGTGACAAAGGCTGTGCGAGCCCGATCAGATCATCGCCATTGGCCCCATAGCCATGTAGCAGGATGACAAGGCTCTTGGCGGTCCCAGAGGCCGGTCCCAGGCTGGGTCCGGAGAGCGTTGGTAAATCGGTCATGATGGTTTTCCTCCTGGTGGCGGTCTGATGACGCTCAGGTAATAATGCCAGAGAATACGCGCTGCAACCGCCCGGTAAGGCCGCCACTGTTCGCCCAGCTCCTGTAACTCATCCGCATTGGGCCGTGCATTTAGATTTTTGATCTTCTCGGCACCAACGGCCAAAGCGAGATCGCCAACCGGCCAGACGTCCGGACGCCCGAGGGCTTCCATCAAGTAAACATCTGCTGTCCAATGGCCAATACCGGTGATCTTCATCATCTCGGCTTTGGCAGCCTCATCGTCATAGTGCCGTAATTTGTTGATCGGCAAACTGCCATCCACAACAGCTTCAGCCAGCAAACGGCAATAGCGCGTTTTCTGCCGCGAGAACCCAAGGCCCCTCAGGTCATCATCATCGAGAAGCAGAAACGAGTCAGGGGCTGGGTGCCCACCGAGTTTCGCAACGAGCTTTTCATAGGTCGCGCGGGCAGATGCCAGCGACACTTGCTGTTCAAGGATGAGATAAAGCAGCGTACGAAAACCCTGCGGTCGTTTCCAAAGCGGGGGCACGCCGAACTCTTTTACAACCCGTGCCAAATCGGAATCACCTTCGCAGAGCGCTGTTGTCGCCTCTGCCAAACGGCCTTTGTTCAACGAGACGATCACTGATGCAGACCCCGTTGAAGGGTGATGTAGTCTGGATCTTCTGGAGTAAGGATGCCGTGCCGAATAAAGAAATCGATATTGACCGCCGCACAGTTAAACTTGAACTCTGCGCTATCGGCTGTGATCGCCATTACCTCCCGCACGGGCAATAGTTTAAACCCGGATAATTCACCATCCGTGTTTGTTGGAACAAAGTCTTTGGGTAGCTCCATATCAAACACGAACATGGTGTCCGGTTTCAAACAATTATCCTCCTCGTGCTGATAGGATATCGCCCCAACCGGGATCGCTTTGCCCGCGATCTCAGCCGGGACAGCAGCCTCTTCCGCCGCTTCCTTTATAACATTCTCCAGCAAACCAAGCCCGACGGGCTGCCCGCCTGCCACCATATTATCCAGCATGCCTGGATAGGTCGGTTTGTCATCAGCGCGTCGGGCGATCCACATGAGCAGGTCGTCGCCATCCCGAACAAAGCCGTTAACGTGGACGCCAAATGCGGGCACGCCGAAACGCGGCACCGCCGTGCGTTCCATCTCCAGAAACGCTTCGTCGTAAAACCCTGTCCCGACAGGATAGGCTTCATCGCGCCAACCAGAGAACCAACCATCCGCGTCCAGCGAACGAAGGACAGGGAGAACTGCGTCGCTACGAGATCGATAGTCGTTAAACCCGTCACGCAGAGTTACGGCGTTATCGGACTCCAGAAAAACATCCTCAAACGGCTTAAGCGCCGAGGCGAAATCACTATGGACCCAGCCTAAACGCTGACCTTCAACGATAAAGGGCGCATAGGCGGCAACATCCATGCCGTTGTTACAGACCTTGATTCTATCGAGTAAACTCATAGCGACAGACCGCCATGGCACGGTAAAACTGTCAACAGGGGTGATACGGTTTTTCTATCGGAAGTCGTCAAATTGGTCCTAAACTCATCACATGAAACCGGTGACGACCTCTATCCTGACGATATTACTGCTGTGCCTGACTATTTCATCGGCCATAGCTTCATCGACCATGGCACAGAAACCGCTTTCCTATCACGACGGTTACATAGAGCTCGACCAGGGAAATTTTCACAACGCCTTTGTTACGTTTCAGCGACTGGCCGAACAAGGGGATGCCCGCTCGCAAAACGAGCTCGGCTTTATGCATTTGGTTGGTTTTGACGGGAAACAGAATTTCAAGGCGGCAGCTGAATGGTTTCGCCGTGCCGCTGAACAGGGCCTTGCCCGGGCGCAGTTTAATTTGGGCGAGCTATACGAGACCGGTCGAGGCGTGCCCCAAAGCAACGTAAAGGCGTTAAAATGGTTTTGGATCACCGCGCTCATGGCCCAGCGCGACCAACGCCGCGACCTCGCGAAGAGTAAAATTTCGATATTGGAAAGCCCCCTTACGTCGGCCGCCAGAAATCAGGCGCGGGATCAGGCCTGTGTTTGGCTGCAAATCGCGAAGAGCCGTTTGAAACTTAGACGTGGCAGTCCTGTCGGTCTGTGCTAATGGCTAACGATCCGAGAGGCAACAATAAATGGCAAATTTTGTTCTGGTTCACGGTGCGTGGCATGGCGGCTGGTGCTGGGCTCATCGGGTGGCAAACCAACTGATCCAGCAGGGCCACCGAGTGCTCACCCCGACCTTAACCGGCCTTGGAGATCGCGCTCATCTCTTGAGCCGCGACGTTAATCTCGACACCCATATTCAGGATGTCGTTGCCGCCATTTGAGCTGAGGAGCTGACAGAGGTAACTCTGTGCGCGCATTCCTATGGTGGTGTCGTGATCACCGGAGCAGCCGACCGACTCTCCGACCGCATTTCCTCAATCGTCTATCTCGATGCCTTTATCCCAGAGGATGGCCAGGCGCAGCGTGACCTGATCCCGGTTGAACGCCAGGCAGATGCGGACCTATTGCTCGTCAAAGAACAAGGCGATGGCTGGAAAGTCCCGCCGCGCAGTGCTGAAAGCTTTATGGTGCAATCCCAGGAAGATCGCGACTGGGTAGATCGCCGCTGCGTGCCCCACCCCTATGCCACAATGACCCAGCCGATCAGTCTCACCGGTGCGCTGGAAAAACATCCCGCGCAAAACATTCATAAAAGCCGGCCTTTACACGACGTCCCCTTTTGGACCGTTTGCCGAAGCCGCCAGAAACGACCCTGGCTGGCAGTATGAAGAAATTGATGCCGGACACGATGTCATGCTCGATGCCCCGAAAGAGCTGACAGATGCTTTACTGCGAGCTGCGGCATTATGACATCACCCGCAAACTCTGTCCTTTACCAAACGAACGCCCTATAATTGTGCCATGCAACAATCATTTCCCTGGTTGATCATCATTGCCATGGCCCTGACCTTTCTGGTCATGGCGACGGGTGTCATCGGCATGCTCCGGCCTGGCAAGGCAAGTTCCCGGCGTTCCAATATTCTGATGCGCTATCGCATTCTTTTTCAGGGCGTTGCGATAGCCCTCGTCGCCATCGCGTTTTTAATTGGCCGGAACTGATAAACCCGCACTCAACCGCTTCTCCAACGCCACATATTGATCCTACCCGACTTTGTTCGTATACATATGAATATTGGTGTCTATGGGTCGTCCGTAGCGCTGTATTTCTTGTCAAATAGCCGGATTGATCATGAAAATTCTCGTCGCCGTAAAACGGGTCATTGACTACAATGTCAAAGTACGTGTGAAGGGGGACAACACTGGCGTTGAGCTTGCCAACGTCAAAATGTCGATGAACCCTTTCGATGAAATCGCAATCGAAGAAGCCGTCCGTCTGCTTGAAGCAGGCACAGCTTCCGAAGTCATCGCCATCTCGCTTGGTGAAGCCAAATGTACGGAGACGATCAGGACCGCTCTCGCCATGGGCGCCGATCGCGGCATCCACGTCAAAACCGACGAGGAGCTACAGCCGCTGGCTGTTGCCAAGCTGATGAAAGCGGTCTGCGAGAAAGAAAACCCAGACATGGTTATCGTCGGCAAGCAGGCCATCGATGATGATTGCAGCCAGACCGGTCAAATGCTCGCGGCCCTGATGGGCTGGGCGCAAGGAACCTTCGCGTCCAAGGTCGAGATCGCGGACGGCAAGGCACAGGTCACCCGCGAGGTTGATGGCGGGCTTGAGACAGTGTCGCTGTCGATGCCAATCGTCGTGACGACGGATTTGCGGCTGAATGAGCCCCGCTATGCTTCACTGCCCAACATCATGAAGGCGAAGAAAAAGCAGATCGACGAGTACTCACCCGAAGATCTCGGCGTGGATGCAACACCACGGCTTAAAACCCTACGGGTTGATGAACCACCGCCGCGCCAGGGTGGTGGCAAGGTCGCTGATGTTGCCGAGCTGGTCGACAAACTGAAGAACGAAGCAGGAGTAATCTGATGACTGTCCTCGTAGTTGCTGAACATGACAATCAGGAAATCAAAGGCGCGACGCTGAACACTGTAACCGCCGCGATTGCGCTAGGCGCTGGTGATGTCGAGATACTCGTTGCCGGTGAAAACTGCCAGGCTGCTGCTGACAGTGCAGCCGCCATCTCGGGCGTCAGCAAAATCCGCATGGTTGATAATGCGCTCTATGCAAACGCGCTGGCTGAACCTTTCGCTGCCCTGGTCGTCAGCCTGGCGGGCGATTACAGCCATATTGTTCTGTCACATACAACGCATGGCAAAAACGTTGCCCCGCGTGTCGCTGCCCTTCTCGATATCGTTCAGGTATCGGATATCATGGAGATTAAATCTCCGGATACGTTTGTCCGTCCGATCTATGCCGGGAACGCTCTGGCGACGGTTCAAGCAAGCGAAGACAAGCTGGTTATCACGGTTCGCGGCACCGCTTTCGACAAGGCGGAACTCGGTGGCAGCGCGCCGGTTGAAGCAGCCGATGCCAGCAATGACCCGGGCCTTTCCTCTTTCGTTGGTCAGGAGCTGACACGGTCGGAACGGCCTGAACTAACCTCCGCCCGCATCGTCGTGTCCGGTGGTCGTGGCATGCAGTCGGGTGACAACTTTCACCTGGTCGAAACCGTTGCGGACAAGATCGGCGCCGGCGTTGGTGCGTCCCGCGCCGCTGTTGATGCCGGATATGTCCCCAATGACTACCAGGTTGGCCAGACCGGTAAGATCGTTGCACCAGAGCTCTATATGGCTATCGGTATCTCAGGCGCGATCCAGCATCTTGCCGGAATGAAAGACAGTAAAGTCATCGTCGCGATCAACAAGGATGAAGAAGCACCCATTTTCGCGGTCGCGGATTATGGTCTTGTCGGTGATCTGTTTGAGGAAATGCCGGCGCTAGCAGCAGAGCTTGACAAACAGGGCATCAAACCCCGGTAACGTCGCGCTAACGATATAGCAGAATAGAGAAGTGGTGATATGACGACATCCGTCGGAATCCAGAAGATCGGCATTGTTGGTGCTGGTCAGATGGGCAACGGTATTGCCCAGGTCTGTGCCCAATGTGGCTATTCAGTAATCCTGGCCGATATCTCGGAAGACGTTCTTGAAAAAGCCACGAAAGGCATTCAGGGGCGGTTACAGCGGCTCGTCGAGAAAGAGCGGCTAACCCAGGCCGAGATGGATTCCGCCATCACCAACATCTCTACGACGACCGATTATGCAGGCTTTGGCGATTGCGATCTGGTAATTGAAGCCGCCACCGAAAACGAAGAGATCAAGAAATCGATCTTTGAAAAATTGATCCCCGCTTTGCGCGAAGATGCGATCCTCGCCACCAACACGTCCTCTATTTCGATCACGCGCTTAGCCGCGGCGACCGATCGACCTGCACGCTTTATGGGCATGCATTTCATGAATCCCGTGCCCGTCATGGCGCTGGTTGAACTGATCAGAGGCATCGCCACTGATGACGATACCTATGCGGCCGTCAACGACGTTGTTACCAAGCTAGGCAAAACCTCGATCACGTCAGAAGATTTTCCGGCCTTTATCGTCAACCGCGTTCTGGTGCCGATGCTCAACGAAGCTGTCTATGTGCTGCAGGAAGGTGTCGGCGGGGTTGCCGATATCGATGGCGCAATGAAGTTGGGTGCCCATCACCCGATGGGCCCGTTGGAGCTCGCTGACTTTATTGGGCTCGATACCTGCCTGTCGATCATGCAGGTTCTCTATGACGGAATGTCAGATAGCAAATACCGCCCCTGCCCGTTGCTGGTCAAATATGTTGAAGCGGGCTGGCTGGGTCGCAAATCAGGCCGCGGATTTTATGATTATGCCGGCGACAAGCCGGTGGCAACGCGCTGAAATTACTGCCCTAACTGTCGGTAATAATCGATCAGCGCCAATGCTTCAGGCGCATCCCATTCGGCAATTCCCTTAAGCTGACCCAGAACCTTCCCTTCCCGCGAGAGCAGCACCGATGTCGGGAGCCCGATGACTTTAAGCTTGCGACCGGTCGCCGATTTTCGATCTACATAGATCGGAAGTCCTTCCAACTTGTGTTTTTCCAGAAAAGGAGTGACCGCCGTCCATTCCCGAAAATCCTGCGAAACAGCGAGAACGGTAAAATCCTTACCGCCACGTTTTTTCTGCAATGTCGCGAGTGAGGGCATTTCCCGAATACAGGGCGCGCACCAGGTCGCCCAGAAATTGACCAGAACAAGCTTACCTCGAAACTGATCAAGCGGCAAAACGGTGCCGTCTTTTTTAAGCACTTCCAGCTTCGGCGCTGGCCCCACCGGATCAGCCGGGGTAAAATTCTGCATCCAACCTGTTAAGGCTGGTGCCAGTGCCGCAGCCATAGCCCGGTTTTCGCTTGATTTCTGGGCAAAAACCCCCCACATGGCGGTGCCCGAGGTGCCAAGGATTGCAATAAGGGCGGTGGCAAGAAAGACGACTTTACGCATTTTACCTCTTAGACCGAATTGAGACATAACGATGAACGCGAAGAGTACACCGACATCCAGTACGCAGGCCGACCCTGCCACGGACGCCCCTGCGCGGGAAAGTCAAAATGACTCTAACGCTATGTGGGGCGGCCGGTTTAGCCAGGCCCCAGATAGCTTGATGGAAGCCATCAATGTCTCCATTGGATTTGATAAGCGGCTCTATGCCCAAGATATTGTAGGCTCGATTGCCCATTGCAAGATGTTGGTTGATCAGAAAATTCTGGATGCAGACGCGGGTGACCAGATCATCAGCGGGCTCGGCAAAATCCGCGAAGAAATCGAACAGGGGAAGTTTGAATTCAAGAATTCTCTGGAAGACATCCATCTCAATATCGAAGGCCGGCTGACCGAAATTATTGGCGCGGATGCCGGACGGCTGCATACCGCACGGTCACGCAACGATCAGGTCGCGACAGACTTTAAGCTCTGGGTTCGCGATACGATTGACGCTGTCGATGACGCCCTGAAAGCGCTGCAATTTGCGCTGATCGAACAGGCTGAGAAGAATGCCGCAACTGTCATGCCGGGCTTTACACATTTACAGGCGGCACAACCAGTCACGACGGGCCATCATTTGTTGGCCTATGTCGAAATGCTCGGTCGGGATCGTGGCAGGTTCCGGGATGCACGGGCGCGTTTAAACGAAAGCCCGCTTGGGAGTGCGGCCCTGGCCGGAACCTCTTTCCCCATCAATCGGGAACAAACCGCTAAGGCTTTAGGGTTTGATCGGCCAACCGCCAATTCGCTCGACGCGGTATCGGACCGGGATTTTGCCCTCGAATTTTTGTCGGCAGCAGCGATTACCGCTTTACACCTGTCCCGGCTGGGCGAAGAAATTGTCATCTGGTGTTCGGCCCAGTTCTCCTTTGCCAAGCTCAGTGACGCCTTCACGACCGGCAGTTCGATCATGCCGCAAAAACGCAATCCCGACGCCGCCGAGCTCGTACGCGGCAAAAGCGGTAGGATCATAGGCTCGCTGATCGGGCTCATTACAGTCATGAAGGGTCTGCCATTAGCCTATTCAAAAGACATGCAGGAAGACAAAGAACCGGTCTTCGATGCAGCGGAATCGCTCGGTGTTTGTATTGCTGCGATGACCGGTATGATCGGCGATATAGAATTTAACATTGATCGGTTACGGGTGGCTGCTGGTGAAGGATTTACGACCGCAACAGATCTTGCCGACTGGCTGGTCAGAGTTCTTAACCTGCCGTTCAGGAATGCCCACCATATCACGGGCGAATTAGTGGGCATCGCCGAGAAATCAGGACGAAGCCTGGATGAACTAACGCTCGAAGAAATGCAGACGGTGGAAGGACAAATTACCGAAGATGTATTTTCGGTTCTGGGTGTGGCAGAATCCGTCGCCAGCCGGACGAGCTATGGCGGCACCGCACCGGATAATGTTATGGCGCAGGTGAAGAGCGCCCGTGAGAGGTTTTTGTAATGCGCATTTTAGCCCTAATGATATTGGTTTTTGCCCTCTCTGCCCCGCTTTCTGCCTGCGGCAAAAAAGGTGATCTCGAACAACCTCCCGGCACAGAAAAGAGTGATTTTCCCAGGAATTATCCACGATGAACCATTTTCAATATCGCGACGGCCGATTATTCGCCGAGGACGTCGCCATCGCCGAGATCGCGGCTGCCGTGGGAACACCGTTCTACTGTTATTCGACCGCAACACTGACTCGACACTATGAAGCAATGGCCAGCGCTTTGGCACGCGTTCAAGGCAGAATCTGCTATGCCGTCAAGGCGAATTCCAATCAGGCGGTCATCCGGACGCTTGCCAATCTGGGCGCTGGCGCTGATGTCGTCAGCGAGGGAGAAGCCCGTCGGGCTATCGCAGCGGGCGTTCCGGCAAGTGACATCGTCTTTTCTGGTGTTGGCAAAACGCGCGCCGAAATGCGGTTTGCGATCAATGCCGGGATCGGACAATTCAATGTTGAGTCGGTCGGTGAACTGGATGTCCTCAACCAAGTCGCCATCGAGCTAAATCAAACAGCGACGGTTGTGTTTCGTGTCAATCCAGATGTTGATGCCCAGACTCATGAAAAGATTTCGACAGGTCGCAAAGAAGACAAGTTTGGTGTCGACATTGATCTCGCCCCTGAACTCTTTCAGCGCGCAACATCGATGACCGGTATCGACCCGGTTGGTCTTGCTGTTCATATCGGGTCTCAGCTCACAACGCTTGATCCATTCCGCGAGGCCTTCACACGGGTAGCTGGAATGGTCGAGACTCTGCGTGCCGCCGGACACATCGTTACCCGGCTCGATTTAGGGGGCGGCCTTGGCATTGTCTATGACGGTGAGGTACCGCCCGAGCCTGATGATTATGCGGCAGTGGTTGCCGAAACAGTCGGTGACCTCGGTGTCGAACTGACATTCGAACCTGGTCGTGTATTGGTTGGAAATGCCGGAATTCTTGTGACCTCCGTTATTCAGGTCAAGGAAACCGCGACCAAACGCTTCGTCGTTGTCGATGCGGCGATGAATGATTTTATTCGGCCAACACTCTATGACGCTGTCCATGCCGCCGCGCCAGTAAACGAAAACCCCGGCAGCGATACGCAAACTGCAGAAATCGTCGGCCCGGTTTGTGAAACCGGTGATATCCTGGCCAGCGATGTGCAATTGCCAGCGCTCACTGAAAACGATCTGCTCTATCTGAAATCAGCTGGCGCCTATGGTGCCGTCATGGCTTCGAGCTATAATTCGCGCCAGCTAATCCCCGAAATCATGGTTAATCACGCAGAATTTAGCATAATTCGGCCTCGACCGAGTTTTGACGCGCTTTTGTCGCTTGACCATATGCCCAATTGGCTGTGAAACTTCCCCGATAAGTCCTCTCACGATGCCACCTGAGGTCAGGTTGGATTAATGTTGGACGTCGTATGAAACGAAACGATCTCAAAGAGTCTGGCGCCGGTCTCGGTGCAAAGCTCGCCTTAGCCCGTCTGGCACTGGCTTGGGAACGGCTATGGCCAATCATCTGGCCACCTGTCGCCGTCGCAACGATATTTCTCTCCCTTGCCCTGCTTGATGTATTTCCCTCTCTAAATGGCTGGTTGCATGGGCTCTCCCTGATTGCTTTTGCCGGTGTGTTCAGCTTCCTGCTCTGGCAGGCGATCCGGCAATTCGCCTGGCCGGAAAATTTGGCAGCGCGGCGACGCATTGAGACCGCCAGCGGGTTAGATCATCGCCCCCTCACGGCCATTAACGACACCTTAGCCTCCGGCAAAGACACGCCGGCCAGTGCCGAGTTATGGCAGCAGCATCAACAACACATGGCGCTGGCCGTACAATCTCTCAAAGTCGGCATACCCGAACCGGGTCTTGCGCGGAAAGATCCTTTGGCTTTCCGGGCAGCGCTTGCGTTACTGCTGGTCATTGCCGTTACAGCAGGATGGTCCGACCCGGCGGACCGATTTACCCGTGCGGTTAACCCAACAATTGGCGACATTTCCAAACCAACCCGGCTCGCTCTCGATTTATGGATCACGCCCCCGGAATATACTGGCCAACCGCCTCTTTTCCCTTTGAGAACACCCACAACCAGCAATACTGAAAACACGACAGCAAAAACACCCGGTCAATACATTATAAAAGTACCCGCAGGGAGTGTTTTAACAGCTCAAATTCAGGGAACCCGAAACACCCAAGCCACGCTCATTACGGCAGACAACAATACGCCTTTTGAAAAGGTCGATTCTGCCTATAGCAAAATTGTTCACAAGATCGGGGCCGATGGAGAGCATGTGGTCGCAACGGGTGACGACGAACTCGCCCGCTTGAATATCAAAATCATCCCAGACAATCCTCCAGAGATCACTTTTTCCGACCAGCCAGCAGCAACTCCGCAAGCCACGTTACGGCTTTCCTACAAAGCCAAAGATGATTACGGCGTAAAACAGGCTCATATCGAAATCAGGCGCGTTTATGAACAAGGCACTGTAACGGGCCTCGCCGTTCATAAAGCCGATCTTCCCCTGCCAGCGCTGAGCGCGAAGCAAGTCAACGAAACCACCTTTCTTGATTTGGCACCGCATAAATGGGCAGGGCTCCCGGTTGTCATCGATATGATTGCAGCCGACGGCCAAAAGCAAATTGGCCGAACGAAATCGATCAAGATGACGTTGCCCGAGCGCGTCTTCAATCATCCGGTTGCGCGCGCCATTATTGAGCAACGCCGTCGGTTGACAGAACAACCGGAATTACGCAACCGCGTCTTACGCGGGCTGGTGGGCATTGCCTCTGTTCCTGGCGCCTTCAATCATGACTCCGTCGTCTATCTCTCCCTTGCTTCAGCGCGCTCACGCCTGATCCATGACCCGGACGCGGCGACGATTGATCCTGTTGTGCAGCTGCTGTGGGATACCGCATTACGGATCGAAGATGGCCGACTATCGGTCGCCGAACGGGACCTTAGGCGCATCCAAAACGCTCTCATGAAAGCCTTGGCAGAAGGCGCAAGCGACAAAGAGCTGGATCGTCTGATGCAGGAGCTGCGACGGGCGATAGCCCGCTTTATGCAGGCTATGCGCGAGCAGATGCGTCGTAACCCCAATGCGCAAAAACCGGTAGAATTTGATCCCAATACCATGCGGATGTTCCGGACAGAGGATTTAAACCGGATGCTCAATCAGATACGCGATCTCATGCGGTCTGGGTCCCGTCAGGCAGCACGCGAACTCCTCGCGCGATTACAACAGATGCTGCAGGGCATGCGCTCCATGCAGGTGATGCGGCAACGTGGTGGACAAGGTGGACGACAGGCCGGGTCCTTACGCCAGCTACAGCGCCTCATTCAGCGGCAACAACAGCTGATGGAACGAACATTTCGCGGTTCGCGACCAGGGCAACGCCAGGGTCGAGCGCCAAGCGGCGCAGAACAGCAGGCGATCCGCGACGCCCTTCGAAAACTGCGGAGCATGATGCCAGGAGGAAAACCCGGTCAACAACCGGGCCAGGGTAAGGGCCCTGGGCAGGCGATGGATCAAGCCGACCGGGCAATGGGCAATGCCGCCCGTTCGCTTGAAGGCGGTCGTCCTGTCGATGCTGTTGGATCACAAGGTCAAGCGCTTGATGCGTTGCGACGGGCCGGACGCGGCATCATGCAACAGATGATGGACCGATTTGCCAAACAATCAGGGCAGCGCCAAAACCGCGGCAACAAGTCCAACCAACCACGGCGAGATCCTTTGGGACGCGAAATAATGGGCGAAGACGTCGATACTGGTAACATCTCAATTCCTGACGCAAGCTCGATCCAGCGGGCGCGCGAAATTTTAGACGAGCTACGACGGCGATCAGGAGAAGGGTTTAGACCCAAGTTGGAGCTCGATTATATTGAGCGCCTCCTGCATCGGTTTTAACCGCGCCAAAACCCCAATATTTGTTTAGTGAACGGTTTCGTCTGGAGCCGCTGTGTTCGTAATACGTCTTACCGTTTCGCGAATTTCCGTCAGCGTGAAAGGCTTTGAAATGACGTCATGGATCAGCGCATCCAGATTATGAGCACGCTGACGTTCCGCGGCATATCCTGTCATGAGCAGAACCGGTAGATCGGGGTAATCCTTAGATGCTTTTAGAGCCAGCCCGATGCCATCGAGTTGCGGCATCACGATATCCGCCAGCATCATGTCATAAGGTTTTTTCTCGAGCGCTGTGAGGGCTTGTAGCCCGTCTCCGACAGCCGTCACCTCGTGACCGTCCTGGGTCAAAGCACGGCTGACAAATTCACGAACAGCCTTGTCATCTTCGGCAATTAGAATAGTCGCCAACGGTTCACTCCCCAGAACGAAATCGTGCGTGTTTTCGAGAGTTTATAGAGGGACATCGTTTAGAAATGGTTTACGAACTCCTCAAAAAATGGGTCCAATCAGGGTTTCCAAGGATTTTCTTGATTCAATCATCCTGAACGATTCCGATATAGGGCAATCCGCGATATCTTTTAGCGAGGTCAAGTCCGTATCCCACGACGAATTCTGGATCGATCGAGAAACCGACATAATCGGCCTCGATATTCACTTTTCTCTGACTCGGTTTATCAAGCAGCAAACAGGTCTTCACAGAGGCGGCGTTTCGCGTGCGCATCGTTTCAACAGCAAAGGCGATCGTGCGGCCTGATTCCAGGATGTCGTCAACGAGCAAAACGTTGCGACCAGCCACATCTTCGGAGAGATCATGCGTAAGCTTCACCTGTCCAGAACTCTCGGTTCCCATGCCGTAGCTCGACAGAGGTCACGAAATCGACCTGTGCTGACGCGCCGTTCCGTTCCAACGCGCGGACTAAATCTGCGGCGAAGACGAAACTGCCTTTCAGGATGATCACGACAAGAATATCACCGGGCTCGTCCGCAACAATCTCCTGAGCCAACGCATCGACACGTTCAGAAATGTGCTCCGCCGAAAATAACGTTTCGATTTTGTGGTCGCGATTGGAGGAAGACATCCGCTCAGCTACCTCCTTTGATCAAACGTAACGACAAAGGTCACACTGCCCTCAGGCGGCGGCACCTCGGTTGCAAAACTTATTCGTTCCTTATTGAGGAGTTTGGGAAGCGGTGGTTTAAACCGCCACCTTTTCAGGACCTTGCCATTTTTATCACGAATAATACCAAGCATTCTCGGCACGACCGCAGCCTTGCCGGAAACATTCACGATATCACCCTCAATTCGGACCACCCGTTTGCCACCCTTTTGAATGGCTTTGATACGCTGGTTTTGAATCGCAAGCCCCACACCCGGCGCCGGAATAAGGCCAAACATGTCAAAAACACCCGTCGATGCAGGCACGCGTTCCATGATCATGTCACGCTTAACGACAGCCGTAGATATAATACCCACCAGCGTAAGGATCACGAGAGACCATAGAATTACTGGCGCTTTGCTTTTCTTTTCCCGCGGCAATGCCGGTAAATTTGTACCCGCCGGGCGGGATCTACGCCCGGTGTCCAGCCGTGATGGCGGCGGCAGCTCCTGAGGCGGCGGTAGATCATCTGGCTGTCGTTCGACCCAGCTATGACTACACCGGCTACACCGAACAGTGCGCCCGGACGCGCCAATCGCAGCCGCATCAACCCCATAGCGGGTCTCACATTCAGGACAGGTTATAATCATATCGCCCGAATTTAGTGCCAAATTGTTGTGTGGCGAGCCAAAGCATTCGTCTCCCCGTACTATGTCGTTGTATACGGTTTCACATTAATAATGGCAAGCGAGGGCCATTAGATGGCTACATTGAGCCACGCGCTGGACGAGCCTGTAACCCCTGTGTCATTCTCCCCTGATGAATGACGTTGTGAGGAAAAATGGTGCTTGGCGGCGGTGACGTCATCAGATTTCAAAACGTTGGCGTCCGCTACGGTTTGGGTCCAGAAATTCTGCACGATGTTTCTCTGCGTTTAGAGGAAGGGAGTTTCCATTTCCTGACCGGCGCGAGCGGTGCCGGAAAATCCTCTCTTTTGCGCCTAATGTATTTGGCGAACCAGCCATCGCGTGGCCTGATTTCATTATTCGGACATGACATCGCGACAACCCCAAGGCGTGACTTGCCAAGTTTACGGCGTCAAGTCGGTGTGGTGTTCCAGGATTTTCGGCTAATCGATCATCTGACAGCAATGGAAAACGTCGCCCTGCCCCTGAGGGTCGCCGGTGCCAGTGAAGAACAGGTCCGCGAACATGTGCCTGAACTGCTGAACTGGGTCGGTCTATCGGATCAAATAGATGCCCGTCCTTCAACGCTTTCAGGCGGGCAGAAACAGCGGGTCGCAATAGCCCGGGCTATCATCGCCCGACCAAAGCTGCTGCTGGCAGACGAACCCACCGGTAATGTGGACGATCACATTGCAATACGTCTGATGCATCTTTTTGAAGAACTTAACAAAATAGGTACCACTGTCGTTGTCGCGACGCATAACAAAGCTCTTGTGACAGGATTTGCCCACCCGCGTCTTCATCTCGCCAATGGGGAACTATCTGTCCTGAAAGCCGGGGCGCCCTTTGCCGAAAATGAAGACGAAGCCGATGCGGAGGGTTTACGGTAATGCGGAGCGCGCCTGTCCTCCCGTTGACCCGCGATGCCTCCAGCCGGTTTTTACCATGGCTCATTGCCTTTATGGTTTGGCTTGCCGCCATGGCGCTCGCGGCCGTCCTGGTGCTTTCATCGTTTAGCAATCAGTGGCGCAATGACCTCACAGGAACATTGACCGTGCAGATTGCAACCGCCCCGGATGGGCAGTTGGCAACTACGGAGCGACGGCTAAACCGGGCATTAGATATTCTAAGAAAATCGCCGGGTGTTAAAACCGCAAAACCTGTCCCTTTAAAGAAAATTTCGGAGCTGCTTGCCCCCTGGCTCGGTCGTGACGTTGTTACCGAAACACTGGGCTTGCCAATTCCAAGATTGATCGATGTCAAAGTTCACCCTGAAGCCAACATCGATGTGGCCGCCCTGTGGGAACGACTCAACAAAGAAGTCGATGGTACTCAGGTTGATGATCATGGCGCCTGGCTGGACAAACTGATCGCCCTGGCGGGCGCCGTCGAAGCCATCGCGCTGGCTGTTTTGGCTTTAATCAGTATTGCGGCAATAGCGACGGTCGTCTTTGCGACGCGAACCAGCCTCACCATCCATCGCGACGTGATTGAGCTTCTGCATGTCATTGGGGCCAAAGATGCCTATGTGGCGGACCAGTTTCATTGGCATGCCCTGAATCTTGGCCTCAAAGGTGGCCTCGCTGGCGTCTTCCTCGCCACAGCCACCTTGCTGGGCTTGGGGTCAATGTGGACCGGCGTCGAATCCTCTCTGCTGCCACCCGTTTCATTGAATATTTGGCAATGGGCCTGTGTGTTCGCTGTCGCACTCGCCGCCGCCGGGATCAGCACGGTAACGGCCCGGGTCACGGTGCTCCGCGCCCTTGGACGCATGCCATGAGCTCCGCTTTCCGACGATCTGGTAAGGGCCCTGGCAAACGCTGGGGCATGCCTTTGATATTAAGCGTCTCTGTTCTGTTGCTCATATGGGTCTTTGGCTTAATTTGGTTTGTCAGCAAGGTGCCTGTGGCTCCTGTCAACGACCAGACCAAGACTGACGCCGTCATCGTGCTCACTGGCGGCACGGGCCGATTGGAGGCGGGGTTGCAAATTTTATCACAGGGCTATGCGAAGCTGCTTTTTGTATCCGGGGTTGCCCGTGGCGTCGATGTGCAGGCGCTCCTGAAACTTGTCAGGCGCAAACCAGATGATTTCGCCTGTTGTATTGCCGTTGGCTACGTGGCTGACAACACAGCAGGGAATGCAATAGAAACCACACAATGGATAAAAAAAAACCGCCTGAGATCACTTCGGCTGGTCACCGCGAGTTATCACATGCCACGCAGTCTGTATGAATTCACCAAGGCAATGCCCGCTATCAAAATCATCCCACACCCGGTCTTTCCACCACAATTCAAACGTGATGATTGGTGGCGTTGGCCGGGAACGGCAAAACTTCTCGCAAGTGAATTCAATAAATTTTTGATCGCAAAGGCTGGCATAGGGCCGAAGGTGAAGCGGTTATGGGATAGCAAACCATGATCATGCTGCGCTCTCTCCTATATCACGCGCTATACGGTATCTGGGCGTTTCTGATGTGTTTTGCCTTCTTGCCATCCCTGGTCCTGCCATTTTGGGCGAGTGATCTCATATCCAATTTCTGGTCCCGGTCAGTATTTTTATTGCTGCGCGTGACCTGCGGACTGACCTACCGAATTGAAGGTATAGAAAACATTGCAGACAGTCCGGTCATTTACGCCTCTAAACATCAATCAGTATGGGACACATTACTTTTTCCCCTTCAAATAGACCGGTCAGCCATTGTCCTGAAGAAAGAACTCTTTTTGCTTCCCTTCTTTGGCTGGTACGCCAAAAATTATGGCGCCATTGGGATAGACCGCAGTGCCGGCGCCACGGCCATTCGGCAATTGATAAAAGATGCCCGAATTCCGTCGCCGCAGGCCGGCCCATCGTTATTTTTCCCGAAGGAACACGGTTGCCGCCGGGCGAAAAAGGCGAGTATCAAAGCGGCGTAGCGGCTCTTTATAAAGATCTCAAAATCCCGGTCGTCCCTGTGGCACTGAATTCAGGAATGTATTGGCCCAAGAGAAAACTTATACGGCGACCCGGGGTTATCACGCTACGGTTTTTACCCCCTATTCCGCCCGGATTACCCCGTAAAGAGTTCATGGAACGACTTGAATCCGAGATCGAAACGGCACAAAACGAGATTTGTGACCAAAATTACGGGAAATAGGCCCGTTTGGGTGATCAAGCGGGCGTTAATACGTTATTTAGTGGGATAAACCTCCTGTACAATCGATAAAATTGGTCAATTAGGCCACAAGCCCGATAATTCAGATCAGCATCGCCCGACTAAAGACACGGAACACAACAAGAACATTGAATTGCGTTTCGCTTGTTGATATTGTGTATCGCCCCACTTACGTGAAACACTGAACATAGATTGACGGGGCGTCACCATGGCCGCGATATCCTCTATTTCCCAACAGATTTGGGACATGAAATACCGGTTCCAGGAGCCGGATGGGTCCGTCCACGACAAAACCATAGAAGACACCTGGCACCGTATCGCCAAGGCACTGGCTGCCCCTGAAAAAGACTGCTCTCAATGGGAAGAGCAGTTCTATGAGGCGTTGAAAGATTTCAAATTTCTGCCCGCCGGACGGATCATTGCCGGCGCTGGAACCGCCCGAAAAGTCACCCTGTTCAACTGTTTCGTTATGGGCACAGTCCCGGACGACATGGCAGGCATTTTTGACCAGCTGAAAGAAGCGGCCCTGACCCTGCAACAGGGCGGTGGCATCGGATATGACTTCTCTACCCTCCGGCCCAAGGGCGCCTTAGTCAAAGGCGTCGGGGCGGATGCTTCCGGGCCCCTCTCCTTTATGGATGTCTGGGATTCGATGTGCCGGACAATTATGAGCGCCGGTTCGCGGCGCGGCGCCATGATGGCGACCTTACGGTGCGACCACCCTGACATTGAAGCCTTTATCGATGCCAAGCGCGAGCCCGGCCGATTGCGGATGTTCAATCTCTCCGTTCTGATTACCGATCCCTTTATGGAGGCTATTGAGCAGGATACTTCTTGGGATTTAAAATTCGATGGACAGACCTACCGCACGATAAGAGCGCGAGATCTGTGGGACAGGATCATGCGGGGCACATACGCCTATGCCGAGCCCGGCGTCATATTCATCGACCGGATTAATCAACAGAACAACCTCGCTTATTGCGAAGTCATCAACGCCACCAACCCGTGCGGCGAACAACCACTGCCGCCCTACGGCGCGTGCCTTTTGGGATCGATTAACCTCGCCCAGCTGGTAAAACAGCCGTTCACGGAGGCTGCCCATCTCGATATGGAGGCGCTGGCAAAATTGGTGCCGATTGCCGTGCGGATGATGGATAATGTCGTCGATGTCTCCAACTTCCCGCTCGAAGAGCAGGCGGCAGAAGCCCGCGCCAAACGCCGGATTGGGCTGGGGCTTACCGGGCTTGGCGACGCGCTGATCATGTGCCGTGCCCGCTATGGATCCGCAGAAGCCGTTGCTTTAACAGATGAATGGGCCGCCGCGGTCGAACGTCATGCCTATCTGGCCTCGACGGAAATCGCACAGGAAAAGGGCAGCTTTCCCTCTATGACGCGGAGCAGTATACTGCCGGGCAGCATATCCAAACACTGGATACAGATGTTCAGGATGCCATCGCACAGAAAGGCATTCGGAACGCGCTGCTTACCTCCATCGCCCCAACCGGCACAATCTCTTTGTTTGCCGATAATGTGACTTCCGGGATCGAACCGGTCTTCGCCTATCGCTACACGCGTAATGTCCTGATGCCTGATGGCAGCCGCGAAGCCGAGGAAGTCTCAGATTATGCCTGGCGGCTTTATCGCACGATGTTTGGCGAAACAGCACCGCTACCCGATTACTTCGTCGATGCCGAAGCGCTGAGCCCGCACGATCATCTGATAATGCAAG
Source organism: uncultured Alphaproteobacteria bacterium (assembly GCA_943787225.1). Taxonomy (GTDB): domain Bacteria; phylum Pseudomonadota; class Alphaproteobacteria; order MPNO01; family UBA2964; genus UBA2964. The sequence continues at coordinate 298,825 of CALSLP010000002.1, forward strand.
CCGCCGTACAGAAACATATCGATAGCTCCATATCCAAAACCATCAACTGTCCCGAAGCTCTCACCTTCGAGGCATTCAAGGAAGTCTATCGGGAAGCTTATGCGCTGGGCTGCAAGGGGTGCACCACCTACCGGCCCAATGACATTACAGGTGCGGTGCTTGAGAAGAACAGCAGCGATAAAGCGACCGCGGCACAGGCGGAACTACCGCTAGAGGCGCCGCCTGTTAAACCGGTCGATGGTCTGGACGCTGGTGGCGTCGTCTATATGACGCAACCGCTCAACCGACCGGAAGAATTGCCCGGCCAAACTTACAAGATCAAATGGGCCGAGAGCGAACACGCCATCTATATTACCATCAATGACATCGTTCAGGATGGCAGACGCCGACCGTTTGAGGTTTTCATCAATTCCAAAAATATGGAGCATTACGCCTGGACCGTCGCCCTGACCCGGATGATCAGCGCCGTCTTCCGGCGCGGCGGTGATGTGTCCTTTGTTGTCGAGGAGCTCAAGGCCGTGTTTGATCCCGCGTGTGGCCAATGGTTTGAGGGTAAATATGTTCCGTCCCTGCTCGCCGCCATCGGAGGTGTCATCGAGCGCCATATGATCGATACCGGCTTCCTGCCCCGCCCCGGTGAGGCAGAAACCGGACAGGCCGCGCTGGCGGCAGAAGCAAGCGGCAGCGGTCTTAGCGCCGGTACCGGTAACGATGGATTTTCTCGAAGCGTCATCCCACTCCAATGCCCGAAATGTGGCGAAGCCACCTTGATCCGTCAGGAAGGCTGCGACCTCTGCACCGCCTGCGGTCACAGCAAGTGCGGATAAAATTGGACCAAAGGAAAGATTCTTCTTCTCATTACGGATCGACGCGCGTATAAGCCGCCGCCATGCATAATACGACGCAGACATATTTATCGACCCTAAACGTCACCGGCATGCCGTTTCGCGGCATTCATGCTGCCGGAATGCGCGTGATCGTGACGACAGGAGGCCGCTTGTAAGCTAACGCCGAGGAATATCGGACAGGCACAACAAGCGGACTTATGGTCCGCTTTTTTTGTGGATTGCTTCTAATACCAAGCCAGCGAGACAAGACAATGACGGCCCCGATTGAGACCAGAGAAATAGCGACACCAGCGCGCGCGCCATGGCGGCGGGAGCTGAAGGCTATGTCACGGCTGGCCTGGCCCATTGTTCTGACACAGCTGGCCTGGGTCGGCATGCTGACAACTGATACCGCCATGATCGGACGGCTCGGCGCCGAACAACTCGCAGGGGCCTCCCTCAGCCTGATGGTTTTCTTTCTGGCTTATGTGATCTGCTTTGGCGTTGTTACAGCGACCGCGTCGCTGGCATCACAAGCTTATGGCGCCCGCCAGCCTCGGAGGATCCGGCGGTTGTCCGGCAAGGCTGGTGGGTAACGATAGCCCTCACCGTCCCCATGCTGATGGCGCTCGCCTTTACGCCCGAGATTCTATCCCTGATGGGGCAACCGCCGGAGACATTGCCTCATGCCGATGCCTATATCAGTACCCTGATGTGGAGCCTGCCTTTGGCGACCGCGTTTACTGTCTTGCGGAATTTTGTGTCAGCGCTTGGGCGGCCCCGCCCAGCTCTTTGGGTGATGCTCTCTGGTTTGCCGTTGAATGCGTTGCTCGATTACGGGCTGATCTATGGCAATTTTGGTCTGCCGCGGCTGGAACTTGTTGGCGCCGGGCTGGCCACCACAATCATCAACATAGCAATGTTCTCAGCCCTGTTGGCGATTGTGCTGTTTCGCAAACCGTTCTCTCGTTACGCAATTCTTGGCCGTTTCTGGCGACCGGACTGGCCGCAGTTCCGACAAATCTTTCGCATCGGGTTACCGATTGCCGGGACTCACTTGATGGTCGCTGGTTTTTTTATCGGAGCCGTGTTCGTCATCGGGGCTTTCGGCACCGAAGCGATTGCCGCCCACATGATTGCGATACAGCTACCGCATATCAGCATCATGATTCCCATGGGGCTGTCGCAGGCCGCCACCGTTCGGGTTGGCCACGCGGTTGGTCGACGCAATGTTGAAGCGGCTTATCGCGCCGGATGGACTGCCACGGCGATGACCGTGTGTTTCATGATCATGATGTCAGTCGTCGTCATGCTGGTGCCGGAGGCTTTTGTGAAGCTATTTATCGACGCCAGCCGCCCCGAAAGCGCCGACGTCATGAACCTCGCGGTCTCTTTTCTGGTCCTCGCCGCCTTCTTCCAAATCGCCGATGGCATACAGGAAGTGATGTCCGGGGCCTTACGCGGCCTCAACGATACCGTCATCCCGATGCTCATCGCAGGCATCAGCTATTGGGGGGTTGGCTTAGCCACTGGTGTTTGGCTGGCCTTCAGTCATGACCTGCAGGGAGTCGGGCTCTGGCTCGGCTTCATCTTTGGCCTAAGCTGCGCCGCGATCCTGCTGGGCTGGCGTTTTTACCGGTTCTTCAAGCGTCAGCATCTGCCATCGATACAGACACCGACCTAAGAATAGGGGAGTGAGGGCGCGTTAACGCGCCCTATTCCGCCTCAACCGGGTTTTGCAAAAGGCCAACGCCTTCGATCTGCACTTCAAGATGGTCGCCAGGTTTGAGATATCCCGGTGGGTCATGCTCAATCGCCGAGCCGCCTGGGCTGCCCGTGCAAATCAGATCGCCGGGCTCAAGCTGGGTGAAGCGCGATATAAAGGAGATCACGTAGGGGATATCGAAGATCATCATATCGGTGCCGCCGTTTTGACGCTCTTCACCGTTCACCCGGGTGACAATCTGCAGCTTCATCGGATCTTCGATCTCGTCAGCGGTGACAATCCAGGGGCCCATCGAACCCGAGCGCCACTGATTCTTAACCGGGCAGTTCTGTGTGCCCCGGCCAATCCAGTTCCGGACACTGCCTTCATTGGCGATGGTGTAACCACCGACATAAGACATCGCATCAGCCTCAGCGATATGACGTCCCTGCTTGCCAATCACGACAACCAGCTCACCCTCATAATCGAGCTGATCACCGTCGTCAGAACCACGAATAATCGCCTCATCATGGGCCGAGAATGAATCCCGGAAACGCGGAAAAATACTCGGCCATTCCGGACGACCATCTTCCATAACCTCATGATAGGCATAGTAATTCCGGCCTACGCAGAAAATCTTACTGGGGTTGTGAATGGGCATCCGAAAGGTAACGTCACTCATGCCAAGGGTCGGCGTTGCGGACGCTACCGTTGCTTCCAGCGATGACACGGCCCCGCGTCCGGCGGCCATGACACCTTTCAGGTTGGCAAAATGGGTTTCCTGATACATCGCGCCAGACAGATCGACGATGCCGTCATCTTTGACGGCGCCATAGCCTTCGCGCCCATCATGGTAAAAGCTCACAAGCTTCATTTTTATCTCCCTAAAATTCGATAGCTGGTTTTAACGTAAATCCTGCGCGAGGGGTAGCCGCTGACTAACCTAATTGATCAACACACTCTAAGCAGCCTTGAGACCCTCATCCTCAATCCCGAGTGTCTTCAGGTGCTCAACAGTGGAGGCCAGATAATCGCGATTGGGGCCTCTCTTGCCATGCCCCTGCGCAATCCGCGCGGCCATTTCATCTACGCGTCAGTCCGCTGACATAGAGCGCGTGGTCGGGATTCACGACCAGCGTATAAGCCCGAACCGCCTGCCTCTCGATTTCGATAGAAACTCGGCACGCAGCTGTAGATTTCTTCCGGCATTTCGCGCTTTGCGAGATAGGTGAACACTTCATCACGATCCGTCTCCCCGATACGCAAAGCCAGCCCCCGACACGCGCCACCACGATCGAGTCCCAGCGACAGCCCTGGCTGTTCCGGCGTCCCGCGATAAATAACAGAAGAGACACAGAACCGCCGATGCCAGCCTTCGAGACAGGCCTCACGCGTTTCACGTGGTTCGAACTCAGGATTCCACATCAGCGAGCCATAGGCGAAGAACCAGACATCACCGGGTTCTGAAACAACGATCTTTCTACGATTCTCGGTCATGTCACTTTCTATTCACCAACGCCACACCAGCCACAGCTATAACCATGCCTGTCATCGCCAACGCCGCAAAGGTTTCTCCAAACATCAGCCACCCCATTACTGCCGTTGTCGGCGGGCTGAGATATATCAGGCTGGTTACCTGCGCCGCCGCACCGCGCTGCACCAAAAAGAAATAGAGCGCCAGCGCGATGACCGACAGGGCTACCCCCGACCAGGTCAACGCAAAGATAAAGTCACCGGTCCACTCGACATGCATCGTTTCAAAGGCAACGGCCAGAGCACCGATGATGACCAGCGACACCGCGTTCTGAACCGTTACGGCGGCACGGGCATCGATATCGGCACAAAAGCGTTTTTGATAAACCGTGCCAATTGTAATACCGACGAGAGCAAGCCCGGCAAACGATACGGCCCAGCCACCCTGTCCCGCGAATTCAACCTTCTCGGCAACCACCAGCCCGAGACCGACAAAGCCCAGACCGAGACCAATCCATTGGCGGACGGTGACTTTCTCATTCAATAAAGGGGCGGCAAGCGAACCGGTTATCAAGGGCTGTAGCCCGACAATCAACGCCATGACACCGGTCGAGAGTCCCAGATAGATACCGTAAAACACCCCGATCAGATAGGTGGTCTGCACCAGAAGCCCCGCAACCATAATATGCAGCAAGGATCGCGGGGTCTTTGGCCAGCGGACGCGCCAAATAATCATTAGCGGCACCATGATCACCAGCGCCATAACAAAACGAAGTGTCAGGAAGGTAAAAGGCTCGGCATAAGGCAAACCGTATTTGGCCGCCACGAAGCCACTCGCCCAGAAAAAGACGAACAGGGCCGAGAGCACGACCATCAAGCCGAGCGAAAGACTTTGGGATTTTTCTTGTGTCATCAGACTTCTCTATATGGCCAAGAGTGTAATCCCTCTATCTGCCTCTCGACCACTTCTATCGAGATGCCTATAAAGACTCATGGCGTATAGCATTCAAAAATGGCGCAAACCCGTCGCGTGGGGATTGGCAATCCTGACGGGTCTGGCGGCTCTTTATAGCGGCTTGTGGTTTGTCATTGCCGCACAGTTGGAAGCTGGTCTGAACAACTGGGCAACCTCGCAACGCGCCCGCGGCTGGACCGTTGAGCATGGCCAGGTCAACATGTCCGGCTTCCCCTTGAAGTGGCAGATGGATATTGAGAAACCCCTTCTCAGCCGCAGCACGGGCAAAACACCGTTTCATTGGTCGGGACCCCAAATCCAACTCAGGATGCGGCCCTGGAATCTTACCGCTATTGGCTTCCAGACAAAGGGCGAACACCGGCTCGGCTACGCCACCGCAAAACCATCTGACTCCGCAAAGCTCGAAATGGGCGCGGGATACGGTGAAATGCAATTTGGCCATGATGGTATTCTGAAAGAGCTTGCCTTTACCGTTGAAGGGGCGGCTCTTGAAACTGTTCTGGCGCAGAACTATCGCTTCACCCAGCTCAATGCCCGACTTGATCTCAACCGCCCCACAGATCCAGGGTCCAAACCGCACCAGATTCCCGCCTTCTATCTCACAGCGGAACTCTTTGGCCTGACTTTGCCCAAGGAGATGAAGCCAGCGCTTGGCCGGACCATCAGCCGAATTTCTCTGAGAGCCGATTTTCTCGGCGCAGCCAACGGCACGACCTTGAAACAGGCTCTCTCGCAATGGGCCCGCAGCGGCGGCTCTCTGAACGTAAAGCAGCTCGACATTGGTTGGTCAAAGCTCGACATCAGTGGCACCGGCACGCTGGCTCTTGATGGCGCGTTGCAACCGATAGCGGCCTTTAGTGGCAAAGTATCGGGCTATGGCGAAACACTCGATGCGATGGCAACTGGCGGGTTAATCAAGCCGGCAACAGCAATGGTCACGCGCTTCGCCTTGCGGGCACTCTCTAACTTTACCGGAGATAAAAAAGGCGACCGAATTCGGGTCTCGCTAACGATCCAGGACAACTATCTGCATGTCGGCCCCGTTAAGCTGATCAAGTTACCGAAAATAATTTGGCATTAATCATCCGATGCGTCTCCGCCAGGAGGCGTCGGCGGAATATGCTGACCGGCTTCGATAACACTGCGGCGGATTTCACGAGTTCGAGCGAATAGCGCTTCCAGCCCGTCACCATCACCATCCCGGATTGCGCGCTGAAGACCGCTTAGGTCTTCGGTCAGGCGCCCCAGCATCTCAAGAACAGCGTCTTTATTGTTGAGAAAAATATCACGCCACATGACCGGATCGGAGGCGGCGATCCGCGTAAAATCACGAAACCCGCTGGCGGCAAACTTTACGACTTCGGATTTCAACCGGTCTTCCAGGTCCGTCGCCGTACCAACAATGGTATAGGCAATCAGATGTGGAACATGCGAGGTAATCGCCAGCACCTGATCATGATGATCCGGGTCCATCCGTTCGATTTTGCTCCCGGTGCGCCGCCACAATTCAGCGACCTGTTCAACCGCCACCTCATCGGTTCCAGGTTCTGGAGTGAGGACCAGCCAGCGATCTTCAAACAAGCTATCGAAGCCCGCTTCCGGGCCGGAATTTTCCGTGCCAGCAATAGGATGACTGGGCACAAAATGAACTCCGGGCGGCAAATGTGGGGTTACAGCTTCGATGACAGACCGTTTTACAGAGCCAACATCGGTCACAATCGCCCCGGGCTTCAACGCCGCAGACATTTGTTTAGCAATAGCGCCATAGGCACCAATCGGCGTGCACAAAACGATGAGATCGGCATCATTGACGGCTTCGGCGACGTCACCGGTCGCACTATCCGCAAGATCCAGATCCAGCGCTGTCTGGCGGGTTTGTTCGGTGCGCGCACAGGCGACGATAGAACCGGCCAGCCCGTCGCGGCGGATGACCCGCGCCAGCGAAGACCCAATCAGCCCAATACCGATGAAGGCAATCTTGTTAAATAAAATATCACCAGCCATCCCGACCTACCCCGCCATAAATTCTTTTGCCGCGTCAGCGAATGCCCGCATTTCATCCTCACGGCCAATCGTCACCCGCAAGCAATCCGGCAATCCATAACCGCCGGTTTCGCGGGGGATAATTCCTTTGGACTCAAAGAATGTCATTGCTGCCGCGGAATTATGGGTGTCATCATCAGGGAACCGCACCAGCACGAAATTCGCCGCACTGGGATAAACCGTCAGGCCACAATCGCTAAGCCGATCACTGAGCCAGGGCAACCAGACCGAGTTATGATCGCGAGCGGCAGCAACATGTGCGGCATCTTCTACTGCGGCCTTACCTGCCGCCTGTGCAGCGGTCGACAAATTAAAAGGCCCACGCAGCCGATTGAGCACATCAGCAACCGACGCGGGGCAATAGGCCCAACCAATCCGTAAAGCGGCCAATGCATAAATTTTTGAAAACGTCCGCGTCACGACCGTATTCTCTCCGGCGTCGACCAGATCAAAACCCATATCGTAATCATTGCGCGTTACAAACTCTGCATAGGCGCAGTCAATCACCAGCAGGATATCCTCGCGCAGCCCGGCCCGCAGCCGCGCCAACTCAACGGCCGGAATATACGATCCCGTCGGGTTATTGGGGTTAGCAACAAAAACAATCCGCGTTTTTTCGGTGACATGCGCTAATACGGCATCAACATCGAAAGTCAGATTCTTCTCCGGCACTTTGACCGGATCGCCCCGACACAATGCGCAACGATGGGATAAACATTGAAGCCGTGCTCACCGAGCAAGATTTCATCACCTGGCCCGGCATAGCCGCGCGCCAGATTGTAGAGCAACTCATCCGAGCCTGCCCCGCAAACAATACGATCGGGGCTAAGTCCATTTGCCAACCCAAGCGCTTCCCGCAGCGCAATTGACGTGCCATCAGGATATTCATGCAAAGTCTCCCCCGCCTCACGGAACGCTGCCAGCGCCTTGGGGCTTGGGCCCAGAGCGCTTTCGTTGGCGGATAGTTTCATTGCAGCCTTTTGACCATCCACCGACGACCTGCCGGGAACGTAAGGCGCGAGCTCCATTATGCCAGGACGAGGGGTTAGCATTTTACGCTCCGGTCGTCAGCGGTACGGCGTAACCGCCCACCACACGTGCCATCGAAAAATCAGTATTATCTTCAAGGAATTGCGCCACCCGGCCATCATCCGAAGCGACAAACCCATCGACCTCGAACAGGAATAATTCGCGGCCCATCGTTGCCGCAGATTTCGGCAAGGTCACGAGAGCGGATGGTGTCAGCCCGGCAGAAGACAATGCGCCGGTCAAACGCGAGCGGCTGATGGGCTCGACGCATTCAATAATCAAATAACTTCTGTCATTACCCGTTTCAACAGGTGCGAAATCAGAAACCAGCAGCGCTTCTGATTGGCCGCCCCGTCCATTCCCTCCAGACACAAATGGCAGCCGCCCACACACACGCACCTGTCGTCCATTGCTGTCGTTGCTGAGCAACGGCCACCAGGGGTCGGCTTCATCAATTTGCGGCATTGGCAGGACGCCAGCCGTCGCGCTGCCATCGGCAATCGCCTGCAGCACGCCGCGGGTTGTCGCATGCCGGGTTAAAGGTGTCTGCGATCCAAAGTGATCTCGGGCGATATCCCAATAGGCCGGATCTTCAGCATCCCATACAGCGATCTTGAAATCTCCCTGCATGGATACGAACGCGGATATCAGCTCGCGCCAGATTCGAATAATAACCGCCGACGGCAGAGCCCCTGCGTGACGGCCAACCAACCGTCGTAGAACCTCAGCTTCACGGCCTGGCCGGAAAATACCTCCGCCAGCATCCTGCTTGGCGTCTTTGACCCGGGCAACGACCTCCGCACGCCGCATAATCAGATCATGCAACGATTCGTCGATGGTATCGATCTCGGCTCTGAGATCATCCAGATTATTACTATCCGTGCTCATATAAAGTCTCTGGCAGCCAAATTATCACCGTCGCCCCGATTGGGCCGCGCGTTTATAACGCGCCACGCCGTCAACCAAAAGCAAAGAAAGCATTGATAAATATCCCACTTCGACTTAGCTATCATTTAAATTCAGGTATTTGTCATCAGGAACTAACGCTGAAATATCGTTGAAATGACGGATTCGACAGTAACGCTTAACCCAATCGCAAACGGGGAGCTGCCCGGCCACCAGGTAGAGCTGGGCGGTGATGCCCCGTTATGCTTGGATTCGGGGGCAATTCTCGGTCCGTATACCATCGCCTATCAGACCTTTGGCACGCTGAACGCTGACAAATCGAATGCTATTCTCATATGCCATGCATTGACCGGTGATCAGTTTCCCGCTGGCCAACACCCCATTACAGGGAAAGGCGGCTGGTGGGAGCTCATGGTCGGTCCCGGAAAAGTCATCGATACTGACCGTTTCTTTGTGATTAGCACTAATGTTCTCGGCGGTTGCATGGGGACAACAGGGCCGAGTTCCATAGATCCCAAGACCGACAAACCCTACGGTCTCGACTTCCCGGTCATTACCATTGGCGACATGGTTCGCGCTCAAGCGATGCTGATCGACCATCTCGACATTGAGAAGTTGTTCTGCGTCATTGGCGGCTCGATGGGCGCGATGCAGGTGCTGGAATGGGCCTCGAAATATGGCGACCGTCTCTATGCGGCTGTGCCTATTGCCGGGGCGCCACGTCATTCCGCCCAGAACATTGCTTTCCATGAGGTTGGACGCCAGGCAATCATGGCGGACCCCGACTGGTGCCAGGGCAATTATATCCTCGAAGGCAAACGTCCACGGCGCGGTCTCGCTGTCGCGCGGATGGAAGCCCATATCACCTATTTGTCGGAACCGGCACTGCACCGCAAGTTTGGCCGCCGGCTTCAGGAACGCGAACAGGTTACCTACGGATTCGATGCGGATTTTGAAGTCGAATCCTATCTGCGTCACCAGGGCAGCACCTTTGTCGAGCGCTTTGATGCAAACTCCTATCTCTACATAACCCGCGCGATGGATTACTTCGACCTGGCAGCGGAACATGACGGCATCCTTGCCCATGCTTTCCGGGACACCAAAGTCCGTTTCTGCGTTGTTTCGTTTTCCAGCGACTGGCTATACCCGACTGTTGAAAGCAGGACTGTTGTCCATGCACTCAACGCCGTCGCCGCTAATGTTAGCTTCCTTGAGGTTCAGACCGATAAAGGTCATGACGCCTTCTTACTGGACGAACCAGTGCTGCACGAAACCCTGTCTGGCTTTATCGAGGGCACCGTCCGCCATAGTGGACTTGCCTTATGAACGCTCTGCCCACAATCGGACCGCTGCGCGCGGATTTGCAGCTCATCAGCGATATGATCGAGCCCAACAGCCGTGTCCTGGACGTCGGTTGTGGTGACGGGGCGCTGCTGGCCTATCTGGCACAGGAAAAGAGTGTCGATGCCCGTGGCATCGAGCTCAGCCATGAAGGCGTGAAATCCTGTGTCGCCCTGGGACTCTCGGTGATTCAAGGTGACGCCGATACAGACCTTACCGATTATCCGTCCGATGCCTTTGACTATGTCGTGCTCGGCCAGACCTTACAGGCGACGCGCAGCCCCAAAGACGTCCTCGAAACACTGGTTCGGATCGGTCGCCACGCGGTGGTCTCCTTCGTCAATTTCGGTCACTGGCGGACGCGATTATCGCTCATGCTAAACGGGCGGGTCCCTGTCCCAGCCGGCAATCAGCATGGCTGGCATGACAACCCTGATATTCACCTTTGTACCGTGCTGGATTTTGTCGATTTATGTGAAGAGTTGGGTCTCAAGATAGACAAAGGCCTGTCCCTCGACCGCCACAACCAGGTGCGCCAGATCAAAACCGGCAGCCAGATGGCCAATTTACGCGGCGAACAAGCGATCTTCCTGCTCCATCGGGAATAGCGCTCCCGACCCAGCGACCAATGCCGGTAGATAATATGGATAGTAGAGAACAACATTACAAAAACCTCCGGGACAAGGCAGAGGCGGTTGGCGTCGATGAAGATTACATCGACCTCCTGTTAGCGTCGTTCTACGCCAGGGTCCAAACCCATGAGATACTCGCCCCGATCTTCAAGGAAGCCATCGGCGACACCTGGGATGCACACCTCACAGTAATCAACAGGTCATTCTGGGTTTCATTTATCTTTGGTGATGGCGGCTATAACAGGGATATGGGTGCCATCCATAAAAACCTGTCTGACGTACGCCCCGAACATTTTGCGATCTGGCTCGAACTCTTCAGAACTACCCTTGAAGACACCGCACCCACACCCGCAAGCCGTCGAGTTCTTCATGACCAGAGCAAACCGCATCTGCGCAAAGTCTACAAACCATCATGTTTGGCCGGAGCAATATAGCCAGATTAAACGTACTGCGAGTATTTGGTCGGACTGCAGCGAAAACCAATCCATCCGCGTTCCCTTCCCCTGAAATTTGTAACGGAACCATATTTTTAGTATGGTCGTGGAAATACCGGGCATTCAACACCGGTTAGTAAAGCAGGGTTGCGAGGAAGGTGAGTGTTCTGGTGATTGAACTTGCACCGAATAGAATTATGCGGGTTTAGCCGTGGCCGAAGTAAGTCTGGTTTCCGACAGTTTACGGTCTTATGAACCGCACGACCTCTGGTCGACCAAGGTCAGACGCCGAGGCTATCAACGCTGGCGACATCTGCGGTCACAAGTTGATCTCTATTACTTCTGGGAGAAACGCTGGTTCTTTGTTGCCATGCTCATCGGCTTTGCCATGATCGCAATGCCTCAACCCGATGGGCTCACACGCGAGGGCCAGATCGTTCTCACGATGTCGGTGGTCGCGGTTATTCTTTTTGTGACCGAACCCGTCCCCCTGCCCACGGTCGCCTTGCTCATCATTGTCGGACAGGTGCTGCTCCTCGGCCTTGAGTCGACGACCGTCGCCAAAACCCTGATGACCGATTCCGTTCTGTTTATCATGGGCTCGCTCATGCTGGCGGTCGCGGTGGTCAAGCAAAAGCTCGACATCCGGATCGCCTGGCTGATCGTTCGCATGACGGGCACCAAGACAACGCGGGTTTGTTTCGGCATCTCGCTGGTATCCGGCGTTCTGGCTTCGTTTGTCGGAGAACACACCGTGGCGGCGATGATGCTACCGGTTGGCATTACGTTGATCACCTTGACATCGGATGACCCCAAGCAAGTGCGGCGTCTCGCGGCCGTCCTGCTATTTTCGATCTCTTATGGGTGCTCGGTTGCCGGCATCGGTACGCCATCGGGCGGCGCCCGCAACGCCATTATGATTGGTTATTGGAAAGAGTTTTTCTATGACCCAACCAATCCGGAAACCCGAAAATTCCTGATCGATTACGTCACCTGGATCGCCTACGCCTATCCGGTGTTCCTGATCCAGCTGCCTTTTGTAACCCTGATCCTGACCTGGACGTTCAAGCCTGAATACAAAACCCTGTCACGCTCGGTTGCCAAGCTCCGCCAGCAGATCGTTTTACAAGGCCCGATGAAACCGGCTGACTGGCTGGCGATCCTGATTTTTTCATTGATTCTGCTCGGGTGGATATTTCTCTCCAGCGAAACCGGCTTGGGCACCATCGCCGTCCTCGGCGCCGCCCTGTTCCTGATTGCCGGGCTGGTGCAATGGGAAGACATCAACTCTGGCGTCAATTGGGGCGTCATCCTGCTTTATGCCGCCGCCATCTCGCTCGGTGTGCAGATGAAAGACACCGGCGCCGCTCAATGGATTGCCGAGAGTTTTCTCAACCTCATGGCGCCGCTGGGAGCTGATCAGGGCATCGGACTATGGGCGGCCTGTCTCGGCCCTGACAACGATGGTTACCAACACCATGTCCAACGGCGCTGCGGTTGCCGTCCTGGGTCCAATCGTCCTGAAAATGGCCACTGTGGCTGGCGAAAGCCCGATTGTTCTTGGCTTCATCACCGCCATATCATCGGCCTTTGCCTATTTAACGGTCGTGGGAACACCTGCCTGCACCATTGTTTATGCCTCAGGCTATCTCAAGACGACTGACTTCCTGATCGTTGGCTGGCGCATGGTGGTCATGTCGACAATCCTGATGATACTGGCGGCTTATTTCTATTGGCCTTTGCTCGGGAGTTGAGGACGGCCAATGGCGTTTAAGTTCACCAACAAACCTGGAAAGAAGAACACCCTCCAGCAGGAGATGGAAGAGACTCGTCTGGAACGGCGCAACCGGTTTCGTATCCTAGTCTGTATCGATGGCTCCGATGCTTCCTATGAAGGACTTCGTTTCGCGTCAAGAATTGGTCATTCGGATGAGTGCGATATCATTCTGCTCTATGTGCGGCCCATCGATCAGGGGTTGAGATCTGGCGGTCTGCAGGTTCGGGTTGCCCGGGAGAATATGCTCGATTGGGGGTTGGAGTTGCCTGGCATCCGATATCTGAAACAGGGTCTCGATATGCTGACCGGCGAGGATGAGATATCAGCGCACTGGACGGCGTCAATGAGCCACTCGGAGTCCTGGGGTGATCCGCTCGGTGACAATAAGGTCGAATACCGTCATGAAAACGGCAGAACGATCGTCCTGAAACTGAAAACCGCGCCCGACCCCGCCAGCGGTATTCTCGATCAGTACGAACTCGGCCCCTACAACCTCATTATCATGGGAGCGCCGACGCATTGGCACAGCGAAATGCGGGCGTTTTTTAGCGCCAGTGTCACGCAAAAGGTCGCCATGCTGGCGCCCTGCTCCGTCATGGTTGCACGTCCCAACCAGCAAGGACGCGGCACTGGCCATCTGATCTGCACGGATGGGACAAAGCACTCTCTGGATGCCATGCGCCGTGACGCCGTTCTGGCCAAGCATAGCGGCAGACCGGTTACTCTGTTTTGCGGCGCCCGGCAGAAATCCGACATCGCAACAGCGGGCACGGGTCCTCGAGAAAGCAACCGAGATGCTAGCGAAAATCGACATCGAGGTTCAGGACGTCCTCGTCGGTGTTGGAAACCCAACCGATGAGATCGTCCGCGCTGGGAATGACTATGCCGTCATCGCGGTCGCCGATTCCGGAAAGAAACTGTTCCGGCGGTTGTTTGTTGGCGGAACCGCTTTCAAGGTCATGGGCGCCGCAAAAACATCGGTCCTGAACATCCGCTGATCGATAGACTCCTCTATCCCCGCCCCATAGACTTTGCCTCCTAACAAAAGACAGGGAGCATTGTACAATGAAGGGCATCACATTTCTGGGAGACCGACAGGCCGAGTTGCGGGAATTTAAAGACCCGACTCCGGGGCCACACGACGTCATATTGGAAATCAAGGCCTCCGGCATGTGTGGTACAGATCTGCATGCCTATCGGCGCGAATTCACCGGCACCGAACATTTCGTCGCCGGCCACGAACCCTGCGGAGTCGTTGTTGAGCTTGGCAAGCACGTTGCGGCGAAAGCGACGCCAAAATCGGCGACCGGGTGATGGTTCACCATTACGACGGCTGCGGCAATTGCCGTCATTGCACATCCGGCTGGTCGCAGCTCTGTGACGAAGGGCCGATACGACCTACGGCTCCGGACAAGGGCATGGTGCCCATGCGCGCTATATGTGTGTCGCCTCCCACACGCTGGTGCCCCTGCTTGATGATCTGACTTTCACAACCGGCGCTGCCATTTCCTGTGGCACCGGCACGGCATACGGGGCGCTCAAAAGAATCGGCCTCGAAGGAGATGAGACACTCGCAGTCTTTGGGCAGGGACCGGTAGGCCTTTCCACCACCCAGTTTGGCGCCGCAATGGGCGCTCGGGTGATTGCGATTGAAACCTCACCAGAACGGCGGGCGCTTGCCCTTGAGAAAGGCGCACACGCCGTTATTGATCCCACTGAGGTTGATCCTGTGACTGCGATCCAGGAACTGACCCATGGCGAAGGCGCCCACAAGGTGATTGAAACCGCCGGTGTCGCCCAGGCACGGCAAGCGGCCGTCAAAGGAACCCGCAAATGGGGGACCGCCTGTTTCGTAGCCAGTGGCGGCCAGGTGACACTGGATGTCGGCCCCGATCTGACCTTCCGGCAGGTTACCGTTCTTGGCCACTGGACTTTCTCGAAGAACGGCCAGGCCGACTGCGCCCGTTTTGTCTCGGACCGAAAAATCGATGTCGATAGTGTGTTCACACACCAATTCCAGTTAGAACAGGCGGAAGAGGCCTATCAACTGCTGGATGAACAAAAAACCGGCAAAGGCGTATTCATTCCATCTTGAAGCTGATTACCCGACGACTATTCTCCATTTCAGAAGCTCTCATTTTCCAAAGTCCAAGGAATTCCTCGTTCTCCCGTGGAAATTAAAGAATTGTTAACCTTAGTTACCGAATATTTACCCTCTCGCCAACTCAACCCCTTTTCTAGAATATTATGGACATTCTGAAGCCTGACACAGAAATCTTTGCCAGACCCTCGCGTTTAACTCAGCGTTTCGCCATCCTCGGCGCCATTATTCTCTGCGTGGCGGGTTACCTGATGATGTTAGTCGATAAACGCACGTCTGATGCCGACATTAGTAAGTGGGCAGAGGCCAACAACGCTTCGCTAACTCAGGCAATTGCCAATTCAGTATGGCCCCATTTTTCGGGACATCTTGAGTCCGCTCGATCGAAGCCGGTGGCAGAACTCCGGCAAGCCCCCACGACCCAAAGACTATTTAAAGAAATTCGAACTCTCGTTGCCAGTTTAGGGGTCCTCAAGGTCAAATTATACGAAACTGGCGGCATGACGGTGTTTTCGACGCAATCGAGTCAGATTGGCGCCAATTACAGCAAGAATCCTCGTTTTCTGAAGTCTCTCAATGGCGGGTTTGCCAGCCAACTTGAGTTTCGCGAAAAGTTTGGTGCCATTACTGGTCCCCTCACCAAACGCTGGGTTCTATCCAGCTACATCCCTGTCGTCAGAGGAAGGGACGGGAAACTGCTCGGGGTCGCTGAAATTTATCGAGACGTCACAGTTCAGCGTCAAGATGCCCAACAGAACCGGATCATACGCGCCTCTATAATTGGAATAGCGCTCGCCGTCGTTTTTGTTTTCCTTGTTCTCATAGTATGGCGAAGTGATCTGCGCCTCATGGCCTATCATCATAGAGAACTTAATTTAGTAAAGAATGCCGCGGATGCCGAAGCAAAAAGCCTGGCAAAATCGCAGTTTCTTGCCAATATGAGCCATGAGATGCGAACACCGTTGAATGGTGTACTTGGCGTGGCGAACATCCTGGCGAAATCCAGGTTAGACGACCGCCAGACAAACCTTGTTAAAACCATCGGAAAATCCGGCCACGCCCTTTTAGCCCTCGTTGATGATGTTCTCGATTTTTCAAAAGGCGAAAGTGACTCGCTGAACCTAAACCTTGCGCCCACCAGTATCGTTGATTGCGTCAACGATGTTGTCGATTTGTTATCCTATGGGGCTAAAGAGAAAGATATTAATTTCACCAGTGAAATCACAACCGATGAACAAGAAGTACTTTTAGCGGACCCCAAACGACTACGCCAAATTCTGACAAATCTGATCGGCAACGCGATTAAGTTCACCGAGATTGGGGATGTAAAATTATTTGTCGAACCCAAAGAGAAATCAGGGGCGAAGAGACGTGTTCGGTTTGCAATTTCGGACACTGGAATTGGCATTCCACGGGATCAGCAGCCCCAAATATTCGACTCTTTTTTTCAAGTTGAGGGCCAGGCCGCTCGTCGATTTGGTGGCACAGGCCTTGGACTCGCGGTAACGCGCCAGCTCGTCGAGCTGATGGGCGGAGAAATCGGGTTTGATAGCGTTGAGGGAAAAGGATCAACATTCTGGGTCGAGGTTGAATTCGATATCACGAATGAGCAAGCCGACACCGCTACAGGGCCACAAATACTTGAAATGCCCACAGCTTCACAATCGAGCACTCCCCGGATTCTTCTCGCTGAAGACAACGAAATTAACCGCCTGGTCGCTATCGAGGCCCTCCAGGATCTAGGCCACAAAGTGAAGTTTGTGGAGAACGGACAAGATGCTGTCGATGCCTGGGAACAAGGGGATTATTCTCTGATTTTGATGGATATTCAGATGCCAGGGATGGATGGGTTAGAAGCAACCCGAATAATACGGGAGAAAGAGCGCCTAAAGGACGGCCAGCCCATACACATTGTAGCCGTCACAGCGAACGCCTTTGAATCGGACCGCGAGAATTGCCTCGCTGCCGGAATGGATGACTATTTAAGCAAGCCGTTCGATGACGAGCAGTTAAGTGCACTAATCGATCGTTGGTTGCCACAGACGACGCTGGACGGTGAGACGATAGTTGATGTGGAAACGATAGAAGAAACGGGATTGAATCCTGAGGTGGTTCAGCCTTTACGGGTCGGCAAACCTCATTTGTGGAAACGCCTGATAGCCATATACCTTAACAACACTCCTGACAGCCTGCAGACTTTGAAACAGGCTTTGGATGAAAGCGATACCACCGCTGTCCAGCTAACAGCCCACACATTGAAATCTTCGAGCGCGAATTTAGGAGCCACCAATCTATCAGATATGTGCCGACAGCTGGAGGCTATGGCGACAAGCGGAACGTTGGAGGGCGGACACACTTTGTTTGAGGGTATTTTCAGCGAATTCAAGATCGTTTCCGCTACGCTCGAGCGTGAAAGTGAGGGCGCTGCAACGGCTAAAATGTCAGCGGCTTAACGGATGAGTTTGTTACGTTTGGCAATGAAACAAACAGCACGCCCCCCCTCCAACAATACACATAAGCGACGTGCAGCAGGTGGCTTAATCCCTAACCCGGTTGGCGCCGGGGACGGTCGCCGTATAACGCCGCCCTTGACGGGCTCTCATGCCATCCACCGTTGCCGCATAGATCTGCTTGCCTGCCTCCGAAATCAACACACCAGAGAATGTTGGAAAAAGCCGTTGACCTAGCTGTTCCCAAGCCGGGGCAGAGGCGATCACCATGCGTGACCGGCTCGGCGGCACAAACAACGCGCGCTCGGTTCTGATTGGGGTAAACAACGTATCACGCAACAACCGATTGAGCTGAGCGGGGCTATAGGGATAGCCGTGTCCAAATGGCGTCCGGTCCATGCGGGCCCAAATGCCACGTCGGTTGGGGACGACCACCATCAGACGCCCGCCATCTGCCAACACGCGCCACACCTCGCGCAGCATCGGACGCAATTGTTCACTACATTCCAGTGCATGAACCAGCAACACTCGATCCATCGACACATCAGGTAATGGAATTTCCGCCTCATCACATAAGGTGACCTTCCCGGCGCCATCACTCGGCCAGTGGAGCACTCCCTGGCGCGCAGGCATCGCGGCGATAACCCGCTCTGCCTCATCCATAAACGGTAGTAAGTAGGGCGTTGCATAGCCCAGCCCCAAAATACGCTGGCCGGACGTATTGCCCCAGATATCGCGAACACGCTGACGGATCACCCGCCGGGTCAACTGCCCGAGGCTGGTCCGATAAAAATCGCGTAAATCGACAGCGTCATTCCACATAGCCCCAGTTTAACATACCAAATGCGAAATTGGGTCAACCACGCAGTTGGCGCACGCCCCAACCACGTAGTTGGCTCACGCCAATGGCTTTGCTAGGTTGCGGCATCAAATGTGAATTCGTCCCAGAAGGAAGCAGGCCATGTCGACGCTTGAAATTGAACAAATTCCAACCCGCTCCGATAACTATGTTTACCTGATCAAGGAATCCGGCCAGGGCAAGGTCGGGGTGGTTGACCCATCCGATGCCGAACCGGTGATCGAAGCGCTCGACCGGCTGGGCTGGACGCTGACCCATATCATCAACACCCATCATCATAACGACCATACCGGTGGCAATCTTGAGCTGAAGGAAAAATATGGCTGTGAAATTGTTGGGCCGCTGGCCGATCATGACCGGATCGCCGGTATCGACATCGATGTCGGCGATGGCGACACCTATACGTTTGGCGACGCGGTCGCCAAAGTCTATGACACGCCAGGCCATACGCGCGGTCATATCGGTTACTGGTTTGAAGAAAGCAAAGCCCTGTTCTGTGGCGACACTTTGTTCGCCCTCGGCTGCGGTCGCGTGTTCGAAGGCACGTTCGAGCAAATGTGGGACTCGCTGGGTAAGCTCCGCGCCCTGCCCGATGACACAATGGTCTATTGCGCCCATGAATATACCCAGGCCAATGCTAAATTTGCGGTGACGATTGAGACTGACAATCAGGCACTGATCGAACGCGCCGCCGAAATTGATGCGCTGCGCGCAGAAAACAAACGCACAGTGCCGTCACTGCTTGGGCTCGAAAAAGAGACCAACCCGTTCCTGCGTGCCGATGTCGCCTCAGTCGCCGAAGCGGTCGGACTCCCGAATGGCAGCCCGGTAGAAGTCTTCGGGGAAATCCGCACCCGCAAAGATAATTTCTGATCAGGAGAGACGAGATGAAGCTACGTTGGGCACCCGGATCACCATTTGTCCGCAAAGTAACAGTCACCGCTATTGAAGTTGGTCTCGACGACCAGATTGAGCGGATGATGACCGAGTATCACAAACCGGATAGCGACATTATCGACCACAATCCGTTGGGCAAGGTGCCGGCGATGATCCTCGACGATGGCGATATCCTCGTCGAATCAAAGGTTATCTGTGCCTATCTCGATAGCCTGCATGACGGCCACAAGATCATCCCGACCGATCCTGAAATCCGTTTTAAAGTTCTATCTCTAGAAGCACTGGCTGACGGCATGACCGAGTCAGCAATTAACGTGCAGCGCGAACGAGGCCGCCCGCCGGAAGGCCAATCAGACGCCATCCGCGACAAGCAATGGGGCAAGTTCGAACGGGCCATCGACTGGATTAACGCCAATCCACGCGTCCTCGAAGGCCCGCTCAATATCGGACATATCGCTATTGCGACTGGAATCGGCTGGGTCGAATTCCGCATGAGCGACATCCTCGGGGACTGGAAGGCGCGCTGGCCCATGCTCGGCGCATGGTATGATCAGGTCAGCGAACGCCCGTCATTTCAGGCAACCGTTCCTAAATAAATCCAGCATTAGTCACGAGTCGCCGTGCTTAGTTAACTCGTGCTACGCACATGGCGATACCCATGCCGCCGCCGATGCACAATGTCGCGAGGCCTTTTCCGGCATCGCGCTTTTCCATCTCATACAGCAATGTGGTGAGCACCCGGGCGCCCGAGGCCCCAACCGGGTGACCAATGGCAATCGCGCCACCGTTTACATTGAGCTTCTCATCATCCCAACCGAGATCCATACCGACGGCTAATGCCTGAGCGGCGAAGGCTTCATTGGCTTCGATCAGATCAAGATCATCAACAGTCCAACCAGCCTTATCCAAAGCCGCCCGACTGGCCGGGATTGGCCCCGTACCCATGATGGACGGATCAACGCCCGCCTGCGCCCAGGAGACAATCCGCGCACGCGGTGAAATTCCACGGTCAGCGGCTTCTTCGGCCGTCATCAACACAAGCGCTGCGGCACCGTCATTAATGCCCGAGGCATTTCCGGCGGTTACCGTGCCGTCTTTGGCAAAGGCCGGACGCAATCCACCAAGCGACTCTGCAGTCACGCCAGCGCGCGGATATTCGTCCTGATCAACAATGATCTCGCCCTTTCGGGTCTTGATGGTCACCGGGGCGATCTCATCGGCAAACCGATTTGCCGCCTGGGCGGCTTCGGCACGTTGCTGCGACCGCGCCGCAAACGCATCCTGTTGTTCACGGCTGATCTGCCATTGATTGGCGATATTCTCCGCCGTGCAGCCCATGTGATAGCCGTTAAAGGCATCCCAGAGACCATCGCGGATCATGGTATCGATCATCTCCGCATCACCCATCTTTTTGCCACCACGCAAATACATGCAGTGCGGTGCCTGGGTCATACTTTCCTGACCACCGGCAACGACGATCGATGAGTCACCGCTGGTGATCGCCTGAAAACCGAGGGCGACTGTCTTGAGCCCTGACCCACATAGCTGATTAACGCCATAGGCCGGCACTTCAACCGGCAGGCCCGCTTCCATTGCTGCCTGACGTGCAGGGTTTTGCCCCGCCCCTGCTGTCAGGATTTGCCCCATGATGACTTCAGAAACATCTTCCGGCGCAACACCGGCCCGTTCGAGCGCTGCCTTAATCGCAACAGTGCCAAGCGTCGATGCCGACAGGTCAGCGAAAGCCCCGTTGAAAGTCCCAACCGGCGTCCGCGCCGCACTCGCAATGACAATATCACTCATGGTTTCTGCCCCTCTCCAAACAACGTTTCGTCAGAGCAGTATATAATGCAGGAGATCGCGAGAGGCTATGGCTTAACGCCGAAGAGGTGGCTCAGCGCCGGTTGAGAAGGCACCGTCGCCGCAAAGCAAGCGTACCGAGTTACCGGTCGGTGAATTTACCCGGCTATGCGACGAACCGGCTGGCTTACGATGGCTAACGGTTCTGGGACAGGTAGCTCCGCTTCTTCGCCGTTCCACGGTAGTTCGAGTACCGGCTTACCAAAGGCCCAGCCCTGAAGGAGTTTAACGCCCTCATCTTTGAGCAGCTGAGCTTGTTCCATCGTTTCAACGCATTCGGCCACGGTCTCGAGATTAAAGTTTCGCGCGAGATCAAGCAGCGAGCGGATAAAAATCATATTGGCAGGGTTTTGAACAAGGTCACGGACAAACGCGCCATCAATCTTGACCATATCGACCGACAAAATCTTCAAATGACGGAAGGATGTGTAACCGGCACCAAAATCATCCAGGGCAACCTTGCAACCAAGCTTGCGCAAGGTCGCAACAAACCGGGCGCATTCGTCAACGTCTTCAAGCCCTGCCGTCTCGGTAATCTCGACGATCAGCCGTTCAGCGATACTCCGTTCATTGCGCAGCAAACCGACGATATGGCGCAGCCACGTTTTATCACTTGTCGTCAGACCTGAAACATTGATCGCGAGTCGCGCCGTTGGATTCTCGGCCATCACCTTGATAGCAAGATCCAGAACCCGGCGATCAATTAATCGGATAAGGCCTAACTCCTCGACAACCTCCATAAACATGCCTGCCGCAACCACCTCTCCATCGGGCTGGATCATGCGCAGGAGGCATTCATGAACGACTGGTTCATGCGTATCGCTGGAAACGATGGGTTGATAGGAAAGCACCAGCCGATCATCGTGCAAGGCCTGTTTAACCTGTTCCGCAATTACCATATTTTTGCGGTGGCTCTCGCGTTGCGCCTCCGTATAACAATAAGCCGACCAGGTATTGCGACCGGAACTCTTAGCATTCTGCAAGGCAATGTCAGCTTTGGTCATCGCATCGCTGGCGGTCATCGCCGCATCGGGGAATCCGGCAGCACCAATCGAGACCGTTACATGGATAGGACCCGCAGGTGTATCGACCTCGGTATTGCGGGCAACCTCAAGAAGCTTCTCCGCCGCGATTGGTAATTCAGAACCAGGACAGTTGCTCAAAACCACCCCGAAGCGATCGCCGCCCAATCTGCCAATAATATCGCAGGACCGTAAACAACGATCGAGCCGGTGCCCCAGTGCAACGATGACGGCATCAGCGATCTCATAGCCAAACGCCTGGTTGACTATATTAATATTGTCGATCCCGATAACCAGATAGGCACCAACAACTTTATACCGAGTCCCATAATAGAGTGCTTGATCCAGCGCTTCACGGAGACGGTTTTTATTAAAGTGTCCCGTCAGCTCATCATAATTTGCAAGGTATTGTGTTCTTTCATGTTCATCCTTGCGTTGATTGATCGCGCGCATTGTACCACGCAGCCGAACCGGCTTTCCGCCGGGGCCCATCTCAGCGACGCCGCGGTCATGAAACCAGCGCTGATCTCCATTGACATCACGCACACGAAACTCGCACTCAAACTCGGTGCTACCCTGATAAAGACAGGATATCTGGTCCAGACGTTTGGTCAGGTCTTCGGGATGAATCCGCTGATGAAAAAGCTCACCCGATGAAATCTGATGAAGGCCCGAAATCTGAAAAGCATCAGTGACACGGCCAAGCCATGTAAACTCATCTGATGGCAAATCCCAGTCATAGACAACATCCCCAGAGGCTGTAATAGCCGCCTGCAGACGTTCTAATTCTGTAGATGCATCGCTCATGTCATGCTTCCTGCATTCATTGATCTCCTACTTGGAGATCCGCTTCTACCAGTCATCCATTGACGACCTTCAGCAACAGAATAGCCGACGATATATTTCTAATTTGTTAAAGAGATGTATTAATATTTATTAACAAATAAAAATATATTTGGCTAAAACCTTAAATAAATATATTTTTTACTATCTAATATTTAATAAATTTATATAGTTAATATTAATTAAGGTTAAGAAAAATAAATTTATATTAAATATTTATTGACATTAATCATCAGTTAACAAATATATAAGCCTCAGGTAACGAGGTTTTCTGTGAAAATAATTTCTGCGCCCTACACGATCCAGTCGAGCCGGTCGATGAACCCGGCCCAGTCACTCTCGACAACGGATGATGTTGTTCAGCCGGTCTTTGGGGCCCGGGCAACTGAACGGGATGCAAGATTTTTTCAGACCGACGTGATCGCGCACCAGAGCAACCTCAAAACCACCTCCAATTCGACCTACCAGATTTTAAAAATAGCACCCAATGGTGCCCCGGCAACCAAATCATCAGCAGCTGTGAAGGCCTATCGGCAAGCAGAGATGCTCACCCTGCAACATATCGAGACAAAATCGATAATTCTCTAGGCGTCATGATCAGCATAGCCAATCGATTTTAGCGCAACAGTAATTTCATCGAGAATAACAGGATCATCGATTGTCGCTGGCATATTATAAGTCTGGCTATCGGCGATTTTCTGCATTGTCCCACGTAACACCTTGCCTGAACGGGTTTTGGGGAGTCGTTGGACAACAGTCGCTGTCTTAAAGGACGCGACCGGACCGATATTTTCCCGGACCAAGCCAACGACTTCATCAACGATCTCAGCGTTTTCTCGATTTACGCCAGCATTTAGAACCAGAAAACCGAGCGGTACCTGACCTTTCAGCTCATCAGCAACCCCAATGACCGCGCACTCCGCGACATCAGGATGCGCCGCCAGCACTTCCTCCATTGCGCCGGTCGATAGCCGATGTCCCGCTGTATTGATAATATCATCGGTCCGCGCCATGACGAAAACATAGCCATCGTCATCGATATAGCCTGCATCGGCCGTCTGATAAAATCCTGGAAACTCTTTCAGATAAGCGTCCTTAAACCGGTCATCTGCATTCCACAAAGTCAGCAAAGTTCCCGGCGGCAACGGCAATTTCGCCACCAATGCCCCAATCTCACCCGCGGCGACCTCGTTGCCCCCTGCATCAAGTACCTTCAGATCCCAGCCAGGAACAGGCTTCGTAGGGGAACCGTGCTTGACCGGTAGCGGCTCAATCCCGAGACAATTGGCACTGATCGACCAACCGGTTTCGGTCTGCCACCAGTGATCAATAACCGGCACACCAAGATGCTTCTCAGCCCAGCTCAATGTGTCAGGGTCGGAGCGCTCTCCTGCCAAGAACAACGCCTTGAAATGCACAAGATCATAATCAGCAACCAGTTTACCGACAGGGTCTTCCCGTTTGATGGCCCGAAAGGCGGTCGGGGCCGTGAAAAGTGTTGTCACCTTATGATCGGCGATAACCCGCCAGAAGGCACCAGCATCGGGCGTTCCCACGGGCTTTCCTTCATAAAACACCGATGTCGCGCCAGCCAATAGGGGTCCGTAAACGATATAAGAATGACCCACCACCCAGCCGATATCTGACGCCGCCCAATACACATCCCCGGGCTGCACGTCATAGACAGCCTTCATCGTCCAATTCAGCGCAACGGCATGACCACCATTGTCACGAACGACACCCTTGGGTTCGCCCGTCGTGCCGGAGGTATAAAGAATATAAAGCGGGTCCGTGGCTGCCACCGATACGCAGTCATGCGGCTGCGCTGCCGCCATGGCCGCCTTCCAATCGAGATCCTTCGCCCCCAGCTGACATTGCAGGGCATCGCGCTGCACGATAATCGAGCGGTCCGTCTGATGCGTCGCAAGATCACAGGCACCATCCAGCAAGGGTTTATACGCGACGACCCGGCCAGGCTCGAGACCACAGGATGCCGAGACGATGACTTTGGGTTTCGCATCATCAATACGCACCGCAAGCTCATTGGCAGCAAATCCGCCAAAGACCACCGAATGCACCGCCCCCAGCCGCGCGCAGGCAAGCATCGCTATAACGGCTTCCGGGATCATCGGCATGTAGATGACAACCCGATCCCCTTTGGCGACACCTTCATTCGCCAAAGCCCCCGCAAAGAGCGCCACCTGATCCCGCAATTCCCGATAGGTGTAATTGACGACCTGGTCAGTCATCGGGCTGTCATAGATTAAGGCGTTCTGATCAGCGCGACCATTTTCGACATGACGATCAAGAGCGTTGTAACAGGTATTGAGCATGCCGCCGGAGAACCAGCGATAGAATGGCGGGTTGGAGTCATCGAGGACGGTGTCCCACTTCCTGTCCCAGTCGATACCATCCGCTGCTTCGGCCCAGAAGGCGTTTCTATCCGTCATCGAGCGCTGATAGGCGCTAGCGAATTCTCCCGACATATTCCCCCCAAATTTGGCTTATGATTATTTGTTTATTGCGCAAACGATTGGGTTCATCGTCGCTTATAACGACGGTGTTTGTCATCCCATAGATTTCACCGAACAAAGCAACCGTATCGGTGAACGGAAATCACTTTTTGTTGCTAGGCGTTTATGCCCAGCATTTCGTCTTTTAATCGGAGTTTTTGTTTCTTGAGCGCTGCTATCAGCTTCTCATCGGGTTGAGGACGTTTACGTTCTTCGAGTAGTTTATTTTCCAGACTGGCATGGTGCGTTTCGAGTGAAGACTTCGCTTCGTCAACAGTCATATTGTGCTCCTTACAGGTCAGAGACAGAACGCCTTATTCTAGACACAGCTTGTGTCAATCTCCAAGACAGATTCCAAGACCCTGCGCGGTCCGCACCACGGCCCCTTTTGGATCGACCGGATGAGAATGTCCAACGACATCTGCGAGGGGGACATCGATGCAATCCCGGCATGACCAGGCAACCATCCGGTCAAACTTTCCGGCCGCAATAAGATCAACCGCATGCACCCCAAAGGCAGAACCAAACAATCGGTCACGCGGTGTCGGCACACCACCTCGCTGTGTGTGGCCAAGAACCGTCACACGGCACTCCGCCCCGGTCTTCTCAGATAGCCGGTCACACAAATACTGACCGATACCGGTCCCCGCAGAAGCATTGTCGGGCTTCACACCCTCGGCGGCAACGACAAGGGCAAAGGTCCGGCCTTCGCTGCTCCGGATGTCATCAAGCTTGGCACAAAGACGATCCAGATCGTAAGGGATCTCCGGAATAAGAATGATATCCGCCCCACCGGCGATTCCGGCATTGATTGCAATATGACCATGCGCACGGCCCATAACTTCCAGAATCATAACCCTGTCATGACTTGCTGCCGTCGGTTGCAGACGGTCCAGAGCTTCCGTCGCAACATCAACAGCCGTCAGATAACCAACGGCATTCTCGGTTAAATCGACATCGTTATCGATTGTCTTTGGCACACCGACGAGATTCCATCCGCCCTGCTGGGCCAGTTTGCGCAGGATTTCCAGACTACCATCCCCACCGATCGCGATCAGCGCATCGAGCCCAAGTTGTTTATAACCATCGATGATTTCTTGCGAGCGATCCTGGCGGCTGCCATCCGGCATCGGAAAATCAAAGGGATCACCGCTATTGACCGACCCCAGTATCGTGCCCCCCATGCGGAGAGCAGTCCCGGTGAAATCAGGCAGCGTCAGCTCCTGATAGCGCGGCGGCCGATCAAACAATCCGTGACTGCCATCATTGATCCCATAAACCTCCCAGCCATATTCACCAATTGCCCGTTTGGTGACAGCCCGGATGACAGCGTTGAGCCCTGCGCAATCGCCGCCGCTGGTCAGAACCCCTATACGATTTATTGCCATTATCTGTTCACCATTCTAGAACACACCTACTTAAGAACCGGGTATATTAGTAACGTGTAAAGCCTGTTGCGATATCTGTACCTCTGGAGTGGCCAAGCAAGCCAGCAAAATGGACTTTAACGGTAGTGATGGAAGATCAAGACGCCCTCAGACGCCGAATAGCCGCACTCGAAACCGAGCATGGTGACCTCGACGGCGTCATCGATCAAATTTCTGAAAAAGCACCGTTTGACCAGTTACAGGTGCAACGGCTCAAAAAGCGCAAGCTGGTCTTAAAAGATGAAATTCAGTCGCTCAGAAGCTGGCTTATCCCAGACAATATCGCCTGAACCTACGACGCGGCGGCCGCCTGCACCTTTTTCTTGTAAGCCATCTTATTTTCATACATCGCACGGTCCGCCGCCGCCAGGGCATCGCCGGCAGTGTCACCACCTCTAAAGGTGTAGATGCCATAAGAGACCAGGAGCGGAATATTTTCTCCATTCCAGTCAAGCGGCTGATCTTCAATGCTTTGAACGAGCATCTGACCTTTTTCAGCCGCCGTCGTCTCATCCGCCTGTGACAAAATGACAGCAAACTCATCGCCACCGAGACGGCCGACAACATCAGATTCCCGAACATTTTCGACCAGCACATCTGCGATCCGCATCAGTGCTGCATCACCAGCGGGATGACCATGTGTATCGTTAATCGGCTTCAGCCCGTTGACGTCAAAATAGACCAGACTACTCGGTGAATCATACCGTTCGGAAAAGGCCATAATGCGTGACAGCTCACGGACGAAGGCCCGCCGGTTCGCGACCGGTGCCAACGCATCTTGATCAGCCAGCTGTTCAAGATAGGCAATCCGCTGACGGCTTTGTTCTAGCTCTCTGCGAAGTGATTCAACCTCTTCCATAAGACGCTGGATCGCGCCTTGAACCTTGGGTGTTAGCTCCGCATCAGGAATACCCAGGACACTGGCAGAATCAGATATAACGCGCGCAGCGGGAGCCGCCGTCTCCCCCGACCTCGAATAGGCCGAGGCGAGCCTTGCATTTGGCACAATCGGTCTTGAACTCGAAACTTTCATAACCCGCCCGCATACTCCAGCATCTAGGAAGGCATAAACGCCCACGTTCCTAGTCAACGCTCAATTCGTTAAGGAAGTATTAGAAACGTCAGGAAACACATCATGTTGCGCGGAAACGGCAAGCTGTATCGCCAAGGCCTGATGGTGAAAGCCCGCTACCGTGCGCGGGCGCGCACGGTTCGTAATATTCTGAACGGGTCGGGAAGGCGGCAGGCAAGCTTCTCGAGTCGGCTGCGCACTGCCGGGATTTTCATCACATCAGCGATGCGCCGATCAAGAAACCCCCAACTATCCGCACTATCTTGTGATTCATCGTTGAGCCAGAAAAGCGTCGTCGTTGTCAGGACACCCACCAGTAACGCACGCTTGGTATAAAAGCTGAAATCGGAAGAGCGGTCGCCAACCGCGTACCAGATGGCGTCAACTGTTTTGTAGACACCCCTGCCGGCTCGCGAAATATTTCCCGGTAGGGACAAAAACCCGATGGTCCGGCGAACCGTCTCGCGATGCGCCGCCAGGATCTCAAGGCGCAACCGGGCCGCCAGCGCGACTCGCTCCCGTAATTTCAAACCCTCCGTCTTTTGCGACGACAGAGCCGCAAGCATTTGTTGGTCGGCCCAGTCACTAAAATAGGCCGCAATCTCTCTCGCCCCGCCAGGAAAGAAACGGTCAACCTCGATCGCTTCTAGCCCAGCATCCGCAGCCCCCGCCTGCAAAGCGGCATCCGTCCACCCATCGAAAGCAACGTGAGGCAGGATTGCCTCGAGCAAGCTGTTACGTTGTTTCAGTCGATTGTCGGGATGGTCAGGCATTACGCTGCCGCTCCCTCGTCGTCTGTGATGCTCTCGTCGGCGCCCTCTTCAAACTCTTCTTCTCCTTCGAGCGCCGGCAGGCCGAACTTTTGCGCCTCTTCGGTAAAGACCAGAAGAGAAAGGTCGTCCATCCGCATCGGATATAAAATGCCATCCAGATGATCGAACTCATGTTGAAAAACCCGCGCATGAAATCCAGTTGCTTCGCGATCAATCAGCTGGCCCTGCGGGGTAAAGCCACGATAGCGGATATGGGTGTGGCGCGCGACAGCGCCGGTTAGACCCGGCACCGACAAGCAGCCTTCCCAGCCCATCGCCATCTCTTCTGACAAAGGTTGCCACTCAGGATTAATAATCTCCGTCATTGGAGCAAAATCGGTTTCCGGCGCGTCTTCCTCTTCACCACGCTCTTTCGGCGCGGCAAAGATCACCAGCCGTTTACTAATATGGACCTGCGGGGCCGCCAGCCCGGCGCCTCTGATGTCGGCAAGCGTTTCATGCATATCTTCAACCAGCTTGCGAATTTCGCGCGCTGTTGGATCAGGAACTTCCTTGGCGCGGTCCGCCAGGACAGGGTGGCCCATACGGGCAATTTTAAGAATAGACATATCGCCAATATGGATCGGCGAGCGACCCAAATCAATTATTCTGTTGATATCAAAATCAGGGTATCAGCCAAGCGACTGGAGAATCTCTTCCGTCATTTTTTTGGCATCGCCAAACAGCATCATCGTGTTGTCGCGGAAGAACAGCTCGTTATCAACACCGGCATAGCCAGAGGCCATGCCCCGTTTCACAAACAAAACGGTTTGCGCCTTTTCAACATCGAGGATCGGCATGCCATAGATGGGACTGTTTGGGTCTGTCTTGGCCGCCGGGTTCGTCACGTCATTGGCGCCAATAACATAGACCACATCCGCAGTAGAAAATTCGTGATTGATCTCTTCAAGTTCAAAAACTTCATCATAGGGGACGTTGGCTTCCGCCAGCAGCACGTTCATATGGCCCGGCATCCGTCCGGCAACCGGATGAATGGCATAGGAAACCTTGACCCCAGCCGCTTTCAGAACATCGGTCATTTCGCGTAGCGCATGCTGCGCCTGAGCGACCGCCATTCCATAGCCCGGCACAATGATGACCTTGCCGGCATTCTGCATAATGAAGGCGGCATCTTCGGCACTGCCTTGACGGACCGTCTTGTCGCCCTGGGTTGTCGCCGCGACACCTTCTTCAGTCCCAAATCCACCAAGGATTACGTTAAAGAACGACCGGTTCATCCCTTTGCACATGATATAGCTCAGGATAGCGCCAGAGGAACCAACCAGCGCACCGGTAATGATGAGCAGCGTATTGCCAAGCGTGAATCCAATCCCACACGCCGCCCAACCTGAATAAGAATTCAGCATCGAGACGACGACCGGCATATCGGCGCCACCGATGGGAAGAATAATTAAAAAACCAAGCACCAAGGCCAGCGCGACGATCAACCAATAGGCCTGATAGGATTCGGTCGCCGAAAACCAGGCAATTAAAGCAATCGCCGCAATGCCGAGCACGGCGTTCAGCAGATGCTGACCGGGGAAAACCAGCGGTGCCCCGGAAACCAACCCCTGCAGCTTGGCAAAAGCAACAATGGAGCCGGTAAAGGTGATCGCCCCTATAAACGTGCCGATCGACATCTCAATCAGGCTTGCCGTCAAAATGCTACCAGCCGCGCCAATTCCGTAGGCATCCGGTGCATAGAGCGTTGCCGTTGCAACAAACACCGCCGCGAGACCAACCAGGCTATGGAAAGCCGCCACCAATTGCGGCAGGGCGGTCATCTGAATTTTAAGGGCGGTCACCGTGCCAATCGTGCCACCGACCAGAATACCGGCGATAATCCATGTGTAGCTCAACACGTGCGGACTGGCCAAGGTCGTCCCGATGGCAATCGCCATACCGATCATACCGGTGAGATTGCCACGCCGAGCCGTTTCCGGAGACGACAACCCCCGCAACGCCAGGATGAAACAAATTGCCGCCAGTAAGTAGGCTAGTCCGGATAATTCCTCAGACACGCTTTAACCCTTCTTCCGGAACATCTGCAGCATGCGCTGCGAGACGATAAAGCCGCCAAAGATATTCACCGATGCCAGAACGACAGCGAGAAAACCCATGATCTTGGAAAAATGAACATCGGTAGGCCCGGCAGCGATCAACGCGCCGACAATAATGACCGATGAGATCGCGTTGGTGACGCTCATCAACGGCGAATGCAGCGCCGATGTGACATTCCAGACCACGTAGTAACCAACAAAAATTGCCAGCAGGAAAACCGTAAAAAGAGAAATGAGCGAACCGGTCGCGGCAGATGCCGCGGCAGCCTCTGTGGCCTGCATAATCTTGGTCGGGTCCATGCTCAACTTGCCTCCGCTTTTTCGTTGGCTGGAGCCAGCCCGGGATGAACCACGGCGCCGTCACGAGTCACGAGACAGCCCTGAATAATCTCATCCTCCCAATCAATGGCCAGCTTTTTGGTCTCTGGATCGATCATCGGCGTAATAAAATTAAGCAGATTCTTGGCATAGAGCATACTGGCATCAGCGGCCAACCGGCTGGGCACGTTGGCATGACCAACGATCTTCACCCCATGTTTAATGACGACCTCGCCATATTCGCTGATCGGGCAATTACCACCTTGCTCAACCGCCAGATCGACGATCACCGAGCCTTCTTTCATTTCCTGAACTGTCTCTTCCGGAATAAGAACCGGTGCCGGGCGGCCGGGTATCAAAGCCGTGCAGATCGCGATATCGGTCTTGATCAAGGCTTCTTTGAGGACTTCTGCCTGACGGGCTTTATATTCGTCGGTCATTTCCTTGGCATAACCGCCCGCGGTTTCCGCGTCTTCGGTCGCGTCAGGATCAACCTCGACAAAACGACCACCAAGGCTTTCGACCTGTTCTTTCACAACGGGCCGCACATCATAGGCTGACACCACGGCGCCAAGACGGCGAGCCGTCGCAATCGCCTGCAAACCGGCAACCCCGGCGCCAAGGACCAGGACTTTGGCCGGCGCAATGGTGCCTGCTGCTGTCATCATCATGGGAAAGGCTCTGGTATATTCATGGGCCGCATCAAGCACCGCTTTATACCCGGCGAGATTGGATTGCGATGACAGCACATCCATCGACTGGGCGCGGCTGATACGCGGCAGCAATTCCATGGCAAAAGAGGTCACGCCCCGCTTCGCATATAAATCGGCTTGATCGGTATTGGAGAGAGCGGACAAGGTGCCAATCAGTATGGCCCCTGACTTCATCATCGCGATTTCGTCCTCACCACCATCCGCCACCGTCATCGGCCGCTGAACGCGCAGAACGATATCGGCATCGCTGACAGCCTCCGCAGCAGTTGACGCGATTGTTGCGCCCGCTTCAGACAAGGCAGCATCGGAAATAGAGGCTGCTTCACCCGCCCCGGTTTCAACAACAACATCAAAGCCCAGCGCGATAAATTTCTTTACGGAATCGGGGGATGCTGAGATACGGGCTTCATTGGCCCATTTTTCTTTTGGAACAGCGATTTTCATTAAGGTACAGGTGCAAATTATCCGCCAAAAATGTCCGGCGAGCGAACAATGACTCTTTGTAAGGGATTTGCCAAGGGGGGAGTCACGCAATGGTGAAGCCACGTGATAATTGGTACTATAGAGGCACACTCGCTGGAGGATCGTTATGACAAAAAGATCATTTTCAGGCATACTCTTGGGCGGCTTTTTTATTCTCGCTACCGCCATAAATCCGTTACGGGCAGAAACAGAAGAAACCATCTCAACCCGCGATGATGTTACCCTTTCCTTCATTGTCACCAAGCCGGACGGACCCGTTAAATCTGCGGCTATCTTGTTTGTTGGCGGCTCTGGCAAGCTCAAGCTGTGGAAAGGTCGCGGACCACGGAGTAAAAATTTCCTGGTACGGTCACGGGCCCACTTCGCGAAGCGGGGCGTCCTGACCATCACCGTGGATGTTCCCTCGGATCGCCGCCGGAAAGGCGCCAACTTCTGGCGCGACTCAGATGAGCATCGCCAGGATATTGCCAGCCTTATCAGTTGGATCAAAACAAAGACGCCAACGCCGCTTTGGCTTATCGGCACCAGCCGCGGCACAATCTCCGTGGCCTATTTGGCTGGATCCCTCCCGGTTAATGGCGCAGTCTTCAGCGCGACCGTCACCGAAGTCTCAAATGCCGGCAAGCCAACGGCCCATGATGCTGACCTTCGTAAAATCAAAATCCCGTCTTTAATTGCCCATCACAAAGAAGATGCCTGTGTGGTGACCCCGGCAGACAGTCTACCGGCATTCGCCGCCGCGCTGAAAAATTCTCCCAAAGTCGAGACCATGCTGTTTGAGGGCGGCGACCCGGATATATCCAGCCCCTGCAAAGCGCAGTCGGCGCACGGGTTTCTCGGTATTGAAGACCGGGTTGTTGGCCGCATCGTCGACTGGATGCACGCAAACGCCTCTAAGTAGACGTTTACAGAAGGCTGATTATATAAGGCCGATTGCCTTTGCGATGGCCGGCGTCCTTTGATCTCCCTCTGAGGCGGTCAGGCGCGGTAAGGCGATAATCGGCACCTCTCCGGTAAAGCGCGATAGCGTTGCCTGTGTCTCGGATAATGCAACCGGGCTTTCTATTGATTCGCTGATGACGATTCCGGCAATGGTCAAGCCACGACTCTGAACCGCCTGCAAAGCTGTGAGCGTATGGCTCAACGTTCCAAGATAAGAACCAACGACAAGCAGCACCGGCGCACCCACGTCGACCATCAAATCCAGGACGGTCTCTCTATCTGTAAGCGGCACCATCACACCGCCCACGCCTTCGATAATCCTGATTGAATCTGTCTCGGCATTCGCCCGACAGAAATGGGCGATCTCTTTGACATAGAGTGATCGACCTTCATGAGCCGCCGCCATATCCGGCGAGACAGGGTCGCGAAACCGCCACGGTGAAATTTCATCCACGCTATTCCGCGTCACGTCACAGCCAAGCGCCTTAAGGATCAATCCCGTATCACTGTCGTTGGGATTAACCTCGTCAAAGCCAGAGATTACGGGCTTTATCGCCCGACACGTCTTTCCCGCCCTGCGTATTTCGTTGATCAGTATAGTGGTCACAAATGTCTTGCCGACCTCGGTCCCGGCCCCCGATACAAACAGGGTACTCACGGCAGAATCTCCGTTTTTTTGACAGCCGCCACCAGGCGGTCGATATCGTCATCAGAATGATGGGCCGCGAAGGTAAACCGCAACCGCGCCGTTCCCTCCGGAACCGTGGGGGGACGAATGGCGGTGACCAGAAAGCCGTCCTTTGCCAAAAGGTTCGACGCCGCCAGCGCCGCTTCAGCGGTACCGGTAATCAATGGCACAATCGTACTTTCTGGCTCGGGCAAACCGAGCTGGCGGGTAAAGCGCCGCGCTCGTTCCATAGGGATACGAATAAGCACCCCATCGTTCTCAATAATCTCGAGGGAAGCACTCGCCGCCGCAACCGCCGCTGGCGGCAGACCAGTGGCATAGATCAGACTGCGGGCGCGGTTAATCAACAAGTCAATCACTGGCTTTGTCGCGCAAATAAACCCACCATAGCTGCCGACGGCTTTCGACAATGTCCCCATCTGAAGCGGGATCCGGCCAGCAACGCCTGCTTCGGCGGCGCTGCCACGACCGTCACCAAGAACCCCGATGCCATGCGCATCATCAGTCATTAACCAGGCGTCACAGCGCTCCGCCAGATCACAGAGAGCCACCAAGGGTGCCCGGTCGCCATCCATGCTAAAGACGCCCTCGGTCATGATCAGGCAATGACGATAATCGCCGCGCTGTTCATCAAGAATCTTCTGGCAATCAGCGACATCATTGTGACGGTAAAACAGGCTGTCAGCGTTGGAAGCGCGAATGCCGGCATGCATGCTGGCATGGGATAATTCATCGGCAAGAATAAGATCACCGCTACCAACCAAAACCGGCGGGATGCCCAGATTAGCCAGATAGCCGCTGCCAAACACCAGCGCCGCTTCGGTTTCTTTTAGCCGTGCCAGGCGCGTTTCAAGGTCTTCATAGAGGGGGTGGTTACCAGTGACCAGCCGCGATGCACCAGCACCGGCTCCATATTGTTCAATGGCTGCCAAGGCCGCCTGCTTGACCTGCGGATGTTGGGACAAGCCAAGATAGTCGTTACAACAGAATGAGATCATCTGCTGACCATCGCGAGTCGCCTGCCCGGCGTCTCCCCGCCCCGTCTCGGACAATGCACGCCGAAGCGCCGCCGCCTCAAGCTCTGCCAACTTGCTGCGCGCCATCTGTTCAATGCCTGACACCGGCCCTCGTCCTTCCATAGAATTTACAGCTGCAACTGCGAACTGCACCTTTCAGAATACTGCGTGTCGTCATACTATACGGCACTTCACAGGTATGGCGCGATGGCACTTTCAAGCAAAGACGTAATTGAACGAACGGCTGCACAAGCAAGTCAGGCAGATATTCGTCACGACTGGACGTTGGCTGAGGCCGAAGATTTATTCTCAAGCCCGTTCAATGACTTACTGTTTCGGGCCCAGACCTTGCATCGGCAATATTTTACGCCCAATGAAGTCCAGATCAGTACGCTGCTCTCGATCAAGACCGGCGGTTGTCCCGAAGATTGCGCCTATTGTCCGCAGAGTGCGCATTACGATACCGGCACCGACAAAGACGCGTTGATGGATATCGATTCGGTTTTGGCTGCTGCGCGCGAAGCCAAACGCGGCGGCGCGAGCCGATTTTGCATGGGGGCTGCCTGGCGCAGCCCGACAGACCGCGATCTCGATGCCGTCTGCAAGATGGTCGAAGGCGTCAAAGACCTCGGATTGGAAAGCTGTGTCACCCTCGGCATGCTCCGCGAGGAACAAGCAAAACGCCTCAGCGATTCCGGGCTTGATTATTACAATCACAATATCGACACGTCGGAAGAATATTACAGCGAGATTATTACCACCCGAACATATGAAGACCGCCTCAACACCCTCGGCAATGTGCGAGATGCCGGTATCAATGTCTGTAGTGGCGGTATCGTCGGAATGGGTGAAACACCAAAAGACCGCGCAGGAATGCTGACGACTCTAGCCTCCCTGCCGGAGCACCCGCAAAGTGTGCCAATCAATATGCTGGTTGCCGTCGAAGGCACACCGCTGTCAGACGTCCCGGCGATTGATGCCATTGAGTTCGCCCGCACCATCGCTGTGGCGCGGATCATGATGCCGGCCTCTGTTGTGCGCCTGTCAGCAGGACGTAATGACATGACCGATGAAGCGCAGGCACTCTGTTTCGCTGCTGGTGCCAATTCGATCTTTTATGGCGATGTGTTGCTGACAACCGACAACCCGGAACGTGAAGCCGATATGGCTCTGTTTGACCGGCTCGGTCTCAAACCTTCGGCCCCAACGACATAATCCAGGGGCAATGACCCAGCCCTCCTCGCCAACGGATGCCGGTGCGCGCCGCGACCCAAGATTAAAACATCTCTGGCGACCTTATACCCAGATGCAGACCGAGGCTTTGCCGCTGACCGCGGTGGAAACCTGTGGCGCGCAGATCAAGCTGGCCGATGGGCGCTGGCTGATCGACGGAATCTCCTCCTGGTGGACGGCCTGTCACGGCTATAACCATGAGGCGATTGTCGGCGCGATGCACAAGCAGCTCGATGATATGCCGCATGTGATGCTGGGTGGCCTTACCCATGAGCCAGCCCTGCAGCTCGCCACGCGGCTGGCGCAAATATTACCGGGTGCCGGTACGCCGGACGCCCTGCAGCATATCTTCTTTTCAGACTCCGGGTCAGTTGCTGTCGAAGTCGCGCTCAAGATGGCCGTTCAGTACTGGCACAATAAGGGCAGCGCAACCCGCACCCGCTTTGTCGCCTTTCAGCACGCCTATCATGGCGACACGACCGGCGCGATGTCAGTCTGTGACCCCGAAGAAGGCATGCATGCTCTCTTTAAAGGTGCCATCCCGGAACAGATCATCGTCGAGCTGCCCGAAACCGTTGATCAGCTCGCGGCTTTTGAGCAGCTACTCATGGGCGGGCAAAGAGAGATTGCCGGGGTTATCATTGAGCCGCTGGTACAGGGCGCTGGCGGGATGAAATTCCATTCGCCCGAGACTCTCGCCGCCATCGCCGACTGCTGCAAGCGACATGACATTCTGTTCATTGCCGATGAAATCGCCACCGGGTTTGGCCGCACCGGTACGATGTTTGCCTGCGAACAGGCGGAAATTGTTCCCGACATTATGTGTATCGGCAAGGCGCTCACCGGCGGTGCGATCGGCATGGCCGCCACGGCGGCGAACGAGAAAATCTTCTCAGCGTTTTTGTCGGATGATGCGACGACCGCCTTTATGCACGGGCCCACCTATATGGCGAACCCGTTAGCGGCAGCAGCAGCCAACGCCTCACTTGGTCTGTTTGAAGATGGTGAGCGGCTGGAACAGGTAGAGCGGATCGAAGATGCCCTGCGAGAGCAGCTCGAGCCCTGCCGGAATATCCCGGGCATTGCAGATGTTCGGGTCAAAGGCGCTATCGGTGTGGTGCAAATGGCAGAGCCGCGCGACATAAACTGGCTACGGCAACGTTTTGCGGAATTGAATGTATGGATCAGACCATTCGGCGACGTCGTCTATCTGATGCCGCCCTTTATCATTGGCGCAGACGAATTGACGGCCCTAACAGGGGCCGTCGTCAAAGTCATGAATGAGTGGTCAAAGAGAACCGGGTAACCCCGGAAAAGAATCGGCCTAGAAACCTTCGATCTGCATCCGCTTGCGATCGAGCTTGCGGGTACGGCGAACAGCTTCAGCCTTCTTCCGAACACGGCGTTCAGAAGGCTTCTCGTAAGAGCGATTGCGCTTCATTTCGCGCCAGATGCCCTCACGTTGCATCTTTTTCTTCAGCGCTTTAAGAGCGCCGTCGACATTATTATCACGAACAAATACTTGCACGGTTTCCGGTATCTCCTTCCGACAAATAAGCCCCGCGAACACCAAGCCTCCGCAGGGGCCCGCTTATCTAACAAAAACCCGTCAGGAAAGA
Source organism: uncultured Alphaproteobacteria bacterium (assembly GCA_943787225.1). Classification (GTDB taxonomy): domain Bacteria; phylum Pseudomonadota; class Alphaproteobacteria; order MPNO01; family UBA2964; genus UBA2964. The sequence goes on from CALSLP010000002.1 coordinate 336,896, forward strand.
AACACCTAATACACGAATCTTGCAGGAAGAATTTTTAGGCCGTTTCCGGGACTTTTGCCTTTTTAAGCGCGGCTTTCTGAGTTTGCGCCAATTTTTCGACGTCAAAGTCTTCAATCAGGTCGTTAAACAGCCGGTGCCAGTTCACTTCCGCGGCCAAATGGGTGAAAACCGACCCCAATCCAATGGCCGCCCGATCCATCAGAACGAACTCTCGCGGTGGCTTAACCCCGCCCAGCCGGTCCAGCTCTCGATGAACCTGTGCCGCAACCTTCGCGCCATACATGGTGCCATCGGTTTCCTGAATCTTGCGTTTTTTATCCTCAAGCAGCGGCGCATAGATAAACGCCGCCCACATATTGAGAACATCAATGATTTCCTGATTGAGACCTTTAAAGCCCCAGGTCTCATAGGCATGGACCGCCAAATCAGCATCATTATTCAGCAGTGAATTATACAGATCGAGTACACCCTGGACAAAAGACGGGCCAAACACCCGGATACAGCCAAAATCGAGCAGGTTGATCGTGCCATCCGGCCGCACAGAATAATTGCCGAGGTGCGGATCACCGTGAATCACACCATAGTGATAAAATGGCACATACCACGCGCGAAACAGATTCTGCGCCACCTCATCACGTTTCTTCTGCGCCGCGCCTTTTACGGATAGAAGATTCTCACCCTCCAGCCAGCTCATCGCGAGCAGACGGTCTGTTGAGAGCGCCGGAAACGGTTTTGGCACATGCACGTTTTTTTCATCCGCCAGCATGTTGCCATACAGCGTCATGTGAGCGGCTTCGCGCTTATAGTCGAGTTCCTCACGCAGCCGTGCCGCTACCTCATTATGAATTTCGCGCGGGTCGACAGCCTTATCGTAGCGGCGATAGACAGCAAAGATAATCTTGAGTTGGCCTAAATCGGCTTCGACCGCCGATTGCATATCGGGATATTGCAACTTACAGGCCAATGCCTCGCCCTTTTTGGTCTCGGCACGATGCACCTGACCCAGCGATGCTGCGGCCGCGGCGTCATGTTCAAATTCTTTGAATTTCTTTTGCCAATCCGGTCCCAGCTCCGCCGCCATTCGGCGTTTAACAAACAGCCAGCCCATCGCCGGCGCGTTGTTTTGCAAATGCGCCAGCTCTTCAACATATTCCGGCGGCAACATGTCGGGCACCGTCGACATGATCTGCGCCACTTTCATCAGCGGGCCCTTTAGACCGCCGAGGGCATCCCGCAGGTCACGCGCATGGGCATCCTTGTCCAGGGTCGTCCCGAGATATTTAGCGCCCGCCAGCCGCGCCGCCAGCCCGCCAACCGCGCCACCGACCCGGGCATAGCGTTTTACCCGGCCACCCAGCGTATTACGTTCGGAAGCGTCGTCAGAAGCCATCGTTTCAACCGATCGCTTCGAGCTCGTCGATCAATCCAGACACGACACCGAGCCCCTTTGACCAGAATTTTGGATCAGACGCATTGAGCCCAAATGGCGCGAGGAGTTCTTTATGATGCAATGTGCCACCGGCGCGCAGCATATCGAGATAACGCTCGGCAAACCCTTCATTGGCGTTTTCATAAACCGCATAAAGTGAGTTCACCAAACAATCGCCAAACGCATAGGCATAGACATAGAACGGCGAGTGAATGAAATGCGGAATGTAGGTCCAAAAGTATTTGTACTCATTATGGAAACGGATAGCCGGGCCAAGGCTCTCGGCCTGAATGTCCATCCAGATATCGCAGATACGATCAGCGGATAGCTCGCCCTGGCGACGTTCGGTATGAACCCGTGTTTCAAACTCATAGAATGCGATCTGCCTGACCACCGTATTGAGCATATCCTCAACCTTGCCCGCCAGCATGGCCTTGCGCCGCGCAGGATTCTTTCTCTCCTGCCAGCAGGGACCGGAAAGTCAGCATCTCGCCAAACACCGACGCGGTCTCCGCCAGCGTAAGCGGCGTGTCGCATTTAAGGTGTCCCTGCGGTCCGGCCAGCACCTGGTGACAACCATGGCCCAGCTCATGGGCAAGCGTCATGACATCGCGCGGACGGCCCATATAGTTGACCAGCAGATAAGGATGCGCCGAGGGCACCGTCGGATGGGCGAAGGCACCACCCGCCTTACCAGGGCGCGGCGCGGCATCAATCCACGGCTTGTCGAAAAACTGTTTACCGACTTTGGCGAGGTCCGGTGAAAACTGGCCATAGGCATCCAGCACCAGCGATTTTGCGGTATCCCATGGAATCTCCTTGCCACCTGCATCGGGCAGCGGCGCATTGCGATCCCAGTAATCGAGCTTACGCTTGCCAAACCAGCGCGCCTTTAATTTGTAATAGCGATGCGACAGATCGGGATAGGATTTCCGTACTGCCGCCGACAGGCGCATCAACCACCTCATCCTCAACATGGTTGGCAAGATTGCGCGATGATTGCGGCCGCGCATAGTTGCGCCAGCGATCATCAATTTCCTTGTCCTTGGCCAGCGTGTTGGTGATCAGGCTGAACAGCTGAATATGCTCACCAAACGTCTTGCCCAAAGCTTTGGCGGCCTTTTTGCGCACGCCCCTTTTGTATCGGACAGGCTGTGCAGGACCTCTTCAGTGGTCCTTTGCTTGCCATCCATATCGATCCGCATGCGCGCCATGGTCTCATCAAACAGACGATTCCACGCCGCACGGCCAGCGACATGTTTGTCATGCAGAAGCCGTTCGGTCTCTTCATCCAGCTGATGCGGGCGAAAGACCCGGACATCGCGTATCCACGAGGCATAATGAGCCAGCGCCGGAGCCTTGAGCTTTTTCTTGAGCGCTGCATCGCTGAGCTGATTGATCTCCAGCGTAAAGAACACCAGATGCGCCGCATATCGCGTCACCGCTTCCTGCGTCGTCTGATAGAACCGCCCGATCTCCGGGTCCGCGACATCGGCGGCATGGACGAGCTGCGCATAGCTCATGATCCGTCGACAGATATCTCGTCGATCTTTCTCATAAGACTTTACGGCAGCGCCCAGCGCATTGCCCGACAGCTTGCCAATCTTGCCGAAATGTTTCTTGTGAAAGGCAGCAGAGTCCTTCTTGGCCTTCGCCAAATCTTTCTTGAGCGCCGCACTATTGGGGCCGGGATAGAGATCCTTGAGATCCCAGGTCGGAAGTTGTTGTTTCTTTTGTCGTGCAGCTGCCATTGGGTACTCCTTGTTTCCTCTAACGATATAAGGCGCGCCTTAACGGAAACCAACCGATGAATGAAGAAGCCGGTGACATATTTATCTTCATAAGCGATCCTTAGCGCGACCAGATTAATTAAACCAAACGTTTCCCGGAGTTATAAAGATGCGCATTGCCGCCGTAGACCTCGTCAGCAACACCTGTTTCCCGGCCCTCGCCGCCTATGAGCTTGGTTATTTCAAAGCCGAGGGAGTTGATGTCGAGATTGAGCTGGTCTCAGCAATCGGCTCGACCAAAGCCCTAAAGAACGGTGAAGCAGATGCGATGATCGCGGGCTCAGTGTTCGATGCGCTAACCGAGTTTAAGGACTGGCAAGGCGCCAAAATATGCGTCGCGCTGTCTCAAGGAACACCATGGGTACTAACAGTCCGGGCCGATTTGCCAGCAGAGCGTGGCGATGTGCGGGCTTTGCGCGGACTGACTTTCACCGCAGCGGAAGGCCCCGACCTTGCCTTTAAACAAATGCTCCGGAGCGGCGGTCTCGACCCCGAGAATGATCTCAGCATCATCGACTTGCCGGGCGCCAAAGAACGCGATGTGTCCTTCGGCGTGTTCGCCGCAGAAGCTCTGACCGAAGGCAAAATCGACGGTTACTGGTCAAACGCCATGGGCGCGGAAACCGCCGTCAGCCGGGGCGTTGGAAAAATTCATGTAGATGTCAGACGCGGCGATGACCCCGGCGATGTCCGCTTCGCTACCTGCGCCGGGCTGGTCTCGACCGATGATTATATTGCCCGTGAACCAGAAACCGTTGACGCCGCAGTTCGGGCCATCGTCAAAGTCCAAAAGGCACTACAGGCCGACCCCTCGCTGGCCCGCAAGGTCGGTGAAGGATTGTTCCCACCGGAAGCCGCCAACCTGATCGCCACCATCGTCGAACGCGATGCGCCGTTCTATGACCCCGCAATGCCGGAAGAAACGGTAAGCCGCATGAACGCCTTCGCCCAATCCGTCGGCCAGCTCAGCGGCCCCGTGCCTTATGAGCAGGTTATCGCGGCACGCTGCGTGAAACTGTGGAAAAATTCATGACTGATAATCTCGACGATCTGCAACAATTTGTTGGCAACAGCGAGACATCGGAAGATGTGATCACGGCCTCACAAATTGGCCGGCTAGCGGTCACGCTCAACGTAGATCATCCTGCCCCCGACAAAGGCGATGCGGTTCCACCCGGCTGGCACGGTGTGTTCTTTCCGGGTCTTGTTCCATACGAGCGGCTGCGATCCGATGGCCAACCATCCGGCGGCGGTGTCGCCCCACCCGTGCCCTTGCCAAGACGCCGCCTGGTCGGCGTGCGGGGGGAGTATCTCGATGCGTTACGTGTCGGCGACGACGTCACCAAATTAACCGAGGTCGCGGAAATAAGGATTAAAAATTTTGGTGCCGGGCCCACCGCCCGAGTCACTGTTCGTGAAACGATTAGTTCGTCCCGCGGGATCGCCGTCATTGATGAGCGCGATGTGCTGTTTTTTGGCGAAGGCGGCCCCGGCGATATTGATAAGCCGTTCTCGCCGCCGTCTACACCCGCCTGGCAACGGACCTATGAGTCTGACCCGGTGATGATCTTTCGTCTGTCGGCTGTGCGCTTCAATCCTCATCGCGTTCACTACGATCGCGACTACACGACAAAGGAAGAAGGTTATCCCGGTCTTCTCGTCCCGGTAACGTTGGTTTCTTTCCTGATGATGGAGATGTGCCGCGCCGAAGTCCCTGACCGCCCCCTGACAGCTTTCAGCTATCAGTCGGAGAAACCGGTTTTCGACCTCGGGCCCTACAAAATTTTTGGTGCCCCGGAAGGTGACACCATTTCGATGTGGACCACTGATTACCTGGACGACCTCGCTGTTACTGCGACGGCGACGTTAGGCAGCTAATCAATCGCTTTACCGCCTTTTAAAGGTCGCCGCAATTTTCGATTGCAATGTCGCTGCGGTAAAAGGCTTGACGATATAATTGCTGACACCGGATTCTTTGGCGGCAACGATGTTGTCCACTTTCGATTCTGCGGTGATCATAATGAAGGGAATGTCGCACAAATCTTTGTCGGCCCGCACGTGTTTGAGCAGCGAAAGTCCTGAAACGCGCTCCATGTTCCAGTCTGAAATTATCAGGCTATAACGGTGCAGACGAAGTTGTGCGATAGCATGGTCGCCATCTGACGCTGTATCTATATTTGTGAAGTGCAGCTGCCCCAATAAATTCTTGATGATACGCGTCATCGTGATCTGGTCATCAACAACCAGGATTTTCATATCTAAATCAATGTTACTCATAGCGGCTGGGATCTCATTGAACGACAAGACAAAACAGCATCTTTTTACCCGACACTACTTATGAAAGTATTAAGGTTAAATCGAATGCTCGTTTTGAGAGCATCCCGGAAAATTCGACTCCGACATGCTCTCAAGACCTAAATTAGTCGTTCAAATAAGCCTTTGCCCTGCCCTTTGACTTGGTGACTCCAAAGGCCCGCTCGGCTGCAGCCTTATTGCCAATCGGGGCAAATGCGCTCCAATGGTAGGTCTGCTGGGTCTGCTTCAGACCGCGGCGTTCCGGCCAGGCATACATCATCGGATAGCCGCCGAACTTGCGGGACAGCACTTCGATATTCTGTTTGGCTCCTGAGCCCTTATCGTTCCAGGTGTATTTAACCTGCGACTTGCTCAAGGGACTATAGGTTCCCATACCCGGGCCAGATTTGAGGCACGCCACCCGATCACGCCACGGGGCGAGATTAGAGGTATTATTGGCGACGAAGCCAATCGCGACATAGCCCGGCTTACAGCGCGGTAACCAGACCGAGCCATCGGAGTCAGCACCGGAGCAACGATCCGACCAGATCAGCTCGTAATCGACGGGATAGTCCCACCATTTGCCACGACCTTTTGCGGCGTTGCAAATCTGCTTCATCTTTGGCGCAGCATGGCCTGACTGGCCCATGTCACCGAGACTGATACAGCCGGGGGATAGTTCAGAGCGCCAGAAGGAGCCGTCAGAATCCGCACCAGAGCCCTTGTCATTCCAGACAAGCAAGGCGCGGGCGTCGCGCAGCTTTGCCTCTGTATAAAGCGGTGACAGGGTTTGAAGGCCATTCTCTGCCGCCTCGAATTCGGCTTCCAGCCCCTGAAGCACCATCGCCAATACCTTGTTAATGGTGCGCTTCTCTGCTGGGCTGACCGGCCGTTTTTTACCAAGAGCATCCAGCATATAACCCTGTGCATGTTTTTTAAACGCATCCTTCAGGGCGGCTTTAGCCATATATTTTGCAGCACCCGCTGGCGTGTACTTAAGGACTTCGCCCTTCAGTTTAAGAGTCCTTAGCGTATATCTTGCCTGAATCTTTGTAGCAACAAGCATCGGGTCCTCGCTCCAGTCCGTCTCGACAATTGGGCCCAGAAGGTAGTCTTTCATGGGATGATTATCGTAGAAAGCTACTGCTACTCCCTTGAAGCTACCCTTCAATATTTCGGAGCCAACATCTTTGGACATTTTTACAAACTTTTTGCCATCACCGAGGATAGCCTGTCCCCAACCGCGATAACCAGTTTCCCTCAAGTCCGCCACAGTCTTACCGATGCTCTGCATCTCTTTCACCGGGATTTTCTGCATCACCGCGCCGAGAAATGATTCATGAGAATAAATCCCACCAGCACCGAACGACGCCATGTTGGTAACGATTTTGTCAAAATTCCCGCTTGCGACACCCTTTGCAAGACCGGCAACGCTAGAGGTCATCTTGTTAAAACGGCCTTTCGCATAATCTGACAGGAACGTCCAAGGGTTGGCTTTGGAGCAAGACCCCGCTCCAGGCACAGACCCGTCGCGCTTCGGAAAGGTTTGCGAAATCTGATTGATGCCCGAATGGCGAATAACAATTGGATAGCCAAGAGGGTCGACATCAAAACGCATCGCGTTCGAGGTTATTGTCTCATACCCGATCCGGTTAGGGTTCCGGGCATCACCCGTTTTTGGGCGCTGCAATTTCAATGCCGGGCTGAGGAAGTAAGGTTTCCCTTCGTCATTTATGTGCACATCAAGAGCTTCATGCCGGAAGCCTTTCCAGCCATCGGTCCGGTTATAAAAGATCACTGAATTATCTGAACCGGTCAGCCACCAGCGCTTAGAATAAGGGTCCGCAGAAATGCGCATGGGCTGCACACCGATGCTGTTTCCCCGGCCATTCCCATAGACCCAGATACGGGTTGCGGGCGTGCTGAGATGAATACGCAAGACCCGCCATTTGGCATTATTCCGGTTCTGCGCCGGCTGGTGATAAATCTTGCCATTATACTGATCGCCGGCAATAAGCTGACGGTTGTGCCGCACATCGGTTATCGTAAAGACATCATTTCCAACGCCCTTAAAACGCCACATCGCATTGGTTTTCTTCCGCCAGCTGGCGTTATTGGGCTTGGCGTGAATACGCCCGTCATAACCGTCACCAGCGACAAATATATAGCGGTTATCTTTGGAAATCAGCCAGTAGGTGCAAGCTCTCGGTGCCCATCGCCTTTTTCCAGCGGGCGGCTTCACCGATGTAGATACAACCACCCCTTTTGGAAGTACCCGAAAAACCCGAACCGGCCGCGCTATATTCTTGACGGCGACTTCCCCTAGATCTTCAAGGCCATACTCCAGCTTGTCGCGTATCTGATCCCGCGCAGATCGGGAAATACAAATCCCGCCGGGCTCAGCGAGGCCTTCCAGCCGGGCGGCAACATTAACACCATCGCCAAACACGTCATCATCCTGAACGATAACGTCGCCGATATTGATACCAATACGGAAGACAATATTGCCGTTTTGATCAGCGTCTGCGTTTCGAACGGCCATTCCTTCTTGCCACGCGACAGCGCAATGCACCGCATCAACCACGCTGGCGAATTCGACTAAAAGGCCATCGCCCATCTTCTTAACGATTCGACCTTTGTGATCGGCAATAAGAGATTCGATGAATTCAGCAAGATGCGCATTCAGGGTACTGAGCGTGCCCTCCTCATCGGCGCCCATCAGACGGGAATACCCGACGACATCGGCGGCAAGTATCGCTACCAAGCGCCGCTCTGTGCGTTCTAGGGCCACGGGAACTCCTGAATTCTCTATCAACAGGCATCATTTGTATCAGCCTGATAGCGCTTAATCGAGACTGAATAACCATCACCTCGCTCCACGCAATCAACCTCAACACCCGTTTGTGATCTGCCATCGGGTTATTCGAATACGCGTCTAAATACTGTATGCTTCGCTGCATAATCGAATTTGGATTTAGGACGCGATGACAAAACAAACACAAAACTTGGTCTCTCTCTTTTTCGACCAGGCCCTGCGGAAAGGCGATGCGCCGTTTCTGTGGCGCAAGCAGGATGGTGCGTGGCAGTCGGTAAGCTGGGCGGAGGCCGCGATACAAATTGGCTCACTGGCGGAAGCACTGCAAAAGCTCGGCATTCAACCCGGTGACCGGGTCGGGCTGGTATCGGAAAGTCGTCCAGAATGGCCGATTGCCGATCTCGCGATCATGGCGGCACGTGCCATTTCAGTTCCCGCCTATATCACCAACGGTATCGCCGACCATCGCCACGTGCTGGAAGATTCCGGTGCCAGTGCAGTTATCATTTCGACCGCCGCCCTGGCCGAGAAAGTTTTGCCCGCCGCGCAGGAAGCGGGCTGTGTCAAATTCGCCATCACGATGGAGGCCGTGAGCGACGATAAATCAGCGGGCGTCGCGACACATCTATGGGACAATGTCATCGCCGATGCCGAAGACAACGCCACTCAAACATTGGAAGCGGCGATCCCTGGGATTGCCCGTGAGGAGACAGCCTGTCTGATCTATACGTCCGGCACCGGCGGCACCCCCAAGGGGGTGATGCTGAGCCATGGCGCGATCCTCAGCAACTGCGCCGGCTCCACGGAAATGTTGAAGGAGATGGGATTGGATGACGAGGTGTTTCTGTCCTTCCTGCCTTTGTCCCATTCCTACGAACACACGGCGGGACAGTTCTTTCCAATCATGCTCGGCGCACAAATCTATTACGCCGAAGGCATCGACAAGCTCGCCCAGAACATGGCGGAAGTTCATCCAACTCTGATGACCGCCGTGCCGAGACTTTACGAAGTGATGCATGACCGCATAAGGCGTGGCGTGAAACAGGCCGGCGGCTTGTCAGAAAAACTTTTTGAGAAAACCGTCGCGCTTGGCCGCAAACAATATGAAAACGCCGGAAGTCTCGGACCGATCGACGGACTGCAAAACGCGGTTCTGACGAAGCTCGTTCGGTCAAAGGTCCAGCAACGGTTCGGCGGACGACTCAAAGCACTGGTCTCGGGCGGTGCGCCGCTCAACTATGACATTGGCATCTTCTTTACCGCGCTCGGTGTGCGCCTGCTGCAGGGCTATGGCCAGACCGAAAGCGCACCGGTGATCAGCTGCAACCCACCCTCGCATAACCGGATTGAAACCGTTGGCCAGATTATGGCCGATGTCGAATGCAAGATTGCCGATGATGGTGAGATTGTCGTGCGCGGCGAGCTGGTCATGCAGGGCTATTGGAACAATCCGGATGCCACCGCAGAAGCGATCAAAGATGGCTGGCTGCATACCGGTGATATTGGCGAGTTCGACCCCGACGGGCACTTGCGCATCACCGATCGCAAGAAAGACATCATCGTCAATTCGGGGGGCGACAATATTGCGCCGCAACGGATCGAGGGCATGCTGACGGCGCAGACGGAAATCGGTCAGGCCATGGTCTATGGCGACAAGCGACCAAACCTCGTCGCCCTGATCATCCCCGACGCGGATTTCGTCGCCAGCTGGGCAAAAGAACAAGGTCTCGACAGTAAAGCCCTTGACGCCGCCATCGATCACCCCAACTTCAAATCAGTGATGAGCGAGGCGGTTGACCGGGTAAACGGTGACCTTTCTGTAATCGAGAGGGTGAGGCGCTTTACCTTAGCGGCGGAAGCCTTCACGATTGATAATGCGATGATGACACCGACTCTTAAGATTAGGCGGCATGTTATCCGCGAAAAATATGGCGAAACACTGGAGGCACTTTATGGGCGCTAAAATCATGAAACAATTTCAACCGCGCTTGCGGGCGTCAAAGGTCGCGGCGGCGTTCTTAGTCCTCGGCTTACTGGCGCAAGGCTGTGCCGCAGTGGAAGATCGCCGGTTTGGCCAGGTTGCCACCGACGCCGAAATTCGCCTCGATATCAACAAGCGCGTCCTGAATGGCAAAAATCAGGATTTGTTTTTTGATCTTAAAACCAATGTTTATGAAGGCCGGGTGATGCTCACCGGCGCCGTTAAATCGGCCACCAACCGCACCCGCATTGAAAATCTTGCGAAGGGCATCCCCGGGGTCCGCGCCATCTATAACAATGTACAAATCACAGATGCCGGTGGGTTTCAGAACACTGCCCATGACACCTGGATCAAAACCAAAATCAATTCACAGCTGCTGGCGGAGAATGGCGTCAATTCAGCCAATTACCAAACCCGTGTCGTAAATTCAGTCGTTTACATCATTGGCCGGGCTCTTTCACAACATGAATTTGGCAAGGTCCTGACCATCGCCAAACGCACTGACCATGTCACAAAGGTCGTGCATCATATCGACGTGCGCCCGCAGGCAGCGAAGTAAACGTCAGCGAAGTAACATCACACTCTAATATTTCCAGGAAAAAATCATGGCTGAAGGAGAAACCGCCCTTATCGTCGGCGTTGGCGCCGGGCTCAGCGCCTCACTTGCACGGCGTTTTGCATCCGAAGGCATCAAGGTCGCGCTGGCGTCCCGTAATATCGATAAGCTTGGCGATCTGATGGCCGATACCGGTGCCAAGGCCTATGCCTGTGACGCCACCGACCCCGCCGCCGTCGAAGGATTATTTAAGTCCGTCACTGCCGATCTCGGCGAGCCCGATATCGTCGTCTATAACGCCTCAAACCGCGTGCGTGGCCCGATCACCGAAATCGACCCCGAGGCCGTCCTCACCGCCATCAAGATCACCTGCTATGGCGGGTTTCTCGTTGCCCAGCAGGCCGCCAAGCAAATGGTCGCGCGCGGCAATGGTGCGATCTTCTTTACCGGCGCCTCCGCTGGCGTGAAGGGCTACCCCAACTCGGCCACCTTCGCGATGGGCAAGTTTGGCTTACGCGGTTTGGCTCAATCGATGGCGCGCGAGCTGCACCCGCAAAATGTTCATATCGCGCATTTCGTGATTGATGGCGGCATTAAACAGCCCAACGACCCCCGCACAGAGCGTGCTGGCACCGACGGGTTACTCGAGCCCGACAGCATCGCCAACAGCTACTACAATTTCTGGCGCCAGCCACGCGATAGCTGGGCGTGGGAACTGGAGCTCCGTCCCTGGGTGGAAAAATTTTAGGCTGGAATAGTTTTAAGACTGTTCCCCGAACAGCAGTACGTCATCGCCCGGTTTCCAGGCGACGTATTTATGCATGACCGAGAGAAACAGATCACTCTCCAAATGTCGGTTAAACCACGCCAGCAATAACGGGTACGGCGTGTCGTCGAACCACGGCTTATCGACAAAGGCGAACTGGCGAACAAACGGAAACGTGGCGACATCCGCGAACGTCGTCCGGGGCGCGCACAGCCCCTGGCCACCATTGCCCGCGAGCCTGTCTTCCAGCATCTCAAGAAACTCAGCGCCCTGATCCCGGTAATAGCTTTGCGGGTGTTCGGGAAACCGAACGGAATATTTATAGCGATCCAGACTGTCCTTGAATTCGCCGTCCAGTCGGCTGAGAAAAATATCGAGCTCATCATCGATATCGAGCCAGCCATTGGGATCATTGGCCGCCAGCGCCCAGCGCATAACATCGAGGCTCTCCTCCAGCACCGTGCCGTCTTCCAACTGCAAAACCGGTACCGTGCCTTTTGGCGATAGCGCGATCATGGATTCCGGCTTGTCGCGCAGCACGACCTCGCGCAATTCACACACCACGCCCGACTGCATCACCGCCATCCGCGCCCGCATTGCATAGGGGCAGCGGCGAAAGGAATACAGAACTGGATAGCTGCTCATAACGGGTCAGTCATCCTGATCTTGACGGGCTTTGGCCATGTCGATTTGGCGTTGGCGTTCCTTGAGACCAGCGATTTTCCCGTCACTGTGTTTGCCATGACAATGTGGACAGGACACGCCTATCTCATAGAGCGATGAATCACGATCAGATTCCGAGAGCGGCCGCCGACAGGCATAGCACTGCGCATAGGATCCAGGTGCAAGGTTCTCATCCACCGCGACCCGGTCATCAAACACAAAGCACTCACCGCGCCACAGGCTCTCTTCTTTATCGACGGTCTCAAGATATTTGAGGATACCGCCATCCAGATGATAGACCTCTTCAAACCCCTGCTTCATGAGATAGTTGGTGGCTTTCTCGCAGCGGATACCGCCGGTACAAAACATCGCCACCTTGCGGTGCTTTTGCGGGTCGAGCTCGGCATCAACGAACTTCGGAAACTCCCGAAATGTCTCGGTGCCGGGCGAGATGGCGTTTTCGAAAGTCCCGATGTCGCACTCATACTCGTTACGCGTATCAATCGTCAGAACCTCGGGGTCCTGCAGCAACTCATTCCAGCGTTTCGCATCAACCCGCTCACCACACAGCGCGCCGGGGTCGGTATCCGGCACCCCCATCGTGACGATCTCGCGCTTGAGCCGAACTTTCATGCGCCGAAACGGCGCCTTATCGGTATAGGATTCCTTGTAGCGCAGGGTTTCAAAACGGGAGTCGGCGCGTAGGTGAGACAGCAGCGTATCAATGCCGTCGCGCGGCCCCGCGAGGGTTCCGTTAAGCCCCTCCCGAGCGAGCAGGATCGTTCCCATCAAGCCATTCTCAACGCATAGCGCCTGAAGCGGCGGCTTCATGTCCTCAAAATCATCGAGGCGGACAAAATGGTACATCCCCACCACAACGAATTTATTATCTGATTGAGCGCTCATTCTACCCGTATCTCTAACGCGCAAACCGCGCGCGCCGCAATATGCCACAAGCATTGCCGCACGTTAATAGCGGTGTCCGTCCTGAATTCTTACCTGTTGGCTCATTAGATGGTTTCGGATGCCCCGCCTGTTTTCCGAGACAGGCGAGCAGATGTTCAGTTCGCCAAAGAAGGAAGGGCGGGCCCGCGCGGGACCCGCCCTTTATCGTTTCACCTGGCTTGGACCTCGAGACTAAGCGAGATCAAAACGGTCCGCATTCATCACCTTGTTCCAGGCGTCCACGAAGTCTTTCACGAACTTTTCGGCAGCATCATCCTGGGCATAGACCTCCGCCAGCGCGCGCAGCTGCGAGTTAGAGCCGAAGATGATATCCACGCGGGAGCCGGTCCACTTCACCGCGCCGGTTGCCCGGTCGCGCCCTTCGAACACTTCTTCGTCGTCCGAGACCGATTTCCATTCCGTCGCCATGTCCAACACATTCACGAAGAAATCGGTGGTCAACTGGCCCGGACGGTCAGTAAACACGCCATGCCCCGAACCGTCATGGTTCGCGTCCAACACCCGCATCCCGCCGACAAGCGCCGCCATTTCGGGCGCCGTCAGGGTCAGTAGCTGCGCCTTGTCGATCAGCAGACGTTCTGCCGGCACGCTGCAGGCCGCCTTCTGGTAGTTACGGAAACCGTCAGCAATCGGTTCGAGCGGTTCGAACGATTCAGCGTCGGTCTGCTCCGGGGTCGCGTCGGTACGGCCCGGGGTGAAAGGAACGTCCACCGCATAACCCGCTTCCTTGGCTGCCTGTTCGACCGCCGCGGCACCGCCAAGCACGATCATGTCGGCCACGGATACCTTCTTGCCACCGGACTGCGCAGCGTTGAAATCTTCTGCGATGCCTTCCAGCGCCGCAACCACCTTCGCCACGGGGCCGGATTGATTAACCGCCCAGTCCTTCTGTGGGGCAAGTCGGAGACGCGCACCGTTCGCCCCACCGCGCTTGTCCGAACCCCGGAAGGTCGACGCCGACGCCCAGGCGGTGGAGACCAAGTCGGAGACCGTCAGTCCCGAAGACAGTATTTCCGCTTTCAGGGCCGCTATGTCCTGCGCATCGACCAAATCATGGTCGACAGCCGGTACCGGATCTTGCCAGATTAACACTTCGTCGGGCACGTCCGGGCCGAGAAAACGCGCGGGCGGTCCCATGTCGCGGTGCGTCAGCTTGTACCACGCGCGGGCAAAAGCATCGGCGAACGCATCGGGGTTTTCATGGAAGCGCCGCGAGATCGCCTCGTAAGCCGGGTCCATCCGCAACGCCATGTCGGCGGTGGTCATCATGGTCGGCACGCGGTTTGTCGCGTCTCCCGCCGATGGGGCAAGATCTTTCTCGGCGACGTCTTTTGGCGCCCATTGCCAAGCCCCGGCCGGACTTTTGGTGAGCTCCCACTCATAACCGAACAGCATGTCGAAGTACCCGTTATCCCACTGGGTCGGATTGGGGGTCCATGCCCCTTCGATCCCACTGGTGATGGTATCGTCACCCTTGCCGCTGGCATAGCTGCTGATCCAACCGAACCCCATCTCGGCGATGCCAGCACCTTCGGGCTCGGCCCCGACATGAGCCGCATCGCCCGCGCCATGCGCCTTACCGAAGGTGTGTCCACCGGCCACCAAGGCGACAGTTTCTTCGTCATCCATCGCCATCCGTGCAAAAGTCTCGCGAATGTCGCGCCCCGAGGCGACCGGGTCAGGCTCACCATTGGGGCCTTCTGGGTTCACGTAGATCAGGCCCATCTGGACGGCGGCCAGCGGGTCTTCGAGTTCCCGGTCGCCGCTATAGCGTTTGTCGCCCAGCCACTCGGTCTCAGCACCCCAGTAAATATCTTCTTAGGGCTCCCAGATGTCTTCGCGACCGCCTGCAAAGCCAAAGGTTTTGAAGCCCATGGAATCCAGAGCGACATTGCCTGCAAGGATCATCAGGTCGGCCCAGGACAGGCTGTTGCCATATTTCTGCTTGATCGGCCACAGCAGACGCCGCGCCTTGTCCAGATTGCCGTTATCGGGCCAGCTGTTCAGCGGCGCGAAACGCTGCGAGCCGGATGACGCGCCACCTCGGCCATCAGCCACGCGATAAGTGCCAGCGCTATGCCACGCCATACGGATAAACAACCCGCCATAATGGCCAAAATCCGCAGGCCACCACTCCTGGGATTCAGTCATCAGGTTTGTGAGGTCTGTTTTAACTGCCGCCAGATCGAGCTTGCCAAATGCCGCAGCATAATCAAAATCTTCGCCCATCGGATCAGATTTCGAGGAATTTTGGTGAAGGATACGAAGGTTCAACTGGTTCGGCCACCAGTCGCTATTGGGCGAAGCGCCCGATGCCGTCGTCTGCGGTTGCGCGCCGTGCATTACCGGGCATTTACCCGCCGAATTTCCGTTGTTTTCAGTCATCACGTCTTTCCTGTGCGTTCGGGTTTTTAATTTAGAGTTCTTCTAATATAGGATTTCAATTTCGCAATGCAATAGTTTTTAATAATTCTAAACTATACCGAAACGTATAAATATTATTGGCACCGCGGCAGTCACTTTGCAGGTCAAAACCAGACGTCGGTGCAGGCATGTATTTATCATCCACCCGAGACCACCATCTCAAGCCAGACAATAAGTAACAGATAATAAATGCTGCTATTGCACCATGGTGAGTGCTATTTCGATCAGGCCTTTTGCCGATATGTTATGCGGAGTTGGTGGAAATCTGAATAAAAGACCCCGTTTTCGGCAGCATTAGCACTGCTGCGAATATAGCGGCGGCCCCCAGCGCGAGCACCACGAACAACATTGAAAAACCCCAGCCGCCGTGGATCCAGGCGATCACCGGCACAGAAGCCGCTGAGATCGAAAAGGTCACGATATAGCGTAGCGCATAGACCCGGCTGCGATATTCGGATTTTGCCGCGCGGGCGATCAGCACGTCATTGATCGGGATCTGGCCAAACACCACCAGCATGAATGCGACAGCGACCACGAGCGCTGCGACTCCGGTCAACTGATACATGATAGCGAGAAACATCGCCTGTAACCCCGCGACAAAAGCAAACACCGTGCGGATTGACTGGCGGTCGACCAGATAGCCGACAGCCAGCTGAGCGAACGCAGCGATGGTGAAAACCAGAAAAGCATACCAGCCGACCTGCGTTGCCGTCACCGCGATGCTCGACAAGCGTTCGTCAAACACTTTGGGCAGGGAGAAGGTCGTGCTCTGAAAGATCAGCCCGCCGATCGCTGTGGTAAAGAGAACGATTACAAACAAGCGGATGAGAATCTGGCGGGGAATATCCGCCTGTTCGCTACCGGCCGCCGATGTCCTGGCCATGACAGGCGCGGCGGCGTCTCGCTTTCTAGTGAGGATAAACCCGATATAGACGAGGCCAATCACGACAGAGAAAATGCCAGGGGCAACAAACGCCGAGGGCCAACCGCTATTATCGATCAGAAAACCCGTGATCAGCGCCGCGCTGGCGACACCAAGATTACCAAACACGCCATTCACCGCCAGCGGCATGCCGGTCTTTTTGCGACCCTGCACCACCATCGACAGCCCGACCGGATGATAGATCGCCGCGAACACACCGATGCCAAACAGGCCACAGGCAATTTGAAGCGGTGACTGCGCCAGAGCGGTCGCTATCGAACACAGCCCGATGCCGATAAAGAAAATAGCCATCATGCCTTCGCGGCTCCACTTGTCAGCGAGCCAACCCGCCGGGATCGAACTCGCGGCAAAGGCAACCAGCCCAGGCGTCGCATAGGGGATCAACTCGGCATAGCTCATCCCCCATTCACGCGTCAGGGTGAGTGCTGCCGCCGTCGCAAAGACCAGCATGAACAGATGATCTAGAAAATGCCCGATATTGAGAAACAGGAATTCGATTTGGGTTCGGGTCATCAGGCTCTTTCTGTTGCCCGGCTTCGTTGCTTCCAAATCATATTCCCCGACAGGCGTCGCTGAAACCGCTTTGTGTCCTGACAGATTTCGTTAGACGGATTACACTTCTCGCCTGCCGCCGCGCGCAACAAATTTAGGAAGATGATCACCATGCTCGATGACGATATGAAAGCCATCATCAAACAGGCCAATCTCAGCTTTGTCGCGACGGTCAATGAGGATGGCAGCCCCAACCTGTCGCCCAAGAGCACGCTCCGCCCCCATGATGATAACGCACTGATCTTTGCCAATCTGGCCTCTCCCGGCACCATCGACAATCTGCGGCGCGAGCCCCGGACCGAGGTTAACTGCATCGATGTGTTTTCACGGCGCGGCTATCGCTTCACTGGCACCGCTACGGTGCATTCGCCAGGTGACGCGCTCTATGAAAAATTTAAGGAGACCATGCTGCAGGAACTTGGCCCGAAGACGACTGTTCATGATGCAGTGCTGATCACTCTAACTGCGGTCAGTCCGATCCTGTCCCCGGCCTATGACAATCCGAGCGTGACCGAAGGAAAACTGCGCGAGTCCTATTTCCGGAAATACGGCGTGACGGCGTAATCAGGCAAAACGACGCCCCCGCGCGAACCCGATGCCCAAAACAAAACGGCAGCCCCGAAGGACCGCCGTCTCTTAGCTTAATCCGATTTCCTGCATGGGTAGCCGAATCCGAACAAGGCTGCGCTTGCCGGTCTAGTTCGGCAGCTTCGCCTTACGCAGATAGGGCGTCAGCGTTTCGAAATCACCATACTTGGCTTTGGCATCGGCATCATTCACGGCTGTCGGGATGATGATATCGTCACCTGGCTGCCAATTGGCTGGCGTCGCCACCGCATTCTTTGACGACGTCTGCAGAGCATCCAGTGCTCGTAAAATCTCATTGAAATTACGGCCCACCGTCATCGGGTAGGTCATGGACAGTTTGAGCTGCTTGTCCGGGCCAATGATAAACACCGACCGCACAGTGGCGCTATCAGCGGGCGTCCGACCATCGGGGAGATACGCCTCGGCAGGCAACATATCGAATGCTTTGGCAACCTGCAGGCCGTCATCGGCAACGATTGGAAATTCGGCCTTGGCACCACCGACGGCTTCGATGTCGTTTTTCCACTTCTTATGATCTTCAGCGCTGTCGACCGAGACACCCATCACCTTGGTGCCGCGTTTTTTCCATTCACCGGCAAGCTGCGCCACAGCGCCGAACTCGGTGGTGCAGACCGGCGTGAAATCCTTGGGATGCGAAAACAGGATCGCCCAGTCATCGTCAATCCATTCATGCAGCGAGAGGCTGCCTTGATCCGTCTCGACCGTGAGGTCGGGTATGGTGTCGTTGATACGTAAGCTCATGTCCTATTTCCCCTTTTAAATTGCAAGAAAGCCATTTCACTGCTGCGCATACAGTGATGGCGGAAAGGTATCACTGCGCGCCTCCAGAGTCCCATTCACGATGTCGTGCAGGATGGGGTATTTGCAACCCGTGACCGGGTCGTTATGACAATCGGAGCGTGACCGAGGAAAAACTGCGTGAGTCCTATTTCCGAAAATACGGCGTGACTACGCAAGCGGACTAAGCGACGAATTTTTCGACGCAGAGCCGCGAAACATAGGCGCTCCCCATAATGGAAGACGGCCTTTCGATTTAGAAATAGCCGTCTCCGATTTCACAATAGGTTCGCTTCTATGCCGCGCGGACTTCTTGCAAAAACTTTTCAACTTCCTGCTGCAGTAAATCACCCTGCTGCGCTAATTCCTTCGCGGCACCCAACATTTGGCTGGACGTTTCCTGTGTTTCACCGGCCGCCTGGTTCACTTCGGTTATCTTGCCTGTGACTGCCTGTGTACCGGCTGCAGCCTGCTGGACAGAGCCAGCAATCTCACGGGTAGCGGAGCCCTGTTGGTCCACCGCTGCCGAGACCGAGCTGGCAATTTCACCAAGTTGGCCAATGATCGAACCAATGCCTTGAATAGCCTGAACAGCTTCACCTGTGGCATCCTGAATTTCGGAAATTTGCGACGCAATTTCCTCCGTTGCTTTCCCGGTCTGGGTTGCGAGTGATTTTACTTCGGAGGCGACTACCGCAAATCCCTTGCCAGCATCACCGGCCCGTGCGGCCTCGATCGTTGCGTTAAGGGCCAGCAAGTTTGTCTGGCTGGCGATATCATTGATCAGGCTGACAACATCACCGATTTTCTGGGCAGCACCGGCCAGGCCTTCAACCTTGGTGTTTGTCATCTCCGCCTCAGTGACCGCGTTTTGGGCCATCTCGTTACTTTGCTCGACCTGACGCCAGATTTCCTCAATGGACGCTGACAATTCTTCAGCAGAGGACGCGACTGTCTGTACATTCACCGTTGCTTGCTCGGCCGCGGCCGAGACATCGATCGCTTGAGCGCTGGTCTGTTCGGCTGTCGCAGAGACAGTTTCAGCAGAAGTTTGCATTTCGGTTGCCGCCGAGCTCAGAGAACTGACAACGCCCATAACGCTTTTTTCAAAGTTATCTGCCATTTCGATCATGGCGTTTTTGCGTTGTGCTTCCGCCTCGGCTTCAGCTGCTTTTTCGTCTTCTCCACGCTGAATGTCTTCTTCCTCGCGTTTGGCTTGTTCCCCAGCCGCTCTCTTTTCGGCTTCTTTTTTTTCGAATACGAGCCGTTCGTTTTCGATCATGTTCTCCTTGAACACCTGAACGGCTTCCGCCATCGCGCCAACTTCGTCCTTGCGCTCGCGATCAGACACCTCAATTTGATGATTACCACCGGCCAGCGTGCCCATAACATCAGTCATGCGACGGATTGGGTTAGCGATCCCATTTCCGATTAACCAGGCAAGACCAAGGCCAATCAAGAGTCCCAGGCCAAGACAAAGCCCCACCAAAATATAGGTAAAGCGCACGGTGCTATTGCTGCTCGCCTGACGGCCTTTCATCAGGCCTTGTTCCTCGGCGCTGAAATCAGCCATGATCTGCCGGAATTTATCGAAATATTGCTTGCCGCGTGCTTCACCGATCAGCTTGGCCATGTCGTTCATTGTCTTGGCATCGCCAATATTTCTACGCAGCGCAATAGTCGGCTGAGTGACATTCGCGACCCAGTCCTTGATGGTCTGCTCTGTCTCGGTGAGCAGTATAACCTGAGCGGGATTGTCATTCACCGTCTCGCGGAGGGCAGCAATCAATTTGAAAAACCTGTCCTGGCCGCCCTTATAGGGGTCAAGAAATTCTTCTTTACCGGCAAGGAGATAGCCTCTCATACCAGTTTCCATATCAACAGCGGCAGCAAGAATATCATTTGCCTGAGCGATCACTCGAAATGTATGAGTAACCCATTTCTCGTTTTCACTCATTTCTTTGAGCAAAGCCACATCAACCGAGCTGCTACCGCGTAGCTTCTCGAAGGCTGTTCCAAAGTCTTTGCGCCTCCGAACGAGTAGCTTCTCCTCGCGATTGATAAATGTCCCGATTTGGGAACGAAATTTATCGAAAAACTGTTTGCCGCGTGCTTCGCCAACCAATTTGGCCATGTCATCCATGGTCTTTGCGTCACCTATCTTACGGCGCAGCGCGATAGTGGGTTCCGTGACGTTCTGTTGCCATTCCTTGAGAACTTTTTCCGCCGCCGCAAGCCGGTCAACCTGTCTTGGATTATCGCCTACCGTCTTCTGGAGGTCTGCAATAGCACTATAGGTTGCTTCCTGACCGCCTTTGTAAGGGTCTAAAAATGCTTCCTTGCCGGCAAGAAGATACCCTCTCATTCCCGTTTCCATATTGACCGCCGAGCCAACAATGGAGGATGATCGGGCAATCGCTTTATTGGTATGGTCGACCCATTCGTTAGTCTCAACAATGGACTTAACCGAAAAAACGCTAACGCCACCCAAAATCATAAGCATTGCGATTGGTACACAAAAGCCGATCAGGATTTTGGGTTTCGTTTGCAGATTTGAAAAAGGGTTCGGTTTTGTAATTTTCATTGCGGCGGCCCTTAGTGTTATTCCGACTGATAGATCGAATTTTATTCCAATCCGGCTGAACATATTTAACGAACAAGCTTCTGAAATTTTTCGTGAATCAGGTCAAATTGATGCGTTCAGCAAACCAACTACACCGTTGATCGCCCCTAAAATAGCTACAAACCCTATATCGCTAAATTTTCTTAAAATTCGCTGAAGACATCGCCTAAAACCCGAGAAAACCGAAGATATCAGGGGAAATGGCGTACAATCCGTCTTCCTCCGGAAAATCGGCTCAAGCGACCTTGCGAATGTGTGTTTTCTGGGAGAAATTTTGCGGACAGTTTTTCGCCCACCCGAAACTGACGCGGCCACCGCCACCAAAGGCAGTGTTGTCATTTTTCAGCCAATATGAGAACTTTCCGATAACAGTTTAAATAGAGGAAAACACCATGACCCCGCTTGATCTCCGCGGCATAAACCCCGCCCCCATTACCGCCTTTACGCCCGATGGCGCCGTTGACCACAAAGCCAATGCCCGCGTTGCGCGCTGGCTCGCCTCGGTTGACGGGGTCAAGAGCCTGGTCATTCTCGGCCATGCCGGTGAAGGCACGTTTCTGACCTCGGAAGAACAGGTCGCGCTCATCCGCACCTATGTTGAGGCAGCGGGCGACAAGGTCGCAATCATCGCCGGCATCACCCGCGAAGGCACCAATGTCGCTGCGGAAGAAGCCAAGATGGCTGCCGATGCCGGCGCTGTTGGCGCGCTGGTTTATCCATCGCATGGCTGGCTGCGCTTCGGCTACCAGGATGGCGCGCCGCAGGATCGCTACAAGGCGATTTATGAAGCCTCCGGTCTGCAGGAAATTCTGTTCCAGTATCCCGACAACACCAAGGCGACCTATAATATCGACACCCAACTCGAGATTGCCGCCCAGCCCGGCGTCATCGCGACCAAGAATGGCGTTCGCAACATGCGGCGCTGGGATGTTGAAATCCCGATCCTGCGCCGCGAACGGCCTGATCTGCAGATTCTGACCTGCCATGATGAATATCTGCTGCACACCATGTTTGACGTCGACGGCGCGCTGGTCGGCTATGGCAGCCTCGCCCCCGAAATGCTGAATGATCTGCTCGTTGCCGGTAAGGCACAGGATTACGTAAAGGCAAAAGAAATCCACAACCGCCTGCTGCCGGTGACCAGATGCGTTTATCACCGTGGCTCCCACATGGAAGCGACCCCGGCTCTCAAGATCGGCATGGTACATCGCGGCATACTCGATCACGCGACGATCCGCTCACCACTGCTGCCGCTCGAACCCGGTGCAGATAAAGAGATCATCGCGGCACTGGACTCAGCTGGCATCGGGCCGACGGAAACCTCACTCGCTGCGTAATCTAGCTGGGTAATTTGATATCGATCTGATCGCTGTGGCAGAATTGCCCGCAGCGGTCAGGTCACCTCTTTCGTTCTCTTCTTAGACAATCCCAAGACACTACCTGTCACCCGCAGCCCCCTTCGTCATCCCGCACTTGATGCGGGATCCATCGAGGACATATCTGACATGGACCCCCGATCAAGTCCGGGGTGACGTCATGTGCTGGGGCAATCGAGGGTCATACTTCGCGCCGCGAGAGGACTTTATCGTATCAAACGATCAGAGTTGTTGTGACCTCAACTGTCTCCGGTTCTGGCCACTGTTGTGAATTTCCCCAAATAATGTAGTGTAAATACATTGAGACACCGCCCCGATGAGTTCTCTTTCGGGTCTGCGCGTAATTTCTTCGCTACACATACCAGTCGGGACGCCCGTTTACCGTATTATTACGACGGTTTCGCGGGCCTTGTAGGCTTGCTGGCAAGCACCAATTAGCACCTCGCGTTTCTATAAGCGTATAGCCGTTGCCGTCGCATGCCCTTTGCCGGGTTAATCACTGGAGTGAAACCGAAACCATGGCCAATTTCCGCGCGCGATCCACTGCCGCCGATTGTCGTCGATGATTGAAATCGACACCGAAATCGATTATGCGAAAGTGAATCAATACTGGGAAGACGCCACGCCTTCTATCCTCGGCCCCTATATGATGGACGATTTTGGCTTTCCGGCGAGGGCGGGGAATTTTCGCTTTCAGGCAGAATCCCGGATCGTTGAACGGCTAACCAGTGACGTAAAACAGGACGGCGCCGTCCTCGATCTTGGCAGCGGCATCGGAACCTGGGCGGAAAGTTTCGCGCAACGATTTGCCCAAGTGACGGCCGTCGAAGGCAGCCGCACGCTATTCGACTCTCTGCAGAAAAGAGCCGCGCCATACTCCAATCTCCGGACTGTCCATGGCGATGTCATGACATTTGAGCCCGACGCCAAATACGACCTGATCTTCCTCGGCGGCTTGCTCATGTATCTCGATGAGAAGGATCTGACCGCCTTACTGTTGAAGCTGGCTAAATGTCTTGAACCGGGCGGCATCATCCTATGCCGAGAATCCACCGTCAGAGACGACGCCCTGTCTCTGCGCGGCGACTACCAGGTCAATTATCGGACCGTCTCAGATTACCAGCGGCTCTTCGGGCAGAGCGGATTGAGCGCCAATCCTGTCGAGCGGAATGAGCCCTATGTGCTCATCGAAATGGCCAGCGAACTGGTAGAGAAATGGCAGAAGGCCGTGCCCCCGCGTTTCCAGGCACTTCAGGCCATCGGACACCTCACCTATTTTGGCCTGCGCGGGGGTTACCCCTGGGTCACGCGCCTGCCAAAGGCTTTGGGCATTGCCTTTCCAAAATTGGAGAATCACTTCTTCACACTCGCGGCGGCAGAGTCTTGAGCATGCAACAGACCCCCGGAAAATTCGTCTATCGTAATCTGGCCAATACGGCTTCCCTGCTCGGCGTGTTGCCGCTCATCATTCTCTTTATGGATGGCGGCTTCCAGTATGTCATCCCGCTTATTATCTATAACAATTTCATCGACGATCTCGATGGCGTTTTAGCCGCAAAGCTCAATATCAGAAGCAAGTTCGGTGCCGACCTCGATAACGTTTGTGACGCGGTTGCCCATATCAGTCTTGCTTTAGCCGTCGGGGCGCATTTCGGAAATTTCCTGATCGTCGCGAGCGCCATCGCCGCCGGGTCGATCCTCATCCGCATTGTGTCGCGGCTGCAGCCTGCGGCCTTCGCGGGACAAGGCTCCCAGACCAACGAACTTATGCGCCATATCCTGTTCGCGCTGTTATTGGCCGGGCAATTTAATTTCAGCCCGGAATACATATTGGCGGCGATCTACTTGATCCATGCCGTAACGATGGTGGTGCCGTACCGGATGCCCCACCCAATCATCGACGCGGCGACAACCGCCACAAGGCTCGGTCTGGTGAATGCCGCTTTACTAGCCGCATGGCTTATCCCCGCGGTTACACCGATTATCGCGGCTGCCTTCTTCGGCGCTTATTTATATGCCTTCTTCGCGGGATCAATCACCCGGGCGAAAGCGCTCTTATCTCCGGTGATCGTAAAGTAAAGCCGCGCTCAAAGAGCGCTGTCAGATTTATGAATTTCGCCAACGGCTCAGCACGACAATAAGGCAAACTCGATGGCAAAATTCCGCGCGCCCCACGCTGCTCATGCGCTTTCAGTATCAGGTTCAAAGATTTGGGTGGGGTCACAACATTGGGGTGGACCTTCAAACAAACCAATTCTCCTGCTCTGCGCTTTGCTTACCATTCTTCTTCTAGGCTCCGCCGTCACCCAGGCACAGCAACCGAAATCATCCCCGGTCATAAGCGCGCAGGAACTGGAAGATTTCGCCACGGCTATAGAAGGCAAAGTGGCCCGCGAAAAGTTGGTTTCGAGCATACGCGCCTTGGCCGCGCTTAAGAAAAAAACGGAGAAAAAACCACCGGTCGAAAGCGTGGGGGCCCGTTTGATCGCTGGCCTGTCAGAAAAAATCAACCATGTCAGCCAGCAGATGTTGGCCGCCACGAGAGCTCTTAGCGATATACCCATCCTGATCACCTCAATTCAAAA
Organism: uncultured Alphaproteobacteria bacterium; assembly: GCA_943787225.1. Taxonomy (GTDB): domain Bacteria; phylum Pseudomonadota; class Alphaproteobacteria; order MPNO01; family UBA2964; genus UBA2964. The sequence continues at coordinate 362,046 of CALSLP010000002.1, forward strand.
AGGGGTCGCTGATTCCAGCACCCGGCAGCTGTGGCTTGGATTGATCAGCAAGGTCATGTTGATTTTGATCGCCGCAGCCATAGGTGAATTCCTGATTCGGATTCTGCTAAAACGTCCAAGACGAATATTAGAGGAACGGGCCGCCGATAGTTTCTGGGTCCGCCTGTCTTTGCTGGCTGGGCGAACGGTTTTGGATATTGTGCCGCTCGCCGCTTTCGCTGCCACCGCTTATGTCGTGGCACCGCTTTTACAACCGAGCACCCTGGTTAAGGTCATGGCGCTGACCATTATTAATGCCTATTTGATCGTCTGCGTTATTTTGGCGTTGGCACGCATGGGTCTGGCACCGACCGTGGAATCACTCCGTGTCCTGCCGCTAACGAACATAAGCGCAAATTACTTATTCATCTGGACGCGTCGACTCGCCAGCTTTTCCGTCTTTGGTTTCTTTTTCGCTGAAGCATCGCTTTTGCTTGGTCTGCCCGAATCTGGGCACGCTGCCCTTCTGCGTTTATTGGGGTTGATCACCACCGGGTTGGTGGTGGTCTTCATTTTGCAAAACCGCGCCCCGGTGGCGCGCTGGATTCGCGGCGACAGTCAAAGGCAGCGGGCTGGGGGGCTACGCAACCGGTTTGCTGATATTTGGCATGTTCTGGCAAGTTTTTATGCGGTTGCCATATTTGCCTTATGGGCCCTCGGTATGACAGGGGGCTTCGAGTATTTGGCCCGGGCAAGCGCTTTAACTACCATCATCCTGACGGCCGCTCGATTGCTTGCAACAGGTGTGGACCGCGCGGTGGCAAAGGGCTTCACCATCCGCGAAGACCTGCGTGAAAAATTCCCCACACTCGAAAAAAGAGCCAATCGTTACCTGCCTGTCCTGAGGCAGGTACTACGTTGGGCCATATACATCATCTCGGCTCTGGTCTTACTGGAAGCCTGGGGCATCGGCGCAGTCGGATGGCTGGACACGCCACTCGGAAAGAAAATGTCCCAAGGCGCCTTTGATATCCTTGCTGTCATAATTCTGGCACTGATCTTCTGGGAGGCTGTTAACAGTAGCGTCGAGAAATACCTGATCAAGAGTGATGCCCAGGGCAATGTAATTCAGAGGAGCCCGCGCATCCGCACGTTGCTGCCCTTACTGCGCAAGGTCATCTTCACCGTGCTCGCGGTCATGGTGACGCTGATCGTCCTCGCTGAACTTGGGATCAGAATTGGCCCGTTACTGGCGGGCGCTGGTGTCATCGGGCTCGCCATCGGTTTCGGGGCCCAGACTCTGGTCAAGGACATTATCACTGGCCTGTTTATCCTCATCGAGGAGACCATCACCGTCGGTGATTACGTTCAGGTCGGCACACATGAAGGTGATGTGGAATCGTTATCCATTCGCACCCTCCGCCTGCGCGATCCAGAAGGCACGGTCCACACGATGCCGTTCAGCGAGGTCGGCACGGTGCAGAATTTCACCAAGGAGTATTCCAATGTGGTGTTGAACATCGGCATCTCCTATCGGGAAAATGTCGATGAGGTCATAAACGTTCTCGAAAAACTGGGCCAGGAAATGGTCGATGATCCGATTCTTGGCCGCGACGTCATTACACCGTTATTCGTACAGGGCGTACAAAGTCTCGATGATTCCGCCGTGACCATCCGGGCCCGGATCAAGGTCACCGCCGGAACCCAGTGGGGATTAAAGCGGGCATTCAACCGGCTTATGAAGAATCGTTTTGACGAGCTGGGAATCGAAATTCCCTTCCCGCAACGAACCATTACGTTCGCCAGTGATATGCAAAGGCCGCCCGTGGACGGAGATCAAACGACAAAGAATGTTCAGGCGACCCCGGCGCAGGAGTCAGACGACAAAGCGCGGCGCCTTCGAGCTCGAGGTGACATTCCTGGTGACTCAGGCGACCGCGGCGACTGACAAGCGACAGCAACGTCGCGCCAAAACACAAACCCGCCCGCCCTCGGAGCACCATTACCAGTACAAACGCTCCTCGCCATAAAACACCGCCTTTTCCGCTTGTCGCTTTCCTTCACCGGGGCGGACCCTATATGATTTATTTAACGAGAACAGCGTGTCCCCGATCGAGGGCCACCGCCAAATTTAACGACACGCATGGAGTTTGCCGAATATGTCTGAGTCATCTGATTACACACCACCGAAAGTCTGGAAATGGGAAGCCGAGAATGGTGGGCCGTTTGCTACGACTAATCGTCCAACCGCCGGCCCGACGCATGAAAAAGAACTGCCGATTGGCAAGCATCCATTGCAGCTCTACTCGCTCGGCACGCCCAACGGTGTGAAGGTCACTATCCTGCTCGAAGAACTGTTGGCGCTGGGGATTGCCGATGCTGAGTATGATGCCTGGATGATCAAGATTGGCGATGGCGATCAGTTTGGCAGCGGATTTGTCGACGTGAACCCGAACTCAAAAATTCCTGCCCTGATGGATCACAGCACCAACCCACCGACACGGGTGTTCGAATCCGGTGCGATCCTGCTTTATCTCGCCGAGAAATTTAACGCCTTCCTGCCGCGCGACCCCGCGGACCGCGCCGAGTGCCTGTCTTGGCTAATGTGGCTCATGGGCAGCGCACCGTATCTCGGCGGTGGGTTTGGTCATTTCTATAACTATGCACCGGTGAAGATCCAATATGCGATCGACCGTTTCACCATGGAAGCCAAGCGCCAGCTTGATGTGCTGGACCGCCGTCTCGCGGATAACCGCTATTTGTGTGGTGACGAATATACCATCGCCGATATTGCGACCTGGCCCTGGTATGGCGGTCTGCTGCTCAACCGGCAATATGACGCCGCCGAGTTTGTCGACGCCGAGATCTATACGAACGCAATGCGCTGGGCGAAAGAGATCGATGCCCGTGAAACTGTTAAGCGCGGTCGTATGGTCAATAAGCATCGCGGCGAGCTGCATGAGCAGCTGCACGAACGCCACGACGCCTCAGACTTCGACACCAAGACAGCGGATAAAGTCGCGGCGGCCGAATAAACCAGACCGAGCGATACGTCATGCCGACCCGCCCGTTATGGCAGGACTTCAACCTGGCCTCATTCTGGGCCGGGGTGACTGCTTATCTATGGTACGCCTTTGGCGCGCTGCCTCTTCATCTTGAGGTCGCGGGTCAGCTTGGGCTTGACCGAGGCACGGCATCAAGCTGGATCTTTATCATCTGGTTTACGGCATCCCTGCTCTCCATCGGGCTAACGCTCAAATACCGCATTCCACTGGCGATTACCTGGAGCATCCCGGGATTGATCTATCTCGGGGCCCTGGCGGGACAATTCACCTTTGCCGAGCTGGTCGGTGCCAATTTGATGGCTGGTATCATGATCCTGCTGTTTGGCATCGGCGGGCTGGGTCGCCGGATCATGGTGTGGTTGCCGCTGCCGATCATCATGGGGATGTTTTCCGGCAGCATCCTGACCTATGTCACGCGAATGGTAGAGGCCGGGGTAAATGACGTATTGGTGGCAGGGATTACGCTAGGGGCCTATCTGGTCGGCCGTTTGGTCAATTCGCCAAAATGTCCGCCGGTCGGGCTGGCCGTGGTGATTGGCGGCGTTGCGGTTTATTTCTTTGGCCAGACTGAGATGCAACAGCTGGTCATCGAATTACCAACACCCACCATACCGGACATGTCCTTCTCGCTCGGCGCGTTTCTCGGCGTCAGCCTGCCAATGGTGATTTTCGCCATGGGGCTCGGCAATGTTCAGGGCATCGGGTTCCTGATGGCGCAAGATTACAAGGTCCCTACCAATGTGGTCACAATCAGCGTCGGATTCGGCTCAATCCTCAACAGCCTGTTTGGCGGTCATGCCGCTTCAGTGGCGCGCAGCACGGCAGGCATTGTCGCCAGCAGCAGCGCCGGTCCGCATGAGAAACGCTACTGGGCGAATTTAATTGCTGCCGGGCTGGCGCTGACGATTGCCCTGTCAGCGGCATCAGTGGCATCGCTGCTCACGGCCTTGCCGCGCAGTTTTGTCGTGACCCTGGCCGGGCTCGCGATCCTGTCCGCCATGCAAGACAGCTTACAAAGGGCGTTTAGTGGTTCCTGCCGGTTTGGCGCCTTGGTCGCTTTTGCCGTGGCCGCCACACCGTTCAAAATACTCGGTATTCCGTCATCATTTTGGGCGATCTTACTCGGCGTCATCGCCTCTCTGATGGCCGAACGCGCGGAGCTATTCGCTCAATGGGGCCAGAAGAAAAAAGACTAGTAATTTTTAAGTAAGACCGTTTACGGACGACGGCGGCGGCGCAGATAGCCCAGACCCAGAAGCCCGAAGGCCAAACTCGTCAAGCCGGCAGGTTCTGAAATAACCGGTGCATCAAGACTATTAAATTGATGAAGGTTGGAAATTTCAGTCGTACTCAACCCACTATCGAATACGTAAATTTCGTCGAGCAGCCCATTCATTTTTTGCGAGGTGCCACCGCCGGACCCTTCAGCCCCACCACTCGTGATATTTCGAGAACCAATCGCGAAAGCGTTAGAGGAATCAGCGCCCGAAGCACCGGTTATCGTATCCTCGAGAACGCCATCGAGGTAGAGTTCCAGCGTGCCACCAATTTTTTGGAAAACAAGATGATGGAAAGCCGTTTCATCATCCGCTGGCGCGGTCGTCGCAACGGCACCCCCTATTGTATCGTTAAGATCACCAAAAAGGGACGTACCTTGGGAAACGGCATAGCCTTGGTTTGAGCTCGATGAGTTTTTGCCAACCAATGGCGAAAAGGATGACTGCGCTGCCTGATACCACAGCGAAATTGCGAAATTGCCGGAGGCGAGATTGAAGGCCGCGTCAGCATTATAAAAGAAGGATCCACCAGAAAAACTCGCAGCACTACCAAACTGGCCACCGACTTGCGTCGGCCCGCCCCCGCCTGCGATCAAGGTATGACCATTGCCGCTATCATCCGTCGTCAACGCGGCATCAAACGAATAATGCGCGATTAATGCTGCATTTGCACTCGGTAAGGAAAACAAAGCCAGAAAAACGCCGAAAGCAAATTTTTGGGCAGTTTTCTTGTGTTTGAAACTGAAGTTACGCGCCATTCCGGTATCTCGTTTTACGGTCGAAGATACCAACCCTCGCATATCCTTACATTTAATCTGAAAAAAGTCCAGAAACGCTGACTCGCTGACTCAAGGATAAAGTGAATCTGAAGCCGGTTACTCCGCGGCCGCAGATTGGGTATCACTGGCGGCCGTGTCTTCGGCCCCCGATTGTTCGAGCATGCCAAGGGCAGAGAGATAGGTATCCAGGACAAATTCCTGTTCCTGCCTCTGATCGGGTTCCAACTTCCTGATCCGTATCACTTGTCTCATGATTTTAGGATCAAAGCCCGTGCCCTTGGCCTCGGCATAAACTTCACGGATATCTTCCATGAGCGTGGCCTTTTCTTCCTCAAGCCTTTCGATACGCTCAATGAAAGCACGCAGATGTTCGCGTGCGAGGTTACCCGTGCCGTCCGACATTTTTGTGTCTCCCTTTATCTGTCGTTGCCGTGGAAGGATAGGAAACCGGAAGGCGAATCGGGACTCAAATGAGTCCCGAGGGCGCAGGAAGTTGTGGATAAAATTAGATCGCGGTCAGCTGCATCAGCTGGTTAAGTCAGGATCGGCCATCACCTTCTTGAAGGCTGCCTGTTGTTCCGGCGTTGCGTCTTTCTGATAGGTCGACTTCCACTCATCATAGGTCATGCCATAGACCTGCTCGCGGGCATCATCCATCGTTATATCGAGGCCTTTTTCTTGTGCCGCCGCGAGGTACCATTTGCTCAGGCAATTACGGCAGAACCCGGCTAAATTCATGATATCGATGTTTTGAACATCGTTACGTTTAAGAAGATGCGCCGTCAGCGTCCGAAAGGCCGCTGCTTCAAGCTCTATCTGGGTCTGTTTATCAATATCAGCCATAGTCTGTTCCTTTTAACTCGATGAATTAACGCCCTATTACGCGGCCCCACTGGGACCGATGAGGAGCATATCCTGATGATGGTAATCTTGGTCACTTGAGGCGCAAAATCTACCCCTAATTCGAACTAATTCTCTGGCATTCTTTTTAAGGGGTCATTACTTTATTTATTATATTATCAACCAACGCCAAATGCCGATGACATCAACGATCAGAAAAGCGGACTGCAGCACAACGAGGCTATAATCCCGCATCACCGCCCCAGCGATTGCCCAGCACGACGACGAAATACCGAAAAGAACCCAGCCCCAGCCACTGACAGGGATATTCAGGGCCAGCACCAACGCGCCGATAACGCCGGTCAGCGTGCCAAACCATTTGAGCGCGGTGAAGGGTGCGGTGCCTTGTTCGAGGAAAGCCAATACTGTTCTCCTAACGTTTGTTTCGTTGACTCATACTTTGCATGACAATCTGCGCTAAGGTCTAATGTCTGTATGGATCAGCGACCAGATAAATTTCTACAGCATCTGTTTGAAACAGCAATCGATGCGGTTTCCGCAAAAAATTGCCTGCCGGATCACCTGCCCGCCCCACCACCGGGCAGGACAATCGTCGTCGGCGTCGGCAAAGCGGCTGCCGCAATGGCACAGACACTCGAACAGACTTGGGACGGACCACTTGCCGGTGCCGTCGTTGTCCCGTATGGCCATAGCGTGGATTGTGCATCGATAGACGTTATGGAAGCGGGACATCCAATCCCCAATGAGGCCGGGCAGCGGGCGGCGAACCATATTCTGCAACTGGTGTCCCCGCTAACATCAGATGATCTCGTCATCGCGCTCATCTCCGGTGGTGGCTCCGCTCTCCTCTCTTTGCCAGCGCCGGGCATTGCCCTCGCTGACAAACAACAGGTCAATCAGGCCTTGCTGCGCTCCGGGGCGGCCATTAGCGATATAAATATCGTCCGCCGGACGCTATCAGTCATTAAAGGCGGTCGTCTCGCTGCTGCCGCACATCCAGCGCGGGTTGCAACGTTGATCGTGTCAGATGTCGCAGGCGATGATCCAACGGTAATTGCCTCTGGTCCGACCTTACCGCCAGCCCCACAGGGCAGGACAGCCACCGACATACTCAACCAGTATGGAATCGATATATCGGACTCCGTCGAACAACATCTCGCAAAGGCGTTACCGGAAATTTCCGACGGCCCCGCCTTCGCGCGCGATTCAACCCAAATCATTGCGCGGTCAACCGATGCCTTGAACGCGGCTACCGCTGAAGCAAAACGTCAGGGCTGGGAGGTTCTCACCCTCGGTGATGACATTGCGGGAGAGGCAAAAGATATCGCTACCGAACATGCCCGTCAGGCACTTGAGGCCGCACGATTCAGGGACACCCGCTCACCACCCCTGGTCCTGCTTTCTGGCGGAGAAGTCACCGTTACATTGGGCGCCTCAAACGGTGATGGCGGCCCCAACAGCGAATATTTGCTGGCGCTTGGCTTGGCCCTTAATCGTGACCCGAAGATCTGGGCGCTGGCCTGCGACACCGATGGGATCGACGGCAACAGCCGCAATGCCGGGGGGTATTTGACGCCCTACAGTGTGTCCGGTGCGATTGAAATGGGGCTCGACCCGACCGGCTTGCTAACAGCCCATCGCAGTGCAACATTTTTTGACACACTTGGTCATACAATTGTAACCGGTCCTACGCTAACTAATGTGAACGACTTTCGGGCCATCGCGATATGCGCTGGCGCCCATTGAACCCCTGATCTATAAGGATTCCATGCGCCGATATCGACAAGCTAAAATTGTGGCAACGCTCGGCCCCGCCAGCGACACGCCCGAAATGATCCGTACCCTCTTTGATGCGGGGGCCGATGTGTTCCGGCTCAACTTCAGCCACGGCTCTCATAACGATCATGCCGTCCGTATCGCCAGCATTCGCGCGCTGGAAGTCGAAACCGGTCGACCTATTGGTATCCTCACGGATTTACAGGGCCCCAAATTACGGGTTGGCGAATTCGCAGACGGGTCCGCAGAGCTTGTAACAGGCGCGACATTGCGCCTTGATCTCGATACCAAGCCCGGTGATGCCAGCCGGGTTTCCCTGCCCCATCCGGAAGTCTTTGCCGCTTTATCCGTCGGCACAGAGCTGCTGATCGATGATGGCAAGCTGCGCCTCAAGGTCACTGAATTAGGCAAGGACTATGCCGAAGCCGAAGTCATCACTGGCGGCCGGGTGTCAGATCATAAGGGCGTCAATGTTCCCAATGCCGTCCTGCCCATTTCATCCCTTGGTGAGAAAGACCGGCAGGATTTAGACTTCGCGCTGGATCAAGGCGTCGATTATATCGGCCTCAGCTTTGTACAGCGCCCGGAAGATATCGCCGAGGCCCGTAGAATAATCGGCGGACGTGCCGGCGTGCTCTCCAAGCTTGAGAAGCCAAGCGCTATCGAGCATCTCGATCAAATCATTACCATGTCGGATGCCATCATGGTGGCGCGCGGCGACTTAGGGGTCGAGCTGCCGCCAGAAGATGTTCCCAGCCTGCAAAAACGGATCATCCGCGAATGTCGGGCTCAGGGCAAACCAGTCGTCGTAGCAACGCAGATGCTGGAATCGATGATTGAGTCGCCGACACCAACACGGGCCGAAGCTTCTGACGTCGCAACCGCTATCTATGACGGCGCCGACGCAGTCATGCTTTCCGCCGAAACCGCTGCCGGAAAATATCCCCTTGAAGCCGTCGAGATGATGGATCGCATTATCCACCGGGTGGAACGCGACCCCGAGTTCTGGATTCGCCTAGATACCGAACACAGCGAACCGGAAGCCAACGCGCCAGCGGCGATAACCGCAGCGGCCCGTCAGGTTGCCCACACTATTTCGGCCGCCGCGATCGTGACCTATACGACGTCGGGATCAACAACATTGAGGGCTTCCCGCGAACGGCCAGATGTTCCAATCCTGTGCTTGACCGCACGTCTGTCAACGGCCCGAAGACTTGCCCTTGCCTGGGGCGTTCAATGTATTATCGCAGAGGATGTTACAGATTTCTCGGACATGGTCGGGCGCGCCTGCCATACCGCCAGAGATTTCAATTATGCCGCACCCTCTGAAAGTGTGGTGATTACCGCTGGTGTCCCGTTTGGCACTCCCGGCGCAACCAACGTGCTGCGGATTGGCTGGGTTGAACGTTAAAGACCTCGGCCTTTAACGATATCGCGTAATTCACGAATGTGGGATTCGGCGCCATCCATATGTGGATGGATTTCGAGGGCCTTTTCAAAAGCATCCAGCGCTTTGCGCTCCTCACCAAGCGCCATGTAAACCAGGCCAAGGCCCGAATAGGCCCCAAAATGGCGGGGTTCTAGCGCCAGCGTTTTCTTGATGTCTGAAATAGCCAGCTCATTCTCGCCCGCGAGATAGAATAACGTGGCCCGCTTGTTCCACCCTTCCGCATAACCCGGGGCGCGCGCAATAACCTCGTTAAAGGCGGTCAGCGCTGTTTCGCCGTCACCATCTCCCATGGCATTGATGCCAATGGTCATGATCTGATCGACCTCATCATCACCGGACAATCCCCACAGGGCCCAGATACCGGCTTCCAGCTGATCCGCTTCATCAGGGTCAGACGTGGCTTTCAGCGCGATAAAAAGAGGCCCGAGCCGGGAGTCGTTCTGGCCACCAGTGACCGGAACATTAAAAGACAAGGTAGCCGCCGTTGCCATCCAGGAGAGTACATTCTTCATAAGCGCGCCGCCTTCATGTCAGCCAAGGCCTCTGGCAGAGGACCGCCGGTGGCCCAGTCGAGCAACTCAACGGTATGAACAATCGGACAGGGCATGTCATCAGCCCCCGCCTGATCAAGTTGCGTCATACAACCAATATTACCACTGGCGATTATATCAGGGGAAAGCGCCGATAGTGATGTAATTTTTTGGTCCCGCAATTCCTCCGCAATATCAGATTGCAGAATGTTATAGGTCCCAGCAGACCCACAACATAAATGTCCGCCCACCGGTTGAACAACGTCGAAGCCGCAGCCGCGTAGAAGGGCGATTGGTTCTTCGGTGATGCCCTGACCATGCTGCATGGAACACGGCGATTGATACGCAACACGCAGGACCGATGGCAAACCCGTTTCGTTCAGGCCAATGCGTGTCATAAATTCCGTGATGTCGCAGGCGAGTGATGAAATACGTGCAGCCTTTTCGGCGTGTTGCAGATCACTACGGAGCAAGAAACCGTAATCCTTAAGCATCGTGCCACAGCCCGAAATATTGGAAATAACGGCATCGAATGGCTTCTCCTGACCCGATGACCTCCAGGCCTCGACATTGGCCTTTACTATGGCCAATGTCCGATCTTCCTGGCCAAGGTGATGATTTATCGATCCGCAACATCCCACTTCGGGCAACACAACTACATCGCAGCCATGGCGGGTGAGCAGACGGATAGTCGCCTGATTGATTGCCGGATTGAGATTGTCCTGAACGCATCCGGTAAGCAGGGCAACACGGTATTTTTGATCTCCTGCCGATTTAAGATTCTTAGGTGTCATTACTTTACTTTTTACATTTTTCTTTTTGGCGAGACGTACCATATTCCGCAACGGCACCGGTAGCAGTGCCGCAAAAGGACTGGCGACGGCGGCAGCGCGCTGCGCCCATTTAAGACGCTGACCATCAGGCAAAACCCAACCCAAGGCTGAACGCAGCATCCGATCAAAGAACGGCCGTCGATAAGTCTGTTCGATATGGCGACGGCCATGATCAACAAGATGCATATAGTTCACACCGGAGGGACAGGTCGTCATGCAGGAGAGGCAAGACAGGCAGCGATCAATATGCCGAACATCGGTATTTGATGCGGGACGATCCTGCTCCAGCATATCCTTGATCAAATATATCCGGCCACGCGGGCCATCGAGTTCATCCCCCAACAAGGCGTAGGTCGGACAGGTCGCCGTACAAAACCCACAATGAACGCAGGACCGCAGAATGTCATTTGCATCCGCAATATTTGGATCACTGAGTTGCGTCAGGGTGAAACTAGTCTGCATCCAGCGCGCCTCTATCGACCAGTACCATACGGCCCGGATTCAGGATGTTAGCTGGATCAAATCCCTGCTTAACGCGCTGGTTCAGCGCCTCAAGCGCCGTTGCTTGTGGCTGAAACACCGCCGTCTGGGATCTGATATCTGCATTTGCCCGCATCAGTGTGGCGTGACCACTAAACGTCTTTATCGCACCGCGTATTTTTGCCGCGCCGCCATCATCACCCTCGTTCAACAATCGTATCCAAACCAGCCCACCACCCCAATCAACGTAGAACTCGGCATCGGCACTATCTTGAATGGTCTGAATCACTTCAGCAGCAGCCGCTGGCGGTACGGATACACGCCATACCGCCCCAGCGTCTTCAGCAAACGGCGTGACGTTGCCGATTTCCTGCCAGAATTTCCGTGAATTATGAAAGTGTAACTCCTCAACATCGCCATGAGTGCCAAGCAAGGCGCGAAGCGCTGAACACCGCGCCTCTACCGACGGCGCAGGCCCCTCCACGCGAATAGCGGTGATCGACGCCAAAGCATCGGAGATGTAGGACACAGCTGACCGACCGGTGAGGTTTTCCGGCAGGAACGCCGCGGCGGAAACGTCATAGGGGCTGGACAATGCTTCTGTCATCGCCGTCACGGCAGCGTTCTCATCCAATCCAGTCACCAGAACTGTCCGTACTTTTTCACCCGCAGGCAGCACCTTAAGGATGATATCCGTCGCCACAGCGAGGGTTCCGTAGGAGCCGGTGATCAGCTTACACAGATCGTACCCCGTGACATTCTTCACAACGCGGCCGCCGGTTTTAACGACCTCTCCCCGCCCCGTGACCATTGAAACACCAAGCACATGATCGCGCGCGGCACCCGCCTGTATTCGCCGAGGGCCTGCAAGATTGCCCCCGACCACACCACCGATGGACTGCGGAATGTCACTGCCAAGCAGAGCGCCCCAGTCCGGCGGCTCAAAAGAAAGCTGCTGGTCGTGTTCAGCCAACGCCGCTTCTATCTCGGCCAGTGGTGTTCCAGCGCGTGCAGACAACACAAGTTCGTCGGGTTCGTAGAGCGTGATCCCGGTCAATCTCGACAGCGAAACAATCTTGTCCACGTCCATGATCTGACCAAGCGCGCGTTTCGACCCTGCGCCCATAATCTCCAGCGAGTGTCGGTTTTCCAACGCATCGCCGATCAGCAGCTCAAGCTCGGCACTGTCCGATGGTCGTATTATTTCGGATGCCCGTAACGACATCAAAAGCGCGGCAACTCGGGAAACCGCATCTCGCCGCCCTGTATGTGAACACGCCCCAGCTCGGCACAACGATGCAATGTCGGAAAGACTTTTCCAGGATTAAGGAGCTGCCCGGGATCAAAGGCGCATTTGACGCGCTGCTGTTGCTTAAGATCGATCTCGGTAAACATGGTTTCCATAAGATCACGTTTTTCAACACCAACGCCATGCTCGCCCGTTAAAACGCCACCAACTTCCACGCATAACGTCAGAATTTCGGCACCGAATTCTTCGGCTTTTTCGAGCTCTCCCGGCACGTTGGCATCATAGAGGATCAAGGGGTGCAGATTGCCGTCACCGGCATGAAAAACATTCGCCACTCCCAGCCCATACCGTACGGATGCTTCCGCCATACGCTTCAGGACAATGGGCAGTTGATGCCGGGGGATCGTGCCATCCATGCAATAATAGTCTGGTGAGATGCGCCCAACCGCCGGGAACGCCGCTTTGCGCCCCGCCCAGAACAGCATCCGCTCCGCTTCATCCCGGCTGGCCCGGACTGACGTTGCACCAGATTGCCGCGCGATGCCATCAACACGACCGACCAGAAAATCGACTTCTTCCTCGGGTCCATCGAGTTCGACAATCAGAATGGCCTCAACATCCAGGGGATAGCCGGCATGGACAAACTCCTCGACGGCGTGGATCGCAGGACGATCCATCATTTCCATCCCGCCAGGGATAATACCCGCACCAATGATCGCCGCGACACAGCTGCCGGCCGCCTCACTTGACTCAAAACCAATCAAAAGCGCCCGTGCCGCCGGCGGCTTGGCAAGAATGCGTACGGTCACCTCGGTGATCACCCCGAGCAATCCCTCCGACCCGGTGACAACGCCCATAAGATCGTAACCACCGGAGTCCAGATGCTTACCCCCCAGCCGGATGATTTCACCATCCATCAGCACCATCTCAATCCCCAGCAGATTGTTGGTCGTCAGGCCGTATTTAAGACAGTGAACGCCGCCGGAATTTTCCGCGACATTGCCGCCAATGGTACAGGCAATCTGACTTGAGGGGTCGGGTGCGTAATAATAGCCATCGCTTTCGACCGCCTGCGTCATGGCCAGGTTGGTAACTCCCGGCTGGGCCGTGACACAGCGGTTGGCATAATCAATATCGAGGATGCGGTTGAGCTTGCCGAGACCAAGGGTAATTGCATCCGCCAGAGGCAAAGCGCCCCCGGAGAGTGATGTTCCCGCCCCACGCGGGACGATTTTAACCTCCGCCTCATTACAGTATTTTAGAATTTGCGAAATTTGCTCGGTGGTTTCCGGCAAGACAACGATGAGAGGCAGTTGACGGTAGGCCGTTAACCCGTCGCACTCATACGCCCGAAGACCTTCTTCTTCAGCAATAACGGAGGTCTCTGGCACAATCCGTTTGAGCACACCGATAATAGCTGCGCGCCGCGCAATCGTCGTAGCATCCGGCTCCGGCATTTCCATGGACAATCTGCTCTCACTCAGCCAAACGCAACATCACCTCGGCAAGTAAACTATGGCGGCAATAGAGGACGCAAGCCTATCCCGTCAGGCTAGGAATCGCGGGCACAAAAAAACCGCGCCAAGGGCGCGGCTTCTAGCGTCCGAGAGCGCTCTCTTATCCCTGGCGCGCCTTGAAACGCGGGTTTTGCTTATTGATTACATAGACACGACCCTTACGGCGAATGACGCGGCAATTTTTGTCACGGTTTTTCAATGTTTTAAGCGAGTTAGCGACTTTCATCGGATTACTTTCTGCACTTTTATCTAGCGGAGGCGAGAACATAGTTAGCGGCGCCCACTTTGTCAACGCACTGATTTAGGGGAATATCAGGAAGTTTTGATGCCTTCAACCCGGTAGTATTTCAAGGTGCCGCTATCGAGAGCATTGGTGAGCAAAAGCCAGTACTGCGCTTCATACTCCAGCTGCTGCCCGAACGCCTCACTAACACTTTGTCCCTTGATTTCATTGAGATATCGGGCCCAGGCCCCACGGATCATTTCCGAATAGCGCGCGCTCTCATCTTCGATAATCCTGGCCAAAACGCCGTGGGCTGCAAGGCTGTTTTTCAGGGCCTCTGATGTCCAGGGAAAGACTGTCGTCGGCTGGACATCTTTCCAGGCCTTTAACTCTTCGCTCTCGGCGCCTTCGTCAAACAGAAGATCCGTTATAACAAGATAGGCCTCACCCTCCTTGAGCGAGTCACAAATCTTGGCGATGACGGCCTCCTTGTCCTCAATCGTATAGAGAACTTCCCGCATCAGCGCGGCGCGAAAATAATTGGTTTTGACCTTAGCAAGATCAAAGGGCTCGCCAACGACATTGACCTTGCTGTCGATATCGTACTCAACGGCGGTTTTCTTGGCTTCCGCAGCGAGTTTTTTGTCGTTTTCATAGCCGGTCACGTAATTGCCAAACTTGGCAATGATCGTCGTGGTATTCCCGCCCATGCCAATACCGACCTCGAGCATGGTTTCGTCAGAGCTCAGGCTACAACCCGCGACCAACTCTTCGACATATTCCGCACCGCCCGGGGAGATGAAACCCGACGTCCACAATCCTTTGGCAATCTCACATTTCGCCTCTGACCATTCGCCGGGAGATGCGGCGGGCGCCGCAGCGCCGCCAGCGGACTCGTCGCCACTGTCGTCACCGGCAGCAATCTCTTCATAATCATCGTCATCAAAATCGGGGTCAGCTTCACGCAGCTCGGTACCGTGCCACCACGCGGCAAAACGATCCTTGAACGATGGGCCACCACCGCCGGCTGATTTTTTAGACAGGGACAAGCCCACAGCAAATCTCCGCAAACACCGATGCGCAGATGCACCAGTTGCAATTATCCCTATTGTGGAAAAACAGGATTAATCCTTCGTTAAGATAAACACGAAGATCGCGACTTCTATTCGGTGGTGAGTCGATCATCTCGTTGGGTTACAATCGGGGTAAATTGACAGGGAAAATTTCGGCATGAGCATTAAAAAAACTATCGCTAACGCGATTTCAACGGACCGGGTAAAAGACATTTTAGTCGAGCTGGTGAAAGTCCCCAGCCCGCAAACCGACAAGTTCGAATCCGAGCCCCTGCTCGCCGCGTTTATCCGAAATGCCGTCGAACCCCGTCTGCGCGAAATGGGCATCACCGATATCCGCTACGACAAGATGAATAACCTGATCGCGACCTATGGCGAAAACACCTCGGGCAAATCGCTGATGTTGATCAGCAACGCGATGAACCAGCCGCAATCCACCATGGTGAATGCCTATGACGGCGATGTCGTCGATGGCGCACAATACGATCTGCCGGGCGAGGTCGTCCTCGGCAAAGGCGCCAGCGAGCAGAAAGGCACTATGGCGGCCATGCTGCACGCGATGGAAACCATCATCGCTTCGGATCTGCCGATCAACGGTCAGCTGGTCTTTTTATGTTGCGTCTCCGGCGAGACCGGTCGCCACGACGCCATCACCAGCGTGGTCGAGGGCGAAGGCGTGCGCGCCGACATGGCCATCCTCGGCGGGACCAGCCTGAAACTAACCCTTGGCAATCGTGGCCGAATCGATACCTTCGTCAAAGTCAAAGGTTCTCCTGGCCATTCCAGTGCCCCGAACAAGTCCTGCAACGCCATCACCGGCGCGCGCGAAATCATCGACCGGCTTGAAGATCAACTCGAACTAGCCGGAGAGCATCCCGCCCTCGGCACGCCAAGTTTCGCGGTCAATCACATCCGAAGCTTCCCGGACTCGACCCATACCATCCAGGGTGAGTGCGAGATCACCTTGGACCGCCGCTTGCTGCCGGGCGATGATCCGCACGCCAAATGGCAGGATATCCGTGATATCGTGATGCAGGTCGATGGCATGGAGGATCCCGCCAGCGGCCAAAAATGGCAAGTCGAGATGACCGAAGGCCCGTTTATGTACCCATCCCTCGTCGAGATGGACTCACCGATTGTTCAGGCAGTGTGCGATGCAGCGGAGGAAATGCTCGGCGCGCCGCCAGAGACCTTCTACACAACCACGGCTTTCGATCAGGGCTATCTCAACCATGTCGGCATTCCCTGCGCCAATTATGGCAGCGGCGAGGACCGGTTCGCCCATACCGACGACGATTGTTCATCGGTCGACCGCACCCGTGATACCGCGAAAGTATTCGCCTACATGATTGCTGATTATTTGGGATAAACCCCGAACGGGTAACTCTAGAAAGCGCGGATGATCATTGCCGCCCCGAGCGAGAACAGCCCGATGAGGACCCAGCGACGGAACAGCTCAACGGATAATCTGGCACGCAATGCTCGGCCGAGAAACATTCCGGCGAAGGCGGCCACGACGGCGATAGAACCGGGGACAACAACCTCGACCTTCAGGCTACCGTTGAGGCCCAAGACCAAGCGCCAGCGCGAGGATGCAATCAACGCCGTCAGGCCGATGGCCTGCACGAGGCCGTCCTTGCCCAGATTCAGCGCCTCAAGATACGGCGCTACCGGGACGACGAAGATGCCCGTGGCACCGGAAATCAACCCCGTGGTCACCCCCGCCGCCGGCCCAAGTACAGGTTCTGCTTTCTGCGATACCGTGAACCGATACCCGGCAAGGACGAGCCCTGCATAGAGCGCCAGGATCGCGCCGAGAAACGCCCCGGTCAGCGCATTATTGCCACTGGTCATGATACCGGCAGTAAGAAGCGTCCCCAGGATCAGGCAGATCAACATCGGCCATAAACGGGCAAGCAGTGACATCAACGCGCCACCGGCCAGCGATTGCCAGACATTTGTCAGAAAGGCAGGCAGTATCAAAATCGCCGCCGCCTGCTCGACCGGAAGCCAGATACCCAGCAACGCCATGCTGACCGTCGGCAGGCCGAGCCCAATCGCGCCCTTTACCGAACCGGCCAGGACATAAATCGCCGCCACAGCCGCCAACTCGGATACGCCAAGCTCCATAAACGGCTCCAATCAGACGGGATAAACCATGTCGTTGGGAATCAGCAGGCTGTCATAAATGCAATCACGAGCCTTGAGCAGGAGCCCGCCGTCTTCACGAACAAACTGATCAATATAAAGCCCCGCCTGAAAAATACGGGTTTCTTCTTCCATCAACGTCTCAACCACCAGATAGTTGGATTCGGAATGGATAGTGCCATCTGCATCGACACCGATAACCCGGACATTGCTGTTGTAATGCCGCAGATAGCGCGGCGCATAGACCATCGTGGTGTTCACGGCGGCGGCGCGGTCCTGCATCATCAGGCGGCCTTCGCACCAGACCAGCCCAATGGTCAGCCCGGCGTCATAATTCTCGCGGCCGGTGATACGATAGAACCCGTCAGTCGGTAAAAAAATCCGGCCACGCGTCGATATCCTGCGCATCGAGAATACGGGCATATTCCGTATTGAATTCTTCGATATCGAAACGCAGCGCGCGGGCTTCATCGGGGGACAGGTTGGTCCCTGGCTGTTGTTTGGTCGCCATCTTAAATATCCATCACCTGACGATAGTGCCGATAGAGCGCCCGCACCGACGCCTCGGAGATCAGCGTTTCGGTGCTGCCTTCCTTTTCCGGCTCCAGCTTCACAATCCCCTCATCGCTATGCGAATGTTTGAAACCATCCTGCAGGAACTTGATCGCCTCATTGTCATCAACGCCAAGATAGCCACTCGGCCCCATCAGATTGGCCTGCTTCAGCCGATGCTTATCCATTTCCGGCGTATCATCGTCATAGCCAAACATCGTCCAGTACATATCAAGCGCATGCGGCCCACGCGGCACGATATGGCGAATGCCCAGCGTGTTGAGCTCGCGCTGGACCACCAGGTTGGGCCAGATGATCTGCATGGTCACCGTCCACGGGCTCTCAAACTCCTGCACATAGTTGAGGAATTCAGGATCGTGCAGCTCCATGCCTTCGCGGAACGCCGCCTTCATCTGGCTGGCGGTTTCCTCAGTGATCTCAAGATCATCGTCCTTGGTCGAGGCCATCGTCGAATGCCGGCCGCTGTCATCGCAGATCATCGCCGATTTCTGTCCCGCCACCATCAGTCGGAAGGTCGCGAGATACACATGCAGCGAGCGTCGCGTGGTACGGGTCTTTTAGATTCTCGTGATAGAGCTTCCAGTTGCCCTGGAGGCGGTTCTTGTAAAATCCGAGAATTTTCAACTTGCGACCAGCGAAGACAACATCGAACTGTTCGAGATTCTCCGGCCCAAGATAGTCTTCCAGGGACTCAACGGTCTCCGAGAAGGAGGCGAATACGACGCCGTGGCGGATCGTCACGTTGAGCTTTTTAGGATTGTGGTCCTCGAGCCTGAAATCCTTGGGCATACCGCCTTCGCCGCGATCGCCGCGCCGGAACGGCACCGCCATCAGCTCGCCCTTCAAATCATACATCCATTGATGATAGGGGCAGGTGAAGTTCTCCGCCTTGCCGCGCAGCTCGCGACAGAACTCGACCCCACGATGGGCGCAGCGATTTTCAAAGACATGTACCGCGCCGTCCTCATCGCGCGACACGATGACCGGCACATCACCGACATAGGATCGTTTGAAGCTGCCGGGGTCGGGAATCTCGGCTTCTAGCGCGACAAAGCACCAGCTCTCGCCAAAGAAGATGCGTTCGCGCTCGCGCTGAAACACCTCGTCGGAGGTATAGATCCAGTCGGGAATACGGGTCAGGTCATCATCCGGCCAGCGTAATTCGCTGAGCGGCAAATTGCTGCCATCATCTATAAAAGGGGTATCCGGCATCTTCTCGTCCCTCTCTCACCCGTCAGGTCCGCGATTGTAGCGAAGGTTGCGACACTCTCACAAGCACCGCCTTTAGACGACACCCTGCAAACGACCCACTGTAAGACCGCGCATTGATCACTTCTGCCACCCAGAGTACCGTTTCTCCTGAAACCGAAATAGGGAGGCACGATCATGTCACTGGAACCGCTGGCCAAGCTGGGGAATTTTTTTCACGTCTATGACTTCCGGGTAAAGCCAGGCTCGGGGGACGAGTTCATCCAGCTGTTTAATGAGTTCGATTACGGCGATGACAACCCGATGCATAAGTCAGAGGCGCAGGTAAAGGATGGCGTGCTGTGCCGCGATGTCGAGGATGAGGATCATTTCTATCTGATCGGCGAATGGCGCGATATCGAAATCCACAAGGAAATCCGCGTCGAGATGATTGAAATGGCGCCAGAGTTTGTGAAGCTGGTCGATAGCGGCCCCTTCGTTCCGGTCTATGCCGAGATCGTCACCGAAACCCCGCAGGATATTCTCGACAAAGCACAAGACAGTGACAATTAGGCAATTGTTCTGGAGAAATTAAAGCAATGACTGAAACCAGTGATGGCATGGATTTAAAAACCTTTGTATCCACGACTATTCTTAAGATTGTTGGCGGTGTCGAAATAGCAATGGACAAGGTACATTCCGTTTCGAATACAGCTGTCATCGCACCCAAAAAGAAACAAGAAGAAAGAGGCCGTCGACAGGATGTCACATTCGAAGTGGCCCTGACTGTCCAGGAATCATCAGCAAATAAAGGAAATATGTCGCTCAAAGTTCTCGGTGCCGGAATTGGCGGCGGGAAAGAAATTTCGACAGAAAACTCTACCGTCAGCCGCGTATCGTTCGTGGTACCAATCTGGATGCCCTATGAAGAGATCGAGTAACCAACACGGAAAATGTAGGAGAAGCTGATATGGCAACCACCAAGGAATTACTGACCGCGCGTTATGGCAAAGACACCGGGATCGGTGATGGCTCTGTGGTGAGCGAGAAAATCGAGGCCCTCCTCGCGCGGCGCTCGGTCCGACTCTATAAGGACGAGCCGGTATCTGACGAGCTGCTCGACGTGCTGATCGGCTGCGCCCAGTCCGCCCCGAGCAAATCCAACCTGCAGCAATATTCGATCATCGTCGTCAAAGACCAGGGTGTCCGCGATCAACTCGCCCCCTGGTGCCCGCGCACGACAGGGCTCGAAAGCAAGCCGGCGCTCCTGGTTTTCTGTGCCGATATCCGCCGCAACCAGCGGATCGGTGAATTTCGCAATCGACCTAATGTGAACAACAATATGGACGCGTTTCTCAACGCAACGGTCGATGCCGCCCTTGCCATGGGGTTTTTCGTCACCGCTGCCGAAGCCGCCGGGCTCGGCACCGCGCCGCTGAGCAGCCTGCGCGACAACATGTATGCCGTCGCCGATATTCTGGAAATGCCCGATGGCGTATTCCCCATCGCCGGGGTAATGGCCGGTTGGCCGGAAGCGCCGGGCTATGTCAATCAGCGCCTGCCGCAATCGGTCGTGGTGCATCGCGACCGCTATGACGACAGCAATCTCGAAGCCGGGATTGATGACTACGACCAGACACGCAATGCCGCCTTCCCGATCCCCGCCGAACGCCAGACCCGCACCGACCTCTGGGGCGTCGCCGAATTCTATGGCTGGTCAGAACATATCTCAAGACAGCTCGGCAAACCCGAACGGCCCGAGTTCAAGGCGTTTCTCCAGAGCCACGGGTTTGATTTGGATTAGCGAGCCTAACGCATAGATACCAAAAGAAATTTCAGTAAATGCAGGCTTCAACTTATTCCAGCAGAATATCAATCGGGAATGGATCGATACCATGAATCGATATTTTAACAGCGTATTAGGCGCTATTTGCATCGCAACTTTCACAACAACTGTGACCATCGGCGCGTTCGCACATCATAAACCGGGACATAATCCTCCCGGTCACTCGAAAAAATACGAAAAGTCACACAAGATCAAACGCGGTGGTCCGCCCTCCTGGGCGCCTGCGTGGGGGCATCGGGGCGAAAGAAAGGTTCGCTACGAGCAGGCTGGTACCGTGTATGAAGCCCGTGGGGATGATCTGGTTCAGTTTCCGGAGACCGGGTTGGGAGAATGCAATCGCGATATCATCGGCGCTATTCTCGGCGGTGCGGTTGGCGCCGCGGCGGGTTCACAAATCGGCAAAGGAGATGGTCGAAAACTAGCGACTATTGGTGGGGCGATTATTGGCGTGCTTGTCGGCGGCAATCTGGGACGCGCCATGGATCAAGCAGACCAGAACTGTGTTGGACAGGTACTGGAACGCGCGCCAACCGGCAAGGCTGTCATTTGGCAAAACCCAGACCAGACCAAACAATACGAGGTGACACCGACCCGCACCTATCAAACCCGCACCGGGATCTATTGCCGCGAATACCAGACTCAAATCACGATTGGCGACAGATTGCAAAACGCCCGTGGCACCGCATGTCGCCAACCCGATGGGACATGGAAAAAAGATTGAAGAAGCAAAGCTTTCGAACGGAAGCTCTGCGTCACGCATAAGGCCGCTATAGTCGTTTGCCAAATGTCCGAGGTCGGGTCGATACTGTTGAAAGACTCGCTTGAGCCAACGCAGACTCCCCTCCGATGCCCGTCACCCCGGATTTAATCCGGGGTCCATGTCTGCCAAGGCACTGCTGATGGACCGCTGCTCAAAGGTCTGTGGATCCCGCATCAAGTGCGGGATAACGAAAAGAGAAAAATCATTTCATCGTTGATCACCTTTAAACAACCGCCACGCGATCTCCGCCATATGCCATCCCGGCAAACCCAACGAGCCCCGTTCCCGCGCCCTAAAAAAACACGTAGGACCGGACCACGACATTTTTGCGGCAGGGCGCATCGGCGGGAGCGGTGGGGTCTTCGCAGGCCGTGTGGAAGGACCAGCGTGACACCGAACCGTCAGTGACGCTGTCATAACATTTCAGCATTGAGACCTCGGTCGGTTTTTGTTGCGGGAACCAGTACCACTCATGATCCGGGCTGTAGGTGAAGCGCGTGGTCTCACCAACCCGGTCATCATAAATCCGATAATTATTGATGTAAGGCTGGTCGCCGAAGGACGGCCAGGCACAGAGTACAAACGGATACTGCCCCACCGGCTCCATCGGCTTGGCAAGGTTGATCGACATAAAGCGCCGCGCCATTTTCTTGTCGGCTTCGGCCTCGGTGTAGTTCTGTTGCCGGCCGAAATTCCGCAGGTTCTTCGTCAGCAGCTCGCGGCAACGCACCCGGCCACTATTATCATTCAGGTCGTTATGCACCCGGTTGGAATAATTGGCATTCACCCCGGGGTTCCTAGCGTCCTGATCCTCGGTGCGGTCGCCGGTATAGTCCTTGTCAAAGACATCGTGGTTATAGACCAGCGCATCGCTGGCGTCGGGAAAGAACTCAAGCAGGAGCTTTTCAATCTCCGGATAAAAAACACGCTCGACCTCCGCTGAATCATAAATGTTCTGGAGTTTCGAGTCGCAATGCGCCACGGCCAGACCAAGCCGGTCCATGCAGTCCGGACTGCTGGGTGACAGGCCGGGGTGATATTCTTCGATGCGGCGAGCGTCGCGCATGATGGTCGGAAAAAACAGATTGTAGCGTTTGTTGTTGTCCTCGGCGCGGCGCAGAATTTTTGCCCTGTCAGCCTGTGCCGGATCACGCCACAGCGCGTTAGACCGCACAACAGAATAGGTCGGGCGCTCATACACTGTATAGGCCAGCGGTACGGCGATCCCGCCTTCGGGGGCTTCGATGTTGTTATCGCGGATATAGTCGAGACATTCCTGATAGCCGCGAAATCCGATACCCCATTTTGTTTCGATCGGGCCGGGCGGCACGGATTCCAGCATTTCGATAACGCGCTCACCCTCTCCTTCGGCAGCGAGCGCCAAGGCGTCTTCAATCGCGGTCGAGGTTCCCGAGTCTCCATTGCGGTCAAAGGAGTAATAGGATAGCCCGCCATTTGAGGCGATGGGCGGCGGCTGACCTTCGGTGAGCTGAAGCGGTGGTATATAGGTCGATGACGGCGTCCGGAGCATCTCCGCCTCCTGACTGGCGGTCGTTTCAATGTGATCCATAGCATCCTCCCCTTTGGTAGGGTTTTATCGTGGCATAACGGGTTTGAGGTTGCCAGAATTTGATTTGGATTAGGGGGTAATGGTCGGCACCGATTTTTTGGGCGATCAAATTTACGCCTCAGACGCAAACTGGTTGTGGGTTTACCTCTATTCCCTAAGATGGCGGCTATCCAGAACAAGCGAACCATCTAAGCGGATACGATAAGGAGTTTTGTCTGATGATCAAAGAAGGTGATTTTGTTATCAGAACGGCGAATACGGCGTGGAAACCAGAAGGTTTCTTCTGACACTCCTTATCGTTCGGTCAGGTGATCGAATTCATTAAATGCGACCAGGAGACACGACCAAGCGCAACAGACCGACCCGCTGAATGGACGGAAATTGTGATCCGCCCCTTTGATAATCCTATGGCCCCCGATAGCGCATGGCTTCAATGGGTGGAGGGAGAGTGTATCGTGATACGCCCGTGGGTGTATTGCCTGCTTGGATTATTTTGGCCGTTGCTAAGATATGTCTATACAAAACCTCTGCTAGGACAACACACAGAATATAAATTGTTTCGGTGGAAGGGTCGCCAAGGCTAACATCTTTGCCAACCGTCTAAATGCCTCATCGAGACGGTTCCAGGCTGTTCGAAATCCTATTCACCAAACAGCCGCACCAGAAACAGAACCAGGATCAGACCGACGCCGACGGCGATCCAAATCATCTTTTTCCGGCTCTCCGGCATAGGTCGCGTGTCTCTGCTGTTTCTCTCCGGTGACGCTTTAACGGTCGATGACTTGTTGCTCGAAGATCCATGCTTGGGGAGAAGCTCTACCAGGCCAGCGGCGATTGATTGCATATCTGTATCCGTCCAATGCCCCTCGGGGAGAGATTGAATGGCGGCCGCCAAAGCGCTGGTAGCCGCTTTCTTCGTCAGGCCGGACAGACGATCAGCTTCGGTCCAGGGATCCAGGTCCAGCCGGGCCAGCGCCGACAGAACGGTAAGGTCTGTCCCGTCTTTTTCGTCACCAACACGGGCAAACAGAAAATCATTCAACGTGGAATGACCGAGAGAATATTCAGACCGTAAAGCCATCAACGCCTCCTTTCAGGCCGCCCATCAGGTACCTGGATGTCGAATGTTCGACGGGGTTCTGACAGAACCTTGCTTGTGTCGTTTGTTCAGCCCGGATGGCGCAGACTTTTTGCAAGCGCCAAGGAACACCCCTGACGACAACAAATGGGTTCTGCGGACCACCAGTTCAGAGAATTCAGGAGCGATAATTTACGGCTCAATCTAACATGTATTTAAAATAGTAATTATCAATATACACGAAGTTTTTTATTTATCTTATTTTATATTTTATTTAATTATGAAAAATAAAAATACAGATATGTCTTTTATTTATTTTATCAAGTATAATATACATGATAATTTTTTGGGTCACCCTACCGCAAAAAATTCCCAGACCAATATTAGACGTGACGACGGGCCGCCAACCAGGAGCCGACAAAATGGATCCCCATAAGTATCGCCTGGGACAAAATGTCCGGTTCAACAAAAATACGGGGCGCGTCGCCATGGCGGTCGTACCTCCCGGTAACTTTCGGGTAACCAACCTATTGCCTGACACTCAGGGACGAAATCAGTACCGCGTTGAATCCCTTCATGACGGTCATCAGCGAGTCGCGATCGAGAGCGAAATCACCGCGCAGTGAGCACGATTTTTATTGCGTAAATTTTCAATAACCAGGGAAGAAAATAAGATGGAAATGGACAAATTCAAAAGTAACATGACGACGGGCGCTTTCGGTGCAGCCGCAGGCGCTGTTGCGCTGGCGATCGTCGGGTTTAACTTTGGCGGATGGGTCACCGGTAGCACGGCCGGCGAATTGGCACAGACGGCTATTGTCAAAAAGCTGATCCCGATCTGTGTCGAGCAGTTCAATAAGGACACTGAAAAGGCAACAAAGCTCGCGGCCATGAAAAAGGGTCAGTCCTGGATGCGCTCGGACTTTGTCACCAAGCAAGGCTGGGCGACGATGCCTGGTTCAAAGGAAGCCATCAGAGACGTTGCCGAAGGCTGCGCGGAAAAAATCGCCGCCTAAAAATCCGCGGCACCCCTGCACTGATCTCGGGGGTGTCGCCGTATTTTTTTAGTAGATCGGGACAGCCAGAGTTCAAAGCCATCCGCCAACGCCACAGCTTTGACTTGGAGGTCGGAAAACGGCCCTCCGCTGTTGAAATCACTGAAGGCTCCCCTTCGTGCCCGTTACCCCGGATTTAATCCGGGGTCCATCTCTGCCGACGCATTGCTGATGGACCACTGCTCATGGATCGCCGCTCATGGATCGCCGCTCATGGTTCAATGGATGCCGCATCACGTGCGAGTTGACGAAAAGGTAACGACCTTCCCGACGGCCTCACCGCGCATCATTTCTGCAACCGAAGTATTCTAAAATAAACAAAAGCCCTTAACTTTTAAATATTTTAAAAAATTATTTAAATAATTGATATTAAATGTTAAAACTGTCGGAATTCTTTACAGTTTCAAAATTCTATCGATCAGAAAACGCCGTAACACGTTGTTAACGTTCAACACCTGTTAAACGGCCCAAGAATTGCATAAGCGTAAGGGACAGCATTCGTCCAAACAGCAGGAATGTCCTGCTGGCGGATTTGCGTCGAAAGCGCTCTTCATGAAAAACATCAAATCAATCGCGGTGAGCCTTTGCCTCGCGATCGCCACGTTGGCCCTGACCACCCAGATGACCCTGGCCGCGCCGATTACCATTCCGACCGGGCTGAACGTCGGCGATACCTACCGGATCGCCTTTGTCACGAGTACAACACGCGACGCGACATCTTCTAACATCGCCGATTACAACGCCTTCGTTACCGCCGCCGCCAACGCGCAGGCGGAACTTGCAGCCCTCAGCACCACCTGGACCGCCATCGCCTCAACCGCCACGGTAGATGCAAGGGACAACACGAATACAGTCCCATCTACGGCGGGAGGTTCGCTCGGCGTCCCGATTTACCTATTGAATGACACGAAATTGGTAGACAGCTACGACGACCTTTGGGACGGGACCATCGACAACCCACTTAACATAGACGAGTCTGCTTCTTCGGTTTTGAACTTTGAAGTTTGGACGGGAACTAACGAATTTGGGACAGGGAGTACCGACGCTTTAGGACCTGGTTCATTGACCATTACGGGCCGGGCCGGCGACCCTTCGGGACGTTGGATAAATGGCTCGAATGATACGCCTAATTCTAATAACCTGCGTTTTTACGCCATCAGCGACGAGTTGACGGTCGCCGCAGTACCGGAACCGGGGTCGCTAAGTCTGCTGGCTTTGGGCCTTGTGGGTCTCGGCTTTGCCCGGCGGCGGCGGGCCGCAGGGACAAGAATGTCATCCATGAACCGGACATAGAACAGAACAGGCCGGTACGTTCCATCTGCCATTCGTCATTGCCGGGCTTGACCCGGCAATCCAGTGCATCTCGCAACGTATTTCCGTTTTCCATGGATTACCGGGTCAAGCCCGGTAATGACGAAAACACAAGCCGGGTAATGACGACAATAAGAGAACGCAGCCATCAGCGGGCTGCAAAAGCCACCTCTTAGGCCACCCTTGAGGCCTCCCCAGACCCAACCCGTCCAGCGGCTGACATACATCTCAAGCAGGGAGGGACCATTTGGTTCCTCCCGCTCCTGCTCATAAAGCCGGGCGGCAGGCTCTGATGTCCGCTGTTCAAATCACTGAAGGCTCCCCTCCGTGCCCGTCACCCGGATTCAATCCGGGGTCCATCTCTGCCAACGCACTGCTGATAGACCACTGCTCATGGATCGCCGCTCATGGATCGATGGATCCCGCATCACGTGCGGGATGACGAAAAGGTAACGACTTTCCCGACGGCCCCGAACAGGCCCCATTTCTGCAACCAGGGCAATCTAAATTAAGTAGAAACCCTAACTTTTAAATATTTTAAACATTTATTTAAATAATTGATATTAAATAAAAAAACTGTCGGTATTCTTTACAATTTTAACATCTCGTCGATAAAAAATCTCCGTAACACCTTGTTAACGTTCAATACCCGCTAAACGGCACAAGACTTGCATACGCGTAAAGAACAGTATTCGTCCAAACAGCAGGAATGTCCTGCTCGCGGATTTTGACGTCGAAGGCGCTCTTCATGAAAAACATCAAATCAATTGCGGTGAGCCTTTGCCTCGTGATCGCCACGTTGGCCCTGACCGCCCAGATGACGCTGGCCGCGCCGATTACCGTTCCAACGGGGCTGAACCCCGGTGATCAATACCGCTTGGTCTTTGTTACCAGTGCTACCCGTACCGCAACCAGTTCCGACATCAACTCATACAATGATTTCGTTGATGCAATAGGCGACACAGTCGTCGCGTCCGACTGGAAGGCTATGGCTTCGACCGCTGGGGTGGATGCTCGTGACAACACCGGCACCAATCCCGGCATCGACCCGACCGGCGTCCCGATCTATCTTTTAAACGACACGCGCATGGCCAATGGTTATAGCGATCTTTGGGACGGAGTTGTTCTTAATGCCCCTAACATATCGGAAACCGGCGACGTTCTAAACGGCTCGCGTATGGACAGGCAGCCTCACACATGGTGTTGGATCCTTTACACTTGGCGAAGCCCTTGCAACCGCTGGTTTTTCATCGGTCCCGGCGATCGGTTGGATGACTAATGAACGAACTCGGTTCAGGGTCTTCATTCTCATTATACGCCATGTCCGATGTGCTAACCGTGCCCCCCGTCCCCGAACCAGGCAGCCTGTTGTTGTTGGGTGTCGGGTTAGCGGGCCTCGGCTATATGCGGCGGCGTAAAGCAGTCTGACGCTCATCACATTTATCGCCCGCAAACAGGACCCAGACAAATGAATAAATTCAAATCCATCGCTGCTGGACTCTTTATGGGCGTCGCGGCAATAGCGATGACGGCCGCCCCGGCTCAGGCCATCCTTGTCGATAACGGTACATCGACCACCGACACCGCAGCAGGTCTGGAGTGGCTCGACATCACGCAGACAGCGGGGCAATCCTACAACGCGGTCATTGGTGGCTTTGGCGGCTTTATCGCGTCTGGTTACCGCTATGCCAATACCACAGAAGTTTGCTCACTGTTTACGGCGGCTGGTGATGTTCTCCCGAACTGTAACGGAGGGGCTATCGAGGACGTTCTTACGCCCGCAGCGGCGGCACAGCTGGTCTCACTGCTTGGCGACACCCTGGCTCCCTTTAGCGCTTCTGGTCAAACCGCCGGCATGTACGATTCCGGCGGGATTAGCTCCAGTTTTGTCGGGTTGGCCATCGTCAATGCCCTGAATACCGCCACAATTGGCTTAACGAACACAAACAATGTCGCGGTCACAAATCCCGGTGGTGTCGGCAACCTGTCTTTGGACTTTATCAATGGTGCCCTCGGGTCCTTTTTGGTACGCGACACCGTCGCCGCCGTCCCGGAACCCGGCGCCCTGGCCATCTTCGGTCTTGGGCTTATTGGTCTCGGAGTCGCGCGGCGTAAAGCGGTCACGTCAACGGAATGCATTCAGGCCTGAGGTGAAACACGGTCCCGCCGCATCGTCCATCCTCTAAAGGGGCCGATCAAAATTCAGAACCGTCTCAGGCAACATCGAAACCGCGAGACGTTAGCTCTGCTTCATCAAGAATGCGTTTGACGAGGCCGGAGGTTTTCGCATCCGCGACGAAATCGCTGAGGAATGCCAGCAGTTGTTCCCGCCCTTTAGCCACCGCAAAACTACCAACGTTATAACCAAAGCCTTTTGACAGAATCCGCGAGCCCGGCAACAGGGCGGCATAGTCGATGAGCTGCTCACGCGGCAGGGCGAACACATCGACCTCGCCATCCCGGACCAGAGCGAAAGATTCATCCGGAATCTCGGTGCCAACGATCTCGGCATGCACAATGGAGCGCTTGAGGGCCATCCAGGACGCATGGCCGCTCGGCACCGAGATACGACAGCCCGGGCGATCAACCTCTTCAGTTTCCTGAAGGGGCGAATTGGCAGGGACGAGATAGGCGAAATCGAACTGGATGACCGGCGGCGTGAAGTCGACGAGTTTCTCGCGCGTTGCCTCAACGCCCAGGATCAGCATGTCGCAGCCCCCAGCATTGAGGGTTTTGATTGCCTCCGGCGGCGACGGTTGCTCGATGATCTGCATCTCGATATTGAGGCGGTCTGCGAGCGCGCCGATCAGGCCATGACCAACGACCCCCGCGCCATGCGGGGTGACCGCGCCGTCCGAGGCTTTGGTATATTGCGGCAGGAACAGCCCCAACCGGATAGAGCCAGAATCCGTGATATCGGTAACGCGCGGATCGTTGATGGAACTGTTCATAGCGAGAAGCCTCAGCTCGATTTAGGCGTCTTGCCGTTGATTACGTCATAGACGTTGCAGGCGATACCCGTCGCCTCGTAACCGTCCTGACCGGTCGCCTGGGCAATGGCGAACATCTGATAGGCGAGCCCGACAAAGGGCATCGGCACTTCCATTTGGCGCGCCATATCCAGCCCGAAGCCGACATCCTTTGGCATCCAGGATTTGCGGGGCTTGTAATCGCCACTCACGACTTTTGCCATGATGTTGCGGGTGGCCACTGAATCCTGCTGCGAGCTCGCGAGAATTTCCTGAACGGTGGCTTTCTCCATGCCGCCTTTACCGAGCCAGCTGCAGATTTCGATAAGGCTCATATGCTGTACCGCCGCCAACATCGCCATCGCGTTCTTGACCAGCTTGGCATTGCCAAGTTCCCCGACATGCAGGATCGATTTTGCCATTGGCTCGAAGATCGGCTGATGCTCGTTCGAATAAATCCTTGGAGCCGGAAACCCACAAGGCCAGCTGACCAGCCGCCGCGACTTCCTCTACCCCACCGGTACCGACATCGACGACGGTCCAGCCCGACTGGCCAAGCTGCGTCGCTGGCGCTGACGATGGTTTCTTTATCGATGCTACTGAATTCAATCCATAGTTTTGCGCCGCTTGTTGCCTCGGCGAGCCCGCCTGCGCCGAGCGCCACCGCAGTGACGGCATCATTATTCGGCAGCATGGAGAGCACGATGTCGCAGGATTCTGCGACCGCTTTGGGTGAATCGGCGAAGGTTGCGCCCTGTTCTTCCAGGCCTTTGGCCTGCTCACGATTGAGATCATTCACCACCAGGCTATAGCCCGCCTTGATCAAATTGGCCGCCATGCCCTGGCCCATGCCACCAGTACCGATAAATCCGAGGGTCTTCATGTCTCACACTCCGTCATTTGTTGTCTTGCCATGCCCATACGCCAACGCCCTCTCCAGCTTCCTCGGCCGATGACAGGGTTTGCATTAGGGTTTTTCGTCTGGTCGTAGTTTTAGACGAGATCGCCAGAAGCGCAATGCCGGAGGGCTGTTTGACGCCGGCGCGGTTGAGACCCCATACTTCACCACTGCCGGTTAGGGCTACATTGTCGCCAAGCAGGTACAACAAGCAGGGCAAGGCTATGGAAATTTCAGAGGTTCAAAAATTTCTTGAGACTAACCATCGTGGCGTGCTGGTCGCGCGCAAACGGGATGGCTCACCGCAGATGACGCTGGTGACCCCAGCTGTCGATGCCGAGGGCCGCGTGACGATTTCTGCCAGAGGTAACACCTTCAAGGTCAAAAACCTCCGGCGCGACCCCAATGTTTCGATGCTGGTGATGGGCGAAGAATTCTACCAATCAGCCTATTATCAACTCGACGGTACGGCCGAGGTTATCGCTTTGCCTGAGTCTGAAGAATTGCTGATGACCGCCTATCGCCGTCGGCTGGGCGATGATTTAAACGAGGCCGAAACCCGACAGAAGATTTTGGATGAAGACCGGGTTATCATTCGCATCACCATCGATCGGGTTGGGCCGCAAAACCGCGGCTGAAACGCCTAAAAGGAAACACCATGAACCGAACGACCTTCGCCATAACTGCCCTCGCCGGGGCGATTATTCTGTCACCGGTTGCCGTATACGCCACCGACACGCTCACCAGTTTTCAGAAGAAAGTCGCCGCGGTCATGAAGATGGACCATCGCAGTGCCAAAAACCGGCAGCGCGACCGCAACCGTGACCCCGTCAATGCCCTGCATTTTTGTCGGCTCCAGGACAATATGACCGTGATCGACTGGGCACCGGGGCGCGGCTGGTATACCGAAATCCTCGGCCCGCTGCTCAAGGACAAAGGTGTTCTGTATGTCTCGACCCTGGCGAAGCAGCTCAAACGCCTCGATCCTCTGCTCAAGAAAGCGCCGATGTCGAAAGTGCGTAAGCTGTCTGTTGATGTCATTCGTCACCCCAAAACACATGATATTCTGGCAAAGAATCTCGACTTCGGCGTTACCGGCGCTGACATGATGCTGAGCTTTCGCGAGGTCCACAATCTCGAACCGGAAACGGTTTTGGATTTCAACCGCGCTGTCTTTAAGGCGTTAAAGCCCGGCGGCTATTACTGTGTCATCGACCACACCCGCCGCCACATGGAGCCCAGCACCAACGAGAACCGTCGCCGCTACGACCCTGTAAAGCTCATCAAAGAAGTGCAGGAAGCCGGACTCAAATTCATCGATTACAGCGAGATGTTTTGGCGTCCGGATGACGAATTGCGCTATGAGGTTGGCCGCCGCTCGGTGCGCGGCAATACCGACCGTTTTACGATCCTGTTCCAAAAACCAAACAAATGACCAATACTCTTTCGTCTCTGCTTCCCGAACACTGGCCCAGAGGTTCAGGCGATCTATGCCGAGGGGATGGCGACCGGACTGGCCGCCTTTTCCGCCGATACGCGAGACTGGCCGGACTGGAATGACGGACATCTGGAAACCGGACGGTTTGTAGCGAAAACATCAGAAGGCAAAATCGCCGGATGGTCGGCTTTGTCACCGATTCCTGACACCTGAAGCACTCCCGGGGTCGCTGAGGTCAGCGTCTATGTTTCAGAAGGTTGCCATGGGCTGGGTATTGGCACCGCGCTTTTAGGCGCACTGATCACGGCTGCCGAAGCCGAAGCCTACTGGACTTTGCAGGCACAGATTATCGCCGGCAATCAAGCCAGCCGCGCCCTGCATCTTAAATGTGGTTTCCGCGAAGTCGGCTATCGCGAACGCTACGGTCACATTCGACAATTTCTGGCATGACGTCGTTTTGCTGGAACGCCGCAGCGCACTGACCGGCGGGCCCGGGCTGCCAACAAGAACGTGTACCTAACACACCTGTCAGCATTTAATTTTCGGACAAAATCAGGCAATTGTCCTTTTCGGGCGATCTACTTATATCTTGTTGCGAGGATGGTAAGGCATGGCATCAAACTCCCAAACATAACTATTTAGAGAGTGCCTCATGGGCCTAAACAAACACGATTTCAAATATTATCCGTTGGATCAATTCACCGATCCAACCGTACGAAAGGTATTTGAAAATCGTTACACGGAGATTCAGACAGCGAAAAAATCAGGATCTCAGCAACTTGAGCAGTTAACAAATAACTGGCTTAAAGAAGCAAAAAGAAACCGTGGTACAGAGAAGCGAGAGCTTGGGCTTACATCAGCCTGCATCTATTTACTGCTTGCACAAAACGGTCAGGACCAAAAATCAACAGCTACAATGGAGGCGGTAGATCAAACCGTTATGTATTTTCACTTTGCCGCAAACGAGCTGCGACAACGTGATATGTTGGAAGCGGCTGCCCAATGCTATTTCAACTCAGCTCTCCGGGCTTTCGAGCTCGCCAGGAAATAAAAGTTTGAATGTGTACCTTCCCGTCTCGAGAAGACGATTGAATTTGGACTGCGATCAGCGGGTAGAGGCAAGGGGCTATTCAACGATTTAGGTGAAGAAGAAAAAGAAGACGAAATTCATGTACTCCGCCTTGACATCAAAAAGCTTGAGTTGACAAGGAAGAATAATCTGTTTCTGCCTTCTGTCATGACCGTATGGCGGATTTCGACGAAGTACGGCACAAGCCCCGGAAGATGGTTTTCTACCCTTTCGCTTGCTCTGGTTGTCTTCTTTGGCCTCTATTTATGTCTACTCGGTGCGGGAGAGATGTATCTACAGCTGCAAGACAATTTTGCCTCGAACAAATTTACAGCCAGCGTATTTTTAGCGCTGGTAAATTTATTCGCTTTCGGAGCTTATACAAATTTAACACCTGTGCACTGGCTTGGTGAACTCGTTATTGCTCTTCACGCATGTACGGCGTTCGTAATTATTGGTACCGGCGTAACATTTCTAACCAAACGCTAAAAAATTAAGCGGCTTTTCGCGGTCCCTTGGAAACCACCCGCGCGTTGCAGCTGACAATCAGCCCTTGAGATCATCCGGCAGGATTTCCGAGATAATCTCCTCGACCCAGGCTTCATCTTCCATCTTGTTCATCAGCGCGACGAGAAACAGCGTGTGCCGTGGCACCTCATCATCATCTTCGTAATCAGGCAGACACAGAGTCGCCTCGCCATCTGACCTGATCACCAACGCGACTTCATCAGCGCCAAGAACCGTGCCGCTTTTACCATGTGAGTCGTCTGCCATTATTTCTTTCCTTTTTGATAGGCGCCGAGCAGCGAGAGCTGCAACGTGGCGAGTGAAGGTTTTGCGCCATGCTTGCTGGCATCAATCCATAACTTAACCGGGGTGTCTGTCGCGTCCGACATGACGTTGAGTTTCTGCAAAGCACTGAGTTCCTCCCAGCGCTTGGGGGTAATCCCCGGCACCGGGGCGATTTGGGCGTGAGCGGCCTGCCCGACTTCGAGCATCGCTGGATACAATTGATCGATGACCTTTTCATAGGTGGCGTCATAGGCGTGCGCCCCCGGGTCTTCCTGCACGGCACCGCCATGCTTGGCCTGAAAGTCACTTTCCAGAACCAGCGTGGAAAGCGGGAAATCCACCTCGGCGCCATTGTCCTGCTCGATATAGACGGTGTCGCCATCGATCTCGACAATTTCACCAGCAATATTGGCCGCCACATTCCGGACGACGTCTCCAACGTTAAACATCACGTCTCCAATACGCGCAAATTCAGCGGCACCATAGCGGGAAGCCTTCTGCTGCACCACACCATCAGGCCAATGATACAGTCAGGCCGGTAATCATTAGAATGATCAAAGCAACTTTTTTAAACCAGGACTTGGGTGCCAAAGCGAACAGGCGTGTCCCGCTCCACACCCCAAAAATGTACGCCGGCGTAATGACAAGGGCCCGCATGATGACCAATTTAGTATAGCCGCCCCCGACAGCGATAGCGGTCAGCATCATGATCGTTAGAAAGATAATACATATGACAATATTAGCGCGCTGCACATCAACGGGTTGCGGCGAGGACAGGTAATAAAGCGCCAGAGGTGGCCCACCAACGCCAGTAAGACCATTTATGCTACCTGCCACGGAACCAACCAGTGCACTCGGCAACACGCCACGGGGTCCGCGATAAGTCCAGCCACTCAACAAAATCAGCGCAAAAACCAGGATAAACCCACCCATCGACCGTCGAACCAGATCAGCGTCGATGTTAAATAAAAGCCACGATCCAACGGGCGTCAGCAAAGCGATACCGATACAGACCGGAATCACCCCGCGCCACTGCGCCTGCCCCGCCGTTTCTCGTACCAACTGGGTTGCGCCGATAAGACTGATAATGCCTACCATGCCGATGGCCTCAACCGGCCCATATAGAAAAGTCAAAACCGGTACGGTCAAGAGCGCCCCACCAAAGCCGGTATAGCCGTGGATTAATCCATTGATCATCGCGACGCCAAAGCCGGTGGCTAAAGCAACCGTAAAGAAATTGGCAATGGTGAGATCGTCCATCCTAACGGACGGTACTGGCTGAGCTTGAGCGACGATCGACAAAACGCACCGCCTTGGTTTGCGCCCCGGCATTGTAGATATCTTCCATCGCGACGATCTCGACACGCGGCGTGACATTGACCGCCTTGCGTCCCCGGGCCGCGATCTCTTCTGCGATACTCGCATCCGCCTTGTTCTGTAGCGCGACGCGGATCAGCATCTCATCCATCGAGAGCGGATCAGTCGCGTCTTCCTGCTGGATGACAATCTGAAACTCGGCGATCGCCGGCATTGATTGCAGCGCGTCGAGCAGGACATCGGGATTGATCAACATGCCTTTGACTTTGATCAGATCCTTGGTGCGGACCACCGGCCCAACGACCCGTTCACTGGTGCGGCCACAATGCGGACACGGCGTGCGGTCAATCGACACGATATCGCCGACGACAAAGCGGATCAGCGCCGTGCCGCGTTTGTCGAGATGCGTCACCGCCAGCGTGCCACGTTCGCCATCCGGCAGGCGACGGCCAGTCTCGGGATCAACAATCTCATGATATTGCAGCTCGGGTGAGGGGTTATGCCAGTCACCCTCTTCCTGACATTGCGCGAAAGCCCCCATCTCGGTCGAGCCATAGCGATTAAATATCACCGGCTGCGCCGCGCCCATCTCGCGCAGGCAGCGTCGGATGTCTTCACGCAGGGCGGGAGAGGTCGCTTCGCCAGTAATGGCACACATCCGCACCGAAGACAGATCGGATTTTAACTCCAGCGCCCGAATCAGCAGACGCCTTATATAGCTCGGCACGCCCCAGAGGATTGTCGCGCGATGTTTCTCGACCCGTGCCACTGCCTGGTCGAGCGAACGATGCACATCAAACGGACCAAACGCCCCGCCGGGCAAGGCGGCAAAGATCGTCGCCCCGGCCGCATAGGCATTCCCCGCCGAACGGACAAAGGCCCCCATCGGCGCCGGGGTCAGCGGAAACAGATTGGCGATGACGTCGGATTCACCGATGCCGGAAATGTCGGCGACGATCTGCGATTGATGCAGATAGGCGTGATAATCATAGGTCGTATTATAGAGCGGCACCGGGTCGGAGGTGCTGCCAGTCGTGTAGAGCACTTCCCACAGAGCCCGCTCATGCAGGGGCAGATCCGGCAGGTTGAGCCGGAAATCTTCCGGTGCCGCCATCAGTTCCTGCTTATGGGTCAGCGGTAAATTCTCAAGGTCATCAATGGTCTGGATGTCCGCGATATTGACCCCGGCATCGCCCCACTGTTTTTGATAAAACTTGTGGCCCCGCGCGCAGAGCGACAGCATGTGCCGCAGCTTTTCATTCTGGATCTGTTCGATCTCGGCAGAGCGGCAGATGCTGGGTAGACTCCATCTACACTCAGCCCGCCGCCCGACAGGCGATCAGGGTGATCTTGTCCACTTGAAACACCTCGACGCCATCCTGATTAAGCACATGATCGCGAAAGATCACGATGCCGCGTTCAGATTTCGAGGTCGGGCGTTTCTCAATCACCTCAACCTCGGTCGAAAGCGAATCGCCGGGATGCACCGGCGCCAGGAACTTGCCGTTCTCCAGCCCGAGCAGACCGATCAGGCTTTCACTGAACAGCCGACCGGTCATCGCGGTCGCGACCGACATGATCAAATGGCTGGGGCAGATACGCCCGCCATAGGCGCTGTCCGCGGCCTGCGCGTCATCGACAAACAGCGGCACGTCATAGCCGACCAGCTTGCAGAAGCTGTCGAGATCAGCATCGGAGATGGTACGGGTCGAGGTCGGATAACGATCTCCGACCGCGAAGTCTTCCCAGTAGCGAATTGGGTCGCTCATGATGGAGTCTCAGTCATCGTCGTCCTGCACATCTGGATCATGATCCAGAACCGCCACGGCGGAGATTTCAATCAGCGCGTCTTTGCGTAGCAACCCCGCCACCAGCACACCGGTTGAGGTCGGATAGCTGCCGTGAAAGAACTCGCGCCGGACATCGGCGGTGCCCTTGTAGTTTTCGGTCGTGGTGATGAAATCCTTGGTCTCAACAATATTGGCGCAGCTGCCGCCTTCCTGATTGAGCAACGCTTCGAACTTGCGGAAGATTTGCCGCGTCTGCTCAACGATGTCGTCGGGCGCTGTGATCGTACCGGTCTCATCGGTGCCGGTAGTACCCGACAGCCAGACCGTCTTGCCGACCCGCAAGGCGGGCACATAGGTATATTTCTCCGGCCAGGTCTCGCCAACAAAAACCGGCTTGCGTCTCTCCGCCATGTCAGCCGTCCTCCCGTTTGGCCAGAATCCGATAGACGTGAAACCCTTCGACCAGCAATTCACCTTTATGGTTGAGCAGCTCGGTCTTGAAGCGGCAGAAAGCGCGTTGCTTGTCATCTTGCCAGACATCTTCGATTTCAAATTCAGGATGCACCGTATCGCCAACCGTAACCGGTTTACGGAAATTCGTGCCCTGCTCGACCATCGCCATGCCGTCGAGCACCTCACCCGCATCGGATGCCCCCAGCGCCATCAGCCCGGTGAGCAACAGCCCGTGCGCGACCGGCGCACCAAACGCGGTAGTCTTGGCATATTCAACATCATAATGGATCGGATGCACATCGCCGGAAACGGCGGAAAACATAAGAAAATGAGCATCGGTCAGAGTCTTGGACGGGCCGGTAAAACGGCGACCGACATCGGCTTTCGATAACGCCATATCGCTTTAGACTACCTTTTGTTTTTTGGGATTGGCAATTCGGCACGAGCTGGTGGCCGGGTCATAATAATGACGGTCGAGCTTGTATTTTCCGCCAACGATTGTCACCGACCAGGTGTCATCTGTCAGCGCCGTAAAGCTGTGGATTTCCGCCGGCGGCGCGACCATCGAGATATCGCCAGGCTGCAACACCCGGTCATCAATCACCTTCAGTTTGGCATAGCCTTCCTTGGAGCCATCATCCTCGCGGTCATAAACCGTGTGATGCAATTTCCCGCTATAGATCGCCAGCATTTCCCAGATGCCATGATCATGCGGCGGGATGTCCTTGCCTTCCGGCAGGTGATCAAAAGTGATCGACATCTCGCCATCATAATAAAGATAGCGCGACTCTTCGATGTGATTGCCCTCGCGCATCACGCCGATGCCATCGAGATCACTATTGAGAATTTTGGTAACCGGCTCGCGAATGCCTTCGAGGATCTTCGCCGCATCCTTGCCATGCATCGCCATCTGCGCCTGCACTGCCTGCGCCAGATCGCGCATCGCGTAGCTATCGTCGGACATTGCCATCTCCGTTAATTCCGCCCTCAACTCCGGAAAGACGGATCAATCCGATCCATCCAGCGCATCAAGGCCGGCCAGCGCAGCTCACCGGCATTGCGGCCATTGAGATTTGTCTGCTCGGCGGCGTTCTGGCGCACAGCCTCTGACGGCAGAATATGGACATTGTCATCTTCGGTCGTGGCCCCCGCCATGATCTGCGCTTCGCAGGAGCGCTCCAAATGATACATCAGCACAAAGGCTTCCGAGATCGTCCGGCCGCAGGTCAGCAGCCCGTGATTGCGCAGGATCAGTACCTTGTTATCGCCAAGGCTTTCGACCAGCCGCTCGCGCTCATCAAGCTCCAGCGAGACGCCTTCATAATCGTGATAGCCGATACCGCCATAAAACCGCAGCGCTTCCTGATGCAAGGGCAGCAGTCCGCATTTCAATGTCGAGACCGCAATGCCCGCCGGGGTGTGGGTATGCAACACACATTTCGCATCCGGCCGCGCACCGTGAACCGCGCTATGGATGGTGTAGCCCGCCTGATTGATATTATAGGGCGTGTCGTCGATCACATTGCCATCGAGATCGACCTTCACCAGATTGCTGGCGGTGACCTCATTATACATCGGGCCATAGGGGTTGAGCAGCACATGATCCTCATCACCCGGCACCCGCGCCGAGATATGGTTGAGGTTGAGATGATGCCAGCCATATTCCCACACCATTCGGTAGCAGGCCGCGAGATTAACCCGCGTCTCCCACTCCTCGGGTGACACCCGCTCCTTGACGCCGGTGACGTCGACCAGCTCGTCATAAGTCTCGCCCATTTTCGTCTCCATGAGCGTCTCCTCTGTTGGTGGCTCTGCGTTGGCAGAACGCTAACGCATTTGGCGCGGCAGGGGAAATAGTCACTTGGTGACGGCGGGTACTTATCATCCCGGACTACGATCCGAGGACCGAGCTACGCACGGCCGTCATTGCCGGACTTGATCCGGTAATCCAGGAGATAAAAGAAACTGGATCCCCGGGTCACGCCCGGGGATGACAACGGAGTGAGGATAAGAAGCGAGCGTTTGACTCGCACACACGCGGGGTGGTTGAGTCAGGCTATGGCAGATGAACCAAAAATTAATATGGGGTGGGAAGTTCTTAAAGGCATCGAGATTATTGCCAAAGGACTTCTAAGCCCGTTCCGAAATAGCTGGAACTCTCGATCAGAAATTCCAAACCTGTTTATTCTCGCCGGGGTTTTAGCGAGTTCCGGCTTCATCTGGGGCCTCGCCGAATTCGTTTGGTCAGATATATGGGGCAAGAAACCCAATTACAGCGAAATATTCAGAAACGTAGGATTGTTTGTCGCGGCATTTGTGGGTTTAGGTTTCGGTATTTGGCGTGCCTGGACGGCTTATTTGCAAACCCAAACAGCACAGAAACAGGCTGAAATCGCCGAACAAGGGTTGTTCACAGAACGCTTTTCAAAAGCAACCGAGCAACTTGGTAGTAATCAGCTATCAGTGAGGTTTGGAGGTATTTATGCGCTATGGCGGTTGGCAGAAGATAGCGGCGAGAAAGACGCCAAAAGTGTTTTTGATATTTTATGCGCGTTCGTCAGAAAGCCCACGCCTGATCCTAGCCTGTCAGACGAAACCGCCAAATTAGAAGACGCCAATGCAGAGGAATCTACGCAAATAAATCTAGATTTTTTCAAACAAGAAAAAACAGTTTGTCGTCCTGACATACAAACGATTATTGACCTCATCGGCAGTTCGAGCTGCCCGCAACGAGCGGCCTTACCTCACTACTATACCTTCGATCTCCACGGGGCTGATCTTCGTGAAGCGAAAATGAATGCTCTCGATTTTCAGAAAACAAATTTTTCTGACACTCAACTATTGTCCGTCGTCATATAAATTGGAACACGTAGCGGCCTGATCTAAGAGAGGATCTGGTTCATCTGGTTCAAGATATTAAGCGGCGTATTTGCGGTATTGCAAGCGCCGGGTCTCCATCGTTTTCAGTTTGATCCTTTCCCGTTGTTTTAAAATAGCCTGCCCACGCCCGAAGTAGACGTCTGCGGGTGTGAGATTATTGATGCTCTCGTGGTATCGCTGATGATTGTAATGATCGACGAACGCCTCGATCTGCGCTTCGAGGTCTGCCGGGAAGAAGTAGTTCTCCAGCAGGATGCGGTTTTTCAGGGTCTGATGCCATCGTTCGATCTTGCCCTGTGTTTGCGGGTGATATGGCGCGCCCCTGACGTGTCCCATTTTCTTGTCACCCAACCATTCTGCCAGCTCACCAGAGACGTAGCTTGAGCCGTTGTCCGATAGCAGCCTCGGTTTGTGCACGACATGGGCCTGATCACAGCCTGATGCCTGTAAGGCGAGATCCAGTGTCTCAGTCACATCACTCGTCTTCATGGTCGTGCACAGCTTCCAGGCAATGATGTAACGCGAGTAATCATCGAGGATCGTCGACAGATACATCCAGCCCCAGCCAATGACCTTCAGGTACGTGAAGTCGGTCTGCCACAGTTGATTGATCGCCGTGGTCTTATCCCTGAACTCATCAGCCGCCTTGATGACGATGAATGCAGGGCTGGTAATAAGATCAAGGGATTTGAGCAGGCGATAGACGGAAGCCTCTGAGACAAAGTATTTTTCTGTGTCTGTGAAGCGTACCGCCAGTTCGCGGGGAGATAGCTCCGGCACATCCAGAGCCAGGTCAACGATGCGCTGGCGAACATCATCGGGAATGCGATTCCAGACCCGTGATGGCTGAGGCGATTGATCTTCCAGAGCTTCCGGGCCAGCAACTTGATAGCGGCCATACCAGCGATAAAACGTGGTGCGAGGGATGCCCAACTTATCCAGCGTCTGCTTGACTGGCAGATGAGACCGTTCAACAAGGCGGATGATCTCAAGTTTCTCAGAGGCAGGGTATCTCATTCGTCGTCTCCCCCACCCCCGATCATGCTTTTTTTGAGCAACCTCAGTTCCAAGGTTTGCTCGGCGACCACTTCTTTTAACTCATGTGTTTCACGGCGCAGGGCGGTCACCTCACCCGTTGAGGCCGCCCGAGCTGTATCACCAGCAAGCCGCCGCTTGCCAGCTTCCATAAACTCCTTCGACCATTTGTAATAGATACTCTGCGCGATGCCTTCTATCCGACAAAGCTCGGCAATGGTTTCTTCACCGCGTAACCCATCCAGCACAATGCGGATCTTTTCTTCCGCTGAATACTGCTTGCGGGTCGCCCGGCGAATGTCCTTGATGGCCTTGTCTCCACCCGTCTGTCGTGTCTGCGATTTCTGTCTCATCTTCGTTCCCTTCGGTCACTACGATGAACCAGAAATCCTCCCTTATACAATCAGCCTAATTTGTTCCATAGGCGCTGACGGCAGACAGTTTCGATCCGAAAGAATTCGGAGGTCGGGTTGGCTTGGATAAAGTCCAAAGAATTTTTTTCGAAGGTATCGAGGACTCGGTCTTTCGTATGCGGAAATGACAAACGGCTAAACAGGCTCGAACTCAGATCCGGATTAATTTTATGTAGCGCGTCGCCAAATCGGGACGAGACCGTCGCCGGGAAAGGAAATTTATGGAGGCTTTTTTCGAAATGAATATCAAACTCAGCGCCAGTACGCCGAATACGAGGCACAATGACTTCGGAATAATATTCGTGAAGAGCGCTAATCGATTGCTCGAATGATTTTGCGGTATCAAAAGCCGCCTGCACCCGCGCCTGTTCCGCATAATGCCGCGCCCCGGCGATAAAACCGATGAACGAGACAACAACAAAGACAATGACGACCAATTGAGGACGGTTGGCCAAAACACCGGATAACCTCGTAAACACCGGACCTATGCCTCCTCACCCAAAACCGTTCGTTTCTCTACTAAATTCATACGACACAAATGTCGGCAAAACAAAACCCCGCCCCATCTTCTTGGTTGGGGGTCGACCGAGAAATTAAACCATAGTTATTAAATATTTTTATCTGCATTGAAAGAATTCCCCTTCAGAGCACCGCTTCCTTGACCCTGCCCGGCCCTCGCCGGATACTGCTGCGACACAATGAAGAGTGATTTAAC
Source organism: uncultured Alphaproteobacteria bacterium (assembly GCA_943787225.1). Taxonomy (GTDB): domain Bacteria; phylum Pseudomonadota; class Alphaproteobacteria; order MPNO01; family UBA2964; genus UBA2964. The sequence goes on from CALSLP010000002.1 coordinate 404,436, forward strand.
AGATGGTTGAACGTGATCCCGTAATCATTTCCGGTGCCGGCCCCGTCGCAATGGTTCTCGCGGTCGCTTTGTATCGGCAGGGTGTGCCGTTTATCGCGCTGGAAATGCTGGACGAGCCATTTGTCGACCAGCGCGCCGCCTCGCATCACCCGCCGACCATCGCCATGCTCAACGAGCTCGGCCTCGCCGAGCATATGATTGCCGAAGGGCTTAAATCACCGGTCTATCGTTTTCACGACCGCGTAGATCACGAAATGATTGCCGAGTTCGATCTCGGAGATTTGAAAGACGAAGTCGAGTTTCCCTATGTTCTGCAATACGAGCAGTACAAGCTCGTCCGCAAGGTCATTGAGTTGTTTGGTCATGACCCCGCTTTCGATGTGCGGTTCTCTCATACCGTCACGGGGTTTGAGCAGTTTGATGATCATGTGATGGTGAAGGCTGAGCTTGCCGATGGCAGCGTTGAGACCTTACGCGGGTCCTATTTGGTCGGCTGCGATGGCGGCCGGTCGGTTGTCCGCAAGGGTGCCGGTATCGACTTTGCGGGTTTCACCTATCCGGAGAAGTTTATCAAAATCGGGACGTATTTTGATCTGACCGCCCATGATGACCGGATCGCCATCCGCAATTATTTCTCGCACCCCGATGAATGGTGCAATCTGTTCCAGGTAAAAGGCGAACCGGACAAGCCAGACATCTGGCGCTTTGTCGTGCCGATGCGCGTCGGCGAAACCGAGGAAGAAGCCAAGAGCGAGGAGTCGATGCAGGCCCGGCTCAAACGCTTCTTTGAACGCGACCAGAATTACGAAATTGCCTACGCCAATGTCTATACAGTGAGCCAGCGCGTCGCGAGTACCTTCAATAAAGGTCGCGTCCTGCTGGCAGGCGACAGCGCGCATGTCAATAATCCCATCGGCGGGATGGGTCTCAATGGTGGCATTCATGATGCGGTGAACCTGGCCGAAAAGCTGGCGGCTGTTTGGAAAGGTGAAGGCGATGTTGAGCTGCTGGACCTCTACACAAGGCAACGTCACCAAGCCTCAACTGAATTCACCCAGGCGCAAACCATCGCCAATAAAAAACAGCTTGAGGAACGCGACCCTGTGCAGCGGAAAAAACGGCTCGCAGACATGCGGGCGATGAGCGAAGACAAGGAACAGGCCAAGGCCTATATGCGCCGCGCCCAGCTGATCGACAGCGTCGCGGCGACGGCGGCGATTACCTGACTTCCATCTTTCGGTGACACTTCAGACATAGACCCCGGATCGTGGTCCGGGGTGACGAGGGAGCTGGACATAGCTTCCTTCAGACCCCGCTGTCATCTCAGTGATTTAAATAGCCCGCCGCCCTAGACATCTTCTCCACTTGTCACCCCGGACTTGAACCGGGGTCCATGCTTCAATTCGCGCAGACGCGCGATCACTGGATCCCGCATCAAGTGCGGGATGACGGTTAGGGAGTGCCGGGATGACGAAAGAAAAAGTTTCGAATTGAAAGTGGCGTTAGCCGACCGCGGGGAGGCGTACGCTATATTTCTCCGCGACCTCGACAACTTTGGCCCAGACTTTTGGCGGCACGACATAGCCATTCTTGATGCGTTCCTCATAGATCGCATCGCTACGCTCGCCCGGCATCATGATTTCATCGACCTCATCGGACTTGGGCAGAGTCTTGATGGCCTCAGCTAAGCCTTCAACTTCTTCGCAATATTCATTAAGATCGCCAAATTGCGAAATATCAATCGCGGCCAGCAGCGCGCTTTGATGATGGCGCTGGTTTTCGCCCCTGATCCAAGGGGCCAGGATCGCCCGACCGGCCATCAGGCTGGTCATGCACTCAAACATCAGTGACATCCCGGAACCCTTGGGACCACCGAGCGGTGTCGGCAGGCTGGCCTTTAGCGGGTCCGTCGTCGGATTACCGTCATCATCCAGCGCCCAGCCTTCACCGAGTGGCTCACCGGAAACCTTGTGCTGCAGCAGCTTGCCAACCCCGGCAATTGCCGTCGACAAATCCAGCGACAATATCTTGCCATTGGCACGCGGCACCGCCATCGCAATTGGGCTGGTCGACACACCGCCAGCCTTGGTGCCGTAATAGGCCATGTTGGGTTGCGAGCCGCCCATATAGAGCGCTGCCATCCCGGCCTCGGCAACCTGCCGCGTGTACATGCTCACCGCTCCGGTATGGGTGGTATCGCCAACAACAATCCAGCCGACGCTGACCTGCCTGGCTTTCTCAATGGCCTTTTCGACGGCGAGTTTGAGCGCTATCTGGCCATGGCTGTAATCACCATCGATCACCACCGCCGCCGGGGTTTCCTTGATAATCTTCAGTTCAGGACGTGGATTGACGATGCCCTTATCAAGCCGCAGCATATATTGCGGCACCCGCACCAGACCGTGCGATTCAATGCCTCGCAGATCGGCCCACACCAGCCCCTCAGCAACGAGCAAAGCCTCATCGGACGGGCAATTTCGTGCCTCGAAAATTCCCACCAGTAATTCCGTTGCCGCTTCACGCGTTATTCTGACGCCGTCTGACATTTTTCGCTCCGTATTCCACAGCCTGTATTCTGGCGGTTGGTTTGTATCGCGTCTACCGCACCTTGCGGTCCGTCTAACGCAACCGTATAAACACAGCAACCACAATTGAGGAATTCATCATGGAAGACCAAATTACTTTTAAATCCGGCGACCTGACACTCTCTGGTGCTTTGCATACGCCCGAAGGCAGTGAAGGCAAGAAACTGCCCTGCATTATCGTTCTGCATGGTTTTGGCAGTAACGCCACCAGCAACAATGTCATGGGCCCGTGCAAGATGTTCAACGAGTGGGGCTATGCTGCTTTCCGCTTTTCGATGCGCGGTTGCGGCGAAAGCGAAGGCGAGTTTGGCCGGGTGATCTGTCAGGAGCAGGTCGAAGACACCCAGGCGGCGATGGATTATCTCCAGACCCGTGACGAAGTCGATGGCGCACGGGTTGGTGTACTGGGCTCTTCCTTTGGTGCGGCCGTTGCCATCTATACCGGCGGGATTGATGACCGCTTCGCTTGCGTCATCTCCTCCGGCGGCTGGGGCCATGGTGAACGCAAATTCCGCGGCCAGCATCCAACGAAGGAAGGCTGGTTGAAATTTACAAAAATGCTCGAAGAAGGTCGTCGTCATCGTGAGAAGACCGGTGAGTCTCTGATGGTTGATCGCTACGACATCGTGCCGATTCCGGAGCATCTGCGGAACAATCTGGCGAACCAGTCGGTCACGCAGTTCCCCGCCGAAGTGCCCCAGAGCATGTACAACTTCTGTGCCGAAGATGTGGTCGCCAATATCGCGCCGCGCCCGTTGCTGCTGTTGCACAGCTCGGACGACTCGGTCACACCGACCGAACAATCGGTGGCGATGTTCAAGCTGGCCGGACAGCCCTGCGATATGCATCTGTTTGCCGAAACCGATCATTTCATGTTTGCGGAAAACAATACCCGTGTGCGGGAAATCGTTAAAAGCTGGGTCGACAAGTTCTTCCCTGTTTGAGGCAAGGAACATGAACCCTGAACTTCTGGCCCAGCTGGCACCGACCGGCGCTTTGCGTGTTGGCCTCAACATGGCCAACACGCTGCTCAACACCGGCACCACTGCCGATGGAGAACCAGATGGTGTCGCCCCGGATATGGGGCGCGCCATTGCACAACAGCTCGGGGTTTCCGCGACCATGGTGCAATATGCCAGCCCCGGTGAGATTGCCGACACCGCCGGCAAGAATGAATGGGACCTCGGCATGATCGGTGCTGAGCCCAAGCGGGCCGAGGTGATCGATTTCTCCGCCGCCTATGTTGAAATCGAAGCGACCTATCTGGTGCCGGCAGGTTCACCCTACAATGCCATCGACGAGATCGATCGGGATGGCGTGCGGATCGCTGTTTCAGGCCGCAGCGCCTATGACCTCTTTCTCAGCCGAGATCTAAGTCATGCCGAGATGGTGCGCGCTCAGGGCGTTGCCGGCGCGGTAGAGCTATTCAAAAAGGATGGACTGGAAGCGCTGGCCGGGCTGCGTCCAGCGCTGGTCGCGGAGTCTGGCAATTTGCCCGGAAGCCGCATTCTCGATGGCGGGTTTACATCGATTCAACAGGCCATCGGTGTGACAAAGGGAAATACTGCGGCAGCAGAGTTTGTCGCGGCCTTTGTCGAAGAGAGCAAAGCCAATGGCTTGATCGCCAGCCTGATCGACAAGCACGGCGTCACGGGAAAGCTGTCTGTCGGTTCGTCCTGAAAAGAAACCCAGTCGCTTTTCTTAACCGGCACATGACAGCCCAGGCAGTTTGCCTTGTAGTCGATTGTCGTGGTCTTGGTTCGATCCTTGCCATCAAAGAATGCCCAGCCCCAGCCTGCCCTCAACCAAGAATCACCCTGTTAAGTATCTGAAAATTATGTATTTAGTTGTTCTTTCGGTATATAAGAAGCGTCGATTCAGGATGCTTCCTGCAAACAGTGAAAAATAGACGAGTGAAATCATGGCGCGTATTTTAGCTATCATCTGCCTCTCATTTGCCGTTAGCGGCTGTACCTATGATTGGTTTTACGGCAACAAATACGCCGATATTGAAGCCAATTATGGCAAATGGTGCGGCGACAACCGCGAGATTGAAGATAGCAACGCGAAGCCTATCGATAAATGGGACGCGATATGCATGAAACGCGCGCAATGCTTTGGCAAACGCGGCGCCGGCAGTTTCTGCGAAAAGGAATATCTCCGCGATCTCGAAAGCCTTTACCTGATCACGGGTTTTTATCCGAAAGAAATTTCGTGGTCCTACGCCCGTATCGCATCGCGCGTCTATAATTACGACGTCTCGCACGGCTATCATCAGGTAAAGAACAACGAAAACCATGAGTGCCCCAAAAAGCTGAATTGCGGTATTTGACCTAACCATCCGACTGTGGATGATCAAGAGGCGGGCCTAATCGGGTCCGCCTTTTTCACACCTTCGTTATCACCGTTGCGATAGCTTCACATTCATACTTCAGCGTTGGCTGGCGTCACTCCTCATAAAGATCAGCCTCAAGGCTAATCTGCCGCGCCATATTGGCTGAAAAAGCCGCGCCCTTTGGCGCTGTATAGCGCGAGCCGCGCACCTGATAACTTGTGGGGTCGAGGCCCGGCAAGGATTTCCCGGCGGCATGATCTTTAAGAGTCTGGAGATAGAGTTTGCGCAAGCCGATGATCGCAGTGTCGCTCAGGCCAAGCCGCTCAACGGTGCGGTCGGCAATCGGCCCCATGGTTTCCTGAATACCATTATCCTGCGTTCCCAGCCCCTTAATGCCGGTCCATGACGTACCGCTGGCCTGCAAATCCCGGTCAATGAGATAGTCATTATCCTTATTGCGGATCGGCCGGTCAGTCCCTGGAATATTCTCAGAATGGATACCGTTCCACGAGGTCTCGCGGGCTATATCCTCATCCGTAAGCGCGCGGTCGTGCCGAAAATCGATGACATATTGCATAGTGTTTTCATCATCCATCGGCACCCAGAGATGCACCCCGACCGGCACGGAGGCGATACTCTTCTGGAACGGCATGATCATCACATTGGCCGACCAAAACGTCAGATCATCTTCGCGCTCACGCCCTGATCCGGCAACAAACCCGTAATCGGTCGGGATCACCTCATAGATCGTCGGTCGCCGTGTGATGTCCCCCTCGACGACACCGCCATGCAGGAAAGCAAGATGGCTGGAATCGAAACCACCCTCGATGCCCTGCAACCAGTTACAATCCATCGACTGACGCGACATCAGCTTGTGCGACTCTGGCAATCTCGCCCATTCGAAATCCGGCTTGGTCGGTTTGTGTTCCGGCGGCCCCATATAGCACCACACGATGCCGCCATGTTCGACACAGGGATAAGCCGTCGCCGTGACCTTGCGTTGCAGGGTGCTGCCCGGCGGCTCACTCGGCAGGTCAACGCAATTGCCGTCGATGTCGAACTTCCAGCCATGATAGACACAACGCAAACCGCATTCCTCATTGCGGCCAAAGAACAGCGACGCCGTGCGATGCGGGCAGCGCTCATCGAGCAATCCGGGTCGCCCCTCGCTATCACGGAACGCCACGAGGTTCTCGCCAAGCAAGCGAACCCGAACAGGCGGGCAATCTGGCTTGGGGATCAAATTAGATAAAGTTGCCGGAATCCAGTAGCGCCGCATCAGCGCACCCATCGGCGTGCCGGGACCAACCTGGGTTAAAAGTTCATTTTCTTCGCGCGAAAGCATCGGCGACCTCCCTCAAGACTCAACCGTGCCGCAGGATTGTGAGAATGGCAAGACGAGGTCCGGCTTCGGGAAAAGCGCTAGCGGCTCCGCGACTCGTCCTGCGCAATATAGAGCGCGCTGGCGACGATGACCACGCCGCCAAGCAACGTCCAGAGATCGATGGTCTCGGCAAAAAAGAAATAGCCGATCAATCCGGCATAGACGAGCCGGACATATTCCATCGGGCCGGCGACATTGATCTCCCCCACCGAAAAACCGCGGACGAAACAGATCATGCCGATGGTTGTGCCGGTGCCGATCATCGCGATCAACAGCCACTCCACCCCAACCGGCGTTTGCCAGAACCAGATCATCGCCGGTGCCAGCAGGATGACGCCCCCGACATGATAGTAAAACAGGATACGATTAGGCGGCTCGGTTGGTGCCATCACGCGGATCAACACATTGGCAAAAGCCATCGAAAAGGCAGCCCCAATCGCCACCAGAACATAAGGATCAACATCGGCAATGCCGGGGCGCATCATAATAACGACACCAGCGAAACCGAACATCGTCGCCACCCAACGTCGCGCCGGGACAATCTCTGCCAGAATAAAAACCGCCGCGACCGAGGTAAAAAGCGGTTTGGAAAACCAGAACGCCGTGGCATCGGCGAGCTTCAGATTGACCATGGCGATAAAAATGCCGGTCTGGCCAATCGTCGCGAGAAACAGTCGCGCCCAGTGCAGTCCCATCCGGTTGGATTTCAGCTCACCCGCGCGTCCCATACGCCAAAACACCGCGGCCAATAGCAAGAATCCCATGACATAGCGGCAGAAACTCAGCTGCACTGGATGAAACGTACCGCCCATATGCTTCAGCAAACCATCGGTCAACGCGATAATCAGCGAACCCACTGAAATCCAGATGATGCCACGCATATTACCCGACAGGGCAAGCCACCGCTTCGTAAACGACGCGCCAAATCGGCGAATGGGGGCAGGCGATGACACGGTAAGCAGAATTCCTGATAGCTCGGCATAGGTTGTCGGACATATCCGACGCGAAGTCGAGGGCAGCGACCAAAAACGATATAACGTTGCGCGTCACCCCGGACCTCCGGTTCCCAACAGCAGAAGATCGGGCTAACGTTATTGCAGCGGCGCCTCGTCGATACACCAACCGGGAGAGACAAAATGATTAAATCAATCGACCATATGGAACTCATCGTTTGCGATGTTGATGCGCATGTCGAGTTTTTCAAACAGCTTGGCTTTAACGTGTTGATGCATACCAGCCATCATGGCGGCTCCGCCGAGCTGCAACTGCCCGGTGAGAATCAACCGATCATCGAAATTCACGAAGCGACCGGCGAAGAGGTCATCGGCATCAACCATATCGCGCTCAAGGTCGATGATGCTGCGGTGGCGCATGACACGCTGAGCAAAAACGGTGTCGCCTTCACCCGAGGTCCAAAGCTGATCGAGGTCACTGGTCGTACAACGGTCGAGCTGCGCGATCCGGATGGCTGGCGCATCCAGCTGGTCGATGCCGAGCGCAAGCCACCCCAGGCGGAATAGCGCCACACGGCGGGCAAAGAGGCGGCGGCAATGTACGTTCTCCAGGTCATCAAATCCGGCTTTGTGCGCTTTATGGATTTTACCGGCCGCACACCACGTATCGAATACTGGATCTGGGTGTTCTTCGTGTGCATCGCAACCTATGGCCTCGGCGGCATCAATGAGATGCTGGCGAACAGCCTGGCATGGGGATTTCTCGTCGTCGTCTTCACCATCCTGCCCAGCATGGCGATGGGCGCCCGCAGGCTGCATGACTTCAACGCGTCAGGTTGGTGGGTCCTGCTCTGGTTCATCCCGATTGTCGGGTTCGTTAGTATGATCGTGATCGGGGTCAGAAAAGGCGATGCAGCAGACAACCAGTATGGCCCCGCCCCCTATGGAAGCCCGCGCCAGGCCAGCTAGATGAAAAGGCTGGCCCAATACCGGTAAAAGAATTCTCTAAATTCCACGAATAAGCGAGGAATAGCAAAGAACCACCAATCGTCACCCCGCACTTGTGCGGGGTCGATGCCTGATACCGCGCCGACACGCGGTCACTGGATCCCGCATCAAGTGCGGGATGACGATAGACGTTATGGGATGACGGCTAGAGAAGGTTGGCAAGACGGAGGGGGTTTTGTGCCCTATTCCACACTCACAAATATCTCATCCAGCGCGGGCGCTTCCGGCAGAAACCCTTCTTCGACCAAGTAGCGCGTGAAGGTTTCCAGATGACTGCGGTTGGCTTCCAGCCCGTAGGGCCAGGCATCGCCGCTAAAAATCTCGTTCATCTCGTCGACCGCGTCGTGCAGCCAGGGTGTCATCGAGACCAGCGCGCCGGTATAGGCCAGCAGCTCGGCGGCACGCGCCTTTGACGCCTCGAACGCGTTGAACAGGCTTTTGGCGATCCACGGGTTTTCGTTATAGACGGCGTCGCGGATCACCAGCGTGTGCATGATCGGGAAGATACCGGTCTTGTCAAAATAGGCTTCGTTCCGCTGCGCGGTAATCGGGGATCAGCCGTATTACATCCGAGGACGTCTTGGCGCTGGTCGGCTGGCGGGCCGCGACAATGGCGTCGATCTCACCCGTGGCGAGGGCGTCGCTCAGCGTGGCGGCATTTTCCAGCTCGACAATATTCAGATCACCATCGGGGCGGATATCGCTGGCAGTTGCCTTGCGCGGGTCATTCACCCCGCCCTCAACCCACTGGATGGTATCAGTATCAACGCCATATTCATCGCGCAGAATGCCGCGTATCCAGATGCCCGCCGTCTGGCGATATTCCTGAATACCAATGCGCTTGCCTTCGAGGTCCTTGGGCTCGCGATGCCAGCCTGACGGTTGATAAAGATATTACCGTGGCGGAACACCCGCGACGGAAAGACCGGGATGGCGGTAAACGGAAATGGCTCGCCCCCCGCCAGCGCGCGGGCGCGTTTGACGGTGTAGAGCGCCAGCGACATTTCCGACGCATCCCAGGCCTCGCGCTCGGCCATCGCGACAAAGATGCCATGCACCGGCACCTGCGCGTGATAATCGAGAGTGATGCCTTCGGGTTTGATCTCGCCAAGACGCAAAGCGGCGATCCGGTCATAGGGGCCGGTAGCGATGGTCAGGTTGAGATCAGCCATGTGTTGTTACCTATGCCGCTTGGACGTCGCAGCGACCGGGTCGACACCCATTACCGTGGTGCGGCGCAGCAGGCGGCGTTCGCCTTCCGAAAAATCCGTCCGCGCATGGTTGGTGCAGCGGTTGTCCCACATCACGAAATCACCCGGCGTCCAGACATGCTCATAAACAAACTCGTCGCGCTCGCGATATCGCAAAGCTGTTCGAGAATTTCATCGCTCTCCGCTTCGGGCAGGCCATCGATCCGCGTGGTGATCAACCGGCTGGCATAGAGCGACGTGCGACCGGTTTCCTCATGCGCGATAAACAGCGGATGCAGGCGGCTGCCGGTCAGCGAGTCCGATGGCTTGATCCTTTTGCACACTGCCGGCGTAGTAAACCTGTTCCGCCCGGGCATCGGCGAGCCGGGTTTTGAGGTCTTCCGGCAGCGCCTCATAGGCCTTGTACATATTGGCGAATTTGGTGTTGCCGCCAACCGACGGTATTTCAATCGCATAGAGCAAGGTGTAGCGGAAAGGACGCTTGGCATAGGCGCCATCGGAGTGGAACATCATCTCGCCATCCGGCAGCGAACCAATCGGTTTGCCATCCTTGCGGATATTGCTGATCAGCATAATGCCGGGATGCGACACGCGATCGCCTTCTGCCGTCGGTACCTTGCGATTGCGCCCACCGAGCTCACCAAAATGGGCGGTAAAGCGGACCTGTTCTTCCTCGTTAAATTCCTGACCCGGAAACACCAGCACCTGATAATCCATCATTGCCTGATGCACGGCCTTGAAAGTCTCCGGCGACATATCTTCCCGCAGGTCAATATTGGTGATCCGTGCGCCGACGGCGTCTGAAACTCGGTTCAACGGTAATGCTCATCGTCATTCCCTTACGCCGCGACGTCGACACGACCACGTTCCGGGCGCACACCCTGGATCACGTTGCGCCGCAACAGCCGTCGTTCTTCGCGTGGAAAGTCAGTCCGGGCATGGTTGAGACAACGATTATCCCACATCACGAAATCGCCTTCGGTCCAGACATGCTCATAGATGAAGTCTGATTTCTCCGAGTGATCGAACAGAAACTCCAGCACCTCATCGCTTTCTTCCTGGGGCAGCTCGTTGATGCGGGTGGTGATCAACCGGCTGACATACAGCGCCGTGCGACCGGTTTCGTTATGTTCAATAAAGACCGGGTGAGAGAATTCACCATTGAAGCCCCCGACCGGCTGGCCGCGCTGAACGGTGCCGGAATAATACCCCTGATGCGCCGTGCAGTTCGCGAGCTTGCGCTTCATGTCATCGGGCAGGTTCTCATACGCCATATACATGTTGGAGAATAATGTGTTGCCGCCAGTCTTCGGCAGCTCAATGGCAAACAGCATGGTGTAGTTATAGGGATGTTCGTCATAGGACCCATCGGTATGGAACATCATTTCGCCGTCAGGCAATGACCCAATTGGCTTGCCGTTCTCGCGGATATTGCTGACCAGCATAATTGACTTATCCGCCGTGTCTTTTTCGGCGCGCTTTTCATAGCGCTCCCGTTTGGGGAATGGGCCCCATGTCCGGGCGAAATTGATCTGTTCTTCCTGGGTGAAATCCTGATCCGGAATGACCAACACCTGATAATCCATCCACGCCTTGTGCAGGGCGGCATGTGTTTCTGCATCGAGGGGCTGCGCCAGATTGAGACCCGTCACCCGCGCGCCAACGGCATCGCATAACGGCTCCACTTTCATCATCGGCTCTCTCCTTTGCTCATCACGCTGCAGCTGTCATCGCTGCATCAGGCCGCACACCCTGTACGGTGGTACGCCGCAACAGCCGTGTCTCACCGGCTGAAAAGTCGGTCCGCGCATGGTTGAGACAGCGATTGTCCCAGATCACGAAATCGCCCGGCGACCAGACATGTTCATACACCAAGTCAGGGTTTTCAACATGATCCAGCAGCTGATCGAGAATGTCATTGCCCTCGTCTTCCGGCAAGCCGCGCAGGGATTGGGTCAGTAAACGGCTAACATAGAGAACCGTCCGACCGGTTTCTTCATGCGCCGTGAAGACCGGATGCGCCCAGTTATCGGCAACACGCTCGATCCCCAGCGTCTTGAGGATTTCCGGCGTGACATGGCGCCCCGCATAATAGCCATGCTGCGCCTCTATATCGTGCAGCCGGTCCTTCAATTCAGCCGGCAGGGTTTCATAGGCTTTGTACAGATTGGCAAATAACGTGTTGCCGCCCGTCGATGGGACTTCCAGCGCGTAGAGCATCGTGTAGCGGTATGGGTGCTCATCATACTGGCCGTCAGAATGAAACATCATGTCTCCATCCGGCAGCGACCCGATGGGCTCGCCATTCTCGCGGATATTGCTGATCAGCATGATGGACTCATGGCTGCGGCGGCCTTCTTCGCGACGTCCGGCATAGCGCTTGCGGACCGGCATCTCACCCCAATGCCTGGTGAAGCGGATCTGGTCGTCTTCGGTCATCACCGTGTCCGGAAAAACCAGCACCTGGTATTCAAGCCAGGCCTGATGAATCGCCGCATAACTTGCCGCGTCGAGCTCGGTCCCGAGATCGACACCGGTAATACGGGCGCCACACGGCGCATTGATAGGATCCACCTTCATTTCCATGGCGGGAACTATAGGGGGTTTTTCCGATTTCTTCAAAGTTGGTGACGCTGGCTTGCCTGTGACGCAACGCACAAATAGGATGCAAAGATAAACAGAGAAACAACGCAACAGGGAAACAGAAAGATGGCCGTAGACCGACCTAATCGCAATGCGATCCTAATCCTTGGCCCCGACGAGATCAAAGGGCTGATCAATATGGAAGAGGCCGTGGCCGCCATTGCCCAGGGTTATAAGGAAGCGGACGAGTTCCCGATTGGCAACGCGCCACGGCGACGGGTCCATTCACCGGAAGGGACGCGGGTTTCCAACTTTCCCGGCGGCATTCCTGGGCTTGGGGTCATCGGGTCTTTGACCCGTGCCGAGATGGTCAGCCACGAAGGCAACAATCAATCTTACCCCTATCGCGAACATCCGGTTTATTTGTTGTGGAATTCCGAGACCGCGAAGCTCGACGGCATGATGATGGGCGAGATATTCGATGAACGCACCGGCTTCACCAGCATCATGGCCTTCCGGACTGGGGCGACCACCGGCGTCGGTGTTGATGCCCTGGCCCGCAAAGATTCGAAAGTGTTCGGGCTGTTCGGCTCGGGTGGGCAGGCGGTCAATAAAATCCTCGCCATCGATGCCGTGCGCGATATCGAGAAAGTCAAAGTTTACAGCCGCAATCCTGAAAACCGAGTGGCGTTCTGCGATAAAATGGCACCAATGATCGGCAAGGAAGTCGTGCCGGTAGAGACCCCCGAAGAAGTTATCAAAGATTCAGATGTCGTGATCTCGGCCACCGATTCCAACGTACCGGTATTTGACGGGTCGCTGCTTGAACCGGGTCAACATGTGGTGACGGTTGTCGGGTCAAATAGCGCCCTCGTCGAAGGCGGCTGGCTCAAAAGTGGTCGGCGTGAGAACGATGACGAAACCGTTCGCCGGGCCGATGTCATTGCGGTGAATCATGTTGAATCCGTCACCCAGGAGAAACAGGCGGGTCTCTATGATCCAATCCAGCAAGGCATTATCACTGAAGACGATATTTGTTCTCTCGGATCGATTTTGACAGGCGCGCATCCTGGCCGCACCTCAGACGAACAAATCACCTATCACTTCAACAATAACGGCACAGCGGCAGCAGATATGGCCCTCGCCAAGATCGTCTTTGACCGCGCCAAGGAACTCGGCCGCGGCAATGAGATGGATATTCCCGTGCCAGGGACCCAGTAACGTTCTCTTTTCAGATTGGAATACAATCCAGCGATGCCGAATGACCCGACCCGATCCGCAGACGATATTCTGTCGGCCATCCATATTCTCGCCAACCTGATCGGTGGTGCCTATAGCGACCATCTCGATGATATGGGCATTACCGTGCCCGAATGGCGCGTTGTTTTGACACTCGCGCGCTATCCCGGATCGACGGCGACCGAAATTACCGACCGTTGGGCGATGGACAAGATGGCAATTAGCCGGGCCATCCAACGTCAGGAAAAGGCCGGCAATATTCAGCGAACACAAAACCCGGACGACCGTCGCAGTTTTCGCCTGTCACTCACCAACTCTGGTGACGCCCTTTATGAAAAAATACTGCCGGTTGCCAACGAACGGTATCAAACGCTGATGTCCAGCCTTTCCCGGCGAGAGCTCACCAGCCTGCACAAGTCACTCGACAAGCTGATCGCCCATGCCGGCAAGATGGATGAGTGAACCATTATCGATTAAAAATCGATCTCAAGCCCTCAAACCTATTCTTAAGATTGTAATTTCCTGTCACTTTTGAGAACAAAACTAGAACAACTCTCCCAATACTAGTATTTCCGATAATTTCTATAATTTCACGCAAAAGTAATCACAGATCGCAGGTTTCGTGCACCTATCCTCATATGATACAAATCATATACAACTAGCAGTTGGACGAGTTGAGTACTCCAATGAGATGTTTGAGTGGCTTCCATTCGGGGTTATACGCCCTTCGAAAATTTAGCCTGGTGGGCGGTCGCACTGGTTGCCTTGGCCCATGCCGGGGGCTGTTTTATCCGGGGGGCGTTTGGCTTTGGTTCCAACATGCCAATTGTCGTCGCGACAACTTTTATTCTCGGTCCGCACCACGCCATTCTATTGGCCTTGATGACCACCATCATCGCCCAGCTTCATCTTCTCCCCTCCGGGTTTAGAACGGCAGACTGGAAAGTCACCAAAACACTTGCCCTCGGTATGGTCGTCGGCACGCTCTTTGGCACCTGGGTCTTTACGATTCTGTCTGGCACAGCCCTGCAGATTATCCTCGGCGCCTTGATTGTCTTCATTATCCTGATGGACTCCCTCAAGCTGGTCGAGAAGCTCCTTACCCGGATGGATATACGGTCGCGCAAAATAACCGGTGGCTTCTCGTTTATCGGTGGCACAATGGGCGGGTTGAGCGGGGCCGGCGCTTTCTATTTTCTGGTTGTCTATCTCAAACATGCCTGCCCATCGCCGGAGGCATTGCGCGGCACCAATGTCATGCTCTCCGCCATGACAATGTTCATGCGGGCCTTCGCGCTGACATCGGCCGGACTCGTTACCCCGACTCTGATCACCGAAGGACTGCTGTTCGCCCCGCTTGTCTTTGGCGCAACCTGGCTCGGGGCACACGCCTTTCGAATTTCCAGCAATCAACGTTTCTATTTGGCTTTGCAGATATTGCTTCTGGCTGGTGCTGCAGCGCTGGTCTTTAAAGGAGCCCGCCAGATATTCGGCAGCTAGCTGTCTACAGATTTCGCAGATTGGATCGCCTGCCAAACCCGCAGCGGGGTCGCTGGCATTTTGATGTCTTCTACACCAAGCGGTCTTAAGGCATCGACGATCGCGTTGATCAGGGCTGCTGGGGCCGGTGTTGTGCCCCCTTCGCCACCACCTTTTACGCCGAGCGGATTGCCCTGCGTCGGGGCGTTGTTCACCGTTTCTGCCTGAAAGAACGGCAAATTATCAGCGCGCGGCATGCAGTAATCGAGGAACGAGCCGCCCAGCAGCTGACCGCTCTCATCGTCATAGGCGATATCTTCCAGGAGCGCCTGGCCAACACCCTGGGCGATGCCGCCATGAGTTTGACCTTCGACGATCATCGGATTAATCACCCGCCCTACGTCATCAATGGCCGTCCAGGTACAGATCGTCACCACACCGGTTTCGGGATCGATCTCAACCTCCGCCACCGCACAACCAGTTGGATAGGCAGGGATGCGTCCCTGGAAGCGTTCATTAGCGATTAAGGGCGTGCCTTTTTCGGCTGCCGAAACAGAGAGATCGAACAGGCTAATCTCTCGGTCCGTTCCGACTGACAACAAACTCGCCATCGCGATAATCTATATCACTATCAGCGGCCTCCAAAATATCACCAGCCAGCCCCTTGCCCTGTTCAATAATTGTCTCGCAGCCTTGAACCATAAGCGTTCCAGCGATCCGCATGGAACGGTTGGAATGAGTGCCGCCGCCATCGGGCACGATATCGGTATCGCCAAACACAATGTCGATTCTATCAAAATCAACCGACAACTTCTCGGCAATCACCTGCGCAAAGCTTGTTTCATGCCCCTGACCGTGGCTATGCGTGCCAACACCGACCGTCACGCGCCCCGCAGGATCAATCGTGATGTCACAAACCTCGCGCGGAAACCCGACCGGTGTTTCGACATAGTTTGAAACCCCGATACCGCGCCGTAATCCTTGTTCTTCAGACGACGCTTTCCGTGTCACAAATCCCTGCCAGTCTGCCAGCGCCAGCGAGGCGTCCATGTTTTCGACAAAGGCGCCGCATTCGTAGGTCAGCTCAACCGGGTTAAGATAAGGCAGCTTGTCCTGTGGAATTAGATTGCGACGCCGCAGATCAACGCGGTCCAGACCAGTCGCAGCAGCAGCTTCATCGATCAGCCGCTCAATATTAAACATCGCTTCCGGACGCCCGGCTCCGCGATAGGGACCGGTCGACAACGTATTGGTCAGCACACCCCTCACCCGGACATAGGCATTGGGGATGTCATAAATACTGGTAACCAGCCGTACTCCGTTTGCCAACGGTACAAACGACATCGTATGCGCGCCAACATTGCCGAGATGATCAACCCGGATAGCCAGAAATGTACCATCCTTATCCAGCGCAAGCTCGGCGGTCGTTGCTAAATCGCGCGCCTGCATATCGCTGAGAAAAGCTTCAGAGCGTGTGGATATCCATTTGACCGGCTGACCAATACGCTTGGCCGCCCAGACCACCAGGGCAAGTTCCGGGAACAACCAATTGCGCATCCCAAAACCGCCGCCAACATCCTCGCAGACAACGCGGACCTGATCCGCATCGCACCCCAGTAAAGCAACCAGTGGATCCTTAATCCGATGTGATCCCTGACTGCCCGCCATTAGCGTGTAGTGATCACGGGCAGCGTCATAAATGCCGATAGCGCCACGCGGCTCCATCGATACGGCGGTGACACGGTTATTACTGAGATCAAGTTTGACCGTATGATCAGCCGCAGCGAATGCCGTCTCGACGGCCTCGCGATCTCCCAACTCGGAATCAAAACACACATTGCCCGGCGCGCCGTCCCAGAGCTGCGGCGCGTTTTCTGTCACCGCCCGGCGGGCATCGGTCACGGCATCAAGCGGCGTGTAATCGACCACCACGTGATCTGCGGCATCGATTGCCTGGGCCTCGGTCTCAGCAACAATAAAGGCTACGGGTTCCCCAAGATGCCGTACTTTATCGCGGACCAAAGGGAAATGCGGCCCGTGAAATACCGCAGAGCCGTCACTATTTTCAAAGGCGGGCGTCTTGGGCCGTGTGATATGAGCGGGATTTGGGACATGCGGCAAAGCCCCCAGCCCATCCGCGTCATAATCCGCAGCGGTCAAAACCGTTATAACGCCAGGCGCAACAGCAGCCGCGCTGACATCAATCGCATCAAGTAAAGCATGAGCATGCGGGCTACGAACAACATAGCCATAGACTTGACCGGGCAGTTGGGTGTCATCGGTGTAGTGCCCGGCACCAGTGAGCAGCCGAAAATCTTCCTTGCGGCGGACAGGCTGTCCGATACCAAACGCGTTATTGCTCATTGGATACTTACTTTAACGCCGGCCCTAACTCAGTAAGGCTTCGTGTCACCTTCTATTGTCGTTCGGAGCATCAGGCGGCGCTCGCCATCGGGAAAATCGGTACGGGCATGAGATGAGCAACGATTATCCCACAAAAGGACGTCACCGACATTCCAGATATGTTCATAAACGAATTCAGGCTTCTCCGAATGATCAAACAGCGCCGCTAATAATGTGTCGCTTTCGTCTTTCGGCAAGCCCACGACTTCTTCCGACATCAGACGATTAACGTAGATCGCCTTGCGGCCGGTTTCCTCATGCGTCCGGAACACTGGATGTTCGGAATCAGAAAACGCCACCGTGCCTTTATCGTCGCCTTTTTGGGTCGAGCCATAATTGTAATGATGTTTGACCGTCCGACCTTCAAGTGGCTCACGAATTTCATCCGGCAGCGTGTCATAGGCCGCATAGCCACTGGCAAATAAGGTGTGCCCGCCATGGCTGGGGATTTCCACTGAATAAAGCATCGTGCCCTTATGCGGCACATCAGCATGCAGCATGTCATGGTGAAACATCATCTCACCATCCGGCAAAGCGCCAATTGGCTCACCATTCTCGCGAATGTTGGAAATCAGCATCACGTTGGGCAGCAGCTTGTCATAGCCAACGGGGTATTCATTAGCGGGCCGTGCCAGATAGCCGACTTCTCCGAAGAATTTCGTCGCCCGCAGCTGCGCTTCCTGGGTTAGTTCCTGTCCCCGAAACAGCAGAACAATGTTATCCAGCCATGCCTGCTTAAGCGCCGCCATGGTCTCGGCGCTTTGTTCCTGATTAAGGTCGATGCCTTTGATCTCCGCCCCGATATGCGTTGTCAGCTTCTCAATCTGGAAGGCTGCAGTCTCTGTTGTCATCGTGAGATCCCCTAAACCGGCTGGCGAACCATTTCGAGGAGCTTGGCGATAGCGTCGTCGCCCTTGCCCATCGGATCAACCCGCTGGAATTTTTTGCGGGCTTCGGCGCGCCAGGTCGGGGGCTTGGTCGCATCGATACCCATCTTGCCGCCGATCCGCATCACCGTATATTCATCACCGACCTCAGGGATGACCGCATCCAGCGGATGCAATCGGCAGTCGGTTTGAATATTCACATGCTGCGCCGGATCAACCCGTGTAGACACCGCCCAAAGCACATCTTCGGCATTATAGATATCGACGTCCTCATCAACCGCGATCACGGTTTTAACGTGCAGGTTTGGCCCTGACAGCGCCGCCATCAGCATATCGTTTACCTGCCCATCCCACTTGGCTTCGACCTGGACGATCATCAGGAACTGTGACGCCCATGGCGGGACGAAAACGTCCAGCACATTGGTGTTGCCTTGCGTATCGCGCAGCCGATTGTAATAGGTTGCCTCCATCGGCAGGGTGATCAAGGGCTGATGATCGGTAAACCAGGTCGCCTGCATATGGCGGAAAATAGGGTCCTTGCGATGGGTGATCGCTGAACAGGTAAAGACCGGAGCCGGCCCTTCAGCGCCAAAGCCAAAATTGGTGAACTCGCCAAACGGCCCTTCCATCATGCGCTCAGTCGGGTGGACCGTCCCTTCGATGATGATCTCGGCATGCGCCGGGACTTCAAGATCAATGGTCTCGCATTTGACCATTTCAATTTCTTCACCGAGGACGCCCGCAGCGTATTCCAGCTCGTCGAAATCCTTATGGATACCCGACCAATTGGACATGATCTCATAGACCGGATGCAAACCAATGGCGAAGGCCATCGGCATCGGCTCATTCATTTCGACATATTTCAGATAATGCTGATAGTTGTGCCGGGCTGCCATCCAGAATGGCGCCTTGTGTGGATCATCAGTAAGCTGCACCCGCAGGATCGACTCATTGCGAATTCCGGTTTCGGGATCACGGGTGATCGTCACGCCAGAGCCAAGATAGCGCCCGGCATCCCCATGACTATGGATCGGGATTGGCAACTTGCGGAGATCAGCATCATCACCGATGAGCTTGACTTCTTTGACCGGCCCGTCTTCGACCATTTTCGATTTACCGGCGCCATTCGCCATCTGCTTGGCGAGAAACGGACAGACTTCATTGTCCTTTTCCAGCCCCAGCGCCGCCGCCTGGCCCTTACGATCCTTGATCAGTATATCTGTCAGCCGCCAGTTCTCGAAACCCTCAAGATTGTGAAACATCAGGGGATGTCGGCTCTCCGAACACAGATAGCCAACCTGATTTATCGGGTCGACTTCATCATGGATGTTCAGAATACGGTTATCGATGTTTTCGAGAAACGATCGGAGGGTATGCGGCATAAGTTTCTTCTCCCAAATTTCCCCGCAGTTTCAGGGTCCACGGCTATCCTGTCAACGCCGCAACGCTAATAGAGTATCCACGCACGGGGGTTTTCGGCGACCCGGCTTCAGTGTACAAAATTGTCACGCGCAGAAATGCGTCAGATCAAGAAAAGAAAGAGGATTTGGGGATGAGCAACGGCAAAAATTTTGACTATATCATCGTTGGCGCTGGTTCCGCCGGCTGCATCCTGGCAGCACGGCTGAGTGAAGAGGCTGGCGTCAAGGTTCTGCTGCTTGAAGCGGGCGGGAATGACAGCGATCCCTTAATCCATATCCCGCTCGGCATGGGCAAGATGCACGAACACCGCATGCATGACTGGGGTTATGACGGCGAACCAGAACCCCGCATGAATAACCGCGTTATCGAGGCAATGCGCGGCAAGGTGATCGGCGGTTCCTCTTCCATCAACGTCATGGCCTATGTGCGCGGCCATCGCGGTGACTATGATCGTTGGGCGCAAAAGGGCGCCACCGGCTGGTCCTACTCCGATATTGTGCCCTATATGCGGCGCTGCGAAAGTTGGGAAGGTGGCGAAGACACCTATCGCGGTGGCGATGGCCCAATGGTCACGCAATGGGCTCGAAATAAGGATCCTATTTTCCAGGACTGGTCCAACGCCTGCGTCGAAGCCGGGTATCAGCTGACCGATGATTATAACGGCAAACAGCAGGAAGGGTTTGGCGTTTCACAATCGACCCAAAAGGGCGGCACACGCTGTTCAGCAGCGGTTGCGTATCTGCATCCGGCAAAGTCACGGCCCAACCTGACAGTGGAAACCAAGGCCTATGCCACCCGTGTCCTCATGGAAGGCAAAAAGGCCGTCGGTGTCGAATATGAACAAGGCGGCCAGATCAAAACCGCCAATGCCGACCGCGAAGTCCTGCTCTCCGGTGGCGTGTTTAACTCACCGCAGCTGCTTATGCTGTCCGGTATCGGTCCAGCCGATCATCTCAAAGACGTTGGCATTGATCCGATTATTGATCTGCCCGGCGTCGGCCAGAATCTGCAGGATCATCTTGCAGTACTCGTTCATTACGCGCGTAAGGACACTGACTGGTTCCACGCCCTTATGCGGTTTGATCGTATGGCAGTCGCGATGGTCCAGGCCTATATGTTCAAATCCGGTCCAGCGACGATCCTGCCAGGTGGATTGCATGGTTATGTAAAGACGCGCCCCGAGCTGGCGGTGCCCGATCTCCAATTCCTGTTCCGTGGCACCTCACCAAACGCGCATCTGTGGTTCCCGGGCATCAAGAAAGCCTATGACGAAGGCTTTGGCATGCGGCCGGTGCTCCTGCACCCGGAAAGTCGCGGACAGGTGACATTGCGGTCCAATAATCCGCGCGACCCAGTCCGTATCTTCCAGAACTTCTTTGATTCACCGAATGACCTGCCGCTGCTCCGCGAAGGCGTCAAACGTATTCGCGATATTATTAGCCAACCAGCGATGGATGCCCGCCGCGGTGCCGAACTGGCACCGGGTCCTGATTGTAAGACCGATGATCAGATCGATGAGTTTATCCGCCAGAAAGCGGTCACCGCCCATCATCCGAGCTGCACCTGTCAGATGGGTGCCGGTGAGGAATGCGTGCTGGATTCAGAATTAAAAGTACGGGGAGCGGAAAACCTGCGGGTCATCGATGCCTCTGCCATGCCTGATCTGGTTTCCGGCAATATCAACGCTGCAGTTCTGATGATTGCCGAAAAAGGCGCTGCCATGGTCCGCGGCGAAACACCCTTGCCGTCATCGGAAGCCGCTTAACCGCTAGTCATTATTACCGGAACCCGACCAATCGCTATGGAACGATCCATCGCGGTCGGTCCGCCGGTAGGTATGAGCACCAAAATGATCGCGCTGGGCCTGAGTGAGAGCCGTCCATAGTCGATCCGTTTTCAGGGCATCAGCGTAGCTTAAGGCGGATGCCATCGCGGGAACCGGTAACCCCGCCGAAATGGCACCAGCAACAGCGGGTCGCCAACCTTTTGTTGCACCGCTGACGAACGCCGCAATATCATCCTTCACAAACAGATGTGGCAGATTTGGCTGTTCGAGGTAAGCGTGTCTGATCGTCGTGAGAAGATCAGCCCGGATGATGCAGCCAGCCTGCCAGATACGGGCAATCTCGGCTTCCCGGTGCGGCCAGCCATATTTCTCCGCACCAGCCGACAACACGGCAAAGCCTTGGGCATAACAGGTTAAAACGGTCGCCAGTAAAGCATCGCGGATATCATCGACCGATAATGCGATTTCTTCATCAAGCTCCGGTGCGATCTTCTCAATTGCCTGACGGACATTGCGTCCGCCTGACAGACTACGTGCAGCGACGGCTTCGGCAATGGTTGGCGCTGGGACACCGAGGGCCATCGCCTCACTCACCAGCCAGCGTCCGGTGCCAGTTTGTTCCGCCGCGTCATCGACGAAATCAATCAATGGGTCTCCTGAGATGCCGTCAGCGCGGCACAGAATGTCCGCCGTTATTTCAATGAGAAATGATTTCAACAGGCCTTCGTTCCAAAAGCGGAAAATGGTGCTGCATTCTTCATGGGTTAGACGCAGCCCGTGATGCAGCAAAAAATGTGCTTCACCGATGGCCTGCATCAGGCCGTATTCAATGCCGTTATGGACCATCTTTACGAAATGCCCTGCGCCGCCCGGCCCAACATGGGCACAGCAGATATCGCTGTCATTCCTGGCGGCCAACGCTTCCAGAATATCTCGGGATGCGGCAAACCCTTGCGCCGTGCCGCCCGCCATGACAGCGGCACCATTTCGGGCACCTTCTTCGCCACCCGAGATACCTGTACCGATAAAAGTGAGACCAGCCGCCTTCAGCAGATTTGTCCTCCGTTCGGTATCGGTAAAATTCGAATTGCCACCATCAATGACAATGTCGCCCTTGGTCAGATGCGGCGTTAGTTGTTCGAGAACCCCATCCACAGGATCGCCAGCCGTCACCATCAACAGAATACAGCGCGGCGGAATTAACGCTGCGACCAATGTTGCCAGATCGGGTTCGATGTTCACGCCATCATTCACGGAAACATCCGCTTCTGCCATCGGCTCAACCGCATGCACGTCAAATTCTGCCCGCGCCAAGGCCTCTGCCAGGGCGCTTCCCATCGTGCCGAGCCCGACTAATCCAACTTGTGCTTTGGGTGTTTCCGCCATATCGAGAAGCTAAGGAGACCGGTATGCCCTGTCCAGTCCGGGCGGCTCTTCAATACCGGATCGTATCATGGGTAGCGCAAACCGCTGTCCATGTGCACAATATCATCCAATCGACGATGATTTTGTTACCTGAAGGTGACGGAGAGATATTCCGATGAAATTTTCGCTATTCATGATGCCTTGCCATCATCCCAAGGATAATCCGGCACTCGCCTTTCAACGCGATATCGGGCTTATTCACCTGGCGGATGAGCTAGGCTTTGATGAAGCCTTCATCGGCGAACATCATTCGGGCGGGTGGGAGACCATGCCTGCGCCGGAAATGGCGCTATCGATGGCTGCTGCCAAGGCGCACCGAATTCGTCTCGGCACGTCGGTTTTTAGTGCTCCGTTTCATCATCCATTTTATCTCGCCGAACGCATGGCGTTTCTTGATCACCTGACTCGTGGCCGGGCCATTCTCGGTGTTGGTCCCTGTAGTCTGGTGACCGACAAGATGCTGTTCAACATGGAAGATGCGGCTCTGGTTCCGATGCTGCATGAAGCGGTCGACGTCATCGTCCGGCTTTTGGAGTCGGATGAGCCGATCAGTCATCACGGTGAATATTGGCAGTTTGAGGATATGCAGCTGCAGCTGCGGTCATTTCAACAGCCACGCCTGCCGCTTGCCATGCCCTCCGCGGCGACACCCGCCAATTTGGAGATGATCGGGCGCAATAATATGATCTGGATGTCGCCAACCGGTAAAAACCGGCCAGATGCCCGCAAGAATTGGGAGATCGTCGAAAAAGGCGCCCACGAGGCCGGCCGTGTGGCAGACCGGGATAACTGGCGTATCGCGACCTATATGTATGTTGCTGAATCCCGGGATCAGGCATGGGACGAAGTCCGCGCTGGCATACTGCGCGAAGCCGAGTATTTCTCAGCCATCGGCTTGCGTGGCCATTATGCTGAATATGAAGGGCAGCCCTATTCAGAATTCACACCCGAATCCTGCGCTGATATTCGCGACTGGGTAATCGGTACACCCGATGACGCCATTGCCTGGCTTGAAGCCAAACAGCAAGAAACCGGCGGCTTTGGCGGCTTGCTGCTGCATAGCCCGGAATGGACCGACCGTCATAAATGGGAACGGTCTATAGAAATGTTTGCGCGCTATGTCATGCCTCACTTCCAGGGTCATTCCGCAACATTCAAGAACGAATGGACCAAGATTCAGGCAATGACCAAAGACGGTAAAATCATGCGGGATACCGGAGGACGGCCCAGCAATCTCACGACTTATGAGCCTAATCGGTCGCCAGAAATAGCGCCAAAGCCGGCCCCTAAAGTTGCTTCAGGGGAGTAACGGCTTGCGCTTCCTTTTCCGCCCCTTCACCATCAGCCAATCAAATAGATGCTGATATTTGGGGCGCACCTTATCGAATTCCTTGCGGGTAATCCGTAGCGCCTGATCAAAATCATAGTTCACATAGTCGCGAAACCAGGGCCGCGCGTAGATCAAATACAGTACTGGTCTCGGCGCGGCTGATTTATTGGCCAACCCGCGATGCCGGATCCGACTATCGAACAAAATTGCGGAACCACGCGGTACTTCGGGGTCAAAACAAGGCGTTTTAGGCGCCGTATCATTGGTCCGTTTCTGAGAGCCAGGATAAAATCGGGTGGTCCCGGTTTCAGCATTCAGGTCTACTAAAGGCACAGCCAGGGTTACACAAAACGGCGGCATCACATTATCAAGCGACGCATCCCAAAATAATTCCGGATGGTTGGCATGCAGATGCTGAATTCTGGAGCCAGGCAAAGATGTCACGGCATTAAAGGCATTGATGATCATCTCATTGCTCAACAGCCGGCATAAGACCGGATAAGCATATCGGTTCGCAAACAAACGTTGCTGGTTAAACAATCCTTCTACATCAACAGAAAGCATAACGCGCTTGTCGCCGACTTCGCTCGCAAAACGCTGTTCTTTTCTGCGAACCTGTCTTTCGTAGTCGGCCAGAAAGGCTTCGCGCAGTTGATCGATATAGCTGACAGGCAATATGCCATCGAGGATCAGGATACCTGCTTCTTCGTATTTTTCCCGTGCTAGATTTATCGCTGGCACTGGGATAATCCCTTTCTTTGGGACTTTGATGCGAGGGATTCTGGGGTTATCCATAACCGTACTAAGAAAATTATTTAAACTGTTACCATCGTGAAGTTGAACAGGCTTCAATCACATTGCCTTTTGAAGGATCCAACTCTACTTCGCCCCTAAGATACCGTATCGTTGCGAAAGTTAAACAGAGATATCGAACATCATGCATATAGAACAATTCGACCATGTTGGCATTCGGGTACGAGATCGTGACCGGGCCATTAATTTTTACAAACTGCTCGGCTTCCATGTTGGCGAGGTCGTAACCTTCGATGAGGTCGTCATCATCCGCAATTCAGCGGGCGTAGAGATCAATTTAATCATCAACGCCAACAATCCCGAAGGCGATCATAATATCCTGATGGATATCGAGACCAAATATCCTGGCCATACTCATCTAGCGCTCCGGGTTTCATCAATCATTGAGACAATCGAGACCTTAAAGGCCGCCGATATACCGATCACCCAGGGTCCGGTGATGTTTGGCCAGGATGGCCATGTATCGCTCTTTATCCGTGATCCTGATCGAAATACGCTCGAACTGCGCGGACGGGCCGAGGATACAGACAAAATCGAGAATCTGGTTATGTACGATCCGAAGGGTTAGTCATCAGACGCCCTATTTCCAGCAACCGATTTGCGCAACAAAACCGGTGCCTTTCTTCAGAAGGTCGGCTTCCGTCAGCGGTGTGCCGGGTGACGATTTCTGGACTTTAACTTTGTGCTTCTTCAGAAAATCTAGTGCTGTCACCTGACGAATGCCGATGCCGACATCATCGACATATTTACCTGTCGCGGCATAAACCCCCGGTGTGTTCACCGTCGCGACGACGCCCCCGATGATCTGACCCGCAGCATCCAATACCGGACCACCTGAATTTCCGCGACGGACATCAATTTTCATCGTAAACCTGTCAGAGCGGGTCGCTTTAAGGCGTCCAAAAAACATATGGCCAATCTCTATAACCGGCTTGATTGTCACCCGCCCACGCAAAGGATAGCCAATCACAGCGATGGGTTCGACGGGTAATAAATCCAATGGTTCGCGGAAACTCGCGACAGCGAGCGGCGCCCGGTTAACCTTGAGAAGGGCCAAATCAAGATTTGAGTCTTTGGCAATCAGCTTTGCCACCAACGGCGATCTACCAGAAGGTGTCACGCTATAGGCCTGGCATTTCGAAACAACATGCTCGTTGGTCAACACATGACCATCGGAACTCACAAAGAACCCCGTGCCGGACCCCCGCTGGCGTTTTCCAGGAAATAGTGTTTGCTTGGGGGCACTAACGCGCCGTTTAATTCTCTGAAATCGGGAAACCTTAATTCGCTTCGCTTCTTCAGCGCTGACAACCTTGCCTTTGCATTGCCAGGCAGATACCCGGCGCACATGGTTGCGCGAGACATCCAGGCACCAGACCGGGCCCGATGACTGCGCGAGCTGTCGCGGCAAAATATCAGCAGATGCCGCCGGACCGACTCCAAAAAAAGGCGTCATTCCCACGACAAACAAAACAAATATGCTTCTTAACCAAAACATGAAGACGTGCCAAAACCGCTACTATTGCCCGATCACAGACTATGGACATAGACTATACAGATAACAACTATAGTTCATCCGTCACGCAGACAATTTTTGGGGAGCGATCCATGATCCAACGACTCAGCAAACTCGCGGCGACAGCGGCTTTGATCGCCGCATTGCCCATGGCGACGACAACCGCACAGGCCCAATCATCGGTTGCCAAATTCTATAAAGGCAAAACGATCACGCTGGTCGTCGCCTTCGGTGCTGGCGGCATGTATGGCCTCAACGGTCGTATCATGGGCAAGCATCTCGGCAGACATCTTCCCGGCAAGCCAAATGTTATTGTGCAGCACAAATCCGGTGCCGGTGGCAGTAAAGCCGCCAGCTATATGTATGCGGCATCACCCAAAGACGGCAGCTACATATCGTTGCTGTCCAAGGACATCGCCGTTGCCAAGGTAATGCGGCCCAAAAAACTGAAATATGACGCGGCCAAGTTTAACTATCTTGGCCGGATGATGCCTTATTCGGCTGTGTTCATGGTCTGGCACAAGCTCGGGGTTAAATCGGTGGCCGATGCCAAGCGAACACAAGTCATCGTCGCGAATTCTGGCAAGGCCTCACACTCTTATATTGAGGCAGCAGCCCTGCGCGAATGGACCGGCATGAAGCTGAAATTGGTTCGTGGCTATAAGGGTGCGGCCAATATGTATAAGGCGATGGAAAGTGGCGAAGCGCATGCGCGTATCGGCGCTTGGTTCAGCCTGAAAGCGACCAAGCCGCAATGGCTGTCGCAGAAAAAGGTTCACTTGATCCTTCAAACCGGGCTCGAAAAAGCGCCTGATCTGCCTAACGTCCCGCTTTTGGTCGACTTCGCCCGCAATGCAGAAGAACGCAAAATGGCAGAACTTATGGAGCTTGGCTCACCCGTTGGTTGGGGGTTAACCGCCCCACCCGGCACGCCCAAGATTCGGGTTCAAGCGTTGCGTACGGCATTTAACAAAATGGTCAAAAGCCGCGCTTTCCTGGCTGAAGCAAAAGCCCGTAAGACGATGGTTCGCCCAGCAACCGGTCAGCAGGTTCAGGGATACGTTAACCGGACCCTCAAAGTGAGCCCCAAGCTGGTCGCTAAAATCCGGAAGCTTGCCGGTTTCTAAGTCAGCGTCTTAGACGCCAGATAACGAAAAAGGGCGCCAGATGGCGCCCTTTTTTATTGCGTGATTACAACCTACCTCAAAGAATTCTACCATCGGGAAGATGCGTAAAGGCGCTATGCTCATGTGGCATCCGCACCGGCATGGCGGGGCCGATATAGGATGTGTCCAGTTGATCAAGACTGGTCACCCCGAGCAGCCCCATCGTACGCTCGATCTCAATCTCCAGCAGCTCGAGACATTTTACCAAACCGGGTGCGTTATCAGCCCCTAGAGCCCAGGCCTGCAAACGGCCAATCGCCACCGCATCAGCCCCCATCGCGATGGCTTTTAGCATGTCACCCGCCCGCGTAAATCCACCATCGATGATGACCTGAGTCTTGCCATCAACCGCTTTAACGATCTCCGGCAGGGTATCGATATTGCCATAGACCTGATCAAGCTGGCGACCACCATGGTTCGAGATATAGACACAATCGACTTCATGCTCGACGGCAATCGCCGCGTCTTCCGCTGTCATAATGCCTTTCACGACAAACGGTACATTCCCGATGGTGTCCTGCACCATCTTGACGGTGTCCCAGGTAATCGCCTTTTGAAAATCACGCGCAGGCACATTGCGCAGCGCCATCTGGGTTGGGCTCAGGCGTTCGCGATTACCATAAAACGAAGAATCGACGGTAAGCGTGATCGAATGATACCCAGCGTCAACGGCCCGTTTCGCCAGCGCCTTAATCCAGTCATCATCGCCCCGCACATAAATCTGGAACGATTTTGGGTGCGGGCTATTGGCGGCAATCTCCTCAAGGCTCGGCTCGGTGACCGTGCTGATAAAGTTGATCGTGCCAAACTCTTCCGCGGCGGTATCGACATCGCTTGCCCCGTTCGGTGTCCAACGATGGATGCTGCCCATCGGGGCCAACAGAACCGGTATACGGATCTTTTCGCCGAGAAAGGTTGTACTGGTATCAACCGCCCGGACATCACGACACACGCGCGGCCGGAAGGCGAGACTATCAATCGCCATCCGATTGCGCCGCAGCGTGGTTTCAGTCTCCGCCGCACCGTTGATGTAATCCCAGTTATCCTGGCTCAGATTGCGCCGCGCCATGAGCAACATCTCATGCACATTATTAAAATTGACCGCCATGCCGAAAGCCTCCACAGATTGTTTTGAATATACAATTGGAACGATTTTAATCGCTTTTGGGGGGCGGTCTAGTGCACCACGCCCTTTTCCCGCAGGCTGGCTTCCAGGAGCCTACCGTTTTAGATCGAGGTTATTCCGCGGCGCCGACTTGGACTGCTTCTTTGGAACTCGTCGGCTCAGTCTCCGTTTCGGCGTCGCGGAGTTCACGGTCGAGTCGAATGCCAGCATGGGCGCGGGATGACGTCAGCGGTGCCAGCAGGCTGTATATGACGGGGATTAACACCAGGGTAAACAGCGTCGCGATGCCCAGCCCACCGAACACGACCCAGCCAATGGCGGCGCGGGCTTCGGCGCCGGGACCACCGCCGAGGATCAGTGGCAAGGCGCCAAACACAGTTGACAGCATGGTCATGATTACTGGCCGCAACCGGGTCGTTGTCCTTCCCCCCTAAAACTGGGCCATTATTTTGGCATGGAAAGGGGATTTGTGATGGCTCGGAAACGACATTCGGACGAGGACATACTGAAGCTGCTGCGTGAGATTGAAGTGAAGTTGTCGAACGGCAGCGACGTAGCGTCGGCGTGTCGTGGCGTGGGTATCAGCGACGCTACGTATTATAACTGGCGCAAGCGGTTTGGCGGGATGGGTCGGTCGCAGTTGTCGGAGATGCGTTCTCTCGAGAAGGAGAATACGCGGTTGAAGAAGATTGTGGCTGAGCTCGAACTGGACAAGCTGATCCTCAAGGAAAGCCTGAGCTACCTAAAGCCCAGGGCCTGACGACCGAGCATCTTCGTCAGGCCGTTATCCATACACGCCAGAAGCTTGCTACGTCGGAGCGACGGACCTGCCGGGTTATTGGTCTGGCCCGCAGTTCCCTGCAATATCGACCAGATCCCAAAGATGACAATGATCTGCGGTTGGCACTGATCCGGCTGGCGAAGCAGTATGGGCGCTACGGTTATCGCAAGATTGCCGTCCTGCTGCGTGTCGAAGGGTGGAAGGTGAACCACAAGAAGGTTGAGCGGATCTGGCGCGAAGAAGGACTTCAGCTGCCGCAACGAGACAAGAATCGCCGGCGGCTCTATCACAAGGACAGCTCGATCATTCGGTTGCGACCAACCCATCCCAATCACGTCTGGGCCATCGACTTCGTGCACGACAAGCTCGACAACGGTCGGAGCTACAAGATGCTGACTGTCCTGGACGAGTACACCCGCCAGGTGCTGGCTGTGACGGTTCGCACCCGGATGAGGGCTGACGATGTGCTTGAGGCGCTATACCCACTCCTGCTGCGCCACGGCACCCCGGAATACATCCGCTCGGACAATGGTCCCGAGTTCATCGCACAGGCGATGCAGGACTGGCTGGCAAGGGTCGGCATCAAACCCATCCGGATCTATCCCGGATCACCCTGGGAGAACGGATACAACGAACGCTTCAACGGAACCCTGCGCCGCGAGGTTCTCAATGCCGAGTGGTTCACCACGACTAAGCAGGCTCAGATCGTCATCAACCAGTGGCTCAGACAGTACAACCACATCCGTCCACATCAGGCACTGAACATGCGACCGCCAATACCAGAAACTCTAATCAGGAATGGCACAGAACTTGGGGGCTAGACACCCGCGCCACATCGGCGCGTACCAGTGTGGATCGGGCATATACAAACACCGCCAAAATTCGATATAAAATTACAGAATGTAATGTTTGGTCACTATGCCATTCTTTAATAGGGAGAGTTTCACGCTATGAGTTATGACAGTATCAGTGTAACGCCTTCGAGCCCGCATGTTGGGGCCGAGATTGGCAATGTCGACCTGACCAAGAAGCTGTCCGAACAGGAAGTGGCGGAAATCCGCAACGCGATCAATGCCCATGGTGTCGTATTCTTCCGCGATCAGGAGCTCGATCCTGAATCACATGACCGGTTCGTGCGATATTTCGGAGAACCCCATGTTCACGCCGGCGGCAAAAGCACGGCCTCCAAACCGGTCGACGGCTACCCCGCACTCCGCAAACAATATTTCAACAAGGACTCGGCGCGTATTTCGGGCGAAACATGGCATTCGGATCAGAGCTGCGCCGAGGTCCCACCGATGTACAGCGTCCTCTATCAGCAAATCATCCCACCCAATGGTGGCGGCAATACCATGTTCCTGTCCGCGGCCAAGGCGTATGACGAGCTGAGCGACAGCATGAAGGCCTATCTTGAGGGCAAGACAGCAACCCATACCGCCGGCAAGGCCTTCGACGCAAAGCTGACCAAGGATAATAAAGAGACCCATCTGATCGCAGAACATCCTATGGTGACGGTTCATCCAGAAAGCGGCCGCAAGGTGCTGTACGTCAATCCCAATTTCACCAGCCATATAAATGGCGTTCCCGAAGATGAGAGCCGCCACATACTGGAATTCCTGTATCAACATACCCAGCGTCCGAACTGGACGATGCGGTTCAACTGGACAAATCATTCCATCGCATGCTGGGACAACCGTGCCGTCCAGCATTATGCAATCTGGGATTACTGGCCCAATGAGCGCCTGGGCTTTCGGATGTTCGTCACCGGAACCGAGCGGCCCCGCGCCGAGTAACGGTCGCCGCCGCACCTTCGCCTGCTATAGCATCGGTCGACGACGTCGATTGGCAGGGTCCGAATAAGAGCGACAGGCGGCATGACGCCTGATACAGATCGACCCAATGACATAGACTAATGATTGGGAGACTCTCCGAATGGAAGAGATAAAGATCGATCATGCCGCCATGGGCCGTTTGGCCAAAGCAATGGCCTTTATCTGTGGGCCAGATCATTTAACGACCATTGCCCTCAAGACGGCCGCCGAGAGCGGATCAGACAAAGACATCAAGAAAGCACGCACGCTGTTTCTCAGATTGAAGTCGGGAGACCGTCAGGCGGCCTTGGCCATGCTCTCCGCCGATTGACCGGCGCGCTCTACCGTCAATTAGTAGGGCACGCTTCCCGCAATCGACGTCCGGTGCAGCTTGCGGACACCGGGCGGCTTGATCCCGCCGCAGGCGAAGTGGATCGTTGCGCTGTTATCCCAGAACACCAGATCACCGACCCGCCATTTATGCTGGAAGATAAATTCCGGCTTCTTCTGGTGCTCAAACAGTTCATCCAGCAAGGGCTGACCTTCGGCGTCATTCACCCCATCGACCGCCACGGTAAAGCGTGGCGAGACATAAAGCGCTTTGCGCCCGGTGACAGGATGCGTCCGCACCATAGGATGTACTGAATCCGGCACCTTGATGTCGTAATATTTGTTCACGTCGCGATCAAAATCATCCGAGATACCAGCGCGCGGGTTACGGCGGCGGTCGCGGACATGAATGGCATTAAGGCCGTCGATCCGCTTTCTAGTCTCTTCGGGCAGCGCCTCATAGGCGGCATACATATTGGCCCAGGCAGTATCACCGCCCTCCTCGGCCACTTCCAGCGCGTGCAGCATCGAGCCAAAACTCGGCTTCTCGGCATAGGTCAGGTCAGAATGCCAGTGCGACCCGGCATAGGCATCGGTGGCACCCTCCGACTGACCATCGACCACACGGTTCGACAGGATCAATACCGGCGGATACTCCGGATGCAGGAACTCACCGGATACCCGAACCACCAGCTCGCCAAACCGCTCGCTGAACGCCACCTGATCGCCGGGCGACAAGTCCTGATCGCGGATCACCAGCACCAGATGCTCATGCAGCGCCGCCTTGATCATTGCGATCAGATCGTCATCACAGGAGGCCGACAGCGTCACGCCCGTAACTTCTGCGCCGAGCGCCGTTGGATAGGCTGAAATATTCATCGACATGTTTGTTCTCCGCGAAACAGTAAACGCTACTGACGCCTCTTTACCAATAGTCCTATAATAATTGCAGAAATATATCAGGAGCGAAACGATGGTGAGCAGCAATGATCTAAACGGCTTCATGGCCATGATGCCCGCCTTCACGACGGATGATGGCGCCTCCATCGATGCCACGGAAACCATCGATCTCGACCGGCTCTCCGTCGCCCTCAACAATATGATCGCCGATGGCGCTGGTGTCATCTCAACCTGCGGCAGTTTTGGCGAGTTCCATACATTGCTGTGGGAAGAATGGCAGACCCTTAACCGCGCCGCCGTGGAGATCAACAATAACCGCGTGCCGATGTTTGTCGGCTGCACCGCGCTCAACTCGCGCGAAGCCATCAAGCGGATGGCCTTTGCCGAGGAGATCGGTGCCTATGGCGTGTTGATCGGCGTGCCGTTCTATTTCCCCTCGAGCATCGAAAATGCCGTTCGGTTTTACAAAGACATCGCCGAGCGCTTCCCGAAACTCGGTATCATGCTCTATCACAATCCGGCGCTGCATAACGTCAAGCTGGCGGTGCCGGCCTTTGAGGCGCTGGTCAAACAGCCCAACATCATCGGCATGAAAGACAGCCATCGCGATACGCTGGAATTCATGAAGCTCAAGGAGATTATCGACGGCAAGATTTCGGTATTCTGCAACACCATGCAGTTCCACCCTTTTCATGAACTGGGTGCAGAAGGGTTCTGGTCAATCGATAGCTGGATGGGGCCGGAGCCGCTGGTCGCGCTCTATAACGCCGTGACTTCTGGCAATACGGATCTCGCCAAACAAATCTATTTCGATATTTCACCAGTGATGACGGACGCCAAGCCAAACTATTCGTGGCGTGAAACCGCCGCCAAGATCGCGATCCGCTATGCCGGCTATTGCGACCCCGGCCCGCTGCGCCCACCATTTGTGGAAATACCCAAAACGGTGGATACAGCAATGAAAGCGCGCGCCGATCGCTGGCAAAATCTGCGCGCTAAATATGGCGGAACGGCAGTTAAATCAGCGGCGGAGTAGCCGTTAACCCCTAGCCCGGTTCTTAGCAGGGCTCCAGCCACGGCCCCTCAACCGTCACGCGATGCATCAGACGTCGATTGGCCAGCTCGGCTAGCGATTAATCCCTTTTTAACCATATCGATCCAACTTGATATGGAACACAATTACTGAGAGACCGGCTATGAAAAACCACATGACTTCCGTGTTCCACGGTGTCGTTGATCATGCCGCTTTCTGTTCAGGTCTTCAGACGGCGATCAACCAGGTTACCAGCGGTGGCGTTTTCGTTGGTGACAACATTTTCACGTTCAGCCGGAATCTCAGCTTTCTTGATGATGAAGTGCTGATGTCAGCCTTCAATAAATATGCGGAAACGGATGTCGAAAAATCCTCACTTTGGCGATACAGCGTTCTTGCATGGGCTGCGAAGCGAACGATGGGCCTCGACGGCGACCTGGTCGAATGCGCCTGCTATAAGGGTGTCAGCGCGCGTATAGTTGCGGATTATGTCGACCTCAACGCGACTAAAAAATCGATCTATCTGTATGATTTGTTTGAGCATGAGGATGGTATGGCCCATCACGATATGCCGGAACATGGCGAGAATCTTTACGAAAACGTCAAGAAGCGCTTTTCAGGTATTCAAAACGCCAAAATCACCAAAGGAGAGGTTCCCCAGATACTCCATGAGATCGCCCCACAGAATATCTCTTTTCTTCACCTCGATCTGAACAATGTCGAAGCAGAGACGGCCGCTCTGGAATTTTTCTGGGATCGGGTGTTGCCTGGCGGCTCCATCGTGTTCGATGACTATGGGTGGCTGGGCTACAAACGTCAGCAAACGGCTGAATGCGCATGGCTCTCCGAGCGCGGTTATCAAGCATTGGAA
The DNA here is from genome assembly GCA_943787225.1 of uncultured Alphaproteobacteria bacterium. GTDB lineage: Bacteria > Pseudomonadota > Alphaproteobacteria > MPNO01 > UBA2964 > UBA2964. The sequence goes on from CALSLP010000002.1 coordinate 438,813, forward strand.
TTGCCGACTGGTCAGGGCCTCGTCATAAAATAACCTTCCCTCTCTATCGGTTACGCGGCTTTACAACCCTTAGGCCCAGCTACGCTACGTTACCCATCAGCTTTTGACCTGGCGCCTTTTGACCTGGCGCAGCTTTCAAAATACGCTGCCTTCAGAATTTGAATCCTTGGAGGCAACGTTGGAACTATCAATCGCGTTAGAGCTTTATGAGCGGCATATGCCTTTCTTTACCGGGGTGATCGAAGCCCCTGAAGGGATCACCCTCAAGCCGTTGGAGATCGGCGAAACGATAGAACGACGGCATGGGTATGATCGGCATCATCGGATGCTGCGGGATCAGGAGTTTGATATCTGTGAGATGTCACTGGGGTCCTACATATTGGGACTGTCTCGCGATCCAGATTTCCCGATGGTCGGCGTTCCGGTCTTCCCGCGGCGCTATTTCTCCATGAGCCAGATATACGTGAATGCCAAAGCCGGGATCAAAACGCCGCAGGATTTAGTCGGCCGCAATGTCGGCATCACCGCCTTCCAGGTCACGCTCTCCGTCCTCGCGAAAGGCGACCTCAAACGCGATTACGGTGTTGATTGGCGAGACATCAACTGGCACTGCATGCGCCCGGAACAGTTGCCTGTGGCGTTTCCCGATGGGGTTTCCGTCCAGCGCATTCCAGAAGACACCGATATCGGCGAAATGCTGGCGAAAGGCGAAATCGACGCCATGATTTGCCCGCAACCACCCGCCCAAGCACTCAAGTCACTGGCCGCCGCTGGCGATTCCATTCACCGATTGTTTAGCGATCCGGAAGCGGAGGACGAACGCTATTTCAAAAAATACGGCTATTTCCCAGTGATGCATCTTTTGGCGATGCGCCGCGATGCCGTCGAAAAAGCGCCGCAACTGCCCGCCGCCCTGATCGACATGTGGAACCAGTCGAAAGATATCGCTTACAAATATTATGAAGACCCGGCTTATGCGTTGCTTGCCTGGACATCCAATATCTATAAGGCCCAGCGCGACCGCATGGCGCCTGATCTCTGGCCATCCGGCATTGCTGCCAACCGCGAAAATCTGGAGACCTTCCTGAATTACTGTGACGATCAGGGGATGATGGATCGGCCGCTTAGCGTCGAAGACCTGTTCGTCGACTCCGTCCGGAACAGCTAGCAGGCCCGCGAGGCGATAAGACATGAGTGAAGGAGCCATAAATAGGACTATCGAAACCGATGTATTGGTAATCGGTGGTGGCGGAGGTGGTTTACGGGCTGCTGTCGCGGCGCATGATGCCGGGGCGCGTGTGCTGGTACTATCAAAAGGCATCGTTGGCAAAAGCGGTCTAACCCAGACCGCAGTGACCGGCTTTCAAGTCGCTTTCGGCTATGCTGACCCACGCGATAATCCGGAAGTCCATTACGGCGATACGATACGCGGTGGATATGGCCTCGCTGACCCTGCACTTGCGCGCATCTTTTGTGATGAGGCCATCGCCGCGGTCGAGGATATAGAGTCATTTGGCGCACGCTTTGATCGAGAAGCGGATGGCAAGCTGACTCAGCGCAAACTCGACTCGTCACAAACCTATCCCCGCTCAATTAAAAAGGGTGACTCCCTCGGCACCCCCATCATGCAGGCGCTGCGCCGCGAGATGAATAAACGTGATGTACCTCGCCTGCATGAAATGCTGGTCACCAGGCTGCTCAAGGATGGTGACAAGGTATGCGGCGCCATCGCGCTCGATTTTCAAAAAGGCGAAATCGTCGAGATTCGCGCCGGCGCCATCATCATGGCGACCGGCGGCGCGGGCGAATTGTTCCCGGTTCATAGCAACACACCGGATTCGACCGGAGACGGCTATGCGCTCGCTCTGAATGCGGGGGCTGATCTCGTTGATATCGAATTCCTGCTAATGCTCGGCCACGCCGTTTTGCATCCCGCGACGGTACGCGGCGTGCTCTTTACCTTTCAGTATCTCCTGACCAAAGGGGCCAAGCCGCTGTTTAATTCAGAGGGAGAGTCATTCCTCTCCAACTACGACCCCGAAGGCAACGACAACCCCGCCCGGCATATTTATGCCCGCGCTGTTTATGGTGAAGTGCGTGAAGGACGCGGCAGCCCGCATGGCGGTGCGTTCTTTGACCCCGGTTCGGTTTCCCACGAAACCTTGATGGAGTCCCTGCCGTCGCAAACCAAGTATTTGGAGAAATTCGGCGTCGACATGACCCAGCCCATTGAGGTTGGCGCGGCGGCGCATTACGTCTGTGGCGGGATCAAGATCAACACCCAGTCTCAATCGACCGTCCCTGGCCTGTTTGCCGTGGGTGAATGCTCCGGCGGGCCACACGGTGCTGGTCGTATTGGTGGCAACTCCCTGACCGAGATACTGGTTTTTGGCAAACGCGCCGGTGCCGAAGCCGCTGCTTTTGCCAATGCGCAAGGCGCGGGCACACCCAACAGCGATGAGGTCTTGGCGGAGGCAAGCCGGGTGACGTCCTATCTCAGCCGTAAGCGCACCGGACCCCGCCCGAATGAAATCAAGACCCGTCTGCAAAAGCTGATGAATGATTATGTCGGAGTCGTCCGCAATAACGAAGGGCTGCGGAACACCATCGCCGAGTTTGAACGAATGGAGCGCGAAGACCTTCCGGCCATGTCGATGGCGGAAGACAACCGCGTCGGCAATTACGACTGGATTGAAGCGCTGGAAGTCAGCGCGATGATCCGGTTTGCTCGCGCGATGGCGGGGGCTGCCCTGTTGCGCACTGAAAGTCGGGGCGCGCATTACCGCGAAGATTATCCCGAGCTGGATGACGAAAACTGGCTGCAAAACATCGTCATTCGCCACACCGGCAACGATGACGCCCTGGCATTTGAAACGCGCGCCTGCACGCCAGGGCCTGAATATACCGCCGCCCTCGCGGAGGCTAGTTAAATGGAAAAGCTCAACATCACTCTGTATCGATTTGACCCAAGCTGTGACGCCGAACCGCGCTTGCAGAGCTACGACATCGAATCCGATGGTCCGCTCTCTGTGCTGCAGGCCATCCGCCATGTCTATCACAAGGTTGATGGCACGCTGTCTTTTCGCAACTCAGATTGCCGACGCGGCGTGTGCGGCATCTGCTCGATGATGATCAATGGCCGCCGTCAACTCACCTGCATGTGCCTCGCCACCGACGGCATGACGGTGGAACCGCCGTCCAACCGGACTATCGTCAAAGACCTGGTGTTCGAAACCGATTGACGTCGGCGAACAAACACCGCCCCGGGGATGGCAGCCGCCGCTTGAACCGATAGACTGTCCTGTCGATTTCGAAGATCACCCAAGGCCAGAATTTTAATGCCTGTCACACCGTCCCTGCCCCGCGCCGTATTCTGGACGGTCTTTTCCGCCATCCTGGTGATCGCCTATACCTCGACGGCAAAGCATCTCGCCACGGACGGACTGCCGGTCCCGGTTATCGTCTTTTGGCGCTGTCTTTTCGGTCTGGTGTTTCTTTCCCCCTGGCTCCTGCGCCATGGCGTGAGCGGATTAGCCACCAAACAACCCTTCCTCATGGCGACGCGTGGGCTGTTTACCATGATCGGGCTCTATTGCTCCTTCACCGCCGTCTCGCTGATGCCGATCGCCGATGTCGTAGCGATCCAATATACCAAGCCAGTGTTTGCGACCTTTGCGGCGGTGCTGGTCCTGCATGAAATCATGACCCGGTCGCGTTGGGTCGGTGCGTTGATCGCCCTTAGCGGCATGCTGATTATCGTCAGGCCGGGTTTTCAGGAGGTCAATGAAGGTATGCTGTGGGCCATCGGCGCCATGGTCTCCGGTGCCTATACGACAATCTCGGTGAAGTTTCTTACCCGCACAGAATCGCCAGACAAAATCGCGGCCTGGATGGTACTCGGCATGACAGTATCCTCCGTCATTCCCGCATTCCTGACCTGGCAATGGCCAACTGTGGAGCAGCTCGGCTGGCTGGCCTTTACCGGGCTGGTGGCAAACGGGTTTCAGCGAACCATGGCGCGCGGCTATGCTTATGCCGATGCCACCGCCCTTATGCCGTTCGAATTTTCACGCCTGATCTTCGCATCTCTATCCGGCTATCTGTTCTTTGCCGAAGGGATCGATCCGCTGACCTGGGCCGGCGCTATCGTTATCTTTTTATCGGGACTCTATATGGTCCGCGCCGAACGCCAGGAACGCCACAAAGTTTCAGCCTAGTTGTCGCTATGACGGCAAGGCCGCCGGTGGCAATGGTGCTTTGCCCCGGATCATATCCGCAGCCTTTTCCGCCATCATGATAATCGGTGCATTGGTGGCACCACCAATCAGGTCGGGCATCACCGATGTATCGATGACCCGGAGATTTTGAACACCGCGCACCCGCAGCTCAGCATCCAGAACGGCCTTGGGATCGTCATTACCACCCATCTTGCAGGTGCCGACCGGGTGATGAACCGTGACCATGGTTTTACGGATATGCGCATCAATCGCCTCATCGGAATCATGCTCTGCCCCGGGAATCAGCTCCTCGCCTGCAAACGGGGAAAGCGGTGCCTGCCCAACCAAATCACGGGCCATCCTCAACCCGGTGCGCAAGACCCGCCATTCATTCTCGGTCTCGAGGAAACGTTGATGAATTTCTGGCGCTTCATTGGGGTTAGCAGACGCCAGCGAGACATAGCCCCGGCTTTCAGGCCGCATCGGCATGGCGCGCACCGAGAATGAATCTGCGAACGCCTTTTTGAAAGGCGGTAACCAGGGAGCCGCCGTCGTCGTTGCCCCCATCCAGAACAGGAGCTGCAGATCTGGCGCGGGTTCTTCTTCCCGCGTTTTTACAAAGCCGGTGATGCCAAACGGTAGATCGGCCGCGAAGCCACCCTTGCCGAGATAGGCGCGGATCAGGGCCAGGCCAACCCGATCGAGCCGCATATTCTGCTGGAACGGGCCGCCCTCTTTGCGCCGGAAGACAAAAGCCGAAGAGGTATGATCGCATAGATTTTGTCCAACGCCTTCGAGCGGCGCGGTAACGTCTATGCCTTTGTCCTTCAAATGCGCCGGGTCGCCGATACCGGATAGCATCAGGAGCTGCGGTGAATTAATCGAGCCACCGGAGAGCAACACTTCCGCACTGGCATTCGCGGTAACAGTCTTACCACCTTGTTTGTAGGTAACGCCGGTCGCGCGCGACCCATCGAAATTGACTTTCTCGACTAGCGCACCGGTTTCAATCCGCAAATTATGGCGGTTCTTGGCGGGGTGCAGATAGGCGGCCGCGGCGCTCCAGCGACGGCCATTGCGCAATGTCGCCTGCATCCGGGCGAAACCATTGGGGTCAGCACCGTTATAATCTTCAGTATAGGAATATCCGGCTGCCTTGGCCGCCTCCAGAAAGGCTTCGCTCAGCGGATCTTCAAATGTCGTTTTGCGTGTGGTGAGAGGGCCGCCTTCACCGCGATAGCTATCGGCGCCACCCTCCCAGTCTTCCGAGCGACGAAAATAAGGGAGCACCTCGGCAAAGGACCAGCCCGGCAGGCCGTTCGATGCCCAGCGATCATAATCACTCGGGTGACCATGATAATAAGCCATCGCATTGATCGAGGACGATCCACCGATGACCTTCCCCCGGGCGCATTCGATGGCACGACCATCCATGTTCTCCGATGGTTTGGCGAAATACATCCAGTCGTGATGACGCTTCTGCAGGATACGCCCCCAGCCAAGGGGAATGTGAATCCACGGATCGCGGTCCCAGCCACCGGCCTCCAGCACGAGGACCTTTACACTGGGGTCTTCCGATAACCGCCCCGCAAGCGTACAGCCCGCCGATCCAGCGCCCACGATAATGTAATCAAACCCGTCAACAATCGTCATAACTCTGCAGCCCTTTTCTAATTGCGGGCCAACTTATTGAGATCGAACGGGTTTGAAAAGACGGGACGTCATTCATAAGCATCCGACTCATGCTTCTAAAAAGCAAAACGGCGGCTCCGAAGAACCGCCGTTTTTTTAATTTTTGACGCGTGGCTTTATGCGTCTTTTTTTTCTGCACCGACCAAGCGATAGATCACACCACCTATCGCGGCTCCGACGATAGGAGCGACCCAGAATAACCAAAGCTGGCTAATAGCCCAGCCACCGACGAACAGTGCCGGTCCCGTGCTGCGCGCAGGATTTACCGATGTATTGGTGATTGGAATGCTGATCAGATGGATCAGGACCAGAGCGAGACCAATCGCAATCGGCGCAAACCCGGCGGGTGCCCGGCCATCAGTTGCCCCCAAAATGATGATCAAAAAGAAGGCCGTCAGAACGACTTCAGCAATGAGGCCCGCCATCATGGTGTACCCGCCGGGCGAATGTTCGCCATAACCGTTTGACGCAAATCCACCAGCCAGATCAAAGCCAGCCTTACCGCTGGCAATCAGGTAAAGTGCCCCTGCCGCCGCGACAGCGCCAATAATCTGGGCAATCCAATAGGGAATAATCTGCCCCGCCGGGAAACGCCCGCCAACGCAAAGGCCAATTGTCACGGCCGGGTTGAAATGGCCACCGGAAATATGACCAACCGCATAGGCCATCGTCAGGACGGTTAAGCCAAAGGCCAGCGAAACGCCGACAAAGCCAATTCCAAGCTGAGGGAAAGCGGCGGCAAACACGGCACTACCGCAGCCACCAAACACGAGCCAGAAGGTTCCGAGAGCTTCCGCTCCCATTTTATTCATTAGAGGCATTGGGTACTCCTTTGCTTCATTTAAGAATTTAAGATTCCAGGGTCGCAATAGAAAAGATTGAGCGGCATATCTTCACACGCCGCTCAACCCTGTACGCGCTCTATTTTGGGCCCATAAACCACCAAAGAATGACGCCAATTAGAGGCAGGAGAATAACAACAAGAATCCAAATTACTTTTTTAACCGTCTCTGCCGAACTCGTCACAATCTTGTAAATGGCGAATATATCAATCACCAACAGGATCAGGCTAAAGATGCCCATATTCCCAAAATCCATAATCTTCTCCTCTGCTTTTTTATACTGGTTTGCTGAAACGCGCTAAAAGAACCCTATCTTCTGCGCCCTCAATCCAAAGATGGGTTTGTCCCCCAATTCGATCCCCTAAAGCTATTACAGGGCAAAAATTACGTCGGCGAAAAGCCTACCCCAAGACCGACAATATGGGACGTCCTGCAATTGTGTTCCTGGACTGACCTGTTATTCTCCGGCAACAGATTTTTACTGACTTTTTTTACTAGGGAGACCTCCCCATGAAGGGACCTTTTCGTGCCGATCACGTTGGCAGCCTGCTGCGCCCCGACGCGCTTCTCGAAAAACGCGAAGACTGGAAAGTAGACAAGATTTCCGATGCCGAGCTTCGTGACTTTGAAAACGAGTGCATCGCAGAGATCGTCAAGCAGGAGCAGGCCGTTGGCGTCAAATCAGTCACTGATGGCGAGTTCCGGCGCGAAAGTTTCCATTTCGATTTCATCAACCAGATCGGCGGGATTGAAACCAATTTCACCCTGAAAGGCGCGTTTGCCCAGGGCGAGAAAACCAAGGCGGGGGGCGAGAAAGCCGTACCGCTAACAGTCGAGATCAAGGACCGGATGACATTACCAGCGGCGGGAATCGGGGTCGAAAACTATAAATATGTCGCCTCGGTTGCGGGCGAAGGCACGACCCCCAAGGTCACCATGCCCTCCCCGACCATGACCCATTTCCGCGGCGGCCGTGAAGCCATTAGCAAGGAAGCCTATCCTGATCTCGATGGTTTCTTTGCCGATCTTTCAGCCCTGTACCGGCAGGAGATCGATCTACTGGCCAAAGCGGGGTGCAAATATATTCAGTTTGACGATACCAACCTTGCCTATCTCTGCGATTCAAAGATGCGCCAGGATGCGCGAGACCGGGGCGAAGACCCGGATGAACTGCCCCGCACGTACGCGGCGCTGATCAATGACTGCATCAAAGATAGACCCGACGATATGGCGGCCTGCATCCATCTTTGCCGTGGCAATGCACGCAGTCTGTGGTTTGCCGAGGGTGATTACGAGCCTATTGCCGATCACATGTTTAATCTGACCGAAGTCGACGGCTTCTTCCTCGAATATGACGATGACCGCTCAGGTGGTTTCGAGCCACTGCGCTTTCTGCCCAAGGGCAACAAGAAAATCGTCCTCGGGCTGGTGACAACCAAAAGCGGGGAAATGGAAAGCCGTGACGAGCTGAAACAGCGGATCGAGGAAGCGTCTAAATTCGTCGATATCGATCAACTCTGCCTGTCACCGCAATGCGGGTTCTCCTCCAACGCCATCGGCAACATCATTTCGGTGCAGGAGCAGTTCGACAAGCTCGGCATGATCGTCGATCTCGCCACCGAAATCTGGGGCGGCATGGATAAATAGGCGAAAACAAAAAGACAGCACGAGTAGCCCCTGACGGTTACCCGTGGCGCCTAGCGGTATGACAGGCCGTTATCCGCAATCTTTAAAATCATCTGCTCGTAGCTCATATTCAGATTGAACGAACAGGCTCTGTAAAAATATCCCTTGCGCAGACCGGGCATGAGATTGGCTTCAACAAAGTGGGGGAGCTGCGCCCCATTCATCATGACATCAATGCGACCGAATGATTTTCCGCTCAACGCTTTGAAGGCCACTTTAGCCAGGTCACAAAGTTTCTGGTGAACAGCTGAATCCGTGACCGCAACGACCGTCTCGGAATCGTTCTTCTTGATGTCAAAATCAAGAATGCGATTTCCATTCCGGTTTTCAGTGACAATGATTTCGATCGGCATCGCCGTCAGGGCTCCGGTCAAGGCATCCTCGAAAACCCCAACACTATACTCTCTGCCGGACAAATAAGTTTCCACCAAACAACGTGATCGCTGAGTGTTTTGAATTTCAGCGACCTTGGCCACAAAACCGGCAAAATCATTTACCACCGAGTTGGCATCCACCCCTCGGCTATCACCCCCCGTAACCGGCTTCACAAATAAGGGGAAATCAATTGGCAATGATGCTTCGGTGGGGTGTTCGCCGGGGCAGGTAGTGAAGTAATGCGCCGTCGCGATACCGGCTTTTTGTACAATATCTTTTGCTCGGCTTTTATTGGCTTCACGATCCAGCGCCTGCTTGCTTGAGGCCATAGAGCGAATGCCAAACCGATCCAGAAAATCATTCAACCACAGAGTTTTTCCGTCAAATTCAAAATATTTAACCCCCGAAAAGACGAGATCGGGGTTCCGGATAACCAGCCGCTCCAAATCGTCCAGGGCCTTAATTTCGGTGATCACCACGCTCTTATAGTGTTTGGACAGAATTTTCAGAATGATCGTGGCGTCTAGAATAATCCCAACATTCTTCTGATGTTCGGCTCTGACAGATGGTTTGGGGACCATCAGTATTTCAATCGACTTATTGATTTTTTTCGGAAGGGGCGTCGGTGTTTCTAAAGGCAAGCCCTGTAGCACTATCGGCGTCACGGCATTTTGGAGTATGTCAGCCGTCGGTAAAGTCTGGATATTTTCCATAGTCAAAAGATGTCCATAAATTGGCCACGTGCGAAACGTTGGGAAACGCGCACAGGTTCCATGTTCGAGAATTGGGAACGGAGAATGTCGGTATAAAGGCGCGCGCACAGCTATTCTTCGGCTGCAGCAGGCGAAAGAGCAGCTTAACAGGAAACGATAGCGTTAGATATATAATAGTGTTGCTGCGCTGATTAACCCAGCGCCCAGTTTCCACCGAGTTTTAGGCGAAAAAGGGATATATCTCAAATTCGTAAAACCGGGAGCGTTGTCATCCCGGCGACAGCGGCGCCTTCAGGCGCCGCTGTTTAATTAAGCCCTACTTATCCGTACGGTCGACCGTATCCTCGACCGCTCTCAGCCGGACATCGAGAAACGCCGCCTGGCCTTTGCTCACCGCTTCCAGCCCGCGTAAGATCGCCGCCCGCACGTCGCCGGGTTCTTCAACCTTCTCGCCATAGCCGCCAAAGGCTTCGATGATTTTCCAGTATTCCGGTGCCGGGCCAATATGCAGGCCGGAGTAATTGCCAGTCTGAACCGCATGGCCGCCTGGGTAGTATTTCGGCACCGCAGATTTTTGTGACAGATAGCCGTGATTATTGAACATGATGGTCAGGAATGGCAGATCATGTTCCTGCGCCGCCCCATAAACCGCTGGCACTGGATCGTAATTGAACGAGCCATCGCCGATCAGGCAGATCACCGGCCGGTCCGGATTGGCGGTCTTCACGCCAAGCGCCGTCGAGAGACCGGTCCCCAAACCACCGGTGCAACCATTGAACCACGAGCCGGGCTTGAGCTGGTCGAGATATTGATGCGCCGCGAGACGGTGCGTGATCAGCTCTTCCACCACCATGGCGTCTTCTGGCAAAACCTGTGCGAGTTCACGGGCCACCCATTTGGTGTCCATCGGTGATTGCTCCGATAACGCTTCCGCCTCTTCCTGCCATTTTGCGCGCCGCGCATCATTGGTGGATTTCAGTTCTGCCGCCCGTGCGGCGCGTGCCGGGTCATCCGATTTGATACGGCCCTGGAGTTCTGCCAGCAACCGGGCCAGCGACGATTCCACTTCACCGGCGAGACAGAGGTCGGCTTGAATCCCCATAAAGGGCATCTCGACCCGATGTGGGTCTTCATCCAAGATCGCGACAATGGCACCCTCAGAGGGCGTGGTTGTTTGCGGATGCCACGGGGAAATCGATGACGCGAGAAAAATCACGTCAGCGTCTTTGACCGCGCCCGCCGGGTTAAAGCCACTATGCAGCGGATGATTCCGGGGAATATTGATGCTGCCCGTCGCCCGGGATTCCGACACCGGACATCCAAGCAGCTCGGCGATAGCCGTCAAATGTTCGCAGGCCTTGACCGACCGTCCGACATCTTCGGCAACGATCACCGGGTTTTTCGCATTCGCCAGCAGATCAGCCAGCTCTTTAACGCCGTCAGGATCAGCCGTCGCCAGCGGCGCTTTGCCGAGACCGGTAGCCGCGTTCTGATTCATCGTGTCAAACAGATGCTCCATCGGCATTGAAACAAACACCGGACCGCGCGGCCCTGCCATCGCCAGACGGCAGGCGCGCTCTATGGTCGCCGGCAAAATGGATTTGGTATTTACGCCAAAGCTCCATTTGACGTTCTTCTCGACCATACCCGCCGGGCCGCCCATATCGGTGAGATGCGCACCCCATTGGCCACCCGGATCAGGACCATCATCCTCACCGAAGCCAACGGATTCACCCGCGAAGATGACCATCGGCACCCCTTCATGCAGGGCGCCCCGCATCGCCATCGCGCCATGCAGCGCGCCAACCGTGGTATGGATCATCACCGCTGGAAGTTTGCCGGTCGCCTTGGCATAGCCGCTCGCCATGCCAAGGGCGGTCTCTTCATGCCGGGTACTCATATAAATCGGAATATCGTTAGCGCCGGAATCGGCCAAAGCTTCCCATACAGGGGCCCATTCTGAACCCGGCGAGGCAAAAATCCGCTCGACGCCCATTGCGCTCAACACCTTCAGAAAGGCCTGCGCTCCATTTAATCCCTTTGTCTCGATCATCGCTTAGTCTCCAGCCGGATTTCATCCATATTTTAGGGGACAGAGAATGCGATAAATTTCTGCCTGCCGCCACCGGCGGCCACAAAAAATGTATTTGTTGGAAATAGTCCCTCTAGAGGGTCTGTTAGAGCTACTTCATCGGCAGGTCGAAGCCTAGAAATTCCAAAACCGATCTAGATTGCCAAATATGGCTGCCGTAAATCTGCATTATCGAGAACATCTTGCGCGGTCCCGTCGAACACGATCTGGCCCATCGTCAATATGATTGCCCGATCTGCTAACTGCAAAGCGGCAATGGCGCTCTGCTCGACGATGATCGTCGTCATACCAAGGGATTTAATGCGGCCAATCGCCAGCATCTGCTGTTCACCCCCAGAAAGCGTGGTACCTTCCTGCTCGCTCCGTTCACCAAGATGCGGAAATTATTCGTAACTCTGCTCAATTGACCAGCCGATTGGCGGACCAATCGGCGCCAGTTCCAGGTTTTCCTGAATCGCTTTCGCTATAATAGGCGTAGATATCAACGCAGGAGAAAAACGCAGAAGAATATGACGGAAACACCGTCATAATAGTGACAGCAGCGGACAGACGGCAATCAATCGGTGATGTCCCCGAATGAACGATAGCGCACGTCGATAGTCAGAAGCGGAGCTTCTGAGGACTAGCCAAAGACGGGCATTCAGGTTAATCGGGCGATGCCCGATATAGACGCGTTGGGAGAATATTTGCAAAATCCGTCTTAGCGGCCAATCCAAGTTACTAAAGGAAATCAAGAATCGTATGAAGAATGAAAGCACCGCAGAAGCTCCTGCCACCTCTGGCGGAATCGGATTCTTTGAAAAATGGCTGTCAGTGTGGGTCGCTTTGAGTATCGTTTTGGGGATAGGCCTTGGGAACATACTGCCAGACCTGTTCCAGGTTCTCGCAGGCTTAGAATATGCATCCGTCAATTTAGTCGTGGCAATCCTCATTTGGGGGATGGTCTTTCCGATGATGGTGAACGTGGATTTCGCCAGCCTTCGTCATATCGGTGACCGCCCCAAAGGCCTCTTCATAACAATAATCGTGAACTGGCTAATCAAGCCATTCACAATGGTTGCTCTTGGTATAGTTTTCTTTGAGGTTCTGTTCGTCGACCTAATCGCTCCTGCAGATGCGCAGCAATACATTGCCGGGCTCATTCTGCTTGGTGCCGCCCCATGCACAGCGATGGTGTTTGTATGGTCGCAGCTGACACGCGGCGACGCGACTTACACACTTGTCCAGGTGTCCTTAAACGACATCATAATGGTATTTGCCTTCGCACCGATAGTCGCGTTGCTGCTCGGCGTAACCGATATTGTCGTTCCGTGGCAAACATTGATTTTATCTGTTGGACTTTATGTTGTAATTCCTCTTATCGCCGGGGCGATCACCCGAAAATTGTTAGTAATGCGTGCCAAGCGCGGAGAAACGGGCGATGCAGCCGTCGCGAGGTTCTCTGGTGCTATTAAGCCTTTCTCCGTAATGGCGCTGCTTGCGACGATTGTCCTGCTCTTTGGCTTCCAGGGTCATGTCATCCTCGACCGTCCACTCCTTATCGCTCTCATCGCTGTACCTCTGCTGGTCCAATCCTATGGCATCTTCGCAGTTGCTTATGGCGCGGCTTATTTGTGGCGGGTGCCGTTCAACGTTGCGGCGCCCTGCGCCCTTATCGGAACATCTAATTTTTTTGAATTGGCCGTTGCGGTTGCGATTAGCCTGTTTGGCCTGAATTCCGGCGCCGCGCTCACAACCGTCGTCGGTGTCCTCGTCGAAGTTCCGGTTATGTTATCTCTTGTCGCCTTTGCAAACCGAACACGGAACCGGTTTCCAGCTTCTTAGGAAAACTCGAAAAGCAACTTAACGGGTAGGTGAAATGACCATGAAACACAAAGACTGCTACGGCACGATGTTCCACGACACGCTGCATTTCGAGACCAATTAGCCAATGCACGGAAAAGCTGACCCTAGGAGCGTTAAGAAGCACGTTGCGGTAAACAGCTGCTTCGGCTGTTTGAAACGAATTATCTGCTCCGGGTCTTGCTGGCTTAAAAAACGTTCTGTGCCTTCCTCATACCTTGGTAAGAGCATCCCCCGTTGATCGCGGGATTTCGTCCCCGGACAACGTTTCCTTGTCCAAAAGCAGTTGGGCACCCTCTCGTAATACGGCGTGATTCTCCGAAAGCACTTTCTTGTCCTTCCCCCCTAAAACTGGGCCATTATTTTGGCATGGAAAGGGGATTTGTGATGGCTCGGAAACGACATTCGGACGAGGACATACTGAAGCTGCTGCGTGAGATTGAAGTGAAGTTGTCGAACGGCAGCGACGTAGCGTCGGCGTGTCGTGGCGTGGGTATCAGCGACGCTACGTATTATAACTGGCGCAAGCGGTTTGGCGGGATGGGTCGGTCGCAGTTGTCGGAGATGCGTTCTCTCGAGAAGGAGAATACGCGGTTGAAGAAGATTGTGGCTGAGCTCGAACTGGACAAGCTGATCCTCAAGGAAAGCCTGAGCTACCTAAAGCCCAGGGCCTGACGACCGAGCATCTTCGTCAGGCCGTTATCCATACACGCCAGAAGCTTGCTACGTCGGAGCGACGGACCTGCCGGGTTATTGGTCTGGCCCGCAGTTCCCTGCAATATCGACCAGATCCCAAAGATGACAATGCTCTGCGGTTGGCACTGATCCGGCTGGCGAAGCAGTATGGGCGCTACGGTTATCGCAAGATTGCCGTCCTGCTGCGTATCGAAGGGTGGAAGGTGAACCACAAGAAGGTTGAGCGGATCTGGCGCGAAGAAGGACTTCAGCTGCCGCAACGAGACAAGAAGCGCCGGCGGCTCTATCACAAGGACAGCTCGATCATTCGGTTGCGGCCAACCCATCCCAATCACGTCTGGGCCATCGACTTCGTGCACGACAAGCTCGACAATGGTCGGAGCTACAAGATGCTGACTGTCCTGGACGAGTACACCCGCCAGGTGCTGGCTGTGACGGTTCGCACCCGGATGAGGGCTGACGATGTGCTTGAGGCGCTATACCCACTCCTGCTGCGCCACGGCACCCCGGAATACATCCGCTCGGACAATGGTCCCGAGTTCATCGCACAGGCGATGCAGGACTGGCTGGCAAGGGTCGGCATCAAACCCATCCGGATCTATCCCGGATCACCCTGGGAGAACGGATACAACGAACGCTTCAACGGAACCCTGCGCCGCGAGGTTCTCAATGCCGAGTGGTTCACCACGACTAAGCAGGCTCAGATCGTCATCAACCAGTGGCTCAGACAGTACAACCACATCCGTCCACATCAGGCACTGAACATGCGACCGCCAATACCAGAAACTCTAATCAGGAATGGCACAGAACTTGGGGGCTAGACACGCCGATATTTACATGTTCGCTCTGGCGATCCCTCTAATATCAGTTCTTGGCGTCGTACTTGGGGCGATGATGTTACACAAACGCGCGCAAGAAATGCTTAAGTGCGGCGTTTCCCCTGAAAACATCCGACAACTTCTCTACACGCCGGGTGAACTTGTTATGCCGAATTGGTGGATCCTAGGTGGTAGCGTGGTTTTTGTAATCTTCACAATCCTCATGGTCTTTCCGAGGTGCCATTCTCACAGGAGATCATCTTCGCTGGTTCCATGGCAATCATTTTGTTCATGATGCAGCGCCTGTTTGTGGAACTTGAACCAAGGGCAAAGCACGCGTTAATTGGAACAGCGGTCATCATCTTTGTATTTCGCGCCGTACCGTTGCCGGGCCCAGGAGCAACGTGGTTCGAGATCGATACTTTAAAATTCGATCAGCAGTTCCTCTCCATTTTAACCTTGATTGTTGCGCTACTGACCCTCGTCGGCATCGTAATTTTGCGGCCTTTAATGGCGAAACGCTCAATTGCCTATATCGTTGCACTACTGACAGTTGCCGGCGGCATATTATCACTGCCAAATATTGCCATGTATTACGGCCTCCATGAATGGACCGCCGGATGGTCAGCAGGCATCATCGACGCCAGGTTTATCGCAATTCTCGATACCGCTCTTGAATCGCCACTCGGCCAGATCGCGATGATACCGATGCTAGCTTGGATCGCGAAGAACGCACCGTCACACCTCAAAGCAACCTTCTTCGCAGTGATGGCGTCCTTTACAAACTTGGCGCTGTCCGCCAGCAGCCTGCTCACTAAATATCTCAACCTAATATACACGGTAACGCGGGAGACCGTTGATCAGGCGACTGGAGTGATCCAATCGCATGCCGATTACAGCGAGCTTGGCTGGCTGCTGATCACGGTCGCAATTGTCGGCGTAGCTTTTCCCCTAGCCGCGATAACAATTATTCAAAGAACAAGGCTCAGAACAGAAGAATGAACTTGCCTGTTTTGTAGAAAATGGTGGGCGATACTGGGATTGAACCAGTGACCCCTACGATGTCAACGTAGTGCTCTCCCGCTGAGCTAATCGCCCGTCACCATTTTCATATCCCGGCAGAACAAACTCTAATCCGCCGGGCGGGGCGTCTTTTATACTGAAAGTACACGGCTTTGCAAGGCAGCTTGGCTGAGTTACGCCGCGAGGATTTTATCGACCTCACCAACCAGATCCTTGAGATGGAACGGCTTGGACAGAATTCTGGTCTCGTTGGCAGGCTCAGTGCGTTTGGCATGCAGCGCAACAGCGGCAAAACCCGTGATAAAGAGAACTTTCAAACCCGGGATTTCCTCCCCAGCGCGACGCGCCAGCTCAATCCCATCGAGACCGGGCATCACAATATCAGCCAGCAGTAAATCGAATTCACTGGTCTTGGCCATGATTTCAGCCATCGCGTCATTGCCATCCGCACAATCCACAACAGCATGGCCGGCTCGCGCCAGCGCTTTCGCCAGAAATTGGCGCAGAGAATCATCATCTTCAGCGAGTAAAATATGCGCCATGCCTGAATATCCCGATTACAAAACTCAAATACTAAAATCCCGATCAATCTTTTCACTCTGACCGGAACGACAACGACACACCATACTGGCGCTTTCCTTGCGAAACGTTAATCCGCCGCCGGTAATTTATGGCGCGACATTTTGTACAACGCAAACTAATGACAGAGCCACCGCAAACAGGTAAATCACGAGTATGGTGAAACAATTCATTACAGACCCGGTAAACGCCGACCCGCTAGAGATTCTGTCTCCAGAGCAGCAGACCGCGCCTGTTATATTTGCCTCACCCCATAGCGGCACCGACTACCCTGCCGATTTTGTAAACAATTCACCGCTTGATCTTCCTTCCCTACGAAAATCCGAAGATTCCTTCGTTGATGAGCTCTTCTCTGCGGCACCAGACCACGGCATGCCGCTGCTGCGGGCGCTGTTCCCGCGATCGTATATCGACCCCAACCGGGAGCCCTTTGAACTCGACCCCGGTATGTTTTCGGATGATCTGCCAGATTACGCCAACACCCAATCAAGCCGCGTTCATGCCGGGCTTGGTACCATCGCCAGGTTGGTGAGCTCAGGCCAGGAAATCTATGGCAAGAAGATGCGCTTTGCCGAAGCCGCCGACCGCATCAACGCCAATTACCGGCCTTATCACCGGGAGCTACGCGATTTGCTGGACCAGACCAGAGAAGAATTTGGCTGCTATCTGCTGATCGATTGTCATTCGATGCCCTCGGTCGGCGGACCCTATGACCCGGATGCCGGGCGCCGCCGGGCAGACATCGTCCTCGGCGACTGTTTTGCAAGCGCTTGCAACGAGGCAGTCATCAGTACAGTTGAAACGGTCTTTACGGCGCGCGGCTATCAGGTATCGCGCAATAAGCCCTTTGCCGGTGGTTTCACTACGCGTCATTACGGCCATCCGCAGCAAGGGCGGCATGCATTGCAGATCGAGATCAATCGGGCGCTCTATATGGATGAAGCGACTATTCAGCATAATGACGGCATGGCGAAAATGACCAGTGACATTACTGCCGTGATCGAAACCCTGGCCGGAATAGAGTGCGCCGACCTGCTACCCGTTTAACCGCGCAGCAAAGACCATTTCTTAACACCCGCTTTACCTATCTGGCATGGCATTTGCAGCGTATTCCGCATCATCCCCTAAAGCGCGGAGAAGATCAAATGTTGCCAGCGATTGCCAGATTTATGTTTAAACAAGCCGTCTTTATCAGCTTTGCTGTCGTCATCATGGGTAGTTTCACCGGTGTTTTCGCCGCCAACCCCACGAATACAGCGGCTTCAGCGGCGAATAAGAGCAATATGTGTAAAGCGGCGATCAAACAGATCGAGCGCGCCAATAGAATGCCAAATATGTTGCTGCATGCAGTGTCACTGGCAGAATCCGGTCGCTGGAACGCTGCCAACCGGGCAAGTATTGCCTGGCCGTGGACGGTCACCGCAAAAGGAAAAGGCAATTTCTACCCGAATCAAAAAACCGCCATCTCGGCGGTCAAACGCCTGCAACGTGAGGGCGTTAAGAATATCGATGTCGGCTGTATGCAGATCAACCTGATGCATCATAAATCGGCGTTCCAGTCGCTGGAAGAAGCGTTTACCTCCACCGCAAATGCCCGCTACGCCGCAAATTTCTTAAAGAAGCTTCGAAAACGCACGGGGTCATGGGCGCATGCTGTTGGCCGTTACCATTCAAGTAACTGGCAGGGGCGCGGTCGACATTACTGGCGCAAGGTTCGTATCCTGTGGAAAAAAGAACGGGTGCGAGATTACGAAGCACGAAAGGCCGCTGATATCGAAGCCTTTAAAATACGCCGTCCACAAATCGCCCAACAATATTATCGCTAGAACGCTAATAGGTCGCTTTCGCTGACATCGCCAGACGACCGTCATTATTGAGTGCCCAGAGCGCTGCTTCACCTGCATCGCCAGGAGCACCCTCAATTGTGAAGTCGTGGGTGTCATAGATCGGCGACACCGCACGCACGGCGAATGACTTCAACGTCATCTCTGGATTTTCCCGTCGAAATAGATCCAACAGCAGCGTAAATGTCAGCGGACCATGCACCAGCAGGCCGGGATATTTCTCAACCTCCGTCACATAGCTGCGGTCATAATGAATGCGGTGGCTGTTCATCGTCAGCGCCGAATAGCGAAACAGCAAAACCGGCGATGGATGGATTGTCCGTTTCCAGACCGCCCCTGCCGGTGCCGGTGGTGGCTCAGGCGCAACAGCGCCCGGTTGGGCCTCTTCACGATAAACCACATCCTGAATTTCAGTTGTCGCAACGCCGTCCTCGCCGGAGATTTCATGCTTGAGTTTGAGAAAAACGAGATTCCCGGTTTTTCCGACCTTCGGCGTTACAGCCTCAATCGATGTAACATTGCGAATCGTCTCGCCGACATGGATAGGCTTGTGATAGGTCGCCTGGGTTCCGGCCCACATGCGGCGCGGCAGATCAATCGGCGGCAAAAAATCGCCGCGCTTAGGATGACCGTCTTCCGCAGTATCAGCCAGCTTCACAACCTCGCGGATATAAAACAAATGCCATCCCGGCGGAATGGCATCGCCTTCTCTATAGGGCGCATCATCACGGTCGAGTGTCGCCGTCAGCGCATCCGCCTGATAGGCCGTCACCAGCGCCTCGGTCGAGGATTGTTTGCCAATCCAGGCATCATATTGATCGCTCATCAGGAAAACTCCTTACGAATTTTATCTGTATGGTCGCCGATTCCCGGCACCGGGCCAAGTTCTCGAACCTCACCATTCACCGTCGCTGGGGGGGCCGCCATCGCGACAGGGCCGGTCGGGCTATCAACCTCGACACGGCGCAACGCCGGATGGGCTGACAATCCAGCCACATCATTAATTTCCCCAAAGGCAATCTGCGCACCGCGTAACCGCTGGGTCAACGCGGTGCGTTCAATACTGGTAAAGACATCGGTAATGATTTCATCCAGTGCCGGACGATTGGCACAGCGCGCCTCATTGCTACAGAATTTTTCATCTGTTGGCATGTCAGGACGCTCAAGCACGTCACCGGCGAGACGAACGAATTCACGCTCATTCTGGATTGAGATCAGAATTTCGCCACCATCCTGTGTTGGATAGGCACCATAGGGCGCAATCGACGGATGGTTGAGGCCCACACGCTGAGGAATTTTCTGAGCGTAGTCATAAGTCAGCAGCGGCACGTTCATCCAGTCCGCCATGCCTTCAAACAATGACGTCCGGATCGCCCCGCCCTCGCCTGTCTGATCGCGTTCGATCAAGGCTTCCAGCACCGCCATATAGCTATACATACCGCAGGAAATATCACAGGCCGACACACCGACGCGACCTGGCCCTTCCGGTCGACCGGTGACTGAAGAAAGCCCGGCTTCCGCCTGCACGAGCAAGTCATAGGCCTTCATATCGGCATAGGGGCCTTCTTCGCCATAGCCGGAGATATCGACGGTAATAAGACGCGGGTTTTTAACCCGCAAATCATCCGAGCCAAGACCCGCACGCGCAGCCGCTCCTGGCGCCAAATTTTGAATAAACACATCCGCCTTGCTGAGGATGTTCTGCAGCAAAGCGGCGTCGGCATCGCCCTTGATATTGAGAACCAGCGATTCCTTACCACGATTGAGCCAGACAAAATAAGCGCTCTCGCCATGAACCACACTGTCATAACCGCGCGCAAAGTCACCTTCGGGACGTTCGATCTTGATGACCCTCGCTCCGGCATCTGCCAATCGTGACGAGCAATAGGGAGCTGCCACCGCCTGCTCCAGCGAGACAACAAGAAGACCTTCGAGTGGCTTACCCATAGCCATGGCTTAATACTCCAGCTTAATAAGACCGCGGCAGATCAAGGACATGTTCCGCAAGGAAGCTCAGGATCAGATTGGTCGAGATCGGCGCGATCCGGTAAAGTCGGGTTTCGCGGAATTTGCGTTCGACATCAAATTCCTCAGCGAAAGCAAATCCGCCATGCGTTTGCATACACATATCCGCCGCCTTCCAAGAAGCTTCGGCGGCGAGATACTTCGCCATATTGGCTTCTGCGCCACAAGGCTCGCCGGCTTCATAGAGTTCCGCCGCGCGCTTGACCATTAGGTCAGCCGCCTCGGTTTGCGCGTAACTCTCAGCAATCGGAAACTGGATGCCCTGGTTCTGGCCAATAGGTTTGCCAAAGACCGAACGATCCCGGGCATAATCGCTAGCCTTTTTAATAAACCAGCGCGCATCCCCAATACATTCAGAGCCAATCAAAATGCGTTCGGCATTCATGCCGCTCAGGATGTAACGGAAGCCCTTGCCTTCCTCGCCAATCAAACTATCGGCAGGGATCTTTAAATTATCGAAAAAGATTTCCGTCGTGGCGTGATTGATCATAGTGCGGATCGGTTTGATCTCCAGCCCGTTGCCAATCGCCTCGCGCATATCTACCAAGAACACTGAAAGACCATCAGTGCGCTTTTCGACCTGATCGCGTGGCGTTGTGCGGGCCAGCAACAACATCAAATCTGAATGTTCAGCGCGCGAGGTCCAGATTTTCTGGCCATTGACGACATAGGAGTCATTGCCATCTTTGACCGCTGTCGTCCGCAAACTAAGCGTGTCAGTCCCGCTGGTTGGCTCGGTCACACCAAAGGCCTGCAACCGCAACTCGCCGGTCGCGATCTTTGGCAAATATTGTTCTTTCTGGGCGTCGCTGCCATGGCGCAGGACGGAGCCCATCGTATACATCTGGGCGTGACAGGCCGCACCGTTACAGCCGGATTTATGAATCTCTTCCATGATCGCTGCGGCTGCCGTGATGCCGAGACCACTGCCGCCAAACTCTTCCGGGATCAGGACGGATAAATAACCGTTATCGGTCAGGGCTTTAACAAATTCCGTGGGATAAGCGCGTTCGCGGTCCGTTTCCTGCCAGTATTCGCCGGGAAAATCAGCGCACAACTTCGCGACGGCATCGCGAATATCTTCATACATCTCGACCATGAAATCCTCTTTTGATTTGTGACGATGGTTTTACAGGAACCTTGCTTTCCTGCAAGACTGTAGCAGTGACGCATACACGGTGCTGCGCCAGCCCACACCCTACCCGACCACCCACAGAATACTGGCCATGGGTAGTCGGGTAGGGTGTGGGCGACAAAGTCTAACAACAATCATAGAACCTTGACTCTGATCGCGTAGCGCGGAACCCTCTGCGCGACTCAGGGAGAAGACATCTATGCCGATCATTAACCGCATCGCAGAATTCCATAACGAGCTGACCGAATGGCGGCGACACATCCATGCCCATCCGGAAACCGCCTTTGAAGAGCATCAGACCGCTGCCTTTGTCGCCAAGAAACTGACCGAGTTTGGCATTGAGATCGATCAGGGAATGGCACGAACCGGTGTCGTCGGCACACTCAAGGGCAATCATGGCGACGGTCCGGCGATTGGACTGCGCGCCGATATGGATGCGCTCGATATCGAGGAAACCGCGACCCATGATCATGCCTCAACCAACCCCGGCAAGATGCATGCCTGTGGTCATGATGGTCATACAACGATGTTATTGGGTGCCGCGAAATATCTCGCCGAGACCCGGAACTTCGCCGGAACCGTCCATTTCATTTTCCAACCGGCCGAAGAATTTGCCGGTGGCGGGCGCGAAATGGTCCAGGATGGTCTGTTCGATAAATTCCCCTGCGAGACCGTCTGGGGCATGCATAATTTTCCCGGTCAGGATGTTGGGACCTTTGCGGTGTGCCCGGGCCCTGCGATGGCCGCCGCTGACACCATCGATATTACGCTCAAGGGTTTAGGCACCCATGCAGCGTTCCCGCATCTTGGTACCGATGTCATGGTTGCGGCATCGCAGCTGGTGACCGCATTGCAGACTGTTGCCAGCCGGACGATGGACCCGATGGAATCCGTCGTATTATCAATCACCCAAATTCACGCTGGGGAGACTTACAACATCATCCCGGAAGAGATCACCCTGAAGGGCACCGTTCGCTCGTTCAAATCCGAAGTGCAGGACGTTGCCGAAGCGGCTATCCGTCGTATTACAGATGGGGTGGCCGCCGCCTTTGGTATGACCGGCGAGGTCACCTATACCCGCGGCTATCCGGCGACAATCAACACCACGACCGAGAGCGACTTCGCCGTTCAGGTTGCCGCCGATATTGTCGGCGCCGACAATGTGCTGACTGACCTACCACCCAAAATGGGCGCGGAAGATTTCTCGTTCATGCTGAATGAAAATCCCGGCTGCTATATCTGGGTCGGCAACGGACCAGGTGAAGGCGGCTGCTATCTGCATAACCCGCAATATGATTTCAATGACGAGGTCCTGCCGATTGGCGCGAGCTATTGGGCGCGTCTCGCTGAGATGCGGCTTGCCAAAGGGGCCGCCTGATGCTCGTCGATGAGGAGAAGCATAAACGGGAAGGGTTGGCCAAGACCTACCCAGAATCAGCAGATTGGGAAAACCCGACCGAGGATTTAACAAACCTCGAATTCGATCACCCGATTTTTCACCATGCGCCGAAAATTTCGGTCGCGACGGGGATTCTCGTTGGCATCGCGATCTTCTTCTTTCGCGACGAAGCGCCGTGGTGGATGCCAGTATTCGCGGGCTGCATTGTCTCAGCGATTATGTTTCGCCTGCTACGCCCACGCCTGCGCCACCCGTCAATTGAGGACGAGATTTAGGGCCGCCTTACCCCGGAAAGTAACCGTCCTTGATAGCCCACAGCCACGTATAGGCGATGTTTTCGTTATATTTTTCCATCATGCCGTAATGGCCGTATTTCGGCACGAAAACAACGTGGACACGGGTGCCCGCCGCTTCATATTTGCGCCCCATAAAGACTTCGCGCTTGTCTTCTTCTTCCTTACCGGCAACCCAATGGCCTTTATCGTCACCACCGACCATCAACAGCACATTGATGGATTTAAGCCAGTCAGGGTCGGGGTCTTGAAGATGATCAAAGTATTCGTCGCGCGGCAGACCTGTAAGCGCCGGATACTGTTCCAGCAGCTCCGGCACCACCATATGCTGGTTGTCGCACAGCCCGGTCTTCATCTGTGAACGGATCGGCTCAGCCCATTTCACAAACCCTTCGGCACCACCCCACGGGCAAAGTTCCGGATCACTCACATAGCCCGCCTTGGCAAAGGCCTCGACCGAGCGTTTGGACATTTCATCGAGGCCCTTACGGCCATCATCTTCGGCGCCAGTCGTATCGCGCCATTCCTTGCGCCAGCCATCGGGGCCGCCACTGCCCCAGCCGAGTATACCGATCACGGTCGTCTTGGAGCTGAAGCGCGTAAGATGCGCCGCCATCGGACCACCGGTTGAATGACCATGTGCGAGAATCTTGCGACCGGCGAGATGTTCATCCACCAGCTGGGCTGAGCCCTGCATGATCACATTGAAAGTACATTTCAGATTGCGGTCGTAGATTTCATCATCGGAAAGCTTCTCATCCAGCAGATACCAGGGCTGGCGTTCCGCAACGCTTTCCTTCCAGATACCGCCTGGCGGGTAATGGCCGGGATAAGTCAAATTCAGAACCGTAAAACCCTGCGCCGCCAAGACGCGTGGCAGGCCGGGCCGGCCATCAGGCGTCGTGTCCTTGCCATAGGAACTGCCAGCACCGCCATGGAACATGACGATGGCTAGATTGGCATCCACCTCCGCCGATGGCGTATAGAGAATCCCCTGGATATCCCAGTCATAGCCGTTGCGGTTATATCGGGTAATCACGTCCTTCTGGGTAAAAGCAACGTCTTCATAAGGCGCATTGACCTCTAGCCATTCATCCCAGTCGAGCTTGATGAGCAATTCATCGCCGGTGAGACCGGTGAGAACTTTTTGGACGGACGCGGGTGCTGAATTATCCATGATTATGACGCAGCTCCTAAATGATTACGCAAAAGATTGACGAATTGTTCTGGTTTTTCAAAGGCGATCTGATGACCAATCCCGTCAATCATCTGATGATTGATGCCGGGATAAGCATCCGCGATCTGTTTAACGAATTCCGGCGGTGCCGAGCGATCATCAGACCCGGCAATGATCATGCCCGGGCAGGCCAGCGGCGTGACGAAATCGAAAATATTGCTGCGGATCAGGGCCCCGGCGAGCTTAAGATGGCCAGGGACTTTGACCTTGGCGGCAAACGCCACCGCCGCCGCAATCGCTGCCGGGTCAGCATTTGGTGACAGCGAATTGGGTGTTTTCTTTTTCGCCACCTCTTCCGGACCTAACTCAGCAAAATCCTTGGCACGGGCCGCGATAGCGGCATCCTGTTTGTCTTTAGGATCGGGACCGTTCCCAATCACCGCTTCCGCCAACGTCAGACTGATAAGCTGTTCCGGATGCGCCTTATGGAAGAGGGCTGACAGACAGGTACCAACCGAATGTCCAACGAGATGAAACCTATCCAGCCCCATGGCATCGACGAAGCGTTTCGCGACAATAGTATAATCCCGGATCGACGGTTCATCTTCTGGCATTTCAGACGACTCGTTATAGCCTGGCGCATCCCAGCCTATGACACGATAGCTATCCGACAGCGCCTCATATTGCGGTGCCCAGCTATCAGAGCGGCCTCCCAGCCCATGCAGGATAACAACCGGCGTGCCGCTGCCTGCTTCGCGGTAAGAAACAACCCGGCCATCGCCGATATCCACTGTTTTTAGCTCTGGAACTGCCATTGAACTCTCCATTGATCTCGTAATTTGGCCGGATTATGCGCTGCCGCCCAAGGGCGATCAAGGGAGGGGCCGTAACAAACCCCTGTTCACCCCGGTTTATCAGACGCTTGCAAATTTTTTGTTATATTATAACATCATCAGCTATGTCAGTGCAGAGACCAACCAGGCTATGCTGAAAGCAAGAGCAGCTTCAGTTAAACAGATCATCCTGTTCGCAGCGATATTTGCCGCGCTGCAAATTGTCGCCGTCAGCCATAACACGGCCTATGGCGATGTTGGTCATACCCATGACGGCACGTCCTGTATCTTCCAGATCACCAGTGACTCCGCACAGGATACGAAAACAACAACGGGCGATAACCACAGCGAGATCGTTTTCTCGATTCGCTATGTGCACCCTCAAACCCTTCCGTCCGACCAGCGCAGTAAATCCGCCAATTGCATCCGCGGACCTCCATCACCCCCAATCATAAACTGACAAAATTCACGTGGCCTAAGCCGCGTGCATATTTCTTTTTAAGATTAGGGATAATCATCATGACGAAACGGTACATGCGTGCCGTGGCGGCAATTGCCGTCCCGGTATGTCTGGCGTCGGCCCCATTGGCCGCAGCGGACAAACAAGATTTACAGACAATCCTGCAAGAAGTTAAAGCGCTCAAGAAAACCTATGAGAACCGAATTGCGACGCTGGAGAATAAACTCAAGAGCCTCGAAAAAAAGAAGGCAAGCGCCGCCAAACCAGCAACACCGGCAAGCAGTTCCCGTTCTATTAAAGGCAATTCTTTTAACCCATCGATAGGGCTTATCCTGAATGGCCGCGTCTCCAGTTTCTCGGAAAAGAATTCCGAAATTTCCGGCTTTGGTGTCGGGGAAGAAGGCGAACGGGGCAAAGAAGGATTATCGATCGGCGAATCCGAAATCAACTTCTCCGCCAATGTTGATGACAAGTTCTATGCCAGCTCAACCGTCGCCATCGTTCAGGAAGATGGCTCGGACAAGATTGAGCTCGAAGAGGCGTATATTCAAACCCTGCCGGATGCTGGATTACCAGATGGCCTGCGCCTCAAGGCCGGCCGCGCCTTTTGGACACTGGGCTATCTCAACGAACATCACAGCCACGCAGATGACTTTGCCGACCGGCCCCTGCCTTATCGCGCCTTTCTCAATAAATCCTTCAATGACGATGGTGTTGAAATTTCCTATGTCGTCCCGGCTGATTTGTTTATCGAATTCGGCGGTGGCGTCTTCCGAGGAGATGACTTTCCATCGGGTGGCTCAGTCAGCGGGCTAGGCGCCTGGTCTGCCTATGCCCGCATAGGTGGCGATATCGGCGATAATCAGGCATGGCGCTTAGGGGCTTACACGCTCCACACCGACGTCAACAGCCGCGCAACCAATGAAGACAGCGTGACCTTTATCGGCAAATCAAACCTTTACGCCGCCGATCTTCGCTACACCTGGGCGCCCACCGGAAACGCGAAAGACAAGGAATTTATTTTCCAGACCGAGTATTTCCATAGAAATGAAGATGGCACTTATAACGATAGCAATGCCGCCACCGGCAATGTGAATTTCGATGACAGCGCACAGGGCTGGTACGCTCAGACCGTTTATAAATTCGCCCCTTCATGGCGTGTTGGTGCCCGTTATTCGCAATTGCTGGCCGCCGATACACCCGCCCGTTTAACCGGTAGTGCGCTCGACTCAGCAGGGCACGATCCCTCCACGATGTCGGTTATGGGCGACTGGACCAACAGCGAATTCGGTCGCCTTCGCGTTCAATATAATCGGGAAGAACTGTCTAACGGCAAGGAAGACAATCAGTTCATCCTGCAATACATCATGAGCATCGGGGCTCATGGCGCGCATGCATTTTAAAGGCCAAGCTATGTTTCGAAATCTGAGCTTGATCTCGGTTCTACTGCTGGGGTGGGCATTGCCCGCCCCAGCCAGCGCCGAGGTTCGAATATTCGCGTGTGAACCGGAATGGGCCGCCCTCGCCCGGGAAATCGGCGGCGACAAAGTAACCGCCTATTCTGCAACACACGAGAAGCAGGACCCCCATCATATTCGGGCCCGGCCGAGCTTAATTGCAAAAATTCGACGGGCCGATCTGGTTTTTTGTTCCGGCGCGGGGCTGGAGATCGGCTGGCTGCCCCTATTAATGCAACGCGGTGCCCGTGCAAAAATCCGGCCAGGAACCCCGGGATACTTTATGGCGGCACAGCATGTAACCGTCAGAGAAAAACCTGCTGTCGTCGATCGAAGCATGGGCGATGTCCACCCCGATGGAAATCCACATATCCATCTCGATCCCCGTAATATTCTCCCTATCGCCCGCGAACTGGTAAAACGGTTGAGCGTTATCGACCCGGATAACAGCGCTGTCTTTACCGCAAATCTGAAGAAATTCGACAAAGAATGGGGGATGACCTTAAAGCAATGGGAGGAAGAGGCGCACGACCTGAAAAATATGCCGATCGTGGTTCATCATAGGTCCTGGAGCTATCTGATCGGGTGGCTCGGTCTTCGAGAGATCGGCTCACTGGAAGCCAAACCGGGCATTCCGCCGACTGCATCGCATTTACAGGCGCTCCTGAAAAAGGCAATTGCAGCCAAAACAAGAGCCATCTTGCGAACACCCTATGATCAGGCAGCACCGTCAAACTGGCTTTCAGAAAGAACTAAAATTCCGGCTCTGGTATTGCCTTACACAGTTCCCCGCGATGCTAAATCAGGCACCTTAAAAATACTCTTTGACGACATCCTTGTAAAATTAAGGCAGGCCAATGTTCACCCTTGAAAGCCTTGAGATTGTTTTACCAGCGGCGATTGCGGGGCTGATGGTCGCCATCCTCCATGTCCCGTTGGGCATAGAAGTTCTGCGACGTGGTATCATTTTTATCGACCTGGCCATCGCTCAGATTGCGGGTCTGTGCGTCGTACTGGTGAAACTCTGGGCGCATGATGCCTCCTGGACCGTCACCCAGGTCGCCGCCATTCTTTCTGCCCTCGCCGCAGCGTTGTTTTTCAGGTGGGTTGAAAAGATCGCGCCACAGGAACAGGAAGCCATCATCGGCAGCAGCTTTGTCCTGGCGGCGGCGGCCATTTTGCTCGCCCTCGCCAACCATCCGCAGGGCGGCGAAGAAGTTCAGCACATCCTCTCCGGCCAGATATTGTTTGTGTCTTGGGATCACATTCTCGCCTTCGCGCCAATTTATGGGGTGGGGCTTGTTCTGTGGTTTGCTGTCCCGGCGATACGACGGGGTGGCTGGTTCTTTGCGCTCTTCGCAATTGTCGTAACAGCCTCCGTGCAGCTTGTCGGAGTCTATGTGGTGTTTGCCAGCCTGATCCTGCCAGCTCTCGCAGTGAACAGAATGCGGGAAGCCTCCATTGGCCTCGCAGTTATTCTGAGCGCCATCGCCGTGATCGGCGGGATTATCCTGTCAACGGTTTCAGATTTACCAGCGGGCCCCGTACTGGTTTTCGCTTTTGTGGCCGTAACAATTATCATCCGCCTCGTAACACGAGGCACCTCTTCACATTGACAAGAAGCCCCTGTCCGCCATGATGGGGGAAATTATCAATTGTTAGATTTAGGAGAGTTTCATGGCCGGACAGGTCGATGAATTTGCCGGTGTAAAGCTACCCCGCTCACCGGTTTACGGCACCAAAGGCATGGTTGTTTCAGGCCATTCGCTGGCCTCAACATCTGGATTGCGGATGCTCGAACGCGGTGGATCAGTGGTCGATGCCATGATCTCAACCTCTGCGGTCCTCTGTACCGTGCTGCCGCATGCGACATCATTTGGCGGCGATGCCTTTATCATTCACCACGACGCCGCCTCGAAAAAAACCCAGGGGCTCAATGCCAGCGGTTATGCCCCTGCCGGGGCCACGCCGGAATATTTCAAGGACGGCATGACGGTCCATGGCCCGAACGCCGCCTCGGTACCCGGAATCGTGCGCGGTTGGGAACGGCTGCATCAGAAACACGGCAAAATGCCGTGGAGAGATTTGTTTGCCGATGCCATCGACCTTGCCGAGAACGGCCATCCAGTCTCGCGTATTCTGACCAGCGCTTTGCATCTGTTTGATCATGTCGGCAAAGACCCCGGTTGTGCGTCCATTTACATGCCAGGTGGCGTGCCGATGAGCCCCGGCGACATCGTCAAACAACCGGCTCTGGCAGAAACCATCCGCGATATCGCCGAAAATGGCAGCAACGTTTATTACGAAGGCCGTATCGCAAAATCACTTGGTGAATATTGCCAAGCAAATGGCGGGCTTCTCTCCGCCGCCGACTTCGAAGGCTACGAGCCGGAATGGGTCGACACGATCAATACAGATTACCGTGATCTCGACGTCCATGTGATGCCGCCCAATTCATATGGCGTGCTTATGCTGATGCAGCTCAACGCAATCAAGAATCTGCCACAGGAAGCCTTTACCGGGCGTGACGAAGATCGGCTGGCCTATCTCATGGCCGCCGCCCGCGCGGCGTTTGATGAGGGTATTCCTTATATCTGTGACCCTGCCGTACACCCTGCCCCAATTGATGAATTGCTTGGTGGCCAGATGACCAGCAAGCTGCAGGCGGCGGTGCGTGCTGCCGCGCCAGGTCAGCATCAGCGCCCCGGTGTTGGCGGTACCAGCTGCATTACGCTGGCGGACGGCGACGGCAATGCGATCTCGGTTGTTCAAAGTGTATTTCATGTCTTTGGCTCGGCATTCCTTGATCCAACCACCGGCATTCTGCTCAACAACCGCATGACCGGCTTTGTCACCGACCCCGAGCACCGCAATGTTGTAGCGCCGGGCAAAAAGCCCAGCCATACGCTGAACCCGGTTATGGCCTTCAAGAACGGTAAGGTGAAATATCAGCTCACCACACCCGGCGGTCCGGCGCAGACGATCTCTAACGTGCAGATGCTGACCAACATGATTGATCGCGGCATGGAACTATCCGCTGCTATCGAAGCACCGCGCTGGTCGATCGACGGTAAGGCCAATATCCTGATCGATGACGAATTCCCGGACGAGGTTGGCAATGCGCTAACCGCACGCGGGTTTGAAATTGGGCGGGCCTCCGGCGCTTCCTATTTCGGATCATCCAAATGCCTCGAGATTCTCGATAACGGCGTTCTTGTCGGGGCCGCCGATCATCGGCGCGAGGCCTACGCGGCTGGCTGTTAAGAAGGGCTTCCTAAGTCGATGTTGATCCGCAACGCCAAAGTCGTCACCTGCGACTCTTCGTTCTCCCTGTATGACGCCGTCGCTATTGAGGGTGATCGCATTGCCGCCGTGGGGCCTGCCGAAACGCTGGCCGCCGATTATGCCGACCATTTGGTCATAGATGCTGGCGGCCGGACGGTTATGCCGGGGCTGATTGACGGTCATGCGCATATGGATCGCGAGGGACTGAAATCGATCTTTCCAACATTGTCAGGCTGCAAATCGATTGACGATATTCTTGAGCGAATTGCTTCCTTGGTGGCAAAGGCGGAACCGGGTGACTGGATTGTCACGATGCCGATTGGTGAGCCGCCGTATTATTTTGACGTGCCAGACAATCTGGCCGAAAAGCGCTGGCCGACCCGCGAAGACCTCGACCGCGTCTCACCCAACAACCCGGTTTATATCAGACCGATCTGGGGGTACTGGCGGCATATCCAGCCATTGACCTCGATCGCCAATTCGATGGCGCTGGAAGCAGCCGGGCTGGACTCCGATCCCGGCGATTTGCCCGATATCATCAAATTTGAAAAAGACGGCAATGGCGCGCTCAATGGTATCATACATGAGTACACTTTTGTGCCGGTCGCGGAGCTCGCTTACTTCCGAACCATGCCGCGTTTTGGGCATGACGACCGGGTGGCCGGCATCAAGCGATCAATGGCCATCTATAACGCCAGCGGCACCACCAGCGTCTATGAGGAACATGGCTGCGCCCAGGAACTCGTCGACGCCTATCGCGCCGTGAATGCCGAAGGGTCAGCGACTGTCCGGGCGACGTTGGTCTATAGCCCGTCCTGGCATTTCGCCAATAAAGACGGCTATGACAAGGCCTTCTCTGAATGGTCAGACTGGATCGGCGGCTTGCGCGGCGATGGCAATGAGTGGTTGGCCGTTGCCGGTATTTTTGCTGATTTCGGCATCACCCCCGACAATATGGTGCGCAATCGCGCGGCACCCTATACGGGCTGGTCAGGCTTCAATTACGACAGTGGTATCCCGGAGAACGGAATAGTCGATTACCTGACCGCCGCGGCGCGCCATAATATACGCGCAAACGCCATTTGGATGGACTTTCTGGAGCATTTCGAAGCCGTCGACAAGGTCATACCATTAGCCGATAAACGCTGGGTCATGGGCCATTTAGACCGCGCAACGGAACAGCAGATCGCCCGCCTGGCCGAGCTTAATCTGGCCATGACATCGCACACCAACCGTTACATCTATAAATACGGCCATATAGTCCGTGATGAGATCGGCGTTGCCCGCGAGAACGAGATAGCGCCGCTGAAAAGTATCGTAGAGGCCGGCATCCCCATCGGCCTTGCCACCGACAATGTGCCAACGACTTTGTGGTATCCGGTGTGGCAGACAGTCGCGCGCTACAATATGTTTTCTGATGATCAAATCGGCTCCGATCAGGCCCTCACCCGCGAGCAGGCCCTGACCTGTGCGACACGCAACGGCGCCTTCCTGACAGGCGAAGAAGACATCAAGGGCACTCTCGAAAGCGGCAAGCTGGCCGACTTGGTGATCCTCGACAAAGACCCCTTAAGCTGCCCGGAAAACGACATCAAGGACATCACTGCCGAGATGACCATCGTTGGTGGCAAAATTGTCCATGACACGGACGCCGTATCCCAAGGCCAAACATGAAACTTTCCCAACTCGATACTCCTGTGTTGTTAATCGAGGAGGATTCTTTCCTTCGCAATATGAAACGTATGCAGGAACTTGCGACCAATGCCGGTATTGCCTATCGACCGCACGCCAAGGCACATAAATCAGCAGAGATCGCCAAGATGCAGAAGGGGGCAGGTGCCGTCGGAGTCTGTTGCGCCAAACTCGGTGAAGCCGAAGTTCTCGTCTCGCACGAGATCAAAGACATCCTAATCACGACGCCGGTGATCGGCATTTCCAAACTCACGCGAATGATGCAAATCGCCAAGGAAGCGACGATTTCCGTTGTGGTTGATAATGCCGACAACCTCGCAGAAATGGCGGCCGTGGCGCAGACCTGTGGCGTCCGTCCCGATGTCGTAATTGAGGTTGATGTCGGTCAGGGAAGATGTGGCGTACAGCCTGGCGATCCCGCATTGCAGCTGGCCTATGAAGTAATGAATGCCGACTGGCTCAACTTCAAAGGCTTGCAAGGCTATCAAGGCGCCATTCAGATGACCGCATCCTTCGTCGAGCGCAACGCCGCCGCGCGCAAGGCTGTGGGGCTACTAACCGACACTGCCGACCTGATCCGCAAAGCAGGCTTGCCACTGGAATATTTAACCGGTGGCGGTAGCGGAACATCCGTCATCGATGCTGCCTCTGCCGGTCTCACTGAACTTCAACCCGGCGGCTATCTGTTTATGGATTCACGCTATCGAGAGATTGAATGGGATGACGGCAATTCAATTCCGTTCGAACAATCCCTCACCGTCTTGGCCTCAGTTATCTCACTGCCCGAGCCAGGACGCTGTATTTTGGATATGGGGCTTAAAGCCATCAGCTCAGATGGCGGCCCACCGTCGCCGGTCGATGTGCCGGGCGCGGTTTTTAAATTCGGCGGAGAAGAACATAGTGAGCTGACTTTCGAAGACGGCAAATGCCCTCTGGCGCTCAATGACAAAGTCGCTTTTGTGCCGACCCATTGCGACACGACTGTGAACCTTTATGATCGCTTCATTGCCTATAGCGACGACGAGGTTGTTGATGTCTGGAGCATCGCTGCGCGTGGCCGGGTACAATAATAAAAACCATAAAACCAATAATCTTGAGACCTACAGGGAGAGAACGATGACCAGTCCAGCGGCTGCAATCTTTAATGCCAAAACCATTGCCATTGTCGGTGCGACAGAAAAATCTCATTGGCCGCGCAATATATTTGGCAACCTGCAGAAATCTGGCTATTCGGGTAAAGTCTTCCCAGTAAACCCCAAGCGCGATGAGATATTTGGCGTCCCTTGCTTCCCGGATTTGGCATCGCTACCGGAACCCGCCGATCTCGCCTTAATGATTATCCCCGCCCCGGCCATTGAAAGCGCGTTACGACAGGGCGCGGCAAATGGCCTAAAGGCTGCCGTGGTCTATGCCTCCGGCTTTGGCGATGGCGGGCGCGAGGAATCAATCAAACGCGGCGCAGAATTCCGAACAGCGCTTGAGGAGATTGGTGTCCCGATCTGTGGCCCCAACTGCATGGGGCTCGCCGGTATCCGCGAGAAAATCTACTGCTATCCGCATACCCATGTCAGTGAAATGGAGCCCGGTCCCGTCGCCCTCATTACCCAGTCCGGCGGCACGCTCAGCTATTTCACCAGAGCCGGACAGGAACGCGGCTTGCGCTTTTCTTATGCGATTTCCTCCGGCAATGAGCTCAGTCTTGATCTTGCCGATTATATGAATTTCGTGATCGACGATCCCGAGACCAAGCAGCTTTGCCTGTTTATCGAAGGCATACGCAAACCCGACGAATTTATGAAAGCCGCTGGCCGCGCGTTAAAAGCCGGCAAGCCGATTATTGCAATCAAGACCGGGCGGTCTGAGAAATCACGCGAAGCGGCACAGTCACATTCCGGCGCGGTTGCCGGTGATTACGCGGCCTATGAAGCAGTCTGCGAACGCTATGGCATCATCAATTGTGAAACGTTGGAAGAGATGATCGAAATGACGCTCGCTTTCCAGCAGGAGCGTCTACCAACCGGTCCGAGCATCGCCTTTATGACAACCTCCGGCGGTACCGTTGATCTGCTGCATGATTACTGCGATCAGGAAGACGCCGTGGTTGCCGATCTTGCGCCACAGACCGTCGAGGCCATTCGGCCCTATGTGCCCGTTGATTGTCATATTCGAAATCCGATCGATACTGGCGCGCCGGTTGGCGTGTCCGGCAAATCGGCACCGGCAGAAATCTGCAAGGCTTTTGCCGCCGACCCCGGCGTCGATATGGTTGCCTGGTGCAATAACATGCCAGGCTCTGCCCGCAGCGCAGGACCTCAAGACGAGGTCAAAGAACTGATCGCTTCCACCGGTAAGCCGATAATTTCCTTCGCCCGCATGCCACATCAAATTCCTGAGGGCGGTCTCGACTTCCAGGATGCCACCAACATGCCATTCCTGCAGGGCACCCGCGCCGGTGTCCGGGCGATGAATGCACTTTGGTACTTTGGCGAACGCGCCGGGCGCGACACAGCCACGGTGCCCACACCATCGGGCGTTCGATCAAATTGCAGTGGCGAAGCACTCGAAGCCGCCCTTGCCGCAAAAGGGCTTCCTGCCCCCAAGACGGCGCGGGCAGCAAACAGCGACGAGGCAGGAGATGCCGCAACAAAGGTC
This sequence comes from uncultured Alphaproteobacteria bacterium, assembly GCA_943787225.1. Taxonomy (GTDB): domain Bacteria; phylum Pseudomonadota; class Alphaproteobacteria; order MPNO01; family UBA2964; genus UBA2964. The sequence goes on from CALSLP010000002.1 coordinate 473,640, forward strand.
GGGTTTCCGGCAGCGATTAAAATCATTTCACCCGAGGCGAGCCACAAGACCGAAGTAGGCGGCGTTGCGCTGAACATCAGCGATGAAACGGCGGCGATTGCCGCCGCCGAAGGTATGGCCAAGAAGCTCCATGCTATAGACCCAAAAGCCAGTATCGACGGTTTTCTGGCACAGGAGATGGTGTCAGGAGTCGAATTGCTGGTCGGCGCGCGCGATGATGACCAATATGGACCGATGCTGATCGTCGGCGCCGGTGGTGTCATGGTCGAACTCGTCAAAGACGTTGCGCTTCGGCTGCTACCCGCCAGCGAAGATGATATCCGCAACATGCTGTCGGAGCTTCGCGTATCCTCAATGCTGGATGGTTTCCGCGGCAGTGGGCCTGCCGATACAAATGCGCTAATCGCCGGAATCAAAGGGCTCTCCGAATTCTTCCTCGATCACCGGACATGGCTCGCCGATATTGAGATCAATCCCCTGATGGTTCGTCCCAAAGGACACGGTGTGTGTGCAGTCGATATTCGGACCGTAGAGCGCTAATGCCCGCATAAAAAAACGGCCCCTCAGTTGAGGAGCCGTTTCATTGCGAAAGTCTCTTCGCCGAAGATTATTTCTTTTTAGCCGATGCTTTCTTTTTAGCAGGTGCCTTTTTCTTGGCGGCTTTCTTTTTAGCAGCTGGTTTCTTTGCTCCCTTCAACGCGAAAGGTTCAAAGGTTGGCTTATAAGCCTTTTTGTCGAGAAATTGGGTCAGGCCAGTATTATATGAGTCCTCAACATCACCGACCTTGATCGCCTGCCCCTTTGCGGCCAGATAATCATAGGACTGATCGAAGTCCATGGTCCGAACCTGACGCACGGCATGTTTAGTCGCCCGCAGAACGGCAGGGCTTTTTGCCATCAACTTCTGAGCCAGCTCAATGGTCTTGTCGACCAGCTCTTCCTTCGGTACCGCAAAATTCACGAAACCAATCTTCTCTGCTTCGACGCCATCGAACGGCTCACCTAGGCAGCAATAATACAGTGCCTTGCGCGGCATGATCGTGTCAGACACGACTTTGGAAACCAGTGCACCGGGAAGAATGCCCCAGTTCACTTCTGAAAGGGAGAACACCGTATCATCCGCTGAGATCGCGAAATCGGTCGCACATAACTGCATGAAGGCACCGCCAACGCAGTAGCCTTCGACCATCGCAATGGTGGGTTTGTCGTACTTATACAAACGTTCCCACCGCCAGCGGTTAGCCGCCTCAGCCGCAGCCTTACGGCCTGCGGGGTTTTTCTCATTAGCACGGAAGAACTCCTTAAGATCCTGACCAGCACTGAAATAACCACCGGCACCGGCAATCACAATCACCTTCGCCTCCGGGTCGGTTTCCAGAACCCGCAAGGTTTCATCCATTTCGAAATGGAGCTGCGGGCTCATCGCGTTCCGCTTTTCAGGCCGGTTCAGCCAAACCCAGGCAATCCCGCCCTTTTTCTCAACTTTTACGCATTTCAACTTCTTCGCCGCCATCAAATATCTCCTCAGGTCAGTTTCATTAAAAATTTTCAGTAAATTTCTAGCCGCCGTATTCCCTATAAAACGCGCGGGCGATCACCATCCGCAGAATTTCCGGCGGGCCTTCAGTGATGACCATCGACCGGCTATCCCGCCACAGCTTCTCAATTGGCAAATCTGTCGTCAGGCCGATACCACCATGAACCTGCATCGTCTGATCACAGACTTTAAAAGCATGTTCGTCGCCCTTGATTTTCGCCATGTAGGATTCATAGCGGATATCCTCCCCCGCATCGGCGCGGGCTGCCACGTTATAAACCAGCAGACGGAGCATCTTGGTATCCATCCAGGAATCGACCATGGCGAACTGTACAGCCTGACGTTCGGAAAGCTTTTTGCCAAAAGTCTCGCGCTGATTGGTATAGCTGCCCGCCATTTCCATACAGCGCTCAGCCACACCAATGCCGCGCGCTGCATGACGCATACGGCCAGCGGTGATCCAGGCTTGGCCAAATTTAAAGCCCTCGCCTTCTTCACCGATCATATTTTCGACAGGCACGCGGACGTCCTGCATCGAGATTTCCCAGGGCCGATCATCCATCATCATCTGTTGGTAGCGCACCAACTCAAGACCGGGCGTGTCTGCATCGATCAAAAATGTTGATATCCCACCGCGCGAGCCCTTAGATCGATCGGTCGCCGCCTGAAGCTGGAAAAAATCTGCTTTATCGGCGCCAGTGATAAACCGCTTGTTGCCATTGATAATATAATGATCGCCATCGCGGACCGCGGTTGAGCGCATGCCGCCGGGGTCACCCCCTGCATCAGGCTCTGTCTGGGCAAAAGCGCATTTCTTTTCGCCTTTTAGAACCGGATGAAGATATTTCTCTTTTTGCTCATCATTCAAAAAATAGAGGATCGGGCTTACCGAAGGCCCAAAAATATGCCCACCGCGTGTCGGGATCGCGATGGTGCGCCCCATCTCTTCCCAGACGACACATTTGGCGAGCAAATTCATGCCCATCCCGCCATATTCCTCTGGAACATCGAACATCCAGAGACCAAGTTCCTTGGCCTTGTCTTCGAGTGACGCCCGAACCTCCGGCTTTAGCTGATGGCCTTCATAAGCATCGCGCTCGATCGGGATAATCTCGCGGTCAACAAACCGACGCAGCGTCTCCTTGAGCATGCGGAGTTCTTCGGGCAGTTCATAATCCATACTGTTTTCTCCGAAACGGGTTAACGCCAGACAGGGCGAACATCAACAGCGCGTACGCCCTCGCCCTCTGCGCCAACAATAAGAGGGTTCACTTCTAAATCAGCCAGATGGTTGCGATGCCGGGCAAAGATCTCCGACAGACCACAGATCGCTTTGACCAGCGCATCGATATCGCGCGGCGCACTCCCCCGGAAGGCACCGAGGATCGCTTTCCCGCGGAGCTCATTAAGCATCTCGCGGGCATCAACATCACTTACCGGCAACATCCGGAATGAAACATCTCGCATCGCCTCAACCAAAATGCCGCCAAGTCCAACCACCATGAAGGGTCCAAATTGCGGGTCTTCTCGAACGCCAATGATCACCTCCGTGCCAGAGACCATTTCCTGAACCAGAAAACCTTCAACCTCAGCGACAGGATCTACGGCTTTGAGGCGCGCCGCCATTTCCTCGGCGGCGGCAACCACTGATGCTTCATCACCAAGGTTAAGCGCAACCCCGCCAACTTCGGTTTTGTGACTGGCCTGCGGTGAGACAATTTTTAGGACGACAGGAAAACCCATCTCAGCAGCCGTTTTTGCCACATCTTCCGCCTTCACCCCAAACCCGCTTGCTGGTGGCGTTAGACCATCTTTGACCCAGCAATATTTCAAACGCCTCGCCTTCGAGATCATCTTTTTCACCATTCGCTTCCGGCAACGGCGTCACACCTTTATTCATCGCTGCCGTATAGCGAACCAGCCCCTGAAGGGCGCGGACGGTTTGTGGCAGCCCCTGAATAAAGGGGACCTTGGTCGCGTTCTGGAACTCAAGCCCAGCCGGGCTGACATTTTGCGAGACCCGAACATAAGCGATAACCGGCTTGTCGGTAGAGTCGAAGACATTGGAAAAAATCGTCGCGTCTGTCGGATCGTCAGCGCTGGTTGGCAATTGTCCCTGCATCGCGACAATATCAACCCCATCATCAGCCGCCAGATGTTTACAGACGACGCTGAAATCCTGCTGGCGATAGGCAATGCCCGCACCGCAATCAATCGGATTCTGGCCGCTTAGCCCGGGATCAATGATCGGATCGATCAAGGCGACTGTCTCATCCGACAAATGCGCCATTGAGGCAGCCCTCATCAGCTGAGTAATCGAGGAACAGGCCCTTGCCACCGCCGGAAAATCCAGCCATGCCGATATTGGGGCCTTTAGGCCAGCGGCGCTGGTTGAGCACCAGACAGGTCTCAATCATCTCATCGAGTGAATAACACCGAATGACGCCATATTTCTGGCAGACGGCCTGTAGCACCGTATCGTCACTGGCCAGGGCACCGGTATGGCTTTCCGCTGCCTCCTTACCGGCATCGCTGCGGCCGACCTTGATCATCACGATGGGTTTTTTGGCCTCAAGCGCGCGACGGGCTGCTTCAATAAAAGCATCGGGCCGACGAATACCTTCGACCATGCAGGCAATCATCTTGGTGTCCTCATCATCGACGAGGAAATTAATGTAATCCGCCAGATCAAGATTAAGCTCGTTGCCGCTAGACACTGCGTAGGAAAATCCAAGACCGCGTTCAGCCGCACGTTGCAACCAGAACATAAAGGTCCCGCCCGACTGAAAGACAACACCGGTCGACCCAACTGGCAGGCCCCGAATTCGAGTGGCCGGGTAAAATAACGAATTGGAGGGAAACGCCATCGCTCCCATGCAGTTCGGCCCACAGACCACAAGCCCGGTCTCATCACAAAGATCACGAAGCTGATCAGCCCGTTTCGCGCCGACCTCATCTCCGCCCTCACCAAAACGCGCCGCATAAATCAGCGCCGATTTAAGACCGTTATCCGCGCCCTCTCTCAGAATATCGGGGATAAATTCGGCCGGAATAATTGTCAGAGCGAGATCAATCGGCTCAGGCAGAGACGCAAAGTCCGGGTATACCTTGCGCCCCCAAAGCTCTTCACGCCGTGGATTGATCAGATAGACCTCCGCCGGAAAATCGGCGAATTCAAGATTCTGATAAATAGCCCGTGGCCATCCCGCACCACCGGATTCGGACGCACCAACAATAGCGACCGTCTTAGGCCGGAAAAAAGGTTCGGCTGAATGAAACACGGCTCCCCACTCACATAAAAATTATTATTATTTCCACAGTTAATTACCGATCCCCTATGGCGTCAACCAAGGCCGCCAAATTCTTTCGCAAGGCAACCCGTCCCAACAGAGATTTTTTCTGTAAGCAATTTGATTCAAAGGGCATTTTCTTGACAAGCGAATCACATTCCAGCATCTTGCCGCGGGCGTTAACCATGGTTGGTTGCGTAGGGAAGGACTATGAAAACAATTCATAGTCGGAGTGGGTAGAGTATCCGGGATTGAATTTTCTAAAGAGTAACAAATCTGTTGCTGTTCAAATCGTTGGCATTGCTGCGATCGCGCTGTTACTCGTGTTCGGGATAACTACCTATGCGCCGGAAACCCAAGCGACAAAAACACCGGCCGCAACCCAAGCTGAAAAATCACATTCCCCTTTGCCCGCAACGCCGGTAACCGGCCCGGCGCCAATTTTTCAGCTCCCACCACCACCACCTGAAATCATCAAAACTGTCAAAGCCGGTGCCGGCGATACATTTATGGAACTCCTCGTTAATGCTGGTGCTGATCGGTCGTCAGCCCATTCTGCCATAGGCGCGATGCGCAAGACCTATCATCCGCGTTATTTGAAACGCGGACAGAAGATAGCGGTGACGCTGCAGCCAATTTCTTGGGGCGTGAAGACCGGCGAGTTTATTGGGTATCACTTCGATCCATCTGTTGAAGAATCGATCAAGGTCAGTCGTCTCGAGAACGGTCGATTTACCGTCCAGAAAACAAAACGAATTCTACACCGCAAAGATGTTCGTATTTCCGGATCTATCCAATCGAGCCTCTATGTTTCCGCCTCAAAAGCAGGTCTGCGCGCGTCCACACTGGCCGATTTAATCCGCCTCCTGAGCTGGGACGTCGATTTCCAGCGCGACATCCAGAAAAACGACAAGTTTGATGTCATGGTCGAACGGCTTCACCAACAAAATGGTGACTTCGCCCGTTGGGGAAAAATCCTCTATGCCGAGCTTGTTCTCAGTGGCAAACCCATCAGGTTATATCGATACGAATCCAAAAATCATGGTGTCGAATATTTTGATGAAAAAGGCCGGAGCGCACAAAAAGCACTGATGAAGACGCCTATAAACGGTGCCCGACTGTCATCGCGCTTTGGACGCCGACGTCACCCAATTCTGGGATTCACACGCATGCATCGTGGCGTCGACTTCGCCGCGCCACGAGGAACGCCTATCTATGCCGCGGGCAATGGTACTGTTACCTACGCTGGCCGCAAAGGTGGATATGGTAACTATATCCGCATCCGCCATAACGGACGATATTCAACTGCTTATGCCCATCTAAAAGGCTTTAAACGCGGCGTTCGCAAAGGGCGGCGGGTAACGCAGGGGCAGGTAATCGGCTATGTGGGTTCCACAGGCCGATCCACTGGACCCCATCTGCATTACGAAGTCCATGTGAATGGACGGCAGGCGAACCCGCTAAGACTTCGGCTTCCTTCAGGTCGAAAGCTGAAAGGCAATGAGCTTAAACGCTTCGCCAGAATTCGTTCCCAACTTGACGAGCGCCTCACAGCATCGATCGGGCCATCGAATACCCGCATCACCAGCCGGTAGACTGACGCGTCAGGAATGTCGCTCAAAATTCCAGTCCTCATCAGCATTACTGTAAGTATCGGCTTGTGGCTCGTCCTTGGTCCTGCGGTTAACCCGCTTAGCGCAACACTTGCGCTCGCAACGTTGTGGGTCTGCCTGATACCAACATTTATCTATATTCGGTCAAAAGACCGCGCACCAATGCCATTTATGGCCCTAATTGGCGGGTACTACGCGGTGTTTTTTGCTATATCCGTTTTCTTTTTCCCAACGCCCCGCCCACTTCCCAAATATGGCGTACAAATCAGCGGGCTAAGCGTAGAAGGAATGACCCTCGTCCTGATTGGGGTGAGCCTCATGGTCGGGAGCTATTTTTTCGCGGAGAAATTTTTCACGAAAAAACTACCACCCCTCCGTCTCCCACAACATTACACACCCAAACGCCTCCGTATTTTATTATGGCTCTTAATCCTCTGCTACTTAGTGTGGTATGCGATCCCCAGCCTAAAAGAAATTCCTTCCATCGGGCAATTTATACAGCCTACCGGGCCGCTCGCGATAGCCATGATGATTGTACTTTGGCGCAAAGGCGAACTCCCCAAAATTGACGCTATCCTTTGTTTTCTTGTGGTCCTGCCAATTATTCTGTCACAAGCCTTCCTCTCCGGCTTGCTGACAAGTGCTGTGCTGCTTTGTGCATTTCTCGCGATTATCCTCTTCTATACGGGTTTTCGAAATTTCTGGTTATATGGCCTCATACCCGTGCTCTTTGTTATCGCAATCTACCCGGGTGTCGCGGGTTACCGTGCCCATACCTGGGGTGAACAAAGTAAACATTTCAACGCGATCGAACGCGCCACAATATTTTATGAGAAAACTCAGGAATCTTGGACCCGGGAAAAATATTTCGAAGTAACAGTGCTTGAACCCCTGATCCACCGATTGTCCGGACATGTCTTGCTAAGTAAAGTTGTGGACCGCACGCCGTCAATGATTCCCTATTGGAACGGCGAAACATACAAACCGACCCTGACAAATCTAGTACCACGGATCATTTGGCCCGAAAAACCCCGGGAAGTCGCTGGCCAAAAATTCGCCCACCGTTATGAAATGATTGCCCCGGAAAATACAACAACCTCGATTAACGTGCCTTGGGTCGTCGAGATGTACGCCAATTTTGGCAGGCTGGGCGTCATTCTTGGCATGATGCTGGCCGGCGGGTTCCTGGCCCTTTTATCTGCAATTTTTAACCGATCATCAATGACCCCGTTGGAGTTCGTCACCGGCGCGGCAATACTATTTCCGCTCGTCTATCCAGCATCAAACTTTTCGCTGATGACCGGAACGTTGCCGCAGCTTACCTTCGCTTTGTGGCTCTATTTCAGGTTTGGCCTTACGATTGGAACACCAAAGAAAGAAGCGCCGTAGCGCTTCTATTCTTCAGTATTTCAGCGCTTCACTTCGCAGCTAAGTTGCCAGGTTACGCCGCCTTTTTTCGCACGATTATCATAGTTGACCCGTGATTTTTTAAGTTCGGCGCGCGCCGCCTCTGCTAGCCCGTCCTGAATTGATTTCGGCAAATCAGAAAACTCGATTTCAACGGTGACAGGCTCTTTAGCTTTCCGCTCACGCCGTTTTGCAGGCTTCTTCTTTTCCGACCAAATATCATCCCACCCTGAACGATATTCGGGCGTCTTGACGTTACTGAAAAAGCCATAATGAACGGCACCCGCGCCGCCCATTGAATCTTTGCCGGATTTTGTTTTTTCCTTGGGTGGCGTAGAGGTCGCTGCCGTCCCACTATCCGAGGATGTCGCCGCCGCCGTTGTCGTCGCTGCACCACTATCCTTTGACGATGCTTTCGCTGCTGGTTTCGCAGTTGATTTTGCTGATGTCTCGCTCATGGCAAAGATCTCCTCTTTAATTTTAGCGAGCGATTGCTACACCGGGCCGAAGCCCCGCCGCAACCCCGTTTTTGTGCCTGAAACTAACGCGTCTCTTTGCCGGGAGGCGCCGCTTTCAATTTCCGACCGAGGAAAGAAATTGTCTTGCTGTAGAGCAATTCCTTGATTTGGTCCCAGTGCGAAAACTTAATCAGCTGATCGACTTGACCGAAGAGCGGCAAAGGAAGGTCACGTGCCTGAGCCAGGTCCATGGCAATATCCATGTCTTTCTCATGCCAAGTGAAACGCGTGCCATCCCATTCCTCTAGCGTACCATTACGGCCAGGGGCCTGAAGCAGGGTTTCGCGCATTTTCTGCGGGTCAATGCCATAGCATTTTGCGAGCAGCAGAACTTCCTGATTGGCCAGGCTGTGTACCCAGTGGAGCATGTTATTGACGGTCTTACCGATTTCACCGCAACCAAGATCGCCTAGGTGATGAACCGCACGGGAATAACAAGCGATGACCGGCGTAGCTTTCTTTACATCGGCCTTGGAACCACCGACCATTGAGGCCAGCGTACCGTCACGGGCACCACCGAGGCCAAAACAGACTGGAGCGTCGACGACCTTGAGCCCACCCTTCTTTGCAATTGCCGCTGCTTCCAGAATCATCTCAGGATGGCTGGTCGCAGTAATAACGAGAACGGTACCCTTTTTGGGTTTGCTGTTGGCAAGGTCGGTGACGACCTGGCGCACCTGATCGTCATAGCCAACCATGATGATGATAACGTCACAAACACTGCCGAGATGCTTCAAAGAAGGAGATGCCTTGGCACCCATCTTGACCATCTTGTTCACGGCAGTTTTGCTCAAATCATAAGCATAAACATCCTCGAATTTGCCGCTCTTTAAACAATGGCCTGCCATATGGTTGCCCATGGCACCAACACCCACAAACCCGACATTCATCATCATCGCTCTCCGTTATTTAATGCGTTTTTCGTGACGCATCTTATAACGGAGAGAGGAGAAGCCCACAATCGCCGAAAGAGCTGGATTTATGCAGCAATAGCTTGGACACCATTCAGAAGCAGCCCAGCCTCGCCAGCCGAGACTTGGACGGTTTCGCCATCCTGAATGGTGCCGTCCAGTAACATCGTTGCCAGTGGGTTTTGAAGGTGTGTCTGAATGACCCGTTTCAGCGGTCGGGCCCCGTAAGCCGGATCATACCCCGCTTCAGCCAACCAGTTTTTCGCTGCCGAATCCAACTGCAGAGAAATCTTGCGATCTTCCAACATCGCCTTGAGATGTTCCAGCTGGATATCAACGATCGTCGCCATGTGGCTACGGGCCAAATGATGAAATAACAGGATATCATCCAACCGGTTCAAAAACTCCGGACGGAAAGCACCGCGGACAACCGACAAGACCTGCTCGCGCACGTCATCAGAATCTGCACCATCTTCCTGTGCTGCCAGAACGTCACTACCAAGATTTGACGTCAGAATAATCAGAGTATTCCGGAAATCGACGGTACGCCCCTGCCCGTCGGTCAAACGGCCATCATCGAGAACCTGCAACAACACATTGAAAACATCAGGATGTGCTTTTTCAACCTCGTCAAACAGGATCACCTGATAGGGACGACGGCGAACTGCCTCCGTTAAAGAGCCTCCGTCTTCGTAGCCGACATAGCCGGGCGGCGCACCAATCAGCCGAGCGACGGAGTGCTTCTCCATGAACTCCGACATATCGATACGAACCATGGCGCTATCATCATCGAACAAAAACGTCGCTAATGCTTTTGTCAGCTCGGTTTTCCCGACACCTGTCGGCCCCAGGAATAGAAACGAGCCAATCGGCCGATTTGGATCCTGCAATCCCGCACGGGCACGCCTGGTCGCATTGCTTATCGCTGAAATCGCCTCTTCCTGACCGACAACGCGGGCTCCCAAAACCTCTTCCATTTTAAGGAGCTTTTCACGTTCACCTTCCAGCATCTTGTCGACAGGAATACCTGTCCAGCGCGACACGATCGAGGCGATATCAGAATCCTTGACCTCTTCGCGCAGCATATTGGTTTCGTCACTATCGACAGGTCCCAACGCACGCTGCTCAAGTTCCGGAATGACGCCATACATGAGCTCCCCGGCTCGTGTTAGATCGCCATCACGCTGCGCCCGTTCCAGCTCATTCCGTGCTTGATCTAAATCTTCATTGATCTTTTGAGAGCCAGCAATTTTTTCTTTCTCAGCCTGCCAAATGCCGGTCAATTCTGCCTGCCGTTCCTCCAGATCGATAAGGTCCGACTCCAGCTTTCCAAGCCTGTCCCGAGAGGCTGCATCGTCTTCTTTATTCAACGCCTCTCGTTCGATCTTGAGTTGAATGATCCGGCGATCGAGTTCGTCAATCTCCTCAGGTTTGGAATCGACCTCCATCCGCAGCCGGGAAGCGGCCTCATCGACAAGGTCAATCGCCTTATCTGGCAGAAACCGGTCAGTGATATAGCGATTGGCCAGCGTCGCTGCCGACACAATTGCCCCATCGGTAATACGAACACCATGATGGAGTTCATATTTTTCCTTAAGGCCCCGCAAGATCGAGACGGTATCCTCAACCGAGGGTTCCGCAACAAATACCGTCTGAAAACGTCTCGCGAGGGCAGCGTCTTTTTCAATATGCTTGCGATATTCATCCAGCGTTGTTGCACCGATGCAGTGCAGCTCGCCCCGCGCCAAGGCAGGCTTCAGCATGTTCGAGGCATCCATTGCCCCATCGGCACCACCGGCACCAACGAGCGTATGCAATTCGTCGATAAACAAAATGATTTCACCGTCGCAGGCATCAATCTCCTGCAGCACGGCTTTAAGGCGTTCTTCAAACTCACCCCTGAATTTGGACCCGGCAATAAGGGCACCGAGATCAAGCATCATGAGTCGTTTGCTTCGGAGACCTTCAGGCACATCGCCATTAACAATCCGCTGGGCAAGCCCCTCGACGATGGCCGTTTTGCCAACACCGGGCTCACCGATCAGAACCGGATTATTCTTGGTACGCCGCGCCAATACCTGGATAGTGCGCCGCACTTCCTCGTCGCGCCCGATGACGGGGTCGAGTTTGCCGTCGCGCGCCTGCTCGGTAACGTCTACCGCATATTTCTCAAGAGCTTCGAAGTTGTCTTCGGCAGAAGCACTGTCTGCCTTTCTGCCTTTACGGACGTCTTCGATGGCAGCGTTAAGAGATTGTGGGGTGACGCCAGCCTTGGCCAATATATCTCCGGCTGCCGTGCCAGACGACATTGCAAGGGCCAACAGCAGCCGTTCAACCGTTACAAAGCTATCACCGGCTTTTGTGGCAATTTCCTCCGCGCGTTCAAACAGCCGACCAATTTCAGACGACAAACGAACATCGCCAGCTCCACTACCGGCAACTTTCGGTATTTTGTTCAAGGCCGGTTCAACAGCAGCGGAAGCCATTCCAGCATCGCCGCCTGCGGCATTGATCAGGTTAGCCGCTAGAGCCTTCTTTATCATCCAGCAGGACTTTCAGAAGGTGGATGGGCTCAAGCCGTTGATGATCACTATTGTTGGCCAGCGTAACAGCTGATTGAACAAAACCGCGCGAACGGTCTGAAAATTTCTCAAATTCCATATCGGGCAACTCCCTTCAGAGACATTGCGTAATTATGCTCCCGGATTCCGGCGAGCGTTTCATCCAGGACCCGAAATCGGCGTCCTATAGAAGATATGGTAATCAAAACCAAATCTCACAAGAGGGCATGCCGTATTGCCAACAAACAGGGCAACGTACAAACATGCTCTGCCCGAATGCGAGATTCTGGCAAAATCTATTAAAGGAAAGGTTGACGAAAAAACGTCAGTATCACGCCGGTGCGGTTTCTTCCGGCTCTTCGGCAACAGGCTCCTGCACGATTTCAATGCGTTCAACGGTCGCTTCATCTACTTCGCTGGTGGCCTCTCTGGTTTTGGCCTCACCATTGGTCTCCGTTACTGACGCTTCTTCGGCTGTAGCAGCATTGCCATTAGGGCCATTTCCTTGTGCGCCATTGGCACCATTTTGTTGGTCAGCACCGTTATTGCGATCGTTATTCCGGTTATCGCGCTGCTGTTTTTCCTGAGCGGCAGCATTCGCACTCAAGACACGATAGTAATGTTCGGCGTGCTGATAATAATTTTCAGCCCTAACCGGATCACCAGCCGTGGACGCTTCCCGAGCCAGCGTCTGGTATTTATCAACGACCTGCTGGGCGGTACCCCGAACCTTTACGTCAGGCCCGTTACTATCCACATTATTACTTCGTTGCGGCCGATTATTGTTGCCGCGTCCCGGGTTACCGCGTCCCCGCGGGCGCCGGTTATTAGGACCTGATCTCATTAATTCTAATCCGGTTATTGTTTCACTAACCCCCGAATGGCTTGCGAACACCGCGATGTCGTCCTGACAATCGCGTTCCATCTTTGCAACCGCTCTTCCACGGTCGCCGTGGCTCTGCTCTCGCAGCCTTTTCAGGAACATTTGGGCGAGGTGCCTGTGGCCTTCCTCATTCGCCCAAGCTGTACCCTAGTGTGGATGACCTGCCTTTCCAACCCTTTTTTTCGAGTTGGTTAAGACACATTAGCGGCAGAAAACCCCGCACCGTTCGATCCCATCGAGATCACATCTAGTTTCCACATGTTGCAACCCAGACTCAGCAAAAATTTTAACCACTGAGTCCATCTGGCCACGACCACATTCGATTGCGGCAACACCATCTGAATTCAGCAACCGAAAAATATCGGGCGCAACGTCACGATAGGCGGACAACCCGTCTACGCCTGCGAACAACGCCGACGCCGGTTCATAGGCTGTGACCTCAGGCTCAAGCTCATCACGTTCGGATTCAGAGATATAGGGGGGATTACTCAAAATAAGGTCGAAGGTCCCCGAAATTTCACGGCCCCACGAAGACGACACAAAGGTCGTACGATCATCCACCAAGTTCTTTTCAGCATTTTGTCGAGCAATCCCTAACGCCGCTTCCGAGGTATCCACACCAACGCCGCGTGCTCCTGGCAATTCCGAGAGAACGGCTATGAGCAGACAGCCACTCCCCGTCCCAAGATCCAGAACCGATACTGGTGTGGAGCGACCGCGCAGATGATCGAGAGCGGCTTCAACAAGTGTTTCACTTGCGGGGCGCGGATCTAGAACATCTGCAGTAACGATAAAGGGCAGACTCCAAAACTCCCGTTCACCAATCAGATGAGAGACCGGCTCCCGTTTTTCCCGACGGTCAACCAACGCTTCGAATTTCCGCCGATATTCTTCAGCAAGAAGAACATTGGGATCCACGATGAGGTTTGCGAGGTTGAGATGCGCGCTGTGGCACAAGAGTAGCCGGGCATCCCCACGTGGATTGTCGACTGCCGCGGCCGATAGCCTTGCGATTGCCGCTTCCAGAGCTGCACCGACCGTGATCATGGTCACTTTTCGGAAAATTCCGCCAATTGGGACGCCTGATCCTCAGAGGTCAGTGCATCAACCAATTCGTCGAGCGCCTCCCCTTCCATCACCCGGTCCAACTTGTGCATGGTCAGACCAATCCGATGATCCGTTACCCGCCCCTGCGGAAAGTTATAGGTTCGAATGCGTTCTGACCGGTCACCTGATCCTACCTGACCTTTACGGGTTTGGGCCCGATCCGCGTCTACCGCTGCCCGTTGGGCGTCATAAATACGGGACCGTAAAACCTTCATCGCCCTGGCACGGTTCTTGTGCTGCGACTTTTCATCTTGCTGGGTTACCACCACGCCGGTTGGCAAATGTGTAATTCGGACAGCACTATCGGTCGTATTGACGTGCTGGCCCCCAGCGCCCTGAGAACGATAGGTATCAATTCGGAGATCTTTGTCTTCTATAACAACATCAACTTCTTCGGCTTCGGGCAATACCGCGACCGTCGCGGCGGACGTATGTATCCGACCACCAGATTCAGTTTCCGGAATGCGCTGAACACGATGCACACCTGATTCAAATTTAAGGCGGGCGAAAACGCCCTTTCCGGTAATTTCCGCGATCGCTTCTTTCAGGCCACCGATGCCGGTATCGGAAAGTTGCATCGTCTCAAAACGCCAGCCACGACGCTCGGCATACCGTTGATACATCCGAAACAAATCAGCGGCGAACAGCGCCGCCTCGTCTCCACCGGTCCCGGCGCGAACCTCAAGAATGGCATTCTTTTCATCAGCCGAATCTTTCGGCAACAAAAGCAGTTGCAATCTTTTTTCTATCTCTGGGAGGCGGTCACGCGCTTCGCGCATTTCCTCTTCTGCAAGACTACGCATCTCAGAGTCTGATTCCGGATCGGCAACCATGCCGCCGAGATCAGCGATTTCATTCTGAAGCGCTCGCAGGTCTTCAATACATTCAACCACCGGCGTTAGTTCAGCATACTCTTTGGAGAGGCTAACGAATTCATCGGCATCGCCGCCATGCTCCCCTGACATCAGCTGTGTCAGCTCGTCCCGCCTCGCGACGAGAACGTCGAGCTTGTCATCAAAATTCACGTCTTCCCTCCTGCATCCTCGTCTTCTGAGGCACCCTCTAATCCGAACAATCGGATAATAGCTGTTTCAAATTCTGGCAACTCGGCTGAATCGCTCTCAGCCACTTCTCGTAAGGTTTCCGATGGCGTATGCAGCAATCGGTTAACCAGCAGACGAGTCGCAACGTCCATGTCGACCGGATTATCGGCAACCACCGCTTCACGAATATCTTCGAAATGGCGGCGTAATGCAGAAACAGTCGCACCTGCCTCCCGACCAGCACGTGCTTTAAAGAACAGTTCCACTTCTTCATGGATAATGCGGGTCGCAAGAACTGCTTCCTCACCCCGTCCAGCGCGGCCTTCCGTGGCAACGTTTTCAAGATCTTCGAGATCATAGACAAACGCACTGTCCAGCTCATTGATTTGTGGCGGAATATCCGCAGGCACGCCGGTATCAATGAGAAAGACCGGTTTGCGTCGCCGGGCCAATAATACCTTCTCCATGACCTCCCGCGAAACCACGTGACGCCCCGCACCGACAGCCGCGATAACGATATCCGCCTCGCGAAGACAGGATTCCATTTGCTCAAAGGGCGCGTGATGCCCGCCTAACCGGTTGGCGAGTGTTGTTGCCTGCACGTCAATCCGCGCGACCGCTGTCAGTCTGCCGAGACCTCGATTTCTCAGATGTTCGGCAATGAGCTCGCCCATTTCACCGGCACCAATGATAAGGGCACCGATCTCTGACAAGGGGCCGTGGATATTAAGGGCCAGCTTTTCGGCAGCCGCTGCAATGGATACCGGCCGTTCACCAATCGCGGTCTCCGTTCGAACACGCTTGGCTGCCCGATAGGCGGCTTCAAACAACGCATTGAGAGCGGTATCGACCATGCCGGCATCGCGGGAAAGACGGTGAGCATCTTTTACCTGCCCAAGAACCTGTGGCTCACCGACTACCACGCTGGCCAGAGAAGCGGCTATTTCAAAAATATGCTGGACAGCGTCAGCACCTTCGAGTCGAACACATTCCTCCGACAAGGCAGCCGTTGAAACGCCAATACGTTCTGCAAATGTCTTGATAACCACATCGCAGGCCATATCGGGGTCATCATGGATCAGGACGACTTCAACCCGGTCACACGTCGACAGTAAACATCCGTTGGAAATTTCAGCACCGCGCAGCGTCTCCAAAAAACCAGGAATTTCATCCGGTTCCAGAAACAAACGCTCCCGCAAGGAAACACTGCTGCTACGCTGATTTGCCCCGACTACCAGCAACCGGGGAAGGCCCTTGGCTGCAGTCATGACTGGCTAACTATATTGTTTTAGATGGTCAGCAAGCGTCTCTAGCGGCACTTCCTCTTGGTCACCTGTATCAAGATTGCGTACCGTCGCCGCGCCGCGTTCAAGCTCATCGGGCCCAAGGATGATCGAAGCCTTCGCGTTCAATTTATTCGCCCGCTTTAAACGGCGACTCATATTACCGCGGTATCCAAACTCGATAACAAAGCCACGAGACCGGAGGTCATGTGCAATCGCAAGTCCCTTGGTTTGTAATTCCGGGACAACCGGGATGATCGCGATCGGGCGCGCTTCATCGGGGACATTTTCAGCCAGCATTGCCAGGCGCTCGATGCCGGCGGCCCAACCGACACCAGCCGTCTTGGCACCGCCCATCTGCTCTACCAGCCCGTCATAACGCCCACCGGCCAGAATTGTTCCCTGCGCCCCGAGTTCCTCGGTCGTAAACTCGAACGCGGTATGGCAGTAATAATCAAGACCGCGCACCAGCCGCGAATTTAAACGATAGGCAATCGACAAGGCGTCAAGACCTGCAGTAACCGCCGCAAAAAAATCTGCCGACTCTGCATCAAGGCTATCAGAAAATTCAGGGGCATTCGTAATGATCTCACGATCACGCCGATCTTTGGAATCCAGAATTCTAAGGGGGTTTCGCTCTAACCGACTCTGGCTGTCCTCTGACAAATCAGTGCGATAATCATTAAAATAGGCGATGAGTTTCTCGCGATAGGCGCTCCGGCTCTCCGTATTACCGAGCGTATTCAGCTCAAGCGTCGCTTTCGAGAGAATACCAAGCCCATCGAGAACCGCTGCTCCCAGCGCAATGACCTCAATATCACCAAGAGGTTCAGTAACGCCAAGAAGTTCGACGCCCGTTTGATGAAACTGACGAAAGCGGCCTTTTTGTGGTCTCTCATATCGAAACATTGGACCGCGATAGAAATATTTAAGCGGCAGGTTCTGCGCCAAACCACCGGAAATGAGCATCCTGGCAACGCCCGCCGTGCCTTCGGGCCGCAAGGTGACTTCATCGCCACCCTTGTCAGTAAAGGTGTACATCTCCTTGGTGACGATATCCGAGGTATCACCAAGCGTCCGTTTGAAGACATCAGAGAATTCGAAAATGGGGGTCGCGATTTCGGCATAGCCATAACGCTGTGCTGCTTCGCGGGCCGTCTCTTCGATAAAGCGATGCCTTTGACGCTCATCCGGCAAAATGTCACGTGTTCCGCGAACAGGTTGTAGATTGGCCATCAGACGCTACCGCTGGCCAGGTTTGCGGGCGAGCAGTGTTTTGGGGTCCATTGCAATGTCGCGGCGCACGGCGCCAATCGGACCAAGCGCAGCGATGGGCTGTCCGTCGACGAGAATCTCGATACCACCGGCATTACCTGTGGTGAATAGAATACCCGACCGGCCAGGGATTTTATATGTTTCACCCGTTCGCAAAAGTCGGGAGAGGAGCCGCTTACCACCAGCATCCCGGAGCTCGACCCAGGAGGTGACGGTCGCCCGCAATACGATCCGGCTTTGCATATTTTGTTGTGGCGGCCCCGCAGCGATTTGTGACGCAGCCGGTTTGGGAGCCGGTATGACGTCAACTTTCTCCGATACTGGCGCAATAATTTTTGCTGGCGGGGCCTGAACGATCACGGTCTTTGGCACCTCGGCAGTAACCGCCGGTGTCACGACTGGCACGGATACCACAGGCTCGACCTGACTACCTTCAGCGGTCGGCATTTCCTTAACAACAGCAACGACATTATTCGGAGCGTCTGAAACAACAGGAACGGCTACCGGATCAGGCTGAACCGCCACGACAGGCTTTTTAATTTCAGCTGTTTCGATCACCTTCGTCGCATCGGGCGTTGTTGTCTGAGTCGGCTTTGTTGGCTGTGAAACTCTAACAACCTTTGATGCCTCAGCAGCTAATTCCGGGGCCATTTCCGCCGGTTTAGCCGGCGCTGTTTGGACTGAGCTCTCTGCCGAAGGTTCTGCTGCAGATGTCGGCGTTGAAGCCTTTTTCACTTCCGGAAGCACAGAATTTGTTGCAGTTTTATCGCCTAAGCCGACCGCATCGGAAATTCGTTTCGGAAGCGCCGAAACAACTTCGGTTGGGCTCTGTCCATGAATTGTAAGGTAATACCATCCGCCATAAGCCGCAGCGGACAAAATGGCTGCCACCAGCAAAATAAAGCCTGTTGGCAATCGCGCTTCAGACATCGGTGACGGCGGCACCAAGGCCGCTTGAGAAGGTATATTACCAGTCGCGGAACGATAGCGCCGCATAACTTCATCAAGCTCAAGACCAAGATAATCTGCATAGGCGCGGACAAACCCCGCGGCATAGGTTGGCCCCGGCAAATCATCGAATCGACCGTCTTCGATTGCCTGCAGATAGACCTGACGAATCCGAAGAGCATTGGCAACATCGGACAGTTCACGATTATGCGCTTTCCGCATATCGCGCATCGCTGCTCCGAACTCTACCGATGTCGTATCGGCGAGGGACGATTCAGGCCCTGTCACAGTCCCAGACTCTGCCAATGCTTTTCTCTCAATTCCTGCTTGGATACCGCAATTTCAACAAGCGGTACGCGCCGTTAGTACCAGAATTCATCTTTCAAAATCAACGGTTTCTTGACTTACTCCTAAACTAACCTGTGGTGATGGCAATATTATGGTCGCGGGCATAGGCGACAAGTTTCTGTCGAACACTGTGATCGGGCAGATCGATGAGACTATCAACGTAATTCGCCAATGCGGCCGCATCGACCGTTCTCAGCATCGCCCGGACGTCACCGATCCTGACCGGCGCCATCGAAATTGTCCGGAATCCAAGCCCAATCAACGTCATCGCTTCGACAGGGCTACCGGCCATTTCGCCGCAAAGCGATATATCGACATTTGCCTCATTCGCAGCCCGAACGAGATGCCGTAACATGGATAAGAGGCTCGGAGACAGGACATCGTATCGATTGGCAACCCTTGGGTTGCCTCGATCACTGGCAAACAGGAACTGGAACAAATCATTGCTGCCTACAGATATGAAATCGACCCGTTTCAACAACGGGGGCAGCTGCCACATGAGTCCCGGAACTTCCAGCATCACCCCAACCCGCAATTTTCCGGGCGTGACACCACCGCGCTTTTTTTCACGCTGAATTTCTATTTCCAGTATTGCTTTTGCCGCTTCAAACTCTGCAACTTCCGCGACCATCGGAAACATGATCGACAGGTCGCGGCCATTTGCAGCGCGGATTAAAGCCCGTAGCTGCTGACGCAGCATTGATGGCCGATCAAGCGCAACACGAACCGCTCGCCACCCCATATTCGGATTTTCTTCGGCGACGTCATGGAAATAGGGCAGCTGCTTATCACCACCGATGTCCAAAGTGCGGAACATGACGGGCTTACCATCCGCTATTTCATAGACATTGCTGTAAAGCTCCGTTTGCCCTTCAACGCCCGGAAACTCGGCCCGGACCATGAAAGGAATTTCCGTGCGATAAAGCCCAATCCCATCCGCACCGGTATCCTTCAGCTGTTGTACATCGATCAACAGACCGGCATTGAGATTAAGTGCTATGCGTTGACCATCGAGCGTAACCGGCTCTTCATCACGTAAAGCTGCATAAAGACGCCGCCGTTCGGTCTCTGCCTGGATGGTATCAGCCACCATTTGCTGGATGTCTTCACCAGGTCGCACAAAGACCTGCCCATTGTCACCATCGACAATCACCGGGTCATGCGGATCAATACGAGCCAGGAGATCTGTAATACGCCCAACCACTGGAATATCGAGCGCGCGCGCGACAATCGCGACATGCGCTGTCGCCGAGCCTTCCTCGAGAAGCAACGCCCGTAACCGATGGGGTTCATAGTCCAGCAACTCGGCCGGCCCCATATTCGCGGCCAGCAGCACAACATCATCAGGCAGCGCCGCATCACCAGCAGCCGTCAAAGGCGAGCCAGTCAAATGCTGCAATAACCGGCGGGCCAGATCCTCAAAATCATGCATCCGCTCCCGGATATAAGGGTCAGTCGCCATATTCATACGAATACGGATATCGTCCTGAACCTTTTGAACAGAAGCTTCAGCCGTCAGGCCACTGGCAATCGCTTCTCGTAGCCGTCGCAGCCACCCAGCATCGCGGGCCAACAGATGATAGGTCTCCAGAACCTCACGGTGCTCGCCGCGTTCTGAAAGCTCCGATGCCGAAAACAAATCTTCAATGGCATCCTGCATCTCGCTGAGCGCGGCATTCAACCGTTTCTCCTCGGCGTCGGGGTCATCCGCAAACATCGCCGGAATGTCGACGCGCGGTTGATGCAACACCGCCACACCCATCGCGATCCCGGAATTAATCCGAATGCCCGTCATACGCAGCGGCAGGATGGCATTGCCCTCCGCGGTAATTTGTTCGCTTGGCCCAACAAGATCGCCGCCAGCAATGAGTTCCGCCAGCACGACGACAATCATTTCCAGGGCTTCAATTTCTTCTTCGGTATATTCGCGCTTGGCCTTGTTTTGGATGGCAAGAACGCCGCGCACCCGCCCACCACGCAGGATGGGTACGCCCAAGAACGAGTGATAAATCTCTTCGCCAGTTTCCGGCCGGTACGCAAACTTTGGGTGCGCTTGCGCATCAGCGAGGTTTAAAACCCTGGCATGGGCCGCAATATCACCGATCAGACCTTCATCGACGCGGAGCCGCGTTTTGTGAACAGCGGACGGATTAAGCCCATGCGTTGCAAATAACTCCAGCACTTCGCCGGCGCGCCGGACATAGACAGTACAAACCTCTGCCACCACTTCAGAAGCAATGACTTTGACGAGTTCATCAAGACGCTCCTGTGCCTTACCATGGCCGGACATCACGCCCTGAACACGCCGAAGAAGCGGTCGTATCGCTGTGCTAACCGTTTGTGCCATTACCCGTCGCTGTCTCGCCGCCACCAAGGCGGCGCATATGCTACGCGGCGTCTAAGCCATACGCAGTGTGCAAAGCCCGCAACGCGAGCTCGGTATAATCTTCAGACACCAAAACACTTACTTTGATTTCAGATGTCGAGATTACCTGAATATTGATGCCCTTATCGGCGAGTGCCATAAACATACGCTGTGCCACGCCGGCATGGCTTCGCATCCCAACACCGATCACGGAAATCTTCACAACATTTGAATCCGACACCAGCCGTTCATAGCCAAGGGATTCCTTGTTTGATTCCAGAATCGCCATGGCACGTTCGAAATCTTCTTTAACGACGGTGAATGTCATGTCCGTCGCCTTGCCGTCTTCCGACACATTCTGGACGATCATATCAACATTGACGCTGGCATCTGACAGCGGGCCAAATATCGCCGCAGCAACACCCGGCTGGTCTGCAACGCGAACCAATGTGATTTTTGCTTCGTCCTTGCTATAGGCGATACCACTCACAACTTCCTGTTCCACGATTTCACCCTCATCTACAACCAACGTTCCTTCGGCGTCAGAAAATGACGACCGAACCTGAACCCGGACCTTATGGTTCATTGCCAACTCAACGGACCGGGTTTGCAATACCTTGGCACCGAGCGATGCCATTTCCAGCATTTCTTCGTATGTAATTCGATCGAGCTTGCGCGCCTTACCGACAATCCTTGGATCGGTCGTATAAACCCCGTCAACATCCGTAAAGATATCACATCGATCAGCATTGAGCGCTGCAGCAAGGGCCACGGCAGATGTATCCGAACCACCCCGGCCCAACGTCGTTATTCTGTTATCCGAGGCGATGCCCTGAAAACCCGCCACCACAGCAACCTGCCCCGAAGAAAGGCGTTCCGATAATGTGTCCGTTTCAATTTCTGTGATCCGCGCCTTACCATGCGCATCGTCGGTCCTGAGTGGAATCTGCCAGCCAAGCCAGGATCGCGCATCAACACCAATGGTCTGGAGGCATAAGGCAAGAAGGCCCGCCGTGACCTGCTCACCTGCCGCAACAATCGTGTCGTATTCCCTCGCGTCATGTAAAGGCGCAGCCTGAACCGCCCAGTCGACAAGCTGGTTCGTTGTCCCCGACATCGCGGAAACTACAACGGCTACTTCACTGCCCTGATCGACCTCGGCCTTGACCCGTTGGGCCACAGCCTTAATTCGGTCGATATCGGCAACCGAAGTGCCGCCAAATTTCTGGACAACCCGTGTCATCTCGAAATCCACCTGAAAAGTGCTGGCATCCGGCTCCAGCCTGTTATGCCAGTCCCGCAAGCCGCAATAATGTTTTGATCCTGCGTGCAGCGGGCGTTTTCTTACTCTATATCTTCGTTGAGTGGCAAGTAATTCAGGGCCCGACATAAATCGGGGGACGTGAAAGAAACATGACGACAGCCGAAATTGAACATGAAAATACCGTCGATCCTGCCGAAATAGCGCGATTTTCTGCACTTGCAGACGCCTGGTGGGACCCGCAAGGAGATTTTAAGCCGCTGCATCGTTTCAACCCGGTGCGGCTTGGTTATATCCGGGACCAGATCTGCTCTCATTATGACCGAGACAAACGGAGTTTAAAGCCTTTGGCAGGCCTTTCAATTCTCGATGTTGGCTGTGGCGGTGGGCTCGTCACTGAACCGATAGCGAGAATGGGGGCCAAAGCTTCTGCCATCGATGCCTCGGAGAGGAATATTGGTATCGCCAGCCTTCACGCAGAACAAGGCGGCCTCGATATTGAATATCGCGTTGCCGCCGCAGAAACGCTCGCCGCCGAGAAAAATCAGTTCGATGTCGTCATGGCCCTGGAAATTGTCGAACACGTTGCTGACGTAGATTTATTTCTGGCCTCCTGTGCGGCTCTTACCAAACCAGGCGGACTCCTGTTCCTCGCGACGCTCAACCGAACTGCCAAATCTTTTACGCTTGCGATCGTTGGTGCTGAATACATTATGCGTTGGATGCCGCGTGGAACCCATCAGTGGAAAAAATTCGTTAAACCATCAGAACTTGCACAATCGCTAACCGGTAATGACGCTGAGATCATCGATATAACCGGCGTAATCTACAACCCATTGAAGGATGACTGGCGTTTATCGAAAGACGTCGCCGTCAACTATATGCTTTGCGCTAAACGGACATAAAGCCGCCGCAGCGCGGTCTTCTTGGCTTAATTCTGGAACGCGCTAAATAACGGACTTATGCGTCGTGGGTTGGCACCCACGGAATCTTCTGAACGTCGATGCCTTCTTCAACCAGCTCAGCAGCTTCTTCATCACTTGCTTCGCCATAAATGCCGCGCTCTTCCGTTTCGCCGTAATGAATTTTGCGGGCTTCCTCGGGAAACTTGTCACCGACATAGTCGCTGTTTTTCTCAACCTCTTTTCGGATTTCCTTGAGCGCCGTCATGTATTTTCCAACCTGCTCTTCAGCTTTGGAAGACAGATGAACGGATTTTTCGCCTTTCTTCTTGGTACCGGCAACCGATGGCGCCATCAGCGCTTTATCAACCTTCGTATCGCCGCAGACCGGACAGAGGACTTTCTTGGCCTTGCGCTGCTTGTCGAAGGCATCACTGCTCGGAAACCACGTTTCAAACTCGTGGTCCTTGCTACATTTGAGGTCAAAGACGATCATTTACCGAGAATACCGCCGTCAGGTTGTTACAACTGGGTTACAGTTAAATGATGAGACTGTTTGTTAAATCAAGCGTTAACGATTATCAAGCCGGACATGAACACCCATAAATCCGAGAAACCGCTGGAATGGATTACCCGGTTTGCGCCTTTGGTCACATCAGGCGGCACTGTTCTCGATCTCGCCTGCGGCAATGGACGGCACGCACGCTACCTCACAGATATCGGATACCAGGTAACCGCATTGGACCGAGATATCTCAGCTATCAGTGAAAGCGAGATTGCTGACAGAATAGAATTAATTGAGGTGGACCTGGAAGATGGCTCTCCCTGGCCATTCAGCACCCGTAAATTCGATGGAATCGTTGTTTCCAACTACCTGTACAGGCCCCTATTTCCAGCCATCATCAACGCGCTTGATGATGACGGAGTCCTAATCTACGAGACCTTTAGTCTGGGCAATGAAAAATATGGCCGTCCCTCGAATCCCAATTTTTTACTGAAACCAGGTGAGCTCTTATCGGCTTGTTCTGATGTGCTACGCGTCATTGCTTATGAGGACGGTCTGCTAAAAACCCCGTCACCTGCCGTTAAACAACGGATTTGTGCGATCAAACGCCCGTTTGACGGCGGTCCGTCTCCGCTATAACGGTCTTTAAGGAGCCGCCATCAGATCACACTGGCTGGCCGTTATCTGCAAAGAGTCAGGATGAAAGGCTCAGTCGCCAGCTGTCTGCAATTTGCGATCAAGTTCTCCTGACACTTCGAGAGCCATAAGATCGTCTGAACCGCCTATCAGCTCCCCATCTAAAAATATTTGAGGGACTGAGGTTCGACCTTCCGCTCTTTCCATCATGGCAATACGGGCGGCGGGGTCACCATCGACATCAATTTCGGTGAACGCAACACCCTTTTTTTTCAATAAATTCTTGGCCCGGGCGCAGTAGGGGCAAAATAGCGACGAATAGACTTCAATATTAGGCACGAAACACCTGTTTAGAACGGATTAAAAAAATCGCATCTTATATAGGAACTATGAGGCGTGTTGGCGAGACCTGTTATTCACTCACCGGCCTGATAACCCGCGCCAGCGTCAAGACATCAACCGCACTTGCCCCACCCCGCAACAATGTCCTGGTGCAGGTTGATACCGTCGCCCCGGTCGTTAACACGTCATCAACGAGCAACACCCGGCAATCCGATAATTGCGTCGCCCGCCCTGATCGTATGGCAAACGCCCCGGCAACATTCCGATGGCGGGCTCTAGACCCCAAGCCGCCTTGCGAGGGTGTCGCCCGGGTCCGCACAAGAAGATCAGGTGCCGCGGCAACAGAGGTGATCTTGGCCAGAGCGAGGGCTAATAGAGCCGACTGATTATACCGACGGGATATTAATCGCTGTCTATGCAGGGGCACCGGAACAATCAAATCTGCCTCTGCCAGAAGCTCACGACCGGCCTGGACCATCATTCCGGCAAAGGCCGGTGCGACATCGGTACGGTCCGCATGTTTAAAGGCCAGGAGAGCCTGTCGGCTGGCATCGTCATAACGAAACACCGCCCGTGCCCGCTCGTAAATTGGCGTCTCCCTGTAACAGGCCGCGCAGCGAGCATTTGCCCCATGATCGAACTCAAAGGGAAAGCCACACGCCTCGCAATGTGGTCGCGATAGAAAGCGGATATCCGGCCAACAGGAGGCGCATAACGCGCCATCGCCTTCAACGACGGTGCCACAGGAAATACAACGCCGCGGCAATAACAGATCAGAAACGAAATCCAGGCCGCGTGTAACGGCAGCAGAAACCGGTGACGAGATTGGTTTCCGGATCGCCGCCATTAGACCGGAAAGTGTTTAAACCGTGCCGTGCCGTCGCGCTCAACCTGCTCGACAAGGCCGGTTTCCCAGCTCAGATATTCCTGCATGTGGAATTCGATATTATCGTCGTGATCATAGGCCTTGTATTGAATATCGTTATTTTGATCGGCCATATTTTCAAAGCCCAGCGTCACAGCCTTACCAGCCGCCTGCCAGGCTGCCGTCCCGCCATCGAGCACCCGCACCGGACGATCGGTCAGCTCTGCGATATCAGATGCGGCATAAGCAGCGAGCACACCATCGGGTGACGTACACACCAACGGTCCCTCACCAGGAATTCCTGACAGAGAATTGGCAAGCCGCGAGCGAACTGCCCACCAGGCACCAGAAATATGGCCGGCCTTGTATTCAAGACTGGTCGCCAAATCGACGACGGTCACTGACCCCGCTTCAATTTCTGCATTGAGGTCGTCAGGAGAAATCATCTCAATCGTGCTGTTTGACACTGGCACCATCGGCGCCTGCGGCGCACCACTTTCAAGGACCGTATTCTCAAGACCTTCTTTGAGGACAAACACATTCGGCCAGCCCATCTGAACGAGCCAGGACGCCGTCATCGTTGCGCGCACGCCGGTATCATCAATCAACACCAACCGGCTTCGATAGGTTCCGGCCCATTTATCAGTCGCCTGCACCAACTGCCCCCCGGGAGCGGAAAGCGACCCCGGCAGATGACCCGCCGCGTATTCATCCGGATTCCGCACATCAAGAAGGTAAAGGGAATTTGTTTCGGTTTCCGTTTGCCAGGTCTCGAGTGTTGCGCGATCTATCGTTTGAATACCAAACCTTTTGGTGACCCGTTCTGCGCAGGCCAAAGCGTCCTGCAAGCCATCATCACTCACTGGCAAGAAGTTACGATCACTGCCCGTCTCAAGATCGAAACCAGCCAGGGCCCACCCCATCGTACCGTTTCGTAAGGCCATTACTTTATTGGTAACCCCGGCATTGATGAGGGATTGCGCGCCGATGATGCTGCGGGTTCGGCCGGCACAATTCACCACTACGGTGCGGTCCGGGTCGTCGACAATATCGTGGACCCGATAGGCAAGTTCAGCACCAGGACAGTCGATGCCGGTCGGGATATTCATCCTGCGATATTCAACCCATGGACGGCTATCGAGCACGACCATGTTTTCACCACGATCCATCATCGCCTTTAATTCTTCGGCGGAAACATTGGGTGTATCAGATTCGATTTCAACAAACTCGCCAAAGGCTTTTGACGGGACATTCACGCCTCGGAAAACTACATTGCCGGCTTCTTCCCAACCCGGCACACCGCCGGTAAGGACTGAAACATCGGTGTAACCCCAAGCACTCAGTTTCTCCGCGGCACGATCAGCGAGTCCGTCGCCACCGTCACACAAAACCAGCCGAACCGATTTCCGTGGTACCAGCGACAGGACATCCAGCTCCAGCCGGCTCATCGGCAGACATACGGCAAACAGTAAATGCCCATCGGCACCAAAGACGCCTTCTTCTCTGACATCGAGCAAAGAGAGCTCGTCATCATCGAGAAGCCAGTTGCGAAGTTCTTCCGGGGAAATGTGGTTGGTCATGAAAATTCTATCTCATACAGATGTGAAATTTATCGGCATTTTAGGCGGCGAACGGTCGCTGAACAACCGGCCCCGCTTTTAAGGCGAAGGTCAGCATGGCATAGTCCACTCATGCCCACAGGTGAACCCGATACTAACGCAATAATTTTTGACCGTACGGTCGTCCGACGCCAACGCGAACGGTCGTATGCGGGATTTGCCGATCATGACTTCCTGTTTCGTGAAATAGCCGAACGCCTGGTTGACCGACTAGCGGATGTAAAGCGCACCTTTGGCCTCACCATCGATGTCGGTGCGCGGGGCAATCACCTAAGCCGACTGCTGGCCAACAACCCCTCATTCGAGACTGTTGTTGAAATGGGGCTCTCTCCGAAGACGGGCGTAGCGGGCTTTGTCGGTGACGAGGAAGCCCTCCCGATTGCCCCCGCCTGCGCCGACCTCATTGTCAGCAATTTAGTTCTGCATTGGACAAATGATGTACCGGGAGCGTTGATCCAGTGCCGTCAGTCTCTAAAGCCGGATGGTTTGTTTATGGCCGCTATTCTTGGCGGTGAAACTTTAACTGAATTACGGCAGGTGATGATGGAGGCCGAGGCGGAAATTTCAGGCGGTGTATCACCGCGCGTATCACCCTTCGCCGAGCTTTCTGATACGGCCGCGTTGCTGCAGCGCGCCGGATTTAATCTGCCGGTCGCCGATAGCGACACCATTACGGTGACCTATGCGGATATGTTTTCTTTAATGCGCGACCTGCGTGGCATGGGCGAAACCAATGCCGTCCTCGCCCGCCCCCACAATTTTTCCAAACGACAATTATTCTTCAAGGCCGCGGAACGCTACACAGAACTGTTTGGCGACAGCGACGGACGCATCCCCGCCAGCTTCCAAATCCTCTATCTCACCGGCTGGGCACCAGACGCCTCACAGCCAAAACCTCTACGCCCTGGTAGCGCCGCCGCCAGCCTCGCCGACGCCCTGGAAAGCGAAGAACACTCTGCCGGCGAAAAAGCCGGTCCGAAATCCGGCAAATAGGATCTTAGGCTGTCGCAGGCTCCGCAGCGCTGGGCGTCTTTTCCCGTTTTTCAGGCACTGACCACGCCAGGACCGCCGCAACTAAGGCCAGCGTGAGCGCCATGATCCATGTCCAGTCATAGGTCTGGAACAGGTCAAACAACCAGCCACCAGCAACGGACCCAAGCGCTCCACCTAGCGAATGACCAAGGAACAAGATTCCCATATTAAAGCCCATTGTACTAACACCGAGATGGCTCGCCATGAGCCCTGCCGTTGGTGGCACCGTCGCAAAATCAAGCGTCCCAAAAATAACCGCAAAAATGAATAACAGCGCAACATTATCAGTTATAAAAAACAGCAAAATGAAAGAAAGCGCGCGCAGGAAATATACACTGCCCAGCAATCGAGGACGGGAAATTCGGTCTGTGAGATAGCCGGACAAAACCATCCCCACCATATCAAAACCGGCTAGAAAGCTTGTCGCCCAAGCTGCTGTTATAATTGTAAAGCCACACGACGCGGCATAGGGAATCAAGTGCACCTTTACGACGCCAGCGGTGGTAAAGCCGCAGATGAAATAAGCGCCCCCTAGCAACCAGAAGACCGGACTGCGGATCAAAATGGCAAATTTAGCCATGAAAGAATTTGGAGCATCTCCGGTCTGGGTCTTGGAATCTGTCGAAACCGGTTCACCTGGTAACAGGAAGAAGGCGAGAATGCCCATAGCGACAATCAGAGAACCGAAAAGTATCAGCGTTGGACGCCATCCCGCGAATCCAATTGCCCAGGCAATAAGAGGGATAAACATCACCTGACCGCCACCAACACCTGATGTGCCAATTGATGTTGCAAGACCTCTATCTTCTTCAAACTCACGGGTAATTGTTGCAGTCGCCACAGGCAGACTAACCAACCCATACCCGACGGCAGAGAGCACGCAATAAACGCCGATAAACACCCAAACTGGCGACAGCAGCGACGACGATGAATCCATCAAAGCGGCGAGAATGACGCAGCAGCCGCTCAAAATTGTGCCCCCGGAAACCAGATAGCGTGCGCCAAACTTATCCAGTAGATGGCCTGCACAGGGCGCAACACAGCCCATTACAATCATGATCAGCGCGCCGCCTGACGTCAGGAATGTCCGCGACCAATTGAATTCTGTTTCCCAGACAGGAATCAGAACCGGCAAAGACATCCGCGCCGCGAAAGAAAAGCTCACCGTAAAAAAGATGACCGCCACGATTAGCCAACCGCGCGGATTAGAACGGATCATGGAAAGGAACATCAGGAGATTCTACAGCAGATCGCGCAACATAGCGACCAGTGGCACATCCGCCGGCGGCATCGGATATTCCTTGAGCTGAAGTGGGCGCACCCATTTCAATACCTGACCTTCTTTAGGTGTCACCGTGCCTTCCCAGACCCTGCAGACATAAAGTGGCATCAACAAATGGAAGTCGTCATAGCTGTGTGATGCGAAGGTGAACGGTGCCAGGCAGTTTTCGCTGACATCGATGCCAAGCTCTTCGTCGAGCTCTCGGATCAAGGCAGCTTCGGGTTGCTCACCCTCTTCAACCTTGCCTCCGGGAAACTCCCAAAGACCCGCCATCGCTTTACCTTTGGGGCGCTGAGCGATCAGTACGCGTCCGTCGATATCGACCAGCGCAACAGCCACAACCAAAATTATCGGAACGTCAACAGCCACGTGTCGTCCTCAGCTCCGGTAGTCTGCATTGATGTTGATATAGCCATGCGTCAGATCACAGGTCCAGACAGTAGCCTTGCCACGCCCTACACCAACATCCACCGAGATATCAATCTCCTGACCCTTCATGTGGCGTGCCACCGGCGTTTCGTCATACCCGGGTTTACGCAAACCATCCATCGTAACCTGAACGCCGCCAATCCTGATATCAAGCGCATCGCGGTCCGCCTTTTCCCCGGCCTTGCCGACCGCCATCACGATCCGACCCCAATTGGCGTCTTCCCCGGCGATCGCGGTTTTGACCAGTGGCGAATTTGCGATAGCCAGCGCAATGGCTTTTGCCGCGGCGGTCGATGCGGCACCGGTCACCGTTACTTCGACAAACTTAGTGGCGCCTTCACCATCCCGCACAATTTGTTGCGCTAGATCAACCATGATCGATTCAAGCGCCTGCCGAAAACCTTTAAAGCGCGGGTCGCCAAGGGCTTTCACCTCTTTATGCCGCGCTTTGCCCGTTGCACACAGCAAGACTGAATCGCTGGTCGACGTATCACTATCAACGGTTATGGCGTTGAATGATTTATCCGTCGCGGCCTTCAAGGCCTTTTGCAAAACCGGCTGCGCAATTTTAGCATCGGTGAAGATATAGCCGAGCATCGTCGCCATATCAGGCGCGATCATGCCGGACCCTTTTGCAAACCCATTCAGGGTGACGGTTATCCCGTCGATCTGCGCTGTCCGGGTCGCCCCTTTCGGAAATGTGTCTGTCGTCATAATAGCCGTCGCAGCGGCCTTCCACGATTTCGGGGAGAGCTTTTTTTTCAGCCCCGGAAACGCCTTTGTTAGTCGTTCCACCGGCAAGGGTTCACCAATTACGCCGGTTGAGGACACAAAAACCTGGTTTTTTTGACAGCCAACGATTTTAGCTGCTGCCTTTACCGTATCCTGAACCGCAAGCTCGCCAACCCGGCCCGTAAAGGCATTCGCATTTCCTGAATTCACAACAATCGCCCGAACGCGGCCGCCTTTAAGCGCTGCCCGGCACCAGTCAATAGGGGCTGCCGCCGTCAAAGATCGTGTAAAGACCCCAGCGATACCGGTCCCAGCAGAAAGTTCGGCCAGCATGACGTCGCTACGTCCTTTGTACCGCAGCCCGCAGGCACCAGCAGCGAGCGTAACGCCCGCTATTTCAGGAAGGGTTGGAAAGCGTTTCGGCGCAAGGAGGGAGATTGTTGTCATGGGCTTCAAATTCGTGTTGGCGAAAAGCTACTCTGCAGATACTTAAATATTCTCAGTTTTGCCACAATTCTGGACTATAACGGTTTCTGGTCATCGGCGTGCAAGATAACAGTGCAATTTACAGCTTAAAGCGCTATATCCCTAATCGTTGACAGAGACGCGGCAGGTACCTATTTGTCTGCCACCCGCTTAATGCTAAATTGCGGAGCCTGCAAGGAAATCCGCATATAAGAGAGGCTAAATGTTCGCTGCGCTGGCAGAGAGCGTTTTCGGAAGCGCCAATAATCGCTTTCTGAAACGACTTAATAAAAAAGTAGAGCAAATCAACGCCCTTGAGCCAACGCTCGTCGCGTTGGATGATGATGGGTTACGCGCCCGAACTGCTGAGTTACGCGCCCGGCATGAAGCAGGCGAGTCACTGGACGATTTGCTGTGCGATGCCTTTGCCACAGTCCGCGAAGCGGCCAAGCGAACGCTGGGTCAACGTCATTTTGATGTCCAGTTGCTGGGTGGCATGGTTCTTCATGAGGGCGCCATCTCGGAAATGAAAACCGGTGAAGGTAAAACCCTGGTGGCTACCCTGCCGGTTTACCTTAACGCCCTCTCCGGCAAAGGCGTTCATGTTGTCACAGTCAATGATTATCTCGCGCAACGTGATGCGGGCTGGATGGGTCAGGTCTATGAATTTCTCGGCCTGACGGTTGGCTGTATTGTCAACGGCGTTGATGAGCTGGAACGTCAGAAGGCTTACGCCGCCGACGTCACCTACGGCACCAACAATGAATTTGGTTTCGACTATCTCCGCGACAATATGAAATTTCGTCTGGAGGACATGGTCCAGCGGCGATTCAACTTCGCGATTGTCGATGAAGTCGACAGTATCCTGATCGACGAAGCCAGAACGCCTCTTATCATCTCCGGTCCCACGGAAGATTCATCGGAAATGTATCGCCGGATCGATGAGCTGATCCCGAACCTTTCGAAAGAAGATTACGAAAAAGACGAAAAACAACGGACCGTTGCTTTAACAGAAGCCGGTACTGAGAAGATCGAAGCCCTGCTCGCCAAAACGGACCTGATGAATGGCGAGTCGCTATACGACATCAACAATATCTCGGTCGTACATCACGTTAATCAGGCTCTCAAAGCCCACACCCTGTTCCAGATCGACACCGACTATATCGTCAAAGACAACCAGGTCATCATTATTGACGAATTCACGGGTCGTATGATGGAAGGCCGGCGCTATTCGGAAGGCCTGCATCAGGCACTCGAAGCCAAAGAGCATGTCGAGGTCCAGAACGAAAACCAGACCCTCGCCTCAATTACTTTCCAGAACTATTTCCGGCTCTACCCTAAACTGGCTGGCATGACTGGTACCGCAATGACGGAAGCCGGTGAATTCGGTGATATCTATGCTTTGGATGTTGTCGAAATCCCGACCCACAAGCCTTGTGTCCGCGTAGATCAGGACGACGAAGTTTATCGAACCGCAGAGGAAAAAAACGAAGCGGTCGTTACTTTGATCGAAGAATGCCAGGCCCGGAATCAACCCGCACTGGTCGGCACAATTTCAATTGAAAAATCCGAACAGCTGGCGGCGTTTCTCGAAAAACGAAAGATCAAGCATAATGTTTTGAACGCGCGCTACCATGAGCAAGAAGCCTTCATCGTCGCGCAGGCTGGCAAACCTGGTCAGGTTACGATTTCGACGAATATGGCTGGCCGCGGCACCGATATTCAGCTCGGCGGTAATGTTGAGATGCAAGTCCTTGAAGAGCTCTCAAAAATCAAGGACGAGAGTAAACGCGCTGCTCAGGAACCAGAGATTCGCGCCAAGGTCGAAGCCGAAGTCGAAGCAGCACGCGACGTCGTGCTCGCCGCTGGAGGCATGTACATAATCTGTACCGAGCGCCATGAATCACGGCGTATCGATAATCAGCTACGCGGCCGTTCTGGACGGCAAGGCGATCCCGGTGCCTCCAAATTCTTCCTGTCGCTGGAAGATGATTTGATGCGCATCTTTGGATCCGAGCGCATTGACACAATGCTGCAAAAGCTTGGCCTTGAAAAAGGCGAAGCCATTATCCATCCTTGGATCAACAAGGCTCTGGAAAAAGCACAACGCAAAGTCGAAGAGCGCAACTTCGAGATTCGGAAGAACCTGCTGCAGTTCGACGATGTCATGAATGATCAGCGCAAGGTGATCTACGAACAGCGCCGTGAACTGATGGAAGTTGATGATGTTTCCAGCACTGTCAACGACATGCGGCATGAGGTCATCGACGAAATCGTATCGCGCTGCATTCCCGAAAAAGCCTATTCAGAACAATGGGATACGGACGCTCTGCACGAAGAAGTCCTGCGCATTATCGGTCTCGATCTGCCTGTGGCCGACTGGGCCAAGGAAGAAGGTATTGCGGAAGAGGAAATTCGGGAGCGGCTGACGGATGCCGCGAACCGGCGGATGGCTGAGAAAGTCGCGAATTACGGGCCTGAAATGATGCGGGCCGCAGAAAAGAGCGTCTTGCTACAGGTCCTCGACCAGATTTGGAAAGAGCATCTGTTGGCGCTGGATCATTTGCGCCAGGGCATCGGGCTTCGCGCCTATGCTCAAAAAGATCCGTTGAACGAATATAAACATGAAGCATTTGATCTGTTCGACCAGATGCTGGCGATGCTGCGCGAAACCGTGACCCAGGTTCTGTGCCACATGGAAATCTCTAGCGAGGATCCCGAAGGCTTAATGGATTACGAGATGGGTGACATGGAAGAGACCCGTCACGACCCGGCCTTCTCGGATGACCCCGGCATGGCCGCCCTGCCAAACGAAATTCATCCTGCCGCGCAGGTCCAGTCTATGATGCAAGGGCCAACGGTATTCCCCGCAGGGACAGACCCTGCAGATGTCCCGCCAGGATGGCGACTGCATGAACCACTTGGCCGATGGATTGATCCAGAGGAACCGGAGAGCTGGGGCAAGGTGCCACGCAATGCGGCGTGCCCTTGTGGATCAGGCAGGAAATTCAAGGTCTGTCACGGCCGGGTTTAACAAACCCGTTTGGCCATTCTCTTCAATAGGTATCGGCCATCATGAAGACAGAAAGTCGTTTCCGAGAGTAACAAAGCGTTCGCGCCGTTGCGCTCGTAATGCCGCACCATCAAGGCCCTCGATTTCTTTCAAGGCTTCATCGATCCCGTCACCAACCCGTTTAATGGTATCGTCACGATCACGATGAGCCGCGCCTAGCGGCTCAGGAATAATGGCATCAATCACGCCAAGCCGGAGTAAATCCTTCGACGTCAGCTTCAACGCATCAGCGGCCTCTTCTGAATGGTCAGAACTGCGCCACAGGATAGAGGCGCAGCCTTCTGGCGATATCACCGAGTAAACCGAATGCTCCATCATTAAAACGCGGTTGGCCGCCGCAATGGCGATAGCACCGCCACTTCCGCCCTCACCGATAACAACACTGACTATCGGGACGTGAAGATTGAGACAAACCTCAACAGAGCGTGCGATGGCTTCGGCCTGCCCGCGTTCCTCAGCACCAATGCCAGGATAGGCACCAGGGGTATCAACGAGCGTGATAATCGGCAGAGAGAACTGCTCAGCCAACGCCATCAGCCGTTGCGCTTTCCGATATCCTTCCGGTCGGGCCATGCCAAAATTATGTTTGACCCGGGTCTCTGTATCGTTGCCTTTTTCCTGTCCCATCACGACGACGGCACGCCCCCGAAATCGTCCGATTCCACCAAGGATTGCGGCGTCTTCAGCAAAAGCACGGTCACCAGCGAGTGACGTAAAATCGTCTATCAAGGATGAAATATAATCCACACAGTGTGGCCGCTCAGGATGCCGGGCTACCATCACCGTCTGCCAGGGAGACAATTTGGTATAGATTTGCGTCAGGGATTTATCGATGCGACCCTGAAGTTTGGAGAGTTCATCGGCTATTTTGATATCGCCGATATCCGACATATGACGAAGTTCCTCCATCTTGCCTTCAAGTTCGGCAACCGGTTTCTCAAATTCCAGAAAGCTCGTCATTTTTTCCTCAAAACACTGATAGACATATTAAAGGGTATTGTTCGCAAAACCATTTGCCAACGGGTGGAAATTCCGGACAAGGGACTTTAACCGCTCATCCAGGACATGGGTATAGATCTGTGTCGTTGAAATATCAGCATGGCCCAGCATCTGTTGGACGGATCGCAAATCGGCATCATGCGCCAAAAGATGGCTTGCAAAGGCATGCCGTAAAACATGTGGCGACACTGCCGACACCGCAAGCCCGGCCCCAATCGCAAGTTCTTTCAGGAGAAGAGCAAACATCCCCCTGGTTAAATGACCTTCTTTTGCTGTCTTGGAAGGGAACAACCAGGGCGAGCTCTGATCTTTGGCAATAAATTGCGGCCGGATCGGGAGCCATACCTCAATTGCTTCCTGTGCCGGCAGGCTTAACGGCACCATGCGTTCTCGGCCCCCTTTGCCTCGGACCGTCACAACCGAACGATCCCGAGCCAGAGCACCAAGCGGCAAGCCAACGAGTTCCGAGACCCGCAAGCCTGTCGCGTAAAGCAGCTCAATGAGCGCCACCAGGCGAACACCGCGCGGCCCCTTTACGGCACGTGCACCCGTAAGCAACATACCGACGTCATTTTCTGACAATATTTTCGGCAAAGGTCGACCACGCCGAGGACTGTCGACATTGGCTGTTGGGTCGTCACTGCGGATGCCCTCTGCGACCAGAAACCCAAAATACTGACGCAATGCAGATAGCCGACGCGACATCGTCGTTGGCGCCATGCCAGTACTTCCCATCGACGCCATAAAGCTTCGGACTGTTTCGGTCGAGGTTTCTGACGAAACTTCACCCTGCTTGACGACAAGTTTTTCAAATGACGTTAGATCACTGCGATAAGATTCAACCGTTCTTGGTGAAGCGCCACGTTCCACCGCAAGCATTTCGAGAAAGGCTTCCGCATGGTGGGACAGGGTAATTATCTCCCCGTTTACACCTGAATGGCTAGAGCCCCGCTTCAACTGCTGCCTCCAAAGCGATGGATCTCGCTTCAACATCGAATTTTATTTTCTTGAGAGCCGATATCGCCATTTCCATAGCGGACAGATTCTTTACGCCAGCCCCGCGTTCACCAACAGCGACCAGAGCCATAGCCACAGTACCGCCCCGGCTACCGGTCACTGAAGCGCGCGACAAGGCGTTCCTTACCGCTGCACTCGGCACAAACCCTTGCGTGCCTGACTCACCATCCAACAATTTCGTCCAAAGCTTGGAAGGGACCGATATACCCATCGCGCTCAGCAGACTGAATAACGTTCGATCCTGGACAAGCGCTCCTGCCCCCGCTGCGGCTCGCCCCTTCCACCAATTCGTAATGTCCTTCGGGGTAATGCTGGCGCCCCCTGCATCAGACAGAAATATACTCAATGGCCAAAGAGCAGCTTTCTGCTGGCCTTTTAAACCTTGTCCCTCGGCAAAAGTGAGCCACTTGCGGGCGCCTGCGATATCCCCAGCGGCTATCAGGATACGGACGGCATCGCCAGCAAACCACGTCGTCTCTGTTGACGGTGCCAGTGCCGCAACCGCTGGACCAAAAGCAAGCGCCGTAGCCCGCCAGCCACCCTTCTGCCGAGCCAATTTAAGAGCCGACTGAATTAGTTTCGCCCGCTTTACCGACGTCGTTGATTTCTTGGCAGCCTGCACCAGGAGAGCCCGTCCTCCGGGTCCCCAGTTAGCAGCGGCCTGATTAGTGGCCCGCTTGAAAACAGCTGGATCAAAGGCAACTGCACTATAAATCTCTACAAGGGTTTTACCATCAAGCACGCCAATATCCGCAGCCGCCTCGGCGGCAACGAGTCTTAGGTCCAACGCTGCGTTTGGACTCAAAGCAATTGCCCGGAGTGCGGCAGGAGAGGCTTTTTCTGCCGTATCATCTGGTAGCGCCAGACCTGCGGACCTCATCAGCGAGAGCTGTAAAGCTGAAGGTCCTGTCAGGCTGGCAATCTGCGGCGGCTTCGCGCCGGACAATCTCTCCATCGCCGCAAAAAAAGCGGGATGAATAGCCTCTGATCGTTCTGCCAAGACATCCGACATTAAGGAGGCTTCTGCTCGTTTTCCTGCCATTGCAAGACAAAAAGCGGCAACCTGTTGCCAATAGACCCCCTTAAACTCATCGCTATAGGCGCGTACGCGTTGACAAGCGCCTGCCGTATTATTCTGGAATAACTGCCCATCAATACCGTAACGCACCAGATACTCTTCCCGGGACCCGGTCGAAGCTGAAGCAATGAGGGACAAGGCGGATTTGAGATCACCTGAAGCGAACAACGCTTTTACGCGCAGCTGAAATAACCCGGGCTCAGATTTTTCTCCCTTGGGGGCAACGGCTTGCGTCAGGAGTAACCGACGCATCAAGCCTCGCATCGTAGGCGAACGAACCCTGGAGGGTAGTGAGGCTATTGCGCGCGCAACGAAAGACCGATCTATGCCACGCCACATCTCGGCGCCGAGCCCGCCGCTGGCGTCGTCAATAACGCCCACGGAATCAGGGTCAAGCTCGTTTAGCGTCTGAACAACCACCGCGCCGTCACTGCCACTTGATGGCGACACCGGTTGGTAATCGGTCGAAGATCTAGACGCAGCCGCAGCATCCGAAGACGCAGCCCCGTCCAGCACTGACCGCCGTGGTCCAAGACGAATTGGTGCAGATACAGGCGCCGATTTGACCGCCTCTTGCGGCTTCACTTTTAGCGGCGTCACCTCGGATTTCGTTGCTTCTGGTGGCGTCGCTTGCGCCAGCTGAAGTCCAGAGAGAGTCGATGAATAGGCTTCTAAACCAAGACATAAACTACCCGCGACAATCGCGAATCTCATAATTGAACTAGCGCGGGAACCGGTCATCGGGAAGTGTCTTTTCAATGATTGATGAAGGCGCTGGAATATCCCACATAGCAAGAAATCCACCCCCGCCGATTATCAGGATGACCAGAAACAATAATAGAAAAACAGTTACTCGCATCATCAACGCCACGCAGAGCTCCAGGGTTTGGCAACAATCCCGATTTTACCTCATTTTCTGTATCACGCCCCGGTGAATCAACGCCATATAATTCCACGCGACATGACGCGGTATTCGTCTTATATTTGCAGGCCTTAAGGTAGATAGCGTCTAATCATGGCGAATTTTGGGCAGTCTACCGGTCGGATCTCCGTATTTTAATCAATAGGGGCTGCCGACTCAATTTATGTCGACCGGACAATGAGCACGAATAAGCTGTCACATATACCGAAAACCATCGTCCTGGTGGGGCTGATGGGCGCGGGCAAAACATGCATTGGGAAAAGACTGGCACAACGGCTTGGGCTGCCCTTTGTCGATGCCGATGATGAAATCGAGAAAGCCGCTGATTGTTCAATTAATGAAATATTTGAATTATACGGTGAATCAGCCTTTCGAGACGGCGAACGACGCGTCATTGCGCGGCTTTTGAACGGACCTGTCCACGTCCTGGCGACTGGTGGTGGCGCCTTTGTCAACGATGCCACTCGAGCGCAGGTAAAGGACACAGCAATATCAATATGGATTCGCGCCGATATTGAATTGCTGCTCAGTCGAACCGGACGACGGAATACCCGGCCATTGCTAAAAAACACCGACCCACGAAAAACACTGGAGACATTGATTGAAGAACGATATCCAGCCTATGAACAGGCAGATATTGTCGTCGAAAGCGGCCAGGAATCTCCCGATATTACAGTCGATCAAACCTTGACCAAACTTCAAGACTTGCTCCTCGCAGCCGATCAATCAATTGCGGATGCGCCAAGATGAGCTCAATGGAAACGCTCTCTGTTGCGCTGGGCGAGCGAAGCTATGACATTATTGTCGGCGGCGATTTGATCAGCAAGGCCGGACAGCTAATTGCCCCATTGATCGCCCATGAACCAGTTATCATCGTCACGGACGATAATGTCGCGGGATACCATCTCGGCAGTCTACAAGGCTCCTTAAAAGCAGCTGGGATCGCCAGCACCGTTATCACCCTACCCGCTGGAGAAAACACCAAGGGCTATGACGGCTTTCAAAATCTTTTAACGGAAATTCTCGATAACAGCCCTGAACGACGCTCTACCCTGATAGCCCTTGGTGGCGGGGTGATTGGTGATATCACTGGATTTGCCGCCAGCGTCATTCTACGGGGAATCGATTTCATCCAAATTCCCACGACCCTTCTCGCACAGGTCGATAGTTCGGTGGGAGGTAAAACCGGCATTAATACACAGCATGGCAAAAACCTGGTTGGCAGTTTTTATCAACCTCGACTCGTTCTTGCAGATATCGGCTCACTGAACACCTTACCCCGCCGCGAATTACTAGCCGGATATGCCGAAGTCACGAAATACGGCTTACTCGGCGATAAAGTATTTTTCGAATGGCTTGAGAAAAATGGTGAGGCCTTGATCGATGGTAGTGACACGCTGCGCCAACAGGCTGTCATCAAAAGTTGTCACGCCAAAGCAGCTATTGTCGGTCGCGACGAGAAGGAAACGGGCGATAGAGCCCTCCTCAATCTCGGCCACACCTTCGGGCATGCGCTGGAAGCGGAAACAGGATTTAGTGCAAAGCTATTGCATGGCGAGGCGGTTGCCATCGGTATGATGATGGCGTTCGATCTGTCAGCGCAGATTGGTTTATGTCCCATAGAGGACACGACCCGCGTAGGAACGCATCTCAAAGCCGTGGGATTGCCTGTGCAACCGACGGATATTGTAGATCAAAAGTGGGATAGGGTTGCCTTATTAGGTCATATGGCACAGGACAAGAAAGTCCGTGATGGCAAAATTACCTTTATTCTTACACGCGGGATCGGGGAGGCCTTCATAACGTCGGACGTAGACATTTCGGATGTCGAGGCGTTACTGGACAAAGCGATTGCCGCATAAAACGGCATGTGATGACGATTAGAAACATGATTTATACGCGTTAGGACTACTCAAGGAATGGAAACCGAAACTCTTGCCACCATCGGTGGCATAGCATTTCTCCTTATATTATCCGGCGTCTTTTCAGGGTCGGAAACCGCCTTAACCGCAGCCTCGCGGCCGCGCTTACACCTGCTCCAAAAACGGGGCAACAAACGTGCTGGCATCGTCAACAAGTTGCTGGCTAACCGGGAAAAAATGATTGGCGCCATCCTACTCGGCAATAATCTCGTCAACATCTTAGCATCTGCCCTCGCGACCAGCTTGCTAATCGGTATCTTTGGTGAAACCGGTGTCATTTACGCAACCATCGCCATGACGATCCTCGTTCTTATTTTTGGCGAGGTTATGCCCAAGACCTACGCTTTTCAGAACGCTGACCGCATGGCGCTACTGGTCGCCCCAATGTTTCGTATTATCGTTGCCCTCCTGGCGCCCATCACCCACACGATACACCTCGTGATTACCTTCACATTGCGGCCCTTCGGCATTAATCTGGATACGGAAGAGGAGCTGGCTGAGGCACAGGAAGCCTTGCGCGGCGCGATCGATCTCCATAATGGCGACGAACCAGCCGTACAGCGGGAACGCGTAATGCTGCGCTCGATTCTGGATCTCTCCGATGTCAATGTCGGCGAGGTCATGCACCACCGCCAGGACATTGTCATGATTGACGCCGATCTGCCGGCCGGTGATATCGTCGATCAGGTTGTCAGCAGCCCTTATACGCGAATCCCGCTTTGGCGTGGCGAACCAGACAATATTGTTGGAGTCATTCATGCCAAGGTTTTGCTGCTTCATGTCCATGCAAACCAAAGCAACCTCGACCTGATTGACATTGATGCGGTCTCATCACCGCCCTGGTTTATTCCGGAATCAACCTCTCTGCATGATCAACTTCAGGCCTTTCGTCGTCGTCATGAACATTTTGCATTGGTTGTCGATGAATATGGCTCTCTTATGGGTATCGTCACCCTTGAGGACATTCTGGAAGAAATCGTCGGCGATATTGCAGACGAACATGATGAAGTCCCGGTCGGTGTCCGACGACAGAACGATGGTACTTTTCTCGTCGACGGCCGTGTCACAATACGTGATCTCAATCGGCGGCTTGACTGGGAACTGCCTGACGACGACGCCGCGACAATTGCGGGGCTGGTCATCCAAATTGGCAGGGTCATTCCTGAAGAAGGACAAATCTTCACGTTTGAAGGGTATCGTTTTCAGGTCACCAGCCGACGCAAAAACCGGCTGGCGCTGATCCACATCACGCCACCGAACCAGGCGGAAGGTACAAGGACGAAAGCTGTGTTGGCATGATCTCTTCACCTGCCAATTGTCCCGGACAACTCTATCGCCCCTAAGAATGAGAGAAAGCTAATGCCGCTTACCCCACCCGCCGACCGCGAACCAGTTCAAACACGCGCGATCGAGGTTACGAGCTACCGTCGGATAGATGGTCAATGGGACGTCGAAGGACACCTGACGGATACATCCGCCTATCCGTTCGAAAACGACTATCGCGGCACCATCACCCCTGGGGTTCCAATACATGACATGTGGCTTCGCCTGACACTGGACAAGGACATCAAGATTACCGAAGTTGATGCTGCAATGGATGGAACCCCGTACGCAATCTGCCCCGGTGTGGCCTCCGCCTTCCAAAAGCTAAAAGGGGAAACAATCGGCCGGGGCTGGAACCGCCGCATTCGTGAACTCCTGGGCGGCGCACAAGGCTGTATTCACATGGTCGACCTACTACGACCCGTCGGTACAATCGGCTTCAAAACCGTCAAACGCGAATCCGCACAACACGTTAAGCCATCAACTGAAAAATCTGATGATATGCCCTATCAAATCAACAATTGTCACGCGATGGCGAGCGATGGTGACCTGGTTAAGGAGCGCTGGCCCCACCTTTACACTGGCACATCTTAATCCACGAAACCGACCAAATTTCTTGTATGTAAACAACAGCCTGCTCATACTGTCAGCGTGAAGAAACGCGATCAAATCTTGGAAGTTTTAAGCGCCCCTCGCCTCGAGGAAAGCGTCCGCCTGTGTGACGCACCAGAATGCGGCGAACACGGCGAATTTCGCGCACCCAAATCGCGGGATGATCTCAACAATTATTATTGGTTCTGCATGGCGCATGTACGCGCCTATAACTTGCGCTGGAATTTCTACGCTGGACTTTCGCAAGGAGACATTGAAAAACAGCTCCGAGCGGACACCACGTGGTGGCGCCCGACATGGCCCCTTGGCTGCAGAGCAGGAACTGGCGATTCCCCCAACATCGATTTTGGGGTGTTTGGGGGAGACAACTGGGAACGTCAGCGTGTCAGAGCCACCAACCCTCACGAAGACGGCTGGCGCCCCCGTCCCGGCTCACCAGAGGCCGAAGCGATGGCGGTTATGGATATGGATGGCCCGGCAACCAAGGACGACATCAAGGAGCGATACAAAGCGCTGGTGAAGAAAAATCACCCCGACACCCATCGCGGAGACCACAAGGCAGAAGAACGACTGAAGATTATCAATCGTGCCTATTCCACATTGATGGCGTGCGACGAAATCTAGCGCCGCAAATCAAATTTAAGAATTCAGGAACGTCCCGCAGAGACGCAAATCAGCTTGCTGAAACAGCCTCTGATGCAAGACGAATCTTGCGCTTCAGGCGTTGTGCTTCATCCGTCAATTTGGTGTTCGACGTCGACAGCAGATAAGCGTCAATACCACCATTTTTTTCGATCGTGCGAATGGTCTGTGTTGACAGCTTGAGCTTTATAGACCGGCCCAAGGCTTCAGACGGCATCGATGACACCTGAATGTTGGGCAGGAACCGCCGACGCGTTTTATTATGTGCGTGGCTTACGTTATTGCCGGAAAGGACGCCCTTACCCGAAATGCTGCATCGACGTGACATATTCTTTGTCCAAACAGATCAAAACAAAATGGACCCGGTACTCCGCCGGGGACCGCGCTTTTTAATAATGTCCGGGGCCTACGTCAAGGAGAAAGGGACTCTAAATGATAACATCCAAGCCTTTATCTCCAGCTATTCTCGGCCTTTGGCAGAATCAGCCGCCGGTTTGACACGCAATGCCAGAATAAACATCACCACCATGACCACAGCGCCCGAGAAAAACGGCCAGTCCGGGCCAAAGGCTCCAAAGGCAAAACCAGCCCAGGCGGGAC
Source organism: uncultured Alphaproteobacteria bacterium (assembly GCA_943787225.1). Lineage (GTDB taxonomy): Bacteria > Pseudomonadota > Alphaproteobacteria > MPNO01 > UBA2964 > UBA2964. The sequence continues at coordinate 516,987 of CALSLP010000002.1, forward strand.
CGGTAATCCGCGCCATAGCCGAGCAAGACTGCGATAGACCGAGCAGACTGCCGCGCTCACTTGAATGCGCATATTTGGAGACCAGGCTCGACAGGGAAGGATTGTTTACACTGACGCCGAAGACAATAAACCCGAAGGAAATACAGAGCCCGACGGTGCCACTCGTATGAGGGAGCAAGAGAACGCCGATAAAAATCATTGCTGCGCCAGCACAAATCAGACGGTGCTCACCAAATCGCCGGGTCAATCGTCCAACCAGAAACCATTGAGTCGCCGCGGCGGTAATCCCCATAAAGGTATAAATCTGGCCGTTTTGCCAGGGCCCCCAGCCGAGCATACGTTCAGACCACAAGACAAACGTTGTTTCGACACCTGAAAACACAAAGGGCGTCATGGTCACAACTACGAAAAGAAGAGCGAGTTGAGGAATACGGACGGCCTCAAGAAAGACTCGGCCTAACGAACGCTGCCCCTTTGCGGCTGCCGCCCGGGTTTCAACCGCGACTGTCTCACGCACCTGAATACAAGCGATACAAAATGCTGCTCCTGACAAAGCAGCCGCAATAATAAAGGGCAAGGCAAGATTTGGGTTGGTTGGATCAGATCCTGCGAACAATCCACCAATCGCCGGGCCAATGATGAAACCCAACCCGTGAGCGGCGCCAACTTTTGCCATCGCTCCGGCTCGCGCCGCATTACTGGTAACATCAGCAATATAAGCATGAATAACGCCTGAGTTTGCAGCCATTGAGCCAATAAAGGCGCGTGCCAGAAAAAGCATGAGGAGGGAGTCGGTCATGGTCAGGGCGAGATAGCCGCAAAACATCCCGGCCAGTGTAAACAGGATTATAGGGCGTCGACCGATACGATCGCTAAGCCGTCCCCATAAAGGCGCAAACACAAACTGCGAAAAAGAAAATACCGTCGCGAGAAGCGTCACTTCAAGCGGGCTAGCGCCAAATCTCTCAGCAAAAAATGGCAAAAGCGGCAGGACAATGCCAAACCCCACGGTATCAATGAAGATCGTCAGCAACAGCGCGTGCAAGGTAGGTCTCCGTCAGAAACCGGGTCGCCGACCGGCGATACAGGGTGTTAGTTAAGTCGACCGACCGACCGGGCTAGAACGAGGTAGAGCTTGCCTATATCGGCCGACAAAAAGGTAGAACTTAGCAGGTTCTCCGGATCACTTTCATTTGCTTCGTTAAGGAGGCGTTCAAAGTGATCGAGATAGCGCTGAACATATTTCCGAAAATTGTCGTCACCCTCGAATTTTCCCTTGATAACATCACGGGCATGGCGAGCATCGTCCTGTAGCATCGATTTCACGAAGATACCCTTTTCGCCACGCGCCAGCCGCGGCCATAATTTCTGAGACCCGACGTCATCCAGTAAACGATTGAGATCAATCGCCGTCGAGTTGAGATCTTCAATGATAAAGCGGGATGCCCGAAGGAACATATCGCGCCGGGCGTCAAAACTATTTTGGCGGACCAGCTTGGCCTGCTTCTCTGCAAGATCAGAAGCCTGGATAAGTTCTTCTGATTGTTCGGCGAACACCGCGCCAATTTGCGTAGCCTGATCAGCCGCGCGATCCAGCGCGCTGGTCATGTCACTGGAATGACGTTGCAGAGACTGCCTGACAGAATCAACCTGACGGGACGCGTGCTCTGACGCAGACGCCAGTTCCTGTGTTTCAGCCCGGAACACCCGCCCTATACTCTCGACACGCTCCTCGGCGACGCTGGCAGATGTTTCCAATGCACCGGATTCGTCTTTCAGTGCAGTTATAACATTGGTCACGTCAGCAGCAGCCTTGGTACTCGCTTCGATCATGGCCCGTGCTTGTGCCTGCAAGGCATTGCCTACAATTGTCAAACATTCCACCGTTTCTTTGGAGGCTTCGCCAAGATCAACGGTTCGTGCGCCAATTGTCTGATTCATCACATCGGCCCGCTCAGCGGCTTTTTCCGCCGTCCCGGTCAAACGCTGCAGTTCAATCTCGGTGGATTTTGCAATTTCTTCAGTCCGCCGAACAATTTGGCTGGCAATCCGATCCAGCGCTTCCGCTTGCTCACCGACCAGAGCACGGATCGAATCAGAATGACTAGCCGCCTGCTCAGAAGCCGCAATAAGTTTATCTGCCTGCTCAACAAAGGTAGAACCAACGACGGTCGTCCTTTGAACGACCGTATCGACAGCAGCCGACAGATCTGTCGTCCGTTTGGCCAGAATTTCCCCAATTTCCTCACCACGCTCCGCCGCCCGTATCGATACATCATCAAGGTCACTTGATTGTTTGACCAGCGCCGCGCCGACGACCTTGACCCGTGCCGCTGCTTGAGCAGCAACCCGCTCGGACGCCGATGCGAACTCGTCGGTCTGCCGCCGGAGCGTCGCCGTCACTTCTTCGGCTTTGATTACGACCTGTTCGGTTGCACTATTCGACGCCGCAAGCATATTTGCAGATTCCGTCTGCAGCGCTTCATCCATCTCTCTGATTTTCACGGTCACCTCTCCAGCGACCTGTTCAGACATCGCTGTCAAAGCCGTAGCCTCTTGCTGAAGGGCTTCACTAACTTCCGTTATGCGGGCCAAACTCCGCTGTGCCGTATCGCTGGTGATACCCGCGCTTTCCTCCATATGGGTTCGCAGCATATTTTGAATTTCCCGCGTTCGCTCCGCCGCGGTATTGGAAGACGCTTCCGCAACTTGCGTAAAGAGACGTAGCTGCTCCCGCAATATTTCACCGACATCTTCAGCCTTTGACCGAACAGCTTCTGCTGCCGCGTCCGATGCGGCGTTAAGAGCCTCTCCCTGCTGCTGCAGGACAGCGGCGACCTCTTCGGTCCTCGCCTCAATGAGAACCGATGTTCTTTCGGCATCCCCTGCCATCCGATCGGATTGCTGACGAAACGTCCCACCAATCAGTTCTATTTTTTCAATAGCCACGCCACCCACCTGTGCCGCGACGTCATTCATCTCACCGGCCTGACTTCGCAATTCGGCCGTTAGGCTTGCCAAATTCTGGCGCGCCCTTTCGGTTACACTATCCTGCTCTTTTGTCAGATCAATGGCATGAGCCGACAGCGACTTGGCTATATCCTCCATCTGGGCACGAGCCTGTTCGATGGCTCGGTCAGCCGTGGCTGAAATAGTTTCACCCTGACGAATAAGAGCATTACCGGCGTCAGCAATTTTCCGCGCCGCGACCTCAGACAAGCGGTCAGCCTCTCCAGAAAATTCGGTCCCGGCATTATGGATCTCTTCACCGGCAAGTTTAATACGGGCTACAGTCTGTTCTGCGCCATCCCCCAGAGACGAGGCCTCTTCGCGAAAAGCCTCAACCGTATCGTGCACTTGACCAACCGTCGCACGCGCACCGGCCATAAGCTGTTCGGTCCGTTGCCGAAAATTTTCCGAAACATCATCAACGCTGTTAACCGCCTGTTTAAGACCCGAGATCAACGTCACCGATTGCTGACGGAACGTGTCGCCCAATTGTCGGGCGCGTTCCAATGCCTGCTCGGCAGTATCGTTTAAACCCGCCGCATGCGCCTCCAAGGTTTCACCAACCTCATTGACCCTGGCGATAGCGACATCAGATTGCTCGCTAAGCTGGTCAGCCTGTCGGCGGAGCCGTTCACCGGTATCATCAATACCCACCGTTATTTGACCAAAATTACTGAGCACGCTGTCCGTATGATTGTGCACAGCATCAGTCGCAGCCCGGACGCGATCAGCGGCTTGCTCAGCCCCCGGCCCCATTTCTTCAATCTGTGCCGCAAAGGCCCGGCCGGTTCCTTCCAGTTTACCAAGAACCTCGCTCGATACAGATTCAAGCTCACGAACCTGTTTCTCAACTGACTCCTGCACGGCACCCGCGCGTTCCGCGAGTCGGCCGGCAACTACATCAAGTTGTTCCGTTTGCCGGTGCAGACCGTCATGTAGATATTGCGCCTGGGTGACAGCCCGTTCTGAAACAGCGGACAGCTCCTGAGCCTGGCGACGCAACGATTCTGCGACCTCCTGGACCCGCTCTTCGGATTCCTCCGAAGGATAGGTTAATCTGCGGAGGTCGGCGCGCAACGCGTTAGCAGTATCCTTCAGGACCGTGCCACGTCCAACATAAGCCATGCCAAGCCATAAAGCGGCCAGAGGCGCAAAAACGCCGGTTAAGACCGCACCGAGCTCATGCGGCAGCAAGGTCAAAATATTAGACCAGCCAATTGAGCTTTGAACATAGAGAGCCGCCAACGCGAGCCAGATCGCCGTAATCGCATAAGCTACAATTGTTGATGTCTCGACGCGGTCTCGTGATAGGAATCGGAAGATCATCTTGTCTGGCCGCCTACCCTCACGAAATCTCAGGAAGAACGTCGCGACAAATGCCCATTGGCATCGTTGGCAACACCCTCCTCAACCAAGGGAAAAGTATAGCCAAGCCGAACGATTCGTACCAAGAAAACGACAGACACTGAAATTAATGATTACCAGTGAAAGGTCTGAATCGCCGCATCAGGATAAACACCTTCTGGAGCGCAGACTTCCGCGATGCGTTTACTCGCTTCGGCAGAGCGATCACCATCGGCAACCCCGAACGCCTCGCCATGAATGCCACCGATGACCAATACGGAATACATGCCGCACGCCCGCGCACCCGTAATGTCGGTTTTTAAGGAATCGCCGATTGCTAAAACACGCGCAGGGTCAGGATTCCCGATCCGATGCAAACAACTGTCATAAATGGGACGATAGGGTTTGCCATAATAGAGGACATCGCCACCGAGTTCTTCGTAGCGTTTGGCCAATGCACCAGCACAAATGATACGGCGACCACCCCGGATCACTTCGAGGTCAGGGTTTGCACAAACCATTTTCACATTGGCGGCAGCACCCTGCTGAAGAAAATCTTCATAATCAGCAACCGTTTCCTCATCGCCCCACGGCCCCGTATTGACGATTAACCCTGCATCGGCAACGGCATCGACCTTGAGTAAATCAAGATTATCAAACAAACCATCATCACGATCGGGACCGATATGCACATAGGTAGCGCGAACGCCGTCGAACCAGGATTCTCGGCGCTCAGTGAGCCCAAGATGGGTCGCTTCACCAGAGGACATAATGATTGGACACAGCGCGTCGGAAATGCCCATGCCATCCATGCCGTGCCGAACGGCCTCTGATCGGCGCGGCGCATTTGTGAGCATTGCATAGGGTTTGCCAGTCGCGGCTATGTTTTCGAGGCAGTCGACCACACCAGAATACAACGAAACGCCGTCGTGAATGACGCCCCAAAGATCTATGATATAGGCGTCAAAATTATCAGCGAGGTCGGAAAGACCCGAAAGGATGGGGATTTGGTCCGTCATGATGACGGGGTTGTGCCATGGACCGCTAGAATTGGGAAGAGGCTGTTTTATTCGACGCGAGCCAGCCGCGGCTTACCAAATAAATAGCCCTGGCCATAATCGATTTTCAGATCCAGCAAATCGAGTAATTGCGGTTCGGTTTCTATTTTTTCAACAATCAGGTCCATCCCCTGACGGTTAAAGACGCGCTTGATATCCGCGACAGCAATGGGACCTGTCGGATTTAGAACCTCATCCAACAAAATTTCAGCGTCAAATTTAACGTATTTAAAACGGTTTTTGATCAGATCCTCGCAGTCGATATTGAGGCTGGAGACCTGATCTACGGAGAATTGAAACCCGAGCGATGCCAACTGTTTCAGGTGTTGTTCGATGTCATGATCGCGATTGACGACTGTCGCATAAGGAAATTCAAAGATCAGGTTCGGCGCCAGACGGGCGTTGTCAGCCATAAATTCGACAAAATCACTAAAGAAATGGCGATCAGTCAGGCTGTGTGCCGATATGTTGCAGAAGAAGCCAATATCCTGCTTGCTGTTTTGCGTCCGGCGGACCAATTGGACACAGCGGAACAGCAACATGTTATCAATCGCCGTCACCAGACCTTCACGTTCAGCGATCCCGATATACTGTTCTGGGACGAGATTATCGCCATTTTGATCCCGGATACGCGTAAAGGCTTCATAAAAAACACGTTTGCGCTGCGGCAGTTGAACGATCGGCTGAAGGACCAAATCGACTCGGTTTTGTTCAAGCCCATCGCGCAGAATTTCGAGAATACTGTCATCGTCCAGCCCGGCAATTCCCGGTGCCTGGCCAGGCGTTGATTGTAAGGCCTGTATCGGCGGCGCTTCAGAGATTGATGACGAATTGCTACCCATTGATGGTGCAACCACGGCACCCTCGCTAGCGACCAGAGCAATATTTGATGGCGGGGGACTGGCTTCCATTGTCGGCACCGGAAATGCCGCTTGCGCAATATCCCCTACAGCCTTCGCAGCATTAGAGGGTTTCGCCGCCGACAACTGCTTCACCAGACCCTGAAGAACCTTGACCTCAGCGATCACTGTGTCGACATTCTTCTTGCTGTTGTCTTTGGTTGTCGTCCCGTTTTCGGCTATTTTCTTAACAGCCCCCTTGAGTATCTCTGTTTCGCGTTCGACACGATCCAGAGATATTTGGAGTTCCGCATTGCGGTTACGGAGATGCCCCAGCTCATCAGCCAGATTTGCCTGCATTTCCTGTCGGGCAAAGACTTCGTGCAAAACAGCGGATCCCACAAACACCACAGCACCAAGTATGGCGCCAATCTCGGAGCCAATTTCAGGGAAGAGATGCGGCAACCCGATAGCGGTGGCCGCAGCAAGGAGGGTATAAACCGTCACGATGAGAATATGATAAAGAAACGTCATGGACCGTCTGATTTGCAGAACCGGTCTTTAATTTGCCGCCAACGTCTTGAATTATGGTTAACAAAACCCTTTTAAGTTAGCGATGGTTCGCTCCGACGGCCTCAGACAGCTTGGAATAGCCATCTGCCCTCAATCGCGCTGCCAGTCCTGACTTGATTTCAGTCACCAAACGGGGGCCACCATAGATCAAGGCGGTATAGAGCTGTAACAAGGAAGCGCCCGCTCTAATGCGCTCATAGGCATCATCAGCCGTTGAAATACCGCCACAGCCAATTAACGGGACCTTCCCACCGGTCATTTCAAACAGGTTGGATAAAACCTTCGTCGCCTGCTGCCGAATGGGGGGACCACTCAACCCTCCCGTTTCTTGAGCGCTCGCATTTCTCAGATTTGCGGGACGCTCGGATGACGTATTACAGGCGATCAGCCCATCAATGCCTACCGTTACAGCCACATCAGCCACTGCGGCTAACCCGTCTTCGTCCAAATCAGGCCCAATTTTCACCAGCAAGGGAGGCGTCCGCTCGCCGGAGACACGTGCCAAGGTCGTCTTGGCGCCATCAACCATTTCCGCCAACTTGTCGCCAGCCTGCCATGCACACAATCCCGGTGTATTTGGGCAGGAGACATTAATTGTTATGTAACTCGCAAATTGTGCGAGCTGAACCAAGCAGGTTTCGATATCACCCGCGGCGTCAGCCGTTCCAGTATTAATACCAATGTTTATACCGACAATACCCGTTGCCCCGTGGCGACGCTTTTTCAGATTTATTGCGAATACCTCGACACCTTCACTCGGAAAACCAAGGCGATTTATAAGGGCCTGATCTTCGGTAAGGCGAAACAGGTTGGGCTTTGGGTTCCCCGCTTGCGGTACCGGTGTCACGGTTCCTGCTTCGGCAAAGCCAAATCCGAGATCAATGATGCCATCAACGGTTTCTGCATTTTTATCGAATCCTGCAGACATACCGATGGGGTTTGAAAACTCAGTATCCCACACCTTGATCGCCAACACTGAATCATCAGCCCCTGACGTTTTAGGAACGAGGCCCAGCTTAATCGCCGTGACCGCGCTTTTATGGGCGAAGTTTGGGGGCAGCAATCTCAATAACGCCGTGCCGCGCTTTAGAATGCCGAATCCTGTCGCTGAACGCTTTTGCGCGGCGCGGTGGGTTGCAGCGGATATCCCTGCACTCGACATAAAATTACTTTCCGTTGGTTCAACTGGGACCATAAAACACGACACGATTCGCGGCGAGGATCACATGCTCGAGGCGAAGCCGTATCGGATGATGATTGATCACCCGGCGGGCTATCTATATACCAAACGGGTTAGAGACAAGATCAATTATTAAGCCACTGAAATGAATGATACATTTGCGACCATCGCGGAAGCAAAACAAAGCATTGTTGACGAGTTCAGCTTGTTCGATGACTGGGTTGATCGATATGAATATATCATTGAATTGGGCAAGGCCCTCGAAGGTTTACCCGAAGAATGTCAGACTGAACAATTCCGCGTAAAAGGCTGCCAATCGCAGGTTTGGTTTCGTGCCCATGATGAAGATGGTCGCATTATATACGAGGCCGACAGCGATGCCATAATCGTTCGCGGACTTGTCGCCTTGTTACTGCGTGTTTACTCGAACCGGTTACCAGACGAAATATTGTCCACGTCGCCGGATTTCTTTGACGCAATAGAGTTAGGGTCGCATTTAAGCGGCAGCCGCGCCAACGGTCTTCGTGCCATGGTCAATCACATACATTCTTATGCCCAGTCCTTTAAGGACGGGACGTGACAGTCAAGCAGAAATAGGAAAAACTCATTTCATGTTACGGCACAAAGACATATGGGGTGCCCTCGACCGGGTCGCCAAAGCAAAAGGGTATTCAGCATCCGGCCTTGCGCGTCGCGCTGGACTCGACCCTACCAGTTTCAACAAAAGCAAACGCATAAACCCACAAGGCAAGCCACGCTGGCCGACAACCGAGAGCATTGCAAAAGTACTCGAAGTCACCGACCTGACCCTGTCAGATTTCGTCACATTTGCTGGTGAGGGCGCTGGTGCTGGCAAAGCCCGGCGATACCCTTTAGTCGGACTGGCAAAAGCCGGAGGCGGCGGTTATTTCGATGATGCCGGTTTTCCGACAGGCAGCGGCTGGACGGAAGTAGAAGGCCCTGATGTCGGGGATGACGGTGCCTACGCGCTTGAGATCACCGGCGACAGTATGATGCCCGTGTTTCGGCCCGGTGACATTGTCATCGTGTCACCGACCTCACAAATCAAACGTGGTGACCGGGTCATCGTGAAAACAACTGACGAGCAAGTCATGGCGAAAGAGCTCATCCGCCAAACCAAACGTGAAATAGAGCTCAGATCGGTCAATGAGGAACACCCCGATCCAGTTTTCCGGAATTCAGAAATCATATGGATGCACCGGATCGTTTGGGCAAGTCAGTAACAGGAAGCCTGGTGCCTGACCCAGCCAGCGATACTGAAAACCGGACGGATTACTGGAAAAACCGCAGCCCCGGCTGGACGGCAGCAGCCAGTGACCCAAAACCAAATGACGACACGTTTAATCTCCGCTTGATAGAAGAAATCGGCATTTCTCCTGACATGAATGTCCTGGATATCGCGTCCGGAACAGGGGATCCGGCCATAACAATCGCGGGAAAGCTCGATACAGGAACCGTGACCGCCTGCGACATGACATCTGAGATGCTGGCAGTCGCCGCTGCACGAGCAGCAAAGCTATCGATAAGCAATTTACGCATTACGGCTGGCAACATGATTGCCCTGCCCTTTCCCGACAGTACATTCGATGCCGTATCCAGCCGCAATGGCCTCATGTTTCCCGACGACAAAACCGGCTGCGCACGCGAAGCGCTTCGGGTTCTAAAGCCAGGAGGAAGAGCCGGTTGGATGGTTTGGGGGCCTATCGATGCGAACCCAACCTTTCTCGCCGTAAACGCCGGCTTGGAAAAATTCTTTGGCGAACAATTTCCACCTCGCTTGATCCGACATAATCTCGGCACCCCGGGACTGCTCGCCGACGTCATCACGCAAGCTGGCTTCGCAAAAGCCGAAGAGATCGAGTTGAAGCAGGAACGTTTTATTAGGAGAGACGACGATTATTTTCGCCGGGCAGTATCTCGTACTGCACCCCATCGCGTCGGAAACCTGTCTGAAACCGGTTGGGCTGCCCTTCTCGATAGCGTACAGAACGCCTGCGCCAATTTTCGAGAAGGTGATCTTTATAGAATTCCAATCGTTGCCCGTCTCGGCATCGGTACCGCCAAGTTTTAGGAGTCTAACAATGAGCTCAAGCGCCAAAGACCATTGGCAGGAACGCAGCAAAGCCTGGACGGCAACGGCCATACAGGGCATTTCCGCCGACGACACATTCAATCAGATGATCATTGCCGAAGCCGGTATCCAGGCCGGAGAGAAGATTCTCGACCTGGCCTCCGGCACCGGAAACCCCGCCGTCAGTATCGCTCATTCCATGCACGGTGATGGCGACGTTATCTGCGCCGACCTCACACCGCTTATGCTGCAGACCGCAAGACAGCGGGCAAACAAACTCAATCTAGGGATCATGAGTTTTGCAGCGGCCGATATGGCAGCGCTCCCCTTCGACGATGGACAGTTTGACGCCATAACCTGCCGTTTCGGCATCATGTTTCCCGAGGACAAGGTTGGGGTTGCCCGCGAAGCCATGCGAGTTCTGAAGCCAGGTGGGCGTGTTGCCTATATCGTGTGGGGTGCCTATGAGGAGAATCCACCCTTCCATGTCTCACGTCGTGCCGTCGCAAAATATTTCGGAACGGACGAGGGCCCCATACCCGGACGCCATAGTCTGAGTGCCCCTGGAACACTACGAAAAATTTTACAGGAAGCGGGTTTAGCAAAAGTGGAAGAACGGGAGCTCCGCTATAAAAACAGAGTCGACGACATTGATGACTACGTCACCCGAAATCTAAAGCGCAGTTTTGTAAGAAGAAACTAAAGACATGACCGACGCTGAGTTCGCATCCTTGAAGGCAGCGGTCATTGAGGCTTGGCAGCCATTTATCGAAGGCGGAATTTTACAGGTGCCGAACTATGCCCGGCTGGGTCTCGGCTGGAATATGTCCTGATTAAGTTTGACGCTTAACCGTCAGTCAAACATGGCGTCGATATCGGCCTGGTTTAGGGCCTCTGCTTTTGCCTGCGGACCGTTGAGGAGTTTTTCATCCTCCGTAAGTTCTTTTTCAGGCTCAAGCTCTATTTTTTCCAATTCTTCTTTGCCCCACAACTCATGCAGCGAGGCAACACGCTCTTCAACATATTCTACAGATTTAGAAAGTTGGGTAACACGCTGGCCTGTCAGGTCCTGAAATGCGCAAGCTTCGAAGATTTCGTTGTGACCTTCGATAATTTCCTCAATAACGGCTGACTGCGCATCGTCACTAACAAGCGCCTGCAGCTTCTCGATTGCTTCGTTGTTTTTTTCGACAGCACCCATTATCTTGTCACTGGCGTCGGTCGTCGCTTCAAGAATGCCATCGAGCTGTTTGCTCATCGCCTGAAATCTGTCGGCGTCGCTTTCTCGCCATGATTCAGCGCCGCGATTTCCATCCGGACCTTGTCGACATAGGCAAAGAGCTTATCCAGGTTTTCCCCCAGAAATGCCGGATCAAGATTTTCTTTTTTGGCGCTTAACTTGCTCAACGCGCTTACTCCCTCAGACAAACTGCTGTGCTTCTTACACCCCTCAAGATCACCGCTAGGACGGATTCCGGGACAAATAGCTACTGTTATCCGAAAAACTTACGCGACAAATATTACCAATGCCTTGCCAAATGAGGACAGTGGCCAAGAAAATTAAAAGGAATATAGCGCCGTTGCAGCGGCAGATCGGCGTTATTACCCGCCGGAAATGTCTTCACCGGCAAGAACCCGGCGAATCAGGGTCAATGTCTCTTGAACACCATAAAGCGCGATAAACGACCCCATGCGAGGTCCCTGCTCACGGCCCAAAAGCGTTTCATAGAGCGCTTTGAACCAATCCCGCAGGTTTTCAAAGCCATGCTGCTTCCCGACTTCATAAACCTGATTTTGAATATCACCAGCGTCGGTGCCCTGATCCATTGTCTCAAGTGAAGCCGCAAGGTCTACCAGCGCCGCGCGTTCCTGATCATTGGGCGCGCGGTAAATTTTCTCTGGCTTCACAAAATCTTGATAGTAATGGATCGCATGTTCGACCAGCCGATCTAGAATCGGCGATGTTTCCGGCGTCGCGTCCGGCGCATAGCGCGAAATAAAACCCCACAGCACTGATTTATCATCGGTGTTGCAGGCCGATGCCAGATTCAGCAAAAGCCCGAACGTGACATGCGCCTCTTCCTTTGGCGGCTCTCCGTTATGAATATGCCAGGCTGGATTCTCGATCTGCTTGGCGTCTTCTTCCTCACCATATTTTCCAAGGAAGGTCAGATAGTCATCGACATGACGCGGGATGACGTCGAAATAAAGCCGCTTTGCCTTGCGCGGCGAATTAAACATATAGAGCTGCAGGCTCTCCGCAGGCGCATAGCGCAGCCATTCATCGACCGTCAGCCCATTGCCCCGTGACTTGGAAATCTTTTCTCCCTTGTCATCAAGGAACAGCTCATAGGTAAAGCCTTCCGGGGCGCGGCCACCAAGAATTTTACAAATGCGTGATGACAGGCGCACTGAATCGATTAAATCCTTACCAGACATCTCATAATCGACGCTAAGCGCCGTCCAGCGCATCGCCCAATCAGCTTTCCATTGCAGTTTGCAATGACCACCGGTCACCGGCACTTCGAGCGTACCGCCATCGTCGAGCCTGAAAGCCACTGTCCCGGCGTCCACATCATGCGCGATAGCCGGCACCTGCAACACCACCCCTGTCTCGGGACAGATCGGCAGAAATGGGCAATAGGTCGCGCGGCGGTCAGGCCCGAGCGTTGGCAGGATGACCTGCGTCACCGCGTCGAGGTTTTTGAGAAGGTGCAGTAAGGTGGCATCAAAGCGGCCTTCCTTGTAGCACTCGGTCGCACTCTGAAATTCGTATTCAAAACCAAACGTGTCGAGAAATTCGCGGAGCCGGGCGTTGTTGTGATAGCCGAAACTCTCATGCGTGCCGAACGGATCAGGCACGGCAGAAAGCGGCTTCCCAAGATGCGCCGTCAGCATTTCCTTATTCGGCACGTTATCGGGAACGCTGCGCAGCCCATCCATATCATCGGAAAAAGCGAAGAGCCGTGACGGAATATCACTCAGCGCGGTAAAGGCCTGACGCACCATCGTGGTGCGGACAACTTCACCAAACGTGCCAATATGCGGCAGGCCGGAAGGACCATAGCCGGTCTCGAACAGCACATAGCCTTTCTCAGGGGTCTGGCCATTGACGCGCTTCAACAGCTTGCGGGCCTCTTCAAAGGGCCAGGCGCGGGCATCTTCAGCCAGATTCCGTAACGTATCCATGATCAACCGGTTCAAATTTTCCAAATGGCGCGGAAACGTAGGCGCGACAGCGTCTCAGGTCAATGAAGAAGGTCAATACCTGCAGTTGGTATTGCGCGCGAATCCCGCCGGTCCTGTATAGTCCCGCCATGGATGCTCCCCTCCCCCTTCAGGCCATCGAACCAGCGCGGTCACGCCACATAATCGTGTCAGGATTAACCGACGCCGTGATCCTGTCGCCGGAGGGCGAGCTACGTCATATCACGCAGGCTCAGGCTGGCTCCGCGCTCAAATCAATGTCACCGCCAATCCTGTGTCATGCGCCAACCGTCGCCCGCCGGTTGCGGCTTTCACCCTTCGCGGCGCTGGATATTCTGGAGCTTTTTGCGTTCGCCCGACCGGCCCAGTTTTGCCTGCCAACCCCTGGCGGCATTGCCACCATTCTCGACCTCGACAAGCCGCAAACCCTCGAAGAGCAGGCACATTCTTTAAGAATGGCGGTCGAAATTCTGCTCTGCGAGCTCAACGAATTTGATCCACGCGATGAACCCGACGCCCTGCCGGTGGCACAGGCGATGCAGGATGGCGGCTGGGGTTGGGGGCCGATGGTCACCGCCAGCCTGAAACATCTGACTGACCTGGAGGATATGCCGCGCCCGCGACGCGGCCTCGATGTCTGGATGCGGCTGCATAGCTGGGCCGAATTTGCCCCGGAGCCACCGCCGGAAAGTCATGCCGTAACTGACATTGAAGCCCGCACAAGACTCGCTGAATTGGTCGGGCACAATGCCGAGGCGCGCCCGCAACAGGCTGATTATGCCTCTGCTGTTTCGGCCGCCTTTGCCCCGCGCGCCGTCGCCGATACACCGAATGTGGTGATTGCCGAGGCTGGTACCGGCGTCGGCAAGACCCTGGGCTATATCGCCCCGGCCAGCGTGTGGTCGGAAAAGAATGGCGGCGCGGTGTGGATCAGCACCTATACCAGAAACCTGCAGCGCCAGATCGATGACGAGCTCGACCGGCTGCATCCTGACCCCGATGTCAAAGCGCGACATGTCGTGATCCGCAAAGGCCGCGAGAATTATCTGTGTCTTCTGAATATGGAAGAAGCGGTTGGCCGCAGCCCGACCCGTCCGGCCAGCGCCATTGGGCTTGGCCTGCTCGCGCGCTGGGCCGCAAGAACCCGATCCGGCGATATTGCGGGTGGCGATTTTCCGACCTGGCTCACCGATCTGGTTGGCTTCCGCGACACGCTGGGGCTGGCCGACCGGCGCGGCGAATGCATCTACTCCGCCTGCAGCCATTACAGTAAATGCTTTATCGAACGAACAGTGCGACAGGCCCGCCGTGCCGATATCGTCGTCGCCAACCATGCGCTGGTCATGACACAGGCCGCCCTTGGTGGACTCGATGACGGCAATATCCCAACCCGCATGGTGTTCGATGAAGGCCATCATCTGTTTGATTCCGCCGATAGCGCGTTCTCGGCAGAGCTGTCAGGCCGTCAGGGGATCGAGCTGCGGCGCTGGCTGCTTGGCGCCGAAGGCGGTGGCCGCAGCCGGGCACGTGGATTGCAGCGCCGTATCGAAGATTTGACCAAGGCCGACCCGGCGACCGCAGACGCGCTGAACGCCGTGATGGAGGCCGCGCAATGTTTGCCACAGGCCGGCTGGGCGGCGCGACTGGCAGATGGCGATCGGCCCCGCGGCCCGGCAGAAGAGTTTCTCGCGCTGGTCCGTAAACAGGTCTATGCCCGCGCCAAAGACCCGCACACATCCTATGATCTCGAAGCCGACGCAGCACCGCCGATTGATGAGCTGCATGACGCCGCCGCAATTCTTGAAACCGCCCTCGGCGAACTGGCGCATCCGATGAAAGCGCTGATCGCGCGGCTGCTTTATCTGATGGATGCCGAGGCCGATAATTTCGATACCCATACCCGCCAGCGGATCGAGGCCGCCTGTCGTGGGCTGACCCGTCGTGTCGAGGGCGAGGTTGGTGCCTGGCGATCCATGCTGGCTGCTTTGCGCGATGTCGTGCCGGAAGAATTCGTCGACTGGTTCTCCGTCAGCCGCGATCAGGGCCGAGACAGCGATGCCGCCATGCATCGTCACTGGATCGACCCGACCGTGCCATTTGCCCATCATGTCGCGCGCCCGGCGCATGGTGTTGTGATGACCTCCGCCACCTTGCGCGACAGTACCGGCGATAACGAGACCGACTGGCTGTCCGCCGAAGGGGTGACCGGGGCCGTCCACCTGCCCGCCCCGGCAATCCGCGCCCATGCGCCCTCGCCATTTGATTACCCGGCGCAGACCAAGGTCTATGTCGTCAATGATGTCAGCCGCACCAATGGCGATCAGGTTGCCGCGGCCTATCGCGAGCTGTTCCTCGCGGCCAATGGCGGCGCGCTCGGCCTGTTCACCGCCATCGCGCGGCTGCGCACCGTGCAAAGCAAGATTGCCACGCCGCTGGAACAAGCCGGTCTGCCGCTGCTCGCCCAACATGTCGATGGCATGGACACCGCCAGCCTGATCGAGATTTTTCGCGCCGAGGAAAACAGCTGCATCCTCGGCACCGATGCGATCCGCGATGGCGTCGATGTCCCCGGCCGCGCGCTGCGCCTCGTGGTATTTGACCGGGTACCGTGGCCGCGCCCGACTATCCTGCACCGTGCCCGCAAGAAAGCCTTTGGCGGCACCGCCTATGATGACCGCATCACCCGGCTGCGGCTGAAACAGGCCTTCGGACGGCTGGTGCGTCGCGCCGGCGACCATGGCGTGTTCGTGATCCTGGATGCGCGGACCCCGACCCGCCTGCTCACCGCCTTCCCCGAGGGGGTTGAGGTTGAACGGATCGGGCTCGTCGACGCGATAGAGAAAACCAAAGCATTCCTCAAGGATGCGTCCTAATGCGCGCGCGTATGACGCCACTCCTTGACGCGCGCCCCTTGACGCGAATGGTTAAGAACCTTATTTGCGCTAGAGCTGATGAGATGAAAAACAAGAAACGAATGAGAAGGAAAAACAATGGCTGAACATCACGAAGGGCTGATCTATGCGATGGTCCTGGCCTCCGCCGCCGATCGCGAGATGACCGATTCCGAATTACAGTCGATGGGCGATATGGTCCGTAATCTGCCGGTGTTTGACGGGTTTAACGAAGAAGACTTGCCCGACGCGACACGCGCCTGCGCCGAGCTTCTCAATGACGATGCCGGGCTGGAAAAAGCCATTGAGTTTATCCGCACCAAAGTCCCGGCCCGGCTCTATGAGACTGCCTATGCGATCAGCTGTGATGTCGTCGCCGCCGATGGCAGCGCCAGCCAGGAAGAACTCCGCCTGCTCGAAATGATTCGCCACAGCCTCGACATCGACCGCCTCGTCGCCGCCGGCATCGAACGCGGCGCCCGCGCGCGCCATATGCCTGGGTGAGAGAAACGCTGATACGGGGCAGACCCCGTATCAGCCGTCAAAAGACCCCGTCAACAAAAATCACGACACAACTGTCAATTTGGGCAGGGCTTTTTTAAGCGCTTCAACAGCTTCCTCCGTAACCTGTGTTCCGTTGAGAAATCGAGCCTTTGCAGGCTGGAGAGGTTTTGCAGCGGCGCGAGGTCCACGATATCAGTTCCACTGAGAACTAAATCGGTAATTGCCTCTCGATCCTGAATAGTTAGTTCGTTAACCTGTTTGCCAATTTGGCGCGCAATGGCTTCATCAACAATTATTTCGTCCTGAATCGGCGCTGATGCTCGTTCTGCTTCTGCAATCTGTTCCGAGAAATCGACCCACATCAGGCGAGTGACGTTAACGTCACCGAGTAGCGTTAAAAAATCTGCGTTGAGAGAGTTATCAACTAGACTGGCTAGATAATCAGGAACACCAGAAACCATTTTTGATTTTTTAGGCTTTTCATTGCCTTCACTAACCAGCGTCGCATCAGGATTATCTGAATCTTTCAATTGACGAATTATTTCAGCAGTTAGAGAAGCCTCACCCGGCACACCACCTAGGCCTTGCAGTACTTTTGACCATTCAACAAAAAAGGCGTCGCCGCTGCGAGATCCCAGCATTGTTTCGCGCTGATAGCGATCATGCAAAATCTTCCGCAATAACACGCGCTGAATGCCCTGCGCGGGTGTTGCCGCCACTCCTTCGATAAGCAGGCGCGCTGACATACCAATACCTATACCTGCCATGAGAGCCGAATTGACCAGCCGTTTAACCTCGCGCGGTGATCGCTGTGCAAGGGATTCGAATACCGGGAAGAATACACTTCGCTCATCATCGGAAAGAGATTTCCAGATTTCATTATCCTTCAGCACCGCTTTCAGGAATTGATCGACTTCGGGTTCAGAGGGTGCAACCGACACCTCTACCTGAAACATTTTGGCAAGATAATCGCGGCTTTTCGCTTCATCCAAGCCGAGGTCTTCATAATGCTTAACAACGAGTTGATTGACGACGCCACGATCGACGCCAAGCACAAAAACTAAGTTTGGAATATTCAAATAGAGCTTAAGAGCTTCCAGAACCTGCAATGCAATATCCGGCATACACCGATCCAGGTCATCGATGAACACAACCATCCTTCGATCTTTACCGGTATACTTCTTGATCCAGTTTGAGAGCTGGGATTCAAACTCGTTGAGATAATCTGCTTCCGGGTGCAGATAATCATTGGTTTCTTCACCCACCCCTTGGAAAACTTCTTTTAAGTTTACTGCCGCGCCTGTCCCTTTAGTGCCCACACGTAAAGTCACCCCTGAGAGCGTTCGGCATATGCTTTTCCCGGCAAACCCTGCTAATGCCTTTGCTTCAGCTATGAGTTTTGTTTTGTTTGGCGCCTGAGAAAGGCAAGCCAGAATTACCTCAGCTATGAGTCCGCGCCAGACGTCCTCACGTTTCTGATACTTCCAGGGGTAGAACCAGACAGGAATAATTGCAGGATGGATTTTCTTGTTTCGAGCTTTTGAGTCGTTCCAATCATTGAGACGCGCTTCCAGCCAACGCATCGCAGAGGTTTTGCCCGAACCCCATTCACCGTAAATAGCGACCGACAAGGGCGTCTCTGTGGCAGGGTGGCGCAGCATGTCGTAGACCGGGCCAAGATGGGAACCGAGATCAAATCGATCTGCCGCGACTTCTTTGGCAACTAGGGGGCCGTCTCCAGCAGCAGCCAATTGCGGCGGCTGGTCGAGCCTTTCCGCAAGCCACTCCGAAGCTTCTTTATGCTTCTGCTCTGCTTCGCTCTGCTCTTCATCCACCATCAGACTGCTTCTCCCTTAGCGCGAAGTTTGATCAGAATACTCTCGCGTGTCAAAGGGTGGACCTAGCTTGCTGCCCTGCATGACAAAGAGTCGAAAAATTCATCGCGATTCTCAATTCGTCATCCCGCACTTGATGCGGGATCCAGCAGCGCGTTGGTAGATATGGACCCCGGATCAAGTCCGGGGTGACGGGTGAGAGAATGTTCGGGGTGACGAAAGAGTGAAAGCGCCGGGGTGACAGGTCGGAAAACGGCCCGGTAGTGACCACAATCTAAAGAACACTCAACAAAAAAGGCCCCGCCGAAGCGGAGCCTTTAATTGTTTGGCTTTGGTTAGCCGATGAAAGGCGTTTGCCTTACATCATGCCGCCCATACCGCCCATGCCGCCCATGCCGCCCATGTCGGGCATTGGAGGCATGCCGCCACCTGATTTATCATCAGGCGCTTCGGCAACCATAGCTTCAGTCGTGATCAACAGACCGGCAACCGAGCTGGCATCCTGCAGCGCCGTCCGCACAACCTTAACCGGATCGATGACACCAGCCTTGACCAGATCTTCGTAAACACCAGTCTGAGCATTGAAACCAATCGTAGTCCCTTTGGCTTCAAGCAGCTTGCCAGCGACAACCGCACCGGACTCACCAGCATTTTCAGCGATCTGACGAACAGGTGCCTGAATGGCGCGACGAATGATGTCGATGCCAACACGCTGGTCAGAGTCTTCTGTTTTGGCGTGGAGCTTCTCCAGTACCTTCGTGGCATAGAGCAGAGCCGTTCCGCCACCAGGGACGATGCCTTCTTCGACAGCAGCCCGGGTTGCATTCATCGCATCTTCAACGCGATCACGCTTTTCTTTCACTTCGATCTCAGTAGCGCCACCAACCTTGATGACCGCAACACCGCCGGCGAGTTTCGCCAGACGTTCCTGCAGCTTCTCACGGTCATAGTCAGAGGAGGTTTCCTCGACCTGTGCGCGGATCTGATTGCAACGACCCTGGATGTCAGCTTTCTTGCCGGCACCCTCAACGATCGTCGTTTCTTCCTTCGTCATCATGACCTTCTTGGCTGTGCCAAGCATGTCCATGGTAACGTTCTCGAGCTTGATGCCGAGATCTTCAGAAACAACCTGACCACCGGTCAGCAGCGCGATGTCTTCGAGCATCGCCTTACGACGATCACCGAAACCAGGCGCCTTAACAGCCGCAACCTTGAGACCACCGCGAAGCTTGTTGACCACGAGAGTCGCAAGGACCTCGCCTTCAACGTCTTCGGCAAGGATGATCAGCGGACGAGAAGACTGAACAACTGATTCCAGCAGCGGCAGCAATGGCTGAAGGCTGGAAAGCTTTGCTTCGTGAAGAAGGATCAGCGGGTTCTCCATGTCACAAATCATTTTCTCAGGATTTGTAACGAAGTAAGGAGAAAGATAACCGCGGTCGAACTGCATACCTTCAACAACTTCAAGTTCAGTCGTCAGGCCTTTAGCTTCTTCAACCGTGATGACGCCTTCTTTGCCGACCTTCTGCATGGCGGCAGAAATCATTTCACCAACTTCGGCATCGCCATTAGCAGAGATCGTGCCAACCTGGGCAATCTCAGCTTCGTCTTTGACCTTCTTGGAACGTGATTTGAGATCGGCGACAACGGCTTCAACCGCTGCGTCGATGCCACGCTTAAGGTCCATCGGGTTCATGCCCGCAGCAACGGCCTTGCAGCCCTCACGTACGATGGCCTGAGCCAGAACAGTTGCCGTTGTTGTGCCGTCACCCGCTTCGTCATTGGTCTTTGAAGCGACTTCACGGACCATCTGGGCGCCCATGTTTTCGAATTTGTCTGTAAGCTCGATTTCCTTAGCGACCGTTACACCATCTTTGGTGATCCGGGGAGCGCCGAAGGCTTTGTCGAGAACAACGTTACGGCCTTTGGGGCCGAGTGTTACTTTCACCGCGTCGGCGAGAGTGTCGATACCAGCAAGCATCTTGTTGCGTGCGTCGGTACCAAATTTTACTTCTTTACCTGCCATCAGTCCGGTCTCCTATTCGATGATGCCCATGATGTCGGATTCCTTCATAATCAGGTAATCCTTGCCGTCCACTTTGATTTCAGTGCCGGACCACTTGCCGTACAGGACGCGATCGCCCTTTTTTACGTCAAGCGCTGCTAATTTGCCGTCTTCGCCACGAACACCTGGTCCGGTTGAGACAACTTTGCCCTCTTGCGGCTTTTCTTGAGCCGTATCGGGGAGAATAACGCCACCCGCCGTTTTGACTTCAGCTTCAAGAGCTTCTACCAAAACGCGGTCATGCAATGGCCGAAATTTCATTTGCACGTTCCCTATTAATTGTTGAAATAAAAGAGGATTTGCTAATTTGTTAGCACTCTCCCCTAACGAGTGCCAGACATATAGGCACCGACCCGACGAGAGTCAAGAACCACCATTTGAATCTTTGTTGGAAATTTAATTTTTTGAGGCGAATTGCCGCAAAAGGCCCGGTTTTTCTTGCGTGTTGGCCATTTGCTGGCCTATTGAAGGGTTCTCTAACAGAACCTTGGACCCGCTTCAACCTTGTTCGCACCCTCTGCATCAGCCACCTCCCCATCCATTCCGAAAGCCGTCGGCTATTGGCTGCTCATCTGCTGCGCCATGGTCGCCGCGATGATCCTGCTCGGTGGCGCGACCCGGCTGACTGAAAGTGGGCTTTCCATTGTCAATTGGCGCCCGGTGACCGGTATTTTGCCACCGCTGAGTGATGCCGAATGGCAGGCGCTGTTTGCGGCCTATAAGAAGAGTCCGGAGTTCGCCAAGGTCAATTTCTGGATGACGGTTGGTGATTTCAAATCGATCTACTGGCTGGAATATCTGCACCGGCTATGGGGCCGACTGATCGGGCTGGTCTTTCTGCTGCCTTACCTGTGGTTCGTGATGCGCCGGATAATTCCGGCGGCGCTCACCTGGCGGCTGGGAGGCTTGTTTATCCTTGGCGGCGCGCAAGGGCTGGTTGGCTGGTACATGGTCAAAAGCGGTCTGGTCAACGAACCCGCCGTCAGCCAGTACCGGCTCGCCTTGCATCTCGGTCTGGCTTTCGCGATTTTTGGCTTGCTGTTCTGGTATGCGGCCGCCTGTTTGACATCCCGCCCGGCACGCAGCGGCACCGGATGGATTCGAACAGGTTCACAGGTCATTCTTTGGGCCGCCGCGCTCACGATCATCTGGGGGGCCTTTGTTGCCGGTCTTGATGCCGGGCTCGCCTATAATACTTTTCCGCTAATGGGCGGTCGTCTGGTTCCGGAAGGCATTTTGATCAACGCGCCGTGGTGGCTCAACTTTTTTGAAAACACCGCCGCTGTACAGTTTACCCACCGCGTCCTCGCCATTGGCACAGTCGTCCTGATTATCCTCTACTGGGTATCAGCACGGCGCAGCGCGCTCAGCGCCCCGGCGCAGACAGCGGTAACACTCTTGGGCGTTTTAGTGCTTTGTCAGTTGGCCTTGGGGATCGCCACTCTGCTAACCGCGGTCGCCTTGCCACTCGCCATACTGCATCAGTTGGGCGCCCTGGCCGTGATAACCGCCGCGATCTGGCTACGATTTACACTTGGAAAGTAATATCGCCGGATTAGGCGCGAGAGGACGGCGTTGCCACAGCGCCCCGACGTCCGAACAACAACGCGCCGAGCAGATAGCCGCTGGTACAGATCAACAAGCCATAAACATTGATGCCAAGGTCATCGGCATATTTCCCACTGCCGATATCGATCCATGCCGGGAAAATTGACATGCCGGTCGCGGCCTCGACGGTGATCAGCACCCCAAACAAAAGCCCAGGCCAGAACGCCATGTGAAAACTTGCCGGTCCGGCCGACGATACGAAGGACAGCAGAAAGATCGGGGCGAGCCCCATAACCATGGTGCCGCTAATCGTCGTCGCCGCAATTACCGCCGGACCAATTCCGTCGCCCATATAAATTGTCAGCAGCGGCAGGTTGCCAAACAACGCGATCGTCAGCATTGCCCAGCGCCCGAGCGACCGTTCGCGGGCTTGCGGCTCACTGCGGCGATCAGGCCAGTCAATTGCCGCCAGCTTGGCCGTGCTGGCAAAGGTTGAATCAAGCGTTGACCCGGCACTGGTCAGCATAATCGCGTTAAACACCAGAAGAAGCGGTAACCCAAAGGCCATCGGCACCGCCACCGTCGCCGCACCGTCGAGCCCCTCGGCTCGGGCGTACAGGCCAACAGCGCTGAACATCATAATAAAGACGCCGCTCAGCAAACCGGCGAGCAGAAACCCTTTTACCATGACATCCGGTTTGGTGAGAAAACCGCGATCCGTCAAAACAGGATCATGGAACGGATAGCTCAGAACCTGCACAGCGGCCAAGGCGATAAAGGTTACACCCGCCCAATGTACCGTATCCGGGACCTCCGGCAGTCCGCGATCCATCAATGGCGGGAACACCGCAACCAGGACGACGACCAGCAAAACAGCGGCCAGCAACATCTGACCTGCATCTGTGAGAAGCGAGCTCCGCAACCCGCCTCGCCAGGCGTAGAACATTGTGAACGCCGTCACGGCTATGGCGGCAAACCAATAGGCACCGCTGCCTTCGGGTCCAAAATACTGCGCTGCGACTTTGGTGTTGGACCACACTTCATTGAACAGACGGATGCCGATGGCGATCAGAAACAGGCGGGCACAAACCGCACCATATTTGGCGATCAGAAAACTCGCGAGCGACCCGAAGCCGCCTTTGACACGGATGAAATAGATCGCAACCGCCGCCACAACAAAGCTCAGATAATAGGTCGCATAGCCTATACCACCGGTAATGCCAAAAGCCTGTCCAAGGTTGGCAGCATTAGCAATCGACTTAGCAAAAATCCAGGAGATCGCGGCACTAAACACCAACACCCAAAGGGCCGGAGACGCACCGGCATCGCTGCTGCCTTTAAAAAACTGTCGTGCCGAAACACCGCGTGGGCTGAACAGCCAAACAATCCCGCAGTAAATGATCAACACAGCCCAGGGGGCTACTAAAAGTACACTCTCGCCAGACACCAGTTCCCCCCACGCCCAATCGGTTGTCCGATGTTATCTACGTATTTGCTTATAGAAATCCAGCAAGACTTGCCAATACTGTCTTCACATTATCGACAGATAGGGGTGATCAAACGACTTGACGCCTCTGCGACTCAATAGTACTGATCGGCTTGTGGTGATTTGAGCCCGACTGGCTTGCGGCCACTTTAAAAAATCCGCTAAAAAGGTCGGAGCCCTTACGAAGCCCTGACCCAATCGGTCGGGGTTTTTTAGTATGAGCTTTTAAGTGGCCGCCATCCCAAGAGGAGCGCCGCGAGGAGACTAAAATGACGATTGAACGGACGGAAAAGACTTGGCGTCCCCAGACACAGATGGTTCGTGGAGGCACCCGGCGCAGCGCGTTCGACGAAACCGACGAGGCAATCTTCATGACCTCGGGTTTTGTCTATGAAAAGGCAGAAGACGCCGAAGCCGCTTTCAAAAACGAAATCGACCGTTTTATCTATTCTCGCTACGGCAACCCAACCAACGAGATGTTTCAGGACCGGCTGTGCTTGCTCGAAGGCGCAGAAGCCTGCCGGGCGACGTCCAGCGGTATGGCCGCCGTGTTTGCCTCATTGGCCAGCCAGGTCAGTGCCGGTGATCATGTTGTCGGGTCACGCGCCCTGTTTGGTTCCTGTCAGTTTATTCTGACCGAGATATTGCCGCGCTATGGGGTCGAAACCACCCTCGTCGATGGCGGAGATCTTGATCAGTGGGAAAAAGCGCTGAGCAAACCCACCAAGGCTGTGTTCTTTGAAACACCCTCCAACCCCGGCCTTGAGATTATCGATATCCGGGCGGTCTGCGAAATGGCGCATAGCGCTGGTGCCATGGTCATTGTCGACAATGTGTTTGCAACGCCGATCTTGCAACATCCGATGGAACTCGGCGCGGATATTGTCGTCTATTCGACAACCAAACATATAGACGGTCAGGGCCGCACGATGGGCGGTGCCATTCTGGCGCCAGAAGACTGGGTAAACGAAACCTTGAGCCCATTCTATCGTCATACCGGGCCATCAATGAGCCCATTTAATGCCTGGGTGTTGTTAAAAGCACTCGAAACCCTCGATATGCGGGTCGCCAAGCATTGCCAAAATGCAACGGAGATAGCGAACTTCCTGACAGAACAAGCGAAACCGACCCGGGTTCTTTATCCTGGGCTGGAGTCACATCCTCAGCACGCGCTTGCCAAATCACAAATGTCTGACTTCGGCACAGTTGTCTGTCTGGATCTCGACGGCAAAAAGGAAAACGCTTTTCGTTTTATGAATGCGCTGCAGCTGGTTGATATTTCTAACAACCTCGGCGATGCCAAAAGCCTGACGACCCATCCAGCGACGACGACTCACCAGCGTATCTCGGAAGAAGAGCGCGCTGAACTGGGCATCACAGACGGATTTGTTCGCCTGTCAATTGGCCTCGAAGACGTAGAAGACCTCAAAGAAGACATTGCCCAGGCGTTGTCAAAGGTGTAATCCGCCCCTTCATTGAACAACGACACCTCCAAGACGGTTTGATGTCAGAACATTAGGATATACAGTGTCGATAATATCGAGCTGTATCGGCGGAGTACTATTATCTACCGCCTGGAGACATGGAATGTATGAAGCCACCACGCGCAGTATCCGCGTAACTGTCGAACCAGTTTTCCTCGACGATCAATCCGCACCGGATGAGGACCATTACGTATGGGCCTATCAGGTGAAGATTGAAAATGACAGCATGGAGCCGGTTCAGCTTTTAAACCGGCACTGGCGTATTACCGATGCGCGGGGGCAACAGCAGGAAGTTCAGGGCGAAGGCGTTGTCGGCGAACAACCAACCCTGAAACCCGGCGAAGCGTTCGAATATACCAGCGGAACACCGCTGGCGACACCATCCGGCATCATGTTTGGGTCCTATGAGATGGAAACCAAAACCGGGGAACGGTTCGATATAGACATTCCAGCTTTCTCACTCGATAGCCCTTATCAGGCGAGACAGCTAAATTAGACTAATCCGGTTTGAACCGGGATAACGTCTGAATACAGGCGTTCTTAGGGAATAACGTGGGAGGACCGATATCGTGGCATCTGTAAAAAGCGCATTGCGCAGTACACCGGTTGAGGTAACGAACCGTCCAACGCAGGCTGAGGCCGAAGAAGCTGTCCGCACCCTACTACGCTGGGCGGGTGACAACCCGTCGCGCGAAGGCCTTCTTGATACGCCCAAACGGGTAACGAAAGCCTATGGCGAATGGTTCGCCGGCTACGACGTCGACCCTCAAGAAATTCTTGCCCGTACCTTTGAAGAGGTCGAGGGCTATGACGAGATGGTTGTCTTGCGCAATGTCCGGTTTGAATCGCATTGCGAACATCACCTGGCACCCATCATCGGCAGGGCCCATGTCGCCTATATGCCAGACCGACGCGTTGTTGGTATCAGCAAGCTTGCGCGCCTCGTCGATGCCTATGGCAAAAGATTGCAAATTCAGGAAAAAATGACGGCACAAATCGCCAATACGCTGAATGACGTCCTCCAGCCCAAAGGGGTCGGTGTCGTTATTGAAGCCTCGCATGGCTGCATGACGACGCGTGGCATTCACAAATCGGGGCTTACCATGGTTACAAGTCAGATGATTGGCGCTTTTCGCGAACAATCCTCGACACGGCGGGAATTTTTGGCGGCCATCGGCAACCCGACCTCCGGCGGCAACATAGAGTAGCTTTAAAAACTGCATGACCGTGGGAAAACCCCACCATGATTGATTTAAGACCTGCCCTCTTCGTCATTGGCATTTTGCTCACCACCATCGCCGTTTCGATGCTGGCACCGTTTGCCGTCGACCTCGTGAACGGACATCCTGACTGGCAGGTTTTTGCCGGCGCCGGAACCCTTACACTGTTCATCGGCGGTGTGCTCGTTCTGACCAACCAAGCACCGATCCGCAAGCTGTCGATCCGACAAGCATTCATCCTGACCGCTGCGAGCTGGCTGGCCATTACGATGTTTGCTGCACTGCCCTTCGTGTTCTCAGAAGTAAACCTCAGCTATACCGATGCATTTTTCGAAGCGATGTCCGGTATCACCACGACTGGCTCCACAGTCATGACCGATCTCAACCATGCCCCCAAGGGAATTCTCCTATGGCGGGCCTTGCTGCAATGGTTAGGGGGGATCGGAATCATTGTTATGGCGATCGCCGTCCTGCCGATGCTGCGGGTTGGTGGTATGCAGCTCTTTAAGGTCGAAGCGTTTGAAACCCAGGAAAAAGCGCTGCCACGTGCCGGACAGATCGCAGCCTGGATTACCGTCGTCTATGTCGGCCTTACTGTCATCTGGTCTTTTGGCCTCTGGCTCCTCGACATGGATCGTTTTCCGGCGGTTATTCATGCCATGACAACCATCGCCACCGGTGGCTATTCGTCTTCAGATCAATCCGTCGCTGGATTCAATAGCGCCTCCATCGAAATCTTTATCACGATTGGTATGATCGTCGGGGCCATGCCGTTTCTGCTCTATCTTCGTATGCTCCGAGAAGGGTCATTTGCGCTCGCCAAAGACCCACAGGTACGTTGCTTTCTAGCCATTGTCGTCATTGCCTCCGGCGCCGTCATTCTATGGCTCTATAGCGCGCAGGGAATGCCGTTCAATCGCGCTGCCGTTGCCGGCACTTTCAACACTGTGTCGATTATGACCGGAACAGGGTACACCTCTGGCGACTATCAGAGCTGGGGCGCGTTCCCCATCGTTCTATTGTTCATCCTGATGTTTATCGGCGGCTGCGCTGGCTCAACGGCCTGTGGCATTAAAATTTTCCGCTTCCAGGTCCTCTTTTCAACCGTCCATTCTCAGTTTCTTCGTCTCCTGCAACCACACGGCGTATTCGTGCCCCACTACAATCATCGGCCAATCGCCGATGACGTTGTGCAGTCGGTCATGAATTTCTTTTTTCTGTTTATTGGAACCTTCGCGGCCATTGCTTTAGCATTGGGGGCGCTGGGTCTGGATTATATGACCGCCATCACCGGGGCCGCGACAGCGATCTGTAATGTCGGGCCTGCAATGGGACCCATTATTGGACCGTCCGGCACCTTTGCCCCACTTCCGGATGCCGCGAAATGGGTGTTATCAGCAGGAATGATTTTAGGCCGACTTGAGCTTTTTACCGTGCTCGTTCTTTTCCTGCCGTCCTTTTGGCGCCGCTAGCGCAACCATTGTTTAAAATGGTCGCGAACCTGTTTTTCCAGCGAGCCATTTAAATCATTCATCATCGCTTCGGTCATACGAAACCAGATTTGTTCACGATCCGCCAGCGACACATCCTCTGAAACCGTTTGTGACCGTGTTGCCTCTGACGACACAATGCCGCGCTGCCGACCACGGGAGTCAAAAATTTCGACCTTTACCGCAAGGGTCGCGTCATACCTTTCGGACTGATCCGTGGTAAAAGCACCACGAACGCCGCTGCTCCGTTTTAACGGTACTTCTACAACACTCGCCTTCGTTACAGTCGCCCGAACGAAATTCGGCCCACCAACCGCCGACAAACGATCCTTAACCCACTGGCTGGCCGCTCTTACTGGCAGAACGGGGAACTCCGCCTCAACATGGGGTTTTACTGTCGAAGATTGATATTGTTCGACAACTTCAACCCGGGAAACAGCGAGCGAAATCGCCGGCAAGTGGGTGTAGCGGAGATCAGGAAATTGCTTGGTCGGCACAGTTGTCTCGCAGGCAGCCAACAGACCAAACAACCCAACAGCCAGCCAAAATTGTTTTAAATATTGCATCCTATCACCCCGTCTGTTCGTTCGATGAGCACAATGCTAATCCGCAGCAGACTCTTTAAAAATGGTATCGATCTGGCCGACGTCAAATCTGTAATCGACATTACAGAATTCACACGTGACCACAACATCATCCCCGATCTTCATCGACTCAATTTCGTCACGCGGGAAAGAGACCAACACATTCCGTACCCGGTCAGCCGAACAACGGCATTTCATCGCAAAGGATGATGGGTCAAATGCCCGCACGCCGTCTTCGGAAAACAACCGAAACAACAAATCATGTGGATGCAAAGACACATCCAGCAACTCTTCATTGGTAGAACTCCCAAGGAATATAACGGCGCGACGCCATGCATCTTCAAATTCAGCATCGGTGGCCTCACCATCGATACTCTGAAACCCGGAAAATGCAGATTTCTGTACCATGACACCGCCACCGCGCCAGGTTGGCCCTTGTTCACCATTAACCTGAGACACAACCACTTTAAGCGCCGCATCAAGCTGTGCCGATTGCCGAAGATAGTCATGGGCACATTCAGCGAGAGTCGCCCCTTCAAGCTGCACGATGCCCTGATAGGGCTGGGTGTCTGCGCCCTGGTCAACTGTCAGTGCAAAATATCCATTACCCAGCAATCGGGGGACCTCTTGTTGCGGGCCATCACCTTTGTTTTCCGATACCGCCTGCAGCTTTTCTGCGTCAAACCGCGCATAGCCGCGCATATTGCCATCGGTTGTGACATCCACCAGCAACATGCTCACCGGCCCCTCACCCTTCACCTGAATAGACAGCACACCATCAAATTTAAGAGTTCCCGACATCAACGCTGCGATGACCTGTACTTCGCCTAAAAGTGTTGCAACTTCCGTGGGGTAATCATGGGCCGTCAGCACTTGGTTCATCGCGTCACCGAGACGAACGAGACGGCCCTGTGCGGCATGGTTCTCCAGTTGGAATGGCTGAAGCGTATTATCCACGTTTCTCATCCCGGTCACCCGAGACACCAGACAAGAACACCCTTCTGGGCATGCAGCCGGTTTTCGGCTTCGTCCCATACGACAGACTGCGACCCTTCGAGAACGCTAGACGTAACTTCCTCACCCCGATGGGCGGGTAAGCAATGCATAAAAATTGCATTCGCATCGGCTTTTGCCATGAGCGCATCATTCACCCGATAAGGTTCCAATAATTGTTGGCGTCTTTCGCCTGGCTGATCTCCCATCGACACCCAGGTATCCGTCACAACGCAATCCGCACCGGTAACAGCCGCGACTGGATCAAGCGTTTCAACTACTTTGGTCCCTGCCGCAAGCGCCCGGTCGATCTCCTCCCGCGAAATGGACAATTCAGCAGGACAGGAAAGGCATAGCTCGAAATTAAACTTGGTCGCCGCATGCAACCAGGTCACCGCCATATTATTCCCGTCACCAACCCAAGCCACTTTGTGGCCTTCGATAGGGCCGCGATGTTCCTCAAACGTCATCACGTCGGCCATGAGCTGGCAAGGATGCGACCGATCGGTCAGCGCGTTAATAATCGGCACCGTCGCATGTTGTGCAAGTTCATCCATTTTGTCGGGATCGTTTGTCCGCATCATGATTGCATCGACGTAACGGCTCAAAACGCGAGCCGTATCGGCGATGGTTTCGCCACGTCCAATTTGCATATCGTCATGATTAAGAACAATCGTCTGACCACCAAGTTGTTTCATGCCGACTTCAAAAGAGACCCGGGTTCTGGTGGACGATTTCTCAAAAATCATCGCCAGTGTTTTACCGACCAACGGTGCTTTCTCACCAGTGCCATTCTTGAAACCAAGACCTAGATTAATCATCTGACGCAAGTCAGCTGTCTCGATAATATCGAGATCAAGAAAATGTTTAATCGCAGTCATGACGACAGCCTTTCCCAGGCCCGCCCCATCATCTCGACGCATTCAGCAATATGCGTCTCATCAATGACCAGCGGCGGTAACAACCGCATAACATTATCCCCTGCCGGCACGGTAAGCAGACCTTCTTCGCGGCAGGCCGCCACGAAATCACCAGCGGGAGGAATACATTTGAGCCCGATCATCATTCCGGCACCCCGAACATCTTCAAAGGCACCCGGATGGTCCCCAGAAAATTTAATCATACTGGCGAAAAGCCGTTCACCCATTTCACGCACACCTGCCAGAAATCCATCTTCTTGCAGGACATCCATGACAGTATTCGCAACAGCCATCGCCAGCGGATTGCCACCGAACGTGCTGCCATGCGTACCCGGCGTAATACCTACTGCCGCCTTCTCCGTTGCAAGGCAGGCACCAACGGGAAAACCACCGCCCAGCCCTTTGGCGAGTGACATGACGTCCGGCTCAACACCAAAACTCTCGTAAGCAAACAGCTTTCCGACGCGCCCAATCCCGGTCTGAACTTCATCAAAGAACAGCAAAAGACCAAACTCGTCACAGGCTTCCCGAAGACCTTTCAGGAATGCTGCGTTTGAGGGCCGAATGCCACCCTCGCCCTGAATAGGCTCAACGATAATTCCCGCGGTCTCTGGCGTAATTGCGTTACGCAATTCATTCAAATTGCCAAAAGGCACCTGATCAAATCCGTCAGGCATTGGCCCAAAGCCAGCGATATGGGCCGCGTTATTCGCCGCCGCAATCGTCGACAGGGTGCGGCCATGAAAACTGCTATCGAAGGAAATAATCCGATAACGCTCGGGATGCCCGGTTGCCGCCTGGTATTTGCGAACAATCTTGATACCGGCCTCTACCGCTTCCGCGCCGGAATTACAAAAGAACGCGCTGTCAGCAAAACTGGCGGCGACCAGCTTCCGTGCCAGTTCTTCCTGCTCGGGAACCCGGTAGAGATTGGACACATGCCAAAGCTTGCCAGCCTGATCGGTCAGGGCTTTCACCAGTCGCGGGTGGTTGTGACCAAGCGCATTGACCGCCACACCGGCGGCGAAGTCGAGATAGCGTTTTCCATCGGTCGAAAACAGATGTGCACCCTCGCCCCGTTCAAAGGCGAGATCGGCCCGACCATAGCTGGGCATTACCTCAGATATCACTGTTCATCTCCCGCTGTTTTCGTGCAGCAGAACGTTGCTGCGAAAGCGGGGAGAATTAGGCTTCAGCCCTACGAATGTCAACGTTGGCGGAAAGTAATCAGCGATTTTCCCGCGGCGAGGCGACGCGTTAGCTCTTTAATTTATAACCGCTCGCCACCATCCGATAGCACACCGCCCAGAGCACAATATTCAGCCCTAGAAGCAGCAACACACCAAACGTTAATGACGCATCTGCATGGCCGATGAATCCATATCGAAAGCCGTCAATCATATAAAAGAACGGGTTCGCCATCGCCACATCTTGCCAAAACCCTGGCAGCCGCTCTATCGAGTAAAAGGTTCCCGATAGAAACGAAAGAGGCGTGATGATGAAATTGCTGATCGAGGCCTGATGGTCAAATTTCTCCGCGACGATACCCGTCAGCAACCCGACCATCGATAAGAGCGAAGAGGCCGCAAAGGCATGGAATAAAATCAGCCAGATATTATGGATTTGCAGCGGCACAAAAATCCATATGGATAATCCTACACAAAGCGCAACAAGAACCCCACGCGCAACGCCGCCCATCACAAAACCGGTAATAAATTCGCCTGGTGACAAAGGCGGCATCAGCATATCGACGATGTTCCCCTGAATTTTTGAGATCATCACCGAGCTGACGGTATTCGCGTAGGCGTTCTGGATGATCGCCATAATGATCAGCCCCGGGGCCAGGAACTCAACAAACGGAACGCCGCCAATCTCCTGAACCGCGCGCCCGAGAGCCAGCGTAAAGATTGCCAGAAACAACAATGTCGTCACCGCCGGAGCCATCAAGGTCTGAAGGCCAACTTTAAAGAACCGATGAATTTCCTTGGTGACGTGCGTTCGAACACCAAGCCAGTTTATGGCACCAATGTCGCGCGGGGGGACTACACTCATATTAAAATTATTCCTGTTTACTCACTGTCAGGGACATCAGCGCCACCAGTGTCAGGCGTTGGCGTCTCCACCCTGCTAAAGGATTTAGCAGCGGTAGCTTGCTTTTCCTGTCGATCAGCAATGTGCGTTTCAGCATTCACGGTCGCGATACGAGCGGGCGGGGCATTTCCAGCAGAATCTTCACCAAAATAAATAGTCCGATGCGGAAACGGTATCTCGATGCCAAGTTCATCGAAGCGCTTCTTCATACGACGATTAAATTCGCGGCCAACGGCCCATTGTTTTATAGGTACCGTCGTAATGCGTGCTTTGATCACAACAGCATTATCGCCAAAACTATCGACACCCATTATTTCGAGTGGTTCAAGAATGAGATTCTTGTAGGCCTCATCCTGCATCAACTCATCGCCGAGCTGACGCAGTACCGTCACAACATGATCCGTATCTTCGCGGTAGGCGATGCCAACATTGAAGACATAACGCGAAAAATCCTTGGTCATATTTTCAAGTGTTGTGACAGCGCTAAAGGGCAGAACATGCACCGTTCCCGCCACATCTCGCAGCTGAATCGTCCGCAAGGTCAGCTTTTCGACAACCCCGGCATGGGTATCAACCTTGACAACATCCCCAACCGAAATGTGATCTTCGATGAGTATGAAAATGCCCGTAATAATGTCTTTCACCAGCGTCTGCGCTCCGAAGCCAATAGCAAGACCAACAACACCGGCCCCGGCAAGCAGTGGTCCAATATTCAGCCCCAGCTCCGACAACGAAACCATCACCACCATGGTCACAAGGACAACCAACAACGCCATT
Source organism: uncultured Alphaproteobacteria bacterium (assembly GCA_943787225.1). Classification (GTDB taxonomy): domain Bacteria; phylum Pseudomonadota; class Alphaproteobacteria; order MPNO01; family UBA2964; genus UBA2964. The sequence goes on from CALSLP010000002.1 coordinate 550,177, forward strand.
CTAAGAAGAGGCAGAAGCGTCCGCGCACGAGCCGAGACAGTTGTTCCACTGGACAGAGATCTTTCTATAATCGCACTGGTCATCTCCCATACAACAGTGGTCACAATTATCAGCAGTATGATAGTGACCAGACTTCCCGTTGCGCGTTGACCAAACGGCGTGCCAAGCCAGTCATAAGAATCGATCCCCCACGCTTCAAAAACTGTAAAGGCTGCAACAAACCATATGACGATCGTAATCGTCCGTTCGAGGATAGGTTGATATCGGTTAGCACGCGCTTCAAGTCCTGGATAACGCTGCTTCACCTCTTCCCGTAACGCAAACACCCGCCGCGCGGCCCGAACCAAACCGAGGACAATTAGTCGCGCCGCGAACAGAACAAGGATCGTTAGCAATGTTGACTGCAACAGTTTTGAGAATCCGTCTTCAATGGCGAGCGCCCAAACCGCAAACATTGCAATGACATAGAGAATTGCAGGGACATGCCAGATATCCGCCAGCCGTGCGCGAAAATTACCGTTGTTTTGTTGCCCCAGCCCGGCCACCACGCAGCCATTTCGTAACATGATTCCGATTCTGCAAAATAAAGACAATCGTTAGCAGAACGACAAATAAGCCCAATAATTTCAGAAATATTTCACCACCGGATTCCGGCACGCCGAGAATTTCAGCAACCTGAATCAGCGCCATTCCATAAACCGTCACATCCGTGAACCGGCGAATCCAGATAAACAAATAATTCGCATCGGAATCGATCATTGGCAGAAGTCGCAATGACCCAACGGCGGGCGCCAATATCATCCGGGCAATCGCCATAACCAGACGCACCACGACATTGGCAATAATTAAAGCAACAATTACATCACGACTAATTGTGCCGGGGTCCGTTATTAAAAGAACAGCGTAACTTCCCGCAACAAACCCGGCGATTGGCGCGATATCCAGGATGGTTCGCGCCAGCAGGGTTGAGGCTTGAATCCAAAAGCCGTCTAGCTCACGGGACTCCAAATGACTGCGGGGCCCGGCCAATAAGAGCCTCATGAACCACTCGACCACAAATCCAAATACAATAGCGAGGGCTACCTTCCACGCTATTTCAATCCATTTTGCCCGTTGAACGGGGTTGGAAAACTGATCAGCCGCCCAATAATAAACATTTGGCAAATCGAGGAGCGCCCGCGTCCCGGTAACGATTTTACCACTAAGTGACTCCATCCGTCGTGACAGAAACTCAACGGCTTGGGCGCTTATCCCACGTGCTGCTTTTTTCTTTGCCTGTTGTTGGCTTTTTGCAGCGAGCAAAAGCTCCAGCTGACTTATTAATTTCTTCCGTTCGGCGTCATTGCCCAGCGTTTGGATCAGCGCCTTAAGTTCGGTTTCGTTTGCCGCCGATACTGTTTCAGTAGAAGGAGCCTGAGCCGTTTGAGCTACGGCTAATCCGCCTACGGTCAACCAAATGCCCAGAAAGGCAAACAGGAAACAGGAATGAAGATAACGTTTCATAGTCTTATCGTTCAGTTTTCAAAACAGGCGGCCCAGGGCCGGCGAGGTCATACCATATAATATTGCTGCGGCGGCAACACTATTGGAACCCACATGTCATTTATGTGATGCCGTTGTTGCCTTCAGCCCCTTCCGATATGATCCACGGCAATTGGATACTGGCGTAAAAGGAAAGAAAAATGGGCGAATTTGCAGTTGGCCAATCTGTGCCTCGAGAGGAAGACCCGCGACTATTAACCGGCGGCGGCGAATTTCTCGACGATGTCAATTTGCGGAATCAATGCTGGGCCTATGTTCTCAGATCGCCCTACGCCATGGCAAATATTCGATCCATCGACACAGCAGCGGCCGCCAAGGCTCCCGGTGTTTTACGGGTGCTGACCGGCGAAGATTGGGCAAAAGAGAATTACGGCGGCTTGCCCTGTGAAGATGCCAATAAGAAAAAACAAGATGGTTCGCCCATGTACCACCCTGAACACCCCGTCCTGGTTAAGGATCAGGTCAGGTTAGTCGGGGATTGCGTTGCCTTCGTTGTCGCCGAAACATATGCGCAGGCCCGCGATGCGGCGGAGATGATCGATGTTGATTATGAACCCCTGCCCTCCGTAACCGACGTTGAAGGCGCTATCGCCGAAGGGGCACCTGCTGTCTGGCCGGATTGCCCCGACAACATCTCTTTCTTTGAAGAAAAAGGCGATGCCGCCGCTGTAGACGCTGCTTTTGCCCGCGCTGATCACATTGTTCAGCAGAAAATGGTGGTTAACCGGGTTACCGCTGTAGCGATGGAACCGCGCGGTTGTCTCGGAGATTACGACGAACGCCAAGGCCGCTATACTCTATATACTGGTTTGCAAAACCCGCACCCGCTGCGCTATCAGCTCGCGCGCGAAATTTTCAACATTCCGGAAACTGACATCCGCGTTATCCCTGGCGATGTAGGCGGCAGTTTCGGCATGCGCGGTGGCACCTATAACGAACTACCTCTTGTCCTCTGGGCATCCCGTCTCGTCGGCCGTCCTGTGAAATGGCGCTGCGATCGGTCAGAAGGGTTCATGTCCGACTCACATGCCCGCGATAACGTTACAGACATTGCACTCGCCCTCGATAAAGACGGGATCTTCCTTGGATTGAAGGTCAAGACCGTCGCCAGTATGGGTGCCTATCTGGCCATCCGAGGGCCACGGCCCCCGACCAATAACCTTGGAACGCTTGCCGGCATATACAGAACACCAGCCGTGCATGTCGAGGTGACGGGTGTCTTTACAAATAACTGCGAAACCAATCCTTATCGAGGAGCGGGTGCACCGGAGGCGGCCTATGTCGGCGAACGCCTCGTTGACTTAGCGGCGAGAGAACTCGGCATGGACCCCGCTGAGATACGCCAGAAGAACAGTGTCACCCCGGACCAGATGCCGTGGACCAACGCGCTTGGCTTTACCTATGACGTTGGCGATTTCCCCGGCAATATGGAAAAGGCGCTGAAGGCCATTGATTACGAAAATTTCGAAACGCGACGCGCCGAAGCCGCCGAACGGGGTGTGCTCCGGGGGCTTGGCATCTCGAATACGGTCAAGAAAACCTCGTCACCCAATCTCGAATCCAGCAGCATCCGGTTCGACCCATCGGGCACTGTCACGCTGATAATGGGTACCATCAGTCACGGTCAGGGACATGAGACAGTCTTCAAGCAGATTGTGTGTGATCGGCTGGGGATTGAGCCGTCGACGATCCGCTATGTCCAGGGCGACACGGACATGGTCACCTATGGTCGCGGGACATTTAATTCACGTTCAATGTCGATAGGCGGATCCGCCGTCGCGCTGGCCTGTGACAAGACAATTGCGAAGGCGACAACAATTGCCGCGCATGTCCTTGAAGCCGCCGAAGCTGACCTTGAGTTTGAGGAAGGCATCTTCACCGTCGCAGGCACTGACCGCTCAATGACGATCATTGAGGTCGCAAAGGCGGCGTTTAGCGCGAGCGCTATCCCAGCCGAAATTGAGCCGGGGCTAAATGAAATTGGCACCTTTACACCGCAATATTGGAACTGGCCGACCGGTGTTCAGATCTGTGAGCTGGAGATCGACCCCGAGACCGGAACAACAAATATTGTTAATTTTGTTTGCGTCGATGATGTTGGCACCGTGGTGAACCCAATGCTGCTCAAAGCACAAATGCATGGCGGCATAATTCAAGGGGTGGGTCAGGCTCTTATGGAAGACATTGTTTATGACGAAACCGGCCAGCTGATTTCCGGCTCTCTCATGGATTACTGTGTACCGCGGGCAGATGGCATGTGTTTCATGGACATCATTAGCGCGCCGGTTCCGACTGCATCAAACCTGATTGGTGCCAAAGGCGGCGGCGAATCTGGGCCGACGGGGGCTTTACCCGCGACGATCAATGCCGTTGTCGACGCGCTCAAACCACTGGGTGTTGCCCATATCGACATGCCCGCGACCCCGCACAAAATTTGGCAAACTATTCAAAAGGCCAAAGCCGAAAAGGCTGCCTGAGCAACGGAAACAGTCAACAAAAGACAGGGAGATAATGATGTCCGATCCTTCTATAGCTGGAAAAGTCTGTGTCGTCACAGGCGGCAGTCGTGGTCTCGGTAGGGCAATGACTCTTGCTCTTACCGCCGCCGGTGCAAAGGTTGTCGCACCGAGCCACATCGCAGATGACATTCCGCTCATCGAGGCAGATGTCGCCGGCGTCATTGGCAATAGCGGGGGCGATGTTCACGCGATGGCAGCCGATCTGCGTAGCGCAGATGACTGCAAGGGCATTATCGACGCCACGGTCGATCGGTTTGGACAAGTCGATATGGTGATCAATAATGCCGGACTTGGGATGCGGCCCTTCAGCGAAAACTTTATGACCGAGCGCACTAAATTCTGGGAAGCGGATATTGGCCAGGTCCAGGCGACCTTTGATACCAACACGATGGGCCCGTTTCATATGGCCGCCATTGCCGTGCCCCATATGTTGAAACAAGGCTGGGGGCGGATCGTCAACGTCACCACAAGTATTGGCACGATGCAGCGCAATGGCTTTTACCCTTACGGACCGTCTAAAACGGCATTGGAAGCCTCTACCCGTATCTGGGCGGAAGATCTCGACAGCACTGGCATTACCTCCAACGTTCTAATCCCGGGACGCGCCGCTGACACGGCCATCATGCCGACCGAATGGCGTGAGTCAGGCACCCATCACTCCGGACAGGAACCCGCCGATCCCTGCCGTCATGGGGCCACCGATTCTATGGCTGGCGTCCAGCGCTTCCGATGGTATCACCGGCCAACGATTTGAAGCGGACAAGTGGGACGTTTCGATTGACCCAACGGTATCTGCCAAATCACAAATGCGCCCAGCAGGTTTCGAACTCCGCGACCCGGAATAGATTTGTAATGGGCAGATCGGATCAAATAAGGTATCGAAGGATATGGATGGTCCAGCTCTATCGCCCGCATTACAGAAACACGCGGACCCAAAAGCAGCCGCACAGCAGGAGGCAGATACACTGACCGGTATCAAGGCAGACATTGTTGCGGAAGTCCCCCGCCTGCGCCGTTATGCCCTGAGTTTACTGCGGGATTCAGTTGCTGCTGACGACCTGGTTCAGGATTGTCTTGAGCGCGGTATCTCCCGAATCCATCTTTTTCAGCCAGGGACTAATTTGCGTGCCTGGCTGTTTACAATCATGCACAACCTGCACATCAACGCCGTCCTCAAAGCGAGACGGGCGCCACCCGCGGGAATCAGGGATGACGCTGCGGAAAGCCATCGCAGCGCCATACCCGCGTCACAGGGTGACGGGCTCATGGTTAGAGACCTGGAACGCGCCTTGGATAAATTATCGTTGGATCAAAAGGCAGTTGTGTTGCTGGTGGGCGTCGAAGGATTGAGCTACGCCGAAACGGCAGCGGTACTGGAGGTACCGGTCGGAACCGTCATGTCCAGATTGGCTCGCGGTCGACGCCGGGGTTGAGAGAAATTATGGAAGGTAATGATCAGGATTCAGAGGAGTCCGGGTCATGAGCGATATGAAAATTATTGGCGACGCAGAACTTAACGCCTATCTCGATGGAGAACTCGACACTGAAAGCCAGGCTGTCGTCGCAGCTTGGCTTGCCAAGAATCCGGAAGAGGCTGTCCGGCTTGAGTTGATGCGCCGCGACAAAGACCTGCTGGCGAACATAAATAGCGACATTTTATCCGCGCCAATTCCAGCACAATTTACAAAAACGATTGCCCGGATGCCGACCACGCCAGCAAACAATAATCACTGGATGCGGGCGGCGGCGGCGATTGTGCTGCTATTGGCAGGCGCCGCTGGCGGCTGGTTCGCACATGAGCAGGTCATCCCCTCGCAAATCGTTGCGAAAGCGGGTTTTGTTGACCAAGCGGTGAGCGCGCATGTTCTCTTCACTAAAGAACGCCGCCACGCCGTCGAGGCCAAAGCCGAAGAGAAGCATCTTGTTCGCTGGCTATCGAGACGGGTCGGCCGCACGCTAAATCCGCCCAATCTGAATGAGGCAGGCTATAAACTCGTCGGTGGCCGCCTGGTTTCGGATTATGGGCGCCCGGCGGCACAATTTATGTTCCAAACTAAGGATCGCGAGCGTTTAACGCTCTACGTTCGGAGCGCGCCTGATGAAAAGGAAACCAAGTTCCAGATCGTTGAGGATCGCGGGGTTTCGGCATTTTACTGGATTGAGAAGCCCTACGCCTATGCCCTGATTGGCAAGGTAGGCCGCAAAAGCTCGTCGCTTTAGGTGAAATCGTCCATACCCACCTGCAAAGCCGCTAAGCGTAAAACTCCCCTCTGTCACAATAAATTAATTGTCAGTGGGATTATTTTTGACTCATAGTTGTTCGCAGGATGGGATGGTGTATCACCCATACTGTTAATTAATGAAATTCGGGAGGAATAAACCGATATGAAGACATGGATTAAATCTACGCTTGCTGCGGGCTTGGCAATTGCCGTCCTCGGTGCTGGCGTTACGACGACACAGCCTGCATTTGCTGATGGCCACGCGAAGGCTGGCAAGATGATGCATGACGCCAAGAAGAAGATGAACGACGCGATGGCCAAGATGAAGGGCCCCAAAGTCGTCAAGGTTCGTCGCCTTTCTATGCGCGCCATTTCAAAAGCAAACAAGAATATGAAAGCCGCAGCTAAAAAGGGTAACACCCGTGGCGTTGTTCGCGCTTCACTGCAGATTATTCGCCATGCCAACGCCTTACCCCGTATGTTCCCAAAGGGAACCGGGCGCGGCAAACTTAGTCCTGCTGTAACCCGGTCTACACCAGCAATCTGGAAAAACTGGGGTAAATTTATTCAAGCGAACAATGCAATGAGAAACGCGGCGACGCGCGTCGCCATCGCCGCCAATGCTGGCAACAAAAAAGCTGGCCTGAAAGGTATCGGCAAGACCTGTGGTGGTTGCCACAAGCCGTTCCGTGGCAAAAAAGTTGCGATGAAAAAGTAGTAAGTTTCGAAGTCTCAGGACTTCAACAAAAGGGCGGTCCTCAGGGGCCGCCCTTTTTGATTCCGGGGAACCCATCCCGTCGGGGGGAATAAATTAGCTTCCAGGATGTTAGTGAACTGGAATAGAAAAATATCCGAATAGACTAGCTTATAAAATTTGGGAGGACCAAATCGATATGAAAACATGGATCAAATCAACATTCGCTGCAGGACTGGCCGTTGCCATCCTTGGTGCCGGAGTCACAACGATACAACCGGCTTTGGCCGACGGTGCAAAAGACGCGCAACAGCTTGCTGCCAATCACGGCAAGAAAATGAACAAAAAGATGGGTGCTGTAGAGGCCCGTAAAGCTTCAATGCGGGCCATTTCAAAAGCCAACAAAGCTATGAAGGCCGCCGCTAAAGCTGGCAACACTCAACTCGTTGTCAGCGCAGCGATGATTGTCGTTAAACAGGCTGACAGGATGCCGCGCATGTTCCCCAAAGGAACCAGCCGGAAGGCATTGGGCGCAAAAGCCACGCGTTCCAAAGCGGCAATCTGGAAAAACTGGAAAAAATTCATTGCAGCCAACGACAACATGAAAGCTGCGGCGCTCGCGGTTGCGGCAGCGGCCAGAAACGGCAATGCCAAGGCCGGCATGAAAGGAATCGGCAAAACCTGTGGTGGTTGCCACAAACCGTTCCGCGGCAAGAAAGCCAAGAAAAGCTAAATACCGAACGATATATTCGGATAAAGGGCGGTCCTGAGGGGCCGTCCTTTCGTATTCTGCCACCGGTTCTGTATTCCGGGTAGCGGCAAACATTATGGACAGATAGAGTCGCTGCTCATATTTCTGCTTCCAGGAGTTTAGGTGATGGGTGAATTTGGCATTGGACAACCGGTACCCAGGACGGAAGACCCGAGGCTGCTGCAGGGTCGAGGACAATATGGCGATGATTTCGTTCTCGCTAACCAATGCTATGGCTATCTCCTGCGATCGCCCCATGCGAATGCAAAAATTCTCTCGATCGATATTTCTGCGGCACAGGCCGCGCCCGGTGTTCAGCTTGTCCTGACCGGAGAGGACTGGAATGCAACAGGGTTTTCGCCCTTCCCAGTCGCCGTTCCGCGGCAGAAGCGCGATGGATCACCGATGTTTACAGCGCCGCGTAAGGCTCTCTCTAGCGATCACGTCCGCCTCGTCGGCGACGAAGTCGCCTTCATCGTCGCAGAAAGCTATGCCCAGGCCAAAGACGCAGCGGAACTCATCGATGTCGATTACGAAACGCTACCCTCCGTGACCGCGACGGTAGACGCTGTCAAGCCGGGCGCACCCGCGGTATGGCAAGAATGCCCGGATAATGAATGTTTTTTCTTTGAACTCGGCAATAAAGACGCCGTTGAAACGGCCTTCGCAGCTGCCGATCACATCACCAAGATCGATTATCACGTGAATCGAATATCCGCGAACGCAATGGAGCCACGCATTTCCATCGGCGATTATGATCGGCGACTTGAACGCTACACGCTGCATACCAGCACCCAAAGCGTCCATGGAATCCGGGATCATGTCGCCAACATCATGAATCTACCTCCGTCCAAAGTCCGGGTGATCGCGGGTGACGTTGGTGGCGCCTTCGGCATGAAAGGCGATATCTATCACGACCAGATCCTGGTTTTGTGGGCGTCAAAATTGCTCGAACGCCCCGTCAAATGGACAGCTGATCGGACCGAGTCACTGATGTCCGATACCCATGCCCGCGACAATGAGGTCACTGCTGAGCTGGCATTGGACAAAGGCGGGAATTTTCTCGCTTTCCGCGTTAACACGACCGCCAACCTAGGTGCCTATCTCGGCTCGATGACGCCCCATTCTCCAACCAATAATCTCGGGGGGCTGGCCGGGGTCTATACCACTCCCGCGATTTACACGGCCGTTACCGGAGTCTTCACCAACACCAACTGGGTCGGGCCTTATCGCGGCGCGGGACGTCCTGAAGCCAGCCTCGCGATCGAAAAGGCAATCGACACCGCCGCCATTGAGATGGGGATTGATCGCGTTGATCTGCGACGTCGGAATTTAATTCCTGCTGATGCGATACCGTATCAAACGGGGCTGATCTTTAATTATGATTCTGGCGACTTCCCGGATGTTTTGGAGAAAGCGGTCAAACTCGCCGACTATGATGGTTTCGAGGCACGACGTGCAGAAGCCGCGACCCACGGCAAACTGCGCGGCATCGGTGTCGCCTTTGCAATAGAACAATCCGCTGCTCCCATCGAAGAGACCGCGGAAATTCGTTTTGACGGATCAGGTCATTGCACGATTTTAATGGGTACACTGAACCAGGGCCAAGGCCATGACGTGACCTTTAAGCAGCTGATCAATGAAATGCTCGGTGTCGAGCTCGACAACATTACCTTGCTGCAAGGCGATACTGACATTGTCGCCCATGGCCGCGGTACCTTTGGCTCCCGATCGGCTGGCAATGGCGGTGCCGCGTTGCAAATGGCGAGCGACCGGATCATCGAACACGGCAAGAAAATCGCCGCCCATATGCTGGAAGCGGCTGACACGGATATCGCTTTTGACGATGGCCGTTTCTCGATCGCAGGGACAGACCGGTCCGTGCGCATTGAAGAAGTTGCCCAGACCGCCTACGCCTTAATGGTTTTACCGCCTGATATCGAACCAACCCTGGTTGCCTTTGCGGCTTTCAAACCAAAAGCGCCGACCTTCCCCAATGGCTGTCATTTTTGTGAGGTCGAGATTGACCCCGATACCGGCACGACAGAATTCATCTCCTACGTCGTCGTCGACGATGTCGGGACGGTCATCAATCCGTTGCTCCTCAAGGGTCAAATCCATGGCGGCATCAGCCAGGGACTTGGTCAGGCAATGTGCGAAGACTTAAACTACGACCCTGAAAGCGGTCAGCTTCTCTCTGCATCCTTCCTGGATTACTGCATGCCACGGGCCGACGACATGTGCTCAATCGATGTTGTCGCGGCTGGGACACCGTCGCCAACCAACCCGCTCGGCATTAAAGGCGCCGGGGAAGCGGGCTGCGTCGGGGCACTCCCTTGCGTTCAAAGCGCCTTGATTGATGCCTTAAAGCCATATGGCGTCCGCGACGTACCAATGCCCGCAACCCCCAACCGGCTGTGGAAACTCATTCAGCAGCACCATCAAAACGCCGCCGCTTAAGTCAGCGTCTCGGCTAGATCTCGAGAGCGCATGTTCTGAATCCGGCGACGACATCGCGCCGGTCACAGGTATAAAAATTTCGGAAGGTGTTCCAGACGATCCGATTGCGGGTAGCCCAGGAGCCACCCCGCAAGACGGCGTGTCGGCCATCGAACCACGGTTGTGAATAATCTGTGTAAGGGTCAGGCACGAACCCTTCAAAGGGCGCAAAGACAGATTGCGTCCACTCCCAAACATTGCCCATCATCTGGCGACAACCATAGGCGCTGTCACCGTCAGGAAACGCCGCCACGTCAACCGGTCTGCCATAATATCCATCAAGGTTTGCGTGATCACGGGTGGCATTCTCATTTCCCCACGGGTAACGAGTCCCCGGACCTTTAAGCGTATCGGCATCAGGTTGAGGGGCGCGCGACGCGGCAACTTCCCACTCGCCCTCCCAGGGGAGACGACGGGCCGCCCATTTACACCAGGCTTGTGCCTCATACCAATTTACGTGATCAACGGGGGCATGCGGTCGTAGAGCTTCAACCGTGTCAAAATATTTTGCCGACCAATCCCCATCATTCTTTTGCCAATAGACCGGATGTTCCGCCCCGGCATGATTGCGCCACTGCCAACCGGCGCTGGTCCACAGCTCCTCGCGTTGATAACCGCCCGCGTCGACGAATTCGGCAAACTCCGCATTCGTTACCGGTGCTTTGGAAATTGAGAACGGCTTCACTTCATAACCCTGGCCCCATTTCTCGTTATCCATAAAGTAAGGCGCCTTCGGAGTTGAACCAAGCATATGGACACCGCCCGGAACTTTGACATCTCCAGGATATGGACCGGCCTCATTAATCGCTACCGGCACCGCCTCGACGAAGGACGGTGGCGGATAGCCATGTGTCTGTCTCGTATAGGTGAAGGCCTCATCATGCATATCTTCATGAAAGGCCGTCAGCTGTGTGAAATAAGAATTCTCAACAGATGCCAATTCATCAGAGCCGAGACGTTCGATGATCAGGTCACGAATCGTTTCGCGATATTTAACCGTCACCTCAAGATCTGGCAGATCCAGGTCCCAACGTGTTGCATGAGCAACCGCCATAGAATCGTACAGCTCGTCGGTATTATCCAATACCGGTGGCCGCTGATCGCGGTCTCGCAAAATAAATTTCTCATGAAACCAGGCGATATGGCCGATCTCCCATAACATCGGATTTACGATCCCGAGCTTCGGCCCCATCAGCTGTTCATCATTGAGTCCCTCAATCAATGCAATCGTTCGCGCATCTGCATCACGAATGATTTTCTCAAGATGTTTAGTCGGGACCTGTTGTACTTTTGGAAATGTCGCCATGCCTATGTCTCACTAATTTACCTATGCAGAAAATAACCCGTTCACACCCCATCCGGAAAGATCATGTTTGCGGGCTGGAACCACTGGATGGACGGCGGCGGATAGCTATGAGATAAGATCGTAGAAATCCGAATTCTCAATACACGTCAAAGAAAGGACAACGCTGTGGAGTTCGACAATGAATTTGAAGTTCCAGTCCCGGTAGACCAGGCATGGGATATTCTCATGGATATCGAGCGGATCGCGCCTTGTGTCCCCGGTGCTGAACTGACCGAGGTCGTCGATGACAAGACCTATAAAGGCAAGATATCTGTCAAGCTAGGGCCCGTTGCCTTGACCTTCAATGGTAAAACAACGTTTGAAGAGCTCGACGCCGCAAATCATAGTGCAAAGTTAAAAGCGCAGGGAACAGATGCCAAAGGCCGTGGTGGGGCGCATGCCAATGTCGCCTTTCATATGGAACCCAGCGATGGCGGCACCAAGGTGATCATTGAGACCAGCCTTCAATTGTCAGGCGCGGTGGCTCAGTACGGTCGCGGAGTCGGCATGGTGAAAGACCTTTCCCAACAGATCATTGGGCAATTCGCCGAAAATCTAAAGAATAACGTGATCGGTACAGAGGCCGGTGCTGCGGGAGCAGATGACCCAAGTGCTGCTAACGGTGGAAACGCCACCCCGCAAAACGCACCACAACCAGTTGCCGCGCCGGTTCAGGTGGGTGGTATGGGGTTAAAGGTCATCTGGAACGCGATAAAACGTCTGTTTGGCGCCAAAGGAACCTGAGCCGCTTAGAAAGAAATTAGTGTAGCCGACGGGCGTCGTCGCCCGTCGTATCACTGCTCGGCGCTGCCGATGTTGGTCCTGCCTGATGATGAACCATCTTCCAAAGGCTCCCTTCGCGATGAAAGACATTAGTCGCGATCAGGGAACCACCGGGAAGCTCTTCGAAACAAACAACACTGGCAACATCACCATAAACCAGCGCTTTGGCGTCCCGGCATTGAATTTCGGGTGAGTCGGGGTTGGTCAATATTGCGGCCCAACTCGTCACAATCCCCTGACGATCAAAAATCGGCCCCCAGCCTGGATGCAAACAGCAAACGGGAACAACGTCAGACCACAGCGCCTCCATTACCTTGGGGTCTCGGTCCGCGAAAGCCCGGTAAAATACTTCATTGGCAAACAAGACTTCATCTACATCAGACAAGGTGACTTTCCTTATGCTTACAGTGTTCATATCTCGCGATTAGTTCAGCGGCCACGTCCAAGGAGCAATTAGGACCCCGCTTTTTCCGAGTTGTTGGCCACAGGCTTCCTATTGTCCGAGAGAAACCAAATAAGGGCGCCAGGCAAAGAAAATATCAGCGTGAGAAAGCCGAAGGCGACAGATAGAACAAGAGCGTTTTCGGGTGCCACATCAACGGTGCCCAACATCGCAATCATCGCCCCCTCGCGCACACCCCAGCCCGCAAAGGAAATCGGCAACAGAGACGCCAGTATCACGGGCGGTATCAAAACCAATAATGTCAAAAGCCCAACTTCAATCGAAAGGCCTCGTGCAAGCGCGAACATGATCAGCACCATGAGAACTTGGTTCCCAATAGAGAGTCCTAAAACATGAAGACCATAGCGCCCTGGCGCTAAAACGATCCGGGAGTCTTCTGCAAACGACGTGATCGAGTGGTAAAACCGCACGGGCAGCAACCGAACGAACAGCACCATCAAACGGTCGAGCCATACAAGAACGAGCAATCCGATAAAAATTGCCGCGACAAGAAAGGCAAGAACGGCGAGGATCGTCGTATCCTCAATAAATTGCGCTGCAAGAGGAAAGGTCAGCATCACCAGCACGGCGAGACCGACAAGGGCGGTGCCACGATCCAACAGGACACTACCAATAGCCCGCTTTAAAACACCATCCTGTCGGTAGAACATCCAGATTCGCACCGCATCCCCACCCAAATTTGATGGCAACGCCTGATTAAAGAACAGACCGATCCAGACCAAAGAGAAGGCCATTTTCGCCGGCAAGTTTCCATCCAATGCACCAACAATGATTCGCCAACGCCATGCTGCCAAAACCATCGACGCTACCAGTAAGGCAGCGGCAACCAGAAAAGCCCTCGGCTCAACGCCAGCGACTCGTTTTAGAGCCGCTTCAATATCATAGGTCTGGAATAAGACGTAAAGGAGCGCACAGGACACGAGCGCTTTGACAATCGCAAAACTGACCTGCCTTGCTGATGATTTAGCCGGGGCGGCGGGATTGGGGGTCATGCCAGACTGCTTCTGTAGCTATATGCCGCCGAAAACCTAGATTTCTTGGCCCGGTCCATCATTCGGCGAAGTATAACGCCGTTGACGGCAATATGCAGAGGGAAAATGGTGCGCCCGGGAAGATTCGAACTCCCGACCCCTAGATTCGTAGTCTAGTGCTCTATCCATAACCCCTTCTAAATGCTTAGTTTTTCACAGATTTATCTTACGTAAAATATACCTCTGAGGGGTTCGCTGTGTCAAATCTGTGTCAATTCCAATCCCAAATTCTTAAGGGTTACGTTTGTCTAAATAGAAGTAACACACCAAAGATAGTTTGGACTGACTAGTTAATAAGTTCTCGTAAATCGTGGGACAACGAACCACTACGAAATTCCCATTGGGTTGGTGCAATGGTTGTTAGGTATCTTTTACCAAGAGGTAATCGGAAACCAGATGGATCATTAATCTGGATAGCACCTAGTAGAGAGTAAAAAAAATAAACCCAGATGTAGAAATTTGAACACTTTAAACTACAGAGGAAATTCTAATGGTAGATGATTTAGAATTAATAATCCTTGCGACTGAAGCACCATAAAAGATAACACGAAGTCCTATCTTTCCTATTCATAGGTTGGATCATCTACTGTTGATGGGGTCACTAGACTCAAGTCAAAGATATGTCTAGCCCCCAAGTTCAGTGCCATTTGTGATTAGAGTTTCGGGCACTGGCGGCCGCATGTTCAGGGCCTGATGTGGTCGCACGTGATTGTACTGTCTGAGCCACTGGTTGATGACGATCTGAGCCTGCTTAGTCGTGGTGAACCACTCGGCATTGAGAACCTCGCGGCGCAGGGTTCCGTTGAAGCGTTCGTTGTATCCGTTCTCCCAGGGTGATCCGGGATAGATCCGGATGGGTTTGATGCCGACCCTTGCCAGCCAGTCCTGCATCGCCTGTGCGATGAACTCGGGACCATTGTCCGAGCGGATGTATTCCGGGGTGCCGTGGCGCAGCAGGAGTGGGTATAGCGCCTCAAGCACATCGTCAGCCCTCATCCGGGTGCGAACCGTCACAGCCAGCACCTGGCGGGTGTACTCGTCCAGGACAGTCAGCATCTTGTAGCTCCGACCGTTGTCGAGCTTGTCGTGCACGAAGTCGATGGCCCAGACGTGATTGGGATGGGTTGGCCGCAACCGAATGATCGAGCTGTCCTTGTGATAGAGCCGCCGGCGCTTCTTGTCTCGTTGCGGCAGCTGAAGTCCTTCTTCGCGCCAGATCCGCTCAACCTTCTTGTGGTTCACCTTCCACCCTTCGATACGCAGCAGGACGGCAATCTTGCGATAACCGTAGCGCCCATACTGCTTCGCCAGCCGGATCAGTGCCAACCGCAGAGCATTGTCATCTTTGGGATCTGGTCGATATTGCAGGGAACTGCGGGCCAGACCAATAACCCGGCAGGTCCGTCGCTCCGACGTAGCAAGCTTCTGGCGAGTATGGATAACGGCCTGACGAAGCTGCTCTGTCGTCAGGCCCTGGGCTTTAGATGGCTCAGACTTTCCTTGAGGATCAGCTTGTCCAACTCAAGCTCCGCAACGATCTTCTTCAGCCGCGCATTCTCCTTCTCGAGAGAACGCATCTCCGACAACTGAGACCGACCCATCCCGCCGAACCGCTTGCGCCAGTTGTAATATGTGGCGTCGCTGATACCCACGCCGCGACAGGCCGATGCCACGTCACTGCCGGCTGACAGCTTCACCTCAATCTCACGCAGCAGCTTCAGTATGTCCTCGTCCGAATGTCGTTTCCGAGCCATATCCAATCCCTTTCCTGTACTAAAATAGTGGCCCAGTTTTAGGGGGGAAGGACATCATTACCCCTGTGGGGGGGGGGTGAAGTGTATCTGGAATCACTACCTCAAGACATTCACATCGGGATTTCTCTTAAGGATATTTTCTAAAATCCATTCAACAGAGTCATCCACCAGAACCCCTAAATACTCCTGTAGAGACTGCTGAACAGGAGTAAATCTAATGAAGAATGACCAACAGAATCCCAATGATAAAACCCAATTTGGACACCAGAAAAGGACACCATCCAATAAACCAAAAGAAGAACGAATACTGGAAACAGTGAATAGGGTGATCACTCGAATCCAGAATGACGAAAGGAATTATCTATGACCAAACATCCCTACCAGACCTGTTTAAGAATGCCGCTAACCCTAAAGGAAGACATGACCACCATCTGTGATCGATATCAAATCAATGAATCAGACCTTATGAGACGTGCCATCGTGGAGTTTGTCACCAACATCCAAGAGAATCCAAATCAAAACTCTCGATACATGTTTCTCTGAGGGAATACTCGGATATTCCTCGGATATGACACCGATAAAGACCTCTCAGACACCATGCTGAGGGGTCTTTTGCGTTGAGGTCGAGAAGGTGCAGGGAAAGGTGCTGGGGTCTTCTATCGAGTGGGTCTAAGTCTGTGGGGTATGGGGTCAGAAACCACCCACACCCCA
Organism: uncultured Alphaproteobacteria bacterium; assembly: GCA_943787225.1. Lineage (GTDB taxonomy): Bacteria > Pseudomonadota > Alphaproteobacteria > MPNO01 > UBA2964 > UBA2964. The sequence continues at coordinate 566,491 of CALSLP010000002.1, forward strand.
TCCTCTCTACCCATACCGAATATTCTCTGTCACGGTTTCTGTATAGTTATTTGAAGGTACCGGTTTTCTGACCGTATTTGTTCCGATACGTGCCGTTATTATAGGTGCCGGTTTTCTGACCGTATTTGTTCCGAAACGTGCCGTTATTATAGGTACCGGTTTTCTGACCGTATTTGTTCCGAAACGTGCCGTTATTATAGGTGCCGGTTTTCTGACCGTATTTGTTCCGAAACGTGCCGTTATTATAGGTACCGGTTTTCTGACCGTATTTGTTCCGAAACGTGCCGTTATTATAGGTACCGGTTTTATTACCATACTTGTCCCGAGAGGTTTGTGCCTCTGATGAAGAAGGGATGCTAAAAGATATTAATAACGCTGTTAACAGTGCCATAGTGAATTTCATGATGCTTCCTCATTTTCCCAATTATCCCGAAATCATATACGGATAACGTTTTTTGTGTCAATTTTCATACTACGCTTACTGAAATCGCAGAAGCACTTATACTTACCCGTGAATGCGTCCGTAAGAAATACAAAGGGTGTTGAGTGACAGGGAATTTAGAGCATCAAATTACATGTCATTTCTGCTTTGAAGAATTTGAGATTGATGCAGAGGTCCAAGAGGGTTTCACGGGACACAACACAGAAATTTATGACTGCGTCGTATGCTGCAATCCAAACAAGTTATCCTATGAGATCTATGACGGCGAAATCACTTCTCTGACCGTTAGTGACGGGAACGAATAGAACTCCACCCACACCCCATTCTCACTACCCATTCCGAATATTCTCTGTCAGACTTTCCGTATGAAAAAACTGACCGCCACACTCTGTCTCACGATTGCCGTGCTTCTTGGAAGTACGGGGGAGAGTTTTAATAGGATAGTGTTATGACAGAACCAGAACACAAAATCATTGAGCATAGGGTTACCGCACCTACAACCAACGTATTGGCGATTATCTCGTTGGTTCTGTCTTTACTTGGAATTCTCGCAACATTCTTAATCCCCTTCGTATCCCAAATAGCAGCAATTGTTTGCGGTCACATAGCAAGATCTCAAGTCAAGCACAGTGGAGGTTCTCAAACGGGGTCCGGGATGGCACTCGCTGGGTTGATAATAAGTTATTTGAGTATTGTTTTCTCTTTGATTGGATTTGTTTTGTTAGGTGTTGGATTGATGGCATTATTATCTCAATAAGCAGATTGCTGATTTTCTCTTTCCTAAATCCCTACTTTTTGTCAGACTTTCCGTATGAGAAACCTAACCACCACACTCTGCCTGACCCTTGCCGTGCTGCTTGGAAGTGTGGGAGTTTGTAAGAGTGCTGATTTCCAATTGCGGAGGGTGATTAAAATATGAGGAGACATCTCGTATTTTTATTTATCGGACTTATTTGGGGAACTATGTCCGTGGCACAAGCGGATTCTTGGATAGATGAGGACGGTGGCACAATTGTAAGGGTGAAGGGCAGTGTAATTTCGATATTCAGTTTAGATTCATTTTATTACTTTGACCAAATATTGTCTAATGTAAGAAAAAATCAGATCAAAATCCGGGTATGCTTGGGTTTCGGCAAAAAAAATAAAACTGGACAACCCACAGACTGCATAAAAGACTTATCGGCACACTACTCTTTTCATAACAAGGGTAAGAATAGAGCGATACATGTAAAACTTTCCTCTTTTTCCTTTCTTCTTTCAGCATTTGAGGATTATTTAATATCAGGCAGAACAATGAAGATTTCAATTGATGACGGTGACTTGTATTCCGTATACACATTAAATAAAAAACATTTACTTACCAAGGAATCTGAAAACGTTCTTGCGTTACCTGATTAATCCAAAATCTGATATGAAACATTAGTTGCTGTTGCAAGACTTCTAGGATGATATACTGAAAATCGGATAACTATCTTCTGTGAATGTGTCCGTAAGAAATACAAAGGGTGTTGAGTAGAACTCCATCCACACCCCTTAAAACTGAGCACCTAATCGTAATCTATAAATGCAATAAGGTGTCTAAGAAATATTGAAGACCCCCCTTTGATCTCAGGAATATGTGCTTACTTAAATGGTAGAATAAACTAGGGGGAACGCTTATGTCTGAAACTCAAAAAAATGTTCTCGGTACAGATTTGGAAGTCTGCGGAACAGACCCAGTTACAGGGTTTTTTAGAGACGGATGCTGCAACACCGGTGCTGGTGACGTTGGAACCCATACCGTCTGTGCAATTGTGGATGATCAGTTCCTTGAGTTCTCCAAGAGCAAAGGTAATGACCTGAGTACACCCCGACCAGAGTATGGGTTCAAAGGTTTGAAGAATGGAGATCAATGGTGTCTTTGCGCCATGCGTTGGGAAGAAGCACGTCAGGCAGGTTGCGCCCCTCGGGTCAAAATTACATCAACCAATATAAAAACATTGGAATATGTACGCTTAGAACACCTGAAAGAATATCAAGTCGATCTGCACTAGGTTCCCTGCGTGAAACTTCCCTAATCAGAAAATGCAGGATACTTCTTGAATACGTTGGTCGGATTAAGGTGTGTGTATCTGAACAACTGTCTGACATCCTTGTGTCCAGAGATCAGCGCTACCTCTGGAACTGACATTCCCATCTCAAAGAAGCGTGAGACTGCTTCATGTCTCAAATCATGAAATCGTAAATCAGTAATTTCTGCTTTATTGCGTGCTCTGACCCATGCAAGACGCAGACAGTTGGCAGAGATAGGAAACACCTTCTCATGGTCCTGTGGCACTGTCCTGAGGACTTCTACGCACCTTCTGGTTAGAGGAACTCTCCTATCCTCACCATTCTTAGTGTCATAGAGAGACGCAAATCCATTGTCTAAATCCAGATCACACCATCTGAGTCTTAACATCTCTGAACGACGCATACCTGTCTCGATTGCAAATTCTATAATGGGGGCAATGTAGATATTCTTCTGAGTTTTTGCGGCGATGAGGAGACGGTCTTTTTCATGAGGCATCAATCTGCGTTTGCGAGACTTGTGAGGTGATGGAAGTTGGAGATGTTCAACAGGGTTTGATGGTAGTCCATATCCCCACTTATGTATGGCAGTTTTGAACACCCGTCTGAACATCATCAAATCAGCATGGACGGTTCCTGATTTAACCTCTTTTAATCTTTGATCTCGAAGATATTCGAAGTGTCGTTGAGTAAGATTGACGAGTTTGTTCTCTGCAATTGGGTGTTTGGAATAGAGGTTGAGTTTATATGTTTCTATTTCTGAACCTTTCAGATGAGCAGACACTTCCTTGGCATAAATTTGAAGAAGATCTCTTAACAAAATGTCACCAACATTTATTACTGGCAAAGTCGTGTTCTTGAGTTGATGCTCTAACTTTTGGACCCAACGCAAAGCATCCGACTTTTTAGCAAATGATTTAGTGAAACTTCTCCATCCAGCAATCCTCACTTGAGCATTCCAAGATTCTCCTCTTTTACGGACACAACCCATCGATTTGACCTTTTACTGTGTCAAATCTGTGTCAAAACTGCATTTCTCTGAGAACCGACAGATCCCGTGATACGGTAACTATCTGGGATATATGGTGGAGGAGTGGTGCGCCCGGGAAGATTCGAACTCCCGACCCCTAGATTCGTAGTCTAGTGCTCTATCCAACTGAGCTACGGGCGCAGAAATCCCGGCAATTAAGCCGGGAAGAGGCGCGGACGTTACTGAAATTGGCGTCAGTTGGCAAGCGTTCCCGCAACGGCTTTGAGAATTCTTTGGAATACAGCTTGTTAAGCTATAACCCATTGAGTAATATCTGCCAGAATCAAGGGGTTGGCACATTTTTCAACAGTCGATTCACAGCGTTTATTCGCTGTTTAGCATTTTTCAATTTTCACTACGGGTGAGGCCCGATACATGGCCCGAGCACTTTCCCACGTAACCGTTATTTGTTCAGCTGTCGCGTTGTCGGCCTGTTCATTTTCAATGGATTCACTGTGGCCCTCGTTAACAGGCGACAGCTCTAGCGCAGCCGCGACAGCAGCTGCGCAAGCCAAAAAGGCTATCCCGATTGCACCCTCACAGGGCGAAATACGGAATCAGCCACTTATTGGTGCTGGAGCACCACCTAATCTTGGAACAACTAACTTTGTTCCTCCGGCGGTGACCCCTGGACAATCGACAGGGACCTTCGTTGGACAAAAAACCAACTTGCTCCGCGGCGAGTTGCAGCGTATGCGACAACAAATCCGTCAGCAGAATAGCACTTTGCAGAGTATTCGGCGTGAAACGGGCACACATTCGCTAGCATATCACAGCGCTATTGCGTCGATTAATTCCCGCCTTCAGGTCGGTACCACGCCCGGCAATCCCTATATGGTCAATCAATGGAATATTGCCCAATCAGGGCTGTCCAGTATCGACCGTGATATTTCGCAGATGAACTCACTGGCAAATGCCGTAGCGGGTACGAGCACCATGTCTGCGTATCTTCTTGAAACCACCCGGGCGGCCTACGGGCTAAGCGGCGCCGTCGAGGCAGACCATCGTCAGTTGGCAATTCTTGAAGATGAAGTAAATCGTACTGTTGTCCTGATTGATCGTCTTCTTAACGAGTTAAGTGAAGATATTAATCGTCAGACCGCCTACGTTGCGGCTGAACGCAGTAATCTGACGGCGCTATCGCTGGCAATCAAAAACGGGGAATCTTTGGGCAACAGCCTAGCCAATCGAGCCTATGCAACGGCAGCACCAGTAGCAGCGGTTGGAAGAAACTCTGGTACAGCAAGTACTGCCGGCCGGAGACCGCTGGTCGTCATTCGTTTCGATCGACCAAACGTGTCATACCAGCAGGCTCTCTATACGGCCGTTAATCGTGTCTTGCAGCGTCGGCCGCAAGCAGGGTTTGATTTGATTGCCGTCGCGTCAGGACAAGGGAGCGCCGCGCAAGTAACTGTCGCCTCCAACAAATCCAAACGGAATGCAGAAACGGTTCTGAGATCATTGTCCGAGATGGGGTTACCACTCCAGCGCGTTCGGTTATCAGCGATCACAAGCGGTGATGCGAAATCAAATGAGGTCCATCTGTACGTTCGTTAAACTATTTCTCGGCAAAAATTCGTCGACAAAGATTCCATCAAATCGGCAGCTACTTCGTATATAAAGTAGCTGCCGATTTTTTGTATCAGGAGTAGTTCGGATGAATAGCTGGCACCGTAGAGACTTTGTCAAAGCTTTGGTAGCAGCCCCTATTGCTGTCACCGGAAGCGCTCGTTTTGCTAAGGCCCAGTATGTTGGCCCTGCAGCCTCACGCCCCCAATCTATTCTCGGCCATACGAACCCACGCGAAAATCCATTTACCGCTATGGGCGATGGCCGCGCCGACGACACTAGGGCCGTTCAGGGTGCCATTGATGCGGCTATTATCAGCCATCAAGGGGGGGGGCGTTTTTGTCCCAGCTGGGACCTACAAGATTTCCAATACGCTGCATATTGAAAATGTCTCCGGGCTAAAATTTTCTGGCGTAAGCGTAGGTGCAACTCGGTTTATCTGGGATGGCCCCCCAGATGTGCCCATGTTTCTTCTGAGAGATGCTCGAGACGTGGTGATGAATGATTTCCGGATCAATTCAAACCCCAGAAAGCCACTCTTTACAGGAATACAGATCGAAAATGGCCCCAAACGAATATGGGCCCCCTCGCAAAATCATTTCCAGCGCATTATTATCAATGGCACAAATAAAGGCGGACTCACCAACGGGTTCCGAGTCGCCAAAGGTGCTGGCGGCGATAACAATAATGATTTTCACGAGTTTCTTCGGTGCCAGGTCCGCAGCTATCAAGGCTATGGCTATTCCATTGAACATTCACAATCACACACCAACCGTTTTTATTCCTGCACGTTTAGTGGTTACAGTTTTGGTCTTGCAGGTGTCCGGACCAAGCATGGGTCCTTCTCCTGGTACGGCGGCGGCGGCGGCGGCAACACAGTTGCTGATTTTCTCCTGGGTTCCCCCAACGTCTTGATTTCCATTATCAATGGTAATTTCGAAGATTCAGCGCGATTGCTATCCACTGGAGGACCAACCGGCGCAAGTTGGCCAATACATATTCAAGGTGTTCGCTATACAGCCGCGAAACTGGCCGAAGACGACATAATGATAGATGTAAAAAACCCAGGGCCCTTGATACTTGAAAACAATTTATTCGGAACAAGCTCACTGCCCCGTATGCCCCGTGTACGCTTAGAATCAACGCAACCGGGTGCAACATTTGTCAGCCAAGGGAATCTTTGGCTCGGGCAGGATGCATATGACAAGTCCCCCTATATATTCAGTAGCCGAGGGGCGACGTCGCTCAACGCAAAGATTGAAAGCGATTCCTTTGCTGGCAAAGGCGACAAAGACGTGACGGTTTTTGAGAATGGCGATACAAAGCCGACCACCCATTTTTCTAAATGGTTTAAAACTCACAATACCCAAGACACCACGATCACTCATTTAAGAAACGGTTGGGCAGGCGCTCAGCGGGTCATCCTGATCAATGACAACAACACAAGGTTTGATTTTAAATCCGGGAACCTTCGCGGCAACGCCGGGCAACCCTGGCATGCCAAGAAGGGGAGCACGATGAACTGCCTATTCGATGGGAAGCATTGGCGATGTCAGCCCAGAAGACAATAAAGTTGCCGTCAGCCAACGGGTATATTGTCAATCAGCCGCGCTGTTCCCAGCCGGGCAGCACCAAAGACACGCGCAGGCTCCGAATAGCTCTTTAGCAATTCAAGCGTTTCTCTATCGCAAACGCCTACATAATCTACAGAGGCAAAGCCGATCTCGAGAAGCTCTGACCGAGCCAAACGACAAATTCGTTCACAATCGGCTGGTTTCGCAATCACCGCATCAGCCACAGACCGTAAGACCCGGTTGAGCGCTGGCGCTAAATTCCGTTCCTCTGGTGAAAGATATCTGTTCCGCGAAGACATCGCCAACCCATCTTCTTCACGTATTATTGGCGCGCCAATAATATTCACTGGAATATTCAAATCCCTGACGAGCTGACGAATGACGAGTAATTGCTGATAGTCTTTTTCACCAAACACAGCGACATCAGGTAAACATTGCAAAAGCAGTTTTGTGACGACTGTGGCTACTCCGTCGAAATGACCGGGCCGGAACGGACCGCAAAGACCCGACGTCACGCCAGTGACGGAGACAATCGTCGAGAATCCCTCAGGATAGACGTCGTCGCGCCCTGGGCAAAAAACCAAATCCGTACCGGCGCCTAAAAGCTCTTTAACATCATGCCTTCGTCGGCGGGATACGCATCAAAATCTTCATTCTCACCAAACTGCGTTGGATTAACAAAGATACTTGCGATGACTTTATCGCAGCGAGACTTTGCCTCAGACACCAAACTAAGATGACCAACATGAATGGCACCCATCGTCGGCACCAGGCCAACCGTTTTGCCGTCACGTCGCCAACGCGCGACAGTACCTCGCAAATCTTCAACGCTGCGAACGATTTGGTCTGACATTGGTAATGTATCGACGGATTTAGGCATCGAGTTTCAGATAATACAAATCAGAATGACGGTTATATCGGGTGCCCAAACTAGGCTGGTTACGTTTTGTGTTCTTGACCTTAAAACAATGCTCAGCTGCGGGAAAGCGTCGTGCTCTTACGTCCTGTCCATAGGCTTCAGCCGCCTCACCGACGAGTGACCCGAGATCCGCATATCGTTTCACAAAGCTTGGCGTGAAATCATTGAACAATCCGACCATATCTTCTGTGACCAGAACCTGACCATCGCATTCAGCAGAAGCGCCGATGCCAATGGTTGGCACGACAACGGAATTCGTCACTTCTCTTGCCAGAGGTTCAACAACACCTTCAACAACAATCGAAAAAGCACCCGCATCAGCAATTGCCCGGGCATCGGATATTATTTTCATGGCTTCTGCTCGGCCTCTCCCGCGCGCCCGATAACCACCCAGGCTATTCACGCTTTGCGGCATTAGCCCGACATGTCCCATAACCGGAATGCCGCGTGCCGTTAGAAACGCTACCGTTTCTGCCATCTCGGCGCCACCTTCCAACTTCACAGCATCACAACCGGTCCGCTTCATCACCTTAGCGGCGTTGCGAAATGCTTGCGAATGGGATTCCTGATAACTGCCAAATGGCATATCGACAACAACACAGGCTTTCTCGGAACCGCGGACCACAGCAGCGCCATGACCGATCATCATCTCCAACGTCACACCCAATGTTGAGTCCATGCCGTAAAATACCATCCCGACAGAATCACCGACGATGAACAAATCAACGTGGGGATCCAGGATGGCGGCCATAGGAGCGCTATAGGCCGTCAGCGAGACGATGGGATCGCCTCCTTTACGTGCCCTGATTTGTGGCACTGAGATATGCCCTTTTGTGCGACCCGCCGCGCTCAACGTTATTCTCCAAATTCAAATGGATTCTGGCACCCTAAATGCCGTGACACCCTGTTTCGGCATGCTTTTACCCGGATTTCCCTCCATGCGAAAGGATTTCCTTGGCGCTGACTGCACTATGGATCATAAATAACTGACCGAAATAATCTAAAAGCCGATGACCCGAACTTTCACCAACTCAAATCCAGCAACTTCCCGGGGAACCAGCATCGCTGCTCTCCTCGGCACCGCCCTCTTATTCATAGCAGGTTGCGATCATGTCGGGTCGCCATCCGCAAAACGACATATGGTGGCCGCAGCGAACCCTCTAGCCGTTGAAGCAGGGCTGGACGTTTTACGACAAGGGGGTAGTGCCGTAGACGCTGTGATCGCAACACAGATGATTTTAACACTGGTCGAACCCCAAAGCTCCGGGATTGGCGGCGGTGCTTTCTTGCTGCACTACACACCCGGCAAAAATGCTGGCCATAAAAAGGCGGTCATCGATGCCTATGATGGTCGGGAGACGGCACCAGAATCAGCGGATGAAAACCTGTTCACAGACGCTCAAGGAAAAACCATACCCTGGCGGCAGCGTATGGCCGGCGGCAAAGGTGTTGGTGTCCCCGGACTGCTTCGCATGCTGGAAATGTCGCACAAGCGCCATGGCAAGCTACCCTGGGCGCGCCTATTTGATCGAGCCATTGATATGGCGGAACGAGGCTTCGCGGTGTCGCCCCGCCTACACTTGATGATTACGCGTGACCGCCATCTGAAGAATTTTCCGATCGCCCGACGCTTCTTTTTCACTCAGGACGGAGAAGCGCTCCCTGTCGGCACATTGCTCAAGAATCCGGAGCTCGCCGAGACACTACGTCAGGTGGCGACGCAAGGCGCAAACGCTTTCTATACCGGACCAATCGCCCGCGACATCGCCACAGCAGTGAGCAACACGCACCATCTTCCTGCAAAAATGACGGCCGCGGATATTGCCCTCTATCAGGCCAAGAAACGCCGTATTCTATGTCACCCCTATCGGCAATGGCGGGTATGCGGCATGCCACCACCAACCTCCGGCGGAATCGCAATTGCACAAATACTGACAATGCTGGAGCCGTATGATCTCTCCCGTATTCCGCCAAGTTCTGCACAAGCCGTTCATCTTGTCGCCGAAGCCAGCAAACTCGCTTTCGCTGATCGCAATCAATATGTCGGCGATCCGGATTTCGTAAAGGTGCCGGTAGCCGGTCTTCTGGATCGACATTATCTGAAATCTCGAGCGGCCATGATTTCCGCCGATAAAGCCATGGGGAAAGCGGCCCCCGGCATTCCACCTCAGCTGGTGCAGCGCGACTCTGTGCCTGATGACGGCGACAACCGGCCTATCTCTACGAGCCATATCAGTGTCGTCGATGCAGAGGGCAATGCCGTCTCCATGACAACGACAGTTGGCACCGCCTTTGGGTCACGTATCATGGTGCGCGGCTTTATGCTCAATGACGAGCTGACAGATTTTGCCTCCGTCCCACGCATAAATGGCCGTCCGAAAGTTAATCGCGTCGAGCCCCGGAAACGGCCCCGCAGTTCTATGTCCCCGACAATCGTTACCGATAAAAATGGCAAACTGGTAATGGCCGTTGGTTCTCCGGGCGGCTCCAGTATTATCGGCTATGTCGCTCAAAGCCCTGATTGCCGGACTGGATTGGAAGATGACGATGCAAGATGCCATTGCGCTGCCCAATTTCCTGAACAAAAACCGCAAGACTGAGCTCGAAGAAGGCACAACATTAGAAGCTCTCGCCCCCGCATTGGAGAGGCTGGGCCATCAAATCCACATCCGGCCCAAGACCAGCGGCTTACACGGCATTAGAGTGCGACCTGGTGGCTATGAAGGTGGCGCTGATCCACGCCGTGAAGGCGTCGCCCGTGGCGACTTAACATGCCTCCCATCGGACAAACCATTGAATCCGTCCCGAGCCTTCAATGCTCTGCCCGCGACCGCGCGGGGCGCGATCTGGATGGTGCTCGGCGGCATCTCCCTTATCCTGCTGGCCGTCGTCATCAGAGATATTCAGGACAAGTTTCATGTCCTCCAAATGATCTTTCTGCGCAGCATTGTCAGCTTTCTGATTATCCTGCCTTGGGCCCTCCGCCAGAAACGTGAAGATTTACAAACAAACCGGCTGCCGCTTCATATCTTTCGCAATTCCATCCATTATCTTGGGAATGTCGGGTGGTTTATCGGAGTCACGCTGGTCACGCTGGCTGATCTTCAAGCTCTGCAATTTACGGTCCCGCTCTTCACCATTGTGATGGCCACTATTTTTCTCAAAGAGCAGGTCGGGGCCCATCGGTGGATTGCCACCGCGCTTGGTTTTATAGGCGCGCTTGTCATTATACGGCCAGGGTTTGTCGAGCTGAGCACCGGAACAATCGCGGTTGTCTTCTCAGCAATCTTCTATGCAGCATCGCAAACCTCCACAAAGTCGCTGTCGAATACCGATTCACCGAACGCGATCTTACTTTATATGTCATTGATTTTTATCCCTGTATCGGCAATTCCCGCCTTCTATGTCTGGGTCACGCCAGACTGGTCAGACACAATCCCGATCATCCTGCTGGGCGTCTTCGGCTACACCGCCCATGCCTGTATCATCCGGGCCTTCGCAGCCGCGGATGCGAGCTTTGTGATGCCGTTTGATTTTCTACGGCTGCCGATCGCCGCCGCGTTCGGCTTTTTTCTCTATTCGGAATGGCCCTCCATCTGGGTCTGGATCGGTGGTGCCATTATATTTGCCGCGACCTACTACATCACCTGGCGTGAAAGCATGATCAGGAAGAAAGCAGCCGAATCCATCAACGAATGAAGGCTTCGTACGAAACCCTCGCATGATATAGTCCTCTCATTGAGCTATGGCGGAGAGAGCGATGAACCCCATCCATGTCACCAAACTCGATCATGTTGTCCTCAGAGTCGCCGATATCGATACATCGATCCATTTCTATCGTGATATTTTAGGATGCCCCGAAAAACGAATCTCCGACGGGCTTTATCAATATCAGGCGGGAGCCTCGATGATCGACCTCGTTCCAATCGAAAGTGACATCGGTCAGCGGTCAGGCTACGGCCCGCCCGATGCGGGGCGGAATGTCGATCACTTCGCTTTAACACTCGGGGAGTTTGATGAAGACGCGATTGTCGCCTATCTTGAAGAGAATAATGTAAAGGTCGAACGCAGCGGACGCCGCTTCGGCGCACAAGGATATGGACCATCGGTTTATTTTCAGGACCCCGATGGCAATTTTGTAGAACTAAAAGGCCCATCAGAAGAAGCGCGTTAACTTAAGCAAAAAGAGCAGCGGGAGTTTAGAATGTTAAAGATTATCGGACGTGCCACCTCATCAAATGTACAGAAAGTGCTTTGGGCCTGCGGTGAGCTGGCGTTGCCCTTCGAACGCGAAGATCTTGGCGGTCCCTTTGGCGGCAACGACACACCCGAATATCGCGCTCTCAACCCGAATGGCAGAGTGCCAACCATCATCGATGATGGGTTTGTGCTTTGGGAATCCAACTCCTGCACACGCTATCTGGCCGCAAAGCATGCGCCAGGCACGTTATATCCCGATGATTTGCAAAGCCGGGGCAACGCCGAGCGCTGGATGGATTGGCAGATTGCCACCATGAGCCCCACCCTCGTGCCCGTATTCTGGGGCATGGTTCGTACGGCGCCGGAAGATCGCGATCTCGACGCCATCGAGGCTTCCCGCAAAAAGCTTTCTGCTAATATCGCGATTATGGATAATCATTTAGCCAATTCAAAATATATGGCCGGTGACAACCTCACCGTGGGTGACATCCCCCTCGGTATCACCGCCTATCGCTGGTTCAGCATGGATATTGAACGTGAGTCATATCACAACGTTCAACGTTGGTATGATCTACTATGCGAACGTCCAGCATTCCAGGAACATATTATGAACCCCATGGCGTAATGAAATGAAAATTATTGGTCGTAAAAGTTCTTCCAATGTCCAAAAGGTTCTGTGGTGTTGTGCAGAGCTGGGCATCGAATATGAACGCGAAGATGCAGGGCGCGAATTTGGCGTCGTGGATACTGATGCGTTCTTTCAGATAAATCCTAATCGAAGAGTTCCTGTTTTAATCGACGGGGATTTTATTTTGTGGGAGTCCAATGCAATCGTTCGCATGCTTTCAGCGAAACACGGTCATGGGTCGTTTTTCCCTGAAGATCTGCAGGTTCGGGCAAATGCAGATCGCTGGATGGACTGGCAGCTCGCGACCCTGGGTCCCGGCTTTACGGCCATGTTTCACGGCCTGGTTCGAGATAAACCAGAGAACAGAAACATGGACGCCATCAATAAATCTATCGTGGCGACACAGGCAAATCTCGAGATTCTGAACAGCTATCTTGCCGACACGGCGTTCATCGCCGGCGATGAACTGACCATGGGCGATATCCCCATCGGGATATACGCCTATCGCTGGTACGCCTTCGACGATTTAGAACGCAAACCACTTCCTAATTTGGAACGCTGGTATGCATCTCTACAAGATCGTCCGGCTTTTCGGGAATTCGTGATGGTGGGGTTGGGATAAACAACCCAGGAGAGGACGCGAGCCTATTCGCCGGCAGCGTATTTCTTTTCAGCTTCGTAATAATCGTTAAAGCCGACGACGTCCCGTAAATGCGCAAACTCTGCGAGGCCTTCAGGTGTCTTGCCTGATTTCAACGATCGCAGCGCCCCTTCCATCGCTGCCACGGAAGCCTCTATCAATGTCAGAGGGTAGAGGACGATCTTGAAGCCCATCTCGTGCAGGACATCAGGCGGGAGAAGTGGCGTATCACCCTGCTCAACCAGATTGGCCATTTTATGCCCTGGGACTCCGTCACAGAACCCCCGCATCTCTTCTTCACTTTGCGGGGCTTCCAGAAAAAGAATATCAGCGCCCAAATCGGCAAATGCCTTAATGCGCCACATGGCTTCTTCAAACCCGTCGGTCGCCCGTGCATCCGTGCGAGCCATGATCAGAATATCAGCGCCTTCATCGCGGGCATCAACAGCAGCCTGAATCCGGCCAACAGCCTCGTCGCGATCGACGACCTGTTTACCACGCGTATGACCGCATCTTTTCGGCGCCACCTGATCTTCAATCATGCAACAACCGAACCCGGCTTGCGCATAACCAACAACAGTCCGTTTAACGTTCAGAGCATTGCCGTATCCGGTATCGCCATCCCCAATCACCGGTATGGACACCGCATTACAGATATTGCGTCCTTGCTCGAGCATTTCGCCATAGGAAATCAGCCCGGTATCCGGCACACCAAGACGCGCAGCCGATACCGCAAATCCGCTCATAAAGCTGAGACCAAAGCCAGCCCGTTCGATAAGCCGCGCTGAAAGTGCATCATAACAAGCGGGCGCCACGAGAACATCTGGACTAGCCAAGAGAGATCGGAGCTTGTCAGCGTTGGACTGCATCAGAATTGTAAGCCTATCAAATTATACAAAGCGTCTTAGGCTTCGTGGTCAGAACTAACCCGGATCAGATGAAAAACGAAGAAAACGGCGAAGCCAAAGAACAGGAGCCCACCATAATACGGAACACCGTGGCCAGAATTTGCCGCAACAAACAGGCCACCGACCGCCATGACAGCAGTTACCGCACCCATAATCCAATTACCTAGCTGTTTCATTGTGGAACCTCACTTAACGAACGAATTGTAGACTTTGTATACCCCATCGGTGATTAACCGCAACTTACTCATCACATTTCGAATTTGCCCGCAATGATGTCTTACCGTGCACCAATGTCGGGGTTGGGCGCTCCCCCTGATTAGGCTCGATCGGTAGAGAAAGCCGAAACACTGTGCCCTCATCCGTGCTGCGCGCCAGGCTAATATCGCCGCCATGGCCCAGCATCAGATCGCGGGCGATAGATAGACCCAGGCCAGAGCCACCGGCCCGTGAGGAGCGTGCAAATGGCTGGAACAGCTCTTCCCGTACCCGCTCCGGCAAACCCGGCCCGTTATCCGCGATTTCAATAATGGCATGACCGACGTCGGAATGGGCTCTCACCGTTACGCGGGTTGCACCGGCCTCAAAGGCATTGCGCGCCAAGTTAAGAAAAACACGGTACATTTGGTCCCGGTCAGGATGGAGTTCCAACCGAGCATCCACCCGGCTATCGAGAACGGCGCTGCCATCACCCATGGTCCCTGCCGCATCTGACAGTTCATCGAGCAGCGGCGCCAATCCAAACCGCGTGACCTCTAGCTCTGTTGCCCCTTCCTGCACGAAACGAAGAGTTTTCGAACAAAGAGTAACGGCGCGATCAATAGCGCCCATCAAGGTAGGCGCTACACGTTTTACATTAGGGTCTTCTGAGACTTCCAAATGATCTGACACCAGCTGAGCCGTAGCGAGGATATTCCGCAGATCATGATTGATTTTGGCCACTGCGGTTCCCAGCGCCGCGAGGCGGGTCTTCTGAATAAGCGCAGCGCGTAATCCACGCTGCATGCCACCCAGTTCACGCTCCGCAACACCGAGCTCGTCCTTTCTGTTTCCGGGTTGAACCAAACGGGTCCCGTCTTCTGGTGCCTCGCGAAAAGAAACCATCGCGGCTGTTATTGATCGCATGGGGCCAACAAAGAGCCATTGCAAGCTGGCATAGACCAAAACCGCTGTCATAAGAGAGATCATGATCGACAGCGCCAGGATATTCAGCGAGTAGTCGATCATCGCACGACGCAAGGGCGCTTCTGCAATTACGGTTTCCACAATTATACTTGGGTCCTTGGGTGATGGCGCAATAACCCGGAAGGTCCGGCTGCCATCACTTAGAAGAATATCAAAGGCATCGCCGATCAACGCCATAAAGCTGTGATTGCTAAGATGGAAAGTAGCATCGATGCGTCTTGGCATCTCATCCGACAGCATCAAAGATTTACTGGCTGGCCGTTTCAAGACGATGCCGAATGATTTGGCATGATCGAGTAATTCATTGCGAAGCTGCTTGCCGACCAGATTGTCAGGGGGAACCTCGAGAGCGAGGCTCGCCAAATGGGCCGCCGCAATCCTCTCTTCGAGATAGACGAGTCGGTACCGTCCAATCGAGGGAGCGTATATAAACACCTCGCTCAACATCACGAAGAACATGGTGAGCAGCAGTAATTTGGCCGAAAGGCCCAATCCCCGTCTTGTGCTATGAGTAGAGTCTGACGCCATCGGCAACAGTATACAGATAATTAGCGATAGGCGGCAAAGAAGATGCCTAATGGGAAAAGTGGTGAACTCTTTTCCCAAAACAGAATAACGCCGCCGGGCACGAAGGCCAGGCGGCGCTATCCGGTAACGTTACGCTATGCTATTAGCGCTTCTTGGCGGCGCAAGGATTGCAGCCCTTTTTGGCGGCACAAGGGTTACAAGCAGCAAGCTGGATGTTGCTGGTCTTGCTGATGTCAGCAGCGGCTGCTGGCAGAGCTGTTGATGCAGCGGCAATAGCAGCGACACTAAGGATCGTAGCGGTTTTCTTGATATTCATTTGGATCTCCCGTCCTAATAAAATTTTCAGCACCGAACAGAAACTCTATTCGGAGAAAGAGCGTGACGGCCAAAACACAATTATCTCAACGGTCCACGATTTCTCTGCTCCCTCTACATAATCATGCAAGGACAAGACACCAACCGATTACCCGATCACCGGCTTTCAACTTGTTGTGAGTAAGGCGTTAGAATTCAGCAGGTGGATTGATTCCGTCGACGATTATCCTAACGCGAGAAGAAATCTGACGATTTTCCTGGTGCGGTCACTAAACAATGACGGGGTATAAAATGACCCTGCAGCGCGCTTGTTTATCTCGCCCAGCGTCGGATAGGGCAGGATCAACCCGGCAACGTCTTTGATCTTCATCTTTTTCGAAATTGGCAGACACCAGCTTTGAATGATCTCGCCGGCCTTTTCACCAACCATGCTGGCGCCGACTACAACCCCTTTTGAGGTCGTAATTACTTTTAATAACCCTTCGGTCTCTGCTTCCGCACGAGCACGGTCATTATCGGCGAATTTTGCTTGCAACACTCTTACATCACCAAACTGTTGGCGTGCGGTCGCCTCCGTCAAACCGACCTGAGCAAGCTCTGGCGACGTATAGGTGACCCATGGCACCGCCGTATAATCTGATTTTGCCGGTAACCGAAACAGAATATTCCGGATCGCAATACCGGCCTGATATCCCGCGATATGCGTAAATTTAAATCCTTCCGCAGCGTCACCAATTGCAAAGACCCGCTTATTTGAGGTTTGCATCCGTGCATCGACCGGAACGCCGCCACGACCAGCCTCAATGCCTGCAGCCTCAAGGTTTAAGTCACCAATATTGGGCGTGCGGCCCACAGCGAGGAGAAGATGGGACCCTTCAAAATTAAGCGCCTCGCCATCGCGTTCTGCCGCGATAGAAATAGCTCCTGAACTTCCAGAAATGGATTTAACCAGCGCACTCTCGTGAATATCGACGCCTTCCGCCGCAAGACGGTCTTTAACGACAACGGCAAGCTCAGGGTCGTCATTCCCTAGCGCTTTCAATCCCTCTATGACCGTAACCTTCGCCCCTAGCCGCCTATGCGCTTGCGCTAGCTCTAACCCGATAGGGCCACCCCCTATTACCAATAAATGTTCTATCGGCTCTCCGTGATCAAAGATTGTTTCATTGGTGAAAAACGGGACAGTATCGAGACCGGGAATCGGCGGCACGGCGGGCGCGGATCCAGTCGAAATAATTATACGCTTCGCATATATCTCAAAATCGCCCGCCACAACGGTCCGAGGACCGCTGAAACGTCCATGTTCACGAATAACCCTGGCACCGAGGGTCTCGAACCGTTCCTGTGAATCGTGTGGCGCAATATCCGCGATGACGCCCTTAACATGGGCGCGAACTTTTTCATGATCGATAGTTGGTTCCCCGGCTTCCACCCCAAAGCGATTGGCAGAACGCACTGCGTGCGCAGCATGACCGGCAGCGATCAGGGCTTTCGAAGGAACACAGCCATAATTCAAGCAATCGCCACCCATCTCTCCCTTTTCGAGAAGGACAACCCTGGCACCCATTTGAACGGCACCAGCGACGAAGGACAGGCCGCCTGAGCCTGCTCCAATGACACAAACATCGGTTTCAATCCGTTCACCCATGGGAAACTCCGTGGCAGGTTATTTATTTTATGAGGCCGAGCAGCCTTTGAATTTTTTATAGAGCACCGGTAACAAGGCAAGCCCAGCCAACCCGACGATAGGTAACAGGAAACGTGGCTCGAAAATAATACCAAGATTAACGTCCTGGCCTGCCTCAAGCAGCGCACCAACGCCGTCACCAACCAAAGCGTAAACGAAGGTACCTGGAATAATGCCAACCGCCGTACCGAAAATATAAACACCGACGGGAACCCGCAGAAAGGCAGGCACCAAATTCACCAGCCAAAAAGGAAACACCGGAACGAGGCGTAAGAATAACAGGTAGCTCAGGGCATTCTCTTTAAACCCGTCTTCCATCTTACGGATAGCACCGCCCGCCTTGTCCCGCAGGAAATCGGCCAACGCATAGCGTGCAGCCAGAAAAACCGCAGTAGCCCCAATCGTTGCGCCGATAACGGTGAGCGTGCCACCCAACCAAGGTCCGAACAAGAAACCGCCCGCAATTGTCATAACAGCGCCGCCAGGAATAGAGAACGCCGTCACAACGGCATAAATTCCAGCATAGACCAGCCACGCGACGAGCCCGGTGTCAGCAACCCAGCCAGTCAGGACTTCGCGGTTTTCTTTGAGGGCGGTTAAGGAAAGATAACGATCAAGATCAAAGGCAAAGAAAGCAACTAATCCAGCAATTAGGATAATAACAGGGATTAGCTTAGCTGGAGAAAACCCCTTCTTTTCAGCGGATTCCGACGCCGCGGAGTCTTTCTGCGTATCATCAGCCAAGGTTTTCTCCTCCGGGAAAATGGCGGCGGTATGCTGCTTAGAAGCATGCTCAGCGATACCCACTAATTCTTTATCCATTTGCATGTACCATAGTCATTCTACACTGATCTAGTCACCGTAGGGGGGTGAACCAATCAACTGCTGCTAAACTAATCGTGAGCAGCATGAATTTAGCATGACTCAATGAATTGACTTCGCCGCGCCAAAACCTTATACAGCCTCCTCTTTTTACTCATCTCCAATTTGCGGAGTTCTACCGTGAAGCGCACATATCAACCGAGCGTTCTCGTTCGTAAACGTCGTCATGGGTTTCGTGCCCGTAAAGCCACCGTTGGCGGTCGTCGGGTTCTTGCAACCCGTCGCGCTCGGGGCCGTAAACGTCTGTCCGCCTGAACGATGACCGAGGCGCCTCAGCGCCTGAAACGTCGCCACCAATTTCTCCGCATTGCCCGCGGTGGGAAAAAGTGTGCCATGCCCGGTCTTGTTCTTCAGGCTCAGGAACAGCCGCCCCTTGATCCGGGCGCTGCCGCCGACAATATCCGGGTGGGCTTCACTGTAAGCCGCAAGGTCGGTAATTCAGTAATCCGAAACCGTGCGCGTCGGCGGCTTCGCGCTGCAGCTGAGATTGTGCTAAAAGATCACGCAGCTGACGGACATGATTACGTCATCATTGGACGGGCGGCCACGCCGGGCCGCAAGTTTGATGCGTTGGTCAGCGACCTCGAAGGTGCCCTGCAAAAATTGGGGAAATGGCAGGACACAACGAGTGAAGACAGACTGGCGGAAAGGAAGAGTTTATAAGAAATGACCTTAATGTCAGTCTTTCTGCGATCGCTTTTTCGTGGCCTCATTCGCTTTTATCAGCTAGTCATTTCGCCCTTATTTCCTGCCACCTGTCGTTACGCTCCCTCATGCTCGCATTATGCCGCTGACGCCGTTACACGTTTTGGCGTGCTTCGCGGCGGATGGATGGCGATGAAACGAATATGCAGATGCCACCCTTGGGGCGGGACCGGATACGACCCTGTACCTGAGACAATTAAAAACACCTACACGAAAGCAAAATAAAGGTCATGGAACAGCGCAATCTCATTATGGCCGTAGTCGCCTCTGTTACGATCCTGCTTGGATGGCAGTTTCTTTATGAACAGCCACGCGTCGAAAAGGAAATGGCGGCGCGCAAGGCAGCACAAATAGAGGCCGCCAAGAACAAACCAGCGGCTATTCCGGGGCAAAAGCCCGCAACCAACGGCCAAGGCGCCACCGTTCCAACACCAACGCCCCAGACCATAGTGCCATCAGTTCCCGGCAGCGCCGCACAGGCACCGACCGCCCCCGTTGTGGGAATACCGGTGAAGCCATCAGGCCCATCACGGACTTCTATTTTACAGAAAGCGCCCCGGGTTCAGATCAGTTCAAATCAACTGACCGGCTCGATCCAGCTCAAAGGCGGCCAGATCGACGACCTCATCATCACCAAGTACCGGGAAACCCTTGATGCCAACAGCCCGGCAATTACCCTTTTGTCGCCAACCGGCACCAAAAACCCCTATTATGCTCAGTTCGGCTGGGTAGCGAGTAATGCAAGCGTCAAATTACCAACCTCCGAAACCGTTTGGACAGCCGACCGAACAGCCTTGTCCCCTAAACAACCTGTGAAGCTAAGCTGGGATAATGGCCAAGGCATCAAATTCAATCGGACAATTACACTTGATGAAAACTATATGTTTTCCGTTACGCAAGCGGTTGAAAACAATAGTGGCAAAACGATTACCCTCTATCCCTACGGGCTCGTCTCCCGGACAGGGACACCTGATATCCTTGGGTTCTTCATCCTGCATGAGGGATTACTCGGTGTATTTAATGGCCAACTGAAAGAAGTCGATTACGACGATGTTCAAGATGCCAAGACTATCAGCCAACGGAGCAAGGGTGGCTGGATCGGCATCACCGACAAATACTGGCTCACCGCACTCGTCCCAGACCAAAAAGCTGACATACAAACGAACTTCCGTCACAACTTGCAATTAAAGAAAGACAAGTATCAGGTCGATTACCTCGGTGATCCGAAAGTTATTCCGACAGGGAGTTCCGGCTCCGTCAGCAACCAGCTCTTTGCCGGCGCCAAAGAAGTTAAGGTGCTAGATTCATACGAAGAAAATCTCGGCATTTCACGTTTCGACCTCGCGATCGATTTTGGTTGGTTCTATTTTCTGACCAAACCAATCTTCTACGTTCTTCTGTGGTTCGCTGATCACATTGGCAATTTTGGGCTGGCCATCCTGCTCCTTACTGTCCTGATCAAGCTAGCGTTCTTTCCGCTCGCCAATAAGTCTTACCGCGCAATGAGTCGGCTAAAGCAATTACAGCCGAAAATGACCAAGCTCCGTGATCGGCATAAAGATGACCGAGCCAAGATGAACGAAGCGATGATGCAGCTCTATAAGACGGAAAAGGTCAATCCAGCTGCCGGTTGTTTCCCAATGCTCGTCCAGATTCCGGTATTTTTTGCGCTATACAAAGTGCTCTTTGTTTCAATCGAAATGCGGCACGCACCGTTTTATGGCTGGATTCAAGATCTCTCGGCACCAGACCCAACATCGCTTTTCACCCTGTTTGGTGTAATCCCATGGACGCCACCGGAATTCCTGATGATTGGCATCTGGCCAATTCTGATGGGCATAACGATGTACCTGCAGCAGAAGCTAAATCCAGCACCGGCCGATCCGATGCAGGCCAAAATCTTTATGTTCCTGCCGCTTATGTTCACCTTCATGCTGGCACGTTTTCCAGCAGGGCTCGTTATTTACTGGGCCTGGAACAATATTCTGTCGATTGCCCAGCAATGGGTCATCATGCGGCGCATGGGGGTCAAGGTTAACCCCTGACCCACCAGCGTCCCGAACAGGGACAGGAACATGGTAGAACAAGAAACTGACGGTGAAATCATCGATCAGGAACAGATCGAGTTTGGCAGAAAGCTTTTTGCCGGCAGCTGCCAATTTTTTGCTGGCTCGACCAACCTCGATAATCTGCCGCCCCCAGGGTTGCCGGAAATTGCCTTTGCTGGTCGGTCAAACGTCGGAAAATCGAGCCTTATTAACGCGCTGACGGGACAAACAACCCTCGCCCGTACGTCGCGGACCCCGGGACGGACCCAACAACTCAATTTCTTCAATCTGGGGGACCGACTGACGCTGGTCGATATGCCGGGGTTTGGATATGCACGTGCCTCAAAATCCCGGATTCGGGATTGGACGAACCTGATGCATGACTATCTCAAAGGCCGCGTCACTCTATACCGACTTTGTCTATTGATTGATGCCCGTCATGGCGTCAAGGAATCTGACGAAACACTGATGAACGAGCTGGATCAGGCGGCCGTGGTTTATCAGATTGTGCTAACCAAAGCGGATAAGGTATCAAAAACCGCCCTGGCCGAATTCGCGAAAACATTTGATGTGATGCGGAAGAAGCACCCTGCGGCTCACCCAGATATTATAGCAACGAGCGCGCGTAAAAACATGGGCATCCAGGAGCTTCGTGCGTCACTCGCGGCGCTGGCAGCGCCCCAGTAATTCATATAAAGTGCCGCGCGTTTAAGAAGCGAGTAGGTCCATGGCGACATCAAAAGCAAAAAAATCAGGCGAGCAGAGCGCTCAGGACAAGAGGCTGGAAAAGGCGAGAACCCTCTCCGAGGCCCTGCCTTATATGCGTGCCTATGCTGGCAAAACCTTTGTCGTCAAATATGGTGGTCACGCGATGGGTGACCCAGAGCTGGCAAAGCTCTTCGCACGAGACATTGTTTTGCTCAAACAGGTTGGGATCAACCCCATCGTTGTCCATGGTGGCGGACCGCAAATCGGTACCATGCTTGAGCGATTGAAGATTAAAAGCTCCTTCATTGATGGTCTGCGGGTAACTGATGCGGCAACTGTTGAAGTCGTTGAGATGGTTCTGGCCGGCAGCATCAACAAACAGGTGGTTGGCGCCATCAACGAAGCCGGCGGCACGGCCATTGGCCTGTCAGGCAAAGACGGTAATCTGATTCAGGCTAGAAAATTAAAGCGGAAAAAGCGCGACCCGGATTCGAATATCGAGAAAGTTATCGATCTAGGCTTTGTCGGCGACCCGGTTGCGATCAATTCCAGCGTATTGGAAGAGCTCGCCTCTTCCGACATTATCCCGGTCATCGCCCCGTTGGGTACCGGCCCCAAAGGCATCACGTATAACATCAATGCGGATACTGCCGCCGGCGCAATCGCTGCCGCTGTCGGTGCCTCCCGGCTGCTGATGCTCACCGACGTCAAAGGTGTTCTTGATAAAAAGGGTGATCTTATCGCAGAGATGACGGCCACTCAGGGCCGTAGCAACATCCGCAACGGAACCATAAAAGGTGGCATGATACCCAAGACAGAGACTTGTCTTGATGCCGTCAAAGGTGGTGTAGAGGCTGCCGTCATACTTGATGGTCGCGTCCCGCATGCCCTGATTCTGGAAATATTTACCGAACATGGTGTCGGTACACTAATCCGTCAGGCCCCCAAGCGGCGTAACAAGCGCTAATCTCAATCTTTAACTAAAGGCGGAAGCTATGCCTCAAGCGTCTGATCACGCGGTGATCTTCGACCTCGACGGAACTCTGGTGGACACTTTGCCGGACCTCCACGTCGCCTTAAATCGCGTGCTGAAAGAAGAGGGCCTGCAAACCTTGGCTCCTGCCGAAACTCGCCTAATGATCGGTGGTGGCGCCCGAAATCTTATCGATCTCGCCTTCGAGAAACGTCAGGTCGCCAACGACATGGCCAAAGTAGATGCAGGTTTTGACCGCTTTCTCAATTATTACGGGGCGGCACCAACGGTTCACTCCCGTCCTTACCCAGGGGTCCTTGAAGCACTCGTCGCTCTCTCGAATGGCGGGACCGCCCTCGGCGTGTGCACCAACAAACCGCAGGACATGACCAACCAGGTTCTTGAAGGGCTCCAGCTCGCCCATTTCTTTGGCGATGCGGTGATCGGTGGTGACACCCTTCCTATCCACAAACCCGACGCCGGACATTTACTTGCCGTCGTCGAGAAAACGGGACGGACAGCAGAGAAGACATTCATGGTTGGTGATAGCGAGACCGATGTCGGTGCCGCTCGGAATGCCGGCATACCCGTTATCGTTGTTGATTTCGGCTACACAGCGCTGACGCCGGAAGAACTGAAAGCCGACCTCGTCATATCGCATTTTGACGACTTACTGCCTGCACTCGAAACGCTAGGCTTTAGCGCCTGACCAGCCAGCCTATTCGTAATGTAGCGATTCCGCGGACGATGTACGCACCGCCACGATTGCCGGATAAATCGCCGCCACCAAACACGTCCCGATACAGATGAGAGAGATAAGACCTGTCGCCTGGAGTGACACTAAGAAGCGATAATCAAACAGGGTGAAGTGATCCAGAAACGAGACGCTGACCGCCCCCAAAATATTGCCAATAATGGCAGCGAGGAACGCGCCAACAAAGCCGACGATCAATCCTTCTGCGACAAGCATTTTGATAATTTGTAACCTATCCATGCCGATTGTTCGGAACACAGAGAATTCCCGTTCACGGCCATGAACCTGGATCAACAAGGTGTTAGCCACACCAATCGTCGCCAAAACCACCGTCATCACCAGAATAAAATCAAAGATAAGGAAATCTCGGTCGATCTCTCTGCTCTGGCGGTAACCACTAATCAAACCAAACCGTGTCCGCAGGTAATAAGGATATAGGGCATCACCGCGGATTGGCCGCCAGAGCGGTAACGAACCATCCTTGAACTGCGCGACACCATACAGCCCAAGTGTTCGTTCAAGATTGCTGGCAAATAGCGGGTTGCCATCGCTAAAGACGGCATAGGATCGAAGATCGATATATTTTCCATCTTCCGCGTAAAACCCCAGGTCATCAGAAACTTCGATTACTCTAAACCGATGCTTTCCGCCCTTTTGTTCAATAATAAGGGCATCATCAACCGATACATCAAAGCGCGCCGCCAGTGTCTTGGAAAAAATCACCGTCCCCGGAAGCAATAACGGGCGCCCCAGTTTCTGACGGATCGGGTTAACGTCCTCGCCTTTGACCAATCGCATCGGCAAGGCTCCGGGAATTTTTGCAGATAAACGATAAAACACTAATCCGTTCAGGGCGAGTAAACGGCGGAACGATTCTGGATCTGCCGGCACAGACGTCCGCTCGTAGAATATATAGGGGACGAGTGCGACTTCTCCCCATCTCGCAATCTCATCTTTCAATGAGCGCGTAATATCATGCAAGGCCGTCAGCATGCTGAACACCAGGACAATACCGATGACGGCGAAGCCGATTTGCTTGGAGGCCAACCTCATTCTGCGGCCCGTTAACAAGGCTTCAAGGGGCAATAATGGCTTTATAACAGCTTCAAACAGCCTGATTGCGCCGCGCAAAAGGGGCGTAACCCACCACAGGGTTGCCGCCGCCAAAATGGTGATAAAGGCCGCCTCGAAAAGAAAAAAGTGAATAACCGAAAGCCAGGAAACCAGAAATGGTCTTCCCAAAACATAAGCCGCTGCAATCGCGGGCGGTAACAACCACCACAAACCCGTTGGATTCAGATCGCGCCCCTGAGCGTCCTCACCCAGAAATCGCGGCTGAAGGACCTGTGCTATTTCCATACGGAATATAGACCTGACAGGCCCTGCTACGCCCAATAACGCGATAGTCACGCTTATACCGGTCATTGAGATCAATTCCGGCCATGGCAAAATATCGCCACCTTCCGGTCTTTGCCCCGTCGTCGATATCCCTTCTGCGAGCAACATCCGCCCCGCGGGCACGGAGATCAGTAATCCTATGATGGTGCCGACAACACCGAGAATAGCGGCTTCAAGTAACAGAGAGGCTGCTACCCCGGCACGGCTTTCTCCTAGACATAGCAACAGACGAAATTCGCGGGCACGGGCGGCAACAGAGAACCGCATCGTAAAAAAGACAATTACGGCGCCGACCAGAAACGACACAGAGGGAAGCCAGGCGAACCGCCAGGCGCATCGCGACATAATCCTCTTCTCCCTGAGCCGCAAATGCCTTTCCGTCACTAACAAAACGCCCCTTACCCTGCTGGGTTGGCACCAACCTGCTGCTGGTCTCTTTGCCTTGACGTTCAAATCCAATGCTTTCAACCCGGGGCGCAATACTGATGGCAGGAATACCAAGATGTTGCCCGGTAAGCTTGCCTGAATCCGCTTTTTGCGCTGCCGAAGATTTCCTCAACCGGAGCCGGAATATCGACGGCACGCGTATTATTATCAACGATCAACACCGCGCACACGACCGTCATACCGATGGCAACACCGAGAATCGTGGCCAGCGCCACCACCCGATGATGACGTAAACTGCGCCAGGCAAGGAGTCCCGCTAATCCAACCGTTGCCAGCATCTGATCCGTTAGATCCCGAGTTTCAAGAGTGTTTCATGAATAGGCCGCACATTATCGGCATCACCGTCATGAATGCATTCCGCAGCGACCACACCCTCCTTGAGAAAACACACCCGGTCCGACCACGCAGCGTGTTCAGGGCTATGCGTCACGAGCAACACGGCGGTTTGCTCTAATTTTGCAACGTCGCGCAATGTTTTCATGATCGCACCGGCCGACGGCAGGATTAACATTGCCGGTGGGCTCATCTGCTAGAATCGCAGCCGGCCGATGCGCAAGGGCACGAGCGATCGAGGCCAGCTGCATCTCCCCGCCTGACAGCTGATAGGGCCGGTGATCGGCGCGGCGCGCAATTCCGACTTGCTCCAATACTTTCTGAACCCGCTCCTCGGCGTCGTCGTTCTTCTGTCGCGATATCAGGAAGGGGAGGCCGACGTTTTCCCGAACCGTCAGCGTCGGCACGAGATTAAAGAACTGAAACACCATCCCGATATCATGACGCCGCAAGTTAGTGCGAGCGCGTTCGGAGGCATAATCAACAATTTTACCGGCGATTGAGACCTCACCGCCATCTGGCGAATCAATGCCTGAAATACAGTTAAGCAAGGTCGTTTTGCCGGAACCGCTTGGTCCCATAATGGACACAATTTCTCCGGCTGACACGGAGAGGCTCAGCCCCCGCAGTACCTCTATGGACTCGTCACCAAGACGGTAGGATTTGACAAGATCACGAATGACGACACGCGGGCCATCATTTCCGGCTGACGTAATATTGTTCGTTGTAGTGGTGTCACCAAGGCCAGACAAAGATCATATCCAAGTATTTCAAAATCCTAATCTGTCCAAATTAGGCCGTTCGCCGATGGTTTGCCAGCCCGCCTTATCTCCCACCAAAGAAATTGATTTGCCACGTCATATCGTCATCACTCATAGGAAAATCGCGTCCGGGTTTAGGCTGCAGAACTTTTGACGGCGGCACACGTGCAAGCCGCAATTGAAGCTCTACGCCCGTTTTCATCGTAAGTCCTGCCTTCCAGGCAACAGATGTCATACCTTTGGCACTATTCATCGCGACGGCCTTGCTGACGACCAAAAGCGGAATCTCGGCCATTAACGCTAACGCTTCTGAGACAAAACCACGCTCCCCTCGATTAACAGCGTCGATAATTGCGGCTTCATTCAGCTCACCAGCATCATATAGCCGTTTCGCTTTTTCATCCGCCAGTTCCCGGTCCTCACCTTCCTCACTGTCGAGCGTATCGTTACCAGCCTCAGGAGGTTCATCGATGATACGTTTCTTCATCGCATTGTTGATTGCCTGCGCCGTATCAGAATCAATATCCCGCCGGCGTTCCAAATCCCGAAGCAAGCTGGACGCAACGAATTCCGACAGACGCCTAAGAGATTTCTGGGACATCGCCGGACGCCGGACCATTGGTTTATGCCAACTGGCTTTCGACGGCGCCCGATCAACCAAGGCATCGAGCGTTTCTTCCCTGATCTGCGCACTTTGATTCGATAACAAGGCCGCAACCGCCTGTTCATCGTCTGTCGCAACGACCGCTTCAGAAACCGACTCCGCCAGATTGCTCCGATTGGAAATCGCTGCCAATGCGTCACTTGCGGGCGCGCCCTGAATAATATCGAGCAGGGTTTCATCATCTAGAAGCGGCGAGAACTCCAGAGACCGGCGCCGCGACGGCTGCCTCATTGTCCCGCGCCAAGCGTTCAATGACAGAAACCGGAACAACATCGCTGCCCTTTAATTCTTCCGCTAACAATTGCCGAACCCGCGGGAGCTGATCTCGGGCTAAGGACCTCAAGCACCTCGTTCACGATGCCGCCGACGCGTTCTCGGGACTGCCCTCATCAAGCTGCGGCGCCAACTTGCCAATTCGCTGGGCAAGATTACAACGAACGTCGTCGTCATCGTCTTTAGCGAGGATCGAACCGACATGGACCGGTGCCGCAGTTATTCGCGGCAATAGCGCGGCGCACGTTGACGTCTTCATCTTCGGCAAGAAAATAGAGTATTTCCGGTTCCACATCTTGGCGTGCCGCCAAGGCCCGGCGTTCAGAAGACGACTCGTTGGCGGCAAGCTCTTTGGCCCGATCATAGTCAATTTTGCCCTGCCCTGACTTTCCGCGGCCAAGTAATCTAGAAAGTAATCCACTCATTTCGATAACGCCTGTTCTTTGTGTTCCACGACGGGAGGCGCGATGGCATAGCTCGCCTTTCCGTTATTTTTAACCTCATACATCGCATCATCAGCCCGACTGGTTAGCCCATCCATCGTCTCATCTGCAGTCGGCATAAATACGGCGATACCAATCGATATGCCGAGAGGCCGCTCCGGGTCTCCCGAGTAAGGCTCCAGACAACACGACGCCTTAAGCATTTCCTGCGCCCTAACGGCTGCCGCCGGTTCGCCTGTACGATCCAGCCACAACGCGAATTCATCACCGCCCAAACGAGCAACCAAATCACCTGGCCGGGTCGCCTGCGTCAGCATTGTTGAGACCGCAACCAACGCTTCGTCCCCTTTTTGGTGACCCAGGATGTCATTCACGGGTTTAAAATTGTCGAGATCGATATAAATCAAGGCGCCCTGTGAGCCGGTTTCCGTAGCGCGACTCACTCTGCCCTCAAGCTCACCCGTAAAAGCCCGCCGGTTCAGGAGTCCGGTCAGTGGATCGGTCCGCGACAAGGTCTCAAGCTCAAGTTGATAGGAGATCTGTTGCAAAGCGACGCCCATATGGACAGCGACATCATCCATCACCGCACATTCCTCGGCACCCCATGCGCCCTCCTGTTCATCTCGCCATAGTACGATTGCGCCATTGTTTTGTTGGCGGCACGAGGTCGTAGCCATCAGCAGCACTAACCCGTCACGATTGACCTGCAATGAATGTCCGTCTGAGCCCGTTTGCGTAAGAAGTGAAGCGACCGTCAAACTGTCAGGCGTGTTGCGGCCAAAGGACGCCGCTTCAACAAAATTACCATCCTCGTCTATTCGTACAATAGCGCATCCTTCGGCATCGACGGCCTGGGCCGTAATGCATGCTGCTGCATCCAACATCGCTGATGGTTCAATTTCATCTCTGATGGTCTGGATAATATGGGCTATTAGATTTTCTCGAACCTGAATGCGCGCTAATTCTTGTTCGCGGTCACGGTCGGCAGTCACGTCACGACAAATACCGCGCGCACCGCGATACGCCCCAGAAGAATCATGAACGGGGCGGGCCGACACTTCGAGACAGGCGAGCCCGGAGCCTGCCGTCCTGAACCAAACATCAACACCAGAGATCTGTGATCTCGCGCTAAAGGGGGATGCTCCTGCTCCAATTGAATCTAAAAAACTTTCCGCTGAACAGCCTACGAGCTGTTCTGCAGAATAACCAAGAGCACCCGATGGCGAGACAAAAACGAATTGCCCGTCGCTATCTGTCTCCCAGCAGAAGTCACCGCAAACCTCGACAAGATCTTTGTAACGCTGTCGCGACTCCGCCAGTGCGCCTCGAAAAGCACTTTCAAAAGCGGTATTTCTGCCGATGATGACGATTAAGTCATCCGCCGCCACAGGTAGTATTTGAAAGTCATAGGTTCGGTGTTCTGTTTGACCGGTTACTAAGTCTTGATGGTCATAGGCAAACGGCGCGTTGGCAGGCACCCCCGCTAAAACGGCCTCTCGGAACCCCGGCTCCATTGCCTCGACAGCACCGAGCTGAAGCACATCTGCCAAACTCAATGCCTCTTCATTTGCGGCCAGTAAGGCACCTGCCCTATCTAGAACCGCAACCGGACCTGGATAAGCGTTTAACGCCCCCTCACCTGACACCAGTTCCAGGATGGTCTTTCGACGTGATTTCTCGCCGGATATGAGATTTGAAATAATTGATGCCATAATCAGGTCGCCTACCGTCAACTGTCATTCGGTCTTTGAGCTATTACCCTTCTTGACTTTTTCGCTGAGCAATCGGGTTCCGACGACGCAACTCTTCGACGGAGACCACAGAGGCGTCAGGGCTTGCCCCAACTTCTGATATCGAAAAACTCGGTTTCCCAAATAAATAACCCTGGCCGAACGGGACGTCACAGGCCCGTAGCATTTCGGCACACGCTTCGTCCTCGACCATTTCAGCGATCGTCGCAATACCGAGGTCATGGCATAGCCCCGTCACCGCCTTAAGAAAGGCTCGATTGCGGGTATTACGGGCAGCTCCCCGAACATACTGGCCATCAATTTTGACGATATCGACCTCCAGGGCGTGCAGGTAACGGAGTGCCGCTGCACCCGCACCAAAATCATCGAGACACACTTGATGGCCAACACTTCTCAAACCTTGAATAAACCGGTTCGCGGCACCCAAATCTTCAATGCCAGCTGACTCGGTTATTTCGAAAAGAAGCTGCTGTCGTACCGTACTCGCTCTTTCCAATTGATCATGCAAAGCGGCAATAAAAGCCGTATTCGCGAGCGATTGCCCGGAGACATTGATCGCCACCGAGTATTCATGACCCTGGGCTTTCATCGCCTTTAGCCACCCGAGTACCCGGGCACACATGGCCAGATCAAAATCCGCAATGATGCCCGTATTCTCGGCGAAGGTAATCAACTGATAGGGCGAGTTCTCGATCTTTTTGTCAAATCGGGCCAACGCCTCATAGTGATGTACCAAACCATCAACCAGAGAGACAATTGGCTGAAAAGCCACATCAAATTTTCCATGATCCGTAATTTCCCGAAATCTGGAAAGAGTTTCTTTATTCTCTCGCGTCAGCTTTTCGAGATTGCCCGAAAGGCTGGTCATGTCAAAATCGTCGCCCTGCCGATCACAAAACCGATTAACGGTATAGAGCATCACCCGAACAGAATCCGCCTCACTCAGCTCCCCGACATCCGCATCAATCGTGCCCGATTTGACCGCAATCCCATCACCGCTGGGATCTGCGGTGCGAAATATTTCTTCTATCCTGCCGGTAATGCCACCTACATCAAATGCATCATCATGGAGGAAGCCAAAGGCGCCATCGTCCAACTGACCTGCTGTTTGACCGGCCGCTGAGCTGGCCTGCAAACAGGCACCCATCGACCGCATAAGATGCTCGGAGCTTTCGTGATCAAGTCGATCACGAAATTCATCCAGATCACCCGTGTGGATCATTGTCAGTTTTAACGGTTCACCCCGGCTATTAGCCTCCCGAATCTGTCGACTGGCGATTTCAGCGAAGGCTTCTTTCTTTAGAAGACCACTACCGGAATCCCTCTCAGTGCCCGCTGGTATTTCGACAATTGAATTTTCAGGAATCAACCGAAAGGCAAAATAATGGTGACCAGGCATATCCGGCAGGTGATACCCCGTCATTGAGACCACTTGCGGGGAATCAGACGTTCCCACTAACTCTACCTGTGCCGGCTCGAGACGCGTGCCCGGCGACATATTGCTAAGCAGTTCCTGCACCAACAGCTGCTTTTCTGGATGAATGAGATCCATAATGTCCGTACCGACAAGAACTTCCGGCTCCGTTCCCACCAGTGATTGAGTAGCGCCAGCGGCAAACGTAATCTTCTGCTCGGCGTTGATCTCGATCAGAATGTCAGCAGCACAAAAGGCCAGAGCGACAAACCGGTCCCGTTCGCGGCGGAGAGATTCAACGTAGCCAGACACCCCTCCTTGCTGTGATTCCAACGCTGCCATGATAAACCCGTATGAAAATTTGGACACTAATTTGGACGCCCCGTGATAATAAGGGGAGGGACTTAACGATTCGTTGTCCTGCCGCAATTAATACGTGCACAATCACCTCCGAGCCGAGCCAGAAGAAGCAAGATGAGCCATAGAAACAAAATAACGACAGACCAGGTCGAAACTTGGATTTTCGACCTCGACAACACGCTTTATCCCGTTACGAAGCGCCTATTGGCCCATATCGACGAGCACATGGGGGGATTCGTTGCCAAATACCTCGGCATTAGCCGTGAAGATGCCCATCAGGTACAAAAATCCTATTTTAAAAAATACGGCCTGACGCTCCGCGGGCTTATGATCCATGACGGGCTTGATCCTGCTCAATATTTTGAAGAGATGACGCCAATGGATCTAAACGAGGTAGACCCCAATCCATCACTCGGCACCGACATCGCCCGCCTAAAAGGGCGCAAGATTATATACACAAACGCTTCGGCCCGGCATGCCGAGCTGGTTCTGGAGCGAATGGGCGTCGACGAAGATGTCTTTGAAGCGATTTTCGATATTCAGGCTGCAGCGTATATTCCAAAACCGGCCATAGATGGATACAGGCAGTTATGTGACACCTACTCTGTCGATCCAAGCCGGGCCGCAATGATTGACGACATCTCCCGTAATCTGGAACCGGCGGCCGAGCTTGGCATGATGACGGTATGGAAAAAAACCGAGGCGGAATGGGCGAAGGATGTCGCCGTGGAGAACCATATCGACCACGTTGTAGACGACTTGCAGGGATGGATACAGACCATCCTCAATGACCCCGCTGCGTGACCAATAGCACGCCGCAGTGTTGACAGAACCATGGCTGTAACTATGGTGCGATAACGTTTTTTTAAACCAAAACACTCGGCCAGGAACAGGTAAATCAAGATGAGCACCAGCGACCTTCAAGCAACGATAGATCAAGCATGGGAAGACCGGGACTCGGTTTCACCCAGCACCACGGGCGACGTGCGCGACGCCATTGAAGCAGCGCTCGATGGCCTGGATTCCGGTGAATTTAGAGTCGCCACGAAATCGGATAGCGGGTGGCAGGTTCAACAATGGCTGAAGAAGGCCGTCCTCCTCTCTTTCCGTTTATTTGACAACGCCCCCATGCCCGGCGGACCAACAGATCCTGTCCGCGGCGAAGCACCCTGGTTCGATAAAGTGGCCCCCAAGTTCGCGGGCTGGGACGATGCACGATTCCGTGAAGCCGGTTTCAGAGCGGTCCCCAACTGTACCGTCCGGCGTGGATCCTTTATCGCGCCAGGCGTCGTGCTGATGCCGAGTTTTGTCAATATCGGTGCCTATGTCGATTCCGGCACAATGGTCGATACCTGGGCGACCATTGGTTCCTGCGCCCAAATTGGCAAGAACTGTCATATCTCGGGCGGCGTTGGAATCGGCGGCGTTCTTGAACCGCTCCAGGCCGAGCCAGTTATCATCGGCGATAACTGCTTCGTCGGCGCGCGATCAGAAGTCGCTGAAGGTGTCATCATCGAAGATGGCGCCGTGTTATCTATGGGTGTGTTCCTCGGTGCCTCGACAAAAATCATCGACCGAGCGACTGGCGAAATTCATATAGGAACGGTTCCGGCTTATTCGGTCGTTGTTCCCGGTACGATCGCCGGAAAGGAACTGCCTGACGGCACACCGGGCCCGAACCTCTACTGCGCGGTCATCGTCAAACGGGTCGATGAAAAAACCAGATCACGCACCTCAATCAACGATCTGTTACGCGATTGAGTGACACCGTCGACGCTCTGGAGCTTGCGCAGGCACTTATCCGGTGCCCGAGCGTTACGCCTGCCGATGAAGGTGCGCTCGACGTCCTGCAATCCGCGTTGGAAGGATTAGGGCTTACCTGCCACCGAATGACCTTCTCGGAAGAGGGTACAGCTGACGTCGACAATCTCTATGCCCGCCTCGGCACAGAAGGCCCAAATTTTTGCTATGCCGGCCATACCGATGTTGTTCCGGTCGGAAACGAAGCAGGCTGGACGGTCGATCCGTTCGGCGGTGAGGTCATAGACGGGACCCTATATGGCCGCGGCGCCACAGACATGAAGGGTGGCATCGCCTGTTTTGTTTCCGGTATGTCGCGGTTCCTTAAAAATCGATCCGGGAACTTTAACGGCTCAATCAGCCTCCTGATTACCGGCGATGAGGAAGGTCCCTCAATTAACGGGACCCGCAAAGTGCTCGACTGGCTGGCCGAACGTAATGAGACGCTGGATGCCTGCATCGTCGGTGAACCGACCAACCCGAACAAACTTGGTGAAATGGTCAAGATTGGCCGCCGCGGTTCGATCTCCGGATGGCTGACAGTCCACGGCATGCAGGGACATACGGCGTATCCCCATCTCGCCGACAATCCTCTCCCCCGGATGATTGCGATGTTGGACGCGATCACCTCGGAAAAGCTTGATGACGGCACCGACCATTTCCAGCCCTCCAATCTGCAGCTGACCACGATTGATGTCGGCAATACGGCAACCAATATCATTCCCGGTGAGGTCCAAGCCGCGTTCAACATCCGCTTTAACGATCTCCATACCAGCGAGTCGCTGATGACCTGGTTGAAGGAAAAGTTTGACGCTGTTGGTGGTGATTATGATGTTGAGTTCCAAATCACCGGTGAGGCGTTTTTGACACCGCCAGGCAAGCTGAGCAGCCTGCTATCCGAAGCGGTTGAGAAGACAACCGGGATAAAGCCAGACCTCAGCACAACTGGCGGCACCTCTGACGCCAGGTTCATAAAAGATTTCTGCCCTATCGCTGAATTCGGGCTGATCAGCCAATCCATGCATAAAGTCGACGAGTGCGCCCGTCTGTCCGACATGGATCGGCTAACCGATATTTACGAGCTGTTTTTGGACGGCTATTTCGCCGAATGATCGACTTTAAAGAGACCAGCCGTTCAATATTCGGTGCCTGGATGCTGGCGCGCTTCGATGCTAACGGCCTCCTCCTCTTTGAAAATACAGTAACCGCTTTCTGGCGATCCTACTGGGCCGCAATACTGGCTCTCCCCGCCTATATTGCGCTCGTCATCATGCGAACGCCCGAGTCCATGATTACTGTCGGCTTACTCCCCGCCGTCTTGATCCAGTCATCCGGCTACGTCTTAGGCTGGTTCGCGATGCCTTTTGTGATGCTTTATGTATGCCGGGTCATTGATCGTGAGGAACAATTTTGCAGATATTTCGCGGCCTATAACTGGGCTGCCTTGCTGCAGATAACCCTGATGCTCGCTCTGACGACATTCGCGAAGACCGGTATATTACCGCCTGCGTTTGCCGGAATTATCAGCGTCGCCGCGATCATCGCTATTCTGGTTTATCAGGGATTTATTGCCCGTGTCGCCCTTATGATTCCCGCTTTTGGTGCCTTTGGTGTTGTGGTCCTGGATCTTATGATTGGCCTCGTCGTCGATAGCTGGACAACCAAATTACTGGCTGGTCACAGGCTATTTGGCGGGTAAGTTACTTTCGTCAGAAACAGTCCTTCGGGGGGGGCCGTCTGACCTCCTTTCGTTCTGTCACAGGCTGCGAGGACTTCGCTGATATTGTCAGCCGTCCATTTTCCTTCACCAACCAGCTTCAACGTACCGACAAAATTCCGCACCTGATGGTGTAAAAAGGATGGGGCGCTGGCGCGTATATCGATGACCTCGCCATCGCGAGACACATCGAGTGAGGTCAAGGTTCTGATCGGTGATTTCGCCTGACAGGTGCTCGCGCGAAACGTTGAAAAATCATGTTTACCGATCAATCGTTGTGCCGCCTCATGCATCGCCTGAGCATCAAGATTAACCCCGACATGCCATGTCAGATAGCGCTGCGTCGCCGTCGGCGCCCGTCGGTTAATGATCCGGTAAAGATAGGACCGAGCCTGTGCGGAGAACCGCGCGTGAAACTCATCAGAAACAGCGGTCGCCTGAAGCACAGAAATAGGGTTTGGCCGCAAATGCGCATTAAGGGCATTTTGTACCGTGTTCGCATCTGTTTCGCGCTCAATATCAACATGGGCTGCCTGTCCTAATGCATGAACACCAGCATCGGTCCGGCCCGCCCCTTGGACAGCAACGGTTTCGCCACAAAACCCGTAAACAGCTTTCTCTAACTCTTCCTGGATCGACGGCCCATTATCCTGCCGCTGCCACCCGACATAATCAGTCCCGTCATATTCAATCACGAGGTAGTAACGGGTCATTGACCACCTGTTTGCGGTGATTCCAATACGGTTCCCACGGGCAGGTCATAGCCTCGCAGAAACGCTTCCGCATCGGTCGCCGATTTCCCAGGCCGTTGCATAACCAACGGTCTGATCGCGCCTGCGCCACAAGCAATAACGGCGCTTTGATCCAGAACCGTACCAGCAGCCCCATTTCCATCAACGACTTCGGCAGACAAAATCCGGATCCGCTCGCCGTCCCGTTCGAACCAGGTCCCGGGCCAAGGATTCAAAGCCCGCATTCTCCGCTCAACATCAATCGCCGTCAGGTGCCAATCGAGAAGCCCCTCGTCGCGGGTGATTTTCGCAGCGTACGTCATCCCTTCTTCGGACTGGGTCACTGGGTTGATTTTACCAGACTGCAAATCAGCTAACGCACTACAAACCGCCTTTGCCCCAACTTGGGCCAGCTCATCATGCAAGCTTTCAGCAGTCGTCTCCGATCCGATAGACACCCGATCCTGTCGCAGGATAGGTCCGGTATCGAGACCTTCATCCATCTGCATGATAGTCACGCCGGTTTCGTCATCCCCGGCCATAATCGCGCGTTGGATCGGCGCCGCACCGCGCCATCTCGGCAACAACGAGACGTGGATATTGATGCAACCGAGACGGGGCGCCTGCAAAACGGCTTTGGGCAGGATCAGGCCGTAGGCCATTACGACGGCCAAATCCGCCTTGAAATCCGCAAAAGTCGATACGGCCTCAGGTGATTTAAAGTTCTCCGGCGTCAAAACGGGAATACCCCGCTCCTCAGAGAATTGATGGACCGGTGAGGGCGTTACGCGATGACCGCGTCCTGATGGTCTTGGCGGTTGACTGTAAACACAGGTAATTTCGTGCCCATCTTCGATGAGCGCCGACAGGGCGGGCACCGCTATCTCGGGCGTGCCCATAAAGACGAGGCGCATGCTTGCCATCCGCGCTACGACAATGCCTCGGTTTTCTTAAGCTTGGTCATCTTGCGAAGGATCATATTGCGCTTAAGCATCGATATATGGTCAACGAACAATTTTCCGTCCAGATGATCCATCTCATGCTGAATACAGGTCGATAACAGCCCTTCAGCTTCGATCTCCTGAACCGCATTGTCATAATCCAGATACCGCACCCGAACCTTTGCCGGACGCTCTACCTCCGCATATTGATCCGGGAAGGACAAACAGCCTTCATCATACACCGCGAGATCTTCCGAAAACTCGATAATTTCGGGATCTGCCATGCGAATAGGGGATCGATCCGTATCCCCCCGTGAGGTATCAACGACAATAACCCGCTTATGTACCGAAACCTGCGGCGCCGCGAGTCCAACACCGGGTGCGACATACATTGTCTCCAGCATATCGTCCATCAACGTCCTGATTTCATCGTCAACGATCTCAACCGGCGCACAGCGCTTCTTGAGGATCGGGTCAGGTGCTTTTATGATCGGGAGAACAGCCATTTTATATCGCGCAGCTTCGTTAAATCCAAACAGCGATTTAGGTAGGCCTTAGCGCCCGTGAGGTCAAGAACTGAGCCAATAAATCAGGCAAGCCTTGATTCGCGATATCCCGTGATAGGCTATTGCTTCATAATAATTCGGGGCCGCTGACGGGCAGCGGGAGTTACTGATATGGATATCGTTTCAATCGTCGCCATTGGTGTTGCGGCAATTCTTGCAGCAGCGCTTATTGCCCTGTTGCTGCGCAACAATCAGAAGACTCCCGATCCCCAGGCCGAACTGATTGGTCGGCTAGCCCAAATGGCTGAAACCAATGCCGCGCAACAAGCTCAGCTCGCCGAACGATTGCAGGCACAAGAGCGCGCCCTAAGCAAAACTCTCGAAGAACGGCTTACAGATCTTTCCAAACGGATCGGTGACAATCTGCAACAAAGCACGACGAAGACCGGCGAAACCATGACCAAGCTGCAGGAACGGCTCGCGGTTATCGATGCCGCTCAAAAAAATATTACCGAGCTCTCGAGCCAAGTGGTCAGTCTTCAGGACGTGTTGTCAAACAAACAGGCGCGCGGGGCATTTGGTGAAGTTCAACTGCAAGATCTTGTAAAAAATGCCCTGCCCCCGTCTGCTTTTGGCTTTCAGGCCACCCTCGGAAACGGCAAACGCGCCGACTGCATAATCCATCTGCCAAACCCGCCAGGCTCCATCGTGATCGATGCCAAGTTTCCTCTGGAAAGCTATCGAGCGCTGGTCGATTCTAAAGATGATGCGGGCCGTATGGCGGCGGGACGACAGCTGATCGCAGATGTCAGTAAACACGTCAATGACATCGCTGAACGCTATATCGTTCCCGGCGAAACTGCAGAATCGGCCTTGATGTTTCTGCCCTCCGAGGCGGTCTATGCCGAACTCCATGCAAATTTTGCCAAGGTCATCGAGCATTCCTATGCCAAGCGCGTCTGGATTGTGTCCCCCACGACTTTAATGGCCACACTCAATACGGTTCGTGCAATCCTGAAGGATGCCCAAATGCAGGAACAGGCCAGTGTAATCCAGAACGAGGTCCTGATCATGCTGGGCGATGTCGGGCGGCTCGATCAACGGGTTGAAAACCTCGAGAAACATTTCGGGTTGGCAGAGAAGGACATACGGGAAATTCGAATTTCTGCCGAGAAAGTATCAAAGCGCGGCGATCGCATCACCGAAATAGAATTGGGCGAATCGGGAGAAGAGGCCGACGCCATTGAACATATCTCAGGCGACGGCATCGCCAGCATTCACCGCATCGGGGAATAGCAGGAGCGCAGACCATACAAGCGATACTGGGCATTTTTGTTCTTCTGTTGTGCGCATGGTTTATAAGCGAGAACCGGCGTGCAATTCCGGTGCGGACGCTGGTCGCCGGGCTCGCTCTTCAGATCTGTTTAGCGCTCATCCTTTTAAAGCTGCCCCTCGCCCGGGATGGGTTTCTGGTGCTGAACAGCATTGTCACCGCCCTACAACAAGCAACTCAGGAGGGCACGTCATTTCTGCTCGGCTATCTGGGCGGCGGCATACTACCATTTGAAGCAAAACCTGGAAGCAGCGCGTTTATTCTCGCTTTTCAGGCGCTACCTTTGGTTCTTGTCATTAGCGCCCTTTCAGCCTTGCTGTATTACTGGCGTATTCTTCCCGCCATTGTGCGTGGCTTCGCCTGGTGTCTCAAAAAGACGCTTGGTGTAGGCGGCAGCGCCGGTGTCAGCACAGCTGCCAACGTCTTTGTTGGCATGGTCGAAGCGCCTCTTTTGGTCCGGCCCTACCTGGCTAATGCCAGTCGAAGTGACCTGTTTGTCATCATGGTTGCCGGCATGGCGACCATCGCGGGAACCGTTATGGTTCTATACGCAACTTTCCTGACAGGCGTTATCTCTGACCCCATCGGCCATTTATTGACGGCGTCAATCCTGAACGCCCCCGCAGCGATCATTATCGCCCGGCTGATGGTGCCGCCAGCGACTAACAAAGACGGAACAGCAGTTGAGCTCGAAAGCCAATATCAAAGTTCTATGGATGCCATCACCAAAGGAACACTCGACGGGCTGACATTGCTCCTCAATATCTGTGCGATGCTTATCGTCGTCATCGCGATAGTCGCTTTGGTCAATGCAGCTCTTGGATTGTTGCCCAGCTGGAGCGGCAGCCCCATAACATTACAAGGACTGCTTGGATATCTCTTGGCACCGTTAGCCTGGCTGATCGGCATCCCATGGGCAGAGGCCGGAACCGCCGGTGGCTTGCTGGGGACCAAAATCGTGCTCAATGAGCTGCTTGCCTATCTCAGCCTGGCCCAAACCAATCTCAGCGATCACAGCAAACTGATCATGACCTATGCCCTGTGCGGCTTCGCAAACTTCCAGAGCCTCGGCATTATGATCGGTGGATTAGGGGCGATGGCACCTGAAAGACGCAGCGAAATTATCGGGCTCGGCATGCGATCCATCGTGGCAGGCGTCATGGCCACCTGCATGACCGCAGCGCTGATCGGTTTGATTCTCTAACTTAAATATCCGTCCACATCCGCAAAAGATTAGCGTGCGTTTTAACCAGAAGCGGAATTGTTTCTTCGTCTTCGAGCTGATTAATCGCCGTTCTGAGATCATGGAGGACAGCACGCTGTTCGACACTTCTCACCGCACTTTGAATCCAGGTAACGGCCGCCAATCGTTCTCCGCGGGTAACCGGCGATACGTGATGGAACACCCCCGTTTGATAAACCACGGCGTGGCCGGGCGGCAATTTTACGAGTTGATCGCCAGCGCCACTAGCAAGCGTCAAAGCACCACCGTCATAGCTATCCGGATCATTCAGAAACACGGTGATCGAGATATCGGCTCGCATATTTCCCATAATGGCCGCATCAACATGACTGCCATAGGTCATGCCATCGCTATAGCGGCTCAGAGTCGGTGGAAAGATAACCTTGGGTAAAGCAACACTCTGGAAAAGCGGATTGCGTTGCAGGGCAACGCCCAGAATTTGGTGAACCTCCTGTTGACCGGAAGACCCATCCTTCATCTGCAGGTTATTCTTAATGTTGTGGATGCGTTTTCCTGCGGTCGCGGCGCCGCTTTCATACTCCACGTTTTTGGATAGAGCCCGTAGCCGCGCAGTTTCTTCCGGTGTCAGTAGCTCGGGAATGCAGGTGATCATTTTCGGTATCCCATCCCTAACGTGGTTAAATTTCCCGGCGTGCCTTTATGGCAGCCGACAACGTCCCGTCATCAAGGTAATCCAGTTCACCGCCAACCGGAACACCATGCGCGAGCCGAGAAATCTTAACGCCACAATCGGCCAATCGTTCAGCGACATAATGCGCTGTCGTCTGCCCATCGACCGTTGCCGATGTCGCAAGAATTATTTCAGAGACTCGGTCAGTTTCAGCGCGGGCAACCAGACCAGCAATCGCCAAGTCTTCTGGACCAATGCCATCAAGGGCGGACAAGGTGCCGCCTAATACGTGATAAAGGCCACTGAAGGATGCCGTCCGCTCCAGCGCCCAGAGGTCGGCAACATCCTCCACAACACAAATAACGGATACGTCGCGGCGCGTACTGTTACAGACCGAACAGGGATCGGTGACGTCAATATTGCCGCATATATCACAACTTTTCATCGCTTCGGCAGCATCACTGAGAGCCTGCGCCAACGGTAACATCAGACTCTCTCGGCGCTTGATTAGAAACAGGACGGCTCGGCGCGCTGATCGCGGGCCAAGCCCCGGCAAGCGCGCAAATAACTGGATAAGCTGATCAATGGCGGTAACAGCCATCAATAATTTTTCCTGATATCAAACAAGTGCATTTGGGAATCAGATCGGCAAGTTAAGACCCGGTGGCAAATTAAGGCCACCTGTAATTTTGGACATTTCCTCGGCAACACGAACTTCCAGTTTTCCTTTTGCATCAGAAAATGCAGCAACGATCAAATCCTCAACGACCTCGGCATCGTTTGAATTGAAAAGCGTTGGATCAATATGCAAACCGAGCATCTCGCCTTTGCCATTGAGCCGGACCGTAACCATGCCACCGCCAGAGGCACCGGATATTTCCAGCTCCACAAGCTTTTCCTGCATTTCCTGCATCTTGGTCTGCATTTCCTGAGCCTGCTTCATCATCTGGCCAAGATTCTTCATGAGTCTGCCTTTTCTGTTTCAGTATCGTCGTCCGTACCATCTTCATCGACCGAATCAGGGAATTCTTCCGGAACCCGTTCAGTGACGGCTTCAACCGTCGCCCCCGGAAAAGCTTCTAACGCTGCCTGCACCAAAGGATGAGCCGTGGCTCTACCGCGCCGCGCTGCTTCCTTTGCGTCCATCTGTTCGCGGATTGTCGGAGCGCCAGCTTCTTCTGACAAGCTGACAAGCCATTGATCTCCCGTCCATTCACTCAAAAACTTGCTGACCCGCGTCGCGAGATCAGAGGGCGCTTCAGGTTCTGTTCTAAGTGCTATATGCCCGGGTTCAAATCGCACAAGATGAACATGATGGATCAATGTCGCATGCAAAATTCCCTCGCGACGTTCTTCAAACATCGCGACGATCTGTTCAAAACCCTGAGGTCCCATGTTTTGCTCATCCGCCACAGGGGCAGGCTGCATTTCCTGTATCGGCGGTGCCAAGTCAGGATCATCAATCGGTGCCTGTTGCGGCATTGCATCATGAGCGCCCATACCACCGGCCATACGAGCCCCACCGTCATCCTGTGACGATTGCGGAGGTACTGGCGGCGCCGCTGGCGGTGCCGGTGTAGCCTGCGGTGCAGTCGCTGCACTTGCAGGATTGTCCTTCAAGGTGCGGACCAAATCTGCCGGACTTGGCAATTCGGCCATATAGGCAAGCCTGATCAACACCATTTCCGCAGCCTGTGCAGATGACGGCAAACTTTGGACCTCACT
This sequence comes from uncultured Alphaproteobacteria bacterium, assembly GCA_943787225.1. Classification (GTDB taxonomy): domain Bacteria; phylum Pseudomonadota; class Alphaproteobacteria; order MPNO01; family UBA2964; genus UBA2964. The sequence goes on from CALSLP010000002.1 coordinate 608,703, forward strand.
CAACCCTTTCAACAGCAATTGCCAGGTCCGACCCAACGTCGGAACTGACAATGTCTCAGCCAGCGACTGACCTCGCTCGCGGTCCATCTGGGAAATCCCCTGACCTTCAGCCGCAGCGGGCGACAATTTAATCCGGGTGAGCCAATGCGTCAGCTGCAGGAGGTCCTGCAAAACAATCGCCGGGTCAGCGCCCGCATCATAAAGCTGATTAAATATAGTCAGAGCTTCATCGACAGTGCCTTGCATTGCCGCCGCAAAGAGATCGTAAATGAGACCGCCATCTGCCAGGCCGAGCATTTCACGGACGGCCCCTTCAGCAACCTCATCACCCTCAGCGTTCCCGGCATGAGCTATCGCCTGATCAAGCAGCGACAAACCATCGCGAACCGATCCGTCTGCAGCACGCGCGATCAACCCCATCGCCCCTTCCGCAACCGTCGCTGATTCTTGCTTAGCGACAGAATTGAAGTGAGCGATCAGGGTTTCGGCATCGACACGCCGGAGATCGAATCGCTGGCACCGGGACAAGACCGTCACAGGGACTTTCCGGGTTTCCGTCGTCGCAAAGATAAATTTCACATGTTCCGGGGGTTCTTCCAGCGTCTTCAACAATGCGTTAAACGCACTGGAGGACAGCATGTGAACCTCATCGATAATATAAATCTTGAAACGGGCATCTACCGGCCGATAACGAACGCCGTCGATGAGCTCTCTGATGTCATTGACCCCCGTCCGGCTGGCGGCATCCATTTCAATTACATCGACATGGCGATCTTCGGTGATTGCCAGGCAATGAGCGCAGATACCACACGATTCCGGCGTCGGACCTCCATTACCGTCTTCCCCTATGCAATTGAGAGCCCGGGCAATGATACGGGCAGTACTGGTTTTACCGACGCCGCGGACACCTGTCAGAATAAAGGCATGGGGCAATCGATCTGCATGGATGGCATTGGTCAGGGTCCGCACCATCGCGTCCTGGCCAATCAGCTCAGCAAAGGTCCGGGGCCGGTATTTCCGGGCGAGAACGCGATACGGCTGCGGTGACGGAGTATCGTCGGTTGCCACGTTGCTTTGCCCCTGTCTGGCCTATGCGCTGTTACTGACATCCCCGATGGGGAAAATTCGGTGGGAGGCTGAACAACGACCCGAGAAAGACTCGTTACGGCTGCTTCCTTCCGGACCTGACCGGGTTCGCGAGGATCTCGTCCATCGCCAACCTCCCACCGCTACTATATCAGGAAACTTCACGCGGCCCCAAGACGCTAAACGCATTTCACGCAACATTGCGTCGATACGTCCTCTGTGCGAGGCTATAATCATGAAATCACCAAACTTTTATGGCGAAACCGGCCTCAATCGCATGGCAGAACGCCGATCCGATTCGACTTGGCTGCAAACGCTGGCCGCAGATCAGGATGCGATCATTGTTCCGGTATGGCGAACCCGCAATTTGATTGCCCAGAATGTAACCTCTCCTGAGGCTATTCACCTCTCAGCTGGGTCAGCGGGCGACCTATTGGATGAAAATTCATTTCTCATCTTTCTGGGTTATCGCAACGAAGTGCCCCATTTTGCTATCGACCTCTCTCATATGGACGAGCCACACGACCATCCGGCGCTAAGAGGGACTGGCGAGTTCACGGATATTCGGGATATCAGCCTGGATTTACCGCGCGAAGACGGCGGATTGCTGGCCTATTCACGTGCAATTGCCCAATGGCACAAAACCCACAGATTTTGCGGCCGTTGTGGTCACGCGTCAGAGCCCAAAGATGGTGGCCATATGAGGCTGTGCACCAATCCAGACTGCAATACCCAACATTTTCCGCGCACCGATATGGCCGTCATTATGCTTGTCAGTTCGGGAGACAAGATCGTTCTTGGTCGCAAGAAAGAATGGCCGGAAGACCGATTCTCCATTCTTGCCGGATTTGTCGAGCCGGGAGAGACCATTGAAGGCGCCGTTGCCCGCGAAGTTATGGAAGAGGTCGGCATCCCAATCACCAACATCCGCTATCATTCATCACAGCCCTGGCCGTTTCCGTCCAATCTGATGCTCGGTTTTTTCGCAGAAGCAGAGAGCGAAACAATTAATATTACCGATGACGAATTGGCAGAAGCGCGCTGGTTCAGCCGCGCAGAACTACTCGATGAAGCGAAAGCCTATGCCGAAAAGCCACACTCGGTTTCAATCGCCCGGCGACTGATTTCCGAATGGGCACTCGGGATCGAACCCTAATCCCCCACCCCATGCGTGGCTAGTTGCGTTCTCGATAGGATGCCGCAGGATAGGTTCCGAGAATGCGCACCTCATGGGAGAAGAACTTAAGCTCTTCCAGTGCAAGTTTCAGATTTTCGTCACTGGGATGGCCTTCAACATCGGCGTAAAACTGCGTCGCCTTAAAGCTACCCTTCACCATATAGCTTTCAAGCTTGGTAATATTAACGCCATTGGTCGCGAAACCACCCAGCGACTTGAAAAGTGCTGCCGGTACGTTTCGAACGCGAAAAACAAAGCTGGTCACCAATGGATCCAACCCACGAGCTTGTTTTTGCGGCCTGCGCGACAAAACAACAAAGCGCGTTGTGTTATGGTCCGCGTCCTCAATATTGGCCCGCAGAGATTTTAGCCCATAAGTTTCACCGGCGAGTTTTGAAGCAATGGCGGCTTCACTGGTATCTCCGTGTTCTGATAGTTCCTTAGCGGCTCCAGCCGTATCGGCATGAACGATCGCATCCAGCTTCAACTTGTGAATCATCGTCCGGCACTGGGCTAAGGCGTGCACATGGCTACGGACAATGCGAATTGACTTTAACGTCGCACCCTTGGGCGCAAGCAAATGATGGTTCACCCGCAGAAAATGCTCACCAATAATAAAAAGGCCTGAGTCCGGCATTAAACGGTGGATATCGGCGACACGGCCAGCCACTGAATTTTCAATCGGAGTCATTGCGTATTTGGCACGACCGTCTGCAACAGCAGCGAACATATCCTCGAAGGTCTGTGCTGGCAGAACATTCATTTCCGGATATGCCTGTTGGCAGGCAAGGTGAGAATACGCGCCAGGCAGACCCTGAAACACAATGGTGTTCGATGGTTTCTTTGAAATTGCCATAATTCGACTTGCCTGGTTTGGGCTAGGTTTCCAAGATCGCGCGAGCGCGTTCTAGATCGGCGGGAGTATCGACACCGTCCGGGACGGTGTCAACGAGCGCAACATCGATACGCATCCCCGCTTCCAACGCACGTAGTTGCTCCAGCTTTTCACGCTTTTCCAACACACTTTCAGGCAATTCAACAAACTGCCGCAATGCCGCGCGCCGATAAGCGTAGATGCCAATGTGGTGATAATGGGCGCCGTCACCTGTTGGAACAGTCGCCCGGCTAAAATAAAGGGCGCGCCCCACTGTTTCGCCATAGGCCAATCCGACCACGGCCTTTACCGCATTCGGATCATGCCGTTCTGCTTCATCGGCAATTTCCGTAACAAGAGTTGCAATGTCGACGGCTGGGTCACGCAGCGGCTTGAGTACCGTATCAATGACCGAAGGATCAATCGTCGGGAGATCACCCTGCAAATTGACGATCACATCATACTCCGCCGCCGGGTCAAACGCTTCGAGAGCCGCAAACGCGCGGTCAGAGCCACTCGGCAAACCAGGGTCGGTCATAACCGCCATCCCGCCAGCCGACGTCACAGCATCAGCTATGGCTTGATCACCGCAGGCGACTAATACGGGCCCGACCTGGGCAGCCTCCGCACGGCGCAAGACATGCACGATCATTGGTAGCCCTGCTATGTCGGCGAGCGGCTTGTCAGGAAGGCGCGTCGAGGCAAGACGGGCAGGAATTATGATGATTGGCTTCACAAAATAGCTTTCGGCTGGTGTTTTTGACTGATAGAGCTATGCCTCTTTACCGTGTCACAGGTGTGTGCGGCAACATGCCACGTCGCCAAATGGTGCCATATAAACGGAATATTAGGCATATTTTACTGTACTGAATAAACTATCGGGGCCTATTAAGGCTCAGTTCGTTTCCTGACCCCCTGAGGTTGCAAAATGTCCTCATTTGAGATTAACAAAATCGTCGGCGCCATTCTTACGGTTGCCCTTGTCGCTATGGTCATCGGTATCATCGGTGATGCGCTGGTCAAACCAAAGGACCACAAGAGTAGCGTTGTTGTTGCCGACGCGCCTGCGCCTGTAAAGAAAGAGGAAAAGAAGCTGGAGCCCATTGGCCCACTTCTCGCCAGCGCCGATGTTGAAAAAGGCAAAAAGGTCGCCAACCTTTGCAAGGCCTGCCACACCTTTAATCAGGGCGGCAAAAACAAAATCGGGCCAGCATTATGGGAAATTGTTGGTCGCACCATGGGCGGTGGGGACGGCTTCAAATATTCATCAGGCATGATGGCGATGAAACAAAAATGGGGTTACGAGGAACTTAATAAGTTCATGCTCAAGCCGCGGACATATGTCAAAGGCACGAAAATGGCCTTTGTCGGGATCAAAAAGGACAAGGATCGTGCCAATTTGATTGCGTATCTTCGTTCCCTAAGCGCCTCACCTAAACCACTCCCCTAACCAGGGCACCAATTTTAGAGACATTCGTCGTTACCGGAACGGTAAGGTTCTGTTAACCATACACTCTATAAAGTTATCCACACATTGGCTGGGGATAACTTTATATGCTCGACACAGCGACACCCTTAAAAAGCTCTATTGCCGAATTCGAGTTTGATGAAAGACGCGTGATTGGACGTGCCTTACGTCGTTGGGACCAGCTTCGCGAAAACGCCCTTTTTCCCGACCGAGCCCGCTGTTTAATCGCGCTTAACGACAGCATGAGCAAAAGCGTCGTCGTCATCGCCATCGGTTCCGGCGAGAAAGAAGACTGTATCATACAAAGTGGACGCGTCTTTCGGGACGCGTTGGCCCTTGATCCGAGGGGCCTTCCTGTCAGCCAGGTTATGCCATCGACGATCGAACGGGGTCTTGTTTTCTGGCGTATTGCCGCAGAAATGAGAAAACCCATTGCCGATGTTGGCGAATTCACTAATGCCAATGGCGAAGAGATTCTATACCGCAGTGTATTACTGCCTGTTACCGATGATGGTGACAGCGTTACGCATCTGATTGGCGCCTTTAGTTACAAAACAATTCACTAATACCCCAGCGACGTTACGATCCTCGGCGTTAGAACGACTGACATCTGAAAAGCCGATTGATATTGCCCCGCCAAAACAAGTATTTAAGAGCGCTGTTTTAAAAGTGACGTCAAAGACGTCTTTCCTTCCCCCCCGGTTTATGGTCAGACTCAGATTATGGTTAACATGTGCCCACAGGAATATATCGACTTCGCTGGCTCCCTCGCTGACGCTGCGGGCCCAATCCTGTCCCGCCACTTTCGGACCTCCGTACCGGTCGACACAAAACCCGACCAGACCCCCGTCAGCATCGCCGATCGTGATGCTGAGAAGTCGATGCGAACACTCATTACCGACCGATATCCAGATCATGGCATCGTCGGCGAAGAATATGGGACTGCCCGCGCTGATGCCGAATTTGTCTGGGTTCTTGACCCGATTGATGGCACCAAAGCCTATTTAGCAGGCAAGCCGCTCTTCGGAACCCTTATTGCCTTGCTCCAGAATGGGACGCCGATCTTGGGGGTTATTGACCAACCCATTCTCTGCGAGCGATGGCTCGGCGCTTCGGGACGGCAAACCACGTTTAACGGTGCCAATGTCACAACACGCCCCTGTGTCGACCTTGAAAAGGCAACCTTAAACGCCACATCGCCAGATATGTTTGAAGGCACAGAACGCAGCCAGTTTATGGAATTGTCCGAGAAGATAGCGATGACCATGTATGGTGGTGACTGTTATGCCTACGGGTTACTGGCAAGTGGTCATATCGATTTAGTCGTCGAGGCAGACCTAAAACCTTACGATTTCTTCGCACTTGTTCCGGTAGTTTCTGGCGCAGGCGGCAGCATGACGGATTGGCAGGGAAACACACTCAACATGAAATCAGACGGACGGATCATTGCAACCGGCGATGCCACAGTTTTGCCGCAGGTAACCAGTATTCTGAACGCATAAGCGAGGGAAAATATGAACAAATCACTCATCGCGATATGTGCTGCCAGCCTTTTAATTCAGGTCGTTTCTGCTGTCGGCGTTAGCGCCCAGAACCTGACACCACGTCACGCCATGACACTCGGCGACAAGCCAAAATATGGCCCCGACTTTAAGCATCTGGATTATGTGAATCCCAACGCACCGAAAGGCGGCGAGGTTCACCTTTATTCAATTGGCGGTTTCGACAGCTTCAACCCCTATATCATCAAAGGGGACCCTGCCACCGGATCGAACCTGATATTTGAAACATTGATGAGTTCGCCAGCAGATGACAGCCTAAGCGAATATGGCCTTATCGCAGAATCGGTCGAAGTTCCGGACGACCTTTCCTACGTCATCTATAATTTGCGCAAAGAGGCGAGATTCCATGATGGGTCGCCGATAACCGCAGATGATGTCGTCTTCAGCTTCACGTCACTCAAAACCAAAGGCCAGCCGTTCTACCGCTATTATTATGCAAATGTCTCGAAAGCCGAGAAACTCAACCCTCACCGGGTCAAATTTAGCTTTTCCGGCCCGCCAAACCGCGAGCTACCACAAATTGTCGGGCAACTGCCGGTTTTATCCAAGGCCTGGTGGAGCAAAAACGACTTTTCTAAAACCACCCTAAAGCCACCGCTTGGCAGCGGGCCCTATAAGGTCAAATCTTTCGAGCCAGGCCGCTTCATTATCTATGAGCGAGTCAAAAATTACTGGGGACAAAACATCCCGCTGCGCGTCGGCCAGTACAATTTCGATATCGTGCGGTATGACTACTATCGCGATCAGGCTGTCGCCCTCGAAGCTTTCAAAGCCGGGCTGTACGATTTCCGGTTTGAGGGATCATCGAAAGACTGGGCCACCGGTTATAACTTTCCTGCCCGCAAACGCGGCGATGTAAAAACCGCGCTCCTCGAGCACTCTCGACCTGTCGGGATGCAAGCGTTCGCCTTTAATACAAGGCGCCCACAGTTCAAGAACAAGCTTGTCCGGCAAGCACTATCCTATGCCTTTGATTTCGAATGGTCCAACCGGCAACTCTTCTACGGCCAGTACAGCCGTACCACGAGCTATTTTGAAAACTCTGACCTCGCCGCGACGTCGCTGCCCACCACTGAAGAACTCAAAATACTTGAGCCACTGCGGGGCAAAATACCCGACGAAGTGTTTAAGGAGGTCTACAAACCGGCACAGACAGATGGCTCAGGCAACAACCGCCGCAATCTACGCAAAGCCGCCCGCTTGCTCAAACAAGCAGGCTGGAAGATCAGCAACAATCAGCTCATCGATCCAACAACCGGCAAACCGATGGAGATAGAATTTCTTCTCGTGAGCCCGGCCTTTGAACGCGTGGTGTCGCCCTTCATTCGCAATCTTAAACGACTTGGCATTAAAGGCAGAATTCGCACAGTTGACCCAGCACAATATCAAAACAGGGTCCGTGATTTCGATTATGACGCCATCGTATCAACCTTTGCGCAATCACTGTCGCCCGGCAACGAACAAAGAAACTACTGGAACAGTAAGGCCGCGACACGCGCCGGCAGCCGCAACCTGATTGGCATCCAGGACCCCGCCATCGATGCGTTGGTTGAGAAGATCGTTGCCGCCAAGGATCGTAAGTCACTTGTCGTCGCGTCACGGGCCCTGGACCGCGTCCTGCAGTGGAATCATTTTGTCGTACCACAGTGGCATATCCGGGCGGATCGTATCGCCTGGTGGGACAAGTTTGGCCAGCCAGCCAAACGCCCGAGTTTCGGTATCGGATTTTTCTCGTGGTGGGTCGATGTCAAGAAAGCAGCGGCGGTCCAGCCCAAACGCCAAAAGTCTGGGCCTAAATGATCCGTCTTCTTTTAACAGCCATTGCATTTACAGCGGCTCTCGCAACCGCTGCGCAGGCCAATGATCCTTCGAAAAGTCACGGGCTCTCGGCTTTTGGCGATCTTAAATATGGCAGCGCCTTTAAGCATTTTGATTACGTCAATCCCGACGCCCCCAAAGGTGGGACAATACGCCTGGCGGGCATCGATTCATTCGACAGTCTTAACCCCTATATCCTGAAGGGTGTGCCGGTCGCTGGCATAGGGTTGATTCATGCGACGCTTATGGAGCGCGCCACTGACGAACCTGATGCCCTCTATGGCCTTGTCGCCGAAACTGTTTCACTTGCCCCTGACAAAAGCGCGATCACCTTTGATTTGCGCCCAACCGCCAAATTTAGTGATGGCTCTCCGATTACCGCTGCCGATGTTGTGTTTACGTTCCAGACATTGGTCAAAAAGGGACACCCGCAATATCGCTTCATATTTGCAGGCGTCGCAAACGTCAAAGCGCTTGGCAAGCATCGCGTCAAATTTACGTTCAAGACAGCAAATAATCGCGATCTACCGCTCCAAATCGCCGGTTTGCCGGTTCTTTCCAAAAGCTATTACGACAAAGTGCCGTTCGACCAGACAACGATGACCGCGCCACCCGGCGCCGGGCCCTATCGTGTTGTAGAAGTCGACCCGGGAAGGTCCGTCCTTTACCAACGCGTCAAAAATTATTGGGCGGCGCAACTTCCCGTTATGCGGGGTCGATATAACTTCGACATGGTTCGCTTCGATTACTTCAGAGACCGGGACATCGCTTTTCAGGCGTTCTTCTCAAAATCATATGATTTTCGGGAAGAGTTCACGTCGCGCAGCTGGGCCACCCAGTATGAGGACAAGCTACCGATTAAAGATAGCCGTATCGTCCGGGCGACACTCCCCGATGCGACACCGTCAGGTGTCCAGGCATTCTTTTTCAATATGCGGCGCGACAAGTTTAAGGATCGTCAGGTACGGGCAGCGCTCGACCTTGCCTTCGACTTTGAGTGGACCAACAAGACGTTGTTCTATGGTCTCTATGACCGGACCAATAGCATGTTCGCCAATAGTGCCTTGGCAGCAGAGAAACCTCCTACCACAGATGAGATCAAGCTGCTCGAACCGCTCCGCGACAAGGTTCCACCGGAAGTGTTTTCAAAGGTCTACCAATCACCAAAAACCGATGGTTCCGGTCGCAACCGATCAAACTTACGCAAAGCGACCCGTTTGTTGCGTAAAGCCGGCTGGAAAATCGTTAACAACCAACTCGTCGATACATCAGGCAAGCCGCTCACCATCGAATTCCTGCTATTTGAAAGCTCCTTCCAACGGATCATCAGCCCCTATGTTCGTAATTTAAAACGTCTCGGCATCGATGCCAGAATTCGAATTGTTGATGTCGCAAACTTCCAGCATCGCATGCAGCAATATGATTTTGACGTGGTGGTTCAGCGCTATGTCCAGACCAACACCCCCGGCATCGAGCAAAAGACTTACTTCAGTTCAAAGATGGCGGATGTGCCCGGATCAAGAAATCTCGCTGGGATCAAAAACCCGGCAATCGATTATCTGATCGATAAGGTTATAGAAGCGAAATCCCGCAAAAATCTTGTTACCGCGGTGCACGCTCTTGACCGAGTCTTAATGTGGAACCGGTATATGGTTCCACAATGGTATAAGGGCGTCCATAACATCGCCTATTGGAACAAGTTTGATCGTCCCAGCGTCAAACCGAAATTTGATCTTGGGATGCTGGATACCTGGTGGTATAGCGCCAAAAAGGCCGCCATGATTGAAGCAGGCAAAGCGCCACCGAAACCATAAAGACAGAACAAAAATAGATGCTCGCCTATATTGTCCGCCGCCTCCTGCTGATTATTCCGACGCTGATCGGAATCATGGTGATCAATTTTACCATCATTCAGTTTGCCCCAGGCGGCCCGATTGAGCAGATCATCGCCCAATTGACCGGCAACGATGTCGGTGCAACGGCGCGAATTGGCGGCACGGGTGGCACCGAAGCTGGGTCAACGGCGACCGCTTCCCAACAGGCATCCTCCGGGGCGGCAGGCGCTGCCAACAATGCCTATCGCGGCGCACAGGGGCTCGATCCTGCATTTATAATGCAACTTGAAAAACAATTCGGCTTCGACAAACCGCTTCATGAGCGCTTCTTGTTGATGATGGGGAAATATATTCAATTTGATTTCGGGGACAGCTATTTCCGGGACCAAAAAGTTATCGATCTGGTTTTGGACAAATTGCCCGTTTCAATTTCGCTCGGTATTTGGACAACGCTCCTCGTCTATTTTATCTCCATCCCGCTTGGTATTCGCAAGGCCGTCAAGGATGGCAGCTCCTTCGATATTTGGACCAGCGCCGTCATCATCATCGGCAATGCCATTCCCGGATTCTTATTCGCCGTCATGCTGGTCGTGGTATTTGCGGGTGGCAGCTATTTTGACTGGTTCCCCCTGCGCGGCCTGGTTTCAGAGAACTGGGATCAGCTCAGCTGGCCGATGCAGATCCTCGATTATCTGTGGCATATGGTTCTGCCGATTACCGCGCTCGTCATTGGTGGCTTTGCCGCCCTGACCTTTCTCACCAAGAACTCCTTTCTCGATCAGATAAATCAGCAATATGTTCTGACGGCAAAAGCCAAGGGCCTAACGGAACACCGGGTGCTCTATGGTCATGTCTTCCGCAACGCGATGCTGATCGTCATTGCCGGTTTCCCAGGTGCCTTTGTCGGCATCCTGTTTACCGGCGCCCTGCTCATCGAAATTATTTTTTCTCTTGATGGTCTTGGGCTTCTCGGATTCGAGGCGGTCATCAAGCGCGATTACCCGATTATGTTCGCCTCTCTGTTTTTCTTCACCCTTCTTGGGCTGGTGATGAAATTGATCGGTGATTTGACCTATACACTGATCGACCCGCGGATTGATTTTGAGGCACGCGATGTCTGAAACTATCAGTCGCCATACCCAAGCGACATTTATGGGCATGAAGATAACACCGCTCACCGTACGGCGGATCGCCAGCTTCAAGGCCAACAGACGGGGCTATCGGTCATTTTGGATATTTTTGGTGTTGTTTGTGTTCAGCCTGTTTGCCGAACTGATTGCCAACGACAAACCACTGCTCGTTGAGTATCAGGGGAGTTATTATTTCCCTGTCCTGAAAATTTATCCCGAGACAGCCTTTGGTGGTGATTTTCAGACCGAGGCGGAATATCGCGAGAAAGATGTTCAGGACCTCATTACCGAAAAAGGTGGCAAGATTTACTGGGCCCCTATTCGTTTCAGCTACGGCACGGTCAATCTGAACCTCAACAAACCCGCGCCATCACCTCCATCTCTAGAAAACTTGTTAGGGACCGATGATCAGGCCAGAGATGTATTCGCCCGTGTAATTTACGGTTTCCGAATATCGGTTCTTTTCGGTCTGATCCTGACGATCATTTCGTCAATCGTTGGCGTCGCTGCCGGCGCCATACAAGGCTATTTTGGCGGTTGGACCGACCTGCTCTTCCAGCGCTTCATCGAGATTTGGTCTGGACTGCCAAGGCTTTTCCTGCTGATCATTCTGGCCAGTGTGTTTCAACCCAGCTTCTGGATGTTGCTTGGCTTGTTACTGCTCTTCGAATGGATGGCGCTGGAAGGCGTTGTCCGCGCCGAATTTCTGCGGGCCCGAAACTTCGATTATGTGCGGGCGGCTCGTTCACTCGGCGTAGGCAATGCAACGATCATCCGGCGTCATGTCCTGCCCAACGCCATGACCGCCGCGCTGACCTTTCTGCCGTTCGTGCTGATTGGCTCGATCACCGCCCTGACATCGCTTGATTTCCTTGGATTTGGATTACCACCGGGATCACCATCCCTTGGTGAATTGCTGGCTCAGGGCAAAGCCAATTTGCAGGCGCCCTGGCTTGGACTCACCGCCTTTTTAGTTCTTGCTGGAATGCTGAGCCTGCTGGTGTTTGTCGGCGAAGCCATCCGCGATGCCTTTGATCCACGAAAGACCATGCAGTGATGGCAGAGACACCTAACACAGCATCCCCTCTTCTGGAGATCAGCAACCTTTCAATCTCATTCGGGATCGATGATCGCGAAGTAAAAGCCGTACGAGGCGTAAGTTTCGATATTGGCAAAGGCGAAACTGTCGCGCTGGTTGGGGAAAGCGGCTCCGGGAAATCTGTGACGGCCCTCTCCACTATTCAGCTCCTACCCTATCCGATGGCGCATCACCCCTCTGGCAGCATCCGGTTCAACGGCGAAGAGCTCGTGGGTGCCAATGAAGACACACTGCGCCGGATTCGCGGCAATCGTATCGGCATGATCTTTCAGGAGCCGATGACATCACTCAATCCACTCCATAATTTGGAAAAGCAGATTGGTGAAGTTCTGTTCCTCCACAAAAAGCTTGATCGTGTCGCCGCACGGGCACGCGTTCTCGACTTACTGAAGCAGGTTGGTTTGCGCGATGCCGAAAGCCGACTTCAGGCATATCCACATCAACTATCAGGCGGCCAACGGCAACGGGTGATGATCGCCATGGCCCTCGCAAACGACCCCGATCTTTTGATCGCCGATGAGCCAACTACGGCTTTGGATGTAACGATCCAGGCTCAAATTCTGGCCCTGTTGAAAGAGTTGCAGCAGAAACGTGGTATGTCGATGTTGCTCATTACCCATGACCTTGGAATTGTACGGAAGGTTGCTGATCGGGTTTGCGTCATGACCGATGGCAAAATCGTCGAGCAAGGCGACACGGCAGAAATTTTTAACAATCCACAGCATGACTATACGCAACATTTGCTAGCCGCCGAACCAAAGGGAAAACCCGCAACCGCGGCGGCCGATGCTCCGGTCGTTGTTGAGGCAAAAAATCTAAAAATCTGGTTTCCGATCAAGCGCGGTGTCCTGCGCAAAGTCGTTGGGCACATCAAAGCGGTCGATGGTGTTTCTGTTGAAGTCCGCGAAGGTCATACCGTGGGCGTCGTTGGCGAAAGCGGCTCGGGCAAAACCACCCTCGCGATGGGCCTGCTGCGCCTGGAACGCAGTGAAGGGCAGATAAGTTTCCTTGGTCAGAGTATTCAGGGGAAATCCTGGAAAGAACTGCGACCGTTGCGGAGCGAAATGCAAATTGTGTTTCAAGACCCGTATGGCTCGCTGAGCCCGCGCATGTCGGTCGGTCAGATCATCGAAGAAGGTATGTTGATCCACATGCCCAAGCTGACCTTTGACGAAAGACGGCAGCTGATAGCAGAGACACTGGTAGAGGTTGGTCTCGACCCGGAAACCCAGGATCGTTATCCGCATGAATTTTCAGGCGGCCAAAGGCAACGTATCTCAATTGCTCGCGCCATGGTCCTGAGACCCAGATTGGTCGTTCTGGACGAACCGACGTCAGCCCTCGATATGTCCGTTCAGGCTCAGATCGTCGATCTTTTGCGCGACCTGCAACAAAAACACAAACTCGCCTATCTGTTTATCAGCCACGATTTAAAAGTCGTCCGGGCGTTGGCCGATGACGTTCTTGTCATGCGCAATGGCAAGGTTGTTGAACAAGGATCAGCGGCAAAGATATTTGATGACCCGGTCGAAGATTATACCAAAGCACTTCTAAAGGCGGCCTTCGATATTGAGGCGGTTGACGGAGATGCGGTCTCAACCTAATTCGGTTTTGCGTTTCGCAGATGCAATTATCTCGGCGAAGTGGTTCAGAAATTCTTCGCCAGCCTCAGTACGGTTAATTAATACACTCCGTCGATCTCGCGGATCTTTTGTCCGTGCAATGAAGTCGATGCCTGCCAGCCGGTCTAGCGCCCTGGTCACCGCCGGTTTGGAAATGGTGAGACCAGTGGTCAACCCGCGAACGGTATGGGGACCATCCATAAGATACACCGTCAGCATGATTGCCATTTGCCGCGCCGACAAATCAGGCTGATCACTTCGTACGCTGTTCGCCAGCACGTCGAACCAAAATATAAGATGTTGATTTTGCTCGGGGTTTATCACTGATGGCGCTCTTTGGCGCTCTAAGGCCGCTTCTTCTTTGCGAAGCGTTTCTCGATAACGTTATACAGGGCGCGCATCCCCATCGCCTCACCGCCGATGGGACGGCCCGGACGAGGCACGGCATTCCAGGCCATAATATCAAAATGCACCCACGGCGTTTTGTCGGAAACAAATTCCTTTAGAAACAGGGCTGCGGTGATGGCGCCGGCGAACCCACCTTCTGAAACATTATTGATATCGGCGACTTCGCTATTCAGAAGCCGACGATAGGCTGGGAACAATGGTAACCGCCAAACCGGGTCATCGCCTTTCTCTCCGGCTCCGTAAAGATCACTGGCAAGCGACTCATCATTACAGAACATTGCTGATATCTGTGTCCCTACGGCAACCCGTGCCGCGCCAGTCAACGTTGCGAAATCAGCAATCAGGGCCGGACTCTCACTATCAGCTTCCGCCAGTGCATCGCACATTACCAATCTGCCTTCGGCATCGGTATTGCCAATTTCGACAGTAATCCCTTTACGCGTTCGAATGACGTCTGATGGCCTGTATGCATTGCTGGAAACATTGTTCTCAACCGCACTAATCATTACTCGCAATCGGACATCGAGCTTGGCATCCATGATCATATGAGCAAGCCCAAGGACATGCGCTGACCCGCCCATATCCTTTTTCATTCGTAACATACCGGCGGCCCCCTTCAGATTGAGCCCACCAGTATCAAAACACACACCCTTACCCACCAGTGTCACTTTTGGCGCATCGCGACGACCCCAAGTGATATCGATAAGACGCGGTGCTTTTTCCGCTGCACGTCCCACGGTGTGAATAGTCGGGTAGTTCTTTTGCAGCAACGCCTTGCCGGTAATGACGTTGATTTTAGCATTATGCTGTTTGGCGAGTTTTCTTGCCGCAGATGCCAGCTCCGGCGGTCCCATATCTTCCGGAGGAATATTTATAAGATCACGGACCAAGGTTGTCGCATCCGCCGTCCGTTTGACGGCACCACGATCACAGCTTTTGGGCCAGACCAGTGACGGGATCGCCGCTGCAACAGGTTTGCTTTTATATTGCGTAAAGCTGTAGCAACCGAGCGCCCAACCCAAAGCTGCTGCTGTCGCACCCGCCTTATCCATCCGCGCGTCGATCTCGTACTTACCTACCGGTAATTTTGACGGCAAATCGGCATAGGCCCAGAGACCCTGATGATCATCGACACCAACGAGAACTCGCGCCAGCGCCCCGTCTTTCCCGGCAACCAAACTTATCGTTCCAGCAATAGCTTCAAACCCGGCAGATTTCACCCAACGTTTCATCGTCGCATCCTGGGTTTTGAGCCATGCCGCAAAGACGGCGGTCTCAATGGGAATTACGGGGATGGTTTGGCGATCAGCCGAAGCGACAAAACGATAGGTCATGAGGTGGTAACACCGTTTGAAATATTGGACACCATCGCCTCCATATCGACAGCCCCATTAACCCGCGACCCAATAGCGATATGCGGGCTCATGACGACGTTCTTATAAGGCAGGAACGGGTCGTCATCATCGCCGGGTTCCTTGTAATGGACATCCATACCGACACCACCAATCCGGCCGGAATCGAGAGCTGAGAGCAGCGCTTCTTTCTGGATAATATCGGCCCGCGCGATGTTGACGATGACAATGCCTGGCTTAGCCCGATCGAGTTGTTCCGCACCGATGAGACCTTTAGTGCCGTCATTCAAGGGCACATGAATGCTCACAAAATCCGACTGCTCAAACAGCTCGTTCAAGGACACGTAGCGCGCGTTGAACTGTTTTTCCAAATCGGCATCAAGCTGATTCCGTTGGGTGTAGATAACTTCCATATCGAAGGCATTCGCCCAGTTGGCGACATAACGACCAACCGAACCAAGACCGACGATCCCCAAGGTCGAGCCAAACATGTTTTTCACGCCCGAAATACGCGCCCAGTTGGAATTAGCCGTGTGGCGGCGATCATATTCGCGCGCGGGCCACCCTTCTGCCTGCAGCGCTTCGATCGTGAGCAGCTTATTGGTTTCAACAGTCTTCTTTGCCAAAGCCATCATCAGCGAAAAGGCATGTTCACCAACGGCCACATTTACGGTGCGATGGAATGGCAGCGCCGGGATATTCCGGGCGGCACAGGCCGCTTCGTCGATATTCCGCATATCGGTTCTGAAATTCTGCACAATTTTAAGATTAGGCGCCAAGGCGAGTTCCTCGGCACCAACGACGAAATCTTCAATCACGACGGCGTCTGCTTCCGGCAATGCAGCGCGAAATTCTTCCTGGCTATTGGTCAATACAACGCGCGATGGCGCCACAGCCGGATACTTCTTGCGAAGTTCTTCACACCATTGCGGAAATTCCGGCATATCAACGGAGTAGTAATCCGCAAAACCGGCGAGACGTTCCGGATCACACTCTGGATCAAGCATGACGCTCAGTGCACGGATAATATGGTCGTTTTGAATTACGATAGTAGGCATCGGCTACGGTCTTTCCGGTTAGGGCTATAGTGAAATTCCAATTTGGCGGCACTGTATCGCCACAGCCCCGCCCGAACAACTGGTGGTCGATTATTTGAATGCAGGGGCTTTGGATACAGGGTCTAGGGCAGAGCCAAGGAGAACATCTGCAGCAGGTCCAGCCATACCGCGGCCACTATGGGCAACGCCTGGAACTTCCTTTAGCTGCCACGAGAACGGTGTCTTCAGGTGATCCGCCATCTCTTTTGATCGCCGATAAAAATGACGACCCCGTGCAAGGCGATGCGGCCCCTGTCTGCTGGCTTTCACGCTACGATTAAGACTGCGATGGGTTTCGTCATTATCGTCCTGGCCGAGCATTACAGTCAGCTTATGCCGAAAGGCCTGGCGCAGCGTCTCTTTACCTACAGACGAATTTTTGAGTCCATAGGGGAAGTCAATTGAGAGATCAGGCGCAGTATACCAGCCTGCATTCGCCGCTACCGCCGAGATCATCTTATTGGATGGCGAGAACAGGATCATGCGATGCACAAACTGGGACCCTGCAGAATGGCCGAACAAGGAATACCTCTGCTGCTCAAAACCGAGTTCCGCGCGCGCCTGGTCAAAAACCCGGTCTATCACGGGAAAAGACCACGCTGAACGCGGCATCAACTCACCTGAACGGCTTTTTACATTCCCAAGATTAAACCGGCGCGAACCGCGATAATGCTCGCGACTGAACTGAGGTGCCAAAATGAGCGCACCATATCGCTCTGCTGCTGCCGTGAAATAACTCCGATAATCACCAGCGTTCCGATTCATGCCATGGATCACAATAAGTACGGGTCCATTCGGCTTAAATGTTGGTGGTTGGTAGAAATACACATCCATTGGAGCCGCAACCGCGCCCCGTCCGTCATCCACTCTCACAACGCCAAGGTCACCGGGCAGCGCTGCACAGCCAGAAAGAAAGAGACCCAACAGAACAAGAGAACGGCGCAATAAATTCAACAAACGCATATACTTACTTCTGTAATCTCTTCAGCTGAGCTTCCCGGTGCGCGATGTAAGCCGAGGAGGCGAAAATAACCGCCCCACCAACCCACACCCATAAATCGGGCACTTCCGAAAAGGCAAGCCACCCGATTAGCGCCGCGAAAGGCAACCGAATAAACTCAAACGGAAACACCGCTGTCGCGTCAGCAGCGGCAAATGCCCGCCCCATAAATCTTTGGTTGATCGTTGCCAAGAGCCCAACAGCGACCATCAGAGCGAGTTGTTCCAATGTTGGAGTCGTCCAGAACATCAAAGCCGGGCCCAGTATCAGCGGCGTGGCGTAGAGCATCAGATAAAAGACGATTTTATCCGGGTGATCGGTACGGGTCGCATATTTGATAATCGAGCTGCTTGCCGCCGTGAACAAGGCGCCCAGCAAAACCAGCAGCGCGCCAATGTTTACCTCATCAAAACCTGGGCGAAGAATAATAAGGGCGCCACAAAACCCGGCAATCAGTGCCGCAATTCGGCGGAAATGAATTTTCTCGCCCAAAAACAGCAACACCAAAATAGTCCCGAATAAAGGTGCCGTAAAAAACAACGCCATAGAATCCGAAACGGGAAGCATCGCAGCACCGGGGAAAAAGGTCAGAAGAAACCCAACACCGATCGCACCGCGAAGAGCATAAATCTTGTGATTGTCGCTTTGCCAGATGGCCGAACCGGTTCTGAAGGCGAACGGCAACATGCAGAGCAGATTGGTAAGACACCGAAAAAAGCCGATTTCAAAAGGGTGTATATCCTGCCCAACGTCACGAATGAGCGTCGTCATGATGGTGAAGCTCAACGCCGCCGCTGTCATCCAGATCCCGCCCTGAACCGTAGGCGATAATCCGCTAATGAATTTTCCTGGGGACATTAATTAATCAGACACAACAGACCGTAACAGGCGTCAAAATACTGCTGAAAGATTACATAGAAGATAACATCCAGGACCAATGCCACGAGCAATACCGGCAGGCAAAACAGCACTACAAAATAGACAGCGGCCCAAATCGTAAAACGTCGGCGGGGGATGAGAACACCGGCAACTATAGGGGCCTTGCGGAAAAACAATGTCATTGGGCATAGAGTATAGTGATATGAAACCAAACGAAATCAATAAGAAGGCATAGGGTTTGAAGATTATCTGGGACGACTGCAGCCGCTCTAGCTGGGACAAAATTTCATCCGATGCAGGCCCGTCGTCACTTGAACAATCCTGGATTTACGGGGAAGCGGTTCGTGACCATTACGCTATGTCCGTTAAACGGGCGATTATCCGCTCGAACAACGAGACGCTCGGCATATTCCAGATTTTTCAGAAACAGCTTTTAGGGGTCGCAAAAATCAGCCGTCTTGTGCGCGGCCCAATATGGGTAAACGGACAGTCAGGAAACGAACGACAGAAAGAGGCGATGTCTGAAATAAGCAGGTCGTTCTCGCTGCTGCACCGTGACCTTCTTTTTTGGACACCTGAACTTTCCGACACGGATGAACATCACACTCTGATGCGCCAAGTCGGGAAACGACGCATGGTCACTGGCCTGGGCACAATATGGCTGGATCTGACAAAGACTGAAGAGGCGCTGCAGAAAGGCTTTTCAGGCAACTGGCGTAACATGCTACGCGCCGGAGAACGGGCAGAGCTTAAGATTAGGGTTCGCGATGACGGCAAGGGCGTTAGCACGCACCTTTCAGCCTATGATACGTTCCGTCAGCAAAAACGTTTTGTTGGGCCCCCGAGTGGGTTGATCCAGTCTATGAACGAAAATGGCCTCAAAGGGGACATCGTTACACTGACCGCCGGAACGGCCCAGAAAATCATTGCCGGTGTTCTTCTTGTTTGTCACGGCAACAGCGCAACCTACTACACGAGCTGGAATTCAGACGAAGGCCGCTATAGCCGTGCCCACAACGTGCTGCTCTGGCGGGCCATTCAGGAGCTCCGCGGACGCGGAATTAACTGGTTCGACCTCGGCGGCCTGAATACAGAGTCGGCTGCCGGCGTCGCACGCTTCAAAATAGGTCTCGGTGGCGAGATCGTGACGCTGTCGGGAACCTATCTCTAATTTCGATCAGCCGCGCGGCGCTAATGCTTTCGAAAGACCGGACACGCGACGCTTTGGCTTTGTGTAGAAAATATGCTGGCCAATCTTGGCCTCCCGACGCATATGGTCTGCCCAGTTAGGGCTAACCGTTACCGCGTGATACCACAGCGCCCCTTTGGTGGGATCGATGGTCACCCCCTTGCGGATAAGATGCGCAACGAACACCGCCTCATACCACGCCTTCACATCCTGAGGGTCATCGCTTTTGCCATCGCACCACCAGGAAAACTGGCAGCGATGAAGGCGACGGTTACCGCCTTGCTGAATCACCTTGCAGACATGCCCAGGAAAACGCTTATCCGCGACGCGGTTCAGCACAACATGGCCAACCGCGATCTTACCCAGGAGCGGCTCACCACGCGCCTCAAAATAAATATTCTGCGCCAGACAAAAAAGCTCCGGCGATTTCTTACACGTTTCTACTTTTGTCGCATGTGCTGAAAAAGTAAGTGAAGAAACAGCCCATACAATCAAAGAGAAAGAGAAAATCCGACCCATAACATCAACCCAGTTGTTAACTATAGTAAAAGTTTGTTTTTGGTCTTGTTGATGTGAAGATGGGTTACCTTTGTAGTTAATTTCAAGAAAAGATGTCTAAAATTTTATGTATATTTACGACAACTTGTGAATATTAACTATAAGATGACATTTATTTCAGTAGTTTGTCGAATTAACCAAATAATAATTATTTCTTAGGGAAGTGTTATTTTTCTCGCGCCCATGCAATTGAAACCAAAATTCATGGTTAATCGCGGGTCAGTTAAACCTCAACTGCCGTAGCGTCATAGGTAAACAACCAGTCATACCGTTCCCGCACTTTATCGGGCTGCCACTCGGTGTCGACGTACTTCTGAGCCACAACCGGGTCGCCGAGTTGGGAGTTATGAAACCGGTCAGCGTTATCATTTGAGCCGCGGATCGTCCGTGCGGTCCGCTCAAGCCGCAATGCTTCGTAGCGTT
Source organism: uncultured Alphaproteobacteria bacterium (assembly GCA_943787225.1). Classification (GTDB taxonomy): domain Bacteria; phylum Pseudomonadota; class Alphaproteobacteria; order MPNO01; family UBA2964; genus UBA2964. The sequence continues at coordinate 629,280 of CALSLP010000002.1, forward strand.
GCAACCCAGCCTCAACCTCCGCGCCATATTTCTCTACACAACGGGCGAGCACCATGCCGTCTTCAATCGCCATCACAGCGCCCTGTGCCAACATGGGCACCATTGCGTGACAAGCATCTCCGAGGAGCGTGATCCGCCCCTCTGTCCAGCGCTCCATCGGTTCGCGGCGCATCAACGCCCATTTATAGGGGATATCGATATTCTTGATCATGGTGTGGACGGTGTCATGCCAGCCGTCAAAATCGGCAAGGCATTCCTCTGTCGTACCGCGCGCTGTCCAGGATTCTACAGTCCACGAATCTTTTTCCAGAATACCAACGAAATTAAGCAGAGCACCGTGGCGCACGAAGTAATGAACAATATGACCACCAGGCCCGACCCAGTTGGTGCCAACCGGACGCACCAACCCGTCCGGTAAATCATTCGCATCAATAATACCGCGCCAAGCCAGTAACCCGGAAAAGGATTTATCTTCTTCGCCAAACAATGTTCGCCGAATATTGGAATGGGCACCGTCAGCACCTATCAAAGCATCTCCGGTGACGTCATCCTGCCCCTTCAAGTGAAGGGTTACGCTTGAGTCATCCTGGCTACACCCGGTGCAAAAGGCATTGAGGTGAATGGCATTGGATTTCTCCGCCCGCACCGCATCGACCAGCAACTGATGGAGGTCAGCTCGGTGAAACATCAGATAAGGGAAACCGTAACGCTCAACAGATTCAGCACCGAGATCAAACAACTTCCAGGTCTGTCCCGAATTCCACATACGGATTTCTTTGCCGCTCGGCTGCCAGGCGATTTCGTCCATCGCCTCGCCTAGTCCGAGATAGAGACAGCACGCGCGTTCCATTTGCGCTCATCTGGAAGCCGGCACCAATCTCTCCGAGCTCCGGCGCCTGCTCATAAATATCAACATCGATACCGGCCTTGAGCATCGCCAAGGCAGCCGTTAGCCCACCGATACCGGCACCTGCGATCAGAACATGCGGTGTATTGGAAATCCTAAAGATCCTCGCAACCGGCGCGGCGGCTGAGATATTCCCAGATCCGCTTGTGCCCGATGGTCGCCCCTTTGGCTTTGCTGATGGCGGCGTCAATTTCACCTTCAGAAAGGAATTTCACCTCGCCCATCTGCATCGCCGTCGTCTGCACCCGGGCATTAACAACTGCATAAATCGCCGTTGTCACCACGGTATGCAGGGATTCAGTTGCAACGGTCAGCCCATGCCCCCGCATCAACACCAGACGGTTATCGCCGAGCGTTTCCGCCAGGTCGCGGCCGTGATCCATATTTACCACGAGCATGTCTGTCGCATCGCCGAACTTGTCAGCGATATCCCAGACCGGGACTTCCTTGCCGATCCGTGAGGCGTTGTGAAACACCGGCTTCAACGGCACAGGGGTAATGCCAAACGGCAGAAGCGCCTCGGAATGACTGTGAATCACGCCGTTAATCTCAGGATGCAATTCATAGACCGCAGCGTGAATAAACCGCTCCAGGTAACCCGACGACCCGTCTGGATCAATCATGTCACCAGAGAGATCAAACTCCCGGATATCATCAAGCGTAACGAGCTCAGGGCTACGCGATCGCGACAGCAAAAACCGCTCAAGATTGTCAGGGTGCCGCGCACTCACATGGCCAAAGCCATCAACGACGCCCTGATGCGCCAGGATACGGTTCGCCACCACAAGATCGTGGCGCAGCTCATCCAGTTCAGACATTCGATTTTACTCTTTGGCTAAAGACTACTCTTGAACGACGTCGATCCAGGTTCCATCCGGATCAGCCGTTTGATAAGAGCCCAGCGCATTGCTGGCAAACAGCTCACGGCGGACCTCGGATTCTTCGCTACCACCGAGACGACGGGAAGCGAGGAACGTATTCTTTTCACCAATCCGTTTTTCCTCAGCTTTAAACGCGTCCATATCCTTGACCTTGAAACCGATATGGTCTGGACCAGGGCGCTTGATCGACATGCCAGCGAAAATCGAGACACTCCACGGCATGATCGACAAAGTCATCGTGCCATCAGTGAGGTGGAAATTCGGATCACCTTCCTTGCGGTTGCTGAGTTGAAGTTCAAAGACTTCCGAATAGAACTCGGCACATTTCTCGGCGTTTGGTGTACGAATCGCAAATCGATTAAAGGTACAGTTGGCGGTGCTCTCAACGCCGTCCGCATAAACATCACGCAGGTTTTTGCTGCCTTTTTCCGCGAGATCAAAGACGTTACCGTCAGGATCATGCCCAGAATAAGCGGCAAAAGGACGAATAGCAGGGCGTTTAACACAGCCCGCCCCTTCATAGGCGCCCGCCATACGTTCTTCTACAGCTTCAATACTATCGACCACCATGCCGAAATGGTCGAGACCACCGACATAGCCGTCGCGACGCGGAATAATATTCAGACCAAGATTACCATCACTGACAACTGACGCACTTTCAAAATCATTGCGACCTGAAGTCTCGAGACCGAAGACGGCTTGATAATATTTTTGCAGGAACGGGTATTGGTTACTGATAATCGCCATGTGATTGATGTGCGCAAACATTGTCTAACTCCCTGTAAGGATTTCTATTCTTCTGACGCGCCGATATAGACGCCTTCAATATCTGTAAGATGATAACTGTTTAGCGGAACGCTTTGGAACAGTCCGAGACGCGCCTTGCCCTCATCGCCATAACCAAGCGGCCGCGATCGCATTAGCGGGTTCTGACCGGTTAAATCTTCAAGATCGGCCTTCAGCGCATCAATGCTTTCAACCTTAAACCCGATATGATCCGGGCCAAGTCGTTGCGGGTCCATCCCATAGTAATCATCCATATTCCACTGCAGCACGGCCAGCATCATCCGTCCATCAGACAAATAGAAATTGGGGTCACCCTCTTTCTTATTGAGCAAATTGAGCTCAAACACTTCCGAATAAAACTCAGCACAACGCTCTGCATGGCGGGTTCGTAAGGCGAAATGGCTGAATTTACGAACCGTTTCCTCGCGTTCTTCGGAATATATGTCCTTCTGCATCTTCTTTTCCGACAGATCGAAGATATTGGTATCGGGGTCATGCGCGCTATAGGCCGCAAAAGGCCGAACCGGCGGCCGCTTTAGAAGTTTGATCGTTGGATCAAACTTGTCGATTCGAGCGCGTGTCTCTTCCAGATCCTCGACCTCTAATGCCGAAATGGTCCAGCCCACTGGCACGTCCCTCCCGGCGCGGTATGATATTCATCCCGACATAGCCATCGCTTACGACAACCGCCCGCGCGGGACGTGGGTTCTTGGCGGTTTTAAGGCCAAACAAGGCTTCATAGAACTTTGCGTTGATCGCGTAGTGGTCCGTACAAATCGCGATGTGATTCAATCGTGCAAACACGGGCACCTCCCGGTGGTCAAAATCGTCGTCGTTGGGAATGAACAGTATCACAGCCTTTATGGCTTCCCAACGGGGTGACAATCAACATTTGATGTGTTTATACGACGTGTTATCGTTTGCCGACGATCAGAATATTTAGAATCAATCCATTTCGGACAATTTCAGGGAGATCAAGATGAGACGTTTAATAATTGCAGCCTTGCCACTTGCCGGGCTTGCGCTGGCTACGCCAGCAAGCGCCGACGCCGTCGCTGACTTTTACAAAGACAAGACCGTGACCGCCATTTCTGGCGGCGGGGCCGGCGGTGGGTTTTCCTTCGTTGCACGCGTCCTTGGCAGACATATGGCCGGAAACATTCCCGGTAAACCGACCTGGGTCGTCACGGCAATGCCCGGCGCCGGTGGCGCTCGCTCGATCAAGTATATCGTGAATGCTGCGGCTCAAGACGGCACGACAATCGGCGCCGTGTTGCCACCTTCAATTCTGTCACCTTTGCTGCGCAAGAAGGTTGGGTATGATTCAGCCAAGCTGCAATGGATCGGTTCTGTCACTGCACAGGCCTCCGTGCTCGTGGCATGGAAAACATCTCCGGCTAAAACACTTGAGGTAGCCAAGAAAATTGAAGTCACAACCGCGACCTCTAGCAAGCTCTCAAGCGGGTATCTGTTCCCGGCGTGGATGAACGCCACGAATGGCACCAAGTTCAAAATCATTTCCGGCTATCGCGGTGCTGACCGTCAGAATGCGGCCATGGAAACCGGCGAAGTCAATGGCCGCAGCAGTTTCTATAACAGCTTCAAAACCACCAAACCGCACTGGCTGAAAGACAAAACGATTATTCCGCTGGTTTATATGGGGCCTGTGACCGCCGATCTGAAAGACGTGCCCTATATGATGGATTTGATGAAAACCAAAGAGCAGAAAGAAATTGGTAACTTCCTGCAAACCGGCTCCAGAGTTGGCAATGGTTTTTTCGTCTCGCCAGCTGTTCCCAAGGCACGGGTCATGGCCTTACGGGCCGCCTTTAACAAAACCGTCGCCAGCAAAGCTTTTTTAGCAGAAGCAAAGAAGCGCAGTATGATCGTCTCACCGGTACGTGGCGAAGAGCTTGACGCCATTGTCGCCAAGGCGATGAAGACGTCACCAGCAACCATCAACCGTTTCAAAAAGCTGGTTAAAATCGACAAACTTAAATCTCGTAAGAAAAAGTAGAAGAACTGATATTCATGCCTGAAGGCTCAACCAAGCTAGTTAATACGGAGGCGGATTCATTCCGCCTCCGTAACTTTGTGGAAGAACTGATCGCGGCCGACGAGCTTCAAGTCGTTGACGCGGCAACAGAACTCGCCGACCTGACATCCTATATGGATGGCAATACCAAGGCCGTGCTGTTTAAAAATGCAGGTCCCGAAAAGGCCGAGATCATCGGCAATGTCGCAGCCAGCCGTTCACGGCTGGCGCTGGCCTTTGGGGTCGCCGAACCTGACCTTTTGCCCGAACTCTTAAAGCGGCTCGCCGTCAAACAACCGGTTGAGACGATCGAAAAGGCGGAGGCCCCTGTTCAGGAAATTGTCTGGACTGGCGATGATGCCGACTTCACCAAACTTCCCGTACCGTTCCAGCACGGGCGTGATGGTGGACCTTATTTATCTGCGACGCTCGATTTTACAGTTAACCCGGAGACCGGTTTAACCAATTTGGGTTGCCGCCGCATGATGTTACGCGGCCGAAAAGAAGCCGGTGTCGATCTTAATGCGCCGAGCGATCTGCGTGCTATTTACGAGGCAGCCTCCGCGCGCGGGGAAAGACTGCCCGTCAGCTTTATTCTCGGTGCGCATCCAATTGATTATGTCGCCGCAACGATGCGTGTTCCCGTTGATGAGACCGAGCTCCTAGCCTCGTTGCGTGGCGCACCGCTGAAGCTGGTCAAAAGTATTACCAACGACATTCTCATTCCCGCCGACGCCGAGATGGTCATCGAAGGCTATCTCGATGAACATGGCTATGTCGAAGACGAGGGCCCGTTTGGCGAATTCGCCGGCTATTACGGCATCATGAAAAAGAACCCAGTCTTCCATCTTGAAGCCATTACCATGCGCAGCGATGCCCTGTTCCAGACAGCAACGATCAGCGGACCCTATATTGGCCGCACGGACACTGCCGTCCTCAACACACTCAAGTCAGAGGCTGTCGTTTGGCGAGCCCTGCAAACCGCTATTCGAGAACCAGTTGCCGTCAATGCGACGGGCGCTGGCGCTGGTATGTTCAATCTTAGAATCTCCATGCGCCCGCGCGTGCCTGGTGAAGCACAAAATGCCATAGCCGCCGCCTTCGGCTGTTTGGCCAATGTGAAAAACGTGTTCGTGGTGAATGACGACATCGATATTTTCGATAACGACCAGATGGAATGGGCGCTTGCCACCCGCTTCCAGCCCGACCGCGATCTTGTCGTTCAAGGGGGCATGCGGACTTTGCCACTCGATCCCTCGCTCTACGGTGCGCGGGTCGGCTCCAAAGCCGGGTTTGATCTAACGGTGCCAAACGACAAGCGAAGCTCGATCGAGTTTACTGTTCCATCTCCACCGACTGTCGACGGCAAGATATTTGACAGCGTTCGCGCGGCGCTCGAAGACGGACCCAAAAGTTATGAGCAATTGATGGCCGCGATTGGAACCCGCGATGGCCGAGAAGTTGTCATCGCACTCGATGAAATTCGCAGCGAAGGAATTCTCAGCCGGTTGAAAGAAGGCGAATACTGCCTAGGTGACAAGGGCTGACACAAAACGAAAAAACAGGGGCGGCACCGAACCCAATGGGTGACCAGTTTTTCGATACAATCCCGGCTTTCACGGCGTTTAAAGACGTCGTTCAGAAAGACCGATATCGGCCGTTGCCTGAAGATTGGCTGATCGGCGTGGCAGATGTCGTAAATTCTACCGGTGCCCTGCAGGCAGGGCGCTATAAAGCTGTAAACACGGTTGGTGCCAGCGTTATATCCGCCATCATGAATCTCGATAGAGACGCCTCATTTCCTTTCGTCTTTGGCGGTGATGGTGCTGCCTTTGCCGTGCCCGAGAGTCGTCGCGATGCAGTCGCTGGAGCCCTCGCCGGATGCCAGCGCTGGGCCGAAGAAGAGATCGAACTTCAGCTGCGCGCCGCCCTGGTACCGGTTCGCGACGTCATAGCTGCTGGCAAACAGGTTAATGTCGCCCGGTTCCAGGTTTCTCCGGGTGTCGCTTATGCAATGTTTTCAGGCGGCGGTATCGCCTGGGCCGATGCCGCGATGAAATCAGGCGAATATGCCGTTGAACCAGCCGCGCCTGGGACCCGTCCCGATCTCAGCGGGCTTTCCTGCCGCTGGCGGCCGATGGAATCGCGCAATGGTGAAATTTTATCACTGCTGGTCGTCCCCACAGGTGACGAGAATGAGGAAGAGTTTTCCAGGGTCGTGGAAAGCGTTCTGACGATTCTAAACCGCGAAACCGCGCGCGACGGGCATCCGGTCGCACCAGAGGGGCCGAGCTATTCCTGGCCACCTCAGGACTTAGGAATTGAGGTCAGCGCCACAAGCGGCGGGAAATCGAAATTCGGACGGGCGCTTGCTATTATCGGTGAACAAGCCATCCCATGTGTCCTGGAATTCCTCGGTAAAAGTCTTAAACGGTTTGATCCGAAACGCTACCGCTTAGAAGTCGCCCAAAATACGGACTTCCGAAAATTTGACGACGGGTTAAAACTCACGGTCGATTGCGAGAGCAAAACCATTGCCGAAATCGAACAGGTGCTGGAAAAAGCGCAAAGCGAAGGAACGGCCTTTTATGGCCTTTTTCGTCAGGATAGTGCGGTGATGACCTGCATCATCCCGTCCGCGGCCAGGGACGACCACATACATTTTGTTGATGGTGGGTCGGGTGGTTATGCGCTCGCCGCCGTTCAGCTCAAAAAAGCCATAGCGGCAGCCAGCGAATAAACCTGTAGCGTTAGACGTGGTCTTCGAGCCAGTCCATTAACATCGGCATCTGATGTACCCAGCAGTCATGGGAACAATGTACCGTACCCCCTTCTTTGGGGTCATCATAGATATGTAACGTCTTGTCTTCGGCACCTATCTCGCTAAAGAGCTTTTTAGCCCCTTCAACATCCATCAACTTGTCCATGGAACCATGCGTCATGATGGTCGGCACCTTGATGTTCTGGGCAAGCCCTTCCATCGAGAAGGCCTTGAGTTGTTCCTGGGCTTCTTCGTCAGTTACGCCACCCAACAAACGTTGGACGGTCGGCTTCAGGTGATCGTAATGTAGATACAAATCATCAAGAATTGAATAGCAGCCACACCATGAGATGAGGGCCTTGATACGATCTTCGAAGGCTGCGACGCGCGGCGCGTAGTAACCCGCCATCGAGATCCCCATCAGGGCAACACGCTCAGGATCAATCTCAGGCCGTGAGAACAGATAATCAAAACTGGCCTTACCCGGCACTTCGTAATCTGGGCGAGTCGGAATGTCCTTCACATACATGGAAGAACCGCGTCCGGGGGTGTCGACGAGCAACATTGCGTAACCGCGCTCACATAATTCACTGCCACCGAAATAAATCTCTTCGGCAAAGGCATCCGCACCACCGATGAAAAATACTGCGGGCCATTTTTCGCTTGTCGGATTGCGCGGGTGACAGAAATAGCCTTCGTAGACCTCATCACCACACGGCACTTCAATTACTTCAATTTTGGGGTCGTTATATTTTGCGCCCGCCCGGAAACATTCCTGGGACTTTAAGAAGCGTTCACGCTTGTCATCATTGCGTTCGATGGTCAGCAACACATCGGACATGCGCCAATACTGATTGGCAGCATAGTAATACTTCATCGCGCTACGGGTATGACCAGCGGCTTCCGCCTTCTTGGCGCGTGCTTCGGTTTCCTCAGCCTTGTCTATCCAGGCCTGTTCAAAGGCATCTTTGTCGCCTGGTTCGATATCTTTGAGAACACGGGAAATTTCAAAAACATCGCCACCGCCATACGCGGCCTCAGCGACCGTACGCAGGGTCTGCGACCCCATGCCTTCGGTTGGAAAAAGAAAGTCGATCATAACGCCTCCAAAGTAAAAATAATCGGTTGGCCTCTTTCTATCGTGGAAGCCGCCCTACGTCGAGATCGCGGGTGGACGATTTTGGCTGATGGCATACCAAAGCGTCGCGCCAACGGCCAAAACCAGAAAGGGGATAGCGCCAATATTTACGACATCCCAGCCAAAGAAATGCACCAACGCTCCGGAGGACAGGGACAGTACCGACACAAAACCATAGATAAGAAAATTCATCGCCCCCTGGGTTTTGGCCCGCTCGGAGACGGTATAAGCCGTCGTCATCAAGGACGTCGCGGCGGTGAAGGCAAAGTTCCAGCCAATACCCAATAGCAGCATCGAGAGCCAGAAATGGGCGACCTCAACACCTGCTAATGCCACAGCAACACAAGCAAATTGCAGTGCCAGACCAGCGATAATCATCTTGATTTCGCCGAACTTGTTGATCAGATGGCCGGTAAAGAACCCGGGCGCAAACATGCCAAATATATGCCATTCGATAACGAGTGCTGTGTCGGCAAACTGGTGATGTGCGTTCACCATCGCGATGGGAGTCGCCGTCATCAGGAAATTCATCACGCCTTGCGAGATCATGGCGGCGGTTGCCGCGACGAGAAATACCGGCTGCTTCATGATTTCCATCATGGGTCGCCGCGGTCCCGCGCGCTCTTGCGGCGTCATTTTGGGTATATCGAGAAATATAAGAACAAAGATAGCGAGGATCGTGACGCCAGTCAGAATGAGATAGGCACCAACGAACGGAGTGGCGGTAACAAGGTGCTGACCGACTTTTGCCGATTCCGGCCCCAGAAACCCTGAAACCACGCCACCCGCCAACACCAACGATATCGCTTTGCTCTTGAAATCAGCGCTCGCAACATCGGCCGCCGCAAAACGATAAAGCTGTGCAAATCCGGCAAACAGGCCAAACAGAAACGTCGCAAAAGCAAACAGCCAGAAATTTGCGTTGAGGACTGCGTAAGCGCAGAGCAACCCGCTGATCACACCAATAAAGGAGCCAAGGATAAAGCCAGCGCGCCGTCCGACACGGCGCATAAACAGTGACGCTGGTATCGTCATCACCGCCGTCCCGACAATTACCAACGACGTCGGCAAGGTTGCCAGTCCTTTGTGAGAAGCGATGCTATAGGCAATCAGAGGCGCTGTCGCGATCAGCAGCGAGCGCCCGGTTCCAAACAGAACCTGACAGGTCGCCAGAACAAGGACATTTCTTTTTTCTCTGGTCACGGCGATACCTCCGAAAATCCATATAACCGCGCCGGATTATCGACCAGAATGCGTTTTGCCATTGCCGCGGACCCCGCCCAATCAATCATCTGTTGCAACAAATCGGCATCGTTGGGCATCACGCCTTTATAGTTGGGATGCGGCCAGTTGCTGCCCCATACCAGCCGATCCGGTCGCGCGGCGATCAAGGCTTCGATAAAGGGCCGCATATCATCATAAGGGGCGCCACCCGCAGATTGACGATACCAGCTGCTGAGTTTGATCCAGCAATTCTCGGTATTTCGCACAAGATTTAACAGCGCCTGGAAACCTTCAGAATTCGCGCCTTGCTTGCCTAGCGGGCGCCCTTGATGATCAACTACAAAATCACCCGGCATCGTCTCAAGCAATGGCGTCAGCCCGACGACTTCATCGACATTGCCGAAATGCAGCAAAACCATCCAGTCAAGTTCCTTGGCCCGGTCCGCCATCGCCGTCAAATGCTCTGTGCCATAGCCCGCCTTGGAAATCGTCGACAGCCGTAGACCACAGATACCAGCCCTCTTAAACGTCTCTAGCTCAGCGTCGGAAATATCCGGTGGCACCAGCACGATACCCCGACCCTGATCACCAAGCTTTTGCACGGCATCAACCGTCACCCGGTTGTCATTACCATGGGCACTCCCTTGCACGATGACCGCGCGGTCGACGCAAACCACGCTCATCATCTTCTGGAAAGTCTCTATAGAACATTCCTCGGGCGTATAGCCACGTCGCTCGGACAGGGTGAACCTGTCGAATGGCCCCATGATATGAACATGTCAATCGCAGGTACCGGCAGGCGGCGGCGTCTTGGGCATCTGCCAGTTAGAATCAGGGGGCTGACAGGGTTCAGTCATAGCGCCATTTAAGGTCCAATCGCCTGACTTGTCGACAGGCTGATCGCAATGCTACCGTTTTTGCGAGACTAAAAGGATTTAGAAATCTGCTTTCCTAACGGCGGCAAAGAGCCGCCGGGTTGAGTTTCATTCAATGGGCAGGTTTTTTACCCGGCACCTAACCTAAGAAGAACACGCCATGAAGATTACCGACATCAAGCTTGAACCCTGCATCATGCGTAAAGAAGACCCCACCTGGCGCTTTGCGCTCGGCGCCAGCCCAATCACCGAAGGGCTGATCGTTTCCATCGAAACCGATGAAGAAATAACAGGCTATGGTTATGCCTCCGCCACCGCCCATATGGGCGCGAGCATGGAAGGGCTAACCGGAACGCTTCGAGCGACTTATCCCGCATGTTAAAGAGCATGACGCATTATCGATGGCCTCCATCCGCGTCACCATGGACCGGGCCTTGTCCGGGAATAATCAGGCGAAAGCCGCGATCGATAACGCGTTATTTGATCTCGCCGCCAAATCAATGAACGTGCCGCTACATCGTCTGTTCGGCGGTGCCGTGCGCACAGAATTCCCGGTCCTTCGCATACTCGCCATCAAGCAACCCGATGAAATGGCCGAACAGGCGCAGATACTCTTCGATCAGGGTTATCGTTATTTCAAAATCAAGGTTCATGGCGAGGTCGATCTCGACATCGCCCGTGTTGCTACGATCCGCAAACGTCTCGGTGATGAGGCCAATCTGACAGTCGATGCCAACCAGGCTTACTCGCCAAAGGATGCCATCGCTGCCCTCAACGGCATGGCTGAATACCGGCTCGATCTTGTCGAACAACCTGTCGCCATTGACGATTATAAGGGCATGAAGCTCGTCACCGACTCTGTGCCCGTCACTGTCGAAGCCGATGAAAGCGCGGGTTCAATTCAGGAAGTCGCCTATTTGGTAGAACATCGCATCGTCGACGCCATCAGCCTGAAAGTCGCCAAACTCGGTGGCCTCTGGAATACCCTGACAGCCGCACAAATTTGTAAGACCGGCAACATCAAATACCGGTTTGGTGCCCATGTCGGCTCGCGGCTGCTCAATGCCCATGCCATGCAGCTGGCAGCCGCGTTGCCTGAGGTTTGGTATGCCAGCGAGTTTGGTGAATTCGCCCGGCTGCTTGATGATCCCTTTGAAGGCATCGACGTTGAAGACGGCGTCATTCACCTCCCCGATGCCATCGGCGCGGGTGTCCAGCCAATCGCGCGCTGAGCTGAGATGAATAAAATGAGCCTCAACGCTCTTTTAAAGCCACAGTCTGTTGCGGTGGTTGGTGCGTCACCACGCGCCAATGTTGGCGGGCGGATGTATCGCAATATGATCAACGCGGGGTTTAATGGCCCGCTCTTCCCGGTTAATCCAAATTACACCGAGATTAACGGGGCTCAATGCTTCCCGGACATCGATTCCTTGCCCGTTACCCCCGACTGCGTATCATTCGCCGTGCCGTATCAGGCGGTGTTTGAGCCCTTGGAAGCTGCTGCAAAACGGGGCGTGCGGTCCGCCGTTGTCGTCGCTGAGGGGTTTGACGATGCCGCAACCGATGAAGGACGAGATAGACAGAAACGGCTGGCGGAAATTGCAGCCGATCACAACATGGCGATCTCCGGCCCAAACTGCATGGGACTCATCGGCCTTAAGGCCAAATTTGCAACCGCCTTCACCAACCTACCGGAAGGACTCGTCACAGGCTCAGTGTCCGTCGTTTCTCAATCCGGTGGGCTATTGAATGCGGTGATCGAACTTGGGCATAACCGCACACTCGGTTTTAACTACCTACTCTCCGCGGGCAATGAAGCGGTCGTCAGCAGCGCCGATTTTATCGACTTCCTCGCCGATGACCCCGGGACGTCAGTCATCCTCAATATTGTCGAAGGGATCAAAGACGGCGCGCGATACAGGCAAGCTCTTTCAAGAGCTGCCGCACGCAAGCCAGTGATTGTCCTCAAGCTCGGCCGAACCGATGCCGGACGGGGTGCCGCCCTTGCCCATACCGGCAATCTCGCTGGCGAGCAGGCGATCTACGACGGTGTGTTCCGGGAAAGCGGCGCAACGCAGGTTCGTACGATTGACGAGCTGATCGAAACCGCCGCCTTCTTCTCGCGCGTCAAACCGCCCAAAGGAGATCGTATTTTCGTGTTTTCAGTGTCCGGTGGCGCCACCGTTCTCGCCGGAGACCTCGCCCAAGACGCCGGGCTTAACATGCCTTCAATCAGCCAAAAGACTGACAAAGCGTTGCAGAAAATTCTCGAAGTCGCCCATCCGTTTCAGAATCCCATGGATGTGGTCGGCGCTCCGCGGCTGGCCAAGGGCGACAACCTCACCCGCGTCCTCAATGTTCTTAAGGCCGACCCGAACTATGACCTCATCGCCTTCGTCATGGTGGCGCAGCGTGACCTGACAGAAAGCCATCGCAAGTTACAGGAGCAGTATCACGCTGTGGCTCAAAAATCAGCGAAACCGATAGTGCTAATTTCAGAAATGAACTGGCAACCAGCGGAACGACCAACACCGGATGGACCGTTTATTTCCGGCACGCTCGATCTCGGCATGAAAGCTCTGAAAAGTTTGGTGGATTTTAGTGCCCACCGGCAGCAAAATAAAATGCGGTGACCGGGTTTCCGCTATGGGCCGGAATACTGTTATAATAGATTTCAATACCGTTGGTGGCTGCAACGCTGCCGTTAATAAAACAAAAAATAAACATAAACACAGGAGGCACATAAGGATGAAGAGGACACTCATAGCAAAGACCGGGCTGTTCGTCGGTGGTCTAGCGTTGCTCGCAGCGGCGAGCATACCGGCAACGGTTAGCGCGCAATCGATTCTCACCTATAAAGGCAAGGATCGTGAAGCCAAGCTGATCGCTGGCGCCAAGAAAGAAGGCGCGCTCACCATTTATTCGGCTCTAACCGTTAACCAGGCTCTGCGCCCATTAGCGGATGGTTTCCAGAAAAAATACCCATTCATCAAAGTCGATTTCTGGCGCGGCTCAAGCCGCAAGATCGCTCAGAAGGTTCTTGCCGAACGACGCGCGGACTCTTTGGTAGCCGACGTTCTCGAAGGCAGTGGCCTGTCGCAGATAATGATCAAGGCAAAGAGCGTCGTACCGTTCTCGACACCCTACGCAAACAATATTGCGAAGCAGTATCGTGATGAAAATAATCTATGGGTCGCCAGCCGGTTTAGCTATTTCGGCACTGCCTATAATCAGAAGGTCATTCCGGCCGGAACGCAGCCAAAGACTTACGCGGATCTGCTGAATCCTAAATGGAAGGGCAAGATCGCCTGGCGTATCGGATCAGAAACCGGCGCTCTGCTGTTCATTTCCAATGTGCGCATGGCCATGGGTGAAAAAGCTGCAACGGCCTATTTTGCCAAGCTATCCGAGCAAGGCCTGATTAATTTCAAGGGCAGTGCCCGGACTCTGGTGAACCGGGTGGTCGAGGGTGAATACCCGCTGGCCATTCAAATCTTTGCGCATCATCCGGTTATCAGTGCCAAGAAGGGTGCCAAGATCGGCGTCCAGATGATGCAGCCTGTCCCCTCTGTAAACGGGACGATCATGGTGCCTAAGGGTGTCAAGAATGCTCACGCCGCGATGCTGTTCATTGATTACTATCTGTCAAAAGCCGGCCAGAACGTACTTAAAAAAGCGCGCTATTTCCCCGTGGTTACCGGAATCAACCCGCGCAAAGAGCTGACGTCAATCACGCCGCGTCTGGCAAATCTGAAAGAGAACTATGTCAAACCTGAGACTCTCTTCAAATTGCGGAAGACCTCACAAAATATCTTCAAAAAATACTTCAAGCACGGCAAAACTGTCGTCGTGAAACGTAAAAAGAAGAAGAAAAAGACCAAACAATAATCGGTTCAACGTATCGACCGCGCGGGGCTATGAGTGCCTCGGGCGGTCGTCGTTTTTATGGGTACTAATCCGTGACAACGCCCAATCGCTCAGTCAATAACGGCCTCGCTTTAGGGACCAGACTCAAGAATCTGTTTAGCATTTCGCCTATTGTGGTAGTGCTGGCCTCGATCCTGCTCGTCCTGATCATGCCGGCTGTCATCTTCCTGTTTCAGTCAAGTCTGCATGAGACGCAGTTCGATGGCTCATTTGGCGCTTTCACCTTTCAATATTATGTCGACCTGCTGACCAGTGATCAATTTCTCACGAATTTGATCAACGCGACGATCTATGCCGTCGGCTCCGCCGCCGTCGCGATTAGTATCGGCGTGTTACTAGCCTGGATTGTCGAACGCACCAACACACCAGGCGGTGGCTGGGTGCTGATTATTTCGATTATTTCGCTGGGTATTCCGAGCGTTCTTTATACAATTTCTTTTCTCATGCTGCTCGGCAAGGTCGGCCCTGCCAACGAGATCCTGATGTGGATTACCGGCGCAGACGCCCCGCTGCTCGACGTTTATTCGCTTTGGGGCATGATCATCATCGAGGGCATTGAATTTGCCCCGCTGTCATACTTACTGCTCTCGTCAGTCTTCCGGTCAAACGATGCCTCGTTTGAGGAAGCCTCGATGATGTCAGGGGCCGGAATTTTACAGACTTTCCGCAACATCACACTGCGCCTCGCGCAGCCGGCTATCCTCGCCTTGCTGATCCTGATTTTTATCCGAGCTTTTGAATCCTTTGAAACGCCAGCATTGGTTGGACTGCCGGGCAATGTGTCCGTCATCACCACGGATATTTACGAAAGCATCGATGAGGTGCCCGCCAATTACGGACAGGCGGGGGCGTTCTCTGTCGTCCTGCTGTTTATCGTCGGCGGGTTGCTGGTTTGGTACAATAGACTGTCGCGCAACGCCGAGAGATTTCAGACCATTACCGGCAAGGGTTTCCGCCCGCGCGTCATGGATCTCGGCAAATGGCGCTGGCTGACCACGGCAATTCTGGCATTCCTCTTTATGATCATTATCGGCTTCCCGATCGGTATCGTGCTCTGGGTATCGATGGTGCCCTATTATGACGGCGTCAGTCTTGAGGCCTTAAAGCTCTTTACCTTCGACAATTACCGGACGGTCTTTAACTCCCGCTCCTTCCACGATTCTATCGGGAACACAGTGATCATGGGGGCTGCCGCTGCCAGCATCGTCGCACCGTTTACCGCCTTATGTGCGTGGCTGACCGTGCGCCGATACAAAGGTGCCTGGATACTCGACCAGCTGGCGACATCGCCGCTGATCTTCCCGGCGATCGTTATGGGCGTAGCCTTCCTGCAGGTCTTCCTCAATCTCCCCTTCGGGCTCTATGGCACGTTGCTCTCGATCATCCTTGCATCGATGGTGCGCTATCTGCCTTACGGTATGCGCTACTCCTATGCCGGCATTCTGCAAATCCATACCGAGCTGGAAGAGGCTTCGTCGATGTCCGGTGCCCGCCAGACGACCACTTTTTTACGTATCGTCATGCCGCTGGTTGCCCCGGCGATGGTGACCTGCTGGCTGTTTGTCTTCCTGGTTTCGGTAAAGGCGGTCTCTATTCCGATTTTGCTGGCCGGTCCCAAATCACAGGTTGTCGCTATCACCCTGTTTGATATGTGGGAAAACGGCATTACCAATGAGTTGGCGGCGATGGGCGCGACCTGGACAGGGTTCATGACCATCATCAGCCTGATTTTTTACATGCTTGCAAAGCGTTATGGACTTTCCGTCCGTTAGAAAGCCGAAGGAATAGATGCTTAAGGTCGAGAATTTGTTCAAACAATATACCAGCGAGGATGGCACGCCAGGTGGCGGTGTCCTCGGTGCCAGTTTCGAGGTCGCCGATGGCGAGCTGTTCACCCTGCTTGGCCCCTCTGGCTGCGGCAAGACCACCACGCTGCGCTCAATTGCTGGTCTGGAACAACCTCAGGGTGGCCTGATCAGCCTGATGGATACCCTGCTCTACGATGCAGAGCGACGTGTGAATATTCCAATGTATGAGCGCGATATCGGCATGGTGTTCCAATCCTACGCTATCTGGCCGCATATGAATGTTTATGAAAATGCTGCCTACCCACTCAAAGTCTCCAAGGGCAAACGTCTATCCGCATCTGACATGCGGGAGAAAGTCCGCCATGTTTTGGAACTCGTAGGTTTGGAAGACTACATCGAACGACCCTCTACACAATTGTCGGGTGGTCAACAGCAGCGGCTCGCCCTCGCCCGTGCACTGACACGCGAACCGGGCCTTCTTTTACTCGACGAACCTCTCAGCAATCTCGATGCACAATTGCGAGAACAGATGCGCTCCGAGCTTAAACGACTGCAGCGCGAGACTGGCGTTACAGCGATCTATGTTACCCATGACCAATCTGAAGCGCTGGCCATCTCGGACCGCATTGCCGTGATGAGTGATGGCCTCATCATGCAAATCGGCAGTCCAAAAGACATCTACGAACGCCCGACATCCGAGTTTGTCGCCAACTTTATCGGCACCACCAACCTGCTGCGCGGGAACCTGAATGCCGACATCAAAGCAGGCAATGAGGCGATGGTTGAGACACCGCTCGGCAAACTCCTCTGCACCTTCACAGCAGATGTTTTGGCCACACCAACTGTCGGCGTCGTCATTCGACCGGAGAATATCATCATCGCAAAAATCGGCGACGACAAAGCTGCCACCCTGCCAGACAGCAATCGGTGCGATGGCACCCTGTTGACCGAGACTTATCTTGGTGAAATCGTTGAATATGAGGTCGGCGTTGGCGACGAGACCGTTCTGATACGCACAAAACCAACCGAATCGCTGACACCACAGGATGCAGTAACGCTACACTTCCCGACATCCCAAACACTGGCGTTGATCGAAAAATCGAATTGAATCCCTTTTCCCAACAGAGAGGTGCCTGACGATGAGTACGAAGATGACTGAGAAAGCCTCAGACCAATTACTGGATATCGCTAAACCCTGGGATGGCGACGAGGCCATCAAACCAACATTCTTTTCACTCCGCGCCCAGATGCTGGATGCAGGGAATACAGAAGAACCGCTCGCGGTTGGCGACCATCTCTGGGTTAAAATCAAGGTTTATGCCAAGGGTGGTGAGAACAAGCTACACGCCCACCCGCATCAGGATCACAGCTTTATCGTCCTGGGTGGCGAAGCCCAGTTTCATGGGCCCCGTGGCGAGGAACGCGTCCTGAAACGCAATGACGGCATTCTACTGCCGGCCGGTTCCTATTACTGGTTTGAAACCATCAGCGAAGAACCGCTGGTCGTTCTCCGGCTCGGTGCCTGCAGCCATGATGGGCACCCCGACACCCGCATCATGGATGACGGTGTCCCCAAAGTTCGCCGCGGTCGGGACGAGACATTCATTTCGGAAAATGTACAATACCGCGATGGCGCGTTTTACGAATAGCGCCCCCCTTTGTAACCGTGAGGAAATACCATGCCCTTTGCCACCGTGCGCGGCGTCCAGATCAATTACAAAATCGTCGGCGATGCTGGCCCCTGGGTTGCGATAAACCCCGGCGGACGACGCGAGTATAAAGAGGTCGAAGATCTGGCCACCCGCCTAGCCGCTAAAGGCTATCGCGTGATGCTGCATGATCGCCGCAATGTCGGCGCATCTGGTATCTCCTTGAGCGGGGAAGAAACCGAAGAAGCCGTCTGGGCCGATGACCTGCACGACCTTCTGACGCAACATGATGCCCTGCCCGCCTTTGTCGGCGGTTCTTCATCAGGGGCGCGTATGTCCATGCTGTTTGGCCTGCGCCATCCTTCAGCGACACGGGGTCTGCTGTTGATGCGGGTCACCGGCGGGGCTTTCGCCGCCGGACGCTTACCAGAAAACTATTACGATCAGTTCATTCGCGCCGCCGAGGCTGGTGGCATGGCCGCGGTGTGTGAAACAGAAGCCTATGGCGACCGGATCAAGGCCAATCCAGAACATCGTGAAACGCTGATGGCAATCGACGCCGCCGAGTTTATCGAGACAATGCAAAAGCTCCGCGCATTATTCGTCGCCGGGGCAAATCTGAATGTCATGGGCATGACCGATGCCGAGCTGGATTCGATCACCGCGCCCACCACCGTTATCCCGGGCAATGACAACACCCACTCTTCTGAATCAGCCGGCAATGCTCACCGCCTGATTCCAGGCGCAGAATTACACAATTTGTCGCTGGAATTCCAGGATGTCGACGTCGTGTCTTTCGACGACTGGGAACCCTATTACAACGAGATCGCCGATACCTTCGACAGCTTTATGCAAAAGACCATCGCAGCGGAATAGGCTATAAATTATACGTTAGGCTACGGAATTCAGCTTGTGTGTTCCCTTAAATATATTCCATTATTACGGGTAATTATTAAACTAAATTCTATGGGATGAGCCATAGGGGAGCAAATGATGACGCGGACTGAATACTATTGTCCACATTGCAAGAATAAGGACCCGATTTCGTCGTCATCGGATAGCTGCCCCGCATGTCAACGCGAGCTGCCTGCCCCCAACGTCCGAGCCGCCAGCAGTGAGGAGGAAGTCACCAAACTACAGGAACGGGTCAAACGCGCGGAAGAAGAAACGTTTGCTCGCGGGTGTCGGGCAATACTAGAAGATTTTGCAACAGCCGTCGCCGGTTTGTCCTTCCCCCCTAAAACTGGGCCATTATTTTGGCATGGAAAGGGGATTTGTGATGGCTCGGAAACGACATTCGGACGAGGACATACTGAAGCTGCTGCGTGAGATTGAAGTGAAGTTGTCGAACGGCAGCGACGTAGCGTCGGCGTGTCGTGGCGTGGGTATCAGCGACGCCACGTATTACAACTGGCGCAAGCGGTTCGGCGGGATGGGTCGGTCGCAGTTGTCGGAGATGCGTTCTCTCGAGAAGGAGAATGCGCGGCTGAAGAAGATCGTTGCGGAGCTCGAGCTGGACAAGCTGATCCTCAAGGAAAGCCTGAGCCACCTAAAGCCCAGGGCCTGACGACCGAGCAGCTTCGTCAGGCCGTTATCCATACTCGCCAGAAGCTTGCTACGTCGGAGCGACGGACCTGCCGGGTTATTGGTCTGGCCCGCAGTTCCCTGCAATATCGACCAGATCCCAAAGATGACAATGCTCTGCGGTTGGCACTGATCCGGCTGGCGAAGCAGTATGGGCGCTACGGTTATCGCAAGATTGCCGTCCTGCTGCGTATCGAAGGGTGGAAGGTGAACCACAAGAAGGTTGAGCGGATCTGGCGCGAAGAAGGACTTCAGCTGCCGCAACGAGACAAGAAGCGCCGGCGGCTCTATCACAAGGACAGCTCGATCATTCGGTTGCGGCCAACCCATCCCAATCACGTCTGGGCCATCGACTTCGTGCACGACAAGCTCGACAACGGTCGGAGCTACAAGATGCTGACTGTCCTGGACGAGTACACCCGCCAGGTGCTGGCTGTGACGGTTCGCACCCGGATGAGGGCTGACGATGTGCTTGAGGCGCTATACCCACTCCTGCTGCGCCACGGCACCCCGGAATATATCCGCTCGGACAATGGTCCCGAGTTCATCGCACAGGCGATGCAGGACTGGCTGGCAAGGGTCGGCATCAAACCCATCCGGATCTATCCCGGATCACCCTGGGAGAACGGATACAACGAACGCTTCAACGGAACCCTGCGCCGCGAGGTTCTCAATGCCGAGTGGTTCACCACGACTAAGCAGGCTCAGATCGTCATCAACCAGTGGCTCAGACAGTACAACCACATCCGTCCACATCAGGCACTGAACATGCGACCGCCAATACCAGAAACTCTAATCAGGAATGGCACAGAACTTGGGGGCTAGACACTTCAAGCTCGAAATTCCAAAAGCTCAAAGATACATTGATGAACTAATTAATTCCCAGATCGACAACGACGATAGGGAATATGCGGCCAAATCTTTATGTAATTTAGCTAAATTCTCACAAGATGTTTTTCAATTTTCTTTTTCGCTCCAACTCACCTCTCGAGCAGTCGAAATATCTCCAGAAGACACGTGGAGTTGGTGTCAGCATGCAGAAGCGTTAATGCATGTTAGGAGATATGAAGAGGCGAATGACGCAATTGCTAAAGCCCGAACGGGAGGCGAAGAAGTTTTTGCCGCAAGCGCGGAAGCTAGAATTCTTCGGCACACTGGCCAGTTCGAGGAGGCGGTAGAAAAATACAAATCAATATTGAAAGATTTTGCAGATTCCGAGGATGCATGGAATTCTTTTTATAGCCTAGCCGATCTTTATCGAACATTAGGGGAATTTGAAAAATCTCAAAATACATTTGATATCGGAAAACAAAAATTTCCGTACGTGCCTTTATTGCATTGTGGTGCCGGAACATTTTATCGCGAAACAGGGAAAATGGATCAAGCAATTCGATCCTTCTCAGACTCTATGAAAGTCGCCAAGCCAACTGTTGAAGGTTTCGTCGGGCTTGGAGATACTTATCTAGAACTAGAGAATTTTAAACAGGCATTGGGAAATTATCATTCAGCAAAAAAGATTAGTGCCATCGATCCAATCCCATACAGCAGAATAGCGGAGTTAGAGCGAAAAACTGGCAACCACAATTCAGCACTTAAAATCTATAAAGATATGCAGCAACGTTTCGTCTTCGACTTTCACGGCTGGTACGGTGAAGCAGAAGTTCTCAGAGAAACTGGAAAATATGCAAGCTCAATACAGACGCTCGATTTTGCAATTGAAAAGTTTTCAGGGGATCCACAGCCGTTTTTACGGTGTCGGCGCGCAAATATTTTTAAGTCCTGGGGAAAATAT
This sequence comes from uncultured Alphaproteobacteria bacterium, assembly GCA_943787225.1. Lineage (GTDB taxonomy): Bacteria > Pseudomonadota > Alphaproteobacteria > MPNO01 > UBA2964 > UBA2964. The sequence continues at coordinate 650,647 of CALSLP010000002.1, forward strand.
GAAGAAGCCCTAAAAGAATTTGGTACAGTTACGGCTCGGTATAGTGACAACATTTATGCTGAGTTTTCTCGTGCAGAATTGCTAAAAGAGCTAGGCCGAAATGATTTGGCGCTTCGTAGGTTAGAATACCTACTCGATGGTCGGCGGAAGTTGGATGCCGAAATTTCTATAAATGCGATATTGGTTGCATCCGGACGATATGACCTTGTTTTAGAAAAGCTACCGGATCAAAAACCTAGAACGAAACGGGATTGGATTTCTCGTCATATAAGAGGGATGGCGCTACTAAAATCCGGTAAGTTAGATGACGCTTTATCTCTTTTTTCACAAGGGCATAAAGAAGTTCCCTTCGCGAGCGAACGAAAATATTACGCTACAGCTCTTGCACTTACACAGCTAAGGCAACAAAAGTTCGAAGCTGCGCGAGATACCGTAACAGATATAGATTCGCCAATATCGAACGTGATTAAGCTGCACGTCGGAAGCATTTTGAAAGATTACGCTAGCGCAGAAATGGCGTATACGGCGTTAAAAAACTCTTGCCCACCAACGGTTGTTGCAATTCGGGATGAGCTAGCAGCGCATTTGGGTTTAAGCGACAGGCAGCCCAGACACGACAAAGATTGGATCTTTAATGAAGAGTGCAGCACGATGACAATTGCTGCCACTCAGCAAGAAACCGCCTGAGCCAATTTTAATTATTAACTACCGAAAATCAAAAATTTACAGCCCGTAGAACGCCCGCGCATTGTCGTTGAGGATCTTGTCGGCAGCAGCGGCAGAAACCTTGCCATCGTCACGCAGCTTGCGTAGCGCTTCGATCTCCGCCGAGGTATCGGCATGGCCATAATCCGTGCCGACCAGCAGCGTGTCCTCACCGGAATATTTCATGACCCAATCGAGATCATCCGTTACCTGGCAGGCCACATAAATATTATTGTCAGCCATGATGCTATCGGACATTTCCCGTCCGCGTCGGCCAAAACGAATTTCCATGTCGTTAAGCGCATAAGGGATCCATTGCGCGCTGACCTCAACAAAGCCCCAGCGGATGGTCGGCCATTTAGCGGGAATGTCATCCATCAACAGATTGTGGAAGGCTGATACCACCGGCAGTTTGGAACGGCCAAAGCCGCATTCCTTGGCGTAGATATCGCGAACCGCAAAGCTGTTATTGCCGGAGTGGAAACAGATCGGCAGGTCGAGTTCCGCCGCCATATCAAACAGTGGATGGAAATATGACGTCGCGACACGGCGCTCACATTCGAGCCCGCGCATGAAGATGCCACAGGCACCGTTTGCCTTGGCGAATTCCAACTCTTCGCGCACCTTATCCATCTGCAGCAAAGGAGGCATAACCACCCAGCGCAGGCGATCCGGCGCCTTCGACCAGATATCAGCCATCCAGCGGTTATAGGAACGGCACAGCGCCAGTTCGATCTCCGGGTTTTGAGTCCAGGCCCGCAGGAAAACTGTCGGGTAGAGGACCTGCACATCGATCTCAAGCTCATCCATGTGATCAAGCCGGGCTTGCACATCAAGCATTTCCCGCGATTCTTTCGACGTGTTGGAACCGATATTGCCTTCCTTGGGCTGCAGCTTGCCGTCGATGATCCAGTACTCCGTTTGCGCCCGTCCTTCGAGATCGAGTTCGGCCGTTCCCGATTTCTGCACCACCACCATTGGCTTTAGATGCTCGAATTCGGGGTCCATGTAGTTAAAGGTCGCTTCGCACTCGATGACATGCGCGTCTGAATCAATTGATCCCATTTTAGTCTCCCAGTTTAAGTTTTGCGGTATTTTAGACCTTATCGTGGCGAGTTGAAACGGCCCGCTGTACGATTTTTCGAAATAGATGAGCGGCATCCAGGACCGGCCCGGGCGCATGGCTTGTGCCTCTTCGATGTGAAGGATAGGATTCGGCAAAATGGTCAGCAGGGCCTTATAAACGCTGACAAAAGGGAGAAAACAGATGACCACTGCGCTGGAAGGTATAACCGTCCTGGAGTTCGCCTCCTATGTGTCCGGGCCCTATGCCGGCATGATGCTGGGTGATCTCGGTGCCGAAATTATCAAGGTAGAAGACCCTAAATCGGGCGACCCGTTCCGTGGCTGGGGTGCCGCTGATTATTCCGCGACCTTTGGCTCGGTAAACCGCAACAAGAAGAGTATTATCCTCGACCTTAAATCAGAGGAAGGTGTAGCTGCCGCCATTGCCCTGGCAGCGGAGGCCGACGTGCTCATCGAAAACTTCCGGCCCGGCACTATGGACCGGCTTGGTCTCGGATATGACACGTTATCAGCTCTTAACGCACGGCTGGTCTATTGCTCTGTCACCGGATTTGGCGGCACCGGGCCTTATGCCAAACGGCCCGGCTATGACACAGTCGGCCAGGCGATGGGTGGACTGCTCTCCGTCCTGACAGACCTCGAAGCACCCAGTGGGATGGGGATATCGCTCTCTGATCATCTGACCGGAATGATGGCGGCCTATGGCTGTCTTGGCGCCCTCGCCGCCCGCGACAGGACGGGTAAAGGCCAGCGTGTGGAGACCTCGCTCCTGACCGCCACATTATCTTTCCTCGGTGAAAATGCCGCACGCTATTTCGAGGAAGGCAATATCCCGAACCGTAAAACCCGAACCCAAACGGCTCAGGTCTATTCCTTTGTCGCAGGCGATGACAAACCGTTCGTCATACATCTGTCTTCACCACCAAAATTCTGGAAAGGCCTGTGCAAGGTAGTGGGGCATGAGGAATGGTTCGATGACGACCGGTTTGTCGATAAAGCGAAACGGCGTACCAATTATGATGAGCTCGAAGCCCTCCTGGCCGCTGTCTTTAAGACCAAGCCGCGTGAACATTGGCTCGACAGGTTACTGGAGGAAGACGTCCCTTCCGCGCCGATCTACACCCTTGATGAAACACTTGCCGATCCGCAGGTCCAGCATCTCGATATGGTTCGCGAGGTTCCTCATCCCAAGGCCGGGTCCGTCAAGCTTATCGAAAGCGGTATTCGGATGTCAGATACGCCACCGGAAATACGAACAGCTGCACCGCTCCATGGCGAACACACCGAAGAAATTTTACAGCGCATTGCAAACAAGGCAGGGGCCGCAGAATGATCGAACCATCCACCCATTTACGGGATAAATATGCCCTCGTTGGCGCCGGGCATAGCCGGTTGGGCAAGGTCCCAGGAGTCTCGGCACAGGGCTTGCTCGAAGAGGCTATGCACAACGCGCTCGATGATGCCGGGCTCACGACGCAGGATGTCGATGGCTTGATCTGCCGCGGACCGGACGAAATCTACACGTTTCATCAGGTCATGGGGGAGCGTCTCGGCATCGATGCGAGCTTCTCCACCACCCTGACAAATGGCGGGGCCAGTCAGGTCATGGGCGTCGCGCTTGCTGCCATGGCCATCGATGCCGGCATGGCAAGCTGCGTTCTGGTTGGCTATGGCCGGGATAACTGGTCGCGCGTCCACGCCAATAAGGAAAACCATATGCGGGGCTCCGGCCGGCCACAGCAAATGTATGGCATGGAGTTCGGGCCAGAGTTCGGATATTACGGCGCCATTGCTGCCCATGGTTTTGGAGCCCAGCGGCATATGCATGATTACGGTACCACCCGCGAACAGTTCGGTGCCATCTCCGTCGCGTTTCGGAACCATGCGCTGAACAATCCCGATGCAGTGATGAAGAAGCCTCTGACGATGGAGGATTATCTGGCGGGTCGCATGATCGTTGAACCGTTTGGCCTGTTTGATTGTTCGCTGCAAACCGATGCTGCCGGGGCCGTTGTCGTGACCTCCACAGAGCGGGCGAAAGACCTGCGTCAAAAACCAGTACTCATCAAGGGATTCGGCACCGGCAACAATACCAGCGGCTGGTTCAATTATAACAATATGACCCATACCGGGGCGATCCAGTCCGGCAAAACCGCCTATGCGATGGCGGGCCTTGGCCCGGAAGATATCGATTACGCGCAAATTTATGACTGCTTTACCTACATGGTCCTCGTTCAACTCGAAGATTATGGTTTCTGCCAAAAAGGCGAAGGCGGAGAGTTTGTCGCATCCGGCGCGCTTGCGCTCGATGGCGCGATGCCGACCAACACGTCGGGCGGTCAGCTCTCCGAAGCGCATGTCGAGGGTATGCTGCAAGTCGTCGAAGGCGTTCGTCAGTTACAGGGTATTTATGGTCCCGAGCGCCAGGTTCCAAACGCCGAGATCGGACTGGTTTCCGGCCATGGCGGCAACACCGTCTGTGAATCCACGCTTATTCTGGGGGCTGCCTGATGTCTGATGATTACGCAAAAGCCATACCAATCCCGGGACCAGAATCCGTTCCGTTTTGGGAAGGCGCAAAAAACCATAAGCTGATGATCCAGAAATGTTCCGATTGCGGTCATCACTGGTTTCCACCATCAACAGTTTGCACTGGCTGCGGTAGCCGCAATATTGAGTGGGTTGCGTCTTCCGGGAAAGGCAAGATCTTTAGCTTCGTTGTCTTCCATCGGCTGTATCACAAAGGATGGGACGGCGAGATCCCTTATGCCGTTGCCGTCATCGAGCTCGAAGAGGGCGCCCGGATGCTCAGCAATGTCATCGGAATACCCGTTGAAGAAGTGAAGTGTGACATGGCCGTCGATGTCGTCTTCGAAGATGCGACCGACACACTCACCCTGCCCAAGTTTAAACCGGTTTAGCGGTCTCCTCGGTCGGTTCTCCGGTTAGAAACCAGAAAGCCGCGGCACTGCCGATCACGCAGCAGGCGATGATGTAAGACATCGGCAAAGCGGTGCCGTCATGGAAATAGCCGACCAGCGCGCCAACCAGAGCCCCTGTGCCAAACCTTACAAAACCCAGCATCGCCGATGCGGTCCCGGCGAGGTGCGGGAAATATTCCATCGCCCCCGCTGTGGCATTCGCATTCACCATGTTGTGCGGCATCATAAAGATGATCACGGGGATAACGATCCCAAACAGACCGAAGCCGCCATAGGCCGCGCTCGCCGCGAGCCCGATGCCGCCAAGTAGGGCGATGGTAGTCCCAACAGCAAGCATACGGCGCACACCAAATCGTATGACGAGGCGACTATTGAGATAGGAGCCGATCATGATGGCAAAGATATTCAGGGCAAACAGAAAGCCAAAATCCTCTGGCGCTACCCCAAAGAGATCAATGTAGATAAAGGGCGTGCCCGATAGCTGGGCAAACATCGTCGCAAAAGACAGCCCGCCGCAAATCATATAGCCCGCCGCGCGCCGGTGGCAGAGCACGGCCCCATAATCTCGCATGATTTTTCTGACGCTCGATTTCACGCGTTTCTCAGGCGGATGAGTTTCCGGCAATTTCAGAACGCCGAGAATAAAAGCGATAATGCCGAACGCAGACAGCACCCAGAAGATCAGCCGCCAATCGGCAAAGAACTTTAATAGATAGCCGCCGACGAAAGGCGCAATCAACGCTGCCAGTGACGGGATCAGCAGCATCAGCGACAACGCGCGAGCACCCTCAAGCTTATCAAACAAGTCACGGATAACAGCCCGCGACAGAACGATGCCAGCCGCGCCGCCAATCGCCTGAAAGAAGCGCGCAAGGATCAACTCGTTAATCGTATCGGCAAACACGCAGAGGACGCTCGCTACGGCGTAAATTGCAATACCAACGAGCAAAACGTTACGACGGCCCATTCGATCTGAAACCGGGCCATAAACCAGCTGCCCCGCTCCAAAGGCGATGGTAAAGGCACTCAGCGTCAGCTGAGCCTTGCCTGGGGTTGTCCGAAAGAAATCCACCAACTCGGGTAGCGCCGGCAAATACATGTCCATCGACATGGGACCGAAGGCCGTCAAAATCCCGAGGACAATTAGAACAGCAGCGCCGGTTGCGGGGCTGGGCATAAAAATTCACCACCAATGAACCGGCGGTGAGACAAAGCGCTCAGCCTAGCCAGTTGGAAAGCCCGAATGTCTTACGGAATCCAATTTCAAGATATCGAATGCAGCAATACGGGCGAAAAGAATTGTAGAGTTTTATAGCGCAGAATTGCAGTGCTCGCCATCCGCGCAGCCGATGTTATCTTAAATGTCTACGCGTATACTGGCAGAAAAATAACCGCCCGGAATAGCGGCTCCTCTCAATCGCAATAGACTCAGCTCAAATAAATAAAGCTAGACAACGTCCCGATCAGCTTGATCAGGCACCCAGCCGTGATCTTCTGCTAATTTCAAGCGATCCCGGTTAGCCCGTGCAGTAAGCCATTCGCCATAGGCACGCATATATTCGCGGGTTACACCCCTTTTCAACTCGTCGTCGGTTAACGCCTGGAGTTCTTCTTGCGTAAAGCCATATGCCTCTGGGTTAAGACGAACACGCTGCGTGTGGTCTTCGTTCTCATTCTGCATGTAATTCTGTCTCCCCCAACCCAGATGATGTTCCAACAAGAAATGGAACCTCCCAACAACTCGAAGATACGCGCCGACCTGTTGACCCGATGCTGATACTACGCATCAAATTGGAAGATATGTGTGAGGTATGTCACAAGCCGTAAAATATCGTCGAAATTAATACACAGCTCTTCAACCTCAAGGTGGAATGACAAGAGTGTGTTTCTATAGCTTAAAACATCACCAAAATCATCTGTTACCCTAGTGATTCATATATGTTTTGTGACGATTCTAGACCTATAATTCCAGCTCTAAAGAACTGCTCAATTGACTGCTTAATGCGCGTTTCCGCCCCCAATTCAGCGCCGTGACCTGCACGTAATATTTGTGTGACTGACCGCACAGATTTTTGTCCATCAATGGCCTCCAGCAACGCTGCTGTTGTGGCATCAATCACAATCGTCCGAACCCCCGTGCCCGCCAAATCAGGAACAAAGATCGCCCATGTTTTATTACGCGTCACATTTGCCGGAATCGGCGCCCCGGACAGGCATGGTAATAACTGATTTATATCGTGTTCAAACTGTTCAACGGCATAACGCGAAAGTGCCACCGGAACCAAATCATCGAGATTTTGCGGAAAATCTATCCAGGCATCATCGGCCATCCGAAACAAGGCTTCCGTTGCCTTGCCAGGATCTGTGCTGCCCGCCGCTTCAGCCCGTGCCACGTCGAGGCACTGATCCAGCCGGGTGACATCCTGCAGAAGCGCCGGAGATATACCGCCTGCCTTCGCGACCATATCCTTGAGAGATGGATTAGTCACCTGGACCCGACGTCCACCGGGACGATCTTGCGATATCGCCAGCGCCAGAGTCTGTTCAGTACGTTCTGGGTAGCGCATGGTTTTCTGTGATTCGATGACCGCCTCACGCCCTCGGAGCCCAATCTCTGGACGGGTCCGAGCCGCAAGCAAAGCTGTTTCAATAGCCTGCGACAGTTCATCAATGTCGTTGACGTCGTTGACTCCAAAACAGTTATAACCATGCGCCAACCGCTCAGGGTTCGGCAACTTGCCAAGCATCTCCGTCGAACCAATTAACATGCTGCCACAGCTCAGAACCTCACGCGCGACGACTGGTGAATGGAAGACGATCGGGAAATCCTGCTCCAGGGCACAGACCGCATCACAGCGCCGGATAAATTCAGGCACCCGCCAGTTGGGCAGGAAGGGCAGCTGGACGACATGGTCCTGCAGCCCCAACGCTGTTGCCGCCTCTGCAAAACTCATATCGGCCTTAGGATGGCCATGCCCGAGCACGAGAAGCCCCAGCTTGGGATTGGTTTTCACCAGCCGTGCCATGGCTTCGAGGAGCGCAGGCGTGCCCTTCTTCTCACCGAGCTTGCCGTAGACACCGATATAGCGGAACTCGGATCGGTAGGTGCCCCATTGCAATGGACGATACTCGGGGTCCGCCTGCGCTGCCGCACAGATAGCGGCGACATCCAGTTCAGGGCCGTCCGGTGAAAACAGCTCCTCCGAAATCACAAACTCCGGATCAAGCCGCAAGCGAACCGGATCGATACCAAGCTTCTCAAGCTTGCGGGCGACCTTGCCACCAGCGAGCAGATAATCTGCTTTCTTGAGGATATGCGTAAAGAGCGGCGAGAACTGTTCCTGCAGCCATAACCGCCCGGCATCACTGCCGGCATTGCGAATGACATGCGGCAGACCCGCCATCTCAGCAATCATATGACCAGCGACAGCATAGGGTTGCCAGTAATAGGAAAACACTACCTCGATGCGAAACTCTTCACACACTTCAGCGCCGATTGAGGCGAGCTTGGTCACAAAGGCGTCGCCCATGGGAATATGCCAATGGGCTTTCTTTGCCTCGCTCCAATGCACCCGAACATAGCCTTCGCCATAATCGGCATCACAGCGCGCCCAGTCCTCATCGCGCATCAACATCCGATAGGGAGGGCGTACCTCTTTGGCATTGGTCACGACATGGACCTGATGCCCCTTGCGGGCCAGCGCATGGGCATAGGAATAGGTGCGGGCCGACACGCCGCCCTGGATCGGCGGATATTTCCCGACAAGACAGATTTTCATTGGTTTTTCTCCATGACGTTATTTTCGATAAGGGCAGCGACTAAAGCGGCGAAGCCACCGACACCGGCGAGCGGCGTCCAACCCTGCAAAGCGTTGAGGAAATCAAACGGGGCCTGCTTGAGTTCGAATATCCGTGGCGGGCCAGAAACGTTGGGCGGCGCGACCACGAGAAAGACCGGCCGCTTCTCAGGCGTCAGTTCAGCTTCCGGGTTCGCCAGCAGCGGACGGATATCATACTGCGCCGTCAGAAATTCCACGCCGGTCCGCAATCGGAAATAGGCACCTTCTTCCACATCGGGTGCCTCTTCGTCCTCTGTTGGGTCAACCTGGGCTACCTTCGACATCGCAAGTTCCAGCGCTGCAAGATCAGGTAGCCAGATTGGCTGCGGCGGCTCGGTTTCCCACAGCCCCCGCACAAAACCGAGAAACTGCGCGCCATTGTCATAGCGGGTGATACTGAACGGCGGACAGGCTGCCGCGAAATTCTTTAGCTCAGCACCGGGTGTTTTACGCATCGCCTCAAAACTGCGCGGGAACACGGCCATCAACTTCCCGGCACGCTTCTCCAGCGAGAACCGTCCCTCAAGCCGCAGCCGGTAAAGATCAATGCCAAACAGGCCTTCCGCCTCAGGCTTGCGATCGTACTGTCGGGGATCAGTCAGGTATGACAGCAGAGCGGTTTGACGCTCAAGCAACGGCTGATTTTGCATTCTCATTTCCTCTGCCAACGACATTGCGGATCGCGCTTACATCGGCGGCGATTTCATCGACGGCACCGAGACGGTCATCGCGTTCCAGAATGATCGAGCGCGGCTCACAGACCTGCATGACATAATCCAGCAACCCCAATGTCTCCGGTGAGACCGGCTGGCTATGACTGTCGATCCGGGTTTGTTCAAAAAAGAAACCGCCTGCCATATGGATTTCCAGCACCTGATCGGCCGGCAGGGAATCCACAAAGGCGCGGGGGTCGTAGTGATAGTTTCGCGAATTGACGACCACATTTTCCACATCGAGCATGATGTAGGAGTCGGTCTCGCGGCAGATCAGATTTAGAAACTCGGCCTCGCCCATGGTCGATTCCGGGTAGTCGAACATGTAAGAAATATTCTCCAGTCCGAACTGTGCCGCCGGGATACGTGACTTCACGAAATTGACGTTATTGATAACCTGCTCGGCAACCTCTTCGGTGCGCGGCAGTGGTAGTAGATTGGCGAGATCAATGCCCGGTACTTTGGTCAGCGCCAGATGTTCGCTGTACCACTCAATCTCCAACTCATCGAGGGCGCGGGCGATATTATCGAGATAGGTCTGGTCGGGGAGAACGGCAGTGCCAACGGACAGGCCAATGCCATGCGCGATGAGCGGTATTTGCCCAACGAGCGCCGCAATAGCCTCCCGCCGTGCCGCCCCCCCGACCAGATAATGGTCGATCGTGATTTCCAGAACATCAAAAGAGTCGAGATTCGCGAGGGTCCAGTCATGGATTTCATAGCGATATCCAATGCCTATTTGAGCCGACTGTTTAAAATTCATCATTTGCTGAATGACCCTCTTGAAACGCTTGATGCTATTTTCTGGAATTTAGTCCCCTACCCGTCAACCGCAGCCGCAGCCGCAGGAGCAGCTATCGGCATTGGTTTCATCCGCCGCTGAAGCAATCGACTGAATTTGCCATTCAACGATTCCGGTATCAGTCTCTGTGACGGTTTCTGCGTTTTCTTTGATATTTAACATCTACATATTCTCCTTTGGTTACATCTCCCCCACAATATGCTGTGGTTGCCTAAGTTTTAGGCGATTTTAGGTTTTCAGTTACAACCTATAGGGTCAAGATAAGGAGGCCGGATGTTGTTTAATTCATGTGGATAAAAATAAATCCCAAAACTTAGTTCGGAATCCAAGATGTTAAGCAGTACACTGGAATAATGATGGGAATTTTCAAATATAGTCCTGCAATGGATTGCAGAAATCCGATTCGATTGTGGGTGATTCCACTTATCCTCGCGCTCGTAATCCTCAGCCCAAGCGCCTATGCCACCAGTAAAATTTCCACGGCACACTTTGATATAAATTATGCCAATGTCAGTGACGCCTTGGCTGAGCGTTTTGCCGAAGATATTGAGCAAGCCTATCAAGATGTCGGGAAATTTTTGGGCAAAGACATTTCACAAAGAATCAGCGTTTCAATTAGCGACGACCACCTTTTCCCCCATTACAAACGAAGCAAGAAACTGATTGCTGTTCCGGGAAACCGTCTCCGCGGGGACGCGCCAGGGCCGCCACATTTAAGAGGGCGCGGTCCCGGGACGCCTTCTCTCGTATCCAATGTTTTGATGTCCTCAAAAAATAAGGTCTGGGGGAAGTTTCTGGAAACCGGCTTCGAATCATATATGTACGAACTTTTTCACAAGAAATATGACCGTGCGTTCCCGACCATGGGCAAAGAAATTCATCAGGCCACCGCGCTTGCTTATCGTCGGTTTAGCCGACTATTCCCGCTCAAGGATGTGGAAGAAGCCCGTACCCGACGGCAACGCCATGGCGGCACACGCCAGCTCGCTTATTTGCAGGAAGCTTCCTTCGTGAAGTTTTTGATCGAAACCTACGGTAAAGATAAATTCATTAGGGTATTTGACGGCGAAACTTTTGATGTCGTTTACAGTAAAAATATCGGGATGTTAGAGCGCGAATGGCTTAAACTGATCAACGGAATCAGAATTACTAATTAGTTCAGTGCCATATGGCCGACAATATATTTGACATCAGGACAGATGCTACACCAGGTGGTGAGCGCAGGCTCGCCGCAGTCGTGGTTGCTGATATTGTTGGCTACACCACCATGATGGAGCGCAATGAGTCCGCCACCCATAGCGCGGTGATGGCAGTCTATAACGGCATATTTGTCCCTGGCATTGCCTCCCACAATGGGGAGATTGTTAAAAGTACCGGCGATGGGGCGGTCTGTGCCTTCAGTAGTGTGGCGGATGCCGTCACCTTTGCCTTTAGGTTTCAGCAACAGCTTGCCGAACGCAACAAGCAACCGGAAACCAAACAACCAATTGACTACCGAATTGGCATCAATTTTGGCGATGTCATCTTTGAGGAACACGATATTTTTGGCGAAGGCGTCAATGCCGCCGCACGGTTGGAGCAAATCGCGCCTCCAGGTGGAATTTATATTTCCAACGTCGTTTATCAAGAAGTACACAACAAGGTTCCGATCAATTTTACCGACCTCGGCAAGCAGCAGGTCAAAAACCTGTCCAACCCGCTACATGTTTACCGCGTTGAAACTGGTATAAAGCGTCCATTGCGGACCTATATGCCGCGCCCGCATTCTTTGCGGCATCCGCTTTTTTTGTCCATTGTCATTGCATTGGTGTTTGCCGGTAGCTTTTTCACCTGGCTGCACTTCTCGGGGACCGTTCCCGACGCCGCGAAGAAACACGCCATCGCCCTGCCCGACAAACCCTCGATCGCCGTCCTGCCCTTCAAAAACCAGAATGCCGATCCAGCGCATGGCTATTTTAGTGATGGCATTTCCGAAGATCTGATCACCGATCTGTCAAAAATGTCAGGCCTGTTTGTTATTTCACGCCATTCGAGCTTCGCCTATCGCAGCGAAAAGCCAGATATACGCGCCATCGGCAACGAGCTTGGCGTAAAATATGTGTTGGACGGCACGGTCCGGCGCCAAGGCAAGCGCATGCGTCTCAATGTCTATCTGATCGACACTAAAACCGGGACCCAGCGTTGGGCTGAAAGGTTTGATCGCGACGTTGAGGCTCTGTTTGAAACCCAAGATGCCATCACCCGTCAAATCGTCGCGCTCCTGACCCGTGAGTTACAACCGACCGAGCGCCTGGCGGCATCAAGCCGAACCAAAAGCGTTGAGGCGTATGACATTTACTTACGAGGGTTACGGTTGTACCGCGAACATACGCCGGGAAACTTTGTCAAAGCAGAAGGCCTCTTCAAGAAAGCGCTCAAGCTCGACCCCAACTATGCTGACGCGCATGCTTCCTTGGCTTCAATCTATATAATTTCCACCGTTCGAAACTGGCACAAGCAACTAGGTTTTTCGGATAGCTGGTATTCCTCGCAACAGGCACGAGCAAGTTTGGCACAGGCCATGCGGCGCCCAAACTCAGAAGCCTTTAGGGTGGCATCAAGATTTAACTACATTGACGGGTTTTTTGACGAAGCCCTACGCAAAATGCAGCGCGCAATTTCCATCGACCCTAATAATGCCGACAACTTCTTGTCCTTGGCAATCGCACAACATTGGGCCGGCAGTTCACTGGAGGCCATTGAATCGACAAAAACGGCAATGCGTTTGAATCCTCGTCACCCACCTCACTATTTCTTGCCTTTGGGGAGGGCTTATTATTCTCTGGCAAAATGGAAAAAAACCATAACCGCACTGGAGAATTGGGTAAAACTGGATGCTTCTCAAACTATGGCCACAGCGCATTTGATAGCCGCCTACGGCCAGGTAAATGAAATGCAGAAGGCTAGAAGTGTCCTAGCGTCACTTGACAAGACAAGAAAATCCTACGGTAGAACGCCGTTCACTTTAGGTCGCGCTCGAGATTTATCCCATTACAAACGCAAAGAAGATCTTGAAAGGTTACTCGACGGGCTGCGCAAGGCAGGTGTGCCTGAGTAACGGCGCTTATCTGTCGCCGTCGCCGATCCGTTTAAGCGCCCGCATATTGCGAATGACGATCCGGCCAGACTCCAGAGCAATGATACCCTGTTCACGCCATTCGGCGAGTTGACGGTTTAGCGTCTCGCGAGTTGTGCCGGTAATCTTGCCGAGCTCACTTTGGGACAGGCGCAGATCGATCTGCGTCCCGACATCAACTTCATTGCCAAACTGTTCGGCCAACCGAACAAGCACGCGGGCAAACCGCACCGCATTGGTCAGGATCAAATCCTCAACCTGCTCACTGGTGCGCCGCAGCCGATCGCAGAGCACTTCCAGCATCCGAATGGCAGCGCGGGGGTTGCGCTCGAGGATCGGCAAAAAATCCCGTCGTTCCAAAACCAGAACTTCGGTAAACTGGATCGCCGTCGCATCGGCACTGCGTTCCTTGCCATCGAGTAAGGCGATTTCACCAACCACCTCGCCCGCCTGAATCAGGTTAAGAACAATCTCCTTGGCCTCGGATGTAATCGTACTGATCCGGACGCAGCCTTTGATGACCAACAGCATACTGATGCCGGGATCGCCCTTGCGAAAAATTGTCTCGCCTGACCCATAGGTCATCAACCGCGCATGTTGCGCGAGCCGGTCGACGTCCTCGTCGTCCAGAGACTCAATAAATGTATGAGCAAGAAGTAGAGACTTCTTGTCTTGTGCCGATGGAGTTCTTGTCTCCTTCGAGCCGTCCGGCATTGGGACTCCCCTCACCTCACCAGTCTGCTTTCAAGAAAACTGGTCAGTCAGCCTTATCTTCTTGACCCAGTGATTTCACAAGATTGAAGACACGGGAACGAACCACTTTATCCTGGATAAGATAATAGGCACGAACGAAGGCAAGAGTCTCCCCACTTCGATAGATTTCGGGATCACTTTGAGTAATCCCCCGATCGTCGGGATCAATAGGCTTATCCGGATCAGACCGACTCAGCTCAAGGGCCGGCAAGCCCTGAAAAAAGAAGTCAGGATCGACGCTCAGAATTTGGCTTATCTCAAACAGCCGACTCGCTGAAATCCGGTTACTCCCGTTCTCATATTTCTGAACTTGCTGAAAGGTAAGGCCGAGCGCATCACCAAGTTTGGTCTGGCTAATGCCCAATATGCGCCGCCGGAGGCGTACCCGACTGCCGACATGGGAATCAACTTCGTGTATACTCTTTGACTCTACTGATGATGGTATGTTCTTGGGAACCACCGGGCACTTCCTAAATTTACTGAATTTAACAAGGCTCCCTAATCAACAGGAAGCCCCTACAAAACCGGCATAATTTAAACTATGATTTAGATCACATGTCAATGGAGGCGCACGTCAAAGTGGGGCTTCTTATTCAGAAAGAATTGCCGCCGCAATTTTCTCGCCAACCATAATCGTCGGCAGGTTGGTATTGGCACACGGTACCATCGGCATGATAGACGCATCGCAAACCCGTAATCCGCCGACGCCATATACCCGTCCCGACGAATCTGTCACGGCACCGGGATCGTCTTCTGCCCCCATCCGGCAGGTACAGGATGCGTGCCAGTGCCCCACAACTGTCGATCTAATCCACTGTTCCATAACTGCCTGGTCAGCGAGGAGTTCATCAAGCGATGGTCCATCGGCGATCATGTTCTTGATAATCCATTTTCGGGCTGGTGATAGCGCATCCATCACCTGCGCCCCGAGCCAGGTCTGCAACTTGTTCCACGGGCTATAAACGGCGATCTTGCGCGCCAGCGGGCTATAGCTGATGGGAAAGATTTCATGTACGGCATCGCGGATCATTGCATGTTGATGCAGCTTGACCGCCATACGCGTCCCCATGACCAGCCGTTCGAGATCGCGCGGGTCGGAACACATGTCAAAATCGACATCGGGGCGAATAGCAGCATCAGGTGATTTAAGTTTCACCTCGCCAGTCGAATAAGATCGGTTCACCCAAATCATCACCAGCCCAAGCCGCGACCCAATATCATGCCACGCCGCTTTGTTGGTCGGCACCAAATACATATCACCTGCAGGTATACCTTCAAGACCAGATGACCATCTCAGCCCGGCCAGCATCTGCCGCCTTAAACCCGGTGTGAGGCGCGAGCCTGGTTTCATATAGGAACCGAAATTCACCCCCGGATGTTCCATCAGATGCTTACCAACGCCCGGACGATCCGCAACGACATCAATGCCTAGTGCTGACAATTCATCGCCGGGGCCGATACCAGACCGCAGCAACATAGTCGGAGACTGCAACGCGCCGGCGCAGACGATGACCTCCTTGGCTCTAATATTGAGATCACCATCGGGACGGCGGACCCGCGCACCCACTACCTGCCGTCCTTCAAACAACAAATTCTGGACCATCGCCTGATCAATGATCGAGAAATTCACACGTGCCCGTACTTCATGGGTCAGATACGCCGTGGCCGCCGATATCCGTTGATCATCAATGTTATTGATCGATAGCGGAAAATACCCATCCGAGAACACACCATTCTGGTCCTCGATATTTTCCCAGCCACTTTCTTCGACTGCCTGCATAACCGCGCTCGTATAGCCGGGCCAACGATCCGAAAACAATCGCCGGATTCCTATCGGCCCATCCGCATTATGCATCGGGCCATCAAAGTCACGATCGCTTTCAAGCTTTCGGAAGAACGGCAGGACGCCATCCCAGTCCCAGCCTTTAGCGCCCTTGTCCGCCCACTCATCATAATCCGAGGGCAAGCCCCGATTGGCGCACATCCCATTGATCGATGAGCCACCGCCCATAACCCTCCCCGCCGTATAACGCGGGCGCTTGCGTTCATCAGGCGCATTGCTTGGCTTGGGCTGAAACGCAGCGGTAAACCCCGACCAGGTAAAACGCGGGTTGCTGTGTGCTGTGCCCGCGAAACTATCGAGAAGCTCCAGCGGTACATTGCCAGGAGGGTGATCCTCTCCCGCTTCCAACAGCAAGACGCTATTCGATGAGCGCTCACTTAGACGGGCCGCTAGAACGCACCCTGCTGAACCGCCGCCAACAATCACATAGTCATATTTCTCGGCGACGGTATCAGACATGGTAAATCATCTATCTTGTTCTACGAACTGGGTTAGCGCGGGCGACCTTTTTCAAACTTTTCGGTGAAATCCAGCGGCGGGGTATAGGGCAACGATTTGGACGTAAAGACCTCGATCTGCGGTTTAATATCTCCGACATCATCGATTGTGCCGATCTTGATATTCTTTATGCCCTGCGCACTCGACCCATAGCCAAACAGCTGTGACCCACATTTACCGCAAAACTCCTTGGTCATCGTGCTGCCACTATCAGCTTTATGCTGAAAGCTGTTGGTCTCGCCCTGCAGCACCGTCAGGTCTTCTTCCTTAACGAAGACATTGGTTGCAAAGGCCGACCCTGTCGCACGACGGCAATCATCGCAGTGACATTGAGCCACCCGCACTGGCTCGCCTTTCACTTCATATCGAACCGCCCCGCAAAGGCAGCCACCCGTAAATTCAGCCATCGTCAAGTCTCCCATGATGTATTTCTGTGAACCCCATCGCACCACGCTTCAGGATTTATATCAACATGCCGCATCAGCCCCTCTTGCGCGACTCATACGCTCCTGTGAAATTATAGAGAACTTATAGGATAGGGACACGCCATGGCATCAGATGACAAACCGGTCGCAGACGACGATGTTTTGTTTGAAGGGTTGATCCGGGCCTCCGGCGTTCCTGTTTCGGATCAGGAAAAGCAGGATCTCCGCAAAGCCTATTCATCCTTGATGGGGCTGGCCGCCAGAACCCGGAAACCGGGACGCAGCTGGGATGTCCGCTATGCTGCCGGTCTATTCACCCAAACCACCAAAGGGATCATGACGATGAATGTAGATCGTGGCGTCCCGACCATCGCCGAAGCCTCGCGCCAGATCAAAGCAGGCATGCTGTCGCCCGTCGCGCTGGTGGATTCCTGCCTGGCTCGCATAGAGGCCCATGAACCGACCATACAGGCCTTTCATACAATCTTTGCTGATGAAGCCCGTACCGCCGCCAAACAGGCTGCAAAAGAGATCGAATCCGGAAACTATCGTGGTCCCCTGCACGGCATTCCCATCGGCCTTAAGGACGTCTTTTATTTAAAGGGCTACAAAACGACATCGAATTCCCGCGTGATGCAGGATTTCGAAGCCGATGAAGACGCGGCCGTGGTCACAAGATTGCGCGACGCTGGCGCTATTTTTATGGGCCAGCTCAACACCTATGAATTCACCTTCGGCGGCAGACCAACCTTTGACGCGCTGTATCCACCCGCCCGTAATCCGTGGGATATCACGCGCTCCACCGGTGGATCGAGCAGTGGCTCCGGCGCCGCCGTCGCAGCAGGGTTTTGTCTCGGTGCCCTGGGTACCGACGCAGGCGGCTCTATCCGGACGCCCTCCGCCTTCTGTGGCGTCGCCGGGATGAAGGCAACTTTTGGCCGGGTCAGCGCCTTTGGCGATTTACCGCTGTCTTTCTCATTCGATTGCGTCGGGCCGATGACCTGGACCAGCGAAGACAGCGCCCTCATGCTGCAAACCCTTGCCGGCCATGATGAACGCGACCCCGGCAGCGTTGAAACACCGGTGCCTGACTACATCGCACCACTCAATAACGGTGTACGCGGTTTGAAAATTGGAATGATCCGCCAATTTTATACAAGCGACTTTGAAGCCCCGCCGGAAATTGTCAAAGCCATCGACGGGGTTGGCAACACGCTTCGCGACCTTGGCGCAACGGTGGGCGACGTGAGTGTCTCCCCGCTGATTGATTGGCATGCTGTGGGACGAATTATCCTGCCTGCCGAAGCCTATGCCATTCACGAAAAGAACCTCCAGAACCATTGGGAAGAGTTCGGCCCGCTCGCCCGCAATCGTATGATGCTGGGCAGTCTGGTCCGCGCCGTTGACTATATTCAGGCGCAACGCCGTCGCACCGAGCTACTGGAAGAGATTGAAACCGCCCTTACCGAATATGACGTCCTCATCACAACAGCCATGCTAACCCCGCAGCCGCCTTTGGATGACAAAGCGCCTTTCCCCTTCCTCGACGTACCGATGATCGCGATGCCGTTTAATTTAACGCTCCATCCCGTCCAGACTGTGCGCGCCGGATTCTTTGATGATGGTATGCCTATCGGAGCGCAAATAGTGGGCCGCAACTGGGATGAAGCAACAGTTCTCAGGATCGCCCATAGTTTTGAAAAAAATGCCGGCATGCTCAAACGCTTCCCTGATTTAAGCTAAGGTAATTGCCTAGCTGACCTTGATCGACGCCCCCGAGGAGGTCAGGATAGTGTTGTAAACAGAGAACGCTATTCAGGGAGGAATCGTGGGACAATTTGCCATGGGCCAGTCGGTACCCCGTACCGAAGACCCCCGTTTGCTACGCGGCAATGGCCGCTATGTCGACGACATCAGATTACCAAACGAATGCCATGCCTATATGCTGCGTACACCGCATGCTCATGCGCGCATTGTCAGCGTCGACTGCGAAGCAGCACGGTCAATGCCCGGCGTCATTGCAGTTTATACGGGCGCAGACTGGGTTGCTGATGGCCACGGTCAACACCCCGCAGGCCATAACCGGGTTCGCCGCGACGGCTCGGCTCTCTATGTCCCAACCCGCCACGCAATCGCGCATAAAGAGGTTAAAGTCACTGGCGATATCGTCGCCATGGTCGTGGCTGAATCTGTCAATCTAGGCAAAGACGCTGCTGAACAAATCATCGTCGACTATGATCTGCTGCCGGTCATCACCGAAGGCACGCAAGCGCGGGCAGAAGGCGCGCCGGTTTTGCATGCAGGCTGCGACGACAATGAAGGCTATTTCTACACAGCAGGAGACAAGCAAGCAGTCGACGCGGCTATCGCTTCCGCACATCACGTCACCCGGCTTAACACCAAGATTAACCGGATCACCGCCAATACGATGGAGCCCCGTTCCTGCATTGGCGATTACGATCACCGGTTTGAGCGCTATATTCTTATGGGCGGCACGCAGCGCCCGCATCTCCTACGGAAAACCCTGGCCATTGATGTTTTCGGTGTGCCAGAGACTGCGGTCAAGATGATCACCCCCGATGTTGGTGGCAGTTTCGGGATGAAAGGCGGCCACGCCCCAGAAAACCATGCCTGCATGTGGGCTGCCAAGAAAATTGGGCGGCCCGTTCGCTGGGTCTGTGAACGCAGCGATGGTCATGTCACGGATTATCACGACCGGGACCAACTGACTGACGCACAGCTCGCCGTCAGCGCCACCGGCGAGTTTCTTGCCCTGAAAGTTAGTAATATTTGTAATATTGGTGCCTGGCTCGACCCCGGCGGAACGATTTCACCGGCCGGTCATCTCGGTGGGCTGGCTGCAACCTACAAGACGCCACTGATTTATGCAGAGGCCTCCGCCGTCTTCACAAATACCAGTGCTAATGGCCCCTTCCGGGGGTCAGGCCGCCCGGAAGCATCCTATGTCATGGAACGGCTGATCGATAATGCGGCGCGCGACTTGAATATGGATCGGGCAGAAATCCGGCGGCGCAATATCGTACCACCGGAGGATATGCCGTTTAAAACCGGGCTGCTTTATACCCTCGATTGTGGTGAATTTGGCGAGAACATGGAGAACACCCTGAAAATGGGTGACTATGATGGTTTCGAATCCCGCCGTGAAGCGGCCCGCAAAGACGGTAAGATTCGGGGTCTCGGCATCGCCAACTTCATCGAACAAACCGCCCAGCTGGACGGCGAAACCGTCAGCATCCAGTTCGATCAATCGGGCACGGTGACAGTCATTCCGGGTTCCGTTGATCACGGCCAGGGTCATGACACGATGTACAAGATCGTTGTTTCTGATGCCTTGGGGATCGACGAGGAAGATATCCGCGTTTCGTATGGTGATACAGATTCTTTGCCCTATGGTGGTGGCACCTATGCCTCTCGTACGGCCATTCTGGGTAGCTCCGCAGCGGTCCGTGCTATCGACAAGATTCTCGAAAAAGGCACCAAGATTGCTGCTCATATTCTGGAAGCGGCGGATGCGGATATTGAGTTCAAGGATGGTGCCTTCCACGTCGTCGGGACCGATAAAGAAGTGACCATTCAGGATGTCGCCAGAGCTTCTTACCGAAGCGATTTACTTCCTGAAGGCATGGAGCGCGGCCTGTTTGACACGGATACCTTCACACCGGGAACACCGACGTTTCCGAATGGCTGCCATGTTGTTGAAGTTGAAATTGAACCGGAAACCGGCGTTACGGAAATTCTCAAATACTCCGTCACGGATGATGTCGGGACCGTCATCAATGCGCTGACCCTGGAAGGTCAAATCCATGGTGGTATTGGCCAAGGGGTCGGTCAGGCTTTCACGGAAGGCATGCAATATGACGCGGATGGCCAGCTGCTGACCGGGTCATTCCTCGATTACGGCATGCCGCGCGCCGATGACATGTGCAGCTTCGATCTCGATAACAACCCAGTGCCGACGAAGCTAAACCCGGTCGGGGCCAAAGGGGCAGGCGAAGCTGGCAACGTTG
The DNA here is from genome assembly GCA_943787225.1 of uncultured Alphaproteobacteria bacterium. Taxonomy (GTDB): domain Bacteria; phylum Pseudomonadota; class Alphaproteobacteria; order MPNO01; family UBA2964; genus UBA2964. Next base: position 671,396 of record CALSLP010000002.1, read on the forward strand.
GTGCATTAGCAGCAATCATGAATGCTGTCGTCGACGCCCTGGCACCCCTCGGGATCGAAAATCTGGATATGCCGGCCACGCCAGAAAAGGTCTGGCGCGCCATTCAGGAGGCCAATGCCTAACGGTTATTCCGCGAGGATTGTCGCCGATATTTTTTCGCCGATCATGATGGTGGAAATATTGGTATTGGCGCAGGGCACCATCGGCATGATTGAGGCATCGCATATGCGCAGACCCTGCACGCCGTAGACGCGACCAGCAGGGTCAGTCACCGCGCCCGGGTCATCCTCTGCGCCCATCCGGCATGTGCATGAGGCATGCCAATGACCAAGAACCGTTTTGCGGATCCATTGCTCAATAGTGGATTCATCTTCCAGCAGATCAGCAATGGAAGGGCCTGTAGAAATCATGTTCTCGATAATATAACGACGGGCATAGGATGAGGCGTCCATCAACTGTGCGCCAATCCAGGTCTGCACGCGGTTAAAATTGCTATAAACACCGACTTTGCGGGCCCGCGTTCCATAGCTGACCGGAAAGACATCAAGCACGGCATCCTGAATTTCAGGCATCGCACAAAGCTTTGCCATCACGCGTACCCCGGCAATCATGCGATCCATATCCCGGCGATCAGAACACATGTTGAAATCGACATTGGGTTCGCCAAAGATATCGTCACTATTCAGCGTCACCTCGCCCGTTGAATAGGATTTATTCACCCAGAGCTGCATGATGCCCATACGATCCCCAACCGGATGCCATGCCGCACGATTAGTGGGAACAATATACATATCACCCGCAGGCACACCTTCATGGCCAGATGACCAGCGCACGGCCGCAATCATATGCGTTGGCAGGCCTGGTGTGAGCCGGGCACCTTTTTTGAGATAGGCACCAAAATTAACGCCAGGGTGCTCCATGAGATGCTGGCCAACGCCCGACCGATCAGCGACGACATCAATGCCAAGGTCTGAAAGGGCCGCTTGTGGACCAATACCAGAGCGCATCAAGAGCGGTGGTGTGTGGAGCGCGCCGGTACAAACAATGACTTCCTTTGCCTTCACATCGAAAGTTTCACCGCGCCGAGTAACCTTCACGCCAACAACTTTTGTGCCATCAAACAGCAGGCGCTCGACATGGGCGCGGTCCAGCATGTCGAAATTAGGCCGGGCACGGACCTCGTTCGTCAGATATGCCGACGAAGCAGACACCCGCTTGCCGTCGATATTGTTCATCGGAATGGGGAAGTAGCCATCGTCAAAAACGCCGTTTTGATCTTTCAGGTTTTTCCAGCCATCTTTTTCAATTGCCTTGATTGAGGCTGAAGTGAAGCCGGGCCACTGATCTTCAAATAAACGCCGAAGCCCTATCGGCCCGTCATCCCCATGGAGGGGGCCATCAAAATCACGATCACTTTCAAGTTTTTTGAAATAGGGCAGGACACCGTCCCAGCTCCAACCCTTGGCGCCCAATTCTTCCCAACCATCAAAGTCGCTGGGCAGGCCACGATTGGCACACATGCCATTGACCGACGATCCGCCGCCAATGACACGACCTTGATTATAGCGCCGCTCCGGGCGTTCATCTGGCGCATTGCCGGGACGCGGCAGAAAACGGGCACTGAGCCCCGGCCACGTATAGAGAGGCGCGCCCTTGGCCGTTGCAACGAAATTATTATTGAGGTCTTCGGGCTCACTGCCAGGGGGGAAATCCTGACCGGCTTCCAGCAACAGGACATTGTTGGTTGACCGTTCAGTCAAACGGCTCGCCAGCACACTGCCCGCTGAACCACCGCCGATAATGATATAATCTAAAGCCTTACCGCCAAAATCGACCACCGCGCCATCCTCCCTGATTTTTATCTATTCAGGAAAGGATACACCCGTTTTACCCGCATGCAACGGGCCGGGCATGCGCTTTATTCAGAGGCTGTCTGCCATCATTACAATTCTATCCGAGCCTTTCTTGTATTGTTCGCTCGCGGTTCCTTTAATGCTATTGTAAGCAGCACCCAAACTGCTATTAATCGGTTATGCACAAAAAACCTTATGACACCCTGAGCGCAAAAGAGCTCGATATCGCCCGAATGCCAGAGACGGCAGAAGAAACAGCCTCATTAGCCTTCAACCAATCAATTCCCCGTGAATACGGATTTGGAATGCGCCATATCCATTACTATTGGCGCCGCTATGCCGAATCTGAGTTACAACTTACCCAAACCCGTAAATTCTCCGAAGCAACGACCAACTATGGTGCTGGACTCCGGCTGATTCATCTCGCCCATCTGATAAAAACCAGAAAACCCAAAACCGTCTATGAATTTGGTACAGGTGTCTAGACAGTTTTGATGGCAGAATTGTTGAAAGAATATGGCGGGAAAATTGTTTCTTTCGAACAGTCGGAAAGCTATTACGAGAGTGTTCAAAAACATTTTCCAGATTCACTGCGAGAAACAGCTGACCTAAGGCTGGCCAACGTCAATTTAGACTGGTTTGGTTCCTATCGAGGAATTTACTACGACTTTGAACCTCCTGCAGAGGTTGACCTGGTCTATATAGACGGCGCTACCCGCACCCGAGGAAATGAAGAAAGTAATTTCGTCTATCGCAGATTAAATGCCGACTTAATAAGAATGCATCTTGCTGGTACCAAGATCGGACACGCCATTACCGATCATCGATGGGCAATTTATCCGTTCTACAAAGACCAATTGCCGGGTTACAACATTAAGTATTCCCGTTGGTGGAAGAGCATTATTATCGACCCAATTAATTAATAGAAAAATAAAGGGTAGCGTACACGTTCAGTTAATAGAGGCGACCAAATGTGACTGCGACCGATCGCCTTTGATCGTACCAGGCAATGATACATTGATGTGTAATTTTAGGGCACCGCACCTTCAACCACTGGATTGGTATCCTGAATGGTGAGACGCCGGAGCATCCGGCGTTCATCCCGCGGAAAGTCTGTCCGCGCATGATTGGTGCAGCGATTGTCCCACATGACCAGATCACCGACTTTCCATTCATGTTCATAAACGAACTCCGGCCGTTTCTGATGCTCAAACAGCTGCGCCAGAATTTCATCACTCTCTTCCTTGGGCATGCCGACAATCTCTTCCGTCATCAACTCACTCACAAACAATGCTGATCGCGCCGGTTGCCGGGTGTTTACGAAAAATCGGATGGGCATAATAGGAAATTCTCCCGGTCATACTTCTCTTTGGTTTTGAGCGTGGTGCCATACTCGTACACCTGCATGGCCTTTTTACCATCGAGGCGCCGTTTCATGTCTTCCGGCAAATGTTCTGCTGCCGCGTAGCCGTTCGAAAACAACGTGTTGCCACCCCAGCTCGGCAATTCCATCGCGTAAAGCATGGTCGCCTTTGACGGAAATTCGAAATAGGCCGTATCGGCATGGAACGTCATCTCACCATCGGGGAGTGACCCAATCGCCTTGCCGTTTTCGCGAACATTGGTGACCAGCATGACATGTTCGCCATATTCATCGATTTCGTTTGGCTTCTTGCCCGGGCGAGCGCGACTGCCCAGCTCACCAAAATGCAACGCAAAGGTCTTTTGCTGCTCCAGCGTAATGTCCTGATCCCGCAGCACAACGATGGCGTAATCGTGAAACGCTTTTTCAATCTGGTCGAGCGTTTCTGTGGTGAGTGTCTCGCGAAGGTCGACGCCTCTAATCTCCGCGCCGACGGCATCTGATAAGGGTACGATTTCCATGAGCGCCGTCCTTTTCTGCCAGTCCGATTACACTCATTATACAGCATTCACCGCATGCTAGAAGACTTGCCGTCTGCTCGCCGGCGCGCTACAGGAGCGGCATGGCGCCACCTCTTTTAATTCTCCGCAATATTAACCTGACCTTTGGCGGGACCCCGCTCTTCGAAGGGGCCGAGTTTTCGGTTTCCGAACGGCGAACGGCTCTGCCTTGTTGGCCGCAATGGGTCGGGCAAATCAACCCTGCTGAAGATCGCGGCCGGCATGGTTGAACCAGATGATGGCGAGATCTTTCTACAACCCGGTACGACCGTACGATATCTGCCGCAAGAGCCCGATTTATCAGGGTATAAGACATCAATGGCCTATGTCGAAGAGGGGTTGGAGCCCGGCGATGATCCCTACCGGGCACAGTATTTACTCGACCAATTGGCCCTAACCGGTGAGGAAGACCCGGCGACACTTTCCGGCGGTGAAATTCGACGTTGCGCACTGGCACGAGCCCTAGCACCCGAACCGGATATTTTGCTGCTCGATGAGCCAACCAACCATCTCGATCTGCCGGTTATCGAATGGCTTGAAAAAGAGCTGGCTTCCATGCGCTCAGCCATTGTCATTATCAGCCATGACCGACGGTTTCTGGAGAAACTCTCCAGAACAACCATATGGCTCGCACAGGGCATGACACGACGCCTTGACCAAAACTTCAGCAAGTTTGAAAGCTGGCGCGATGGCATCGTTGAACAGGAAGAAACCGAACGCCACAAGCTGGACCGTAAGCTGGTCGCAGAAACCGCCTGGCTGCGCAAAGGCGTAACAGCCCGACGCAAACGTAATCAGGGCCGTTTGCGGGCACTCTTTGCCCTGCGCAAGGAACGCCAGGATCAGCGTGGCCCAACCGGGCAGGTCGCCTTCACCAAATCCGAGGGCACGAAGTCGGGCAAGCTGGTGATGGAAGCAAAATCGATTTCCAAGGATTACGGCAACGGGCCGGTCGTGCAGGATTTCTCCGTCAAAATTCAGCGCGGCGACCGAATTGGCATCGTTGGGCCCAACGGTGCCGGCAAAACAACCATCCTCAATATGCTCACCGGAGTGCTGGCGCCCGATACGGGAACCACCCGTCTCGGAACTAACCTCGAAATGGTAACGCTCGATCAGAAACGGGAAATGCTCGATCCAACATCAACCCTGGCAGATGCCCTGACCGGTGGCGGCGAAATCATTTCCGTTGGCGGGCAAAACAAACACGTCATTGGCTATATGAAGGATTTTCTGTTTGCGCCGGAGCAAGCCCGAACTCCGGTTGGTGTCCTCTCCGGTGGCGAACGCGGCCGCTTGATGCTCGCCCGCGCTCTTGCCCGACCGTCCAACCTGCTGATCCTTGATGAGCCGACCAATGACCTCGATCTGGAAACACTCGATTTACTTCAGGAAATGATTGCTGATTATCCAGGGACAGTCCTGCTGGTGAGCCATGACCGTGATTTCCTAGACCGTACCGTCACCTCAACCATTTGCGCTGAAGGCAATGGTGTATGGATCGAGTATGCGGGTGGCTTTAGTGACATGGTTAGCCAACGGGGTGCAAATCTCGAGGCACGCGCGGCTGCCAAAAAAGAACAATCAGCATCAGATAACAAGAATTCCGGCAAGCAAGCCGCAGCATCGTCCTCTAAGGGAAAGCTGACCTTTAAAGACAAACATGCACTTGAAACGCTGCCCCAGCAGATGGAAAAGCTGCAGGTTGATATCGACAAGCATCAGGTAACACTAACCGAGCCCAATCTCTTCACCGCTGATCCCGCAAAATTTGAAAAGGCGGTGCAGGACCTCGACAAGGCGCAGGCCGACCTAGCCGCTCGCCGAAGAACGGTGGATCGAACTTGAAATGCGCCGGGAACAGGTCGAGGGCAGCTAACCCTCTGTTTTTCTATTCCTTCTTATTCCATTGCCGCCGCGCGGATCGCGTCAGGCGTAAAGGGCAGAGCGCCGCATTCTCAGCCCGGTCGCCATATGAATCGCGTTGGCAATCGCCCCCGCTGTCGGGCCCGAAACCGCCTCACCAGCACCCAGAAAGCGTTCATTGGGCCGATCAATCATCACGGTTTCGATCTCAGGAATATTATCGAACCGCAAGATTGGATACGTCTCCCAATCGCGGCTGGTGATCCCCGTCTGATCGAAAGGTGACCTCTTCGTAGAGCGTCCAACTCGCCGCCTGTAAAAATCCGCCCTCATACTGCGCGATAACGCCAGCCTGATCGACAATCTGGCCAGCATCCCCGGCAAGCGCCACGCGATGCATAATGACCTCAGCCTTATCATTGACCTCAAGCTCTACCGCGACCGCGGCATAGGCTTGAATGTTTTTGTATTGCGCAAATGCAATGCCCCGTCCTCGTCCTTCTGGCACCTCAAGCCCCAGCCCAACTTATCCGCAGCGGCCTGGAGCACCTCTTTCGCGCGTTGGTCTTCGAGGTGATTCAGGCGAAATGTTACTGGGTCAATTCCAGCTTCTTCTGCCAATTCATCCATAAAGGACTCAATGGCAAAGACATTTGCAAAGGCCCCTAATGTTCGCAGGGCTGATGTCCGCAGCGGCAGGTCACGAACCAGATTTTTAACCAACCGTTTGTTTTCAAAAGAATAAAGCGGATCGAGATTCCGATGCAGACCTGCATGCCTTGACATGTTCGGCTGCGGAACCAGTGGCGTCACCGCTTCCTCTCGGTATTGCATCGCCAGCAATCTCGCCGGCCCGGCACCGCCCGGTTCAGGCCGCGGGCGCATACCATATGTGTCGCTATAGGTATCTTGCGACCAGGCAATCACCTTGCCATCGCCATCAATGCTCGCAGTTAGATCCATCGCCATACAGGACGCATAGGGCTCCCAGGCATGTTCATCTTCCCGCGTCCATTTCAACAGGATCGGCTTGCCAGGAATGGCGAGGGCAATCAAAGCCGCATCTACCGCGGCGTCATCCGCACCGTTATGGCCATAACAGCCCGAACCCGGTACGTGGATAACCGTCAGATCCTCAATCTCCATACCCAACGCTTCCGACAGGCTGGCGCGTAAGACATAAACACCCTGACTATGGCTCCAGACCGTAAGCTTGTCGCCGTCAGCCAGCGCGACCGCAGCAGACGGACCGATAGAGCCATGCATCAGATAAGGTTTTTCATACCGCGCCTTGAGCGTTGCGGCGGCGTCCCCCGGTGGCGATGCAAGCGGTTTAACCACTTCTTTTTGCGGCACGCCGTCAACAACAGGCAGGCTGACACGTTCGTTGGTCACCAGCCGTTCAAAGATGTCCTGAGGCTCCAGCCCCTCCCCAAGATCCCAGTCAGACGACTCAAACAATCTTTCAGCCGCTTTGACGGCAGCGAACTCATCAGCACTGGCAACAGCCAGGAAAGAACCATCGCGGACCACTTCACATCCGTTATCGGTAATACGCTCCGCGGCGGAATCGTCGAGTGACTTTAACCGTGCCTTGTAATGCGGCGGCCGGACAATACGGGCATGCAACATGCCCGGCATCTTCATATCCTGCACGAAATGCGGCTGACCAGTCACAATTTCTGTTAGACCGCGCGTGACCACTGGCTTGCCAACAACACCATAGGTGGCCGGGTCTTTGACCGGTGCCTCCGGATCAACATCAATGCCAAATGTTTGGTCGCCTGCAAGCTCTGGGTAAGTAACCGACAGGTTGGTGCCGCGCGACTGTATCAACCCATCTGAAATTTCAAGCGTCGAGACATCCACACCCAGCGCATCTGCCGCGAGCGACAACAAATGCCGACGTGCCGTCGCAGAGGCAGCGCGAACCGCATTGCCGGCTTCTTCCATCGAATTACTGCCCGAGGTAATCCCTTCATCCGGGTCAACGCCGGTTTCCGTGCGAGCAATATCGATACGGCTGATATCAACATCGAGCTCCTCCGCCGCAATCATGGCAAGCGCCGTCGAAATTCTCTGGCCAATATCAACCTTGCCCGTGTGGATCAGAACCCGGCCATCGCTGACAATGGAAATCCATTTATCGAGGCTGGGGCTTTTCTTCAGACTGTTGCTATCAGGCATGCGACGCACTCCCCTGAATAACGCGGTCGATGGCCTTTAGGACCCGCAGGTGCGAGCCACAGCGGCAGAGATGCTCGTGCAGCGCCTCACGGATCTCGGCATCATCGGGCTTGGGGTTCTTCTCAAGCAGCGCCGTTGCGGCAACCACCAGCCCCGCTGTGCAGTAACCACACTGGGCCGCGCCTTCGTCAATAAAGGCCTGTTGCAAAGCGCTAGGCTTGCCGTCCTTCGCCAGCCCTTCAACGGTCGTGATTTCAGCATCCGCAAACTCCGACGCTGCTCTGACACAGGAAAGAACATGTTCGCCATCGACCATCACCGCGCAAGCACCGCATTGTTCCAGCCCGCAACCAAGCTTTGCACCGACGAGCTCCAGCTGGTTACGCAGAATATAAATCAATGGCGTTGCGGGATCGCATTCGACCTCATGCATCTTGCCATTCACCTTGAGAGAAATTTTTGTCATCACGCCCTTTTTCGACCCCTTAATCGTTTTTACCTTTAACCAGGAAACTACCGGGAATTATCGCTACAAAAAACACCAAAGCTGCAACGAGGAACCCTTCACGAAAACCAAGCATCGTGGCCTGACCATATATCGCCTGACCAAGCTGCTGTAACGCCGCCGGCATTTGCAGTACTTCCGGTGTCCCCGCCTGAGCCAGATAAGATTTGAAGGTCCTTAGAAACTCCATGGTTGCGGAGTTTCCCGATGTTTGGGTGGCAATGTAGGATTGCGCATAATGTGCCGACCGCAGATCGACGAATGTCGCCAAAAAACTAACCCCGAAAGCCCCACCAAGCTGGCGAGAAAAACTCATCATCCCGGCGCCCTGGCTGACTTGCTCCGGCGGCAGCGCCCGCATTGACCCCGTTGTCAGCGGTGGAAAAACAAACCCCAGCCCGACGCGGCCAACAATCAGCCACCAGCCAAAGACCCAAAATGCCGTATTGGTGTCAGCACCCGCCATCAAAAAACAGGAAAACGACGTCATGACCAATCCGATCACGATTGGAATACGAGGACTGATCCAATCGCTGATGCGCCCGGTCAGGGGGAATACAAAAGCCAGTAAGAGCCCCGCCGGCATAAGCAAGAATCCCGCCTTGGTCGGGGTGTAGCCCATGACAATCTGGACAAAAAGCGGGATCAAATACCACAGCCCAAAGTTACCGGCGCCCCACACGAAAGACAGAGCGCAGCCAGAGGCAAATCTTAGATTGGCAAATAGCTTGAGATTGAGCATGGGATGCGCGGTAAAGGATTCCCATATGATAAAACCGATCACAGCCGCTGCCGCCGTCACAAAATAAAGGACGATCACATCAGAACCCCACCCTTCGCGGGAACCATTCGACAGTCCCGAAAGCAAGGAGAACATAAAGATTGAGACAAGAACGAGCCCCGTCCAATCCATTGTTGGCGGATTCACTCCTCCTCGCGCGGCGGCATAAAGATTGCCGCCATAAAGGTCCCCAACCCACAAAACGGCAGGACCAGCCAGAAAACAGCCCGCCAGTCAAACGTATCCACCAGAATGCCGCCAAAGGCCGGACCCAAGGCCGGTGCCAGAACGATGCCAAAACCAAAAAACCCCATCGCGCGGCCGCGCTGATTAGGCGGAAAAATTTGATAAATCACCTGGAGCGCCAGCGGATGAATAAACCCCGCCCCGGCTCCCTGCAACAGAGCGGGCAAAGACCAGCATCTCAAAGCTGGTGGCGAAGATGGCCATCACCGACCCGGTGACGAAAACCGCCATTGAGACGTAGTAGGTGTTCTTCTTACCAATTGCCGCAATCATCCAGGCATTGAGCAGCATGGCCACGGTCATGGTCGCCAGGAAGCCCGCTGACAGCCATTGCGCCTTGTCCTGCCCAACACCAAACGCCCCCATGATATTGGGGATAGCGACATTAACGATGGTGGAAGACAGGATCAGCGAAATATTGCCGATCATCGCCGTCAGGGTAAGAAGCCAGCGATAGCTTGATCCGTAGCGAGCCGCGAGGACGTCAGCGGTCGTCGATGCCAACGTTGACCTCCACCATCATACCGGGCCGCAATAACTCGTCTTTGTTGTCGAGGTTGACCCTGATACGAATGCGTTGGACGACTTTGGTAAAATTGCCGCTGGGGTTTGGCGTCGGCAGCAAAGCAAACTCGCTGGTAGCCGCATTGCCGATTTTGGAAATTTTGCCCTCGAATAATGTGTCAGGATAGGCATCTACCTCAACCGTCACGGCGCTGCCAATCTTGATGTGACGAAGATCAGTTTCTTTGATATTGGCCGACACCCATATTTTCTTTGGATCATGCACCATGAGCAGGCGCTGACCAGCAGCCACAAATTCGCTGGGATTAACGAAGGTCTTATCGACAACACCATCGACCGGGCTGGTAATCAGGCGGTCACTCAAGTTCAGAAGCTGCCGTTCACGCTGCGCCGAGACTTCCGCTTCTCGATGCGTTAGCATCGTTAATTGGCGATCCAGAACCAGAAGCTGCTCTCGATCTGCTGCCGCCTGGATAAGGGCTGCCGTCGCCGCCGCCACTTCGGCCTGGGCCTGCTGGAATGATTGTTCAGCCTTACGGAAGGCATTTCGCCTCTCCTCCCAGCGTTGGCGGGAAACGACCTTACGATTTAGCAGTTTTTTGGTGCGCTCAAAATCCGTGCGCGCAAGATCAAGATCAGACCGTCGACCCGCGAGCGCCGCTTTGGCAGCGCGCACTTGTGAGCGTCTTACCGACTGAGCGCTTTTTGTCTGGCGATCAATCATCGTCTTTTCGGTAAGCGCTCGAGATCGCTCTGCGCCAATCGCCTGCAAGCGAGAATCCAGCTCGCTAAGCTGTAATTTAGCATCCCGAATATCAATCGATACCAGCGTCGCCCCCGCCTTGATCCTGTCCCCTTCGGAGACATGCAGTTTGGTCACCCAACCAGATACCCGGCTGCTTACTGAAATGACATCGGCAGTAATTCTTGCGTCATCGATATAGACGTTGGTGTAGCGTTTATACGCCCAATCAACGAGCAACAGGAGTCCGGCAATCACAGCCAGCCCGAGACAGACCATGCGCAATACGCGCCAGGCACGGCCACATGCTGACGTGCCGGATTGGTAATCTATCGTAGCCACTTTCTCAGTAGGGCTGCCGTCCACAACAATGCTCCTAATAGGGCAACCATTCCCAAATTCAAAACAAAGGGTATGATCGGATCATCAATATACCGCAACACAGGTAAACACGCACCTATCTCAACTAAATCAGGAATCTGGGAGGACACATAATGACAACGAAAGACGGATCACAAGTCATCGCGATTGAAGAGCATTATCTCGACGCTGATGTCGATGCCAAAGTCAACAAAATGGCCGGTGGCGGCGAAGAAACCCGAAAACGCCTGATGGATCTCGGCGATATCCGCGTCAAGGAAATGGACGCCGCCGGCATTGATATTCAGGTCCTGTCGCATTGCCCACCGGGCGCGCAGGCCTTCGATCCTGACGAAGCCGAGGTCCGCGCTGCAGGCGTCAATAATCGTCTCTATGACTTCATCCAGACCAAGCCGGATCGTTTTGGCGGCTTTGCGACCCTGCCGACGCGTGCCCCGGAACTCGCAGCCGATGAGCTGGAACGCTGCCACAAGGAGCTTGGCTTCCACGGCGCCATTGTGCACGGGCTAACAGAGGGTGAATTTATCGATATGCCCCGTTTCTGGCCTATTTTTGAACGGGCACAGGCTCTGGATATCCCGATTTATATCCATCCCGGTCGCCCACACGCGGCGGTCATCGACGCCTATTACAAAGACTATGTTGAGAAATATCGGTCGATCCTGTCAGCAGGTTGGGGCTTTACGGTCGAGACAGCGACGGCAGGGCTTCGCATGGTACTCAGTGGTGTTTTTGACAAATATCCCGATTTGAAAGTCATCCTTGGCCATATGGGAGAAGGCCTGCCGTTCCTGATGTGGCGGATCAATCATTCGTTTGGTGATATCATCCCCTACCAGGGCAAAGACCGAGGTTTCCGGGAAATTTTCACCAACCATTTCCATATCACTACCAGCGGCAATTTCTCTGATTCTGCCCTGTTATGCTCAATGATGGAGATGGGGTCGGATCGTATTATCTATTCGGTGGATTGGCCTTATGTCGAGAATCAGCCGGGGACTGATTGGCTGGAAACTCTTGCCGTGAGCCCTGAAGACAAACAGAAAATCCTCAACGGTAATGCCAAGAAACTCCTTAAAATGGATTGCTAATTGCGATGATCAGCGCTCGGTTTTCCGGGCGCTGATCCGCAAGAACCAGAACATCATCAACACCGCCGCGGTCAGCGGAATCAAACTAAATATGTAAGAAAACGTCACGGCGGGACCAACCTCTTCAGCCTTGGTCGCTGTCCCGAGCCCGGCGAAATTAGTCAGTAACCCGGCCATTGCCGCGCCAAAGGCCGTCCCCAATGAGCGGATCGACGGCATCGCCGAGGCGGTTATCCGTTCCTCGCCCTTTATTGCAGAGGCCATTGTCCGCGCCAGCAGATGGACATTATGAATACCAACCCCAAATCCCATAAAGAAGGCGGCGACCGTTAGAACAGCGAGCATCGGGAGTTGCGCAATTGCCGCAATCGTCGCGAGACCAGCCAGCATAATCAAGGGACCGGACCAGAGCGCAATAATTTCTTTCCGCCCGGACCAACCTGAAACTGCGAAGGTCCCAAGCGTCCAGCCACCAGAGATGACCAGGCTCACCAAACCGACATAGATCGGGTCAACACCATGAACAACCTGCAGAAGCAGCGGCAGCAATAACGGCACTGTCGTATGCACCGAGCCAACCAGCAACATGATCCAGAGAGCCGTCCCAACCGGCGAAAATATTGAGAGCGCCTGCGATGGGTAAATACGGTTCTCCGCCCGGGCATCCAGCTTAAAGGCGACCCAGATGATAAAAATCGCGCTGCCGATCAGCAGCCCGCGGAGGAGGTTGGTATCGACGATCCCAGCGAGCGCAACGCAGAAGATGCCGCCGCTGAGAATAAGCAGGCGTAAAAGCGGGAAGGATTTCTTCTTCTCCGCATCCTCATTGGGGAGCTGATCCGGGAGATACCGAATGGCGATGATCGAAAAGATCAGGATGATCGGGACCATGCTCCAGAACGACCCGCGCCACCAACCATATTGCGCAAACATAGCCGCCAATAAACGGCCCCATCAGCTGTGCCACCATCCAGACACCCTGATACGCCGCCAAAAGCCGTTTGCGAAGGCCTTCTTCGAACAGACCGCTGATCAACGCCATGCCACCGCCAATGACCAAACCACTGGCGATACCCTGGACACCTCGTGAAATATTGAGGGTCAGCATGTCGGGCGCCAGCGCGCAGCCAATGGTTCCAATCATGAAGGCGAACCCGCTCAGCCCGTAGCCCCGCCGAACACCGAGGACGGCCCAAACCGGCCCGACACAGGCCGCGCCAATGATCGAGCCAATGGTATAAAGCAGCGCCGCCCAGGTGTAGAAATCCGCGCCGCCGATATCAGCGACGACGGTTGGCATCACAATAGAGATCACCAGTATTTGCAGCGCGTGCAGACACACCCCCATGATGATCAGCGCTGAAAAAATGCCGCGGCCATCGCGAAATAAATCACCCCACGCTGCCTTTGGAATTTCGGCTTCGGGGTCTATCGTATCTTTATCGCTCATCGGGGACTGACTTCTGGACCATCATATTTTTCATGATGCCCGCGAATGCCAGTTCGGGATAGGGCAGGTAAAGAACAAACGGGAGGCACCATGTTTTATGATACCGAAAAAAATGATCACGGACTTGAGTACAATCCATTCAAATCTCTAGTCGTCCCACGGGCGATTGGCTGGCTATCAACATTGAGCCCCGAAGGAGTCGTCAACCTCGCCCCCTTCAGCCAATGGACAATGCTGAACTTTGATCCACCGCATGTGATGATTTCTGCAGGCGCGCACCCTGATAAGAACCGGCTCAAAGACACCGTCTGGAACATCGAACAAACCGGTGAATTCGTCTTCAACATGGCGACCTACGATCTTCGCGAAGAGGTCAACCTCTCCTCGAATTTTGTTGGACCTGAAGTCGACGAAATGGCAATGGCCGGGCTACGCCAGCGCCCTCAGAAATGGTCAAGCCACCCCGTGTCGCAGAATCGCCGGTCCATATGGAATGCCGCTGGTTCACCACCCTCACCATACCCGCCGACAATCCTGGCCATAACAGCAGCCTGGTGATTGGCAAGGTCGTCGGCATCCATATTGATGACGAATTCCTGACCGACGAGGGCAAAGTCGATGTCGTGAAAATCCGTCCCCTCGCGCGGATGGGCTATTACGACTACACCTCAGTGGACTCGATCTTCACCATGCCCCCGCTTGATGAAGGCGAGATGGCGAAAGCGCCGCCGCATCGGATCTGGTCGGCGAAGGCAGGCGCCAAGAAAGAACATAAAGCGCTCTTACTCCACGTCGGGCGTTTATATTTCAGATTCGGCCCGCCCTTTTGCGACTCGAGATAGGATTCGACATCGCCCAGCGGATCCATCGCCCGGCGCAATCGCTGCCCGACCAGCTGATCAAGCTGAATCGCCTGTGACATCGACAGATCACGGCCCATCTGGACGGTGATCTTGGAATGTTCCAGCGGCGCCAGATGGCGATCGCCAATATCCGGGCAATCTCCGTGACGGTATCTTCTAATTCAGCAAGCGGCATCGATTGTGAGATAACACCCCAACGATCTGCCTCTTCGCCGGAAATATTTTTCCCGACCAGCTGCATCAACGTGACTTTCTTCATCGGGATCGAGCCATGCATCAAGCGTGCTGGTCACCAACTGTCCAAAACTGCCACGTAGAATCTCTGGCATCCCGAACTGCGCATCATCCGCTGCAAAGACCAGATCATGACAATTCATGATCCCCAGCGCGCCGCCGAGGCAATAGCCATGCACCTGCGCGATCATGATACGCGGAAAGCCCCGTAAGGCTTCGGCGAGTTGAACGGTCGGTGTGGGCCGATCCCAGTCCAGCAGCCCCGCATTGCTAATCCCGCGCAGAAAATGCAAATCGAGCCCGGCGCTATAAACCTTCCCGGCACCGCGCGTGATCACCGCCTTGATATCCCGGTCGGCGCGGATAATTTCCAGCGATTCAAAGAAGGCTTCAACCAAAGGCTCGTTCAGGGCGTTACGTTTTTCAGGCCGATTCAGAGTGATCCGTGCAACCCCAGTATCCTCGAGCCGCTCAAGAATGAGCTCCGGCCATTCCTTCTCAACAATCCAGTTATCCGCCATAGGACCCTCCCTGATGATTTTATTTCTTCGTGATTGGTTTTCCGTCCGGTGTTGTCCGGCGACCCACTAGTTTTTCACCTGTCTTGAAATATTGACCGGTAACTGCGAACTCCGCCTCTTCCTGATTTTCATCAGTCCATTGCGTTAATGGATAGCCGAACCACGGTGTCTGTAGATCCAACGCCGGCAATCCGAGTGAAGCCCAGCGTTCCTTCGCTGCATCCATAAAGTCCTGGCGTGGTAGCGACACCGGTAAATAAGGATGCTCTCGACAGGCATTGATCAACATCGTCGATGTGCCCTGTCCGTCAGGATAGGCAAACTGTCTCGGGTCCTCTGAAGGTGTCACCGAAGGATCGAGGCGCGGGACCTTGCCGCGAACGATTTCAACGTCCCGATGTGGCTGCATGCTATAAGACAATGCCCACAAAACCGCGTCCATTGAGTCCGGATCAACATCGGCATCAACAGCGACAAACATCTTACCAAGAGAAGCATCAAAGGCGGCGGCAGCACGCAATGCCTGCCAGGGCTGACCTAATTCCGGCCGATCGAGCTGGATAACAAACAGCATGTTACAGCTTGCCATCTCATGGCAGGCGACCTTGGTCACCGACGGAATGTTGCAGGCATTGCGCAGATGGTTTGTGTAAATGCCATCGAAGGCAGCCTTGCGCATAACCGTGCTTTCGCTCGGTGGATACTCACTGACGATACCCTGATAGATGGGTTTCTCCGATGAGTGATCGCCGTGACCTCAAAGACCTTTTCCATTTTTCGAGGACCGAGATAGCCACTCGCCTCGCCAAACGGCGCTTCGGGTTCAAGAATGTCAGTACGGATAATGCCTTCCATAACGATCTCGGCATTGGCGGGGACAACGCAGTCAAAAGTCTCGGCCTGAACAACATCAATCGGTGCACCGTTCAACGCGCCCGCCACACCAAATTCGTCGACGCCATAAGGCACCTTCGCCGCCGCTGCCATCAACAATGCTGGTGGACCACCGATAAACAGTGCCACTTCGAGATGCTTGCCCATCCGGCGGGCCTTTTCCCATTGAATTGCGAGATGCTGGGTAGACACGTCGGTTGCACAGCCGATCCGGTCCGGCGCTTTGATCATGCCGCGGTAAATGCCCATGTTATAGGCACCGTTTTCGGGATCACGCGTTACCCAGACACCCGCCGTAATAAAGGGTGCCGGGTCAAATCCCGGTGTCGAGACCAGATGCGGAAAAGTATCGACACCCTTGCCCATATTTGGCGCTTTCAGGACAACCTGTTTAACCGGTGCATTCTCTGCGCTGACAGTGTTCGTCGGCAAATGATTGCCATGCGTACTGGCCCATTTCGAGCGATTTCATCAGGTCCAACACCAAGCGCCGCACCGTAAATCACACGCGAACTACCGAGAGAACCAAGCAGAACCGACGCATCATAATTCACGCCACGGGCATCCGTTACATTCTTGAACCAAAAAGCTTTCCGTTCAGGTTCGGGCAGCCCCCGGAACTGTAATCGTACGAGTGGCACCAGCTCAGTATCTTTGCTGATCTCATCCTCAATCACATGCAGGAGATTACGGCGGGTGAGTTCTTCGATGTAGTCACGGACATCCGTGTAGGGCATTTGACCAACCTGTTTTATTGACGCTTTTCATAAGAGGTCGCGATCATAATGCGCGCGGCAGAGCATGTCACATACCACCGGAACGGATTTATTTTGCGAAGGGTAGCTGTAGACGACGCAAACGCAGCGAATTCGTCACCACAAAGACACTGGAGATACTCATCGCCGCCGCGGCAAGCATTGGGTTGAGCAACCAGCCGAACAGCGGGAAGAACACACCCGCCGCGACAGGGATCAGGGCAATGTTATAGCCATAGGCCCAGAGGAAATTATAGCGGATCGTCCGTAACGTCCCGCGCGCCAGAACAATGGCCTTCACGACACTCCGAACATCACCCGACATCAGAACCACATCGCCGGCCTCCACCGCAATATCAGTGCCGGTGCCAATGGCGAATACCGACATCCGCCGTCGCCAGCGCTGGCGCATCATTAATGCCGTCGCCAACAAAGGCGACCTTGTGACCTTCACTTTGCAGCCGTTCAATTTCCTGCGCCTTGTCACCCGGCAGGGTTTCGGCTGCGATCCCTGATCAATACCAAGTTGCCGCCGCGATCACACCCGCTGTCTTGCGATTATCGCCAGTGACCATACCAACCTGCAGCCCAAGATTTCTTCAGCTGCTCAACGGTTTCCGCGCTTTCGGTCTTCACCGTGTCGGCAATGCCCAGCACCGCGACCAATTTGCCATCGATAGCTGCCAGACACCGGTGTCTTGCCGCTTTCCGCCAGGCGTTCTCGTGCGTTATGCCCTGACGCGCCATCGATCTTTTCCTGGTCCATCAGACGCGCTGTCACCACGACCAAACACGCCTGCCCTCGACGGTCGCTTTAACGCCAAATCCCGGCAGTGACGACAAAATTCGGTCGCAGTGGTAAATCGAAGACCTCTGCCAGCGGCATCGATCAATCGCCTGGAGAGCGGATGTTCGCTTTGCGCTTCTGCCGCCGCGATCTACGCCAGAATGTCATCCCGTTTGTCAAGAGTGTTTCCCGAGATTTGGATCAAGAATATCGTCAGCTCGGGCTGCCATGCGTCAGCGTGCCCGTCTTATCGAACAGGACCGTATCGACCCGCGCCAGGCTCTCCAAGGTGCTACCATTGCGAATGAGAATGCCGTTCTCCGCCCCACGCCCCGTGCCAACCATAATAGCCGTTGGTGTCGCCAAACCCATGGCACAGGGGCAGGCAATCAGGAGCACCGACACCGCTGTGACAAAGGCAAAGCTGAGTGCGGGCGGGGTCGCCAAACGCCATCCAGACGGCGAAGGTAAGAACAGCAACCAGCATCACCACCGGCACAAAAATGGAGGCAATTTTATCGGCAATGCGCTGAATTTCGGGTTTATCGTTTTGTGCCTGTTCGACCAGCTGAACGATCCGATGCAAGACTGTATCAGCACCAATACCGGTTGCTCGATAGGTAAAGGCGCCCGCCTTGTTGATGGTCCCCGAAATGACCTCTGCGCCAGCGCCCTTTTCTACCGGCATCGATTCTCCGGTAATCATCGCTTCATCGATCTGACTGATCCCGTCGAGAACAATGCCATCCGCCGCCAAACGTTCGCCGGGACGCACGCGAGAACATCGCCAAGGCGCAGGTCATCAACAGGAATTTCGAGTTCAACATCGTCGCGGACAACCCGCGCCGTTTGTGGCTTCAAGCTGCATTAGCGCACTGATTGCCTGAGAGGTTCGGCCACGGGCCAATGCCTCAAGATATCGGCCAACAAGAATCAATGTGACAATGACGCCCGCCGCAACGAAATAGAGTTGGGCCGTACCGGGCGGAAACAGCGTTGGTCTAAACAGAACAACCACCGAATAAAGATACGCGGCCCCCGCCCCGATCATAACAAGGCTATTCATCCCGGGGTTAAGATGGCGCAGCTCACTCCACCCGGATTTGATAAACCGCGCTCCGGCATAGAACAGAACCGGCGTGACCAAGGCGAGCTCGATCAGCGCCCAACCTATGCCCGGATAAAATTCTCTGCATCGCATCCGCAGCGGAAGGCATTAGTGGCAGTTTGGCGATCACCAGCAGCGGCAGAGTCAACAAAGCCGCGATGATGACGTCACGGCGTAGTCGGCTATTTCCTTGCGTTGGCTCTTTGCCGTATCCGCAAGATCGCTGACGCCATAACCTGCGGCCGACAATTGCTTCACGGAAATCGGCCTCGGAGGACTGGTCTTCGAGAAACTTTATGGCAGCCCGACCGGTCGCAAGATTAACCGTGGCATCCTCAACCCCAGGCACAGCAGCGATCACGGATTCGACGCGCGACACGCAGCCGGCGCAACTCATCCCCTCGACACGGAACACGGTTTGTATTGTCATAGCGCTATCATAACGATTGTTCCGATCAAAACGGCAGTGAAATTGGCAATGCAGGAAAAGAAAGAGCGCGATATCACTATCGTCGGCTGCGGCTTTGCCGCCGTCGCGCTGGGTATATCGCTTAAAAAAGCCGGGTTAAACAATTTCACGATCCTCGAACGTTCCAACGAAATCGGCGGTGTCTGGCGCGAAAACACCTATCCGGGTGCTGCCTGTGATGTGCCGTCGCGCCTTTATTCCTTCTCCTTCGAACAGGATTATCCCTGGTCGCTGCGCTATGCGCCGCAGAAAGAGATATTTGAGTATTTAAAACACTGTATCGATAAGTACAGCCTCACCCCGCATATCCGGCTGGGTGTGAACGTCACCAAAGCCAGCTATGACGATGAGTCTGCAAAATGGTCAGTGGTGACAAAAAGCGGTGAAGAAATCGCACTGATATATTCGTTTCAGCAGTGGGTTTGTTCAACAACCCGTCAATTCCTGACATCCCAGGTCAAAAATCTTTTACGGGCCCACAATTTCATTCAGCGCGATGGGACCATAACGTTGATTTAGAAGGGAAGACGATTGCATCGATCGGCAGCGGTGCCAGCGCGATACAATATGTTCCCGAACTCGCGAAGATATCTAAACATCTAAATGTCTTTCAACGCACGCCTCAGCATATTTTTGCCAAAGGTGATCGCGCCAACGCGCAACAGGATCACAGCACGACATTTTGGCAGAAGCTTTTGCACCGCCGCGAACGGCTGCAATTATTCACCCGGTTTGAGAAGAACAGTCGTCGCCGCAGTTCGGAGGAACTGACACAGAAAAGCGCGGAAGCCTTCGAGAAATATATTTGCAGTCTGGTCGATGATCGCCGAGATGCTCAAGAAAGTCCTGCCAGATTATCCACCGGGTTGTAAACGCGGGCTGCGCTCCGATGACTGGTATCCGACGCTTCTGAAACCAAACGTCAATTTAATCGATACGCCCATCGAGGCGATCTACCGAGACAGGTATACGCACCCAGGATGGGGAACACCACGACGTCGACGCCATCATTTATGGCACCGGCTTTACGCCGACAGCGTTTTTAACCCCGATGCAGATCACCGGCTGCTAACGGACAAGACCTCAATCACACATGGCGAGACGGGGCCGAAGCCTATCTCGGCATCTCCGTTTCGGGCTTTCCCAATTTCTTTATGATGTACGGCCCGAACACAAACCTGTCCGGCAGTATCATCTATATGCTGGAGAACCAGGCCCGCTACATAACCAAATGCGTCAAAACGCTTGAGCGCACCAAAGCACTGGCAATGCATGTCAAAGCAGACGTCCAGAAACGTTTCAATGAAGAGATCATGGAGCAGTTGTCAAAAACAGTTCTCGTCCATGAAAACTGCCGCAGCTATTTCCAGGCAGAAAACGGCCGCATTACGACAAACTGGCCGGGGCTGATGCTCGATTATCGCCGTCGGACCCACCGGGTCAGAAAACGGGATTATATCTTTACGTGAAAAAAGGTTGGGGCCAGCCGGAATGCGGCCAGCCCCTGAACCTCATGACAACCGGTTAAGATCAGCCAGCACTTGGTCTGGATGATCGGCCGGTTTTACCGTCGCGTAGGAGGCGGCAACTTTACCGTCAGGCCCTACTCAAAACGGACACCCGGCTCGGCCGGGCAGAATCATCATCCGCCGCGCCATAGGCGATGGACATTGATTTTTGCGCATCCGTCAGAAGATCGTATGGAAAGTCGAACTTCTCCTTGAATGCACGATTGTCTTCCTCAGGGTCAAAACTGACACCGAGAATGACCGCATTTTTCGCCTCGAAGTCTTGGATTCTATCACGGAACCCATTGCCCTCGATGGTTCAGCCAGGCGTATCAGCTTTAGGATACCACCAGAGCAGAACGAATTTGCCTGCATAAGAAGACAAGGCAATAGACGCCCCATCCTGGTTGGTAAGCTCAAACGCCGGGGCATCACTACCTACATCAATTACTGACATATCAGCCCTCAAGTTAGAGTTTCGTCACAAGTGACGAGGGGAGTTTAACACTCAGCGGAGTCGTGTCACCCTGATGAAAATTTGAAGCAGCTGAACCCAACCCATCGGAGAAAATGAGATGAGTGTATTACCGGGATTTCCAACAGTGATTTTCGATTATGGTGCGGTTGGCCAGCTGGCAGGCGAGCTGAAAACCCGCGGGATCAAACGCCCCTTAATCATCACAGATAAAGGCCTCACCAAGCACGGGCTGGTCGACACGCTACGCGATGCCCTCTCGGAATTTCCCATCGCTATCTTTGATGGCATTCCACCGAACCCGACTGTTGGCGGGATCGAAGGCGCGCTGACCGTTTATAAGGAGCAGGATTGCGATGGCATTATCGCACTTGGCGGAGGCTCGGTCCTCGATTCTGGCAAAGCCCTGCGCGTCGCCGCAACCCACCCCGAACCGGTTATCGAATATCTGAAGGACCCATCAAAAATTACCGCGAACGTCGTTCCCTATATCACGATCCCCACGACAGCCGGAACTGGTGCCGAGATCACAATTGGCGGCGGCATTCACCCTGCCCCCGGCGAGCATCAGCTGGGTATCCGCAGTCCGTTTGTGCAGCCTGATCTGGCGATTTGCGATCCCGATCTGACATTGACGCTGCCACCGGTGCTCACCGCCGGGACCGGCATGGACGCACTCGGTCATTGCGTCGAAGGCTTTCTATCCAATAGCGTTAACCCGCCCACCGAGGCCATCGCCCTCGACGGTATTACCCGCGTTGTCGACTATATAGAACGTGCCGTTGCCGATGGCAGTGACCGCGAAGCGCGCTGGCACTTGCTGATGGCAGCCTTACAAGGCGGCATGTCGATCTATATGGGGCTCGGTCCAGTTCATGTGCTCGGCCATGTCTTCGCCGACAGCCCCTTGCATCATGGCGCTCTGATTACCGCCTCCGCACCGGCGGTCATACGATTTTATATGAGCAAGGGAGACGCAGCGCTCGACGGGAAGCTCGACCAGCTATGCAAAGCAATGCGGCTACCGGCAGGCACTGACCTCGCGACCGGTATCACAGAGCTGAACACCCGCATCGGATTGCCATCGTCAGTGCGGGCGCTTGGTTATCCCAATGATGATCTCGACAAGCTGGCTGGTCACGCCGAGAATATTCACTTCAACTTTACAGCACCGATCCGACCAACCCGTGATGAGTACCGCGATATTTTCGCCGACGCTCTCGGATAACGGATTAGATCTTAATACCGAGAAATTTCGCCGCATTCGCACCGAGAATGGCATCCTGCGCGGCTTTCGAAATCTTTTTTGCGCTACGGACAAACTTGATCGGGTTCTTTTCGCCAAACGGGTAGTCCGTGCCCATCATGAGGTTCTTGGTCGGGACCTTCGTCGCCAGATATTCCAGCATGTCAGGATTAAACAACACCGTCTCATAATTGAACTTCTTAAGATATGAGCTGAAGCTGCCCTTGAGCTGACCGCCGGTATGCCCCATGCGCTGCACGTGATCATGCCGACCGGTATAGAACGGCAGATAGCCACCGCCATGCGCAATCGCCACCTTGAGTTTTGGAAAAGCATCCATCACCCCGTCATAAACCAGCGATCCCTGCGCCATCGCCTCTTCAAGGGGCTGGCCCACGGTAATCATCTGATAATGCGCCCGCATCCGCGGATCGGTGCTGCCCGTCGGATGAATAAAAACCGCCGCACCGAGCTTCTCGGCCTTGCGCCAGAACGGCTTGAATTTCTTATGCCCCAGCTCATCGCCATTCACGTTGGATCCAATAATCACGCCCTTCAGGCCGTTTTTTGTGACCGCACGGTCAAGCTCCTTCACCGCCAATTTCACGTCTTGCAACGGCACGGACCCAATGCCAACCAGCCGATCAGGATATTGGGCGACAGCTTCGGCGACAAAATCATTGCTCTCTCGCTCCATCTTGAGCGCCGCCTCAGGTTTCGCCCAATAGGTGCATTGCTGCAAAATGCTCGGGCTGATGACCTGAATATCGATCCCCATCTGATCCATTTCCTTAAATCGGATATTCATGTCCGACATGCGATCGAGAGAGGGTTTCGGAATCCCGATGCCCTTGCTGCCGGGCTTGCTCTTGGCAATCGCACGGGCGAATTGTGAATGACTAAAGGTCTTTTCGAGAACCTGCGTCACAGCGATATGGGCGTGAAAGTCGATTACGACGGGTTTCTTGGCCATTTCAATTGCTCTCCCACTGGATATGAAATCATCCGGATTTATTCGTCATCACGGATGAGGCAATGATCGTTTCTTTTGATAAACTGTAGGGAAACTATTTCCGGCCAGCAAGGAACCGGCGACAAAACAGGGGGATCATTATGGCATCAGAAACAATAAGCAACGCATTGCGGGCTGAGCTCGACAAGCTGGCGCAAGCCTGCCGCATACTGGAGATGGAAGGCCATGGCGATATGACGCTGGGTCATTTATCGCTGCGCGACCCAGACGGTCGCGGTTTCTGGATGAAACGCAACGCCATAGGGCTCGGGGAAATTCGCGACGCCGATGATTTTGTCCTCGTTACATTCGACGGTGAACAAATAGCCGGATCGGGGAACTGCCATTCCGAATGGCCCATTCATTCCGAGATACTGAAGAAGCGCAAAGACATCAACGTCGTCGCCCATACCCACCCCTATTACACCTGTGTTTTTTCAGCGACCGATGGTGACCTGCGCCCGGTGACATTAGAGGCTAGCTATTTCCCGGATCGTATCCCGATGTTTCTCGGTACCGGCGCCCTGGTTAAATCAGTTGATCTGGGAGAGGCCCTGGCGGACGCTCTTGGCCCAGCCTATGCGGTGTTTATGAAAAACCATGGCGTCACGTTTTGCGGCACCTCAATTGAAATGGCAACACTTGTCGGAATCTGGCTGGAACGCGCCTGCAAGGCACAGCTTGATATCACGGCATCCGGCATTGAATGGAGCTATCCGGACGATGAAGCGGAAGAGGTGCGCAACAGTCAGATATGGTCGGATGTTCATTTTGATCATAGCTGGGGCTATTACAGCCGTAAGCTCACCCAGATCGAAGCCCCGAATGGCGGCACACCACAACCGGTTTTTGGACGCCCTTTATAAGCTATCTGGCCGCACCAACTTCCGAAATTTCCGATCCCGTTTAAGGTGCCATTCGCGGCTCATCGCTTCTGAGCGGGTCGCAAAGTTTTCGAGCATACAGCAAACTCCATTGCCGACCGCGCGTTGACCGCGCACCGGTTCCGCGATTATGCGCCGCCAATCGTTTGTCGAGATCATTGGTCCAGCCGACATAAGTCTGCCAGCCTCGCGGGTTTCACATCCCAAAATATAGACGAAATTATTCGTCATGGATGATGCGAACTAATACTGCGCCGGGCCCGGCGGCAATCCCAGTTGCGAGCGGCCATAAAGCGTCGCCACTGCATCCCAGTTCATGCTGATATGTTTGGAAGCTGCATGAATATCACGCCAGGCGCGCTGCACCCGGTTTTGGCTGTGTAAGCCCTGACCACCAACCGATTCAAACAACAAATCCACCGCCTGAACGCTGAGTTTAACAGCAAAGGCGATATTGCCTTTGTTGCGCACCCGTTGAGCCTCCGTCAATTCCTGACCTGCCGCCATGATATCCATAATCTCTTTGGTGTCGCGCAGAACAAGCGTTTCCGCCGCGTGGATGCTCGAAGAGGCTTCCGCGATGCGGAGCTGAATACTCTGGAACTCAGCAACATTTTTGGAAGCCCCCATCGCAGCACCTCTAGTCACACGATCCCGCATGGTTTCGAGATAATCTTCCAGGGCGCCACGCGCCATGCCGAGAATGGCCGAGCACAGGCAATAGGAAATTCCGGCAAAGAACGGGACTTTGAATAGTCCGCTTTTATTGATCGCCGCCCCCGGTGGGTTTCCCGACTGCGACTCCGCGTGGGTAATGATGCGATAGGCAGGCACGTAAGCGTCTTCTATGACCAGATCATTGCTGCCCGTCCCGATAAGCCCGAGAACATCCCAGTTTTCTTCAATGCGATAATCAGACTTCGGAATCAGGGCAAACCCAACCTGGGTTGGCTCTACGCCTTCCGCCGGGGCAATCCGCACACCGAGCAACATCCACTGAGCGGTATCGACACCGCTGCAGAACGACCACTTACCGCTCAGCCGATAGCCATCGCCTTCCGCCATCGCCACGCCCGTTGGCGCATAGGACGAAGCGGCCAATGCGGTCCGATCACTTCCCCAGACTTCCTCCTGGGCTTCCGGTGCGAACAGGCCCATCTGCCATTGATGCTGCGCCCCTGTCGAGAACACCCAGCCGGTTGAACCACAGCCCGACGCAATTGCCATCGCGACCCGAACGAACGTATCAATGCCGTATTCGTAGCCACCAAATTTCTTTGGCTGCACAACACGATAAAGCCCGGCGTCCTGAAACGACTCAATCGCTTCTGGCAGAGCATGCCCTGCCTTCTCGGTTGCCGCCTGCCGTGCCCGCAATTCAGGCACCAATGCCTGCGCACGCGCAACCAGTGCGTCAGGAGAGTCACTTTCTGGAGACATAATTGTTTCAGTGTTGGCTTGCATCTTGTTCCAGTCTGATTGGTTTACTTCTTAAGGTCAGCATAGCGTTCTAAACACCGTCTCAACAGCATTTATGCCGGTGCATCCTGCAAATTTATCGGATAGTTTAAGGCACAATGCTGCGCTTTTGCGGAATCAACATAACGATATCAAATTCAGGGAGAACCAATCATGAAACTGCTGCATTTTGACGATTTCAAACTCGGCGTTCTCAAGGGTGACACAGTTATAGATGTCAGCGACATCGCCAATGAAGTGCCCCATATCGGGGCCCATGACCGGATCAACGGGCTGATTGAGAATTTCGACGCCTACCGTGACCGCCTCGAAGCGGCCGCTGCCAACGGCACTGGCGTTCCCCTGAGCAGCGTTCGTATTCGTCCGCCGTTACCAAAACCCGGCAATATCGACTGCATGGCCGTGAACTATATGGAAGACGGCACGCGCGACGAGCCGGCCCCAATCAACGCCTTCTTTAAGTCTCCAAACAGCGTCATCGGTAACGGCGACACCATGGTCCTGCCTGATGTGCCCGCGACAATATTTGAAGGCGAAGCGGAGATTGCGCTGATCATCGGCAAACGGGCCAGCAATGTCTCGGAAGCCGACGCCATGGATTATGTCTTTGGTTACACCAACTTTATCGATGGTTCAGCCCGCGGCTTGCTGCCCCCCGGCAATACTTTCTACCAGATGAAAGGTCGGGAGACTTTTGCTCCGATGGGACCGTATATCGTAACTAAAGACGAAATTGCCGATCCACAAAAACTGGCGGTGCAGCTGCGCAATAACGAGTGTGGTTATGCAGAATTTCAACACCGACGATATGGCGCATAAAATTCCACGCTGTATTTCCTGGGTCAGCTCAATCCATACGCTGGAGCCCGGTGACGTGCTGGCAACCGGCACCAACCATCGCGGTCTCAATCCCTTTATGGATGGTGACAAAATCGAGCTGGAAGTCGAAGGTCTCGGCTGTCTGACCGTCTATATCAAGGACGACCTCAAACGGACCTGGGAACGCGTCACGAGACTGCAACATGCCGAAAGCGGCGGCGAAGGTGTTCAGACACCACAAACCGGTGGCAAATACGCCTAACAAGCGAAAGTACTAAGTTATGGATCTCGGCCTTTCAGGAAAACGGGCGCTCGTCATGGGCTCAAGCTATGGCATGGGCAATGGCGTCGCCCGGGGCCTTGCCGCAGAAGGGGCTGACATCGTGTTAACCGCCCGCAGTCAGGACATTCTGGCAGCGGAAGCCGCCGATATCGCCAATGCGTTCGGTGTCAGGGTCGAGGCCATCGCCTGTGATTTCGCTCGGGAAGATGATGTCGACCGGCTCATCGATTTTGCTCTCGACCAAATGGGGGGCATCGATATCCAGTTCAATAATTGCGGTGGACCACCGCGCCTGCTGCCCTCTGAAGTCGACGACAAAACCTGGCATGACTGGTTCGATCTCATCATGATGTCAGCCATTCGCGTGACAAACGGCACTCTGCCCGGCATGCGCGAGCGTGGCTGGGGACGCATCCTGTCGATGACCTCTTCCAACATCTTTCTCGCCGCGACGGAGAATGTCTTGTCGAGTTCGCTGCGCATGTCTCTGGTCGGCTGGTCAAAGTCCCTCAGTAACGAAGTCGCTAAAGATGGCGTCACGGTGAACTGTCTGGTCCCAGGACGGATCGAAACAGAACGGGTTCATCATGGCGACATCGCGCGCGCCAAACGCGCTGGCGTCACGGCCGCAGATATCAAAGCCAAGATGATCGCCGAAGCCCCAATGGGGCGCGACGGCACCGTTCAGGAAATGGCGGATGCCGCCGTTTTGCTTTGCAGTACACAGGCCCGCTATATTACGGGTTCTGCCATCAAGGTCGATGGCGGCCGCATTCCAACAAGCCTTTAAGCAACATCCATGGTTGAAATTTACGTCGATGCTGATGCCTGCCCGGTCAAGGACGAGGTCGAACGCGTCGCGACACGTCATCAACTCAAAACCTACATGGTCTGCGATGGTGGCATCCGCCCTTCGCAAAACCCGCTACTTCACCTTGTCGTCGTCACCCAGGGTGCCGACGCCGCCGATGACTGGATCGCCGAGCATATTGGAGACGCCGACATCTGCATCACCAACGACATCCCTCTCGCCGGACGGTGCCTGAAACGGGGCGCTTTTGCGCTTAAAGCAAACGGTGAAACCTATACCGATGATAGTATCGGCATGGCGCTAGCCACCCGCGAGATTATGCAGGGATTACGGGAAACTGGTGAGATCACCAGCGGCCCACGCCCATTCAGCAAAGCCGACCGCTCCAAATTCCTCGACCGGCTGGAAGTTACCGTTCAGGCGGCGAAAAGAGCCTAATCGCGCTTTACCGCCCCAAGGCCAGGCCGGTAGCTCTTATTATCAAGAAACTCCGACATACCTTTCTGCCGCGTGCCTTCTTTGTCAGCATTGCGGAGGGCTCCTTGCTTGGCTTGGAGATATTCATAGGCCAGATTCATATCCATACCCTGAACAGCCTTGATCGCTTGTTTGGTAAAGGCCAGAACCGCCGGGCTTTTCTCCATTAGCTCGCGGGCGAGGGCGACAGTTTCATCGCGCAATTTATCAGCAGGCACTGCTAAATTGGCAATCCCCATCTCAACCGCTTTGGTGCCATCAAAGGTTCGGCCCGTCATAGCGTAGAACATCGCGTCACGATGCGAGACGAGATCGGAAAAGACCTTGCTGACATTGCCGCCCGGCAGAATACCCCAATTAATTTCTGATAAACCGTAGGTCGCTTCTTCCGAAGTGATCGCGATATCGCAAGCGGCCAGCGGCGTGAAGGCCCCGCCAAAACAAAATCCATTGACCATCGCGATCGTCGGCTTTGACGACAACATCAGATATTGCGCCCAGTGACGGTGCGACCAGTAAGATTTAAATCGCGCGGCGGGATTGTTATCGGTCTCGCGAAAATATTCCTTGAGATCCATCCCCGCGCTCCAGCTCACACCTTCCCCCGTCAGAACGATCACCTTCACGTCTGGATCTGTTTCCAGCTCGGGGAGCACCTCCTCCATTTCATAATGGAGCGTCGGGCTCATGGCGTTGCGTTTTTCGGGACGATTAAATGACACCCAGGCGATGCCTTCATCGTCTAATTCTACCTTCACACAGCTATATTCTTTAGCGTCACTCATCTCGATTCTCTCCCTATTCTAGCCAGTTACTGAATCGGCCATACTCTATTTTAATTATCTTCACGCTCTGATATTGCCGTCCCTGTGTCAACGGGCCGCCTTTCAAAATAAATCGCTTCTGTGATCTAATCCCACCTATCGCACAACATCACTGGAGAGCTTTCAAATGAGCCGCAAAAACACGCGGATGTACGGCCCCAATAAATTTAAGCTGGGCCTGTTTGGCCAAAACTGTTCCGGCGGGTTGAGCATGTCCAAAGTACCGGAACGCTGGGATGCAAGTTGGGACCATAATCTAGAAGCGGCGCAGCTCGCCGATGAAGCCGGGCTGGAGTTCATTCTGCCGATAGGGCGTTGGCATGGCTATAAAGGCGAAACCGATACTGAAGGCACGACGTTTGAGACCCTGACCTGGGCTTCCGGGCTGCTCGCAGCAACGAAGCATGTTTGCGTGTTCGGCACTGTCCATGTTGGATTCTTAAGCCCCATTTTTGCTGCCAAACAGATGGTCACTGCAGACCATATCGGCAAAGGCCGGTTTGGCCTGAATATGGTTTCTGGCTGGAACGCTGGCGAGCACGCTATGTTCGGTGTTGATCTGCGGCCGCAGGAAGAGCGTTACGATTTCACCGAGGAGTGGGTCACCATTCTCAAACAGGTCTGGTCAGAAGACGAACCTTTTGATTTCAAAGGGAAGTATTTTGATCTCGAAGGAGTTCTGCTCAAACCAAAACCGTGGGGCGACGACCGGCCGATGCTGGTCAGCGCAGGCAATTCCCCGGCTGGTAAAGCCTTTGCTGCCCGCCATGCTGATTGCCTGTTTACCTCTATCATGGAGTTTGAAGATTTCGGGCCGAGTATAGCCGCATTGCGCGCAGCCTCAGAGGCAGAGAATGTCGGTGTCTATGCCAGCGGGCACATGGTGACAAAACCAACCACCAAGGAAGCCGAGGAATATTACCATTATCTGGTTTATGAGATGGGCGATTGGGAAGCTGGTGAACATGCCGTTGCCATCCGGACAAAGGGACGCGACACACCGCTCAAACAATTGACCACGCTCACTGAAAGGATGATCAGTGGCGTTGGCACCTACCCGGTTGTCGGCAGCTATGATGACGTCGTGGAGCAATACCGCAAGATGAGCGAGTGTGGTCTCGATGGCATCGCCATCGGGCTGGTCAATTACATCAGCGATTTTCCGGTCCTGAGGGACGAAATCCTGCCCCGTATGGAACGGTTAGGCCTGCGGCTGCCGGTCAGCGAAAATTAAAGACTAGCTTGCCACGAAAGTGCCGTGACTGGCTAAGTTTCTGCGCCTCAATCGTCTCATCGAGGGAGAACAGCTTGACCGCTGGTACTGTCACCGCACCCGCATCGATTAATTCAACAACCCGTTCGAGGTGCGGCCGGTCCCGATAAACGTTGGGACGAAGGGACGTAAAATCATTCGACGGCGATTCCACACCATTAGCACCCGACGCAATAAATGCAGCGCGACCGCCCGGCTTCAGAACATCAAATGCCCCTTTAGCGACATCACCACCGACGGTATCAAACACCGCATCACAGTCGGAAACGACCGTCGCGGAAATCCTGGGCGTTATAGTCAATGACCTCGTCAGCACCGAGGCCCTTAACGTAATCGACATTGCCTGCACTCGTCGTGGTGATCACATAGGCCCCGATATGTTTGGCGAGTTGAATGGCAAAGCTCGCAACACCGCCAGCACCACCCTGAATGAGAATCTTCTCATCCGCTTTGAGATGCAGCGTGTCTTCGACTGAAATCACAGCGGTAAGCCCGATGAGCGCCAAGCGCCGCGATATCAATATGCGACGGGCCCAGCAGGCTTGCTTGCACAAAGCGCCGCCTTCATCGCAATTTTTTCGCAATAAGTGCCTTCCTGCCCAACATCACAGACGCCAAACACCTCATCGCCAATCCGCAAAATCCGAGACGCCCTCACCCAATTCGCAGACAGTCCCCGAAAAATCGCGGCCTAATACATAGGGGAAATAGGGAACCTGCTTATACGATCCTTCACGGACTTTCCAATCGGCGCCATTAACAGAGGCCGCATGGATATCGATAACGATCTCACCAGCACCGGCGACGGGATCAGGC
Source organism: uncultured Alphaproteobacteria bacterium (assembly GCA_943787225.1). Lineage (GTDB taxonomy): Bacteria > Pseudomonadota > Alphaproteobacteria > MPNO01 > UBA2964 > UBA2964. Next base: position 702,484 of record CALSLP010000002.1, read on the forward strand.
AATTCGCCGATCTTGATAACCTCCGGGCCGCCATGTTCTTCAAAATAGGCTGCTTTCATCACGCTAACTTCCTTCAAAATATATGTAAAACAAAGTCTATCAGCTTCCAGCCTAACGAACAGAGCAGATCAATCGATCCGCAGTCTTTCGACAGCTTGCCAGTCTATTAACCCAGCGAGCCCGGCTGTTTCAGGCAGAGTCAGAACGCCGCCGGCAATGGACGGCGCTTCCTGCAACAACCCATCCTGCATCATCAGGCAAAAACTCGGCTCTGCCGCACCCCCCGGCAAGGTCGACGCCACCATGCAGCTCGACAACATGCCAAGATCGCTCTCACCAAACAGCCCAATGATCGGTCTGCCGTTATTCTCGGCCGTGATTTCAATGCAACGTCTCGCAGCACTCAGCCCGATACGGCCCGGCTTGATACCTACTGCCTGCGCGCCATGGGCAAAAAACTCGGTCGCATCTTTGGGGGATCGGCAGCCGCTATCGACCAGGATGGGAATAGGACAGGCGGCCTGAAACTGTCGGAAATCATCATTGGGCTGCAGGCGGTAAGGGTCTTCAACCATGATCATGCCGCGATCTGCCAATGACGTGCAGTAGTCCCGCGCCTGCTCCATTGAATAAGCACTATTAGCATCGACATAGATCGCGACATCGTCGCCCACCGCCGAGCGAATTTCCGCGAGCGCGGCATAATCGATTTCTGGCGTCTGACCGCCTTTAACCTTGAGGGTTTGAAATCCATAGCGGTCAACAAACGCCGCCGCCTCCGCCGCCATATCAGCAGGGGTCTGACGCGATACTGTCCACGACATCTCAACGGATGACGAGCCACCCCAAAGCGACCAAAGCGGTTGCCCTAAGGCCGCCGCGCGTAAATCCCAACAAGCGGAATAAATCAGCGCCTTTGCTGTACCGTTATCGGGAATACAGCCAATCGCTTTATCGATGGCCGCCTCGTCAGCAAGATCAACCGAGGCCAAACGGGGGAGCAGGATATCTTCCAGCGCCGCGATCAGAACGCGCGGTGTCACCCCGGCCCAGGTCGGTTTCGCCGTCGCTTCCGCAACGCCAATATGACCGCTTTCGCTGATCAGTTTGAGGAGGACAAAATCGGCACTGTCTTCCTGGCTACTCGCCCAGGTTACCGGACGGCGATAGGAAATATGAACAGGATGCAGCGAGAAGCTGGCGAGTTTCAATTCAGTCATGTGCGGCCGTCAGAAAACATCTCTTCTACCGCCCTAGAGGCGGATTTCGCCGAGATAAATGCTCTCACCCAACTCTGCCGATACGGTCTTGCTGTCATGGCCGCTTGCCGCGATCTCCACCGAATAGCTGCCGCTGCCGTCTTCCAGCTTGTCGAACTTGAAGTCACCATAAATATCGGTAACGGTTTCAGCGATTTTACTGCCTTCTTTGGATAACGTCACCGTGGCCCCTTCAACACAATCGACAACGCCATCTGCCTCAGCGGAGACGCTTCCACCAATAAAGGACGTCGCATAGCGCCACAGATTGCGATACCACACGCGCGGCTTGGTGCCGAGCTCAGGCTGATGACCTCGAGCCCTTCGTCTTCTGCCATTTTCTGCATGGCGGCATCGTCCTGCTTCACCGCTTTCATCGCGCCCGTCGGACAGGATTGTTCACCACGGGTCTGCTTCCAGCCCTGATCCAGAAGATGCGCATCGAACGTCCAGATTTGTGGCAATTCCAGCTCTTCATTCCACCAGATATGACCATAGGGACAGGCATCGACCAGATCCTTGCGGCCTTTCGCCTTCTCCGGATCAATCAGCACGATGCCGTCGGCACGTTTGGTGATTGAGCCATCATCACCTGCCGCCTTCATGCAAGGGGCGTTGTCGCAGTGATTACACATGGTCGGGACATAGGCGATATCCATAAACGGTACCTGCCCCCGTTCCTTTTGTTTGATGTCGATCCAGCGATGACCATGTTTCGGCATCGGCGCGGAATAGCCCGGCCAGTCATTGTCGATATACTCATCCATCGCCGCCAAGGTGCAGTTATTGCAGTTGGTGCATTCGGCCACGTCGACGATCAGGTTCCATTTAGACATTTTCTTCTCCCAATCCTTACTCAGCCGCCGCGACACCCTCAGGGTGTCCGTCGATAAAGGCCGCCGACAAAAATTCTGTATTGCCATCCCAGATTGCCACTTCAACCAGCGCATTCGCACCAGCCAGTGAATGGGTGGTTTTGGTCTGGGTCTTGTCAGGAGTCAGCAAGATTAAGACAACCGCCACGATCCACCGACTTACCGGGTTCGCCCATCGGCTCATACATCGCTGATGATTCGTAGCCATGACAGACACCGCGTGGCAAACGCGCCGTCGGCAGGGCAGCACAGATCACACAACCCCGGTCATTATAGACTTTGACCAGATCGTTCTTCTTGATCCCGCGTTCAGCCGCATCCTCTGCATTGAGGCGCATCACCCAGTAATACCAGCCGTCGACCAGCACCCGATGATCCGGGATGTTGAGCAGGAAGCTATCCTTGCCATCGCCCTGGGTATGGAAGCTGTATTTCGAATGCGGCGTCAGCATCTGCAGCGGGAATTTCTCAAACATCTCGCCGCTATGCGGGCCTTCCCAGGCCGGCACGTATTTCACAATCGGCGGCCGCTCGGGATCAACAAAGCGTTTCAGGCTGTTGCACTCAAACTCCAGCTTGCCGGACTGAGTCTGCAATCCTTTAAGATACTCCTCGGTGTAATCCGACGGCAAAGGCTGTGGCTCAGGCACATCTTTCTTGCGGCCTTCCCAGAACCAGCGGAAGGAAACCGGCGCGCGGAATTCTTCCTTCTCGGTCGGCACCACGAAATAACCCTTCTTGATAAATTTCTTCCAGGTGATCTGCGTTGGCAGATCAGAGGCATCAAACTGGCGCTTCACCCAATCGATCTCATTGATGCCCTCGGAGAAATAATTCGACAGGCCGAGCTTTTTGGAAATCTCGTTAAAGATCCAGAAGTCAGATTTGGACTCACCAACGGGCTTAATCGCCGGGGCCTGGAACACGATGACCCGATGATTGAGTTGCTGCTGGCCGTGATGGCCATAGCCACCAAGACCGGCCCATTCGCTGATATCGGGCCGTCTCAAAATTGGTGCAGGCCGGCAAAATAATGTCAGCGAACTTCGCTTCGCCCTCATTCCAGATCGACTGATTGACCACGAACTCGATATTTTCCGACTGGTACATTTTTACCCAGCGGTTGGTGTTGTTCATGGTTCCCAGAATCGAGCCACCATATTTGTACATCATGCGAACCGGCGCATGACCGGGGGCTGGATAGGACATCTTGCCGAATTGATGCTCGATTGATTTACCAACCCAGGGCTGACCCTCTGCCTTTCCGTTCAGAATGGCTTCCGGCATTTTAATCCGCGGAATTTTCTGGAAGGACGCGTTCATCGTCGGCAGCTGCGGCATCCGCTGATACAGCTCAACCGGCATCGATGTGTTCTCTAGATCACCCGACATGCCGCCATCGGCATAGCCCGGGAAATAGAAGTTGAAGTCGACCGGGCAGCCCCATTGCAGATTGCCCATATTGACGCCCGGCTTGCCAAGACCCTGCATCGCGACAAGGCAGACCATGACACGCGGGCCCATTGGATACCTGTCTGATTACGACAGGCACCACCATGACCATTGCCCCAGCCACCAGGTGCCAGGTAGACACGCTTCTTGCCCCAGTCACGGGCGAGAGCGCGGACGTCCTTGGCGGGCACACCCGGTTTCGGCTTCCTGCCATTCGGGTGTCTTGGCAATGCCGTCTTCGTCGCCCACCAAATAGGCCTTCCAGACATCGAAACCCTTCGGTGTGGGTTTTCACATATTCCTTGTCGTAGAGGCCTTCCTGTATCCACACATAGGCGATTGCCATCGCCATCGCGACCGAGGTCGTCGGCTTTGGCGCGAACCATTTGCCGGGCAGGAACTGCGCCGAGGCATTGTAGTAAGGATCGACATGCACAACGTCGATGCCAAGATCAGGGTTCTTGAGCCACTGCCGCCGGACGGTGCCTTCCTGTGCACCGTAGGACCCGCTGGTGGTCTCGGGGTCAGCAGACCAGAACACGACCAGATCGCAATTCTGCAAGCAGTCTTCAACGGTGCCATAGGTTTCGGACTGACCGACCCGCAGGCTGTGGCCCCAGTGATGGACGGCGCCCCAATACCAGCCTTCCCAGCTATCCGGGTTATGATGCAGATGGGTCATGCCGACCGCATTACGGAACCGGTAGAGCGCGCTGAGGTAATAACCGATATTGCCCCAGGTGTGATGCGAGCCATGCGAGTTGGCTATCGAGCCCGGGCCATGGACGCGCTTCTGGCGCTTAATTTCGGTCGCGACGATATCAATCGCCTCATCCCAGGAAATCCGTTCATAGCCCGAAATACCGCGATTCTGGGTGTTGCGTTCGCCATTGGGATCGAAATCCACCCGTTTCATGGGATAAGTCAGCCGGTCGGGCGAATGCACGATGGATTTGGCGTTCTGACCATGCGGCGCCAATGTCGTCTTGCGCGGTGGTGTAAATTCCATGCCCCGCGCCTTAATCGTCCAGGGCTGCGGTGTCATCGTCAGCAAGGTCAATCGGCGTCAGGCGGATGATTTTTTCATCCTTCACGTCAACAAAGACCGGCCCGCCATTTGTCATATTAACGGTGCGCTTGGTGCCATCGGCAGATTCACTTCCCCAAACCCAACCAATACTCTGGGTCATCATGGTGGTCTGGGCAAACCAGTTGGCAAGCCCGTCATCGCCATCCATCTTGAGCTTGAAGTCCTTGAGCGCGTTGATCTGGTCCAGCCAGTTAATCGGCGGCAGCAACAGATTGACCGCGAGGCTTTCGGTCTTGAATGACATGCAAATATCGGCGTCAGGATTGATGCCGCTTTTCGACGTGACCTTGCCGTCCTGAAAGGTAAAGCAACGACCGATTTTATCGTCCCAGGTTTTGATCTGGGCCGACATGTTCTGCTCCTTCAACCGTTTGGCAAAGGCGGTATAGCGCCAGGCGGTATATTTCAGAAGGATGTGCAGCCCGAAAAGAATGAGCGACAAACGCATAGTAAGCTCCCCAATTTTCGCCGACCGGAATTTAATGGACGGCGATTAATTCAAAACGAAATAAGACTTATCTTCTTAAGACCGTAACCAGGCCGTACCCCAGAGATTCAACGTGCGTTCCTCATGCGGCCATTCACGCGGTGCCTGCTCCCAGGTCATCAATTCAATCTCTGCCGAGATCTCGACTTTATTACCATCGGGATCTTCGACAAAAATAAACAGATTATTCCCGGCCCCATGGCGACCCGCCCCCCAGACAATGGGAATGCGTTGCTCAGAGAAATGGTCTCCCCAATCGCGGATGTCATTCCAGCAGGTACTTTCAAAACAGAAATGATCCAAACGGGATTCCGTGGTGCGGAACAGACCCAGACTGTGATGTTCTGGATCGGAGCGCATGAAACATGCGGTTGGGTCCTGATCACCATCCAGGACGGTATCGGATTTCCGAAAGCCTATTGTGTCCGTAAAGAAGGAAACCTGTTCAGCCAGCTGGGGCGTCGCAAACACGATATGCTGCAACCGACCGGGCAATTTATCACTGCCCGTGCTGTCCTGAGACGGAACGCCAAAAGCAAACACATTGCCATCGTGATCCGTGATCGAAATCGCGCCGTCGGCAAATAGAGGCGTTTCAAACGTCTCAACATTGCATCCCGCCGCCGCGATCTTCTCCGCAACATCAGCAAGATGCGCTGCATCGGTAAGGGCATAGGACGAAAAAGCGACCTGCGACTTCTTCCCGGGCAACACCATCAGGTGGCGTTCCGCGCCGCGCAAAAGCCAGCCATCACCATGGGCTTCTTTTTCATAGCCCATCGCGCGGACATACCAGTCCGCCATGACCCCAGGATTTTCGCTGGTGAGCGCAAAATGGTGCAGCCGTGCAGGCCAGATCAGTTGATTTTCAGCCAATGTCCCTCAATCCCCCGTCTTTTGAGCTATGCGCTCCTTTTGCCGTGAGTATAGACCCTTGTGATCCGCACTGTATGATATTAACTTTTCAATTATTGATAATTTTAAGTAATCAACATGAAACTCGATCAACTCAGGAACCTCGTCGCTGTGGGCCGTGCCGGTAGCGTGCGCCAGGCCTCCCGCGATTTGAACCTGTCACAGCCCGCCGTGACCAAAAGCATCAAGACGCTGGAAGCGGAGCTTGGCTGTGAGCTTCTCCACCGTCTCAGCCATAGTGTGATCCCGACGCCATCGGGCGAAGCCCTGATCAAGCGCGCTGTCGCCATCGAAGCAGAGCTGAACAACGCGCTCAACGAAATTGAAAATATCGAGGGCGTCATGACCGGTGATATCAGCGTCAGCGCGTCCCCGACCGTCGCCATCAACCTGATGCCGACCGCTATCCTCAACCTCAAGACAGCACGACCACAGATGACGGTGCATATAGAGGAGCTGGTCTATCCGCATGTGCTGCCCGCCGTGCGGTCCGGCGAGATCGATGTCGCGGTGTGCCTGATGCCGGAACAGCCGATTGCCGATGATCTGGAAATTGATGTGCTGGTCGAAGATGTACTGACCCCGGCCGTTCGATCAGATCACCCTCTGGTCACAAAACCCGGACTCCAGCTTGATGATCTGCTGGAGGAAGAATGGCTGGTCTTTGGCCGACGCGGTGAAAGCCGGGACATTTACGAACAGACGTTCCGCCTCAATGGCATGGAACCGCCCAAGAGCACGATTGAATGTACGTCCTTTACCTGCGCCCTCGCGCTCGTCGAAAAGAGCGATTACATCGTACTGGTGCCAAAACAGATTTTTGCTGACCGGCCGCAGGCCTGGCCAATTACGCCATTGGACCTGCAGACCCCGATGCAGCCCTGGACCATCGCGGCGATCACCAGATCAAATGTCGTTATGTCCGCTGCCAGCCGCGTGTTTCTGGAAGAACTCCGCAAGGCCGTACCATCTCAGATGGATCAGGCACCACAAACATAATCCAGCAGCGCCAATCCGTCCTCTGGCAGCGCATCACCACGCCACGCAAAATGCCCATCAGGCCGAACCAGCACTAATGGCTTCTTATAGATCGACGCCGCCTCCGCCTGATGAAGGTCGATAACTTTCAGCGGAACTTGCCTTTGGGCTCCGGCGGTTAGTAATGGCTCAATATCAAAATCTAACGACCCAAACCGAAGCAATACAAAGCCGGTGCCAAAAAGATCAAGGATTGATTGACCTTCCGCAAGCCAGCAATGCGGGGCTCGCGTCCCGGGCCGGGCTGACGGTGTCAGCAACGCATCACCCTCAAGCGGTGGCGTTTCATCGGACACGCAGATCGGCGAGTCCTCATAACAAATCTGCGCGCGGTACTGTTCCGGCATACTGAGACGGCGCAGCAATCCAGGATCAGCATCAACCACATTCCGAAAATCGGTCGCCCCCGGCAAAGCTGAAATAGCGTTAAAGGTTTTGGTCGACAGCTCAACAAAATGGTTAGCAAGCGGGTGGCACTCAGCCTCATACGATTCGAGCAGTCGTTCCCCGCCCCACCCGTCATAAACAGCCGCAAGCTTCCAGGCGAGATTGACCGCTTCACACATGCCGGTATGCATCCCGGCACCACAGGTCGGTGACATTTCATGCGCCGCGTCCCCGGCGATAAACACGCGATCTCGTCGATAGGACTGCGCCAGAATATCGCGGCGCTGCCAGGAGGTGACATCCAAAACCTCGAACGCAAAATCACGCCCGGCGAGTTTTCGCAAATAGCTGACACCGGTCATATCGGGCGTCGCATCGTGAAACACCGAAAGCCGCCACAGGTCTTTACTATTGATCGCAATGGCTTCCGCCCAGCAACCGTCATCATCAAAGCAACGGAAAAAGCGCGCCCAGCCCTCATCCTGCATGGTGATAAATTCGGCAGACCGGGAGAACACATTGACACTGGTCGCGATCGGCCCCAGCCCATCCAGCGCAATACCCAGCTGGCGACGGACTGTGCCACCGGCGCCGTCACAGCCGATAAGATAATCCGCCGCAATCGTCATTTCTGTACCCTCCACATCGCTGACAACGGCCTGCACACCCGATGCGTCCTGCTCAAAAGACTCAAGCTTTATGCCATAGCGGATCGAAACCCCCGGCACCGATTTCGCCTTCGCCGCTACGATGAAGTCAAAATAAATCTGCGGACAAACCGCGCCGCCCTCGGGCGAATAATCGAGTTTGCCCACCCGGTCGTCATAGGACGGTACCCTGAGACGAGCGAGTTCCTCCCCGATCATGGTAGAGACATAAACAAAGTCACTGGGATAGTTCCGCGGCCACACGGCATCGCGGACGGTGTCAGCAATCCCCCAGCGCCGACAGAACTCCATGCCGCGCGCGCTGACGCTGCTCATCCGAGGCACCCGCAAAACCCCATCACCACGTTCGACAATGGTGCATTCCACACCGCGCAAACCAAGCTCAATAGCAAGGGTCAGGCCAACCGGCCCGGCGCCGACGATCAGAACCTGTGTCGCATTTCTGTCACTCATTGCCTGAGAATATCCTTACAGTCTGAGCAAACATGCTATCAGGGGATATCAGGCTGTTCTATAAGGGGACGCCTGTTTCAACAGGATCTAATATGTCCAACATCTGACTGTTTAGGAGGGTTACGACCCGTGAGAATTCCGTTTCGAGCCGTCATTATTATGCTGTGCGTCGTCCTTGCCGCGCCGGGCGCTCTTGCCGCGAGTCCAATCGGTGAGATGCAAGCCTTGGGCGCTTTCGCCATTGACCGCACCGAGGTGACCGTCGGCCAATTCCGACACTTTACCAAAGCCACAGGCACAAAAACATTTGCCGAAAAGAAGGGGAGCGGACTGGTCTATGGTGCGGGCTGGGAACAAAAATCCGGTTGGGGCTGGCGCACCCCGTATGGCAAACCCGCCAGTGATAACGAACCTGCCGTCCATATCAACTATGACGAGGCGCACGCCTATTGCCGCTGGGCGGGCAAACGGCTGCCGACCGACGCCGAATGGACACAAGCTGCCTATCAGGAATCTCGGAATGATCCCTCACCGCCTTTCGTAAAAGGCCAGACCTATCCCTATCCGACCGGCACCTCACCAATAGGGGCAAACTGCCTCAATGATTGCGGCCCAACGCCAGCGCTGGATCATTCAAAAGTCCTCGACCAAGGCCTCGGCCACGCCCCGGCCGGAACAACCAAACCCGGCGTGAACGGTCTCTATGATATGGGCGCCAATGTCTGGGAATGGATTGATACCGGCGCTGCCGATAGTGCCAATAAGGGCACCCGTGGCGGCTCCTGGTGGTATGGCGCATCTCAGATGCGCCGTGACAGTGAGGCCTCCAAACCGCGTGACATGTCGGTCGTCTATGTCGGATTCCGCTGCGCCAAAGACCTGCCCTGATTGGACGTTGAGACGGCTTCGCGGTACCGTTCCGCCACAGGGAGAAACCAACAAGAAAAGCGGACGAAAATGGCTGAGTTTGAAAACCAGAAATTTGATTATGTAATTGTCGGCGGCGGGTCAGCCGGCTGTGTTGTTGCCAGCCGTTTAAGCGAACGCTCGCAGAACAATGTCCTGCTGCTGGAGGCCGGTGAGGATTTCATCCCCGGCACCGAGCCGATGGAAATTCGCGATACCTTTGCCGGCACCGCCCACAGCAACCCGCGCTTTACCTGGCTGGGCCAGACCGTCGCCTGGGGCCCGCGACCCAGCAACGCCCCGGATACGCGCAAGCGGGTCCGCTATGCCCAGGGCCGGGTGATCGGCGGTGGTTCCTCCGTCAACGGCATGATCTCAATCCGCGGCGTACCGACCGATTATGATGGCTGGGTCGAACGCGGTGCCAAAGGCTGGGGCTGGGACGACGTGCTGCCCTATTTCAAAAAACAGGAAACCGATATCGACTTCGACGGTCCCCTCCATGGCCAGGATGGCCCGATGGCCGTACGCCGCATTTTTGAAGACCGCTGGCCGGGCTTCACCAAGGGCTTTGTCGAGGCTGCCAGAGAAGATGGCTGGCATGATCTGAAAGACAAGAACGCGGTGTTTGGTGATGGCTATTTCCCAATCGCGGTTGCCAATCAGGAGGGACGCCGCACCTCAACGGCGACGGCCTATCTAACGACCGAAGTGCGGGCACGACCCAACTTTAATATTCTCGGTGAGTCGCGGGTCGAGAAAGTTCTGTTCTCCGGCACCAAGGCCACCGGCGTTCGGGTTCACCGCCGTGGTGAAGTTTTCGATATTCAGGCCAATGAAGTCATCGTCAGCGCCGGCGCCCTGCAATCGCCCGCCTTGCTGCTGCGCTCAGGTGTCGGACCCGCGGCAGAACTCACGGAAAGCGGCATTGATATCGTGGCCAACCGGGCCGGGGTCGGCAAACATCTGATGGAACATCCCGGTGTCAATTTTGGCTGCTATATGAAAAAGGACTCGCGGCTGCCGCCTGATCTGCGCCTGCCAATGTATGCCGGAATGCGCTGGTCATCCGGTGTCGAGGGCTGCCCGGCGGGTGACATGTATATGATCCCGATGAACAAATCGTTCTGGCACGCGGTCGGCGAGCGGGTCGGGCTGATGATGCTGTGGGTCAATAAATCATATTCAACCGGCGAGGTACGGCTGAACGCTAGCGACCCGATGGGTGTACCGGAGGTTGATTTCAACATGTGTTCCGATGAGCGAGATCTCGAACGGCTCAAGATCGGAACCCGTTTCATGGCCAAGCTGTGCGAGAAGCACGGACTGCAGGACAAGCTGCACGACGTTTTCCCGATCAGCTATAGCGACCGGGCGCGGCGCTATGCCGTCTATAACACCGCCAATAAATTCCAGACCTGGGTTGGTGGGCAGGCAATGGATATGTCCGGCCCGCTACGGCGCTGGGTCATCCGCAACTTTATCTCCGACGGGTTGACGGTCAGGGACATTCTCGAAGACGACGACACCATGACCCAGTGGATACAGAAAACCGTGCTCGGCCATTTCCACGCCTCCTGCTCAAACCGCATGGGCGCGCCAGATGACCCCGGTGCAGTCACCGACCCGTCTGCGCGGGTCTATGGCGTCGAGGGACTACGCGTCGCCGATGCCTCGATCATGCCAGCCGTGCCCTGCGCCAATACCAACTTCCCGACCATCATGGTTGGGGAGAAAGTCGCTGGGACGATACTGGCGGAAAGTTAGGCAAAAACACTTGGCCCCTCCGGGCATTCGCTGCTACGTAATTGCCAACAAACAAAACTCTCAGGGATGAATTCACGATGAGCGAAGAACCGAAATCTGGCGGGCCGGTATCCGAGGAATTTTTGGCCGATCTGGCGGCAGCGAGCCGTATTCTGGCGGCGCGCGGTGTGGTCGATGCTTTTGGTCATGTGTCGCAGCGGCACCCCGATGCCGCGGACCGCTATTTTATGTGCCGCGCCAAGGCTCCGGCGCTCGCCGTACCGGAAGACATCATTGAATATGATCTCGACAGCAATCCGGTGAATGCCGACGGCCGCGGCAGCTTTCTGGAGCGCTTTATCCATGGCAAGATTTTCAAGGCGCGGCCCGACCTCAACTCGGTGGTGCATAGCCATTCGCCCTCAGTCATCCCGTTCGGGCTCGTCGATACCAAAATTCAGGCGATGTTCCATAACGCAGCGTTTCTCGCGGCGGGCGTGCCAGTGTTTGATATCAGCAAGAAATATGGTGCGACCGATATGCTGGTCAGTGACAATGACAAGGGTGAAACCTTTGCCGAATGTCTGGCGGACAAAGATGTCGCGCTGATGCGGGCGCATGGCTCGGTTGCCTGTGGCGCTACCTTGCAGCTGGCGGTGTTCCGCGCGGTGTTTACCGAGGTAAACTCGCGGGTGCAGCACTGGACGATGGACCTCGCCAATGGCGGGCCGATTGCCGCGCTGGATGAAGAGGAAGGCCGCTTGGCCGATGTGCCGAATAATGGTGCCTGTATGCGCGCCTGGGATTTATGGCGCCGCGAGATTCGCGCCGAGACAAATTGGTGATTTGAGGAAGGAATATCCCCATGAGTGATTTAGACGAACAGAAACAGCAGCTGGTGCAATGCATCCGGATGCTCGAGCGCGGCGGGATTGTTGATTATAACGGCCATGCCAGTATACGCCTTCCCGGCGATCAAATTTTAATCAATATCGGCAATCGCACGCGCAGCACGCTGACGGTTGATGATCTCTGCATTATCGATTTTGACGGCAATGTGATCGAGGGCGATGGCAAGCCGCCGCTGGAGTTTCACCTCCACGCCGGTGTCTATAAAGCGCGCCCGGAAGCTGGTGGTGTTATTCACTGCCACCCGAAATGGTCGACCGTCCTGTCGACCGCGGGCCAAGAATATTTGCCGGTCTATGCCCAGGGATCGCTGGTCTATCCGCTGCCGGTGCTCGATTCGCCGGATTCGATCAACAATATCAAAATGGCAACGGCGCTGACCGACACACTCGGCGACCGGCCGGCAGCACTGATGAAAGCACATGGCGCGGTAACGCTTGGCGAGACCATCATCGATGCCTTCGTGTTGATGAACTATCTCGAAGATAATGCCGAGCGCCAGTATATGGCGGCCCAGATTGGCACGCCCTACTCGTTCACCCAGGCAGAGCTCGATTTATGCCGTGAAAAATTGTGGACGCCGGGCCTGTTCCAGCGCACCTGGGATCATTTCAGCGCCAAGATGGCCGAGAGCTAATATGGCCGAGAGCTAATAGAGAGAGTCTGAGACCAAGATGGCACACCCCGATAAATTTCTAATGGCTGGCGTTATGGGCTGGCCGGTGATGCATTCGCGCTCGCCAATGATGCATAATTACTGGATGGAGCAACAAGGGCTGGCCGGGACTTATGTGTTCCTGGAGATCAAACCCGGTGAGCTGGAACCCGCCCTGAGAGCATTACATCCGTTAGGGTTTTCGGGCTGCAACCTGACCATCCCGCATAAGCTGGATGCCATGACCATCGTCGATGAGGTTGATGACACCGCCAAAAAGATCGGTGCCATCAGCTGCGTCGTGGTGCGCGAAGACGGCTCGCTGTTCGGAACCAATAATGACTGGCTGGGATTTCTCGGCAATTTGAAACATCAGCAACCCGACTGGCGGGCCGATGCCGGACCCTGCACGGTCATCGGTGCTGGCGGTGGTGGCCGAGCGGTGATTTACGGATTGTTGCAGGAAGGCGCCAAGGAATTGCGGCTGGTTAATCGCACCCAGGCCAAAGCCGAGAAAATCGCCGAGGAATATGGCGGGCCGATCACCGTCTACCCCTGGGAAGAACGCCATGCACTGCTCGAAGGCGCGACGACGGTCGTCAATGTCACCAATCAAGGCATGGTTGGCGAAGCCGCCCTCGATATAAACCTCGACAAGCTGTCGTCAACTGCCCTTGTCGCCGACATCATCTACACGCCGCTGGAATCACCGTTCCTTGCCGCCGCCGCCGAGCGGCAAAACAAAACCGTCAACGGGCTCGGCATGTTGCTGTTTCAGGGTCCACCGGCCTGGAAGCGCTGGTTCGGCGTCGAACCCACCGTCACCGACGAATTGAGGGCGATGATGGAGAAAAGCATCCTCGCGGATTAAGGCGTTATCCTGTTTAACTATACCCGGCTCGGCTATAACGCTAAACATCACCGTGAAATTTAGCGGCAACACTTTTGCGCATCGGAACCCACATGAAGATCATCGCCCTTAACCTGCCCCGCGACCTCAGCGAAGATGAATTTGGCGAGTTGTTCAAAGCGCATGGCAGCGTTGAGTCATGCGACCTCGTGATGGATGCGAATACCGGCATATCAAAAGGCTTTGGCTTTGTTGAAATGCCGACGGAAGAAGAAGCAGAGGCCGCCATTGCCGCCCTGCACGGCACCAAAATCAATAAGAGCAAGATTAGGGTAAAGCCGTCGACACAGAATTAGGAGCGCCCACGTCCTGATTGCTCCAAGAGAAAAGGAGACATGCAATGACGGAACGAGACACGCTACAGAAACTGATTGATAGTGGCACTGTTGCCACGGCTCTGCGTCAGGGCTCCTCTGCCCGACACGCCATCACGGCGCTGCAAACAATTTTGCATTGGCTGGGTTTCGATAAAGAACTCAATTGGAAAAAATACGGCGCCGACGGTGATTATGGCCGCGCGACGACATCCGCTGTCGCGGCCTTTGCCAAGCGCAACGGGAGCACAGCCATTGGAAAGCGTATTCCGGCCCCGCTGGCTGAAAAGATCATCGCGCGGTTCGACATGCTCGACGAACTCAAACAGCTGGCTGAGGATGTCGACGGAAAGAGCGTCGAGAAGCACTATAAGCGAGGCAGTGCTGACAAGATGCGAGGCACGGTCCTGCAAGAGCTTCTTCACGAGTTAGGTTTTACGGCAGAACTCAACTGGGCCCGGTTCGGCGCTGATGGGGATTATGGTCGATCCACTGCGGCGGCCGTCGCCGCTTATGGCCGACAGCAGGGCATCGCAGTAGATGGTAATAATTTATCCCTGCAGCTGGCCAAAAACATCATCGCAGAGTTGAGCCCCTTTTACGGCCCTGGCTGGCACACACCGGTTCATATCCCGACACCGGCACCGGGGTCCCTGAGCATTAAATCAGTGGTCGGCAAGAAGAACCGCCAATTCGTCGAAGTCTCCGACGGACGCCAGACCAAGCGGTTCGGTAAATATCGTAAAGGCTTATTCACATCGGGCAGTCAAAAGCCCGCCGATTTCGTCACAACACAGGCAGACAAATTACGCGCGGCCAACATGACCGCTTCGGAGATCAACGTCATGATCGCCGTGGCAGAGAACGAGGGGAACCTCGATGCCATCAACACCTGGGATAATGCGTTCCTGTCCTTTGGTCTGTTTCAATGGACGGCAGGGCAGGGAAATGCCAAAGGCGAACTGCCGGCCCTGTTGGCAAGAATCAAGGATGAGACTCCTGATCTGTTTGAGCAATATTTCGGTCAGCACGGACTCGACGTCGTCGACGCCACTGCGGGGCTTATCCATGGCTGCTTTTCTCTGCACGGTGCCAAGATCAAGACAGCCGCTGCTAAAGATCAATTACGGCAGGCACCATGGGCATTCCGTTTCTGGCTTGCCGGTCAGGACCCTGCGGTTCAAGCGATTGAAATTAAACACGCCCTGAGCCGACTCGATCAATTCTACACCTCTGAGCGGTATAAAGTCGCTGACACGTTTTTTGTCTCTGACCTTGTAACGTCAGAATACGGCGTCGGGCTCATTCTCGATAACCATGTTAACCGACCAGCCTATGTCCGCCGCTGTCTGGCCAAAGCGCTTGAGGAGACAGGGCTCAGCAACCCTGCGGCGTGGGGCACTGAAGAAGAAGCCCGCCTTATTGCGGCATATATAAAAATCCGGACAACTTACGGAAATTCTCCGATGACCGACGCTGACAAACGGGCCCGCGTCACAAAGAAGTATTTAACAAAGGGCACCATTTCCGACAGCCGCGACTCCTTCAAACGCTCCAGATCAGGCACCTAGCAGATAAAGTTTTTTAGGCAGCAACCTGCCATTGGCTAATGGTCACCGGATGCATCGCATAGATGGCTTCGTATTCAATCTCAAACGCTTCGCGCACCGGAATTCCTTCCGCTTCGGCTCGGTCATCGGCCAGATCCGCCGCGACTTTGCGTGCGTGCTCGTCACGTTCTGCTTCGGTCCAGCACCGATAAAGCGGCCATTGTTCGGAAAATTCATTGACCCATTCGCAACCCGTCATTTCCGACAGCAGTAAATAAACCAGGTGATCCCGGGTATCACCCAGCAATGTCGCCCCGCGGATAAAACCTTCATCATCGGTTGATGCTAGAAAATCCATGCCGCTTGCCTGGTCGCGAATAAGGCAACCGCGATGGCTCAGTTCAATCTCCAGCGGAAAGGCCCGCTGGCTGTTCCAGGCATAGAGCTGGCTGACGGGGATCTTCCGGGTCGGCAAAAAGTCGGTATGCATAATCTTCTCCTACTACTGTGGTGGCTTATTGCGCGTTCTGCTTGGCCACCGTTTATCTGATGACTGAAGGATACCCTTCTTATTCGTCATTTTTTGGGGTATAAAAATACGTTATGGAGGAAGACCGATGGCGTACACCAAGCTACGCGACATGTTGGAACTCGCGCTGGAACTGCAGGTCAGCTCGCTCGGCTTGACCATCGACCAGCTGATGGCGCGGACCGGGCGCAGTCGCAAAACCGTTGAACGCATGTTGCAGGGGCTAGACGAGATCGGACTGGAGGTAGAACTCAGCCGGTTGGAAAGCGATCATCACCTAACCAAGCGCTGGCGATTACAGGCCGATATGCCGGGAACGCTGTTAATGCTGCAGCCCCATGAACGCGCCGCGCTCGAACGCCATCTCCAGACGTTACCAGAGGGAGTCGCCACCGTCGCTTTGACCAAGTTGCTGGGCAATCAGAAACCGCTTTCCAACCATCTCGCCATCGATGAGGAGGAGCTGATCAATCGCACGGCCCATATCGACCGCACCGGCCCACGCACCCAGGCCAATGAGGCGCAGATGGCGATTTTTGAGCGCGCCATTCAGGGCTTCGAGAAATTGGAGATTCGCTATCGCGCCTTGGGCCGCCGCCGCGCGAGCTGGCGAACCGTAGACCCGCTCGGGCTGCTGTTTGGGCGGTTTGGCTATTTGGTCGCGGCACGCGGCGATATCCCGGTCACCTACCGACTCGACACAATTGAGGACGTAAAACCGACCGGGGTGATCTTTGAAGCACGCACAGACTGGAACCTGAAAGACTGGGCGGCCGATAGTTTTGGCATCTACCACGGCGACGATATTTTGGATGTTCGCCTGCGCTTCACCGGTGAGGCCGCCAAGCGGGCCGAGAAAGTACGCTTTCACCGGAGCCAGAAAATGCACCGTGTACGCGGTGGGCTCGTAGTTGACCTACACTGCCAGGGACACCGCGAGCTAATCCATGAGCTGTGCCATCCTGACTGGCTGGGACAGGTCCAGATAGAATCGCCAGATTCCCTGCGAGATGAATTCAACGACTATCTGGATCAACTGCGGAGCGTGACGGTGTAGATTGGCGGAGGGAGAGGCCGCCAACCTACGCACTCATAACGTCCAATGCTGGTTCGAAAGAAAACATTGTCTAGCCCCCAAGTTCAGTGCCATTTGTGATTAGAGTTTCGGGCACTGGCGGCCGCATGTTCAGGGCCTGATGTGGTCGCACGTGATTGTACTGTCTGAGCCACTGGTTGATGACGATCTGAGCCTGCTTAGTCGTGGTGAACCACTCGGCATTGAGAACCTCGCGGCGCAGGGTTCCGTTGAAGCGTTCGTTGTATCCGTTCTCCCAGGGTGATCCGGGATAGATCCGGATGGGTTTGATGCCGACCCTTGCCAGCCAGTCCTGCATCGCCTGTGCGATGAACTCGGGACCATTGTCCGAGCGGATGTATTCCGGGGTGCCGTGGCGCAGCAGGAGTGGGTATAGCGCCTCAAGCACATCGTCAGCCCTCATCCGGGTGCGAACCGTCACAGCCAGCACCTGGCGGGTGTACTCGTCCAGGACAGTCAGCATCTTGTAGCTCCGACCGTTGTCGAGCTTGTCGTGCACGAAGTCGATGGCCCAGACGTGATTGGGATGGGTTGGCCGCAACCGAATGATCGAGCTGTCCTTGTGATAGAGCCGCCGGCGCTTCTTGTCTCGTTGCGGCAGCTGAAGTCCTTCTTCGCGCCAGATCCGCTCAACCTTCTTGTGGTTCACCTTCCACCCTTCGATACGCAGCAGGACGGCAATCTTGCGATAACCGTAGCGCCCATACTGCTTCGCCAGCCGGATCAGTGCCAACCGCAGAGCATTGTCATCTTTGGGATCTGGTCGATATTGCAGGGAACTGCGGGCCAGACCAATAACCCGGCAGGTCCGTCGCTCCGACGTAGCAAGCTTCTGGCGAGTATGGATAACGGCCTGACGAAGCTGCTCTGTCGTCAGGCCCTGGGCTTTAGATGGCTCAGACTTTCCTTGAGGATCAGCTTGTCCAACTCAAGCTCCGCAACGATCTTCTTCAGCCGCGTATTCTCCTTCTCGAGAGAACGCATCTCCGACAACTGCGACCGACCCATCCCGCCAAACCGCTTGCGCCAGTTATAATACGTAGCGTCGCTGATACCCACGCCGCGACAGGCCGATGCCACGTCACTGCCGGCTGACAGCTTCACCTCAATCTCACGCAGCAGCTTCAGTATGTCCTCGTCCGAATGTCGTTTCCGAGCCATATCCAATCCCTTTCCTGTACTAAAATAGTGGCCCAGTTTTAGGGGGGAAGGACACATCCTCACGACATTGGCGAGGAACTCCAGCTGCTGCGGGGTGAAGTCCCGATGCGCCCGGTCGATCTGGTTGAAGATGGGGCGCGCATCGATGAACAACACAGTGTTCTTGCGTTCCTCAGGCTTGCCTTTATCGAATAACCAGAGGGTGCAGGGCAGCGTCACCGTGTAGAAGAAATTTGAGCCGATAGACACGACTCATAAACGGAGGAATAAAGGGGGGATGGTCAAAAACTGAAGAGCGAAATTCCCACAATGTTTTGACTAACATTGACAGGTGAACACTCTACCAGAAGTCATAAGCCTCCTATTAAGTTCACCGAAAAGGCCGGTATGGGGCAAACTCATACCGGCCTGAACAACCAGCCAACACAGGGCTGAATTCTGAAAGCTGACACTTTTCTCCACCTATAACGATAAGGGAATTTGGTGTCAGGCCAGCGTTGCTAAAGTTTCTCGAAGGTAGTCGCAGCATTGCCCTGCTTTAAAACTTTGTACGGCGTTTTCGCCGTCATCTTATTACAGATGTCGTTCTTCAAATTCCCACTGCTTTGAGTATACGCGAGGCCGAGTGCCCCAACGTCCTGGCAAGCTTTCTTTCTGATCTTCGTCCACGTCATAGCGCTGAGCGTTGCGTCCTTTTTGATTTCATCCTCGAATTCGGAGATGGCTGTATCACACTGTTTTGTGTAAGAGGCATCATTCTTACGTGCCTCGTAGAGCAAACCAATCTTTACCACCGTTTCGACCGCTACCCAGCCACAAAGCCGAGAACCGCTTTGAGCGTTTGCGACGCCTGCCGAAGCGGTAAGCATCCCAACCCCAACTATTGCAAGCGCACAAGTCTTTAGAAATTTCCTAGACAACTATTCAGTTCCTTCATTATGGGGTTATACGAGCGAGGGAGACGCTCTCCCCCCCCGCAAATTCACTTTCTTGTTATAAATACTAAAACACTAACTGAATAGCCCCTAGATTCGTAGACTGTCCGTCGTCATATAAATTGGAACAATCTGCGGCCTGATCTAAAGGAGGATCTGGCTCATCTGGTTCAAGATATTAAGCGGCGTATTTGCGGTATTGCAAGCGCCGGGCTTCCATCGTTTTCCGTTTAATCCTTTCTCTTTGTTTTAAAATGGCCTGCCCACGCCCGAAGTAGACGTCTGCGGGCGTGAGATTGTGGATGCTTTCGTGGTAGCGTTGGTGGTTGTAGTGATCGACGAACACCCGCTAGAAACAAGCTTAACAGACCAAAATGTTTTGATGCCGATAAACCGTTGTATTTCAATATACTCGCAACATGGGATTCAGATAATGAACCTGCTTATCGATACCATATTTAACTAGCGCACGCTCTACTTCTTCTAAAATATTCTTTTCTGGCGTTGGAACACAATTATATTCTGTAATTCCACCCTTGTCTCGGAACTGAACATTAAGATCCAAACAAGATTCTTTGAGGCTTAGCCGCATAAAAGATAATTCGGTATTGGAGAATTTTTCTAACCTAATTTTAACAACTTCATCTGAGTACATAGAATTATTCATTTCAACAACTTCATCTGTGTACTTATAATTATTCGTGGTGCACCCAGAAACCAATATTCCCGCGATTAAAACTGATAAGCCCGTAATTTTTTTTATCATACTCTTAACACTTCATTTTTAGCATTACTAAATAGCTCAAATATAAAGTTATCTCTTTCTATTTTTTAATATCTTTATAGCGCCATCGAAAACTTTTTCTTCTAAAATTTTTTCTGTTAGATGAATATCAGAATAAAAACAATCTAATAAATATCTTTCGCCCAAAGAGAGTAAAGGCCCGGAATAAAACCCGTTAACTTTATATAATATTTTACGGCTTCGCGTGTATAGATTCCAAAGCGTGCGCTGAAGGTTGGAATCTGTAATGTTTAACCAATCGACCAAATCATACCTGCTCTCTAAGATTCTTGAATAACACCGTGCGTCAGAAAAAGCCTTATTAACCTTTTTATCTTTAACAAAATCATTGACGTCTATTCTTACAACACGCGGTTCTGACGCTAAATCCGCCTTTATAGTAATTGGTTCCGCGGTGTTCTCTTGGTTGGGTCTATTCCGATTAGCGACGACACCAACGAATCTTGAAGCTTCAAAAGAAAGGCCTGTCGCAGCTGCAGATGCGTTGCCATGGGACATTAGAATGGTAAACGTAAGGACTATAATACCCGTCAAGACATCGAAATAGTTAACACCGAGAATTGTCATGAATGCCCCCATTTATGACTTCCTACCGCCAGTATATTTTAGAACACGGCACGTCAAAAATCCGCCGCGCTCGTCCCACCAGATGCGCTACCGCTAAACCCACCCTGAGAATTTAATTTAGGAGACTTAAACCGATTCTGATTAGACGCAGCAGGCTGCTGATTACCGCGTGCGTTTGGCCTCTTCCTCTCAGCCTGCGATCGACCTATGTCTTGCATGTCCGCCATATTGGTTGCATTCCAACCTACTACAGCCCCCCCTATTGGTTGCTTTGTAATCGGATGCAAGGCTGCCCATTTCATGAGAGTGGATATTCCAGTAATTTTCGCCATAGCAGATTTTGACTGAAATTCTTCGCGCTTAGCGTTATTAAAGTTATAGGAATTCAAATTGTTTTCTAGCTCTTTGGCCGTTTCGGAATTCTCTGTCTTTGTTTTAACTGCCATTTGTTCGCCAATATAGGCTCGAAGTTGCCCCATTGCGCGGCTCACGGCAAAACCATTAGCACTGGCAAGTTGGTTTGGGCGTTTTCCCCTTGCGCCATGTTGAGCATATGAAATAAGCCAGAAACCGCCATTTTCATCCCTACGAGTTTCGACGCCATAGGAAGTCATCAAGAGCTTAAGGCCGGCATTAGTTTTTTTGTTAGGTAACGCTTGCATAATAGGTTTGCCTGGCTTCCCCTTGGGCGCAAGACTAGCATTACCTGATAAAACAGCATCCGCTATCCGCTCATTCTTCGCTGATTGCAGTATCACTACACATATTACGGCTTG
Organism: uncultured Alphaproteobacteria bacterium; assembly: GCA_943787225.1. Classification (GTDB taxonomy): domain Bacteria; phylum Pseudomonadota; class Alphaproteobacteria; order MPNO01; family UBA2964; genus UBA2964. The sequence continues at coordinate 723,967 of CALSLP010000002.1, forward strand.
TTTACCTTTTGCAGCATTTTCATTCACATAAAACCGGCGAATACCTTTCAACTGCGCTTTTGAAGCTACTTCAACTATTTTGCTGAAATTCGTTTCAGAAAGAACTTTATCTATTTCCTTCGCAATCGCCGCTTGAGTGAGCTTTTTCTCTTTAGTCACTCCCCTCTTTTTCAAGGCTTGATCCAACTCAACGTTCAGTAACTTGAGCGCCTTGTTCCAAGATGACCCTACTAGCTTCTCGTTTTCACCGCGGCTATCAACTTGAGGAGTCGGCTTCGGACCTTTCGAAAATTTACCTTCAATCACAGCAGCTTTAGTGTCCTGCTTTATTTCTGCAGCGATAGATTTTGCTAGATCTGCTTTTCCCTTCAGTTCTGCCATGTCATATGCATTTTGTCTTGAAGTTATATAATTGGGATGTCCGGGGGGGACGTTTACTGCTTGAGATCCAACGCCAAAAAACACCCTTTTACTTCCAATCATAACTTTGCCTGGCATCCAACCCTTCCCACTTAGCCAATCTTCGCAGGCGCCGCCTGGCAAAGAAAGTGCTAGGGACATCTCACCTTCCGCCTCAGGCATATTCACTTGGGCGACAACAGCTCCCATATGGGAAAAATAGAAAATACCAAGGCAAGAGGTTAAAACCATCGGATTTACTGTCAATTTTTTGAAGACACTAAGCATATCGAGCTCCATGTGTTATTATAATAATATTTTAGGATCAACTTGGTCCGATCAGGCCTTACCAATCATCCTTTGCCTTTTTCTTCATCTTATTAATACGCTTCTGAACCTTCCGGTCTTCTTTTTGGATATTCACCCGCCTCGCTTGTCCGGATGACAGCCCATTCATATCCGGACGGATTATAAAGGTTATTCCTTCAGCTAGAGCATCTCTAAAATTGAATTTGATCTTTCCCTTATTAAGCTGCGTTACCCTATCGGTCGACGATATTACACTAACTGTCCCAAGCGATATTTCCTCGCGCCCGAGAGACTCTCTAGTAACTGGGTCGAAAAGCCGTTTGCCTAACTTATACAAAAGAAATCTTCTTCCCTTGGAAAAGCTATCCCCACCTTGATTTATTGTTAACGAAACTTCACTTACAGAAATTACTCTTGGTGGAAATATTGAGTTTATAATCAAATCAGACACCGACCTTGCTGTTTTGGAAGCAAGTCGTGCTTTAGACGGAATATCTGATCTGACAGTAAGATTCTTTGAAAACTTTATCTGACTGGTGGCTACATCAATAACACGCAAAGACAAGTCTACCCTCGAAGAGAACCTTGTTGTTTTCTTCCCACTTAATTTACTTCTGCGGATATATTTCTTACTAGAAAAGTTATTTATTTTAGGAACTACAATAAAATCGATACCAACTTTATTTCCAAGCCGAGCAAGCTCCGCCGATTTTACGTTTGGATCACGTAATCTATCTAACTCGTTATTAGAAATGTTTTCGTAGGTACGGTCCATAACAGCAAATTTTCGAGTTTGCGTAAGGAAGTCTACTACTTTGTTTCGGACATCATCAGCAAATTGCCGACCGGCTGCGTTATTTAGTTTTCGGCTAATAGCAATCTTGGGGACAGCGAGGCGCAAACGCTTGAGCTGAGCGCTGATTTTCAGCTTTGAGATCTTAACTTTTACTTTAACGACGTATTGGCCCATCATGGATGGGTCTTTTTGTGAACTGATCAAATCATAACCATTTATAATTCCCTTTGTGGCGGTGGCGATCTTTTTGGCCATCTCCTCTGCAGAACTATAAGACGATTTGCCGTCGGCAGTTTTAGTGGACTCAGATATCGTTGCTATTGTCGATGCAGCGACCTCTGCTCCATTCACCTGAGTGAGCGCTTCTTTTATTGCGTCAAAAATTGCAGAACGCTGATCTACGCCTACGCCTTCTTTTTCAACAACAATTTCTGTTATTTGTGCGGTGGCATGACTTGCTCCAAACAGAGCCAGAACACCCAGAGCTAGACCAAATAAACAGGACCAAGATGGCGTTGATTTTTTATTAAAGATATCAATCATAACCTAAACTCCAGAAATTTTCTTCTGTTTAAAACTAAGGTTAAAGAGAGACATTTTTCGGGTAGATTTATTGTTTTCTTCATGAACCGGAAAAAACTCAATAATATCTCTATTTAGCCGAACAGTGGAGCCTTCGGGATCTCAGGCATTGCCACATTTTTTTCTTGTGCAACTTTCTGGAAATCATAACAGACCTCAAAGATTTTTGGGATCACAAACGCGGCCGCCGGGATCATTTTGGATTGCTACCGAGTTCTTACCAAACTCCTTTAACTCGCTCCCACCTAATGAATCCCCAGATTTTTCTATATTCTTAGCTTGCCCCCTCATAAGAGCAGCCTCTTGCTTAAGACCCAAAGCCTCAGCTAAGTCTGCTTGCGCATAACCAAGCCGAACAGACTCTTTTGCTAAACCGCTCAAGCCACCTTTCCAGTCTTTGACTATCTGGGTCCAATTACTGCCTCCTCCGGGGCTACCCAATAATCCACCAAGATCCTGAAAATTAAACCCAGAGAGAGATAAAAAAAGAAATGTCGAAAGAAAACAGGTCTTAACTTTCCTACCCATTTTAATAAACCTTTTCTTATTGATTAATAGAGGGGGCGAAGATTTCGGCGCTACGCACCCTGCTCCGCCCCTCTAAAACCAGGTAACCCTAACCAAAGTTCGGCGCTGCTGGCATTTCCGGCATCGCAACGTCTTTTTCTTCCGCAATCTTACGAAAACCATTTGAGACGTCCCAGATTTTTGGAATAACCGCAGCTGCGTCAGGAATCAGGACGGGTATCTGAGCAGCTATCGGAGCAGCGGCTAGATCGGACACCCCAGGGGCTCCAGCGGAGGCCGCTGCTGCGCTCGCCTTCACCAAAAGAAAAACACCTTTACCTACGCCCACCAAAGATTTTGAAACTTTGACGCCAGCTTGAGCCATTGCCGCCTTTTGATCAGCAGATAATTTGGCTGTAGACTTTATCTTATCGTTAATAGCTGCTTGGGTTGCAACCGAGTTCTTACCAAACTCCTTTAACTCGCTCCCACCTAATGAATCCCCAGATTTTTCTAAATTCTTAGCTTGTCCTCTCATAAGAGCAGCCTCTTGCTTAAGACCCAAAGCCTCAGCTAAGTCTGCTTGCGCATAACCAAGCCGGGCAGACTCTTTTGCTAAACCGCTCAAGCCACCTTTCCAGTCTTTAACTATCTGGGTCCATTTACCGCCTCCTCCGCTACCACCGCCAACACCTGGTATACTTGGCAAACCAAACCCAGTGAGCGATGTGAATAAAACTGCGGACAAAGCCAGCACGGACAGTCTTCTAGATATTTTCATTTCTAAATCTTCCTTCAACTTGATAATTACAGTAAACCGATTGACCTTAACGTGTAGCTCGCTTCATTAAGATACCTAGGACGGTATCAATTGCATACTTAGCTGCCTTATTGGCAGCGTCAGTCTCCATATCTGCGGGGACATCACCACTTACTGAGACCGTCTTTTTCCGGACAGTCGCAATTGTTTTTGACCTGATCTTTCTTCCTTTTTTTGTAAATTTTTTGACTTTAAAAGTTACCTGGGCCGACATCTTTAAATTTCCGCGGATAGGGTCTGGTTGGGCTGTTCCAACGCTAACCGTTCCCTCACCATAGTATGTCCAACCAGCTTTCTTTGCTGCCTTTTCATACTTAAGTTTTATTCGCGTTGGTAATTTTCCATTGCCTCTAAATTTCTCATCTTCCATAAGTTCATCAAGTAATGGCGCACCGTAATCTGCTAATTCCGTATACTCGACTACCTCGAAATTCGCATTAGTTAGCATCTCCCCGATGGCCTCCTGCAAGGTCTCCGTCAACTCAATATTCGGAGCATATACAACCTTGTCACGCTTCAGGACCTTGCTACCCCCGCTTTGCTTCTTCGAGAATTTTTCACGTTCAATAGCATCTAAAGATTTTCCGCGAGATTCTACAGAGGTCTCTCTTATTTTATTAGCACTTTTTGAGGCTGATATTTTAGTTCGCTTGACGTCATATTGTTTTCGGGATTTCTCCACTCGCGCCAAGAACAAGGTCCCGAATGTACCAGTCAACTTGGAACCTGCGTTGCCTAGATCATCGAACAGTCCATCGACAACTGTTGGATCTATTTGAGCTTGAATTAAAACAGTATATTTTTTGTTTTCACTATCGTCTTTAGATTTTTGGATGGACGTCTCTACGATTATATCATCCAAACGAGCCCTAAACTTGGGCTCCAGCCGACGGTATACAGACTTTCTAGCTGCTGGCTGCCGGGACATGAACTTCTTAAAAGCTATCAACTTAGCGCTTTGAAGTGCCCTAGCTTTAACCCTTGGCGTAGCCTCGTCGCTATAGGTTGCAGACCCAACTCCGCTAAGTAAGACCATTTGAGCGCGGACAACAGACGGACTTAACACCGCCACACACGTCGCAATAGTTAGAATTGCAAGGTAAGAGCATAGCATAGAGTTGCGCCGTGTACCGGCAGAAACCCCTCTGTTTTCATGAAAAATCATTTTCACAAACCCTTTATTAATTTTGTTCAAGTAAAAATTCAAACCTGCTCATTCAGAAATCAGAACTGAGTGTTTCCTTCTTTGCTTTATTTATCATTCCAGCTACGTCCTCTACGTCTTTATCACCGTTCTTTGCATTGGCCTTTAACCATTCTGCGTTAGGCCCAGCTTCTCCAAACTGTTGACCCAACTGCTGCAAGAGACTGTAAGTAGACTTGGAGAAATAAAATGTAGGGTCATAGGTCTGTTCAACCGGAGCTACTCCGCAAGAAGCTGGGTAATTAGAAAATTTAATTGCCGTGATATCTTCTATAAGGTCAGCAAATTTTACTGTCAACGCGACAGCATGGCATACCGTCTTTTGGCGTCCGCGAACTTTCTCGAATTTTTTGGCCAACCGCAATTTTACCGAAATTTTAAAAACTGCCTGGGGAATGACCAGTTCTCTCTCACCGTCTTCGAAGGTGGCTTTTATCCTTCCGTCCACAACCGACCCATTAACCGTAGTAGGAACCAGGTGTCCACCCGAGCTTGCGATCAGTTCACCTTCCAGAAACTGAGCAAATTTACTTTTCATCCCCGACTCGTCTGCTGTCGCGTATGACTTAAATGCCTCCGGCTCGAATTCAAATTTTGATATTTGTGTATATTTCCTTGGCTCTACCGCCGTATTCAGTCCTTTAACGGAGCTGTAAAGCTTATCAAAAAGGTTTATACCCTCTGAGTCATCCAACAAAATATTTGATATCAAAGGCTTAAGGGCCTTGAGACTTCTTTTTTCCGGTAATTGAGTTGAGTAACGCAGAATAATTGGAATCGACCTTACTATTTTTCCGGTGTCTAATTTATAAATCAAGAAATTCGCAAATATTCGATAAACGTGTAAAAAAGGGTTTTCTTTGAGAGTTATATCTTTGGTTACACCGAGCTCTTCATTTGATATTGAAACGACACCAACGAGCGCCTCGAGATCATCTTTTCGTACTAGTTTTTTGGAAAGGGTAAATGTCTCAAAATCCCTTCCTACAAAAAACTTTAAAGCCGATTTGTCCAAATTTTTTGGAGGACAAACTTTATTGCCAGAAAGACATATTAATTGACTAGCTACCGGATAATTTTGCTCTTTTTCTGACCATTTTCCAGCGAATCCAACTCCACCCCAATGTACTACTGACTGAGCAAAAACTGAGGTAGGAAGAAAAAACAGTGTGATAAGCAGAATATTTTTAATTCTTTTTATTCTCGGGTCCATTTGACAGGTTTCCTAGCTTATATATGGATAATTACTGATATTCTTTAATATGCTAAAGACCATAGTTCAATAAAGATACTGTATTTTATATACATAAATTCGGGTCTCCAGAAACTCCCTCGACCACTTGTAATAGATACTCTGGGCGATGCCTTCTATCCGACAAAGCTCGGCAATGCTCTACTTACCGCGCAATCCATCCAGCGCAATACGGATCGTTTCTTCTGCTGAATACTGCTTGCGGGTCGCCCGGCGAATATCCTAGGTCGCCTTGGCGGCACCCGTCTGTCTTGTCTGCGGTTTCTGTCTCATCTTCGTTCCCTTCGGTCACTACGATGAACCAGAAATCCTCCCTTATACAACCTCGCTAATTTGTTCCATCGCCGCTGACGGCAGACAGTCGGCACCATTTAGATAAACCCTTAGCTTTACGAAGGGATAACGAAATGCTGCTGCGACCAAGCCCCTTTTCTTGGGGTCATCGTAAGCGGACACAACCGGGGTTCCTGCCAGCGCCGATTCATCTGAATCTGACGTCAGATCAAACCAGAGCGTCGGATAATAAACGCTGAGCAAGCCCACGCCTAGCGCGGGTCAAACCATGGGTAGATTTATGGGTAAAATCGACATCCCATATCTAACCTATTGATATCAAAAGATAATTGGCGGAGGGAGAGGGATTCGAACCCTCGATACGGTTGCCCGCATACACGCTTTCCAAGCGTGCGCCTTCAGCCACTCGGCCACCCCTCCGGCAGGCGCACAATCTAACACCGATCTGGCGCGAGAGGATCTCAGGGCACTCTGCCAACGGGCACAAAAATTCTTGCGTCATTAGCATATGCCGTAAACGGTTGCAAACGCCGCACTGAATCGGATAGCCTGTCATGATATCGGCAACAGGTCCGGAAGCGGGGTCAGGTGTCAACCAGGTGATTATCGGTCGCTTTCTGGGATGGATTTACTTGCATCATCGCCGTCGCTGGCCGCAGCGACATATGAAGTCCTGGCAGGCAGTTGCCGATCGGGCGGCTGGTCGATGATCGCGCTCGGGGAATTATGGTTCACAGCTCGATAGCGACAGCCTGAGCGTCTGGCCCAGGCCGGCATTCAACGCAATGTCGCCGCCTGGCTGTGGGACCCGGTAATCGTCACCATCCTGTTGGCACCGGGGTGGGTTGTGTTTGGCATTCCGGGTGCGTTGCTGATTTGGTGCTGTCGCAGGCGCAATCGTCGGCGCAGGTTTCACTGACGCTAGGCCACGCCGGCCGTTACTTCCACCCGCCCAAGACTTCAATCGTCGCTGATACGGAGCGCTTCGATAAAAGCTGTCTGCGGATTTCGACATCGCCGAACTGGCGCATCCGCTTTTTGCCTTCTTTCTGTTTTTCCAGCAGCTTGCGTTTGCGTGACACGTCACCGCCATAACATTTGGCCGTCACGTCCTTACGCATCGCACTGATGGTTTCGCGGGCGATGACCTTGCCGCCAATCGCTGCCTGCAAGGGAATCTTGAACAGTTGGCGTGGAATAAGATCTTTCAACCGGGAACAGATCGTCCGGCCCCGACTTTCCGCCTGGCTGCGATGCACGACCATCGACAGCGCATCAACCGGTTCGGCATTAACAAGAATTGAGACCTTCACCAGATCGGCTTCGCGATACTCATCCAGCTGATAGTCAAAACTGGCATAGCCGCGAGTTACTGATTTGAGCCGGTCATAGAAATCAAACACAACCTCATTCAATGGCAGGCGATAAACCGCCATCGCCCGGCTGCCGGCATAGGTCAGGTCAAGCTGTTCACCGCGGCGTTCCTGGCACAGCGTCAGCACAGCGCCCAGAAATTCATCCGGCACCAGGATGGACGCGCGAATCCACGGCTCATCAACGCTGGTGATATGGGTCGGATCAGGCCAGTCCGCCGGGTTATGGATTGCCTCCATCTCGCCACCGGTCTTGTGGACATGATAGACAACCGACGGTGCCGTTGTGATCAGGTCGAGATCAAATTCGCGCATCAGGCGTTCCTGAACGATCTCCAGATGCAGCAGACCAAGAAAGCCGCAACGGAACCC
>CALSLP010000003.1:0-112500 GCA_943787225.1 uncultured Alphaproteobacteria bacterium
CTTTTCGGTCTGCCGAAGAAAGTTTCCCCGTTCCGTTCTCAATAACTTCCGCCATTAGAGATCCCGCATAGTCTCCCGTAGGATCCTCTCCCGACTCCAAATAGTTCACGATTTCATCCAGCGACCATTTCCCAATACCGTTTTCGGGGTGTGGTGTGATGTTTGGAGCACCCTCGCCCTCAGGCCCCTCGCCTTCTGGCGTCCCAGCATACCAGTAATCTTCCTTGATACCGCCAAGTATGGTCCGCCGCGTATGGCATTCCCCGCAATGGACAACCGCGCGCGACAGATAAGCGCCACGATTCCATTCTTTGGATTTCGCAGGATCTGCTTTGTAGGGCCCCTCTGAAAAATACAAAAACTTCCAAAAGAACTGACCGAACCGAACATTAAAGGGAAACGAAACCCCATGCGGTTTATTGGGTTTAGCCACCGCCGGCAGCGTAAAGATATAATTCTTAATGGCCTTAAGATCGGCGTCGGTCATAAAAGTAAAGGCCGGATAGGGAAAAACCGGGAAGTAATGACTGCCATCAGGCGCTCGTTCCTTTGCGAATGGCCTTGATGAAATCTGCGTCCGACCAGCCCCCAATACCGTGTTTTTTATCTCGGGTGATATTCGGTGCGTAAAATGCGCCAAAAGGGGTGTTTCGAGCTTCCTGCCACCGGCGAGAAAGGGACCTTTGTTCTTCACATCGGTGTGGCAGTTGCCGCAACCACTCCCGCAGAAAACAAAACCTCGCCTTTAGAAGATCGTCCTTTCCTGAGCCGACGCTGCGTGAAGCTAACCAAGACTCAAGGCGACAACCGTCGCTGAAGATTGCACTCAACCCGATTTTCATTCTGACGTCCCCTCAAATCTCTCTACGCGCAACCGTCAATCGGCGGGCCCGATAATCACGCCCCTCACCTTTATTTAGGTACAACAGCTTACAAGAGCATTTTTGTTGCAAGTATCATCGATGTCTAAACAGCATTTTCTCCCCGGGAACCGAAACCAAAAAGGGCGCCACCGAATCAGCAGCGCCCTTTTTGTCGCAGCCCTGACTGTCGGTCAGGAACTCAGTCTTTCAAGCACCCTATTTTTTCTTCTTCTTCTGGTGCTTTACACTTCATCTTGTCCATTACTGCAGCCACATTTCCCGTAAGCTTTTCTTGTTGGCGTCCAGCTTAATGGCTCCCGCAGACTGCCATCCGCTTAACTGGACCGATATGCAGCCTTTCACGGCCGCCTTGCTGCCCGAAGCTCGCACCCGCTTCTTGTCAACCCTGTGCCGCATAGAACGCGGCCGAACCGTATTTCAGTCGCTTTGCAAGTACACTGGATTTGGCAATAGCGCGCAGCTCCATGTCACCAGGCGGTCCCAGCCGGGCTCTCGCCTTGTTTCGGTTTCTTGCTGCCCTTGATATATTTTGCTACGGCGCCACTGACGCTGAATGCGTGCACAGCTCTTTCATCGATCGCCAACTTAGTTACCTGTCGTTGCCTGCGACAACGTCGACCTGTTGGCTTCGATGCTTGTCCTGCAGCAACTCACAGCCAGCCCAATACACCCAGGCTGACCGCCGCGACCAAAATATGGCTTAATTAAAGATCTCATAACACGTCTCCCCAAATGACACTCTGTTTTCAAATTACGCGCGTATGACTGCGCTACCAATACCCTATCCCACCATCTGAACGCAATTCTTGCAACCCTTTCACGTTGATTTATCATCCGACCTAATCAAGATTCGTGATATGAAATTTCCATGAGCATTCAATCTATCTGTGTTTTTTGCGGCGCGTCCCCAGGTCTCAACCCGGCATTTCGGAGCTGCGGCAACAGGATTAGGGGAGTTATTCGGAGATAACGGCGTTCAGCTCGTATATGGCGGTGGCGGATCAGGCCTTATGGGCATCGTCGCCGATAGCGTCCTAGAGGCAGGAGGCGAGGTAACAGGCGTCATTCCTGATTACCTTCAGGATCGAGAACTTGGGCACCAGAAGCTAACGCGGCTCGAAGTCGTTAGCAGCATGCATGAACGGAAACGCCGTATGTTCGATTTAGCAGACGGCATTGTCGTGCTCCCAGGCGGCGTTGGTACCCTGGAAGAAGCTCTTGAAGTCATTACCTGGAAACAACTCGGTATGCACAACAAACCGATTGTCATCTTGAACGTTCAGAAATACTGGCAAAAACTGGACGACCTGATCGCTGCAACGATTGAACACGGATTCGCCGCCCCGCCAACTCGGGACCTCTACGCGTTAGTTGAGACGCCAAGCGACGTAATCCCGACACTTCGAAAGAATTCAACAAAGCCCGATCAATACTGATTTGGCTCGTTTGTGAGTCCGCACAGATTCCGTTTACCCGCGAATTGCGGCTTCAATTGCGTCGAGCGCCTTGGTTGCATTTGCGGCATCTGGCCCTCCTGCTTGCGCCATATCCGGACGCCCACCACCCCCTTTGCCGCCCAGAGCAGCCGATCCCACACGCACGAGCGATACCGCATCAAACCGGTCTGTCATATCATCCGTGACGCCAACCACGAGGGAAGCTTTGCCGTCGTCGGTTCCGCAAATAGCGACAATACCAGATCCGATTTGTTTTTTGAGATCATCTGCAAAAGATTTTAGATCACGAGCCGGTATTCCTTCCAGAACCCGTCCCGCAAACGATACCCCTGCCACATCTTTAACACCTGCATCGCCTGCGCCAGCATCTCCGCTACCCCCACCTGTCGCAAGTTTGCGCCGGACATCCGAGAGGTCACTTTCCAATTTCTTACGTTCTTCCAGCAAAGCGGCAACACGTTCCACAACCTGGCTGGAAGACGCGTTCAACAGCGACGCCACTTCCCGCAGTTGGGCTTCCGTTTCAGCCATCTGCGCGAGCGCCGCGCGGCCGGTGACAGCTTCGATACGGCGCACCCCGGCAGCAACTGCGCTTTCAGATACAATTCGAAACGGACCGATGTCACCGGTTCGGCTCACATGAGTACCACCGCAAAGTTCTACCGAATAGGGTGCATTTCCACGATCACCCATGGTTACAACGCGAACTTCATCACCGTATTTTTCACCGAACAGCGCCATCGCCCCGGTTTCGATCGCTTCGTCGGGCGTCATCAACCGCGTAACGACGTCACTATTCCCCTGAATTTGTCGATTAATATGGTCTGTGACCTCAGCGATATCTTCTGCGCCGATCGCTTTGGGATGGCTGATATCAAATCGTAACCGGTCGGGCGCGACCAATGACCCTTTTTGGGAGACGTGGTCGCCCAAACGATCCCTCAAAGCGGCGTGAAGCAAATGGGTCGCCGAATGGTGTCCGCGAAGACCCGCGCGGCGGTCTGGTTCGACCCGCATTTCAACAACATCGTCCACCGACATTGCGCCACCCGAGACAACGCCGACGTGAACATGCAAAGCACCGAGTTTTTTCTGCGTGTCGGTAACCGTCAGTTCCGTCATCGCCGTCGCCGGACAAGGTTCCAACATCTCCCATTTGGCCGCCTGATTCTGCATAGAACGGCGTCTGATTAACCACGACAGCAACCAGATCGCCATCATCGGCGGTCTCGACACGAGCGCCATCTTTAACGATGGCCAATACTTTGCCTTCGCTGAATTCGCTCGTATATCCAAGAAATTCTGTGGCCCCGACCTCTTCCCGAATATCGAACCAAATGGAATCGTCTGCAGCATCACCGGATCCCGACCAAGCCTTACGGGCGTCTTCCCGCTGCCGCTGCATCGCAACATCAAAGCCATCGGTATCAACCGCCCGGCCCTGGCCGCGCAAGACATCCTGCGTAAGGTCCAATGGAAAGCCGAATGTGTCATACAGCCGAAAGGCGACGTCACCCGGCAGCGCCTCTTTATCACCGAGACGGTCGGTTTCCTCGGTCAAGAGTTTCAGGCCACGATCCAAGGTCTGCTTGAACCGCTTTTCCTCAAGCTCAAGAGTTTCAGTGATAAGAGCTTCTGCCCGTGTAAGCTCGGGAAAGGCAATCCCCATTTGGGAAATAAGGGCCGGGACCAACTTATACAGAAGCGGTTCCTGACACCCCATCATGTGCGCATGGCGCATGCCCCGCCGCATAATACGTCTTAAGACATAACCGCGCCCTTCGTTAGACGGTAACACGCCATCCGCAATCAAAAACGAACTCGCTCGCAAGTGATCTGCGATAACCCGGTTAGAGACATTTTGCGGACCATAAGGATCGACGTTTGCCGCTTCAGCGGATGCCTCAATCAAGCGCCTTGAATGTGTCGGTATCATAATTGTCATGAGACCCCTGCAGCAGGGCAGCAATTCTTTCCAGCCCCATCCCGGTATCGATACTTGGTTTGGGCAGGTTCTGCCGATTGTCAGCCGTCACCTGATCATACTGCATGAAGACCAGGTTCCAGATTTCAATGAACCGGTCGCCGTCTTCATCTGGGCTTCCCGGTGGCCCACCTGGGATATGGTCGCCATGATCATAAAAAATTTCTGAACACGGACCACAAGGCCCGGTTTCACCCATGGCCCAAAAATTATCGTTTGTGGCTATCCTGATGATACGATCATCTGGGAGTCCGGCGATCTTCTTCCAAAGATCAAACGCCGTATCATCCTCGTGATAAACCGTAACCAGCAAGCGACTTTTATCGATAGCAAAATCATCGGTAATCAGATTCCAGGCAAGCTCGATGGCGCGCTCTTTGAAATAATCACCGAACGAGAAATTTCCGAGCATTTCAAAAAACGTATGATGGCGTGCAGTGTAACCGACATTCTCAAGGTCATTATGCTTGCCACCAGCGCGAACGCATTTCTGTGATGACGTCGCGGTCGTGTAGTCACGGGTCTCAAGCCCGGTGAACACATTCTTGAATTGCACCATCCCCGCATTGGTAAACATCAATGTCGGGTCGTTGTGTGGGACCAATGGTGAAGAAGACACAATTTCGTGCCCATTCTTTCCGAAATAATCGAGAAAGGCTGCTCTAATTTCATTGGTCGTTGTCATCGTACTACTACCCCTATTAACGCATTTCAGCGTCGGACCGCGAGAGTATTAACGACGGGATCACACCCTGTCCAGAACAAGGCACAGCACCGTTCAGTGACTAGTTTGTCTCATAGAGCAGACAAAGAAAAGGGGCGCGGAAAGGGCAATGATGCCTCGCCGCGCCCCGGGGTTTGATCCGGGGGAGGATCAGGGGTTCTTAAAGGGCAGCTAGAGCACTTCTTCGTCGTCTTCCACCGTTGCGGTTTCAGAGGTTGGCGCTTCCTTGAGGGCTGCCTCGGCAATCAAGCCCGCACTTTCACGGATACGGCGTTCGATATCGGCGGCCATTTCAGGGTGCTCGCGCAGGAACTGTTTGGAATTTTCGCGTCCCTGGCCAATCCGCACGCTATCGTAGGAGAACCAGGCGCCCGACTTCTCAACAATCTCGGCTTTGACACCAAGATCGATAAGTTCGCCCATCTTTGAGATACCTTCACCATACATGATATCGAATTCGATGATCTTGAAGGGTGGTGCAACCTTGTTTTTGACCACTTTGACGCGGGTCTGATTGCCAACAATCTCGTCACGGTCCTTAATCGCGCCGATACGCCTGATATCCAGCCGCACTGACGAATAGAACTTCAGCGCGTTACCGCCCGATGTGGTTTCAGGATTGCCAAACATCACGCCAATTTTCATCCGAATTTGGTTGATGAAGATAATCATTGTTTGAGACTTGGAGATCGAGCCGGTCAGCTTCCGGAGTGCCTGGCTCATCAAACGCGCCTGTAAACCGACATGAGCATCACCCATCTCACCTTCGAGTTCCGCCTTTGGCACCAAAGCCGCGACAGAATCGATAACGATGACATCGATGGCACCTGAGCGCACCAGCGTATCGGCAATCTCCAGCGCCTGCTCACCAGCATCAGGCTGTGAGATCAGCAATTCATCAAGCTCAACACCCAGCTTCTGGGCGTAAATTGGATCAAGCGCATGTTCGGCATCGATAAAGGCACATTGGCCCCCACTCTTCTGCGCTTCAGCAACACAATGCAGCGCCAGGGTCGTTTTACCCGAGGATTCTGGTCCGTAGATTTCAATAACCCGGCCTTTTGGCAAACCGCCGATACCGAGTCCGATATCAAGTCCGAGGGAGCCGGTCGAGACCGCTTCGATTTCCACCACCTGGCCTTCGCCAAGCTTCATGATAGAGCCCTTGCCGTAGGCCCGTTCGATCTGTTGAAGAGCAGCGTCGAGCGCTTTTGTTTTGTCCATGCCGTTCTTTTCTACAAGCTTCAATGCGGGGTTCGCCATTGGTGTCTCCTTATTTCACAGCCATCAGATTCGTTCAACGCAGCGTCGTTGCTGAGAAGACTATGTACACCTTTTGTTCTAATTGCAAAGAAATTTTTTTTATCTAGTAAAATCAGAATCTTATAATTTTGTTCTAAATACGTTCGCATCTGTTTTGGCAAATTTACCATAACGGGTAACCCGATACAGAGTATGGGTTTTAAGGAACTAGTTTTGGGTGACGTCCACAAGCCCCATCCCGGGGCTATAGGTATAAACATTGTCGCCACCCCGTTGCGATCCATCACCGAGTTTCCATCGGAACTCCAGAGAATGCGGCACGCCATCATGGGTGAAGTTGAGCTGATTGATGGTCACCTCGATACGTCGTTTCCCGCTATCACAATCAATCTCATAGACCCGCTTTTCGCCCTGCTTCCACCAACCAAGAGGGAACTTCACCTCATCGGGGCAGTATCGGCCATAGCGATTATCATAGACCCGCCCTAAACCATCTTTCTTACGGTTAACCGCGAAATATTGAACCTTGCGTCGATTATGCCGCTCATAGATTTGATGTTTCGTCCCGGACGCTTCATGGGTCCAGGGCCGCGGCCCAACAATTCGCTTATTGTCCCGCCGCCCAAAGGTTAAATCCACAGTTGGCAAGGTGATCACATGCTGCCCATCCCAGGCCCCGCCATTCCATAGCGCAACCGGAATGTAACGGCGGCCATCCTTGTCATAGGCTTTTACCCAGGCGGCAGAATCATCGGCCACCACAACGGCCGGGCTCATTGAAAAGAGAGACGCCGTCACAATGAGCGCTGTCCGGATAAACTTAAACCCCACGACTAAACCTCTTCTGCCATAATTTCCTTCACCTTGGTCGCGAGCTGCTGCAGCGTAAACGGCTTGGGCAGGAAGTGGATATCCTCGGCGACATCCAGCCGTTTGCGGAACGAATCCTCCGTATAGCCCGATATGAACACGACCTTCATATCGGCGTGGGTTTCCCGCACCTTGCGAATCATTGTAGGACCATCCAGCCCGGGCATCACGACGTCGGTGATCAACACATCAATGTTGTCGCCCTCTTGTACCAGCAATTCGAGAGCTTCTTCGCCACTGCCCGCTTCAATAACCGTATAGCCTTTGTTCCGGAGCGCGCGGGCACCAAACATTCGGACGGCGTCTTCGTCTTATACCAGCATCACCATCCCCGCTCCGGTCAGATCAGGCTGCGGTGCCGGCGCCACCTCCTCAGCGACACTCTCGATGATGACGTCATCCGCCGTTGCAATATGCTGCGGCAGATAAATCGTAAAACAGGTCCCCTCGCCCATTTCTGAATCAACAAAAATATGGCCGCCGGTCTGACGGATAATGCCGTAGACCGTTGAAAGCCCAAGCCCGGGTGCCAGTGTCCTTCCCCCCTAAAACTGGGCCACTATTTTAGTACAGGAAAGGGGATTGGATGATGGCTCGGAAACGACATTCGGACGAGGACATACTGAAGCTGCTGCGTGAGATTGAGGTGAAGCTGTCAGCCGGCAGTGACGTGGCATCGGCCTGTCGCGGCGTGGGTATCAGCGACGCCACATATTACAACTGGCGCAAGCGGTTCGGCGGGATGGGTCGGTCTCAGTTGTCGGAGATGCGTTCTCTCGAGAAGGAGAATACGCGGTTGAAGAAGATCGTGGCGGAGCTCGAACTGGACAAGCTGATCCTCAAGGAAAGTCTGAGCCATCTAAAGCCCAGGGCCTGACGACCGAGCAGCTTCGTCAGGCCGTTATCCATACTCGCCAGAAGCTTGCTACGTCGGAGCGACGGACCTGCCGGGTTATTGGTCTGGCCCGCAGTTCCCTGCAATATCGACCAGATCCCAAAGATGACAATGCTCTGCGGTTGGCACTGATCCGGCTGGCGAAGCAGTATGGGCGCTACGGTTATCGCAAGATTGCCGTCCTGCTGCGTATCGAAGGGTGGAAGGTGAACCACAAGAAGGTTGAGCGGATCTGGCGCGAAGAAGGACTTCAGCTGCCGCAACGAGACAAGAAGCGCCGGCGGCTCTATCACAAGGACAGCTCGATCATTCGGTTGCGGCCAACCCATCCCAATCACGTCTGGGCCATCGACTTCGTGCACGACAAGCTCGACAACGGTCGGAGCTACAAGATGCTGACTGTCCTGGACGAGTACACCCGCCAGGTGCTGGCTGTGACGGTTCGCACCCGGATGAGGGCTGACGATGTGCTTGAGGCGCTATACCCACTCCTGCTGCGCCACGGCACCCCGGAATATATCCGCTCGGACAATGGTCCCGAGTTCATCGCACAGGCGATGCAGGACTGGCTGGCAAGGGTCGGCATCAAACCCATCCGGATCTATCCCGGATCACCCTGGGAGAACGGATACAACGAACGCTTCAACGGAACCCTGCGCCGCGAGGTTCTCAATGCCGAGTGGTTCACCACGACTAAGCAGGCTCAGATCGTCATCAACCAGTGGCTCAGACAGTACAACCACATCCGTCCACATCAGGCACTGAACATGCGACCGCCAATGCCCGAAACTCTAATCACAAATGGCACTGAACTTGGGGGCTAGACAATGTCACGCCGGATCGGCCGGTGATCGATTTTCATGGCACGACTGTAACACCAGGCCACGCCTACCTGTGTCCCGAAGGGGAATACCGCGAAGTTGGCGCGGTGATGATGGCTGATGGTTTTGTCGTCAATCAGGGCGGCGACATCGTCCGGGCGCGGACCAGAGAGCTTGTTTCGCCTGAAACCTTTGCAATGCATCAGACAATATTTGGCGCTTCCGGCGTCCCGGCCTTTGAGGTTGGGTTTGGCGCTGCCACACGTGATGACGAGAAACCGCTGATATCAGTACCGCAGTTCGGTGCGGTGGCCGGAGCAACCGCGCTCGCTTTAGCCGCCTAACCACTTCCCCGATTTTCTTTTGCGAAATGGTGGACTACCTTATGTCCATGACCACCTTCTCCACACCCCTCACCGACGCCCTCGGCATCGACATCCCCAGTCCTGCTCGCCCCCATGGCGGGCGGGCCGACGACGCCTGAGCTGGTTGCGCGCCGTTTCCGACGCTGGCGGCGTTTGGCCAGTTCGGTGCCGCCTATCTCAGATGGCGAGGCGATCCGCGATATGGCGGGTGAGCTGCAGAGGCCGGACCAATAAGGGCTTTGGCATCAATCTGTTTATCCCGGAAGACCCGCCGTGACGGACGACGAAATCCGCCGCCGCTACCGCTGCCATTGCCGAATATTTCTGCGCAGTTTGGCGTCGCGCCGCCGGAGCAGGTCAGCCAATGTCATGCCCGATTTCGACGACCAGATACCGCCGTAATCGAGAGCGGCATCAAGCTTTGCTCGTTTCATCTCGGTCACGGGCCGCAGCTCGGTGATTGCGGCGATCAAGCGCTGCCGGGATCATCACAGTCGGCCTCGGCGACCTCGGTCGCCGAAGCGCTGGAGGCCGAGGCCGCCGGGATCGATTTTATCATTGCCCAGGGCTCGGAGGCCGGCGGCCATCGTACGGCACCTGGATCGGCGACTGGCAGGATTCGATGACCGGCACAATGAGCCTCGTTAGCCAGCTCACCAATGCTGTCTCGACCCCGATTATTGCCGCCGGTGGCATCATGGACGGGCGTGGTCTCGCCGCCGCCCTGGCGCTTGGCGCCTGCGGGGTGCAGATGGGCACCGCCTTCCTCACCTGCCCCGAAGCCGGGGTGCATCCTGCGTTTCAGCAGGCGTTGCTGGATGTGGATGATGACAGCACGGTCATGACCAGGACGTTCTCCGGCCGTCCGGCGCGGGGTCTACGCAATCGCTATATCAGCGAGATGGAAGATTCCGGTGTGCCGGTCCTGCCCTTCCCGCTGCAAAACACGCTCACGGGCAGCCTGCGGGCGGCTGCGGCCAAGGCCAATGATACTGATTTCATGTCGATGTGGTGTGGACAGGCAGCCGCGCTCAGCCGGGGGTTACCGGCGGCTGAGCTGATCGAAACAATTGTCGCGGAATATCAGGAAGCGGCGAACTCAGCTTTCCATTCATCCATCGGCTGATAGGTCGGGTCGGCGAGGCATTTATCCTCGCAGGCCTTCCAGACTTCCTCATCCGATTTACCGAAATCAATCAGCTGGCGATGCGGCTGCGCGATATACCACGGCGTCGCCATATAGACCTCAATCCGGTTGCCTTCAGGGTCGGGAAAATAGACCGACAGCGCCGAGCCATGATCGACCGGTTCAATCCGCTCGATGCCCGCCGCAACGGCATGGTCATAGGCCTGACGCACTTGCTTGAAATCATCCACCCGGAAAGAAATCTGATTGATGGTCGTGCGGTCGTCTTCCTTGCGGGTCGCGGCCATGACGATCTGATGATGTTCTTCAGGGTTACGGCTGAGGAACGCCAGCTCGGCTTTGCCGCCCATCCCGCGATCCGTCACTTTGAAGCCCAGGACATCGGTGTAAAAACCCACCATCTTGTCGATATCGATGACATCGATCCCAAGATGGCCAAAACTCATTTTCGGTAATTCTGACATAGGTGCCTCCCAGCAATTAATTCTTGAGCGGATTGACCACTCTTGGGGGCCATTCTGCCACAATAAAAAATCCGGTAAATGGAAAGATTATTCCAATATTTTATAGACCACTTGTCTGGATCTATATTGAAGAAGGATTTTACTGCCGATCTTTCTTACTTTGTAGAAAGTCCTGCCGTCGCCAGAACCGCTATTCCATTCAGTGCGCAACCGGTCAATCGCACAATGCCAACAACGCGTTTACGCAAAATTAGTCAAATGCCGGCACTCTGGAGGGTGTATTCTGACATATGAAAGGCACCGCCATGACCGACAAACAAGCTCCCGAATACAAACGCCGTCTCAGCGACCACATTGTCGATGCCTTCGATATGGCCTGTCATCAAGGGAATGTCGACGCCGCCAATGGCCTCTATCAGACCCTCGAAATAGTCCTCACGAACCAAGGTGGTGCCGGTAGTATCGAAAAACGCCAAAACATCGATTTTATTCATGCAGCGGCAGCCAAACTAATGGTCCTTAAAAATCAGCAACGCGCCGCCTGATCCTATTTCGGGCTTTGAGCGAAGAGGTCTTTGTGAGGCTCAGAAGCGGACGGAATCTTAGCTTACCGAGCTAACGCCGCGCTATTGCGACACAGCGATTTAGTTGCCGGTCTTATGCGCGTTTTCAAATTCACTCACGAGGCGATGTTCCTGACCCGGCTTCGGAGTCTTGAAACAGTTTGGTTTCGCCAAGGTTTTGTAGCAATAAACGGCATCGGGGGGAATTTCCCGGCTTTTTAACCAGCCATCCTCCGTCATCCGCGCTTCGGTCCAGCCGAATTCGGCACGAAACCTCTCAAGATACGGATTGGAACAGGCAGATATCATCACCGATGCCGCGAGCACTGTCGGCAGTATTAGACGAGATCTTTTACACCCGGCCATCGCAAGGGCCTCACTACTAACTCATGAATAATAGCCAGAGTGTAGCCGTTCAGCGTAAATGACCTGTTAACGATTGACGAAATTATCCATCGCCCAAAACCGCAAAAACATCCCCCACTTCAGAGATGCCTTCGACATGCTGCCGGTGCCAAATGGCATAAAACAACAAGACCCATGCCGCGAATCCAGCACGGCGGCGATTGCTTTTAAAGATCGCTTCAACGCGATCTGGCCGGCAGAGATCAGCAATCCCAGCCTGGCGTGCAACCAGCGGCCCAAGAATATCGCCTTTACGGATAATCCATTCACCAACCGGTACGGTAAAACCGCGTTTACGGGAAAACGGTTTGGCGGCAGGAACAACATCTTCCAACCATTTCCGTAATATCCATTTGCCGGTACGGCCTTTAACCTTAAGAGCATCCGGCAAACGGAAAATGGCGTTGGCAATCGCAGGGTCAAGCATTGGTGTGCGTCCTTCAACACCATGCGCCATGAGGCAGCGATCGAGCTTTATCAAAAGATCATGGGGTAGCCAATCCGCGCAATCCGTCGCCTGTGCGATTTGCAATGGACTGCGACCGTCGGCAGCGGCGATCGTTTCGCTTGCGGCAAGACCGCTACGCCAATCCCGAGAATCCTCCCGCAGAATATTCATGCCATCCAGCGCACCGCGCGACCGCATGGCCCGTCGATGGCTCCACCAGGGCCGAATGGCTGACCGGTAGCGGCCATATCCACCGAAGAGTTCATCTCCGCCCTCACCACATAAAACAACCTTTAGGTCCTGCCCTGCGGTCGCCGCCAGTTTATAGGTTGGTAGCTCAGCATAATCGGCGACCGGGTCATCCATCGCGCGCGTGACGAGAGGGACGGTTGACCAGAAATCCTGTTCGGTGAAATCCACCTCGATATGTTCCGCTCCCAGTGATTTCGCGATAGCCGCGGCATCGGAGCGTTCATCAGCTGCGTTCGTATCCGAAAAACCAATCGTGAATGCCTTGACGGGTTGATCATTCAAACGCGCCATCATCGCCAAGACTGCAGAGGAATCGATTCCACCCGACAGGAACATGCCATAAGGAACATCACTCCGCTGGTGCACATCCACACTATCCATCAAGGACTGCTCCACCCGCTCGAGCGCCATTGTTTCATCAACATCTTCTGGCGGCCCCGCGGGCAAGGCAGCGCGGTGAATCCTTCTCGCAATACGGCCCGACTCAATAATCAGGGTTTCACCAGGCAGTACCCGAAATATATTCGACAAAACGGTCTCGCGACCGGTGGAAAACTGCAACTGCAGCAACTCCTCTGCAGCGTTTCGTCGGACATCAGCGGTAACCAGACCGGAGGCAAGAAGCGCCTGTGGCTCGGAGGCAAAAGCAAAGCCAAAGGAGCCCTCCGTGTAATACAACTGCTTTATACCAAAAGGATCCCGCGACAGGACAAGACGGCGACTTTCCGGGTCATGTATTGCGATCGCATACATCCCCCGCAAATGTTCTGCGTAATTTTCACCGTGCTTCGCGTATAGATGCAAGGGAGGCTCACAATCAGACGCCGTCGCAAAGGTGACGTCGGCCATGTCCGCCTTAAGTTCCCGATAGTTGTAAATTTCCGCGTTGGCAATCAGTGTAATGCCATTGTCCAGACGCAAGGGCTGATCGCCAGTTTCAAGATCGATGATGGCGAGACGGCGATGCGCCATGCCAACACTTCCTTCGAAATGCAATCCTTCTCCATCCGGCCCACGATGCGCCAATGCCGTTTGCATCGTTGTGATTGCATCTCGGTCAGGAGGTGCGCCAGACGCCGTCATTATGCCGTTGATGCCGCACATCAGCCGATAAGCCTTTCAAACAGATCAAGGTACTGGCCAACGACCTGTTCCTCGGTAAACGCGTCTTCGTATCTTTTCCGCCCAGCGACTGCAAGCCGCTCCATTAGGGCCGGGTCACCGCGCAGTTTTCTGATGGCGGTCGAAAGCGCCGCCGCGTCTTCATTTGGCACCATCAATCCGGTTTTAGCGTCTTCAATCAGGGATACCGGTCCTTCACTCGCTGCCGCTATTATAGGTGTGGAATGCAACCAGGCTTCAATAATGATATTGCCGAAGGGCTCATGTCGCGAAGAACAAATAAAAACATCAGCGGCAGCAAAAAGTGGTGCAGGGTCATCTACCCATCCCAAAAAACGAACTCGTTCCGCAATACCAAGCGTAAAGGCTAACGCCTTGAGGTCTTGTTCCAAAGGCCCTGCCCCACCAAGCCAGAGATAGTGATCCGGTAAGTCCTGCATCGCCTTTAGAAGAACATCAAAGCCCTTGTTTTCGTGAAGTCTGCCAAGCGCCAGCAACAAGGGGGCTTTTTCAGGCGTGTCATATTGCCCCCGGGCAACCGGCTCCGCGAGTATATCCGGTGCAAAATTTGGGATAACCGATATCTGCTCCGCCGGCCTGCCATGATCATGGTAAAACTTGGCAAGGTCCTTGGTCGTCACAATCAAATGGTCGCATTTCTGATAATATTTCGGCGCGTAGTAACCACGCGGGGATCCGATATGAACAAACCGTTTTCTATTGTTAGGGCCCTGCTTTGGTACAAATCGCGTGGGCCTATTCATCCAACTAATGACCACATCTGGACCGAACAACCCAATCTCTCTTTTTATGCTCCGAGGGGTCTTGAAATCCAGCCAGCCGCCGAACGGGGCCAGAGCAAATTCAACGGACTGCTCTTTCAGCATCATCTCTCTGCTAGATGATGAACGAATAATGAGCCTCTGATCAATTGCTGTTTTTTGCAACGCAACGACAAGCCTGCCGAAGAAGTTTTCGGCTCCTCCTGCGTCCGCTCCCGCCATGAGATGCATAACACGCATCAGGGAATTAACCGCTCGAAGGATGATGCGGCATTATCCCAACTTAACTGCCTTTGCGTCTTAAGGGCGGCAGTATTTTGTTGTCGCCAAAGGGTATCATCTTGCAACAAATTGAGGGCGGCTGTCGCAAACGCCGCGTCGTCATTTCTAACAAACCCGGTGCGATCGTTTTCCACACGTTCAGCGACACAACCAATGTCCTGCACAACAGCAGGCACACCTGCGGCCTGTGCTTCACCAACAGCGAGACAGAATGTCTCTCCAGGGTCACCCCGATAAAGCAACACTCTGGATTGGGATACCACGTCAACTAAATCCTGTTTCGGCACCGGTTCATGGAGAAATACATTACAGCGACGAAGAGAAACAGCCTTATCCAGAATGGGTTGCATCTGTGCCGCGCGTGATGCGCCATGGGAACCATAGGTCGCCGCCCCGGAATAAACATGTAGCTCGGCGATGGGCAGTTCTGGATGAATGCGATCACGCCAAAGGTCAAGCAGCCATGACAGGCCGCGCTGCGGATTAGACGTAAATATCGCCCGTGGCGGAGGAACTTCCGTTTGAGGCTCGACGGATCGAAATTCGTCCGAAATCCCGTAGGGAATGATTCTACGCCCACCATCTGGTGCCCATTTCGGATAGCTCTTTGCATGATAGCGTCCCGAAAAAACAATCTGTGGCCGACGACGCCATAACTTTGAGAGGTAGCGGAACTTTAGCAAATATTGTGCCGGGTTGTGAATCCAGAACACCGCCTGACGAGCTTGAGGTGCCAACAACAGTAATTTGTCACTGCGGTTAGCGATGTAAAGATCACACTGACCTGGTACGCCGTCAGCCAAAGGGCTCCAGGAGACTCCATCTTTCTCCATCCCAGCTTCACATTTATTTGCCACGGTAACTTTGTGCCCCCGTTTTGCGAGCGCAACAGCCAAAGACATAAAAGCCGTCTCAGCCCCGCCGAGCGGACCTCGTTCCAGTGAAGAGCCATCGAAAGCGATCCCGTCATCAGCCATAACGATGTCAGCCATGTCGGCCCCTCGCGATTTCGGCGCACAGATCATGAGCCGCTTGTTCAACGGTCTCAACCGAAAGCCCTCCCATCAAATTCCCCGCCGATCGATGGTTAAAACTCTCGCTCCCAACCAACTCCGCATAAGCTTCTGATGATTCAACCGCCCTACAGTGTTTCCCCCAAGGCCCATAGCGTATGGCCGGGCTTGGGCCAAACAGACCAATTGTAGGTGTTTTCACGGCCGCGGCCATATGCATAAGACCTGAGTCATTGCCAACAAAGAGATCACATTTCGCAAGACAAGCCGCAACAATAGGCAGCGCTTTTTGACCGACCAAATCGATACATTGAGCCTCAGCGAGTCCTTCAAGGACCGGCTGCGCAAGGGAACGTTCCTCTTCGGCACCAAATACAGCAATCCGTGCGCCGGGGAAAACACCGTCGTCTCCGATGAGCCGACGTGCCAGTGCGACAAAATTCTGGGCTGGCCAAATCTTGGGTAACCAATTAGCCGTCACACCCAGTCCAATGACAGGAAACTCCTTTGGGATGATGGCTTCAGCTTCTAGGATGGCCACATCTGATAACCAAAGCTTGGTATCCGGCGGTGGTGACAGATCAAATAATTTACCGAGTTCGACGACCCGGTGAATAGTGCCGCCCTCGTCATTGGACCTCAACGTCTTGCGACTACGCGCCCGCAATGTCCACGCAAGAGCTGATGCCCTCAGGTCAACGACAATATCCCAAGACGTCGACATCACTGTCGTCCAAAGCGATACCCAGTGGCCCGCAAATCGTTTTTTTTGTACTGCGATAACCCGCTCGACCCCTGGCACCGCTTCAAAGAGCGATGCGGGTAACGGACCGCAAGCGACTGTGAACGACGCGCTGGGGTATTTCGCGATAAGATGCGAGAGAAGACACGTCGATAAAACGGCATCACCGATACGTGTCGAAGTTACAAATAGGATATTCATGATTTAACCGGGCCCCTCATCAGCGCGCGCAAACTCACGATTCTGCTGAACGACCTCCTGTTTCTTACCTTCGACACTTGCTAATCAATCACACTGACACCACCATTGGAGAAACGGGAACTGCTGACAAACGTTCCCACAGCCCCAAGGCAACAACAAAGATGAATGACACTTATTATACAGCTCTAACCGACAGAGGTATCCTTTCGGTATCAGGCGCTGACAGCTTGACTTTCCTGCAGGGAATTGTCACGAACGATATAGAAAAGGTCGCCGCAAACTGCGCCATTTACGCCGCTATTTTGACTCCGCAAGGGAAATATCTACACGATTTCTTTGTCGTAAAATTTGGCGATAGCTTTTTGTTGGACTGCCCAGCGAATCAATTCGGTGAATTAACCAAAAGACTGAAGATGTATCGCCTGCGGGCAAAGGTGGACATTGAAGACCGTAGCGATGACTTCACGATATTCGCGATAACAGGACCAAACACATCCAATTTCGCAGGACTTACTGAAAATCCAGGAAATGCCACCGACTATGGCGATGGCATAGCTTTTGTCGACCCACGGTTAGTTGAGCTTGGCCTTAGAACGATTCAACCCGCCGCCATCGGCATTGAGTTTATGAAGGACGCTGGTTTGAGCGCGGGAAACCTGAAAGCCTACAAGGCCTCACAATATTCTTTGGGAGTCCCCGATGGCGAAAATAGTGAAATGCTGAAGCAGACGTTTCCATTGGAAATCGG
This sequence comes from uncultured Alphaproteobacteria bacterium, assembly GCA_943787225.1. Lineage (GTDB taxonomy): Bacteria > Pseudomonadota > Alphaproteobacteria > MPNO01 > UBA2964 > UBA2964. Next base: position 17,433 of record CALSLP010000003.1, read on the forward strand.
CTTCGATGAACTCAACGCGATATCCTTCGATAAGGGCTGTTATGTTGGACAGGAAGTCACGACGCGGATGAAAATCCGTAAACTTGTTAAGAAGCGTCTCGTCCCTGTCACCTTCGCAGGTAAGGCACCGGCACCTGGCTCAACTGTCCAAATTCAGGATAAAGCCGCTGGCCAGATATTTGCTGGCAATAACGAGAACGGCCTGGCAATGATACGACTGGAAACACTCGATCAAGCTCTTAAGGCGGACTCCGAATTCACTTCTGAAGAAACCGCGCTCCGTGCAACCAGACCTGCCTGGTTTCAAACTCCAGACTAATCAGGACTTCAGGGCTTTGCGGATGGCAATCACATCTGCCCCGGCGGCTTGTTGAAAATAAGAAGCATCCATCCCCGCGATGATAAACCGGGCGCCCAAAGCAGCATATTCTGCTGCCAAGTCCGGATTGTTCCTCACGCCGCCAAGAGCAAAAATCTTACCATTTTTTTGACAGGCTGCCGCAACCTGCTCACAGGCTTGCCTGACTTTAGGGTGATCCAAAGCACCCGGTACGCCCATCATGGCCGACAGGTCCGCCGTACCGACCATCACCATGTCGACACCATCTACTGCCGCAATAGCGTCAGCGTTTTCTACCCCTATCTCCGTCTCGATCATGACCGTTGTCATGGTAAGAGCATCCAAACGCTCTCCCGCCTCTTTTTGGGACAAAGCTTCGAACCCAAGATGAATTGTTGACCCAACTGCCGACCGCGCTCCACGAGGCGGAAACAAACACGCTCCCGCCACAGCCATCGCCTGCATTGCTGTTTCCACATGAGGAAAAATAATACCGCATGCCCCTCCATCCAATAGTCTTGAAGCGAGTCCGATATCGTCTTGTGGCACACGAACGAAAGGTGTCACGCCAAACCCCGAAGCTGCCATACAGATCGCCGAGGTGTCGTCAGCAGTAATGGGGCTATGTTCCATATCGACATAAAGCGCATCAAAACCAGCGGTGGCGGCAATTGCACCGACGTCAACTGTTCGAGCCATGCGAACGCATAAACACAATGCGGTGTTTCCATTCTTGATCAATGCGCTGACAGCATTCGTCATTTAACTCTCCGGTTATGAACAATAAACAAAACTTTACTGGCATCTTGCCGTACTTCGTCACAGACACCAAACTCGGCATCAAATTACGGACAAGCAACCCTTATGGCCAAAATTGTTATTGGGTTTGGAACCTCCCACAACCCCGCCCTAAATTCATCTTCTGAGTAATAACGAAAGCTATCGAAGAAACGCCGGAAGACATGCGTATCGGCATTTTGGCGTCCGGAGGATTAAGTCATGTAACAATTGATGAAGAGCTTGACCGAGACATTCTTAAGGCAATGGCCCGAAAAGATTTGGAAGAGCTTGGTGCACTTCCCATCAACAAGCTGAATTCAGGAAGCTCTGAAATTCGGAATTGGCTCGTCGTCGCAGGAGCCGTCGAAGAATTAGACCTTGGCTGGCACGACTATCAGCCGTGCTATCGAACAGCTGCGGGCAATGGATGCGGCATGGCGTTTGCGATTTGGCGATAACGTCTTAACGGAGCGGCGGCACCGCAGCAGCTGTCACGGAAAGCTTTTTGACCAGATTTTTCGCCGCATCACTTTCGCCCTTTAGTTTCTGGTCTAAAACGAGACGAATGGCACCAAGGTGGAGTTTAATCACCTGAACCTGTTTGGGCGACATCGTGACTTTTCCTTCGCGCATGAAATCGCAGAGGATCGCCGCAATCTCCGTCACACTCGGATAGCCAAAAGTGGTTCCCTGGCCTTTAATGTCATGAACAACTCTAAAGACATCCCTGATCCGCTTCTTCGCTTCAATCTTCTTGTTATCAATTTTCTCCGATGCAGCCACAATATCTGCCAAGGCCCAATCCTCAAAGCCATCGGCTGTCGCCGCGATATTTGCGTCAGCTTCCTCGAGCCGACGCACGAGGTCAGCTTGCGACACTTTTTGCATCTTAGCCTTTAACGTATTTTGCATCACTATCTCCTAAACGCGTGTGACTTAATTCAAAAGTTCATCAAGAGAGTCACTAAGATCATCGAAAGCTTTTAATTGATCTTCGGTTAGCTCTTGTGGACCGGTATCATTCGTATCAACGACACTTTCCAATTCAACATCCAAATCGCATTGTCGTCCCATGGCTGCAGCGAGGTGAGCCGGCTCGATGGGTTTCGAAACATAGTCAGACATCCCCGCAGCGAGCATACGTTCACGATCACCTGTCAGCGCGTTTGCCGTTAACGCCACGATGGGTATTTCACTGACAGGACCATCAAGTTCGCGAATGTGTTTGGTTGCGGTGATGCCATCCATCTCCGGCATATTCACATCCATCAGGACCAGATCGTAAGACGCTGCCTGAACGGCTTCGACGGCAAGCGCCCCATTTTCAACGACCTCAATTTCATGCCCGGCTTTTTCCAGCATTGTCCGAATAACCAACTGGTTAACGGCGTTATCTTCTGCGACGAGAATCTTGAGTTTTTGGTCCATCTCTAGATTTGAAGCAGAGTTACCCGACGCGTCCTCGTCCATGCTCGCAACATTGCTACGATCACCTTCTTCACACTTTACGGTAAAATAGAACCGTGACCCGGCACCAACCGTGCTTTCAACCCCAATCTCACCGCCCATCAATGAGATCAACTGTTGGGAAATCGCCAGACCAAGGCCAGTGCCGCCGTATTTCCGGGTCGTAGAGCCGTCGGCTTGCGTGAATTTTTCAAATAGAGAATCCAACTTGTCGGACGGAATCCCAATACCTGTATCAAGGATCTCGACCTGCAGCTCCAACCAGCCATCTGGTAATATATTCTGAGCGATATTGACCGTTATCGAGCCCGCTTCGGTAAACTTCAGGGCATTGCCGACAAGATTAAAAACGATTTGCCTCAGGCGTGTGGGATCCCCTTTAATGACAGGACAAACGTCGGGTGCAAGATTGACCGAGAAATCAATTCCCTTCCCCGACATTTGTGAGTCCCAAACGGTTTTCACAGTATCGACCAGGCCTGGAATTTCAAAATCCACGACTTCCAATTCGAGACGACCAGCCTCAATTTTTGAATAATCCAATACGTCATTCAAAATATCGAGCAGAGATTCGCCAGCGACCTTGATCGTCCGAGCCTGCATCCGTTGCTCGTCGGCCAATTCAGAATCCATCAAGATTCCGGCCATACCGAGCACGGCGTTGAGGGGGGTCCGGATTTCGTGGCTCATCGTCGCCAGGAATTCACTTTTCGCAGCACTTGCTTCTTCTGCCTTAATCGAAGCCGCCTCGGCGTGCAGGGCCGCCGTCTCCGCCTCGGCATGTTGCCTGCTTGGAGTGACTTCGTTGGCCTTCTGTCGTTCGAGGACGCGCCCCAATACGTGCCCGACCTGGCTGAGCGCCTGTAGAAGGCTCTCGTCAGGCCTCCTGAAGTGTCTGTCGTCATAACCGTAAGGACTGCGACGACCTCTTCCTGAACAAGAATTGGGAAAGCGAGACGCCGTTCTGAGTACCCTCTTTGGCCGCCGCCGGCATATAAATCGGCGAATTCTCGCGATGGATATTTGAGGCCCAGATCGGCCCGCGCCGTAACGTCGAAAGCCCGATTCTCGGGCCTGAATCGGCACGTGAGACTGGCCCCTTCCATCCAAACCTTGAACTCCTCAAAGCCCTCCGGATCGTCCAAATGCCACAATACGGAGCGACTCGAATTTCCCGCTTCCGCTGCGCCGAGGGCACAAGCACATGCCCGAGAGGCCAATCAATCGCCGCACAAATATCATCAATGGTTTGCTGTAGAGGCATCCCGAAATGTCGGCGATTGATTGGCGTTTACCGCCACCTTATTCGAGAAGGGCCGTAATCCTGGTCTGCTTCTTCGAGCTCTGCCTCACGCGTTTTCAGATCCGTGATATCGGTTCGTATGCCGACGACGCCACCGTCTGATGTTTTTCGATCCGACATTCGAACCCAGCGACCGGACTCAAGCTGTCGCTCAGCAACGGTGTCCAGACTGACGGTAGGCCTCCATACGCTTCTCACGACATAGGCTTCGACAGCATCAGTGGTTGGAAAGACATCTGTGCCAAGCAATCTCATAATCGAATTGCGTACCATGTCTTCAAAATGAATGCCGTCGAATTGGCCCTCCAACGCGACTGGGTACATAGCTTTGAATTTAGAGTTAGCCAAGATGATGCGTTCGTCTGAATCGAAGAGAACAAACCCATCATTGATAGCCTCAATAGCATCTACCAGCAACCGTTATGCTCGTGACGCTGCAGCTTCGCTTTGCTGAAGGACATCCTCTCGTTTCTTAAGTTCAGTTATGTCCGTCCGAATGCTCACCGTGCTCCCATCACTGGTCCGATGACCAGCCATCCGAATCCAACGCCCATCACTCAACTCGCGCTCAAGGATCTCGCCGGGATTGCGATAATTTTTTAATACCAAGTCAATTTCTGATTCGCTCACATCAGGATTATCGGCGACTTTCAAATTCTCTCCGTTACCCGTCCCAAACCTTAGAATCTCTTCAAACGTGGTACCCGGCCGCATGAGATGCGCGGTTTTCGGATACATTTTTAAATATGTCGAATTACTAAGGACAAACTTGTCATCCGCATCAAACAGGACAAACCCGTCACTAATTGCCTCGATGGCATCAAGCAATTGCTGGCGCGCCATTGAGGCCCGGGCCTCGCTCTGACGTAAATTTTCTTCGTCCTTTTTGCGGTCTGTTATATCGCGGAACGTGACAACCACCCCTTCCACTTCACCATTGTCATCCCGAATGGGATTTACATTGTATGCAGCCGGGAAGAATGTGCCGTTCGAGTGCCACATGGTATCGCTGTTAACTCGAAGACCATCGCCACTGATCAAAGCGTTCAACATCGGCGAACTTGCAGACTCTGAAGGGACCGTTAGAGGATCAATATCTTTAAAAGAGCACCCGATCACATCATCCAGGTTCCAACCCAACATTTCGCCAGCAGCTGGATTAGCAAAAGTCACACGCCCCTCAAGATCGAGGCCAAAAATACCTTCGGCGACAGAGGCAAGTAGATGTTCGTTACGCGTGGATAACTCGGCCATCGCCCGGTCCGCGTTCTTACGCTCGCTGATATCGCGCGCCATCGCCAGACGTGCCGGTTTTCCGTCCCAGGTAAAATGAATGGCGCAGGCCTCAACATCGATCACTGTACCATTAAGCTTCTCGCGCTTTGTTTCCGTCCACGGCATTGGCTGATCGGTAATCTTTTGCCGTTTGACCAATTGTCTGGGGTCATCCTGAGCATTAAGCAGATCTTTCGGAACGAAAGAGCTTCCTTCTATCCCGATCAGTTCCGACTGATCTTGAGCTCCAAAAAGTTTTACGGCCGCTGGATTCACAAATTCGATCCGATCGTCAACAATGACGCGAATGGCATCGGGCGAAAATTCAATCAGTTTACGATAACGTTCCTCACCCTCCTGCAACGCGGAGACAAAGTTTTTGTTTGCTCGCGTGTGCCGTCGAAATATCACTCCGATGGTCAGGGCGATCAGAATAAAAAATGACCCGACCCCGACAAAGGCAACAGTCATGATTTCCCGCATCTCGCGATGACGGCGGGTCATGTTTAAAAAGATTTCTGCGCCGCCAGCGACGACACCATTATCATAGACCGGCACCAAAGCTGTAGCGATCACCATCCCCTGAATTTTTCGTTGGGTAATATCGATCAAGACTTCGCGCCCACTAATTTGACGAGCGTATACTTTACTGTCTTTTTGACCATAGACAGGTAGATCGAGAGGTTCGAAGACGACAGATCACTGCTGATCGATCAGACGAAGTCCCATGACCCCGGTAATACCGATGATCTCCTCGATTTTGGTAACTTCTTCTTCCCTTGGATCTCGTTCTTTAAGGACATTGCCAAGTTTCGGAAGGCCATTCAAAAGATTAACAACGACAGTAGAACCAACTTCACTGGCCTCAGACCGAAATAAATATTTTTCCGCCTGCTCCAGGCTGAAATACAACGTCGTCAAACAAAATAGAAGAACAGCAAAAAGCGTACAGCCCATGCGGCCATCCGAGGTTTGCCACCACAATTTCGATTTAGCCTGTTTGATCTCTTCTGACGGCACGGCACAACTCGTTCAAGAATCTCATTTTACTACTGTTACGTTGTAACACCTTAACCATTAAAACCCGCTTAACGTGCAGCCACCCAAGTTGTGACACATGTCACACATTAAACTTGCCATTTGCACAGAGTATAACCGGGTATAGACTCGACTATCATGGCGGATCAATCATCAAACCTTGGCTATTTCAACCAAACTGCAGCGATCACCTACCCCGACAAAACGGCACTGATAGATCTGTCACGCAAACCTGATCGTCTGGTTACCCATGGCGAACTCAACCGGCGGATGGATGCCGTTGCGGTGATGCTCAATAAATTGGGTATGACAGCTGGCGACCGTTTACTGCTGGGGATGGGCAACCGTTTCGAATTTATCGAAATATTCTTCGGCGCGATGCGGGCCGGTATTATTCCCATCCCGCTCAATATCAAACTTGGCGCGGAGACCATTGAGTTTATCGTCAAAGACTCAGGATGCTGTGGCGCTGTCATCGAGCCCGACTGTCATCCTCAACTGGTTGATGTAATCGAACGACAGAATCTAGAAACAAAGATCGCCGTCGACCCAATACCGTCCGGATGGCACAATTATAATGATGCGTTATTGGTAGCGGAGCAAAAAACATTCTCGCCAAAACCGGTTCAATCCGGACAAATTGCCTTTCTTCCTTATACATCTGGATCGACCGGACGACCGAAAGGCGTGCTGCTCACACATGAAGGAATGCTATGGGGCATCAGAACGGCGCAAAAATATTGGCCGTGCAAACCGACCGAGCGGACACTCGTGGCCGGACCTTTATTTCATAAAAATGCCATGCGGGTATCGATTAAACCCAAACTTTACGCCGGCGCATCGGCAGTGATCCTGCCACGATTTGAGCCCCGCGTGATGCTGCAAGCGCTCGCGGATTACGAATGTACCGACACCGGCGGCGTGCCGGCCATGTACCGAATGATGCTGGCAGAAGAAGAATTATTGGCTTCTCTCAAATTCCCCAAACTGGAGTGCCTTGAGATGGGCTCCGCCGTGGTCGGCGCCGAACTGCTGAATGCCGTCGAGCGGGCCTTTGGCGCGGACGTCGAAGAAGCATACGGCCTAACGGAAGGCGGTGGTCCACTCCGCAGTCCACTCGATGGCCGTGTTGTTCCGCGTGGCAGTTGCGGTGTCCCTGCCCCAGAGGTTGAGGTCAAGATGGTCGAAGAAGACGGAATTGAGAATGTCAGCCACGGAGAATTCTGGGTCAAGTCGCCTGCCATACTGGCGGGCTACAACAATCGCCCTGATCTAAATAAAGAGCGCCTAACGGATGGCTGGCTCCATACCGGCGACATCTTCCGTAAAGACGAAAACGGCTTCTACTTCTTTATGGGGCGCATCGACGACCAGTTCTCCTGTGGCGGTGAAAACATCTATCCCAAGGAAGTCGAGCTGCTCCTGGTCCAGCACCCCGACATTATAGATGCCGTCGTAATGCCCATAACGCACGACGTTAAAGGTCTTGCCCCGGCGGCGCTCGTGACAGTCCGACAAGGATCAAACTGCACCGAAGATTCCATCAAAGCCTTCACTCTGGAACATGGCGCGGCCTACGCTCATCCACGCCGGGTCTTCATCATTGATGTGCTTCCAGTCGGCGGTACCGGCAAAGTCGACCGGCCTGCGGCCAAGAAGATTATCGAAGATTCTATTGCTGCTGTTCGCACTTAAGGGCAGACGATAATCTTTCCGAAGAAATTACGGTCTTCCATCAACATTTCTGCCTCGGCGGTTTTTTCCAATGGCAGGACATGGCTGATCACCGGCGTGACCTTACCCTCAGCTGCATAGGCGACGGATTTCGCAACATCCTCCTGGCTATAGCTGTTCGACCCAAGAACATCGAGTTCCCGCACCCAGATGTAGCGGAGATCAGTTTCCGGCGTATGCCCGGCCGTCGAGCCACAAGTCAGAATCCGCCCGCCCCGCTTTGCGGTCCGTAAACACGGGGCCCAAGTATCGCCGCCGGTAAAGTTGACGACAACGTCAACACCCTTCTTGCCAGAAAGCTTCCAGGTTGCCGCGCTAAAATCGTCTTCCGAATAGTTGATCGTGTGATCTGCTCCGAGCGCGGACAGCTTTTCACATTTCGTCGCCGACCCTGCCGCTGCGATTACCGTTGCGCCAATCATCTTGCCAAACTGCACACAGGCAATGCCAACACCACCACTCGCCCCCAGCACCAGCATGGTCTCTCCTGTCGCCAGTCTGCCGCGATGAAACAACATCCGATGCGCCGTACCGTAAGCGATCGGTATGGCGGCGCCCTGCTCATAAGAAAGACTACCCGGTAATGCGACGAGGTTTTGCGCCGGGACCCGAACCATCTCAGCCAGTCCGCCAATCAGCTGTTCCCCGATCATGCCTTCGTGGGTATCAGGATTGAGGGTCACCCGGTCGCCGATTGACCAGCCAGAAACGTTTTCGCCGAGCGCACAGATGTCGCCAGCAATATCACCACCGGAAATAAACGGCATCGGCACCGGAAATCCCGGCATGCCCCGTCGGACAAAAATATCAAGATGATTGAGCCCACAGGCTTTTACCCGGACGATTACATCATCTGCCCCCGGCGACGGATCATCCCAATCCCGATAGACGATATTTTCGACACCGCCCTGCTGTTCAATAACTGCTGCTTTCATAGCGACAATGTTAGCGGCATTCCCTCAATTGTCACACCGTCCTATGCTGTTGGCAGACATCGTCAACAGGAGGACATCTAATGGCCGAATGGATGAAGACCCATCGCGCCGTCGTACACCCTTGGTATTGCGACCATATCGGACATATGAATGTTCGCTTTTACGGCCACTTCTTTGATGATGCCGGATTTCACATTTGGAACATGATCGACGGCGCCCATGCCGCGATGAAGAAGCACGGCGTTGGCGTCGTTGTTGCCCGCACGACCAACGACTTTGTACAGGAAGCGAATGCCGGTGAGTTGCTGACCGTCAAAAGTGGCTTCACCCGGCTCGGCAATAAAAGTCTGACCTACACCCAGCGCATGACCAATGCCGAGAACGGCACCCTCATTGCGACACAGGAGGCGGTCGAGGTCTTCTTTGACCTCGAAGCGCGCAAATCAACCGACATGCCGGACGAGATACGGGCAATACTGAAAGACGCCCTGGTGTCGGTTGATGACGCCTAAGGATGCACCGTCTCGGTAAACATATCCGTCGGTAGTTCTGTCCCGAGACCGAGCTCCTTCGCCTTGTGGTAGACGACATAGCCCGTCGCGGCGAACTGATAGCCCATACCCAAGGTTATTCAGGAAGCAGGAGCACTGCTCGTCATTGGTTCGCCCCTCGCGGTCGCCATTGATGATCTGCGGCAGTGACGGCAACGTTATTGTGCCAGTCATCCTGCTCCACGCCGTAAGAACCCACCTTGTCCTCGCCCGACCTGAACCCCGTGGGTATAGATCATCTCGGCATTGTCATCGTGATCCAGCTAGCGCGAAGAGCTCGATATCAGCCCACGCGGCCTTTCTCAACCTCGGTCGCACCCGGGCCGCACCGTCCCGATATGCATGCCTGGCTCCAGCCAGTCATGGAAGAACACCGGCATGATCGCGTTGGTCGCACAGGCTCACCATCTGCTGCTCCCTTGCACGCCTCTTCGCCGGTCTCGCAAACCCGGACATCCAGATCCAAGTGCCTCCGACATCTCTCATGCGGCAAGAGCCTTTGCGGTTGTCGGGATTAGGGCTGTAGACCCGAACATCCTTGAGATCACGCACCGCGGCATGGGCCAAAACCTGCGCCCCGGCCTGCCAACCGGACCCTAGTACGGCTAACGAGTCAGCATCCTCACGGGCCATATATTTTGCGGCGATACCGTTTGTCGCACCGACCCTCATGCGCTGCATTACCCCATCAGGGCAAATCATCAACGGCTCACCATTATGGGTGCTGAACAGCAGGACTAACCCGACATAACGATTGTTTGGCGCCGCCGGTACTTTCACGCGGCGCATTTCATTGCCGGTCGTAGGGAAGGTTAGAATATCCGAGTTAAGCCGGACTGCACCAACGCCGAGTTTTGGGATCACTCCATCCATTGATTTCAGCGCATAAAGTCCGTCCTCCCGCAAGGTCGTCGGCGTTACGATGTCGGACCGGCGCCTATTGCCGCCTCGCCCTTCGACAAGCTCGATATAGGCTTCTTCAAGCACCGGCACGAGCTCGTCCATTTCGAGGACTTGTTCGATATCTTCATTGGAAAGAATGAGTGTCATGGGTCTTCGCCTTCCTGCTGGTCTTCTATTTATTTTGATTTAAGAGGTCGTCGGCCAGTGTCCCGGGACCGATACAGGTCGACACCCTGTTCTCTTCCGAAGAAAAAAAATCGGATAAGGATGACATGCTGTAAAACCCCTTTTTAACAAGTTATAGAGATTTCTAGTGAAAAAGGGTATCAGCGCCCCCATATTCTAACAAGGTAGGGGAAATGCCTCATTTTTGCCGCTTGCAGCGATACAATGAAACCCGATAGCTTGAGAGTATGGGACCCTGTGGCCTTACTGAATGAAAATGGCATCACTTATTGATAACGATGGCCAGCGCCGGATGAAAATTTTGAATAGATCACTTCTCATGACAGCGTTGATTGTTGCTAGCCTATCGGCGAGCGCGGCAAATGCTGCCAAGGGGAAAGCACAACAGATCAAACTCGTGAACACCGGGACGATCGGTAGCGCGAGTGAGAAGTATTCACGCACAATCGCACGGCACCTCTATCGATTTATTCCCGGGAAACCAAAGATTACTGTTCAGTCCATCGTCGGCGCTGGCGGTATCAAAGCGATCAATTTCGCTTATAACGCGATGCCCCGAAACGGGCTAAACATCCTGTTGCCACCCGATACCCTCGTACTATCGCAGGCGCTATGGCCCAAGGCCGTAAAATACAATCCCAGCCATTTCGCCTGGATTGGATCGGTTAGCGCAGCAAACCGCGTATTTGCGCTCCGTACAGACTCTAATCTTAAATCAGCCAAGGATATTCGCGGCAAAAGACTAATCATTGGGTACACAGATCGTACCGACATGTCTTACATCATCCCGAAACTTATGCGGGACATCGTCAAAACGGATATCAGGCTGGTCGCAGGTTTCAAAACAGCCCGCAAGACAATTGGCGAGATGGAAAAGAAAGCCCATGTTGGCGCTGCCTTTGACTGGCTGACCTGGAACACCATCGTACCCCACTGGTTCAAGAAAACTGGCAATTTTGCCATCCCCTTGGTGCAGATTGGCTATTACCGCGATCCCCTGCTCAAAACATTACCGATGCTGCACGAGATTACCAACAAGCAGGACCACACGCTGGTAAAACTGGTCTCAACACCGGGTGCCATAGGCTATAGCCTCTTGCTACCGCCGAGATCACCGAAAGGCGCGCTTAAGGTCTTACGAACCGCCTTTGACGAAATGGTCAAAGACAAGCAGTTCATCGGCGATATCCGAAAACAGCGTTTACGGCTACTGCCATCGTCGGGATTGCGAATTCAAAACATTGTTGATGACGTGGTCAAAACAACCAGTGCAAACAATAAAGCTCGGCTTCGCTCGATCATTTTCGCGAAATAGCGTTTCGTACCTCTCCTTGCGCGATCTAACCGGGCAGGCTATGTGAGTCGGGACCGTGAACTCGACCGCAACAACAATCGATTCATCTGATGAGTTTCGAAGATCTGGCCATCGTCCTGACCGCCATTGCCGTCGGGTCCTATTTTAAAGGCGCCGTGGGCATTGGCTTGCCGACGATTGCGGTGCCCACCCTTGCCGCCTTTATAGGCGCAGAGCACGCTATCGTCGTCCTCACCATCCCGGTCGCAGCCAGCAATGTCTGGATTTGTTGGCGATACCGGAAAATGACAACAGATGTCCCGCATCTGAAGATATCCCTCATATGCGCAGCGGTTGGAACCGCGTCCGGGGCCTTTGTCTTGGCCTCCCTCACGGATAACGCGCTGCTGTGGCTCATAATTGTCTGGCTCGGGCTTTATTTAATTGTTCTCGCCATCAAGCCAGACTTTCAGCTCAAAGGGGAGGCTGCGAGACGCTGTGCCCCCATCCTCGCCCTGGTCGGCGGTATGTGCCAGGGGGCGACCGGCATCGCCGGCCCCGTCATCGCGACCTGGATTCATTCATACCGGCTGCACAGTAAAACTTATGTTTTCGCCGCTTCACTAATGTTCCTGGCGATCTCAGGGACTCATGTTTTTGCTGTTGGTGGGCTCGGGCTATACACTGAAGAGCGCATTTACCAAGGCCTGCTGGCGGTTATTCCAACGGTCCTGTTTACTCAGTTCGGCATGTGGACAACGCCCTATATCAGTCCAACATGGTTTAATCGATTGGTGATCGCTGTTGTTATCGTAATGTGGATTAAACTAATCCTCCAAGCCATTACAACATAACAGAAACTTTTACTCCGCAGCCGCCGGCATTGGGCAGGTCACCCCGGTACCACCGAGCCCACAATACCCGCCTGGATTCTTGGCGAGATATTGCTGATGATAGTCCTCAGCATAATAGAATTCCGGCGCCTCGATCACTTGCGAGGTGATGCCTGTAAGTCCCGCCGCAGCCAATGCTCCGCCAAACTGTTCATGCGACGCAATCACCGTGGCTCGCTGCGCGTCTGAATAGGTATAGATGCCAGAACGGTATTGCGTACCAACATCATTGCCCTGACGCATCCCCTGCGTTGGATCATGGCCTTCCCAGAAAACCTTGAGCAACGCATCAAGACTAACCACAGAAGGATCAAACACCACCAGGACAGCCTCGGTATGACCAGTGCGGCCTGAACAGACCTCATCATAGGTTGGATTCTTGGTATGGCCCGCGATATAGCCAACCGCCGTTGTGTACACTCCCGGCGTCTGCCAGAAAATCCGCTCTGCCCCCCAGAAGCAGCCAAGCGCAAAGACAATCTGCTCCATACCTTCCGGAAAAGGCGGCTTCAACGGATTGCCATTGGCAAAGTGCTTTTCTGATACGCGCAACGCCGTATCACGGCCCGGCAGCGCTTCATCAGCTGAAGGAATCTCTATCTTGCGCGGTGAAAACCACATATCGCACCTCTCTGGCTAATCTGTTTCACCAAGATAGGTATTTTAAAGCCATCCCGCTAGACTCCAATGACTGCCCTACGATAGTTTTATCCCCTAAATCAGCAGGGAAAAATTATGGCGGATAAAGGCTTTCGGAGTTTTCTGGACGATCTCGATGCCGCTGGTGAACTGAAACGCATTACCAAACCAGTTGATTGCCGCCAATTATCAGCCCTCGGCGAACAGGCTGACCAAGCCACAATGTTTGAAAACATTGAAGGCTATCCCGGCTGGCGTGTCGCAACAGCGCTGGTGTCGACCCGGAAACGTCTCGCTGTCGCCATGGGCTGCACCGAAAACCGGGTGGCCTTTGAGTTTGAAGCTAAATCAGCGCGGCCGATTGATCCCGTCACTGTTGAGAATGCACCCTGCCAGGAAGTTGTGATGAAAGGCGATGACGTCGATTTGACGTCCATTCCGCTGCCGTTGATGCATCTGTTTGACGGCGGACCCTATATTTCGGGGACTTTCGCCGTTTCCGAGGACCCGGAGCACGGCCCCAATGTTGGTTGTTACCGGCTGATGTACCGGACACCGAAGGAAACCGGGATCGATTTGGTCTCGCCATCCGACATGCGGTTCTACTATCAGCGCGCCCTCGATAAAGGAGAGCCTTTGCCGATTGCGATTGCGGTTGGCGTCCACCCCTTGGATATGTTGGCTGCCTCCTATAAAGCGCCCATCGATACCAGTGAGCTGGCCCTCGCTGGCGGGCTACGCGGCGAAGCGCTGGAAATGGTCAAATGCAAGACACTCGACCTCGAAGTTCCGGCCGACGCAGAGCTGATCCTCGAAGGTGAACTTTTGCCAATTGGCTGGACCGCTGATGAGGGGCCTTTCGGAGAATTCAGTCAGATTTCCGGCGACGTAAAATGGAACCCGATCTTCCGGATCAAATGCATCACCCACCGGAAAAACCCGATTTTCTATATGCTGCAGATGCCGTGGGAAAATGACTGGCTTGCCGCGCCCGTCACCGAGGCCGCCGGATTGCAGGCCTTACGGATCGCCAGCGTCCAGCCCGTTGACATCCGTGCGCCCGTTGGTAGCTGCGGGTACTGGTCGCTTATCGCCTCGATCAAGAAACGGCCCGGCGAGGGAAAAAATGCCGTTGCAGCGCTGCTATCCGTCGCGGAAGTCAAATTTGTCGTCGTCACCGATGACGATATCGATATCCACGACCCTGATGAACTGGATTGGGCTATCGCCTTCCGCGTACAGGCCGATGAGGACGCGGTGATCCTCAAAGGGGCCCGGGCCAAGCATATTGACCCGAGTGTTAAGTCCTGGCTCCTGGGCAAAGGTGGGCTCCCCACGACAGCCAAGTTGGGCATTGATGCGACAATTCCCGAAGGGGTACCAAAAATACTCTATCGCCGGATCAAAAATTATGGTCGCGACCGTATCAAGCTGGAGGATTTCGAATGAGCCCGCTGGCAACAACTCTCAAGACCAGCCTCGAAACAGAAGCCAGGCAATTCCATGACGTGGTTGATGATCACATGGATGTGCCTTGGCAGGATTTTCTCAAGGCATGGGGCGAGCTCCGAGAGATCGATATTCTCAAGCGAGACGACGACGGCGCTTACTTTATTGAGAAAAATTAATCCCGTTGCTAGCAGTTGATTTAACAGCGCTATCGACGCATGTTGCGCGCACATAAATTCACGATGGAGATGTAAGAGTGACCACCCCTGACAAGTCTGACAATCACCAAGCAATGAACTTCATCAACGGTGAGTACCGCACCGGAGGATCAAGCAAAACATTCAATAATATCAGCCCTGTAAATGGATCTCTTCTATCGATAGTTCATGAGGCAAATGAAGCCGATGTCGACGATGCCGTCAGAGCGGCCAAGGCAGCCCTCAAGGGTCCATGGGGCACAATGCCCCTGGCTGAGCGGTTGAAGCTTGTCACCGCGATTGTCGGCGGCATTCAGGCGCGCTTTGATGATTTTCTTCAGGCCGAAGTCGCCGATACCGGCAAGCCAGTCAGTCTGGCTTCGCATCTCGACATTCCTCGTGGTGCCGCAAACTTTGAAGTCTTCGCTGACATGATGAAGAACCATCATGACGAATGCTTCCGAATGCCCACCCCGGACGGCACTGGCGCGCTGAACTATACTGTGACCAAGCCGAAAGGCGTTATTGGCATCATTTGTCCATGGAACCTGCCCTTGCTCCTCATGACATGGAAAGCGGGTCCCGCTCTTGCCTGTGGCAATACAGTCGTCGTCAAACCCTCAGAAGAAACGCCTTCTACAGCCGCATTACTTGGCGAAGTCATGAATGACGTCGGCGTCCCGCCGGGCGTTTATAACGTCGTGCAAGGCATGGGGCCCGGCTCTGCTGGCGAGTTCCTGACGAAACATCCCGATGTTGATGCCATTACCTTTACCGGTGAAACCCGCACGGGCGAAGCAATCCTGCAGAATGCCGCCATCGGTGTACGGGATGTCTCGTTCGAGCTCGGCGGCAAGAACCCGGCCATCGTCTTTGCCGATTGTGATCTGGATAAGGCCATCGAAGGCACCATGCGCTCGGTTTTCGCCAATTGCGGTCAGGTTTGCCTCGGCACCGAGCGTGTCTATGTCGAACGGCCGGTCTTTGACGAATTTGTCAGCCGCCTCAAAGAAGGCGCTGAAGGCCTCGTTTGTGGTGCCCCCGAAGAAAAGTCAACCTCACTTGGTCCTCTGATCAGCAAGGAACATCAGGAAAAAGTCCTTGGCTATTACAATAAGGCTGCTGCAGAAGGCGCAACTGTCGTTACCGGCGGCGGCGTACCTGAAATGAACGGCATGAGCGATGGTGCCTGGATCGAACCAACGATCTGGACCGGATTACCAGAAGACTCCGCCGTCGTCCGCGAGGAAATCTTCGGCCCTTGCTGCCATATCACGCCTTTCGATACGGAAGAAGAAGCCGTCGCCATGGCCAACGACACGCCCTATGGCCTCGCCTGTTCTATCTGGACCGAAGACCTCACCCGTGCCCATCGTGTAGGGCCGCAGATGGAGGTTGGTATCTGCTGGATCAATAGCTGGTTCCTGCGCGATTTAAGAACACCTT
This sequence comes from uncultured Alphaproteobacteria bacterium, assembly GCA_943787225.1. GTDB lineage: Bacteria > Pseudomonadota > Alphaproteobacteria > MPNO01 > UBA2964 > UBA2964. The sequence continues at coordinate 33,863 of CALSLP010000003.1, forward strand.
TTGGTGGCTCAAAGCAGTCTGGCATCGGACGAGAAGGTGGTACTTACTCGATGGATTTCTATACCGAGATCAGCAACATCTGTGTGAAGCTATAGGGATAGTTCGATTGGTTGCTACCAGAATTCAATATGGCAATCTCGAATTTAGACTAAACTTCTAGCTTGAGTGTTTAATCAATTTGGATTCCGGGACTAATTGCATCGAGCGAGTTCAATGAAATTCGACATTACTACAGTTGCAGACAAAATCCGGTCTGACCAAGTCGATTTATTTTCTCGATTTGACGTTAACGACGTCACTGCCCTAATGGATTCCATTGAAGAACACCGACCTTACCACTTCATACCCCTCTCTGTTACCGAAGGTGTGGGACGCTGTTGAGAAAAAATTTGGCCGCGACGGGATCGAGGCATTTCACCGCCTTACGCTGCTAACCCTAATCGCGCAATTTGACGAACGGTCAAAATCAAAGGGTTATAGCCCGAGCATTTTGTCTCGGTTCGTACATAGTTTTCAACGGATATTCGATGCCATACAGGATCCCGCCTTTGAGCATTACAAAACTGTGGGGGATATCTTCCTCAAAGATTTAGCTCTCTGTCGACAAAGGATGTTTCCTGCAGGAGCGCAAATTGTTGTTCCTCAATCGTCTTTTCATCGCGCGCTCTTTTACCGAGGTGGCATTGGCCAGATGTCAAAATTCGCCGCATTAATGTCAAAAACCGGCGGGAATAAGAACTGGTTTCAAATTCACACCCACCTGCTGGAACTTGAAGACTTCAACCCCAACGGTTGGGATGAATGCTATTTGCGCATCGCGGACATGCTGGCCATATACCCGAGCGTACGCGGAATGTGGGGTGGTAGCTGGTTTTACGACCCGGCTCTCGAAGAAGTCAGTCCGCGTCTGTCCTATTTGAGAAAAGTTCCAGCGGAAAACGGCGCTTACGTCTTTTATTCGAACATCGATATAGATGGTGGAGCGTTAGCAACATCTGAAAGCCGTAAAAAGGCATACGAAAGTGGAAACTATCTGCCAAAATCTTACTCGTTGATGTGGCCACGCCGGGCAATGCTGGATTGGGCGAAAGAAAAACGCTCCCAGGGACAAACCTGAAGCAATTTTTTTAAATCGGAGAGCAGACATCAAGCGCTTTGTTCTAATTTTCATTCTAACGATCGCGAAATACATCGGCCTGTTCAAATTATCTCGATGGTTTACAGCGAAAGATTTGCGCATTCTCTGCTATCACGGCTGCGCGCTCGACGATGAATTTCTCTTTCGTCCCGGTCTGTTCATGACACCAAAGACATTCGAAAACCGTCTAAGCTTCATCAAAGACCAAGGTTATCCAGTTGTCGGGCTCGGCGAAGCGGTCGAAAATCTCGAAAACCACAACCTGCCATCAAATGCCGTAGCCATCACCATAGATGATGGTTGGTACGGTACTTTCAAACATCAGTATCCGGCCTTACGTCAACATGGGTTTCCATCAACCCTCTATATCGCAAGCTATTATATGGAAAAGCAGACTCAGGTCTTTAACGTCGCGCTTGCCTATGTCGTTTGGAAATCCCGGGTTCAAGCGATTGACTTCTCTGCATTGGGATTTCCCAACATAGGGTCGGCCACGTCCACCGACGACGCAGCTGACAGCCTGTGCAAAATCGCAAATAGCATGGAGGGCTCGGCAGAACGGCAGGAACTCTTTAGAAAGACCTGTGAAACAATCGATGCCGATTGGAAGCAAATTGAATCTGACCGACTGATCTCATTCATGACCGCTGCGGAGGCAGCCGAAATTGCTGCCAACGGTGTCGATATTCAACTGCATACTCACCGTCACGTTTTTCCAGATGATAGTGAACAAATGGCAAGTCAGGAAATTATCGATAACCGCTCGTCTTTAAACGATATTGCCCGAACAAGGTTAGACCATTTTTGTTATCCAAGTGGCGTCTACTCCGCCAACTCAGTAAAATTTCTGGAACGCCTCGATATGAAAACGGCGACAACAACAACCCCCGGATTTAATCGACCAGGAGCGCATCCTCTCGAACTTAAGCGATTTCTCGACTCCGAATCTGTCTCAGAACTGGAATTTGAAGCAGAACTTTCTGGATTTTTTGAATTAATCCGTCGTACCGGCTACAAAATTTAAATACGCCAACCCCGCGACCTGTTAAATAAATCGGTGATCCAGTATGCCTGGGCACCGATTGCCGCGGCTGGCAGCAGCAGCCATAGAATATCGAAAACCGCGAGCACGAAGACGATCATGCAGAAATCGGCTCGGCTGAATTTATGAAAAATCAGTATGAGCCAATCCGTTAAATTCTCCGGCTTCTTCTGAACAACAGCCTGTTCTTCGCGAGTCTCAGCGTTTTCTCCAATACTCTTTTTCGCGTAATAGAAAAGATCGACAACGTAGTCGATGGTCGCCCCAGTGGTCGCGGCAATTCCACACCAAAACCAAATCACATGATCCGTGGCCATCCACGTGCCGTACCCCAGTGCCGTAAAAAACACGCTGTCCACCAGCCAATCCACCACATCATCGAATTTCGCCCCGAATTCCGAGGACATATTCTTCAGACGCGCGATCTCTCCGTCACAATTATCAAACGTATAGCCAAGAACAAATAGCGCGCCACCAATGATAGCGTTCTGATAAGTCCCTTGCGCAAAAAACCAGGCGGCAGCCAACCCTGATAGCAACGATAATGCCGTCACGTGATTGGGCGTCAACGGTAGCAAAATAAGGAGTTTGGTCAGACGATAGGAAAACTGCCGAACCAGCGGGAAGAGCTGTTCCGGTTTCGTCAGGGCAGGTCTGTTCTCGGAGGTCGTTTCTGAATCTGTCATCTAAATTACACTCGCCAAACCAGTCTCAGGGCCAACTCTGTCTAATAGAGCGTCCAAAACGACGCAAGGTCATTGCCGTTCGGTCTCCACAAAGTTTCTGGTCAATACTGCCCACGCCGCTTAAAACCACGAGGACGGAGAAATCAAAACAGCACCTTATGAAAATCGCGTCCTACATTGGCCTGGTTATTGGCCTCGCAATCCTGACCGGGCTGATTGCCTGGCAAGGCCTCGGCGATATTTGGGGTCTTCTCACCGCTTCGGGCTGGGCGCTTCTTTTGGTCCCTGCAATCTGGTTCCCAACCGTGCTGATGAATGCGCGTTGTTGGCATCTTTTGTTTCTGAAAGACCAGCGTCCTAGCTTCTGGCAGGCGTTTTATGCCCAATGGATGGGACGGGCAGTGAACACACTTCTGCCTGTCGCATCGATCGGTGGAGAAGTTGTAAAGGCCAGGGTCATCACACTATGGGGAACAGATGCCCGTCATGCCAGCGCATCAACCATCGTCGACAAGACCGTACAGGTAATTACACTGATTTTTTGGGGCGTCCTCGGCGTTATTCTGCTTTCAATGATGGCGCTGGATAACGAACTGGTCGCTGCCGGTGCTGTCGGGCTTGCCCTGCTGGGCGCGGGCGTTGCTGGATTTTTGGTTGTTCAAAAAGCGGGTATCTTCAGCATCGTCGTGAAATCCGCCCATAAGATCACCAAAGCCGAGTTTTTACACGACCTGATCGATACAGCCGAACAAATTGACGACATTGTCCTCCAGGTCTACCGGGCAAGACGCCCCCTATTCGCCGCAACCGCCTGGCGATTCGGGGCCCTGATCCTGCAAACCGGGGAAGTTTGGTTAGCCGCCTGGCTTCTTGGGTTTCCGATTGGAATTTTGGAAGCCCTCATGCTCAAAAGCCTCAGTTCCACCCTCAGCGATGCCGCCTTTGTTGTGCCAAATAGCTATGGTGTCCAGGAAGGGGCTTTCGTCGTGCTTGGTGGTCTTATTGGAATTGCACCGGATGTTGCGATAGCGGTTTCACTGGCCATCCGTATTCGAGAGTTCCTGATTGACGTTCCCGGCCTGGTATTCTGGCAACATGCCGAGGGTAAAGCGTTGATAAATCGGCGTCATTCCACCGACTCGTCGAATATGAAAACTGGATCAAATCAGAAGAGTTAAACACCAGAACACCGCAGAAAGATTGTGCTTCAAGTGGTTACGGGCTAGACATAGCGCCCGGTCAAATAAGGCAAGCTGAGGGTTACCGGTTTGGATTTCTCCATACCAACTATTCTATCTGTATTCGCGCTATCGCTGTTTGTGTTCTCCATAGGTTACATGACCATAGCGATTGGTCGCGTATTGGTATTCCGTCAGAAAACACGACGCCCCGTGCTCTCGTCAAATGATCTTCCAGTGACCGTTTTAAAGCCGATTTGTGGCATTGAATATGAACTTGCCGAAAACCTGCGCTCATTTTGTCGGCAGGATTACGCAGACCATCAGGTCATCTTTGGTGTTCGGGACAACGATGATCCGGCAATCCCCGTTATCGAAGCCGTCATTAAAGAATTTCCCGATAGAGATATTTCGCTGGTCATCGACGACCAGATTATCGGCTCGAACTATAAGATCAGTAACCTCGCCAATATGGCAAAAATTGCAAAGCATGATGTATTTGTCATTTCCGACAGCGACATGCGTGTCAGTGCAGACTATCTCCAGCGCGTCACCGCGCCCTTCGCAGACAGTAAAGTTGGCGCCAGCACCTGCCTATATTCAGGCACCCCCGCCAAAGGTCTCGCATCACGCCTTGGCGCAATGTTCGTCAATGACTGGTTTCTGCCGTCGGCCTTGATCCCCACTATGTTTGGCAAGCTGAAATTCTGTTTTGGGGCAACAATGGCGGTCCGGCGAAACGTGCTCGATGGCTTTGGTGGCTTTCCTGCCCTGGCCGATTTCCTCGCAGACGATTACATGCTCGGGAAGTTTGTCGTCGAACGTGGCTATGATGTCGCTTTAGTCCCCTATGTCGTCGAGAATGTCATTTTGGAAGACGACTTAAAAAGCGTGTTTTTACACGAAATCAGATGGGCCCGGACTATTCGCTCCGTTCAGCCTGGCGGCTATGCGGCCTCTATTACCACTGAAATTTTACCCCTCTCAATATTTGCGGCCGTTGGTGCCTTCACAATGGGCGCCTCTACCCCTATGTCACTGGTGCCGATCGCTATTGCGCTGGGCATGCGGACTATCTTGCATTATGCAGTCTGTCGCGGGCTCACCAACGGTAAATCCTGCGGCGCGTGGCTGATTCCAGTACGGGACATGCTATCTTTCGCGGTGCGACTATACAGTTTTTGCGGAACCAAGGTTCTGTGGCGGGAACGGGAATTTGTTGTCCTGGCCGACAACCGTCTAAAGGTTGCTAAATAGGCCAGGGATTAAGATTCAGAGGATACGGAAGACAAGATGAAGAAGACTCTCTTTTTGAGCCCACCGACTTATGCTGGCTATGACGGCGGTGCCGGTTCCCGCTATCAATGTAAGCGGGAAGTAAAGTCCTTTTGGTACCCGACCTGGCTGGCACAGCTTGCAGCACTGGTCCCTGGCAGCAAGCTGGTCGACGCGCCTGCGCGCGGCCTATCGGTGGATGACGTCCTTAAGGATGCCAAGGATTATGAATTTCTGGTCCTTTACACCTCAACGCCCTCTTTCGCGAATGACACCAAGGTTGCTGAGCTTTTCAAAGAACAGAACCCCAACCTTCTCATCGGATTTTGTGGTGCCCATGTCGCCATCAATAACGAAGCGACGATTGCGGCCTCGCCGGCAATCGATTTTGTCTGCGACACTGAATTCGACTTTACCATTCAGGAAATTGCTGAAGGCAAAGCACTGGAAGACGTCCTCGGCATCACTATCCTGAAAGACGGCAAACCGCATTTCACGGGCAAACGCCCGCTGATCGAAGATATGGATACCCTGCCCTGGGTTACACCGATCTACAAAGAGAATTTGGTTACCAGCGACTATTACAACGGCTATATGCTGCATCCCTACATGTCGCTCTATACGGGGCGTGGTTGTAAGTCGCGTTGTACATTTTGCCTGTGGCCACAGACCATCGCTGGGCACAACTACCGGACACGGTCAGTCAAAAATGTCGCTGCAGAAATCAAGTATGCCCGCGACAATTTTCCTGAAATCAAAGAGTTCTTTTTTGACGACGACACGCTGACCGATAACCGCGAAAATGTTGAAGCATTGGCCCGAGAGCTTGGCAAATTAGGCGTTACATGGTCATGCAATGCCAAGGCTAACGTTCCGTATGAAACCTTGAAGATCATGAAAGAAAACGGTCTGAGACTTCTTCTGGTTGGCTATGAATCCGGCAACCAAAAAGTCCTGAATAATATCAAAAAAGGCATTCTGGTCACAAAGGCTAAGCAATTTACCCGTGACTGCCACGAGCTTGGCATTCTAATCCACGGCACCTTCATTGTTGGCCTCCCCGGTGAGACTAGAGAAACGATCGAAGAGACCATCCGATACGCACAGGAAATCGATCCAAAGACCATTCAAGTCTCCCTGCCCGCCGCCTATCCTGGGACTTTTCTCTATAAGCAGGCTACCGAGAATGGCTGGCTTATTGCTGAAGACGGCAATGAACTTGTCGCTGAAAATGGCGTGCAAAACAGCGTTCTACATTACGACCACCTCAGCAAAGAGGAAATCTTTGAAGCGGTCGATGTCTTTTACAAACGTTTTTACTTTCGGCCACAGAAGATGGCATCGCTGTTTTTTGACATGTGCAAAGACTGGAGCGTCATGAAGCGCCAGGCCCGCGAAGGCGTCGAATTTTTTCGCTTCCTGTGGGGCCGGGAGAATGCAGTCTGAAACGCTTAATCGTCACAGGCGATGATTTTGGCATATCGATCCCGGTCAACGAGGCGATCGAAGCGGCACATTCCAACGGCATTCTGACGTCCACCTGCCTGATGGTTGGGGAACCGGAACAACAGGACGCCGTTTCCCGCGCAAAACGATTACCAGACCTTGGTGTCGGGTTACACATCGTTGTTGTTCGAGGCAAAACCACCCTACCGACAGATCAACTTCCAAACATCACTTCAAATGGCGTTTTCGACGATAATCTGGTTCGCGCCGGTTTTCGCTACTTCTTTTCGCCGAAAGCCCGCCGTCAGCTTCGTGCCGAAATTCGGGCACAATTTGAAGCCTTTCAGGTAACCGGTCTCGCGCTGGATCATGTGAATGCCCACAATCATATGCATCTCCACCCCACTGTCTTGAGCCTCATTCTCGAGAATGCTGCAGAATTTGGGATCAAGGCGATCCGTTTGCCTGCTGAAAAAAACGGTGGCTTAGGATCTATCCTGCTTTCACCCTGGATTAGCCTCATGCGCTGGCGATTACGACGGGCTGGTATCCGCTATAATGACCAGATTGTTGGTATCACGGAGACCGGCACGCTTGACCAAACGCAGCTCCTTTCATCGATCGCAACCTTACGAGACGGCGTGACCGAAATCTTTTCCCACCCGGCAACCGGACAATGGGAAGGTATGGACCCTGCCGCCTCTGACTTTAAGTTCAAAGAGGAATTCGAAGCCCTGATCTCGCCCGCTGTGACGGCGGCAATAAAGAATTCCGATATCACCCTATCGACATACAAGGACATCTAATGGTCGGCGATTCCTGGACCCATAAGATTGCAAAAGTTTGCATTACACCGTTGGCCAACACAGCCGTTACGCCAAACCATTTAACGACCCTACGGCTGATAACGGGCGTTGCCGCCTGCGCTGCTTTCGCAGTTGGTGATCGTCAGTGGGACATCTGGGGTGGGTGGTTGTGGCTGTTCTCCGCCTTTATGGATCGTGCCGATGGCGAGTTAGCGCGGCTGACGGGCAAAATTACTCCCGGCGGTCATCGCTATGACATGTTCTGCGACATCACGGTTAGCTCGCTGTTCTTTCTCGGTTGCGGCATTGGCCTGCGCGATGGTTCTTTTGGAAATTGGATGATTTTGATGGCCGTGATGGGCACCGCCGGTGTTTTTATGGCCCAAATTTATGCCGAGAAAATAGATCAGATGACCAGCGACACCAGTGACAAAGCCTATGCCGGCATCTGGGGGTTTGATTTCGACGACGTGCTCTATTTGTTCGCGCCCATCGTCTGGCTCGGCTGGCAAATGCCGTTTGTTGTCGGCGCCTCCGTCGGCGCTCCAGCCTTTGCCCTTCTCACTTGGTACAAATGGCGGAAGCGCCTACAGGAAACCTAATCGCGCTCTGCCATCTCGCCACCGAGCCAATCCCGCATCCACTGCTGATGCTCATCGTCTCGCGTCAGACGCTTCATCATATCTTTCGGTGCAGTCGTGGTGATCTCCGAGGGCGGCGTTCCATCCCGCAAGGCCTTCAGCGTGTCATAGGTGGCCTTAACGGCGGCCTGGAACGGATGATGGCCCTGCAAACATATGCGGACACCGGCCGCACTCAGTGAGGCGAGATCACCGAGCGCTGACGCAGCGCCGCCAAGAAAGATCGGAATATTGACGGCATCGGAAACAACAGCGAGCTGATCCGTGTTCGTTACCCCGGACAAAAACACCGCGTCCACCCCGACTGCTTCATACGCCTTGATCCGCGCCACAGTATCTTCCGGCCCCGTAATACCCATCGCGCTTGTGCGCCCTGCAATGACGAGGCTGGGGTCCTGACGACCATCGAGAGCCGCCTTCATCTTGCCAACGCCTTCTTCTATCGAGATAAGCCGTGTGCCGCCGACCGTGCCGTAGCTTTGGGGTAATTCCGTATCTTCAATCGTCAGCGCCGCGACACGCCAGCAGTCTCAAGCTCTTCAACCGTCCGCCGGACATTCAAGGCATTGCCATAGCCATGATCTGCATCAACCAGCAGGGCAAGGTTTCCGGCGCGGCAAATCCGATAGGCCTGGTCCGCAAACTCCGACAAGCTGAGAACAATCAGATCTGGAGACCCCAGAACTGTCTGGGAGGCCACGGAACCGGCGAACATACCGACTTCAAATCCAAGCTCTTCGGCAATCCGGGCCGAAATTGGGTCAAATACCGACCCAGGGTGCACGCAACGATCCCCTTCAATGACACTCCGAAATCGTTCTCGCCGCTCTGACCAATGCATAACAAAACCTTTCAATAACAATATTTTTCACACGCTAGCGTATAATCTGCTGCATAGGAAACAGGAGCCTTGCGAATCGTTGCAAAAGCTGGGCAGTTTAGTATCCCCTTCAGACAAGTGAACTGAGATCATGGCCAAGTTTTACGAACCCGATATGGGACAGGACCCTGAAAACCCTTTCGCCCGCGATGCGGATGGTAAGCTCGTCCGCCGTAGCTACTGGCTCGACATGGCCGATCGCTCCATCATTCTTATGATGGCGCAGGGTTTGGGTAGCGTTCTGTCCAACGAGCAGAAGCGCATGCATCTGGAAGATATCGGACGTGGGCACCTCACCAGCTGATGATTTGCACTGTTGAAATCCTGCCCCCCGAACACTAAACCACTGGCCTTCTACTCGCTTCCACAGAACTGAATTTCAAGACAATATGCTGCGCATTGAAGGGCTGACATACCGGATCGGCCCCCGGACCCTGTTTGAAAACGCCGAAGCGGCGATCAATGAAGGCCATCGAGTCGGTTTCGTTGGGCGCAATGGCGCAGGAAAAACGACCCTGCTCAATATGATCATGGGATCGATTGTTCCTGACACCGGGGTAATCGATTATCCAAATCGCTGGCGCATTGGGATCACCCGACAGGAAGCCCCCAGCGGGTCACAGAGCCTCGTCGATACGGTTATGGCCGCGGACAGAGAACTCGTTAAACTCAATAAGGAAGCTGATACAGCCACAGACCCGAACCGGATTGCAGAGATTCACACGCGCCTGCATGAAAAAGAAGCACACCGAGCACAATCGCGGGCATCCCGCCTCCTCGCGGGACTAGGGTTCTCAGAAGCAGAAATGCAGCGCCCCTGTGATGAATTCTCAGGTGGCTGGCGTATGCGTGTTGCCCTCGCGGGCTTGCTCTTTACGCAACCAGACCTCCTCCTGCTCGATGAGCCAACCAACCATCTCGACCTCGAGGCCTGTCTCTGGCTGGAGGACTACCTGAAGCGTTATCAGGGAACGATCCTGATCGTAAGCCATGACCGGGGCTTGCTGAACCGGGTGGTGAACCAAATTCTTCATCTGGATGACACCGGTCTCAAGCTCTACACCGGCGGATATGACCGGTTTGAAGTCAGTTTTCGAGCCCAACTGGAACGCATTGCCTCAGAACACGCCCGGCAGGAAGCGCAACGCGCGCACATCCAGAAATTTGTCGACAAATTCCGCTACAAGGCGACCAAGGCCCGGCAGGCGCAATCACGTATCAAAATGCTGGAACGCATGGAACCTCTGCCAGAACGTGGCGCAGAAGGCTCCGTCGCCTTTACGTTTCCAAACCCAAAAGCACTAGCGCCGCCCCTCTACAGCATCGACGATGCGTCGATCGGCTATGATGGTGTGGCCATCTTGAACAAGGTTTCTTTTCGGCTCGATCTGGATGACCGCGTCGCGTTACTCGGCGCAAACGGCAATGGCAAATCAACCTTGATTAAGTTGCTCGCGGGGCGTCTGGAAGCGATGTCGGGCCATGTTGTTAAGTCGGGCAAACTACGCGTCGGCTATTTTGCACAACATCAAACAGACGAGCTCGATTTCGACGCCACCCCCGCTTATCGAGCTGTCACGCAGACGACCAAAAGATCTCGATGTAAAACTAAGAAGCCATTTGGGCCGCTTTGGATTCTCTCAGCAGCGCGCGGAAACGCGCACAGGCGATCTCTCGGGCGGTGAAAAGGCGCGATTGCTGTTTGCGATGATGAGCAGCGACGAGCCCCATATTCTCCTGCTGGATGAACCGACCAACCATCTGGATGTCGTTGCCCGCGAAGCCCTTGTTCAAGCGATCAATGCGTTCGAAGGCGCCGTGGTGATTGTCAGCCATGATCCTCACGTCATTGAGCTCACAGCCGACAGATTATGGTTGGTCGACCAGGGAACCGTCACACCTTATGACGGCGATCTGGACGATTATCGCAAACTTTTAACGAAACCAGCGAAGAATAAGGATAAATCGACCAAGGCCGCTGAGCCTGTTGTGCCCATCGTTCCAGACATCCCAAAGAAAGAAAGACGTCGGCTGGCCGCTGAGAAACGTAACGAACTCGCCCCGCTGCGCAAACGCGTAAGGCGCGCCGAGGACAAGGTTATCAAGCTAACGACAGAGACTGAACGGCTGCAGGCTGCGCTCGCCGCCCCGGAGCTATATGAAAAAGGCGACACCGAAGCCGTCAAATCTCTACAGGTTGAGTCTGGCTACGCCGCTAAAACTTTATCCGATGCCGAAGAGGCCTGGCTAGAGCTACAGGAAGAGCTGGAAACCGCCGAAGCCGAAGCTGCAGCGGCCATCTAGTCAGTTATCTTTCGGGTGCCCCCGGCTGGGAGGTGCTGGTGTTCCCGGTGCCGCAACAACATCCTTGGTTGCGCCACCCCAGCCCAGATGTGTCACGTCAAAAATCACGCCATTGGGGTCGCGATATTTAATTTCATAGAACGTCGTCGGGGCTTTCTTGTCGGGCCGGCCCATAAAGTATTTGCCGCCCGCCTTTTCGATTTTTTTATCCGCTTCTTCCGCGTCATCGACCCAGAAGCCAATATGATGAAGACCGACATAATCTTTGCCACGTTCGTCTTCCCCATCGACATAACCTGCCCAATGATCGGATTTGTATTTCAACAATGCGACTGTAATTACGCCATCGGAAACATAGCAGCCTTTGGCCAGCGGTGAGTCAGTGGTCCCAACCCGCTCCATATCAAAGGCTTCACAGTAAAAATCTGCGGTTTTCTCGGGATCATCCACCGACATTGCGATGTGTCTTAGCTTCGCCATAACATCCTCCTAAAATTCGATAACTGGATTATACCCGATCAATCCTTTTTGGCGTCGGGAAAATACCTTGGATCTGAAATCACGGCGCCAAACCGCTGTTGGGCATAAGTAATCGCGGCAACATCCCATGCCATACTGTTTTGTGAGGTCGCAGCATGAACGTCACGCACTGCGCGTTGGTACGGGCTATCAAACCCTAGCCCTCGACCGCCTGCCAACGGAAACAGGCGTTCGACCGCCTGAACGCATAACTTGCCCGCAAATGAATTATTCCGCCGCCAACGTGCCCGTTGCTCCTGAGACGGCGGGGCGTCACTGGCCGCAACCAAATTGCTTTCGCGAAAATCCTCCAGTAAAAGTGCCCGCGCAGCTTCAATCTCAGCGCTGGATTCTGCAACACGAGACTGTACTGTCCCTTGTTCGCTTAGCTTGACCCCGGCAACTGATTTTCGTGTGGAAAGGTCTGTCCACATCGCATCCAGCGCCCCCAGCGCGATACCGACCGCTGTTGACGCAAATTGTTTTGTTCCCATCGCAAATAGAGGAATTTTATAAAGCGGGTTCGGATTGATTTCACTACCCGGTGTCGGACCGCCCTGAACCTGCCCCGCCGATATCGCGCGATGTTCGGGAATAAACACTTCTTTCAAAACAAAGGACCTGCTGCCGGTGGCTGCCAATCCGCTGGGATTCCAGTCATCGACCATTTCAACGAAGTCCGTTTTTGGCACCAGCGCGAACTGATGTTGCGGTGGGCCATTTTCCTGTGGAACGAATAGTTGGACATTACTCCAATCGGCAAAATCAATACCGCTCGAAAAACCCCACATACCATCTGCGACCCAGCCACCATCAACGCCTTTGACGGTCGCGCCTTTGCCTGGGAAAGACGACGCGATCACCGCATCCGGATTACTGGCCCAAACATCATCCTGAGCCTGCTCGTTCTTCATGCCGTTGATCCAGGTCTGACCGGTCAGGTTAGTGAACACCCAACAGCTTGATCCACAGCCGCGTCCCAATTCGGCCGCAACGTCCAGGATACAGTCCCAGCTCATCTCATAGCCGCCATAGCGGCGCGGCTGGAACATTTTGTAAAACCCTGCCTCAATAAATTCTTTGTGGGTGATATCGGGTACACGCCGGTTCTTCTCGGCTTCAGGCGCGCGTTCCCGCAACGCAGGAACCATCGCCCGCGCGCGCTCCGCTAATTCTTCGCGCGAAACTTCCACGCTGTGTCCAACATTGGGCATATTCAATCCACTCACATACGTCTCGGTGCAGCCACTTGTTATTCTTTACGAATATAGGAAAGGAAAATGAGAAGATTCACAACCTCATCCTGATCATTTACCAGCGGCAAAATCAGATCTTCGCTATAAATAAATTCAGAATTAGGTCCGACATACGGTACTTTACCTAAAATGGGATGGCGCGTTGAGGCTACACGATCACAAGTATCCCAAACCCTGCTCGGCGGTTTCTGGTGATCGATTTCAGACATCCAATGCCCGGTCCAGTTTGTAAAAAAGTGTTCGGACACGGTTGTACCAATAACCCGATAACGAAAATCTCTCGGTCTGTCCTGCACCTCAAATAGAAGCATGTTTGGCATCAAACTAGGGACATCAAATGGATTAAAATCACTGCGCCGTGGGAATACTCCATCACGATGCAGACTATTCCAAAATTTAAAACCATCCTGCAGAACTAGGGAACGCGCCGCTAAGGTTTCGTAAAAATGCTCTTCCTGAGGGGAGCACAACTCAGCGGCAACTAATTCAGAATCAGAGTCGTTCATACTCACGACACGCCCATTTCATTCAATGCTTCATTGTGAATTTGGGAAGATTCATGCCAATGGAAACCCGCTTTCCATTCTTTCCAAATAGAGGAAACGAAAACGGGAAAACACACAACCTCACCAACAATAAATCTAAAATTCTGTAATTAAACAAACGGTCCGGTTGGCGGCAAATCTAGTTGCGCTCGACCGGCATTCTCTGCGGCAAATTCCGGTAAAATCACAAAATGGCTCCGCAGCACATGAATATCCCGGAACGCACGTTGTAACTCACTGCCTTCCATCATGACGCCAGTACCGGAATCACAAAATAATTCATAAACGAGCTCGCTGCACATCCGCACGATTTCAACCATCGCCATACGATAACGAATTCGGTCCTCAGCGGAAATTCGTTCGCCCCACTCAAGCTTGGTCATTAACTCGTTGGCATTATCGAGGACTGTCGCCTTCGCGATATCACACTGCGCTTTGGCCCGTCCGAGACGCTGCTGCGATGATGCCCACTCTGATTGCGCAGACGGCATACGGGCATTGGTTCTGCTCTTTAGCCGGTCGCGATAGGCTTCTATCGCACACGCCGCTAGCCCCACAGCAGGCGCTGCAACAACAAAGGCAAACACAGTCGAATTGGGGCTGGTCTTATAGAGCAGCCCATCATTGATAGCGGAACCAGGAATACCGTTCAGCTCAGCCTCGCGAAAACACAGGACGCGATGATCGGGCACAAATTCGGCGTCGAGCGAAACAGTCTTACTGCCGGTTCCCTTCATCCCCAGGCAGTTCCAGTCGTCTTTGACGGAAACGGATGCCCGCGGAATGAGGCAGGTAAGGTTCCGCTTGGGATTGTCAGGGTCATGCGCGCTGAGCATCAGCCAATTAGCACGATCTACACCCGAGACATAAGGCCAACTACCAGTAAGCCGGACACCACCGTCAGCTTTGTCCGCCGTAATTGTTGCCCCCATAACCAGACACGTGAACAACGCTTCGCCGCTCGCCCGAACTTCTTCCTGAGCCGCTGGCGGGTACCAACCCACAAGATAGTTTTGATTGCCGATCAGGCTGTGCAACCAGGCTGTTGATCCACACCCGCGGGCTGTTTCCATGACGGCCTCAAGATGGGTTGGCAAGCTCATACCAAGACCACCAAGACCCGGGGCTAACATGATACCGAGTAGGCCTGCCTCATCTAGTCGGTCATGAACCTCCGGCAACATCGAGCGGTTCTGTTCAGTTTCCGCAGCCTTTTCGCGCAGGAATGGCACCAAAGCAGAAGCCCTCGCGACGACCTCCTCATGCGTAGCGCTAGTCGTCCCTACCGTACTTCCTTCCATGCGCTTCGCTCACCCATCCGAGGATGGTAAATGTGATTTTGGCAAGCGCCGCTTGCGGCCCTCATAGGGCTCCGCCGAGGTGTCACCGACACCGTCAAAGTCGATAATCTCGATGCCATTACCATCGGGGTCATGGAAATAAGCATGGCGACCGGAAAAGCTACGATGTCCAGTATCTTCATAAAGCAGGACATCCACGCCTTGATCCTCGAGGTGAGACATAGACGCGTCAAAATCTTCACCGGCCACGATAAAGGCATGGTGGATCAATGAATCGCCTGGCTTGTTGGGTGGTTGATGATAGCCGGTCCGCGAAAGAACAAAATAATCCTCGCCCGCCTTCATAAAGACTGTCGTGTCGTTCTGCCGCCAATAGGTACAGCCCACGACGTCTTCATAGAAGCTGCGCGACACCTCCAGGTCAGTCACGCTAATGGTAAAATGAAGAATTCCCGTCGAAGCAACCCGCCGAGGCGCCTCATATTTTATGGTATCGACACCTTTGAAGGCATCACTCTTAAAACCGGCCATACTATCACCTGTAAAATCATCCTATCGATACTCAATCATGATCGATCAGGCGATTTGGCGCTAGTCTTCAAGCGGCGGTATCGCTTTCCTTCTTTTCCCCCGGCACCCGATGTTCCGGAAAGATTTCATTGAGGGCCTTGGATTTGCCATCCGACATCACCACACGGCAATGATAGCGACGGAGATGCCGGGCCTCTTTCACGCCACAGGAATGCGCGATAATCCCAACCTCTTTTCGCATCGTTTTAATGTAATTTTTGACGCGCTCAGCCTTATCGACGGGGTCGAGACCCTTTTGAAGCCGCTTGTTATGGGTCGTGATCCCCGTCGGGCAGGTGTTTTTGTCGCACTGCAAAGCCTGAATGCAGCCCAGCGCGAACATAAAGCCTCGCGCGGAAACCACGAAGTCAGCCCCTGCACAAAGTGCCCAAGCAACTTCTTCCGGCGTTACCAACTTGCCTGATGAAATAACCTTCACGCGCTCCTTAAGACCATGACGGGTCAACGTATCAACCACCATGGGCAAGCTTTCTTTTACCGGCAAGCCGACATAGTCGAGCAATGCCATGGGCGCGGCACCCGTGCCACCATCACCAGAATCCACGGTGATAAAGTCAGGCGCGCTTTCAATGCCGCGCTCGTTAATGGCGCTAAACAGGCTATCAAGCCAGCCATAGGCTCCAATTACGCATTTGATTCCGACTGGTTTGCCAGTCACTTTCCGAATACGCTCGATCATATCGATCATGTTATCAACACTATCGATATCGGGGTGCCGGTTTGGGCTAATTGAGGCTTCGCCTTCCGGGATGCCACGAATGGCCGCAATTTCCGCCGTCACCTTACTAGCCGGTAGAATGCCGCCCTTACCCGGTTTTGCTCCCTGGCTGAGTTTGATTTCAAACATCCGAACCTGTTCATGAGCTGCGATGCCCCTTAGTTTCTCGTCAGACAGTTCACCATTCTGATCACGCACGCCATATTTGGCCGTGCCCATTTGAAAGACGATGTCGCAACCACCTTCGAGATGAAACGGCGACAGGCCACCCTCACCAGTATTCATCCAGCTGCCAGCGGCCATGGCACCGTTGGAGAGCGCCCGTACGGCAGGTTCAGAAATAGCGCCAAAACTCATACCGGAGACATTAAAGAACGAGCTCGTCGTATAGGGTTTTTCGCAATAAGGGCCAACCGTCACTTCACCCGGGTCTGCTGCATCGACTTCCAAAGTAGGAAACGGGCAATTGACGAAAAAGATTGTTCCCGGCGGGGTAATGTCTCGCGTCGATCCAAAAGCCAGCTGCGTGCTAACGTTCTTTGCCGCCCGATAAACCCATGAACGCTGCGCCCGATTAAACGGCATTTCCTCGCGGTCCATGGCGAAAAAATACTGACGAAAAAACTCGCCCATATGTTCAAACAAATACCGGAAACGTCCGACGACCGGAAAATTCCGACGCACCGCCTGCTTCGTTTGGGTTACGTCGATGACATAAAGGACAGCAACAACAACGAGACCAACACCAAGTGCAAACACGATAAGTGTAATCAGGATGTCATTCGCTGTTTGGATAAAGTCGAACGTCTTTTCCATGCTCATGTTCTTCATGATGGTATCTTTCTAGCCCTGCCTTTTTCCCTGCCTGCAATATGCGCCCCATCCAGTGAACCACCAATAACGGTTTCGTTACCGGATAGCTCGGTTAAGGTGCCATATCCTTTTTGGTGAGCTCTTCTATCGCCGCCGGTGTTTTCTCTAATCCTTCCAACCCCATACCCCGCAAGATATTGGGCGCCTTACTAAACTGAATATCATCATAAGGAACCACCTCGACACGATTGCCCCATGGGTCCCGGAAATTCATGCCGCGCTCGAGCAACTCAACGCCCATTTCTTCAAGTGCTTGCTGGACCGGTTCACGGTCATCAACAACGAACCCAAAATGTCTGGCGCCGTCAGCTTCCTGCGTCCGTCCGAGGCGAAGTTGGATAAACTGATCACCTAGGTCGATGAAGGCGTTGTGTTCGTTCCGACCGCGCAGATCAAACTCGAATAATTGGCCATAAAATTCCAGGGCCTCATCAAGATCACCAACTTCAAGAACGATATGGTTGATCCCGAGTGCCTTTGCCTTTTTCTCAGCCATTTTTTCCTCCCGTGTTTTGATCACTATAACCTCATTCCGTTGCGATAGCGCTGATAGTTGGTAATCGGAACCAATTCGGGTCAAAATGCTCGCGTGAAGAACGATGATAAGGTTTCGCCAATGCCAAAAGTTTTGTCAGAAAATCAGGTCAATGAATTTGACCAAAATGGATTCCTGTTTCCAATTGATGCCTATACGCCAGATGAGGCGGCCGGACTACACAGCAAGTTCGCAGCAATGGAAGAACATCTAGGCCACGAACCGCAAAAGAAGTTTCGGGTCAAAGCCCATTTACCATTTCCATGGCTATGCGATGTCGTCCGAAACGAGAAACTGCTGGACGCGATAGAAGACGTCCTCGGCCCCAATATTTTATGTTGGGGCGCTTCGTTCTTCACCAAAAAGGCCAACGACCCAAGATTTGTCTCATGGCACACCGATAGTTTCTATTACGGATTGGAACCTGCAGAAACCGTAACGGCCTGGCTGGCCTTCAACGATGCCACCATCGAGTCCGGCTGCGTCCAATATATACCCGGTACACATAAAGGACCCCCGGCAGTCCATGAAATTCGAATGCATGAGAACAATTTGGTTCAGCAAGGCCAAACCGTTATCGATGTCCCGGAGGACAAGGCGGTCTTCGCCGAGGTCAAGGCCGGGCAGGTCGTATTGCATCATGAAAGCGTGGTGCATGGCTCAGGACCAAATAACGCCAATCATCCCCGCGTTGGATTTTCAATTCACTATGTTGCGCCGCATGTAAAAGAGACGCGTTTCGACGGTGCCACCGCAATGCTGGTGCGTGGCGACAATGTCGGCGATAATTGGGGCATCGACCCGGAACCCAAGCACGATTACGATCCCGCCTGTATTAAATCCATGGAAGACACCCGTGCAAAATTTACAATCTCCACAGCAGATAAAATTGCTGTCGGTGGACGGAGCTAATTAATGACCGAAACAGCCTACGCGGCCGTACTTGTTGAAAAACGCAAATTTGAGACCCGCGAAGTACCGATTCCGAATATCGGCCTCGACGAAGGTATCCTGCGGATAGAAGCCGCCGGACTATGCGGCACAGACTATGAACAATATGACGGCCATTTTATTGGTACGCCACATGGCACATTGCCGATAACACCAGGACACGAAATTTTTGGTTGGGTCGACAAAGTCGGTTCTAACGCTGCCAAGAAGTGGAATGTAAAAGAAGGCGACCGCGTCGTCGTCGAAACGTCTATCCCCTGCGGCGAATGTCTCGCCTGCCACGACGGAAGACCAATTTTTTGCGATGCCAATATGGGCTACGGGCTTCGCATGGGATTCGACAACGAGCCCCATTTGTGGGGCGGCTACGCCTCCCATCTGTACCTACACCCCAAATCGCGGATGCACAAAATCCCCGACAATATTCCAACAGACGTTATGAGCCTGAACAACCCGCTCTCAAACGCCGTGCGTTGGGCATGGGCACGACCCAATCTACGCGAAGGCCAAACCATCGTTATCGAGGGTCCCGGTCAGCGCGGTCTATTAAGTGTTCTCGTCGCCAAAGAGATGGGCGCTGGACAGATTATTGTGACCGGTACCGCCGCCGACACGTACCGGCTGGAGATCGCCAAAGAACTCGGTGCTGATGCAACCATCAATGTGCAGGAAGAAGACCCTGTCGAAAGGGTCCATGAACTCACTGCCGGTAAAAAAGCGGATATCGTTCTCGACGTATCGATGGGGTCGACCGAGCCTCTTATCCAAGGTGTTGAAATGCTCAAAAAAGGCGGCACCCTCGTCGTCGCGGGTGTCAAAACCCATAACGCCCTCAATAATTTCTATAGCGATAAATTGCTGTTCAATGAGATTTCAATGCTCGGGGTTCTCTCCTCCGACTGGGAAGACACTGCCCGCGCCATCGAAATCCTGACCGACAAATGGCAAGATCTCGGAAAGCTTTGTACGCATAATTATTCTCTCGGTGATGCTGAAAAAGCGGTCTTGCTTTTGGGTCGTGAAATTCAGGATGGCGCCGAGCCAATTCATATTCATCTAGACACCACAATAGCGCCTTAAGGAACAAACCATGAGTGACAGACTTTCTATCCGGCTCGCTGCAGGGTCCGGACCAACTTTCGGCGTCGACGATCTTGCCTGCGCCGCCGCGACCCTCCTTGGTTGCTGGGAAGACGAAAACCTAGATGTCACATGGACCCCTGTTCATGGTGGTGTCGCTGCTATGCAGTCCGTCCTCGACGGAACTGTCGATGTTTCCTATGGCGGCCTTGGTCCGGTTCTTAAATTTCGCTCCGAAGGACAACCGGTTCGGGTCATCGTTTCAATGGCGCGTGGTCTTGCCCAGAACCTCGTCACCCAGAGTCGGATCACCGACCCTGCCCAGCTGAAAGGTTGCTCCTGGGCCCTCGACGGCTTTGGTGCCCTCAGCCATCACATGGCGAGACTACTTGTTGCCGCTCTTGGTATTGAAGAGAGCGACATCGACTGGCAAGCGGTTGGACCACCACCAGAACGTATTGATCGTCTGTTAAGTGATACCATTGATGTGTCCCTGATCCGCGTTGAAGAAGCCATTTCAATAAATCAGGACCCAAGCAACAGTCTGCACACGCTGTTAGGTTTTGCCGATCTCAAGAAACTGGTGCCTGTCCAGCCACATGGCGTGCTTGGAACCCTAGAAACATACGAGCAAAGCCATGTTGAAGAGCTCAACCGGCTTACCCGCGGCATGATCAAGGCATCTCGGGCGTTGCATGATGATTTTGCGACCTTCAAAAAGGTCTATGACCATTACGTCACCGTTCCGGTCCCGGAAGAAGATGTTCAAACCATCTGGCAACAGGAACACGACACCGCGGGCTTTGCGATCAATGGCGAGCTAACCAAAGCCCATTGGCGGGACGAGATGGAGCTTTTCTACAAGCTCAATCCCGACCTTACCCAAAGTGACGCGCGAAGATGTCATTGCCGAAAACTTTGTCGCGGATGCGCTTGCAGCGATTGGTGTCGTTCCAGGTCAAGACGCACCAGACTAAGGGGTCGTTAGCCGGTTTTAAACAACCGGCCAAGCGCAGAGATATTGTCATTGAGACCAGCCAGGCGCAGCGCAGACCAAAGCGCCGCCTGATTACTGGTGATCACCGGTCTGTTTAGTTCATCTTCCAACGCCTCAATGACATCGATGCTTCGGATGTTGGCACAGCTGACAAAATACGCATCAGCATCGTCATTGCGCATGGCCTTTACATTCTCGAACCAGAATTCTGGAGGCGTACTGCAATAAACATCGGTGCCAGCCAGCCCCATCGCCTTATCAGCGATAATGTCCAGCCCGGCTTCCTGAAGAAATGCCAGCTTTTTATCGTGGCCGGCTTGTGGGGTTTCAGAAACAAAGACCAACCGCTGCGCGTCCAAAGCCTGAAACGCCTCCATCAATGACGATGCCGCGGAAGCCGCTGGCTTTCCGGTCAGATCCTCTATAGCGGCGATCACTTCCCGCTCCTTTTCTACCCCGCCCGACATTGATGTCCCGGTACATTGCAGAACCGTCACATCACATTTGGAATCACCAAGCAATTCAGCCGCCAAAAGGATACGCGGCATCAACTCATCGAGCGGCGCCTTATGCCGGTTGGTCATGCCGATCCGGTTAAAATGCGGCACGACCCCATCCGGGCAATAATGCTGCAGCTGCGGCTCTACCATCCGATTTGAAGACGGAATGATAAAGCCCAGCCGAGCCCGCGGAATGATAGGGGCGTATTCAGCTCATTTACTCACCAAGGAGCAGTTTTCTCGTATTGTCTTCATAGATGGCCTGACGATCACTGTCCTCGCAGTTCAGGCTTTCAATGACTTCGATTGTCTCCCGAATATTGCTTTCACCGCCCGTAAGATCATACGGCGCGTCGGTCGCAAAAAACGAATTTCCCGAACCGAAGAAATCGAGCCCTGCCTGGCTTTGTGCCTTGGCACCGAACATCGCGGTATCGCCATAGAACATTTTGAAATAATCGAGCATCGGCTTTTCGAGATCATCCGCAAAGGACCTGCCATCGGCCGACATTGTGCCGTTGCGGGCTTCCCAAAGCGGCATGCGGCCTTCTGCATGCGGGATATAGGCACCCCAATGATGCGCCATAACCTGGAAGTTTGGAATTTTATCAAACATGCCAGAGCAAACCATCCGGCACATCGCTGCCGTCGTTTCATAAGCCCAACCAATGCCCCAGAACATTTCGTAATGAGATTGATCTTCGGTCAGGTAGTCGGCATGGCTCGCTGGCCGCGTTGGATGTAACCAGACGCATTTTCCGCGCTCGGCGATCTTCTGAAAGATGTCGTGGAACTCCGGCGCATCAAGTGGCTTGCCGCCAACGTTCGAATGAATTTGGAAACCCACGGCATTATGTTCATCCAAGACGCGATCAACTTCGCGGATCGCTTCATCGGTGTTGTTCATCGGCAATGCCGCGATGAACCACGGCATACGATCCGGGTATTCTCGACAAATTCGGGCCATTCCGTCATTCGCCACGCGTGCGAGTTCAGGCGAATCGTTTGGCCCCGCAATGATATCGAGAGGCGGCTGTGAGATAGAAATGATCTGCTGATAATCGTCAAATTTGTCGATTACCTTCATCCGAGCGTCCATGTCATAGAGTTCTTCCATGGCCTTCCAGCGCTTTACAGCGCGCGCAGGCATGAGCTTTTCTGCGGCTTCGAAGAATTCATTGGGAAACACATGATTAAAAACGTCGATCTTCATTTCGTATCCTCTTGAGTCAAACAACCATCACTAACTGATACCTTACGCTACCGCAGACTCGTGCGTCGCAGTAGGGTGAATTTCAGGACCTTGGCAGGGTACAGGTACTGCACTACTCTCATTACAACTATAACGATTAATAAAGGTGGGCCCGTGATCGAAGAGCAGTCATTAAGTTGTGACGTATTGGTTATCGGCGGTGGTGGCGCCGGATTAGCGGCGGCAATTGAAGCCCGAACTCACGGCGCCAATGTCATGCTCATTGAGAAGAATCCCGAACTGGGCGGAACGACCGCCTGGTCGATTGGCTCTTTTTCAGCAACACAGACACCGCACCAGCTCTCGGAAGGTATCGTCGATACGCCGGACGAGCATTTTGAAGACATGCCCAAATTCTCTGGTCCGCTGGCTGACCGTGACAATCCCAAACTCCGTCGTATTTTTGTCGACAACGCCAACGAGACATTGCGCTGGCTCATGTCTATGGGCGTCGAGTTCTTTGGCCCCATGCCAGAACCACCGCATCGCAAGCCCCGCATGCATAATGTCTCTGCCAAATTCTCGGGCCTATATCCATCACCTGGGCAAGCACGCCGCTAAAACCGGTGTCGAGATCCGGTGCAACAGCCGGGCCAACAAGTTCTTGCTCAAAGACGGCCGCGTTATCGGCGCCCGATGCGAAATGCCGCGAGGTATTACTGAGGTTCACGCAAAATCGATTGTTCTCGCGAGTGGCGATTACGCCGCCAACCGAGAGCTCAAGGCCAAGTATATTTCACCCGAGGTCTCTCTGGTCGACGCGATGAATCCAAATGCCACTGGCGACGGGCACGAGATCTCTTTTCCCCTTGGCGCCAGAGTCATAAACGGTGATGTGCTCTCCGGTCCGACATTGCGCTTTATTCCGCCGCCCCGGGAATCCATTGACCGGATGTTGCCGCCCACAAAAATAGTCACCAGATTTATGCGGTTCGCGCTGAAATATATGCCGGACAGAATTTTACGCCCCTTTGTCCTGGGATTTACGACCACCTCGATGGCACCCGAATTGGACCTGTTCACCAACGGCGCCCTACTCGTAAACAAGGACGGCAAACGCATTACAGATCACTCCGGCAAAGCTCGGGCTCGCGATCGCGCAAGAACCGGAAAAAATCGGCTATGTCATTCTGGATAGTAGCCTTGGCCGCAAAATATTCGGCATGGCCGGATTTTATCGCCACAGCGCCCGGAGTCTCATACGCCTATCTGGATGATTTCCGCAAAACGCGGCCAGACATTTTTCATAAAGCGGACTCCATTACGACGCTCGCTGGCGTCGCTGGACATGCCACACGAGGAACTCAAGAACTCAGTCGACGCCCATAACACCGACAATGACACACAAATTTTATCAGGTCCTTTCTACGCCCTAGGACCGGCCAAGAGCTATGTCGTCCTGACTGATGGCGGTCTCGCCGTCGATGAAGAACATCGTCTACTCGGCGAAAATGACAAAGCAATTCCTGGCTTGTTTGCCGCAGGTTCTGTTGGACAAGGAGGGCTTATGCTCAAAGGCCATGGCCATCATATTGGTTGGGCCTTTACATCGGGCCGTCGCGCCGGAAGACATGCCGCCACAGAAGCGGGAATTAATGTGACTTGAAGCTGTTGAAACATTTAATAAGCTCCTTTAGCGTTTTGTCAGAAAATAGAACGATCACATACTCGGAGGACATTTGATGAAGAAATTTACAGGGTCACTCGCACTTGGCAGCCTGTTGGCTGGCGTCGCGGCCTGGGGTGTTGCAAACACGCAAACCGCAAATGCTCAGGGTTTTTACAAGGGCAAAACGATTAAGATGGTCGTGCGCTCTGCCCCCGGTGGCGGCTACGATTTTTATGGTCGCCTGCTGGCGCGCCACATGTCGAAATACATACCCGGCAATCCCAAGATGATCGTCATCAACATGCCGGGAGCTGGCGGCATCGTTGCCGCAAACTACATGGCAAGCCGCGCCAAGAAGAACGGCACCGAAATTGCTGTTCTGACACGCGAACTGGCGTTGGCGCAGCGGACAAAGGAAGTCGGCGTAAAGTACGATCTGGAGAAACTGAGCGCACTGGGCAGTGCAGCCTCTTCAACTTTTCTGGTCGTTATGGGCAAAAACCAGCCGATCAGAACCTATCAGCAGCTAAAGGATTCGAAAAAAACCGTTCTTTTCGGAGCAACGGGTCCGGGCTCAGGATCGTATCAATATCCAGCTCTCCTCAAGAAAGACGGCTTTAACGTCAAAATCATTACCGGCATCATTGGCGGCAGTGCCCGTTTTCTGGCCATTGAACGTGGTGACACGCATGGCACCGCCAACAGCTACGAAAGCACACGCAAAGCTATAAAAGAGCTCGGGCTCATCCCAATCTTTTACAATGGCGCGCCGCACAAGGCCTTGCCCGTCCCACATATGAGCACGTTGCTTTCAAAACAAGGTAAACAACTTGCCGCCCTGCTTGGAGCACCGCTCGCCGCCGGACGCCCCTTCTACACGACATCGGGCATTCCTGCTGACCGCCTGAAAACCCTGCGTAGTGCCTTTAAGGCGGCTTTGCATGACAAGGACCTTATTAAAGAGGCCAAACGCGCCAAACGTAACGTTGCCTGGACTGCCGCCAGCGTGATGGAGAAGGTCAATCACGAGAATTCTCGGTGCATCTGACGCCGTCATCGCTGCCTACAAATCCGGCGCCAAGAAACCCAAGAGAGATCTCAGCAAGTTCCTGAAGCACACCGGCGCCGTCACCAAAATAAAGAAAGGTGGCCGAAGCATCTGGATCGACTACAAGGGCAAGGAAGTCATGGCCAAGGTCTCAGGCTCTCGGACCAAGATCAAAGTCAAAGGCAAAAAGGCAAAACGTAAGGCCATTAAACTCGGCATGATGTGCCAGTTCACTTACCCAAGCCCAGGGAAAGAAGCTGCCCGGATCGACTGTAAGTAAGCTCTTATAAAAGGTCGTCCTAACACAGGGCGATCTTTTTCCTTTAAGGGAAGGGGATCAGGATGGTCGAGGCGGCATTAGAAGGCCTGTATGGCATCCTTCAATGGAAAGCATTTCTGCTGATGATGGTTGGTATCGTTATCAGTTCAACGCTGGTTGCCATGCCAGGCATTGGCAGTAAAACCGCCATCGCCCTCCTTCTCCCCATCGCCTTCACCCTCAATAAATTTGAAGCCATCTGCCTGATCATGAGTGTCTGGGCAGTAAGCAATACAGCGAATTCGATAACGTCTATCCTGTTCAGCGTACCGGGCGGCGGCGGATCACAGGCCACGATTATGGATGGCTACCCGATGGCCAAGAAAGGCGAAGCGGCGCGTGCTCTCGCTGCAGCATTCACGTCATCGGCCATCGGTGGCATTATTGGTGCAATCGTCCTCCTTGTCGCTATTCCGATCCTGCGACCTCTCGTTCTTCTTCTCGGCCCTCCGGAATTTTTTATGCTGGTGATGGTCGGTATCGCCATGGTTGGCGCGCTGAGTGGCAAAGCGCCCGTCAAAGGCATTATCGCCGGTGGACTTGGGTTGATTATCTCAATGGTCGGCGTCCATATCATTACCGGCCTGCACCGTTTCACTTTTGATCAAATTTTCCTTATCGACGGGTTCAAACTGATCCCGGTCACCATTGGCCTTTTCGCTATACCCGAGCTGATCTATATGGGCGTTAAGGGCACAGGGATCTCCGACCTGCCGCTTGGTGATCTTGGCAAAGGACGCAGGCAGGGAATCAAAGACGCCTTTACCCACCGCTGGCTGATTTTGCGCAGCAGCCTGATCGGAGTCTGGGTCGGCATTATTCCAGGCCTTGGTTCCGCTGTCGCCGACTGGTTCGCCTATGGCAGCGCCAAACAGACTTGTCCGGGGGCTCGCGAGACCTTTGGTAAAGGCGACGTCCGTGGCGTCATTGCCGTTGATGCCGCAACCAACGCCAAGGAAGGGGGATCGCTGATCCCAACGCTCGCCTTTGGTATTCCCGGGTCAAGCACACTGGCCCTGATCTTTGGCGGTCTCATCATCGTCGGGATCACGCCAGGTCGCGACATGCTGACCAAAGACCTGCATCTTACCTTCTCGATGATCTGGCTTTTAATCATCGGGACAATCATCACATCAATCCTGTGCCTCGCCTTCACCCGCCAGCTCGCAATGGCGACCAAGCTCCGCCCGACCTTGATGATCCCAGTCATCCTGGCCATGGCCGTGATTGGAAGCTTCGCCGCATCCAGCCGGTTTGAAGATGTATTGATCATGTTTGCCTTTGGCACAATCGGCTATTTCATGCGAGCCGGTGGCTGGCCCCGTCCGCCTCTGCTGCTGGGCCTCGTTTTGGGACCGATTGCTGAACGTCATATGTGGACCTCCGTTCAGCTGCATGGGGCAGACTTCCTGTGGCGTCCAGGCGTCCTGATTATCTTCGCGCTTCTCGTGGTTTGTGTTGCCTATCCGATGTTCCAGGACAGGAATGCCAAACTCCGGGCCCAGGAAACGGAGGCGTAAGATGAGCTTAAGATTTCAGCCACGCTCTCTCCTGACCATCGCCTTCATACTGCTCTTTGCCTATGTGGTCATTGAATCGTCGGAAATGCCGATTCAGGCCAAGATGTATCCGTACACTATCGGCATCATCGCGTTGCTATTGTTGGCCTATCAGCTCGTACGCGAAATTCTACCGGCGTCCAAAACGGAAACCGACAAGACCGGCGTCGATATTGACTTCACTGAAGAAGAATCTTCCAAACAAGGAAAGCGGCGGGCGTTGGAACTATTCGCATGGATGTACGGATTCGCTCTTCTGTTATGGTTGATCGGCTTCTATACGGCCGCGCCTGTCATGGTGCTGGCCTATATGCTGCGCCATAAGGAAACGCTGGTGATGACAATCGCCCTTCCTTTGGGTACGGGGATCGCCACCTGGTATATCTTCGGGCATCTCCTGCACCTTCCCTTCCCGCCGGGGCTGCTGTTAGAATGGGCGGGTCTGGTCTAGGGTCGTTTCGCGGCCCAA
The DNA here is from genome assembly GCA_943787225.1 of uncultured Alphaproteobacteria bacterium. Lineage (GTDB taxonomy): Bacteria > Pseudomonadota > Alphaproteobacteria > MPNO01 > UBA2964 > UBA2964. Next base: position 61,381 of record CALSLP010000003.1, read on the forward strand.
GAGATCATCGTATTTTTTAGCCTGTTGTTCATAGAGGACCCGCATGTCTGACGAAAACGCCCCCACCGAAGAAATCGATTTAAGCAAAAAATTTCTGGTCGATCCCTATATGGATTGGGCAAAGGGCGAAGGCATCCCCATGCATCTCGACTTTGGCCACAACCTGTTAGCGCTTGAAACAGATGTCTGGGATCGCTGGGATGCCCGCGGTTGCTTCGCGCATACACATGGCAATGGCGACTTCATGGCCAACTATGTGCTGGAGGTAGCGCCCAGCAAGAAAACGGCCCCGATCAAACATATCTACGAAGCATTTTTCTACGCACTGTCCGGCTATGGCTCGACCACTGTCACCTACCCGGACGGCGAAGTCCGCACCTTTGAATGGGGTCCCAAATCCCTGTTCACGGTACCGCTGAATTGCGAATACCAGATATTTAATGGCTCCGGTCAGGAGCCCGCGCGTTTGTCCTGCACGAATGATGCGCCGCTGGTGATCAACCTGTTTCATAACGAGCGCTTCGTCTTTGAAAACGACTTCGATTTCCCCGAGCGTATCGGCGACAGCAAGCATTTTGATGGCGAAGGCGACCACCTTACGGTCAATCGCGGCGATAATGTCGCCGAGGCAAATCTGTGGGAAACCAATTTCGTCAACGACCTGACCAACTTCAAACTTTATGCGATGGATTCACGCGGCAAAGGATCGCTCAACGTTTCCTTTATCCTCGCCGACAGCACCATGCATGCCCATTCCTCCGAAATTCCGATGGGCCGCTACAAAAAAGCGCATCGCCATGCTGCCGGCACACATGTTCATGCGGTCAGCGGCACAGGCTACACCTTGCTGTGGTACGAGGGAGACCAGGAGTTCAAGGAATTCCCGTGGGAACATGGCTTCATGTACACCCCGCCGTTCTGGATGTTCCATCAGCATTTCAACACCTGCGATCAACCCGCCCGCTATCTGGCCTGCAGCATGGGTAGCCGCCGCTACCCCTTTATTGCGCTGCGCCGCAAAAGCGCCGAAGGCAAAGGAGCAACATCCATTCAGGAAGGTGGTCGCCAGGTCGAGTATGAAGATCAGGATCCCCGCATCCATCGCAAATGGCTTGAAGCGATTGCCGAGAACGGTATCGGTTCAAATATGAGTGAACTTTTCGACGAAGCAGCCATTATGGCACTGCCCCAAGAAGAACTCGAAGGTCCGATTAAAACACCGCAGTCAATTGGTCCTGCAGTCTGATCAGAAACTGACAGTCAGATGACGTCGCCACAGCGCATAATTGTTGTCGGTGGCGGTATCATCGGCATCACCACCGCTTTAGAATTTCAGCGGCGCGGTTATCAAGTTTCGCTGCTCGACCCGAAACAGCCGGGTCGTGAAACGTCATACGGTAATACGGGAGTCCTGTCGGACGGGTCAGTGGTTATCTCTAATAACCCCGGCCTCCGAAAACGGCTGCCAAAACTCATTCTAAAAAAGAGCAACGCCCTAAACTACAGTTTAGGGTTCGTTATAAAACGTCTGCCTTGGATCACCCGTTTTCTCAGCTACTGCACTGACCAGCACTTAGATCATAGCAGCCGAGCACTACGCGCCTTGCAGGCCCATTCGCTAGAACTTCACCTGACCTTGATTTCAGACTCCAAGGCCGAGCACCTGTTACGCAAAACAGGTTGGCTAAAGGTCTTCCGCAGTGACGCGAGTTACAAAGGTTACGAAATGGAGCTCAAAGTCTTTGAGCGGACCGGTGTTGGCCACACGCTCTATTCGGAAGATGAGTTGAAGCAATTAGAACCTGCGCTAAATCCAATATTTCGCCACGGAGTTCTCCTGCACGACGCCTGTAGCGTTTCCAGCCCGGCCGCATTATGCGACGCCTATCTCAAGCTTTTCACAGACGCGGGTGGCAAAGTAATTCTTGGTGCCGCAAAAAAGTTCCAACAGACAGAACATTGGGAAGTGCAGCTTGGAGACTCAGAACCCTTACAAGCAGATGCTGTCATTCTCGCCGCAGGGCCATGGTCCGCTGAAATAGCTAAAAGTCTTGGTTATAAGATTCCAATGGCCTGGGAACGCGGCTACCACTGGCATTTAGAACCAGGAAACGGCCCGGCACTAACGCGGGCGGTCCATGACGTCGATGCGGGATATGTCATGTCACCACAGCAACAGGGCGTCCGGATAACGTCAGGGGTCGAATTGGCGGATCGCGATGCGCCCCACGATGACCGACAGGTACAACAGTCAATCCGGTCAGCGCGCCAAGCAACTTCGCTTGGCGACAAAATCGAAGATACCCCGTGGATGGGACGTCGCCCAACACTCGTCGATAGTCTGCCAATGATCGGTGCCGCACCGCGTCATCCGGGCCTGTGGTTTAACTTCGGCCACCAGCACAACGGGCTTTCAACATCGGCCGCAAGTGCGCAGCTCCTTGCAGATTTATTCGAAGACAAACCGCCCGCGATCGACGTCGAAGCCTTTCAACCAAACCGGTTTCGATTGTAGATGATTCTTCTCTCTGCCACTTGAATCTGCAATCACTACGGGAATAGGTTAGACCCTCCAACATGGAATGAGGGAGTATCCGTCATGATCGACCTGTTAAGCCAACGCCGAGAGGCCCGATACGGGGCCCCTGCGGCCGACCAGATTATGGTCAATCGCTATTTCACTATCGGCTATTCCTATTATTTCCGTCAGGCGAAATGGGCCCTCGAAATTGTCGGACGGGTTGATGAAGGCGAAGGAAGCGGTAGAACGCCTCGATAATTTCCGCTCCGACTATCGGGTGCCACAGGTATTTCGCGCTGATCTCGCAGACTACACAGGATCAAAACATGACCGCGGGCATTTGGTCGCCAGCGCCAACCAACGTGAAGGCGAGATGCAAAACAGCGAGACTTTCCTGCTCTCCAACATGTCACCGCAAAAGCCAAAGTTTAACCGTGGGTTTGGAAGGAACTTGAAGGAGCCGTCCGTATTCTCGATGCCGATCCAAAAATATTTGAAACTTATGTAATTTCGGGACCGATTTTTGATTTTGGCAAAGCAATCAACGTCATTGGCTCCAAGGATAAAAATGGCGTCAGCGTCCCCATCCCGCATGGCTACTTCAAATCCATTCTGACAGAGAATAACAGAGGGGCCCTGAACATGTGGTCCTTTATCCTTCCCAATGAGGAGACCCGTAAGAAATTGGCCGATTTCCGGGTGCCAACGACCCAGGTCGAGAATTACGCCGGTATTTTGCTTTGGGAGCGGCTCCGTGGACGAAAAGTTGCCAACGAGAAGAAGCGGGTTCGGCCCATGTGGAAGACCTGACCTACATTTCGAACATCAAAAGATATCACCAACTCGCTCTTTACAGTTGGCCTCCAAATCAGCATGTTTAGCCCGAATTTATAGGGCGGGTGTGTCTTGCATCCGTGTTACGACCAAATTTCTAATTTAAGAGGCACCTATGCTCGATCTGATGAATATTGCCCGCACCGAAGCCGATGGCGGGGACCTGTTTGGCTTGCTCAACGATTTGTATGAGCCCACTGATGTTCGGCCAACGGGCTTTCCCGATGCCGTTGTCTGGCAAGGTGGCAACCACGATGGCAAAATCGAGCCTGTTGCCCATTCCATGACGGATGCCTTCGCGCTGATTGGTACGATGGCTGCCATTGATGTGTTGGGACTACCCTTCTATGCCGTCCCCATGTGGTCGCAATACCGGCATGACCACAAGCTTGAGCCACTGACATGGTTCGGCAACATGCCCTGCATCTCAATCAAATGGTCCACCGCAGGCGATGCCTACGTGAATGATGGCAAGGGCGGTAAAGTCGTCGTCATGGGTAAATCTGGAAACGCGCCGTTGCGGACCCAGGCTGGCGTCTATTGTAACGTTCGCCCCTATGGCCCAATCACCGCAGTCCGCTGCATGCCCTGCCTGCCCTACTCACAAGACAAGGCCGTGTTTGGCGTCAATGCCGAGACAGGCATCGTCCATTCGGAAATGAATACACCCGGCGTCCAACTTGCTTACGCGAACCGCCTGTTCCTTCAGATGGTTCACGAGAGTGGTCGCTTGGGCCGTGTCGCCACTAAGCCAACACAGGCACAAGAGGATGGCATCAATGCCGGTCTCCATAGCTGGTTGCTGAAGGGCACCAAGTTTGAAGTTGGACGTAAATACGCGGTCGACCCTTACGAAGAGTTTAAGGAAGAAATCGACAAGATCATCGCCCTTCTCCCCGCCGACTTTAAAGACGGTATGGAAAACTGGGGCGGCCGGATTGAACAGCATATTGCTGACACCAATTATGGCCTGCTGGTTTGGGACCTGATTGAACAGCGCGACTGCATCGTTCTTGCTACCGACCTCGATGGTGACCGCTTGACCGATCTAATGGCTGATATTTCTGATCCAATGCGCGCCTTCGGCGGCATGGTTGCCAAGCATCTCGGCCAGGACGTCGATATGCGCAAGGTATGGACCGATATGGGTTACACCACCGGCAACGGTCGTGACATGACGTCTATTATGCACCGCATGACGGGTCCTGCTATTCATGAGCAAACGCTGGGGTCCGCCGACGCCATGCTCCTTCGCCTGCTGGATGGTGACGAGTGGGTTGGTGGTACTAAGCAGCCCTACGACCCGCGCATTCATTTCGTTCTGATCCGCGACGCTTATCTCGATGCCAATAAAGGCAACAAAGAACTCGAGGCGTTCCTTGATGATGCCCTCGCCAAGTTCGACGAGATCTATAGCGGTGACCGTCCGGGCTTCCTCGATGGCTATAAAGCCCTGAAAGAAGCCATCACCCCTTGGGGCGCGTAGAGCTGATATTAGCGTTGGGACGCGACGGAAACGCCGCGTCCCGCATCGCTATTTATGACCGAGCCGGTCATCACCGCAGATTGATCTGACGCCAGCAGCACATAGGCTGCTGCATGATCTTCAGGTTTCGTCTGACGTTTCAGAATATTGCTGTTCGGGCCACCCGTACGCGCCGGCGTACGGTCCGCCCCCGGCTCCAAAAGACTTTCCGCATCGGCAAAGGATGTTGGTGTTCCGCAGGGGGCAACGCCATTGACCCGAACATCCGGTGCCAGCTCATGTGCCAGAGCCCGCATTAGGCCAAGGGCAGCGTGTTTCGAGGCGGTATAGATCGGCCCGCTGCCGATATAAAACGACGATGTCGACAGGGTAAGAACGATACAGCCCTTGCTCCTTACAAGTTCTTCACGCGCCGCAGCCGCGCCAATCATATAGCCCTTCACATTTACCCCGAAGACATCATCAAAGCCCTGGGTCAGTTCCTTTTCACCCATATCTTCGAGGCGCTTGCGGCCATCCCGTACACCGGCATTGCCAATGAATACATCGAGCCTGCCGAATTTGGAGACCGCCAGTTCAACAGCCTTCTGATTGTCCGCGAGGCTTCGGACATCGCCACACACCGTCGCAACCCGATCACCATGCGCAGCTTGCAAGGCGTCCAACCGTTCTTCCACGATATCGAATGCCACGATTCCAGCCGCGCCTTCTTCCAGGAAACGCTTCACAACAACCTTGCCGATGCCTTCACCAGCACCGGTAATGAACACAACTTTATTTTCCAGCCATTTCATCTCAACGCCTCCCGCTGCCTATTAATTTTCTGGTATTATGCGCTGCAAAGCGGTCGAGAGGAACACAGCCCGTCACGACGCGCCTTGCTTGACAGTCGACCGCCATTTGACCATGTTCGGCATCAAGAATTTCGGTGGTTTCATCATTATTTGAGAGCCCTTTATGCCCCATGATGTAGCGGGTGATCCGCACTGGCACGAACCCGGACGCGACCTCTATGCCGGCACCCCTTCCTGGCCTCGGCTGGCGACGCCCTACGACGATTTTATGGAAGCACAGGATATCCCCGTGGTGCGGGAGATTGGTATCGCCAACGTTCTGAACCTGCCCTTACGCCCTTGGGAACGCCTGGGGGGACGCGGCTGTTTTATCCAGCTATTTGGTACCGAAGGGAAATGGGGCAGCTATCTTATTGAGGTTCCCGGTGCGGGCGCGCTCAATGAAGAACGTCATCTTTACGAAGAGGTATATCTCGTTCTTGAGGGTCGTGGCACAACCGAGATTTGGGATGATGGTCAGGAACGACCCGAAGTCTTCGAATGGAGTCGTGGCTCTCTCTTTGCGATCCCGATGAATACCAATCACCGCATCGTCAATTCTTCTGCCAATCCCGCTATTCTGCTTGCCGGGACCACAGCGCCCAACATGTTCAACCTCATGCGGGATGAAGATGTGATCTTTGGCTCCGCGCTGAAAATGAAAAAGCGCTACGACCCCTGCCGCCAGCAATTTTGAGCCATCAGACGGGTTACAGCCTGACCCGGCCCGCGGCCTGGCGATGTGTCGGACCAATGTCGTCGCCGATGTCTTTACCACTGACCTCTATCTCGATAACCGGCGAACGCCCGGATACCGGCGGATGGAACCGCAAATGGCGGAGAACGTCTTCTATCAGTATATCGGCGAACATCCCGCCGGGCGCTACTCTCGTGCCTATTCACCGGGATCAGCCGCCGCGTTTATTTGCATCGGCGGCAAAGGATATTCCTATACCTGGCCACAAGAACTCGGCCCAACGCCCTGGCAAGACGGTCAGGCTGACGGCGTTCTGCGCCAGGAATATGGCGAGGTCAGCATGATTTCCGCCGCTCCCATGGAAGGCGACTGGTTTCATCAACATTTCTCAACCGGCAATGAACCACTTCGTTTACTCGGCTGGTACGGCCCCAATAATCACCTCGCCCAACAGGCAGGGATTCCAGGCGATACAGTCGTTGATCCTGGTATGGTTGATATCACCTATGCCGGAGGCGCATCCGTTCCCTATTATCTTGAGGATCCACAGGTGCGCGCTGGCTTTGCCGAAGCCGTCACCGCCGAAGGATCAGAAAACCGGATGGATGATAAATTCTACGACAAGAACACGACCTACTCCTTTGCCGGTGGCTAAGATTGAAATGACGAAAGGCCCCGTTAAAAATCGTGTATGACGAGGAAGAAGAAGGCGGACGCGTCGTTTTTGCTGAGCAACGCAATATTGCCGCAGCCGAGAAAACCTCGCTCGTCAGCGTCGGTGTCGATATCGGTTCCTCGACATCGCATCTGGTCTTTTCACGATTGCGGATGGAACAGCGCGACGGTCGCTATGTCGTCGCCGAGCGCCAAGTCATTTATGACTCCGATATCTTCCTGACACCCTATACCGACCAACAATCCATCGACTCCGACAAACTTGGCGAATACATCGCCGGCCAGTATCGCTCGGCTCAGCTTCGGCCTGATGAAGTGGATACAGGCGCGCTCATTCTCACCGGCCTTGCGGTCCGGCGGCAGAATGCCCGCGCCATCGGCGAACTCTTCGCTGTCGAAACGGGAAAATTCGTTTCAGTTTCTGCCGGCGATCAGATGGAAGCAGCCATGGCCGCCTATGGCTCAGGTGCCGTGGTGAATTCCAGAGATGTCGGCGTTGTAGTGATGAATGTCGATATCGGCGGTGGCACCACCAAAATTGCTATCTGTGACAAAGGCGAAATTGTCGGACTTACTGCAGTCGACATTGGCGCAAGACTTATTGCTTTCAACGATAACGGCGTCATTACGCGTATTGAAGAAGCAGGAAGATTATTCGCGAAACAGGCCGGTCTTGATCTGGCGCCTGGCGACACAATCAGTACAGCTGACTGTGAGGCAATTGCGGAGCGGATGGCGGATCGGCTGGAAGAAATCATTACCCTGCGGGTTCCTTCCACTGAGACCGGGGCGTTGCATCGTCTTGCGCCGATCAGCTGGCGCGGCGAGATAGATGCCCTCACCTTCTCAGGCGGCGTTTCGGAATACATCTATGAGTACGAAGAGAACGAATATGGTGATCTCGGTCCGTATCTCGGACGTGCGATTTATCAGCGCGTAGAGAGGGCTGGCTATCGGGTAATGCCACCTGTTGAAAACATCAGGGCTACCGTCGTCGGGGCCTCGCAATACACAATACAACTCTCCGGCACGACGATCATGGTTTCTGACGAGACCCTGCTGCCCCTCCGTAATATTCCGGTGATCAAACCGGTATTTGATTTAGATCAACTCGAGATCAATCAGAGCGCTGTCGCAAATGCTATTACCGGCGCCTTACTGCGGCTCGATCAAACTGAGGCAAAACAGCCGGTCGCCCTTTGTTTCGATTGGCTGGGCTCAGCGAGTTATCAGCGTATTCATGAATTCCTTTCAGGCGTCACCTCTGGACTTACTGCACATCTCGAAAAGGGTCACCCCTTCGTCATGGTTTGCGAAGGCGACATTGGCAAGGTCTTTGGGATTCATGCAGAAGAGGAGCTGAAGCTGTCGGTTCCAATTGTTTCCATCGATGGCATCGCGCTCGAAGAGTTCGACTATATCGATATCGGCGGCATGATGGTCGCCTCCGGTGCCGTTCCGGTCGTCATCAAATCGTTGCTGTTTCCCGCCAGCGCGGCACTCGGAAGCGATGGAGCCGGCATTTGACGGGATCAGAATGCTCCGCGCCTCAACCGCTGAATCAGCACTCTGAGTTTTGATTTTAACGAAACGCGCTTTAGAATGGCTGCGCACACAGGCTGGAAAATATAGATGACTGACACCCTCCACTTGCGAAACCGCTGGTATGTCGCGGGACTTTCCGAAGAGATAACTGACAAGCCAGTCGCCTCCCGGCTCCTTGATGAACCGCTGGTCCTGTTTCGAGCACCGTCAACAGGCAAAGTCTCGGCTCTTGAAGATCGCTGCGTTCATCGTCAGGCGCCGCTATCGCTTGGGGAAATTGTCGGTGACAATCTGCAATGCGGTTATCATGGTCTTGAATATGATTGCAGTGGCGCCTGCGTTCGAGTGCCCAGCCAAAAGCAGATACCACCGGGAGCCTCAATCCGGTCCTATCCCTGCATAGAGCAACAGGGTTTTATCCATGTCTGGATGGGCGACCCTGCCCTCAGCAGCACTGTAGATCCATACGATTTTCCCTTTGCCTCTCAATCCCGAGTGGCGGGCCCGTTACGCACATTTACACGGTCGGTTCGATAACCGCCTGCTGATCGATAATTTGATGGATGTAACGCATCTGCCATTCGCCCATAAATCAACCATTGGGGCATCTGGTGTTGCCGAACAGGCCGTCGCCAAAACCGAACGCGATGGTGACCGGGTACGCATCACCCGCTTTATGGAGAATATCGCCCCGGCCCCGGCGCATGTCGCGGTGACCGGCTATTCCGATAACGTCGATCGCTGGCAAGTGATTGAATATGCGCCGCCTGGATTCGTCTGGTTGCAGGTTGGGTCCTCCAAAGCGGGAACTGGCGGCCGCGAGGCTGATCCAGAGAATATGCTGCTGGATCGTCATACATTGCATCTCGCCATGCCCGAAACGGATAACACCACCCTCTATCTCTGGGTAATGGCCAATAAGGCAGATGGATTGACCAGCGAACAGGAAGACGCGATTTACGACGCCTCCGTCCTCGCCTTTAACGAAGACATTGTGATCATCGAAGGACAACAAGACCGCTGGAACGAAGAGATTTCCAAGGTTGATGTTGGAGCTGATGCCGGTGCACTCGAAGTCCGACGCCTCGTCGACCGGCTAATCGCCGAAGAGACCGAGAACAGGAAATTAAAAGCGGTTTAGAAACCACCCTAATACCCCTATTAAAGAACTGGTTTATCCCCTAGTGTTTCGACACTGAATATCGCGAAGACGATAACGGTGTACCGGTAACTCACCGGACAGGGAAACAGAGGAGGACTCCAATCATGCTAAAGAAATTAGCCATTACGACGTCTATGGCTGCGGCGACACTCGCCATCGTGTCGATCAGCGTCAACGAAGTTGCAGCCCAGAGCAAACCCGAAATACGCTTTGGAACAGGCCGCCCCGGCGGTGCCTATTATACCCAGGGCGCGGTGCTCGCCGATGAGCTCAGAAAATCCGGTCTGGTAAAATCAGCCAATTCCGAAACATCCAGCGGTGCAATTGAATCTGCCCGGCTGATGGTAAAGGGAACCCTGCAAGTCGGCGGTATGGATGCCACCTGGGTTCTTCTCGCCAAAAATGGCGGCAAGCCGTTTAAGAAAAAAATTAAACTTTTAACGGCCACCCCCATCAGTGTCGCGCCATTATTTTTCGTAACGCTCGCCAAGTCCGGAATCAAAACAATCGACGATGTCCGCGGCAAACGTGTTGCTGTTGGCGCACGCGGTAGCGGAATGGAAAACCATTCCCGTAAAATCCTGAAAGCGGTTGGCTTAACCTTCAAAGACATTAAGCCGGTATACCTGTCCTTTGGGCCCGGTGGTCGCGCCGTTCGCGAAGGCAAAGCCGATGCCCAGCTGCAATGCTGTGCGCCGAATAAGGGACTTACGGAGTTGACCGAGCTCGCCGATGTTCGGGCCGTGCGTTTTCCTCAGAAACAACTCGATGGCATTACCAACCCTGCCCCTGCCTATTGGCAGATGGTTCTGCCAAAGGGCGCCTTCAAAGGACATAAGAAGGATATGAACACCATCCGGATCACCAATGGCTGGATGGTCGCCGCTGACAGCGATCCACAAATATCCTACGTCATCGCGAAAACGGTCATTGCCAAATACAAAGAAATGGCGAAAAAGGCGCGGCATTACGCCAGCATCGAGCAACTCTTTAAGGCAGCTCGGACCGAAGGCGCGAAAGCTCTCGAAGTCGGTGCGCCCTTGCATCCTGGCGCCCTTCGGGCGTTCAAAGAGGCCGGGATCATCAAGTAGAACAACCGAGCTAGACCGGTGGTAAAAGAACAGTCTCTATACAGGGAGGCTTAGATGTCCGACAACAAGGATGAACAAGCCGCCGGTCTTCCCCGCTCTGTAGAATTGGCCAGGACGGGGATATGCCTCGTAATGTTTGCGCTCCAGGTCTGGACGGTCCTGACCTGGCAGCTTGATGATGCGGAAATTCGCGGTATCTTTCTGGCGTTTATTCTCCTCTTCGCGTTTGCATTCTATCCGGCAACTAAAAAAAACTCGCGCCCCCATCGCCTTCGCTCTCGATCTCGCGATGGTTGGCCTTTCTCTCTATGTCACGCTTTACATTATCTTCGATTATGAGGAAATATTTGGCCGCGCTGGCGATATTCTGCCGCAGGATTACGTCGTCGGTAGCCTCGCGGTTTTACTGGTGCTGGAGGCGACCCGGCGCACCACTGGTTGGGCGCTACCGGTACTCTCCGTAATCTTTATCTTATATCCGCTGGTGTACGGGCCCTATATGCCGGGCGTCCTACAGACCTCAACATTTGGGTTTGAGCGCGTTGTAACGCTGCTTTATTTGTCTCTCGGTGGTGTTCTCGGGGTTGCCTTCAAAGTCACCCTCGAATTCATATTCCTGTTTATCATCTTCGGTGCCTTCCTCAATCGCTTTGGCATCGCCGAATTCTTTATTGATTTTGCGCGCGCCGTCGCAGGCACCAGCCGTGGTGGCAGCGCCAAAGTTGCCGTAGTCGCCAGCAGCCTGATGGGCACCGTCAATGGCAGCGCCACCGCCAATGTCGCGTCAACCGGTGTTCTCACTATCCCCATGATGAAACGGGAAGGTTTCAGCCCGGTCTTTGCCGGCGCCGTCGAGGCCGCCGCCTCCACCGGCGGGCAGATCATGCCTCCGATCATGGGAGCCGCGGCATTCCTGATGGTCGAGTTTGCCCGCATCCCCTATTCCGACATCATCATTCACGCGCTCATCCCCTCGATCCTTTACTTCGCGATGGTCTGGGGGGCGGTGCATTTCGAGGCCATCCGGCTCGGCCTTGCGCGTGCGGCCAAAGAAACACTCCCAGATGTTTGGCCCCTGTTGAAAAGCCGGGGCACAGCATTCCTGCCCATCATCTTCCTAACCGTCATGATCCTGTTCAAACAGGCGCTGATGGATGCCGTTCTCTGGTCGTTGGTCCTGACAGTTGTCATCGCTATCGTCACACCCGACCTTCGGAAATATGTTACCTTTGAGAATTTGATCGGCGCGGTCACAGACGGGGTTAAAACCTCGGTACCGCTCCTCCTCGCCTCAGCCTGCGCCGGTATTGTTATCGGCACCGTGACCTTGACCAGTCTGGGTGTGAATATCAGCGCGATGATCGTCGATTTATCCCAAGGCGTCGCCATTATCGCGCTCCTTCTCTCGGCGCTGTGCTGCCTTGTTATGGGACTCGGACTGCCAACACAAATTATCTATCTCACGCTCGCAATTCTGGTCGCACCAGGGCTTGTGAATATGGGGATTACGGTTGCCGGATCCCATCTTTTCATTATCTATTTCGGCATGATGTCGATGGTGACACCGCCGATTTGTTTTGCCGCCTTTACCGCCGCCTCGCTGGCCGGTGGCGACATGATGAAAACCGGTGTGGTCGCCTTTCGGATTGCGCTCGCCGGTCAGCTGGTTCCGTTTTATTTCGCGCTCAATCCAGGCCTCCTGATGATAGGCTCAACGATGGACATCGCAATTGCCGTCATTCGTGCGTCCGTTGGGCTCATTGCCGCCGGGCTGGCGTTTGAGGTATTCCGACTATGGTCGGCGGAACGGGATGCCACGCTACCGCGAGCGCTTATCTATTTACGGCGGATCATATTTTTGGCCGCCGCTATTCTGCTGATCTTCCCATCGACTTTACCAACCATTGCCGGTGCTGGGCTCATTGTCATCGGGGCCATTCTGGTTTTCACCCTCAAGAAATCGCAGGCATAGAAAAACGGCGGCACCCCGGAATGGGGAACCGCCGTTTCTCTAACAAACTCTATGGGGTGTTAGCTGCCACCACCAAAGATGATCTTACGCGCCCGTGCTGCAACAGCAGGAGACGTGTCCTTGATCGCTTGGGCAACAACGGCCTGAACGTCTTCACCCGAAGTGGCAATAAGGCGCAGTTTACGCTTTTTCAGTTCTGCCACGAATTTAGGCGATGCATTCATCCGGTCATAAGCCCGACGCAATGGCGTAATCAGCCATTTCGGCGCACCCGGTGGCAAAATCAAGCCACGACCGAGCGGTCCAGCTGATGCGAGGAATGAGGCAAGAGCCTTATCTTCCGGCTTCACCAGATCAGTCAGCATCGGCACATTCGGCAGGTCAGGATCCTTCTGGAAACCGTTTTGCAAAATCGGCTTCGCGAAAGGCTTCTTGCCAACAAACCAATGTGGAACTTTAGAGCTCCAGGCCAGCCAGTTGGGCGCCGTCATATGGGATTCACCCTGTTCAACCGCGAAGGTAGCCCGTGAAGAGCCCTTGTAACCCGTAACAGTCTTTACTTTCAGATTAAGCAAACCAGCAGCCAGTTTGATGAACAGATAAGTGCTCGAATACTTTCCGCTCGAAGAGGCAATCGCCTCTGTCTTCCTCATATCGAGGATGTGTTTAATGCCGACATCGGTACGTATAACCAGAACACTGTTGGTCTGGTTTGAGGAACCCAACCAATGAAAATTGTTCGAGTTGTAACGCATCTTTTTAGGCCGCAGCACCTGGTTAACAACCGTGTTATCCAAAGGCACCATCAGGTTATACCCGCCTTTAGGAGCCACATTGGCGAACCAGTTCATTGCCTTGGCGCCACCAGCACCGGGCATATACTGCATAATCAAGTTTGGATTACTCGATATTTCTTTGCCCAGGTGTTTGGTGAAAGCAGAACCATATTTGTCATAGGTCCCGCCGGGTCCATAGGGGATCGTGACTGTAACAGTTTTTTCTTTGTAATGATCACCTAGCTTGTCTGCCAAAGTAGGTGTTACCACCATGCTGGCCGCGATGGCCACCGGCAGCGCATATTTTAATTTTTGTAACATGTAACCTCCCGAAATAAATTGCTTCACACCGTCGACACGGCGTTTTATCGAAGCGGATCGACCAAGAACCGATTCGCCAATATCTTAAGACTCAATTCGCTGATTCAGCAAGGCCTCATCTAAACTGCGGGTTTATCGTCGCGAGAGCTGATGAAATACGGGGCAGGAAGACTTTCTCGAAGTCCGAATGCCACCCAGGCCGAAACCTCGCAAATTGCGGGGAGCAGTGATTGGGTCAAGGTGCTCATATCGGATCACGCCTGATCTTAAATCTGGCGATCGATAATATTTACAGCTTCGCCTTTCCTGACTCCCGCAATGGTACCATCAGACGTTCCTAGCCTTTCTTTACCGAACCGTCGTGATTGCCATCAAACGGCTAGCCGATATCATTCAGAGGTACGTTCCCATTAGCCTCGTAAGGATCATTTCCCCATGATCAAACTGACAAGCACCCGAACACTCCTCACTCTTGGGCTTTTCAGCGCAATCGCATCACCGGTCTGTTCCGACAGTTCCTCGCCCCTCCTCGCAGCCTATTACGATCGGCAAATGGCGATCATCGATGGTAACGCCTATGCCTGGCGTGGTGATGAGTTGCCAAAGAAAATTCCTTACAAAGCGAAGCAAGTTGGCGTCGGCGATGACAGTAACTACCTTCTTACCGATGACGGGATTCTCTTTCACTTCGACAACGATAATTTCAACAAACCACGTCTCCTTGCAAAAGAAATTCTTCGATTTGCTGCCGGAGACACCGGCGCCCTGGCAATCGATGCATCCAATACGCTGTGGTGGATCGCATCAGGCAGCCGCACAGCGCAAAGAATTGCGGAAGATGTCAAAACGGCAGCGGTAGGTGATGGCGCTAATTACTACGTCACGCGATCAGGAAATCTATACGTCAAAGGTAAAGCCCATCGTGGCCAATATGGTGATGGCAGGCTTGAGCGTACCAATCATTTTGTTCAAACCGCCAATGATGTCGCTTACATAACCGCGCATACCGGCCATGCGATCCTGCTGAAGACTAGTGGCGACGTGCTTGGCACCGGCGGAAACATATATGGCCCAGTTGGCAAGCATGGGCTAGGCGACAAAGCGATCCGCTGGAGCAAGATTGTTGGCGGTGCCAAGGCAATTGCCACCGGGTCCTCTCACACCGTCGCCATTCTCCATGACAACACGTTGGTTGCCTGGGGAAGCGAATATGGTACCGCACCCAAGCCCTTACTCACCGATGTATCAGCCGTCGCGGCGAGTTCGAACACAACAATCGCGCTCAAAATCGATGGTTCGCTTTGGCAGTGGGACCGGGGCACAAAGCCCCTGAAAATTTCGCCCAAATAAACAGCCCGACCTGGCGGTCTTTTCGGTGACAGGCGGCAAACATCGCCCTATGCTCCCCGCACAAATTTACAGGAACCGAGAAATCCCATGCAGCGCAGTACCGATAAAATACTTACCACCCATGTTGGCAGCCTCATCCGGCCCAAAGACCTGCTGACCTATATCAAACCGCTGCAAGCGGGCGAGCCCTATGATGAAGCTGGCTATAATGCCTGCCTGACACAAAGTGTCGCCGAGATCGTTGCTGAACAAAAAGCCGCCGGCATTGATATCCCCAGTGATGGTGAGTTCGGTAAATCAATCAGCTGGTCGCAATATGCCCTCGAACGGCTCAGCGGATTCGAAAAACGCGAAATGCCCGCCGACGAAAACACCTTCGCCCAGGGCGCTGACCGCGAACGTTTTGCAGAGTTCTATGAGGAACTCGACGGCAAACAAAAATTCGCCACGGTCAATCAGGCGGTTTGCACCGGCCCCATCGAGTATACTGGCCTGCCAGAAGTCGAGCGCGATGTCGCCAATATGAAGGCAGCGCTTGAGAAGGCTGGTGTCTCGGAAGGGTTCCTTCCCGTTGCGGCGCCTTCAAGCGTCATCCCTGACCGGATCAACGAATTTTACGCCACTGAAGATGACTGCCTCGAAGCCATCGGCTATGCGATGAAGGTCGAGTATAACGCCATCGTCGATGCCGGGCTTATCCTGCAACTCGACGATGCCCGCGCCACGGTCACCTATGACCGCATGGTGCCGCCCGGCACGTTTGAAGAATATCGCAATTGGGTCGCCAAACATGTCGAGGTCCTGAACTTCGCCCTCGAAGGCATTCCCGCCGAAAAGATCCGTTACCATGTGTGCTGGGGTAGCTGGCCGGGTCCGCACACCACCGACGTAGCCCTGAAAGATATCGTCGACCTGATCCTCAAGGTGAACGCCGGGGCCTATGTCATCGAAGGCGCCAATGCCCGCCATGAGCATGAATGGAAAGTCTGGGGCGATGCCGGATTACCCGATGACAAAATTCTTATCCATGGCGTTATCAGCCACACGACAAATGTTGTCGAGCATCCCGAACTGGTTGCCGAACGTATTGTACGGATTGCCAATCTGATTGGCCGCGAACGCGTCATCGCCGGCACCGATTGCGGCTTTGCACAGGGACCGTTTTATCGCCGGGTTCACCCGTCGGTCATGTGGGCAAAGTTCGACGCGCTCGTCGAAGGCGCCAAGATCGCCAGCGACGAACTTTGGGGGTAAGAGCTAGGCCGCTTCCGGCGGCTTGAACGCGAAGGCCGCTTTAAACGACTCCAGTTCTTTCGTCCGTTCCCACCAATCGCCGAGCCGGGGGCGTTTAACCTGATCGATTACAGAATTAAACATTAAACTCGCCCACCAATTTCCGGCGAGTCTGTACCCCATATCGCAATGCCCGAAAGACCTGACGGATAATGCCGTCCCCTCGAGGGTTCTCATGCGGTGACACGAATTCCCAGACGATGTCACCCTCCTGCGTCACCTCGAACAAGCGACCATGACGGCCTTCACAGATAACCGTGTTCCCATTGGGCAATCGCTGTGCTCCGCTCACACGTGGAGAAAAGAATGTATCGACTGGTGACCCTTGATAGCTCCAAACCACGTCACCCGTTTCCGGGTTGAGTTCCAGAATACGAGAAAACTCCGCCTCGACCTGTTCGCTACCATTGGCGAAAATCGTGATATTGCCATTCTCCAGCCGCCGTGGATCATGCTGCCCACCCCATTTGCGATCTTCCATCTGCCAGACGAGTTCATTGGTATCGCGATCCAGAAGCGCGATGAGATCGAGGTCGCGCCAGCTCAACAAAAAATTACCGTCTTGCTGAACAAAACAGGTATTGGCATGCGCAAATTCATGACGATGACGATTGGCCCGGAGCGGATATTTTTCAAACGGGAAATGATCCATCATCCGCCATTCATAGACGAGGTCGCCAGCAGAGTTTACCTCGCGAACAACATCACAATAGACGCCGCCGTCTTCATGCTCGGAGCCCGGCATCCCACCAAGAATAGGCCCCGCCTCCGCTGTCGGAATGAGTTCCCAGGCGAGGTAAACCGTGTTGCCATTGGGGCATCGATTGAAATCATGATGTTGGAAATGATCGGTATGCTCCCAAAGGAAATTGCCATCCCAATCCATCTCAAGAAGTCGACCGCCTGCCGCCGCCAGTTTCGGCCCTTCTGAAGTCTGGCAGGACACGAGGAGATTACCCGTCGGCAAGAGCTGCGCGTAGTTCCCTACTTTGGTCGGCAAATCCCATTTATGAGCAACCTCGCCTGCCATATCGATCAGGAAGGTCTCCTGCCCTTCTGATGGGGTAAACAAAGTAAAGCCCTGAAAGGCCCGCGACGGATCATGTTCCGTCATGCCAAATTTATAGGGACGCATATTCAACTCCTCTACGAAAATTTTCTACACCGATTGGAGTCTGTATTCCTCGAAACATCAAGCTTTGCCTCAAAAACCCGTCAAATCACTGTCGACTTACCCGGAAAACCGTCTATGGTTTCGCCATAAACCAACCAGGGAGACTATTTCGTGAAAAAGACAATTTTGGCCTCAGCGATTGCGGCAACCGCCCTCCTCACGGCACCGCAGGCGATAGCGGCAGACAAAGATTTTCTAAAAGGCAAAAAGCTCAACATCTATATAGGTGTTTCGGCTGGCGGCATTTACGGCACATTTGCCCATATGCTGTCGCGGCATATCAACAAACACCTGCCAAACAAAGCAGGCGCCATTATCACCAGCTTGCGCGGCGCCGGCGGTACCAAGGCGATGAACTATATCTATAACGTCGCACCGCAGGATGGCACTTACGCGATCACGCCGAATGGCGGCATCGTTGAGCGGGTCCTGCTCGGACTCGGCAAACCAAGATACGACCCCGTCAAAATGCATTGGCTCGGTGGCTGGGGCGAAGCCGTCAATTCTATCACCATCCGCAAGGATGCTGGCGTCAATACTATTCAGGAAGCGATGCAGAAAGAGGTCATCCTCGGCGCTATCGGCAGGACATCCAGTACCGCAACGATCCCGCAGCTGATGAATAATGTACTTGGCACCAAGTTCAAGATCATCACCGGCTATCGCGGGGGATCACCCATTCGCAAGGCAATTGAAACCGGCGAGCTTAACGGTTGGGCCGGACAATGGCTGGGCTGGAAACTTCGTAAGGTAGACTGGATCCGCGACGGCAAGATTGTCACTTTGGTCCAGATCGCCTCTAAACCGTCGCCAGACTTGAAGGGCGTACCGCTCTTGTCGGATCTGGCAAAGAACGCCGAACAACGCAAGCTGCTGGATTTTGTTGCCATCAAGATCGCCGACAAGGCCTTCGTAATGGGTCCAGGCGTGCCGAAGGCACGGGCTGCCGCGATTGGCAAAGCCTATATGGCGACATTACGCGACAAGGGTTTCCTGGCGCAAATGGAGAAGCGCAGCTATGACATCGACCCAATCGATGGCGCAACGATCACGGCACATGTCAAAAAGATTATGGCAACGCCAAAGCCGTTCGTTAAGAAGATCAAAAAGGCGCTCGGCATCGGCGGTAAAAAAGGCAAAAAGAAATAGCCGTTTAACCGCTACTGATTAACGGAAAGGCCGGTGCTCAAACACCGGCCTTTTTCTATGCCATTAACGCGGCGCAGGCCGAGTATTGAGCGGGCAGTGACGTACGGTCATCAAACAAAATATCCGAGTCGGCAGCCGCAAGACGGCAGGCCAGCGCGCGATCCAAGAGATCCATATCAAGACCCTCCACAGCATGCTCATGAAGATAGACAATCGCCTTATCGTTGGAGCTGATCTGTCCTGTTATCCAGCTAAAGGCAAAACGGGCCGGATAAAGGTGAGTTTTCAGATAGGGTTTACGACCATCCGGGTCGAGCGTCGATTGCTTTGAGAACACGGTTCCGCGTTCGGCCCATTGTTCAAAAGGCGCGTCACGGAGATAGGCCCTGATTTCCTCTAAATCAGGCTTTGGGACCACAACCTTTTCAACTTCGTAGAGGGCCACGGCATGCTCGAGATAATCCAACCGGTCGAGCGGTGGAAACCGGCCCTTGGAAAATTCACAATCTGCCCAAAACAAAGAAACCCTGTGGGCAAGATCAGGGGCGATTGCCTCGGCTTCAGCCTGTATCACCTCAAGAAAAGCGTCATCGACACCGTATTCGGAGATCAGGCCGATATCGATATCACTATAGCGCCGGTTAAACCCGCCATGCGCGAGACTGCCCAGAAGGTAGAATCCGAGAAACTCGTTGCCGAGCCTACCCACTGCCGACTGGCAAAGCTGCTTGGCGAGTTCAATCGCCGCGTCACGGACTGCTTCATCGCTATCGGACAAAATGCACCTAGCTGATAATGACGTTGATGATGGCTGTCTTGCCGTCTTCTACAGCCTTCATCCCTGCCTCTAGCGCGGCATCCAATTCAGCCGGGTCTTCGACCTTTATGCCAAACCCGCCAAATGGCGCGACCATCTCTGAATAATCCACACTATTGATCTTGGCACCGAGGAAAATACCGCTCTGATGGCCAACCCCGTCAGGGTAGTAAGACAGCTGGTTATTCTTCATCGCGCGATACTCACCGTTATTGAAGATCACGATCATAATCGGCAAATCTTCGTCGCGTGCCACACCAAGACTTTGCGGGATCGGGTTATAGAGGAAACCACCATCGCCGATGACCGAGACAACCAATCGGTCCCGCATAGCAAGCTTTACACCCAGCGCGACGCCAAGTCCCTGCCCCAGCCCGGTCGGCACTTTCACATATTTGAACGCGTCATCCCATGGCAGGAAATTCTGCAGCGTAATGCGATGAGTTGTTGTCTCATCCACAAAACAAGCATCATCCGGCAACATCGCGCTCAAACGCGAGGCCAGATAGGCCGGGTGAATGACGTCGTCAGCGCTGACCTTTTCCAAAGTTGCAGCGAGGCCGGCCTGGCGTTCGTCATGCGCGGCTTCCAATCGGGTGCGGCGTTCTGCGACCTTGGCGTCATCGACTCCGATCCGTTGAACGGCCTCCAGCAGTAGCGTCAGCGTTGTGGCGACATCCCCTTCGAGATAGCCGGTCGCCTGCAGGCTTTGATAAACCATGGTGTCATCCAGCGGTGCCTCATCAATAGCAATCACTTGCGCATTATGAGGCCCGGCACTCGGCGGATACCAGGGCGACCGACTGCGGACCACCAACGCAACATCGGCAGTATCAAGATGCGGCTCGATCGCGAAACCTTGATGCATCTTGTTATTCTTCGGGAAGTTAGAGCCCTTGCCCTGATTATTTTCATAGACCGGCAAGGCCAGCGCATCACATAGCGCGACCAACGCGTCGAAACAGGCCTTATCCCGGCCGGCTGCTTCAGTTTGAACGATCGGGTTTTCAGCCACGGCCAGCGTTACCGCAACCTCTTCAATATCCTCATCCCTGGCACGAGTGCGTGTCGGTGGTGGTGCTTTGCGGGCCCGCTTCGGTGGCGTCCATTCATGTATCATGTTCTCAATCGGAACACTGAGATAGGTCGGCCCCGTTGGAATCCGCTGCGCCATCTCGCCGGTGCGCATAACCTGTTCATACAGGGTCGATGGGCTTGTCGCTCGCGATGACCATTTGGTCACTGGCTCGAGCAGACGATCAGGGCCACCGACTATCGACAGACTGCCATGCCATTGGCGACCGGGATCGAAATCCGGGTCCTCGCCATATGAGAGGGATTCACCAGACATGATCACCATCGGGATACCGTTGACCTTGGCGGCATTTATCCCCATTGAGCCTTGTAGCAATCCTGCGCCGGCATGCAGTATCACGCCCTGCATCTTTCCGGTCACCGCCGTATAGCCATAGGCCATGTTGACCGCCAATGTCTCATGCCAACAGCTGATATATGTCGGCCCTTCGGCACCTTCGACCTGCTGATTGGCGAAGGCTTCCCAAACCGGACCCCACTCCGAGCCCGGAGAAGAGATGACATAATCGAGATTGAGATTGCGAAAGGCTTCAAGAATGGCGTCTCCACCATCGACATAGTTTTTCATTGGATTGCATTCCCTGAGGTCGTGCTGACCGGATAAAGTTTCTTCTAAAATATTACGCTAGATGACCGCCGTCGCACAGGTGAAGCCCCGTCAATTATATAGCGCGACAATCGCCCTGGCGGCAGCGAATGCCTTCGCATCCTGATCGGCATAGCCCATCACCTGCAGACCAAGCGGCATAGCCTCCGCTTCCAACACAGGAAGGGAGAATGACGGCGTCCCCAGAACCGAAGACGGCACCGCATAAACGGCATCACCCGTCCATTTGAGTCCGACAGGAGCGGGTCCCGGCGCCGATAGAGTTACGCACACGTCAAATTCGTTTTGCAGCGCATCATAGGAAGACCGAAGCCCCTGACGTTTTCGAACCAGCGCCTGATAGTCCTCATGAGTCATTGCTTCAGCTGCGACCAGCCGCTCCTGCGCTTCCGGACTCATTTTGGTGATATCCATATCGCGGGCATAGGTGTTCATCGGCCAACGAAAATCCCAATTGTTTAGTCCGCCAGAAAGCTCAAGCAATCCTTCGAGGGATTTTTCCAGCGCCGCAGCACTTTCATCCGAGCTCTTGTCGACGACCTCTACCCCTGCTGCTTCAAGTTTTGCCCGGGCATCTGCCAATGCCTGCTTGGCATCATCGACAGTACGGTCCCAGCCTTCCGTCATGAGCAAGGCAACACGCTTTGGCATCTCCGCAGCGGGTGCTTCCAGAGGACCAGACACGCCCATAAAGCCCGGGTCACCGCCGGCCCGCGCTGTAATCGCTCGCGCAATCTCCCATGTTTCTTCGAGCGTCGCCGCAAAAGTACTGGTGCTGCTCTGGCTGATGGTATCGAAACTGCCACCCCGGTTGATGCCGCCAAAGCTCGGCTTGAAAGCGAACACACCGCAAAAACTCGCCGGGCGGATTGTCGAGCCCAGCCCCTGCGTCCCGAGACCACCGGGCAACATGCCGGCCGCAATCGATGCGACCGTTCCACTGCTTGAGCCACCCGGAGTCCGCGTCAAATCCCACGGATTACGAGTCCCGCGCGCGGGTTGGGCGGCAAATTCAGTTGTTACCGCTTTGGCATAGATAACCGCGCCAGCCTCTCGGAGAGCGGCCACGGCAGCGCTATCTCGATAACCCTGCCAGCCAACGAACAGGTCAGAGCCCTGCCCCGTTGGCATTGATGCCGTTTCCATGATGTCCTTGATACAAAGCGGCATACCATCAATGAGAGACAGCCTATCCCCCGCCGCCCAGCGCTTATCTGACTCGGCAGCAGCCGCCTTCGCCCCGTCACGGTCAGTTGCAACAAAGGCACCTATATCCCCTTCCAGTGCGTCAATCGTATCGAGGCATTCTTCGAGGAACGCGCTCGGGGTTGAGGTGCCCTTTTGAAATGACGCCCGTTCGGCGCGGTATGATTTCTTTGTTGGTGCCATTGCCGTTGTTCCATCTCGTTCAAGTCGATACAGGCTAAACGAAAACGGCCGGTCAAACACCGGCCGCTTCCAAGATCTTTGTGCTAGATCAGCTTTCTTTTTTCTTCTTAGCTTTTTTCTTTTTCTTCTTTTTGCAGTATTTCGCTGAGGTGAAGGCCTTACACTTGACCAACCCTTTACGGCTCAAGGCATTTTTGGCCTTAGCCAAAACTGCCGGCGGCGCGTTGACGATATCGCTGATAACCTTCTCAAGGTCTGGTCCAGTGACAGGATTAACGCTCAACCTGATCTTTTTCATCCGGGCAAGATAGGCTTCGTCTTTCATCGTTGCGGCAAAGGCATTGCGAAGAGCAGCAACACGCGCCTTAGGAACACCCGGCGTTGTAAAGATCGGTGACCCGACGCCAACGACACCCGCAAACATCCGCATGACCTTTTTATCTTCGTCACTTGAGGCAAGATCTTCGGCGAGCGGAATTGATTCATAACCCGGCTCTTTCCTGAGCCCGATTTGCGCCAGCACTTTGAAGGTCCCTTTGGACAACCAGGTCGGATGAACTGCCATCATGCTATCGAAAGTAAATCCGGCGCGGCCTTTTACTTCGCCGCGCTCCATCGCCAGATCGATGGTATGGCCAGACTTATAGCCTTGGACGATCTTAAGCTTGGTGCCCATCACCTTGTTGAACAGGTTGGGGAAAATGACCGAGCCAGAGCCAACGCCTGTGCCACCAACAATCAGCTCTTTCTTCTTGAGTTGATCAAAGGAGCTAATGCCCGCGGTATGAAAAGCCCCGAGGACAACATTGCTGACCGTCGTCGAGCCGAGATAATTGAACTTGGTCGCGTCATACTTCACGCCTTTGCCATCAAGCGCCTGATGCAAAACATAGAAGCGGATAACCGCGCCAAGATGGGTGCCGTCCTGTGGTGCTCGGGTATAGAGAAAGTTGGTTGCTCGCACATGGCCGGCACCTGGCATATTCACCGGCTTAAACTCCGGCTTGCCCGGAATATATTTGGTCATGTGGGTCAGCAATGTGCGGGCGTTGAGGTCATTACCACCCCCGACACCGGTACTCATGATCAGTGTAAGTGTCTTACCCTTGTAGAAATCTGCGACCTCGTCAGCGCTGGACGGCGCCGACAAAGTGAGGGCCGCGGCACCGGCAACCGACGCGGCCAAAAGGCCCATTCTTCTATTCGTCATAAAAATCTCCCTGTTAATGAACGTAATTTTTCTTAATTGAGCCTAGCACAAAAATACCATTTGTCATCGGCTCTGAGCGACAAGAGCCATAGTTGACCACAGGCAAATTCATCGCCAAGCTCGTTCAACAAGATAGCGAACAGGGAGAAACGTGATGGAAAAAACACTGCGCATGGAGAACCGCACCAAACGGTGGCGCGAACAACGCTGGCTGCTGGATTCCGTCATCAAGACCGTTGGCCCGGAATGGGATCAAGGCCGTCTCGGCAGTAAAGGAGGGAAAGGCGGCGGCGCTGGCACAGCCTCCTTTAGACGTGCCGGAGCAAAAATGAAAAAATTTGACGATATCGGTCCAGAGTTTGGTCGCGAAGGCCAACGCATGGAAGGCATCGCTGAAAACTTTGAAAATCAAGGCCGGTTTGTTTCCGCCTATGAAAACTACTTCATCGCCGCCCTGCTCTACGCTTCTGCGCAATGGCCCTATTTCGACATCAATGATGAGGACCTCGAATGGGAACGCCGAATGATTCGCTGCTATGACAAATTCATCGAATATGCACCGTATCCAGTTGAGCGGGTCGATATTCCGTTCCAGGACACGGCCATGTCCGCCTTCCTCCATTTACCCACGGCACCAGAAGATGATGCCCCTTTCCCCTGCGTCTTGCATATCGGCGGTATGGATGGCAGCAAGGAAAACATGGTTGCCCTGCATGGCGACTCCGCACTGACACGCGGCATGGCGGTGCTGGCACTGGATGGCCCCGGTCAGGGTGAAACCCGCAATCGCGGAGTCACAATTTCATCAGACAACTTTGCGGCGGCCGCCGAAACCGCCGTCCAGTGGCTCGCTGACCGGCCCGAAATCGATACCGACCGGATCGTCATTCGCGGCTCAAGTTTCGGAACATATTATGGCACTGTTGCCGCCGCCGGGTTGAAAGACCGGATCAGAGGCTATTGCGGCACCGGCGTCTGCCAGGAACCGGGCTGCGATACAATTTTCAACAAGGCCTCACCGACCTTCAAAGTCCGCTTTATGTTCATGGCGGGATATGAAGATGAAGACGAGTTTGATGAATTTCGTCAGGAATTTGATCTACGCAAAATTGCCCAGGAGATCACCGCCCCCTACATGATTGTCGCCGGTGACGCTGATCAACTTTCACCCATTCAGCATACCTACGACCTTTTCGAGCAGATCGACGCCCCGAAGCGGCTCGTGGTGTTTCAGGATGCCAATCACAGCATGGCCACCGCATCCTCCGGCGAACTCGGCGAAGCACGAGACAGTCTGGTCTATGACTGGCTGCGGGACCGGGTCGATGGCAAACCATTTACCTCGGAACGGATTTTGGTCGATAGCCGCGGCAATATGAATACGACGCCATATTAGAAACGAAGATTGCAGCCTTGCGGCTAGCCGACATTCGGAACCGCATAAACTGCCGTTTCCCTTAAACTCGGAGAACACGCCCCGACGAACCGACGCGCTATAACCCTACCGGCGCACGCCTGGATAAGACGAGACAGGCTGATTTCTTTATAGCCCGCCCGTAAAAGAACCGTTTGGAGTGACCTGGCAGAAAACCCCTGAAGATGCTCATAGGGCGACAAAATATGCATCCGACCGGCGTACGGAAAATCCACCCAAGGGTCCTGCTTCGTGGCAAATTTACTGAAATTCGGAACGGTTATGCGAATAACAGTATTTTTTGTGCAAAACTCTTTTAACCTTCTCATCTCCCCGACGGGGTCTGTTAAATGCTCCAGGACCTGTTCGATATTGATAGCGTCAAATTCAACGCCGTCCAACTGCGCGAGATCACGAACCACTTTATCGGTAGAATGGTTTCCACGCTCAGTACGTTCGGAGACTGGTTCATATGCAGTGACGTCGAATCCGGCAGCCTGAAATGCATTTCCCCACCGCCCTAAGCCACCACCAAATTCGAGCAACGTCGCCTGAGAGCGTTTTTTTGCCGATACCATTGCAAATACATTCCGAGCCTGCTTGGCGATCGCTTCATCCAAAGCGATATTTTCCGGGGCTTTTCGGTCTCCACGCCCTTTCATCGGAGCGGCATACATCGACATCAACGACGCTTTATCCGGCTGCTCTGCATGCCAGTGGTGGTCACAGGCAGGACAATACGAAATGTTCAGGGAAAGAGCGTCCTCCCAACCGTTCATCTTGCCCAGATACTTTTTTTCACTCAAATTTCGGAATTGCTCCCGTGTCTCAGAGGTCGCCTCAAAAGCAACCAAAACGTCATTCGAACCGCAAACCGGGCAATCTGGTACCCGCACGACCTTAAGGCCTGGCGCTTGATTATCTGACCGACTCTTCGACATTTCAGGAATTCAGAATTGGCTCTTATTGAGTTTGGGTACCGCAGGAAGTCTTCTCAATTATACTCGATCTAGACCAGCATTTGATAGGGTGATAGCGCATGAGATAGGCTAGCTCCACACAGGTCTTCGGTCGGAGCAAAGGATATGGTCGATCACTGGGCAGCAGCGTGGAGTGCGTCGGCGCAGGGTCCTTATCCGCATGGGCGGGAAACGGCACAACCTGATCTTTCCACGCTATTTCCCGAACCAGAGTTTGGTGCGCGGGATCAGTCATTCCGAATGATCGTTCGGCCCAACATTTGGGGAACACAGGCGCGTATACGTCTCACCAACGCCCATGGTTCACAGCCGATCACTTTCCGAGATATTTATGTCGGTATGCAGGCCCTGAGCAGCGCCGTACTGCCCGGAACCAATAGGCCTGTTACATTCGGTAATGCAAACCACATAACGATTGAACCGGGTGCTTGGGCCGTTAGTGATCCCGTCGACCTGGACTTCATGACCAACCCTAACGATCCACTGCTCATCGGGAAATCGCTTGCCGTAAGCTTTCATGTCACTGGTGATACGGGCCCGATGACCTATCACGCCAAGTCACTACAAACTTCCTATCTTTCTGAAAGAGGTTCTGCACCGGTCAGTCAATCGGAGGACGAAACCGCGTTCCCCTACGCGACCACATCCTGGTTCTTTCTCGATGCGCTCGATATGAACATGAGGGTACCCACCCAGGTGATCGTAGCGTTTGGTGACTCAATCTCAGATGGATCAGGCGCGACGATCAATGGCTTTGACCGCTGGCCGGACGTCGTGGCCCGGCGATTGTACGCTAAATTTGGCAATACTGTCTCGCTGGTCAATCAAGGTATTGGCGGCAACCAGGTAATTGGTCCACCTGACGACACCCCACCGGCTGATCGGCTCGGCGGTATTTCGGCGCTTTCCCGGCTCGAGCGGGATATCGTCAGCATGACAGGCGTCAGCACCATAATTTGGCTCGAAGGCATCAATGACTTTGGCTTCACAGACGTTTCAGCCGAAGAGGTCATCAAAGGCATTCAACAAGGCGTCGCCAGCCTTCGGAAAGCTATTCCGGGTGTACGGATTATCGGGGCAACGCTCACCACTGCTCTAAACGCGACGACAGGCGGACACGGCAAGGAGTCCGTCGATAATCGACGCCGTATTTTCAACGAATTCGTCAGAACCACCGATATCTATGACAACATCATCGATTTCGATGCCGCGACCTATGACGAAACGACCGGCGAGCTCAAACCCGAAATGGTGCCAAACAGCTGTATCGGAGGACCGGGCGACAAGCTGCATCCCAATCGCATTGGCTATCAGGCGATGGCAGCAGCGGTAGATATTGATATGCTGGTAAACACGTAACGCAAACTTATCGGAGATATTCCATGGGACATCTACTCGACGGCAAGTGGAGCTTTGAAGATCATCTTTCCGAGACCGCGACCGGCAAATATATCAAAAAGCCCTCGCAATTCCGCAACGCCATCACGGCTGACGGGTCTTCCGGACACCCCGCGGAGGCCGGGCGCTATGTCCTGTATTCGTCCATCGCCTGCCCGTGGGCGCACCGGACCTCCCTATACCGTGTGCTCAAGAAGCTCGAAGACATCATTCCGCTGGTCAATACCGAGCAATCCCCCGCCAAACAGGGTTGGGCCTTTGTCGATGGTGCACATGCCGTCCCCGGCACCGACAAGACAGTCAATTTCCTGCACGAAATTTATGCGCTGGGCGAGCCCGGCTGCACGACTCGTGTCACCGTGCCGCTGCTGTGGGATAGCAAGACCTGTACCGTGGTCAGCAATGAGTCTTCAGAGATCATCCGCATGTTCAATACGGAGTTCGCCGCCATCGCAGAACCAACGCCGGATTACTACCCGGAAGCCCTACGCGACCAGATCGAGGTGATGAACAACAAAATCCTCGATGGCATCAATAACGGCGTGAATGGCAGTGGTCGTTCAAAAACCCAGGAAGCCTACGAGGAATCTATCGAATTGCTGTTTACCACACTAGATGAGATGGAAGATCATCTGTCAAAGCAGCGCTATCTGTGTGGCGATACGCAAACCGAGGCCGATTGGCGGCTATATCCCAATCTGATCCGCTTCGATCCGATCTATTATGTCGGCTATAAATGCAATCTGCGGCATCTTGAGGATTACCCGAACCTGTCGAACTATCTGCGCGATCTGTACCAGACACCGGGGATCGAGAGCGTCAGCGATGTGCAATCAATGAAACGTCAGGTATTCAGCGCCAACGGCCCGATTGGAGCCAATGGCGTGGTACCGCTTGGCCCGGTTCTCGATCTCACCCGGCCGCATGACCGCGACCGGTTTGCCAACGCGGCATAGTTATTTACTGATCAGCGTCCCATCGGGGCGGATATAGTCTTCCCAGACATGCTTGTCGGTATAGCCGAGCATCTCGCGCGCCTTTGTTGTTTTTAGACCACTCCAGCAGCCTTCGACGCCATACATGACCTTGGTGCCGGGCAGATACTTCTCAGCCAGCTCTGTGGTCGGGGTCTGGAAGCGGCTGTTTTTGGCGGCGATGTTGAACGCCTCATGACCCGTGATATCGGCCTCGATTGCGAGCTTGCAGGACTCTGCTGCGTCACGCACATCGACATAGCTCCAGAACGTGCCCAGACGTGCGCCGGGCTCGGCCCAGCGTGCTGGCAAGCTCTCATAGGTGAGATCAAAATTGACCCCCGCGAGCCGCAGACTGACCACTGACATATCGAACATCTCGACATAGCTATCAGCGATCTGTTCGCCAAATACCTTTGAAAAAGAATAGGGATCTTTAGGGGTTAGCGGATGTTCTTCATCTAATGGTAGATATTTAGGGTTCCACATCTCCGGCGCATAGGTAAAGCCATAGGCCGCAACGCTGGAGGCATGCACGACCCGCCGCACGCCCATATCACTCGCCGCCTTAAACACGTTATAGGTTGCCGCCATGTTGTTGCGGAACACCTCGGCATCCGCCGCCATAAACGGTGCTTGATGCGCCGCGAGATGGATCACCGCATCGGCGCCCTTGCAGGCCTCATAGAGATCACCGGTCTGGCTGAGATCGGCGACCCAGCTTTCACAGATACGTTCGCGCGGCGGCACGACATCGAGGTTCAATACCTCATACCCTGCATCGAGCAATGTCTGAACGGTCCAACGGCCAAGATTGCCACTGCCGCCGGTTACCACGATCTTTGATTTAGCCACGCGCTCGCCTCTCTTCCGCTCGGTTACTCAGCCCGCACGCCAACGAAGGAGTCGAGCTTCACCAGCCCTTCGGCGTTTTCTTCGAGATGCAGCGCTTTGGGGTCTTTGCCCTCGGCGGCATCGGCAATCGCGTCGCGCACCATCTTGCGCAGCATAATCACGCCACGATCCGAGGTCCCGAGATGTTCCTGGCGCTCGCCAACCAGCTTCTGCGTGCCCTGGGTGACGATATCCTCCGCCCGCACATTACCGCGAAACGGCATCAGCGGCCGCTTGTCATAGGGTTTGCGGTCGTCCTTGGGTTCTTCGCGTTTGCGCATCTCCTTGAGATGCTCAAAGAACTTCTCATCCGGCCCGGTATAGTAATCCACCGTGAACATCATGAAGCTGTTGTCGTCTTTGGGCGTCATGAACATGAAATGCTCAATATCCGAGCCCTTGTTCATCAGCTTCTGCGGGTCTTCCTTGCCATGGACGAATTCGGTATCGCCGACCTGCAAAATGCTCGGAAAACCAAGGCTCATCTCATCGACCACCAGCCCGTCCTTGTCGGCAGCCGGCTTCGACATCACGATCTTCATGCCATAGGGCGTCTCGACCGGCTCAAAATCCGGCGGGTCATCGGCACTAAAGAACCGGTCACCCCAGGTCTGGTCGCCATAGGCGCTGGCACCATGCAAAATCCACACATGCACCGGATCGGCGCTGTTCTCATAGAAATTGAACCAGTTGTAATCAAAATGCCGCACCGGCTCGATCTGCCGTATGCCGCCATGATCGATCAACGGTGAATAATTCGGCAGTGGCGGCGGATTATCGGCATTCGGCCCCATATAGGCAAAGATCAGCCCACCGAGCTCGCGCACTGGATAGGACACCTGTCGGACCTTGGCGCAAAACTCCTTGCCACCAACCTCAGACGGCTGCTCCAGGCATTTGCCATCCACGTCATACAGCCAGCCATGATAGGGGCAGCGAATGCCCGCGTTCTCGATATCGGCATATTCCAGCGAGGCCCCACGATGCGCGCAATGCTGACCGAGCAGCCCGATACGGCCCTCGCCATCGCGGAACAGCACCAGCGCCTCATCCATGATCGTGACGGCCTGTGGGATGTCATACAGCTCAGATGTCAGCCCCACCGGCATCCAGTAGCGCCGCAGCCACTGACCACCGGGCGTTTCCGGCCCGACACGGGGAATATCTGCATTGGTTATCGTCATATTACGGCCAGCCTAATCTAAAACGCCTTAATCCAGAACGCCTTAATCTAAAACGCCTACTTCACGATAGACCGCGCGCATGCCCTCAATCGCCTCTTCCGGCAAGGGCGCGGTTTCCCAGCGCGGGAAGCGCTTCACCGGCAGGCCGCGCAGCCGGAAGGTCTCGGCAATCGTGCCACGGCCGTATTTCTTCTGGGTCGAGATAAACATCTGGGTGACCTGCGTGACCTTGGCCTGGGCCTCCGCCGCCGCCGCATAATCCTTGGCATCCAGCGCCTCGAACAGCTTTACGGTCAGCTCCGGCACTGAGCTGGTCGGCGGGTTGATCATCCCGGCGACGCCAAACGGCACCAGCCCGAACAGATCGGCATTGCCGGTAAACACCGACACGTCATCGGGGAAATATTTGACATAATCCTCCATCGCGCCATCGCCGTACGAGACCTTGATGCCCTTGATGCTCGGCACTTCTTTCTTGAGCGTCACGCCAAACTCCGGCGAGATCGAGATACCGCAATATTTCGGGTTCTCGTAAATATAGATCGGCAGCGGACAGGCCTCGGCCACCTTGCGATAATGCTCCAGAACCGCCGATGGCGGCGCATCGCAATAGTAATAAGGCGGGATCACCCCAATCGCCGCCGCACCGATGTCATTGGCATGCTTTGCCAGCTCCACCGTCGTCGGGGTATCAGCACAGCCAACATGGATAATCACCGGCGTCCGCCCCGCCGCCTGATCGATCACGATCTCAGCCACCGATTTGCGCTCATCCGCCGACAAGGCCGGCCCCTGCCCCGAAGAGCCCAGCGCGAACAGCCCATGCACCTTGGCGCGGAAATAAAAATCAACCAGCTGGCGCAGCGTGTCCTCATCGACCGAGCTGTCTTCATGAAACGGCGTGATAACCGGGATCAGAACGCCTCTATACATCTGCCTCACCCTCTTATTTGCAGTGCCATCACGGCACGGGTTTTTATGAGACCTGTGTACTGGAAATTAGGGGATTAGGGAAGATTGGGTAGGACTATCGTCTCGAATGTAGCGCTTATGAATTAGCGTAGCTCGATTGAATGAGTTCGGAAATTATTTCGATATCGCGTTTCGATGTAATCGTAATTTCTAAATCACCGGTACCGAAATGACCGATTTGCCTAACATCACGCATATTCTTCGCGTCTATCTCCACACCATCAGGGTCTATATTTAAATAAACTCGAACAACTTTAATTTGGTTATAAATTTGAACAGACGCGAAATTTCTATTTCGCCGGAAAGCAATATAATGTTTTTGAGGATGAACCGTTACGTCATCACCAAGATCATTTAACTTGGTTACCAATTCATCATAGATTTCTTTCAATTCGTCTGGTGCTGATTCAATTTTATCTTTCATCGTCAGTGTTCGTTGATTGGGTTGAGCGGCGACGACTCCATCCCTACCAGGAACCGCACCCTCTAGCTCCTCAGCCAACTTAGGTAAAACTAGCAATCGACGTATAAGACCCTCAACAGTATCGAGGATTGTTGTTAACTGCTCCCTGGTCGGTGCCCAACCTCGATGCGCCGCGGCGTGACCTGCCTGGATAACAGGTTGTAAAATATCTCGTTCGTGTTGAGAAATTTTTCCTTCGTCCTGCAACGCGTTCAGACCTGCTACGAAATTCCCTTTGTCACCTACAGTCAGCAGAATTAAACGGTCTATCAGCGTCCTAGAACCAAAGGTGGCCAGATAATTGGATTCCGTCTGAAGTGACTTGTAAATTTCCTCCGAAATTTGCCTGAGAGTTGGATCAGGAACGTCTTCGAACCAAGTTGGTGGGGCCCGATAGGTAACAGGTGGGTAAATCACTTTATCCCAAATCAACTCAGCCATCGTCTCCTTCGTATCAGGGTCCTCATAGTAAAATAAGTCCTCAGTTGTAGCTGTCATTTTAACTAATGCAAGATTTTCACATCCGCAGCATTCAACAATCAATAGCCTGTCATAAGTACGAATCGATTCATCAGCAAAGCTCTCGTCTCTGTTGTATTCGCCCCGGACAAAATGATTTGTTATTCCGGAGCACCGATTGCAGAAGAATTTTTCGATCTTGTCATCAGACATAATCAGCCCACACCAACTCTAGCTAGCGATCTAAAATCAACCATTGATAACATTGAAAACTTTCCCACCATTATAGGGTGTAGTTAATATTCAAGGAAAGACGAAAACTCACTCCGCCGCCGCGGCATCCGCCTCTGACCCTTCCAGCCTAAACCCTTCATACCCTGCCGCCGCGATCTCATCGCATCTCTCTCGATAGGCACCGACGCCACCGAGATAGGGCATGAACAGGCGTGGTTTGCCGGGGATGTTGGCGCCCATGTACCAGCTATTCGCCTTGGGGAAGAGCGTCTGGTCAGCGACTTCCTGCACGTGATCAGTCCAGTCATCCTCTGCCGCGCGCTCGGCCTCCATGCTGGCGATGTTTTGATCGCGCAGCCTGATTAGCGCGTCGGTGACCCATTCGGCATGCTGCTCTATCGAGGTCAGCATATTGCTTTTGACGGACGGGCTGCCCGGGCCGGTGATGGTGAACAGGTTTGGGAAGCCTTCGGTCATCAGCCCCAGATAAGTGCGCGGCCCGGCATGCCATTTCTCCTTCAGCGTCAGCCCGCCCCTGCCCTGTATATCGACCCGCAGCAGCGTGCCGGTCATCGCATCAAACCCGGTGGCAAGGACGATACTATCGAATTCGTAAGTGCGCCCGCCGGTTTCGAGCCCGGTCGCGGTCAGACGGTCAATTGGTGCGCTGGCGATATCGACGAGATCGACATTATCGCGGTTATAGGTCTCGTAATAATCGGTATCGAGGCAGAGCCGTTTGGTGCCGAGCGGATAGGTCTTGGGGGCGAGCAGCTCGGCGGTTTTAGGGTCGTTGACTGTGGCTTTGATGCGCTGCCGCACCCAGCTCGCCGCCGTCTCATTGGCCTCATTGCTGGTCAGCAGATCATTATAGGATCGCAGCAGGGTCATGCCGCCGGCCGCCCAGCGCTCGCGATAGGCTTCCTCGCGCTCTTCATCTGTCACATCCAGCGCCGAGACATCAATCGGGGCAACGGCGCGCAGGCTGCCACTCATCGAGCCGCGCATATTGGCGCGTTTCTCGGCGTAATCGTCCTTCCAGCTGCGCTCATACTCATCGGTCATCGGCACGTTGCGCGCCGGGACGGTCCAGTGCGGCGTGCGCTGGAACACGGTGAGATGCGCAGCTTCGGCGGCAATCACCGGGATCGACTGAATGGCCGAGGAGCCTGTGCCGATAACCGCAACCCGCTGGCCGGTGAAATCGATCTTCTCATGCGGCCAATTGCCGGTGTGATAAATGTTCCCCGTGAAACCATCAATATTAGGGATATTCGGCATGTTGGCGGTCGAGATGCAGCCGGTCGCCATGATGAAGAACTGCGCCGAGACCTGCTCGCCGGTATCGGTCTCGATATCCCAGCGCTTGGCGGCCTCGTCATAATGCGCCGATGTGACGGCGGTCTCCAAGGTGATGTCCTTACGGAGATCAAAGCGTTCGGCAACATGCTGCAGATAAGCGAGAATTTCCGGCTGCGACGAGTATTTCTCTGGCCAGCGCCATTCCTGCTGCAATTCCTCATCAAATGAGTAGGAATACTGCATGGATTCAACATCGCAGCGCGCGCCGGGATAGCGGTTCCAATACCAGGTGCCGCCGACATCATCGCCGCGCTCAAACACCCGCGTCGAAAAGCCGTTTTTGCGCAGCAGATGCAGCAGATAAAGCCCGGAAAACCCGGCGCCGACGACGACAGCATCGACTTTGTTCTGTTCAGACATGCAGCTTTCCCCCGCGATTGCCCAAGCGAACCATGAGGCGAGTGAATATGCAAGCTGGCGGACATATCTCCCTTGCTCACTATCCGATTGCCGAGTCTGAACTCTTAGGCTCTTATCACGCCGAAATTTATGGAGAATACGAGCTATGGCTACCGCCGCGAAACCGCGCCGTGCCGCGACACCAAAACGAGCCGCCTTTGAGATCGGCGGCACGATTATCGAGCCGGGCACCCGGGCGATCGTTAATCTGCCGATTTCCATGCTGTCGGATCACACACCGATATCGCTGACGGTGCATGTCATCCATGGCCGTCAGGATGGCCCGACCCTGTTTGTCAGCGCCGCCATTCATGGTGATGAGATCATTGGTGTGGAGATTATCCGGCGGCTTTTGCAGACCCGGCCCTTCAAACGGATGCGCGGCACGCTGATTTGTGTGCCCGTGGTCAATGTCTTCGGGTTTATCACCCATAACCGCTATCTGCCGGACCGGCGCGACCTCAATCGCAGCTTTCCGGGCAGCCCACGCGGTTCACTGGCCAGCCAGCTCGGCCATCTGTTTATGACCGAGATCATCGCGCGCAGTGACTGGGGTATTGATTTACATTCCGCCTCCAACCACCGGACCAACCTGCCACAAATTCGGCTATCGCCATCAAAACCGGAAACCGAAGAACTGGCACAGGTCTTCGGCGCGCCGGTGATCCTGCGCTCCAAGCTCCGCGAGGGCTCGTTGCGCTTTGCCGCCAAGGAAGCCGGGGTCGATGTGCTGCTCTATGAGGCTGGTGAAGCACTGCGGATCGACGAATATCCGGTACGCGCCGGGGTCAAAGGCATCCTCAACGTCATGGGCAAGCTCGGCATGATCAACAGCCGGGCCTCGTCAAAAAGGAAGATTGAGCCCGCCTTTTCGAAATCGAGCAGCTGGGTACGGGCGCCAGAAGCCGGCATTTTCCGGCCCTTCAAGCATATCGGGGAAGCTGCCACGGCGGATGAGTTGATCGGCATGGTGTCCGACCCGCTGGGTCAGAGCGATTTCGAGGTCAGAAGCGTCGCCGCCGGCATCATCATTGGTCAGGCCAACCTGCCGGTCGTCAATGAAGGGGATGCCCTGTTTCATATCGCCGAGGTCGAGGGCGTCCGCCGCACCGAAGACAATATCGGCAAGATGGAAGACGAACTCGCGGAAGATCCACTGTTCGACGAAGACGAGATCATCTAGCCAGCATTCCGACGCCCTCCCCTTGCTAACCGGTCCGGATGGAGTCACGCTTTCCGGTACCAGATTTCAGGACAGGGAGACAGGCGATGGCGACGATGATGAAGCAGGATTCGGGGACCACCTATCATTCCGATAACATTACGCCGCTATCGCGGCTTGATCTGCCGGGTGGCGGCCAGGTCACGATTGACGGCAATTACGCCTATGTCGGCTATATGTATGGGCCGGAAGGCACCTCGATCCTTGATATCGCTGATCCGCGCGATCCCAAA
Source organism: uncultured Alphaproteobacteria bacterium (assembly GCA_943787225.1). GTDB lineage: Bacteria > Pseudomonadota > Alphaproteobacteria > MPNO01 > UBA2964 > UBA2964. Next base: position 97,566 of record CALSLP010000003.1, read on the forward strand.
GTGCTGTGGACCAACATGCTGGATAATCCGCAGTCCCATTCGCATAAGGTGCGGGTCGTTGGCGACATCATGGTGACCAATAGCGAGCAACGCCCCCGCGCCGGGGTCCGCATGACCAAGGATTATGATGATCACGGCGTGCGTATCTGGGATATCAAGGATAAAGCAAATCCAAAGCTGATTAATTTTCACAGGACCAGCGGGCGCGGCGTCCATCGCTTCGATATGGATGAGAAATATCTCTATCTGTCGACCGAGATGGACGGCTTTCTCGGCCATATTCTGGTGACCTATGACTATAGCAACCCGGAAAAACTCGAAGAGGTCTCGCGCTGGTGGATACCCGGTCAGCATACCGCTGGCGGCGAAGAGCCCGGCCCGCTGAAACGCGAACACCGGCTGCATCATGCGCTGCGTCACGAGGACACGCTTTATGCCGGGCTGTGGATGTCAGGCTTCGCGATTATCGATGTCAGCGATATCAAGAACCCGAAAACCCTCAGTACGTATAATCCGCATCCGGCAGAGACCGAGCCGAGTCACACCCTGCTGCGATTCCCATTCAAGATAGACGGGCGCGATATTGCCCTGGGCATTGATGAGGAACGCGTCAATCGTAAAGACCCCGCTGGCAAACCGCATGCCCCGCTCTATGTGTTTGATGTGACCGACCCGACCAATATGGAGCTGCTTTATACCCATCATGTGCCAGAAGAAGGCGCGCCCTATACCGGCAATGACGTGCGGTTTGGCGCACATCAATTCCGCGAAAAGTTCGATGATACGCTGACCTATGCGACCTGGTTTGCCGCTGGTCTACGGATTCTTGATATCGCCAATCCAAGAGCGCCGGAAGAAGTCGGGTTTTTTATCCCGGAACCGGGCGAAGGATATAACTCCCCCCTGACCAATGATGTCGAGATGGACCATCGCGGCCTACTCTACATCACCGACAAGGGGCGCGGTTTCGACGTGATCGACTTCAAGCGGTAAGAACGGTCACACCACCTTTAGGTAACAGGCGGTTGGACGCAGATTTGATCAGCTCGGTAGCGTTGTTTTAGCGCGCCGAAATGTTCAAACACATCCTGAACAACTTCAATGGCTTGCGGCGTTATCTCAATGTGAGGTGTCCAGCAGCCGAGCTGCTGATAGGTCGCAATACAGGTCGCCAGCACGGCTTCATCGATGTCTGGAAAGAGCGGTTTCTGATTGGCCGCGATCTCTGCTGCCGAGGCTTCATTCATATAGATACGGGCCTTTTTATAGGCCCGGGTAAAGGCCTTGGCCGTATCAGTTGCCAGCCATTTGCGGGTTGCGGCAACGCTTGAGAAAGCATTGGGACCAATCAACGGTCCGGACTGGGCCACGATATGGCCGACTCCATCGGCCTCAAGCTGCTGTGGGAACGGCCCCTGCTGCAACACATAGTCACCGGTACCATCGCGGAATGCCTGATCCATCGCCGCCACACCACCGACATTGAGCGCCTTGATCTTGCTGAAATCGATCCCGGCCTTGTGACAGGCATACATGAACATCGCCAGCGGCTGACCACCGCCAAACAGGACGATCTCCGCTCCTTCGAGCTTATCCCATGTGAAGTCCGGATCAGCCTCTCGGCCGACCAGAAAGAACCCGTCCATCTCATTGATTTGCGCGAAATGCGCTGCCACCGGCACCTCGCCTTTGGCCAATGACGAGAAGGCCTGACTTGGGGCGGTCTGAATGACCTGGGCCGTGCCGTCTTCCAGCGCCTGGATGGCGGAAACACCGGGCGGCGAGATCGACCAGCTTGCATCAATGCCTTCCTCCTTGAGAAAGCCCGCCGAAAACACCGCGATCAGCGGCGAATAAAAGGCCGAGAACAGCGTGAACTGGATTTCGATCTTTTCCATAACAGTCTCCAATACCAATAAATTTCTGCAGCACTATAGCGCCACTTGTCACCGGTGGTCGATTGCGTCACGATTCTGCTCAACAAGGCTTCTGAGTGAGTATCAATCCAGCCATGGACGACAAATCCCCGCAAACTGTAATGACGGAACGGGCACTTCGCGCCGCCTTATCGGTCGCAGCCGCCCATGGCCTTGAGGTCGAAAGCACCCAGCTGATCCATTTCGGCTGTAATGTGACGATCAGGCTGCACCCATTTGATATTGTCGCCCGGGTCTCTGGCCGGGCAGGCGGTTTTAGCTCTCATCCTGCCGCCAGACAGCGCGAAATGGATGTCAGTCGACACCTCGCTGCAGCCGGTGCGCCAATCATCGCCCCTAGCAGCATGATCGCCGCCGGCCCTCATGAAGAAGACGGGGTCATCGTCTCTTTCTGGGATTATGTCGCCAAACATGACCGCCCACTGAAAAAGATACATGCCCTGGACCCGCTACATGCCTGTCATGAAGCGCTTGCTGACTACCCCGGTGAACTGCCGTTTTTACACGGCTATGCCGATGCAAGACGGTTATTCCTGCGGTTTTGGCGAGAGGATGTCCTGAAAATCGATGAAGTGCACGAGATTCTGCAACGCATAACCCAGATGGATGAAGCCCTCGCCAAGATGAGAGAGAACCTACCCTCCCCTCCGGTGCCGATCCATGGCGATGCGCATTTCAGCAACACAATCTGTACCATAGATGGCGGCGATGGCAGCACCGCCTCATATCTCTGGATTGACTGGGAAGATGTGTGCTGCGGCCCGGTCGAATGGGATTATGCCTGCATGATGGTCGATTTAGAAAACCGTCCCTGGCATAATTTCTCGGCCATTAGAGCCTTAAAAAAGGCCATTCGAGACAAGGTTGATCAATCTCGCCTGAACCTCCTGATCAACGCCCGTGAACTTCAAGTAGACATTTGGGCTGCCTGCCCCTGACTCGGGCGAGGGTCCCCAGCGGCAACCTCCAATAGGCGCCATAAATCTCGACTGTTTTTCTTCATAATTCTCGCTTAGTTTCTGATCACAGATTTCCTTTGACGACACATAGCCTCGGGAACAATGCCATGCGCTATTCGATTGCGACCGTCTCCATCTCCGGCACACTCAGTAACAAAATTGAAGCCATCGCCGCCGCCGGGTTTACTGGCATCGAGATCTTTGAGAATGATTTAATCTCGCATGTCGGCAGCCTCACTGATCTGCGGCAGGAGATGACCGACCTTGGCCTCACCGTCGAAGTCTACCAGCCATTTCGGGACTTTGAGGGGATGCCCGAACCCTTTCGAAGCCGCAATTTCGACCGCGCCGAACGCAAGTTCGATCTAATGGAAGAACTCGGCACCGATTTGCTGATGATTTGCAGCAATGTCTCACCGCATGCGCTTGGCGGGATTGGACGTGCCGCCGACGATTTGCATGAGTTGGGCGAGCGTGCCGCCAAGCGCGGTATGCGGATAGCCTATGAAGCGCTCGGTTGGGGCCGACACGTCAATGACTACCGCGATTCCTGGGAGATTGTGCGGCGCGCCAACCATCCCAATGTCGGGCTCACACTCGACACGTTTCATATCTATTCCCGCGCTACCGAAATCGACTCCATGCTGAACATCCCCGGCGACCGTATCTTTCTGGTCCAAGTTGCCGATGCGCCGCAACTCTCGATGGATCCCCTTTCGTGGAGCCGCCATCACCGTTGCTTCCCCGGTCAGGGCGAGCTCGATCTCGCCAGCTTTATGACGAATATCCGCGCCACCGGGTATGACGGCCCGCTATCGCTTGAAATATTCAATGACCAGTTCCGCTCCAGCGACCATTTCCGGCATGCCCGCGATGCCTATCGTTCGCTGATTTATCTGGCCGATGAAACAGAAGGCGAACCCGCCATCGAAGGAGCTATTAGCCAGCCGCTTCGCGACATCAAACAGCCCACGGAAATCGAATTCATCGAATTTGCGGTAAACAGCGAAGAACATACGGCGCTTGCTGCCTTCCTGACCCAGGCCGGGTTCTCGCACGCGGCGACCCACAAAAAGAAGCAGGTCGAGCTATGGCGGCAAGGCGCCATCAATCTCGTCATCAATCGTGAACCAGAGAGCTTCGCTCAGCGTTACCATGCCGAGCACGGCCTGTCGGTCTGTGCCTATGGGTTAACCTGCCCCGACCCCAAAAGCATCGTCGAACGCGCTACCAGCCTTGGCTACGACCTGGTCCATGCCAACCCGGAACATGACACCCATGGTATCGCGGCGGTCAGCGGCCCGACCGGCTCCCTACTTTATCTCGTCGATGCCTCAGACACGCCATCACATTGGGAACGCGAATTTACCCATCACCCAATTGAGCAGGATGCAATGCTCAAGCGCGTCGATCATGTCGCGACGACAATGGCCATTGATGAGGTCCTGGAAGCCACCCTGCTCTATCGCTCGGTATTTCAAATGACGTCCTCTCCGTCAGTCACTATCGCCGACCCGCTTGGCATCGTCAAAAGCCAGGTGATGGAGGTCGAAGATCGCGGGATTGCGATGACCCTCAACAGCACGCTTGCGATGGGGACCGTCGTTGGTCAAAGCCAAAGCCGCTATCAAGGCTCAGGCGTCAATCACATCGCCATGGCGACATCCGACATTTTTGTCTTGGCGGAACATTTAACGGCTCAGGGTACCGAGTTGATGGATGTCACGTCACATTACTACGATGACCTCGCCGCGCGCTTCAGCCTGTCAGAAGACGCCGTGAACCGAATGAAGGCCCTTCATATCCTGTATGACGAGGATGATGACGGGGTTTTCTATCAACTCTATACCAAGCTGTTTAATGGCCGGTTCTGCTTCGAATTCGTCCAGCGGCAGGGCTATCGCGGCTATGGCATGGCCAACGCGCAAATTCGCCTGACAATGCAGGCCCGCGAGCTTGACCTAATACGCTAAAGCCCCTGATCATGTGGGTAATCGCTTAAAATAAAGCATTAGGGAGAACAGGGATGAGTAAGCAACCGACTGGTATCGGATTTGTTGGATGTGACCTGCAGAGATCACCTGCCGATAATGGCGCGCATAACCATGATACGCCGAAGGGGCACTCCCATCGCCAGGAAGTGTCGATCAACGGCACCCGGATCACGACGGTCGATATTCATGCCCATTGCGCTGTCCCTGAAGCCCTCGCGATCCTCGACCTGCCCTGTGAGAAAGACACATTATTGATGTCCGACCCATCCGACCGCCTTGCCGCAATGGACGCCCAGGGTATCGATATTTCAGCGCTCAGCATTAACCCCTACTGGTATCACGCAGAACGCGACGCCGCGGCAGAGCTGATCCGCATACAAAATGAAGGTCTGGCCGAGATTTGCGCCGCGAACCCGGAACGATTTGTCGCCTTTGCGACCATCGCCCTGCAGCACCCCGACCTTGCCGTCGAGCAGATCGAATTTGGCATCAAAACACTTGGCCTCCGCGGTGTCAGCATCGGCTGTGAGGTTGAAGGCGAGGAACTCGCCAATCCCCGGTTTGACCCCGTCTGGGCCAAATGCGACGAGCTGGATTTACTAGTCTTTATGCACCCTAAAGGGACGCCAAGCATGGTCGCCGGTGGACGGCTTGCCGGCAGTGGCGTGTTGCAGAACACCATTGGCAACCCGCTCGACACCACCATTGCGCTATCGCATTTGATATTTGAAGGCACGCTGGATCGTCACCCCGGACTCAAAATCTGCGCGGTGCATGGCGGTGGCTATTTTGCATCCTACGCCCATCGGTCTGATGCCGTGATCCGTACCTTCCCCCATCGCGTTGGCCCGCTGCCCAAGAAACTCCCGACGGAGTACCTCAAAGACGGGCAGCTATACTTCGACACCATTGTTTTCGACCCGGAGGCCCTGAACTATCTGATCTCACAAACCGGGTCAGACAAGATCATGATCGGCACCGATTATCCCTATGGCTGGACCAGCACTGAGGTTGAACTCATCATGCGCACGCCAGGCCTGACCGATGACGAACGCATCGCCATCCTCGGCGGCACGGCGGCGAAGCTATTGGGGCTTGTAGGCGCATCGGGTTGGCTTTAAACGGCCCTTCCCGCTTTGAACGTCACCTCGTCCATCATCTCGCCGCGGTCGTCATAGATTGACCAGGCGCCGTCTTTTAAGCCGTTTTTAAAGCTGCCCTTTTTGAACACCTGACCGTTATCGTAATACATAGTCAGGCTGCCCTCGGGACGCCCATTCTTAAACGCGCCTTCGTAATGCACCTGACCGCTTGGGTAGAACTGCTCCCAGGGGCCATCGAGCTGGCCATCTTTATAGGTCATCTTTTTATACATCTGACCGTTCATATAATATTTAACCCCGTCTTCTGCCTGATTTTGCAGGTTTGAATTATCGGATTGTTCGGTCATGTCTTAAAAGTCCGCGTGTTCAATTGATGTTAGAGTTGGAATTTTCCGGTTCTGACGCGAGATTGCAAATTAATTTTGTATGCCCGCAATTCTCAGGCTTACGTCGCCATCAGGATTAGTGCCGTACAGATCAACACGGCGTATGTCACCTTTTTGAACCAGTCGATGGGCGCAACTCGGAACAGGTATTGTCCGAGATATATCCCGCACGTGAAGATCGGCAGGACAATCACAGCGCGTAGTAAAGTTGCTTCATTATAGATGCCCTGGATGGCCAGGCTGACGATAGAAACAACCAACGTGCAGCAAAGCGTGGTCAGGACATTCGCGCGAATGATCTCCGGTGCCGATGCCGAGTTGTGAAAATAAATCGCTGAAAGGGGAAAGGCCGGGACACCGAATGAGCCGGTAATACTGCCGGCGACCGAGCCCGTCACGATACCCACCATCGTCCGCCGTTTCCCGGCATAACGATAGCCAAACATCATAAAGATCGTAATGAGCAGGATAAACACACCCATACCGCGCCGAATGAAGCCTGGGTCAGCCGACACCAAAAACAACACACCAAGCGACAGGGCAATCATGCTCGGCACAGCCACCGGAGCGACTTCCTTTAAGTCGGCCTTTTTTACCGCCTTTGAAACCAGCTGCAGCTGGCCGATCAACATGAGAATGACCACGATGCTAAAAGCAGAAACCGGGCCAAACAGCAGCGCGAAGAGCGGCACCGCGAAGAGCGCGCCGCCAAATCCTGCATAGCCCTGAATAATCCCGCTCGGCAACGCAATACAGGTCGCGAGCAACAGGCTGATGGTCCAGACGTCATTGAAATTCTGAAGAAGAGTGTCCATTACGACAGTATCTCAGGGAAACGCGGACTCAGGCACCCCGCACTGAGGGAATACGCTGGCGGTCAGGTTGAGAGGTTACGCTGTCTTTGGTTTGGAAAAGACGAGAACTGTTCCGCCAAGCGCCAAGGCGACCCCAACCCGGCGATGCCAGTCCATTGAAACCCCTCAAACCAGGTGGATACCACCATAGCAACGATTGGAAACAACACCGTCGCATACGCAGCCCGCGCCGGCCCCTTCTCGATTGACCAGCCCCAAATAGGCTACGAAATCCCACGACCGTCGCGAATGGCCGCCAAATAGGCAAGCGATCCCAGGTAATACCACTCATTGGGATCTTTCGGAATTGGAAACGACAACCCGATGGCCAGGCAGATCGCAACGCAGATGAGATCGTGCCGTAGACCATGCCATGGGCGATCACATTGGGCAGGTCCTCGTCTTGCGACAATCGAGCCGAGACAATATTGCCAAGCGAGAACAGATAGGTGCCCAAAAAGGGCAATACCAGCAATACGCCGATCTCGGCCGTTCCGGCAACGGAGACACTCCCCCACGTGAGCAACAGCAGCCCGACAACGCCCAAAACCGCCCCCAGCAAAACACGGACGCTAAGCGCCTTGCCAAAGAACAGACGCTGGTTGAAGGCCCCCATTATCGCGGCCGTCGCAAAGATGACCGAAAGCACGCCACTGGGCAGAAACTCTGCCGCCACATAAAAGCAGTAATAGTTCATACTGAATATGCAGAAACCCAGGGCGAAATAGCCTGCCGTGCTGCTGCCACGGGATAAATCGAAAGCGCCGGGTAACCACCAGATACCCTATCAAGAAGCAGAGCCGCCAACAGGAAGCGATACGCCACCGAGACAAGCGGCGGCACCTCTCCAAGCTGAAGCCCCATCGCATACCAGGACAGCCCCCAGCTAATAACGACGACCGTCAGCAGAACTGCCGACATGGCATCTTTCATTTCAATTTTCCAATTGTCGGGCTGTAATCCCATGCCCCTAAAAATTAGGCCGCCCCGCGCGTTATAGGCTTGCGGGTCAACACCCCACACCGTTGTCCGGCGCAATAGGCGGCGTTCCCCTTCTGAGAAATCCGTCCGGGCATGGTTGAGGCAACGATTGTCCCACACTACAAAATCACCCGGCGTCCAGACATGCTCATAGATGAATTCCGGCTTCTCCAGATGATCAAGCAGCTCCTGCAAAACCGCGTCGACTCTCGTCTTCCGGCAGACCGACAATGCGGGATGTCATCAACCGGCTGGCATAGATCGCCGGCTTCGCCGGTTTCCTCATGCGCCGACAATTAGCGGGTGCTCCCGCTTGCCGCTCAGCGAGCGCGTGGCGACATCCTGATTGTTATTGGCATAATACATGTGTTCGCCCTGGCAATTGGCGAGTTTCGATTTTAACGCCTCGGGCAATTCGTCATAAGCCTTTGATGTATTGGCAAACAATGTATTGCCGCCCACCGACGGGATTTCGATGGCATAGAGCAATGTGTAGCGGTAAGGCCGTTCCGAAAAGGCACCGTCGGAATGGTACATCATCTCGCCATCCGGCAGTGAGCCAATCGGCTTGCCGTCTTCGCGGATATTACTGATCAACATGGTGCCAGGATGCGATACCCGGCCCTTTTCCGACCAGCCGACTTTACGAATACGCGTACCAGACTCGCCAAACCGCTGGGTAAAGCGGACTTGATCATCTTCGGAGAAGTCCTGATCCGGAAACACCAGCACATGATGATCCAGCCAGGCCCGGTGAATGGCCTCAAAAATGGCGTCATCCATGACCTGAGACAGATCAACGCCGGTAATCCGGGCACCGACCGCTTGTGAAACTGGTTCCACCTTCATCACATATACATCCACGTTTATTGGGGATTGTTCATAATTGCCGCGAAATTAGACCAATGGTCTAAAGCGAGCAAGATTGGGCGTTTCGGTGAGAGGTTCGGAAGATCAAACGTCGCCTTACGTTTTTGCTTAAGTGTCTAAAACCGACTCGTGAAACAGCCGCTCTACCGGAAAGGGTTCATCAATCAGGCGCTGATCGTGGGAGTAACCGATAAATTGCTCCAGATTCTTGCGATTGGCTTTGAGGCCACTGGTCCACGGGTCCGCACCGAGCAATTCACGCTGTTCCTCAAGGGCATTGCGCGACCAAGCCAGTAACGCATAGTTGGAATCATCGTAGTAGCTGTAGGCCAGAGATTTAGCAGCGTCGCACATATCCAAAATAGCGGGCGCCAGATCCGGTCGACTATCCGCCAGGTCTCTCTTCATTGTCATGATATGCATGATCGGCCAGAAACCAAATTCCTTGAAATAACGGACGTCCTCGGCACGCGTATCATCAAACAAACGGCGGTAGCGATCGGGCGCTGCAAGCATCGATTTTCTCGGTTGAGGCGAAATCAGCGCATTGATCTCCCCTTCCATCAGCATCACGCCGATATCCTTGTCGGCGTCAATCATCTGCATCGATACATCATCTCCGAGATCAATGGGAACAACCTCGTCCTTCATGCAGTACCAGTCGATATCCTCCCAATTTACGCCATACTGGAGCTTTAGATCGCCCTTGGCGAGAACGGACAGCGTGACCTGGAAGGCGTGTATACCGACCTTCTTGCCGGTTAGATCCTGGGGCTTTTTTATGCCGGCGTCCGGATTAACGTATATCTGGCCGCCACTAAAAAACCGGCGGGGGAAAGAGGGAATACCGACGATGGGAAGATCGGGATCACGGGCAACCGCCATGATGAATGTCGACAGGCTCATTTCGCCGATATCGAACTCCAGATCGTTAAGCATGCGAACATGGCGTTCCCCACCATCGCGGAATGGAAGGCTTTCCCCGACTTCCAGAGGCTTCAACGGAACCCTGCGCCGCGAGGTTCTCAATGCCGAGTGGTTCACCACGACTAAGCAGGCTCAGATCGTCATCAACCAGTGGCTCAGACAGTACAACCACATCCGTCCACATCAGGCACTGAACATGCGACCGCCAATACCAGAAACTCTAATCAGGAATGGCACAGAACTTGGGGGCTAGACACGGGATATTCGCCAGATTGGTGTCTCTTGATAGCGTCTGGACCATCGTAAAGACTACTTGACCAGTCCAATCTTTCGTTTGAGCGTTGACGACCGAGACTGAAATATCTGGGTTGATGAGTTGAAATTTCGAAGAATTTTGAGCCGTCAATTCATCCCGGTGCGCAACGACCAGTGCTTTTTTTTCTGGCTCTTTCCGCATTAGATGCCCGAGAATGTGCGAAAATAGTATGGTCTTCCCTGCCCCAGTCGGGGCAATTCCAAGTGTATTGTCGTTTTCTGACAGAGCGTCGATCGCTCTATCCAAAAATTCCTGCTGTCTTGGCCGTAAAAGCATTAAAGGCGCCTCTGAGTGATCACGGGAGGCGCCACAATGCTGAACTAGGTTCAGACCGGGGCGGCACTTTGCGGGCAGGGAGAAATTTCTTTCTCGCTACCAGTTCTTTGTATTCCTCATCATCGCCTGAGAGTATGCGCGAAATATTATTTTCCTCTCTCCCGTTCTGGTTTTTTCGGACACCGACCACCCCGACAAAACATATCCCGTTTAGAATGCTGTAACTGTCAATTATTCGGCTAAACACCGCTTTTCTGGAGTTATCGGAAGCGGAAAGGCCTTGGGAGGAGTTGAGGATTTCTCGAATAAGTTCCCGACCTTTGTGCAGCCAAAAATCACTTTTCTCGCTAAAAATTCCGATTGGGACGGTAAATTTTTTATCTTTCTGAGGTCCTGCGATAACCGTAGCGGTTGATCTCAGATAGATTGCTCCGCTTTTTGCTTTTGAACCTAGCCCCGCTTCCAGGCGTAAGTTTTTATCGGTATATCCACCGGGCCTAACACTCAATTGTAGAATTGCGATCGTTCCATTCGGAATCAGCGCATCTTTGGCACAATAGGGACACGGATTACGACGATCAGTCGATCTGTAATAAACTTCCCCACATTTCCTACATCTAATTCTGGCTTTACCATCTGCCAAAATATCTACTTTCCTTGGCTATTTATGCTGAGCAACTGACATAAAAGCGTTGAGAACCAAGACAACGGTATATCGAGCTGCTATCGGCAACCATGTAAAACTACATTATCAGATTGCGTCGCGTCCAATTATGTGGATCATTTTTTTTGATCTCCATAGGGATGTTGGTTTCGGGTGCCGGTGGCCTGTATGCGAGGGCTACGTGTGGGCGCTTCGTCTTGTAGTGCCTTCGCCCCTCGATGACGATCTCTGCCTCTGGATTAGTATTAATAGGAGAGATGAGGAGTCCCAACTGACAAAGCGGGGGTACCCCCCCGGGTGGGGGTCTAGACTGGGGTGTCTTGGCTTTTTGGGGTAGAGGTTTCACACAGCGACGTCGGATGCTGCGGAATTCACCCATGTAGTAGATAAGCGGTTATGCGAACGTTTAGACGCACCCGCCCGGCAACACCAAGCAACATTCAAACGCGGCAATGAACGCGGCAATTTTAGAAACAGGGACATAGGCCAAATAAAGAAAAACCCGCCAACTCATTGAGTTAGCGGGTTAATATTTGGTTGCGGGGGCAGGATTTGAACCTGCGGGGGTAGGATTTGAACCTACGACCTTCAGGTTATGAGCCTGACGAGCTACCGGGCTGCTCCACCCCGCGTCAATTCGCTGTACTGATCTCAGTGATCGGAAAACACCGATTTGAAACCAAAAAGGGCCGTTTCCGGCCCCTTAAAGCTCTTTATCATTGTAAAGAAGATTGTTCTTTTGCTTTCCGCCTATTACGCACTCGGTAGACCCGGCAACGACCTACTCTCCCACACCTTAAGATGCAGTACCATCGGCGCTGAGGGTCTTCACGGCCGAGTTCGAAATGGGATCGGGTGTTGCCCCCTCGCCATAATCACCGGGTCAACCCAGTGCGTAATAGAGGAAATGTCCTGGCCGAGACCAAAGTCTCGGACAATTACCATAAAGTGGCTACTTTATGGGTATCAATTCAGTGTCTTAGGCTTGCCACTACACACGAACAAGTAATCAAGCCAATCGAGCGATTAGTACTGGTTAGCTTCACGCATTACTGCGCTTCCACACCCAGCCTATCAACGTGGTGGTCTTCCACGGCTCTGATAGGGAATACTAGTTTCGAGGGGGGCTTCCCGCTTAGATGCTTTCAGCGGTTATCCCTTCCGTACTTAGCTACCCAGCGATGCCACTGGCGTGACAACTGGTACACCAGAGGTACGTCCACCCCGGTCCTCTCGTACTAGGGGCAGCTCCTCTCAATATTCCTACACCTACGGCAGATAGGGACCGAACTGTCTCACGACGTTCTAAACCCAGCTCACGTACCACTTTAAACGGCGAACAGCCGTACCCTTGGGACCTGCTCCAGCCCCAGGATGTGATGAGCCGACATCGAGGTGCCAAACCTCCCCGTCGATGTGGACTCTTGGGGGAGATCAGCCTGTTATCCCCGGCGTACCTTTTATCCGTTGAGCGATGGCCCTTCCACTCAGAACCACCGGATCACTATGACCGACTTTCGTCTCTGCTCGAGCCGTCACTCTCGCAGTCAGGCAGGCTTATGCCATTGCACTCTACAGCTGATTTCCGACCAGCTTGAGCCTACCTTCGCGCGCCTCCGTTACTCTTTGGGAGGCGACCGCCCCAGTCAAACTACCCACCATGCAGGGTCCCGGACCCGGATAACGGGCCACGGTTAGATATCAAAAAATACAAGGGCGGTATTTCAAGGGTGCCTCCACAACGCCTGACGACATTGCTTCAAAGGCTCCCGCCTATCCTACACATTTATTTCCTAATACCACTGCAAAGCTGTAGTAAAGGTGCACGGGGTCTTTCCGTCTGACCGCAGGAACTCCGCATCTTCACGGAGAGTTCAATTTCGCTGAGTCGATGTTGGAGACAGCGGGGAAGTCGTTACGCCATTCGTGCAGGTCGGAACTTACCCGACAAGGAATTTCGCTACCTTAGGACCGTTATAGTTACGGCCGCCGTTTACTGGGGCTTCAATTCAGAGCTCTCACCCCTCCTTTTAACCTTCCAGCACCGGGCAGGCGTCAGACCCTATACGTCGTCTTGCGACTTAGCAGAGTCCTGTGTTTTTAGTAAACAGTCGCTACCCCCTAGTCTGTGCCACCTCGTTCTGGTTGCCCAAAGCGAGGTCTCCCTTATTCCGAAGTTACGGGAGCATTTTGCCTAGTTCCTTCAACATCGTTCTCTCAAGCGCCTTGGTATACTCTACCTGTCCACCTGTGTCGGTTTGGGGTACGGTCTAGTGTTGGAGTTATTTCCTGGAACACCTACGCTGCCCGCTCAATCCAATAAGAGCAAACAACTATCAGCATTCGTCACTTCCAACTGGCCCAGGAATATTAACCTGGTTCCCATCGACTACGCCTTTCGGCCTCGCCTTAGGGGCCGGCTCACCCTGCGCGGATTAGCCTTGCGCAGGAACCCTTGGACTTTCGGCGAGAGTGTTTCTCACACTCTTTGTCGCTACTCATGTCAGCATTCTCACTTCCGATACCTCCAGCATACCTCGCGGTACACCTTCGCAGGCTTACGGAATGCTCCGCTACCACGTAACAATCCCATCAGGAAAGTTACATCCGCAGCTTCGGTACGTGGCTTTAGCCCCGGTACATCTTCGGCGCGGGACGGCTTAATTAGACCAGTGAGCTGTTACGCTTTCTTTAAAGGATGGCTGCTTCTAAGCCAACCTCCTGGTTGTCTTGGCCTTCCTACATCCTTTGCCACTTAGCCACGATTTAGGGACCTTAGCTGGCGGTCTGGGCTGTTTCCCTTTCGACCATGGACCTTAGCACCCATAGTCTGTCTGCTGTGCTGTTCTTACCGGTATTCGGAGTTTGGTTAGGTTTGGTAAGTCGGTAAGACCCCCTAGCCCATCCAGTGCTCTACCCCCGGCAGAAATCACACAACGCTCTACCTAAATAGATTTCGCGGAGAACCAGCTATTTCCAAGTTTGATTGGCCTTTCACCCCTAGCCACAGGTCATCCCCCCATTTTTCAACATAGGTGGGTTCGGTCCTCCAGTGCGTGTTACCGCACCTTCAACCTGCCCATGGCTAGATCACCTGGTTTCGGGTCTAATCCTAGTAACTTAATCGCCCTATTCAGACTCGCTTTCGCTGCGCCTACACCTAACGGCTTAAGCTTGCTACTAAGACTAACTCGCTGACCCATTATACAAAAGGTACGCGGTCACCCCTCAAGGAGGCTCCCACTGCTTGTAGGCATTCGGTTTCAGGATCTGTTTCACTCCCCTTATCGGGGTACTTTTCACCTTTCCCTCACGGTACTTGTTCACTATCGGTCATCAAGGAGTACTTAGGCTTGGAGGGTGGTCCCCCCACGTTCAGACAGGATTTCACGTGTCCCGCCTTACTCGAGGATCTATCTGCCTTCTACCCATACGGGGCTATCACCCACTATGGCCCGACTTTCCAGACGGTTCTGGTTCTAACAAATAGATCACTGGCCTGGTCCGCGTTCGCTCGCCACTACTAACGGAGTCTCGGTTGATTTCCTTTCCTCCGGCTACTTAGATGTTTCAGTTCGCCGGGTTTGCCTCATACACCTATGTATTCAGTGCATGATACCCCACAAGGGGGTGGGTTTCCCCATTCGGAAATCCGCGGATCAAAGTTT
>CALSLP010000003.1:115000-517906 GCA_943787225.1 uncultured Alphaproteobacteria bacterium
GTGTCAAACGCTTTTCGTAACAAAATATGCATATTTTCAAAAAGATATCCGAATACGGGTTTTTGACGTTGGTTTTCGGTTTGGATATGGATCATTAATGGCAGTTATACGCCATTTACAGGATATTGATAGCCTTCGCGAAGTTAGGGATAAAAAAGCGGCTATTAGGGTATTTTTTTTTGGAATTTGTGAAAAACATGGAGTCGAATCAAAACAACTCATCTAAGTCAGGACAGCGTGCTACATTTTTTTCGAACGACCAGCATAAGATAGGCCCTATACATGCAGACCCTTTACGCGCCGCCCATTCCCCAATCGCCGGGACAGAAACGTATCCCTCTTTCAGTGGCGGCCAGCTTTGTTGGCGGATTAATGCTGCTTGGATTAGCTGGTTGTGAAAACACCACCCCCCTTTCTGCCAGCAGAAGCGCCGACAGTACTGGGGTTTCCGAGGCCAGCTTCGCTCAATTTAGCGATGTCCCGATCCCGGCTGGCGCTACGATGGATCTCGAAAGGTCTCTGGTTCTCGGTGAAAGCGACACCTGGATCGGACGACTGGTGATGACCGTCGGTAATAGCAGTGGCAAAGCCTATGACTTCTTTTTTGCCGAGATGCCGCGATTTAACTGGGAACCCGTCACAACAGTACGCGCTGAAACCAGTGTCCTCAGCTATACGCGCGGCGAGCGCGTTGCTACGATTCAAATTAGGAAACGGACTCTCGGGGGCTCCGATATCTCGCTCATTGTATCGCCTAAAGGATCTTCCGTTCGGGATAGTGGTGCTTCTCGTTCCCCTAACGACACCCCGTCCGCCGTTAATATAAGTCCCATCCGGTAAACAGTCGTGCCGGGTCACGATCACGATCATGCCCCAGCCTATTCAGGCGATGACCCTGTATACAGACGCGCATTATGGGCGGTCATTGCCATCAACAGCATCATGTTTATCGTTGAGTTGGGCGCCGGTATCACTGCCAAATCGATGGCGTTGCAAGCCGATGCCCTCGATTTCCTTGGTGATAGTGTGACCTGTGCGCTGAGCCTGTTTGTCCTCGCCAAGCCGCCAATGTGGCGCGCCAACGCCGCGCTTTTTAAAGGCCTGTCTCTTGCCGTCCTGGGAATATGGGTACTTGGCGCAACGATCTGGCGGGTCTTTGTAACCGGTGTGCCGGAAGCCTTTATTATGGGCTCTGTCGGGCTTCTCGCCCTCGCCGCCAATGTCGCGAGCGTGCTCATTCTTATGAAGTTCCGCTCTGGCGACGCGAATGTAGAGTCCGTCTGGCTGTGCAGTCGCAATGATGCAATTGGCAATGTCGCCGTCGTTCTTGCCGCCAGCGGCGTGTTCGCCACCGACACCGCCTGGCCCGACCTCGCCGTCGCCGCCATCATGGCCAGCCTGTTTTTGAGCTCGTCGGTTAAAATAATTAAAAACGCGAGAGCCGAAAGGTCACTCCTTCAAGACATCTAAACTGCCTTGTCGGCAAACAATTATATTTCCACTATTTGCAGCGCGTGGTTCAGGGGATTACGATAACCCAACAATTAAACTTTCGTAGATATCAGGGAGACATAGACCATGGCACCACATGACGGACCCGACGGACACTCTCACGACTGGGCAGCCCCGACCGACAAGCTGACCCGTGCCGGGCTCGGCACCTTCCAGGCACCAAAATCACCCTATGATCTATGGATGGATGCGCAGGAAATCCCGATCTTTCGCGACATCGGTGTCAGCAAGGTTCAAGAGCTGCCGATGACCAATTGGGACATGATGGGCGGCAAGGCCAGCTTCATCCAGCTCTATGGCACAGAAGGTATGTGGGGTTGCCACATTATTGAAGTCCCCGGTGCTGGTGCACTTAAACCCGTCAAACACATCTACGAACAACAGTATTTTGTGGTCGATGGACGCGGTTCAACCGAAGTCTGGGAAGAAGGCCAGGAAGACAAGGTCCATGTCTTTGAATGGCAGAAGGGCTCACTCTGGTCCGTGCCGCTTAATGCGATGTACCGAGTGGTCAATGCCTCATCAACCCCTGCCCTGTTGTTGGGGGGTAATACAGCCCCCAACGTGATGAACATCTATGAGAACGCGGACTTCATCTTTAACTGCCCGTATCAGTTCCGTGATCGCTTCGATCCGGACCGCGAAGACTATTACAAACCCAGCGATGAAATTCTCGCCGATCCGATCCGGGGTCTGGCGATGACGCAAACCAACATCGTTCCCGATATCGTTGATTGCGAACTGCCATTGGATAACCGGCGTTCGCCAGGCTATCGCCGCATCGAACCGCATATGACAGACAACAACTTCTATCTATGGATCGGTCAGCATGAAACGGGGCGGTATTCCAAAGGCCACGCCCATGGCTCTGCCGCCGTTCTGATTTGCATCAAAGGCAAGGGCTATACCTATACCTGGCCAGCGGAGCATGGTCAGACGCCGTGGAAAGACGGCAAGGAAGAATTTGTCATGCGCCAGGACTACGAGCCTGTCGGCATGGTGTCCGCCGCACCGATGAGCGGTGACTGGTACCATCAGCATTTCGGAGTCAGTGCCGGACCGCTACGTCTCACGGCATGGTTTGGTCCGCATCATCCTGGCCGCACCGTCAAGCGCCCGGGCGAAAAGGCAATCGATTATGGTGCCATTGATGTTCGCGACGGCGGCACCGCCATTGGCTATGACATGGAAGACCCCTATCTCCGCAACGAGTTCCAGGGCTACCTCAAAGAAGTCGGCGCCGAGTCGAAAATGGAAAAAGAGCTCTATGAAAGCAAGGCCAATTAAAGGTGGCCGACGATACTAGTAGCGGGCGCTTTTCCAGCGTCGATCGGCACATTGCCGGGGAAGAGGAAATTGAATTAACCACTGTGGGCGTCGATATCGGTTCGTCGACGTCCCACTTGGTTTTTTCTCGCGTCCTGATGGAACGCATAGGCGCACGCTATATTGTTGCCCAGCGCGAGACAATCCACGAGCCCCCCATTCAGCTTACGCCGTACACCAATGGGGCCGATATCGATGCCGAGGCTCTTGGCGAATTTATCGAGAATAGTTTCAAGAGTGCAGGCATCGCGCGTTCAGATGTCGATACCGGCGCCTTGATCCTGACCGGCGTTGCTGTAAGACGGCGTAACGCCCGCGCCATCGGCGATCTGTTTTCAGCAGAGGCCGGCAAGTTCGTCGCCGTCAGTGCTGGCGACGGGTTAGAGGCAACGATGGCGGCCCATGGTTCCGGCGCTGTCATACGATCTTCCAAAAGCGATGGGCTGACCCTCAATGTCGATATCGGCGGCGGCACCACCAAGATCGCGCATTGCCGCGCCGGCAAGGTCGAACGGGTAACCGCAGTCGATTGTGGCGCCCGCCTTATCGTGCTCAATGAAGACGGCAAGGTCACGCGGCTGGAGCCGACCGGCAAAGCCCATGCCGACGATGTCGGTGTGTCCTTGAAAATTGGTTCCCAACCCAGCGCTGAAGACCTCGACAAGATCGCCGACCGTATGGCGATGCGTATCGTCGAAGCAACCGGGCTCGCGGCTCTGTCGTCAGAGACCGAAGCCATGCTGTTACTCCCCGCATTGCCACAGATCGATGGCGTCGATGCCCTGACGTTCTCTGGTGGTGTCTCTGAATTCGTTTATGGCAACGTCTCAAACAATTTTGGGGACCTTGGTCCACAGCTTGCCAAACATGCCCGGGCAAAGTTTGAAGCGACCGGCGCAGCCATCGAACAGCCCGTTGCAACCATCCGCGCCACCGTTGTCGGCGCATCGCAATACACCGTGCAGCTCTCAGGCACGACGATCTATATCGAACCCAGAGATGTCGTACCGCTGCGTAATATTCCCGTCATTGTTCCCGAATTCGATTTCTCGAAGCCCGATGTCGACTCCGATCAGATCAAGGATGCAATCGATACTGCCCTGACTCGGCTAGGTCTGGCCGATAAGGACACGTCAGTTGCTCTAGGTTTCCGATGGAAAGGCTCTGCGAGCTTTATGCGGCTCGACCAGTTCGGCAAGGGTGTACAGGCTGCCCTATCTGCGCAGCTTGAAAAGGCCCAGCCATTGGTCTTGGTTAGTGATGGTGATATCGGCGGGCTGGTCGGTATCCATCTTCGTGAAGAGATGAACATCGAAGCGCCCGTGATCTCCATTGATGGCATCACGCTGAGCGAGTTTGACTACATCGATATCGGCGAAATCATTCCGTCATCCGGCGCCGTACCGGTCGTGATCAAATCACTGGTCTTTCCCGCCTCGGCCACCAAGGTCGAATAGCGGTCTTTCTGGTTACATCGCTGCGCCGCCATTGACCTGGATCATTTGGCCATTCACGAAACCACCGCGGTCTGACGCCAGCATGGAAACGACGGCGGCAACCTCTTCCGGTGCACCAAGACGCCCCATCGGAATATATTTAATATCATCAGCTATCTGAGCCGTTTTCTCCGCGCTGTCCCGATCACCTAATATAGGACCCGGTGACACTGCGTTGACGGTAATGCCCTTCGCGCCAAATTCCGATGCCATCGCTTTGACCATTCCCCAGACACCATGCTTGACGGCAGAGCCATGCACCCGGCCCTCGTGGCCTTTGATTGCGTTCATGCCGGTAAAGCCGATAACACGGCCCCAGCCTTTATCGATCATACCGGGCAGGAATGCCTGGCTGAGGCGAAAAACTGATTTCAGATTTGTATCGAAAACGAGGTCCCAATCCGCTTCGCTCATTTCCAGAAAGGATTGCCGGGGACGCATCGCGGCATTGTTGACCAAGACATCGACTGTGCCAAATTGCTCAAGCGCCGCACTGGTCATTTGAGAGATCGCTGCGGGATCAGATATGTCCCCCATCAGAACTGTCGCCTCGACACCCAACGCCCGCGCTTCCTCGGCAACGGGATCACAAAGCTCTTTGCGAGTTGAGCCGTTGATGATCACGTTAAATCCATCGGCGGCCAGCGATAACGCGACAGCTTTGCCAATATTTCTGCCCGAACCAGTGATAAAAGCGGTGCGTCTTGTCTCGCTCATTTTGCTCTCCGAAATGCGGCGTGGAACATCAATGTCCGTCGCCTTGCCAATACGCCAAAAGAAAACGGCGCCCCGAGGTTACCCCCGAAGCGCCGCTTGTCTCTAACAGATTTCCTGAATTACTGGCAGACGATCTTTGTCGCGGTCGTCTTGTTTCCGTAGTAATGGAATTCGCAATTCATGCCTGCCTTGATCGCCTTACGCTTGGCTTTCTTGCCAGCAACGGTGATCTTGGTCTTGCGACCAGACACTTTCGCGGTGCGCTTCTTGCCACCTGCATCAATCGTGATCCGTCGTCCGCCACGCTTGGTGCCGGTAACCTTACCCGCATCGACAACAACCTTGAGAACAACCTTCTCTACAGGGCCCTTGAACTTGAAGTGACCGTTTAGAGCTGCCAACTTGGCCTTTGGTGTCTTCGCGATGTCAGCAATGATCTTTTGAATTTCATCACCATCAACAATCTCGACATCACGTCCCAGCCGCTTGGCATCTGCAAGGAACTCGGCATCCTTGGTCATCGCAATGAAGGCTTTCTTCATCGCTGCGACACGGGCTTTCGGCACACCAGGTGCCAGAGCGAACGGACGACCCATGAGAGGCGGAATAACCGTCAGACGGAAGAACAGTTTCACGTCTTCAAGATTCTGACCTTTGGCAAGGTTGTCCTTGGTCAGGAATTCCTGCAGCATCGGAATACCGAGCTTGGTCATTTCCGTATCCGGATGCAGAGAAACCTGCACCAGCGGGACGATAGTCTTCTTATCAAGCATGGATTTCGCCTGAACCGAGAAAGACGCCCAGCTCTGACAGACACCATCCAGCTCATTGCGCTCAATCGCGAGATGAACTTGCGGTGTCGACGGATAGCCTTTGATCAGCTTGAAATCAGCCGCCATCAAATTGCGGAACAATGCAGGCCAAAACTCTGTTGAGTTCGGTCCGGTACCGCCCATGGTAAATTGCTTCTTGAAAATATCGTTGAAGCCTTTGGCACCGCTCTTTGTTGAAAGAGCGCAGACGCCGGCTTCTTTCGCCAGACTGCCGAGCCAGTTCAGCTCTTCAGCTTTGTATTTAGGGCCCTTGGCACCAAGCAACGGCACCAATGCCGCGGAACGCTGCAGGCCACCAATGATCGTGCCGTCTTTCGGTGCAACATTAACAACGAAGTTCGTCGCAATGATGCCGCCAGCACCGGTCATATTCTGACTGATGATCGACGGGTTACCCGGAATGTGCCGGCCCATATGGCGCTCTACCAGACGGGCATAGGTGTCATACCCACCACCTGGACCAGAGCCAATAATAACTTTTAGGCGCTTGCCCTTATAGAAATCAGAAACCTCGTCGGCGGCAACGGCAGCAGCGCCGAGACCAACCGTTGCAGCAATGACTGCAGAGGTTAGCATTTTAAATTTAGACATAAAGTATCTCCCTATTGAACAACCAGTTCAAAAAACTGGATGGCGGGAAACTACCAACAGAACAGCACATTGCCAATAAGGATATGATCTTCGTTATCGGCATATTTGCTAGATTTAAATTCGGCGATAAGACGACCGCAAAAAAGAGTGCCGTTCACTAACCGGCCACAGCAAAGAACATGGCTCAAGAGGCCAAAATCCCAAGGGCTCTTTTAGGGATGAAAACTACCCGTCGAACGTCTGATCACTGACGACAACGAACACGCCGTCCCGGTCCGTGAACTGGTACTGGCTAACGGGATTTGAATCGGCGACCATCTTCGACCGAATCTGATTTTCATCCGTCGTGCGGTTCACCGTATTCAGCAACCACATCGGCGCATTGCCCGGCGCAAAATGTGTTGCATAGCCCTCGATCTCGCCCTGCACCTTGGCGCAGTCTTCGACCTTGAAACCGATATGGTCCGGTCCGCGCCCAGTTACACTGATGCCACCATAGTCCTGAATGCTCCACTGGATCAGGATCAGCGTCATGCGCCCGTCGGAGAGATAATGATTGGGGTCACCAGCTGCCAGTTTCTTGTGGCTAAATCCAAACACATCTTCGTAGAAGTCAGCGCATTCTTCAAGCTTGCGGGTACGGATCGCATAGTGCTGCAGATAGCGTTGCGACGGATTGCCATCCGACCAGCGCGCAAAATTTGCTGACACTGGACGATCCATAGGTCGTTCACCACTGGCGGCTTCGCCTTGTGACAAAGAAAAAATACTCCCCGCTGGATCATGCGAAAAATAGGTGCCGATCGCCCCATCATCCGGTTGTTTAACCCAGCCGATTGCCGGGTAATCTGCCTTCAACTTTCCAAAGGTCGATTCGATGTCTTCAACCTCAATGCCAAAATGATCCACGCCAACCCGCTGCCCCGGGACACGTGGCCGGATGTTCAGGAGGACATTGCCATCAGACAAAATCTCTCCGCGCTCAGGCGAGCCCAGGCTCATATCAAGCTCCAGCCCAAACAATGTTTCATACATTGTGGCGATCGGGACCGGCGTATTTGAATTCAACGCGACATGGCTAATTCTTGCAGACAAGTTGAACTCCTTCAGTCGATTGTGACGAAGCAAACACCGTTGCTGTCGCTATATTGATATTTGCTGGTCGGTGCCGCTTTCTTAAGCATCTCGGCGCGCCGGAGATCTTTCTTGCGCGTATCAAGCAGCCAGCACGGCGCATTCGAGGGCGGGAACTGGCCGACATAGTCAACGATCTCCTCGTGGACCTTGTCGGCATCTTCAACCCGAAACCCGATATGATCAAGCATCGGCCGATTGGCATCCACCCCATCGTAATCGGTAATTTTCCACGGCATGAGCTTTAGCGTCACCCGACCATCAGTCAGGCTGTAGCTGTCGTCATCTTCCTGACGGTTCAACGGCGTCATTTGAAAAACGTCATGATAAAATTCAGCGCAATGCTCGACGTTCATCGTCCGCAGCGCGAGATATTCGATGTGGCGTTCCTGATCCCGGTCTTCTTCCAGATAGAGACCATCAGTTTTGACCTCACTGACAGTCTTGTCGAGATCCTTCTGATTGATATCGACAACCTGTCCTTCGGGATCATGAATACCGACCTGTGCATAGGGGCGCATGCCCGACCGTTTCACCCATTCAACCGTCGGGTATTTTTTGGTCGCCATGGCAAAAGACTCATCGATGTTTTCAACTTCGATACCAAAATGATCGAGCCCCGCGGGACCCGGCCTGCCAGGAAGGATCGGGTTAAAATTCAACCCGACATACCCTTCGCGTGCCGTCGCCGACAATCCAATCGACGACGCCTTACGCTCCAGCGACATCTGAAAAATTGTTGCATAGAATTTGGCAACGGTTTGCGGGTCCTGCGCAATGCAGGCGATATGATTTAACTTCGGCATTAGGACAACCTCACTGCTGTGCCATTGGCGCTGACGATCAACATCGTACTTTTGTCGCCGCCAATAACTTCATAATCAAGATCGACACCAACGACGGCATCGGCGCCCCGTTCAGCGGCTTCTTCTTCAAGGGCTTCAAGTGCCGCCTCTTTTGCCGTGCGCAATTCCTTTTCATAGGAGCCGGAACGACCGCCGACGATATCGCGAATACCGGCAAATATATCCCGAAAGATGTTCGTGCCCATCACCGCATCACCGGACACAATCCCGAGGTATTCAGTAACCTTCTTGCCCTCAATTGTCTCCGTGGTCGAAATGATCATCGCTGTTTTCTCCTTAGGAAGGAATCGGCCTGAATACGGCCCTCTATTACACCGAAATTACCCCGTTCCGCCTGACAAAAAAAGGGCCCGGAAAAATCCGGACCCAGATGCCTTCTCAACCTACTACGCTTCAAACAATACGATCTCTCATCAGACGGCATCACGCGTCGTTAACGAGCCGTTGCCGCCCGCCTTATCCGCCGATTTTCTGCTTTCAGACGTTTGGCTATCCGTGAGATCAACGCCGTCAGACGTCGACCTGGCGGCCGACGTTTCTACAAGACTGCTATTGAGTTCGAGAACGAGTTTACGCATCGTCTCCACGCCACCGCCGTTAAGATCGATGCCCTGCTCTTTCGAAATTCGTTCCGCGACGACCTGAGCCAAATCAATGACCACCGCAGGCGCGGTCTGGTGTCCCCGCGCCTGTTCATAACGGCCGGCCATTGAAGAATTATTTTCCGATGCCGAGGCGAAGCTCTGTAACTTACCAGCAACAACCCCTTGAATTTCACCCAAAGCCGCCTGTGCGCTCGCAACGGCACTAAGAGCCGACGTCGCATTTTCCACCGACAGCAAATCCGCACTCGCCAACGCTGCCGAGAGATCAGACGCCGACGCGGCATTAATTGTCACCGCGATCTCATCGCTCGCGCTATTGCCGGTCCCGACCTTGTAATTAATCGACAAAGCGCCACCAAGGCCATTGCCCTGCAAAACTTTGGTATCACCAAATTCTGTATTGGCCGCAATCACATCGATCTCTGTTGCCAGAGACTGAAACTCTGTATTGAGCTGTGCGCGCGCAAGCGTAGAGAGCGTTGCGAGCCCTGCATTTGTCGCAAGGGTCTCAAGTTGATCAGCTCTGGTTTCGATTTCCGAAAGGGCTTCGTCTGCTATCTGCAATAACGAAGCGCCCTCAGCGGCATTCGACCGAGCACTTGCCAAAGCCTGCACCTTGGCGGCAAGCCCTGAAGCTGCAATCGCATTCATACGATCAACGGTAACCCTTGTACCATCAAGACGCGCCTTTACACCCTGCCCACTATTCTGAGCCTTGATGGACGAGGCAAATCGATTGGCTTTTGAGGCCTGCTCATCAAATGCGAAAAACGAACTTCCTGTAACAAAAGAAATTTGCGCCATTTGTCTTTTTCCTTGCATCCTGCATGGCGCTTCCCACCCGTATTAAGCGGGATTTTCTCGTGAAGACGTTAAGATTCTGTAAACCAATAAATACAATACTTTATTAATAATTCTAAAATTAGCGACAATTGCTTTTCGAATACCATTCGATTTTTATAAAAATTTTTATGAAATTTTCGAAGGTTTCCCAGAATCTGGATTACCGGATCAAGTCCGGCAATCCAGAAATCATCACAGCAGCACGATGGTTCACCACATCATCTCCAACATAACGAGCGGGCTAGCACTTCACCGAAGAATGAAGGATTATCCGATCCAGGATCGGAGAGAGAACCATGGCTACAGAACGCGCTTCAACACTGGCAGACCCAAGCCTGCCGCCTGAAGTATTGGCGGAGATGGAGCGCCTGAATGAAGAAGCGGCACCGCTGCATATCTGGCTGCGGACCCGCGCCAATGCACCGCAAAAGTCACCCTGGCATCGCGGCGGCGACGAAAGCGCCACAACAATTCCCGCCGAAGCCTATACCGTCCGGCCGCCGCCGCCAATTTATCGCCCAGCGCCCTATCTCTGGAAATGGACTGATATCGAACCCTATCTGCATCAAATCGCCGAGATCGCGCCGCTGGAATTTACCGACCGCCAGCAATTCCTGCTGCTCAACCCCGGCCTTGGCGGCGCGCTGCGGGTAACCAATACGATCCGCGTTGCGGTCTCTATCTATAAACCCGGTGACGACGCGCCCACCCATATGCACACACCCAATGCCAGCCGCACGATCCTGTCGAATGCCGGTGGCTACACAACGGTCGATGGTGAGATATGCGATGCCAATCGCGGCGATCTGATCCTCACACCAAACGGCACCTGGCATGGCCACGGCAATGACGATGCCGATCCCGTTATCTGGATGGATGTGCTCGACTGGCCCTTAATGGAACAGCTCGACTGTATCTGGATCGAAGAGGAAGACCCGGCGAAAGCCGCCAATGCCGCCGGACCCTCAAAGGCCTTCTCAAAACGTCACTTCGGTAGCGGCGGCATGGTACCAAGTTTCACGCCAACCAATCGCGGTGTCGGCGAAGGCAGTTCACCGCTAATGCATTATCAGGGCACCGATATCCGGAGCACGCTAGAAGATTTAGCGGGAGAAGAAGGAAGCCCTTACGAAGGCATCCAGATCGACTTCACCAATCCGGTCGATGGCTCGCCAGTGTTTACGACGCTTGGCTATAACGCGCAGCTGCTCCGCCCCGGCGAACAGACCCTGCCCTGCCGCCAAACCGCCAGCACGCTCTATTGCTGCATCGAAGGACGCGGCTATACCGAAATCGCCGGGCAACGCTATGACTGGGAGAAGAACGACATCTTTATCGTGCCCAATCATCTGTGGCGGCGTCACGTAAATTTGGACGAGTCCGCCAACGCGATCCTCTACGGCGTCACCGACGCCCCGCTTTTACAGAAACTCGGCCACTTCCGGTCTCAGGGCAGAACTCAGTCCGGTGATGTAGTTGAATTAGCGGGCTAAGCCAAACAACAAAGTCCTTATGGTGTCATCTACATAACTCCGACAAGCCGGATAAAAAAACGGCGGCTCCGAAGAACCGCCGTTTTCAATACCCGATATTGCTGTAACCCTTATTTCTTGTAACCAAGGATCAAGCGGACCTTATCCACCAGTGGCTTAGGCGTTGACATAATTTCTGCCGTCAATTTTTCCATCGCCGCACCGGACAGAGGCCCCATCATGCGTTTGCGCTTTTTCATATCCGCTTGATACCCCGCGTCTTTGACCATGGCACTGAACGCCGCACGCAATTCTTCAACACGGGCCTTCGGTGTCTTAGGCGGTGCCGCAAACGGACGTCCCGTAACCGCCGGTGATGTGACCAGACGCGTCATCTTGCGTTCGTCATCATTGCGGGACAGGTCGATCAGGGTCGGAATATCCGGCAGATCAGGCAGGCGATCAAATCCAAACTGGACGAGATAATTGACTGATTTCTGTTTATGGAAATGGCTGCGCAACCAGTTGGGCCACGGCTGCACCATGCCTTGTACTTCATTGCGATCAAGCGCACCGCGTACGTCACTGGTACCACGATATCCCAACACCACTTTCGTCTTGTAGCCAAGCAACTGGCTGAGCGTCGTTGGAAACGTAAAGAGTGTCCCCAGACGCCCCGTGCCGCCGACGACCAGTTCCGTCTTCTTAAGACCTGCCAGAGTATTTACTGGCGAGTCCTTGCGGGCCGCGAGCACGTTGATCAAGGGACCGGTAGAGCCAATCCAATGCCATTTCGTAACATCATACTTGATGCCGGGTGATCCCATCGCTTGACCAAAGGCGCTGGCGTTGCGGACCAGTCCGATCACGGTGCCGTTCGCAGAGGCCACGTTATAGAGATAATTCGCTGCGACCACGCCACCGGCTTTGGGCATAAATTGCGGAACCATCGTCGGCTTGCCGGCGAGAAAACGAGGGAAATGTCGGGAGACTATCTGCCCCACCGCGCCATAACCGCCACCCGCACCAGCCGCCACAATCAATGTCAGCTGCTTGCCTTTGTAAAAGTCAGCTGCCGTCGCCGACGCTGCCAGAAACGCAGCGCCCAATGCAGCAGCAGTGCATAAAGAAATTTGATTTCGCATTATTCATGTCTCCCCAATTGATAAACAAACGCGTCCGTGATGTTCACGATAACTCGTTTTTCCTTGATGGGAAGTGTCCACAGGGACATTAAGAGAAATTGTTTGACCCACCAAAATAGGCGAGGTCAAACTCGATTGAAAAAAAATGTGCTTTTTGGCTCTAGGGGCAGCCCCGCCGGCATTCGGACGCCTCGTATGCTGGGCATCTTTCGCTGATCGACGCAAACTAAACGACAGCGATTATAATACTAGTCTACCGAGAACCTGGGGCAGACCTCAGCACCAGTGGAGCCGAGGTCTGCCTGCAGGCCATCAGATTATTTTCCGAAGGTCAATTTTCTCGCACGTGCGACAACCTTTTCATCCGCTTCTACAAACGCCTGAGCGACGAATTTGTCGATGTCCTCACCGGACGTGACCAAAACACGCAGCCGTCTCTTGGTCGCGTCTTTCTTATAGGCATCGCTCTTCACCATTTTAGCAAAAGCCGGACGCAGGATATCGAGCGCTTCCTTTGGCGTTCCCGGAGGCACAGCAAGGCCACGGCCAATGATCCCGAGCGACGACATGAAGGACACGACGGCTTTGTCTTCCCCTTTGACCATATCGTTCAACATCGGAATGTTCGGCAGGTCCGGATCCTTCCAGACACCCATCTGAAGAATAGGTGTCGCGAACGACGTCTTTTGTTCAAACCATTGTGGACGGATAGAGTTCCACGCCAGCCAGTTGAACGCTGCGCTGGTGATTTCGCCCTGCTCCATTGAGAGCAATGTCTTACTAGACCCCTTGTAACCGCCAATGATCTTGAGCTTGTCGTATCCGAGCATCGACTTAATCAAAGTCGGCATCAGATAAGCCGTCGAACCCGGGCCGGTATGGCCAGCAATCACAGGCATGGTTTTCAGGTCGGTGATCTTTTTTAAACCGGTATCATTCCGAACGACATAAATCACGTTGGTTTGGTTAGACGCGCCGAGCCAACGAAATTTGCGCGCATCGTATTTGACTTTACTCGGGCGCAGCAGCTGTGAAACGACAGTCGTATCGGGCGGCATGAAGATATTCAGACCGTTACCAACCATGACCGAGCCGGCAAAGTTCGTCATCTTGATTCCGCCAGCACCAGGCATTGACTGAACAACGATGGTCGGCTTACCGGGAATAAAGTTACGAATGTGGTCGGCCATGGTACGGGCATATTTTCCGTAAGTACCACCGAATCCGTAACCGATCACGAGAGTGATCCTCTTTCCACTATAGTCGAACGCAACGGCTGGCGCGGCACCAAACATGCCCGATGCGAGCGCTCATATAACGCCGTATTTAATAAAACGGTTCATAATATAGCTCTCTCCTGATTTCGGACGATTCTAAGGGTTTGCATGGCAACGCGATCCATCAATTCTCGGTGAATGCACATTCCAATCAGAACAATAGTCACTAATCCTGCTATCAGCAACTTCGGAATCAATGACCGTAGCCGGGCTGCTAACAAAGCTAAGCGCCGACGTTCGAAAAGTCTTATTCGATCTGGGGTCAAGTTGTCAAAGGGTTACACAGGGCTACCAGCTTGTTTGAGGTTAGCTACCCGCCTTTTGAATATAAGGCAGGCCAAAACATTAGCCAAACCGGCAAAAGAAATACCCTCTTCATCAGGTCTATCCTAGAACAGGGAAAGAGGACTATTATTATGTGAGTAATCGACGCGTGGGGAAAACTTAACTCTACAGAGGAGGCAACAATGAAAAAAATAACAATCTTGGCCGCTGCAACAGCAGCCATTTTACCACTCTCCATCCCGACAGCGAGTTCTGTCGCGGCGGATGAATTTTTTAAAGAAAGACAACTCGTTCTGACAATTGCGTCCCGACCCGGTGGTGGGTTTAACGCCTATGGTCGTTCGCTCGCCAAGCACTTCACAAAACATCTCGGGCAAAAATCGAGCATTATCGTCAAGAATATGCCGGGTGCCGGTGGCCGCAAGGCAACAGCATGGCTCGCCAAAATTGCACCCAAGGATGGCAGCAACCTACTCGGAACAATGCCGGGCTCCCTTGTTGAGCCCATTCTCGGAGATCCCAAGCGCGTAAAATACAACCCGTTGAAATTCGGTTATGTCGGCAGCGCGTCTGGATTTACAACGATGTGCCTGGTCCGTCATGAACATCCCGCGAAAAGCTTTAAGGATATGATGAAGACCCAGGTCATTATGGGTGGCGACCAAATCGGTTCTACGACCCATGATCAGGCAAACATGATGCGCAATCTTGTCGGCGCCAACATCAAACTGGTCAAAGGCTATAGCGGCACCAAAAATCTTGTTCTCGCAATTCAGCAGAAGGAAATTGACGGCTTCTGCGGCTATGCCTGGGCATCACTCATGAGCCGCGCACCGCATCTTATCAAAGACAAGATTGTCCGACTGGTTATCCAGTTTGGTCTCGACCCGCACCCTGCAGCGACTGCCGCTGGCATTCCACCGGTGTGGGATTTCGTTAAGGACAAAAAGAAGCGCGCCGCGTTAGAACTGCTCGCCTCTACCCAAACCTTTGGGCGTCCTTATATTGTCCCGGCCAATGTGCCAAAGGCTCGGCTTGCCTCCCTGAGGGCGGCTTTCGATGCCACGATGACCGATCCGGCGTTCAAGAAAGACATGGCCAAGTCACGTCTATCAATCCAGCCGACGAGCGGTGCCAAAGTACAGAAGCTCATCGAAAACATTTATCATTCAGATGCCGCCACCCAGAAGCTTGCCCGCTGGGCGATCTCGAAATCCGAATAATAAAGACTGCTTACTCTTGAGGGAAACGGCACCGGTTATCCGGTGCCGTTTCTCATTTGGCAGACGAGAAAGACACGCCCCACCGTCTAAACTGTTTGATAGGCGTAATTAACACCCTGCACCGCCTTGTCAGCACCTGTCATTGCGCCGTATCGTCAACCCAAAGTTACAGTCATCTAATCCCATTCGTCCATGAGGTCCCCAATGTCCGAAATGAAACTTGGCCTGTTCATCCGCCCCACCGGCCATCACATCGCCTCGTGGCGGCACCCCAATGCGCATGACGATGCCAATGTGAATTTCGACCGCTTCGTCAATATGGCCGAGACGGCAGAGCGCGGGCTGTTCGATATGCTGTTTTCCGCAGACACCAACACCGCCTGGACCACTGTCGATTCAGCGCTCAATCGTCAGCACTATTCTGCCTGGCTTGAGCCCTAC
Source organism: uncultured Alphaproteobacteria bacterium (assembly GCA_943787225.1). Taxonomy (GTDB): domain Bacteria; phylum Pseudomonadota; class Alphaproteobacteria; order MPNO01; family UBA2964; genus UBA2964. Next base: position 130,767 of record CALSLP010000003.1, read on the forward strand.
ACGCTGATGACCGCCCTCGCCGCCCACACCAAACATATCGGGCTGGTCTGCACGCGCAGCACCAGTTTCGATGAGCCGTACACGATTGCCCGGATGTTCGCCACGCTCGACCTGATCACTGGCGGCCGCGGCGGCGTAAATATCGTGACCACCGGCAACGGACGATCAGCGCTCAATTACAGCCAGGACCAACATCTGGCGAAACCCGAGCGCTATGAGATTGCCGACGAATTCGTCGATGTCCTCAAAGGGCTGTGGGACAGCTGGGACGCTGACGCCTTCGTACGCGACCGCGAAACCAGCACGTTCTTTGAGTGGGACAAGATGCATGTCCTTAATCACAAAGGAAAACATTTCCAGGTCGAGGGCCCGCTCAACGTGCCGCGTTCGCCACAAGGGCGACCAGTGATCGTGCAGGCAGGGGCATCCGAAGAAGGGCGCGAGCTTGCCGCGAAGTCAGCCGATGTGATTTTCGGTGCCAGTCAAAGTATCGAACTGGCTCAGGAGTTCTACGCCGATGTGAAGGCCCGGCTCTCGCGTTACGGCCGTCAGCCCAACGATTTGAAAGTTCTGCCCGGCCTGTCCGTGACCGTCGCGAAGACCCAGGAAGAAGCGCAGGCCAAGTTTGATGAATTGCAGGATCTGATCCATCCCGACCACGGCCTGGCCTTTCTGTCACGGCGGATCGGCCATGACCTGACCGGCATGGACCCGGATATTCCGATGCCTGACCTGCCAGCGGTCGACGATGTTGGCACCCGCTCCGGACAAATGCTCGAGCTTGCAAAACGCGAGAAATGGACACTGCGCCAGCTCTACCAGCATTTCGCAGCCGCCCGCGGTCACATGCTCCTGATCGGCACGCCCTCAATGGTGGTCGACACCATGCAGGAATGGTTCGAAAACGGTGCCTGCGACGGCTTCAACGTTATACCGTCAATGTTCCCCGATGAATTCGACTCCTTTGTCGATCTCGTTGTACCGGAGTTACAGCGTCGCGGTCTCTACCGCACGGCCTATGAAGGCAACACCTTGCGAGATCGCCTGGGCCTGCCTGTACCGGTGAGCCGCTATGCTACTGCCAGCGGGCGCGCTGCGGAGTAGAGACGACCAAACGAATTTGTCCTTCAATGTCCGGTGTGGAAATGAAAACGGCGGCCTTTCCTGACCGCCGTTTTCACGTGTGAACTATTGACCTGAATGTTGTCAGACTATCTGGCAACGCCGCGCCAGACCTAGATTGACCTAATCGCCTTAGATCGATTTCAGCAGCTCTAAACTGCGGTCCCAGGAAAGCTCGGCCGCCGCTTCATTGTAAGCGTCTCCATGGCCGGGAAGCATGTAGCCGTGGGCGACCCCGCCCTCGTAAACGAACACCTGAGAATCGTCGAGCGTCGCAAAGGACTCCCGCACCTTGTCGATAGTCTCCAGCGGTGCGGCGCCGTCATTGTCGCCCCAGTGGAAGCTGAGCGGGCAGCCGACATCAGGGACGGCATCGAGGTGATCCAGCATGAACGAGCCGTGATAGGAAAGCCCCGCCTGAATGCCGCATTTGGCAGCAGCGACAAGCGCGAACGGGCCACCATAGCAGAAACCCATTACGGCGATCTTGCCATTACAATAAGGCTGCGCACGCAGATCGCTGATGGCATCCGCCATATCGGCAAAGGCCTGTTCGAAGGGCGTCCGCCCGAGACGGGCAAAGGCGCGATCGCGATCCTCGCCGGAATGTCCGATAATGCCCGGTTCCTCATCGCGCGAAAACGGGTTGGGGACAACGGCGGCGAAGCCTTCGCCACAGAGCCGCTCAAGCACCATGTCCATATCCTCGTTAAGACCAAAGATGGTCGGGGCGATCACGACTCCGGTGCTAGGTCCGCCATCCGGTATTGCCGCCCGGCAGGGAATAGTACCGCCGCCCGAGGCGGGGACATTGATGTCGGTTACTGCCATGGTGTTTTCTCCCTTATGTATTCAACTGTATTTAATCAACGGCATCAGGGCTGCCGGCCTGACCATTATGTCGCCCGGCAGCATGGTTTCATTTGATCATATAGACCGTTATCGGCCAAATAAATGCAAATGAAATTTGGCAGAACGTCACCACACTCAGAGGAAGACTGTTGGTCCCACTTAATGGTCAGGATACCTGGCAACAAATGAAAAGACCGCTTCTGGCTAGCTGGTCTTGCCCTTTGTCACAGATCACTGAGCTGTGGTGCGACCTCTGCCATGAAGCGGCGCAGCGCGCGGGCTCGATTTTCTTTTGTCGTCCAGTTCTTACCACCGACCAGCAGGAAGGTGCCGAAGCCACCGCAGCCGTCGTAATAGGAACGGATTTTCTTCGCCACCGTGTCGGGATCGCCGAGCACATAGACCCCGGCCTCAACCAGCGCATCAAGCGCCTGGTCATTATTGGGCACCTCCACACCGTAAACCCGTTTCAGCATGGTGAGGAAGCCACGCTCCGCCTGGAAACTGACCTCATGGGTCACGGCGGGGCGCAGATGTTCCAGCGCCTCTTTCTCCGAGTCAGCGACATAGACCGCGCGCGACCCGGCGACCATCTTGCGGGGGTCCGCATGCCCGGCGGCCTTGCCCGCCTCTTCATACAGATCGGCCTTACCGCGCAGCAATTCTTCGGTCTCAAAGAAGGCGCAGAGCAGCGCATAACCACGCTCGGCGGCGAGTTTGATCGTTGCCGGTGTATCGGTCGCGGTCGCCATCGGCATATGCGGGCGCGATAGCGGCTTGGGCAGGGCAACAAGATTTTTGCCCTGCCAGTGTTCTCCGACGACATCAAACGGCTCGTCCTCAGCCCAGCATTTCAGGATGATTTCGAGCGACTCCTGCATCCGCGCATGGCGGTCCTCATGGGTAAGCCCACGGGTCTCAGCGAATTGCGGATGCGGAAACCCCGAACCGAACCCAAAGATAAACCGCCCCTTCCCCACCAGGTTCTCAATGATCGCCGCCTGCACCGCGACATCGAGCGGATGGTGCAGATGAAAAAGCTTCACCGCCGACCCCATGCGGATGTTTTTGGTCAGCGCCGCCAGCTTGCACATCATCAATTCAGGGGCCGGGATGGTATCGACCCGGTTTATGTAAGGCGGCTCGCCGTGATGTTCACTGATATAGACATCGCGGAAGCCGAGCTGATCGGCCAGCACGATCTCGTCAATATCATCCTGATAGCTCTGCGCCGCGCTGGTATGGGGCCGAAAACCATTCGAAAAAAGGCCGAATTCCATGACTGTTTCCAGACTCCTGCTGAGGCGGAAAGTTTCTATCCTCAAAGAGTAGCCGCGTCCACCGCCCTTACAAAAAAGTAATTTTGATTTACTCACCATAAGTGCCGTGATTTGGTCGATTTCGTCTCTTTATGGTAGCGTAAGTGAGTTGTTTTAAGGATCAGCAAAATAGACTGTTGCGTGGCTGATCTCTCTAAAAGTCTAACTAATTTCCGGGGGGAAAAAGATGGAAGTCGTCACTGGCGGTGTAAGCTGGCTCAATAGCCTTGTTTGGGGCGTCCCAATGCTGGTTCTTATCCTGGGCGTTGGGCTGTTCATGACGGTTGGGTTAAAACTCCTGACGATCCTGAAAATCCCCTTGGGCTTTAAGCTCTTATGGCAAGGGCGCATCCCGGGGGGTGATGGCGATATCAGCCCTTTCAATGCGCTGATGACATCGCTGGCCGCAACAATCGGTACCGGTAATATCGCTGGCGTTGCGACCGCCATTTTCCTCGGCGGGCCGGGCGCAATCTTCTGGATGTGGATGACTGCCCTGGTTGGCATGGCGACGAAGTTCGCAGAAGCCGTCCTCGCCGTCCATTATCGCGAAGAAGACGCAAACGGCAAACGCGTTGGCGGGCCGATGTATTACATCAAAAACGGTCTCGGTCCGAAGTGGAACTGGATGGCCATCGCCTTTGCCCTGTTCGCCAGCATCGCCGGATTTGGCATCGGCAACATGGTCCAGGCGAACTCCATCGCCAATGCCCTGAATGCCAACTTCGCCATTCCTGAATGGCTGACCGGGATCACTCTGGTTGTTCTGGTCGGCGCGGTCCTGCTCGGCGGTATCGAACGTATCTCCACTGTGGCTGGCAAGCTCGTGCCGATTATGGCAATCGCCTATATGGGCGCTGGCACATTGGTTCTCGCGCTTAATGTAGAGGCGATCCCCGCCGCCTTCTCCCTGATCTTTACCCATGCCTTCACCCCGACGGCAGCAACCGGCGGCTTTGCGGGCGCGGCCGTTTGGGCGGCCATTCGCTTTGGTGTCGCGCGCGGTATTTTCTCAAACGAAGCCGGACTGGGATCAGCCCCAATCGCGCATGCCGCAGCGCAGTGCAAAGGTCCTGTCAGCCAGGGTCTTGTCGCCATGTTAGGCACTTTCATCGATACGATAATCGTTTGCTCCTTCACGGCGCTCGCGATCCTTGTCACCGGCGCATGGACGAGCGGTGAAACCGGTGCTGCGTTAACCTCCAAGGCGTTTGATCTCGCCCTGCCGGGTGCCGGTGGCTATATCATCGCGGCGTCCCTATCGGTGTTCGCCTTCACGACGATCCTTGGCTGGAGCTACTATTGCGAGCGCTCCCTTGCCTATCTGTTCGGCGTCAGGATCATCATGCCCTTCAGGGTGGTCTGGTCCCTGGCAGCGTATGTCGGCGCGACCCTAAAGCTCGGCTTTGTCTGGCTGCTGGCCGATACACTGAATGCCCTGATGGCGATCCCCAACCTGATTGCGCTGGCGCTCCTCAGCCCGGTGGTGTTCAAAATCACCAAGGAGTTCTTCGAAACTCGAGGGAAATCAGAAAACAATCCTTTCTAACGCGACCAGACCAGGAGCCATAAAATATTCACGCTGTATCATCACGGATCATCGGTCTGCGCCGCGAAAGTACGCTTTGCGATGGCGGAAAAAGGCCTCGAATGGGACGGGGTCTATATCGACATCCTGAAAGGTGACCAATTCAAGCCGGAATACCTCAAGATCAACCCAAAAGCCGTCGTGCCAACGCTGGTACATGACGATCTGGTGATCCCGGAATCAACTGTCATCTGTGAGTACCTCGATCACATCGAGCCTGAGACCAGCCTGCACCCGAGCGATCCCTGGGAATATGCGCAGGTTCGCTACTGGACCAAAGCCGTCGATGAGGAGCTGCATCCGGCCTGTGGCGCGATTACCTTTGCCTGCTCACATCGCCACACAATTATGGGCAATATGTCGAAAGACGAGCTGGAAGAGTTTCTCAGCTCGACGCCAGACCAGTCGGTCACGGTGGATTGGCGTGGCATGAAAATGGCGATTGTCCGGCAGGGTTTTGAGGCCGTGGGTGTCAAAGAAAAGGTCAAGCTCAACGATACCTTTCTGCACAAGATGGAAGACGCACTGCGGGGCCAGGACTGGCTGGTCGCTAATCGTTTTTCGATCGCCGATATCGCGCTGACGCCCTACGTCAACCGACTCGCCATGATGAGTCTGACCGGCATGTGGGAAAACGGTCGCCTGCCCAATGTCGAGCAATGGTTCAACCGCATCCAGGCGCGCCCGGCTTTCACCGCCAGCATGCTGGAACGGGTGCCTGAAGAGCTGACAAATCAACTCAAGACCAACGGTGCCAAGAGCTGGCCCGACGTCGCGCAAATCCTCGAGATCGATTGAAAGTCGGAAATCTGAGTCTGGGAGTGCTGCCCGCCGGACCACACAAAGGAAGACAGTCCAATGCCGCGTACTAGTGCTGAAAAGAGAACCGAAGCCATCCTCGATAGAGATGAAATATTCTATCTCGTTCGATTTGAGAGTCTGTGCCGCGACAACCGGGATTGGGAAGGTCTGGCAGGCTCCTACCTGCCAGGGTCACCCGTACGGACCACCTGGTTTCATGGCACCATTGAAGACTTCGCCGATGCTTTGAAAGCAAAAACCGCCGCCGGTGGGGTTGCCAGACATCGCGTTTTCCCCGCGAAACTTCATCAGAAAGGTGACCGCGCGATCTGCGAAAGTCCCGCCAATATCACTGAGCGCCTGACACTGGACGGCGTCGAACTGGATGTCATGGCCCATGTCAGATTCCATTCCCGCCTCGTGCTCACCGATGCCGGGTGGCGCCTCAATTCCTTCGAGGCGATATACGAAAGCGACAGCATACGACCGGTCAATCCAACCGACAGCCTACCCATCGACTGGACCGTCGTAAATGCGATGCGGCCGTCATACCGCTTTTTCGGCTTCTGCGAGGCCAGCCGAAATTATGACGTTCAACAGGACCTGCTCGGCGACGACCACCCCGATGCGCTGGATAAATTTTATCTCGCCGAACGACATTGGGTGGCGACTGGAGAATAAGACGGCCCTCTCCTAGCCCACCTGGCCAAACCACGAAATGGCTACCGCCGCGACAAACAGATAACGACTGAATTTTCCGATAGTTACAAGCACAACGAACACCCAAAACCGGGTTCGCAGCGCCCCGGCGATCACTGTCAGCGGATCACCGACAATCGGAAGCCAGGCGAGCAACAATGTCCAGAGGCCAAAGCGCTCATACCACCGCACCGCGCGTTGATAGCTCGGCTCTGACACGGGAAACCATTTTCTGTCGCGATAGTGGATAAAAAATCGTCCCAATACCCAATTGACCGCCGACCCCGCGACATTGCCAATGGTCGCCACGGTGAGGAGTAAGGCCAGCGTCCCCTGCTCGGTGGCAATAAACCCCGTCAACAATGCTTCGGATGACCCCGGCAGCAAGGTCGCCGCCGAGAAGGCACTCAGGAAAAGGCTGGAATAGACGGCAAGCTCGGTCATTCAGTCAGGCGAGACCAGCCCCACTCTACCCGGTCGCCATCGCGCGGGCATCGAGCACCGCTCGGGCCCAGCCTTTGGGGTCCTGCTGCGACAGGTTGTGGCCGATATTCTCAAAATTTCGGTGTTCATGCGGCCCGGTAAATTTCTTGGCGTGATGGCTGGTATCCGTGCTGAGACCGCTGCCTTTCGCGTCGATGGTAATCGCCGGGACGGTAATATTTGGCTGTTTTGCGATGCAGGCTTCGATGGGCGCGACGGCCGGGTCTCCGGCGACCAGGTCATAGCGATGGCGATAGGAATGGGTCACCACATCGACAAAATCCGGATTATCGAAAGCCGCGGCGGAGCGCTCGAACGTCGGATCATCAAATTGCCAGCTCGGCGACCATGTTCGCCACAGAAAACGGGTGATGTCGCGGCGGTTCTCGATCAGCCCCCGGCGACCGCGCTCGGAATGAAAATAATACTGGTACCAGTGCGAGGCCTCTTTCTCGGCCGCCACCGGCTCTCCCGAACGGGCAATGTTCTGAATATTGTAGGAATTACCGGAAACCAGCGCCTCGACCCGCTCCGGCCATAAAGCGGCGACGATGCAGGACGCTCGACCGCCCCAATCATATCCGCCGATGACGGCGCGCTCGATACCCAGCGCATCCATCAGCGCCAGCAGATCAGCCCCCAGCGCCGCCTGCTCTCCCGAGCGCAGCGTATCGGCAGACAGAAATCTGGTCGGCCCGTAACCTCGCAGATACGGCACAATCACCCGCGCCCCGGCCTCGGCCAGGATCGGCGCCGTTTCGGCATAGGCGTGGACGTCATAGGGAAAGCCATGGTTGAGGATGCACGGCCAACCATCCGGGGCCCCATACTCATGAAAGGCGATTTCGAGAATATCGGTTTCTACAGTTCCCATTTTCATAGAATACGGTCCCATCGTCGTCATGCCAAAGCGTTAGCCTGCTCGCGTCAAGGACAACAGGCCGGAAAGGCCAAGTTTGTCACCAAAGCCGCATCACGATCAAGCCGAGACGATCCGTGGTTCAGTGAACAGGGCTGGAGGGTATCCCTGGAAATGGCTTTTGCAGCGCGCTGAATGCTGCGTTCTTTTATTGTCGTCATTACCCGGCTGGTATTTTCGTCATTACCGGGCTTGACCCGGTAATCCATGGATAACGGAAGTGCGTTGCGAGATGCACTGGATTGCCGGGTCAAGCCCGGCAATGACGAATAACGGATGGAACCTACCGGCCTGTTCTATGTCCGGTTCATGGATGAACATTCTTGTCTTTGCAGCCCGTCACCTCCGCAAATCCCACGCACCTGTTGGCACACGTTTTAGAGTTTTAGGGTCATAGTAAAAGTAACTACGTTTCTGATAGTCCCATCTCACCTTGACGTAGACTTCGTTATGAGGCCCCACAAACCCTGCAAATTCGCCGTTGGAATCCCCTATCCTTTTTGCCTTCGTGTAACCTGCATTTGAATAGGGGTTAGGCCCAACCTCAAGATAGTCAACGGACTGCCTGTCCCAATGAACCTTTAAATCCCAGCTGACGCCGGCGCGATTGTTCCATTTCAAACGATTGGCATCAACGGAGGTAATAGACACGTAGTGCCAGTCGTTCCTCTTATTCGCCGGGTAATTAATGTTTACATACGGCCCTGTAAAAGCTGACGATATTTCGCCGGGGTATTTGCAGTAATCACAGCGACCATCAATTCTATCGCTACCATGAGCGATGCCAATGTAAAGCATTGCAATGGCGCCTATGAAGAATGAATAAATCCACGACGAGGGCCGTGTAAGAGCATGTTGAATGGTGTTCATTGAGTGACCCTTGTTTGGAAATTGTCGCGTTCGAAGTGAATACTTAGGAAGAACAGGACTGGCAGCGCGTTAAACTTAATAAAATTCTCAACAAAGCCGGAATTTCTAGATTAGCGATTAGGCAGCACTGTTAGATGTTTAGGATAGATGCACCTATAAGTGCATTAAACGTCGCAGAAGAGCTGCTTCACCCTGTGGTGGGCATCCATGCAAGTTTCGTACCAATACCCGGAACTGGGCATTATCAAAGACTTAGCATTCTCTAAGACGGGCGGAAATCCTAAACATGTAAAGAAAACAGACACTTACCGATCACAACGAGGTGATCATCGAGGACGGCGACGCTCGGTAATGGATCGTCTAGTGCCGATTTTTTGCGACCCGCTGATGGCCGCGTTCTTTTATTTTCATCATTACCGGGCTTGACCCGGTAATGACGAATAGCGGATGTAACCTACCGGCCTGTTCTATGTCAGGTTCATGGATGACATTCTTGTCTTTGCAGCCCGCCGCCGGGCAACGCCGAGACCGACAAGTCCCAAAGCCATCAGAGATAAAGCGCCCGGTTCGGCGACCGTAATAATGCCGGAGATCGCGTATAGACGCGGATCAAAGTTTTGGGAAAAGGTGCCGGCGGTTATCCAAGTCCCAGAGGTAGGAAATTCGGTGACGCCATACCGAGGGAGTAACGTTCCCAAGGCTCCGATGGGATCTGTTGTGCCGTCGAGGGCCGTGCCCGTCCAAACATTCGCGCCCTCCTCAGGGTTTACGTCGAACGCAAGATTCCCGGCTTCGTCAAAGGCGATTGGTAGGTCGATCGTTCCATCCCAAAGGTCGTCATAGCTGCTAACCACCTGGTTGCCGTCCAATCTATAGATCGGGACACCGAGCGATCCACCGGCACCTGACGGAACTGTGTTGGTGTTGTCCCTCGCGTTCACCGTGGCGGTTGAGGCAATGGCGGTCCAGGTGGTGCCAAGAGCAGCGAGCGCCGCTTGCGAATTAGCCGCGGCGGTAACGAAGGCGTTGTAATCGGCGATGTTCGAAGACGTCGCATCCCGGCCAGTACTCGTCACAAAGACAAGCCGAAAGGTGTCGCCGGGGTTCAGCCCCGCCGGAACGATGATCGGCGCCGCCTGGGCACTACTCAACGAGAGGACAGAGAAGGCCAGCAGCGCCCCGACAGCGGCAACGGTCTTTTTAACGAGACGGTGTGAGCGGAATTTTGTGAGATCGAACATCGAGCAGCCTTTATGTGTATTAGACGTCATGTGCACTAAACGTCGCAGAAGAGCTGCTTCACCCTGTGGTGGGCACCCATGCAAGTTTCGTAACAATACCCGGAACTGGGCGTTATCAAAGGTTTAGCATTCTCTAAGATGGGCGGCAATCCAAAACATGTAAAGAAAACTGACACTTACCGATCAAAACGAGATGATCATCGGGGTAAAGAAATCTTCCCCTAGCGCAGAACAAACGGGTTTGGCACTTCCGTCGCAGTCGATATCCACACGCATTTCTGCTGTAGATATTCCTTGATCATCTCCTGTCCGCTTTCGCGGCCTAGGCCTGACTGCTTATAGCCACCAAACGGCGACATATAGCTCACCGCGCGGTAGGTGTTGACCCAGACCGTGCCCGCTTCCAGCCGGTCGGCCATGATAATCGCGCGGCGGATATTCTGGGTCCAGACACCGGCGGCGAGGCCGTACACCACGTCATTACCGATCTCGATGGCTTCTTCTTCATCCTTGAACGGGATCACTGACAGTACAGGACCAAACACTTCCTCCTGCGCAATGCGCATGGAGTTCTTGACGCCAGTGAAAATTGTCGGCTCAACGAACCAGCCATCACCGCATTCCGGCGCGGTCGCCTTGGCACCGCCGAGGGCGGCCTCTGCGCCCTCGCCTTTGGCGATATCGATATAATCGAGGATCTTTTCATATTGCGCGATATTGGTGACCGGCCCGACCTGGGTATCCATGCTCATCGGATCGCCCATCTTTGCCGTCGCGGCCAGCGCCACCAGCTTTTCAACGAACTCGTCATGGATGCTCTCCTGCACCAGCAGGCGTGAGCCCGCGATACAGGTCTGGCCAGTCGCGGCAAAAATGCCGGAGATCGCGCCTTTTACGGCGTTATCCATCTCGGCATCATCAAACACGATATTCGGCGATTTGCCGCCAAGCTCCATCGTCACATGCTTCATGGTTTTCGCGGCTGCCTGGTAAATTTGCGAGCCGGTCGCGTCGGAACCGGTAAAAGCGACCTTGGCGACCTTGGGATGCTCAACTAGCGGCCCGCCAACATCGGCACCGAACCCGGTGACAACATTGATGACACCCGGCGGAAAGCCTACTTTCTCGACGATTTTCATGAATTCCAGCGTCGAGACCGAGGTGTATTCGGAGGGCTTGATGACCGTCGTATTGCCCGCCGCCAGCAAAGGCGCGAGTTTCCAGGTCAGCAGCAGAAGCGGTGAGTTCCACGGGATAATACAGGCGACGACGCCGAGCGGTTCCCAAACCGTATAGTTCAACGTATCCGGCTTATCTATTGGAATAACCGAGCCTTCGATCTTGTCGCAGAGGCCGCCATAATAGCGATACCACTGGGTCAGATACTTGCACTGCACGCCCATCTCCGCGATCAGCTTACCGTTATCCTTGGTCTCCATCTCGCCAAGATGCTCGGCGGCTTCCATCAACGCATCGCCAAACTTGCACAGCAGCGCACCACGCGCTGACGCCGTCATTGAACGCCACTCGCTGCCCGGACGCCCTGCCTGATAGGCGGCCTCAACCGCCGCGTCGACATCTGCCGCGCCTGCTTTCGGCACTTTCGCCCAGGGTTCAGCTGTATAGGGGTTAAAGCTCTCAAAGGTCTCGCCACTGGCGGCATCGACCCACTGACCATTTATCACCATTTGAAATTTTTCAAGTTCGGCCATCGCGCCTACTCCTTTTGTAGAAATCGAAAACAATTCAGAATCTAGAAATCAATGCGACGATTTTCGCAGCGCTTTCCATAAAAAATAGAATTTGTCGTTTTTTATTTCATCAGGCCCGGTCATCAATCCAGATATGTTGTCATACAAATCTTTGGAAAAATGGAAGCCCCCGAGGGCCGAAATTATCTTTCCAATATTTGGCGGCAATAAGCCTGAAAAAAGCGATATACCGATAAAGGCAGATCCAAGCAAAACATCTCGTCCCAATTTCTTTCGGAGCGTTTTTTTATAATTCTTTGTGAAATTTTCTATCCGAGAAACCTCAGGAGCAACTAGATCGGCAAAAGCCTCCTGTATCTGACCCGCAGTAGAATTCTTGGAACTAGCCAACACAGAAGACAGCGAATGCTGGTATACAGCAAATGCTTCCTGTTCGGCTTTACGTAACTTAACCAGCCCACCTGGATCCGCATACGGAAGTGTAGGCACCTTGTGGGACATTCCATCACTAATCCCTCTACTCCGCTCAGGTTCTTTCAAATTCGTGATCTTGTTGATAGTCCAAAAATCTACATCACGTTGGGTAAGGTAATTGGTGCCGAAATTTTTTGAATAATAATCCTGCCGGAGAATATCACTTATAATCGGGTCCACCTGACGATCAGCTAGACCCAAACCTTCAATTTGTTTTTGCTTTAAATTCTCTCCAACAAAACGTGAACGCTCATCATACATTGGAGAACGTTCGAATACCTCAAGGTACATAACACCATGCTCCACTAATTCTTCTGGACCAGAGTGTTTTACGGAAAGACAAATGTCAGAACTAGTTACGTTGTATTCAACTTCTTTCGAAAATCTCTTAATCAAATCGTTTCTAATGTTTTTAATCCGCGCCCGAAATTCGCTATCTCTATGATCAACCAATTCATAGTAGCAATCGGGACATAGCCTGTAGTGCTGAGATTGTGCAAATTTAACCAACCCTTCCTCTATCAAAGGCCTCAGATAGAACAGCACCGAAACATAGAAAACAATTTCTGAAACAAGGTGCTCCTCATCCGCATCACCCGACTGAAATAAAATTTCAAACGGATCAGGTATCAAGACCTCATTCGAGTAAAGTGCAGCGAATTGCGCTATGGAAACGACTTGCGAAAATCTGCACTCCAATGCCGCACACGGGTACGGAGCACCCGAAAGTGTGTCTGAACAAATGAAATTAAATGTTGAGTTCGATGGTGAGGTTTTATACGGAATACAATCAATAATATCTGCCAGAAATTGGACAGCATCATCCAAATCCCATTTTTCTGTTATTGTCTTGAAACCACGTTGGGTCTGCCGCTTTTTCCCAATGTCGCGGACTGCAAGATATTCAAACAGCTCATCAGACATATACACCTACTACTTTTGACGAACATCCATTCCGTTAAATCGACCTACAGTAGATTTTAGATGACACAATACACAACAAGTAATTGATTTTCTTATATTTGTCCCAGCAGGTTTTCGCGGAAGCGGTGTTTCAAGGTCGGGCCATCGCGCGGCGGCAGCGTCATCGACTGCGGTGAATCCGTCACTTTGATATCAATGAACACAGGCCCGGGTTGGCTGTGTAGCACCGGAATGGCCGCGCTCAGCTCTTTCGCGGTATAAACGGTCAAAGCGGTTTGAAACCCTGCGCCTGCTGCCATCGCCGGCAGATCGACGCCGTGGGCGGTGTGGGTTTCCTGCATCCCGGTTTCGCCATAGCGCTGATTATCGATGATACAGATCGCCAGGTTGGAGGGCTTCTGCACCGCGACGGTCGCGAGACCTCCAACGCCCATCAGCATCTCGCCATCGCCGGTCATCACCAGCACACGGCGTTTCGGCTGGGCCAGCGCCAGGCCAAGCCCGGTCAGCACGGCCCCGCCCATACCGCCCCACAGATAGAAGTTATTGGGATGATCGCCGACCGCAGCGGCATCCCAGGTCGGCGCGCCGAGCCCGGTGACCAGCAGCAGATCGCCACGATCCTTGAGGAGTTGCCCGACTACTTTGCGGCGGTCGAGGGTAATTTTTCTGCGCGCTGCCATTATTTCGTCCAATCCTTGAAACCAACCACGCGCTGACCGATCAGCACCGCGACCATACGCCCGCCTTCAAAAGCCAGCTTGGCGGCGGCCTCAACGGTTTCAGCGATCTCTGACGGCTCATCGACACGATGGACAATCACACCGGAGGCTTCAAGGACGCTTTCCGTCGCCTGCCCCATCGGCACCTGCCACGGGTTGAACTCGCCCCATTCGCCGCGCATCGTCACCAGCATCAGCAGCGGAAACCGGCACTCATTGGCCATCCCCAGCATATTGATCACGTTGCCAACGCCGGAAGACTGCATCAGCAGAGCCCCGGCTTCACCACCGAGCCAGGCGCCCGCCAGAACCGCGACGCCTTCCTGCTCGGAGGTCAGCGATACCGGCTTGATCGCGTTATCGGCAATTGCCATCTTGATCAGCGATGTGTGCCCAGCATCCGGGACATAGGCGATCTGCTGAACATCGGCCTTCTTCAGGACCTTGAAAACATCCTTGGACCAGTCGGTCTTCTTTTTGGTCGCCATACTCTACGCACTTTCTCCGGTAACGGCGGCTCGGAACCGCCGGGAAACATAGGTGCCATCTTTCGGCGCGTTGATCCGGGGCGAGGTCTTGCTCACCACCTTGACCACCGCGAAATACGGACCGGGCTGGTTGTGAATACGCGGCAATTCGGCCTCAAGCTCGGCTTCGGTGGTGATCAGCGCGGTCTTCTTGAAGCCAGACGCCGCTGCGATCCCGACAAGATCAACGCCGCGGCCTGTATGAGTGTGCTGATTGCCGGTCGCGCCATAGGCCTGATTGTCGATCACGATGATCGACAGGTTCTTGGGTTGTTCGACGCCGATGGTTGCCAGACTGCCAATGCCCGCCAAAAGCTCGCCATCGCCGGTAATTACCAGAATACGGCGCTTGGGCTGCGCCAACGCAACGCCAAACGCAACCATCGCCGCGCCGCCCATAATACCGGCGAGATACATGTTCTTCGGATCATCATTGGCTGAAGCGACATCGTGGACGGCATTGCCGATCCCCGTGACAACCGCAGCATCGCCACGGTCTTCCAGGATACGCTGCACCACCTTGCGGCGCTGCAGCGTGTAGGGGGTTTTTGATTTCACAGCCATTATCCCTGTCCTCCACTACCGGCAATGCGCTGCGAGAGCACGACAGCCACCGCGCGGTTGGCATCAAAGGCTAGCTTTGCAGCCGCTTCCACGGTCTCCGGCACTTTTTCCGCCTGATCCACATGATGGACAATCACCTTGGCGGCTTCCAGCGCCGGAATGGTGCTTTGACCCATCGGTACTTGCCACGGGTACTGCTCCCCCCATTCACCGCGCATTGAGACCAGCGACAACAGTGGAATTCGGCATTCCTGCATCATCGAGAGCATATTGATGCAATTGCCGACCCCACCGGACTGGGTCAGCAGCACGCCGCGCTGACCACCGAGCCACGCGCCGGCCATCTGGGCGACGCCTTCTTCCTCGGTCGTGAGAACAACCGAGCGCATCGATTTGTCGGCCTGAACCCGTTCAATCAATCTCGCAAGCCCGCCATCGGGGACGTAGGCAATTTGTTTAATGCCGATTTTTTTGAACAGCTGGTGCACATCTTGCGACCAGTGCCAACTCTTGGATTTTTTGCTTACCATCAGTTTTTGTTATGCTCCGCCAAATTTTTTAGGGCTTCATCGAGCCAAATTACACGTCGTTTTGCTTCTGCCAAAGCGTCTTCCCGAACGGCAAAAACATCTTTTTCAAAATGTCCCGTTCGAAACCAGCCGGTCTTGGTTTCTGGATCCCGGCGGAATTCATCAAACCCGAAGGAGCCGTCTTCACGCTGGAAGATGTCGACACACCGGTCACCCTCGAAGGTTTCGATTGAAGACAAAACAACTGCAGACATTGGTCGCTAATTCGTCCTTTTCCGTTGCCGCCAGAGTGAAACAAGCCGGCGCATCGCGCAAGGTTGGATATGCGCCAGAAATTAAAACGACTGGATTGCATTTGCCAGCCCGTGTCTTGAGTGGACGGGGTCGCTGGTAAGTCACATATTGAAAATGTGGATACCGGCGAGAAAGCTAGATTTCGACCCACTTAACCGGAGATACCGATTATGCCTAAATACCTTCCCATACTTCCCGCAGTCTCAGCCGTCGCCCTGTTGCTTGCCCTGCCCGCAACCAGCTCTGCCAATGACGGCCGGAGCCTCCAGCTGGCCCAGGCAGCAAAAACCGATAAAGCCGAAACAGGCAAGAAAGCAAAAAAAACGCGGGTATCAAGACGCACGCAACGCTTTATGCGGCTTTATGATCTTAATGGCGATGGCAAAGTTGGCCCCAAGGAGATCGCCAACGACCAGGCGCGCATTCTTCGTGCCATGGATTTGAACAATGACAAGGGCCTGTCCGTCGACGAAATGCGCCGCCGTGGCCGTAGCCTGCAGATTTGGCAATCCGTAACGCTGTTCGACCTTCTCGACACCAACGGCGATCAGAAAGTGTCTGCCGCTGAACTCGAGGCCCCGATGCAGCGTTGGTTCAAACGCTATGACACCAATGGCGATGGCGTGATGGATGCCAGCGAAGTACCACAGAGTCACTGGCGCCGTGGTAGCCGCCGCGGTCACGGGCGTCGGTAGAGCCAACCCCTTGATAGCGGAGATATGATTGTTGGACGGTAGTGTTCCCAAGAATTGGCCCCCCCCCCGTCCCGGGCCCATTGCGGGCGAGGCCGGTGCGTCTGATGACGCGCTCCTCGCCCAAATTGGCGCCGGGGATGTTGCTGCCTGGGAAGCCATTATCGACCGTCATCTACCTGCCGTCAGCCGCTATGCCGCCTATGTCCTCGGGGACAACGCCCAGGGTGAAGATGTCGCGCAAGAAACCTTCATCCGATTGATGAAGAAAGCCCAGACCTGGGAAGCAAATGGCTCCGGTTTAAAGAGCTGGCTGTTCCGGGTCGCGCGCAATTTATGCATCGATTATAAACGCAAGAAAAGACCAGAACCAATTGAAAATGCTGAGTTTATCGCTGATCCAATTGACCGACACGCCACCGACCGGCGCATCGATATTGCCAACACGATGGAACGCGCCCTCGCCGCATTGCCGGAACCCCAACAGACCGCGATCGTGCTGGTTCACTACGAAGGGTTTTCGGGCAGCGAAGCCGCCAACTTGCTGGATATCTCGGTTGAAGCCGTAGAGTCACTGCTGGCGCGCGCCCGCCGCAGCCTGCGACAGGCCCTGCAACCCGATGCGAGAGAATTACTAGGAGAAAGATGATGACAGACCAAATCAAACCCCAAATCAAACCGATGACACAAGATCGCATCCGGGAGCTGATTGAAGCCTATGGCGCTGCCCCGGAAAGATGGCCTGGCCGGGAACGCGACCTGGCTATGGTGTTTATTGCGACATCGGTCGAGGCTCAGGATCTCCTTAAAGAGGCCAGCGCACTGGATACAGCCCTCAACGCCTTGCCAATGTCTGAACCGTCACCGGCGCTGCGCCGTAGCGTTCTGGACGCCTTCACCCCGCCCATACCGGTTGCGGCAAACGAAAATGATGGATTGGTCACGACCATCACTCAATGGCAGCCGCGATCAAACCGGTCCTGGCACAAAGCCGCTGCAGCGGCGGTCATGTTTGGTGTTTTATGTGGCGTCGGCATTTCACAAACCTTCGCGCCGGCCAGCACGGTTGTTTTAGCCCAGCAGCCTTCACCCGACTTCAATCAGCTTATTGTTGAGCCGGGGCTGGAGAGTAACGTTGCTGCGCTCTCACTGGGCGGGGAACTTCCCGCGATTATGAGAGATACCGCACCGCAAAACGAAAACAGTAATGATGACGTCGGGGACGACTCAGACATCCCTCTGACTTAAACCAATACTTTAAGTATTTTATTTACCGGTATATTTTGGTTTGCGTTTTTCGGCGAAAGCATCAATGCCTTCTTTATAATCCGCTGTCGAACGCAGCTTCTCATAAGAATGCCCTTCGATATCCATCGCCACTTTCAGGCTCGTATCATAGACCGAGTTCAAGACCCGCTTGAGAGCGCGCAGCGCCAGCGGGCCCTTGGCATTCAAATTCGCCGCATAGTCTTCAACCAAAGCCGTCAGGGCCTCTGAATCTTCAGCAACCTCAGTGATTAGCCCCCACTCCTTGGCTTGTGGTGCCGGGATGCGTTTACCGAGCATCACCATGTCCTTGGCCCGCGTCAGCCCTGCGATCTTCACAACGCGCACACTACCGCCCGAGCCCGGCATTTCACCGAGATTGATTTCCGGCAAGGCAACCAGTGTTTCCTTTGTCGCGAGACGGAAATCGCAGGCCATTGCCAGCTCAAAGCCAACACCAAAGGCATATTTCTCCAGCGCGGCAATAACCGGCTTCGAGCAACGTTCCGGCGCGCCAATGTTCCAGGCCAGATCAGACATGCCATCGAATGGAATATCGGGGAAACTTTTCACATCCCCGCCGGAGGTATAGGTACCACCCTCGCCACGGATCACGATCACGCCGACATCATCGTCTTCATCCATCGCTTCGATGATGGCCCGGATTTGCGACCGTCCCGTATAGGACACGATATTCAGCGGCGGCCGGTCGAGGATCAGGTAGCCGATCTTTTTCTCCGCATCGACTTCAACCCGAAGTCCATCGAGGTCTTTCAACAAGGCGCCCCGTTCGGCGGCGTAATCTTTACCCATAATCCTCTTTCCTTCGTATCTAACCCCTAGAGGGTACTCTCAAAATTCGGCGACACGGCATAATCGCCATCTCGCAAATGCCGCCGCAACAATTTACCCGACGCCGATTTTGGCAAGGCCTCGACGAACACATAGGCCCGAGGCCGCTTAAACCGCGCAAGGGTCGACTCAGTACAAAACGCATCAAGCGCTTCGGCAGTGGCTTTTTCGCTGGCCGCTTCGATAAAGGCAACCACCTTTTGCCCCCAACGCTCATCTGGCAGCCCCACGACCGCCGCTGAGGACACCAGCTCACAATCTGACAACGTGTCTTCGACTTCTTCCGGGTGAATGTTCTCACCACCCGAAATGATCATGTCATCGGTCCGGCCCGCAAGAAACAACTCGCCATCTTCATCGACATAGCCAAGGTCGCCCGTGAAGTACCAGCCCTCGCGGATTGCTTTGGCATCAGCGTCAGGCCGGTTCCAGTATCCGGAAAACGCCTCCGGGCTCCTCATCGTCGCGATGATTTCGCCAATCTCATTCGGCCCTAAAACATCGTCCGGCGTTGCCGTGCCATCGGCATCAGCGCGTACTACCCGGATCATCTGGTTAATGCCCGGCCATCCAGCAGCACCCGGCTTTTTGTCAAGGTGATCGCATACAGTAAAAGTAAATATTTCACTGGAACCATAATAGTTTGCAAAAACTTCCGGAGATAATAGATTAAGTAATCGCCGTTCCAGATCACTGGTCATCGACATCCCGGCATAGGCGACATTCCGCACCGAGGACACATCCGTTGCCGCAAAACTTTCATGGCCCAGCATGTCGTGAAACATGGTGGGCACCAGGAATAGCGAACTGATTTTCTCCGCTTCAATCAGCTGCAATGCCTCACCGGCGTTGAACCCCCGCATATTGACCAGCGCGCCGTTGATCATCGTCGAACACAACAGGATACGAATACCCATTGTATGGAACAGCGGCATGACGCCGAGGGGGCTGTCGCCAAACTGATAGCGTAAATGCGCAATAACCGAGGCTGCTGCCGTACGTTCCGCCCGATGCGAGCGTGGCACACCTTTGGGACGCCCTGTTGTGCCTGAGGTATATAACATCAGACAAATTTCATTATCGTCTGCGCCCGCAGGGCCTGTGACCGGGTTAGTACTCAACAAATCGGCAAAGCTGGTTCCCGGCAAACCCTCCCCGACGCTGATCAGGACATCGCTGGATATGCCACTGCCTTCCAAGGCAGCTTTAACGGCTTCACCTGCGGCGTCATCAAAGGCAATCAGCCGAGGGGCGGCATCTTCGAGCACAAAGGCGATATCGTCCGCTGTGGCGCGCCAGTTAAACGGCGTAAAGACCGCCGCCAGCATCTGACAGGCCCAGTAAAGCGTTGCCATCTCATAGCGATTGGCCATGACACAGACGAGCCGGTCACCCCGCTTAAGGCCCATCGCCGATAAGCCACCGGCAACGCGCCGGATATCGTCCTGCCAGGATGCAAAATCGCGCCTAATCTCGCCATCAACAAGGGCTAAAGCGGTCGGTTGCCGTGCAACCGAGGCGTCGAAGGCGGTTCCGAGATCCATTGGGGTGTTTCGTTGTGTATACAGAGTTAGGTCGTTTGGGCAGACCCAGTCACTTTTACAAACCGGTCCAGCATGCCATCGAGCATTTTGTCGAGATCGCTGTCATTCAGCCCACCGTCCTCGTTAAAGGCCTTATTAGCCTGCGCCAGTGAGAAACTGTCACCCGACAGCCACAGCCCCATGAAAGACAGAGCTGGCCGGAGCGCGATCAAGCCACGGGCACCGCCGACCATGCTTGGTGCTGCCGAGGCAAGAAAACAGATTTTGCCAATCGTTGGATAAGGCCGGATACGCGACAACCAATCAATGGCGTTCTTCAGCGGCCCAGGGACACCGTAATTGTATTCCGGAGAGACAATGACAATGGCATCCGCAGCCGTGATCCGGCTGGCCAATTCCTGCGTTCCGGCGGGGATACCGTCAGCGGCTTCGATGTCGCCATCATAGAGGGGCATGTCAAATTCCCGGAAATCAGCAAAATCGACCTCCGCGCCCAGAACATCCAATTTTCCGGAAATCACCGTGGCGAGTTTCTTGTTCACAGACTCTTTACGAAGCGATCCGGCAAATACGAGTATACGCATCAAAAATTCTCCCTGTTGGCTTTCTGGCGGTATCGTCAAACTTGCTGCACCATAATCGTCCGGACACACAGGGTCTATGGCGGTCGCGCTTTCGGGTTCTCCGCAATGCGGCTAGAATATCAAGCCATGACAGACATCCAGATTGATGAAATTTCCTCAGAGGAAGACATGGAAGCGGCTTTCCACATTCGCCGCGTTGTGTTTTGCGATGAGCAAAAGGTCGATCCTAAAGAGGAATTCGATGGATTGGATGAAGAATGCCGGCAATATCTTGCCCGGCGCAAGGGACGGATTGTCGGCACGGCCCGGCTGCGGGTCGACAGCCCGAGTAAAACCAAGATCGAACGAGTCGCCGTTCTCATGGAAGAACGCGGCCATGGGGTTGGAAAAGAGCTTATGTTTCGCACCATTGAGGATGCAATAGCAGACGACGCTGAAATGATCGTCATTCATGCGCAGTGCCATGCTCGAACGTTCTATGAGGCTCTGAGGTTTGTTCAGGTTGGAGAAGAATTCGAGGAAGCCGATATTCCGCATATTTACATGGAATACCGGCCTTAACCTTGTACGCCAGAAATTACGTCGTAAACTGGGGGCACGACAGGGAAAATACCAAATGCGCATAATCGAAGAGTATCTCGCCCCCAAAAATACTGGTTGGGCCACGGAAATGAAGGCAGGACAAATCCTCCGCCTCACCGCCCGCACGATCATCGATTTCGTGGCGTTTGATCAATACGACTATGGCGAAGCGTTTGATCAGGCCCCTTCCAAAGAAGCCAATGGCTGCATCTATCTGAAAAAGGGCCACCAGATGTTATCGCGGCGCGGCGCCCCTTTGATGACCATGATCACGGACGAATTTGACGGTATCGGGACGCATGACATGCAGTTCGGCATGTGTGGCCGCTCTCGTCACAAACGGGCCAAGGAAGAAGGCCGCCTCGGCGAGTATCTCCATGGCGCCGATATGGAGCTGCCGGACCATGGCTGCTCTGAAAACCTGACCTGGGCGCTGGAGCCCTGGGGCATCCCCTACGAAAACATCCCCAGCCCGGTCAACTTTTTCCAGAACATGGCGATAGATCAGCAAACCAGCACCATGAAACGCACCCAGATTCGCCCCGAAAAGCCGGTTAACCTGGAGTTGCGGGCCGAGCGCGACCTGCTGGTTGGATTTAGTGCCTGCCCCGATATGGCGTCGAAGACCCGGGGTCTTGATGTCGGCTGCCACCATATTTGAAGATTAGACGAAACCATTTGAACGAAACCGCTTAAACGCAACCTGAAGACTGGGATCAAAGTCATGAATGTCATCAGCGAAGAAACCGTCTCGCCGCAAAAGGGCTGGATGGGAAATGTCGATAAAGGACAGATATTGCGGATCACCGGCCGCAGCGTGATCGATTTCAACGCCTTCAAACGCGACGATATCCGCGAATATTTCGATACGGCGCGATCCCGCATCTATAACCTCAACATGTACCCAACCAAGGGGCATCGTCTGTTCAGCAAGCAGAACAACCCGATGATGCGGATCGTCGAAGATGGTTTTGCCGGTATCGGACTGCACGATTTGCAATCCGGCCATGGCTGCGCCGAGGGTATGCTCTCTGTTTTAAGCTCCCTCAAGATGACCTATCTGGATTTGCCGGACCCGATGGGGTTGTTCCGTAATCTCGATATCAGCCAGGATGGCCGCATTCGTCCCAAACCAAAGGGCCCGCCGGAGCCGGTTGCAATCGATCTTGAAGCAGAGATCGATCTGATCTGCGCCATCATGAACTGCCCGGCCTCGGAAACCTCTGCTTCTGGTGCCGACGCCACAATCACCATTCTACAGCCCTGACCGGCCGGTAAGGAGAATAGACATGAAAATTATCAGCGACGAATTGGTACCGGCAAATAGCGGCTGGGGTGCCCCAATGCAAAAGGGCCAGGTTTTACGGCTCACCGCCAAAACCATCATCGATTTTGCCTGCATTAATCTGCACAACAATGATGAACGTTTCGACCAGGCTCGGACCAAGGTCTACAACATGAAGCTATGGATCACGACGGGCGACGTCCTCTACAGCAAGCTCAACAATCCGATGATGACCATCACCGAAGATCAGTTTGCCGGAATGGGCTATCACGACCTGCAATACGGCACCTGCTCTGGACCGCGCTATGCCCGCGCCAAGGAAGAAGGGCGGTTAAACCAGTATCATCATGGCGATGACATTCCGGTACCCCCCCGCGGCTGCTGGGAAAATCTGATTGACGGGTTTAGCCAGTGGAATGTGCCGCCGGAATATATCCCGAGCCCGCTCAACGTGTTTCAGCATGTCGATATCGACACAACGTCCGGTGAAATTAAGCACACGCCAAACCGGCCAAAAGACCCGATTTATGTCGATTTCCGGGCGGAGATGGACCTTGCCGTCGCTGCCAGCGCCTGCCCCGATTTGGCAGCACCAGAGTTCGGTCAGCCCATTCAGGCGATGATTTACGAACCTTGATTTAAGGCAGCGGCAGTGCGTCGGGCAAAGGTCTCAAAGTCTGTCGGCTCCCGGCCCAGAATCCAGCCAAGAGCTTTGTCGCTGCCGACCAGACCATGGTCGTCGTAATAGGGAAACATCTTGGCCATGGTCGCCAAAGTAAAGTCGCTGAAACCAAGGACCCGACCATGATCCAGAAAAGCATCTAGCGGTTCTTTTTCGGCAACGATCTCTGTGCCGAGGACCGATGACAGGATCGCTGCTTTTTGTCTGAGCGATATTACCGGTCCGGCAATCTCAAACATGCCATTTTCAAAACCGTCATCGGCGAAAACCTTCACCGCCGCCTCCGATACATCATCGAGATCGACCAGGCTCATCGGGGCATCTATATCATAGGCCATCCGATGAACACCGGTTTCGGCCATTTTGGTCCAGGCTGGCAGCATATTTTGCATATAGGAACCAACCTGAAGAATGGTGAAAGGTAGTTTTGAGTTCAGGATAGACTGCTCGACGAAATGGCGTTCCCAATGATGTGGCAGGGCTTCTATCTGGGTGTGCAGAACAGAATGAAAAACCAGCCGGGAAACCTTCGCCGATTGGCACGCGGCAATAATGTTATCGCCGTTTAAACGCTCATTTGGGTCCATATTGGGGGCGATATAATAGACAGCGTCCACACCAGCCGTCGCGCGCAGGACATCTTCGGCGACCGCTAAATTCCCCGTCATGGCCTCCGCCACCCCGGCTTCTTTAACACTCTCCAAAGCACGATCGCTGCGGACCATTGCCCGAACGTCCTGTCCCGTTTTGACAAGCGCATCAATGATCGCCTTGCCGGTTTTGCCCGCCGCACAGGTAACCAAAATCATTGCCCAACCCTCTACATCATTAGTTGAGCAGACAATAACCGCATTTTATCGGGCAAACACCTCCTTAGTTGGTCACGTAACGTGATAGCAGAGCGCGTATTAAATTTTGGTGTCACTACTTTACTTATTATTATCAAAACATTCGAATTCCAAGCCTCAACCCTTTTTCAACCAATGTTCTATAGCCTCGGCTCGCTTAACAGAAACATGTTGATTGGAGAGTTGAAAATTCCGGCAATAGCGCGGAAAACAGCTGTAAATCAATCACCAGCCGAAAACCTTGCGCTTTCGGCTGCTGTTGATGCACGCCAGAATGGCAAACTGGAAAAAGCGGACAAGCATATAAAACTAGCGCTAAAACGAAGCCCCAATGACCCAAACACGCTCCATCAGGCCGCCCTCATAGCCCGAGATCGAGGACGAAACAGCCGCGCTTTGCAGCTTATTGAGAAGGCTGCCGAAATTTTGCCGCATTCTGCCCCCATTCTTTGTGATATGGGGCTTCTTTATAAATCCGAAGGCGATAACAACAAATCAATCGCCTGCCAAAGGCGCGTTTGCAGCATGTTGCCAGACTCCGCACCGGCCTGGTCTAACCTCGGCACGGCGCTTAATGCTGCTGGCCAGTATGACGAAGCCATTCGAGCGCTGTCCTGCGCCATCGACATCAATCCGCATGAACCGGAATTCCATTTCAATCAGGCGAACGCTTATCTTGGCCAGGGCGATCTAAACCCGGCAATTGCATCCTTTGAGCGAACAATCGAACTCGCCCCCTATCATCTAAAAGCCCTGATCAACCTGGCATCAGCGCAAAAGGATATCGGACGCATATCCGATGCCGAGATAACCCTCGCAGCAGCGGCTCAGCTGGCACCGACAAATCCTGACGTGTTGTGGAATGAAGCCCTTATGATGTTGAGCCAGCAAGACTATCAAAACGGCTGGGCAGCCTACGAAGCGCGGCGCTCTATTCCAGGTTTTGCCATTCGTCACCAGGACAAGCCAAGCTGGGACGGCAGCGATCTCGAAGGTCGAAAACTGCTGATCCATGCTGAACAGGGTTTGGGCGACACCCTTCAGTTCTGCCGATACCTCGAACATTTTACCGAGCAGGACATCGACTTTGCCGTCGAGCTGCCGGAACGGTTACTGCCCCTTCTTTCCAGTCTACCCAGCAGCGACCATCATGTAGCCATCGGACAAAACACACGTTGCGACGTTCAAGCACCGTTGATGTCGTTGCCGCATCTGATTGGCCCGGCTGAACCATTCTACCCCGCCACTCGCGCTTATATTCCAGCTGAGGAGAACTCTGTCGCTCAGTGGCGCGAACGCCTTCCCTCTGATGGTACCCTGCGGATCGCCCTCTGCTGGCAGGGCAATACCGACTACCGGGCGGATGCCAATCGTTCGATTCCGCTCGACGCCTTCTCCCCCATTGCCACGCTAGAAAACATCCAGTTGATCAGCTTGCAGCAGGGCGATTCAACGGAGGATCTCGCCCGTCAATCATGGGGAGCCAATGTCCTTTCCCTCGGCAATGACATCGATACCGACGGTGCCTTTGTCGATTCCGCCGCGATTTTAAAGTCTGTCGACCTGCTGATCACATCCGACACCGCGATAGCCCATCTCGGCGGCGCTCTCGGTGTAAAGACATGGCTCGCCCTCGCCTTCGTCCCAGATTGGCGCTGGGGTCTCAGCGGCACAGAGACAAGCTGGTACCCCTCAATGACACTTTACCGCCAACCCCAACATGGCGACTGGGCTAGCATTTTTAAGAAAATAACACACGATCTAAAGGAGCAATATTCATGAGTGCGCAATTTAAAACCCACTCCGATATGGTTGAATCTGTTCAGGTGGAGATTTCTCCCGGTGAGTTAATCGACAAAATCACCATCCTCGAAATCAAGGAACAACGTATCCGCGACAAATCAAAGCTTGCGAATGTTCGCCGCGAGCTCGACGCCCTGTGCTCGGTGCGCGATGCAACGATTGGTGAGAGTGCCGAACTCCATCGTCTGGAAACCGATCTCAAGGCGATCAATGTTAAGCTTTGGGATATCGAAGACGAAATTCGGGATCGCGAGCGGGACCTCGATTTCAACAAGAGATTCATTACCTGCGCCCGCGCCGTCTATAAAACCAACGACCGGCGGGCTGAATTAAAATATCAGATTAACGAATTTCTGGGCGCGTCGATTACCGAAGAAAAGTCCTACCCGACTTACTAGCCCGACTATTCTGCGCCGCCGTCTTCCTTTTCCTGAAACTGGAGCGATACCGAATTCATGCAAAAGCGCTGATATGTCGGCGACGGCCCATCGGGAAAGACATGTCCAAGATGGGCATCACATTTTGCGCAGACCACCTCTGTACGTTTCATAAACATGGCCCCGTCTTCACGCAGCTCAACCGCGTCCTTTGACAAAGGCGCAAAGAAGCTCGGCCAGCCGGTCCCGGAATCAAACTTGGTCTCGGAATCAAACAGCGGATTGCCGCAACAGGAGCAAGCAAATGTCCCAGCGCCCTTGAAGGCATTGTATTCCCCGGAAAAGGGCCGTTCTGTACCTGCCTCGCGGCAGACATGAAACTGTTCCGGCGTCAGCTCAGCGCGCCATTCGTCATCGGATTTTTCAATCTTCTCGGTCATTTTTCTTACTCCATTCTGTCAAACCGGATGCTGCCGGAAATAACCGAACAGATCAATCATCGCCTCGCACCCGGCCGCGATTGGTTTTGATATTGCTATGCCGACGCTTGCTATCAAGACGTCGCTTTTTGACGCCTTTGCTAACGCGTGTTGGTCGACGAAATTTCGGCGTCACGGCGGCATCACGGATTAACGCGATCAACCTGTTCATTGCATCGCGACGATTGAGCTCCTGCGTTCTAAACTGGTTTGCGGTGATGACGATGACGCCGTCCTTTGTCATACGCCTGCCCGCCAGCGTCTTGAGGCGCAGGAAAACCGCATTCGATAGGGCCGGGCTCGTTCGGGCGCTATAGCGGAGCTGAACGGCACTTTCCGTCTTATTTACTTTTTGCCCACCCGCCCCAGGAGAACG
Source organism: uncultured Alphaproteobacteria bacterium (assembly GCA_943787225.1). Classification (GTDB taxonomy): domain Bacteria; phylum Pseudomonadota; class Alphaproteobacteria; order MPNO01; family UBA2964; genus UBA2964. Next base: position 157,778 of record CALSLP010000003.1, read on the forward strand.
CATGAATTGTTCGCTGATTTCATGTTCTTCAATGCTGATGGACGGGGTGATTTCGATCATGGCTGCTGATTTTGGCTTGGGTTGAGTCGAGACAGGAACGGTTTTAATTTGCCTATCCGGTCGACGGGCAGTCAGATATCACACAAGACGCTCATGGGCTCGTTTAAATTGCCTCGTTGCGGTATAGACGAGCAACAGGATAGCAGGACAATTGCGCCGGTCAGCCGGAAAATCCGGGCTGGGTTTGCATATAGGTTTGAGTGCTTCGATAGACAATGACAGAAAATGCACAGAGGCCTCTGGTCGTCCATATCATTGACCGACTGCTTGTCGGCGGTATGGAGAACGGTATTGTCAACATCCTCAACCATTCGCCGCCAGGTCGCTATCGCCATGCCATTATTTGTCTGCGTTATTTCTCTGAATTTCGGAACCGGATTGATGACGACACTGTCGAGGTTTATGCCCTCGACAAAAAAGACGGTAAGAATCCAGGCTACTATTTTCGATTATGGCGATTGCTTCGCCAATTACGGCCTGAAATCGTTCACACGCGAAACCTCCCAACGATCGATCTCGTTCCCATCATTGCTCTTTCAGGGGTGCGTCACATCGTTCATGGCGAACACGGCAGAGACCTTCTGGAAGTGCACGGCGAGAACCGAAAATACAATCGAATTCGCCGTCTCATGTCACCCTGGGTCGACCGTTATATTACGGTGTCCCGGGACCTCCAGACATGGCTAAGTGACACGGTCGGCATCCCCGTGAACAAGATCAGCCAAATATACAACGGCGTGGACACAAAGAAGTTCTCGCCCCCGCCAAAAGAAAAACCTCTTCTCCCTGCCGAAGCCGGCCAACCCGACCACGCCTTTGTCATCGGCACTGTTGGGCGGATGGAAGGCATCAAGGATCAGATCACCCTGGTTCAGAGCTTCATCCAGCTTTGCCAACGTCAGAGCGACAATAGAAAATCTCCCTTTCTCGTCCTCGTCGGAGACGGCTCGCTGCGGAAACCTGCGAGAAACTTGTTCCAGGAAGCCGGACTGCTCGACAAAGCATGGCTCGCCGGTAGCCGAGACGACGTGCCTGAAATCTTGCCAGCCCTGGACCTTTTCGTCCTCCCCTCCATCAACGAAGGTATTTCCAATACAATCATCGAAGCGATGGCGACCGGCTTACCGGTGGTCGCCACACAGGCCGGTGGAAACCCCGAGCTCGTTCTGCCCGACAAAACCGGTATGCTGGTGCCGCCGCAGGATGTCGAGGCGATGGCCACAGGTCTCGATCTATATTTTACGAGCCCTGACCTATGCCAGGAACATGGCAGCGCTGGACGCACCCGCGTTCTCAACCAATTCAGCTTGCAGGCCATGATCGACAGCTATTTATCAATTTATGACCAGCTTCTGTCAGGTCCGACAAAATCATAACGTCGGGCGGAACGTGCATTCCAACGACGCGCTCGCCATTCGGGTAAACGACCATTTAATCTGGCCAGCGCCCCTAGCGCCCGGTGTCCACGGGACCTATAACGAACCATGCAAGTTTTCCAACCCTTAGGTGCTTGGTTCGATTCCCTGCCGGGTGCGGTCCGGGCGGGGTTCTGGATTACCTGTGCCGGCGCTTGTTTCACGAGCATGATGACAATCGCCCGCACCTTATCGCCTGAACTTTCAATTTTGGTTATTGTATTCTTCCGGGCAACCTTTGGCCTGATGTTCCTGCTACCTACTGCATTCTCGAATGGCGGCGCAAGATTACGAACCAAGAAAATGCCGATGTACGCCATCCGTGGCATCTCCGCCTATCTCAGCGTCACCTTCTTCTTTTTAGCGGCGACCTATATCCCGCTGGGCGACATTGCCGCCATCGGCTTTACCCGTCCCGTCTTCGCCTGTATTGCCGCCATCCTGATCCTCGGTGAACTGGCCCGCACCCGTCGCTGGATTGCGATTGGCATTGGCGTTGTCGGTGCCCTGATCGTCGTCCGCCCAGGGCTACAGGAAATCAACCTCGGTATCATCTTCGCGATCACCGCGGTTTTATTAAGCGTCTGTAACTCAATCATGATCAAGTATCTGTCGCGAACGGAACATCCTGACAGTATCGCCATCTACCAGGCAGTCTTTGTCGCGCCCTATGCTTTGGCGGTCGCGGTCTTTGTCTGGAAAACACCGACGTTGGAGCAATTTGCCTGGCTGATATTGATTGGCGCTTTTGGCGCGCTCACGCAACGTGCCCTGGCGCGTTCCTTCCATGCCGCTGATGCAACTGTGGTCATTACGCTGGACTTCATCCGCCTGCCGGTCGCTGCCCTCATTGGGCTGGCCGTGTTTGGTGAATGGCCAGAAATATGGGTTTGGATTGGCAGCATTGTGATCGTCGCGTCCTCCTTCCTGCTCACGAAAAAAGAAGTGGACGACAAAGAAGTCAACAAACCGACAAGCAACGGGCCGGGCTAGATCAGATTACGCGCGTTTCTCGTAATGGCTATCGACATACGTCTCGACGATCTGCTGGAATTCTTCCGCAATACCAGGCCCCCGCAAAGTCATCGCCTTTTCACCATCGATAAAGACCGGTGCCGCGGGTTCTTCACCAGTTCCCGGTAGGCTGATCCCGATATTGGCATGCTTGCTTTCACCGGGCCCGTTCACGATGCAGCCCATGACGGCTACCGCCATATCTTCGACCCCGTCATAATTCTCACGCCATGCCGGCATCTGTACGCGGATGTAGGTCTGGATCTTGCTGGCGAGTTCCTGAAACACCGTGCTGGTGGTCCGACCACAGCCAGGACAGGCCGTCACTAACGGAACAAACGAGCGCAGCCCCATCACCTGAAGCATTTCCTGCGCCACGATCACTTCATTGCGTGCGATCACCACCGGGTTCCGGCGTCAGCGAAACTCGAATGGTATCGCCAATCCCCTGCTGCAACAAAACGCCCATGCCGGCGGTCGAGGCAACAATGCCTTTGGAGCCCATCCCCGCTTCGGTAAGGCCAAGATGCAGGGCATAGTTACAACGCTGCGCCAGCTCGCCATAGACACCGATCAAATCCTGAACTTCTGAGACCTTACAGGAGATAATAATTTTCTCCGGCCCCATGCCTAATTCATGCGCGCGCTCCGCCGAGAGCAACGCCGACTGGATCATCGCTTCGCGGGTAATCTCGGTTGCCTCGCGCGGCTTTCAGCCTTGGCGTTTTCATCCATCAAATGGGTGAGGAGTTCCTGATCGAGACTGCCCCAGTTCACACCAATTCGAACCGGACGATCATATTTCAACGCTACCTCAATCATCGTTGAGAATTGCAGATCGCGTTTTTCACGAAAACCGACATTGCCGGGATTAATGCGATATTTTGCCAGCGCCTCGGCACAGTCCGGATACTTGGTCAGAAGTTGGTGGCCAATATAGTGAAAATCGCCAACCAGCGGGACATCAATGCCCTGCTTGTCGAGCGCTTCCCGAATATGCGGAACGGCAGCAGCGGCCTCTTCGCGATCAACCGTTATCCGGACAATTTCCGACCCGGCTTTGGCAAGCTGCGCCACCTGCTCCGTCGTCGATGCGACATCGGCTGTATCGGTATTGGTCATCGACTGGACAACCACTGGCGCACCACCGCCAATGATCACATTTCCGACTTTTACCGGCACGCTATCGCGACGCTGAATACCGTTTACCCTTTTGGTCATCACTCAATCCGTTTGATACAAAGATAGCTGATCCACTGTGTCAGACTGCTGACACAGATCCATATCCCTTACATAGCGGGAATCAAATAAAAACGGTAGCGCGGAGTCACTCCGCCGCCGCGTGCGCCTTATCCTGAGCGTCCCTATCGACGAGATCAGCCGCCACGGTCGTCTCCGCGAGCATGCCCCAGCTTCGGATCCATTCATAGGAACGCGCAAGCTCCGCTTCCGGGATGGGACCTGGTTTCTGAACAATTAACCGGCTCGGGCGCAAATCATCGACCGTCAAAGCGGCACCAATCTCAGGATCACGATCTTTATAATAATCGATGAAATAATGCATGTAGCTGTGCTTGGCGGCATTGATCCGCCGCACAGCCTCCGTGACCGCACGATTAAACGCGGCATAGGTTTCAACATCAACCTTATCGGACACGACCTCGGTGCCATGAAACGATGCTGCGGCAAGCACCCGGCAGCCCTGTTTCTCGGCCAGCGAGATATAGGGTTCGGTCAGGCAAGCACCGTCATAATCGCCCCGCAACAGCGCGTCATACTGACGACGCGACCCGTTTGGTGTCTTACAGGTCTTGATCTGGTCACGCGGCAAAAATCCTTCGAGCATCAACAGCGTCAGAAAATGAGTGCCAAAATAATAAGGTAACCCGACAACCTTGCCGGCCATTTGTTGTGGCGTATAGGCGCTAGAATCCGGCGGCACCACCAACGCACCGAAGGCAACAATAGCGCGACGGCCCACCTGGCGGCCGCCCATATCGGAATCCTGAACGCGACAGTAATTGCCCCACTCGCAGGCGTTATACATATCCGCCTTGCCCTGCTCGAACAGCTTGCCATGGCTGGCAAACGGATCGATTCCGACGGGGCTGTTCACATCTTTCTGAGTATCAGGCTTGGGGCCGGCATCGCGATCAGCCCAGGCAACTTCTATCCCCTCTGCTTCGAACAACCCTTCATCATAGGCGACAAGTTCCGGCAGCCCTTGAAAAGGGGCTGTCGTTTCAAGGGTAAGCTTCTTCATCTTGCTCTTCCCATTACTCGAGCCTGAAGCTATTCAGCCGCCGCGTGCGCGCCCTGCTGAACTTCCATATTAATCAACTCAGCCGCTTCATCCGTTTCCGCCAGCATGCCCCAGCTTTTGATCCAGGCAGCGGTCCGGTCAGCTTCCTCTTGCGGAATAGGCGCCGGATCAACAACCACAACACGGGATTCCATCAAATCACTGACATCCATTGCGGCGATCCGAGGGTCCTTGTCTTTGTAGTAGTCCAGGAAGTAATGCATGTAAGCAGAACGATCCGCGTTGATGCGTCTTACCGCTTCCTTTACCGCCCGGTTGAACTTCGTATAGGTTTCGGTATCGACCTTGTCGGAGGCCACTTCAGTGCCATGCAGGAATGACGACGTAACCAGACGGCAGCCTTCCTTCTCGGCCAACGAGGCATAGGGCTCTGTCAGACAGGTCGCTTCATATTCTCCCGCCATCAAGGATTCAAAACGGAAACGCGAACCGTTCGGGGCCTTCACCAGTTTGATCTGCTCACGCTTCATAAAGCCTTCAAGCATATGCAGAATGAGATAATGGGTGCCAAAAAAGAACGGTGCGCCGATATCCTTATCAACCAGCTGCTGTGCCGTATAAACTTCTGAGTCCGGACGGACATACAACCCGGCAAAGCACACGATGGCCCGGCGGCCAAGCTGACGACCACCTTGCCCGGTATCCTGAACGCGACAATAGTTACCCCATTCGCAGGCGTTATACATATCGGCTTTACCCTCTTCGAAGAGCTTGCCATGACTGGCAAATGGATTGACGCCTTCCGGGCTCGTCACGTCCTTCTGGACTGTTTTATCGACGCCCTTTTCGCGATCCGCCCATTCGATTGTTATTCCTTCTTTTTCGAAAAGACCTTCACGATCCGCTACGAGCTCTGCCAGCCCCTGAAACGGCGCTGTTGTTTCTAAAACCAACTTCTTCATAACAACCTCCCTGTAAAGGCGAATGGGTGGAGACATGCGCCCCCACCCATAATTCGAAGTAGCGTCAACTATTATTCAGCCGCGGCGTGGGCGCCTTCTTGAACTTCCATATTGACCAAATCCGTATGATCGTCGGTCTCGGTCAACATGCCCCAGCTCTTGATCCAGTCGGCTGTGCGGGCCAGTTCATCGGCAGGAATCGGCGCCGGGTCGACAACCACGATGCGGCTGGCCTGCAGATCAGCAATTGTCAGCTCACCAATGTCGGGGTCTTTGTCCTTATGACAATCGATGAAGTATTGGAGATACTTGGCCTTGTCGGCATTGATCCGAATAACGGCCTCTTTAACTGCACGGTTGAACTTGGCATAGGTCTCGGTGTCGACCTTGTCCGATGCCACTTCCGTGCCGTGATAGAATGCCGTCGCAACAACCCGGCAACCATTCTTCTCGGCCAGAGACAAATAAGGCTCAGTGAGCGTTGTCGCCTCCAGCTGACCTGACATCATGGCGTCATAGCGCATACGGGAGCCGTTCGGCGCACTGCAGACATTGATCTGATCGCGCGGCAGGAAACCTTCCAGCATATGCAAAGCGAGATAATGCGTTCCAAAATAGAACGGTACACCAACCAGTTTGCCGGCCAGCTGCTGTGGTGTGTAAACGTCCGACTCTGCGCGGACGACGAGACCGGCAAAAGTCACAATGGCACGGCGACCAATCTGACGACCGGATTGTACACTGGTGTCCTGTACGCGGCAGTAGTTACCCCATTCACAGGCGTTATACATATCCGCCTTACCCTGTTCGAACAGCTTGCCATGGCTCGAATGGGGATCCAGCTCATCAGGGCGGGTGATATCGGTACGAACCTCTTTCTTGACGCCCGCGTCGCGATCCACCCATTCGATATGAATGCCTTCCTTTTCAAACAGGCCTTCTTTATCGGCAACGAGCTCTGCAAGTCCCTGGAAAGGCGCTGTATTTTCAAGTCTTAGTGTGATCATGGTTAAGTCCCCTGTATTAGATCAAAATACTCAGAATTCTACGAATTATTGAATGATGTTAGAGCTATTCTGGCGAACTCAATAGATAATAGCGAATTCTATTATGTTCTAATTCCATACCCAAATGTTATACTTCAACCATGCGGATGAACCTGAGACAGATCGAAGCTTTCCGCGCCGCGATGGAGTTTGGCTCCGCCACGGCAGCGAGCGAAGTCCTGCATGTCACGCAACCCGCCGTTAGCCGCCTGCTGGCCGACCTCGAAACCAATGTCGGATTCCAGCTATTTGAGCGCCGGGCGCGTGGACTTGTTCCAACGCAGGATGCCCACGCGCTCTACGAGGAAGTAAAACGCTCGTTCATCGGTCTGGACCGGATTGGCCAGGTTGCAACCGGTATTCGCGAAAAAGCGACCGGCACCGTGCGTGTAATTGCCTTGTCCAAATATGCCGATGGTTTTGTCGCCAGTATCATCGGTCAATTTCTTAAAGATAATCCCGGCATTATGGTTGAGCTCGAAAGCTCGGGCACCGCTGGCGTGGTCGAAGGCATCGCCTCTCAGACTTACGATGTCGGCATTGCTTCAGCGACGGTATCCGATGCTTTGATCAAGGCGGAACCGCTCTTTGAAACCAGCGTCTTGGTGGCCATGGGAGCAGACGATCCATTAGCAACTCAAAAGGTTATCAATTTGCGAGAGCTTAACGGGCGACGCATGGTCGTTCTTCCCGAAGATAGCGAATATGGGTCGGTAATTTGGAAGGCGCTCCGCAAACAGAAGGTCGAGCCCATCGTGGTCGGCGAAGCGCGCACCCACGCGTCACTTTGCAAAATGGTCGAAGCCGGTGCGGGTATTACCCTCGTGGACCGCACAACCGCCACAGACTTTCCCAATGGGAATATTGTCTTTCGCCCGACCGCCCCGCCAATAACGCGCGTCGTCGCCACGCTGGTCAATACACGGGTGGCGCAATCAATCGCCACCAATTCATTTCTCAACGCCTTACGCAACAACGTCCACGACGCGGTAGACAGCTAGCCTAATCCGCCAGGAAATACCCGCTCGTCACAGCATCATGCCATAGCTGAGCAACAGACGGTGCTATACCGCTAGGTAGCTCATCTTCCGACCACCAATAGGAATGTACTCCGGCCTGAAAATGGACCAGAGCAGTCTTAGGTGCTGGGTCCATCTCCGCAAACATCGGCATGACCAGCGATTTATAACTTTCCGCACCGTGGTCGCGGCTATCCTTTGAAACACAAAACAACACGGGCGGCACCGGCTTCACGTCCGGACCTTCCAATTCACGCCCATAGCTCAGGAACTGTTTGACCAGAGCTTCGGTTTCATCTGTGTCGAGCCCCATCCGCTCGGCGCAAACGCGGGCACCTTCTTCCAGTGATTCTTCGATATGGGTACTTACCGTGTATTCGCACTTGAATTGAGGTTCCATTTTCGCCCCCTCCCAAGCCGCCATAACTTCCTCCATCAGCGATGGCAAACGCATCAACGCGACGGGCCCATCCTGACCAAGTTTCTCCGGACCGATGTAGCGCGCTTTGTCCCGCCAGGTCCGGATATAAAGCTCAAAGAACGGATCAGTACGTTTGGTTTCGGTGACGACTTTCTCAAAATCACCAATTGCGCCGAGAGAGCCCTGTTTAGCCAGCTTGGCTTTATTGATATAGCCAAAGGCGGAATTCTCCACCGCCATAACACCGGCGACGTTTGGCACTCGCTGCGAAAGCATAAAGACGAATGGTCCGCCAGTTGAGTGGCCATGTACATAGATAGAATACTCGTCTTCGGGCATGTTCCGCGCCATCGCCTCAATTCCGCCGCGTTCAAATGCTGCTGGCCAACCCGCCATGCGGTACCAGAATGTACTCCCAGGCTTGGCATGCAAGACGGTGCGCGTGCCATAACGTTCACTAAGCGACGTGTCGGTGATGACCTCATACTGGTCGGGCATAATATGTTCGCCGGTCAACCATTGCGGTGTGCGGATTGTCCCATCTGCATTGATCGTATCTCTCGGCCAGTGCCGTGACGCATCATCGAGATAGAGCCGCCCAGGATAGGTCATGGTTGTGACTTTAAATCCAAACTTACCGCACAGCAGCTTGGCGACCGGCGCCATGGTTTTAAAATCACCATCACCGCCGGATAGCAGATAGACGCCGATTTTTTTACCATCAGCGCCGATTGCTATCTTTGATGGGTCGGACGGTTCATAGATCTGCGCGCCGATATCCCATTCCATTCCGACGGCTTCAATGCGGAACAGATCCTCATGTTCGGTGAAAGGAATGTCAGGCCGCGCCGCAATGTTGTCTGACTCCGCGACACATTGCGCGCGTTCTATTTCCTCGGGCGGTGTCCAGTTCTTGCTGTCTGCCATGGTCGTCTACCTGAGTTTTTCATTTTTCTAAATTTTGTATTTATAGTCCGATTTGCGCCAGCAGCGCTTTGGTACACGGCTCGTCCGGATAAATCAGGTCCGGCATTGAGGCGAAATGATGCTTGCCAGCGAATTCCATAGTCTGACACGGCCAGCCGCGGGACTGCCAGGCAATCCGATAGAGATCAGATTGGCGTTTAAACTCATCCGTTTCATTCTCGCCCCACGCGATGATGATCGGGCACGGAATTTTCGGCAGGTGATGCACCGGGCTGTTACGATAGGCCGCTTCCTTGTCGAGGTTGGCCCATTCATTAACGTTGGAAAGCCGCACCGGCTCCAGGTCGAACAAACCGGACAGCGCACAGGCGCTTTTGATTAGATCGTCCGGTAAACCGAAATCCTCACGCCAGCCATCAGCCAGCATCATCCCGGTAAGATGGCCTCCTGCTGAGCGGCCAACCACATGGACGTTATTAGGATCGCCATTAAAGCTCGCGGCATTTTTATAAGCCCAGGCCAACCCGGCGCGGCACTGACGCACGATTTCATCAATCGTCGCCTCCGGCGCCAGAAGATAATTCACGGAGACATAGGCGCAGCCGGCAGGCACCAGCGCCTCGGCATACAAATCGACATCTTTCTGACTTGATGATCGCCAGTATCCGCCATGAATAAAATAGACAATCGGTGAGCCGGGCTTCTCCGCGGGAAAGACATTCACCACTTCCGCCGCAGTCGGACCGTAGGGTACATCTATCCGGCATTCCATCTCATCACGCACCCGCGCGCTGTTTTCAGAAATGAAGTTGCGATACTTGTCGCCATCAGGAGCGGTACCGCGCGCGCTATACTGAACGTTTAGTTCAGCCTGCGTGTAATCACGGTACACGCATTTCGATTTGAAAAACTTGTTGTTCTCACTTGTCGACACAGCGGAGCCTCCCTCACACAAAACCTTAAAGAAGTTTAGCAGGCCGTATCGCCAAGCGCGACCAATGTCCTTCCCCCCTAAAACTGGGCCATTATTTTGGCATGGAAAGGGGATTTGTGATGGCTCGGAAACGACATTCGGACGAGGACATACTGAAGCTGCTGCGTGAGATTGAAGTGAAGTTGTCGAACGGCAGCGACGTAGCGTCGGCGTGTCGTGGCGTGGGTATCAGCGACGCTACGTATTATAACTGGCGCAAGCGGTTTGGCGGGATGGGTCGGTCGCAGTTGTCGGAGATGCGTTCTCTCGAGAAGGAGAATACGCGGTTGAAGAAGATTGTGGCTGAGCTCGAACTGGACAAGCTGATCCTCAAGGAAAGCCTGAGCTACCTAAAGCCCAGGGCCTGACGACCGAGCATCTTCGTCAGGCCGTTATCCATACACGCCAGAAGCTTGCTACGTCGGAGCGACGGACCTGCCGGGTTATTGGTCTGGCCCGCAGTTCCCTGCAATATCGACCAGATCCCAAAGATGACAATGCTCTGCGGTTGGCACTGATCCGGCTGGCGAAGCAGTATGGGCGCTACGGTTATCGCAAGATTGCCGTCCTGCTGCGTATCGAAGGGTGGAAGGTGAACCACAAGAAGGTTGAGCGGATCTGGCGCGAAGAAGGACTTCAGCTGCCGCAACGAGACAAGAAGCGCCGGCGGCTCTATCACAAGGACAGCTCGATCATTCGGTTGCGGCCAACCCATCCCAATCACGTCTGGGCCATCGACTTCGTGCACGACAAGCTCGACAACGGTCGGAGCTACAAGATGCTGACTGTCCTGGACGAGTACACCCGCCAGGTGCTGGCTGTGACGGTTCGCACCCGGATGAGGGCTGACGATGTGCTTGAGGCGCTATACCCACTCCTGCTGCGCCACGGCACCCCGGAATACATCCGCTCGGACAATGGTCCCGAGTTCATCGCACAGGCGATGCAGGACTGGCTGGCAAGGGTCGGCATCAAACCCATCCGGATCTATCCCGGATCACCCTGGGAGAACGGATACAACGAACGCTTCAACGGAACCCTGCGCCGCGAGGTTCTCAATGCCGAGTGGTTCACCACGACTAAGCAGGCTCAGATCGTCATCAACCAGTGGCTCAGACAGTACAACCACATCCGTCCACATCAGGCACTGAACATGCGACCGCCAATACCAGAAACTCTAATCAGGAATGGCACAGAACTTGGGGGCTAGACAGCTCCGCGCAGCTCACCAGAAAGAGCTGCTCATTCCAGCCTGGGTTCCACACCATGCGCTTTGCCATGCTAGTAATAGAGATCCGCGCCGGCCTGGGGCGGAATTCCTGCCAATCTTCGGAAGTATCCCGCGCAGATTTAAGCAGGATAAATTCAATACGCGGCGAAGGCGCAATCCTATCAAAGAAACGCCATGAAGGAATTAGAGCCGGTAAGAGTAGCTTGAAGCTGTGCAGCAAAGTTTCAGGTTTCAGCCGGTGCGGGAGCCACTTATTATTCTTCCTTGCTTCTGAAGATCGATCACGAGAAAGCGTAAGTAGGGCAATAAGCCGAGTCAACGCCGTTATAAAAACGCTGTAGTACCGCCCTTATCAGTAAGATTAGGACCGATAAGTATTCTCTGTGGTTTCCGCACGCGATCCATCTTCATTAAACAGGGGTTGCATATGCAACCCTGCTTCCGCGCAGGACCCGTTTCATCAAAATATCTTTAAAGGAAAAATGGTAGCGGGAGAGGGACTTGAACCCCCGACACGCGGATTATGATTCCGCTGCTCTAACCAGCTGAGCTACCCCGCCACATTTTGGGTATCCGAGAACGAGCCGTATAGGACTTCCGGCCCCTACTCGTCAAGTATTACGCGGCCTCAATTGCAGATTTTTCACGCTGTATCCAACCACCGCCAAGCACCCTCTCGCCGTCATAGAAGACACAGGCCTGTCCCGGCGCCACACCATGCTCGGCAGCGGCCAGGTCGACAGTCGCGGCACCATCACCTGTCAGGCGCACAGAAGCCACAACAGGCGGCCGCATAGAGCGAACTTTGACCTCGCATTCGATGACTTTGCCGACGGTGATGTCACCGCCCAGCCAATTCACGTTATTGAGGTGAACCGTGGTGATTGCCAGCGCCTCACGCGGGCCGACGATGACCTGTTTGGCATCGGGATCTATCCGAATGACATAAAGCGCCTCCTCTGCTGCATCGAGATGCAGCCCACGGCGCTGGCCAATCGTGTAATGAATAATGCCATCATGCTGGCCCAGCACGTTGCCATCAAGATCAACAATGTCGCCCGCCTTTGCCGCATCCGGCCGTATCTTGAGAACGACATCGGCATAACGGCCCTGCGGCACGAAACAGATATCCTGGCTATCAGGCTTTGCCGCGACCGGTAGATCAAAGCGTGACGCCAGCTTGCGGGTTTCGTCCTTGGTCAGCTCACCCAGCGGAAAACGCAGATAATCGAGTTGCTCACCTGTCGTCGCGAACAGGAAATAGCTTTGATCCTTACTCTCATCAGCGGCACGATGAAGCTCCACGCCGCCCTCGGTCTCCACACGTCGGATATAGTGCCCCGTCGCCAGCGCATCAGCACCGAGATCATGCGCCACACCCAGGAGGTCGCGGAATTTGACAGTCTGATTACACAGCACGCAGGGTATGGGGGTTTCACCCCGCACATAGGCATCGGCAAAGACATCGATGACTTCTTCACGGAACCGGCTCTCATAGTTGAGGACGTAATGCGGAATACCAATGCTCTCAGCGACCCGGCCGGCATCGGCAATATCCTGCCCCGCGCAGCAGGCACCTTTGCGGCTGACCGCCGCGCCATGGTCATAGAGCTGCAGCGTCACACCAACGACGTCATAGCCTTGCTCTGCCAGCAAGGCAGCCGTCACTGACGAATCCACGCCGCCAGACATGGCAACGACGATCCGCGTATCCGCCGGGGCTTTATTGGTCACCAGAGTGTTCATGCGGCGGAATATAGAGTGCCACAGGCTCAGGGAAAGGATTTTTTTAGGGGCAGGGCGACGGATTAGCCGTCGAGCAGATTACGCGTCTCTGTTGGGAGGCTGACAACGAGCCCATCCAGGGCGTCGGTGACAGTGATCTGGCAGCCTAAACGGGAGGTTTCGGAGAGTCCCCAGGCGAGATCGAGCATTTCCTCTTCCTCTATGCCAGGGTCGGCAAGCTTACCAATCCAGTCCGGATCGACAATCACATGACAGGTTGAACAGGCCATCACGCCCCCACAAGCTCCTTCAACATCGAGACCATTATCCCACGCGACCTCAAGCAGGGATTTGCCCTCTTCAACCGTGAAATCACGGCGGGCCCCATCTGCGAGAACAAAGGTCACTACTGGCATTTTAGCCTCTAGCTTTTGCCAAGCTTGCGATCATGGAGTTTCTGCCAGCCGGCGATAAAGCCGTCGATGTCTGCCGGCGTCGTTGTCCAGCCAAGGCTGATCCGCACGGCACAAAGGCCTATTTCATCGGGTATGCCCATCGCCGCGAGAACGTAGGGCGTCTCAACCCGCCCCGCCGAACAGGCTGAACCAGCGCTGATTGACGCCCCATCGAGATCGAGCCCCATAACCTGAACCTCACTGGTAAGGCCTTTGGTCGCGAACTTCGATGTATTGGGCAGCCGATCGAGACCTTTGCCAAAAATGACGGCAGAAGGCTCAATGGCGAGAACATGTTCTTCAAGCGCATCACGCAAATTGGCCAAAGCGCCGAAATCATTCAACCCGGCCAAGGCGCATTCTGCGGCAACGCCATAGCCAACAATACCCGGGACATTCTCTGTCCCTGCCCGCAGGCCACTCTCCTGACCACCACCATGGACAAATCTCGGCATCATGGAGGGCGTTTTGCAAATTAACGCGCCCACACCTTGCGGCCCACCTATCTTGTGGGCCGAAAGCGCCATGCTATCGACGCCAAGCGCCTTCATGTCGACAGGGATTTTACCGGCGGCTTGCACCGCATCGCAATGGAACAGCGCACCGGCATTATGAGCCAGCTGCGTTGCTTCTGCGACCGGCTGCACGATACCGGTTTCATTATTGGCCAGCATGATCGACACCATCGTCGACTTTTCGCTTTCCTCCAATAGCCTCGCCAAAGCGTCTAAATCTACGAGCCCTTCTGGGGTAACCGGACACACAACCGCGTCAGGCCGGGCCTGCAAGACAGATTCATGTTCAACCGCCGAAACAATGATGCGTTCGATGTTGTCGCAGCGCAGGGCCTGGTTATTGGATTCTGTCCCGCTACCGGTAAAAATGACACCGGTAGCATCGGCGCCAACCAGCGTGGCAACATGCTGACGTGCCTTTTCAACACGAGCGCGCGCCGCTCGTCCATCGGCATGGACGGAAGAGGCGTTGCCACCTTCTCGCATCGCCTCGGCGACCGCATCAATGACTTCCGGCCTGGTTGGCGCGGTTGCGTTAAAATCCAGATAACTGCGGGAAGTCACGCGCGTCCGATATCGTTAACTGGCTGCAGCGCGACGCGCGGCAACCTGCAAGTCTGATTGCCCAGCAGGCTCAATACGGCGTTCGCAAACATCTGCAACTGAGATAGAGCTGAGAAAACCGAATACCTGGTTCCCCAAAGCTTCCCACAAGGCCACTGTTTCTGATCCATCGTTTGCGCTTTTGGACGCAGATTTGCGTTCACGTGTTGTCGGCACCTCAACGGCAGCAATAATATCCGAAACTAGGATTTTATCTGCGGTTCTGCTCAGCATATAGCCGCCACCGGGACCACGGACGCTCTTAACGAGCCCGGCACGCCGTAATTTGGCAAATAGCTGCTCAAGATATGACAAGGAAATTTCGTGGAGGCTCGCAATATCTGCCAAAGGCATCGGCATTCTCTTATCCTGCTGGGCCAAAAATATCACGGCAGTGACTGCGTATCTTCCCTTACTACCCACTCTCATAACGCCTAATTATCCTCACTTAATGTACGAAATTTAAAACTAAAACCAAATATTTTAGGGCCCTGTTATCGAGAAGCTTGTATTTTGATGGCGCTATTCACTATATTCGCGCGCTTAATGCTTATTGGCTTATTCGAGTTAATTTGCGCCGGGAATGTATGTGGCCCAACCGGGTGCGTCAATAACCGGTTTGTGCTCTAGCCGGTATAATTTTTCCAGGAGATTTCTTCTTCATGCCTGAGGTCATTTTTAACGGTCCAGACGGGCGGCTCGAAGGCCGTTATCACCATTCGCGCGTTGAAAATGCGCCGATTGCGCTCATCCTGCATCCGCACCCCCAACAGGGCGGCACGATGAATAATCGAGTCGTTTTTGAAGTCTATCAAACCTTCGCGAGACGCGGATTTTCGACTCTGCGATTCAATTTTCGCGGCGTTGGCCGATCTCAAGGCGAATATGACGAGGGTATGGGCGAACTGAGCGATGCCGCAGCAGCCCTTGATTGGCTGCAAACAGCGAACGCCGATGCATCTCAGTGCTGGGTTGGCGGCTTTTCCTTCGGTGCCTGGATTTGTATGCAGCTTTTAATGCGTCGTCCCGAGATTGACAGTTTCGTTGCCCTGGCACCACCGGCCAACAAGTATGATTTCACCTTTCTTGCGCCCTGCCCGGCCTCTGGTCTCTTTGTCCATGGTGCGGATGATACGATGGTGCCGGAAGAGTCGGTCGAGACTTTGGCCAAGAAGCTACAGTCACAGAAGCGGATTACCATCGATTACAAGATTGTCGATGGCGCCAATCACTTCTTCCACGATCGGGTCGATGAATTGACGACCCATGTGGATGCCTATCTGGAAACCCAGATTCCGGCAATTGAGGCGGCGTCGACCACCATTTAACGTCGGCAACTCAGGGTTTCGGGAAAAAGACGCCCCCTGTTTGGGGCGTAAGGACACCTGTCGTCCCCGGAAGGGTGAGCGGCAGACCCTTCCGACTGCGCACCCCGAGATAGGCAAAGGCTTGCGCCTCTAGCGCATCACCCTGCCAGCCGACGCTTTCAACGGGGTCCACTGCCACATCAAGAGCCCGCCTGAGCTGCTCCATCATGAACATGTTGTGTCTGCCACCACCTGTGACCAGCCATCGTTTCGGCGACGCTGGCAAATGATCAACTGCCCGGACAATGGAGTCGGCTGTAAAGGCTGTCAGCGTCGCGGCACCATCCTCAGCTGATAAGCCCTGCACGGGATCTGTATCAAACTCATCCCGGTCGAGTGACTTTGGCGGGGGGCTATCGAAATAAGGCGAGCTTAACAATTGCTTCAATACGGCCTCTGACACGCTGCCTGTCGCCGCAAGTTCGCCACCCTCATCATAAGCTTTGCCGAGCTTACGATTAACCCAATCATCAATCAGGGCCCCACCAGGACCAGTATCGAAAGCAACAAGCGATGCTTCATCTCCATCGAGATAGGTTACATTCGCCACCCCGCCGATATTCAACACAGCCAGCGGGGTCTCCAGGCCCGCGGCAAGAGCGAGATGATATACCGGCACCAAAGGGGCGCCCTGCCCGCCCTGCGCGACGTCATTGCTGCGAAAGTCACAGACAACATCGATCCCGGTTGCTTTCGCGAGATAGGCACCATCTCCGATCTGCCAGGTTCTCGATTGAGCGGGGTCATGCTGCACCGTATGGCCATGAAACCCGATCAGATCGACCTCATCAGGTTTAAGACCTGCCTGGGAGATGAGCATCAGCACAACGTCGGCATGAAGCTGCGTCAACGCCCGCTCTACCTTCTCAATCTGTCCGACTCCGCCCAACACGGAACGCAAATGTTCGCGAAAGCCATTTTCGTAAGGAACACTTATATGCGGACCGGTTTCGACAATAGTGCCGCCATCCGTCCGCACCAACGCGGCATCGATACCATCAAGCGATGTCCCGCTCATGAGTCCGAGCGCCAAAAGGGGCTTATTCATATTACCAACTGCCGATTGCATTCTGAGCCATTGGACCCGATAGTATGTCATTGTTCAAACTGAAATCACTGGATCGGTTAAATCTATGGCCACTACAGTCTTGGATAGACCTTTTGAATCCGTGGCGGGCTGGAAAGGCCCCGAGCTCGCAAACACCAGCGACTGGATTTATGTGCTCACGGATGATGATATTGCCGAACTCGACAACGCCCTCGCGCATGTCAAATCCCTTGGGCTGGAGATTCCCAATATTACAAAAGCCGACTTCCCGCTGCCCCGGCTGTCAGCCATGCTTTCCGACGCCCTCAACGAGCTGGAACACGGCAGAGGTGTCAAATTAATCCGGGGCCTCCCGGTCGAACGGCTCGGCAACAAAGACGCCACGACGATTTATTGGGGACTTGGAACCTATCTTGGCAATGCCGTTGCCCAGAACATGATGGGCGAGCTGCTCGGCCACGTCAAAGCTGTCGGCGCCAACTGGGATCAAAATTTTAATCTCCGAGGGTATCAGACACCGGTTCACCTGCCATTTCATTGCGACAAGTCTGATGTCGTTGGGTTGCTATGCCTTCAAACGGCAAAATCTGGCGGTACAAGTTCTTTTGCCAGCGCCATCGCCATCCATAACGAAATCCTCCGGACACGCCCTGACCTATTACCAGAACTCTATAAACCGTTCTGCGTCGATCATCGCGGCGAGGAATTTGAGGGTGAAGACCCGTTTTACGTTGCGCAGGTTTTCACCATTCACAATGACAGGTTCTTCGGACGTTTCGGACAAAAATATGTCGAAAGCGCACAACGCTTTCCTCAGGTGCCTCGGCTGACTGACGCTCAGACGGAAGCAATGAATTTATTCAGCAAGCTGGCTTTAAGTGATCAGATCCGGCTCGATATGGAATTCGAACGTGGCGACATGCAGTTTCTTGAACAATCACTACACTGTCCATAGTCGAACTGATTATCAGGATTACGAAGAAGACGAACGCCGTCGGCATCTCATACGCTTGCTGCTCTTTACACCGTCCTATGACGATGTGCCGGAAAATACGGCCAATTTAAATGCCTTTATAAAACGCTGGGGTGAAGAGCCGCGTGAGACCGTCCTCTCCGTGGATAACGGCTAACGACGTTTCCGCTCTCGCCAGAGCCGGTGCCCCTATGTTAAACACCGCCGCGACAACTGGCATAGGTGGCTATTCATTAGCCTGAAATATGATGACGACATATAAATCAGAATTCCTCCGGATAATTTCCGAACGCGGCTTTATTCATCAATGCACTGATGAAGCGGCCCTCGATAAAATATTAGCGGGAGACGACGTCGCCGTCGCCTATGCAGGTTTTGACTGCACGGCAGACTCTCTCCATATCGGGCATTTAATGCCGATCATGACTCTGCGCTGGTATCAGCATTGCGGTCACAAACCTATCGCGTTGATGGGGGGCGGCACCACTAAGGTTGGCGATCCATCCGGCAAAGATGAGTCTCGTCAAATCCTCACCGAAGAAACCATCGCCACCAACATTCAGGGCATCCGCGGCACATTTGAAAAATTCCTGAGTTTTGGTGATGCCCCAACCGATACGCTGATGGTCAATAATGCCGATTGGTTGGATGCATTAGAATACATTCCGTTTTTACGTGAATTCGGCAAGCATTTTTCAGTCAATCGGATGCTCTCATTTGATTCTGTGAAACTTCGCCTCGAACGCGAGCAGCCTCTCAGTTTCCTGGAATTCAATTACATGATCCTCCAGGCCTATGACTTCCTGGAACTGTCACGTCGCGACAATTGCGTGTTGCAGATCGGTGGCTCGGATCAATGGGGCAATATCGTCAACGGCGTTGAGCTTGGTCGCCGGGTCGATGGCACGGCACTTTATGGTCTAACCTCGCCCCTGATCATGACCTCTGCCGGAGAGAAGATGGGCAAAACCGCTGGCGGGGCTGTGTGGCTAAACAGCGACAGACTATCGCCCTATGAGTATTTCCAGTTTTGGCGAAATACCGCGGATGCCGATGTCGGGCGTTTCCTCCGTCTGTTTACTGAGTTACCGCTTGATGAAATCGCGAAGCTCGAGGCGCTGCAAGATGCAGAGATCAACGAAGCCAAAAAGATTCTCGCCCATGAGGCCACCAAGCTGTGCCATGGCGAAGCTGCAGCGCTTGAGGCCGGGGAAACCGCAAAGGCCACCTTCGAAGACGGCACTCAGGGAACCGCCCTGCCCACCGTCGATATCGCAGAAAGCGGATTTAGCCGCTGGCATACCGGCATTTGAGGCAATGGTGAAAGCTGGGCTTGCCAACAGTAATGGCGAAGCCAGGCGCCTTATCAGAGGTGGCGGTGGCCGCGTAAATGACGTGGTGATCTCTGACGAAAGCCAAACAATCAGCACGGCGGACATCAATGCTGATGGCGCGATCAAGTTCTCCGCCGGCAAAAAGCGTCACGTACTCGCAAAGCCGGTTTGACGTCTTCTAGTTAGGATCAACAATCTCGCTGGTCGGCGGCTTACCTTCGGACTTCGTACCGAGAATGCCAATCAGGTTTCTTAAGAAACCAGGTGCCAGAGCGGCAAGCGGATTAACCGTAATTTCCGGTTTGGCGAGATCACCCGAAAGCTGATACGTCGCAGCGAAAACACCGCCCCCTTTTTGTCCGGTAAAGATTCGTCCGATAAGAGGGATATTTCCAAGAGCGCTATTGATTGAATAGGCCGGAACAATCGTTCCCCGAATAGTCGCCGTTTTCTTATCCAAATTCAGAGTACCCTCAGCTGTAAGACCAAGCTGCGACCCTACCGCACGCGCATTACGGATGTCGGCTTTTCCATCAATATATGAAAACGGAATATTTAATTGGGCAAAGCTGATCCCTTTTCCACTCAATGTGTTCACAATCCCGGTCAAGGACGCCAAGGTCAAAACACTCGCGAGGTTCGGGGCTCCCACAATAGAATAGTTTGATATCGATAGACTACCTAGCCACGGATTAAGTTTGCCCCGTTTTTTGTCAGCTGTGAGGACGAGTTTTCCACCTCGGAAGGTGTCAGCGATATCCAGGCCAGCGAGGACGCCGCCCGCATCCTCTGCTTGAAGTGTAAAGCGTCGCTTATCTGCGACCGGCTTCAAATTGAACGTGAAGGGCTGGTTTTGCCCAACGACACCGCTGAGGTTTGTGGTTTCCCAATCCTCACCATCATGGGACAGAGTTCCTTTTAAGGCCTTCACCGGCACCTTAGGGTCAAACCAAACCGTCTGAACGTCTGTTGTTAAGCTAATTCGGGGAAACGACGACTTCTCATCAGAATCAGCCTGAGCCAGGAACGGAACGAGATCCAGCACTGTCCCTTTCAAAGCAGCATTATAACTTCCATCTGCCTGTGCTTTAACCCAACCGCTAATATTTGTTCGACCAAGTTGAAGCTGTTTAACCTGGGCTTCAATAAACTTGCCCGTCCCGTCAAATCGCAACCCCGTCTTAGCCCGCAGCCCCTGAGCCTGAATGTCCAAGCTTTTTATATCCTTGGCGCCATCAGGTTTGACGACAAGAGACACCCACACTACTCCGGCGCCACCAGGCTTCTTGCTCCAGCCAAAGGCAGGCATATTAAGAGTTGCTTCAGTCAGAGATCCTTTTGCAGCGATCTCCTTGTTCCCGGTTAACCTCTCAATCAGAGATAAATCGAGATCTACCGGCCCCGTAACGTATGGCGCCAGTTCCGGCAAATCCAAAACTTGCTTTCGCGCCGCTCCATCCATCTTTCCGCGAAGCTCATATCGTCTGACAAATTTTCGTTCTGCTTCGAACCGCTCTTCCCATTTCAGCTTTACAGGCGTCTCCGCAACGGTCGCGTCGCCACTGAGGAGCAGCCGTGAACCGTCAATCTGCAGTTCAAAATTTCCAGCGCTTATCGGTTTACCAAGTGGAGATTGAGGCAAGAGCGCATTAACGATCCGCGACTTTGCACCAATTCTGACATCTGAAAGCTCCAAAGCGCCTGATAGCGGAAATTTAAAATTCAGGTCGGTTTCTGACCAACCTTTGACCGTCCCCGCGTCGATGCCAAACTTAGATACCAATTGCAACGGTTTGTTGTCCGTTATTGTTAGGGCGGTCTTTAGCGCCCCAGAGACTCTCACATCAATGTCGGCATGCTCTTTATCGGTATCCAAGCCCAGCAAGCGAACTTGGCCAGAAATAACATTGAGATCTTTTAATACCCCCGAAGCAATTGATGCTACGAAACGATCTTTGGCAAATACCGCTGTCGCCTCAATCTTCTCCACATTGGGGAAGTTATTGTTATAACGAATAGTTGTGTTTCGCAGGCGTAACTTCCCAGCAAAAGAATCCACCAGAACAGCCGATTTTTCCGTGTCTGGTATTCGAACTGAAATCGATGCTTGGACGTTTTCCACCTCCCCTTGCCGCATATTTCCTAAAACCCACCTGCGCGCAACTTTCCCGAAGCCCTTTGGCCAAAAGTCCTTAAGACGCCCCAACTGAATACTTTTAACGCCCGCGCGCCCGACGATGGTCACCTGATCGCCAACGCCAATTACGGACCCCGAAAGAGAAATCGTCGGACCGCCAACGTTGAGGTCAAATTTCTCTATTTCGAGCGAGGCCGGGTTGTTTTCAAACCTCGCCTTGAAATCCAACCGCTTTATCGGAACGTTCTTCTCCCAAAGATCACCCTTTTCAATATGGCCTGAGGTTCCGGTAAAAGCGAATTTCGCGCTCTGAACAACACCATCAAGGGAAATGCGTGTTGCCACATCTCCACTCACAGCAACGCGAATTGATTTCAAAACCTCTAGCCCTGGTAGGGTTGCCGCCAATCGATCGATTGGCAATTTTTCAATCGCCAGATCGACCCCAACGATCTGAGCACCAGAACGTAGACTTGCCTTTGCGACGAGGCGTGCAGCTTTGCCAGCAGCATCAATATCGGAAAATAGCGACGCCCGGATCTCATCATCGTCACGGGTCACGACCAAATCAGCCTGCGGCGCCCCCCAGTTAATACCGGTAACGCGATCATCCACGACAAGCTTAGCATTGAGAATGCTAACCTGCTTGAGATAACGGAGGACGCCTTTATCCTGCTTTGGGGCGCTAAGAGCAGCGAACACCCCACCTAGGGCATCTGTTGGCAAACTGGCAGTTTCTTCCAGTGCCAAAGAGAATTTTCCACCCTCGTTCCTAACCACCTGGAGTCGCGGACCGATCAGATCAAGATTGGTGGGCGCGACAATTCCCCGCAAGAGGGCTCGTAGACTAAAGCTGACAGACATCTCCGGGACTCTGGCGATTGCAGCCCCATCGGCACCAACAATCTTTGTCCCCATGACCCGAATGTCGAGCGTTCGCTCCCACCCTGCCCATGCAAGGTTGGTGCCTTGGACAGAAACCCGTACCGGACGAACCATATCATTGAGAGCGTTCTCAACATGACTCGTGAGAAAGTTGAGCGGCACAGGACCCTGCGATAATCGCCAGGTCGCAACGCCGGTTAGCAGAAGCAGCGCAAGCGCCGTAAGGGCTGCTACCTCAAATAATATCCGGGTACATCGTCCTAGCATTTAACTCGACAGTCTCAATTTCGCACCGCTTGACCGGCACATCACCTTGCCGCAGTGTGCGGCAAAATGGAGCCAGATGGAACGTAACAATTGGTAGACAAGGCAGAAAAAGGGATCGAACTTTCCAATCCAATGCCACTTCCTGGCAATATGGATGCCGTAGCTTCGGGATGGGACCGTTGGCACGATGCCGCTGACCGCAATGATGATAAAAATCTCAAATCTTTTATCATCAAAAGCTCCAATGAAGGCGCTCTGAAATCTCTAATCGATGGGGTTTTTGGCAATAGTCCCTTCCTCAGCCACACGCTGATCAATGATTGGGAATTCACGCACCAGGTTTTCGAGGACGGCCCCAGATCCGCTTTTGACGGCATCATAAAAACCGTCAGTGACCCGATGCTCATCACAGAAGATCAGGCATCCATAATGAAGGTGCTTCGAATCGCCCGCCGTCGCTGCGCCTTCGCAATAGCCTTGGCAGACCTGACCGGGCAATGGCCTTTGACAGAAATCATCGAAGCCTTAAGCAAATTTGCCGAGGCCTCGATAAGTGCCGCCGTATCGCATCTTCTTCATCACGGGCAGAAAACAGGAGAGATTGAGCTTTCCGACCCGTCCCAGCCCTCTTGTGACTCGGGCTTTATCGTCCTTGGCATGGGGAAGCTCGGCGCAAAAGAGCTGAACTATTCAAGCGATGTCGATTTGATCCTGTTATTCGACAATGAACAATCCCAATACACCGGCAAACGGACAGCGCAGGAGTTCTTTGTTCGACTAGCACGTGATTTAGTCAAAATTCTGGAAGAACGAACCACCGACGGCTACGTCTTTCGTACCGATCTACGACTACGGCCTGATCCCGGTTCAACACCCCCAGTTCTTTCGACTCTCGCCGCAGAAACATACTACGAAACGGCAGGGCAGAACTGGGAACGGGCCGCCATGATCAAAGCCCGACCTATTGCCGGCGACATAGAGGCCGGCAATAGCTTCCTCGACTATCTGCGTCCCTTTATCTGGCGCCGTAATCTCGATTTCGCAGCTATCGAAGATATTCACTCAATCAAGCGACAGATTAATGTTCATCGCGGCGGCAGCGAAATTGCCGTGGCTGGCCATAATGTAAAACTTGGCCGAGGCGGTATTCGTGAAATTGAGTTTTATGCCCAAACGCAGCAATTGATCTGGGGTGGTCGCGACACGACCTTGCGGACCAAGAAGACTTGCGACGCCCTTCCCTTACTTGCGGAGGCGGGACACTTCGCCGGCGAAGTCGCAGAACAACTTGAACAAGCCTATGAATTTTTGCGGCGCGTCGAACATCGGCTGCAGATGATCGATGACCAGCAAACCCATGAGGTCCCCTCCGACTCCGAAAAGCTCGAAGCCTTCGCAAAATTTATGAGCTTCGAGAATACTGAAGGGTTTGCCCAGGCGTTATCCAAACAACTCCACACCGTTGAACAACATTACGGCGCTTTGTTTGAAGAATCCGCGGATCTCAGCGGTCCTGGAACGTTGGTCTTTACAGGGGGAGAGGATCACCCCGACACCCTGGAAACATTGAGCTCTCTCGGCTTTAAAGACCCGTCAGTCATATCGTCGATTATTCGCACCTGGCATCATGGTCGCTATCGCGCGACACGCAGTACCCGGTCAAAGGAACTGCTCACCGAACTGATGCCGGGATTGTTAATGGCATTTTCGCAAACCGGAAACCCAGATACGGCTCTGCGAGGATTCGATGAGTTTTTACAAGGCCTCCCCGCCGGCGTTCAGCTGTTCTCATTATTTTACAGCAATCCAAGGCTGCTGGAATTACTGGCAGAAATCATGGGAGGCGCCCCGCGAATTGCCGATAGTTTACGACGACACCCAATCCTGTTTGATGCCGTTCTGACCGCCGATTTTTTTGACCCGCTGCCTAACCGGCAAAAAATCTACGGCTGAAATTGAGATCGAACTCAAACAAAGAGCTCAGGATTTTCAAGATGTTCTTGATATTGTCCGGCGCCAAGTCAATGACCGACTGTTTCAGGTCGGCGTGCAAATCATACGGCATCACATAACGCCCGAAACCAGCGGGCTGGCCATCTCCAATATCGCCGATGCCGCCATCAATACGCTGTGCCCAGCCGTCAAAGAGGAATACGCCACCCGGCATGGCCAGTTCCCAAATGGCGATATGGCCGTTGTCGCCTTGGGCAAACTTGGTGGTCGAGATATGACCATTGAATCGGACCTCGACCTGCTTTTCATATATGAAGCTGAAGGGGATCAGTCAGATGGCGAGAAACCACTGACAGCAATTCCCTATTTTACCCGTCTGGGACAACGTTATCTGAGCGCCCTAACCGCCCCGACGGCGGAGGGTCCGCTCTATGAAGTCGATATGCGTCTGCGACCATCGGGCAATGCTGGCCCCCTCGCCAGCGCTCTGCAATCCTTCGTACAATATCATCAAAACGATGCGTGGACCTGGGAGCGTATGGCGCTGACGCGTGCCCGCATCATTTATTCGAGCGATGCACTCCAAGCCAAGCTCGAAGCCGCGATTAAAACGGTCCTAACAACGCCGCAAAATCCAGCGACGCTCCTCAAAGACGTCGCAGCCATGCGGGTTCGATTGATGGAAGGTCGATCTCCGTCTGGTCCTTGGGACATCAAGAATATTCGTGGTGGGTTGATCGACATTGAATTTATCGCGCAGTATCTACAGCTCCTGCATGCCTCGGAAAACCCTGAAGTTCTGAGCCAAGATACGGGCACTGCATTGCAAAACATCCGAATGTGCGGCGCCCTGGGTGATGAGCCGGCAGACCAACTCATTGATGCTCTGCAGCTCTGGCGCAATATTCAAGGTATCATCCGACTGACCGCCGGCGACAACTTTGATGATCAAACGGCAACCAGCGGAAACTGCGCAATGCTCCTGGCCGCTTGCGAAGCAGATAACCTGGCAACCCTAAAGGAACAGGTCTCTGATACCGCCGCGACAATATTCCGTCTGTACCAGGAAATTATCGAGCCCCCCGCCGCAGAACTGCTAGACAACTGACAAGCATCGCCACTGTTTCGCTCGGCGAATTTAATGACATAATGATTTCAACAGCGAGGGTGTTGCCCGCGCCTTTGGAAAGGATCTTTATATGTCTAATGCTTGTCTGCCGTCAGCGCCTATGGAACAAATTAGGCTGATTGTATAAGGGAGGATTTCTGGTTCATCGTAGTGACCGAAGGGAACGAAGATGAGACAGAAATCGCAGACACGACAGACGGGTGGAGACAAGGCCATCAAGGACATTCGCCGGGCGACCCGCAAGCAGTATTCAGCGGAAGAAAAGATCCGCATTGTGCTGGATGGGTTACGCGGTGAAGAAACCATTGCCGAGCTTTGTCGGATAGAAGGCATCGCGCAGAGTATCTATTACAAATGGTCGAAGGAGTTTATGGAAGCTGGCAAGCGGCGGCTTGCTGGTGATACAGCTCGGGCGGCCTCAACGGGTGAGGTGACCGCCCTGCGCCGTGAAACACATGAGTTAAAAGAAGTGGTCGCCGAGCAAACCTTGGAACTGAGGTTGCTCAAAAAAAGCATGATCGGGGGTGGGGGAGACGACGAATGAGATACCCTGCCTCTGAGAAACTTGAGATCATCCGCCTTGTTGAACGGTCTCATCTGCCAGTCAAGCAGACGCTGGATAAGTTGGGCATCCCTCGCACCACGTTTTATCGCTGGTATGGCCGCTATCAAGTTGCTGGCCCGGAAGCTCTGGAAGATCAATCGCCTCAGCCATCACGGGTCTGGAATCGCATTCCCGATGATGTTCGCCAGCGCATCGTTGACCTGGCTCTGGATGTGCCGGAGCTATCTCCCCGCGAACTGGCGGTACGCTTCACAGACACAGAAAAATACTTTGTCTCAGAGGCTTCCGTCTATCGCCTGCTCAAATCCCTTGATCTTATTACCAGCCCTGCATTCATCGTCATCAAGGCGGCTGATGAGTTCAGGGATAAGACCACGGCGATCAATCAACTGTGGCAGACCGACTTCACGTACCTGAAGGTCATTGGCTGGGGCTGGATGTATCTGTCGACGATCCTCGATGATTACTCGCGTTACATCATTGCCTGGAAGCTGTGCACGACCATGAAGACGAGTGATGTGACTGAGACACTGGATCTCGCCTTACAGGCATCAGGCTGTGATCAGGCCCATGTCGTGCACAAACCGAGGCTGCTATCGGACAACGGCTCAAGCTACGTCTCTGGTGAGCTGGCAGAATGGTTGGGTGACAAGAAAATGGGACACGTCAGGGGCGCGCCATATCACCCGCAAACACAGGGCAAGATCGAACGATGGCATCAGACCCTGAAAAACCGCATCCTGCTGGAGAACTACTTCTTCCCGGCAGACCTCGAAGCGCAGATCGAGGCGTTCGTCGATCATTACAATCATCAGCGATACCACGAGAGCATCAATAATCTCACACCCGCAGACGTCTACTTCGGGCGTGGGCAGGCTATTTTAAAACAACGGGAAAGGATCAAACTGAAAACGATGGAGACCCGGCGCTTGCAATACCGCAAATACGCCGCTTAATATCTTGAACCAGATGAACCAGATCCTCTCTTAGATCAGGCCGCTACGTGTTCCAATTTATATGACGACGGACAGCGCTTAATCGCAGCGGCTCCCGCAGCGACACGCAAGGTATATAGGAGTGCGAGCGTCATCACATCGGCGGTGAACACGCTTTTCAAATAGAAAGAATAGGCATTTGTGATAACGAAATAGGCTGCGAGAACCCAGCTAAAAACACCAGGCAACAGAATTAGGCTCAAACAAAAGGCGATAATAGGTAGACCAATCGCTCCCAGGACGCCAACCGGAATGGACAACGCACCAGAGGCAAGCGGGCGGTTACGTTTCGTCGGATGACGTCTATCCGCCTCCTGATCCAGCAGATCATTCAGGAAATAAGCACCAGAGGCGCATAGACAAAATGAGACGAATGCCAATAGGACCGTCATCACGTTAGAGATTTCCGCGTAGGCGTGAGAAGTCAGTAGAGGCACAAAGATAAGGATGTTCTTGGCATACTGATGCGGTCGCATCTCTTCCACAAAAGCCCGCAACGTAGACCTTTCAGAAACAATCACCAATTCGTCCTTCTCTGTATTTCGAGCGTAATTGAGATCATGACGTGGTGCATTGACCAGAATATTCGCCGCCGCCTGTTCCCATATAGGCACGATCGGCCGAACTATCGCCGGCATAGGCGAATGGAGCATTCCCTGACATACGCCCGTATAGCCGCCAGTTTCTGCGGGCCCTTCAGATTGATTCCCGGCATCCGTTGCGAGGACATCATCGAAGATGCCCAAATAAGCGGCAACTTTTCTCTGCATATAAACGGTGTGACGCGGTCGCCAGGACAAGGCGCTTGCCAGCGAGTCCTTCTGAGCCTTCAGATAATCCACAAGTGAAGGCTCATACGGCAGAGTTGAGCGGCCTCAATTTCAATTAGACCGGCAACACGCTGCTTGGCAAAAGCCTTCCCTTTCAACAACCAGAACACGACCCGGAAGATATTTATGGGGTTTTGTTTCACCAATCGTAATACGGCTTCGAAAAACAGATCCGTACGGACCAGGGTCCCGTCGAGGTCCACGAATATGTGTTCGATTTTGTCGTTCAATTGCAAACATCCTCTCTACGGACGGGACCCAAATCGAAGCCAAAAAAATCAGCATCGTACAGAGGCATCGTTCATTTTATCCAAGGTACACAATCCTGCACAACACACGCTATGGCGGTTCTTCATAGCATTACGGCGATCAATCTGTCCAAGCAAGCAAAGCGACAAGACATACCAGCGGAAGAAAGTGAAACCAACCACTTGGACTTTTACTTCAACGTTATGCGACCCCCATGAGTTTGTTAAACAATCTCAGAAATGCTAAAAAGCGAATGCACCAAAATCAGGTAGTCATTCATAAAATTTGAATGACTTTTCGATTATGAAAAAACAGGGAACAAAAAATGGCGGAACTTGCCGTTGGGTCACAGGCACCTAATTTTACTTGCAAAACAGATGGCGACGCGACTACTTCGCTAAAGGACTTCAAGGGCAAAAAGATCGTCCTGTATTTTTATCCCAAAGACATGACACCCGGTTGTACGACCGAAGCCTGTGAGTTCCGCGACACGCATCCCGACTTTTCCAAAATCAATACGCTGAGATTATCGGCGTCTCCAAAGACAGCGTTAAACGACACGATAAATTCAAGGAAAAGTACGAGTTGCCTTTTACCCTTGCCGCTGATGAAGACGGCAAAATGTGCGAAGCCTATGGTGTCTGGCAGGAGAAAAAGAACTACGGCAAGACTCTATATGGGGATCGTGCGTTCAACCTTTCTGATAGATGAGAAAGGCAAAATCGCTGCGGTATGGCGTAACCTGCGAGTCAAAGGTCATGTCGAAAAAGTTCTCGAAGAGGCACAAAAGCTCTGACGGAAACGAATTCCCTTGAACTTGATTGTTCATCCCTGTCCGCTGCAGCGGTCTCGGTACTTGACCTGTGCTAGATGCCGACGACAAAGCCGCTCTTGCCCAGCAGTTAGCCGGGGCATGGCATGAAGGTGCATCTCAAGCATCGGGCGCACACCTGCGCCAGATCGTCCGGCGCGTCCTGCTAAACCTGCGTTGATGGCGCCCCGCGATATGCCAAAACGCGGTAAGGCCGGCAGCCCAACCGGTCGTATCGCCCTTCTTCATGCCCTCGCCCATATTGAATTGAATGCTGTCGACCTCGCCTGCGATATCATTGCAAGGTTTTCGACGCTCGACCTGCCCCGTAATTACTACGATGACTGGGTAAAGGTCGCCTCCGAAGAAGGTCTGCATTTCTCGCTACTATCCAAACGCCTTCGCGATCTCGACAGTTTTTATGGGGAGCTGCCCGGGCATGATGGTCTGTGGGAAGCTTCTCAAGAAACCGCTCATGATTTGCTCGCACGATTGGCAATTGTCCCCCTCGTCCTGGAAGCCCGCGGCTGGATGTTACACCCACGATGATAAAGAACCTGCGCAAAGCCGGTGATATCCCGAGCACCGAAATCCTCGAACGAATTTACAGTGATGAGATTGGTCATGTTGCCATTGGCCATCGATGGTTCCTGCATATTTGCAATGAACGCGGCGTTCCACCGGAAACAACCTGGCAGGGGTTGGTCAGAAAACATTTCAAAGGCGCGCTAAAACCACCCTTTAACGACGAAGCGCGTCAATTGGCCGGGGTTCCCTTGTCCTATTACACCCTCTGAACCCCAATAGGGTCATCACTTTACTTAGCAACATCAAGTTCAGTTATACTGAGTTATGTCTCGCCCGCTCAGAATCGAATATCCCGGCGCTGTTTACCATGTAACGGCGCGCGCCAATGGTCGGCAGCAGCTTTTCACCCATATCGATGACGGCAGCTATTTTATTGAATTACTGGCACGGGAAATCGCTCAGCATAAATGGCTGTGCCACGCCTACTGCCTGTTGGAAGATCATTACCATCTGGTCATAGAGACACCTGAGGCTAATCTCGGACGCGGCATGGGCCGCCTAAACATGGCTTATTCTCAATGGTTTGGCCGAGAACATGACCTGAGGGGCCATCTGTTTCACGGTCGATACAAATCGATCATTTTGCAAAAAGAGCGTCATTTGCTGGAGGTCTGTCGTCACGTCGTCCTGAACCCGGTTCGTGTGCAGGCGGTAAATCGCGCCGACCACTGGAAATGGTCCAGCTACCGCCCCCTCGCCTTTGAAGAACCCGAGCCGGAATGGCTCCATCGAGATTGGCTTTTACAACACCTCGCCTCAGACAACAGCGATCGCTCGGCTGCCTGGCGAGATTATGTCGAAGAAGGAATGAACATCCCTTCACCCTGGGAGAAATTACGAGCCGGGCATTATCTTGGCGATGAAGCCTTCCTCAGAGATATAACCGACCGCATTCGCCATTTGCCGTTAGACCAGGTTCCAGCAAAAATCACTAACCCGGCGAGACCCACAGCGGAAAAAGTTCTGCAAACCGTGGCAGCAGTATCGGGTACATCTCAAGATCTTTTGCTTGATCGAAAAGCCGCCGCAGATGCCTTTCAGGCCACCGTCTATCTGCTGCGGCGGGCAAGTAACCTTCCCTTGCGTGAGGTCGCTGAGCTTGCTGACGTCTCACAGGGGCGGATATCCCAGATACAGCGAAAGATTGAAGACAATGGCGGAATCAGCGCGTCATTCCCCTGGGGAAATGAGCTAACAAGTCTTTTGTAAGCTCAATGCGCTTTATTCGCGCCCATGCAGTCAGGTGAGTCTAAAACGACACCAGCACGTTTTTGCCATTCTTCACCGGTATGCGCCTGAATGGACAGCGCGTGAACGGGACCGGCAATTTCATCGGCCAGGATCCCGTTAATCAGCTGATGGCGTGCAACACGGCTTTGCCCACCAAAACTCTCAGACACGACGATCACTTTAAAATGGGTCTCAGAATTTACCGGCACACTATGCATGTGGCTTTCATTCAGCACCTGGCAGTATGACGGCTGCAATTGGCCATGGAGTTTCTCTTCGATCGATTTTTGTACAATCATTCCG
The DNA here is from genome assembly GCA_943787225.1 of uncultured Alphaproteobacteria bacterium. Taxonomy (GTDB): domain Bacteria; phylum Pseudomonadota; class Alphaproteobacteria; order MPNO01; family UBA2964; genus UBA2964. Next base: position 189,071 of record CALSLP010000003.1, read on the forward strand.
TTGCCTCTGCTTCCTCGTCGGCGTTGACCCCAACCCGCTGAGCCAATGACGCCGCCATAAACTCATCAAGATCGCCATCCAACACTCCCTGAGTGTTGCTGGTTTCAATCTCAGTCCGTAAATCCTTCACCATCTGATAAGGCTGCAAGACGTAAGACCGTATCTGATGCCCCCAGCCGATGTCCGTTTTGGCTTCATGTTCAGCCTGCGCTTGGTCTTCACGAATCTGCAGTTCACGCTCATACAGGCGGGCCCGAAGCATATCCATCGCGGCGGCGCGATTGCGGTGTTGCGAGCGATCATTCTGGCACTGTACAACAATACCGGTTGGAAGATGGGTAATACGGATGGCGCTGTCGGTTTTGTTCACATGCTGGCCACCAGCACCCGACGCACGATAGGTATCAACCCGCAAATCCTTATCCTCGACGTCGACTTCAATCGAATCATCTATGACAGGATATACCCAGGCACTTGAAAAACTGGTGTGACGCCGCGCGGCGGAATCATAGGGCGAAATCCGAACCAATCGATGGACACCACTCTCGGTCTTCAACCAGCCATAGGCGTTATGGCCTGAAATCTTGATTGTCGCCGATTTAATACCGGCCTCCTCGCCGGCACTCTCTTCCAGCCATTCAACCTTGTAGCCATGGGCATCTGCCCAGCGCACATACATCCGGGTAAGCATCTGCGCCCAATCCTGCGACTCTGTGCCGCCAGCCCCGGCATGGACTTCGAGGAAGCAATCATTGCTATCGGCCTCACCGGACAGGAGTGTCTCGAGCTCACGCTTGGCAGCACGTACACGCAATGGCTCCAGCGTAGCGTCTACTTCATCCAGGACGCTGTCATCACCCTCGGCTTCACCAAGCTCGATGAGTGTCATGCTGTCTTCGAGCTCCTGCTCGATTGCCGTCACTTCTTCAATTGATTGTTCGAGCTGCGTGCGCTCTCGCATGATGCCTTGCGCTTTAGCTTGGTCCGACCAAAGTTCGGGATCTTCAGCGATAGCATTAAGCTCATCAAGACGTCTTAGGGCATTATCCCAGTCAAAGATGCCTCCTTAGCAGCACAACCGACTGCTGGATTTCATCAATTAGTGTCTGGGTTTCTGCACGCATAAACTTCCTACCCTGTAAAATTAAATCTTAATCGGCACGCAAGCCCGTGGCGCTGCAAGCTAGTATAAACCTCTGACATCGCCAACCGGTGGTGTCGAAGTTTTTGGCCTGGTTGGCAAGCCTGGTACACTTGGCGACGTCACCGTGGTCGTCCCGACAACGGAAGGCTCCCGGTAAACTGTTTCGGCTTTAGGCTCCGTTCCTGCTTTAAAGGCCTCGAAAATGACATTTCGTTCCCCCGCTCGGGCAAGTTTTCCCGTAGTCGCATTGACGCGCACCAGACGGACACCTTTGGGGATACGGAAGGGCACTGGCGGCAGGTCCTTCAACGCGGCAGCCATAAAATCTCGAAAGATCGGGACCGCAACTGACGACCCCGTTTCGCGCCGCCCTAAGGAACGCGGTTTATCAAACCCCGCAAAGACGCCAACGGCCAGATCCGGAGAAAACCCGATAAACCAGGTATCAAAGCTTTGATTAGTGGTGCCGGTTTTACCGCCAAGTGGCTTGCCTACTGCCTTGATCCGCCGTCCAGTACCGCGTTCGACAACACCTTCAAGCATCGAAACTACTTGATAGGCGCTCACAGCGTCGGCGATCGTTTCGCGGTTATCCGGAATCACAGGCACTGGTTGGCCGTCCCACTCAAGGTTACTACAGGAGGAACACAAGCGGCGTTCATGACGGAACACTGTCCGTCCATGACGGCCTTGAATGCGGTCAATCAACGTCGGGGTGATACGCTTGCCGCCATTCACCAACATCGCGTATGCCGTCGTCAAATTGAGCAACGTCGACTCAACCGCGCCCAACGACGAAGACAAAAGCTCTGGCATGTTCTGAACAATACCAAACTTTTCGCCATAATCCGAAATCTTGTCCATCCCGATAACCTGGGCCAACCGCACGGTCATTAGGTTGCGTGATTTCTCAACACCGAGACGAAGCGGGCTCGGCCCGTAAAATTTCTTGGTATAGTTGGCAGGCTTCCACAGACCGATCCCCGGCCCCTGATCGATAACGAAAGGCGCGTCCAAGACGATACTCGACGGCGTATAGCCATTATCCATTGCCGCCAAATAAACGAAGGGCTTGAAAGCTGAACCTGACTGACGCTTTGCCTGCGTCGCCCGATTATACTCGCTCCTGCCATAAGCAAATCCGCCGCTCATCGCCAGCACCCTGCCGGTATGCGGATTCATCGCAACGACAGCACCATCAATGTTGGGTATTTGCCGCAGAACAAACGCTCCCTTTGCTGGCTTCTTGCCTTTCGCGTCAGGTGAAAGCTTCTCAACCAACACCACGTCCAAAACCTTTAAGACCTCACCCGGCACCTTAATGCCCGGCCCGCGTTTCTGGTCCTTGAGCCACGCCCTGCCCCATTTTAGTTGAGCAAGGGGGATATGGCCCCGTGCCCCATCGGCAAACCCGATATCAGCTTTTACTGCATCAAGAGCAAGCACGACCGCCTTGCGCCATGCCGGACGGGCGTCAGCAAGCCCTTCTGGAAAGGGGACTTTATCCAACTTCTTTCGCCAATCACCTGCCGAGTCCAGTCTAGCCACCGGGCCGCGCCAACCGTGACGCCGGTCATAGGCAATCAAGCCCTCCCGCAAGGACGTTTCGGCGATCTTTTGCAACCGGGGATCAAGAGTCGTACGAACAGAAAGACCGCCGCCATAAAGTCGTTTGTCACCGTAGCGATCCGTCAGCTCGCGGCGGACTTCTTCAACAAAATAATCCGCCTGAGCAACGGCAGCACCGCTACGCTTTCGGACGATAAGCGGCGCTTCCTTTGCCGCTTCAGCAGCATCTGGCGTAATATAGCCATCAGAGAGCATACGCCCGACAACGTAATTTCGCCTTATTTTAGCGGCATCTGATTTCCGTGTTGGATGATAATTATTCGGTGCTTTTGGCAGACCGGCGATATACGCAATTTCCGGCAGAGTGAGCTCATCGAGCGAGCGGTCAAAATAATTCAAGGCTGCAGCCGCTAAACCGTATGAGCCAATCCCAAGATAAATTTCGTTTAGATAAAGTTCGAGGATTCTATCTTTCGATAACGCACGCTCAATTCTAAAAGCGAGGATCGCCTCCTTAACCTTGCGGTCAATAGAAACTTCATTCGTCAGAAGGAAATTCTTTGCAACCTGCTGCGTAATCGTTGACGCCCCTACGAGCCGCTGACCGCTCCCCATGCGCCTTAAATTGGTGATAATCGCGCGCGCGACACCAAAAAAATCCACACCAGCATGTTCATAAAATTTCTTGTCTTCTGCAGAGAGGAAAGCCTTCACCACCATCTTCGGAATGGAACCGATCGGTACAAACACACGCTTCTCTCTGGCAAACTCGGCCAGAAGGCTTCCATCACCGGCATGAATCCGGGTGACAGTCGGCGGCTCATAGCTGGCAAGCTGTTTGTAATCGGGCAACCCTTGGCCATAATGCCAGAACACGCCAACAATGACGGCGACGCCAAGCACGCCCATAACGAGCGTGAGCGCGCCGAGTGCCGCTAAAATTTTAAAGAGCTTCTTCATCAACCAACTCTATCGCACGACCCAACTCTGGCTCCTGACCAACATAGTACACTATCAGATATTGGCCATTTTATGGCTGTCTTAAAGCCTGTTGGCGAGAAAAATAACTATCAATCGCCCGAACAATTGCACCGGCAATTTTACGTCGATGAGAGGTCCGGCGCAGAAGCCGTTCATCCTGCAGGTTAGATAGATATCCCAACTCGATCAAAACAGATGGAATTTCCGGACCTTTGAGAACTGCAAATCCCGCAAACCGGTGCTTTCGTCGCAACATACGGGTCTTTTTGCTGAGTTGGCTCACCAATGTCTTTGCAAAAGCCACAGAATCATTTTTGGTAAGCCGTTGCCGCAGATCGATAAGAATTTTGGCAACGGTCTTGCTCTGATCATTAAGATCAACACCGGCGATGATATCGGATTTATTTTCCCGACGTGCCAATGCTTCTGCTTCCTTATCCGAAGCCCGTTCCGACAAGGTATAAACTGACCCACCGCGGATATGACGGTTTCCAATTGAATCAGCATGGAGCGATATAAACAAATCGCCGCCCGCTCGATGAGCAATCGCAATGCGTTCGCGCAACCTAACAAAAATATCCCGTGATCGGGTCATCACCACGCGATAACGGCCCGTGGCCAGCAATTGACGCCGCAATTCCTTAGCCTGATTGAGAACCAGGCTCTTTTCTAAAGTCCCCCTTTTCCCGCGAGCCCCAGGATCGACCCCGCCATGCCCGGGATCGAGAACGATTAGCGGTCGAAGCGCTTTGCGGCGCTTTTTGGGTTTCTTTATTGGGGGAGGCGGTGCCCGAACGACAGGAGACTCATTCGGTCTGGAGGAACGCGTTACCGGCCGACGTTTTTGCAGCACCGAAAACATGGCAGGCGATATTTCGGTAATATCGAGAACAAGCCGGTGTCCCCGTTTACTGTTTGCCGGAAGAGTAAATGAGTTTGTGACTTTAATTGGTGACTTGAAATCGATAACCACACGGGACTGGCCGGGCCGAAAAAGCCCAAAACGGTATCCCGTAATTCGTTTGCCCCGTGGAACCGCATCCGGCTTTATGCGCCATGCTACTTCTGGGAGTTCGACAACAACCCGATAGGGCGAACCGAGCGTAAAAACATTGAATTTAATCGGCTTGTCAAACTCTATCACAAATCGAGTTTTTTCGGGATAATCGCCAATCCGCACGGAGTCGACAACCGGCATCGCCGATGCGCCAGAGGCAATTGCGCAGAACAACGCCACAACCCAGATGAACTGAGCGAATGTTTTGCGTGAACCAGGTATGTTGTGGCTTCTTGCCATAGCGCCGCCAGATATAGGGTTATTTGGGCGAAACATCAATCAATATACGATACCATGGCCCGTAGAATGCGGAGATCAATCTCGAGTGATCGTGAAAATAATATACTGATTGTAGTATTTGATTGGGGCGCGTATCCTGTTAGCGTTGCGAACGGCCGCGAACATCTGACCTGCCAAACAAAGGCATGGTTAGGAGCGCGACAATCGGGCGAGACGGCAAAACCCGTTACGACCTGTGAGATTGCGCTTTGAATTCGCGGTTATTTTTGTAGAAACTTGAGGCTCGTCGCGGCTGCATAAGCGCGTCCCCCTTGGAAAGACCGTAACCGGCTTTCCAATTCAAAGTTGGGTTGACGCAGGCGCCGCCGGCTTTGAATAACAGCGGTCTGATGCCGCCCGATGTTCGCACGGGCTGTCAGCATCGGACCGTGGAGATACAGTTTCAATGACGAAACGAATGTTAATTGACGGCACCCACCCGGAAGAGGTTCGGGTGGTGATCACGAATGGCAACCGACTAGATGAATACGATGTCGAAACGTCAACAAAAACCCAGCTCAAAGGCAATATATACCTCGCAAAGGTGACACGGGTTGAACCATCGCTTCAGGCTGCCTTTGTTGATTACGGCGGGAACCGACACGGCTTCCTCGCCTTTAGCGAAATTCATCCAGATTATTATCAGATTCCAGTCGAAGATCGCGAAGCGCTGAAACGTGACGTCGCACAGTTTGAAGCAAACGCGACTGCCGCTCAGGCCCATGTCGACCAAATTGATGGTGACGTCGAGGTCATCGATTCCACAATTAATTTAGAGGACGACACAGCCGAAGTTAGCGGGACCGACGAAGCTCCCTCTTCAGAGGATGACAACGACGCCGAAATCTCTGGAGAAGAAGAATCCAGCGAGGCGCAGGCCGCAGCCGCCGAAGAAAAAACGACTGAAGATTCTGCCGAGAACAACGCAGACGACAGTGACCCTGAAGAGAGCATAGCCGCTTCTGAGGAAACCGCCGAAGACAGCACAGCTGATTCTGAGACTGACTCAGAAGAAGCATCCGACACGGCGGAGACCTCAGCAAAAGAAGATGGCGGCAACGCAAAAAGATCAGAGCGCCGCGACAATCCAATGCGCCGCTATAAAATCCAGGAAGTTATCAAGCGGCGACAGATATTGCTGGTGCAGGTCGTCAAGGAAGAACGCGGCAATAAGGGCGCTGCGCTAACCACGTATATGTCACTCGCCGGACGTTACTGCGTATTAATGCCCAACACGTCACGGAGTGGCGGTGGCGTCTCCCGTAAAATCACCAGTACGGCAGACCGCCGGCGGTTACGTGACTTGCTGAAAAACCTGAACGTTTCAGAGGGTATGGGCGTCATCATGCGTACCGCTGGTATGGAACGGAACAAATCCGAGATCAAACGCGATTTCGACTACCTGACAAAGCTTTGGGAAGATGTTCGTGAACTAACCCTGCAATCGGCAGCACCTGCTTTAGTCTATGAAGAAGGCGACTTGATTAAGCGCGCCATTCGCGATCTGTACTCGCGGGAAATCGAAGAAATTTTCGTTGAAGGCAACGATGCCTACACCGCGGCTAAAAAGCTGATGCGGATGATGATGCCGAGTCATGCCAAGCGCGTTCAACCCTATCGCGATGAGACGATCCCACTGTTTCACCGATATCAGGTCGAAGCCCAGCTTGAATCGATGCACAGCCCCGTAGTTCAACTGAAGTCTGGCGGCTATCTCGTTATTAACCCAACTGAAGCTTTGGTTGCGATTGACGTCAACTCCGGACGCTCGACTCGCGAACGAAATATCGAAGAAACCGCCTACAAGACAAACCTTGAAGCCGCCAGCGAAGTCGGGCGCCAACTTCGACTGCGTGATCTCGCCGGTCTCATCGTTATCGACTTTATCGATATGGATGTTTCACGCAATCAGCGTGGTGTCGAACGGCGCCTTAAAGAAGCCGTTAAGACCGACCGGGCCCGTATTCAACTCGGACGGATTAGCAATTTCGGTCTATTTGAATTATCCCGTCAGCGCATGCGGCCAAGCATCGTCGAAAACAGCACCGAGACATGTATTCATTGCGACGGCACCGGTGTCGTCCGGTCTACTGAATCGACCGCCGTCCATGTCCTTCGCTCCGTCGAAGAAGAAGGCATTCGAAACCGCAGCAGCGAAATCACGGTGACGGTCCCGACGCCTATCGCGCTTTATATTCTCAATCAAAAGCGAGATTCATTGACCCAAATCGAAGCCCGGTACAGCTTTCGGGTAAATGTGCTGGGTGACGATAGCTTGATCCCACCAGATATGCGGCTCGAGCGAATAGAAGCGCGCACCACATCAGGAGAGACTGAAGAAGTCATCCGTGATGCTATCGTCATTGAGCCAGCCAGAGACGACGCAGTTGACGATGCTGACAGCGCACCCAAAGAAAACGCACGGAAGCGTCGCCCAAGACGGCGGCGCAAAACGAGCGATGCCGCCAAACCGAATGGTGAGGACAACGAGGCCACCACTGCCGACACCGATCAAGTGCAGAGCGCTGACGCTTCTCCAGCAGAAGGATCTGAAACCGACGGTGACGCTACCGGTGAACAAGCCGCACCACGGCGTCGCAGACGCGGTAGACGCGGCGGTAGACGCCGCAATCCGCGCACGCCAAATTCTGATGCAGCCGATGAGAATGCCGCGAGCGACCAAACGGCAAACGGTAACAAGGGCGACGCCTTGGTCGAGGCTAATGCTAGCAACGCGACGTCGACACAGCCGTCGGCTCCGTCGAGTTCCAGTGAAAGCGAGAACGCTCCCGTTGTAGCTGCCGCAAAAAGTAAAGCGGAGACCGTAACGGAACCGACAGCAAATAGTTCAAACGGCGCAGCAGAGCCGACCGGAAATTCGGAAGCATCACCACCCAAGCGCGGCTGGTGGAAACGCATCACGCAGTAGCGCGGATTTAGCCGGTCTTTGTCATCCAGTGCTGTAGACGCTCAACAGCTTCGGTAATTCCGGTGGTCGGACCAGAAAACGAGAACCGGACATAGGCGTTGCCGCGTCCCTGGTCAAAATCTGTGCCTGGCGTCGCGGCAACACCAGTTTCATCCAGCATGCGCCGGCAAAAAACTTCGCTATCATTCGTCAGGCTCGAAATATCGGCATAGACGTAAAATGCACCATCGACCGGCGCCAGACGGTCAAACCCGGCCTTGGGCAACCCTGACAGCAAAATCTGTCGGTTCTGCGCATAGCGCGCCACATTTAGGTTCAGCTCTTCGGTACAATCAAAGGCCGCGCCAGCGCCATATTGAGAAAGCGTTGGTGCAGAAATAAAAAGATTCTGCCCGAGGCATTCAACGCTTCTGACAAGATCGGTTGGAACGACCATCCAGCCAACACGCCAGCCCGTCATTGAGAAGTATTTCGAGAAACTGTTAATTACCACGGCATTTTCATCAAACCGCAATGCCGACACACCGGGTTGTTCATAGGTTATCCCGTGATAGATCTCATCTGAGATCAGCCGCACACCCCTATCTCCACAATAGGCGCTTAACGCCTGCACCTCATCTTCGCCCAACATCGTCCCCGTAGGGTTCGATGGGCTGGCAACGATCAAACCATCGAGTTTTCCATCAATCTTATCCAACAGCTCAGGGGTCGGCTGAAAACGTGTTTCAGGCCCTGTCGGCACAAGAACCGGCTCAACGCCCAGCCCTAGCAAAATATTACGGGATCCCGGGTAACCGGGGTCTGCTATCGCGACGCGGTCGCCAACGTCAAATGCGGCCGTAAAGGCAAGGACAAAACCACCGGACGACCCCGTGGTAATCATAATGCGTTCGGGATCAACGTTTATATTATGTAATTGCGCGTAATATTCCGATATTCGTTCCCGTACGGATAGGACACCGAAAGCTTCTGTGTAGCCGAGCAAATCATCGTCCAGCCTCTGATGGGCTGCCGCTATAACGCCGGACGGTGCCCCGGTTGCAGGTTGCCCAAGCTCAAGATGAAGGACATCTTTGCCTTCCGCTTGACGGCGATTGGCTGCCCGCAAAACGTCCATGACAATAAATGGCGGAATTTGGCCACGCTTGGAAACCTTAAGCGCCATTGTTCAAAGCTCCGAGTTCACACCATAGGCGGCTGTCCGGGGATCTGTCCGAACCACACAATTTGCCGGTCGGATAACAATACCTCTATCGCAATACATGAGATTTACCTGACCAATACTCTTACGGGTAAACGTTTGCAGCCCTTTACGAACCAATTCATCAAGAATTTTTGGTGCCTGCGATTGCTCAAGCAAAACATCGGCCGCCCCCACGCCTGGAGCGTAGCGTGGTTTTGCAAGTGCTTCTTCGGGCGATACTTTACCGTCAATCAGATGCATCAATGCCGATGCTAACGCAACGCCCGCATACCGATCGCCGGCTGCCGTTGCAGCTAGATAGGCCTGTGAAACGTTGTGATTCGCCATAACGACCGGCGCGATATTCAATCCTGTTCCAGCAACCGCTGGAGCTGCCTGGATGATCCCGGTTTCCCCCGCTGTGACCCCCCGACCAAATGGACGGTTCATCGTCACGACACATGATGTCGCATTACCAGCAATATCCATCGCAAAGAATCCAGCCGACCCGCCGCTACCAGCCCATTCCGCACCGCCAACATTACGGGCAGCAGCGGTTATGAGCGCCGCCTGACCAGCAGCATCAGAAGACGAAAATCCTTTTTTATTCCCGACCTGTTCCCAGATACCGGTGGTAAGTTCCGTCCCTAACGATTTTGAAAAAGGAAAATGGAGAATATGATTGCCGGCTTCTGTCTTTACAGTCGCTTTCCAAATCGGCCGATACGCCCTTAAATCCTCGATGGTCAGCCACCCGCCAGCCTCTTTAACGCCGCTTAGGTATACCTGCGCCAAACGACCGGAATAAAAATCCCCCGGGCCGAGGCTGCGAATAATGCCAAGCGTCCCCGCCAGGCCAAATTGTTCGACAGTCTGCCCTGACGACAGAACCTTCCCTTTTGAATCGGTAAACAGCTTTTGCGTACGGATGTCCTTGATTGCCTTGCTGCCGTGTTCCTTTAGCGCTCCGACAAGCCCTTTTGAAACAGGCCAACCAAACCGGGCCGCGCGTTCCGCGGGTTGCACAAGCTGTTCCCAGCGGAGCTTTCCAAAGCGGGCATGCAACGCAAATAAACCACGAAAACTACCAGGAACGAGCGCTGGCCACCGACCTTTCGGAGGGACCGTAATCGGTAAGTGCGGAAAGAACTCAAGCGTCTCCGCTTTGTTCGTTTGATTGTCGTAATGCACACAAACGCCACCACCACCGGGGCCTGCGGCATCTGGTCGGCTCACCATTAGCGCGAAGGCCATAGAGACGGCAGCATCCGCCGAAGAACCGCCGGCAGACAATGCATCTCGCCCCACAAGCGCCGCACGTGCTTCATCCGCAGCGACACCCCCAAAATATGAATTCACGTGTCCGACAGTGCCAACGGGTTGTGGATCACTTCCTGAGCAAGCAGCCGCGAAAAAAACAACAGCAGCGCTCATACATTGACGCAGTGCTCTACCGTACCTACTTTTCCGATTCACCCTAGGGGAACCAATCGTGCAAATACGCAAATCTATTCTTCCAGTTTTCGGCATGTTCTTCCTAGCAACTGTGTGCCTTACGGGACCGGGATTATCAAGAGCAGAAGCGGTTCCCTTAATCCGCGATACAGAAATTGAAACTACCATTCGCCTCTATTCAGCGCCACTCCTGACGGCAGCAGGGCTCGAAGACGAAGCCTTTAGTATCCATATCGTTAAAAGCTCTGCCTTAAACGCCTTTGTTGCGCGCGGCCAAAGATTGTTTCTAACCACCGGGTTGCTTAGGCACAGCAAGAATGCAGGACAGGTTCTCGGCGTCATGGCCCATGAGATCGGCCACATTTCTGGCGGTCACCTTGCGCGACTTCACGGTGCTATTGAAAGAGCAGGAACAACGGCCTTTATAACGACAATTTTAGGGCTTGCCGTCGGTGCCCTGTCTCAGAATGCTGCCGGTGCAGCAGCGATTGTCTCAGGCGGACAACACGCAGCGACTCGATCATTTCTCAATTACAGCCGTGGCCAGGAGCAATCCGCAGATCAGGCTGCCGCTTTATACCTGGACCGTATTGGGGTTTCTGGAAAGGGCCTTCTTGAGTTTCTCAACATTCTATCAGGCCAGGAATTTCTACAAACCACGAGCCAGGACCCTTATGTGAGAAGCCATCCGCTGACCCGGTCTCGGATTAGTTTCATGGAAAATCATGTCGCGAAATCGCCAGCGACCAACAAAGAACTGCCGCCAAACTTCGTCGAAAGACATCGCCGGATGGTGGCCAAGCTGGACGGGTTTCTCGATCCACCAGAAAAAACACTAAAAAAATACAAAGAAAATGACACATCATTTTCCGCCCGTTATGCCAGAGCTATTGCGATGTATCGTTTGGCCGACCTTAGCAAAGCGCTACCGCTTGTGGAGACACTGATCTCCGCCTCACCGAAGAACCCCTACTTCGTCGAACTTAAGGCTCAGATGTTATTCGAAAACGGGCGCCTGGAAGAAGCGATGAAGAGCTATCAGGAAGCTGTGCGGCTTCTACCTGGTGCCCCGCTCATCAGAACAAGTCTCGCTCACGTTATTCTCGAGATGAATCGACCAGACCTTAACGACCTGGCCTTGGCCAACATCAAGCAGGCGTTGCGGGTCGAACGGTTCATGCCGCTTGCCTGGCGCCTTGCGGGCACCGCCTATGGCCGCAAAAAGCAGTTTGGCCTCTCTGCCTGGTCATTGGCAGAGTACAATGTGCTTATAGGCCGAAAACGTTTGGCGGGCGTCCAAGCTGACCGAGCCCTCAGACTTCTCAAGGTTGGTTCGCCGGGCTGGCTACGGGCGCAGGATATTAAAAATCAAATTGATCGCAAAAAGTAGACACGCCCGAGCCTAACAAAGTCCCATTCCATAACAATCAGCACCGAAATCAAGCAATATCCGCGGCTTCAGGCTGTTTCGCGGGTTGAGCTGCATCGAACGCCTCATGTTCCATACAAGCGGCAAAGACGCGTTCAATTGTCGGATAAGGTGACAGATCGCAATTAAACCGCTGCGCATTGAACACCTGTGGTACCAGGCAGATATCGGCCAACCCCGGAGTATTCCCATGACAGAACAGCCCCGTCTCGGCACTCCCGGCGAGCAGAGGCTCAACAGCATTGAAACCCTCCACCACCCAATGACGGTACCAGGTCGTTTTTTGCTCATCACTCGCCGATAAAGGCCCGGAGAGATAGTTTAGGACAGCAAGGTTATTTAGCGGATGAATATCGCAGGCAATGATATTGGCAAGCGCCCTCACCCGCGCCCGAGCTTCTGCACCTGCAGGCAAAAATGCCGGGTTCGGATGGGTCTCTTCCAAGTATTCCATTATCGCGGGTGACTGCAAAAGGACGGTGTCATTGATGACCAACGCCGGGACGCGTCCCTGAGGATTAACACGTCTGAATTCTTCGGATAGGTGTTGCCCCGTCGACAGATTCACCAGCTCGGTATCATAGGCTAAACCTTTAAGGTTGAGCGCAATGCGGACCCTGAAAGCCGCAGAAGACCGAAAATAGCCATATAGTTTCATCATTTGTCCTAATTCTCGTTTATATTTGCAAGCCTACGAAGGTCGTAAAGCTTAAAGGTGCTGAATAAGCGTGTCGACGTTCAGATATAATACTCTTTCAGCGGCGGGAATCCATTAAACCCTACCGACGAATAGCTGGCGGTATAAGCGCCCGTGCTTAAAACCTCGATCCGATCACCAACTGCCAGGTCCAACGGCAGTTCGTATCCCGCCGCATCATAGATAACATCAACCTCGTCACATGTCGGCCCGGCTAAAATGACCGGGCCGGTCTCAACGCCATCATGCGGCGTCCGAATGCGATACTGTATTGCCTCATCGAGCACTTCGGGTAACCCACCGAACTTGCCAATATCCAAATAAACCCACCGCTTCTCCGCGTCCGGCGATTTTCGAGAAATCAAAACGACCTCGCTTTGAATAACGCCTGCGTCACCCGGAATATAACGCCCAGGCTCGGCGATAATCCGTGGCAGGTCATCGCCAAAATGGCGTTTCAAACTAAGCTTGATGGCATCGGTATGAACGGGCAACTCAGACATCGGCGTACGATAATGCGACGGGAAACCGCCACCCAAGTTTAGCATCGAAAGCTCAATGCCACGCCCGGCGGCATCAGAATAAATTCTAGCGGCTGTGGACAAAGCAGCGTCCCAGGCTCCAGCATTCCGTTGCTGAGACCCAACGTGAAAAGAGACTCCAGAGGGGATCAAACCAAGATCAGCGGCGTTGCAAAGAAGCTCTACCGCGTAGTCTGGGTTGCACCCAAATTTCTCTGAAAGCGGCCAATCGGCGCCATCATTCGGGGTGAGGTATCGGCAATAAACGGAAGCACCAGGCGCCGCCCTTGCGAGTTTCTCCAACTCCTGAATACTGTCAAAGGCAAATTGACGGATACCAGTATCAAAGGCGCGCCGTATATGGCTCTCTTTTTTGACAGTGTGGCCGAATGAAAGCCTGTCCGGCGTGATATCGAGCGCGAGACATTGTTCGATTTCATAAATGCTGGCCGCGTCAAACTTGCTGTCCAAGTCACGCAACAAAGCTAAAACAGGCTCAGCCGGATTGGCTTTAACAGCATAATATATTTCTGTGTCCGGCAACTCGTCACAGAGCCGCCGATAGTTTTGTGCGACGATATCAAGATCAACAACCAGGCAGGGTGTGTCAGGCTGACTTTCTGCAAAAAACTGTTCAATCTTAGGTGTCATTATTTCGTGTCTCAAAAACGCCGCCCGAAAGGCTGGACGCTCTATGGCGCCGCGCGCTTGTACACATAGAAATGATTTTGCGGAAGAAAAATCGTCAGCCCATGGGGCTTATAAATCGGCTACCGAAAGATGGTGATGTGTTGCAGACCAAATAAAGCGCCGAGCCCGACAATCACAATAATCGAAAGGATGATCAGGGGCATTGCAATGCCTGATTTCTTTTTCTTTTTAACCGGGCGTTTGCCTTTGCCGGTGCGTCCCTTGGCTCCCTTACGGCGTGCGGTCTTCTTGGCCTCGTCCTTGACCTCCCGTTGAATCACGGAGGCCTGTTTTTCAGCACGTCCCCCCTTATATAGCGTGCGCGTAACCGTTTCGTTGCTCGATTCGTTAAAATTTTCTTCGATTACACGCACCCCAGAATAGCGCGAGCTTTCATCCATCCGGCGAGCTTCAAAAAGAGCGAGCTCCTTGTCGTCGAAGACGGAATCAATTTTCCACTTACCGCCCCGGAACGTATGTATTTCGAATGCTCTCATAGTTACTCATGCAAGCCCATGCCCTATGGCACCAACTCAATCCTCCATAACTTCCCGGCAATTCACTGCTCCCAGAAGTCCACTGATTGTTTCACCGTCATCACTCATTGGGAGCAAGATGCTCCGGTAGAGGACCCTGGTACCGTCAATCTTCATGAACTCGTCGCCGTGAGACATCGGCACCCCCTTACGCAGGACATCCCGCGTATGGCTAACCGCAACGCCTATCAATGTATCCGGTGTCCAGAAAGAAACAGGTGTTCCGATTAGCGAATCAGCTGAATGGCTCATAATCTCACCACCCGCGGCCCGAAATACGGGATCTTCTTCGTGGCCGATGACCTCTAGAACAAAACAGTTATGCCACATATCCGGCATATTTTCCGGTACAACCTCGGAGAAAGATGGGTAGTCACGGTCACCACAGATCGCACGCCAATGAGTAAGAAGCCGCAAGACCAACCGTCGCTCCATACCCTGGGGCAGTTCGTCTTCAACTTTCTCGCGTGCGACGCCGTCAGGCATATTTTCGGTCATTACTTTCCACAATTCATGAATCTGCAAATAGGGTTACTTATTTACCTTAACAACGGGTAAACGCCCTGCTGAACAAAAGCAAAAAACAGACGGAAAACTCAGGAAAAGCTCAAAAGCCCGCCCAACCCCAACAATGTAGCTACACCGCCAATGAGAAGAACAAGCGCAAATACCACTAGAGTCTTAACCGGGCTCCCGCTTTTCTTTTGCACTTGCTTGTGCCGGGCTGACCGCCGAGGAACACCCTGTGCTCCAGTCGGCTGAGGATTACTGCGCGCTATTTTCTGGGTAGTTTTGCGTCCTTGATCCAGGGCCCTGGTATTGCGCCTCCGTGTATATATTACGTCGCAGGTGGCGATATTTGAGTCTTGATCATAGTGCTCCTTTAGAACCCGAACTCCCTGGATACGGATATCTGCTGCAAGCTGTTCAGCATCAGACATCGCGGTATCACGATCATCAAAATAGGAGTCGAACTCCCATTTTCCTCCTTTAAACAGCTGTATCTCATATGAGCGCATAAGGCGTTCCGACCCTCATGTTGGCCGAGGTCCAATTGTAAAATCGGGTTTAGTTAAAACTTAAGACTATATTTATGCGGGAAATGGTTAATTTTTCCTAAAATTGATTCGTTTCCTTTGTCGTATAGACTATGGGAACAATACATACGGTCATTGCGCATAGCGCTATGGTGAGATAACCGTTAATTGACACGAATTTTTAATGCACAAGCAATCTGTCTGCTGAAATGCCAAAGATACTCATTCTGAACGGCCCCAATTTGAATCTCCTGGGAAATCGTGAACCCGAAATCTATGGGCACGAAACTCTTTCAGACATTGAACAACAATGCAGGCAACACGTTAAGGCCTCAGACATTACTATCGACTTTCGCCAAAGCAACAGCGAAGGTGAACTTGTCGACTGGCTTCAGGGCTCCATAGGAATTGTCGACGGTATAATCATTAACCCCGCCGCCTATACCCACACCTCGGTTGCCATTTTGGATGCACTCAAGCAGGTAGATTGTCCGATTATTGAATTACATCTTTCCAACATTTTTAGCCGGGAATCTTTCCGGCAACACTCATATATTTCACCGGTTGCGAATGGTTTGATTTGCGGATTCGGCGCACACGGGTATTTGTTAGCGATGGATGCAATTTCCAGACTGGTTTCTGATAAAGAGGAAAGTTGATGGCTGAGTTCGATGTAAATGAAGCAATGGTCCGCAAACTTGCCGAGCTTCTTGATGAAACCGGATTGACAGAGATCGAGTATAAGGTCGGGGAACATGCCGTTCGGGTTTCCCGGGCCGCTTCCGGACAGCTGGTCGCTTCGGGTCCCTTACCGGCCATGACAGCGCCTGCCGGAGGAGCAGCAGCAGCCGATGCAGGGCCCCGAAACGGTGCCGTAACAGCACCGATGGTTGGGGTCGTTTATTTATCATCTGAGCCAGGCTCCCCACCGTTCGTTAAACCAGGAGATACTGTTTCAGAAGGCCAGACGCTCTTGCTGATAGAAGCGATGAAAACCTTCAACCCAGTTCGCGCCCCACGGGCCGGAAAGGTCGTTGAAATTGTTGTACCCGATAAATCACCGGTGGAATTTGGTGAGGAACTCGTAATTCTCGAGTAAGGACCGCCTAATGTTCGATAAAATCCTCATCGCCAATCGTGGTGAAATCGCGTTGCGTATTCACCGTGCCTGCCGGGAAATGGGTATCAAAACAGTTGCTGTACACTCCACGGTGGATGCAGATGCAATGCATGTCCGGTTGGCTGATGAAAGCGTCTGTATTGGCCCCGCCCCATCAACGGACTCCTATCTCAATATTCCGGCGATCATTACGGCGGCAACGATCACTAACGCCGATGCCATTCATCCTGGCTATGGTTTCCTGTCCGAGAATGCAAATTTTGCCTCTATCGTCGAGGAGCACGGCTTTTGTTTCATTGGCCCAACCTCCGACCATATCGCCTTAATGGGCGACAAGATCGCGTCAAAGGCGAAGGTCAAGGAATTAGGAATACCCGTCGTCCCCGGCTCAGATGGTGCCGTCAGGGATATCGACAAGGCAAAAGAAGTTGCCGAGGAAATCGGCTACCCAGTATTGATTAAAGCCTCCGCCGGTGGCGGCGGCCGCGGCATGCAAATCGTTCAGGAACGATCGGAGTTGGAAAACGCCATTCAGAAAGCCGGCACGGAAGCACTGACCGCTTTCGGCGACGATGCCGTCTATATGGAGAAGTTCCTACAAAAACCACGCCATATTGAAATTCAGGTTATGGGTGATGGCAAAGGCCAGGTGGTTCACCTCGGAGAACGGGACTGCTCGCTGCAACGGCGTCATCAAAAAGTGTTGGAAGAAGCAGGGTCCCCGGCCCTCAACGCTGACGGACGCGATGCCATTGGCGACATCTCCTGCAAAGCATTGTCCTCGATAAATTACCGCAATGCCGGCACCATCGAGTTCCTGTATGAAGATGGTGAATTTTATTTCATCGAGATGAATACCCGCGTTCAAGTCGAACACCCGGTGACAGAGATGGTAACGGGCATTGACATTGTCCGCGAGCAAATCAGATTGGCGAGCGGCGCCCCCTTATCATTCTCGCAGGAAGACGTGACGTTTTCCGGGCATGCGATCGAGTGCAGGATAAACGCAGAATCATCGGTCGACTTCACGCCATCACCGGGCGAAGTGCATACCTATCATACGCCAGGTGGCTTGGGGGTCCGCGTTGATTCCGCACTCTATGCGGGGTATTCAGTACTGCCCCATTATGACAGCCTAATATCAAAACTAATTGTCTATGGGGCGAGCAGAAATGAATGCTTGATGCGTCTGAATCGGGCCCTTGAGGAATATGTCATTACCGGAATCGAAACGACAATTCCGCTCCATCAGGACATAATTAAGGATCCTGATTTCGTGAATGGTGATTACAATATTCACTGGCTCGAAAAGTTTGTAGAGGCCCGCATTAACGGCTAGAGAATGGTTGGATTAAGCCCCGACATATTACTCCGCGCCTATGCTGTTGGACTATTTCCAATGGCCGAACATCAGGACGACCCAACCCTTTATTGGATTGACCCCGAAAAGCGCGGGATCATGCCACTCGACCGTTTCAAAATTCCGCGACGCTTAAGAAAAACGGTCCGAAAACATAGTTTTGACGTCAGAGCTGACACCGCTTTTGAAGAGGTTATACGCCTGTGTGCCGAACCGGCAGATGACCGCAAAGAAACCTGGATCAACGAAGAAATTGTAAAACTCTATGTAGATTTGTTTGAGATCGGCCGAGCCCATAGCGTGGAATGCTGGCTCGACGATCAACTTGTCGGCGGGCTGTATGGTGTAGCGCTGGGAAGCGCATTCTTTGGCGAGAGCATGTTCAGCCGTGTCACCGACGCCAGTAAAGTAGCGTTAGTCCATCTGGTCGCCCGTCTAAAACAGGGTGGCTACACCTTGCTGGACACTCAGTTTGTGACCAACCACCTGAACCAATTCGGTGCCGTCGAGATTCATCGCGGCGGCTATCGGCAGCTGTTGTCCTCAGCGTTGGATAAGAACGCCACGTTTCATCGGGAATTGGAGGATTCTGCACTGGAGTCTTTCATACAATCCACGACCCAAACATCGTAGACCGGGTGCTCCATAGCTGACAGACCGGGACTCGATGCAAACATCCAACCAGAATAAACCCGTTTCACAGATTCGCCAGGACGTTCGTCAGTAATTTCTATAAAAGCAGCGCTTTCAGGCGGTTCCTCCGGTGGTCTCTTTACACATGTCCGAACGCGCACGCGTAAACTCCCGAATACGATGGATTTATCTATCGGCGCCTCAAGGGTCAGGATACGCGCCGTCACCTTATCGAGCCCCTGAAGCACTGCACCATCAGACGCCGCCAAAGCATTGCCGCCACCAAGGCAAACAACGCCTGTAACTGCAGCATGAAAAACCTGACATATTCTATAAGCCATCACCATTAAGCCTCTTCGGGACGGGTAGCCGTAAACCGCAGCCGAACGTAGTCAGCTACCCACCGGCCATTCGGATCAAACAAATCTGCTTCCAATTCTTCGGCAACCTCTTCCTTAAAAGCAGCCCGCTCCCTTTCCGGGAGTAGGAACAGAAACTGTTCACCAAACGTGTCTAACCAATCTGTAATTTCTCCAGGCAGTGGGGTTGGGCGTGGCATTAACGCCATGTAGTTGACGACAAAACCCCGGCTCTCTAAACGTTCACAATAGTCTGCCTCGTTTGGAAAGAACCAGGGAAAGACAATTCTATCCTGAAGATTGCGCCTTGTAAGTGCTTCAGTCAGCGCCCGGGTAATCCTTGCGATATTTCCGGCGCCCCCCATTTCACCGATCACACGCCCACCAGGTTTCAAAGCATTCCACATAGCGTCAATGACATCATTCGGTGATGTCATCCAATGCAACGCCGCATTCGTCAGAATCGCATCGAACACTTCCTTAAAGGCCAAATTATGACCATCCATTACGGCTGCTGGGATTCCCAGGTTTTGGCAAGCCTTGATTTGATCGAGACTTGCATCAACCCCAACAACCATGGCACCCGCTTCCGCAACGAGTTTGGTTAATGCACCATCGCCACAACCGAGATCGAGGATAAGCTCGCCGCTACAGGGCGCCAAATTTTTAATGAGGGGTTCAGCCAAGTCTGAGACAAATCGGGCATTTGCAGCGTAGCGGTCAGCGAACCATCGTTGTTGCAGGGAGGAAGCCCCGTCAGTTTGGTCCATCTTTTTTGTCTGCAGCCTTTTTCTTTTCGTCGGTCTGGCTGAAAATCATGCGCCCAACAAGCGACAACAGATCAACCGACCCTTGAGTATGGGAGATTTCACCGCCAGCCTTCAGCATTTCATCCTCTGCACCAGGCGTAATAGATAAATATTTATCACCGAGCAGGCCATTGGAGGCAATTCGAGCAGAACTATCCCGCGGCAGTTTAATGTCATTTTTAACAGTCATCGTCAGAACAGCGAGATACGTTTTGGGGTCCAGCTTTTGGGAAATAACGGTACCAATTTTGATCCCGCTCATCCTAACGTCGCTACCTTCAGCCAAACCGTCTACACGGTCGAATTTTCCTATAACTGGATAACCTTCAACGGTTTTAAGACCGCCTTTGGAATACGCGAACGTCAGAAAAATTATGGCACCCGCTAATACGATTGCGCCCAATAGCGTTTCCGCAACATTCTTACCCATCAAAAACTACTCCACTCCCCAAGCTATTCAGGATGGCTGCCAAGGTTCATAATCACCAGTTGCTTTTGCGCGTTTTCCACCGCTGAGCACATGACCTGGCGGACGATAAGCATTCGCTGTTCCCGTCTGATTTGGCAAATGATCTTTCTGCCATTCATATTTCTTTTCTGTTTCAGCCGTCGGCATGTCGTCAGTCCGACCATGTAACCATCCATGCCAAGCTGCCGGAACCTCTGAAGCCTCTGCAGCACCACGGTAGAGTACCCAGCGCTTTGTTTTGCGCCCCTCTGCCGGACTGCGCTCCACAAAATACCTGTTTCCAACAGAATCGTTTCCGACCTGCCGCCCTTTTAAAAACGTATAAAGGCGTGTTCCAATTGTCATCTATCTCGCCGCCATGAGTGTTTCTACCAGACTGCTACTATCTGCTAACTACCTTAGCACATTGTTAACCATGTACAGTTCGCTGAGCAAAGAACTTTATCATATAGGCGGCGTTGCCTCTCCTGTCACCCGTTCGCAGCCTAGAAAACAAACTAAACCTTAATCTCGCTACCGAATATTGTAGCATTACGCCACCAATACCCAAAATATTGTTGCTTTTTACATATATTGGGAATAAATTTCATCTGCCCCCCAGATATGGGGCGTGCCACGAAGCCCTGTTCGTGTAGTAGCGTTGAGTATCTGAAGATTAGTTAGGGCGGCAAATCCACCTGGGGGGACCAAATCATCTAATTGCACTAAGATGATTTGGTGTTAGGGACACTGCTGGACCAAGCTAAAAATAGCGGTCCTGCAAAGAGATCGGGGGGGCATCAGTGAGAATTGCCCGACGCAATACGCAGCCCGATAGCACGCCTTATGAAGGCGTGTGCTTTGTGTTTTTTGACACAAAATCAGATCAGCGGCACTCGATAGAAACGGCTCATCGCGATTCTTTTGTCATAGTGCCTTCTGACTGGTCGACAGAAACGTGCTCTTTTTTCGTTCGGAACTGCTTGGTTACGGATTTACCTCCCTGCCAACTCATTTCAATTGAAGACAATGACACTCCCACATGGCTGTGGCGGAAAGCCATAGACCCCACGGCAATCTCTACCGTAACTGGCGAAAATGTTTTTACGGGTGAATCGAGCGTCCACGAAGCAATCGACAGGGTTGCCAGCGGATGGACATATCTCGGCTGGCAAGGTGGGTATTTTGATTCTGAACAGGACGCAAAAACATTCTATGACGAAATAAGGTGGCTTTTATGTCATCGGCGGTTCACGCCTGATCTCACAGAATGGCAACAAACTGGCGTCTACTGGGCATACGGCATTGAGACAGCTCAGCCCGAAACATTTATTACGGACTTCCGGACTGGCTTAGTCCGTCGCAGCGAAGCGTATGACATCTCTGTTGGGGAAAGCCAGAATCAGCCCGGTAAGCAGCACACAGCTTTGGATGGCGCACACTCCGAAACGCTGAATACTCTCTGGGCAGACAGTACCGGCGATGCCCAAAACGCGGCGCACATGATGGGATATGTGATTGCGTGCCGTCATATTGAGGCAATAATAGAGGCTTACGCTGACAGCCAAATACCGAGAAATCCAGACGATAGAAATTGTCCTGCCTTGCGTTTGGCAATTCAATCAGCACGCGGCGCACTTGTTCCCGAGAAGATTATTCATCGAACGCTAGATCTCGTCGAACAGAATAGCGAAATCCGAGCATCAGACATCATGGGGCCGCCCCCAACCGATATTCTTGATACTCTTCAAATTGACAATAGCGCCACGATGGTCCGACTTGACGATGGGTCAATTGACCTCGCCGTGGATGGTGACCACAAGGCTTATCAATTGTTCGATGCAATTGCGTATGGTGCCTGGACAGGTAAAAAAACCGGTATTCACTATGCAACAACGATCAATGGCTGGAATACCTGCGCAGAATCTGGCGACATAAATGCCGCTGTCGACGATGGGGGTTTCCTTTTTCTAGACGATACAGCCTGCCCTGGAGCGACGATTGATTGTGCAGCCTTTCGCGATGGCAATTTCGGGTTCGCCGTCGATGACCTTTGCCACGCCGTAGAGCTAATTACCTTAGCCCTCGATACCAGCCATATGCAGGGCGCTCAAAATTCCCCGCGCATTGCAAACCGGGTTTGGGATTATCGCCCGCTTGGCCTTTCTGTCACCGGCATTGCTGAACTTATTATGTCGTATGGTTTGCCCTATGACAGCGAAGATGCCCGCGCGATCGCCGCAACAATCTGTTCTCTTATTACCGCCACGGCCTATACAGAATCAGCAGACCTGGCGGCAGAAATGGGCGCGTTTCCGGCGTTTGAAAAAAACAGCGGCGCGATGTTGCGGGTGGTCCGCAATCACCGGCGCGCAACGACGAGCCAAATAGGTGGCTATGAAGGTCTAGGGTGGGCCCCTCATCCTATTAATCCACGTCGGGCGCTCCCCGAATTATTTGACGCCGCGGTCACAGCCTGGGAGCTAGCAGAGGAACGCGGGCAATTATCGGGGTATCGGAATGCCCAAGTAACGCTGGTATCAGCTGACCTCGACGCCGGCCCTATTCTCAACGGCGTTTCATTGGGTCTGGAACCAGTCACAGCCCTTTGCCATCACCAACTCAATGATAGCGGCCAATTTCAGCCATCCATACCTGTCGCCGTTCCTTTAGGTTTAGCAGCACTCGGCTATAGCCCATTAGAGACCGATGCCTTTATCAGAGGTCTATTAGGCACTCGGTCACTTAAAGACGCACCAGCGATCAATCATAGCTCGCTCCGCAAAAACGGCTTTACGGACGATATAATCAACGAGCTCGAAGATGCCCTCCTCGACGCCGTTGACCTGTCCCAGGTCTTCAATCCATGGGTCCTGGGGTTAGAGAATTGCGTTGAGCTTCTGGGCGTCGATGCCGATGAGCTTGAAAATCTAGGTTTTGACCTACTCGCCGCCCTTGGCTACAGCGATCACGCTATCGACAGGGCGAATCGTTACTGCTTCGGAACCCAGCTTGAAACCGAACTTCCCTATCGCGATGCAGCGCACGCCGTTGTTTTCATCACCGGGGCGACTTCGGCGACGACGATAGACCGCGCCAATGCCGTAATTCGCATGATGGCAGCGGTACAGCCCATGATTTCCGGCGGTATCGGACATGCCCTCACCCTCCCGCAAAGCACCACCGTGGCGGACTGCCATGTGCTCTTACTGACAGGGTGGCGCCTTGGCCTTAAATCGCTCTGCCTGTATCGGGACGAAGCCAACTATTCTGATAGGCTGAACGAAACGCCAGCCGATACTGGCCATGATAACATCACACCAGCACGACCTATTGGCCCATTGCTTAGAGTTATTCAGGGCGGCCAGCCCTCAGCGAACACAGGCACAATTGCATCCGAATACCCGAACAACCCATCCCGCGTGGCATTGTCACAGGCTTTGGCTTTCACCCAGGCCACAGGTGCAATACCGACCGAGCGGACAACAATTCAAGAGCCGCCCGGCAAAGACCGAACAGCCATCACCTCGCCTAAAGAAGACCCCAAAGGTGATGCAGAAACTCCGCGCCGTTCTGCATCGGATACGGCACGGAGCGCAGCGCCCGGATCTTCCTCTCCGGACGCTGCTGTCGAGCAACGGCATATTTGACGTTGCGTCTCCCTGAACTTCGGGGGGTGAATTTCACCCCCCGCATTTTTTGATAATGCATCTCTAAATTTGGAATTCCCTCTAGCGAGCCTCAGGCTCAATCGATAGGCTGTCTTCACATAATTCTCTAACCGACAGGAAGTAAAAATGGCTGGTAAGATCGACGCACGCGTGGCTGAGTTGGGTATCACGATCCCTGAACCTCGCACCCCTTCTGCGAATTACATCCCTTTCGTCCAAACCGGGAACCTGGTTTTTGTATCCGGCCAGGTCTCAATGGCAGCGGACGGTTTAATTGCCGGGAAGGTAGGAGAAAATGTTGACATTGAGACCGCCCAAAAAGGCGCGCGCGCCTGCGGCCTCAACCTGCTTGGCCAACTTAAAGTCGCTCTCGGTGGCGATCTCGACCGCGTCAAACGCGTCGTCAAGCTCGGTGGGTTTGTTAACGCCACAACCGACTTTATCCACCCGCCAACCGTGATGAATGGTGCCTCAGACCTCATGGTTGAAATCTTTGGTGATGCCGGTCGCCACGCGCGCTTTGCCGTGGCGACCGCCTCCCTGCCTCAAGGCGCCGCCGTCGAGGTCGACGGTATCTTTGAGGTGGAATAGCGGCACATGTCGTCGCCACAATGCCACCCAACGGAATTTTGAATGCCTGATGGAGACGCCGTAGCCATAAAAGTCACCAGCCGTATTTCCGAGATTGATGCGGCCGCGTGGGATGCCTGCGCGGGGAACGACAATCCGTTTGTCAGCCATGCGTTCCTCGACATTCTGGAAGAAAGTGGCGCAGCCTGTGCTGAATCCGGCTGGCTGCCGCAGCATCTGTTACTCGAAGATTCTGCGGGCCAGCTTATTGGCGCTGTGCCGTGTTATCTCAAAAACCACTCCTACGGCGAATATGTGTTTGATTGGGGCTGGGCCGATGCTTTTGAGCGCGCCGGCGGCAAGTATTATCCCAAACTTCAGGTATCAGTGCCCTTCTCTCCCGTCACAGGGCCTCGTCTTTTGGTACGTCCCGGACCCGACACAGCCGAAACCCGGCGGGTTCTTGTCGCGGGTCTGCGGGAACTCGCTAATCAACATGAAGTCTCTTCGCTACACATCACGTTTTGTGAAAAGGAAGAGCGCGACCTGCTCGAAGGTGAGGATTTTCTCAAACGGATGGGGCAACAATTCCACTGGCATAATCGCGGCTATGAAACTTTTGAAGATTTTCTCGGCGCGCTGAATTCCCGCAAGCGCAAGGCTGTTCGCAAAGAACGCAAGCTCGCCAATCAGGATGCCCATGTTGAAGTTCTCACAGGCGACGACCTGAAGCCGGAGCATATGGACGCGTTCTACCAGTTCTATCTCACAACGGTCGAAAAGAAGTGGGCGCACGCCTACCTCAATCGCGACTTCTTTATGCTGATGCAGGAGCGGCTGGCCGACAAGGTTGTGATGATCATGGCCAGCGACGATGGAGAGTATGTCGGCGCGGCGCTTAATTTGCGCGGCTCAAACACTTTGTATGGCCGCAACTGGGGCGGCTCCCCCCGCTATCGCATGCTCTATTTCGAAGCGTGTTTTTACAAAGCAATTGAGTATGCCATTGATAACGGCCTTGCCAGGGTTGAAGCAGGCGCTCAAGGCCCGCACAAGATCAGCCGCGGCTATCTACCGTCAGAGACCTATAGCGCGCACTGGATACGGGATCCGGTATTCAGGGATGCTGTCGCGAGATTCCTGGTCAGCGAGCAAAAAGAAACCAAATGGGAAATGGACGCGCTTGAAGACGAGCGCTCGCCCTATCGCAAAGACACCGACGTTTAACGTTTACGCGACGGCGCTAACCGACCTATTCAACGAGCTCCGGCGTCTTCTTGCCGTCGTCGTTATCCTTCCCTGAATCCTTGCCCTTACCTTTACGCTTGGATTTAGGCTTGGTTGGCTTCTTTTTTGGATCCTCGGGCCGGATATCAAAGGCCAGCTCTTTATCCTTCACCGAGACACTAACCACGCCACCGCGCGCAAGTTTGCCAAACAACAACTCATCGGCCAGCGGTTTCTTGATGCTCTCCTGAATAAGTCGACCAAGCGGACGCGCGCCAAAATGCTCGTCATAGCCTTTCTCTACCAACCATTTACGGGAGGCCTTATCGAGCTCAATCCTCACATTGCGATCCTCGAGCTGCACTTCGAGCTGCATGACAAACTTATCGACGACCAGAGAAACAACTTTAGGCGATAGCCCGCCAAACCCGATCGTTGCATCAAGACGATTACGGAATTCAGGCGTAAACATGCGTTTAATCGCCTCTTCATCCTCGCCTTCACGCTTCGTACGGCCGATGCCGATAGCTTCCTTGGCCATATCCGAAGCCCCGGCATTTGTTGTCATAATCAAAATGACATTGCGGAAATCAACATTCTTACCGTTGTGATCGGTCAGACGTCCATGATCCATCACCTGCAACAGGATATTGAATAGATCCGGATGAGCCTTTTCTATTTCATCAAGCAGCAAAACCGCATGCGGGTGCTGATCGATGGCATCGGTTAGCAACCCGCCCTGATCAAACCCAACATAGCCGGGCGGCGCACCGATGAGACGGGATATCGTATGGCGTTCCATATATTCCGACATATCAAACCGGATCAGCTCTATGCCCATCGTGATGGCGAGCTGACGGGCAACTTCCGTTTTACCGACACCGGTCGGCCCCGAGAACAAATAGGAGCCGATTGGTTTCTCAGGCTCACGAAGTCCAGCCCGAGAAAGTTTGATCGCCGATGACAATGCGGAGATCGCATCATCCTGCCCGAACACAACGCGCTTCAGATCATCATCCAATGTCTTTAGCGTTTCCTGATCATCGCGAGACACGCTCTTTGGCGGAATTCTTGCGATCTTGGCAACGACGTCTTCAATGTCTTTAACCGTGATCATCTTGCGGCGCTTGCCTTCGGGCAACAGCATCTGCGCCGCGCCCGCTTCGTCAATAACGTCAATCGCCTTATCGGGAAGCTTGCGATCATTGATATAGCGCGCGGCGAGTTCAACTGCTGTACGGATCGCTTCCGCCGTAAAACGGACCCGATGATGCTTTTCGTAGTATGGCTTTAAGCCCCGAAGAATTTTAACGGCGTCGTCGATTGAGGGTTCAATAACATCAATCTTCTGGAAACGACGTACCAAAGCCCGGTCTTTTTCAAAGTAAGACCGGTATTCTTTATAAGTAGTCGAGCCCATGCATTTCAGCGTGCCGCTCTGCAGCGCAGGCTTAAGCAGGTTCGACGCATCCATCGAGCCACCGCTGGTCGCGCCGGCTCCGATCACTGTGTGGATTTCATCAATAAACAGGACCGCGCCTTCACAAGCCTCCAATTCAGTGACAACCGCCTTGAGCCGCTCTTCAAAATCACCGCGATAACGAGTTCCCGCCAAAAGCGCGCCCATATCGAGGGAAAATATCGTTGCATCGGCGAGAACTTCAGGGACGTCGCCATCGACAATGCGCTTCGCAAGTCCTTCCGCCAACGCTGTCTTGCCAACACCGGCATCACCAACATAAAGCGGATTATTCTTTCGGCGGCGACATAGAACCTGGATGGTGCGGTCAATTTCTTCAGACCGGCCAATCAGAGGATCAATCTTGCCTTCACTGGCCTTCTTATTGAGATCGACGCAATACGCATCGAGAGCCTCATGCCCCTCTTTGACGTTAGATTCGTCGCCCTCATCGCCATCCGTACCTTCAACCGGTCTCGGCTCAGAACGACCGGGCACTTTTGCGATACCGTGTGAGATATAATTGACGGCATCGAAGCGCGACATTTCCTGCTCTTGGAGATAGTAAACCGCATGCGATTCACGTTCGGAGAACATCGCCACCAGAACGTTGGCGCCGGTGACTTCCTGACGACCGGCTGTCTGTACGTGGATCGCAGCCCGCTGAACGACACGCTGGAAACTCGCAGTGGGTTTTGGATCCTCGTCCCGATTAACGACTAAATTGCCGAGCTCGTTATCAAGATAATCAACGAGGTCTTCCTTGAGCTTTTCAATTTCCACGCCACAAGCGCGCAATACCGCGACTGCGTCCTGGTCCTCAATCAGAGCAAACATCAAATGCTCAAGCGTTGCATATTCATGGTGACGCTCACGCGCGCATGACAACGCCTGATGAAGACTACGTTCGAGATTGCGCGACAACATGCGTTACTCCTTCTCGAGGGTGCATTGCAAAGGATGCTGGTGCTGCTGCGCCAGATCCATCACTTGGGTTACTTTGGTCTCTGCGACTTCATACGTAAAGACACCACAAATACCGACACCCTTCTGATGCACATGAAGCATGATATTCAGGGCTTCTTCATGGCTTTTGCTAAAGTAGCGTTCGAGGATCAAAACGACGAACTCCATCGGCGTGTAATCGTCATTCAACATGATGACTTTATACATCGATGGTTTTTTCGTTTTGGGCTTACTCCTGACGACAACGCCAACATTCGTGTCATCGTCTCCGCCAGGCGGCCGGTCTGTATCTTTATCGCTCATCGTATTTCGAAAGTGCTCTAATCTGTGACCTAATACGTAAATGCTCAGTGAGTAGATATGTTATTAGATAGGGTACCTAACTTGAAAGAACAAACTAGCCCTAACGATGTATTTCCCGAAGCTTTGCAACACTTGATTCGCCTTACTAAAGTCACAATTTCAACAGAGAAATCAAACAGCTCTAAATTACAATCAGTTAACCAGGGTTAATCAAACCTTAAATTTTGAAGACCAAAATGGACTTCTGAGTAGCTTTCAATTAGAATCTCTTTAGATTCAATAGCTTCGGGACAAGCAGGCATATAACTTTCGATATGACGCAGAAAACAAGCTATCGAATATGAGGACGAATGTGCGCCTCCGACTGATCGCCCTCCTGATCATCGCTGTACTTACCCAGCTTTCGCCCGCTACGGCAGCGCGCTACTCCTCAATTATTGTGGATGAAAAAAGCGGCGCCGTCCTTCATGCGGTAAATCCGGATTGGCGGGTCTATCCGGCTTCTCTCACAAAAATGATGACCCTCTACTTGGTCTTTGAGAAGTTGAAAGCCGGAAAAATCAAGTTAAACACCCGCCTCAAAGTTTCCAGACGTGCCGCAAAACGACCAAAGTCAAAAATTTATGTTAAACGGGGCAGTACAATTACCGTCCAACAAGGCATCAAGGCGCTCGTCACAAAATCCGCAAATGATGTCGCCGCGGTGATCGCCGAAGGACTTGGCGGCTCAGAAGAAAAATTTGCCCGCTTGATGACCTATCGCGCCCGACAGCTTGGCATGTCGCGAACGACGTTTAAGAATGCATCGGGCCTCCCAAACAAAAGACAAGTCACAACAGCTCGTGATATGGCGCGATTGTCGATAGCGTTGCGTCGGGATTTTCCCAAACGCTTTAAATACTTCACGACTACTGAATTTCGCTACAAAGGGCGTACGCACGGAAATCACAACAAACTTCTACGGCGTTTGCCAGGGACCGATGGAATCAAAACCGGGTATATCCGTGATTCCGGTTTCAACATTGCGGTTTCCGTAAAGTATAAACGGCGACGCTTAATAGGCACAGTGTTTGGAGGAAAATCAGGAAACAAGCGAGATACGCACGCGATCACATTGTTTAAGCGCGTGTTCACAATGCTTGATGAAATGGACAAGAGTGATCGCAATCGCTTTATCGCCGGAAAAAAAGGTGGATTACCGGTTACGTTTTCAGCTCTATCACCAGCACAGATTGCGAAACGCAAGGCTGCAATTCAACGTGAAAAGGCAAAGAAAGAGGTGCCACGCCATTGGAGCGTCCAGGTTGGGGCTTTCGATAGATTTACACCGGCACACCTAGCCGCCTCCAGAGCATCCCGTATCGCACCAAGCCTCAAACGTAGTCGTATCTCTGTTAAATCCAGCGCTGCACGAGGCAAAAGAATTTATCGGGCGCGGCTTGTCGGTCTAGTTGAATCGAAAGCCCGTGAAGCCTGCAGAGGTCCTCAAACGGCGAAACATCACCTGTCTCGTCATCCGAGAAGAAAACTCAGTTTCTCAAGGCGACCGCTAAGCGCTAAAAGTCAGGCGGCTGCAACGCCGCTTTCAGTGAGCTCGGTAACGAGTGCATCGCGCAACCGCTCAAGACCGTCATCATCATTGGCTTCGCATCGAGCAACCAGAACGTCCTGGGTATTGGATGCCCGTAACAGCCACCAGCCGTCATCCGTTTTTACGCGCAGCCCATCGACATCGCTCAGATTTGCGCCTTTAGCCCGCATCCGTTCCAGGACTTCTTCAACCACCTCAAACTTGCGGGTTTCACCACAGGGGAATCTCAGCTCCGGGTGTGTTCACCGGTTGCGGCAGGCTATCCCGAATTTCAGCCAAGAGATCGGCTCTGATTTGCGACGTGATTTAACAACCGAACGGCTGCGTATAACCCATCGTCATAACCGTAATATTTATCGGCAAAAAAGATATGACCGCTCATCTCTCCAGCCAAGGGCGCTTTGGTTTCCGCCATTTTTGCCTTGATGAGCGAGTGACCGGTCCGCCACATCAACGGTTCCCCCCCCATCCGGGCAACCTCGTCAAACAGAGTCTGGCTGGCCTTAACATCAGCAATAATGGTCGCGCCCGGAATATCCTTGAGGACATCAGAGGCGAGCAAGATCATAAGTTGATCGCCCCACAGGATTCGTCCCTGGCCGTCAACCGCTCCAATACGATCTCCATCACCATCAAACGCCAGGCCAAAATCACAGTTTTCAGACCGGACGGCTTCTTGAAGCTGTTCGAGACATTCAGGCACCGTAGGATCAGGATGATGTGCCGGAAAAGTCCCGTCGATCTTCTCGTTAAGAAGAATATGCGTACCGGGTAACCTTGCGCAAAGATCACGCATGGCATCACCAGCAGAGCCATTACCCGCATCCCAAGCTACTTTTAGAGGTCGTTTGCCATCATAATCAGCCGCAAGCCGCGCGACATATTTGTCATGTACAGGGTATTCGGAACTGTCGCCCGTTCCCTCGGCATACTCACCAGCGGCCGCAATTTCTCCTAGACGCAGGATATCCTCGCCATAGAAAGGCGCCTTGCCGAGCATCATTTTAAAGCCGTTATATTCAGGCGGATTGTGTGACCCTGAAATCATGATCCCTGCATCTGCCGGGACAATGTTCACTGCAAAATAAAGCATGGGTGTCGGCCCGAGGCCGATGCGAATAGCCGACAACCCACAGGCCGTCAGCCCGTCGACAACTGCTTTTTCAAGGTCAGGGGAGCTGAGACGCCCATCATACCCAACACAGACGGTTCGCCCGCCATTTTCGACAACCATCGTGCCAAAGGCCCGCCCGATTGCATATGCACCGTCAATCGTCAGCGTTTTATCAATGACGCCACGAATGTCGTATTCGCGCAGAATTGTTGGATCGAGTTGGTATCCATTCATTGCACTTACTCAGCAGCGAGGGCTTCACGCCCAACGCTGTAATATGTAAATCCGGCGCGCTTCATATCTTCGAGGTTATAGATGTTCCTGAGATCAACCAGTATCGGTGTTTTTAAAAGGCTTTTGACCCGCTCAAAATCGAGCGCTCGAAAAGCATTCCATTCTGTAACAATCACCAAAACATCAGCACCCTGCATTGTCTCGTAGGGGCCTTCGCAAAAAACAACATCCTCAAAGAGATGAGCCGCTTCCTTCATCCCCTGAGGATCATAGGCCTGAATACTCGCTCCCGCCTTTTGAAGTTCCGGGACAATGACAAGGCTCGGGCTATCCCGCATGTCATCTGTATCAGGTTTAAATGTCAGCCCAAGAACAGCGACCGTCTTGTTTGCAACGGAGCCACCACAAGCGGCGACAACTTTTTCCGCCATCTGCGTTTTGCGTTTCTCGTTTATATCGACAACGGTCTCAACAATCCGAATAGGGGCGCCAGCATCTTTCGCCGTCTGGACGAGCGCCAAAGTGTCTTTCGGAAAACACGACCCGCCATAGCCCGGGCCTGCATGCAAAAACTTATTCCCGATCCGACCATCGAGACCGATGCCCCGCGCGACATCCTGAACATTAGCCCCGACCTTTTCGCAGAGATCCGCAAATTCGTTGATAAACGTTATCTTCGTCGCCAGGAAAGTATTCGCTGCGTATTTAGTAAGTTCTGCCGTTTCCAACGTGGTTTGGACGATTGGTGTTTCAAGGAGATAGAGCGGTCGGTATAGCTCACTCAAAACGTCGGCAGCCCGTTCTGTCTCAGTCCCAATAACAACGCGATCAGGTCTCATAAAATCACTGATCGCGGCCCCTTCTCGGAGGAATTCAGGATTTGAGGCCACGTCGAACTCAGCGTCAGGACGAGCCTCAGCCACAATCCGCTTCACTTCCCGTCCGGTACCAACAGGAACCGTCGACTTTGTAACGATGACGGTATAACCATCCATCGCCTCAGCGACTTCCTTTGCTGCGCCATAGACATAGGAAAGATCAGCGTGCCCGCCGCCACGACGGCTCGGCGTTCCGACGGCAATAAACACTGCATCCGCGCCTTTTACACCCGTTTTTAGATCGGTTGTGAAAGAAAGTCTTTTGGCGGCTAAATTGTTCGCAACGAGATTTTCAAGACCAGGCTCATAGATCGGGCATTCACCCGCCTTCAGCTTATTGATCTTTTCTTCATCCTTATCGACGCAGACAACTTCTACGCCAAATTCAGAGAAACACGCTCCCGAAACGAGCCCGACATAGCCGGTACCGATCATCGCAATTTTCATACTCTTTTATCCTGGAAAGGGCCGTAAGCTATATTCGTTTCAGCCAAGTTATCACACATATCGTTTGATCAACGCGGACACTTCGTCGCGTAAATCATCACGAGCAAGGGCAAATGCCAAATTGGCTTCAAAGAAGCCCGCCTTATCGCCACAGTCAAAGCGGCGTCCTTCAAATCTTAAGCCATGAAAGGGCGATGTCCCGATCATCTTGGCCATAGAATCCGTTAATTGAATTTCGCCCCCGGCACCCTTTTCCTTCTGTCCCAAATGCTCAAAAACTTCAGGCAGCAACACATATCGACCAATGATAGACAACGTCGATGGCGCATCCTCGGGCTCTGGCTTCTCAACCAAACCTTTGACCTCCACAAGCGCACCGTCTTCCGTACCTGTATCAACAATTCCATAACGATTTGTATGTTCCTTGGGCACATCGACGACAGCCACTATGTTGCCACGAGTCTTCTCAAAAGAATCGATCATCTGTTTGAGGCACGGGGTCTGTGCCATGACAAGGTCATCCGCGAGCAGAACAGCAAAAGGTTCATTGCCAACCAGCTCCCGAGCGCACCACACGGCGTGCCCTAAGCCCAAAGGTTCCTGCTGGCGCGTATACGCGACCTGTCCGGGTTGCAGCATTGGGCCGCTGACCAGCCTGACTTCCGCTGTCTTTCCTTTTTCATTGAGAATGTTTTCGAGCTCGATACTGTGATCGAAATGATCTTCGATCGCGGTTTTGCCGCGACCGGTAACAAAAATAAACTCTTCAATCCCAGCAGCCTGAGCTTCCTCGACCGCATATTGAATGAGCGGC
Source organism: uncultured Alphaproteobacteria bacterium (assembly GCA_943787225.1). Classification (GTDB taxonomy): domain Bacteria; phylum Pseudomonadota; class Alphaproteobacteria; order MPNO01; family UBA2964; genus UBA2964. The sequence continues at coordinate 222,581 of CALSLP010000003.1, forward strand.
TTGTCTACGACTGGAAGCATTTCCTTCGGCATCGCTTTTGTTGCGGGCAGAAATCTTGTCCCCATACCACCAACCGGGAATACTGCCTTACGAACACGCTGCACCATTCAACTACCCTCTGGAACCAATTTACTAAGATTATAAGATTACATGTATTAGGCGCGTGTTTGTGCCACAGATCACCGCCTAATGGCAAGAAAGCTCCCCTTTTCGAGAAATTCGTCATTCACCGAGGAGAAGTTCTTTAGCCTGATTGATTTTGCTGGCGAGGAAGTTGGAACCGCCCTGATCTGGATGGTTCTTTTTCATCAGAATATGGTGCGCCGCCTTGATTTCATCCGGTGTCGCACTGAGAGAAACGTTAAGTATCTCGCAAGCCTCTTCACGGGTCATTCCTCCGCCCCATGGCGTGGATCGTCCCGCGTTTCCTGCACCCGAAGATTCGGAATTACTTGCCTCACCAGTACGCCAAGCAGCCCCATGAACACGATCCAGATAGGCTTCAAGAACTTGCGCAGATTCTTCATCCGCGACGCGACATTCCTGTAAAAGCTCTAGTAATTCAGGCTGGCTCAATTCACCCAGCCGTCTGCCCTTAAACTGTCCTTCAAGAACGGTACCATCCAAAATACCGCTATCATGATCCAGCGTCATGCGGAGAAACCGCGTATTCACACCGGTCGCTTGTCCTTGGCTGGGGCCACCCAAATTTTTAAAAAACTGCTTCGCTGCCCGCCAGCGAAGCAACAGTGGCAGTAAAAAGGCAAAGAGAAACATCACCATACCCAAACCGCGTGATGCGATCAGATATATGGATCCCACGATGGCTGCCAAAACAAAGCCCCCGACCAGCACTTTGATCGCCCGTGCTCGATTAAGTCCCATCAAGCCACGGATAATTAGAAAAACACCGATAACGACAGCTATACCTAAGATGAGATAGGGCATCTTTGTTCCAGTTTGACCTTCAGCTATTGCTATTTAACCTGAGAGGTTATTTGAGCCACAGCAGCACCTGCCCGTTTTCCATAATCCTCGAGGGCCCGCAACCCTCCCGCAGCAAATACAGCGACAGCTGCCAATAATTCTTTCAGCTGATTAGCAGAGGAGGAATCGAACCGGCAATGAGCGCCGCCTGTCAGATTGGCAAATTGTTTAAACGCCTGCGTGGCAACCGGGTCATCTCCTTCCTGAAAGACGAAGATCGGCACACCTAAGACGCCGAGTTCACCAGCCGTATGGCAGAGCTCATCGACATCTTCTTCCATCGCGTCCCCGACATAAACCAGAGCGTTGACCTTGCGCTTTTTAGTCTCTCCAACAGCATGGCTGAGTACTTTTCCTATTTGGGTACGGCCACCCCGGCAATAAACAGATGTCATCCGCCGGACGAGATCATCCGACGATGACAACCACGAGCTGTTCTTGCATTCGCCGAAGCCTCTAAAGAAGACAAGCTGCACTTCGAGTCCGCCTAATCCGTCGGTCGCCTTGAACATCTCACTTTGAATATGGCAGGCACTATCCCAGCTCGGCTCACGGCTCGCGGTTGCATCCATCGCAAACATCAACCGGCCGACACCATCAGAGGATCGTACGGCGGGCGTGCGCGCGAGCTTATCCAGAAAGTCTGAGACTTCCTGTGAACCAACCTGAGTCGGAACCTGTTTGTTTCCACTCGCCATAGTCACCTTCCCTACCCCTAAGATAGGGTGTCTGGGATAAGCATTCCAGCAAAGGTTTCAACCTCACCCAGAGTATTACTTATATAAGGTGCCGCCCTGTATAAAGGCATGAAAAACAAAGGCAAATGTGAGATCGTGCGCGGCATCAACCAGTTTACCGCCAATCCGCCGTTGAACAACGATGTTTCCGATATCACGTCCTTGTGCAATATCACTGGTATCGAGCGCCGAATTTTGTCCCGGCTCCCAGGTAATGACCAAATCCCCTTTTTCAACCTTCTTTTGCCTTTTAAGAAGATCGAGCGCCCAGCCCTCTTTACCAACCACAAGAACATAAGCCAGCGGTTTGATGCCTTTAGGCATATCACCTTTGTATAGAAACGGGCGGAGCGACGTATCGTAACCTTGATAGGGGTTCATCCCATAAGCCCGTTGAATATCCCCGGCAGGGACCAATACTTTGCCTTTTGGGGCCCGCTTCGCGAACCTTTCAAATGATTCAACCCGCGCCGGCAAGGCCTTCAATCTAACGCCATTCATCTGACCAACTATGCCTTGGCCAAGAAACTGCTGCCACCAACTCTCGGTCTGGCGGTCATACATAACCATGTCAGATTTCCGTAATTTCCCCGTTGTCCCGAAATCGAGAACCCGTCCCGCGACACGTCTGTCAAAGACGATGGCGGAATTACAAAGCGGACAATAGGTAACCGCAACCGGGATTCCACCTACCGTGTCATTGACGATTTCGTGCCACATCAAAATTTGAAGCGGGTAAGCGCGCATATCGCCGTTCATTGAAAACCCAATGACGGGTTCCTTTGCCGTATAAAACTTTTCTTTGGCGATTTCAGCCACAGGCCGGAATCGAGGGGTATTAATCGCTGGAATTCCATCCTTGCCCGGCCCCCCGGAGATGATTTCCGAAAGATCAACGGAGGTTTGACTAAAATCAGTTTTCGGCCACTGAAATTTCCACAAGACCGGGCTTGCCGACGCCACATAGAAGATACCAAAGCCGACCATAATGGCCAAAGCAAACCCAAAAATGCCGCGTCTCGGCGCGAGCCAATCACTTAAACTTCCCATGATGCTATTGTTGAAGCATCTTGCGATGACCTCCAGTCTTTTTTCATCACATTCGGGTGAAAGCGGAGTCACAACGGAATAGCGTTTTCCACTGCGTGTTATACAAATAGGACAGATCAACAGCCCCGATTGGCCAAGGAACAGGCAAGTGTTAGACGGATTGCTGCGCAAACTCGTCGATGTACGACCGAATGAGGTCCGAGCCCTGCTATGGTCATTCGGCTATTTCTTTGCCGTCCTCTGCGCCTACTACATTTTGCGCCCTCTGCGCGACGAGATGGGCATTATTGGCGGCACAAGGCAACTCCACTGGTTGTTTACCGCAACCTTCGTCGCCATTCTGTGTGCCATCCCGCTCTATGGATGGGTCGTCGCCCGGTATTCCCGCGAGAAATTCATCCCTATCGTTTACCGGTTTTTTATCGTCAACATCCTGATCTTCTGGCTTCTCCTGACCTTTGAGATCGAAACCGTCTATGTCGCCCGCGCGTTCTTTGTGTGGATCAGTGTCTTTGTCATTTTCGTCGTATCGGTTTTTTGGCAACTCATGGCAGATCTGTTTCGCGCCGATCAGGGAAAAAGACTATTTGCGTTTATCGCCGCTGGTGGCTCGATTGGTGTCCTGCTCGGCCCGGCAATCACCCTTGGTCTCGTTAAACCAATAGGCCCTGTAAATCTCCTAATCGTGGCCGCGATCATTCTTGAACTTGCTGTGTTTTGTATGCGCCGCGCCACTAAAGAAACCGTCGGCAACCGTACCCCCTATGAACGTTCCTCCGAACATCCCTCAACCCCTTTGGGTGGCAGCAGCCTATCCGGGTTTCTGGCCGTCCTGAAATCGCCCTATCTCGCGGGCATCGCTCTTTGGGTGTTTCTACTCTCTCTTGCCGGTACCTTCCTGTATTTCCAGCAACAAAATATCGTCACGGCGGCATCGCAGGACTCCGCAACCCGCGTCGAGATATTTGCCAAGATTGAACTCGTCGTTGGATTGCTGACAATCATCATTCAGCTCGCCGGAACCGGCAGATTAATCAGCCGTTTTGGTGTCGGCGTAGGTGCCGCAATCCTGCCCCTGGTTGCAATTTTCGGGTTTGCCGTCATGGCCGTCGCACCAGTACTGTTAACGGTCGTTATATTTCAGGCCTGTCAGCGAACCGCCAACTTTGCGATTTCAAACCCAGCGCGCGAAATGTTCTTTACGGTCGCTGACCGGGAATCCAAATTCAAAGCCAAAAGTGTCATCGATATGGTGGTCTTCCGCGGCGGCGATGCCGCCAATGGCTGGCTCTTCAAGGCCATGCAGGGGCTCGGCATGGAATTATCGGGCATTGCCATGGCCACCGTCCCCATCGTCGGGCTGTGGTTTGTTTTGTCGCTAGGTCTTGGGCGGGCACATCAACGGCGAGCCACCGCGTTAGAAATTGAGGAAAAGGAGAAATCGATATGACAGAGAAACCCAGAGCAACATCCAGACGAACCTTTCTCAAATATGGCGCTGGTATCTCCCTCGCCTCGGCCCTGCCCAGCTGGTCTGCGCTGGGGGCAACGTCAATTTTAAAACGCGCAATTCCTAGAACCGGCGAAATGCTGCCAGTTGTCGGAATTGGCACTTCCCGGGTCTTCGACGTTGAAGAGAACACAGCCGACTGGCGTGAACGGCGCGGAGTCTTACAAAACCTTTTTGACGGCGGTGGTACCGTCGTCGACACCGCACCGAGCTATCAGGATGCTGAAAACGTTATCGGAAAACTGCTGACGCAAATGAGCGCCCGCAAGCGCGCCTTTGTCGCCACAAAAGTCTGGGCCGACGGACGAGAAGAAGGCCGCCAACAAATCGAAAACTCATTCAAGCTGTTGCGAACCGATAAGATCGATTTGTTTCAAGTTCACAATCTCAGCGACACCGACACCCAGATGGATATTTTGCGTGGCCTCAAGAAAGACGGCCGTATCCGCTATGTCGGTATCACGCATTATCGTGAAGAATTTAATGCTGAGCTGGCTGCTGCCCTGCGCAAACACAAACCAGATTTTGTACAGCTCGAATATTCCCTTAATCAAACAACAGCCGAAAGCGAGTTGTTGCCAATCGCCAAAGATTTAGGGATCGCCGTGCTCGTCAATCGTCCCTTTGGGCGCGGACATCTGTTCCGTAAAACGGGTGGGCGGGCTCTCCCCGACTGGGCAAATGAGATTGATGCGAAGAGCTGGGGACAGGTCTTTTTGAAGTTTATCATCAGCCACCCGCAAGTAAGTTGCGTTATTCCCGGAACCGACAAAATTAAATATATAAAGGACAATCTTGGGGCCGGTCGTGGCGCCATGCCCGATGCCGCCATGCGCAAACGCATGATTAAATTTTGGGAGAGTTTATAGGCCTCACCTACGGGTGCGCCGGTGGTGTATCCGGTGGGTCGCCGACATCGACATCAAACCCAATTCCCTGCAGCGTGCGCTGGCAAATATATTCCTTCCAGCGTGCGCCGCGGGCACCAGTCCAGACCTCTTCCACAGGTCTATCCTGGGCATCAACGAACTGAATAAGCCCGTCCTCACGCCCCAGGCTGACACAGCGAAATGAATAGCCAAAGCTAAACGCCTCTATTGCTGAAGACTTAACGCGCCCAAGAATGGTCATTGCCGCGCGTTCCCCCATCGGTCGTCCCGTAGCGCAGCTCATCCGACAACGACCGCCAAGATCAACGATGACCTCAGCCGCGTCGCCCACTGCGAGAACATTAGGGTGACTGACAGAGGCAAGCGTGTCGTCAGTCTGTATTTGGCCAGCATCATTTACCGCCAAACCCGACTGCCTCGCCAATTTCGGAACCGAAAACCCCGCAGCCCACAAGCAAACATCAAATAGCTCGCTCGAACCATCTTCAAAAATAGCGCTGCCGGGATGCAAAGACGCCACTCTGGAACCGACAATTAGCTTTACGTTCAACCGATTAAAAACATTTTCTAGATGCTCAACGGCGTGCTGGGAAAGCCCCCCAGGCTCATCAGCTGCTGCGAAACGTGTCCCCACCGCCAAGGTGACATCCAGACCGGGTAATCTTTCCGCGAATTCACATGCCGCTTCAAACGCCGTCAGCCCGCCACCGACGATCAAAATTTTCGTTCCGGCAGGAGCCTTATACAATTGATTATAAAGAGCTTTGCACGCGGCTATATCATCAAGCGACACCGCGTGTTCACGAACGCCAACAACACTATCGATATCCGTATAACTGCCAAGCGCGTAAACCAGCATATCCCAGGGCAATGCCGCCTCTCCGACTTGTAGGGTTTGTTGATCAAGATCGATGGCTGACACCATACCCCGGAGAAAGACCCCGCCTCTGCCTTCCACGAACACTCGATAGCCAAGGTCTCGGGGGTCTGACCCCGCAGCAATTTCATGCAGCCGGATACGTTCGACAAAATCCGCCTTACGATCAATCAGCGTCACCGATACGCCGGTGTTCGCTTCAGTGATCCGCGCCGCCGCTGTTAACCCGGCATAACCACCGCCTAAAACGACAATACGATGGCCATCGACCATTTAGCCGAAAGTAACCCGATTGCCGGTTTCAGCACTCGTAATCAGCCCCGCAAGAACTTCGGCGTTGTGAACCATTTCTTCTGGCGAGATTCGATAAGTCGCTTTACCAGCAGCGGCCAGAGCGAATTCTTCAATCTCACCGGTGATCGATCCCATATGCGGATAAGGTGAGTCGTCGAACACAATGTCTTCAGGATTGCCGTCTGATTTACAAACCGTCAGCGTCTTATTATCCCGCATCTCCGCCCAGCCCTTCGACCCGGCAATCCGGACGTGCCAAATTTTGGCCGTGGATGCCATCGTCACCAAGGTTCCGGTCATGCCGTTCTCAAATCTGAGGAGCGCCGCTGTCGTGTCATCGATGTCAAAACCGATGGCTCGGCGTGTGCTATAGGCATCAATCGCGCTAATCTTACCCGCGAGATGGATGATACAATCAAGCGCATGAACGCCAAGCGAGGTCATGCCGCCAGCCGGGCTTTCCTCGCGGGAATCCCGCCACGCCCCCGCCGCAACATTCAAATCAGACGATTGATTGCCATCGATATGCATCAGTGTGCCAAGTTCACCCGCTTCGATCATCGCCTTTAGGGCGATGGTGTTTTCCATAAATCGGCGGTTATGACCAAGCGCTAGAGCAACGCCGGCTTCCTTACAGGCCGCAACGGCCCGTTCAGCGCTCGGGCGATCCAACGTGAAGGGCTTTTCGGTAAACACATGCTTACCAGCCTTCGCCGCTGCAATGATCTGTTCCTCATGCTGCGTGTGCGGTGTCGCCAGAACGATCGCATCGATAGTTGGGTCATTTAACAACTCGGCATACTCATCCCGCAAGTCGATACCCTGCTCGCTACAGAATGCTTCCGCTTTGCTCTTAGTCCGGGTTAACCCCTGCCGTGAACTTGATATGCTCACTCGTCCCCTGAACCGAGGTTACGAGGTACTGGCCCCATCTTCCGATACCGACAATTGCCGCATTGATCATTTATTTGCCTATTTGGTTTGATTACGTTGCTGCAAGTGTGCCGCTGTCTGTCGTTACCGGCAAGGGCGATCACCGTTGCAGAAAGCAAAATCCGGGGGCAGACTTATTTTTTTTCGGGTTCGGAGGAAGACGATGTCAGCCAAACTAAACCATCTGGCCATTACGACCGACAACTACACTACGCTTGGCATGTTTTATCGGGCCTATTTCGATATGACTGTATCAGGAGACACTGATCGCGAACGTCGTGCTATTTCCGTTGGCGATGGTTATGTCGGAGTTACGCTGATTCCTCGCCGAGCGGGGCGGCGTGCCGGAATCGATCATTTTGGTATTGAGGTGGAAGACTTCGATGCGACTTGTGCCAAACTCGCCGAACGCTATCCAGACATCCAAGTCGTTGAGCGTCCCAGCGGGCGGCCCTTTGCCAGCTTCAGCACCCATGATCCCGCCGGAAACTATTTTGACCTTTCCCAGATCGGCCATGCCAACCGTGCGGAAGTCTATGATATGGATAGCTGGCAGCAGGAAACCTCAATAAGTCATTTCGCGTTAAGGGTTCGCGAAGCCGAACGAGTAGCGGCGTTCTACGGCGAAATATTCGGTCTGGAACCGAGTAATGACCCCGGTAAAGATGGCGGGTTCCGGTTCTCCGATGGTCGCGTCACAATGTCGATTCTGCCCTGGAAAATCTCCGATTTTGACGGTTCAGGAATCGAACAACCGGCAATGGATCATATCGGATTCCGGGTACCAGACCTCGATGCGTTTATCGAAAAAGTGGAACGGCTGACCAATGACAACCCGCATATTGCGCCGCGCAGGATTGCCTTTAACGATGAGGGCAAAGCGCGGCTAGCCTTACACAAACGCTGCCCCTATGGGACTTATGCGTTGGCCGACCCGGATGGCAACTTACTCGACGTCGCGCAAGCCTAGCATTGCACCATAAAAAAACGGCGCCGCATTTCTGCGACGCCGCTTTTTCGAACAAATAAGCTCGAATTTATTTAGGCGTATACATCAATGATTTAAGTTTCTTGTAATCAACGATGTATTTCAGACTGTCATTCTGGGCCCATTTAGCGCCGTACACAGTGTTCAAATAGGCAGTCGCTGCTTTACCTGTGAGCTTGATATCAACGATGCCGGCCGCTTTAAGCTTGGCCTCATCAATAACAAACTTTTCACGGATAAGATCATCGCTTTTCTTTTCATAAGAACGAGCATGTTTCGCGATTAGCGTTTTATGAGCACTGCTCAAGCCGTCGTATTTTTTCTTGTTCATGATCACGAAGAACGTTCCACCATAGAAAGTCGGTGAAATCCGGTATTTCAGGAATTTCTGCCAGCCATATTTGCCGATAGACCCCTTTGGCCAGGCGATGCCATCAACAACACCCCGCTGCAGACCGGTAAAAACGTCACTCGGCGAAATGTTGATCGGTAGCGCGTTCATGGCTTTGAGCAACGGATTGTACAAACCTGTTGAGCGCATCTTGCGACCGGTCAAATCCAATCCGGTCTTTTCGCTGATCTCGGGCTTGAATTTTGTGTAGATGTGGAAGGTTGACGCATCGAATGCAGGCCAAGCAATAATCTCAGCATTAAGGCCTTTGTTCCATGCCTTTTGCAGCAAATCCCAGGCACCATTCTTACGCATTTCAGCCAGCGACTTGTTGTGAACGCCGGGCATTCTGGCTTCAGTCAGCAAACCGCCATAATACGGCGTCGGACAAAAGATCATGTCGATCAAGCCGCGCTTTACCAAGGCACCCTGTTTACGGAACGGTGTAATCTCCGGTCCACCGATATACTTAAGCTCCAGACCCTGCTTGTTCTTGTTCAAAGGGTTGAAAAACGCCTTGAAAAACACCTCAGCATGATCATGCGTTTTATTGTGGCAGGTCGAAACCTTGATGGTCGTCGCCGCTTGCGCCGGCAAAGCCCACGCCATAGCCGCCACGACTGCAGTAGCCGCAGCTGGTATAATACGTCTCATAATAAATCCTTTTATGTGATCTTCCCCAATGAGCAGCGATGCCCTAATCTTTTAGAAATCCTTACCGGTTTCCGGTGTCTCAAACTTACCGGAAAAAGAACTCGCCATTCGATTGAAATGATGGCGAGTTACAACCCTTGGCACAACCATCATCGCTGAATTATTTTTCGGCAAAATTTGAGACAGCATGAATACAAAAACCGAAGACGCGGAAACGCCTAAATCCTTCGCTGCCCTTCGCCATCCAGGAGCCCGAATCTATCTGATCGGTTCTTGCCTCGCTATGATGGGCGACAGCATTGAGCACGTGATCAGCTACTGGATTATGTGGGAGAAGTTTCAGTCACCAGAACTTGGCGGCTTTGCCATTATCTCTCATTGGCTACCATTTTTGCTGTTTTCGTTCTGGGCTGGAGCCCTTGCAGATCGATTTGATCCAAGGCGGATCATTCAAATTGGCATGGCCCTCTTCATGCTCGCCTCACTCGGCTGGGGGTATTTTTTCGTCACTGACAGTCTGGAGAAATGGCATGCCGTTATCCTGCTGACCATACATGGTATCGCGGGTGTTCTGTGGAACCCTGCCGCTCAACTCTTCGTTCATGACATGGTTGGTGGTCAGCAATTGCAAAGTGCAATTCGGATGATGTCATCTGCCCGGATGCTGGGCTTCCTGATGGGACCAGCCATCGGCGGCGGCTTGATGCTGCTCTTTGGCCCCGCCATGGGTATTTTCCTGAATGTTCTGATATATGTGCCTCTCGCCTTGTGGCTCTGGAAGGCACCTTACGGGCCAAAATTTCGGAATGAAGACGATCCACCGCAAAAGAAGCAACGTGCCGTCAGTAGTTTTGCCGATGTCAAAGTGGCATTCAAAGAAATCTCTACAGTCCCCATTGTATTTTCAATGACAGCGCTCGCTGGTGTCGCCGCGATGATTGTCGGCAACGCGCATCAGGCACAAATGCCCGAGTTTGCCTATGACTTTGGTTTTAGCGATACGAGTATCCGCTACGCTATTTTATTGGCGGCGGCGGCGACCGGTGCCTTTACCGCTGGCGTCGTCCTGGAATCGAAAAGCCTGCTGCCAGCCAAGGTCAATACGGCCTTTATCCTTGCCCTCGTCTGGTGTCTGATGATTGGTGGCTTTGCTATCACCACGAACTATTATATGGCCGTCGCCCTGCTGTTCTTCGCTGGCTTCGTTGATCTCGCCTTTAACGCCATGACGCGAACATTAGCGCAGATCCACGCGCCGCCGGATCTGCGTGGCCGAGCCATTGGACTCTATAACGTGGGCAGTCTTGGGATGCGGACCTTCAGCGGCATCACTGTCGGCGTTGGCGGCGGCTATATCGGCATTCACTGGTCACTAGGATTAAGCGTCGTCGTCCTGTTCTTCGCCATCATGGCGTTATTCGTCTATTGCACCCGCAGAAGCGAAAAGCCCGAGGCCGCGTAACCGGCACCGGGCTTCGTTAGCTATTATGCAACAGGTCTTAAGCGTCCGGTTTAGGTCGCGCAACAACCATGTCATACCAGGGCTTATTATCCCGGGTTTGTGCGTCATCGACATAGAGGGTTTTGAGCTCGGTATATTCGTGCAGTCCTTCATCGCCGAATTCACGTCCAACCCCGGATTGCTTATAGCCTCCGAACGGTGAGCGTTCAGAAAGCATATGCCACTCATTGACCCAGATTGTGCCAGAACGCAGACGCGATGCCACACCCTTCGCCTTCTCGATGTCAGTGCTCCAAACACCAGCCGATAGACCAAAGATGGAATCGTTTGCCATCTCGATGGCGTCATCGACGTTGTCATATTTCAGAACACCCAGAACCGGGCCAAAGATTTCCTCACGGGCAATCCGCATCTGATTATTCACGCCGGTAAACAAGGTTGGCTGGACGAACGCGCCTTTATCAAGATTACCGCCTGTCGCCCGGCCACCGCCGCAGGCAAGCACCGCGCCTTCTGCTTTACCAATCTCGATATATTTCAGGACTGAGTCCATCTGTCCCGGAGAGACGACGGGGCCCAGCTGTGTCGATGGATCAAGCGGGTCACCCATCGTCATCGCGTTGAGCTTTTCGACCATCTGTTCAACAAAAGTGTCATGGCCTTTAGCATCAAGCATCAGCCGCGTGCCAGATTCACAGACCTGCCCCTGATGATAGAACGAGGCCCAGATCGAGCCATCAATGGCGATATCAAGATCGGCATCATCGAGAACAATATTCGCACCCTTGCCGCCGCATTCCAGCGTAACCTTCTTCAAGGTCGCTGCTGCCTTGGCCATAATCTCACGGCCCACTTCGGTAGATCCCGTAAAAGCGACTTTATCAACATCAGGATGCGTGGTTAGCGCTTCTCCGATTACACCACCCGGTCCGCTGATGATATTCACCACACCCGGTGGAAAACCAACTTCATCAAAAACCCTGGCAAGTTCGAGCGCCATGACCGGCGTATCGGAGGCCGGCTTCAACACGACTGTATTGCCGGTCGCCAGAGCAGGGCCGAGCTTCCAGATCGCCATCATGTAAGGGAAGTTCCACGGAATGATCTGCGCACACACCCCCATCGGCTCACGAATAGTATAGTTGAAGGAACGCCCTTCACGCATCATGCCATCAATAGGTTCGGCCTCTTCATTGAAGCGCTTGGCCTGTTCACCAAAGAACGCCAGCTGACGCGAGGCCAAAAAGGCATCGGCGCCGGTTTTGTTAATCGTGCCACCTGAATCAAGCGATTCAAGCCGTGCATAATCTTTCATCCGCTCCTTGAGAAGGGCTGCGGCCTTGCCAATCAAATCGCTGCGTTCCTCACCGGACATCCGCGGCCACGGGCCATGATCGAAGGCCTTTCTGGCAGCAGCAACAGCCTTGTTCACATCGGCAGCATTCCCGCGCGGGATGCTCGCAATCGCCTCCCCGTTAAAGGGATTGATCGAGTCATTGCGATCACCGCTCTCCGCGTCGACGAACTCGCCGTCGATATACATCTTGTATGTTTCCATAACGCCTTCAGCTCCGGTCAAATTGGGAGCGCTTTGTATAGCCCAGCACCAATATAAGTGCCATATCGCAATCTATCTTTTGACGCTCTACCGGTTGACGGATCAGCCGCCTCCCCCGAAGATCGCGCTTCAAAGATATAAACTGACGAATTCATTCGCGAGGGGAGACAATTTCCAATGGCTAAAAAACCAGCCGCAAAAAAGACCGCTGCCAAGAAAGCACCAGCGAAAAAGGCCGCCAGCAAGTCAAAATACGAATTCATTTTGGTGAATAAGCGGAAGGGCGTTTGCAACATTCAGCTCAATCGGCCTGAGTTCCTCAACGCAATGAATATCGAAATGGCGCAGGAAATTTGCGACGTCCTCGTTGAAGTCGAACAGGACCGCAAGATTGTCGCCGTCATTTTGAGCGGGAATGAGCGTGCTTTCTGCGCCGGCGCGGATCTCGGTCGCATGGGTAGCAAACCCGAAGACCGGTTCGATATGTATCGCGAGCGCTTTAATATCGCACCAAATCGCCAGCTCTATCGCGTTCTGTGTTTCTATACCAAACCAGTCATAACCGCGGCTGAAGGCTATTGCCTGGGCGGCGGGTTTGAGATGGCGATGTGGGGCGACTTTATCGTTGCCGGTGAGAATGCCCAGTTTGGCCTTCCTGAAGTACGCCACAGCCTGATCCCCGGCGGCGGCGGTACCCAAAACTTACCGCGACTGATCGGCCCTGCTCTCGCGAAAGAAATGATCTGGACCGGACGCCGCCTCAAAGCGGCCGAAGCCAAAGAATATCGGATCGTCAATCACGTCGTCCCCGCGGGACAGGCGCTTAAGAAAGCCAAAGAAATTGCCGCCGCAATCGCCGAGAACGGTCCCCTCGGCGTCATGATGAGCAAGCAGGCAATCAATCGCGGACTGGATCAAAGCCGGTTCAATGGTTTCCTTGGTGAGGGCGACCTGGCCCACATGCTCAACTTCTCAGAAGACCGGGCAGCGGGCCTTAAGGCCTTTAAGGAAGGCCGGCGCGCAAAATTCAAAGGACAGTAATAAGCGCAGTAATATGGAATTGGAGGTAGAAACACCTCCATTCGTCTTTTAAAACACTACCACCGAACTTTTTGATGATGAGGAGACCCTAATGGGCGACGACGGCTTGCGCGGCTTTATGCGGGATGTAAACAAAACGGGTGATCTCGATAAACGCGATATGAACAAAGGCGGCGCAAAGAAGTCTGCCCCTTCTCGTAACCCTCAGGATCAAGGCATCCGATCCTATCTGGAAAAGCTTGAGAAAACCGGAGAGATGGTGCGGGTCACCAAGGAAGTTGATCCCGCCACCAACCTGTCAGCCATCGAATGGAAGACATACGACCAACATGGCAAAGCAACAATCTTTGACAATGTAAAAGGTCACCCCGACTGGCAGGTCTGCAGCCAAATTCTCACTGATCGTAAAAAGTGGTCTATGGGTGTCAATCTCACCGAAGACGAGTTTCTCGAAGGTATGTTGCGCAAGGTCGCAAAACCTATTAAGCCTGTAATGCAGGAATCAGAGGGTGCACCGTGCAAGGAAGTCATCAAAATTGGCGACGAAGCATCGCTCTTTGACATTCCGGTTGTCTCGATCTCGGAAGATGATGGTGGTCCGTTCATCCCGGCCGGCATGGCGATCATGAAAGATCCCGAAACAGGGATCCGGAATATCTCAATCCATCGCCAACAGGTCTTTGACGCCCAGACGACCGGTTTTCTGATGTTACCGCGGCAGGCGCGCCGCATCAGCGATAAATACGCCGATCGAAATGAGGCAATGCCGGTCGCCGTCGTTATCGGTGCTCACCCGGCAATCTTCTTTGGCTCCGCATTCACAACGACATATGGTGTCGACGAACTCTCCGTTTCCGGTGGAATCCTCGGTGAGGCCGTTCGCATGGTCAAATGCGAGACCATTGATGTCGAAGTTCCAGCCGACGCTGAAATTATTCTCGAAGGAGAAGTTATTCCCGGCGAGCTACGGCACGAAGGCCCATTTGGCGAAGTGCCCGGCACCTATGCCGAAGCAGACCAATGCGATGTCTTCCATCTCAAAGCCATTACCCATCGTCGCAATCCGGTTTATTACGCCCTGCACTGCGGTGCGCCGATTACCTGTACCCAGGCCACGACGGGGATTGGGATCGAAATCGCGACCTGGGATCATTTGAGTAAAGTCGAAGGTGGCATGGATGTCCTGGATATCCGCTGTCACGCCGCGGCAGGTCTGATGATGATTGTCATCAAACTGCGGCCCAAGATTTCAGGACAGGCGAAGACAGCGCTCCTCGCCGCTCTCTCGGGGCCCTATCTCCATCCGAAGCTGGCCATTGCCGTCGATGAAGATATTGATGCGAACGATCTACGACAGGTCATGTGGTCCATGACCACACGGGTAAATGCCGCCGATGACGTCACGATGATCCCGAACACGCGAACTTTCGCTCTGGATAAAGTGTCGCCGGTTCCGGAAGGCGGCCATCAGTTCGAACGCATGGGTACCAAGTGGCTGATCGATGCCACCATGCCTGCTGTCAGCCGACCGGATCAGAGAGAGCGTTTCGCCCGCGCGATGCCGAAAAATTTCGACAGCGTCGATCTCGAAGACTTCCTCCCCGAGGATATGTTTAAATAACGGGCGCTATTTCATCGGTTCAAGACGCAGCAATCGCCCGTCACTATCGTCTGTCGCGAGGTAAAGAAAGCCATCTGGGCCGGTCCGTACGTCGCGGATACGGCCGACCGCGCTTTGGAGGAGCCTTTCCTCTTTAACGACTTGGTCTCCTTTGAGTTCAAGCCGTACTAGTGTTTCGCCACGCAATGCCCCGACAAACAAGCTATTGCCCCATTTTGGGAACTTGTTGCCAACGTAAAACGCCATGCCAGCGGGGGCGATGGAGGGCACCCAATAGTAAAGCGGCTGCTCCATACCGGGCGCGGACTTGCCAATACCGATCTTGGAGCCGTCATAATCGATCCCATGAGTGATTACAGGCCAGCCGTAATTGCGGCCTGGCCGGATGATATTGATCTCGTCTCCGCCGCGTGCGCCGTGTTCATGCGTCCAGATACCCTTTGTCTTTGGGTGTAACGCCATACCTTGCGGATTGCGGTGCCCGAAGCTGTATATTTCCGGTTTGGCCCGCGTTCTGGTCCGTAGCGGGTTGTCACTCAGTACCCTGCCATCATCACGCAGACGGATCACCGACCCGGAATGATCAGAGATATCCTGGGCCCGGTCCATATCACCCCGATCACCGAGGGTAATATAGAGATACCCCTGACGATCAAAGACCATACGTCCGCCAAAATGACGGCCACCAGAAGCTTTAGGACTGGCATCAAATATCTGTATTGCATCAAGCAAGGTGTGCGCCTTGGAATCATAACGATACCGAGTGACGCGGGTGTGAACACCGCCTTGGCCGCGCGCCGCATACGCCAAATAGAGAAGTCGGTTTTTGCCAAATTCAGGATGCAACGTTACATCGAACAGACCACCCTGTCCGCTATCAACGACCGTTGGAACATTCGCTATTGGTTTAGGGTCGAGACGGCCATTTTGGTAAAGCCGCAAACGGCCAGCGCGTTCTGAAATCAAGATGCTCTTGTTAGGTAGAAAGGCGATGCTCCAGGGGTGTTCCAAACCTTTGGCGAGCGGCACTACTCGAAATTTATGAAGTTGGGAGTTAACCGTTTCAGCAAGAAGCGTCGTCGAGGGAAAAGCCCCGATTGTCAGGACAGTGATGGCGATAATGCCAGCCATTATACGAGAATGCCCAAATGTCATTTGCCCCTCCAAAATCTGATATGCCTATTTCAGATTTGATCACGCCGTCACAATGTCAATGAAAGCCTGTCAGAAAGCCCAAAGCTGTTACAGGATAAAGCTGATAGCGCCCAATGTTCCAAGCTCAGTCGGGTCCAAAATGACACGCCGTTCCGAGATGCGTAATCCCTTATCCGTAACCCTCAAACGATACTCATATCGGCCAACAAAATGCCGTAGCGGAGAGTTCCGGCGATAGCGGTAAACCGAGAAATTAGCGCTTACGGCCAACGTATCGCCATCCCGCTCGGTAATCCGCACATTAGCGATCATTCGCCGGGTTCGGCTGCGGGGAGACTCGGCATGGGCCTCGGTATCATTCAGCCGCTTTGACCCGGGCCTTGATCCGGGTGGCATCATCAGCGATCAAAAACAGCGCTTGCGGGCATCACTATCCGGCGCGTCGGTCGATGGTATCTGATAGATCGCGTCATCGGTCAGCAGTTTCCAGCCACTCGTCGAGCCGCCATTCATCCAACAAAGCCGCCTCTTCATAGAGGAAATCTTCGACGTCGCTGCGGGTTATATCTTTGGCACTCATGAGTCTGCCGTCATCAGGGCATTCCACTCGCGCCAGAAGGCGCGCAAATGCTCTTCATCTGTGTTGAGCTGATCGCCCTCTTTGTTAAGCCCCCTGGTCATTTCCGACCATTCGACTTCACGCCATGTCGCCAACCCTGCCTGCACCGCCTCTAACGCCTCAACGTCATCAGGCGTGGCAAAGCCACCCGGGCCATAGAAGGTCAGGAAACTATCGAGACGCCGTGCCCGTGCCCTTTCAGACTCTTCCTTGGTCCCCAGAGCCCACGCCGTAACCTTCATATGATCGGCCGCGACCGGCCAGAAGGTACGGATGGTGACGGACGATCCGTCATTGATAACAAGATTAGGAAACACCACGAGATTACGGTTCGTGTCTGCAACGCGCGCGGCCCGCTGGTCACCAAGTCGATCAACCAGCTCAGCTCTAATCTCGTCAATTTCTGCCTTGGCATCTTCGCCATAGATTGAAATCCATTTGGCAACCGGACGGCCTCGGAAAGTTGATATTATCGATCACCGCATGACCATTGCCGAGACCTTTACCGATCCCCTTGGATGGCAAGAGCAGTCCCTGCCCCTTTGGGGGCTCCACCTGGACGCCTGAATCCTTCATATAATCGAGCCAGGTCTTGTGCGTCGTCAGCAGGTGATAATCATCAAAACTGTTTTCGACCAATAGCTTCCAGTTGGCGCGGATATCATATTCCTGCGTTCCCTGAATGACCTCCATTTGGCCACTTGGCGACTGATCGGCAACGAGGTCGATATACTCTGTCGCCCCCGCCAGATATTCCTTTAGATCGGATATCTCCGGGTTAAAGCTGATAAACCAGAACCCGCGATAGGAATCGACATGCGGCGGCTCTGCCAAAGAGAAATTCGCCTTATCAAATCCCGGCGGATAAGACTCTTCGCCTGGGACCCCGACCAGCTCCCCATCCTGGTTATAGCTCCAACCATGATAAAAACAGTTATAGCGGCGGGTATTGCCGCAGGGCTCGCGACAAACCATCGCTGCGCGGTGGCGGCAGGCATTGAGGAACACCCGAACATCGCCCGCGCTATCGCGGCTAAAGATGATCGGTCGACCGCAAACATCCCTTGTACAGAAATCGCCTGGTTTGGAGACTTCGGACTCATGGCCACAGTAAATCCACGACTTATCGAAGATCGCGGTTTGTTCGCGCAGCAAAATTTCCGGATCGGCCAGGGTACGGCGGTTAAGCCGGAACACCATGTCTTCGGGCTGATCAATAATATAAGGGGAGTCAGTCACGATAATCCGTCAGCTAATTGGTGCGCATTTTGTATAACGGAGTCGCGCTGAAGGCAAAGAAAACCGGTCGTTTAATGAGGTACTGCATTATAGTCGCGCCGACCCTCCATAATCTCCAGCAGGTTACCACCCGGGTCACGAATAAAGAACCGGTCCTGGTGAAAATCACGATCTTTCGAATAGGAAGCTTCCGCCTCCATTATTTCAATGCCCGCCCCTTCAAATTTCGCACGGGCATCGGCCAAATCCTCGACCTGGAATGCCAGATGGTTCCGCAACGTATTCTTGAAATCAATATCGGCAGAGCTGGTGCCCCGGGCAATGCCAACGTGAAGCTCGTACCAGGGATTTTCGGAAATACAGAAATGGCCGCCTTTTGGTCCCAGACTGTCAGGTTTCTGGAGTTGTTTGAAGCCGACAAGGTCGCGATAGAACGCAATCGCCTCTGCTTCCCTATCGGGCGGCACCTGAACATTAAGATGATCGACGCGGATCAAGATGGGCATGGCTAAACCTCCGAACGGAACGATGCTGGTGAAAATCTTATAAGAGAATGTCGGGAACAGGAAGCATCCGCCCGCAACGCCCTTTACGTCTGACGAGACTGCATGGCAAAGTCCGTCCATGACAAATGAATCAAAACTCCAGCCGGCAGCGGCAACCGACAATCAACGTGGCCCCGCGATTTACGGGAATGGATGGATGCTATTGAGGCCGATGGCGGATTGCTCCGTGTCACCGCGCCGGTAGACCCGCAAGAAGAACTAGCCGCCGCAACCTATATGGTTGCTCAGGATGAGAACTCTCCGGCTTTGCTGTTTGAAAACCTGGAAGGTGATGCAACAGGCACCCGCATCCTCAGCAATATGCTGGGGGC
The DNA here is from genome assembly GCA_943787225.1 of uncultured Alphaproteobacteria bacterium. GTDB lineage: Bacteria > Pseudomonadota > Alphaproteobacteria > MPNO01 > UBA2964 > UBA2964. Next base: position 241,464 of record CALSLP010000003.1, read on the forward strand.
CAGTAACCGTCGCTATGCGCTGGCCGTCGGGCTCGACCCGGACCTCCCAACCGGCGAGCTGATCCTGGCGACCCGCGAACGCAGCAAGCGGACGCTGGCACCGGTTGATGTCCCGGCGGATACCGCGCCGGTCAACGAGATTGTCCTGACCGGAGACGATATCGATCTTAACCGAGCTGCCGGTGCCGCATTTCTGGCCACGCGATGGCGGGAAATATATCGGGACAGGCGATATTACCTTCACCAAAAACCCCGATTCCGGGCGTATCAATGTCGGCTGCTATCGCCAGATGCTGCACGGCCCACGGCGGGTCGGGATGTATTGCTCGCCCGGCAAGCACGGCTCTGCTCGATCGCGAAGCCTGGTGGAAACGCGGCGAGGAATGCGAAGTTGTCGTTGCCTATGGCATCGACCCCGTGCCGTTCATGGTCGCGGCGCAATCCTATGGCAGTGATGTTTCCGAACTCGACATCATTGGCGGGTTAGTCGGCACGCCGATGGAGCTGACGAGCGGCGTCACAACATCTTTACCCATCCCCGCCCGGGCCGAGATTGTTATCGAAGGCACTGTGGCAAAAGGCGATCTTGAAATGGAAGGCCCGCTTGGCGAGTTCACCGGCTATTATGGCAGACCGGAAGAACCGCAACCCGTGATCAATGTAACGGCGCTGCATATGCGCAAGCAGCCGATCATGACTGCCGCCCTCATGGCGGATTACCCGGCCTGCGAAATTGGGGCCTATTACGCCATCATGCGGTCGGCTGCAATTTGGGATGACCTTCAACGGTTCGGCATTCCCGGTATAGAAGGCGTCTATTGTCACCCGGCGGCGGCCTCAAGCTGGGGCATGACTGTCGTGTCGATCAAACAACAATATGCCGGCCACATCGCCCAGACCTTTCCGCAACCGCGCAATGCCCCGCTGGATCCTACTTCACCAAATGGATTATCGCCGTGGACGACGACGTCGACCCAACCGATATCAATCAAGTTCTCTGGGCACTGAGCACAAGAGCCAACCCGGCAGATGACATTGACCTGCAGCGCAGAACCTGGTCGACCGGCCTCGACCCCAGCCAGTTCCCGCCAGAAGACCGTCCCTATGGGTCCAAAGCGCTAATCGATGCCTGCAAACCGCACAAACACCTGGCGGAATTCCCAGTCCGCACGATGATCCGCAAACCGGTCCACGACCGTGTCGCAGCGCGTTGGGACGAAATGAATTTGCCAGGGCAACCACCAAAATTGTCAGCACTGGATGATATCGAGAAGTAATTAGGGCTGGTTTCGACTCCGCCACCAGCGGCGCCAGGCATCACGATCATAGCCAAATCGTTTGCCCGTCAGATCGGTCAGCGCACCGACAACATCACCGGTTACCCATTTCGGGTCATCTTTGAAATCCAGTCGCGCGATTAACGCGGCAACTGTCGCCTCGTCTTCTTGTCCGAGTTCCCGCATTGCCCATAGTGCCGCCAAAACTGGCTCGATATATTTCTCGGCACGGTTCGCTTTTGACGTCCATGGGTCTCGCAGATAGTCGCAACGGCACATATCCGCGACCATTATGGGCAATCCCCCATAGCAAATACCATTGCGCCATCTTGGCCGCCGGGATTTGCCGTCGGCCGAACATTCGCGCCGCAGCCTTCCGGGAACGGCCCTTTGAGGCGCTTGGCCAGAGCGTCACTGACTTCCGGTGTCCGCGCCGCTGACAGGGCCCCCATCGCAAAGCGTAGGCCCTGATACCTGGAAACATCACCCATGACGTCATCCAGATTCTTGAGGGCCGCCGCAGATTTCGGCTGGCGGGCGTTTTCGCTTTGGCGGCAATGACGGTCGGCGCGCATCAACCACAACGGATATTCGTTTCGAAGGTACCCCCAGAGCTCTCCGCCCTCATCTGAGAGCAGCCCCACATAGGGCTGTCCGCCCATAACCGCGACATCAAGTGGCCGCGCATGATCAAACTTCTGAACCTCGTTCCCAGCGCAACCCGTCAGGACTACGCCATAACGCCCCAGCGCCCTTACGGGCGGTGATCGCCCAGATGGTCTCGCCATCTGACGCCAGGGCATTAACGACACCGGAGGGCCCGCCAACGCGCTCTACCGTCTTTCCATCCGTGCGCCATAACGCACTTTCCGTTGGCCCTTCATTCGCCGCATATACCCATCCTTTATGGACGACGATCTCATCAACTGCCGCACCCGCGGGCCAATCCGGCACCGGCACCATACTGCCGGCCTTTTGCATCAGCAGCTTGGGCGCTTTGTTGTCATACCAGGTGGTAACACCGGCAAAGACTGTGCCGTTTAGATCAGCCAACGCGGTAATCCGGCTAACGCGTCTATCCGGCGTCGGGTAGGTGTAAAACTCACGCCAGCTCGTACCGCCATCATCCGAGACTACAATCTTGCCGACCCACGCCGAGATTCCGGCGTAAAGCCTGTTCGCCTGCGCCTGCATGACTTGCGTATGAAAGGCCCGGCCCTTCGGGATCAGATGCCAGTTCCAGTCCTTGCCATTGGTGACCATGAACTCGCCGTGACCGGGCGAGAACCGGGAGTCCTCAAACGGCCAGTACAGCAATCCTCCTGCCACCATCGGGATGACCGGCGTCCTGGCTAAAAAGGTGCTTTTCGTAGCGCGTCTTCCCGTGTCGCCGGGGTCGAAGCTATAGAGGTCCGCTGAGTTGTGATTGACGAACTTGACCGAGTTGGCGAACCACAGTTTCCCCCGATAGGGAATGAGCGCAGACACGCCCGGCCACGGCAAGCCACCGACCAGTTTCACTGAGTGGCGATGTTTGAGCGAATGCCGGCGGCAGGACCTGTCCGCCAACTAGCGAAAATTATCGCATATAGTGCTATCCGCGAACGGCTGACAGTAAACCGTCTATAAACCAAGCCCCGGACAATCAATCGAATGCTCCGTCAGTTGCGTCGTAATATAGTCGAACGCCTCGTCTACACTATCGGAGCGGTGACACAGATTCACATCTTCGGGAGATATCGTGCCAAACTCGACCAGAGCATCCAAATCGACAACTTTCTTCCAAAACTCATCGCCATAAAGAACGATCGGCAGATGCTTCTTGATCTTTCCGGTCTGCACCAGAGTCAGGCATTCAAACAACTCATCAAATGAACCAAACCCGCCGGGCATCACAACAACGGCTTTCGCCATATAGAGAAACCAGAATTTCCGCATAAAGAAATAGTGGAACTGAAAATCGAGCTTGCGGGTGATGTACGGATTATTGCTTTGCTCAAATGGCAGTGAGATACCGAGGCCTATGTTTTCGCCCTTGGCCTCTGAGGCGCCTCTGTTCGCCGCTTCCATGATGCCGGGACCGCCACCCGAACACACAACAAAGCGGCATTCGGATTCAGACAGCGATTTAGACCATTCGGTCAGGCGATATGATAGTTCACGGGTTTCCTCGTAATAGCGTGATGTGCGCAAAGCGCGTTCAGCTGCCGCAACATCGCCACCATTCTTCTGTGCCTCCTCTAACCCCTGCTCTGCTTCTTCCCGCGAAATAAGACGCGCGGAGCCAAATATCAGGATGGTATCCTTGATATTATGTTCTTCGAAGCGTTCCAAGGGCTCCAGATACTCGGCAAGCAGCCGCAATGGCCGAGCATCAGAGCCATTGAGGAACTCATCATTCAAATAGGCCTTTTCAGCCATATGGGTGAGGTCACTCATCCGTGCACGCTATTCATAACACTCTGATATATCTTCATATTTTCATACTCTTTCATTCAATCCGCCGCATGGCTTAGCTAGAAACAAGGCCCACTCCGAGAAAGTGGCGAGGTTTCCTTTCATCCAACAACCCATGGTTAAAAAAATAGGACCCACTTTTACGCAAATTTAAGCCCTAAACCATAGAATCGACTGGAGATTTATTAAATTCGTCCCCAAAGGAGTCCGCGATGAAAGGTGTCGTTTTTACCGAGTTCCTCGAAATGGTCGAAGGCGCTCACTCACCAATGCTCGCCGAACAGATCCTTGCTGATGCTGATCCAGAGTCTGGCGGCGCCTATACCTCCGTTGGCACATACAACTATATGGAACTCGTCAGCATGGTCTGCCATTTAGGACGACGGACGGACACGCCCGTCCCCGAGCTCCTGCATACCTTCGGCGGATACATGTTTGGTCGGTTTTTTGAGGGTTACCCGCAATTCTTTGAGGGCGAAACTAGCGCTCTCGATTTTCTGCCCAAGGTCGACGGCTATATCCATGGCGAGGTCCGCAAGCTCTACCCCGATGCGGAGCTTACCCGTCTTTGATAGTGACCGCCCAAACACAAACACCCTGGTTATGACTTACGAGTCGGCGCGCCCCTTGGCCATGTTCGCGGAGGGTCTCATTTCGCTGCCGCAATCGATCATTTTGAGGAACCAATCGATTTGGCGAGTGAGGATCTTTCTGACGGGAAAGGCACCAAAGCCCGCTTTACTCTGACCCTGAAAGAGTAGTTCATGGACGAGCAAGCCCTTCTAGATCAGCGTTTCAAACGCGAACGAGCAGCGCGCAAAGAAGCCGAACGCCTTCTCGAAGAAAAGAGTCGTGAACTCTTTGACCTCAATGAAGAGCTCCAGTCATCAGCTGATGTAGTTCGCGAAAATGAAATCTCGAATTCGCGCGATCCTCGAAAACATGAATGATGCCCTTATCACCCATGGTGCAGACCGCAACATCGTCAACTTCAGTTCAATGGCCAAAGAATATTTTGGCTATAGCTTCGCTGATGTCGAAAACACAGAGATAGATCAATTGATAGCGGGAGACGAATGCACACCTGACGGGTTGGCATTTCTTGAAAAATGGCGGCTTGGCTCATTCGAAATTTTCGCGTCGCGTGGCGTTGAACTCACTATGCGCCGCAAGGACGGTTCAACATTCCCAGCGGAAGTGAGCATCGGAACCGTCGGTGGAAAGAACCAGCTCTATATTATTACTCTACGAGACATTTCTGACCGCAAGGACCGCCAAGAACAACAGGCCGACCTCGAAAGAAGACTCCGCCAATCTCAAAAAATGGAGTCTCTCGGCACCCTCGCTGGCGGTACGGCACATGAGTTCAACAATATGCTCGTCCCGATGATCTCCCTAACCGAAATGGTTCAGGAAGAGCTCGACAAAGACAGTGATGAATTCATGCTTCTCGGCAAAGCGCTCGAAGCAGGTGACCGTGCCAAAGGCCTCGTAAAGCAAATCCTTTCCTTCAGTCGGGAGCACGAACAAGAATATCAAACGATATCCCTCGATCAGATCGTCAATGATGCTATTCCGCTTCTACAATCTGTTATCCCCTCGACGATTGAGATTATCAGCGATGTCATCGAGCGTTCCCTTCCGACGCTGGGGGACACCACAGAAATCCATCAGATCGTGACTAATCTCGTAACGAACGCCGCCTATGCCATCGATGGAACGGGTACCGTCAGTATTACCCTGACACACGATACTATTGGCACCGGTACCGATGACCTCACGCCAGGCGAATATGGCAAGCTCACTGTCGCCGATACTGGCAGCGGGATGGATGAAGCGACCCAAGCCAAAATATTTGATCCCTTTTTCACGACTAAACCTGTCGGCGAAGGAACCGGAATGGGACTTTCCGTTATCCACGCCATCATGACCCGGGTTGAAGGCACTATCAAAGTCCGGAGCACCCCCGGAGAAGGCACCACATTTGACCTATTCTTTCCAATCTGCACCGACACCGACTGCAGCGAGACATCAGAGCAACCAGCATTAATGGCAGCAACTGCCTAAAGGAGATCAACATGGCAAAAATTCTAGTGATAGATGATGAGGACATGGTTCGATTGACCATCCGACGAACGCTTGAAAAGCTCGGCCATGAAGTGGAAGAGGCTGAGAACGGTCGCATAGGCCTCGAAATGCAGAAGGCAAATCCAGCCGATGTCATTATCACTGATATCATTATGCCCGAACAGGAAGGTGTCGAGACGATCATCCACCTTATCAAAGAGAATCCGGACACAAAAATTATCGCCGTGTCAGGTGGCGGCCGCATCGGTGCCACTGATTACCTCGCTCATGCCAAAAAGTTTGGCGCTGCACGTGTTTTCGAAAAGCCATTTGATCGCAAGGAACTGGCAGCAGCCGTTGAAGAGCTGGTTTCAGCCTAAACGAATTAAAGTCAGAATTTTAACGAGATTTGATGATGGCGACACCCGCCGAACAAACCGCCCAAACGATACCGGATACTGCGCCTAAATCCACGCAATCATTGTTGGCGTCGGCGCTGGAATCTGTGCCCGCTACTGGGGTTGGCGAAGGCTCACCTATTTCTGCTTTGGAAGAACACCTCAAACAGATTTTAAAGGCTGAATCCTCAACGCTCGCCGACCGGCTGCAAGTCCTGGATTTATCTCTTTTGAAAGAGAAATTCGGAGATCAATGGGAACGAGTTGCAGAAATTGCGCACCCAGCGGCAGAGCGCGCTATCTCTCAGCATCTTACAAAGACCGATTTCCATTCACGCTATCAAGACGCCTACATCATTGTCTGCGCGGAGGAAGAACGAGAAGACGCTCTCCGCAAATGCGCGAAAATTTATGACACGCTTTCCAATTGGCTGTTTGGTGAGGGTCAAACCAGCGACCTTGTAACCGCAAAGAGCGTCACAAAACTCGAAAAGGACGAACTCGAATTCACGGATGTTCCACCCCTTTCGAGTTTCGCGCCAGAAACCAATGAAATTGATAATCGTGGAGAGGCCATCGAAGACTGGGTTCCAAAGTCCGGTACTTTGCCTCGAAAATTACAGTTCATTTATCGCGCGATGTGGAATGCCCGTCATCAATCTGTATCAAGCTATCTATGTCTACCCGCCTTTAAGACACAGGATGGGATGATGCATGTCGGCGAAGAATTACTCCCCGATGAGGTCGACCCTGACTTAACGGCTGAATTGGATCAACTGACCCTCGCCAAAATTGCGACCGATATGCTCGATCTACCGACCGCAGCAAAAAGGGCATTTTTAGCTTTTCCGATTCACTATACGACCTTTGGAGATTCAGCGGCTCGCAAAAAATGTATAGACTTACTGGGTAAATTCCCCTCGAGTTGGCGCCGACGCCTCATTGCCGAAGTCGTCGGTATACCTAGCGATGCCACAACAATAGATGTCCGCCTCGTTCTAGGCTCTCTAAAACCCAAAACCTTAGGCGTGCTCGGACGATTTACGATCGAACAAAAAAAATTCAGCACACTACGCGAAGGTGGATTACTCGGCGTGGGCGCAGAGTTATCCGGCTGGGATCGTGATGAGGCCGATCTTATGCCGTTGATGGAAGAATTCACGGAAGCCGCCAACCAGCAGAAACTCAAGACCTATGTTCACGGCCTCAACTCGTTAAGCCTGACGACGGCCGCCGTATGTGCTGGTTTTGATCACGTTGATGGCGAAGCGGTTTCAACGCTGGTCGATCTTCCAGAAGGCGTTTACCCCATTATCACCGGAAGTCCTCTATCAAAGATTGCTCGATAGCAAAGATTAATCAGCCGCCCAACGCTTTACGGACATCATCGGGAATACGGGCTGACTTAAAACTCTCCGGGTTTCCCGGCTCTCCGAGACAAAACACCCTCTTTTCATAACCTTCCGCGGCTTTGCGTTCGCCAATATTAAACCGATGAGTAACCGTAAAGGAGCTGTTGCCCCATTCAGAGACAAAGCTCTCCACAGCAAGTTCATCGCCAAACATACTCGGCGAGCTGAAATCGCCGTGCGCACTCAAAATTGGAATCCCTAGGGCACCCCATTTCTCGCCCCACTCCTCCCAACGAATTCCTGCGGCTTTGAATAGATAGTAAGAGGCTTCATCCATCCATTTGAAATAATTGCCGTAGAACGTAATCCCGGCTGGGTCAGCATCGGTCCATAGAACACGGATCAGATGGGTATTGCTAAACCCGGGCGGTACATCGGTCATCACTGGGCCTCCCTAATCTGCCGTCACATAACCCTGACGGATATCTTCCGCCCGCTTGTCTGGGTCACGCTCAGCCGGATCACCATACCCGCCGCCACCCGCCGCCTCCATCACCAGTGTGTCACCAGTTTCGAGGTTTACACTGGTGGTAATCGGCATTTCCTTTTCATTGGCTTTGCCTGGATTTACGACGAAACGACTGGGCCGTCCCGGCTTTCCACCGGCAACACCGCGCGGCGGTCGCACCGCCCGGTCACCGCGAAAAATCACCAATCCTGGCTGCAGCATCTCATATTCCCGCCGCAAGGCGAGGCCGCCGCGATATTTACCATCGCCACCGGATCCCGGAATCATCTCAAACTTGGTCACCCGGCAGGGAAATTCCGTCTCAACAATCTCAATCGGTGTCACATAGATATTCGACAGATGCACCGTCGTCCCTGACGCGCCGTCCTGAGATGCCGAGCCGCCATAGGCAGAGCCATAGATTTCATACTGATTGCCGCGTGGCTTACGGGGCCCCGCGCCCCAATCAATCGTGAGCCCACCGCCGCTACCACCGCTATAAGCGGCCGCGCGATCAGTTGAGAACGCGCCAAAGGCTTCGAGAAGCATATCGATCACGGTCATACAGGTTTTCATATAGGAACTGCACGGTGCCGGTGGGATCGGGCTTAAAACCGTCCCTTCTTTCAGCTTGATCGTAACCGTATCTCGTATCGCATCGCTGTAACGAAGGTCCGGGTTAATCATACCGATTAAAACCTGATAGCAGCATGCCTCGACCAGAGCTCGTCGAATATTGACTGGCCCGCGCCCCTTGCGGATCACTTTCCGTAAAATCAAACTCTACCTGCCCGTCTTTAACGGTCATGCGAACATGCATGCGAACGGGCTTATTACGATCAATGCCATCGCTATCGAGAGAGGATTCTGCTTCCTGTGTTCCATTTGGCAGCTGTGACAACGCAGCGCGGAATTCGGCACCTGCTGCCTCGATCATTGCATCCAAAGACGCCGCGAGCTCAACCGTACTATATTCTTCACAAATCTGTCGCAACCGATCGCGGCCGATAAAACAGGCGGCGACCTGTCCACGCAGATCGCCTAGCGTGAGTTCCGGCTGACGGCTATTTGTCGCGATGAGCCGTTCGATGCCTTTGTCATAAACGCCAGCGCGATAAAGCCGGGTCGGCGGATAAACAATACCTTCCTGAAAGAGTTCCGTTGCCTGCCCCCAGGTAGAGCCCGGCATTGTGCCACCGACATCCGCTTTATGGGCGATGGAGCCCGCAAAGCCGATTAACTCTTCATTTTGAAAAATTGGGACAATGACCCCCATGTCAGGCACGTGGGGCATACTGCCGTCATAGGGATGATTGGAAATAAAAACATCGCCATCGTAAAGCCCATCATCACCGACCAGCTCAAATATACGTTGAACGAAATAGCCATACGCCGTGGAATGGAAGAACATCGGGGGCGCGACAAGGAGCCGTCCCTTGGGATCAAGGATGACACAGCTAAAATCTCGGGATTCGCGGACAATGGTCGAATAACCAGAGCGGAAGAAATGATGGTGCATCTCATCCATCAGACTGCCAATCCGATTGCGTAATATTTGCACCGTTATCGGATCAACCGCTTTGTTTGATGGCGCGTTCATACCGTACCCTCCCGAAAGAGTTCCATATTGCCAGCATTGTCCAGCCGAACTGACCAACCGCCCGGCACCACTGTTGTCGCATCTAGCTGTTCCACAATAATGGGCCCCTCGACGCCACCTTCTACCGGAAGGTCTTCCCGTCGCCAAACCGCTGCATCTATCGACTGTCCACGCGCATCCCGGAAGGCTCTGTTGCCGGAAGGTTTCCCCGAACGTGCGGCTCCCTGATCTCTCGACGCCGTCATTTCAATTTTTGGCATGGGCACGACCGCCCGCAAACGATAGCTGACGACTTCAATCAAAGCGCCACGCGCGGCATGACCGTGCACCGCCTCGTGCCGCTCATGAAACCGTTCCGCCAATGCTGTAAACCCAGAAGCATCAAGGGGTGTTGCAATACCCTCGATGGGCACCCGTAATTCATAACCCTGCCCGGCATAGCGTAAATCAACTTCGCGGTGGAAGTGTTTTTCTTCGTCGCCAAGCCCCTCTTCGCGAAGTTCCGCCGCAGCGCGCTTTTCCAATGTCGCAAAAGCAGATTCAACATGATCCGGGTCGATACCGTCCAAATCCTGAAGGTCTGACCGAATATAATCATGGACAACGTCGGCGCAGAGCAATCCAAGCGCGGAAAACGCCCCCGGGCTTGCCGGGACCAATACCCGTGGAATGCCGAGGTCTTCGGCAACAGCAACCGCATGAACCGGCCCGGCGCCGCCAAACGGCACGAGGGTAAAGCCGGATAAATCGACACCTTTTTTAGCAGCCTGAACCCGAATCTCATCCGCCATGCGAGCATTAATAACCCGCGTTATACCAGCCGCGGCATCCGCCAAGTCGATATTCATTGGCGTGGCGACATGGTCCTGCACAGCTTGCGTCGCCGCCTTCATATCCAACGACATCTTACCGCCCAGGAAAAAGTCGGGGTTCAAGATGCCTGAAACAACATCCGCATCGGTCACCGTCGGCAATGTACCGCCCTTGCCGTAGCAGGCCGGTCCCGGCGATGCCCCGGCGCTATCAGGGCCGACCTCAAGCAAGCCTCCTGCATTGACGCGGGCGATGCTGCCACCACCAGCAGATATCGTCGAAACATCCAGCGCTGGAACGGCGACGATACGTCCAGCAACAACCGCCTCTGCGTGCTCGAGTGGCGCACCATTTTCGACAAAGGCGATATCGCAGCTTGTACCGCCCATATCCATGGTGACGATATTCTTCCAACCTTGTTCAATGCCCAGCAAATAGGCCGTCCCCTGCACGCCGGCCGCCGGACCCGATAACAGCGTATGTACTGTTTGCGCCTCGGCATTGGCAGAGAGGGGCATCACCCCGCCATTGGACTGCATCAAAAACCGGCGGCGCGTCATGATCTTTTCGTCGTCCAGCCCCGCCGCCAGATCAGCAATATATTTCGCCAGCACCGGTACCAGATAAGCGTTGATCAGGGTCGTTGAAAAACGCGGCCATTCACGAATACGCGGCAACACCTCGCTCGACATCGACACAAACGCATCGGGCGCAATTTCGCGAATAATATTGGCCGTCTCACGCTCATGCGCATCGTTCATGTATGAGAACAGATAGCAAATAGTGAAGGAGTTAATACCTTCCGCGATGAGTGATTTCGTCGCAGCGGCAACAGCATCGCGATCAAGCGGCTGGATTTCATTTCCAAGATAATCCAGCCGGCCGGAGATTTCCCGCGTCAGCTCTGGCGGTGCCAGATGCGCCGGACGCTGGAACAGATGATCGAACGGATTCCCTTCATCACGGGCCTGCGTCTGGACCTCACAAATCGCCCGGAAGTCCTGATTGATCAACAGACCAATCTTCGAGCCCTTGCCTTCCAGCAAAGCATTTGTCGTCACCGTTGTCCCATGGGCAAAAAAGGCAATCTCGTCTGGCGAGACTCCGGTTCCCAACAGCCGCTTTACGCCCTCTAAAACCGCCAGGGCCGGATTTTCTGGCGAAGACGGCAGCTTCTCAATTCTGAGAGCTCCGCTTGCCATATCGTTGAGTACTAAATCTGTATGGGTACCGCCAACGTCGACACCAATCCGGTATCGAGCCGGTCCACTTGAATCTGCCATATTATCCGATTTCAGCTGCTAATTTTCGCTGCCGAACAATACGCATCGCGACCAATATAATCAACGCGACGCCCGCAGGAACCAAAGCGCAACTGGATGCAGTTGTCCCGAACCAGACCGTACCGCCGCCAATAAAGATTGCCGCGACCAGAAGTCCGACCACACCAAAACTTCCCATCATGCCACCACTGCCAACGACTTTCGTCATCTGCCCAATTACAAAACCGGCAGCGACTGTGGTTATAACGACATAGATGATCTCTATAGTGGTTCCCTGCAATAGCAACGCCGGATTAAAGACCCACAGGAACGGCATCAGGAACGCTGCCGCAGCGAGCTGTAAACCGACGAGCCCCGTGCGCCACATATCACTGCCAGCAATCTGTGCCGCAACCATACTAGCGACCGCGACCGGGGGCGTTAACATGCTGAGCAAGCCATAATAGAAAATGAACATATGCGCCGCCAATGGTGGGATTTTCATCTCGACCAAGGCTGGCGCAATAATAGACACCAGAACCACATAGACGGCCGCTGTCGGCATCCCCATCCCCAAGAGGATGCAGATAAAGGCGGTCAGAAATAACATCGCAAGAATACCGTAAGCCTGCGCGATCTCCGTCAAAGCCAGGGAGAGTTGGAAGCCAAGCCCGGTACTATTCATCAAACCGATAATGACCCCGGCACCACCACCGATCATCACCAGCGGTACGAGGTTTTCACCGCCGCCAATAAAGAAGCCTTTCCATTCTGACCAGTTGGGAAGACGTCGGTTCCTGACGATCATAAAGATGAGCAGTAATGCACAGGCATACATGCCTGCCAGCCCTGCCCGATAGCCAAGCCCAATCAGGACATAAATCAGGACCGCGAGCGGAACGAGATAGACCCAACCTCGGGCTAAAACCTTCCAGGCATTTGGCAGTTGGTCCTTGGGAAGGCCTTTGATGCCAAACCGAACGGCAACACCATCGACCTGAAGGAACAACACCAAAAAATAAATTATGGCTGGCAGAAGCGCGGCAAGCGCTACTTCGCCATAGGGAAGCTCCAAAAACTCGGCAATGATGAAGGCTGTCGCGCCCATCACGGGCGGCGCGATCTGTCCACCATTAGAGGCTACCGCCTCGATTGCAGCGGCATATTTTGGCTGAAAGCCGGTCTCTTTCATCATCGGAATCGTGACGACGCCCGTCGACATGATATTGGCGACGGTTGACCCTGAAATAGAACCAAAGGCAGAGGACGCGACGACCGCAACTTTTGCCGGGCCACCACGGCGATGGCCCATCAGACCGAGCGACAAGTCATTGACGAACTTCATCGCCCCGGACACGTCCATCATCTTGCCAAAGATAATGAAGGCCAGAACCAGCTCGACGATAATCCTCAGCACCAGGCCCGGAATTCCATTCACATCGGTATAGAGGTAAACCAATGTCTTCGTTGGCGGGAAGACCTCCGCTTCGATGACACCGGGCAAATGATTGCCCAAGAAACCGTAGAGCAGGATCACCCAGACGATACTGGCGATCACGCCACCAGCAGCCTTCCGGATACCTTCCATCATTGTCAAAACAGCGAAAATAGCGGGCACCCACATCTTGGGCGGCCGCGACGCCGCTTCAAGATACCAATCCTGCAAATTATAGGATGCCCACATCCAGACGCCGCAGCCAATAACAGCCAGCAACAGATCAAGATATCCTGCCTTTTCGCCGTAGGGATATTTAAGAAAGGCAGCTGCGACACCCAGCCCCAGCACAATGGTGACGGATTGTTCAGAAACCAGCCCAAGCTGGAAATAATCAGGGATCGAAAGAATCCACATAATGCCCCAGAAGGGCATTAGTGCAAGAAAGATGCACAGGGCCAGATTGCAAATCTTGTCTGTCATATCCGGCCCTGTGCTATACGCAATACTAACTCAGAAAACGATACCTTAGTTGGCTGCTGCCAAAGCCGCTTGCTGCTGCTTTTCATTGGCCGCTGACCAGTTACCCACTTCCTTCATATATTTGACAACACCGGCATGATACGGATGCGGGTTGGTCGGAGGCGTAATCGCATTCTGCTTAACGCCCCGCAGCGGGCCATAAGCCTTCTGCAACTTTTTCCAATTCTGGTGAAGGACTTTGATGATCTTATAGGCATCTTCTGTCGACACCTGCTTACCAGCGTTCAAATATGCGTCAAAAGCGGCAACACGCGTCGGCGTCGTCAGGAACGGGCGGAATTTGCTGGGCTTTTGCATAAGACCACGCGAGCCAGGGACCTCGCGGTTCAGGAAGGCATCAGAACCACCAGCACCGAGAGGAAGAATTCTAATACCGCCAGGAACGCCAGCATGTGCTTTGCGTACCGCCGGCATACCCAAGGCAACGGCAGAAGCATCCGCCCGGCCTTCAACGACCTTGTTGATATTATCAACGATGCCGCCTGACTTAACCGCTGTGATGTCTTTGGTCGATAGACCGCCGGAATGCAGATAGGCGATATTCAGGTTGGTCAAATTTACGATGGGACCCGTCGTCGTTACGACCTTTTTACCTTTTAAGTCAGCGACAGTCTTAATACCGGAATTCGCTTTCACCATCAGGCCGTAGGGAATAACCCAAACCCGTGCGATCGCGCGGATATTTTTCATCTTCTTTTTAAAGGGTGCCGCACCACGTACGGACGCGCCTGAATCCATCGAGTTATTCAGACCCAATGTCATCTCACCTTTGTTGACGACAGACATATAGACTGTTGAGCCTGAATGCGGCTGTGCCGTCGAACGTATCTTTAAATTTTGCTGCAGCTCTTTGGCAAAACCACTGGCCAACAGATAGAACACGGAGCCCTGGCGGTTTGACCCGATGGTGATCCGTTTCACCTTCGCTTCGGCTGCAGTTGACGCTGCAATCCCCACAAAAGCGGCAATGCAGGCAATTCGTATGCTTGTTTTCGTCATTGAAAATCTCCCTTCCAAATTACTTTGTTTAATTGAACCTATTTGGCCTCATTGATAGAGCCCCTGTCAACAGACGCCAGACACAGTAGATTGGCGCAAGGAAGGAATCCGGCTAAGCTCCACCGATATTCAGGAGAAAGTAAAATGAGCACAGAAATAAAAATCACCGCATCAGATGGACATGTTTTTGATGCATGGCGCAGCGATCCAAGCGGCACGATCAAAGGTGGTGTTGTAATTCTTCACGCTATAACCGGCCGTATCTCCCACCTTGCCGATGTTTGCGATCAATGGGCATCCGAAGGCTATGTCGCGGTTGCGCCGTCTTTGTTCGACCGCATAGGACCGAACATCACGAATAGCTACGAACCAGAAGGCGTTGAAGCTGGTATCGCCCACTTCACCTCACTGGATGGCGACAAAATTCTGATCGACACCGATGCCTGCGCCGATACGTTACGTAGCTATGGTCCCGTGGTCATTTCCGGTTTCTGTACTGGTGGCACCTGGGCGTGGGTCAGTGCCGATAAGCTGAAATTCGACGCCATGGTCAATTATTACGGCAGCCATGTCCCGGCCCGACTGGAATATAAGCCGAAATGCCCGTCAGTGATTCACTACGGCGATATCGACCACTGTGTTTCGATGGAAGAAATAGAGACTATTCGAGCCGCGAACCCTGAACTCCGCATGCACATCCACCCCGGCGCCAAGCACGCGTTCTTTAACCCAGAACAGAAAAGTTTTCATCCGGAAGCAGCGCCCAATTCCTGGGCACAATCGATGGCGTTTCTCGATGAAGTTCTGGGTTAAGGGCTCTGTTAAGAGCTACCCCAGACTTCGTCAGCGACCTCGAGGATTAGTTCCAACTTGCGTTTCTGATCATCGAAGGTGATTGGATTGCCCCGCGCGACACTCGCGAAACCGCATTGTGGGCTTAGCGCCAAATTCTCGATTGGAATGTAAGCCGATGCTTCTTCGATCCGGCGCAATAGAACGTCTTTGGAATCATTCTCCGGCGTTTTTGTTGTCATCAACCCCAATACGACAAATGTATCTTTTTGGGCGAAACGTAACGGTGAGAAATCACCAGCGCGTTCGCTGTCATATTCCATAAAAAATGCATCAACGTCGAACTGCGTAAACAAGGCTTCCGCGACAAAGTCGTAGCTACCTTCCGCCATCCAGGCCCCAGCGTTATTGCCCCTGCACATATGCATACTGACGAACATATTGTCGGGACGCCCGCGCGTCGCCATGCTGACCAGCTTGCCCTGAAGCTCGATCTGATCTTTTGGTTCCAGACCTTTACGCTTTGCGGCGTCCTGAAATTTGGGATCACACAATAAGGCTGCGTCGGTATTGTCGATTTGCAGATAGGTTGACCCGGCATCTGAAAGGTCTTGGATTTCATCTCGATAGGCCTGTGTCAGGTCTTCAAAGAATTCTTCAATATCTGGATAAACGTCCTCGTTCACTGCTTCGCGGCCACCGCGTACATAGAACAAAGTCGGCGATGGTACCGTCACCTTGATAGTGCGATCCGTAAGGTCTTTCAGAAACAGGTAATCTTGCAAAACAATGCCGCCCTGCTGCCGACCAATCTTGCTATCGGTGTGCGCCACGGGGGACGTAAAACCTGACCCAGAAAATGAGACACCGTCGACCTGCCGGCGAAGATCAACACCTTCAAATCGGCTGATTGAATCATACGCCCAGGACCCCCGACGAAATTCGCCATCGGTTGCCACTTGCAACCCAATCTCTTTTTCGAAATCGACCAATTCGCGGATGCACTCATCTTCAATGCCCTGCAATTTCTCCAACGCGATACTTTCTTCCTCTTTGAAATCAGGCGTCGATTCAAGTTCCAGCCCAGCATTGCGACGGGCTTCCTTCAAACGTTCAGGACGAAGAAAACTACCAACAACGTCCGCGCGAAAAGGTGGTTTAGAACGAGTCATTAATTCTACTTTCTACATAAATGGTTTTTTGCCAAAATTTTAGGTGGTCAATCAAAGAGGTGCGGGAATTTTTCGCGCATCTGCACTTTAAGTTCCGGACTGGCTTCAGCAACTGTCGGGAACTCATCCTTCCAGCCATAGGGACGACAGGCATCGATAAGGCCGCGGTTATTCTGCCACGGTGGTTCACGTAAAATCGGATCCAGCGGCGTCGACCAGGAGCGTTTGACGAACTGCACGTCCTCTGGTGGATCGCAACGGGTCGACATCGCCCAAATCACATCGAACATATTGGACGGATCGATATCGTCATCGACCACAACCACCCAACGCCCAGCGTAATTCCCGGCATGACAGTTCATCGCCAGCATGCCGGCTTGCGACGCATGGCCCGGATATAGCTGCTTAATCGAAATGACGTTGAACAAACGTCCGGCACCCGCTTCATGGCACCAAACACCCGAAATACCATTCAGCCCAGCCTTTTCACATTCGTCCCAAATCATCGCCGATTTTACCGCGGCGCGGGCGAAGGTAAAGTTTTCGGGCGGACGGGACGGAACCGCCAGCGTTAGGATTGGGTTGTTACGATGGTAAATACGCTTGATCTTGACGACCGGCAGTTGGCTTGAGGTCGAGGCGTAATACCCCATGAACTCTCCAAAGGGCCCTTCTTCACGCAACTCATCACCATAGATTTCGCCTTCGAGCACAATCTCGGCATGCGCCGGGATCGGTAAACCGTGAACTTCGCTGGGGATGACTTCAAGCGCCCGCCCCCGCATGCCGCCTGCAAATGCAAACTCATCTACTTCATGGTCAATTTCCTGATGCGAGACCAGAAAGAGAAGCGGATCATGGCCACAGGAAATCAGAACCGGACACGGCTCTCCCTTGGCGAAATACTTTTCACAGATCAAACGTCCCTGCTTACCCGGCGACATCCAGATACCAACGGTTTTCTCGTCATGAACCATGACCCGATAGGTTGCCGAATTCACCCAGCCCGTATCGGGGTCACGCATTATAACCGCGTCATCCGTACCGATATAACGGCCACCATCTAGTTCATGGACCATCGGTGCCGGAAACTTCCAGACATCAACCTCATCATCCCGCATGATGTTTTCCATCACCGGACCAGTCGATACCTCAACAGGCGGAATAAGCTTGAACTCGCGCTTTGACCGTTCGCGATAGCTTTTGACAAGATCGATCTCGTCTTTCGGCTCTGGCAGTCCCAGAACAACCGCGAGACGTTTAAAGGCGTTGGCACCGCCGGCGAGAATTCGGGTGCCTTCTGGATAGCCTTTGATGTTGTCGAACAACATCGCCTTGGCCCGTCCAGGCTTCTCGGCAGCCGTCATTTCGGAAATAGCACCAACTTCCAAATTCCAGTCCGCACCATCAACATGAGCGACCTCACCCATCTCCTCAAACCGCTCCAACAGATCACGCAGATCCTGATAACCTTCATTACGCCGCGGCGCCTCTTCATCTGCCATAGGTGTTCTCCAGAGCTGGTTTCGTGAAAGAAATTTTGTTCGTTTTATACGGCAGTCTGTAGCGCCGCAACTAGGCCAATCCCGTAGACATCTGCTTAGTTGGCTCGTTAAGGTCAGAAATTCTAATAATAGGTAGAGCGCGAGCGATGACTGACCTTCCCGAAATCTCGGTTTCCCAAGATTTCAGCACCTGGGCGACATCTCTGACCCACGATTCGATCCCGAACGACCTCCAGAACGCCATCGGTAACGCTTTGCTCGATTATGCGGGGCTCTGCGTCTCTGCAAGAAACCTTGATTATGTTGGCGCCATGATCAGGGCTTGTTCCGCTCCGGGCAATTGTACAGCCATCGGTCATGCGGCTCCTGTCGATATTGCGTCCGCTGCCCTGATTAACGGAACTGCGGCGCATGGCGAAGACTACGACGACACGTTCGAGGGTACGCCGGTTCATACCGGTGCTGTCATTATGCCCGCCGTTCTTGCAGCAGTAGAACAATTTGAGCTGTCCGGTGAGAACGCCTTACGGGGCATCGCGGTTGGTACAGAGCTCATGTGCCGTATGGCACTGGTCGCCCCAATGGGTGTCCATCGCGCGGGATTCCATCCGACCGCGGTCATTGGAGCCATTGGTGCCGCCGCCGGAGTCAGTGCAGCCCTTGATTCAACCAAACAGGAAATGACCGACGCCATCGGCATAGCCGGCAGCTTTGCGTCCGGCATAATCGAATATCTTGCAGAAGGGAGTTGGACCAAGCGGCTTCATGCCGGCTGGGCAGCGCAGTCCGGGGTTCGGGCCGCTCTGCTGGGCCGAGAGAAATTCATGGGACCGCGCACCGTCATGGAAGGCGAGCATGGATTCTTCTTTGGTTTCTCTTCTGCAAGCATTCCAAATGATTTTACTAGGATCACCGAGGCGCTTGGGCAGAATTGGCATGCTGCCACTATCGCCTTCAAACCCTATGCTTGTGGCACGATGACCCAGCCCTTTATCGATTGCGCCATCCAATTGGCACAGCAGGGCGTTGCACCGGATGATATCGTCAGTATCACCTGCAAAGTTGGTGAGGGCACGGTTCATCGTCTCTGGGAACCATTGTCAGAAAAACGTAACCCGTCGACGGCCTATTCTGCCAAGTTCAGCGTCCCCTACTGCGTTGCCGCCGGGATCATTGATCAAGCCGCTGGCCTGGCTCAGTTTACGGATAACCGTGTAGCCGGTCCGGCCGTACGGGATCTCGCCAATCGTGTGTCATACGAAATTGATCCCGCAAATGAATATCCAGCTAATTACAGCGGACACCTGCGCGCAACCTTAAAGGACGGGAGCGAAAGGGAGATCGAGCAACCACATATGCGGGGCGGTGCCCATGAAGCCCTGTCTCGCGATGAGCTGGTCGCCAAGTTTAAAGCGAATGTCGCCTTTGGTGGATGGTCAGATTCCGCCGCTAACCAACTTCAACAATTTTGCGAAGGCTTCACGCAGGCCGACGACCTCAAAGAACTGAGTACGTTTCGGTCACCCGCTGGATAAATCAACGTCGGTTTATTCGGCGTCCAACGGGGCCACGAACTTAGTCGTTTCGTCGTAGATGCCTTGGGAAAATTTGTGAATCTCTGGCGGCAACGGACGCCGATCACCGGTATTCATCCACAAACGGAGAAGATGCCGCTTTCGTTCGGGCTCCGGCCAATCTTCAAAGTCTGTCCGCGAATGCAGCGTCACATGGTTCATAACATAGCTGATATCACCACGTCCCAGCGGCACTTCAATTGCGATCTCCGGTGCAATATCACGGAACATCTGCAGCGCTTCTTTTTGTGCTTCCGTAAATTGCGGCACACCCGGTATCGACTGACCTTTATTCAACGCTGAGCTCACACCGCGCACGGCGAAATATCCGTCATGGAAATTGAAAATTCCCTGACGGATAAAGGGATCTTTTTGACCTGGATGTTTTTCCGTTGAAAGCTGGCGATAAAACTTCCAGCCAAGCTCCACCGCCAAATCAGGGCGGCGCTTTATCATTTCATTATAGAGGGCCACAGCACTACAGACGAGATGCTCGCCACCGGCTTTCGCATCATGAATGCAGCCCAACGCGAGAACGTCGGCTTGATCGCAATGGAATGCCATATGGGCTTTTGTCTTATACCCTCGCGTCTTTGAATAATCGCCGCCAATATCCTTCACATGGCCCAGAACGTGACCTTGTCGGTTCTGCGACAGAGCCCGACCAACATAAACCGAAATGCCCCAAAAGGCCGCGGCATATTGCGCCCGGTTAAAATCATCGATTGGCAGCCCTTTAATCAGAACAAGGCCGCGTCCCTCCATCAGCTCATCCTGCACTTCCTGCAGACGGGGTCCCAGTGTCGGCAGCGGAAAGTCTTCTTTAGTGATATCTTTGATATCAAGCCCACGTTCTTCGACGACGGCAACGGCCGATTTTACTTCAGCGATCTCGCTATCAGACAGGCGATAAATCCAGTCTTCATTAGCCAAAATGTCTTTTGGGTACCAGAGCGCGGGATCAACAAGCGGTTTCCCAAGTTCAGCTGGTTCGCGCGGCAAGCTACTGCGTTTCCAAGTATTTTCAGCCATGTGCTTTATCCTGTCCCTCAAAATTGATACGCTATTCTGACATATTTAGCGACATCGCAAAACGCCTAATACCCACAAACTTATATGGGGATATTTACGTAATCTTCTGACGCTTCACCTTCACCTCGCCAGACGCCGTCAATCGTATCACATTGACCGTCTTCGCGAGATCAGGTGAGCCTGAATAATAGGCCGGAACAGCGCCCTTACCGACCTTTATGGGCCGATTCCAATGGCCCAGTGCGACATAATCAGCACCGGTTGCAGCGAGTTCCGCATCATCAAGTAGCCATGATGCGCGAAGCGTCGTTTTTCTATCTGCAACAGGCTCATAGTGACCGTGAGCCAAGGCGACTTGCCATCGCGTTTTGCGTTTTCTCGGCCTCGATAGCGGGTTCATATCGCCATAGTCCCGATGCGCCTGCCCCCATATTTCCAGATCAAAGTCAGGAAACTGCACTGCCCTTTTATGCGTAACGCCAAGAATATGGAGCTTGTCGGCCTGCCCCATCGCTTTGTGGTGCCACGGGGAATCAGGTATTGCGGGGTCATGATTGCCGGGAAGCGCCACAACATGCATCGGGGCATCCCCCATAATATTTGCCGCTTTTGAGACAATATCACTGGCCAGCCGGTTATGTTCAAAAACATCACCAACCAGCAGAACAATATCGGCTTTGACTGCCTCTGCTGTTCTCAGGACGTCTAGCAATGGATTTGTACCATCGCCTTCATTGGCCCGCGCCGTATAGCCGTCATCCACATGAATGTCAGAGCTATGAACGAGCACGATATCGTTTGAAGAATTGGAAGTCTTAGCCACGCGAAGGGAACCTGTTTTATAAGTTGTTAGATTAATTTTGGCATCGCAATTGAATTGGTGGAAGGGCTCATTTCAATTGGTCTCAGCGGTAGCATCCAAACCGCCGCAAATTTCCCGAATTTGGTCCCGGCACCAGCTATGGCGTGGATCACCATCATAACGCGACGGCCAGACCAAAAAATGGCCCAACGGTCCGAGTTCCAACGGCAATTCTTTATAAATCAGGCCATGGCTTTTGCCAAAAATAATCGCGAGCCGCTTGGTGAAAACAGCGATCATGTCAGAGGTACAAAGGAGTTCTGGTACCGCGGAGAACCCTGCAACAAAAACCCGGGCGCGTCGTTCCAGCCCGCGATCTGCCAGCAGATTATCAAATGCCGCTCTTTGGCCACCCGTCGCACTCACCACAATATGGGGATAAGAAACTAACGCCTCGGCATCAAATGGATTGCCGCTGGACAAAACGGGATGCCCGTTGCGGCACACACAAACCAGCTCTTCATCGAACAACCATTCCGATTGCAAGTGTGACGGCAAGTTATCGGGCCACCCCAGAGCCAAATCAATTTCATCATTGTCGAACAAGCTGATTGTTTGATCTCGGTCTGCCGTCTTCACATGAAGGCTCAATCCAGGTGCCGCCTCGGCCAACCGTTTTACCAAAGGTGGTAGCACCGGCAGGCTAAGCCGGTCTGGTAGACCAATCCGCAAAACGCCTGTTGTAGTTGAGGGATCGAATTGCGTTGTCTCGGAAACACAAATTTCGGCCAGCTGCATCAGATCATGCAGCGGGGTTCTCAGGGCTTCAGCTCTTGGCGTTAATGTGAGCCCGCCAGGCCCCCTGACTAAAAGTTCATCACCCAGCAGATTTCGTAAACGGTTCAAGGCATTGCTAATAGCAGGCTGCGTTCTACCAAGACGATCACCCGCCCGCGTAACGTTCTGCTCCTCGATTAGAGTGTTCAGAACTTTCAGCAAATTCATGTCGAGATTTGCGAGGTCAGCCATACCTAGCTCCTATTCACCAAATCAATCAGTGTAGCCACTATGATCAATTATAAGAATAACCAAGCAGATACGTCTAATCGTTTCCCGAAACCTTGACCGTCCGCGCATAGGCGATGGCATCGTCCAGCGGTAGATCGCCGGACTTCTGAATAATCTGTTTCATGACCGAGAGCGCATCACGCGAATACCCAGCCAATTGTTCGGCGAGACGTTCCGCCTCCGTAAGAATACCCTCTGACTCGACGACATAGGTTACCAACCCCAATGAACGCGCTTCCTCAACATCGATGCTCCTGCCGGTCGCGCAGAGATCAAAAGCGGCCTTTCGGCCTATATGCTTGACCAGTAACGGCAGAACGCCCGCGACGGCGAAACCGCCTTTGATTTCGGGGTAGCCGAACTTCGCCTCATTACTGGCGATCACCATGTCACAGGCGATAGCGAGCGCCGCGCCGCCGCCCAGCGCCGGACCATCCACCACGGCGATTACAGGCTTGGTCTTTACCTGCGACATTTGAAAGAGACGCCCCATCCCCGCAGACCGCTTAGCCGACAAGGTCGACGTGTCATCGGTTCGACCGGCAAATTCCTTAATGTCTGCGCCAGCGCAGTATACAGGCCCTTGCGCCGCCAACATGATCACCTGAATTCCGTCATCTGCATCGGCGTCTACGAGAGCCCAATCGAGCGCTTCGACCAATTCAGAATTAAGCGCATTTCGTTTCTCGGGCCGTGTCATCGTCAAGCGAAGAAGCGCGCCGTTGCGTTCTATGCGAAGAACATCACTCATCGACCTCTCCCTCAGCGAACAACGAGGACGATTTTACCCCGCACATGTTCCGTTGCGCTTAATTCATGCGCTTTTTTAATCTCGCCTAAGGACATTTCAGTGATCTCCGGTGCCCATACCGCCCCCTGATCAATGAGGTTGGAAATCACCGCCATATGCCCGCCGTCCCGCGGCACTTTTGGCCGAAGATATTCAATATTGTCGGGCGCTACAAAACCTTCCGGGGGCTTTGTTATATAGACGAGCCTGCCGCCCGGTTTCAGAACGGAGACACTCCGCGCCAGCACTTCACCGCCAACGGTTTCATAGACGACATCGCAATCCTTCGCGACCTCAGTGAAATCCTGATTACGATAATCAATAACAACATCGGCGCCGAGGCTTTTGACATAGTCATGATTGGCAGCGCTTGCCGTTGCATAGACCTTGGCACCAACATGTTTGGCATATTGAACAGCAAAGCCACCAACGCCGCCGGCAGCGGCATGAACCAGTATCGTTTCACCTGACTTCAGTCCTGCGACATCATCCAGTGAGACCAACGCCGTCAAACCAACCAACGCAATCGCGGCCGCTTCGGTATGCGACATGCCCTTGGGTTTCAGGGAGAGTTGGTTCGCTGGAACCGCCAAGGCTTCGGCATAGCAGCCACGCTGATCCTGCGCAGTGGTGCCATAGACTTCATCACCGATAGAAAACTGCGTAACCCCATCACCAACGGAACGAACCACGCCGGAAAAATCGACGCCCAACACATGCGGGAATTTGAGATGTAATGATGCCTGCCGTTCACCA
This sequence comes from uncultured Alphaproteobacteria bacterium, assembly GCA_943787225.1. GTDB lineage: Bacteria > Pseudomonadota > Alphaproteobacteria > MPNO01 > UBA2964 > UBA2964. The sequence continues at coordinate 265,666 of CALSLP010000003.1, forward strand.
TTGCGGACCTTCCAATCCACCGGATTAACGCTGGCCGCGAATATATCTGCAACAACTTCTCCGGGGCCAGGAACGGGATCCAAAACATCCCGGTACACAAGAACCTCAGACCCGCCGTAGTTATCAATTTCAACCGCTTTCATCGTCCTACCCAGTGCTCCGTATAATTTCGCTTATAGAATGGCTTAGAATTAGAACCGCCGCTACCGTTGCCGCAAATCGATCTGTCGTGCAATCTGCGAAAAATATTTTCAGGGAGAGACCAATGGCCAGACTGGCGCCAATTCCACGCGATCAAATGACAGAACTTCAGGGCACGTTACACGACCGTATCGCAGCGCAGCGAACGGGCGGGCAGGTCGGCGGACCATTCGCTGTCATGTTGCACGCCCCCAATATCTGCGACCCGGTATCGCAGTTTATCGACCAGCTGATGTCAGACTCACCGCTCCCCCATAAGCTCAAGGAAGTGACAATCCTGACAATTGCCCAGGCATATCAGGCACCTTACGAATGGGTCGTCCATGAGCGGCGTGCCCGACGCTTTGGCTTGGATGATGCCATCATCGAAGCACTCAAAGCGGGACAGGTTCCAAATTTCTCCGATGCCACGGAAAAACTGATCTACGATATCACGAAAGAGATGCTCGATCAGCGCCGATTGAGCGATGCGCTGTATGAGCAGGCAGAAGCGGCTCTTGGCAAAGAGCCGCTGGTAGAGTTCATCATTTTACTTGGGTTTTATATTTCCGTTGCCGTGCTGCTGGTGTCCTTCGATGTCGAAGGCCCCGACGGCGAAAATCCATTTACATCCTAAGACAGGGATCACGTCATGAGTGAAGATAAATACGCCATCCGCCGCATTGTCGCCGGACACACTGACGAGGGCCGCGCCACCATAATCATGGATGGCCCTGCCCCCAACCAGCAGATCCGCGAACAGGGCCATGTCTCCACCTTTATCTGGAGCTCCGATGAAGCGCCAGCAGAGGTCTGGACCAACGAAGATTTCGGCGCGCGCGAGAACGTCATCCAGCCGGACCCTAACGGCTCAGGGTTCCGCATCGTCGATTTTCCACCCGGCGCTCCCGGTATGATGCACCGCACAGACACGCTCGATTACGCGATCTGCATGTCAGGTGAAATTGATATGGAAATGGATGACGGCGTCACTGTCCATATGAAGCCGCACGATATTCTGGTTCAGCAAGGCACGATCCATTCCTGGCTCAATCGCGGCACCGAAACCTGCCGTGTTGCCTTCGTACTGATCGATGCTAAACGCCCACCGGGCGGGACATTGAAAGGCCCCGGCCCACAGCCGCTTGCCCCCGTCGAACCCTACCCGGAAGGTAAAGAGCCTCCTCTACCATCCGTTCGGCGTATCGTGACGACCCATGACGAAAACGGCAAAGCCGTCGTCATGCATGACGGGCTGGCACCGCAGCGCCTCTTACGCCCACGAGGTAACGTTTCCACGCTGATCTGGGGCAGTGACGAAACACCAGCAGAAATCTGGACCGATGAAGACTTCGGTATGCGCGAAAATGAAATAGAACCACCAGCGATGGGATCATGGTGCCGGGTGATCGATTACCCACCAGGGCCCGGGCGGATGCACCGGACCGAAAGCGTCGATTATGTCATCTGCCTCAATGGCGAGATTGATATGGAGCTCGATGATGGCGAGATGGTGCATATGAGTGCCGGCGACGTGATGATCCAGCAGGCCAATTTGCACAGCTGGATCAACTCAGGCCCCGAAACTTGCCGGATCGTCTTCGCTCTTATCGGGTCAAAACCGAAGAGCTGATTTAGACCGCCACCGCAGGTATCAGCAGGTGTGAATCATAGTCACCGCCTGTATGGATAACATGATGGCCAGCATTGACCGTGTCCTCATGTTTAAAACGGTTAAACACGCTGATAATATCGTAGCCCTGGACAACCAGCTGAAGCTTGTCGCCAGCGCGAAAACCTGTCGCTGAGGCGAGGATTTCTACTTCACACGGCACGATTTCATCAGGTGCCAGCTTGAGAAGACGCTCATGCTTCAGCCAGGGTTGCCACGGCGTCGATTTCTCTTCATCCAACTCGCGATGAGAAACCCGCAACCAACCGCTTGCCGCCAAGCCATTTTCGATATGCTGGAAATCCGGGAAACAGACCTCGTTACCATGCTTATCGAACTTCTTGATCGCAACATGCAGATCAAGATCGTCGGCTTCATCGGCACTTACCCAAAGCTTGAGCTTCATATGACCAATAAGGTCCACAGCTTCATCAAAAATGTATTCCCAAGTGGTGCTATCTGCCTCCGACTCTGTTTCCTGCGCCTCATAGCTGATTTGCGCTTGATCAAGAACAGGTGATGCGCTCAATGAACCATCGGCTGCATCTAAATAAAGAGGCCGGTAATCGGTTTCCGGGACCGGAAAATCATCAAAGTAGCGTTCACGACCATCATAGAAATGGTCGCGAACTTCGATACGAACCCGCGGCGTCTCCCGCATGCCGTTTTCCTGCCCCTTCAGAAAGCAATCGAAGAAGCGCTTCTGCATTTCGAGACCTTCACGGGCGTAATAGGTCTCCCACTCCTTGCGGCCATGAGCGTAGAGCCATTTATTTTCTGAACTCGCCTGCTTAAAGCCCTCAACCGACCCACGTGTATGGAGGCCCGCGGTCGCCCAACTCGCAACCGCAAGGATCGCGGTTTTGACATTCGATAGATCAGGATGTTTGGCGCGCCAGAAATCATCCATAAGCGGACGATTATTCTGCTCCGCAATCGAGTCTTCGGCCGTCGCATCTCTGGCAATAAAGCCAGTTTGCGAATTCATCCGGCGACCCCAGATTTCGCGATAGAAATTCGTATCCGGCATGCCTCCGTGAGTAACGTGTTCGCGGTAAAAATCATTAAATCCTTCCCACGGAATAGCGGCTTTCAGATGTGGAGGGTTTTCGGAGGCCCCCAGCCATTGCGTTGCCGCGAGATAGGAAACGCCGTTGGACCCGACGTTGCCGTCGCACCATTCCTGCTCCGCAATCCATTCAACAAGGTCATGAAAATCCCGGGAAATCTGTGGATCGAAATGCGCGAAGTGCTCGCCTTCACTTTGGTTCGTTGCGCGACAATCGGCTCCGACAACCACATAGCCATTCGGCACCCAGTAAACCGGGTCGGGCATTTCCCAACCAGTGTACTCCGAGAACGGCAAGGGCCCGACATTAGGAATACGCTCAAACTGTTTATCCGGTGGATAGGAATGCTTGCCATAAGGTGCCAGACTCAGAATCGCTGGGTATTTCCCCGGCTTTGCCGGTCGAAACACATTGGTCATCAGCCTGATGCCATCGCGCATCTCGGCGGCGACATCTTCCTCAAAAACGATCTGCGCCTCTTTATCGACGCCGTAGGTGTTCCAAGTCCGCGTTTCTGAAACCGAGAATGTTTTAACTTTGGTTTCTGGAATCATTTCGTTTCTCCCTGTTTCAGGAACTTTAAAACAAAATTCTGGATTTGCACCCTGTTCCTAGCTGGTCGTTCTACTTCGTTGCCCCGCGTGACAGCAGCATTACAACGGGAATTGAGGCCAGTGCCCCAATCATAATCAGATAAAAATCGTTAAAGAAACCAATCGACATGGCTTGCCGATTTATCTCTGCATCGAGCAGACGCAGCCCCTCCACCGAATACAGGCTCCACTGTTCTGGGAGCCATGGTTCCTGCATCGCCTCTGCGTACGGATTGGCTCGCTCTGACATATGGGCATGTGCAGTCGATTGCGACCGGGACAGAATGCTGATGACCACGGATACGCCGATGCCACTGCCATAATTCCGAAACAGGCTGGTAAAGGTCGAAGCTTCCGTTCTCAGGTGAGACGGCAATGTCCAGAAGGAGACAGCTGTCAGCGGCACCCAAATTGCCCCGATCCCGATACCATTAAAGAACGCCGCTATAACAAAATCCCAAATACCGACATCGACCGTGAAGTTTGAGAGACGCCAGGCAGAAAACGCTACGCAGCAAAAGCCAAAGATTATAACCGCCCTCGGGTCGACCTTGTTTGACAGCCGCCCCGCCACGACGAGTCCAATCAACGTGCCCACACCCCGCGGCATCATCACCATGGCCGCCATCAGAATGGGAAATTCCCGCAGGTTCTGTAAAAATAGCGGCATGATGACGTTCATCGACAGGACCAGGAATCCAAGCATGAACTGAAACAAAATGCCCAGCATCAGGTTCCTGTCCCGAAAAATGCCAGGGCTAATAAAGGGATTCTTTGTTGTCAGGCTGTGGGTAATGAACAGATACAGACCGAGAACGACGGCGCTCATCGTTACGATAATGTAGTTGGACTCAAACCAGCCTTCGATTTCGCCACGGTCCAAAGTCAGCTGCAGCGACGCCAAGGCGATGACGAGAAAAAAGTACCCCAGCATATCAAAGGGCTTATCGCGATCAGTCGCAGTTTCCTTTACAGAAAATGTTGCACCGAGAACTCCGAGAATGGCGAAAGGCGTTGAAACATAGAAGACCCAGCGCCAGCTGAATTCATCGGTTAGCCACCCCCCAATTACTGGCCCCATCACCGGCGCAAACATGACTCCGGTTCCCCATATCGCCAGGGCCTGCCCGTGGCGCTCTCGGGGATAGGAATCCAGCATCAAGGCTTGGGAGATTGGAACAATGGGTGCGGAACACATACCCTGAAGCCCCCGGAAGAACATGATCTCCGCGATAGATTCCGCGTTGCCGGACATCAGGGAACAGAAGGCAAAACCTGTTAGCGCCCCAACAAACAACCGCTTGCGGCCAATGCGTGCTGCCAACCAACCCGTGGCCGCCATCGTCGTGGCCTGCATCATGAAATAGGTCGTAACAACCCAAGACACCTGATCCTGATTGGCGGACAGACCACCCTGCATATGGGGTAGCGCGATGGCCGCAATATTGATGTCGAGCACGATAACTGTCGTCGCCATCATCGCGGTCGCCGTAATCAGTGGCCGGTTAATGCCGGCGAACTTGTCTGCTTCCTGAGAAATAGACGCCATTGCGTCAGCCGATCAATCGCCGTTGCCAATTCGGGCAAATGCAGAACTTATTACCCCTGCCAATGTACGTTCCCGCTTGGTATCAATCGACACAGAGACGGTCATCCCGGCCCGCAGCGCTGGCGCTTTGTCCTCCTTGATCAGCTCAATACGAACCGGTACCCGCTGAACCACCTTCACCCAATTGCCGCTGGCATTCTGCGGTGGCAGGACAGACAACTCTCCACCTGTAGACGGACTAATTGAGCTGACGGATGCCTCAAATTCAACGTCGGGGTATGCGTCCACAGTGAGGCTAACCTTTTGCCCAGGACGAATATGGGTAAGTTGAGTTTCCTTCAAATTGGCTTCAACCCAGGTCTCACTCGTCTGGATAATCGGAATAACCGCTTTGCCTTCTTCAACATATTCACCTGTCTGCAACGACACTCTGCCAACAATGCCATCAGCTGGGGACCGTATTTGGGTACGGCGCAAGTTAAGGGCGGCGCTGTGCAACTTAGCCTCGGCTTCAAGATACAGGGGGTGCTGGTTTGACGGGGTAGTATGCTTCCCACCCAAGCGGGCCAGAACCTGTAATATTTTCTGCTCCAGCGTCCGAGCAAACTGCCGCGCTTTGGTCAGATTGCGTTCAGCTTCGTCATAACGCGCTCGCGAAGCAACGCCCCGTGCTGATAATTTGCGCTGACGATCAAACACCCTTTTGAAATAAGAAACTTCCTGACGGGCATCCGCGCGTTCGGCGATCACCTGCCGATATTCCGCCCGCAAGGCCTGCAGTGTATTGCGGATACCGCCTAACTCTGCCTCCGCCTTGGCGACGTTAATCCGGTGCGGCTCAGGGTCCAGCGTAAACAGAAGATCGCCGCGCTTGACCCGATCATTTTCCTTCACCAAAACGCGAATTGCGCGGCCATCAATATCTGCACTCACCGCCAAATGATGGGCTTTTACATAGGCATTTTCGGTGGTCACATAGCGCGTGCTTTTGACCCAGTAATGGCCGCCAACAACAATCGCCACGATTGGGACGATGCCGAGCAGACACAGCCGCAACAGAATTCTTGATCCAAGCCCCATCGCTTTACGCAACCCCGTCCTCTGAATTCAGCAACAACGCCAGATTAAACTTAACCTGCAATAAAGACGCATTGAGCTGATCGGCCTCTTGACGACTAAGCCCGGCGATGGCGGCATCCAGCACATCATCCGCCAGTGAGAACATTTCAGCTAAAACCGGCTCTGCCCGCTTCGTCAAAAAAACCCGTTTGGTCCGGGCATCATTTTCATCCGGACGCCTCGTCACCCATTCTTTCTCTTCCAACCGCTCAATTAACTTGCCAAGGGTTGGCTTCTCAATCTCCAACTCGGCGGCAAGCTCAGTCTGAGTACAGCCTTCGATACGACTGATCCGCGCCATGACGCGCCATTGGGCACGCGTCAGCCCCAACGGCTCTACGCGGCGGTCGTAAACCGTTCGCAACATGCGCGACACGTCACCAATCAAATAACCGACATGGTCGGGAGGCTCCCGAGAAGTCATCGCAAAATTCCTGTTAACGAAGTCAGCTGATAATTAGTAAGCTAGATTATAATAAGTAAGATAACAATAAGGTAGCTAACAATTGATAAACGACACAGTCCCTAAATACCGATCACGCTCTTTTGACGCCCTCCTGATCTGAGTTCAGAATGTGGCAACCGAATATGAGGGCGGGATAATCTTCGTCTACCCATTCAGTCAGGTATTAGCGACCGCCATACCAATCGAAGGATAACGCCATGATTATGAAACCCGCCCTTACGCTGGATGACGCCAAACAACTCCTCGCGGCGGCTGAGGAAGAAGCCCAACGACAGGGCTGGGAAGTGGTGATCTCCGTTCTCAATGATGGCGGTCGGATCATCGCTTTACACAGGATGGATGGTGCCCGCCCCGGTAATGACGATATTTCACTCGGCAAAGCCAACACCGCCGCGATGACCGCCCGGCCCAGCGGGGTTTGGGAGCGCTGGATTCAAAACGACCACAAAGCATACGCAACCTTCGGCCTGCTTGCCGCCGCAGGTGGTGTGCCGATCATCATCGACGGCCATCTGGTTGGTGCGATGGGTGTATCAGGCGTCAAAGCCGTCGAAGACGAACAAATCGCTCTGCATGCGATCAACACCGTGTTCCCCGAGGCCGCAACGGCGCGTGTCGACGAAGAAAGCCACTAGAATCTCGGACGTGCTGCCTGTGCGGCGAAAGAGATAGATTACTGTAGACGGGCGTCGCTTACGCCTCAGCATGAGAAACAAAATGGCCGATCCCGGCAACAGCGCTGTATTCCGTACCCTGCAAATTCCGAATTTTCGGAACTACATGGCCGGCAATTTCTTTTCACAGGCTGGGATGTGGGTGCAGCGTATTGCCGTTGGCTGGCTTACCTGGGAACTCACCAAGAGTCCGACATGGCTCGGCGCCATGGCAATGGCCGACTTTTTTCCAAATGTTATCATGGCACCGCTGGCCGGCGCCCTTGCAGACCGCATGGACCGGCTCAAGGCTATTCGGCTTTATGTATCAATCTCTGCGGTCATTTCGTCAGTTATTGTCTGGCTCACCCTGACAGACCAGATCACGGTCTATCTTCTCTTCGGCCTCGTCATGATGAATGGCATCGCGATGGCATTCAATTACCCCGTTCGGCTATCCCTTATCCAATCCCTTGTTGGTCGGGAAGCGCTCACCTCCGCCGTCAGCATCAACGCCATCATCTTCAATATCGCCCGTATTGGAGGTCCCGCCCTGGCTGGACCCGCCATTGCGTTTTGGGGAGTCGGCCCCGTCCTCATCTTCACGGTGGTCGCAGATTTTGTCTTCGTCTTTACGCTCTACAAAGTTCAGCTTTTAAGCCAAGCCAAACAAAAAGCAAAAGAAGCAACGACGTTGGGGACCGAGATCATGGACGGATTCCGTTATGCTTTTAAGCATCCGGGGATCGGCCCGCTCCTGATAATATTGGTCATGATGGCGGTTTTTGGCAGACCCTTCATCGAACTATTGCCGGGGTTTGCCGACAAGATATTTGACCGTGGGGTTGATGGCTTCGCCTGGCTTACCTCAATGTTAGGGGTTGGATCGTTTATCGGGAGTATTGCGCTGGCCAAACGCGATGGTGTTCAAGGTCTCACCCGAATCCTGATTTTCAACACCCTTATTCTTTGTCTCGCCGTCATCGGCTTTGCCTCTACTGATAATTTCTGGATCGCGATGGCCTTCACCGGCGCCGTTGGCTACGCCATCGTAGCGATCGGCGTTACCGAACAAACGCTTATTCAGGTGGCTGTGGATGACTCGATGCGCGGCCGCATGTTGAGTTTCTATACACTCATTGCCCGGGGCTGCCCTTCTATCGGCGCCCTGCTTATGGGCTGGCTTTCGTCCCACTTTGGATTACAGCCACCGATTATCGCCGGTGCGGTTGTTTGTATAGGCGTATGGGCGTGGTCACGACGGCGGCTCAAAATGTTAGAAGACGCCCTCGAAACCTATCCGGATGAACAAAAAGACACTCAGTAACTCTGGTCCAACCCCATCGCCTTTTTGATTTCGTCAAAACTGTAACCGCGGCGCTGAAGCCACGAGATATCCCGGCGTTCCGTGGTTTCATCCATACGCCCGGTCCGGAACGGGCCTCTTTTCGCTCGTTGAAGTGCTGACAACGCCATCGCCGTTGCACTTTCCGGTGCCTCCGGGTCATCAGTGGCAATATCCGGCAAGGCATCTTCAAGCGCTGATTCAAGTTGTTGACCAACCTTTTCCCCGTCAACCATCGAAGACCGCGACGCCAGATAGATCGCCCGGTTCACTGAATAACCAGAGCGTAAAGCAGAGCGTAGCTTCGCCGACGCGGCTTCCTTATCGTTGACGTAACCTGAATCGGCCATCTTCTCGACCAATGGCGGGATGAGATCAAACATTTCCTGTCGTTCCTCGCCGTCTTTAACCTCGCGGTAAATCCGCTGGGTCAGATAGTCAGATAGCTTGTTCTCCGAAACGACGTAGCGCTGACAATAATACAGGGCGATATTCTGCAACCGCTTGGCCGTCATCTTACGCGGCTTTTTAGGCCCTTTTCGCTTGGCGTTATTGTCGAAGCCTTCAGTCACCACCGGTTTCGCGCAATGTGGCTTCGAGAAGTTCCAACGCTGCAGACGCGAAGTGAAACATGTTCGCTTCGCGGTCGTCGCTTTCAGTTTCAATCGTAATGGCAATTTCAATGACCCCGGCGACGGCCACACAACAATGCCCGGCATTATCACCATAACTATTGCCCCCCGGACCGCTGGCGCCGGTTTCACATATGGCCCAATCCGTGCCTAGTTTCTCACGCATTTGCCGCGCCATGATCAGGGCATATTCTTCATTGGCCCCCGGCATTGTCGCAATATCCTCAGACACGCCCATCAGTCCACGCCGGGCGTCGCGTGTATAGATCACGCCCCCGCCAACAAAGTAATTTGACGCCCCCGGAATCGAGAGCAACGCCGCCGAAATCAATCCGCCGGAGGACGACTCCGCGACGGAGACCGTACATTTACGTTCTTTGAGGAGAGCCGCTACCGAGCCCGCCATTGCACTGAGTTCCATCCTGTTTCTCAACCTCTCATTATTTCTCGATACATCTTGCCCGGTTTAGCGCGTTGGGGCTACGCTTTGATGCACACGGGCCGAACTCATTCGAGGCGAACCATGAACGCACGATCTTTGTCGAGAATTATACTGATTCCGTTGATGAGCATTCTGGTCAGTCATCCGGCATGGTCAAAACAGGCCGTCGATTTAGAACTGGTCATGGCAACCGATGTTTCCCGCAGCATCGACCAGGATGAGGCCCGGCTGCAAAGACAAGGTATTGCTGATGCATTCCGCAGCAAGCAAATCATCAAAGCGATATCATCAGGCTTTCTGCGCCGTATAGCCGTCGCATATGTCGATTACTCCAGCGCGTTTCACAATAAGATCGTCATAAACTGGCGCATCTTGCATAACGCCAAAACCGCAAATGACTTTGCCGATGAACTTTTGCGCGCACCGCCAACCTTTGGCCGCAGAACCTCCATCAGTGATGCCCTCGAGCTGGCCACAAAAATGATCGAGACCAATGATATCGAAGGCACCAGACGGGTCATCGATGTTTCCGGTGACGGCCCTAACAACTGGGGTGGACAGGTTGATCTCGTTCGCAATGCCATTGTGAAAAAACGGATCACGATTAACGGGCTGCCGATCATGAATAATCGCGGTCGGTTTATGAGCCGGTACTACCTGCCCGACCTCGACAAATATTATCTCGGCTGTGTCATCGGAGGCCCCGGATCCTTCCTCGTTGTCGCCAATAATTTCAAGGACTTCGCCCGCGCCGTTCGTCGCAAGCTGATCCTTGAAATCGCTGCGAAACCAGCAAGGATTATTCCTGCCTCCTATCTTGCACAACGGCGATATGGCGCCCAACGCCCTCCCTATAAGAGAGGCTGCGATATCGGCGAAAAGATGCGCGCTATCCCTTGGGACGACGACGGCTGAACGTCTTTTAGTCGAGTGGCAGCAGCGGCTCTTTTCCCGGATGCAACTGAATATCAAAGGCTGTGAGCAAGGCACCCGTCGCCGCATAGCTCCCGATAACTGACACGATATCTACCAGCATCCTGGTCCCAAATATGCGCTGCGCTGCCGCGAAGGTTTCAGGCTCCACCCTCCGCGCGCCCATCAACTGACGACCGAACTCAATGACGACCGCATCGGTTTCATCAAGCTTATCGACGGGTTTACGATATTTGATGATGTCGACAATTTCTTGAGAAATACCGACTTTTAAGGCCGCCGGTTCGTGTGCGACCCATTCAAACTGATGGTTCAGTTCTCGCGCTGTGGCCAAAATCGCCAATTCGCGAACGCGTTTGCTGATCCCCGATTCATGGCGGAGGTAATAATTTACCTCCTGCGTTAACTTCGAAAGCTTTGGGCTGTGGAGTCTAATTCCCCCCGGCCCCTTAATACCGACATAGGTCCCACCGTCGGGGTCCATAAAGTGATCAAAGACCTCCTTGCCATCATCATCAAGTTCTTCCCGCTTTGGCAACGGCACGCGAAAGCCGGAGTCTTCATAAACATCCGGTGGGAATTTAGAGTCAGTCATCGTACTTTCTCCTTATAGGGCAAAAGGAACCAACCCTTCCCCATTTTATAATCAGGAGCGGACCGGCGCTGTCAGCGTATTATTGACGATATCTTCGGGAAGGTCATCAAACGACGCGTAGTTTAGCTCATAGAGCTTGGCGTAAAGACCGTTCTGGGCGATCAACGCGTCATGCGTATCGGTTTCGATGATCCGGCCCTCCTGCAACACAATGATCCGGTCGGCATTTCGGACTGTTGCGAGACGGTGGGCAATGACGATGCCAGTGCGGCCTTCCAGTAAACGTTGCAGGGCTATCTGAATCTGACGTTCGGTATAGCTGTCGATATTGGCTGTCGCCTCATCGAGGATAAGAATTTTCGCGTCCGCCACCAGTGCACGGGCAAAACTCAGCAGCTGGCGTTGCCCCATTGAAAGATTGTGCCCCTGCTGTTCAAGAACAGTGTCGTATCCAAAGGGTAATGCCGTGATAAATTCATGCGCGCCAACGATCTTCGCCGCTTCTTCAACATCTTCGCGGGTGGCGTCTGTGGTCCGGTAGCGGATATTTTCCAGGATACTCCCAGTAAACAGGAACGGATCTTGCAGAACCATCGCGACATGCCGTCCCAACGCAACTTTCGCATAATCACGGACATCGACACCATCGATCAGGATTTCACCGTCCCAAACGTCGTAGAACCGGTTTAACAGCGCCGTGATACTGGTCTTGCCGGAGCCTGTTGGTCCCACGAGGGCGACGGTCTCACCCGGCTGCACCTTAAAGCTGACCTCTTTGAGGATCGGCTGATCTTTGTAATAGCCAAAGGTCACATTGCGGAATTCCAGCGCGCCTTCAACTATTTCCGGATCAACGGCATCAGGCTTGTCCGAAATAGCCAAGGGTACATCAAGCACTTCAAAGATCCGCTGGCCCGATGCCATAGCGCGTTGCATCACGCTATACTGAATCGTCAAAGAGCGGATAGGATCGAAGAAGCGTTGTACATAGAACAAAAACGCGACCATCACCCCGACATCGAGCTCTTTATCGAGCACAAGCGAACCACCAACCACAACAACGATGGCCATGGCGGCCCCGGTCAGCGTATCGACAATCGGCACCATAACCTGAGCAAACTTTGCTGAACGAAGATGCGCCCGCAGATTTTCCTGCGATTTGTCTGCGTAGAGATCAAGGTTTACCGACTCGCGATGCAGGCTCTGTACGGTTCGGACAGAATGAATGCCTTCGGCCAGCGCCCCATTATTGATCGAGTTGGTCTCTCGTGCGCGGCGGAAAGCCTTTCTCGCCCTTGGCAGCCATACCAGGCGAACGAAGAACAAAGTCGGTACAACCGATAACGTCAGCAGACCAAGCTCTAAGTTGAGGGTCAGCATGATAACGACAATACCGACCAGCAGGACAAGATCCCCGATGGCCGTGATCGAGTTCTCGAGAAACTCCTGAAGAGAGTTCACATCGCCCTGCAGTCGGGACATCATCCGTCCGACCTCCGTACGATCCATAAATGTTAAAGCGACGTTTTGGAGATGCGCGTACATCGCACTGCGCAGGTCGAAGATAACCCGTTCACCAGTTAAGCCAACAAGTCGGTCCTGCAGATAGTTTGCGGCGTAGTTGACGATAATGACCGCCGCAAAGATAGCGACCGCCAGCGCCAATAGTTCTTGGCCGCCACCAGCAACCAGAGCGCTATCGATGGCATAGCGAATGATTAGCGGAATGGAGAGCTGCGCACCGGTAAAGACCAGGACCGAGAACATCGCGATATACATGGTCTTGCGAAAAGGCCTCACATATTCAGCGAAGCGACGGACGACACTTCGGTCAAACGCCGCGCCAAAGATTACTTCATCCTGGCTGATCTGTGAGCCAACAACGGCGCGCGGTGGGCGCACGGCATTAGGGTCTGCGGCGGTGCGGAAAGCTGACGTCATTCGGCAGCTCCTTTGACAGCATCCACTGTTTCTGCCCCTTCGCGGCTTTGCAGCGCAAACAGGGCGGCATATTTGCCAGCACAGGGCCACAAGTTCATCATGCGAGCCCTGTTCAGACAATGCGGCCATTCTCCAGGAAGAGTATTTCATCCGCGTGGCGCAACGTCCCCAATCGATGTGAGATGATGATTGTCGCTGCATTGCGCGCCTGTTCTTTCAGTGCCTGACGAATGCGTTGCTCGGTCCCCGCATCGATCGCCGCCGTCGAGTCATCGAGGACAAGAATGGCTGGCTGCAACATTGCCGTTCGAGCGATCGCGATGCGCTGCTTTTGCCCCCCTGACAATGAAACACCGCGTTCGCCAACAAGCGTTTCATATCCATTGGGCAAACCGTCGACAAACCCATCGATCTGCGAAATGGCGGCAGCATTGCGGATGTCTGCTTCGGCCGCCCAAGGGTTACCGTAGGCGATGTTATTTTCCAGCGATGCCGTAAACAGGAACGGGTCTTGTGAAAGAACGCTTACTGCACTTCGTAAGGAGGATAGATTAACGTCCCGAATATCGATGCCATCAATCGTTATTTGTCCGCTCGCAACGTCATAAAACCGCGGCAAAAGATGAGCAATCGTTGATTTTCCGCTGCCTGGCGGGCCAACAATGCCGAGCGTTTTTCCACGGCTGACTTCAAAGGAAATACCGTTCAAAACAGTCGGCAGTCCCTCTCCTGGATAAGAAAAAGTGACATTCTCGAACCGGAGCGTGTCAATTTCCTTGGGCAGCTCTTTGGCATCTGGCTTATTCGCGACGACAGGCTCAAGATCCAGAACCCCAAACATGCGCGAACCACATGTCAGCGTCCGCGCAAAGGAATTTACAACAAGGCCGAGTTGCCGGACCGGCAGCTGCAGGATGGTCATAAAGGTCAGAAACTCGGTCAGGGTACCGACCGTCATCCGGCCTTCTATCACCCGCGTGCCGCCCACCCACAGGACAAGCCCCATCGCAATAAAATACGCGAAAGTCATCGCCGTTGTAGAGGCAACCCGTGTCTTAATGCGTTCAATCGCAAGCTCACGCGCCTCATCGGAGGCAGCACCGTATTTCTTGAGCTCATACGGCTCTGCGCCAAAGGCCCTAACCACCCGAATACCGGTCAGGTTTTCATCCATGATCCGACCAAGTACCGCCATCTTTTCCTGGAGGGTCCACCACAGACCGCGCAGCTTGAGCCGCGAGACAGCGGATTTCCACATAACGAACGGCACAAAGCTCAGCGCTAGAAGCCCCATAACCAAGTCCGTTGAAATAAGCAGATAGGCACCAACTCCGACCAAAATCACCAGCAAGAATACCCGCAACAGACCGGTATTCATAAAGGACCGGATACCCTCAAGATCGAGCATGCCCCGCGTTATCAGCTCGCCGGTATGGACGTGATCATGAAAGGAAAAGCTAAGCTGCTGCAGCTTGGCGTAAAACGCTATCCGCAGATCATACGCCAAAAGATGGCCAATAGATTCACCACAATAGTTATGCAGCAGCGTAAAGACACCCCGCAGAACGGCTGCACCCATCAACAAGGCAGCAGCGTAATATAGCGCTTCCCGGCCCGCCTCTGGCGAAACATTCCCCTGCCCCGCCAGTCCTAAGGCACCATCAACCGCGTCGCCCAGAAACTGGGGGATCATCAGCTGAAAACACGCAGCGGCAACAATCCCGATCAAGGCCAGCGTAATGCGGATTCGATTGCTGAACGCCAGCTTAACGATACGCCAAAAGACGACCGCATCATCACTGATATTGCGATCCGGATCGATCTCCAGACCGGCATATGACCTAGCGTAAACCCTCGAACTTATCTGATTGGGGCCTTTTGCTGAACTCGTACTATCCATATAGCGAAATTACACTCGCATTTGACTCGATACCAGCGGCTGACTGTATCTGATTTGGTTGCTGCATAAAATTTGAGACCGCATACTCTTCTTATTAGCCACCATAAGCAAATGACGCCGATGCCAACCGTCCTTAAAACGAACCCGCTGTTTAACGACAATAAGATGAAGATCGGCATAATCGCCATGAACTGCTCGCACGGTTCGACGATAACGACTGCCGAAAACACCTGGGACATGACCTGGCCGGAGACCGAAGAAGTCGTAAAGATGGCAGATCAGGCCGGGTTCGAAGTCCTGCTCCCCGTAGCGCGCTGGAAGGGCTATGGCGGCGAAACCAACTTCAATAACAGGACCTTTGAGACCTTTAACTGGGCGGCAGCCGTTTCCGCGATCACTGATTACAGCTGTGTTTTTTCAACAGCCCATGTCCCGCTGGTCCATCCGGTTGCAGCGGCCAAGCAATGCGCCACGATTGATCATATATCGGGCGGCCGGTTTGCCTTCAATGTCGTCTGCGGCTGGTTCAAAAATGAATTCGAGATGTTTGGCGCAACCTGGAATGAACATGAAGTGCGCTACGAATATGCGACTGAATGGCTAAAATTCGTTCGCGAAATCTGGACCACGGAAGGCGAGTTCGATTTTGAGGGCCGCTGGTTTAAGTCAAAAGGCGTTTGGAGCGAGCCTAAACCGCTTCAGAAACCAATGCCTCCCGTTATGAATGCTGGCGGATCACCGGCGGGTCAGCAATTCGCCGCAACTCAGGCCGATATGAATTTTGTGCTGTTAAAAGAACGCGACATCGAGGGCGGCAAAGCACAGATGACCCACCTCAAGACTATGGCCCGTGAAGCCGGCCGCGAAATTCAGGTATGGATCCACGCCTATATTGTTTGCCGCGAGACCGAGCAGGAAGCAAAGGATTACGCTGAATATTACATCGTGGAGAAAGGCGATTATGTCGCGGTGAACAACCTGTTGGAAATCTTCGGCATGCAGTCGGAAACACTTCCCGCCGATGTCCTTGACCAGTTTCGTCGCCACTTTATCGGCGGGCACGGTGGTTATCCGTTAGTGGGGACGGCAGAGCAGATTGTTGACGGCATGAACGATCTCATTGAAATGGGCATCGACGGGATTCTCGTCTCCTGGGTCGATTACAGGACCGAGTTCCAACAATGGGTCGACAAAATAATGCCAATGATGGAACAGGCTGGACAACGAGCACCTAAACCCAGTGCCGCATAAGCGGCTTATAGAAATTCCAATAAAGACAAATAAAATTGGCGGCCCGAAGACCGCCAATTTCAATACTGAACGTATACTTATCCGCCGATTTTAAGACCGAGTTCCTTGAGGGCCCGGATCGCGCCAGGATGGTAAGGCGCCATAGCCGGCTCGCCAAAGGTCGAAGACTTCAAACGATTGAAAGGCCCGAAAGATTTGGCAAGATGTGCTTTGTTAGTCGCCAACGCCTTAGTCACTTTATAAACCAATTCTTCATCCATACCCTTATGGGTAAACAACACATAATCGATCTCGACAATGTTAGTCGGCTTAAAAATGCCCGGCATCTTGGTGTTCGACTCCAACACAATCTTGGCCGCTGGCATGACTTTCTTGAAACGCGCCATCGCTGCTGGAGAGGTGTCCATATCGAGATAGGTAAACCCGCCTCGACTGCGCAGCTGGGTGTTTACTTTACGACCTGCACCGGAGCCCAGACTGATCCAGCTAATATCGGTCTTGCCTTCACCGAGCGCGAAGATGCCTTTAGCGAAGCCGGAAACCGGCACCTTCTTGAAACTATCATAAGGCACATCAGCATTGGCCAACGCCCCCTTGATGAATATCTCGATAATGCTCAAAGATGTGTATTTGGAAGTAATCCGTTTGCCTTTGAGCTTCCGGAGGTCATGAATGGATTTAGCGCCAAAATCCGTAACCGTCGCGATACCGGTACGCAGTGGGAACATTCGACCGACCATCCGCAAATTCTTATGTGGACGACCTTCGAACGTGCCAATGCCCTTATAGGCATAAAGCGTTTTCCATAGCGTTGGAGAAACCGAAACCAACTTCGCCGCGGTTTATAATAGGAATGTAGGTTGTCGACCCGCCCATTGGCTGGGGAAGTCCTTTAATGCCCGGTGCTTTCGCGCTAACCGTTTTCGCAACAGCGATACCGGTACGATAGCCAAGACTACCCTGCGGGTTTGTCGCAAAGACGGCGACCTGTGCCGCTGCGAGGCCAACAAACGCAGCCGTCGCCGTAAAGGCAGCTGTAAATACAATCTTATTCATAAATTCCTCCGAAGTTGAATTGCGTTATTGTTAGAAAATTGCTCTCATTTGATAAAACCTTATCGAGATAGCCCGCCGCCGTCACCTCTCTAAACAACGCTCCTTGCATCACGGGCCTTGATCACCTCATAGATGATCAAGAGAGTGCCCAACCCAACGCCTACAATGTTCATCGTTGCAGTCTGTGCAAAGATTTCATAGGGCAGCATTGCGCTAAGGCCAGCAGCTGCGAACATCAAACGGATTAACGGATTCATGGGACGCTTGAGATAGCCAATCACCGCCAAGGAAGCAAAGAACGTCCCGATGATTGCGGTCGTCACGTTGATCGCAATGTCTTTTGGGTCCCCAATCAGGATCAGCGTTGGAGAAAACACAATCAGGAATGGTACGAAATAAGCCGTCCAGCCAAACTTCATCGCCACAAATCCCGTTGTCATTGGGTTTGCCTTGGTCAACGTCGCCGCGGCAAATGCCGCCAACGCAATGGGCGGTGTAATCATCGACATCATCCCGAAATACAGAATGAACAAATGGGCGGACATCGGTTCGACACCCGCCTCAACAATCGCCGGGGCAATCAGAGCCGCCAACAACACATAGATCGCCAATGTGGGCATCCCCATCCCAAGAACGATGCAGATCATCGCACTGATGAGCAGCAACACCACGAGACTTTCACCGGCCATACCCACCAGCATTTGTGTCAAAGAAAAGCCGAGACCCGTCAAATTCAGGATACCGATGACGAAGCCAGCGGTTGCTGTGATCATGAGAAGTTCGATGACGATTCTGCCCGTGCTGCAGAATACCTCAAATAAATCCCCCACTTTGAGCCTGTCGCCCCGATAGGGTTTGAAGAATGCAATCAACAGCGATGCTGACGACCAGATTGCCGCGCGTTCGGGAGGCAGGTTGAGCTCAAACAATGTGTATATCAACACGACAAAGGGTAGGACAAAGTGCCAGCCATCACGCAGGACTTCCCTGGCCCGGGGCAATTCCTGATCAATAAACTTAATGTCATCTCGAGCGGCGATGAGATCGACCTGAATGAACACCGCGAAATAATAAAGGAGCGACGGCACGAGAGCGGCGATGGCGATCTCGGCATAGGGTATCTCTAATGTCTCAGCCATCAGGAAGGCCGCCGCGCCCATAATGGGTGGCATGAACTGACCGCCGGTTGAAGCAATAGACTCAATGGCACCGGCATGGGTTGCCTTGTAGCCTGCGCGCTGCATCAACGGGATCGTAATAATCCCCGTCGTCACCACGTTGGATACAGCCGTGCCCGAGACAGTGCCAAACAAGGCCGATGCAACCACTGAAATTTTGGCAGCGCCTCCCCGCCTCCGCCCGACAGTCGCCATCGCGAGATCGGTGAAAAACTGCCCGCCACCGGCCTTCATCAATATTTGTCCCATAAGGATGAACATGATCACAATGGTCGTCCCGACCTGTAGCGGAATACCAAACAAGGCATTGGGGTTGAACCCCATATTGATCGCGAGCTGCCATGGCGCCACTTTGATGCCGACCAGATCGCCGGGCATCAGGTGGCCAATCGGCGCGTATATAACGAACACGCCTGCGACAGCCAGCATCACATAGCCCGCTGATCTGCGAAGGCCATCAAGAACGAGAACCATAACGACGGCACCAAGAGCAATGGCCAGCGGCGTACTCTCAGCGAGGCCAAATTCGCGTAAATGAAGAAAATTGGCAGAGATATAAAACAGGGCCGCCAACGAAACCGCGGCCAGCAAGACGTCATACCAGGGGACGTGAGTGTCCTCAGCCCGGTTCAAACGGATAGACAGGAATACCACAGCCAGCGCCGGTGCCATGACAAAGGCGTAGTACTGTTCCTGAACGAATGCAAAACCGAACCATTCAAGGAAATCGATATTCCACAGCAAAGCAGAAAGCGTCATAAAGGCGGAGAGGCCTCGCCACGTCGCACGGGCCCACGGCTGCATAGATCCCGCTTTAGTATCCGGGGTATCCCCCTGCCCCTGACCTGCCATTAATTTTTGAATCCAAACTACTCAGTAAAGCTACCTTGTTCGAATCCGATGATTTAGGAATCGAACGCGCATCGCAATGATAAACATGCCTTTGGCTGAGTGGGTCAGTCTTCCAAACCGGCGGGGGGATCGTCAGGCCACCAAGCTGGTGTGCGGTAACCAACCTTTTTTCGCTGCCCCATATATTGTTTGTAGACGTCCTTACGATGTTCGTCGCCATTCACCATGTGAACATAGGGGCATACATCGACACAGATGTGACAGTATTGTTCACGCAATCGAGAAACCGTGTAGCATTTCTCGACATCCGTGATCCAACGCTTCACACCTTCGGTAACAACAAATTCATCTGCTGGCGGAATTGCTTCTGCCAGACAGTTATTGGCGCAGATATTGCATTTCATACATATATCCTGAACACCGAATTCAATGGGCTCATCGAGTGCCAGTGGCATTGTAGTTGTTACAAACCCTGGTCGGAAACTCGCACCAAACTCGGGGTTTATTAGGCTACCATGCTTACCCAATTCACCAAACCCAGCGGCATGCAAGGCAGGCAATGCCATTATGTCATCGCCCCCATTGTGATGCGCCATTGCTGCATACCCTAATGAGCGCACATGCTCAGCCAGCTTGGTAGAAATTTCCGCACATTCCACATAGGTGCTGGTCGATTCCGTCTCGACCGCTCTCGGCCCATTGAGCACAACATCATAGTTTTCGCCGACTACCAGACAAAATATGTATTCATGTGGAAGGTCACTGCCCTTGGCGACCATAAACGGTTTTAGCTCTGCACAACCGACAACACTGGCACCAAGATCGAGGGCCATCTGTTTCAGCTCTTCGGTTGCCGCGGCCAGAGCAGTTATCTCAGTCTTGACCGGATTGACCTCACCATCTCGCACCTTGCCAAGTTCATTCCACCGGGCCATACGAGCCTTTGTTTCGGGGGGACGGCTTTTCCAAAGCGGCGGCTCATCTAGACCATGCTCTGCCAGCAACTTACCCAAAATGGGTTCAGCCGGGCCTTGAACGCGAACATTGGCTGTACCCTTCATGTTAAACCCCATCCAGAAAAACTGACCAGTCTATGGGCCTATAATTTAGGCTAGCTCAGAATAGCGATGGCCGCAAAGGAAAGGGCATAGAATAGGAGGACGGCGACGGGCCGATTATAGCGGATTAACTGTTAGATAAAGTTCCCAAAATTTGTCACAACCGGCCCCTAGCGGATACGCTAACGATAATGATCGAATTAAAAATCAACATATCCGTGCTCGTAAATACCACGGTTATTGACTGACGCGGCACGTGCTATGGGGAGGGCTAAATGTCTGATACATTAATAATCATCGTTGGTTGCGGCGTTGCGATACTTCTGTTGGTTGGGCTTGTTCTGCTAAGGACCTTATCCAAAGGAAAAGCAGAAGTTCGAATTACAGATGCGGCAATCGCAATTCTGCCAATCATTATTATTCTGCTGGTAACCGGTAAAATAACCAAATTGGGTGTTGGCGCCGACGGCGTGACAGTAGAGACGGCGCGTGAGGCGATCCTTTCGGCGTCAAAAGGCAGCGTAAAACTTCAAATAGACAGAGTTGTTCCGCAACGCCTCGCTGTTGCATCAAAGCGCGACAGCGACCGTATACCGGAATATGTCGCCCGTGGCGTTCAAGCGCTCAAATTTCAGATAGGCAGTGGGGTATACGCCCCAAGCGTCATGAAAGCTTACTTCGACGCCTTATCTAAATCTCCTCAGTTCAAATATATGGTTCTCGAACAAAGGAATGGTACGTTTTTTGGAATCATCGATGCGAGAAAACTTCTTTCGGTCCTAAGTGCATCTGAAAGAGGCAGCGGGGTTGGCCCGATCAGAAGCTGGCAAGACCTACGCACTGCGATTGCACGCTCTCCCAGCAAATTCAGAAGCTTCCCGAGTTTCGTCAGCGCCCAGAGAGCGCTTCCAAGTGGTTCCTCCAAACGTACGGCCTTGCAAAGACTGCAAAAAGAGAACCGTGAATGGCTGCCGGTAATGAATGCGCAGAAGCGATTTGTTGGCATCATCAACCGATCAAGGCTTACCGCAGGTTTGATCCTCGACGTTACGAAACAGTTGGAAGAGGGAAACAAAAAAACAAAATAAGCTTTGGCTTAAATGACCTCTAACTATCCAGGGTATTTTCTATAAACAGCTCTTCGGGTTCGTAAGGCGTGTCGATCAGCCCCTGATCATGGGAATATTTGATAAACCGCGCGATGTTGTCTCGGTTTTCTTTAAAGCCGTTACGCCATGGGTCACCTTCAAAAGCATCGCGTTCTTCCTCGTAGTTATGACGTCCCCACGCCAATCGAGACCAGTTCGGATCCTCGTAATAGCCCTCTGCCAAATCCCGCGCATCGTTGAACGTTTTGATCAACGCCTTCCCGAGGTCCGGCATCGACTCCGCCAGCTCCTGATGCATCACGACGATATGCATGATGGGGAAATCACCGTATTTTTTGTAATAGGCCTGCTCTTCAGCCTTGCTGTCCGCAAACAGGTGTCGTGCTTTTGTTTCACCTGTCGCAACCGAATGCGGCGGATGCGGCAGAAAAAACGCGTCGATCTCGCCTGATTCCAGCTGGTAGCCCAACTGTTCACGGTCACCGATATAATCAATTTTTACGCCTGGTTTCGTTTCAAACTTAACTTTCTCTTCCGCTGTCAAAAGCCAGTGAATTTCTTCCCACGGCACATCGTAATGAAATTTGAGATCGCCTTTTGCCAGAAGTGACAGTGTTGTTTGAAAAGAACTGATAGCAACCTTTTTTCCAATTAAGTCTTTTGGATGCCAAAAACCGGAATCCGGGTGCACCCACATTTGGCTCTGGCTAAAGAGCCTGCGAGGGAAAACCGGAATAGCGGTAAGAGGCATACCGCGCCCCTTGGCCATCAGGTAACTCGACATCGAGAACTCGGAGATGTCGAATTCGTTATGGTGGATCATACGGCCATGACGATCGCTGCCATCTCGAAAGCTCGTACCCTGTCCGACCTGTTTTACATCAAATTCGATGCCGTCCGGCGGATTCGCAGTCCCATCATAGAACGGAAAATGCCGGTCATAACGATCGAGTGCAATTGATAAAGTTTTCGTAGCCATAATTTCTCCTATTCTGCGGCACTGGCCTGGGATTGGACTGAGGCGGGCACCAAATCCAAACCGACAATAAACGCCGGGTTCACACTGGACATGGTGTGAATTTCCTCGGCGGTGCATCCAAAGGCAGTCATGTAACCGCGCAGGAGACGGAGTGATTCAACAGTATCCGGGAAAAGCGGTTCACCGGCATCAGACGACAAAGTGCACCTGTTTGCGCCAGTAGTCTGGATGGCCTCATACATTCTTGCTGGATCAATCCCGAGCAGAGGCGATAATTCATCAAAGGTAAAATTCATCCATAGCCCGGCCGAGCCAAACTGTTTCATCTCTTCAATCGACAGATCGACGAAAGGGCTGAACGGATGATCAACCACGCCCCTTTGAAATCCGATTTTGGCGCTGTGCTCGGCCATAGCGGTGAATTCCTGCTTGGTCGGGTGACCAAAGAAGATCGCTTTCTCCTCGCCATGGGCAATTCGGAATATCTCATCAATCTCCGGCTTCAGCTTGCCTGCATCGTCGAGAAGATAGTGACCATATTTGAGCGCATCTGCCCAGGACAAGGGATCTGTATGGTCGTTTGGATCAGCCGATTTATCCCAGGAACGCGGTCTACCACCAACAATCGAGAGTGTATTCGCCGAGGTATTGTTTGGCATCCACAACGCAATGACACCGGCCTCGATGACGTCACGGCAACGCTCCGGCCGGATTTCCGACAGAAATCCTTCAGTCACTGACGCCCCGGCCCAAAGATCAACCGGTGTCACACCAGCGCCATCCGCCCAGCCATCAAGCTCGGCTTTAATCTTGCGCACCGTATTCGCGGAGTCTTTCCGACCAATGATCGTCTTATAAAGGATGCCCCGCATCCCACTCATCGAGGCGAGTTTGGCTACCCCAAGAGCATCCTGCTGCCCTTCATGGGCATGACAATGGATATCGATGGCATCATCGACCCCGACCACACTATGTACCGCCGGGTCAATCGGCCCCTGCTTGAAAGCACGCCGAGCGGGATAGGACGTCACCGAACGTTCTACACTCGGTGTCGCATATGTAGTGTCTGTTCTCGTCATTTATATATCTTTCTATTCAGCAGCGCTCGCCAGAGTCGGACGTGCCTGAGGACCACGGACCAACTTGCCGGGCAGCGCCCCCGTCGACTCGCCGTCGATATAGGTCGCAACGCCACCAAGATAGGTTGCCTTATATCCCTCACCCTTTTGCATAAAGCGCCGTCCGCCCATCGGGAGGTCGTAGGTCAAATAGGGATAGCTTTGCCCAAGCTTGTCGTAATCAATGACATTGATATCCGCGCGATAGCCAGGCGTGAGACGCCCTCGGTCATGGAGCCCAATTGCCTCTGCCGTTGCACTGGTGATCCAGCGAACCAGCCACGGCAAATCGATGCGACCTGTTGGTCGGTCCCGTCCCCAATGGGTCAGGACGAAAGTCGGGTAACCGGAGTCAGAGATATGACCAACATGGGCACCACCGTCACTCAGACCAAGGCAACTCCGCGGATGACGAATCATCTCATGACATGCATCGAGATTGTAGCTGGCATAGTTTGTATTCGGTGAGAACAGAAACGACTTGCCGTCATTCTCAAGAAGCAAATCATACATGAAGTCCAGTGGATCACGGCCTGCCTGCTTGGCAAGATTGAGAACTGAGCGTTCTTCCGCAGGTTCATAATCGGGTGGATCTCCTAGCCTGAAAGTGAACTGGAAATTAGCCGTACGTTGGATCAACCGCTCGCTGCGATGGACCGGTTTCTCTGCCAATAATTTCGTCCGAAACTCGGGATCGCGCATAATCGCGACCTTCTCCGCCAGCGGTTTATCTTCAATCGCCTTATAGGAAGGATGCAGATAAAACGCATGCTGGCTAAGGCTGAGACCATACATAGACCCAATTGAACGGGGGGCGATCTGAGCGCGCATTTCAAGGCCCTCCTCGCAGGCGGCATCGATCCCCGCCATGATATCTTTCCAACCATCCGGATCGCGATGTCGCTGGGTAACGGTGATCGACAATGGGCGTCCCGATTCCCGCATGATCCGCTGCCACATCGCAATTTCTTCGTGGCGGTCATCAGCGCTGAATTCGCCGATCATCTGAATAACACCGCTACCGGCATCCTTCAGCCCTAAGGCAATTCCAGTCAGCTCTTCTTCACGGGCCTTCAGTGTTGGTGTTGGATCACCCTGCACAGTCATGTGGTTTAGGGACCGCGAGGTCGTGAAGCCAAAGCCACCCGCCTGCATTGCTTCAGCCGCCAAAACACGCATGGTGGCGATATCATCTTCGTTGGCGTCCTCCAAATTAAGGGCGCGTTCACCCATCACGAAGACCCGCAGCGCCGCATGCGGCAGCTGAGCACAAATATCCATATCGTGTTTGCGGCGATCCAGCGCATCGAGATAATCCGGGAAAGATTCCCAATCCCATTTCAACCCTTCATGCAGGGCCGAGCCAGGAATTTCCTCTACACCTTCCATCAGATCGATCAGGCTTTGGCGATCCTGTTCGCGGACTGGCGCAAACCCGACACCGCAATTGCCAAACGCCGTGGTCGTCACGCCGTGCCAGCTCGATGGCACCAGCCGTTCTTCCCAGGTCGCTTGCCCATCGTAATGTGTATGGATATCGACGAAGCCCGGTGTCACCAGCATGCCTTTGGCATCGACCTCTTCGGTCGCGCTGCCAGAAACCTTGCCGACAGCAACAATCTTGCCGTCTTTAACCGCAACATCGCCCTCAAATATCGCGTCGCCACTGCCGTCGGCGATATTGCCACCCCGGATGATCAGATCATAATCCATAGCCTGCCTCGTTCTGTTTGAGTTCGAATTATTTTAGTTCTTGGCCATTGAAAATTCTTCACTGAGTGCGGCAATAAAGACGGTAGCATAATCTGCGAATGTGCATAGAGGAAACAGCAAGGGTCCCGCACCCGACCATTGCACCCTGCGACAATTCCGGTCAATCTTCACCGACAATCGCACTAATACTATGGATATAAAATTTATCCGACCAGTATGAGAGGAATTCGTCATGGGTATTGAAATCATCGACTGCATCGAGACCGGCAAGCGTGAAAAGAAACGCACCAAGGTCATGACGACCCGCAAGATGCACGCCTGGGTCCATTATTATCCCAATCCAGGCGATCATGACGAATTGCATTGTCACAATCAGGATCAAACCTTCATCTGTTTCGAAGGTCAGTGCACCATGCATTTCCCCGATGGCGGCAAAGCAGTGCTTGACCCTGGCATGGCCGCCCTGATCACCGGCGGCTCATTCTATCAGCTGGAAAACACCGGCGAAGGCCCGATGATCATGATGGGCAACCGATCAGGCCACCAAGACGATGTAAAAATCATCGACTATGTGACCCGCAAGGACATCCGCGACAAATACAATGGTGAGGTCCGCATCCATAACGACGGTGCGTATACCCCATAGATCAGACATCGCCGAAATCCGCCAGGGTGTATGCGCCGGGATGCCGGACTTTGACGGACCTTAATTCGTCAACCGTGTAGCAGCCGAGCTGCCCCAAAGTTGCACTAAGATCGTCTTTAAACAGATCAATCATATGGCCAGGGCCATCTCCGCCCAGAGCGCCAAGGCTCCATAGAAATGCCTTGCCCGCGAACCCGGCATTGGCGCCAAGCGCAATCGCCCGCGCGACATCAACACCGGAACGCACACCACTATCGACAATGATTTCGGCTCTCCCGCCTACCTGTGCCGCAATCGCCGGCAGCGCATCTATCGATGCAGGCAGCGCATCAATTTGTCGACCACCATGATTTGTTACAACCAGCCCGTCGATACCCGCTGCAACCGCGCGTTCAGCATCTGCCGGATGCAAAACGCCCTTCAACAAAAGCGGCCCTTTCCAGGCATCGCGATAACGGGCGATCTCGTCCCATGTAAAGGCACCACCAGCCTCCGCCCTAATGAACTTAGTCGAGTCTTCAATACTGGTCTTGCCATTCATGTAGGGCCGCAGACTGACAAATCGGGGAATGCCATTCCGCATCATCGAGAACAGCCAATGTGGCGAGGTCATCGCATCCATCCGCAAACGGTTGGTCAACTTGAACGGTGCCATAATCCCGCTCTTCACTTCACGCGGCCGCGTCGTCCGCACCGGCGAATCCCAGGTTAACATCAACGCATTGACCCCTGCCGCTTCCGCGCGCTGGACAAGATCCATACCGATCTTGTGTTCATTATTGGGAAACCGATAAAGCTGCAGCCACAGAACATCAGGCGCCAGTTCGGCCGCCTGTTCAATCGTAATTGCGGACAGAACGCCGAGCGTATATGGCACCTTCGCCGCCTGTGCCGCCTTGGCAAAATAGGTTTCCGCGCCAGGAAACCCTGTGCCCGGGCCACCGATGGGCGCGATACCAACAGGCGCCGAATAGGGTTTACCAAACAGTTTAACATCGGTCGGTGGCGGCGAAACCACACGGCCATAACGCGGGGTACCATCTCGATGGCATTGAAGGCATTCCAGTTGCGCGCGATCCCGGTATCGGCACCGGCACCCCCATCGACATATTCGAAGGCAAAGTTGGGCAAACGCTTGCGGGCCCGGGCGCGGAGATCCTGTGCTGTTGGGAATTGCCGCTTAAGCTTGAGTTGCGCGGGCAAAATCAGACTTGGCTCAGTCGCCTTTGCTGGTTGCGGTGTGTCAGTGGATTGCGTCGTCGCTGATGTTGAATCCGGCATTGTACAAAGCCCCGTCCTGTATCGATGTTTTTATCATCATAACAGGAAGCGTCTTGCGAGGCATCTACCCCCGACAAGACTTGGAAGGCGGCTACTCCGACAGCGCATTGATCACGAACATCGCCTTCATAAAGTCACTCGGTTCGGCATTTCCAAAAGAATTGCGAAAGATTTTGATCGCGTTGCCCGATTTGTAGAGATAGCCCAACGCCCAATCGACAAGATTTCGAAAATCCGTATTTCCCAGCGGCATAGCTAGCGCATAGGGCTCAATCGAAAAATGGCGTTTTGACAATTTAAGCTTCACAAGCGTATCGCCGGATTTCATGAGCTGTGCCATGAGAATGGCTCGATCACCAAAATAGGCATCGACTTTGCCCGACTGTAACGCCCGCAGTCCTTCGCGGTGATCGTTGACGCGCAGGATACGTGCCTTAAGCGATAAATCTCTCAGCGTCGTTGTTAAATCTCGGTCTGTTGTTGTCCCGCCAGTGACACCAATCGTTTTGCCGCTTAGCGCCGCAAAACTACGCGGGCCATTCGCCCGAAACAGGACACTCGCACCAGTAATAAATGTCGTAACGGAAAAATCAACGAGCGTCCGACGCGACAAGGTTTCTGTCGTTGAGCCACACAACAAATCAACCTTACCCGACCGAACAGCGTCGAAGCGGGTTTTTACCGTAACGGGGACATAATCGAGTGAGACAGAACGTTTCAGGCGCTTTCCGATAAGCACGGCGACAGCCCGACAAAGATCAACCGAGTACCCTGCCGCTTCCCCAATCTCATTTCGGTATGAAAATGGTGGCGCATCCACTCGATAGCCGATTTTGATTTTTCCCGTGGTTTCAATAGTCTCGAGAACCGAAGAGGCTTTGGCACCAAACGATGACAGAACCAGAAGAAGTACAGCCAAGCCAACACATCTCATCAAACAACCCCTAAAACTGTCTAGCCCCCAAGTTCAGTGCCATTTGTGATTAGAGTTTCGGGCACTGGCGGCCGCATGTTCAGGGCCTGATGTGGTCGCACGTGATTGTACTGTCTGAGCCACTGGTTGATGACGATCTGAGCCTGCTTAGTCGTGGTGAACCACTCGGCATTGAGAACCTCGCGGCGCAGGGTTCCGTTGAAGCGTTCGTTGTATCCGTTCTCCCAGGGTGATCCGGGATAGATCCGGATGGGTTTGATGCCGACCCTTGCCAGCCAGTCCTGCATCGCCTGTGCGATGAACTCGGGACCATTGTCCGAGCGGATGTATTCCGGGGTGCCGTGGCGCAGCAGGAGTGGGTATAGCGCCTCAAGCACATCGTCAGCCCTCATCCGGGTGCGAACCGTCACAGCCAGCACCTGGCGGGTGTACTCGTCCAGGACAGTCAGCATCTTGTAGCTCCGACCGTTGTCGAGCTTGTCGTGCACGAAGTCGATGGCCCAGACGTGATTGGGATGGGTTGGCCGCAACCGAATGATCGAGCTGTCCTTGTGATAGAGCCGCCGGCGCTTCTTGTCTCGTTGCGGCAGCTGAAGTCCTTCTTCGCGCCAGATCCGCTCAACCTTCTTGTGGTTCACCTTCCACCCTTCGATACGCAGCAGGACGGCAATCTTGCGATAACCGTAGCGCCCATACTGCTTCGCCAGCCGGATCAGTGCCAACCGCAGAGCATTGTCATCTTTGGGATCTGGTCGATATTGCAGGGAACTGCGGGCCAGACCAATAACCCGGCAGGTCCGTCGCTCCGACGTAGCAAGCTTCTGGCGAGTATGGATAACGGCCTGACGAAGCTGCTCTGTCGTCAGGCCCTGGGCTTTAGATGGCTCAGACTTTCCTTGAGGATCAGCTTGTCCAACTCAAGCTCCGCAACGATCTTCTTCAGCCGCGTATTCTCCTTCTCGAGAGAACGCATCTCCGACAACTGCGACCGACCCATCCCGCCAAACCGCTTGCGCCAGTTATAATACGTAGCGTCGCTGATACCCACGCCGCGACAGGCCGATGCCACGTCACTGCCGGCTGACAGCTTCACCTCAATCTCACGCAGCAGCTTCAGTATGTCCTCGTCCGAATGTCGTTTCCGAGCCATATCCAATCCCTTTCCTGTACTAAAATAATGGCCCAGTTTTAGGGGGGAAGGACACTGACGGCAGACAGGTGCACTTGGAGAAGAAGCTTCTCTATACGCACGAAAATGGAATTTGCACTAGATATAGAGATGTACTTAGTTAGGACAATTTATCAGGAAATCACTATACACGCGGCGAACGGTCGATTTGTTCTACATCGACAGATGATGTTTCGTAAAATGAAATGGCGGAGGGAGAGGGATTCGAACCCTCGATACGGTTGCCCGCATACTGATTTAGCAAACCAGCGCCTTCAGCCACTCGGCCACCCCTCCGCCGTGGAGTGGTGTTGTTACACGCTGTATGCAGAGCCTATCTATGACAGGCGTACTCCCCTGTCAACGACAGGGGACGTTTCGGAAAGAATTTGTTTGAAACAGAGATTTTAACTGCTTAAACGGCCATCAATTTTTGGGTTCAACCCATCGACCATTGACGATATGCGTCTTTCATATCATCAAGCGACGCAGCAATGGATGCTGCATTCGCGCCTTTCTTTTCACAGGCTTTCTTATAGCCATCACGAGAATCAACAAACTTTACCCATAGATCCGCCTGGCCAATTGCGCCATCACTCGCACGCCGATTTTGCGACGCGTTGGCATTCTTTTCATTTGTCGCCAAGGCGGTTTTCAGCTTTATGGCGACATCCTGTTCTCCAACGGCATAAGCATGCGTAAAGGCCGCCAATATCTTGTCGCTCAGGCGTCGGCATGCTTCCGACCGCTGACCGGTCGCTGCCATCGCATCATCATAGTTGAAATTGTCGAGCGGGCTCATGGCACCCTCCTTCAAAAAAGTTCTCTTCGATGACCTAATGATGGAGTGTTGTTGTTTATTTTCGGTTAAGCACAAACACGTGCGCCTTAAACCAATTGTTAATCATCGCGGGCCGAAAATCCGTCTCTAGGGACTTTAGTAAATATTTGTTGTTCATATGGGGGAAAAGCGCCATGTCACTTTCCAAACAATCGATTGAGAACCTACTCGATCTGGTCGAAATCAAAATCAGCACCCTGCAGGTGCTGGACCGCGAAGATGCTCGTGAAATGAAATGCCTGGAAGGCTGTCGCGACGAACTGTCCGGCATGCGAGGTCAAGGAAAAGCAATGGGTCGCCGAGGCCGTCCACGCGCCGCCAACGACACACAGCTCGCAGCAACCCACCACTAAACACTTTCTGTAGGGGGAAACACCCGCGCGGGGGCCAGACTTTATTCTGGACGGGGCCGCGCGGTGTTAAATCACTCAGCCGGGAAGCTGTGCCGCCAAGCCGCGTTGCACGCCAGGGCGTGCATCAACAGCCTCATACCAGCGTTTGGCATTGGGGAATTCATCCAGCGACACACCCTGCCACTCATAGCGCATGGTCCAGGGAAAAACGGCGATATCGGCGATTGAGAACTCACCCGCCGCCAACC
Source organism: uncultured Alphaproteobacteria bacterium (assembly GCA_943787225.1). Taxonomy (GTDB): domain Bacteria; phylum Pseudomonadota; class Alphaproteobacteria; order MPNO01; family UBA2964; genus UBA2964. The sequence goes on from CALSLP010000003.1 coordinate 296,541, forward strand.
ATTCATTATCCACTAGCCGACCATCCAGAACACCCCACAGCCTTCGGGCTTCCTTGGTAAAACGATCAATCGCATAGGGTACTTTTTCCGGCGCTGCACGACGGAAATGATGGGTTTGCCCGAAATTGGGGCCAATGCCGCCCATCTGGAACATCAGCCACTGAATTACCTCATAGCGCTTTGCTGTGTCCGTTGGCATCAGCTTGCCATGCTTTTCAGCCATATACATCAGGATCGCGCCGGATTCGAACATCACGTAGGGCTTGCCGTTAGGACCGTCCTGATCGATCACAGCCGGAATTTTCTGATTGGGATTCAGCGCCGTAAACTCTGGCGTGAATTGATCATCCTTACCGATGGCAATCGGATAGATCTTGTACTCAACCTCGAGCTCTTCCACCGCGATATTAACCTTGCGACCGTTCGATGTTGGCCAGTTATAAATATCGTACATGTTCGTTCCTTAGGTGATCTGCTAGTCCACTAATTTTGGGCAGGTACATTCATGCCTCGCTGTACAGCCCCGCGTTTTGATAGACGATTATACCAATTTTGGACGCCAACGAAATCATCGAGTGAGAATCCAAAGAATTCGTGACGGTCTATCCACGGAAATGCTGCCATATCTGCGATGGTATAGGTCTTCGCAAGATACTCATATTCACGCAGGCGAAAATCCAGCACACCAACAACACGTTTCATCTCTTCCTGGTAACGTTGCAAACCAAATTCAGTGATTTCCGGTGTCGTCGCGTTGGGCGCATGTTGGAGCCAATAGTAAACCTGGACAAATGTCGGTGCGAGACCGGTTACCACTAGAGACAGCCATTGCTGGCATTCCACCTTCGTTACGGCATCATTACCCATAAACCGGCCCGATTTCTCCGCGAGATATTGCAGAATGGCGCCCGACTCAAACACCCGTATCGGCGTTCCCGTTGGACCATCCTGATCAACAATCGTTGGAATCTTCATATTGGGATTGATCTTTCGGAACGCGGGTTCTTTGTGCTCACCCGACCGGATATCGACGATATGTGTCGTATAGTCGAGGCCAGTTTCTTCAAGCAGAATGGATACTTTGCGTCCGTTTGGCGTATCACAGGTATAGAGATCAATCATATCGTCGAGCTTACCCTCAGTTTGGTGTTTTAATTTTGTGACGCGAGTGTGGCGCAACCGTTATCGACACACAAGCTGACGCCCTTTGCTACGGCCCAGCTTGGCGCTACGCTGCCAGTTCAACCAGCCATCGAGGAGCAAGCCATGCGTGACGCATCCCAGTTTCCCAGATTTTCCGACGCCGAAATAGCCAGCCGCCACGAACGTGTAATGAGCTTGATCGACGAAAATGACCTCGACGCCATTCTGTTCTTCGGCGCCGGACAGTTCAACACCGATATCTACTGGCTAACCGACTGGCCGGGCGGTCGCGAAGCCTATGTGCTGTTCCAGAAAGACGACGCACCCGTGGTTATCAACCAACTGTACAATCATGTCCCGATGGCGCGTGTGCTTTCGGTGATTGATGATGTCCGCTGGGCTGGTGCAAATACCGCCGCAACTGTCTCGGAAGCTTTGGGTCAACGCGGTCTGTCGGGAAAGAAGGTCGGACTGGTTGGCTCTATCCCCTACCGCCACTATCTGCGCTTCACTGAAGACCACCCAGACACCACATTCAGCGATACCAGTAACGCCTTTCGGATGATGCGGACGATCAAACGACCGGAGGAAATTGCGCGGCTTAAGAAAGCGTCAGAGCTCACCGATAAATCGATTGCTGCCGTCGCCGAAGGCCTTAAAGCCGGTATGCGTGAAGACGAAATTCCCTATCTCATCGAATCTGCCTATCTGAAAGAAGGCGGCTATGCCGGCATTCATTTTATGACATCAATGTCGATGGCCGACCCGGACTTCCCGGTTCCGTCACAATTCCATTCCAGCCGAAAACTCCAGAATGGCGACTGCCTGATCACTGAAATATCAGGGGCCTATTGGGGCTATAGCGGCCAAATCCACCGAACCTTCTCACTCGGCGAACCAACCGATGAGTGGCAAAAGCTGCACGACGTTGCGGTTGAAGGTTATCTCGCTATCGAGAACACCATAAAGGATGGCGCGACGACGACTGATGTTGAAATCGCCGCGGATGTCATTCATGACCGCGGCTACACGATCCTCGATGACCTACTGCATGGCGTAAACCAGTCACCGCCGATCATTCAGACACGCAAAACCAAACGCCATGAAAGTCCCGAAATCACCTTTCGGGAGAACATGGCCATTACCATCCAGCCAAACGTCATGACGAATGATGAGAGGATGGGGCTACAGTTCGGCGAAACTGTAATGGTTACCAAGACAGGCTGTGAACGACTTAACGCCTACCCCCGTGAATGGATCGTTTGTAAGGGATAGCCCTAGGCTCGGTTGTCACCCCGGACCCTGATCCGGGGTCCATATCCAACACCGCACCACTGGATGCTGCATCAAGTGCGGCATGACGGCTGGGACGGGATTGCTCACGCTAAAAGTCATCATCACGCGGCGGAATTTGGAGACCACGCATAACGGCGGGCCGGTCGCCGATCCGTTTCAACCAGTCCCGAACATTGGGATAACGATCCAGATCGATTTCCTGCATGTCGTAGCGGTAAATCCACGGATAGGCCGCGAAGTCGGCTATCGAAATATCACCGGCGAGATAATCGTGCCCTTCGAGACCACGATCGAGAACGCCATAAACCCGGTTGTTCTCCTCCTGCCACATATCGAGATGTGCGTGTTCTTTTCCGGTGTCTCGGTTACGGACCTGCCAATGAACGCAGAGCCCGGTATGGGTGATATGCCCGGCGGCAAAATAGAGCCAATTCAGCACGTCGATCCGCCCTGAACCATCTTTCGGCAGGAACTTGCCGGACTTTTCTGCGAGATATTGCAGGATCGCGCCGGACTCAAAGACCGAGACTGTCTCGCCGCCTGGCCCGTCATCATCGACAATACACGGCACCCGGCCATTGGGATTGATCTTCAGATACCAATCTTCCTTCTGCTCTTTCTTTTCCAGAGCCATCGGCCGAACAACGTATTCGAGCCCCGACTCCTCAAGCATGATAGAGGCCTTGCGGCCATTGGATGTTGCCTTGCTGTAAAGTGTAATCATCGCTGTCTCACTGATTAGAAGGACTAGTTGCAGCCTTTGCTTCCTGTCGGGCCATCCATAGCACGCCGATCAAAATAATCAGCCCGCCAGCCCAAACCCAGATATCGGGAAATTCCTGAAATAGGATAAAACCAAGAAGGGCAGAAAATATCAAACGCGTAAAATCAAATGGCATGATCACTATGGCATCCGCTGCCGCATAGGCACGCGTCAGACATCTTTGCGTCATGGTGCCAAACAACCCCGTCGAGGCCAGTAGCAAAAACTGCCATAGATCAGGCGTCTTCCAGACCAGTATCGCCGGGATCAGCGCGCAGGGGGTAAACACCATCATCTGCCAGACAACAATGGTGTCGGGTTTCTCCGTTCGGGCCAGCGACTTCATAATGATGGTCAACGCTGCCATCAGGATCACCGCGGCGAAAGCGTAGAGCGCGCCGGTCGACACTTCTTCCATACCGGGTCGGATGATCAGCAAAGCGCCGATAAACCCGACAATCGTTGCAGCCCAGCGGCGACCATGCGCCGCTTCATGCAGGATGATAATCGTGGCGAGCGAAGCGACCATAGGCCGGGTCGACATAATCGCTGCAACCTCGCCCAGCGTTGCTACGGCCACAGCCGAGAACAATAAATAGATCACCGCTAGGCCCGTAAAACCACGCACCAGATGCATACCAACCCGCTGCGTTTTTAGACCGCCAAGACCGACCTTAAACAACCACGGCAACAGGAAGATGCCGCCAAACAGACTACGAAAAAATACGATCTCAAAGGTGTGGATTTCACCGGTGAAGTAACGAGCAACGGCAGCCATACAAGCCCATGACGCCATCGAGCCCATCATCCATAGGGCCCCGCGAACGGGATCAGGCAGGCCGGTAAACACAGCTAATATATTTTGATTAGAGAAACCATCGCGACAGGCTACGGCTGAATGCGATGTTATGATAGGGATCGCCAAAACTTTGTTTCACCCCCTCCCCTTGCGGGTTTAAGGGTTGAGGATCATTCTTAACGACCCGCGCTCCGGCGCCCTTGCATACTGCGACCATGTCCAGCTCTGACGCACAGTCCGTCCCCGAAACCTATCCCTGGCGGCTGCAACTGCCGATCTATGCCAGCGGGTTTTTCAACGGCAATGTCTATTTCCTGACAGGCATCCTCATCCCGTTATGGGCGTTGATTGTCGTCGGACAGGATCAGGCATTTCTGATCGGGCTTATCGTCGCGTCACGTCAGGTGTTGCCGGTTTTGCTCGCCATTCATGGTGGTGCGCTGATGGACCGGTTCGGCGCAAGGCGGGTAATGCTGGTGTTTGGTGCCATTGGCGTTATCAGCATGGCGGCCTTTCCGTTCTTTCCCTTTGTCTCGGTTATCATCGCACTGCAAATGTTGAGCGGCTTGGCAGAATCACTGGGCTGGGTTGGCAGTCAGACACTGGTCGGCACCGCCCTTAAAGGTCACTCGACCTATACCGGGCGTTTGAGTTTTGCCCTGCGTCTCGGTGGGTTCCTCGGGCCCTGGCTGTGCGGCGTTGCCTGGCATCAGTTCGGTCCCACCATCGGATTTTTCAGTATTGCCGGATGGATAGCCCTCGGCTGGATCGCCGGATGGCTGGTACCGGTGCGCGAGGAAAAGAGATCCGAAGCTGACGGGCCGTTTCGGTTCGGCGAGATCATGCCGCGCTGGTCTGACTATGTCGCTACCTTCCGGATGATCACCATCGCCTCCGTCGCGCTGGTGGTCGCCGTGACGTTTATGCGTCAGACCGGGTCAGGCATGCAGCTTTCCTTCTATCCCGTGTGGTTGAATCAGCTTGGCATTAATGCCGCCGATATCGGCTTTATGGTCGGGTGCAGCCATATTTTATCAGCCAGCACGTCTTTGTCGGTCGGTGCCGCTACCCGCTGGATTGCAGGACACTGGTTACTGGTTATTACCATCGCGATTTCGGTCGTCACAATTGCAGTAACGCCTCTGCTCGGCGCCGACTACATCACCGTACCGGGCGTTGGAAAAGTCTATTTCATTTTATTTGGCGTCATCTGTTTCCGAGGACTGGCGCAGGGCTTTAACATGCCGCTGATGATGTCTATCGGCATGCAAGCTGTGGCCGCGCATGAACAGGGCAAGATCGTTGCCCTCCGAGGATCACCGTTAACCGGCTCACATCGGCCATTATTCCGCTCGTTATGGGTGCCATCGCCCAAGTCTCCGGGCTTGAGATCAGCTTCTACGTGATCGGCGGCAGTCGGCCTTCTCGGCCTTGCCTTCATCTCAATCTGGATGCTGCAAGCATCGTCCTCGTTTTCCAGCAAAAGTTAGACTCAAACAATCTGACCGGCCGGGTTGGCGCTAACCCCAATCGAAGTGGTACAATAATCAAGTCTGTAAATTTTAAGGCAGTTCCACCCGCCACATGGCCACCGAGCAACACCCAACCTATTCGATCAGCATGCAATCCGCGGTCTACAGCACCGCGTTTTTCAATGGCACGGTGCAGTCTATGGCATCGACCATTGTTGCCCTGTTGGTCGTCGCGCTCATCGACAAGAACCTCGCTCTGCTGATCGGCGTCATCCTCGCCTCGCGCCAGTTCCTGACCGTCACCATGTCAGTCTATTCCGGGACGCTGATGGATAATTTCGGCACCAAGCGGGTTATCATCGCCTTTGGGGTCGCCGGCGTTCTCTCCGCCCTCGCCTATCCTGCCATATCGATGGTTCTTGGCGTCGAAGTCGGCGCCAGTCTGCAGAACCCCGGCATAGCGCTAATACTGGCCGTTATCTTCGTGCAGATGATTTCCGGCTGGTCCGAAGCCACCGCCTGGATTGGCAGCCAGACCCTCGTCGGCCAGCTCATGAAAGGGCCATCCGGTCTATGCCGGGCGCATGACCTTTGTCGCCCGCCTCGGTGGTTTCCTCGGCCCGCCAGCCATTGGCTATGCCTGGGATTTTTGGGGGCCGTGGGGCGGCTTTGGCTTCCTCGCCGATGTGGATCTGTCGGCGGCATGATTGCGGCGTCCTTTCTGCCCGACACCCGCGCCGCCACGCAAGGGCTCGCGCGATGATGCCGAAACGGCAGAAGAACCAGCTGAACACGAGGATTCTGGTGAGACACCGGCGAAACAGTCCAACTATGGCCAAACCCTGCGCCTGCTGCTGATCCCCGCCGTCGCCATGGTCATCATGGTCACCGTCATGCGCCAGACCGGCTCAGGCGTGCAAAGCTCATTCTATGTCGTTTGGCTGGGCGAACATGTCGGGATTCACCGGCAGCACCATCGGCTGGCTGATCGGCGCCGCCAATGGCGCATCCGCCGTCGCGGCCCTCTGCACCAGCCCCGCTCATGAAACGCTATTCGGCGCACTGGTGGCTGATTAATCCTCATGGTCACCGTGTCCGTAGTCGCCATTGCCGTCACGCCATCTGTTCGGCACCAGCATTCTACGACCTTGCTCTTTATGGCCCTGCTCGGTGGCATCTGCGTTCGCGGCTTCGCGCAGGGACTCAACCTGCCGCTGATGATGATCATCCTGTCACGCAACGTGGCGCCGCATTTGCAGGGCCGCGTCACCGCCCTGCGTATCTCCTTCAATCGCTTCGGCGGTTTACTGGTGCCGCCCGGGATGGGTGCGCTGGCCGACATGGATGCCGTCGGCGGCTTAGCCAACGCGTTCTATATCGTCGGCATTGGCTGGCGTCATCGCCCTCGGTGCGCCCTGTCGCTCTGGGTTCTCTTCTCGCCGCGTTTCAAGAAAGAATAGGCCGGCTTCGCCAATCTAAAACGGCACCTCTCCCAAGACCGTCGTCCGGTGCATTCGGCGGGCCTGGCCTTCCGGCACCCCCAGCAGCGCGAGATGGATCGTCGCCCGGTTATCCCACATCAGCAGATCACCAACTGTCCAGCGGTGGTGATAGATGAAGTCGCGGTTCTGAATATGAGCAAACAACTCATCCAGCAAAGGCTGGGCTTCGACATCGTCCATATCCTTGATACCGATGGTAAAGCGCGGCGAAATATAGAGCGCCTTTTTACCGGTATGGGGATGGGTCCGGACAACCGGATGGAACGAATCCGGTGGCGACCGCTTATAATAATCCGGGTCATTCATATGCCGGACCGGCACAGACAGGCTCTGGTTTTTCATCCGGTTAAAGCTGTGAATACCGATCAAGCCATCGAGCCGTGATTTCATTTCATCCGACAGAGCCTCATAGGCACGGACCATATTGGTCCATTCGGTATCACCGCCATCCTTTGGTACCTTGATCGCGTGCAGCATCGTGTAGCCGGTCGGCTGATCGACATAGGAATGATCGGAATGCCACTCGCTGCCGCCATCGGGCAAGCCAATAAATTTTCCGTCTTCTTTCTCATTCGACAGGATCATCACTTCAGGCTGATCCTTCATGAGATATTCCGGTGAAATGTGATACTGGATTTCACCAAACCGGCGCGCGAATTCCGTCTGTTGCGCGGGCGTCAAATCTTGATCTTTCACAACAACGACCAGATTTTCGTGGAACACGTCACGCAGCTTATCAAACGTCGCGTCGTCCAGTTCTGCCGCGTTAATGCCGGAGATTTCCGCCCCTAACGCCTCTGACAGCGGTTTGACTGTCATATTATCCATTACTGTTGCCATGAAGACCTCCGGCAAATTAGCGCAGATTGATTTTCATGCAGATTACCATATTTTCTGTGCGATGTCAGAGCAGGAAAGATTTGGACAGTGATACGACCCCTAAACACCGTCGCGTTAAGTATCTTTGCCGCGCTGCTTCTGGTCCTCACCGGATGCAGCAAACCAGCACAAATGCCGGGCAAACCCTGGCACCACACGACGGAGGGGTATCGCAACCCCGCCGGAAGCCCGGAACGCAATAGCTGGACAGACCGTCTCCCCTGGTTATTGAGCAAGTTTACCACTTTCGCAGGCGCTACCGAGAAGCCCGTTTTACCGCCAACACATATCCTGCCCAAAGCCCAGGTTCTGGAAGGCCTCAAATCAACCACCGGCAAGAATACGATTACCTGGCTCGGCCATATGACGGCCCTGCTGCGGATTGACGGCAAAACCATCCTGACCGACCCATGGCTTACCAGCCATGCATCACCCATCCGTCCGCTCGGGCCAAAGCGCTACGTCCCACCGGCGCTCACGGTCAACGAATTGCCGCCGATTGATTTCGTGGTGATTTCCCACAGTCATTTCGACCATCTTGACTTGCCAACCATCGAAACATTACCGAATCGAAGCCACATAACCGCCATGGTGCCATTGGGGCTTGGTAAATATTTTCGCGAACGCGGTTATGGCAAAGTCATAGAGCTCGATTGGGAGAAATCGGCAGCATCGAAAGGCATGATTTTTACCGCTCTGCCCGTCATTCACTGGTCCAAACGGTCTTTGTTCGCGACCAATGACACTTTGTGGGCTGGCTGGGCCATTGAGGGGAAGAGTGGCGCGCGTGTGTATTTCGGTGGCGATGCAGAATATGGCCCAATTTATGCCGAGACGGCCAAGCGCCATGGCGGGTTTGATATCGCTCTGCTTTCCATCGGTGCCTTCCTGCCGCGTGTCGTGATGCATGGAGCTCATTGTGTGCCGGAAGATTGCCTGAGAATTGGTCATGACTTGCGCGCCCAAACCCATCTCGCGATGCATTGGGGCACCGTGCAGCTTGGGGATGACCAACCGGATCAGGCGCTACAGCGCTTTCGGTCCGGCGGCAAAACTCTTGGTATCTCAGATAGAAACCTATGGGTGATGAAAATCGGCGAAACGCGTATTCTGCCAAAACGCTAACGATCAATAATCGAACACGTAACAGGGAAACCCATGGCAACAACAGCATCACCGACCCCGCCAATCCGGCGCATCATCACTGGCCACGACAAAGACACCAAAGCCGTCGTCACGATTGATGATTTCGCCTCAAATCACAAAGGCCGCGAAGGCGTCATAAATTCACTGATCTGGTCAGCCGATGAAATGCCGATTGAGGTTTGGTCGGATGAGGATTACGGCGCGCGCCAGGTTGATCGTCAGCCCCCGCCACGCGGCACCAATATCTGCTATATCGACTTCCTGCCCGGCAACCCGCGCGAGATGCACCGGACCGACACGCTCGATTATGTGATGTGCCTGTCAGGCGAGATCGATATGGAGCTCGACGATGGCGCGGTGACCCATCTGAAAGCAGGCGATCTGATGGTCCAGCAGGCCACCAGCCATGCCTGGGTCAATCGCGGCACAGAAGACCTGCCGCCTTGCTTTTGTGATGCTCGATGCCAAAAAGCAGCCGGGGGCCGGCAATGTTTCACCACCGCGCATGAAACCACATGACGGCACCGGCGACCTGCCCGATCCCCCCTTGCGCCGCGTCGTCTCGAAGAACAACGCCGACGGAAAATCGGTTGTTGCGATGGATGCAACGGCCAGTAACCACAAATGGTCCGGGCGCGGCATGGTCGCCACTCTGATCTGGTCAACAGATGAATGCCCCGCCGATGTCTGGACCGATGAAGATTACGGCGCCCGTGCACTCGGCACCCAACCACCGCGCAATGGCTCCCGTTTCACGATCAATGATTACCCCGCCGGCATGCCAGGTCGGATGCACCGCACCGATACCGTCGACATCATTGTCGTGATGGATGGCGAGATTGATATGGAACTTGATGACGGCGCCGAAACCCATCTCAACAAGGGCGACATCATGATCCAGCAAGGCACCAACCACGCCTGGTGGAACCGCAGCAACAAAACCTGCCGCCTCGCCATCATCCTGATCGATGCCAAGGAAGGTGGATTAGCGATTACGGCTTAGGCCACACGCCTACTTCTTCCCAAACTGCTTGTCGCCAAACATAGCCGACCAGGCTTTATCATCATGCACGGCCGGGCGCTGTGATTCAGCTTCGAGCACCTGAACGGCCTTTTGCACAGCCGGACGCCCATTGATGGTATCGACCCAGCGCGCCACATTGGGAAAGTCAGCGTGATCAACACCGCGCCGTTCCGGCGTCCGGCACCATGGCCACACCGCCATATCGGCGATCGAATACTCACCCGCGAGATAATCCCGGTCTGCAAGTTGTCGATCGAGCACGCCATACAGCCGATGAGATTCGTTCGTATAGCGGTCGATACCGTATTGCAGCTCTTCATCACTGGCCCGTTCGCGAGCGTATTCGCGGAAATGAGACGCCTGGCCAAACATCGGACCAACGCCGCCCATCTGGAACATGAGCCATTGCAGAACGTCATAATGACCGACCGGATCACTCACCAATGACGGCATAAACTGGCCGGATTTATCGGCGAGATAGATTAGCATCGCGCCGCTCTCGAAAACCGAGATTTCATTGCCGCCAGCGCCATCACGATCAATCATCGCCGGAATACGGTTATTGGGACTAAAAGCCAGAAACTCATCCTTGAACTGATCACCCGCCCGAATGTTGATCGGATGAACCGTGTATTCCAGCCCGGTTTCTTCCAGCATGATATGGATTTTATGGCCATTCGGGGTGCCCCAGCTATAGAGATCAATCATCGCGTTGGTTCCTGTAAATATATGAGCTGTCAAAGCCGCGTTGAGAATATGATGATCCTGCCAGATAACGAACTCAATGGGCTTATGGTGGATTTTTCCGACATGCCGACCCAAAGCAGGCTAGACTGGCCATATCATGTCAATAATCAGCAATCTTCTATTCCGGGCTGCCCGCCGCCTCGCCAGTGACGAGCGCGTGCAACAAAAGGCCACGGAGACCTATCGCGAAGAGATTAAGCCGCGCGCTGAAGCCGCCTGGTCTGCCACCAAACCACGGCTGGAAAACACCCGCGATGACATTAAGAAAATAGCAAACGAAACCAAACCAACAGAAGAACCGGCCCGCTTTGCTGGCCGGGCCGTAAGGCGGTTATTCGATGAAATTACCGGCGAGAAGCCGAAGAGATAAGCGGATCCCTATTCGCTGAGCTTTTTGCGCAATATCTCGTTGACCATTTGTGGATTGGCCTGACCTTTGGTTGCCTGCATGACCTGCCCAACAAACCAGCCGATAATCTTTTCATTGCCGGATTTATACTGCTCGACCTGAGCTGTGCCCTTGGCTATGGCTTCATCGACAATAGCTTCGAGCTCGCCAGTGTCCGAAACCTGTTTCAGGCCTTTTTCCTCAACGACGACAGCCGGATCTTTGCTGGTGGCACACATCTCGGCAAACACATCTCGGGCGATGCGACCTGAAATCGTGCCATCGGAGATCAATCCAACCAGCGCGCCAAGTTGTTTGGCGGCTACCGGCGAATCCGTGATCTCCAGATCTTCTTTGTTGAGATAGCCGAACAGATCGCTGGTTACCCAGTTGGCGACGGTCTTGGCATCCTGGCCTTCGGCAGCCTCTTCGAAATATTCCGCGATGGCGCGTTCGGCAACCAACACGTCGGCGTCATACCCAGACAGCCCAAGCTCATCGACAAAGCGCTGTTTCTTGTCGTCAGGGAGTTCAGGCAGCGTTCGACGAATTTCCTCGACGAATTCTTCAGAGAGGTTCACCGGCAACAAATCGGGGTCAGGGAAATAGCGATAATCATGCGCTTCCTCTTTGGACCGCATAGAGCGTGTTACGCCCTTATTGGCATCAAACAGACGCGTTTGCTGCGCAATCGTACCGCCGTCCTCAATCACTTCGATCTGACGGCGGGCTTCATATTCAATCGCTTGCGCCACAAACCGGATTGAGTTCACATTTTTGATTTCACAGCGCGTGCCAAGCTCATCGCCAAGTTTACGGACCGACACGTTGGCATCACAGCGCATGCTGCCCTGCTCCATATTGCCATCGCAAGTACCCAGATACCGCAGGATCGCCCGCAGCTTGGTCAAATAGGCCGCCGCTTCCTCCCCCGAGCGCAAATCAGGCTCGGAGACAATTTCCATCAAAGTGATCCCGGATCGGTTGAGATCAACATAGGTGCTGCTGGGGTCCATATCATGGATGCTTTTCCCAGCATCCTGTTCCAGATGGATACGAGTAATGCCAACCGCTCGGCTGTCACCATCTTCCATATCGATAATGATTTCACCGGTGCCGACAATGGGATCACCGAACTGTGTTATCTGATAGCCCTGCGGCAGAGTCGGGGTAGAAATAGTTCTTTCGGTCGAACACCGAGAACCGGTTGATCTGCGCCTTGATCCCGAGACCGGTCCGCACCGCCTGTTCAATCGCCACTTTATTAATAACCGGCAACATGCCCGGCATGGCGGCATCCACCAAGGAGACCTGTTCATTGGGTTCAGCGCCGAATGACGTATCGGCGCCTGAGAACAATTTAGCCTGGCGAAATACCTGGGCATGGACTTCCAACCCGATGACGACTTCCCAGTCACCTGTACGGCCCTTGATCATATTCTTTTCGGTCATTGTACCGAACTCCCCCGCACCGCCATCGTCGAGAGCAGTGTCAGCAACGCATACATACAGGACCGCATAAACCAGACGCGCGCCAATCGCTTGCGGAAATCCACCTTCATTTGTTCCGCCGCCTTGACGCTTTCTGCCTCAGACAAAGACATCTGAAATCGTGGGTTCGCTTCACGATAAATTTCAAAGACGGCATAGGCCTGCACGAACAGCGATACGCCAAACGCATAAATGCCACCAATATTGGTGAAAGTGAAATACTGGTAGCCGACAACACCAAGGCCGATATGGATAAGGACATACCAAAAATGAAACCGCATGCTCTGCTACGCCTTCTCGCCGGGACGGGCTGTAAAGCCTGCCGATTGTTCAAGCACATCTGCGACTCGGAACAGTGTTTCCTCATCAAAGGCTTTGGTAATCAACTGCAGACCCAGTGGCAGTCCATCTGATGACAATCCGGCAGGCACCGAAATACCGGGCAGACCGGCGAGACTGGCAGGCACCGTCATCACATCATTCAGATACATCGCGAGCAAATCATCGCTTTTTTCGCCATGGGCAAAAGCCGCGCTGGGCACAGCCGGCGTGAGAATTGCATCCACCGTCTCAAACGCCGCCGAAAACTCATCGGCAATCAGTTTCCGGACCTTCTGCGCCTTGATGTAATAGGCATCGTAATACCCCGCCGACAACACATAGGTCCCCATCAAAATACGGCGACGAACCTCGTTGCCAAACCCTTCAGCCCGGGTGTTCTCGTAAACCTCGGACAGGGAATCGCCCTCCGCCCGCAATCCGTAGCGCATCCCGTCATACCGCGCGAGGTTCGATGAGGCTTCTGCCGGCGCAATGATGTAATAGGCAGGTAAGGCATATTTGGTACGTGGCAGGCTAACCTCAACGGCTTCAGCGCCTGCATCTTCCAGCCATTTAATACCCTGATCCCACAAAGCAAGAATTTCAGGATCAGTTCCCTCAACGCGGTATTCACTTGGGATACCGATCTTCAACCCTTTGATATCCTGACCAAGCATTGCCTGGAAATCAGGGATTGGCATCTCCGACGATGTCGTATCTTTCGGGTCAAACCCGACCATCGATTGCAGCATGATTGCTGCATCCCGGACGGTCCTCGTCATCGGCCCGGCCTGATCCAATGACGAGGCAAAGGCAACAATGCCCCAGCGCGAGCAGCGCCCATAGGTTGGTTTCATGCCAACGATACCGCAGAACGATGCCGGTTGCCGGATAGAGCCCCCCGTATCAGTTCCTGTCGCCCCGAGACAAAGCCGTGCGGCGACCGCGGACGCTGAACCACCGGAGGAACCACCGGGCACTAATGTCTGGTCGTCTGAATTCCGTTTCCACGGATTGATAACGGGGCCGAAATAGCTGGTTTCATTGGATGACCCCATGGCGAACTCATCCAGATTGGTCTTGCCCAGCATCACCATGCCGGCATCAACCATCTTAGCGGTCACGCTGGATTCATACGGCGGGATGAAGCCTTCAAGCATATGCGATGACGCCGTGGACTTTACGCCCTTGGTGCAAAACAGATCCTTGATCGCGATGGGCAATCCATCAAGCGCACCGACTTCACCCTCGGCACGGCGCTTATCCGATGCTTCGGCATCCGCCAGCGCCCGCTCCGGTGTTTCCGTCACAAAGGCGTTCAAATCGCGCGCTGCTTCTATTGCCGTGATATGCGCCTCGGTGATCTCTTTCGAAGAGAATTCACCCTGAGCGAGGCCTGCCTGGGCTTCGGCAATCGTCAGGTCAGTGAGATTTGCCATTATTCGATCACCTTCGGGACAACGAAATACCCGTTGGTCGTTTCTGGCGCGTTAGACAACACCGCCTCTCGGCAATTGCCATCCGTCACAACATCATCGCGCTGGCGCAGAACTGTGCCCTCAGCGGTTGATGCCATAGGGGCTACACCGTCTGTATCGACCTCATCGAGCTGCTCGACCCATCCAACAATTTTGGATAGTTCGTCGGCAAGCGCATCGAGATCTTCTTCTGGAACTTTAATCCGGGCTAGCTGCGCAATGCGAGCCACGGTAGATTTGTCGACCGACATGGCGTATTCGTCTCAAAGCTTATGGTTCAGGGGTGTCACTTTCGCTGAGGTTATTCGGTTGAAAACGGCTGCTTTCCCCCGGAATTCACCCTAATTTTAGCGCGCGGAAGGTAACATCGCCCATGACGGTTCGCAAGCTTATAGACTTCACAGAACTTTTGCCCCCAAACCGACGCCTTTTGGGGCTCGATATCGGTGAAAAAACAGTCGGTCTCGCGCTATCCGACATATCCCGGACCGTGGCAACACCGATGGAAACGCTAACTCTTAAAAAGTTCTCCAAGACCGCCGTACAGCTCCTCGATATATGCGTTGAGCACGAAGTGGCTGGTCTGGTTATTGGGCTGCCGGTGAATATGGATGGGACGGAAGGGCCGCGCTGTCAGTCAGTCAGACAATTCGCCCGTAATCTTGAAGCCCATTTCGATATGGAGATGGCGTTTTGGGATGAGCGTCTTTCAACGGTCGCTGTGACCAAGACCATGATCGAGGCCGATATGTCTCGCGCCAAACGGGCGGAGAATGTCGACAAGATGGCCGCCGGCTATATTCTCCAGGGGGCTCTCGACTTTCTGGCCAATCACGCAACGAACACCGACGAGCCAGCGCCAGACAGCTGGGGTTAAATCGTCACCTGTTCCTCAGGCTGAACCTGCGTAACCGTCACCTCATCACCAATATCGATCTGCGTTAAATCTTCGGCGACGATTAGCGGTCCGTCATAAGTCTCCCGCGCTGCCGGAATGATGTCGTCCGAAGTTGTATCCCCGAGCAACAGAATATGCGTAAAGACAGCCAGCCGAGGTTTGGTCCTCGCAAAGACGGTACCTGCCTGCTGTGGGAGCGTATGATTATTGGTGATGCGTTCCAAATTCGCTCGCTCCATATTATCGGTCATGCCATGCACAACTTCATGAATGAGAACATCCGCCCCGTCACCATATTTGATAACATTCTCGTTGAACCGGGTGTCACCGGACAAAACGACCGACCGGCCGTCAAATTCAATTTTATAGCCAAGCGCGACCAGCTTTTCGCCGCCATGATCAACGAGAAAGGGCGAGATTTTCACGCCGTTCTTTTCAAAGACAAACCCTTCCGTGATTTCGGTTGATTCCAGCTTGATACCCTCCGGCGGATAGCTGTGGCTGCGCACCCTAATATCGGTCGCGAATGCCAGGGGCAGATGCTCAATCATCTGGTCTGTCCCCTCCGGTCCCCAGACTTTGAGAGGCACTTTTCGATTACCCCAAGGGCGCCCAATCCAGCCTGTCAGCCAAAGATCAGTAAACCCAACCAAATGATCGGAATGATGATGTGTCAAGAAAACGCCGGTAATATCACCAAAAGGAATTTTGAGCTGGTGCAGCCTTTGCATGGACCCGCGCCCGGCATCAAAGATAAGCTTCTCATTACCCACCTCAATAAGCGTGCTTGGTCCAAAGCGCCGCATTGTTGGTGGCGGTGCCCCTGTGCCCAAAAAAGTTACTCGGAATGGCAAATCTGACATTGTTATTCCTCATTCAGCGGAAGTCTTCGGGGATTAGTCGCCCGTCGAAACTAGCTTACGATGGAAATCGATATGACGCCAAATCGAACGTCGTTCTTGGCTGACAGGGAAACTGCTGCCAAACTCCAGACTTATGCCATTGCCGTCGGACGAGAAGACCGTCCAAATTGCTTATCAAGGATAAGAGATGACGATTTTACTCGCTAATTGTTTGGGCCCAGCCGCACGCTGGGCAGCCCCTCTCGGAGACGCTCTACCCAATGAAGAGCTCTTTACCGACCCGGAGAATTGCAATCTCGACGATGTCGATGTGGTTTTGTTTTCACACGGGGCGCCCGGAATATTTCCGCGGCTGCCAAACATCAAACTGATTATTGCCCTTCAGGCTGGGGTTGATGCCCTTCTGAAAGACCCCGACCTCCCGACAAATGTGCCGGTTGTCCGCTCTAGTCCACCACAGGGCGACCAGATGATCATGGAATATGTCCTTCTGCATGTCCTGCGGCATCACCGGGAGATGCCGTTTTTTCTGGAGAATCAAAGACGTTTGGTTTGGGAAAAACCGGAAATATATAAAGCCAGCGACCGGCGCATCGGGTTTATGGGGCTCGGGCTGATGGCTTTCAAATGTGCCGCCATCCTGCGCGATATCGGATTTCATGTCGCAAGCTGGACCAGAACTGAAAAAGACTTCGACGGTGTCGAAAGTTTTTACGGCGATGACGGGCTGGAACCGTTTATGGCCAGAACAGATATCCTGATAAACGTTCTTCCACTGACACCAGATACCGGGGACATTTTGTGCGACCGGACATTCGGGATGATGCCGAAAGGGGCCTGTATCATTAATATCGGCCGAGGGCAGCATGTCGTCGACAACGACTTGATCGCTGCACTGGATTCTGGACATCTGGCCGGCGCCACGCTCGATGTGTTCCGACAGGAACCCTTATCCACTGACCACCCTTTCTGGACTCACCCCGACATCACGCTGATGCCGCATACGGCACGCAAAACGCGACCAATCGATATTGTGCCCCAGATCGTTGAGAATGTTCGCCGGTTGCGGGCGGGTGAACCTCTTCTGCAGCTCGTTAATATAGAGGCTGGTTATTGATCCCGATCAACAGGAACGGTAACAAAGGCACAGTCATTCCTGTCCTGTTTCCCTAGAGAATTCCGAAAGGCTTCTATTCGATGTTAGCGATCGCCGGTGCCATCCTGCCGATCTTTCTATTGATCGTCATTGGCTATGTCTTTAAACGCACCGGCTTCCCAGGTGATAATTTTTGGGCCCCTGCTGAAAAGCTGGTCTACTACGTGCTCCTTCCCTCTCTTATCATTCGAAGCATTACTGAGTCCGACCTGACAACCATGCCGGTTGGGCCGATGGCGCTGGCGATCCTGTCACTCGGCACCTGTATGATCGTGCTCGCTTTACTGACAAAGCCAATCATCAGGATCGACGGGCCGAGCTTCACCTCTGTGCTACAAGGCTCAACCCGTATTAATGCCTATCTATGTTTCGCCATCGGCGATGCCCTCTACGGCCCAAAGAGCGTTGCGCTCTGCGCCTATTTTCTTGCGGTCATGATGCCGTTTATCAATGCGGCACTGGTCGCATTGATTTCCGCCTACGTGGGTTCCGGCAAACCAAACTGGTCACGAGTCCCAATCCAGGTTCTTCAAAACCCAATCATTATCGGCTGCGCGATTGGCTGGACGATAAACACGCTCGCCATCCCGATGCCGAGTTGGCTGATGACGCTTCTCTCGATTCTGGACCGTGGCACCCTACCGATTGCTCTGCTCTGCATTGGCGCAGGTCTCGTTATCATGATGGACCGCACGCGTATTGTAGCGCTCGGGACAGCGGTCCTCTTAAAGCTCTGCATCATGCCGGTTATCGCCATCGCGCTGTGCCATTTCTATGGTGTCTCCGGCTTACCCATGGCGATCATCGTTCTCTATGGCGGCGCTCCTGCTTCTCCCGCCTCCTATATTCTCGCGCGCCAGATGGGAGGCGACGCCCCGCTCATGGCCGCAATCCTGTCGGCCCAAACGATCCTGGCCGCTCTAACACTGCCACCAATCCTAGCCTATATCGCGCTTTAGTTTCTGGCTTTCCAAATCACGGGCAGCACTCAATAATGCTACGAACACAAACGAACGGACCTACTCATGTATTTTGACGCTGATAAAAACGATCACGGCCTCCCCTACAATCCCATCAAGGCCCTTACCGTGCCCCGCCCGATTGGCTGGATTAGTACAATCAGCAAAGAGGGCATCGGCAATCTAGCGCCGTACAGCTATTTCAATGGGCTATCCTATAACCCGCCATTCGTAATGTTTTCAGGGGGTTCCCGAGAGGATGGCACCAAGAAAGATTCAGTTCTCAACGCTGAGGAAACTGGCGAATTCGTTTTCAACATCGCCACCTACGCTACCAAAGACAAGATGAATGATTCGAGCTGGATCGATGACCCGGCCATTGATGAATTGTCTGAAGTAGGGCTAACACCGTTACCGTCTGTACAGGTCAAGCCACCTCGGGTTGCTGAATCTCCTGCGCATTTCGAATGCGTCTATCATCAGACGGTTGTGCTGCCAGGTCATGCACCTGAATCCGTCCACCACGTCGTCTTTGGTCGTGTCGTTGGTGTTCACGTTGATGACGACTACATCACCGAAGATGGCTTGGTCGACACGTTGAAGATGAAGGTGATCGCGCGACTTGGCTATAAAGACTACACTACGGTCGAGAGTACGTTCTCCATGAACAAGCGAACGGTCGAGGACAACTATCTTCCGAAAGACAACACGCAAGCGGCAGAATAATCCTGCCCATGGGGGCGAGGCTCACAAACGAATTTACGTTTCTCGCTATAGTCTTGAGTGCCAGCTTCATAGTTGCCACTGCGCCGAAGGCGACCGCCCAAACGGGCCCTCATACAACGAGCGGCAGAAATATCGGTCTCCCACAATCGTCAGGCGATGTCGGCAAACTAAGACGCGGTCATGATGGTAAGATTATCCAAACCGGGCCCTCCGAAGCACAACCAGATATTCCCTTTAGAGACGATCAAAATACCGACAACGCCGGGTATTTTGGAACCAGCTCAACCGTCCAACAAACCAACCCGCCGAGAGAATCTATACAGCACGCGCTTGCTTGATGATTTGCAGAGACAATCCGATCACGAAACACGCGCCAATCGGCAGCAGATCGAAATTGACGCTCTTTTGCGGGACGAAGACCGCGCCAGAATTAGTGGCACCCCCGTTGACGCGAGAGGGCTTACAGCCCGCGAAATTGCTTTGTTTGAGCGACTACAACATCGCCACCGGGATGTAATTCGTCACGAAATGGCGCACTTTCAAACAGGACAGCCATACGCCTCATTTCCGCAGTACTTTTACGTCAGAGGCCCGCTTAATCAGCAATTTGCGATTTCGGGCATTGTGAAGTTTGATGCGGCACCGATACGGGGCAACAAAAAAGAAACCTTAATCAAACTGGAAAAACTGCGGCGAGCAGCGCTTGCCCCGCGAACGCCATCAAATCAAGATCGACAGGTTGCTGCGGAGCTAGCCCGATTAATTTCCATTCTTCGCGCTGGTCGATAAAAAAGCGGGCTCAAAGGCCCGCTTTTTTATCAAATCTTACGCTGCGACTCTGCTTGCTCCAGCATCACAGGATTCAATCGCCCTCACGGCAGAATCCCTGACTGCCTCGGGCTCAAGTAATCCCCACTGACATATGCGCCGAAAATCAACGCTGTTTGTCAGCAACCATTCGCGAGCCTCTTCACGCAGAACTCTGGCTTCACGAGCTTCACTATCACCCGTCTCGCCATTGATCCCCCGGCGATTAAGTGCGTCATGAAATGCACGGGCAATTACCGCACGGAACAGGGTCACTTCACCAGCGACTGTGGCGATATTCGTCATTTCCCGATTGTTCGGATCGAAATTCATCCTCATGTCCCCCATAACCATCGACCATTGCAGTCGTGGCCTGTTTATTAGTCTTATGCCGACCCTTATGGATCAGCGATTAGTTACAGGGATATCTTAGTCGACCAAATCTCCGATGTGTAGCTATTTATGCGAATCTGTCTCAAAAATGCGAATTTCCTCAGAAAGCGATAAGCTTGCTGCAAACACTGTTCAGCTTTAGAAGTATTTAGCATCATTTTGGCCGTAATTTTTACGGCTAGCCGAAAGGATGACACGTGATCGACCCGATAAGCTGGGGCTATTCATGGCCTTATATACTGACCGCCTTCATCGGTGGATATTCGATTGGCTCTGTTCCCTTTGGCCTCTTGTTTACGAAGATGTCAGGGCTCGGCGACATTCGGGAGATAGGATCAGGCAATATCGGTGCCACGAATGTTCTCCGCACTGGAAAAAAGGGAATCGCTGCTGCAACTTTATCCGCGGATATCATCAAAGGGGTTTTCGCCGCCCTTATCGGGACACAGTTTGGCCCTGACATTGCCGTCATAGCCGCCCTCGGCGCCTTTCTTGGTCACCTCTTTCCAGTTTGGCTTAAGTTTCAAGGCGGCAAGGGTGTCGCGACGGCCATAGGCATTATCCTTACTTTGTCCTGGCAAACCGGCCTCATCGCCATCAGCGTATGGCTCCTCGCTGCGGTGTTGCTTCGCTATTCCTCCCTCGCCGCCCTTCTTGGTGCCATCGCTGCGCCCATTGCCGCCTGGTGGATGGCAACACCACAACTGGTCGAGTTCTTCGCGGTTATCGCCATCCTGATCTGGATCCGGCATTTCGCAAATATTAAACGGCTGCTCAAGGGCGATGAAACAAAGATAGGTTCAACGTCTGATAAACCTCACACAAAAGATAACACGCCCTAATTTTTTAATCTGATACCGACCCGCCATTATGGAAACTGAACAACGCCACCTTTCCCGCACTGAACAACGCGACTGGTTGCGGTTGATTCGAAGCGAAAATGTCGGACCAGCAACGTTTAAGAGCTTGATCGAACGATATGGCTCAGCGTCAAGCGCTATAGAAGCAGCACCTGAGCTTTCACGCCGAGGCGGCAAAAAGCGCGCCATTAGGATAATCCCCGAATTCGAAGCAGATGACGAACTCTCCGTCCTCGAAGAACGGGGGGCCACTCTCATCGCTTTATGCGAGCCAGAGTATCCTCAAGCTCTTTCCACAATTCACGACCCGCCTCCGTTACTTCAGGTATTTGGTGATACAAGCCTGCTCAACAAGCCCTCAATTGGCATCGTCGGCGCCCGCAACGCGTCGGCTGCAGGCCGGGTCTTCGCTCGTGAAATATCCGCCGTTCTTGGCAAGGAAGGGCTTGTCGTCTCCTCCGGTCTCGCACGGGGCATCGATACCGCAGCGCATGACGGCGCGCTCGACACAGGTACGATTGCCGTCGTGGCCGGCGGCATTGACATCGTCTATCCCCGCGAAAATGAGGCACTTTATGAGAAAATTGTGCGATCAGGGGCGGTTATTAGCGAACAGCCTTTTGGGACATCGCCAACGGCCAGACATTTCCCGCCACGGAACAGACTTATTTCGGGTCTATCATTTGGCGTCCTCGTCGTCGAAGCGGCGTTACGGTCTGGTTCACTGATCACGGCGCGAATGGCATTGGAACAAGGTAGAGAAGTTTTTTCTGTCCCGGGATCGCCACGCGACCCGCGTCATAAAGGTACCAATGGCCTATTGCGGGATGGGGCCACCCTCACCGAAACCGCGCAGGATATAATTTCGCAGATTTCTCCAATGTTGAAGACCGTCGCTGCCTCTCAGAGATTTTGTTAAACTAATGCCAGAAACCGCTAAAAACATTCCTGAAAACGAAACCACCGAGGCCCTTGATAAGGTTTATGAATTATTGGGCCCCGTCGCGGTAAGTATTGACGAACTGCTTCGCGAGTGCCAATTGTCACCCGCCGTTGTGCTAACGGCACTCCTCGAGTTGGAACTCGCGGGGCGATTGGAGCGCCATCCAGGAAACATGGTTTCGTTGAAGTCGTAAACGATCCAGCAACCTAATAAGAGATAGCATCCGTTCGTTCACGGGAGACGTGACGGGAATTTTTAGCGAGAAATAGAGTCGCCATGGATGTTGTCGTAGTAGAGTCGCCGGCCAAAGCCAAGACGATCAATAAATATCTCGGTAGCGATTTTATCGTGCTGGCAAGTTATGGACATGTGCGTGATCTACCGCCGAAGAACGGTTCTGTCGATCCGGAGCAAGACTTTAACATGCTTTGGCAGATCGGCGATAATTCCGAGAAGCATCTCAAAGCCATCATCGATGCGACGCGTGGTGCCGACAATTTATACCTTGCGACGGATCCGGATCGCGAAGGCGAAGCGATTTCCTGGCATGTTCAGGAAGTCCTCGAAGCCGCAATGTCCTCGAGGGCGTAAAGGTCCAGCGCATTGTCTTTCATGAGATTACCAAAGACGCCGTTCTGCAGGCCCTGCAAGGAGCCTCGCAGTCTCGATCATGGCTTGATCGAAGCCTATCTCGCTCGTCGGGCACTTGGATTACTTGGTGGGCTTTACGCTTATCGCCGGTTCTCTGGCGCAAACTACCGGGCAGCCGGTCTGCCGGACGGGTTCAATCCGTGGCCCTCAGATTGATCAGCGAGCGCGAAAGCGAAATCGAAAAATTTATTCCTCAGGAATATTGGTCGCTCGAAGCTGATTTCACGACCCGCCAAGGCGGCATCATGACGTCGCGCATGACTCATTTTGAGGGAGAGAAGCTTAACCGTTTTTCACTCGCAAATGCCGAAACTGCGAACCGGGCCGCCGACGCGGTCAGAACAGGTGACTTCAGGGTTGCCTCGATTGAACGCAAATCAACTTTCCGCAACCCGCAACCACCCTTTACGACATCGACATTGCAGCAGGAAGCCTCTCGAAAACTGGGCTTCGGTACGGCCAGGACCATGCGGATCGCACAACGCCTTTACGAGGGTGTTGACATTGGCGGCGAGACCGTTGGTCTGATCACCTACATGCGGACGGATAGTATCTCAATGGCGCAAGAGGCCGTCACAGGCAGCCGCAACCTGATTCGGGATCAGTTTGGCCCCGACTATGTACCGGACACGCCCAATGTCTTTCCGCAATCGATCAAAGAATGCTCAGGAGGCTCATGAAGCCGTCCGACCGACTGATTTCACAAGACAGCCAAAAGACATGTCCTCTTATTTGGATAATGACGGACAACGTCTTTATGAGCTTATCTGGAAACGAGCTATGGCCAGCTCAATGCAGAAGGCTGCTCTCGAACAGGTAGCCATCGATTCTGCAACGGTAGACCGCAAATCGATCATGCGGGCGACGGGTTCGGTTATTATTTTTGATGGTTTTCTAAAACTCTATCAGGAAGATCACGACGACCCTGCAGACGATGATGACGGTGCCTCGAAAATCCTGCCTCGTGTCACGGAAGGTGAATCACTAACGACGGGAGAAGTCCGTCCTGAACAGCATTTTACGAAGCCACCGCCGCGCTTTACCGAAGCGAGCCTGGTACGGAAGATGGAAGAGCTCGGTATTGGGCGACCCTCTACCTATGCGTCGATTATTACTGTACTCCAGGACAGAAGTTATGTTCGCCTCGAAAACAAACGTTTCGAGCCCGAGAACCGAGGCCGCGTCGTAACCGCCTTCCTGTCGGGCTATTTTGAACGTTACGTCGAATACAACTTTACGGCCGACCTTGAAGACCGGCTCGACCAGGTCGCCAGCGGCGACACAAACTGGAAACAAGTCCTCCGGGATTTCTGGGTCGACTTTTACGAGGCCATCAAGGGAACCGAAGGCCTCAAAATTTCCGATGTCATCGACACGCTCGATGCAGATCTCGGGCCGCATTTCTTCCCTCCCCGTGAGGATGGGTCTGATACGCGCGTGTGCCCCTCCTGTAAGGACGGACGTCTTGGCCTCAAGCTCGGCAAGGGTGGCCCCTTTATCGGCTGCAGCAATTACCCCGACTGTAGCTTCACCCGGCCTTTGTCTGTTGCCAGCGCCGAAGATGATGAAATTGCAGGCATGGCATTACCTAAAGTATTGGGCGTAGATCCAGATACTGAGAAAGATGTGACACTGCGCAAAGGGCCGTTTGGTTTCTATATTCAGCTCGGCGAGCCTGAAGGAAAGGAAAAGCCCAAGCGCGCGACGCTTCTCAAGAGTTTCTCTCCAATGGAAGTAACATTGGAGATCGCGCTAGCCCTCCTCGCCTTACCGCGTGACATCGGCCTGCACCCGGAAACCGGGGAGATGATCCAGGCAGGCATCGGACGCTTTGGCCCTTATCTTAAAGTAGGCCCCGCCTACACCTCGCTCGGCCCTGATGAGGATGTTCTTTCAATAGGATTGAATCGTGCCGTAACGGTCATCAAGGAAAAACCGCCCAAAAGCCGCGGCGCCGCAACGGCCCTACGCGACCTCGGCGCCCATCCAGCGGACGGTAAACCGGTCGGCGTCTTTAAAGGCAGATACGGCCCCTATGTCAAACATGGTAGCGTCAATGCCTCCGTCCCAAAATCTGAAACCGAAGAGTCGATTACGCTGGAACAGGCTGTAGAGCTTCTCGCCGCCCGAGCCGCAAAAGGCAAAAAGGGGAAAAAGAAAGCTTCCAAGAAAGTCGCTAAAAAGGCCGCAAAGAAGAAAGCCAAAAAGAAGGCTTCACGCAAGAAAGCCGCCAAGCCCAAATCCAGCAGCTGATCTGCCTATAACGTGGCAGATCCCAAAACGAGCGGCTCCCTTCCCACAGAAGAGGCTCTTGTTGAACTGATCAACAAGAGTGGTAAGGCCTTAGGTCGCAGAGAACTCGCACGCAGCTTTAAACTCGCCACGTCAGAGCGCAGGGCGCTGGGCGCTATGCTGGAAACACTTGCGGAAGCAGGCAAGATCCGGCGCGGCCGCAACAGGCGCTATATGGCGACAGACCATCTTCCATCGGTCTCCGTTTTGGAAGTCAGCGGCCTCGATGATGATGGCGATCTGATCTTACGGCCAACAGATCAACGTTTCGACAAGGCCCCGCCTCGAATCCGCGTTAATACCCGCGGCTTAAAAGGACCGGCCCCTGGCATAGGCGATAAAGTCCTCGCCCGGCTTGAGCAAAAGCGCGGGGGTTACCTCGCACACATCATAAAACGTTTGGAACAAAGGCCGTCGAACATAATTGGTATTTTTCGACAGCACCCTGATAGCGGCATCATTGAGCCAGCCGACAGACGCCTGAAGACCAATTTTATGGTCAATAGCCGAGAGACTGGCGGCGCAGAAGATGGCGAACTCGTTGAATGTGAAACGGCTCCCGGCCGCGAGCACGGCCTTCCCCTCGCCCGCGTAATCGCCAGATTCGGCGACAGCAGCAATCCGTCCTCTATCGTGCCCGCCCTCATTGCCAAACATGAGATACCAAAGACATTCCCTGCACCGGCTCTGCGGCAAGCAGAACAAGCCGGCGCGGCATCAATGGAAGGACGCGAGGACCTTAGAGCGGTACCACTCGTTACAATCGATGATGAAACAGCCCGCGATTTCGATGACGCGGTATGGGCAGAACGCAATGAAGACGACGATGGCTGGCATTTAATTGTCGCGATTGCTGATGTCGCGTCCTATGTTCGTCCAGGCGATGCCCTGGATAAGGTCGCGCAAGAGCGTGGCAACTCAGTGTATTTTCCAACGACGGTTATCCCGATGTTGCCGGAAGAGCTCTCCAACGGATGGTGCTCTCTGGTACCGAACGAAGACAGGCCATGCCTAACCGTCGATATCTGGATCGACGATAAAGGCCAGAAAGACTCGTCACCAATTCCGGCGCGCGATGATGCGATCAGCGGCCCGTCTCACCTATAATCAGGTGCAGAATTTACGGGACGGTATTATTGAGGAAGATACCCCTTCGGTTCCGACCGAGCTCATTTCCGACCTTTACGGTACATTTGAGGCCCTGAATGCTGCGCGTCACGCAAGGGGCGTAATCGATCTCGATCTACCGGAGCGCAAAATCAGAGTCGAGCTAGACGGTACGATCTCGGGGGTTGATCTGCGTATCCGATTAGACAGCCACCGGCTTATTGAAGAATTCATGATCCTGGCGAACGTTTGTGCTGCAGAAACGTTAGAAGCCGTAAAAATGCCCTGTATGTATCGTATCCACGATGACCCAGCACCCGACCGTGTCGTCGCCTTAAGAAAATTCCTGAAAACTATTGGCCTCGACCTCGCGGGTGGACAAGCTGTCCGGCCACGCCACTTCGCACACCTCCTACAAAAGGCAAAGGGTCGACCGGATTTCATGGGTATTCAGGATGCCATTCTGAGGTGCCAGTCTCAGGCCGTCTACAGTCCCAATAATGTCGGGCATTTCGGACTGGCGCTGCGCCGATACGCCCATTTCACCTCACCCATTCGGCGTTACTCTGACCTTCTTGTACACCGCGCGCTCATACTGGGCCTAAACCTTGGTGATGACGGGCTGGCAAGCGACGATGCCGATGATTTCCCCGGAATAGGGGAACATATTTCAACGACAGAGCGCCGAGCCATGGCGGCCGAACGCGATGCTTTTGATCGATTGGCGACCATTTACTTGTCTGAACGGGTTGGCGCAGAATTCAACGCCCGGATTACCGGGGTTGAACGGTTTGGCTTATTTGCAGAATTGCTTGATATCGGCGCCAGCGGATTAATCCCGGTTTCGACGCTGGAGGGTGGGTATTACCGATTTGATGAGGATCGTAGAGGGCTATTCATCGACGGTTCCAATACCGGATACAAGCTGGGGCAATTCCTCAAAGTGCGCCTCAAGGAAGCCAATATTGCAACAGGCGGACTGCTTATCGAGCCCGCCGAGCAAAACTCTGAAAAAAACAAAGCGACAAAGCCTGGTCACAGACGTAAAAACACGGGGAACAAACGTCCCCGCACGAAAAGGCGACGTTAGGGAATATAGATTATCCTGGCTGCTAACTTTCGTGTTCCAAGTGGGACTAGGTATACACGAGGCACTCAATGTCGGCCTGTCCGTCAAATTTTCTCACGCGCATCTTCAGATGGACACATGGCTTTCTCGGCTTTGTGATCATTGCGGGCTGTACCAGTGACATCGAGAAACAGAATAATCTGGATTCCGGAAACCTTCTGATAGTCGCCCTAGAGAACCTAACTGACCGGTATATTGAACCGTTACAGCCGGGCGCAATGTCGATCAATGGACTGAAAAAATTAATTGCGGTCGACCCAACATTAAATATCGACCGACAAGAAACTCACATTACGCTCAGCCTGGATGGTACGACCCTCGCTCGCCATAATTTGCCCGACGATTCCGATATTCACGAATGGGCCGATCTCACTGTTCAACTCATGAATCGGGCACGCTCGCTATCTCCTACCCTCGCTCGCCTCAGCGAGAACGAAACCCACAAGTTATTACTCTCGGGAATTATCGAGAACACCGATAAATATTCGCGCTATTTGCCGCCTAACGCCGCGGGCCGCAGCAGAGAAACACGCGATGGATTTGGCGGCATAGGAGCCGTGCTGGATCAGGTAAACGACCGCGTCTTTATACGCAGCGTCACGCCGAACAATCCCGCAGCTAAAGCCGGTCTTCGTGAGAACGACCAAATCACCCATATTAACGGCAAGTCAATTTTGGGACTTTCTGTCGGTCGGGTCGTCAAGCTATTGCGAGGAGAAGTCTCCACGCCTGTCGAAATCCGTATTAACCGCGAGAATCTGGAAGCCCCCCTTTCGGTAACGGTTATCCGTGACCGCGTCATACGACAAAGCGTCGTAAGTCGACACACTCAAAACATTGCGATCTTCCGGATCAAATCTTTTAACCAAGGAACCGTCAGAGCTCTCCGCGCATCAATTGTAAAAGCGGCCAAAGAAATGGGGAGCGATCTCAAAGGCGTTGTGCTCGATCTACGAAGCAACCCTGGCGGCCTGCTTGATCAGGCAATTGCGGTCGCCGACCTCTTTATGATCAAGGGACGTATCATTTCCACCAAGGGTCGGCACGCTGAGAGCAATCAGATATTTGACGCGACTCCCGGCGAAGTTCTGGCAGGCTTACCGATGGCCGTCTTAATCAACGGTCGATCCGCTTCGGCGGCAGAAATCGTGGCCGCTGCCCTAAGAGATTCTGGTCGGGCGGCCATCATCGGATCGACATCTTATGGCAAGGGCTCCGTGCAAACGATCGTCCGCCTCCCCAACGCAGCGGAATATCATTTGACCTGGGCTCGAATATTGGCGCCGTCAGGTCAAACGCTAGATTCCCAGGGTATTGTGCCGGTTATTTGCACAAATATTTCACGGGATAAGCTGAAGAATCTGAAAACGGCTCTTAGCGGTGGAAAGGAAAACTCCTCCGCTATACAAAATATTTTTCGACCGCAAGCAGAACTGCCTCACTATTCAAAAACGCGTAAATTGGCCTGCCCTCCTTCATCAATACGTCCCATCGACGACATAGAATCCGCCAAACTATTGTTAATGAATAACAAAATATACAGATCCACAATTGCACATCCACCGACAAATCTAGCGGAACGGTGAAAATTGATATGTCATTTATCGTGCGAAAAACTTGACAGCGCGCGATTGTAGATTATGTTGCGCGCAATAGATTTTAGGGTACGGAGCCGATTGATATGGCCAAGGCAAACTCAATACAAATTAAGCTCGTCAGCAGTGCTGACACTGGCTTTTATTACGTCACGCGCAAAAACCCCCGGACACTGACCGACAAGGTTGAGATGCGTAAATACGACCCAGTCGTTCGCAAACACGTGGTGTTTAAGGAAGCAAAAATTAAGTAGTATTTGCGCCTTTTCGCAAAAAAAGCCGCCCGGCAAATCCGTGGCGGCTTTTATTTTAGCAGAGGCGACAAAACGGCGTAGATCAGCCCGCAGCAAGCTCAGGAGACGGCGGACGTTCTGGTGATGGCAAAGCCCCTTGAACAGCTTCTCCAGCCTCAGGTAGTGGCAAACTGCCAGCAGCCGTCATAACCCTATTCCGTCCCGTATTCTTTGCTTCATAAAGGGCCGCATCAGCATAGCGAAGTAGATTATCAAGATCACTTTCACCTGCCAAAATACAGGCGACGCCGATACTCACCGTTATGTCCAAGCCGCCATCGATACTTGAGACGGGTATTTTATCTTTCGAAATAGAAAGGCAGAGTCTTTCGGCAGCAGCTGCTCCCGCGGCAAGGGACGAATCAGGTAACAAAACAACGAACTCTTCACCACCGAGACGAACAGCGGTGTCAAAGCCCCGCATATTACTCTGAATTCGTTTAGCAATTTCCTGCAGAATTTCATCACCAGCTTCATGACCATGCGTATCGTTGACCTTTTTGAAATGGTCTATATCCAGCATCAAGGCGGAGATTGGCTTTCCAACTTCCGCGAGTCGGGTGCTTATTCGAGCAAAGTGCGACTCCAGATAACGCCTGTTATACATGCCGGTCAGACTATCCGTTACGGCGGCATTAACACTAAATGTATAGTTGTCTCGGAGTCGTTCTTCATAACGCCGTCGACGGATCTGGGTCCTCGAACGGGATATTAGCTCGTCCCGCTCAACAGGCCGAACGAGGTAATCGTTTACACCAAGTTCCAATGCTTTTGCGAGACGATCATCCTCATTATCAGGCACCATGATTAGAATCGGCCGATGTCGGGTTGCAGGCTCAGAGCGCAATTGAGAACATAATCTCAACACGTCTTGAGTTCGATTGCCATCGCTGACCAGCACGAGATCATAATCCCCAGCATTGGCCATGGAGAGAGCTTGTTCATCATCTTCAGCAAGCTCAACCTTATGACCTTGCAAAGATAATGTTTCTGTCACGAGGTCACGATCATACATGCCCTCAGCGACAACGAGGACTGACCCTGGTGCATTCTGATCAACAGTATTTTGAGCAGAATCGGTGACGCCTAACTCTATGGCTGTTGCCTCTCGGGCGCGCCATTCGTCACTCGCCCGTTTGAGCCTTACCAAGGATCTAATTCTGGCAAATAATGCGACATCATTGACAGGTTTCGTCAGAAAATCGTCAGCGCCGACTTCAAGTCCGCGCACTCGATCCCTAACCTCATTCAGCGCTGTAACCATAACGACCGGAATATGCGCAGTAACGGGATTACTCTTCAGGTGGCTGCAAACCTCGTACCCATCCATTCCCGGCATCATAACATCGAGAAGAATGATATCTGGAATGTGATCTTCCGCGATCACCAGAGCACTGGGGCCATCGCTAGCCGTCAGAACTTCGTAATACTCTACAAGCAGCTTTGCTTCGAGAAGCTTTACATTCACAGGGGTGTCGTCGACGACTAGGACACGAGCGGACATCTTTGATCAGAGCTCCGGAGAATTGTTTAGTCGATAACTTTTTCGATGGTCTCGAGAAATGTCGAAACAGAAATTGGCTTTGCGATGTAAGCTTCGCAGCCACCATTTCGAATTTTCTCTTCGTCGCCCTTCATTGCAAATGCTGTAACGGCGATTACAGGGATGTCCCGAAGTTCGTCGTCTTCCTTAATCCATTTAGTGACTTCCAACCCGGAGACTTCGGGAAGCTGGATATCCATCAAAATCAGGTCAGGTTTATGAGTCCGTGCGAGATCGAGAGCTTCCCGACCGTCTTTGGTCTGAAAGGTCTCGTACCCATGAACTTCGAGCAAATCATGAAATAACTTCATGTTAAGCTCGTTGTCCTCAACTATGAGAATTTTCTTTGGACTCATGCTAATACCATCAACTAAATCTTCGACCTTTATGGCTCAAAGTCATACATTTACAAACCGAATTTTGGTGTAAAAAGGTTAACAACCCATGATCGTCGAAGAGTTAATGATCGATTTGGTAACAACTGATGCTCGATAGAGCAGATTTTCAGTAAATCCGAGGAAAATTGGTCAAAATGCGTGTTGGCATTGACTTAGGCGGCACTAAAATTGAATTTATCGCCCTCGGCGATAATGGTTCGGTCCTTGCCCGCCATCGTATTCCATCACCGCAACATCAGTATCAAAAAACATTAAACACCATAAAAGACGGCGTTGACGCTCTCGAAACCAAACTCGGTGAAAGGGGCAGTATCGGCATCGGTATACCTGGAACCATTTCTCCCCACACCGGACTTGTTAAAGGGGCCAATTCAACATGGCTTATTGGGAACCCAATCGACCGCGATCTCGAAGAAATGTTTGGACGACCCGTTCGTGTCGCCAATGACGCAAATTGCTTTGCCCTCTCGGAAGCAACTGACGGCTCAGGAGCGGGGTCCAATGTCGTCTTTGGTGTCATACTTGGCACCGGCGTCGGTGGCGGGCTTTGCGTCAACCGGGAGCTTCTCCAAGGAAGGAACGGCATCGCCGGAGAATGGGGGCATTCTCCGATGCCGCAAGGAAATTCGGGAGCTCCTGAATGTGCCTCCTAATGTCAGAAAATGCTATTGCGGACGACATAACTGCATCGAAACATTTCTATCTGGTCCCGCTTTTTCCCTAAGTTTCTTCGAGCAGAACAATATAGACCTCACTGCTCACCAGATAGTTGAACGTCTCAACGCCAACGACAAGTCAGCCCACGCTGCGATAGAGACATACGAAAAGCAGCTCGCGCGCGCTTTAGCGGGTGTAATTAATATTATCGACCCGGATATAATCGTACTCGGCGGCGGTATGTCCAATATCGCCAGGCTATATGAAACCGTTCCGAATTTGTGGCAGGAATGGTGCTTTTCGGATCGCGTCGATACCCTGCTCAAACCGCCACAACACGGTGACTCAAGCGGTGTACGAGGTGCTGCATGGCTATGGCCAATCGACTAGAGATCCTCAACCTTTGCAAACAGGCTTTTTAGCAACTTCTACTCGAACCAGCTCGGCACGAATAATAAATTCTTCAAAATCCATCAAAAATTTGTCAGCGATTCCATTTTTATAGAGCGCCATACTGATCTCGTGATCTGGAATCGTTTTTGCACTATCGCGCCGAAAATATGCCAAACTAACCGGCCATGACTTCTTACTACGCATCGAGCGCGGCAGGATTTTGGAAGCTTGTTCAGGTTTCCTAGCCTTCCCGATAACGGCATTGACGAGATAAAGCCCTGTGCTGTCCATCCCGTCAAAAACATTTCGCGATAAAAATGTCGGCGAAGCTTTATCTGTCATCGCCGCCATAATTGCCTGCGAATGGGCAATCGGAAATAATGTTCCCTCGGGAAGGGACAGAATTCTTTTTTTAGGCTTCACAAAGTCAACTTGTCCTGGACCGCCGTCAAAGGACATGCGGGCAATTCCCGAAATTTGTTCGTTCTCCGTATCGTTGATGGAATGGCGAACGTCAAAATTATACTGGCGACCGTCTGAGGATTCCCAAGTTGTGGCGGATGTCGCGAGCCGCAAATTTTCTTCTTCATTTTTGAGAATATCAATGATGGAACGGTAATCGAACGTCCATCCATTACAAGCATTCTGCCAATCAACGGCCATTTCACCGCTGACACCAACGACACCTCCAGACGCAGGCGCTGATGCAAGTGTTAGGCGATACAGAGCTCGATGGGCGGCAAACTCGACCGCTATCGCGTTACCCGCCAGGCAAATCGCAACAATCAATGATATCAGGTTCAAAAATATTCGGAACAAATTCAGCGCCTCAAAAGCAATGAACACACTGCGGTCCACACTGAGTTCACCAAGTATCTCATGCCACGAAATTTGGCGCAAAGCTTCCGTGAAAATTCTGCAGCAAGGTCGGCAATATTTTCCTGATTATCTAAGAAAGAATGAACCGCACTAACATAACCCATTGATATTAAACAACCCTCTGATGGCACATCCCTTGCATAGGGTGATACGTGGAAATTTCAGCATAGCGCACTCAGCTTATTAAAGAGCAGAATTCATGGATACATTTATAGCACCGCAACTTGCCAGCGATTCGGCACTCTCGGAAAAACTCGGCGTTCTATCAGAGCATTTAGTCAAAGACCTGCCAAACAATGAGGGGCAACGTGAGCTGGCAATTGTCGAACGCGCCCTAAGATATGCTAACGAAACAGAGCAACGGATTGCAGCCCAGCGTGAAAGAATTGCTGAACTCGAGAGCCTGTCATCAACAGAACCTTTAACCAAGCTATCCAACCGCAGAGGCTTTGAAGACCAGTTTGATCGCGTCATAGCTCGCGCCCGCCGTTTTGGGGAAACAGGCGTCGTTGGATATTGTGATTTAGACAATCTCAAAACAGTAAACGATGCATTTGGTCATGCCGCCGGCGATGACCTCCTGAAATGCGCAGCCCAAACATTGCAAAGGTCCGTTCGTGAAATTGATGTTATCGGACGTTTGGGGGGTGACGAATTTGGCATCGTCCTCGTCAATAGTACGTGGAAAGATGGCGCTCGCCGCATGCGGACAATCCAGTGGATGCTAGATAGCGCCGGCATCGTTTATCGCGGTAAGGACATCAGCTTACAGGTGAGTATCGGTGTCGAACCCTATGGCCCACATGACACGGTGGACGACCTCATCCACCGGGCGGATATGGCTATGTATTACAACAAACGTCGGAAACAGTCTGGCTTTCAAACGACTCAGACCGCCGCAGAATAGGAAAATTAGATGTTTCGTCCACCTCCCATCATTAATTTACTACCTAGTAAATCACGATACATTTGTCATCTTGCATCCACTCCGGGCAAATCGGCACCACCGAAACGTGCTGGTTCTCGGACCGGACAAAGATACCTTTCTTGTTTTCGGCGTCTGCAATGCCAAACGGCAGCGACGTAACTTTGTAAACAACATCGCCATCAACGACGGCGGTTACGATCATCGTCTTTTCCGGGGCCACAGCAGCAGCTGATTTTTTTGCTATCAACAAATCGGGAAATACGCCCACGACAACAACCCATTTATCCGCAGCTGTCTTGCTATTGTGAATTGCTGCTTGGCGCAATACGGGTCCTATAGACCGCTTCTCTGGCTTTTTTTGTCGACCATCAGAAACTTTGCCAGCCGACTTGGTGAACCGCTTTTCGTCCTTACATACCTGACCTTTTGTCACGCCGTGCAACAGCTGGCAATCGCCCCCCGCGATCGCAGAGACCGCGTGATCAGACACCGTTTTCCCGGTCTTCATATAGGATGCACTTTCCACCGCATATCCGGCCAAGGTTAAAGCTGAAGGCACAGCGCAGCCGGAAATGAATAGTGGCAGCAATAAAGTCGCAGTGATTTTTTTCATAACCCTTTTCCAGATTCGACCGTTTACAGGCAGAAACTGGCAAAAGAGTAGCGTTAAACTACGAACAAACCGTCAACAATCAGTTGAATTTGTCGGAGAATTGCTTGCAATTCTATAGCTTAATCTTCCTTGGTCGGCGGCATCACCACGCGAATATGCAGCTCCTCCAGATGGCTTTCGTCAACCATCGCAGGCGCTGACATCATCAAATCCTGGGCCTGCTGCGTCATGGGGAACATTGTCACTTCACGAATATTTTGTTCACCGGCCAACAACATCACGATGCGATCAATACCCGGGGCAGAACCACCATGCGGTGGAGCGCCATATTTTAACGCATTGATCATACCGCTAAACTTGGTATCAACCTCATTCTGGTCGTATCCGGCGATAGAAAACGCTTTGTACATGATTTCCGGCAAATGATTCCGAATTGCGCCGCTGGACAGCTCGATACCATTGCAAACGATATCGTATTGATATGCCTTAATTTCGAGCGGGTCGTCGTTCTCAAGCGCCTCAAGCCCGCCCTGTGGCATCGAAAACGGGTTATGGCTGAATTCGATTTTGCCATTGCGTTCATCGCGCTCGAACATGGGATAATCAACAATCCAGCAAAAATCGAACCGATCATCATCAATCAGACCAAGCTCCGCGCCAATTCTATCCCGTGCTTGCCCAGAAAATCTTGCCGCCTCCGCTTCAGGACCACAGGCAAAAAAGACCGCATCACCATCGCCGACACCAGTCGTCTTTTTCAGCGTTTCGATGCGATCAGTGTCAAGGAACTTTGCGATCGGTCCCTTCCCTTCACCATCATTAAAGATGATATAGCCCAGGCCACCAGCGCCTTCTGCACGGGCCCAATCGTTCAGCTTGTCAAAGAAGCTGCGAGGCATTTCAGCGGCACCCGGCGCCGGTATCGCCCGCACGACAGATCCTTTTTCGATTGCCGATGCAAAAATCTTAAAGTCAGTTCCCTGCCAAACGTCTGTGACATCAGTCATGATAATCGGATTTCTGAGGTCCGGTTTGTCGTTTCCGTATTTCAACATCGATTCCGCGAACGGAATTCGCGGGAACGGCAATGGCGTGACCTTTTTTCCACCCCCAAAATCTTCAAATATCCCGTGTAGAACAGGTTCGATCGCATCAAAAACGTCATCCTGTGTTACAAACGACATTTCGATATCAAGTTGATAGAACTCGCCGGGTGACCGGTCCGCCCGCGCATCTTCGTCACGAAAACACGGTGCTATCTGGAAATAGCGATCAAATCCGGCAACCATGATCAGCTGCTTGAATTGCTGTGGCGCTTGCGGTAGCGCGTAGAAGCTTCCAGGATGCAGACGACTAGGTACCAAGAAGTCTCGTGCCCCTTCCGGAGAGGTCGATGTCAGAATAGGTGTCTGAAACTCGGTAAAGCCCTGATCTGTCATTCTCCGACGAATGCTCGACACAACGTCCGAGCGCAATTTTATATTGCGGTGCAGCCTTTCACGACGGAGATCAAGAAACCGATAGCGCAGGCGGGTTTCTTCGCCGTAATCCTGATCTGAATTCACCTGCAGCGGCAATTGTTCTGCTGGTCCCAACAGCTCAATCTCCGCGATGACCAATTCAATTTCACCTGTCGGCAAGTTCGAATTGATGGTGTCGTCGCTACGGCGGACAATTTCACCCGTCACACAAATCACGGATTCAAGCCGAAGCGCTTCCAATTCCGCGAAAACAGGGCTCGAAACGTCGACAACACATTGGGTAATGCCGAAATTATCCCGGAGATCAACGAATAGAAGGTTACCGTGATCACGCTTTCTATGAATCCAACCAGAGAGGCGCGCAGTCACGCCCGCATCTGTCATTCGTAAAGCGTCGCAATTATGTGTTCTGTATCGATGCATAGGGCTCCCCGCCGGGCAAAAAGAAAACGCCGAACCAGCGGGGGAATGGCCATAGAATGGCTTGTCTTGTCAAGGATTTATGCAAATAACGCGTAGCAAATTCTTTTACGCGGCATAATAACTGTGTATAGGTCTTCAATGTCCATTATTACCGAAAATGACGCCCTGGTGGCGTTTTGTGAGCGCCAGGCAAATGCCCAGTTTATTACCGTCGATACAGAGTTTCTTCGCGACAAAACATATTGGCCGCGTCTTTGTCTAATCCAGATTGGTGGGCCCGACGAAGAAGCTGCTATAGACTCTTTAGCCGAAGGTATTGATTTAACACCGTTATTGGACCTGATGCGAAAACCAGACCTTCTCAAGGTGTTTCACGCGGCCCGTCAAGATTTTGAAATTTTTTACCGCCTTATGGGCGAATTACCGTCACCAGTTTTTGACACTCAAATATCGGCGATGGTTTGCGGTTTTGGCGATTCCGTCGGATATGAAACGCTGGTATCGCAGCTTGCCGGAAAACAAGTCGACAAATCGATGCGTTTTACCGATTGGCAACGTCGTCCACTGTCACAAAAGCAACTCGATTATGCGCTCGCCGACGTCACCCACCTTCGGGTCGTCTATGAGAAGCTCGTTGGACTTCTGCAAAAGAACGGCAGAGAAGAATGGGTTCAGGAAGAACTCACCGCCCTGCTCGATCCCTCGCTCTATAAATTCGAGATTCGAGAAGCGTGGCGACGCCTAAAAGTTCGAAACCCGAACCCTAGGATGCTCGCCATTCTGCGTGAAGTCGCCGCCTGGCGCGAAGAAGAGGCCCAAACCCGAGACGTTCCCCGCAACAGGGTGACCAGAGACGACTCTGTGATTGAGCTAGCGATTCAGAAACCTAAATCGCATGAAGAGCTTAAGAATATGCGGGGTCTCCACGGCGGACAAACCAAAGGGGATAGCGCCCAAAATATCCTGGATGCGATTTCTCGAGGATTAGCACTTCCGAACGATGAATGCCCGCCTGCGCAAAAATCGCGCGGCAATTTTCCAAAAGCCGGGCCGGCCGCTGACTTGCTCAAAGTGCTTCTGAAAATGAAATGCGAAAAGCACTCTGTAGCACAGAAGCTCATCGCCAACTCAGACGATATAGACGAGCTTGCCCGCAATGATGACGCCGATATCCCCGCTCTAAAAGGCTGGCGCCGCGAGATATTTGGCGAAGATGCGATCGCCCTTAAACATGGGAAAATTGGGTTAACAGCGGCGGGAAAATCAATTCAGCTGGTCAAAATCGATTAACTGGATTGTGCGGTCTCCAGAATGGAGCGGGCAAACGGCACCGAGATCGTTCGGTGCTCAGCCAGCGCCGCTTTATCAAGGTCAGCGACAAGGTCTCGCGCGGCGCCCAGACTTCTATCCATCCGACGAAGTAAATATCCAACCACCCCAGGCTCGATACGCAGCTGACGATCAGCAAAGAGCTTAATCAATACCGCCTCGAGCAATTCATCATCGGCTTGACCAATATTCAGGACCGGGGCAGCTCGAAGACGAGACGCCAAATCGGCCAAAGTAATCGTCCATCGTGCTGGCGGCGACGGCGCTGTCGCAAGAATGCCGCCACCCTGTTCGGCCACGCGATTAAACAAATGAAAAAACGCTTCTTCATCAGCCACGCCATCTGCCAGATCTACGACAAAACAACATTCCTGCGGACCGATTCTTGAAATTACGGAGTGAAAATCCACCTGTTCAAGCGATGTGGCACCGATCTGCTCCTGCCAAACAGCCGCCAAATGGCTTTTACCGCAGCCAGGAGGGCCACACAGGACTGCCAACGGTGATGGCCAATTTGGCCACCGGTCAATAAAGGCCAGCGCCTCCTGATTGCAGTGAGTGACGTAGAAATCTTCCCGTCCGAGAGCTGTACGATGCGGCAGGTCCAGAACGAGTTGACGACGCTCAGCCATCACCCAGCTTCATTATCTGAATCATCCTTAAGATACGCCGCGCTCGTCAAATACTGAGATATCCCGAATCTGCTAAGGACACCGATGATCGCAGCAGCAGGTATAGCGAGTAGAATGCCAGTAAATCCAAAGACCGCGCCGCCAGCCAACAAGGCAAAGATTATCCATACAGGGTGCAGCCCAATTTTATCGCCGACCAATTTAGGCGTAATAAAGTTTCCTTCGAGAAATTGCCCAACAACAAATACGCCTGCGACAAGAACGACCGGTTGCCATTCACCAAATTGAGCGATGGCAACACCAACCCCAGCAACAAACCCCACAAGCATGCCAAAATAGGGAACAAAGGAGATCAACCCTGTTCCAAAACCTATGATAAAGCCGAAATCCAGTCCGACTACAGAAAGCCCCACGGCATAGAATACCCCCAACACAATGCAGACGGTAAATTGCCCTCTTACGAAAGCGGAGAGTACGGAATCGATTTCGGAAACCTGATCGCGAATAATATGTGCTTGGCGTTGTGGCAGCCAGCCGTCAACAGTAGCGACGATCCGGTCCCAATCGCGCAGCAAATAAAACATCACGATTGGCGTGATAACGAGCAATGACAACAAATTAAGTAACGCAACTCCACCACCCCAGATGTTCGACAAAACGCGCCCTACCCAAGCGATTAGGTCGGGGCCTGCAGCGCCACCAACTTTTTGTTTGAGGGCGCTAATATCTGCATCTGTTAAATGTGATTGCATCGTTGCAATAAGCTCCGTCGCGTGCGCGCGAAGCGCCCCGACATAACCAGGAACACGTGTTGAGAGCTCCACAAGCTGTGACTGCAGCAGGGGATTATGACGAGTAAAGCTGCGACCACGATAAGCACAGACAGCAGAGTCAAGGCTGCAGCAGCGACCCATCGTGGCCATTTCCATTTCTTCAAGTTTGTCTGCGATTGGATCAAGCAAATAGGCCAGACCAATTCCAGCAACAAATGGGAACAGAACATCGCTCAGCAGCCAAACCACGCCGACAAATGCTGCGAAGATACTTACCCAAAACCAAGTTTGGCGCTCAGAGGTCATTAAGAACCACCATCTTCGTTCTTCTCAACATTCCTGCCCCAACTCACAACATAAGCAGCACCCGAGGCGAATGTTGTGGCAGTAACGAGATAAATCAGGATCGACACAAACTGGGACCATTCCAATTGCGGGAAGGCTAAGTTTGAAAGCACCACTGTCACCAAAATTATCTGCGCTGCGGTGTTTATTTTACTAACAACCAATGGCTTCATCCTGACACCATCTGTTGAAATATGCAGTAAAACAACGCCACCGATAATAACAATATCGCGAAAAACAACGAGAATAACCAGCCAGCTCGGCAATAGATCTGCCTGCCCCATCGTTATATAAACGCCAACAAGAAGCGCCTTATCCGCGAGGGGGTCGAGATAACTGCCAAGCACCGTCGCCTGCCCCATCTGCTTGGCAATATAACCGTCTATCGCATCGGAAACTCCTGCCGCAACAAACAGCCAAAAGGCTGCAAGATAATACCCATGCAGAATAAGATAGATCATGACAGGGACCGCCATGAGCCGCGCAAGAGAAATTAGATTTGGCACACTCATATTAAAATTCTTTTCGAATCCATAACGACGCAACGCTTCGCGATATAAACTGCTGATTTGGCAAAATGCCGATACGTTATCGGCGAGATGATCGCAACTTCCAATACACAGAGCCCTGCGTCAACGCCAGATCACGTTGCGCCAATGCCAAACGCAGCTGCGCTGGATCGCCGAGATATCGCAGACGGATCAAAGCTGATTTTAAGGACAATCTCACCAACTCGGCTTTTTCGACCAGCGAGACAGCCTCAAGCTTCTTTTGTAACGAAATCAAATCTGGAAGCCCGCGTAACTCAGCCTCGGCAAGCAACTCCCGATGATCGTCAAAATTCAATAAATTATCTTGTTTCCAGGTTTCTACAACTTCCCGGCGCAAATTGTTTGCGGCACTTACCAAAATTTGTTCAAGCGAGGTTCCCTTGGTGCTCACAAAACTCTGAACAGAAGTTCTATCATCCCCTCCCGGTCCGAGCCGGCTGGTGGAGACTTCAATAACTTTCTCGCCCCGCCCTTGGGAAACTGACGCAATAGTCAGAAGGGCTCCTTCCGCACCGTATCGGCCAGCTATCGATCGAATCTGTTCAAGATTACCCGCAATCACCTGCTCAGGACTAATATCCGCTATATCTGCCGTTTCGCCTTTTGGCACGATCAAGCGGATCAACCCATCACTTGGCGGCAAATCCCGCCAGGCCTTGAGCCATAAATTACCAGTATCCCAAAGCTGTAAAGTTGCCTGCGCCCTGTACACGGGCAGAACGATCAACGGCTTGCTTTGAGTCTCGGCAAACCGAACCCCCGCATTCCGCAAATGACGTCGAACGGCAGATGCGCTAAATCGCACTGTCATTTGAGCCAGATATCGCACTGACGACGTCTTCTCCTCACCAACTTCCAACCCTGAAACCAATTGGAGAAGTTGCGCGGTTTGCACTGCGGGTACTTTGGTTCGGTCAGCAAGTGACACTATACGGTCCATCAAACGCTGATAAGCCAGCGCCTGCCCTTTTTGCAGCGCAATATCTCGCGCTGCCGAAGCTGATTCGGCAGTTTCATCAACTTGTACATCGGCGATGGTATACACAGCGCTTAACTGTGCAGCGGCGGACAACGGATAGAGCGCTATAATTATGGCGAGAAAACCCCGCGCAGCCAGCAAGAAGGCAGACGTTGCAAACCGTACGGGATCAAGTATCTTCACGGAAGTAAGAGGCATTAACATAGCCTAAGATTATCCCGTTTCAAGCAAGCGAGAAAGCTATTAACAGCCGTAGTTATAAAGATGCTGGAGTAGACGTCGACGCAGGCGCAGCGTTAGTCGACTCCATTAAGCCTCATGTCCGCTCTACCGCCCGAGCCGGTGCCGATGTTGAAATCGGTGGTTTTGGCGGCATGTTCGATATTGCAGCAGCGGGATTTAAGGATCCTATATTAGTCGCAGCGACCGACGGCGTCGGGACAAAGCTAAGAGTTGCGCTATCCGCGAATGACCACAGCAGTGTGGGTATCGACCTGGTTGCGATGTGCGTCAACGACCTTATCGTCCAAGGGGCCGAGCCACTATTTTTCCTCGATTATTTCGCGACGGCGAAACTTAACAATGAACGCGCCGAAGAGGTCATCAAAGGCATCGCCGAGGGTTGTCGACAGGCCGGCTGCGCCTTGATTGGTGGCGAAACCGCCGAAATGCCTGGCATGTATCACGGTGAAGACTATGATCTTGCCGGATTTTCCGTTGGTGCCGCAGAACGTGATCGCGTCCTTACAGGAGCAGAAATTGAAGCCGGAGACATAGTCCTTGGATTAGCGTCCAACGGCGTTCATTCCAACGGGTTTTCCCTTGTTCGAAAAATTATCGAAGATTTGGAACTCGACTATGGCGACGAAGCCCCCTTCAGTGACGAAACACTAGGCAGCGCGCTACTCGCGCCAACCAAAATATACGTAAAATCCTGCATGGCGGCACATCGTGCTGGTCTCATAAAGGGCCTCGCCCACATTACAGGCGGCGGGCTAACAGAAAACATCCCCAGAGTTTTGCCCGATGGGCTCGGCGTAAAGCTAGACGGCGCAAATTGGCCAATCAGTGACTTGTTCAAATGGCTGTCTAACGCCGGGAGCGTCGCACCAGAAGAAATGGCTCGCACATTTAATTGCGGCATTGGCATGGTGGTAATTGTTACGCCCGAAAATTCAGATGCCGCGAAGAAGCAGTTATCTGATGCCGGAGAATCCGTATTTGAGATCGGAATTGTAGTTTCCGATGATGGCGATACACGCGTCAAAATCGAGAACTGGCAAGCGGCATGGCAAAATTAAAGACTGCCGTCCTGATTTCAGGCCGTGGGTCAAACATGCAAGCTTTGATCGATTACTGCGCTGCCCCAAATGCTACCGCCGAAATAGCACTCGTTTTATCCAATATATCCGACGCTGCCGGACTTGACCGAGCCGCGGAGGCAAATATTCCTTCGATTACGATCGATCACAAACAATATGCTGATCGGGCATCCTTCGAAGCCGCTGTTACCCAGACGCTCGAAGATCATGACATCCAACTGGTCTGCCTGGCCGGATTTATGCGCCTTCTTACAAATACATTTGTCGATCACTGGCGCGACCGGTTGATCAATATTCACCCTTCTTTGCTACCAGCCTTTAAAGGGTTGGACACCCATGAGC
The DNA here is from genome assembly GCA_943787225.1 of uncultured Alphaproteobacteria bacterium. Lineage (GTDB taxonomy): Bacteria > Pseudomonadota > Alphaproteobacteria > MPNO01 > UBA2964 > UBA2964. The sequence goes on from CALSLP010000003.1 coordinate 339,250, forward strand.
GTGTATTGGCAGAAGGTGTTCGCTTCACCGGCTGCACTGTCCACTATGTTCGCTCAGAAATGGATGCCGGTCCGATTATTGTACAAGCAGCGGTTCCGGTTTTGCCTGACGACGACCCAGAGAGCCTCGCAATGCGTGTCCTGGTCGCAGAGCACCGGTGTTACCCATATGCTCTATCGCTCATTGCTGGGGGAAAAACTCAGGTCATAAACGAGAAAGTAGTGATAGATGGCGCACAAGCGCCTGGAGCTACTTTTCTAAACCCAACAGATGTTGCGTAATCGAGTCTTTTCAAATTCTTCATACGACGATAATTTAAAGCGATAGATTAGCGTTCGTATTACCGGCGGAGAAAAACCATGTCAGACATCACAGAAACCGTTGCACAGCAAACCCGGCAAGGCTGGAAAGGGTTTTCAACCTTCATGTTGATCGGGACAGTCACAGTCCTATCAATCGTCGCCTTAATGGCGCTCTTTCTGCTCTAAAGCAACATCGTCAGGCCCGCTGCTTAGCGGGCCACACGACGAATTCAGTTAACCAACGATTTCGGTCTGACTGAAGAAGAATGCAATTTCAATTGCAGCATTTTCAGGTGAATCAGAGCCATGAGCTGAATTAGCTTCGATTGACTCACCGAAATCCTTACGGATTGTCCCGTCATCGGCATTAGCAGGGTTCGTAGCCCCCATAATGTCACGGTTCGCGGTTACCGCGTTCTCACCTTCCAGAACCTGTACGACAACGGGCCCTGAGCACATAAAATCACAAAGGTCAGAGAAGAAGGCACGCTCGGCATGGACGGCGTAAAACCCTTCTGCCTGACCACGTGTCATATGAAGGCGTTTCTGAGCAATAATTCTCAAACCCTTTTCTTCAAACCGGGCATTGATCTGCCCCGTTAAATTCCGGCGGGTCGCGTCCGGTTTAATGATAGATAGTGTTCTTTGGATAGCCATTGGGCTGATACTTTCGATTTTTTGAAGGCGGCGGCCTTATATACGCTCAAATTCTCCACGGCAACCATCTCCTGCAAATGGATTGGGGAAAACATTTTCCAAGCCTGCGGCGTCAAACCGGAAAATTTTCTTATTCGCCCTTCTTTTCCCAACCCCCGCCGTCATTTTGCTGCCAGTATGTCAGAGAACAACCAGCTTCTTTATAAGTCTTCCAGCGCTCTCTTGCCGCGACTACCGACTCGTCGTTATTGCCATCGAAGATTTCCAGACAGCGGTCATATGTCTCATATGACGTCGTATCCGCCCCGTCCGTAAGGACAAGCACGTCAGCACTATTCGGGTTTTCAATTTCGGCGGTGAGCCATATGGGATGTTGATCTGCATTACCCTCTTTTTGTGTACCATGTGGCAAAAACGATGCAGCATCGTTCGTCCAAAGGGCACCATTCAGAAAGGCGACCCTTTCCTCCGAACTCGTTCTCACTACGGCCCGCTTACCTGCACCAACGGCCTTTTCGAGCAAGCGCAAGAGCGCCTGCTCGAGAGGCGTTTTGGTCAAGTGATAAAAGCCAATGTCGGTCATAGCTTTTGACGACAGCTATTTGCCTTCATAATGATCGGCAACCAACCGATCAAGAAGCCGGACCCCGAATCCTGTTCCACCTTGTGGGATGGTATCAGCATCGGAAGTCGACCAGGCAACACCCGCAATATCGAGATGAGCCCAGGCGACATCTTTCTGGATAAAGCGTTGGAGGATCTGGGCAGCTGTAATACTGCCGGCATCTCGGCCACCGACGTTTTTCATATCGGCGATCTGCGAACTCACTTGTTTGTCATACGCATCGCCAAGAGGCATGCGCCATAACGCCTCGCCCGTCCCTTTGCCAGCGGCGATCAGCTGATCTGAAAGTTTGTCATTGTTGACGAACATACCCGCGTGGTGATAGCCCAACGAAATGATGATCGCCCCGGTTAACGTCGCCAGATCAATCACCGTATGGGGTTTGAAGGTCTTCTGACACCACCACAGCGCGTCCGCCAAGACCAAGCGACCCTCCGCGTCAGTATTGATGACTTCAATCGTCTGACCCGACATCGTTTTAACAACATCTCCAGGACGTTGCGCGTTGCTCGACGGCATGTTTTCAACCAATCCAACGACGCCGACGACGTTTACCTTCGCCTTTCGAGCAGCCAGGGCATGCATAAGACCCGAAACGACACCGGCGCCCGCCATATCCCACTTCATGTCTTCCATACCACCAGCGGGTTTGATCGAAATGCCACCGGTGTCAAATGTTACGCCCTTACCCACAAAAGCAATCGGCTGCTTATTCTTCGCCTTGGGGGCACCATTCCATTCCATAGCAACGATGCGGGATGGATTAGCACTCCCCTGGCCAACGCCCAGCAGCGCCCCCATGCCGAGTTTCTTCATCTGTTTTTCGTCGAGCACTTTCAGCTTCACCCCCAATTTCGTGAGGGCCCGCAGACGTGCTGCAAAGCTAATTGGGAAAAGGACGTTCGCAGGCTCCGAAACCAGGTCTCGTGTAAAGAACACGCCGTCCGCAATATTCCCCAGCGGCGCGAATTTACGGCGCGCACCGGCAACCTCTTTGACCATGACAGCAACCGACATCAATGACGGTTTATCTTCAGGTTTTTCCTGGGTCCGATATTTATCAAACCTGTAGCTTCTGAGCTGACAGCCATAAGCGACATTGGCCGCAAATTCTGCACCGGTCAATTTGACGCCCTTAATGGAATCCACGAAAATAGAGGCTGTTTTGTCACCGGCGCTACCCAGAGACCGGAAAATTGAGCCACCCAACGATTGGGCTGCCAAGTCATCAACTATATCGGCCTTGCCAATTCCAAGAAGAAGTATTCGGCTTGCCTTCAGCCCCGTTGGCCCAAGGACGACCAACGTTTGTCCTTTTCGGCCCTTGAATTTGCTATTCTTTAAGGCTCGTTTCAGCGCTCCGCCAGATGCTTTATCTAGCTTGTCAGCACTCGCCGATAATTTACCGCCATCTGTAGCAAAAACGACAAGCGCGCCAGCGCGTTTCAGGTCTGGGGTCGCAAAGGTCAAACGCATTTTATTATTCTCCGAACTTTCCAATAAACTATCGGCGATCTGCCGCTTCCAGTACTCTACCAAGGGCCGCGCCAAAGAAAAGGCGTTTTGGCGCGATTCGATGTGTTTTGATAGATTGATACTGTGTCCGGCCATGAAACGCATGACACAGATTTCCTTCATCGTGCGGTTTCTTAGGAATAATGGCAGCTTTCATAAATAGCTTTACGGTCTCAGCCCCTCAACTCATTGGCATGGCCAGTTTGTTAGGCATAGCTTTTCTTATTGCATCTCTGGGTGCTGTCGCCGCTGGCCCCAACCGTAGGCCCGAAGGGGATTTGATATTCGGCTGGGCGGTGGTCTCGTCTGCCTTCACTGTTTTCGGGACCTTAAATCTGTCCTCCTTTACGACCATCGCGTTTGGGTTGGGGATGCTTTCATTTGCAGCCTTAATATTGGTCTGGCGCCGTCAAGATAGGGTCGGACCATCTGGTGCCTGGAGAGCAGCGATCCTCGCCATGGCAATGATCCTATTAGCGGCAGCGATGATTCCGTCACAGTGGGATGACTTAACACATTGGTTGCCGAACGCCAGATATCTGCTGGAACAAGATGCGTTTCCCGGCTCAGGCCTCCCGAAAAGCCCGTCTAACTTTCCTGCATACCCCTATGGGGTCGCGTTAATCACTTATCTTACAAGCAGACTCGCAGGGCTTATGGTGGAAAGCGCCACCTCCATGTTCAACATATTACTTGTCACCAGCTACGGTCTATTTATGGCCCGCATCGCTGTCACCATTGCTCAAAGCGACACGCAAGAATCTGAAGCAGGCCCAACACCCAACCAGTTGAATACACACCAGGCCGGGTGGGCATTTTGTGCGCTGGCGATTCTCATGACGACGGCGCTCAGCCCGACCTATGTGACCCGTTTGGTTCTAAGTTCCTATGCTGATCTTCCGACGACAATCACTGTCGGAATTGCCAGCGTGATGGTTTGGCTGATGCTAAATGCTTTATCAGCGAACGACACCAAATTGGCCCATTCCTATGCCTGGCAGGCAGGCCTCGCGATGACGGCAGCAATTGCTTTGAAGCAGGTAAACCTGGTTTTTTTCTTATCATTGGTGATGGCGATTACCCTCGTAGCTTTGCGCGACAAATCAATATCGCTTCGCGACGTACTGGCGCTTAGTCACAAATTCATCATTCTACCACTCGCGATCTATATAATCTGGCGGATATACGTTTCGTATAACATGACCGGTGGCGAACACGCCTTCCGACCCTTCGCTGGCTGGGTCTTTGACAAAGCAGATGAAATCCTTGCCAGAATGTCCCTGGTTGCCTCAAAAAAGGGCGGCTATTTTGGTGTCATGACGGTAGCAACTCTTCTGGCATTGCGCGTGATCTGGCATCCACGCACCGCTTTTCACCGCCTCACGCTTATTACCGCCACAATGTTCCTGAGCTATAACGGGTTTTTACTTATGTCCTATCTCGGAGCCTTCACTGAAGGTGAAGCGCTCCGTGCAGCTTCCTACTGGCGGTACAACACCCATCTTGGCGGTGTCTGTCTGGTTTTTGCTGCTTGTGTAATCGCGCATGCATGGCGGCGTTGTGAACGCTGCCATGTGCCCAAGCCGTTGGCAGCTTTCACTGTCGTATTAGTGTTGGTCGTGCCTCTCGCGATGGCGAAGAAGTTTCGTTTTGATTTAGAGCCCCGGATAATCTATGCGCGCTCAATCACCAAGAATATCCGACCACTATTATCGACAAAAGATCGTTTATTATTAGCAGAACTCGATAGCGATGGCCGCTATCTAATGATTATGAGATACGGGCTTTATGGCTCTGCTACTGTCGTCAATGAAATGACCGCCGGTCATAGGCCCTATGCCAAAGTTTTGTCTACCCGACTCGTTCAACAGAAGGTATCTCATATCTGGATATACGACGTACCGGCCCAGCTTGGTAAGATTATTGGCGTTCCAAGCGGAACAAATAAGTCGTACCTCCTCACACGACAAAATAAGGGGTGGATTGTAAAAGGCAGTTGGCCTCACCCCTTTCAAACGGGAAACCATAAATGAATTCGGTAAAATCGAAAAAAGAGGATAAATAAAAGATCATGCCAGATCGCGTCGCCATACTTGTTCCGTGCCGAAATGAAGAGACCACTGTTGCCGATGTCATCAAAGGGTTTCGCGCCGCGATCTCTGACTGCACCGTTTATGTCTATGACAATAATTCCACGGACCGAACGGCAGAAGTAGCAAGCGAAGCTGGTGCTATCGTCCGGGCCGAAAAACTTCCAGGTAAGGGCAACGTTGTTCGACGGATGTTCTCAGATATCGACGCTGATATCTATATAATGGTTGATGGTGACGCGACCTATGACGCGTCTATTGCACCTGAAATGGTGACCCTTATTCAGCGCGACAACCTTGATATGGTTGTCGCAACCCGACTGGAAGACGAGAAATCCGATGCGTACCGCATGGGACATCGCGCCGGAAACAAAACCCTAACAGGGTTCGTTGGCTGGCTATTTGGACACCGTTTTACGGATATTCTTTCAGGATACCGCGCCTTTTCACGCCGTTTCGTAAAATCATTCCCTGCTATAGCAACAGGCTTTGAAATTGAAACTGAGCTAACGATTCATGCTCTGGAAATGAGAATGCCCGTTGATGAGATTCAAGCGACCTACCAGTCTCGACCAGAGGGTTCAACGAGCAAACTAAATACATGGCGCGACGGTATGCGCATTATGACGACGATCATATTTTTGTTTAAGGAAGTCCGACCGTTCAAATTCTTCGGCTCCATCTTTTTGGCGCTCGTCACGCTATCACTCATACTTGCATACCCGCTTTTGGCGACCTTTATCGAAACGGGTCTCGTTCCACGCTTGCCAACCGCAATCCTGACAACAGGTGTTATGGTCCTTGCCTTTATCGCGTTGGTCTGCGGATTAATTCTGGATTCAGTTTGCCGGGGCAGACGAGAAACCAAGCGAATGTATTACCTCGCGCACCCTGGGCCCTAAGGGCGCAGCAGCAGGTCTTTCACTTAGATGTCGACCGTGCGCTTTCTTATAACAGTAAGACGAATACAGGATTATAGTTAAAACGTGAAAAGGATAGTCCGGTACATATTTCGTCAGCTGCTCGGCGCAACAATTTTTGTTGCGGCTACGTTGACATGCGTCGTTTGGCTAACGCAGTCATTGCGATTTATTGAGATGATCGTAAATAGAGGACTGTCGATCCCTCTATTTGTATATTTCACTCTGCTACTGCTTCCAACATTCTTTGCCGTGATCCTGCCAATCGCAGTTTTTGCAGCGGTGATGTTTACCTATAACCGACTCTTAGTCGACAGTGAGCTTGTTGTCCTAAGAGCAGGAGGGTGCAGCCAGTTCATGATTGCGCGGCCAGCAATTATTCTCGCATCCCTGGTAACGATTTTCTGCTACTCTTTGACAACCTATTTCATCCCGGCGTCCTATCGCGAGTTCAAAGATCTTCAATTTTCCTTACGGAACTCTTTGCCGACGGTGCTGCTCCAGGAGGGCGTTTTTAATCCCGTGATGAAAGGCGTCACGGTATATGTACGAAATAAAACTGGTGCCGGGGAATTGTCTGGCATTGTGATTCACGATGCGCGCTCTCCTAAGAGTCCGATAACAATGATGGCTGAGCAAGGCGTAATAGTTTCAACACCTAAAGGGCCACGCGTTGTGATGGAGAATGGCAATCGGCAGCAGGTCGACGCCAAGGATGGCCGACTATCACTTCTCTATTTTGATCGCTATTCGTTTGACATTGGTAAAATTACCAAGGACCCAATCACGCGATGGCGGGAACCACGAGAACGATACCTAACGACCCTATTCAAACCTAATCCAGACGACCAATGGGTTTATAATAAGCTCATCATGGAGGGGCATCACCGCCTATCGTCCCCTTTATTCCCACTAGCCTTCACTTTTGTTGGCATCGCTCTGCTTCTCGGCGGCAACTTTAACCGTCGGGGTCAACTTTGGCGGGTATTGGTAGCAGTCGCAGTTGTTATCATCCTCGAAACCAGCCATTTAGGCGTCAAAAATCTAGCTGAAAAAGCTCCACATTTTGCATTTTTAATGTATGCCATCCCTATTCTTCCGATCATCATCAGCGCCTGGTTCTTAAGCGATATGAAGGTTGGACGCGGACGAAAATCGAGCCAAGCAGCTCCTGAACCTTTAACTGAAGCGGATTCTTCGTAATGCGGCTTCACCCGACATTCGCCGCGTATATCAGCCGCCAATTTCTAACCTGGTGGTTTGGAATCCTTCTTGTATTAGTCGCGCTCATTGCGTTATTCGACACCATCGAAATCATGCGCCGTACAGCAAGCCTGACTAACGTGACGATCACCGATATCATGGCAATGGTCTTGTTCAAGCTTCCGCATCTCGCCCAAAAAGCTATCCCATTCACGGTTCTTTTTGGCGGCATGATGGCTTTTTGGCGGCTCAATAGACATCACGAATTAGTTGTTGCGCGCTCGTCCGGAGTTTCAGCCTGGGAGTTCTTGACCCCGGTCATAATCGTGGCCGCATTGATCGGTGTTGTGAAAGTGACCGTTTATAACCCCTTCGCGTCGGCAATGATGTTTCGGTACGAGCAGATGGAAGCCCGTTACTTTAAAGGCGATCACAGCCTGGCAGCAATTTCGGGCAAAGGATTATGGTTACGCCAATCAATTCCAGGAGGGAATTACATCCTTCATGCCTCAAAAATAACGCCCTCTACGATGTCTTTGAGAAATGTCATCGTCTTTAAGTTTCGTGGCAAAGAGAATTTTGCATCGCGCATTGATGCCGAATTAGCAAATCTCGGCAATAAGCAATGGCATCTCGAAAATGTCAGGATAACAGCGCCCGAAAAGCCACTTACTACATTGCCTAAATTATCAATTCCCACCAATCTGACCCAAGAAAATATTCAGGACAGTTTTGCGAAACCAGAGACCATGTCGTTTTGGGCATTGCCCGGATTTATTGCCGTCCTTGAAAAAGCTGGATTTTCGGGACTCCGACATCGACTGTACTGGCATTCACAACTTGCGGACCCCATCCTATTATGTGCGATGATATTGTTCGCGGCCGGGTTCACGATGCGGCCCACGCGCCGAGGCGGCGCTACAGGCATAGTCATCGTCGGTGTCGCCACGGGGGTTCTGATCTATTTTACGACAGACGTTGCATATGCTTTGGGCCTCTCATCGCGATTACCGGTGTTCCTAGCCGCGTGGAGCCCAGCCACTGTGGGGTGTCTGTTAGGCGCCGCATTGTTATTTCATTTGGAAGACGGTTAGATCAGTGTCAAAAATTTTAACCACTTTCCTCTGCTTCATTCTCCTGATCTGTCAGGCCTCTCATTCATTCTCGCAATCTGTTCCGGGGCAAGACAAGACGGAAAAATCCGGCAACAAACTCTTCAAGGCTGATCGCCTCAGGCATGAGCGGGAACTCGGACTGGTTATCGCTACAGGCTCCGTTGAAATGGTCGAAGGAGAGCGGGTACTCCGCGCCGACACAGTTAACTACAACCAGAAACAGGATATCGTAACGGCAACAGGAAACGTGGTCCTGATGGAGCCTGGTGGAGACGTCGTCTTTGCCGACCATGTCGAGCTCACTGGCGATTTTAAAGACGGTATCGTCGAGAACATTCGCATATTGATGACAGATGAAGCTCGGATGGCTGCGGTCGGAGCACGGCGGGTCGGCGGAGAACGCACCGAGCTACGTAAGGCTGTTTACTCACCGTGCCGCAGCTGCGAGAGCAAATCGGGGACGCCGCTGTGGCGGATCAAGGCTGTCAACGTTGTACATAACAAAACAGAACAAAGCATAGAATATCGCGATGCCTTCATGGAATTTTTCGGCATACCTATTCTTTACACACCCTACTTTGTTCATCCCGACCCAACGGTCAAACGCCGGAGCGGTTTCCTTGCCCCACGCTATGGCTCAGAATCCGTACTCGGTGTCATTTTGGAAACGCCATACTATTTCAATATTGCTCCCGACAAGGATGCAACAGTTAGGCCTATTTTCACGACCAATGAAGGTCTCGTTCTTGCTGGCGAATACCGGCAACGGTTTGTTGATGCCGAGCTAAAACTCACAGGTAGTGGCACATATGGAACGACCCAATCTGGGGAACAGGGTTTTCGTGGTCACCTTTTTTCCGATATCAGGGCCGATTTAAACGAGACATGGCGCACTGGTGCCGATATCCGCCTGACATCCGACGACACCTATCTCCAGCGATATGATTTTTCCAGTATCGACACGCTAACCAATCATGCATTTGTCGAGGGATTTAAAGGCCAAAATTATGCCTCTGCCCAAAGCTATTTTTGGCGTGGCTTACGCAACGATGACGACCCAGGAACAACCCCCCTTGTTGCACCAATTTTAGATTTCAGCGCAATTACTCCGATCGGCAAGGGGGATGCAAGATGGGCGTTGGATGCAAATTTTCTTTCTTTGTCGAGGAGTGAAGGTGCCGATAGCAGGCGTTTATCTGTAACCAATTCGTGGGAGCTACCCCACGTCGCGCGAACTGGTGAAGTCTATCATATGTACGCTTCCCTTCAGGCTGATGCCTATTACGCCAGTAATGTTCAGAAGCCGGGAAAAGCGATCGGTGATACCTCCTCAGGATTCACGGGTCGTTTGTTTCCCCGAATTGGACTCGACTGGCGGTTTCCATTTTCCCGAAGCAGCGGCTCTTCAACTCAGATCATCGAACCCATCGCGGGCTTCCAGGTTGCTCCCAACGGAGGCAATGCAGGCCAAATACCAAACGAAGATAGCCAGGACATCAAATTCGACGAAACCAATCTATTCAGCCGCAACCGCTTTACCGGTCTTGACCGGGTAGAAGGCGGACAAAGGGTCTATTATGGGCTTCGGTTTGGTATCTTTGGTTCGTCCGGATATTCGGATGGGTTCATCGGCCAGAGTTACCGTCTTCGAAGGGATAGCGACTTTTCGCCAACCTCAGGGCTAAATGATCATTTTTCAGACATTGTCGGAAGAGTGTCTGTCCAACCTTCCTCGCCCGTCAAACTTCAATACCGCTTCAGAATTGATAAAGACGACTTTACCGCCCGTAGGAATGAACTTTCAGCCAATGTGGGCCCTCCCGCACTTCAGCTCAACCTCAACTATAGCTTTTTCGATGAGGGATCTGGATCCGGTGAGTTTACTGATCGAGAAGAAACGACTTTCGGCTTTTCTTCCCGGATAACGCCAGCATGGTCGATTAGCGCTTCAACAAGGCGTGACCTACAATCTTCTAGCACGCTCAATCACAATATCGGACTAACCTATGAATGTGATTGTTTCACCATGAAACTAACATTTGCCCGTACTTTTACTCAGGATCGAGATGTTCGACCGTCAGATACGATCTTTGTAAGATTGATTTTCAAGAATCTCGGCGAAATTCAGTCAGGAAATTGATAGTGTCTGTTCAAATCATCCCATCACGTTTAAATTCCACGCGATGATGATCACGCCCCCCCTTCAAAATAAGCAGACGCGCGTCATGCGTATCGCTCCATTATTGCTGGGTATCCTGTTCGCATTTCCCTGCGCGCCCGCGCTCGGACAGGACGTGCAGAGGATTGCTGCAATCGTCAATGACGATGTTGTATCAATCTTTGACCTACAAGCGAGAATGCGTTTGGTCATTGTCTCTTCCGGCATTCGTCCGACGCGCCGCACTCAACAACGCCTAAAACAGCAAGTTCTAAGAACCTTAATTGACGAAAGGCTCCAATTACAGGAAGCGAAAAAGCGAAACGTTTCAATTTCAAAACGAAATATCCAAGCTGCAATGGCGACTTTGGAAAAACAAAATAGAATTAAACCAGGCAAGTTTAGCAGTTTTCTACGGGCAAAAGGGTTACCAAAAACAGCCATATTCGCCCAGATAAGAGCGCAAATCGCCTGGACCAAGCTAATTCGGCGCCGTCTCGTGCCACGTGTAATCATTAGCGACGATGAAATCGCAGAAACTCTGGCACGCCTCAAGGAACGAAGGGGGCAAACAGAATACCGTGTTTCAGAACTTTTTCTACCGGTCGACAATGCCGGTCAAGAATCCGCTGTTAGGAAGACTGCGCAAAGATTAACAGACGAATTACGCGCGGGTGCTCGCTTCGCTGCCGTGGCCAGACAATTCTCCGCCGCCGCCAGCGCTTCTACGGGTGGCGACCTCGGGTGGATACAAGAGACTGTCCTGAACGAAGAGTTGGCAGGTGTCATTCCTAAAATGAAACAGGGCACAATTGCTGGCCCAGTTCGCACAATTTCCGGTTTTCAGATATATCGTCTTGCCGCCAAACGAAAAATTCTCGAACCCTCGGAAGACAAGGCAATTGTCGACCTGAGACGAATAAAATTACCACTCCCCGACAAATCTTCAAAAGCAGAAATTCAGGTACAGGCAAACCTTGCCAGGTTACTCAGCGAAACCGTTGCAGGCTGTGAGGACATGGTTCCAATGGCCAAGCAAGCCAATGCTACTGGCAAGGTGTTACTCGGGAAAATGCAAGTTGGGAAATTAGGGAAACCGCTCCGCGGTATCGTTCGAAGCCTCCAAATTGGGAAGGCCAGCACTCCCGTCAGAACACCGAGTGGCATTTCAATTTTTATGGTCTGCGACAAAAAAGTTCCCCAATCCAATTTGCCAACATCTGCACAAATTAAGGAACGGTTGACTCAGGAACGCCTATCCGTGCTAGTTCGTCGCTATATGCGAGACCTCCGAAGCGCTGCTGTCGTCGACGTTCGCGTCTGATGACACATTCGCCGAGTGCGGATGAAGACTATTCGCCCATCGCTGTTACCATGGGAGATCCAGCCGGTATTGGCGGAGAAATTGCGCTTAAAGCCTGGAAGGCAAAATCTCACTCGGCCCAACACCCATTTTTCTTGATTGATGACCCCGGTCGACTTCAGGCTCTTGCCAGTAATCTGTCCCTAAATGTCCCCATTCAGACGATCTCCTCTCCTGGAATGGCGCATGAAGTTTTCGGCAAAGCCCTCCCGGTTTTGCAAGAAATACTGCCCGCAAGGGTCACAGCGGGAATACCCAACCCAGCCACAGCCTCATCGGTCGTTCGTTCAATAGACCGAGCACTGGAATTTGTCCTTTCCGGGGACGCCAGTGCAATGGTAACCAACCCTATCCACAAATCCACCCTCTACGACGCTGGCTTCAACTATCCAGGACACACGGAATATTTGGCGGCCCAAACAAAATCGTTATGTGAACCCGTCATGATGCTGGTTTCGCCAAGTGTTCGCGTCGTACCAGCGACGATTCACTTGTCATTAAGAGAGGCCATAGAAGCGCTGTCAGTTGCTGGTCTGGTAAAGTGCACTTTTACAACAGACAAAGCCTTGCGAAACGAATTTGGAATAGATCATCCTCGGATAGCCGTTGCGGGGTTAAACCCCCACGCCGGTGAAGATGGCCATTTAGGACGAGAAGAAATCGAAATTATTTCTCCTGCAATCGAACAGCTCAAAAAAGAGGGCCTCGATGTAAGCGGCCCGTTTCCCTCGGACTCATTATTCCATGAAGCTGCGCGGCAGCGCTATGACGTCGTCATTTGCATGTATCACGACCAAGCGCTCATTCCTTCCAAAACGCTTGATTTTGACAGCGGCGTCAATGTCACTCTTGGACTGCCCATCGTGCGAACCTCCCCTGACCACGGCACGGCATTTGATATTGCCGGCACCGGCAAAGCAGATCCTGGCAGCCTGATCGCGGCAATTACCGTCGCAGAACAAATGGCGGTAGCGAGACATCATCTGTCAAATGGCTCCTCCCTTGTCTGACGAAGAAGCCATGACATCATTGCCTCCACTACGCGACGTCATTGCTGAGCATGGCTTAGGTGCCCGACGCTCTCTAGGACAACATTTCCTGCTCGATCTTAACCTGACCAGACGCATCGCCCGCTCACCAGGTGACTTAACAAATGAGCTCGTCATCGAGATTGGCCCCGGGCCAGGAGGTCTGACTCGTGCTCTTCTCGAGACAGAGGCCAAGCATGTCTATGCCATAGAACGAGATAGGCGCTGCATTGAAGCGCTACAAAGTCTCACCGCAGCCTACCCAGACCGGCTGACAATAATCGAAGAAGATGCCTTAAAATTCGACTTACGCTCGTTGACGAGCGGTGGCGAGGTCACCATCGTCGCCAATCTACCCTATAATATTTCTGTCCCGCTTCTTATCGGCTGGCTTCGCCAACTTTCTTCCATAAAATCCATGACCCTTATGTTTCAAAAGGAGGTCGCAGACCGTTTAGCAGCCTCTCCTGGCAGCAAGAGTTATGGCCGCACCAGCGTCATCACCCAATGGCTTTGCGACATCGACACAGAGTTTACTGTACCAGCACGCGCCTTTGTGCCGCCGCCAAAAGTCATATCCTCAGTCGTTAAGCTACTGCCCAGACCTCAACCACAGGCACCCGCGACATTCGAAGACCTGGAAAAGGTGACAGCCGCTGCATTTGGCCAACGGCGAAAGATGTTGCGGAGTGCATTGAAATCGCTCGTTTCGAATCCGCTTGCGCTATTAGAGGAGTCAGACATAAATCCGGAGGCACGCGCCGAAACGTTGACGGTCCCACAATTTTGTCAGATCGCTGAAAATTATCGACGAAGAAAAGACGCCAACGTCGCCTAATAACCTTCCTGAAGCCGCTTTACGAATTCGGAGAGGCCTACCTGCCGTTCCCGGCGTGACCGCTCTGCAGTAAGGATAGCCTGTACTTGCGCCACACTCTTTTCAACGTCTTCATTTATAACAATAAAGTCGTATTCAGCCCAATGGCTCATCTCATCCGCGGCTTTCGCCATTCTGGCCGCGACAACGTCATCAGAATCTTGGGCGCGGGTATGTAGTCGTCGATCAAGCTCTTCAGTGGATGGCGGCAGAATAAAAACCCTTACGAGGTCCCCTCCAGCCATCTGGCTTAGTTGCTGCGCCCCCTGCCAGTCGATATCAAAGATGACGTCAGAACCACGCGAGAGAGCCCCTTCGACTGCGGAACGGGGCGTCCCATAATAATTCCCGAACACCTTCGCATGTTCCAGAAACTCTTGCCGATTGATCATCAAATTGAATTCTGTCGGATCTACAAAATGATAGTCGCGACCATCTTCTTCGCCGGGACGCATCGGTCGGGTTGTTGTTGAAACCGACATCGACAATGCGGGGTCTCGCTCGAGGAGCAACCGAGAAATTGTCGTTTTTCCTGCGCCGGACGGCGAAGAGAGAACCAACATCAAACCGCGACGTGCTATTCGATCAAACGCCATTTAGCACCTCACGCTATTCAATATTTTGAATTTGTTCACGCAACCGTTCGATAACAGCCTTCAATTCAAGCCCCACACGCGTTAGATCCAAATCAGAAGATTTAGAACAAACGGTATTCGCTTCCCTGATTGAATTCCTGGCACAGGAAATCCAATTTTCGACCGACCGGTGATCCTTCGGCAAGGAGCTCCCGTGCGCCCTCAACATGGGCGGCCAGGCGATCAAGTTCCTCGCGGATGTCCGCTTTGACGGCGAGGAGCGCAACTTCTTGCGCCAACCGTTCTTCAGTCAATGCGGGGACTTCTGACGCCAATGCTCTCACCTGTTCGCGCATTCGTTTGGCGATGGCAGCTGGGTGCGCCGCCGCTATTCCCGCTGCTTCCTGCACACATCGTTCGATTTCATCAAGGTGTGCATTAATCGTGATCGCAAGGCGCTCACCTTCTGCAATTCTATTGTCGAACAATCCAGTTATCGCGTTCGCAAAGGCGGCAGCAACTTCACTATCAAGCCTATTTTGCTGGTCTTCTGTTTCTTCCTCTTCCTGAACCTCAAGAACACCGCGAACCGCAAGGAGTCCGTCTACGCTTGGCGGAGAAACATTTTCCGAACTGGACAATTCGTTGGATATTGCCATTACCTGATCGAGGATTTCTGAGTTTATCGAGACTTCCTGCTTTCGGGCTGGTCGGGTAACAGTCAACGTCGCGGACACATTGCCGCGATTTATTTGTTCGGAAACAGCTTTTCGAAACCCTGCTTCGAGCCTGTCCATGCCTGAAGGCAGCCGAAGCCTTATATCCAATGAACGTGCATTTACACTGCGGAGTTCCCATGCCCAGCTATAGCCGTCTTCGGTGCCTTCAACCCGGGAAAATCCCGTCATGCTGGATACGGTCACAAATACCCCGTAACGTGTAATTTCAATTTGATCGCGACTATAATCGCGTCAGAACCCGCCAACAAGACCAGCGACCTGGAATGCAATGAAAACCCATAAATCTATCCTGATCACTGGTGCATCGAGTGGTCTCGGTACGGCCCTCGCCTTCGCCTATGCCCGAGAGGGAATCTTTCTCGCCCTATGTGGTCGTAATGCGGACAGACTTGAAGCCATTGCCGAACAATGCAGAGAAAAAGGGGCACGAGTCGACACTGAAATACTTGATGTTACCGATGAGACCTCCGTTTCAAGCTGGATTCAACAAATCGATAGTAAGACGGCATTAGACCTCGTAATCGCAAATGCTGGTATTGCCGGTGGAGATGATGGCGCGGGCTTTGGACCCGCGGCAACCCGCAAGATATTTCGGACCAATATCGAGGGCGTCGTGAATACTGTCATACCCGCTTTGGAGGTGATGGAAGTCAGAGGAACCGGGCAGATAGCTATTGTAAGCTCACTGGCGTCATTCCGGGGGTTTCCGGGCACGCCTGCCTATGCTGCCTCCAAGGCGGCCGTTCGTGTATGGGGTGAGGGGCTGAGGGGTCGCTATGCGCCTAAAGGGATCAAGATATCGGTTATTTGTCCTGGCTTCGTTGAAAGCCGAATGACAGCCAACAATCCTTTTCCAATGCCCCTTTTGATGACCGGAGAAAAAGCCGCGCGACATTATCCGTCGAGGCCTCGAAAAAAATACCGCCAGAATCGCATTTCCCTGGCAGATGTATTTTGCTGCCTGGCTGTTAGGCGTGTTGCCCCCAGCATTGTCAGACAGGCTGATGCCCAAGGTCGCCGAAAAGGAATAACCTTTCCAGCGACCCTGAATCTCTATTGTTAGCCTTTGTTATGCTCAACGATATGAATATCGCGTTGCGGGAACGGGATAGAGATACCTTCAGCATCGTAGCGTTCTTTGATCCCTTTGTTCAGACCAAACAGAACATCCCAATAATCTCCGCCGGTCGCCCAACAGCGCATATGGATGTTCACGGAACTGTCGCCCAAAGACATCACCATCGTCTGCGGGGCAGGGTCTTTAAGAATCCGGTCATCCGCATCCATTAGTGCCTTGGCTACAGACAACGATTTTGGAATGTCGTCTGTATAAGAAACACCAACCGTAATATCGATACGCCGAGTCGGATTACGCGAGAAATTGCTCATCGCCGCACCAAGCAAGCTGACCATTTGGTACATATACAAAGATACCATCTGCTGTTTTCAGGTTTGTCGCAAACAGACCAATTTCTTCAACACCACCAATCTTACCACCTGCTTCAATGACCTCACCGACTTTGAACGGGCGCAAAATCAGTAAGACCACACCAGCAGCGAAGTGCGAAAGCGTTCCCTGTAATGCGAGACCAACCGCGAGGCCAACTGTACCCAATACAGCAATAATACTGGCTGTCTGAACACCGAATTTTCCGAGAACGGCTATGACCACAAAGATCAAAATGACGTAGCGCACGATGTTACTTAAGAACGGTACTAACGTGCCATCAACCTTCGGTGACTTGGTAAGCGCCTTCCTGGTCTTATTGCCGGCCCAGCCAGCAATCATCCAACCAATAATTAAAATAGCGAGTGCCGCAATGACATCCATACCGTATGTCGTCGCGAGTTCTATGACATGCTGCGTAGCAGCGTCAGCGTCTTTTTTCATGATTTCCTCATGTTGATGGTTATTCCTACCCCTAGTGACCAGAGGTCACAAACTGCCCCGTAGAGGCAATACTGATCGAGCGTCCAATTTGTCAATTTAAGCTAATTTTTGTCACGGCTCTTCTTTCTCAGTTTTCGCCATCGCGCAACGTTACGATTGTGTTCTCGTAAGGTCCGCGCGAAGGCATGTCCCCCTGTACCATCTGCAACAAAATACAGATCAGAAGTTTTTATGGGCAAAACCGCTGCCCGTATGGCCGCGACCCCGGGGTTTGCAATCGGCGTAGGGGGCAATCCTTTAATTAGGTATGTGTTGAACGGTGAGGCCGTCCGTAGGTCAGTTTTCGACAACGGGCGATTGAGCGTCGATTTACCCAGTGTCACACCGTAAGCCACTGTCGGGTCGGATTGTAAAGCCATGCCCAGCCGCAAACGATTGTGAAACACGCCCGACACATGCGCCCGTTCAGCAGATTTTCCAGTTTCCTTTTCGATAATGGATGCCAACACCAAAGCCTCGTCAGCAGACCGCAACAGCGACCCTTGGGGACGTTTCCTCCAAATTCGAATCAATTCACTGTTTAGCTTTTGGCGCATGCGGAAAAGCAGCGCCGCACGGGTATCACCGTAAGAATAAAAATATGTCTCCGGTAGAAAAGCACCTTCCTTCAAAGCCGATTTCGGGATGTCGCCCTTGAGTCCCGGAGCAGCTCTGACCGCCTCCAAAATTTGGACGGATAAAAGTCCTTCGGCAATTGTCAGGCGTCGTTTAACCGTCTTTCCCGACGCAATTATAGACGCGACAGACTGCATACTGGCCTTAGCCGGGACAGCATACTCTCCAGCACGAAGCTTCGCCGTCATGCCATAATATTGGATACCGAGACGAAAGATAATTGCATTGTCTATGACATCCGATTGCAAAAGATACGCCGCAATTTTTGCGACACTTGCCCCTTTTTCTACAATAATTGTTTTGGTTTGCTGCAACGGCCCTTGCCGCAAATAGCGGTCTTTTCCGACGAGATACGTCCCTATCCCGAGAGCCAATGTTATTCCACCCAGAACAAGGAACATGCGGACCCACGTCCGCTGCATCATCGTCAGGGGGCTTCTTTGAAAATGAGAGTCGCGTTAGTACCGCCAAAGCCAAATGAATTCGACATGACGATGCTGACAGGCCGTTCTTTTGCTTTATGCGGCACTAAATCGATGTCACAGCCTTCGGAAGGATTGAACAAATTAAGCGTCGGGGAACGATATTATCGCGAATGGCCAAGACGGAGAAAACAGCCTCAACCGCACCAGCAGCTCCTAGCAAATGCCCAATTGCCGATTTTGTTGAAGACATCGACAGTGAATAGGCATGGTCACCAAACAAACGCTTAACCGCCCCCAGTTCGATCTCATCGCCCAGCGGCGTGGATGTACCATGGGCATTGATGTAATCGACATCTTCCAAATTAATGCCCGCCCGCTTTATCGCCATTTTCATCGCGCGCGTTGCACCCGCACCGTCTTTAGCCGGCGCTGTAACGTGATGAGCATCGCCAGACATACCGTAACCAACGACTTCAGCGTAAATCTTGGCGCCCCGTTTTTTAGCGTGTTCGAGCTCTTCCAGCACCACAACGCCGGCGCCTTCACCCATTACGAACCCATCGCGATCTTTATCCCAAGGACGTGAGGCCCCTTTGGGGTCGTCATTGAACTTGCTCGCCAACGCCTTCGCCGCAGCAAACCCTGCAATACCAATTCGACAAATGGCAGCTTCTGCTCCACCGGCGACCATAACGTCGGCATCATCAAATTGGATTAATCGGGCCGCATCACCAATCGAATGAGCGCCGGTCGAACACGCCGTCGCCACTGCATGGTTTGGTCCCGTAAAACCAAATCGAATAGAAACTTGCCCCGAAACCAAGTTAATGAGGGTCGAGGGGATAAAGAAAGGCGTCACCCGGCGCGGACCCTTGGTGTACAACGCTACGGATGCGTCATAAATCCCGGGTAACCCGCCAATACCAGACCCAATCATCACACCGGTCCTGGCGCAATCTTCCTCTCCCTGGGGTTGCCAACCAGAGTCGGCAATTGCTTGAGAGGCCGCACCAATTCCAAATATTATGAAGTTGTCGTTCTTCCGGCGATCTTTTGCATCGACCCAACGCTCAAAATCGAAGCAGCCATCAGCTTCATCGCCCAAAGGCACTTCAGCGCCAATTTTTACGGGCATATCGGAAACGTCAAAGGAATCAATCTTATTGATTCCGCATTCGCTATCCTTCAGCCGCTGCCAACTTGGCTCTGCGCCAGAGGCTAGCGGGCTGACCATACCGATGCCGGTGACTACGACACGTCTCATTGGGTTCATACAGTCGTTAATGTTAACATGCGCATGGCGCGCCGAACTTAATCGACAAGCGCCAAACCATGACTAACTTAGCCGTCTGAGTTTTCGCTGATAAACGAAATGGCGTCTTTAACCGTCAGAATTTTTTCTGCCGCGTCATCAGGAATTTCGCAGCCAAACTCTTCTTCAAACGCCATAACCAACTCAACCGTATCTAGGCTGTCGGCACCCAGATCTTCAATAAAGCTGGCACTATCCGTAACTTTTTCTTCATCTGCACCCAGATGTTCTACGACGATCTTTTTGACACGTTCCGCAACATCACTCATACCGGCATTCCCTCACTAAATTGATGACCTATCCAGGCCAATAATAATTCGTAGTTTTATCTCGAATCGGGTCCCATCGCACAGCCCTGAATGAGCTAGGCTTGAGCCTATACCATCGCCATGCCCCCATTTACATGCAGAGTCTGCCCTGTCAAGTAACCACCTGCCTCACTGGCCAAAAAGGTGACGCATCCGGCAACGTCTTCAGGCGCACCAAATCGTCCAACCGGGATCCTCTCGAGCATCGATTCTTTCTGACTATCGCTTAAGGATTCTGTCATTGCTGTCGTGATGAATCCTGGAGCGACACAATTTACTGTAATGCCGCGCGACGCCACTTCGGCAGCAAGCGCCTTGGTCATCCCAGTCATGCCGGCCTTCGATGCAACGTAGTTTGCCTGACCTGGATTCCCCATTTGCCCGACAACCGATGTAATATTGATGATCCGACCGTAGCGGGCTTTCATCATGCCGCGCAGTGTGGCGCGGGCAAGACGAAACCCTGCTGTCAGATTGACTTCAAGAACTTCGGCCCAGTCCTCGTCTTTCATACGCATCATAAGACCATCACGCGTTAAACCGGCATTGTTAACAAGAATATCCAGCCCACCCATTGCCTCGTTAGCAGCGCTCAATCAACCCATTAACGGCATCGCTATCCGACAGATCTGCAACCAAAACATGCGCACGTTCACCAAGATCATTTGCAACCTTCTGCAAAGCCTCCTCGTTTCTGCCCGTCAGAGCGACTGTCGCCCCCTGACCGTGCAAGGCCTTTGCGATTGCACCACCAATGCCGCCACTGGCACCGGTAACGAGTGCTGACCGTCCTGTTAGGTCAAACATGAATTAACTCCGTTCTATATTTATCAAAGGGTCGCAAGAAATTTCTCAATCCCTTCAGGGTCCGAAACCGACATAGCTGACATTTCGCGATCAATACGCCGTACCAACCCGGTCAAAACTTTGCCAGAACCGATCTCAACCAAGGTATCAACACCATCGCTCTTCATTTGCAATACAGATTCACGCCAGCGGACCATGCCGGTGACTTGGTCTACCAGTTGCCGACAAATTGTATCAGGCTCCTGAACTGATTGAGCGGTCACATTGGCAATTAAAGGCACAAGAGGTGGTGCAACGTCGACATTCGCAAGAGAATCGCGCATGACGTCAGCAGCAGGCGCCATCATACTGCAATGAAAGGGAGCGCTAACCTGTAGCGGAATCGCCCGCTTGATTTTGTGTTCCGGTGCCAAAGCCACAGCCCGATCAATCGCCGCAGCCGCACCAGAAATGACGACTTGATCAGAGGCATTATCGTTCGCGGGTGAACAGACCTCGCCTTCTGCAGCAGCCTCCGCCAGCTTTGTTGCCGCCTCTAAATCCGCGCCCAACAAGGCCGCCATACCACCTTCACCAACTGGA
This sequence comes from uncultured Alphaproteobacteria bacterium, assembly GCA_943787225.1. GTDB lineage: Bacteria > Pseudomonadota > Alphaproteobacteria > MPNO01 > UBA2964 > UBA2964. The sequence goes on from CALSLP010000003.1 coordinate 360,418, forward strand.
ACAGCCTGTTGCATAGCTTGCCCCCTTATTTTCAGGAGCTTTGCCGTATCGGCAAGTGTAAAACTGCCCGCCGCTGCCAAAGCCGAGTATTCGCCCAACGAATGTCCCGCGACACAAGCAGCGCTGGCAGAAATATCAAATTTTCCTTCGCTTTCGAGCACGCGCATCACCGCCAGGCTAACGCTCATCAGGGCTGGTTGGGCATTTTCTGTTAAGACAAGCGCGTCCTCAGGCCCTTCAGACATTAACTTGAAAAGATTTTGCTTTAAGGCCTCGTCTACTTCTTCAAACGTTTCGCGCGCTACAGGAAAGGCTGCTGCGAGAGCCGTACCCATACCAACGGCTTGTGATCCCTGACCGGGAAAAACCAACGCAATTGTCATATTTTTATCTCTCCTATACGTATGGGGCCTCTATAACGTCAGTGATAGCGGAGCGCGCAAAACTGTCAAGCGATCGAAAGGCATTTCATATGCTTGCACACTGCTCTCAATCGTGTATATATGCGCGCCTTGAAACGCCTAAAAGCTCATTTGTGGTGGGTTTTTGGGGTGTCATTTTGTAAGTGACTGTTTTTTAAACGAAATTTTTAGTCAGAATCGGTTCTGACTATTCGGCATAAACGAGGAGTTTCGAACGTGCCTTATTACGAGAGCGTGTTCATCGCACGACCAGATATCTCAGCCGCCCAAGTAGAGGCGCTGACAGAAAGCATGTCAGCCATCGTCGTTGAAGGTGGGGGCAGCGTCGCGCAAGCAGAATATTGGGGCCTTAAGAGCCTCGCCTATCGGATTAAAAAGAACCGCAAGGGTCACTACACGATGCTGGCGCTTGATGCCCCGGCAGCCGCGGTAAAAGAATTTGAGCGCAACATGCGGCTAAATGAAGATGTTCTCCGTCTCATGACCATTCGTGTCGACGAGCTGGATGCAGAACCTTCTGTCATGATGCGCAACAAAAATTCGCGCGATGAGCGTAGCCGTCGCGACGACCGAAGCGATAACAAGCCAGCCGCTAAACCCGAAGTAGCAGCAGAAGTTAATGCGGAGGTAGCAAGCACCGACGCTGCAGCGCCCGCTGAGACCAAAACTGAAGGAGAAGACAAATGAGAGGCGGTCGTAAACCTTTCTTTCGGCGGCAGAAAAGCTGCCCCTTCTCCTCACCGGATGCGCCTAAGATCGATTTTAAGGATGTTAAGCTGCTACAACGGTTCGTTTCCGAGCGTGGAAAGATCGTTCCCCGGAGAATTACAGCGGTTTCGTCAAAGAAGCAGCGTGAACTGGCTCGTGCCATCAAGCGCGCGCGCAACCTTGCGCTCTTACCCTTCGTTGTCGAATAAAGTCTTAGGGATTACCCTAGCGTGACGAGAGGGCTTCTCATTGCCCTCATCGGTGGATTGGCAAGTGCGACCTTCTTTCTTGCTGTCAGAACCGGTGCGCCCGGCGCAATCGCCCTGACCTATTTGGCTTCTGTGCCAGTTTTGGCAGTCGGCTTATCCCAAGGGCTTTTAAACGCCATTATCGCTGCGACGATTGCGGTCGTTGCCATCATGATTGGCATTCACGCAACGGCCGCCGGCATCTATATCGCTATTGCTGCGATCCCTGCCCTAATCGTTATTCGCCAATCCTTGTTTTCTCGGCCAGGCGCTACACCAGAGGAATTAGATTGGTACCCGATTGGGCTGATTCTCGGGCATCTCGCGGCCTATGGACTCATAATTTTAGCGATCGTTTCCGTATATTTCCTCGGCGAAGAAGGCGGCCTGACCGGCAAATCACAACGCTTACTCGAAGCAGTATTTGCACGGGTCACTGCCGCCAACCCGCAATTGGTCATCCCTGTAGAAGGAATAGCACGTTATCTGCCGGGATTGCTTTTATCGGTTTGGCTTCTGATTGCCATCGTCAATGCGACTCTGGCTCAAAATGTGTTATCGCGTATCGGTCATGCGATCAGACCTTTGCCTAACTATAGCAGTATTGAATTACCAAATTGGATGAGCATTGCCCTTGCTTTGGCAATTCTTTTCTCCTTTTTTTCGGGAGTTATCGGGGATTTTGGTAGGAATGCGTCGCCATTGCTATCAACACCCTTTTTTCTTTTGGGCCTAGCGGTTATACACACGCTTTCGCGACGCGTATCGGCTCGCGGACCGGTCCTTTTCGGCGTTTATTTCCTCCTGGTTATAGTTGGGTGGTTATCGGCGTTGGTTGTGTTATTAGGTGTTTTGGAACAATGGATATCGTTGCGGCAGCGCTTTGCAGTGCCGGACGGAGATCAGGAGAATGAGTGATGGATGTAATCCTTCTTGAAAGAATTGAGAAACTAGGCCAAATGGGTGACGTCGTAGCCGTACGTCCAGGGTTTGCACGAAATTATCTCCTTCCCCAGAAAAAGGCGCTGAGAGCAACCAAGGATAATAAAGAGCTATTCGAGACCCAACGGACGCAGCTCGAAGCCTCAAACCTTGAGCTTAAGAACGAAGCCGAGGGGATATCGAAAAAACTCGATGGCCTTTCGGTTACGATTGTACGCCAAGCAAGCGACAACAATCAGCTGTACGGCTCCGTTACGGTCCGTAATATCGCACAATCAATCACTGATGCTGGCTTTACCGTCGACAGTAAACAGGTGCAAATGGCCCGCCCCATCAAAACGGTTGGTATGCATGAGGTGATTGTCAGATTGCATCCCGAAGTAAGCGTCTCGGTAACAGCGAATGTCGCCCGCTCGGCAGAAGAGGCCGTCGCCCAGGCTGAGGGCCGTACGCTGGATGAAGACGATCAAATCGAAGCCGCTCAGCAGGAAGACCTCGCAGTTGACGAACCTGCGGAAGAAGCCAGCGTTGCCGAAGAGCAAAATGATGTCCCTGCAGAAACGGAAGAAAAACCCGCTGAATAATGGCGGGGATTTTTTTCCAGCGATACAACTTATAATCGGACATTCAGCCAGAGCTCTGCTTTAATAGCAGTGAAATGGCAATTCGACGTAGCATTAAGGAAATGTGGCTCGGTGCCACCCTTTCCACTCTTCTTCATGTCGGCCCAATAGTTTTGCTTCTTGTTGGGTTGCCAGTACTGACGCTCGCCCTCAACACGGACAAGAAAGAACCTGAAACCGTCGATACCAACGCGCGGGCGGGTGCCCGAAAAGCCCCGGTAACAGCAAAGACAAAATCAGAAAATATTGAGGTCGGTCGCGAGGCTGCCGAAGGTCAAAAAACCGAAGATACGCCGACGGAAGACCCCGGCCTAAGCGCGCCCAGTATCGACATTCAGATTATTTCAGCAACCAAAGTTCCGACGTCCGTACAAAAAGTTATCGAAAAGCAAACTGCTGCCATTAACAAAAGCAAGCAGCCCGACGAAAAGCAACCGACATCAAAAACCGTCGAAACACCAAAAGATCCGGCAAAGGCCGTAAAGAGCCCAACCGACAAAGCCAAACCCAGCCCCCCTGTCGCTAAAACAGCAACCAACAAAACAAGCGTTGCACCGCCAAAGGCGCCAGCAACAAAACGCAAACCGTCGGAAGTGGTACCGTCAGTAAGAGAACCGAAACCACCGAAAAGTGAGCCTAAAAAATCGATATTAGTTGAGCTTGCTCAGGCCCCCAAGAAACCCGTCGTACAGGCTCCAAAAAAGAAAGAAATCGTCGAAAAACCGAGCACAAAACGCGGTGGTGGTGGTGCCGATGGGGTCGATAATACCGGTACCGGCGGCGGCAAAATTGGAAAATCAGGCAGCAGCGCGGGCAAGGAATTTGGGGCCCTGACAAACCCCACCCGGCCAATACGGTCAGCAAAGGCCCTAATCGAAATTATCGAAGAGCAAAACCCGCAACTCCTTACGGAACTAAGTACTTCACCCGCCGGAAACCAAACCGCAGAGAGAGTCAAACGCCAACAACGAAATTTTAAGCGTATCGAAATGGCCGCCAAATCCGGACATCCAAATGCGCAGTACAATCTGGCTAAACTGCTCTTGCGGGGACAAGGCGCCAAAGTAAACCCAGACAAAGCACGGGAATGGTTACAAAAATCTGCGGATCGCGGTTATGCCAAGGCTCAATTATTACTGGGATACCTCGCCTTAAAGCCGGGAAGAAATCGGGATCTCGCGCAAGCTGATGCATGGCTTTGGGCCGCCGCCCAGCAGGGTAGCAAGTTTGCCGCTGCCTCTCGCAAGCCACTTCAAAGAATTATGCGCGCCTCCGAAATCTTGAAGTCACGACGGCTGAGACAACAACTCAAAAGGTTATTTGCACTACTGCCAATTTCATTTGGTGGTGGCAGTGAAGGCGATGCAAAGACCAAATCAAATGACAAACTACGCAACTCCGCGGCGCGTGGTGAAGTCAAAGATCTATTGGATTCTCTGCTACAGGGGGCAGACGTCGATGGCCAGGATATCGACGGCAAAACCGCGATGATCAATGCCGCATGGCGCGGCCGCCCGGAGATTATCGAAATCTTGCTCGATCATGGAACCGACATTGAAATCGCCGACCTAAGAAAAAGGACGCCGCTGATGTGGGGGGCAATTAACGGCCAGTCTTCGGTTGTGACAACCCTTATCAATGCCGGGGCGGAGCTGGATATTCCAGATGATGAGAATGTAACAGCCCTCATGCGGGCGGCTTGGAATGGCCATCTGAAAATTGTAAACCAGCTACTCGCGGCAGGCGCTAACCCAAATCGACAAGATTCTAAAGGTCGCTCCGCTTTGGACCTCGCTAAACTCGAAGTCCACAAAGGTATCGTTGAGAGTCTGAAGATTGCTGTAAAGTGAGTGCCGCCACCGAATCCGCTCTCGAATGTTTAATGTAGACACCTGTACATAACCCCGTTTTCCTGCGAGATTCGTATTCATCATGTCCGTCAAACGTATTGCCTTTATCAGTTCCAGCACACCCGCAGCCCGGAGCGCATGTCAGCGTCTTCGCAAACGTCATGGGAACGTTCCTCTCAACAAGGCCGACATCGCTGTCGTCCTTGGCGGTGACGGAACGATGCTACAAACGCTACATCAGAGTTTTGAGCTCAATATCCCGATCTATGGCATGAACAGAGGGACTGTCGGCTTTTTAATGAATGAGTTCAAAGAAGCTAACCTCCTGAAGCGGCTTGAAAGTGCCAAGACAATTGAACTGCACCCGCTTCTTATGAAAGTACAGACGGTGTCAGGCGTCAAAAAGGACGCATATTGTATTAATGAAGTCGCCCTGCTGCGACAAACGCGGCAGGCAGCCAATCTTCGCGTCAGTATCGACGGCAAAGTACGTATGAAAGAATTGATCTGCGATGGTGCCGTCGTCGCCACACCGGCAGGCAGCACGGCTTACAATTTATCAGCACACGGACCAATTATTCCGCTCGGTGCTGAGTTGCTGGCGCTCACGCCAATAAGCGCCTTCAGACCACGGCGATGGCGGGGTGCCCTTCTCCGCGACAGTGCAAAAATCAAGGTTGAAATTCAGGAACCCAAGAAAAGGCCCGTTAGCGCCGTTGCCGACTACACAGAAGTCCGGAACGTAAAATCTGTAACGATTATCCAGAAAAAGGATATCTCCTTAAAACTGCTTTTTGATGAAGAACACGATCTCGAAGAACGCATTCTAAACGAGCAATTCATTCCTTAAACGTGCGTCTATATCGAGCGATGTGTCGCTCTAAAGGCTCTTTTTCAAGGAAACTGTGATCACGATTACTTTAACCGCCCGCGAGGTGAATCTCGCGGGGCTTCAGCTTCAGCCAAGAGCGGCGATCAACCTCTTCACAACCCCAGCAGGGTCATCGGATTGCATTATTCCCCCCATAACGGCAACCCCGTGCGCGCCGTGCTGAATGCAATCCCCCGTATTAGCAGACGATATACCAGCCAGGGCAATGAGAGGGATAGAAACGTCTCTGGCGGCCTCTGCCAAACCTTCCAGACCTAATGCCGGGCCATAGCCCGGCTTGCTTGCTGTCTCAAACACTGGGCTGAAAGTCACATAGTCGGCACCTGCCAATTCCGCCCGCTGCACGTCTACAATTGAATGACACGACACCCCTATCAATGCCCGCGAAGACAATATTACACGGGCTGCCTCAACATCGTCAGCGGTCTGAAGGTGAACGCCTCCAGCAGAACACTCCTGGGCGATACCGACATCACCGTTTATACAAAGCACGGCTTCATATTCTTCGCAGAGTTTGGCTAAATTCATAGCCGTACGCCGAAAAATCTCAGCCGACGCATTCTTTTCACGGTACATAATCCAGCGACACCCAGCGCTGAGGGCCTCTAGGACGACATTTTCAATTGTTTGCAGCGGCGGCGGTAGATCAGTGATAACCAGCAGGGATGGAACCGGCAACGGGTTTGTCACAACTCTATGGCACCATCAGTTGGCGTCGATGCGGTCGCATATAGCCGGCGCGGTATCCTGCCCGCTTCAAAGGCGTATCGACCTGCTTCGATCCCGAGTTTCATCGCCTTTGCCATTTTCACCGGGTCTCGCGCACCAGCCACTGCAGTGTTCAGCAAAATACCATCGCACCCAAGTTCAAGCGCCTCGGCAGCGTCAGAAGCCGTCCCAACCCCGGCATCGACAATGATCGGCACCGAGCACTGCTCGCGAATAATCCGGAGATTGTAAGGGTTACGGATACCCATACCCGAACCAATCGGCGCGGCAAGCGGCATAACCGCCGCACAGCCCATGTCTTCGAGCTTCTTGCAGGTGATCGGATCGTCATTGCAATAAGGCAAAACAATGAACCCCTTCTTTACCAGCTCTTCCGCAGCGCGCAAAAGCTGCTCGACGTCCGGAAACAATGTTTCATCATCGCCGATAACTTCCAGCTTAACCCAGTTTGTTTCCAGGGCTTCTCGTGCCAGTTCAGCTGTCACCACCGCATCTTTAGCCGTAAAACAACCCGCCGTGTTTGGCAGAAGATGAAACCGATCACCGAGAAGGTCGTATAACCCCTCGCCGCCGCTATCCTGGCTAACACGGCGCACAGCGACAGTAACGATCTCCGCGCCACTCGCCTCAATCGCATCCATCATAATCTGCTGATTAGGGTAGCGTGACGTTCCGATCAGGAAACGTGACGAAAACGTCTTTCCGGCAATCGTAAACTCGTTATTTTTGGCCTTGGCGTCCATATTTATCCCCCGCGCACAATGTGCACGATCTCCACTTTATCATCGGGTTTCATAGAAGTTTGAGCCCAATCAGCGCGAGGTACAACCTCTCCGTTGAGCGCAACAGCCACCCCACCTTTACTGCTGTCGACACCATTCTCTTCAACTAGCCCAATCAGTGTTGAACTACTGAACAGCTTGCGTTCACCATTTATGAAAATCGTCTCACTCACAGGAACGTCCTCAACAAGAAATCAAATTCGTCGCTAAACATTTGCCGCGACCGGTTTTTCAAAACGATTTAACAGAAATGGCTCAATAGAGCTACCGACCTCACCACTCCGCACATAATCACATATTGCCTTTGCCGTCAGCGGTGCCAGTAAAATACCGTTCCGGTGGTGGCCCGTCGCCAGGACAAGGCCCGGTGTCGGTGTCGGACCCAATATAGGCGCATCATCCCGGCTCGCAGGCCGCAACCCTGCCCAGCTTTCGACCAGCGGCAAATCGTATATTCCCGGCAAGACATCCCATGCCAGGCGTAGTAACTCCATGACCCCGCCAGCGGTAAGTCCCGTATCGAATCCCATTTCCTCAACCGTCGCACCAATGATGAGGCGCCCATTGCTTTTCGGCGCGAGATAAATTGAAGGCACGACACCGTTGCCTGGCCCCCAAATGACGGTTTCGATTAACGGGAAGCGCGGATCCATTTGAACAGCGACCATTTGTCCCTTCAAAGGACGGACGGGCGGACGACTAATCTCTGGCAAACCAGCCAGATTGCGTGACCACGCACCGGCTGCCAAGACGACGATATCCGTATTAATGGTACTGTCCGCTGTTTCAACGGCAGAAATTCTTCCGCCAGCTGTTGCAACACCGGTTATCTCGACATTCTCCTGGAGAATGCCACCGGCGGCTAGGAAGGCCGCACGCAGCGCCTCTGCGACCTTCCGGTTATCCACTTGATGATCCAACGCACTGTAGACAGCACCACCCACAGCGCGCGCGAGATGCGGTTCCCGTTTACGCGCCTCATATCCGCTGAGCCACTCAACATCGAGGCCGAGGGACTGAAAATACGAATACCGATGTTCGAGATGCTCAAGATCATCTCGATCAAGCCCAACCACCATCGTGCCTTCTTCCCGGTAGTCGACATCTATACCAGAAACGGAGCAAAGTTCGGCGGCAAATTCTTTCCACATCGCACGGCTTTCCAAGGCCAACGGAAGCAATGCCTCTTCGCCATGTTCGGCTTCCGCCTGTGGCGCCAGCATACCGGCGGCGGCCCATGTCGCTTCCATGCCGGCCGCACCCCGGTCAAAAACCGTAACGTCCTCGCCAGCCTGGGCGAGTCGCCAGCCGACACCGAGTCCGCAAATACCACCACCAATAATTGCGATCATCGCAGCAATAGCTCCAAATTCTCCGGAAGCCATCTCGTAATACGCTGGGAGAAACCCTGCGTGACGGCTCCCTACGCTGGTTCCAACCAGTTCAGGTTCGATGGGTGTTCTCTCAGTCCTGACGGACACCCCAGGTCACCAGCTAAACGTGATCCTCTGCCCCAAAACTGTCAAGTCTGATCCATTGCCTTGTTGGTCAAACCATGTCGTTATTCAGGGCAGTATGGAAAAAGAAAAATAAAGAGTGATCCCAGCATGACAACTTCGAGCAAGCCCAACATTCCTGTTTGGGTCGCCTATGGGATGCTTATCATGACCGCGGTTTTTTGGTCGGCGACAGCAGTCGCCGTCCGCGCCTCAGCTGGCGACATCCCACCGCATAGTTTCACATTTTGGCGTTGGGCTATTGCATTTGTCCTGTTCCTGCCATTTGCCGCCAAGCCATTCTGGCGACAACGTAGGATTTACCGGAAACATTGGCTGATGATGTGTGGCCTGTCATTCACAAGCATTGCCGGTTTCACAATTTTTTATTTTCTCGGTCTTCAGGCGACGACGGCGATTAATGCTTCGGTTCTCAGCGGCGCCACACCGATCGCTATTGTCATTGTCTCGTTCATAATTTTGCGGATCAAGCTAACACCTACCGTCATAGCGGGAACCATACTGGGTATCATTGGTTCCTTGGTAATTATTCTAAATGGTGACTTAGGCGCCATTTCAACAATGACGTTAGGTGTCGGGGATCTTTTCATCGTAGTCGCTATGACGTTCTGGGCAATCTACACCGTTTGCCTAAAGTGGTTACCGCCTAACCTTGACCCATTCGGCTTAATCCTGGTTTTAATCGGCCTCTCCCTGCCGATGACCTTTCCGTTCTACATGTGGGAAATCGAACAGGGCCAGTTCTTCGATCTTGACGTCAGAAACATCGGGCTCATCCTGTTCACCGCGATATTTCCATCGGTTGTCGCCTATCTGTTTTGGAACAAAGGTGTTGAAGTCGCCGGACCCAATGCCGCCGGATTCTCAAGCTATCTTATCCCGGCTTTTGGGACGGTTCTGTCGGTTTTGCTACTGGGTGAGAGCTTTGAACTGTTTCACGGCATTGCAATTGCGTTGATTTTTAGCGGTCTCTATCTTGGCATGCGCGTTCAACACCCCTGAGGGGTTGACGCCATGTACCCTGCTTGTAAGGTCCCTCAACTTAATTTTTGAACAGTGTGCAATCAATGACTCCTGACAATCGCGTTCTTATCGCTGGTGCTGGGCCCGTCGGTATGATTTCCGGCTATTACCTCGCCCGCCAGGGTATTCCCGTCACCGTTTTCGACTCCCTGCCAGAGACAACAGCAGATCACCGTGCCTCCACGGTTCACCCCTCGACGCTGGAGATGCTGTCAGAACTCGATATGACTGATGAGTTGCGCGCTATGGGTCTGGTATCTGAAGTCTTTCAGTTCCGAGATCGTTATGACGACCGTATTGTCGCTGAGTTTGATTACAGCATCATCGCTGATGAAACACCTTTTCCCTATGCCCTTCAGGTTGAGCAGCACAAAGTTATCAATGTCGCTCGCAAACATGCGGAGCAACTCCCTGATTTCAAACTAATGCGGCCTTATGAGGCCGTTAGTCTGAAACAAGACGATGACGGCGTAGAACTATCGGTTAAGAACTCGGATGGTGAGATCGAAACCCATACGGGACGCTATCTGATTGCCGCCGATGGCGGACGCAGCATCATACGCAAATCGCTGAATATTGATTTTCCCGGCTTCACCTGGGGCGAACGCTTTGTCATCGCGACGACAAAATTCGATTTTGGTACCCCTGAAGCAGGCAACCATCGCTATCGTAACTATGTTGCCCACCCAGATCAGTGGTGTGCGTTGATCAAGGTTGCCGGTGACGACATGAGTGGGCTATGGCGAATTCTTTTGCCGGCCTCTGGCGATGAACCGGATGAATACGTAAAAAGTCTGGATTGGGTGAAGGACAAATATGCTGAATGCCTGCCCTATTCCAAAAATTACGAAATTATTCATCGCAATCTCTACAACGTACATCAGCGTGTCGCGGAAACCTTCCATGTAGGACGGACTGTTTTGGCCGGTGATTCAGCCCATGTAAACAATCCACTCGGCGGCATGGGTATGAATGGCGGAATCCATGACGGCCTGAATATATCGGAAAAACTCGTGCGCATTTGGCGTGGCGAAGGCGATGATGCGCTCCTCGCGCAATACGACCGCCAACGCCGGACGATGGCCAAAAAATACGTGCAGGCACAGTCCATCCAAAATAAAGAGCTGTTGCAGGAAAGTGATATGGATATCCGCCGCCAAAAGCTGGATGCCCTGGGGGCCATCACCGACGATCACGACACCTGTCACGAATATCTTCTAAAATCGTCCCTTATCGCGATGGTGCGGGAAGCCAACAGCGTTCAATAGCTGACACCGAACCGGTTCAGTATCCTGTTCCGCAAAGCCAGCACGTCACACGGGCCGGTACTAAAGTCGATCGCGCCGGGGAAGATTACTTTTCCGCGCGACCGACCGCAGAAATCCATCTTTACCTCGCCATGATCATACGGCACCGTCGGCGGAGCGACACCTTTTTCTAGTTTAAAATCCGCCATCCCAGGATTACGAAAGAGCGATTGCAACACCTCATCACCGCGACCAATCGAACTCCTGCTCAGCCAATTGGCAAATCCGTCCAGCGTGGAATGCATTTTTATGACGTCAGCCTTGTCGACCCACTTGCTAAACTTCACGTCATAGTCTGAGACTCGTTCCTTGAGCTTGCGGACAACGCCAGGAGTATAGGCGGCAAAGGCGTATCCGGTCTGAATGTTATCGCCGGATTCAACCCCGGCTTCCTGCCGCAACGAAACGGCCCCCGACATAATATTGTTCTGGACGGTCGCAAACGTGTCCTTAAAGCGCAGCATAACGCCCCAGGATTTGAAAAGTGTATTGTGACGTACCGTTACATTTTCTGATCGGTTGATATATACGCCAGGCGCTTCTGGGCAGTTTATGATCACATTGTTTCGCATGATCCCGTTTTGATGCTCCAGAGGACAATCAGGCCCCGAGCACCTGAACGTCCCGCCGCCGCCAAACGACAATCCAACCCGGCGACGGCCTTTGTGCCGCCATTCACACATCACAAGATTGCGCTCAAAGAGACCGCCCTTGCCGCCCCCCTTTCAGAAAGGCGCCGTAGCTAATCCCATCGCCTCCGCCTTTAGCAAAGTCTGCGATGAAGTTGTTGGTTATGCGCCAGTTATCACCGCCAACAACATCGATCAGCGTAACGGGTTGTGCGGTTTTTCTCGGTGCATCGTTATAAAACGCGTTGCCGGTAATGACGACATCATCGGGAGACAACTTTTTTTGTGGATTCCCTTTTACCGAAGCATGAAAGCCGACGATGTGGTTGCCGCGCAGTACCGTGTTGTCAGCGCGCCCAACGATATGAAATGCATGGTGGGCATTTTTGCCACCACGGATATCCAGGTTTTCAAAGACCCAATAAGGCGCATCCAGTTTAAACAGTTCTGTCGCATCCGTTTCAATTCGGGTTTGAGCCGGGTTAAGGGCAGTTAGCGTAATTGGCGCATTGGCGGCACCCGGACGCGTAATCAATATTTTGTTCAGGCGATATCGGCCTGGCTGTAAAACTATCCTGTCCGCAGGTTCTGCGACCTTAATGGCCCGCTGCAGACTGGGAACATCTGTAACAGTGACGTCGCGCGCCAGCGCTGGCATGCTCGGAAAAATAAAAATAGTAAAAATTAAGAACGACCGCATAATCCCCTCAACCTTCAAACGCCCCGGTCACCTCAAAAGTGGTCAGGTTCCTTCTCCAAGGATTTCGCCATTTCGGGTGTTTTTTTCAAGACCCAGAAAAATAGGATAATGCAGCAGACACCGCCAACGCCAACTGGTATCTGCAGCCCTATCCACTCTGTCGCTGCCCCCATCAAAAAGGCGCCAAGCGCCGGGCCCCCACGGGATATCATACCATACAGGCTCATGACCCGGCCTCTGACTTCACCAGACACCGCATTTTGCAACAATTGCTGCTCACCAACACCGACAAAGGTCATCCCCAGCCCAGTAACAGCGACGCAAAACATGCCAATCCACAGATTATCAGTGACACTAAAAGCAATTAGACCAAGCCCGACGACAAGCACCATCCAGGCCACAATGCGAGTCAGCCCCGCGACCGAACTTCGTCGAGCAAGGATAACACTTCCTAAAACAGCACCCGCGCCAATTGCCGTGTGTAACAAGCCGAGCCCATCAACACCGCTATTGAACACCAGGTCAGCGAAACCGGGCAAAAGCTCAGCGTAGGCGCGCCCGCACATTGCAACCACACTCAGTAAGATAAAGAGCGGCGCGATACCAGGCATCTGGAGACAATAGCGTATACCCTCGATGATTTCCGCCGGCAGGTTCTTAAAGGAACGTGGCGACGGCACGTGAGGGTTATCCAGACGGATAAAGAATAACGCAACAATGAAGATAAAATAGGAAACTGCGTTGACGGCAAAGGCCGTTCCGGCATCCCACTGCGCGATAATAAGGGCAGCGACTGCCGGGCCTAGCACGCGCGACAGATTGAATGACAACGAATTAATACCTATCGCCGAAGATAAATCTTTTCGTTCCACCAGACTTGGCAAAATGGAGAAGCGAAGCGGCTGGTTGAACGACATGATCACGCCCCCGCGCAAAGGCGAGCCCCACCAGCCATCCGATAGTCGCATTCCCGCTAACGGCAATGCCCGCGAGAATAATTGCCTGCACCATTGCGAGGAATTGCGTTCCCTGAATCCCCCGGAGTCGGTTCACCCGATCAGCGATTGCACCCGCTAACGGGGCCAGAATGACAGCCGGAACGAGCTCCGCGACCGCGACGACGCCAAGCCAATACCCTGACTTCTCAAGCTCCCAAGCCAACCAACCCATCGCAACGCGCTGTATCCATGACCCAAAATGAGACAGGATATTGGTCGAGGCATAGATAGCGTAATTGCGATTGGAAAACGCACTGACAATAGCGGCGATTCCTGAGGGCGATTGCATTTCAGTGTTTTCCTGGCTGTGGTGCTGTCCCAAGAGACTCTGCCAGAGCCGAACGACGGCGATAAAACCAAGCCCAAAGCGCTATACAAATAACGGCACCACCAGCGATCGGCCACCGCAAACCAACATAATCCCCGATCCAGCCCATCATAAGCGACCCCAATGACGGACAATCCCGCGAAATAGCGCCATATAAACTAACAACGCGTCCCCGCATATGTTCATCAACTGATGCCTGAATTAACGTGTGTTCGTCGGTTCGCGCAACAGTCATGAAAAATCCACGTAAAAATTTATCTTGAGAGCAACCACGATCAGCAGAAGCGCCATTCAAAGCCTTTCAGATAAAGATTCCGGAAAACCTTGCTCCCGAAGGCATTCCCCTCAAGGTCAGCTCTCCATAATTTTGTTCTCTCTCACGCGAAATTTTACAAAGAATCCCGAAAAACCTTGACGATTGACCTGTTCAGGGCACTAATGCGCCACCGCAACGCAAAATGAAGGCATTATGGCGAAAGAAGAGCTCCTTGAATTTTCGGGTACCGTGATGGAACGGCTGCCCAATGCTATGTTCAAAGTAAAATTAGAGAACGGACACGAGGTGCTTGCACACACAGCGGGCAAGATGCGTAAATTCCGCATCCGCGTTCTTGAAGGTGACAAGGTCGACGTTGAAATGACGCCATACGACCTGACCAAAGCTCGGATCATTTTCCGACACAAATAAGCTGATCATCGCCCGCCAGAAAGAATGGTGGGCACTGTTCCCGTATCAGCTGCAGGGGTATAAACTGCAGCCATAGACTTGCCTGTCCTTTCATCCGGACGATCAACCATAATCGGTGCCCTATGGCGACGCGAACCTGGCGAACCCCTGTCGTAATTCTGACCTGTGCAACTCTGATCCTGTTGTTGTCGTTTGGCGCACGTCAAACCTATGGGCTTTATCTCGCTCCCATTTCCAAAGCTCATGGGTGGGAAATCGGGGTTTTCTCCTTTGCTATGGCTCTTCAGACGCTCATTTGGGGGCTGTCTCAACCATTCTGGGGAAATATCGCTGACCGGTTCGGTGCTGGCCGTGTCGTTAGTGCGGGTCTTATCCTCTACGCTGCCGGGCTGTGGTTGATGTCCGTGTCAGTCACACCGCTCGGCATCACCCTATCAACGGGGCTGATCACGGGGCTGGGCATGAGCGCCACCAGCTTCCCTATCATTCTCGCCGTCGTTGGGCGGAGCGTCTCGGCAGAACGTCGGAGCATGTTCCTGGGTATTGCCAGCGCAGGCGGCTCTTCCGGCATGGTCATCGTCGTTCCCTTCGCACAATATTTTATATCCGACACAGGATACACACTGGCACTCGTCGTTTTGGCGCTGCTCATGCTCACCATCGTCCCCCTCACCGCCGCCATAGCGGGAAAGCCACAAAACCCCGACGGGGCAAACGTCGTCAAACAGAATACCGGCGAGGCAATCCGCGAAGCCCTCGGTCACAAGGGCTATGTCCTGCTGGTGAGCGCCTTCTTTGTGTGCGGGTTTCAAACAATGTTCATCGGCGGACATTTGCCAAATCATCTGGATAAATCAGGCATCGGCCCTGAAACGGCTGCTACCGCGCTCGCGCTCATCGGCCTCTTTAACATGATCGGCTGCTTTATCTGGGGGGTGCTCGGCGGAAAATACAGCAAGAAACTGATGCTGGCGCTGCTCTATATCATCCGGTCCTTTACCGTGCTCGCCTTTATCATGTTGCCCGTCACCGATACGAGTGCGCTGGTCTTCGCGGCCTTAACGGGGCTGATGTTTCTCGGCACCGTCCCCTTAACCAGCGGCCTGGTTGCGCAAATTTTTGGCACACAGTACATGGCTATGCTTTATGGCTTTGCCTTTACCAGCCATCAGGTCGGTAGTTTCCTCGGCATCTGGGTTGGCGGCATCGTCTTTGATATGACAGGTAATTACGACATTATCTGGTGGAGTTCGATCATCCTCGGCTTTGTGGCCGCCATAATGCACTGGCCAATTGATGAAAAACCCGTCGTTCGAACGGCGGCCTCACCCGCCCCGTCTTGATATGCCCGTTGTTCGGGCAAACGTAACTGAGAGATCCTGATGCCTAGTATCCCCTGGAAAAGCCGTCCTTATCTGGTCCTGATTCTGTGTACCCTCATCATCCTGATCTCCTATGGGACCCGCCAGAGCTTCGGCTTGTTCCTGATACCGATTAGCGATGCGATCGCTGGAGGGAAGGTCGAACCCTTTTCCTTTGCCGTCAGCCTCCAAACGCTCATCGTCGGCCTCAGTGTGCCCTTTGTCTCCGCTATAGCCGACAAATGGCTGGGGCCGGTAAAAATGCTCATCGCCGGCGGCGCACTCTATGCAACGGGGATGGTACTCCTTGGCCATGCGGCAACGACAACCGACCTAACTATTAGTGTTGGGATGATCAGCGGCCTCGCTGCCGCCGGTTGCGGTCTCCCAATGCTTCTATCAATCGTAGGCCGTGTCGCGCCGGAAGAACGGCGCAGCCTGTGGTTGGGCATTGTCTCTGCCGGCGGTACTGGCGGCCAGATGTTCCTGGTCCCTCTCAACGGCTACCTTCTGGAGCGCATGGACTGGACTGACGCCATTCTTATTCTGGCGGCCTTTATTTTTGCCATCGTCCCGATGTCTTACATTGCCGGGAAATCAAGCGGTGAATCGCTGAATCAGAAGAAAGACACCCAGACACTCGGTCAAGCACTGCAGGAAGCCCGAGGTCATAAAAGCTTTATCTATCTTTGCCTTGGGTTCTTTACCTGCGGTTTTCAGGTTCAATTCGTGGTCACCCATTTACCTAAATATCTTGAAGACACAGGGACAGGTGCGACCGTTGGGGCGCATGCCATCGCGCTGATTGGGCTCACCAATGTCATCGGCACGGCTGTCGCCGGAATGCTCGGCGGCAAATACAAGAAGAAAAACCTGCTTGCCGGTCTCTATATCGGGCGCTCATTGGTCATGCTCGTTTTCTTCCTCATGCCAGTAACGCAGATGTCAGTGTACATCTTTGCCGCCTGTATCGGCTTTCTGTGGCTCGCTACGGTGCCCCTAACGGCCGGACTCGTGTCTGGCTTCTTTGGTCCACGCTATATGGCGACGCTATACGCCATTGCCTTCCTGAGCCATCAGATAGGCGGCTTCCTCAGCACCTGGATGGGAGGCATCATTCGCGATGCGACGGGGTCTTACGACCAATGGTGGTGGGTCATCATTTTTGGTGGCATGTTGGCGGCGCTCTTCCATCTACCAATCAACGAGCGTCCGGTAGAAAGACTCGCACAACCAGCGTAGACTGCTCCGTACATTTTCCGGAGAGACTAAATGACTAACGCGTTCTGGCGCAGTCCCCGTTTCGTGCTAATTTGCGCTGTCGGCATTGTCTTGTTCGCCTATGGCGGACGGCAAAGTCTCGGCATGTTCCTGCGTCCTATCACCGAAGCTCTTGGGTTCATGACAACGAACGCACAAGGTGTTCTGGTCCAAGACTTCGAGGTCATGTCCTTTGCAACCGCCATTCAGGTTCTTATTTATGGCTGCGCGGCACCCTTTGTTGGTGCTATCGCCGACCGTTGGGGGCCAATCAAGGTTCTTATGACCTCAGGGCTGGTCTACGCCTTTGGTCTTTTCATGATGGCGCAATCGACCTCTGAAGCGGGTCTAATCCTCAGCGTCGGATTTTTAATGGGGCTTGGTTCAAGCGGTATTGCGCTGCCGATGCTTCTTTCCATCGTTGGCCGGGTTGCCCCCGAAGAAAGGCGGACATTCTGGCTTGCAGTTGTTGTCTCCGGCGGCACTGCCGGGCAAATGCTTATTGTTCCACTTAGTAACTGGATGATCGGCCAGGAGGGCTGGGTCTTCGCGACCATCGTCCTGGCAACCATGGCGCTCATGGTCGTGCCGCTTACGCTCTGCATTTCGCACGCCGCCAGTAACGAACTGAACAAAAAGGATAAACAGAGTCTGGGACAAGCTATTAGAGAGGCCGGCAGCCATCGAGGTTTTTGGCTTCTTGTTATGGGCTTCTACGTCTGTGGGTTTCAGGTGCAGTTCATCAATAATCATCTGGAGAACTATCTGCACAAAACTGAAATCGCTGAAGTTGGCGGTGCTATGGCCGCTACGGCGATAGCCTTAATCGGCCTCTTTAATATGATTGGGACCCAAACCGCCGGTCTTATTGGCGACAAATTTCGCAAGAAATATATTCTAGCGAACCTTTATATGGCCCGTTCAGCTATTTTTCTGATCTTCTTTATAGTCCCCGTAAGCAAGGTCTCAGTAATCATCTTTGCCTGTTCGGTTGGGCTCCTGTGGCTCGCGACGGTGCCGTTAACCTCGGGGATCGTCGCCCAGATTTTTGGCCCGCGCTATCTAGCGACTCTCTACGGCGTGGTATTTCTGAGCCATCAACTCGGCAGCTTTACCAGCGTCTGGCTCGGCGGCATTATTGTCACACAAACCGGTAGCTACGATTTTGCCTGGTATATGATAATCGTCGCAGGCTTCGTTGCAGCATTGCTGCACTGGCCAATTGACGACAAACCAATGGCTCGGATTGCAGCAGAGAAAAAAGCCGCCGCTTAGGCCTGATAATACGGGTTTGACCCACCTGCATGGTCGGTCACGTCGAGCACTTCCCTGATCGTCGGGACAACTTTCTGAATCTCTACGACCACGCCTTCTTTGAGCGTCACGCTGGCCATGCCACAGCCTTGGCACCCGCCTTCCATGCGAATGTAGGCTCGAGCCCCATCGACATCGATCAGTGAGATACGCCCACCATGACCGGCAACGGAGGGATTTATCCGGGTCTCCAGGACTTCCTGGATTGCCCGACCTTCATCTGTTTCAAGACCAGGTTTCGGAATAGCATCGCGCCAATCTGCTACGCTGACGACTTCAGGAATATAATGCTTTAGCATATTCTCAACGCCGCTTTGCATCTGAGCAGCACCACCAACGAACTCGATATAAACGATGCCTTCTTTATAGCCACGAAGCTTGATGTCGCCACCACCCTGGGTCGCCGCCGGCCGAATCCGGGTTTCAATGAGTTCCTTGATCTCAGCAACGATAGGATCGCTTTCATCAAGTTCAAGACCTTCAATATCGGCTTCTGCCGCTGACGCATCAGAACCTTCATTCACTGCCGCATCGCCGGTAACAAAGTGATCCATGATTGCCCCCAAAACAGCGGGCTTCAAATGCAGCCAGTCTGCGCCATCGGATTTCGTCACCGTTACGCTATCATTGCCAATCTCCACCGCCTGAACATCGGTAACGCCAAAAAGGCGGCGCGCCAAAGGTGCCTGAACCGCGGCATCCACGCTTTCAAAGGAAACAGGCCCACCTGCATAAACCTCCTGCCCGGGCAGGAATTTCATGACATTCGCATTATCGGTGGCTTCGGTTTGAATAAACATTTTACACGCTCGCTCCAGATCCCAGTAATAGGACCAATGTCTGTTAGAATTTCAAAAAGTCAAATAAAAGCCGCGGCTGATTTCTCAGTCGCGGCTCTTTAAGCGCTCCGAAAGCGCCCTAATCATTATTTCGTCGTCAAATCGGCATTGAAATCATATTTCAAGTCCGGTAGTGGCGCGTCGCTTGGCGCCCCATTGCTAATGTCTGCTTTCCGCTTCTGCCGTGAGATGCTCCGGAGCGCGGCATAATAATCAATCGATGTCTCTTTTAGTTTCTGCAAGTCATCCATCACACCTGCAAACTCATCTACACCGCCGACAACCGTTCGTGCCGTAGACCACTCATCACGATGCGTGTTGTCCAGCCAATGAGACACTGGATCAAGATAGGAATCCAGGAAGGTGCCAACCGCGTCACGCGGGTTGGACGGCCCAAAAATCGGCAGGACTAAATAAAACCCGTCAGGAATACCCCAAACAGCAAATGTCTGACCAAGGTCCTCAGAATGAGGCTTGATACCCCATTTGTCTGCAACATCCATGAGACCGCCAACACCGGCCGTGCTGTTAATCGCCAAACGTTTTGTCGTGATCCAGGCGCGCTCCATTTCACCCTGCAATAGATCATTGGCCAAGACGACCGGGGATCTCAAATTATCCAGAAAATTACCGACCGCTTCCTGGCCTTCATCAGGCAGCATCAGGGTGTAAAACTCTGCCAACGGCCGTAAAATCAGCCCTTGGATAAATTCGTTAAATTGGAAAATAACCCTATTCATGGGCTCAAGCGGATCATTTACGTCCGCTGCCGCCTGCGCGAGTTCATCGCCATTGGCCAGCTGAGAAGCTTTATTTTTCTCATGGTTTTGGGCCAGTTGGGGTAGTGCTACCTCCGCCGACACGCTGTCACGGATATCCTGAGAATCTTCGATAGCGTGCGGGATGACATCGAAACTCGCCCCCGCATCCTTTGCGGAAACGGCAAAAGGCGACGAAAACAGAGCTAAGGCGACACCAATAACCGCTACAGATGGAGCTGCTTTACGTTTATTTTTCAATAGGATAGCCATTTTATCTTCCTTAACCCGCGATAAATCACTGTCGCGTACGAATTCTTCCCGCCCCAATTGCGCTGTATTCTAAAAAAACTAGCACTCGAAAGCAATAGAATCGATTAATGATTATCCTTAAGAAAAATTAATAAATCTTTTCAAAAGAACAAGTTAGAAGCGGAGGATTGCGCCTGACCTCACAGCTGCATAGATATATTGTGAGTGGTTTTCGCAATGGAGCACAATCCGCGTGACTAAATGTTTACAAGCAATAGCGTGTGTCGCGATATACATGACAGTGATATTTCCTGTTGCTGCTCAACAATTGACAACGCCCCAGAGTAAAGTTGGCGCCTTTCATGCAACGCTTCTCAGCGTGATGAAGCAGGCGAACACTCTTAGCGTGGAAAACCGTTTCGCACTTCTTAAACCCTCTGTTGAGAATAGCTTTGACTTCAAGCTTATGATCGCCCTTGCGAGTGGCAAGCATTGGCGCGCTGCGACAGCCCCCCGTAAAGAAGAGCTACGATCGGCCTTCGCGCATTTTAGCGTCGCAACATATGCAGACCGCTTTTCTGGATTTTCAGGCGAGGCATTCAAAACACTATCCGTCGTAAGTGGGCCGCGTCGGACAATGCTCGTTCGAACTCAGATCATACGCCCCGAAAATACACCCATTCCGTTGACTTACGTTACGCGCCAGCGGGATGGAGAATGGCGTATTATCGATGTTTTGGTCGATGATGGTATTAGCGAACTTGCTGTTCGGCGCTCTGAATACCGTTCAGTCCTAAAAGAAAAGGGAATAAGCGGTTTAATAGGCCTGCTTAAATCAAAAACGGAAAAACTGCTGCAGCCTTAAACAGTTAGCCTAGGTTTCCAAATTTTTGGAAGAACCACACTGCAAAGAAATCCTGCAGCAACCCATGTAATTTCGCGAATGCGTCGGACCAGGGCGGTCGCGAGCCCCGATACTGGTGTGCCCGTAAAAATTCCACACATGACGACAAAAATACCTTCCTGCGCGCCAAGACTGGCCGGAATAAAAAAAGTACCCGACCGTATAAGCTGAGCCGCCGCCTCGATCATCCACGCCTCCGATAGGGATACCGGGTAACCAAGAAAGTAGAGCGTCGCATAAATTTCCGCGACCCCGACGCACCAAACCGCAAACGCGACACCGAGGGCACCAATAAATTTCGCCGCATTGCCGTCGTAAAATTTTTTGAACCGAGTTTCAACATCCTGAATTTTGTCGACAGCGCATGCCGCCCACGGACGATTACCATGCCGGGTAAACAAAGCGGCTACAGACGACAGCAAGCCAAACCTCTGGACCACAAAGAAAGCAGAGATTGCAACGATCAAGACTGTCAGCCCAATAGCCGCCACGTTGCGATAGGCGCTCTCAATTGCGGAACTAAATTGCATGAGGGCAAAGCCAATCGACAAGAACGCAATTAACGCGATCAGGTTGATGGTCTTGACCATCACAAGAGACGCAATTGCATCGTCGTAATCGATGCCGAAATACCGTTTCAGAAGCACGGCTTTAACGGGCTCGCCGCCCATTCCTCCTGCTGGAATCGTATAATTAAAGGCTTCACCAACAATGCGAACGAGCCAAAGCCGACCGTACCAAGTCATGCCGGCGGATGTGGATAATGTGAGCTGCCAGGCAAACACATCCCCCAGGAACGATATGAAAAACAAGACGAGAACAATCGCGACACCCCAAGACATTTGGCCAACCAGAGCAAAGGCTTCGCGGAGATCCGTATTGGCAATAATCGCTGCGAGTAGAGCAACACCGAGAAGCAGAAACAGAATTCTGGCGAACTTCATTTATCGTCCGCACTAGGCTCAAGACACGCCATCAAGGCTGGCAAAAAGTAGATTGTGCAGATCAACGTAAAGCCAATGGAGATCGCGAGGAGAACACCCATACTCGCGGTCCCTGGATGGCTTGAGAGGGCAATGCTTGCGAAGGATCCAATCGTTGTTAGCGAGCTAAAAACGACCGCCCGCGGTGTACTTGATTCCATCACGCCCTGTAAGCCGACCTTTTCGTGTGACCGCATGACGATATGAATGGCGCTTGCAACACCGAGACCGAAGAGCAGTGGCAAAACAATGACATTGGCAAAGTTAAAGGGAAGCTCGAAGAGAACAGTCGCGGCGATTGTAAAAAGAGCCGCTAATGTTAACGGGCCAAAGACCAGAAGAACGTCGCGCAAGCTTCTCATCAAGACGATCACGAGAAACGCGATGGCTATGATTGAAATCAGCGCCGCTTTGACGAAAGCACCAATCACGGCATTGCCAGCCTCAATAATGATGACAGGCGACCCTGTCGCGCGCGGTGCGACGGTCCGCACATCGGCAACAAATTTTTCCAAATTAGCGCGCTTTCTCAGGTCAAACTTCGGGAATACTTCAAGCCGCACTTGCCCGCTCTGCGCCTCAAATCGACGTTTGAGCTGTTCGGGCAAATTCTCGACGGACACCGCAGCCGCCTCCATAGCCTCCTTAAGGGCTGCCAGCCTTCCCGGCAGATTACCAAGAAGATGTTGTTCAAGTTTTCGGAGGCCTGCGGACGATTTAGCTGACTTGGATAAAGCTCGTTGAAGCTGATCTAAAGCAACGTCCAGGTCGCCGGAGCTAACACTTTTCTGGCTGCGCAGAAATTCTTCGAACTCCCGAACCACATTCTTGCGTTCGTTGTCGGTCAGTGCCGTTTTTCGTCTCCCTTGAAACGCCGGTAAGATCAGGAAGGCTGCCTGTTCAATAGCTGCCAACTTGTCGTCCTGCCCCTTGGGAACAAGTCGATCAAGCGCCAACACATGATCAACCGTCGCAAGATTTTCCAGGCGCTTGCTAAGACCTTGAGCTGTTTTTAGATCGGGCGTCAGGATATCTATCGAATAGGGGCCGGTATCACTGTTCCTGGTAAGGTCAATAAGTGTTCTGACAGATTCAGTGTTTGGATCCCGCAAGTTCATGGGATCAAAATCGAATTGGATTTTAGGGACCACCGTTGTCACGCCGAGAGCGAGTAACAATGTTACCGCAACCACTCCTCGGGCATTCCTCACAACCCAGTCATTCGTCAGGGTTGCATTCTCATTGCGACTCGCGGGTCTTTGACTCGGCGGCATCAACGCGACCAGCGCCGGCAAAACCGTCAAATTGGCAAACAGGGCAACAAACATGCCCATCCCCGCGATCTTTCCAAGCTCAGCAAGCCCGCTATAATCTGTGAAGACGAAGGAGAAAAAAGAGATCGCTGCCGCAACGGCACAGAGCGTTAAAGCCCCTCCTACATTCTGCCCGGCCCTTAAGCAGGCAGTCGCCAAACTGCCACCTGTCGTCACGCCCTCTCTAACTCGGAGCGCGAAATGAATACCAAAATCCACGCTTAGACCAATAAACAACACCGCAAAGGCGACAGAAATTAGATTTAGACGTCCAACGACGAGTGTGGCCAGCCCGGCTGTCCACAGCAATCCAAAAAGAAGGGTCAAAAGCATCGCGGACACCAGCCGTCCTGACCGCAATCCCCAGAACAACAAGCCACAAACAAAGAGCGCCGAGAGCAGCCCCGCGAGCCCCATCCCTTCGGCAACGCTTTCGAGCTCCTCTTCCTCCAGAACAGCTGACCCTGTAAGGCGGATTTGAAAACCTTTATCTGTTGTTAAGCCAAGCGTTTTAGCGCTATTTCGGATGGCATCGATAGCATCCCCTGCCGGCTGAAGAGATGCAGAATCGAGCGCTGGCTGAACAATAATAATACGGCGCCGCGCCTCGACATCGTTTGCAGTACTATTATCGATCAGCGATTTCCACGACAACCACGTCACTGCTCCTGTATTTGCCGCTTCCGTTGCCGCCGCAACTTGCTCAATCGTTTGAACGAGGGAACCCAGTGGTGCCGTGCCATCGATATTCGCAACAGCCAGCTGCAGGACAGAGAATAACCCCCGTAAAGACGGGTCCCTCCATAGAGACCCTAAGAAGGCTTGCGCCGTCGCCAGTCTATCAACGAGCCCCTCAACATCTTTGAGATCAAGAAACAGCAAGCCATTTTGGCGGAAAAACGTCTCGCCGCGTGGGTCAAAGACTTCACGGAATACCTGCTTATTAGCTTTCAGCGCGGCCCCTAAAGCCAATGCACCATCATCAGCCTGATCGGATGTCGGGCCATCGATAACGACGACAATGTTATTGGCAAATTGCGGAAACGCGCGGCGAAGCTGGATTGAATCCTGCCGGAACGGTAATTCAGCCGAAAGCATATCGGTCGTATCAGTATCGATAGACAGGTTGGTTGCGACGTACCAGGCGCTGGCACAGGTTGTCAGGATCGAAAGACCAACAACCAAATAGCAAAGCCGTCGTGCGCCATCTACCCATTGGCCAACAAACTGTCTAAACGCGTCGGCCATCACACCAATTTAACCATTCGCTGGGCTCACTCATCGACGCAACCACAAAAACACAAAGACAATGACCGCCATCGAACCACCAATGGCCGCCAACACGAGTAGCGGCTCCCCCCAACCGAAAAACATGGCAACAGGCACCACAAACATGCCATCGTCAGGGTCAAAGCCCCAACGCCCGCCAAGATCAGCGCTGCTTCGGACACCGGCAGAATCCAGACGCATCACCAGCAGTTCAGCGCAGGCGACGGCGATGCCAGCAAAGACACCAAGCACAATTAACCACGAAGCGTGCCCCGCCTGCGACAAGCCAACGCCAATGCCAATAAACACGGCAGCATTTGATGTTCCGTCAGCAATCAAGTCGTATAAATGGCCTCCAGGGCTCATTTTGCCTGACTGACGGGCCAGTTCTCCATCTGCCCGATCCAGGAATAACGATACAACCAGCACCCCAGCACCAACCATTTGCCATACCGCAATCCCCATCGCAAATGCAATGGCAGCGGCAATGCCTGTCACCAGCCGAAGTGTGGTAAGATGATTAGGTGTAACCGGTGTATTGGCTAACGGCCGGACCGCAACCCTCACTGTCCGGTGAACCCAGGTATTATGACTAATGATCTCCTCCGATCAGCTCGACAATGATCATCTGCACCTTCTACATTGAGCGGACTTATAAACGAATCAAGCGACGATCACGTTAAAACTATCACCAGAGAAACAATACGTAATGACATCAAAAGAAACGCAGCGTCAAATTCTTCTCACGCCGGGGCCGTTGACAACCTCAGCTTCTGTAAAAGAAACAATGTTGCGCGACTGGGGATCACGGGACAGCGCGTTTATCGCAATCACCGCGGGTATCAGAAGCCATCTACTTGATCTCGCAAATGCTACGGACACTCATAGCTGCGCGCTGGTTCAGGGAAGCGGCACTTTCGCTGTCGAAGCGAGCTTAACGACGTTGCTTCACCGTAAGAATCATCACGCCCTGCTCCTGATTAACGGCGCCTACGGACGCCGGATTCAAAAAATTTGCGAAATCGCCGAGATCAAACACAGTGTTTATGAAACCGCCGAAGACACCCCTCCTGACATCAACGTGCTACACGCCAAGCTACAAGACGATAGCGACATCACTCATGTTGTCGCCGTGCATTGTGAGACCACGTCGGGAATTTTGAATCCTCTGACGGCAATAGCCGACGTCGTTGCGGGTGAGAACAGAAAACTCATTGTCGATGCAATGAGCTCCTTCGGCGCTTTGCCTATCGATCTAAAAATGATTTCGGCCCAAGCCATCATTGCCTCCGCAAATAAATGTCTCGAAGGCGTTCCGGGAATGGGATTTGCCTTGCTTGAAAAGGCGGCGGTCTCCAACACGAAAAGCAACGCTTCAACACTGAGCCTCGATCTACTTGATCAAGTGGAATACATGGATCGTACAGGTCAATGGCGGTTTACCCCGCCAACCCATGTTGTGGCTGCGTTGGGAAAAGCGCTGGAAGAACATGCAGCGGAAGGTGGGGTTGCCGGTCGCGGCAAGCGTTACGCAAACAATTGCCAACTCCTCGTCGACGGCCTCAAAACCCTCGGATTTAGCCTATTTTTGGACGATCAACTGCAGGCACCCATCATCGTTACAGTCCGCATGCCCACAGACCCAGCGTTCGATTTCGACAAGCTATATCGCCTGATGAACGACGAGGGCATTGTTCTTTATCCCGGCGCGGTGACGCAGGAAAAAAGTTTCAGGATAGGCTGTATCGGTCAGGTTTTCCCGGCAGACATAGAGCGAACTCTCGGAGCGATAGGACGGGCGCTCGGTGAAATGGGCGTCTCAGAACTAGAGCTAGCGCCCTAGTCTTCTGCTAAAAATGCTTTGAAACGTTGCGCGACTTCCGGCGGCGTAATCTTGGGTCTGCCCAGACCTTCAATAGTGCCGCGGGCCACTTTCATATGAATAAGATGGGGCCCATCCTGCGCGAGCGCCTGCGATACTGCCTTGCCAAAACCCTCAACATCGTCACATGAAAATGCGGAGGGAAAAGCGCAGGCCAGCGCCGCACCGGCAAAATCGACTGTAGGTGAAACGGTCGGTTGCCCGCCGGTAGATTCATACGCACCATTGTCGAACACAATATGGATCAGGTTTTTAGGGGCATAGGCCCCTATGGTAGCAAGCGTGCCCAGCTTCATCAGCGCGGCACCGTCGCCATCGAGGACGATGACAGGCCTATCGCTATTCACGGCCACACCCAACCCCATACCGGCGGCACATCCCATCGAGCCAACCTGATAGAGATGCTGCTTCCGGTCAGAAACCGTAAACAGCTCACGTCCTGTGAAACCGGTTGTCGCGATCAACGCCGCACGATCTGGAGCGAGTTCAAGTAAACGTTCCATAGCCGCGACCCGCCCGGGGACATCTCCGCCTGTGCTAAAATCGCTGAGCACACCCGCGGGTGGCAATTCGACTGAGGCCGTTTCGATCCCATCATCTCTGACCGCACCTTTTTCCATAATCATCGCATAAGGCAGGTTCGAGCTCTTCATTGCGGCAGCGGCGTCCGCCAGGGCACCGGTTATCTCGTTATCAGATGACGGAAACGCTGAATGCGGGACCTGAATGACATCCAGCAAAGAGGGCGTAATCGGCCCCATAAGCTGATGCTGCGGTTCATCTTCAATTCCCGGTCCGCCGCGCCAGGTTACGATCAGCAGCGTCGGAATTTGAAACGGGTGATTGAGAGAGGTGAGCGGGTTGATTGCGTTCCCAAGCCCCGAGTTTTGACACATGACCACGGTACCCCGACCGGCAAGCCAAGCGCCCGCCGCAATAGCAACGGCCTCCCCTTCACTTGCCGCCCCAACATAGTCCAACCCAGTATCGCTGATCACTCGATTGATTATGGGCGTCAGGAAGGAACAGGGAACACCTGTGTAGAAATCAAAACCCGCCTCTACGGCAGGCTTTAAAAAGCTATCTGCTTCGATCATCTAAAACTCAATTCATAAGGGGTGCCGATATTGATTGGACCATACCGAATTATGGCTAAGAAGAATATGGGGCTTCTTTATATCCAAAAAACTTGCGAATGGCGCTCTTGATACAATATTATCCATGTCGTGAAAGTTGAAGAAAAGATGCCTACACCACCCGTTCTAACGAAGCATCAGTTAGAAGAATTCCAGCGCGACGGTTTTGTCGTTCTGCGCGCGGCCTTCAATGACGCCGACACAAAGACAATCATCGAATGGGCCGATGAGGTGGAGGCTCTGCCGGAAGAACCCGGAAAACAATGGGTATTCCACGAAACCAGCACATTGGATGGCAGCGACCTTATAAACCGCATCGAATATATCGCTCCCTTTCATGCGGGTTTTGCATCGCTAACCGAAATTTTAAAAACCACCATCGGCCAACTTCTTGAAGAAGACGCCGTTTTATTTAAGGAAAAAATCAATTTTAAAATGCCCGGTGGCGGTGGTTTCGAACCTCATCAGGATTCGCAAGCCGGCTGGGAGGACTACGCCACCAACTTCGTTTCCGCGATGGTGTGCATTGATGAAGCCACCATCGAAAATGGCTGCCTGGAATTAGCCGCAGGTCAAAATAAACAAGGATTGCTACGCGGTATGGAACCGCTCACAAAAGCAGACACCAAAGATATGAGTTTTATCCCGGTACCAACCCGTCCCGGTGACTTGGTTCTGTTTGATGCCTATACGCCCCACCAGTCGGCCCCCAATCCAACGACGACACCACGCCGGGTATATTACGCTACCTATAACAGGGCGTCAGAAGGCGATCACATGGATCAATATTATGCGGACAAGCGCAAAAATTTTCCGCCGGACATAGAGCGCAACGCAGACCGGGATTACGTATACAAAGTTTAACGGCCCAGAAATCTCATTCAGGCAGCCTGACTTTAAGCCTCTATCGCCGGTAAAATGACATTTTCTGCTCGGGCGATATCCTCAGGAAAGTCTATTTCAATCCACGGCAAACCTGTGACGTCAACGCCAACAACTTTGCCGCCTTCCTGGCCTAGAAGAAGGTCTCGAACAGCATCTTCGTAGGGTGCATAAACGTCACCACCAAACGCATAATGTTCTGTCCGTGCCGCCGCCGCCTGAGCGAATTCTGCGGTCATACGAATAAAGCCAATCCATTCCCCTACTGTGTCGAAAGAAACGTCATTGGGGACTTTCCTAAACTCCACCGGGCGCCCCTTTTCGAGCATAAATTTCACAGGTTCGTCGCCTGCCTCAAAATCTCGGTCATAGGGAAAGCTCGTCACTGCCATAGGCTCAATCATCCGTTCAAGGATTTCCGGATCGTACAAGACATCGGCATCCATAAACAAAACATCGTCACCAGCAACCAAAAGATCGCGAGCCGTCCACATAGAGACGACACTGCCTTCCCGGAAACGCGGATTATGAAAGAAAGTGATTTTCTCTGACGCCCCAATGGCGCGAATCTCTGCTTTGATCTCTTCCTCATGATAGCCAAGGACCAGCCCGATTTCATCGACACCAACCGACGTCAAATTCTCAATATGACGAGCCATGAGGCTCTTGCCGGCAAAACGCAAAAGCGATTTGGGACTGGCCTTGTCATCACCGCCAAACAGTCGTGCCCCAACACCTGCCGCGAGAATCAAAGCCTTCATAAGATATCTTCCTCAAACAACTATATTATCCAAGATAACCGTTTTCACGGAACCAATTGACGGCATCAGCGAATGCCTCACTGACCGGGCGCGGGTTATAGCCGAGTTCTCTCCGAGCTTTAGCGGACGTAAAATACATCTTCTTCCTCGCCATTCGCACTTCATCGACTGCGACGAGGGGCTTGTCACCACCAGAAAGTCTTGTAAGCGCTTCAGCGATATAGGCAATGGGCATCACAACACCATGCGGAATACTTATCCGCGGTGGTTTGCGCCCGACAAGTTCTGAAATCTCACGCAAAATTGAGGCAAGCAGCAGGTTTTCGCCGCCGAGAATATAGCGTTCGCCAATTTTACCCTTTTGCCAGGCGAGAACATGCCCTTCGGCAACATCACCGACATGAACAACATTTAGGCCAGTATCGACAAAAGCAGGCATACGCCCTGCCGCGGCATCTGCAATCAGTTCACCTGTCCGGGTCGGCTTTATGTCCCGCGGTCCGACAGGTGCCGACGGATTGACGATGACCACCGGTGCGTTTTTCTTAGCAACAAGGTCGAGGACCGCTTCTTCAGCCAGGAACTTCGACCGTTTATAAACACCAATCATGTCTTCGAGTGCAGACGGCGTTGTCTCATCTGCTGGTGTTTCATCTTTGTTAATACCAAGCGCCGCTACGCTCGACGTGTAAACGACCCTTTCCACGCCTGCATTCAAGGATGCCTCGATAAGCGCTTTGGAGCCCTCAATATTGGTTTGCATCATCTCTTCAGGATGACGTGTCCAAAGCCGGTAATCAGCCGCCACATGAAAAACCGCCGAACACCCTTCAACGGCGGGAGCGAGTGTTTCCGCCTGGGTTAAATCGCCAATACAAATTTGAACATCAAGATCTTCAATATTGCGACGATTACTCTCCGCACGCGCCATCACACGCACGGTTTCCCCCGCATCGAGTAGCTTGCGTGCGACGGCAGATCCGACGAACCCTGTCGCGCCTGTTACGAGAACTGTCATGCCTGCAAAGATAGGGCGACAAAACAGTCGGCGCTAGCGCTTCTGACAACCAAATCACGAGATAAGTGCAAACGAGGGTTTCCTTCACCACACCAAGTGCTTACATGTCTCCTACAACATGCCAATCATGAGATCGATTCTTGCCGCGTCGTGGCGAAACGACTAGTTTGGTACCAGCAAACTGAGAGGACATCGTGGGCGTACCCCTGATCCAACAAATACGCGTCGGCAGCTACATCATGCGCCAGCGTCTGACCCGCACCGACAAGTACCCGCTCGTTTTGATGCTGGAGCCACTATTTCGCTGCAACCTCGCCTGTGTCGGCTGTGGCAAAATCGATTATGAAGACGATATCCTGAATAAGCGTCTTTCAGTCGAAGATTGCCTCAAAGCAGTCGATGAGTGCGGCGCCCCAATCGTTTCAATACCCGGCGGCGAACCGTTACTCCATCACGGCATAGAAGAAATTGTTGCCGGCATCGTGGCGCGTAAAAAATTCGTATATCTGTGTACAAACGCGTTGCTCCTCGAGAAACGTCTCGACAGATTCAAGCCATCGCCTTATCTGACATTTTCTGTCCATCTGGATGGCATGCGTGAACACCATGATCGTGCGGTCAATCAGCCGGGAACATTCGATCGCGCCGTATCTGCGATCAAAGCAGCCAAAGCACGAGGCTTTCGGGTCAACGTCAATTGTACGTTATTCGACCAGATGACAGCGGCCGAAGCCGCAGAATTCTTCGATTTCTCGATAAACGAGCTTGATGTCGAAGGCATCACCCTATCACCAGGCTATGCCTATGAGCGCGCACCTGATCAGCAACATTTCCTGAACCGGAAAAGAACCAAAGAACTTTTCCGCGACATCTTCCGGATCGGATCGCTCAAACGCTGGCGCTTTAGCCAATCAACCTTGTTTATGGATTTTCTGGCGGGCAATCAGGAGTACAACTGTACGCCATGGGGCAACCCAACTCGTAACGTCTTCGGTTGGCAGAAACCCTGCTATCTATTGGCAGAAGGTTATACCCAATCCTTCAAAGCGCTGATGGAAGAGACCGACTGGGATACCTACGGTACCGGTAAATATGAAAAATGCGCTAACTGCATGGTACATTGTGGCTACGAAGCCACAGCCGTGTCGGACACCGTTGCGCACCCGATCAAAGCCTTGAAGACATTCCTGCGCGGCATTGAGACAGAAAAGCCTATGGCCCCGGAAATCAATCTCGAAAACCAGCGTCCTGCTGAATATGTATTTGAAGATGTCGTTAAAACGATGTCAGAACGTGCGGCAGAAGCTCAAAAGCGGAGCGACGCGGCGTAACGTCTCAAAACCTGACGCACTTCGTTTCCGCAGTTTCAAAAACCCGGGGATTCCCGCCGGGTTTTTTGCAAGGGCAAGCGCTAATGTGCCCATTTGCACACCGCCATCTGGTGCAAGCGCCTGACTTGCTGCACGCGGGATTTCATCAGAGGCGGTATCCGCGACAACCCGAAGGGCGAGAAAGGGAATAGCTTCCATTGAGGCCGCATGAACGACCGCGTGGCTTTCCATATCGACACACAGCGCCCCGGTCCCTTCAGAGAGGGAGCGCTTGGTTTCTGGCAAAAAAGCGATTTCGTCCAACCCGAGAATACCACCAACGACGTAGGGGATATTGTTTACTTCTAGCACCGCCTTAATACCGTCCACCCAACTCCTGTCAGTCTGAATCTTTGATCCGTCGGCGCAGATCACCGCATCTGCAACAACCAAGCTTCCGGACGGTAATACGGGATCAAGCCCGCCAGCTAAACCAAAGCTAACGAGACCGTCGCAGCCTGCCGCAATGCTGGTACGCGCAGCTATGTTCGCTCGGTCCGACGACGCACCTGAACACCGAATATCAAGCTCTGTTGCCGGGTCGCCATGTTGTAGACACGCGCCCTCGAGCTTACTGCCAGTAATGATGCCTAATTTGGCCAATCACATACCGTAGGCAGGGAATTGCGTGTTAGAGGTTTTGAGGTTTCGGTATCGCGCCAGTGCCCAAAGCGGGAAATAGGAACTGTATCCATGATATAGCAGATAAAAAACCTTCGGAAACCCAACAGCATTGTATAGCTCTTCATGCCATTTTCCACCGACCCGGGGAGCACTTAACAACCAATTGACGCCACGGCGGACTTCTTCGCTATCGACTTCGCCCGCCGCCATAAGAGCAAGGACCGCCCATGCCGTTTGTGAAGCGGTCGACTCAATCTCTACTGTTTCTCGATCGGACCAATAGCTGGAGCAATCTTCTCCCCAGCCACCGTCCTCGTGCTGGACAGAACGCAACCATGTCACCGCTTTACGAATATGTGGCGCACTCATGTCCTCCCCTGCGGCATTCAATGCACAGAGTACCGACCAGGTCCCATAGATGTAATTCGTTCCCCAACGACCAAACCAGGATCCGTTCGCTTCCTGCTCCTTGCGCAGATATTTGAGGCCGCGTTTCATAACCGGGTGATCCCGATCATAACCCAGCTGAGCCAACATGGAGACACAGCGTGCGCTCACGTCTGATGTCGCCGGATCAAGTAATGCGCCATGGTCTGCAAAAGGAATGTGTTCAAGCCAATAATATTCATTATCGGCGTCAAACGCCCCCCAGCCACCGCGTGAGCCTTGCATGCCAACGACCCATTCTGCACCACGGGCGACTGACTCGCGAAGATCAAGATCCCCTGTACGATCCAGGGCCGTAACAACAGCTGCTGTATCATCAACATCTGGATAGTGATCATTGCGATACTGAAAAGCCCAGCCGCCAGGGCGGACGTTCTTGCGATTGATCGACCAGTCGCCTTTGACGTCCAGTATCTGACAATCCTTCAGCCATTTACTGGCCCGGGTGATGACAGGGTCATCCCCCGGATGTCCTGCTTCAAGCAAAGCATGTGCGGCGAGCGCTGTATCCCATACTGGCGAGAGACACGGCTGGCAATATGCAACCTCGCCATCGACTACGAGTAGCTTTTCAATGGCCTTTCTCGCCGTGACATATGTTGGATCACTCTTTGAATAGCCAAGCGCGTCAAAGACCATGAGCGTATTGGCCATCGCCGGGAAAATCCCTCCGAGGCCATCTTCGCCGTTCAGCCGCTCCATGATATAGGCCATCGCTTTTTCGATCGCCCGTCTTTGCGCGAATTTCGGCATATACGGTACGATATGGCGCGCGATCTTATCGGCGAACAACATTACATCTCCGAGCCAATGGCCGGTTGGGTTTTGTAACCAGTTCTTTTCTTCCTCGGGCGGTATAACAAATAGCTCTTGAACACCGATTCCTGAGGGATTGGACGCCCTGGGTTTAAGCGCCTGTAGAACAAGCAAAGGCACCATCACAGTCCGCGACCAATAGGAAACCTTATCCATGACACTAAGCGGCGTGCGGCGTGGTGCGAGAAGCACTTCCACTCGAATTAGAGGACAAGCCGTCCAGGGAACCTGCTCAAACAACGCCAACGATATACGCGTAAACACGTTGCAACGCGCCGCGCCGCCGTTTTCAAGAATTGCCTCACGCGCCCGAACCATATGAGGAGAGTCAATATCGTCCCCTACAAGCTTTAACGCGTAATAGGCTTTTACACTCGCACTCATATCGAGATCACCGCCGTGATAAAGCGGCCAGCCACCATGCGCTCCTTGAATTTCCCTCAGATAATTCGCCAGCTTGCCTTCGGTCTTTGGGTCTACTTCGTCCACATAGTGGTTGAGCAATATATATTCGGCCGGAATTGTTGCGTCGGCCTCAAGGGCATAGACCCAATGTCCATCGGCGGCTTGCTTATCAGCGATCGCCGCGGCGACCTCCTCAATCGTAGAGTCGAGTATAGAATTCTCGGGAGCACTGGTCCCGGAATCCGGAGCAACTGATTTTAACATTCTTGGCCTAAATTACCTCAACCCGCCTGACAAACATCCGTCGAAACGGCCGCTATCCCTTGTAGGGGATACGCTAAAACGCCAACATTACACACGATTCAATTATCGCCGAGAATCAACAACAGATTCAACAACTTCCACCGTTACTATTTGGTTACTTATCCGTGGCCTAGTAAGGTTTGTAAGTGAATTATGCCCAATATGCCTTCATATGAGGGCATAGCGCATCAAAAGCCAGAGTTTTTGTGCTTTGCTCAAGGAAACCGGCTCATCAAGACGCGACCACCCTCTTTCAACGAGCTTATCGAGAATTCGGCGATAGTTCTGCATCATCATTATCGCCGGGCGCATCGTTCGTCGGTCGCATTCAGCAAGCGCCCGTTCGGCATCCTGATAGCGGCGGCTCGCTATCGCGGCGAGTTCCGCGCATATCTCGGGAAAACGCGGATGGCGGATAACCAATGTCACCTCCGCCGGAGGGATATCATAGGCCAACAACATATCGTTCGGTACATATAACCGGTCAATTCCCGCATCTTCATCAATATCTCGCAGAATGTTGGTGAGCTGCAGCGCTTGTCCCAATGACACAGCAACAGGTTCGCCCAACTCATCGACGACCCCAAACACTCGATTGGAGAGACGGCCAACAGCGCAGGCTACACGATCACAATAGTCTTCAAGCGCAGGCACTGTCGGCATCCGAACGGCGGCCGACGAATCTATCTCCATCCCCTCGATAACAGCCAAAAAGTCCTCTTTTCGGAGACCGAACTGTTCCACTGGATCGATCAACGCATGCATAACCGGAAATTGTGGATGCCCGGCATACAGGCGTTCCACCTCAACGCGCCAGTCAGCCAGCCGACTGAGCTTTTCCTGCTGTTCGCCAGGATCATCAGCGATATCGTCTACTTCGCGGCAAAATGCATAAACGGCATACATCGCATCCCGCTTGTGCGGTGGCAGCATTCGCATCGCCCAATAGAACGACGTCCCGGATTCCCGGACGATTGCAGTAACATGCTCAAGAGCTTGCTCGGTTTTCATTTCACCCACAGCATAAAGCACATCCTACGCCAACGTCACGTACCGGTCGCCGCCGGTCACGCAGAATAGTTCCGCCCCTTCCAGGCACCACCTTTGCCGCGCCAGTCTCGCAAGGCGGAAGAAACTGTCATAACACCATAAAGAATGCCGGCAACCGGCAAGAGCACCGAATAGGCCGTATTTAAACCATATAATTTCAATGTTGGAACAATCGATACCGCCATAACTGACCATCCAGCAGCACCAAAGACCACCACCGCCAAATCTGAATTCATTACACCGAAGATCAACGCTATTGGCGGCACTAAATAGAGGAACATCATTCCTACCGTCGACAGCGCAACCAACAGATTCGAGCGGCGCAGCTGCACGAAGGCTGTGCGAGCCACCATGTCCCATATACCGCCAAGCCGGTCATATCCGCGCAGACTATGACTGGTTTCAGCGAGCCCCAGCCAAATCGGTCCACCCGGTTTGATTGCCGCCGCCAAGGCACAATCATCAATCACTCGATTACGGATACGGGAGATACCACCTATTCGGCGCAAAGCTGACCACCGAACCAACATACATCCGCCTGCCGCTGCAGCGGTTTTGCGTCGAGGGTTATTCACCCAGGGAAACGGAAACAGTTTTTGGAAAAAATAGACGAACGGTGGAATAAGGACGGCTTCCCAAAGAGTATCGCAGCGCAGGCGTACCATGAGCGATACGAGATCAAGCTGTTCCCCCTCCGCTTTTGCAGCCAACTTTGAGAGAACGCCGTCGCCATGTTCGATGTCCGCATCAGTCAATAGAAGATACGGCGTTTTCGGAAATTTCGCTTGGGCATATTCAACGCCCTGAGCGACAGCCCACATTTTTCCAGCCCAATTCTCGGGCAATGGTTTTCCCGAAATCACCTCAACCCGTTCATCCTCCATAGCCGCAACGATTTCAGCGGTTTTGTCGCTGCTATTATCGTCTACGACAATGATCTGCAATGCCCCCTGAAATGACTGTTTTAGGAGCGACGTGACCGCTTGTTGGATCGATGCCGCCTCGTCCCGAGCCGGGATTACGGCGACGACATCAGGCCATTCTTCAAGGTTTGGCTTCGTCCCCGTTAAAAGCTGATCACAACGCCAAAAGCCGCCACGCAACAGGAGTAGCCAAAACCACGCTAACAGCGATCCAAAGGCGCAAATGGCAAGAAGAGACATCAACATGTAGAGTCGATAGCGCTTTTGCTTGTGCTTGCCAAGAAGTCTGCAAGGTCGAAAGGGTTGGAGGCATTGACGGGTGGCGGTGATGCGGTAAAAACAGCGCTCAATTTGTTCTTGGGAGCGTTCTATGACTGGTAATGCAAATGGCTGGCAATTTTGGGTAGATCGAGGCGGCACGTTCACCGATCTCGTCGCTCGCCGTCCGGACGGTTCATTGCATGCCTATAAGCTCTTGTCAGAAAACCCCGAGCGCTACAAAGATGCCGCCATTCAGGGTATTCGGGACCAGTTGGAGATCGGTCAGGACACCCCTATTCCCGACGGGTTGATCGATGCCGTTAAAATGGGAACCACAGTGGCCACCAATGCGCTCCTCGAGCGCAAGGGTGATCGTACCCTGCTCGTCATCACGGAGGGCTTCGCCGATCAACTACGGATTGGCTATCAGAACCGTCCGAAAATCTTTGCCCGAAAAATTGAGCTTCCTGAACTCCTGTATGAGCAGGTTGCCGAGGTTAAAGAACGCTACAATGCTCAGGGTGAAGAACTCGAGCCCGTCGACATTGAAGGCACCCGAGTTGCCTTGCAGGCTGGATACGATGATGGCATTCGATCAGTTGCGATCTGCTTCATGCATGGCTATCGCTATCACGATCACGAAAAGACCGTGGCGGAGATTGCCCGAGACGTCGGCTTTACCCAGATCTCGGTCAGCCACGAAGTCAGCCCGCTTATGAAGCTGGTTGGTCGTGGCGACACGACCGTTGTCGACGCCTATGTCTCACCAATCCTTAGGCGCTATGTCGATCAAGTCGCCTCTTCCCTCGGCGATGTCCGGCTCATGTTCATGCAATCTAATGGTGGACTCACGGATGCACGGTTCTTCCAGGGCAAAGACTCCATCTTGTCGGGTCCCGCCGGCGGCATTGTTGGTGCCGCGCGGACAGCTGCCATGGCCGGGTACACCAAGCTTATCGGTTTCGATATGGGTGGCACCTCAACAGACGTGGCGCACTACAATGGTGAATACGAGCGCGCGTTTGAGACGCTGGTCGCTGGTGTCCGCATGCGCGCGCCGATGATGCATATTCACACCGTTGCCGCGGGTGGTGGTTCGATCCTGCATTTTGACGGCTCACGCTATCGCGTTGGGCCTGATTCTGCTGGCGCCAATCCCGGCCCGGCTTGTTATCGCCGGGGGGGACCACTAAGCGTTACCGACGCCAATGTCATGGTCGGCAAAATCAATCCAGACTTCTTCCCACAGGTATTCGGTCCCGATGGCGATCAACCTATGGACTCCGAAGTTGTCTTCCAGAAATTCGCTGACATGTCTGCGGAGATAGAGAAATCAACTGGTGACAAACGCACCCCCGTTGAGGTCGCTGACGGCTTTCTCAAAATTGCTGTCGAGAATATGGCCAACGCCATAAAACAGATATCCGTCCAGCGCGGGTATGACGTCACCGAATATACCCTTAACTGCTTCGGCGGCGCCGGTGGACAGCATGCCTGTCTCGTTGCCGACTCGCTCGGCATGAAACGGGTTTTCGTGCATCCGTTTGCGGGCGTCTTATCCGCCTATGGCATGGGGCTCGCCGACCAAAGAGTCATGCGCGAACGCGCCGTCGAGGCTAAGATGGATGGCGCGCTAATCGAAACACTCGACAACGCCCTTCAAGAGATGGAAGAAGATGGCCGTGCCGAGATGGAACGCCAGGGCGTCGACACCTCCCGCACCTCGGTCATCTCCAAGGCGCATTTGCGCTATGAAGGGACCGACACAGCCCTGGTCATCGATTTCGGCAGCCGTGATGAAATCATCGAACGGTTTGAAGAGGCCCATCGCCAGCAATTCGGTTTTATCTCTCCTGAAAAAGGGCACATTGTCGAAGCGCTGTCCCTCGAAGTCATTGGCGAAGGCGAAGTCCTTGAGGACCCGGTTCTGCCTGTTGATGAGAACGCCGTCGCACCTGATCCACTGGCGACTGTCTCAATGTATTCTGCGAACGAAACCCACGACACGCCGGTTTATGATCGCGAAGCACTTGTGCCGGGTTGCAAGGTTGATGGTCCGGCCATTCTCAAGGAAGCAAACGCCACTACCGTCGTTGAACCCGGCTGGCAAGCCGAAGTTACCAAGCATAATCATGTCGTCATCACGCGAGTTGTCGCTTTGCCGAAACGGGTCGCCATCGGTACCCAGGCCGACCCCGTTATGCTCGAGGTCTTCAATAATCTATTTATGTCGATTGCAGAACAGATGGGCGGCGTCCTGCAGAACACGTCCTATTCAGTGAATATCAAGGAACGCCTCGATTTTTCCTGCGCGATCTTTGACACCTCAGGTGATTTGGTCGCCAATGCCCCGCATATTCCGGTACATCTCGGCTCGATGAGCGAGAGCGTGAAAACGGTTGCTCGCCAGCGTGAAGGCACGATGAAGCCGGGTGACGTCTATATGCTCAACACGCCTTACAATGGCGGCACGCATCTACCCGACGTCACGGTTATCACGCCTGTATTTGAAGAAGGCGTCGATGGCGTTCTGTTCTATGTTGCCTCACGTGGCCATCACGCGGAAATCGGCGGCATCACACCCGGTTCGGTACCTCCGTATTCAAAGCACATTGATGAAGAAGGTGTTCTCCTCGACGACGTCCAGCTGGTTGCCGAAGGCACGATACTTGAAGCCGAAATCGAAAAAATCTTCACCAGCAACAAATATCCGACTCGGAATTTCCATCATAATCTCGGCGATTTGAAAGCCCAGATTGCGGCCAATGAAAAAGGTGTGCAGGAGTTGCACAACATGGTCGAGCATTTCGGGCTCGATGTTGTCACCGCCTATATGCAGCACGTCCAGGACAATGCCGAGGAAACAGTCCGGCGGGTGATCGATACGCTGCATGACAGCTCATTCGAATATGAAATGGATATTGGCGCTAAGATCAAAGTCGCCATCACGGTCGACAAGGCAGCGCGCACTGCCAGGCTCGATTTCACCGGCACATCCGAACAGCAAAACAATAACTTCAACGCCCCGTCCGCGATCTGTATCGCGGCGACCCTCTATGTCTTCCGTACGTTGGTGGATGACGATATTCCGCTGAACGCGGGATGTCTTAAGCCGCTGATATCGTGATCCCGGAAGGCTGCATGCTCAACCCGGTCTACCCAGCCGCTGTCGTTGCCGGCAATGTCGAGACGTCGCAGGCCATTACCGACGCTCTGTTTGGCGCGCTTGGTATTATGGGTGCCGCACAAGGCACGATGAACAACTTCACCTTCGGCAATGACAACCACCAATATTACGAAACAATTTGTGGTGGTGGCGGTGCCGGGCCCGACTATCAGGGTGCCGATGGTGTTCACACCAATATGACCAATACCCGCCTGACCGATCCGGAAATACTGGAATGGCGCTTCCCCGTTCTGCTGGAAAGTTTCTCACTGCGCCGTGGATCAGGTGGTGCAGGCCGATATCGTGGTGGTGACGGGGTGATCCGCAAGGTCAAATTCCTCGAAGGAATGACCGCATCGATTCTGTCCGGTCATCGCGAAATCCCGCCTTATGGCATGGCCGGTGGCGACCCTGGCAAGATCGGCCATAACTACGTGCTTCGCACAGATGGTTCGATTGATGAGTTGCGCGGCACCGACTCAACGGAAGTCGAGGCCAACGATGTCATGGTGATCGAAACACCCGGTGGCGGCGGCTACGGCAAGGCTTAAACCGGCCAACTTCCTTCCACAGCCATTTCCTGTTGCTTGCGAATAAAGGGGATTTTGGCTTTGCAATAGGTGTGTTTTTCAACCAGCTTTCCGTCCGGAAATGAAGAAGGTCGAGTCCACGATAGGCTCCCGCCCTGTTCTCTTCTTCGAGGGTCAACACCCAGCGGATCATGGCTTTGCCGGCATCAACATCGAGAAACATATCTTCGGTATGAAACCGCATGGTTCCGTAGCACGCCGGAGAATTGTGGTTCAAAAGCCTTGCGTATCGCTGCTGACCCTTCATGCCGAATGTCGTTGAATTCGTCATAAATGGCATCGTCGGCGAAATAGGACATCACCTCGTCAATATCTTCGCGATTGAAGGCCTCAGTAAAATCGACCACCAGTTTTTCGAGCGCGTGTCGGCTTTCCAATTCACTCGTCATCGATCTTCCCCTAATTATTGTCCCCATGTTCCAGGCTTTATGTCCTTTTCGTCAAGAAAATACGGTTATCTAACTGCTAGCCTTCTTGACCTTCCGCACCCATCCACGCAAAATCCGCGACCTTAGAACAAGGAGTTAGACATGGCGCCCAAAGCAGGCGGAACACCGCCCGGCGGAACACATGATTACGCTGTCCCCTTCGCCCACGTTGGCGATCTTATTTGCAAAATACAAAGAACGGGACGCTGACAAAGTCGCGCTTGTTGATGTCACTCAAGACATTTCGATCACCTTTGGCCAACTGCATGACTGGTCCAACCGGATCGCGAATTGGCTGGTCGCCAAGGGAATTCAAAAAGGTGACCGGGTCGCCCTGCTCACCGAAGAACGCATTGAGAAGCTGATCCTGTGGATGGGTATCTGGCGCGCTGGCGCGGTTTGCTGCCCGACCAATGTCGAAATGAACATCGCCTATGTCGCTGAAATTCTCGGCAATCTGGAGTGCAAGCTGGCGCTTTATGACGCCGACCTCGACGTCAATCAGATGACCGATGGCGTTGATATCGAAAGCATCAAGTTCACCGGCTGGTCTAACGATCATCGCAGGTGATCCGGCGAGTGACGAAGCCTTTGCCCAGCTCGCTGCGGTCGCTGCTTCACCGGAACTCGGTCGCGCTTACAGTGAAACCGATGATGCGACAATTTTCTGCACGTCCGGCACGACAGATAAACCAAAGAACTTCCTGATTGATCACCTCGCGCATTGGTCATTTGGCATGTCGACGATTGATCAAATTGGCCTGACCGAAGAAGACAAGACTTTGGAATTCCGCTCCTTTGGCTGGAATTCACCTCAGGGCCTCTCGCTCATGCCCTGGCTGGCAACCGGCTGCACGCTGCATATCGCGCGCCGCTTTTCGCACAGCAATTTCTTCAAATGGATCAAGAATCACGAGATCACGTTCTCGGCCGGTATTCCGACCGTTATCAATATGCTGCTCGACCGGCCAACCGGTGTGACGTCGAAAGACGTTCCGAGCCTGCGCCTGATGAGTTCATCGACGGCACCGCTTACCCCGGAACGCTGGAAACAATTTGAAGAAGCCTACGGCATCAACCTGCTGCAGTTCTTTGGCTGCTCAGAAGGTGGCTGGGTTTGTGGCAATCGGCACTACGCCAAGAAATACGGCACCGTTGGCCCGCCGGCCAAGCATCAGGAATTCCTGCTGGTCGATGAAGATGGCAATGCCGTCGCTCAGGGCGAAGAAGGCGAAGTCACCCTCGGCGGCCCGCAATGTGCCAAAGCGTCCATGACCGCCGAAGGTGTCTGGGAAGATTTGGATGGCAAACGTGTTCGGCTTGGCGATCTCGCCGTCATGGATGACGAAGGATTTATCACTGTCACCGGCCGCCTCAAGGACCTGATCATTCGCGGCGGCGTGAATATCTCGCCCGTCGAAGTCGACAACGTGATGATGCAACACCCGAAAGTCTACGAAGCCGCTGCTGTCGGTGTACCGGACTTCGATCTATGGCGAAGAAGTCGTCGCCTATATTGTCGTCCGGGATGGCATGACTCTTACCGAAGAAGAGATCAACGCCCATTGCGCGGAGACCTCTGGCCGATTACCGCCTGCCCAAGCAGTTTCACTTTATCGATGCGCTGCCCAAGAACGACCGCGGCAAAGTACGGCGGCCGGACTTGCAAGAAATGTGGAATCAGGCTCACCCGGCGTCGTAATGCAGCGGCCTCTGGGTCACTGAATATACCGAGTTCGACAATCTGACGGTTGAGGATATCCCCTCGCCCGCTTTGGAGCCAAAACAGGTTCGGATCAAGGTGGGTGCGGCTGGTGTCAGCTTTGCTGCCAACCTCGTTGTTGCCGGAAAGTATCAGCGGAAACCACCTTTGCCTTTCACACCCGGTACCGAGTGCGCCGGCGAAATCATCGAATGCGGTGCGGCTGTTACCCGCTTTAAGCCGGGTGACCGGGTTTGCGCCGCGCTTGATTGGGGTGCTTACGCCGAGGAAGCCGTCGCATGGGAGGTCAACACCTACCCAATCCCCGACAATCTAAGCTACGCACAAGCGACCAACTTCAACTCCTATGCAACATCCTGTGCCGCGCTGACCTGGCCGCATCTACTGAACCTGCAAGCCGGACAAACACTTCTGGTCCACGGTGCCGCTGGTGCGATCGGCTTGGCTGCTATCGATATCGCCAAAATCATCGGCGCAACTGTTATCGCCACCGCCAGCACGGAAGAAAAACGTGCCGCTGCGCTGAACCAGGGGCGCGGATCACGTTATTGATTATTCAGATGGGCAGTTCCGCGACGCCGTGAATGAGATCACCGCGGCAAAGGGGCGAACGCCATCCTCGATCCGGTTGGCGGCGATGTATTCGATCAATCGCTGCGCTGTATCGCCATGGAGGGTCGCATCTGCCCGGTTGGGTTTACATCAGGCCGCGCCGCGCAGGCTCCCAGCAATATCGTGCTGGTCAAAAACATTGCTGTTTGCGGATTGAACATGGGCACCTATTACGGCTGGAGCCCCGTCGATCTTCGCTATGAAATGGAAGACCGGGTACGCTCCCTGATGACCGCTTTTGACGAATGGTCCGCCGCCGGAAAGATTACGCCTCGGGTTTGCGCAACCTTCCCACTAGATGATTTCAAAGACGCCATGGCCCTCGTTCTGTCCCGGAAATCTATCGGCCGCGTCGCCTTTGTCATGAGATCAGAGAGCTAAGACGCAGGAGCATTAACCGCAAAGTTTCTTTGCGGCCTCAACAATCCGGTCCGTGTTCGGGCCAACGAAATCCTCGAGTGCAACATTAGCCGGCACATGCACCGGTAACCGGTTCACGCGGACCGGCGGGGCCTTCAATAGATCCATACCCTTTTCGGCAACGGTGGCAACGACCTCAGATGCCACAGAGCAGCGCGGCGGCGCTTCATCGACAACCAACAGTCGCCCAGTCTTACCGACCGATGTCAGAATTGCCTCTTCATCCAATGGCACAAGAGAGCGCAGATCGACTATTTCAGCTTCAATACCATCCGCCGCCAGTTTCTCTGCAGCCTCCAGCGCGTGCACAACTTGTAGAGATGCTGCGACGATGGTGACGTCCGCGCCTTCACGTTTGATATCAGCGACACCGAACGGAATTTCATAAGGCCCGTCCGGTACTTCACCACTGCGTTTGTTGAGTTTCTGATGATCTATAAACACCGTCGGGTTATTACTTTTGATGGCCGTGCGCATCAGTCCCTTTGGCATCCGCTGGGCAGGATGGCATGGCGATCTCAATCCCAGGCGCATTCCACAACATTGATTGCGGGCTCTGGCTATGCTGTACCGAGCCACCACCACGCAGCCCATGTACGACATGGAATACCGCCGGTATGGAGACGGCACCATTCGACATGTAATGCGCAGCCCCGGCTTCATGGATGATCTGATCCCACGCCCTGAACATGAAGCTGGCCGTGCCCATCGGGAAAATAGTCCGGACACCATCCATCGCCGCCCCGGTCACAATGGCGGCAATAGCGGCTTCAGAAATCGGCGGATGGAAGATACGGTCGGCGAAATCGGCTTTGATATGCTGGACATGATCATTATTGCCGCCGACGCCCATCAAAGAGCCCCAGACCAGCGCCACATTGTCGTCCTCATCCATACATTCACGGATGGCTTCAACAAGGGCTTCGGCATGTGTCATGACAGTCATAATCAACCCTCCCCTGCGAGAACGTGAGCATAGACACTATCCGTATCCGGCAATGGCGAGCTCAAGGCGAAGGCCTTTGCCGCCTGTATCGTCTCAGTCACCTCGACATCAATCCCGGCAATATCGTCAGATGTTACAGCATCACTAACAAGGAGCTGGCGGGCAAATCGTAATAC
This sequence comes from uncultured Alphaproteobacteria bacterium, assembly GCA_943787225.1. Lineage (GTDB taxonomy): Bacteria > Pseudomonadota > Alphaproteobacteria > MPNO01 > UBA2964 > UBA2964. Next base: position 404,996 of record CALSLP010000003.1, read on the forward strand.
CGGGTCGTGAAGGCGGAACCAGTCCTCATGATCTCCGCCAATCGCGGCACTATCCCATGCCATCGAAATTTGAGTTACGCCGGTTACCATGCTGGGGAATGAAAAGTAATTTCCCGGCCACCGTTCGGTCAGCGCCTCAATGAAAACCGGTTGCCCGGTTGCCCGCACTCGCGCGGCGCAATCAGCGAACAACATATCAACGGCTTCCGCGTCACCGCCGTCTACTTCATGGCATTCCATGCCCAACGCCTGAGGGATTTGAATGACCCGACCTTCAGGGAGATTAGAGGTATTATTGCCGCCTGCGGATTTGAGGACCGAGCCCGGCGTATTGTTTTCACACACAAAGATAACCGGCAGTTCCCACATCCGGGCCAGGTTAAGGGTTTCGAAAACCACCCCTTCCTCAAAACAGCCATCGCCAAACATCGAAACGCCGATGCCGCCCGACTTTTTCAGCTTCGCGGCGAAGCCTGCCCCAGCCGCCAAGGGAACTGAACCACCGACAAGGGCTGACGTGTGTGGCATACCCACTGAAGCATCAGCCAGATGAAAAGTACCGCCGCGCCCACCATTGGTGCCGTCGGCGCGGTTGAGAATTTCAGCCAGCGCCTTTTTTGGATCAACGCCCCGCGCGATCAGGTGACCATGATTACGATGGGTCGAGAATATTCGGTCCTCCGCACCCAGCGAGGCCATCACGGCGGCACCGGTGGCCTCCTGACCTATGTAAAGGTGATAATGGCCGCCAAAGTGTTTTTGCTCGTGGAAATCATAAACCGCCTCTTCAAACCGGCGGATCAGGATCATGTGCCGAAAAATATCGAGTAAGCGTGTTTTATCCATAGCGAGTCTCCGGCCTTTCGGCTTTAAAACAGAACTCGATTATGATCCAGATATTCGTTTTGAACACCCTATCGGCGCAGAGAGAAGCCGTGATCTCGTTTATCTTGAACTAGGCCAAGTCTCCGCTGATCACTGGGAGCGTAACCTGAACGGTCGTCCCTCGACCCAACTCGCTCGTAAGGTCAATGTTACCTCCGTGAAGCTGTATCAATGCCCGCGCCAGTGGAATACCAAGCCCCAGCCCCTCAAAACCCCGCGACAGGCTACTATCAGCTTGCTCGAATCGTTCCATAATCCGTGGTAAATCCTCTGGAGAAATACCAATCCCGCTATCAACAATCGATAGCATAAGAGTTTCGTTTTCCCCCGATGCCATTTGCAATCGAACTTTTCCTCCAGGTTCCGTAAACTTCACCGCATTGGACAATAAATTTGACATCGCCCGTGATATTTTGCGTTCATCGACCCGAACCCTAAAACCATCCTGCTGTACGTCGTTGGTGATTTCTATTCCCCCAGAAGCCGCCTCGGCAGAAAGCCCGTCAATAATGCGGTGCATCAATTGCCCGAATTCAATCTCTTGAACATTCAAGTCTTCTCCGCTCGACTCACTCTTAACAATATCCAGAATATCGTTGATCGCGCTGAGAAGCTGCGTTCCTGAGTTATGAATATCCGCACAATATTCTACATATTGCGGCGAGCCTAATGGTCCAAAAGATGCCCGCAGCATAATATCGCTAAAGCCGATAATCGCGTTGAGTGGTGTTCTCAACTCGTGCCCCAATGTTGCCAACAAATTGGTTTTTGCCTCACTAGCGACTTCCGCCGCCTCCATTGCCATGCGGAGCTCGCGTTCCATTCGGCTCGTTCTGAGGACATAATTCACCCGATTAGAAAATAAATTCCAAACTATCGGCTTGGTAAGAAAGTCGCTCGCCCCAACATCAAAAGCCTGTCGAATACCAACTGAGTCTTCCCTGCCGGTAACAACGACAACCGGGATATTGGAAATTGTTGTATCCGCTCGAATCTCGCGGCACACTTCAAACCCATCGATGCCTGGCATCATTAAATCAAGCAAAACGAGATCGGGTTTCAGTTGACGTATAAGATCAAGCCCCTCCTTACCGTTTGAAGCCTCCTCGACCTTAAAGCCTTCGTCTTCTAAATAATCACGCGTTAGCAAGCGTTGAGTATCTTCATCGTCAATGACAAGATTCAACGCGTTGGCAAACTCGGGTATCTCATCAGTCATCAAATTGTCCCTTCACCCGTATCATCACCATTTTCCTCGACTGACAAAGCAGACGATACATTTTCAAATTCAATCTGCATTTCGAGAAAGAGCCTTTTCACATCATCAAGTGCTGTTTACCGCGCCGCAAGTTCCGCTTTTTGGCAAAGGTCAGATAGCGGGAGCGCACCCAAATTCGCGCTGGAAGACTTAAGGGTATGAGCCGCCATCTCGACAGCAGGAAAATCGTTACGCATAATAGCTTGCTCTATGGTTGCAAGATTATCCGGTGAATTTCTTAAATAAATTTCGACCAATCGCCGCCACAAATCGGGTTTTCCCAATTTTATCGGATCAATGATTTTATAATCAAGAACGCCAAATTGAGCCGGAGCTTCATCGGCTTTCCCTAGCACATCATTGAGGGGCGGTTGGGAAGTATCCGAACTGCCGGTTTGGCGCGCGAGACTAACATCGATGCCATGCACAGATGTCACAAGGGATGACAACAAACGATCTGGGTCAAAGGGCTTGGAAATATAATCGTTCATCCCAGATGCCAGATATTTTTCTCGATCTCCAACCATAGCATTTGCCGTCAGCGCGATGATCGGAATACTCTTTTTATCACTCTCTAACGCACGAATGGCTTTGGTTGCCTCGATGCCATCCATTTCAGGCATATGCGCGTCCATCAAAACAACATCGTAATTTCCATCAACGACGGCTGTTAAGGCTTCTTGTCCATTCTCAACAACATCAACCTTGTGCCCGGCGTCGAGCAACACTGCAATCGCTATTTCCTGATTAATCGGGTTGTCTTCCGCCAATAATATTTTGAACGAAATATCCTCGAGTCCGTTTGGACTCCTTGTTCGAACGCTATCCTCGAATGTCGCAACATTCGCCAAATCTCCGATCGCACAAGGCACGGTGAACCAGAAATACGAACCTTCACCATAAACGCTATCGACCCCAATATCTCCGCCCAGCAATTCAACCAATTCCCGGCAGATCGCCAAGCCTAACCCAGTGCCGCCATAATTTCGCGTCGTGGAAGAATCCGCCTGAGTAAATTTCTCGAAGATCTTCTCCTGTTCGCTTACATCGATCCCAACACCGGTATCAGATATCTCAAATCGGATAATAGGCGTATCACCTTCGTGGAATTCTGACGACACAGAAACTCCAACGCTACCCGAATCCGTGAACTTGATTGCATTTCCGACTAAATTCAGGAGCACTTGACGAATCCGGGTTAAATCGCCGAACAAGATGTCCGGGACATTTTCATCGACATTACAGTCGAAATTTAATCCCTTTTGCCGCGCGGGTGACTCAAGCAAAGCACGAAGCCGCACGATCATATCCCGCAGACTAAAATCGATTTTTTCGATCTCGAATTGCCCGGGTTCAATTTTCGAAATATCTAGTATTTCATTCAGCAACCCCAAGAGGGATTCACCTGACTGCTTGATCACTTCTACCCGTCGTTTCTGCTCTTCAGGCATCGCGGATCGCAGCAAAAGGCCAGCCATACCAAGGACGCCATTCATTGGCGTTCTTAACTCATGACTTGCAATAGCCAAGAACTCTGACTTAGCCACGCTTGCGGCTTGCGCCCGCTCGGTTTCTTCTTCGAGCTGACGGTGAACTTCCTTAATCTCAGTGATATCTGTCCACATGCCGACCGAACCACATCTCTCGCCATCGAGACCATAGAGCGGTGTCGCATTGTTTAAACAAGGAATATTTTGTCCACCAGCCCGTGCGCAGAGAAATTTCGTAGGCGCCCACGGATCCCCTCTTTGCGCAACTCCAGCTGCGTCGGCAGAAGGTTGTCCTATTCTCGTCATCAACAAAATCGATAAACCGTCTTGCCTATTATTTCTCCACGCGGACGCCCAAGGATTTCGCACATCGCCGGATTGACGTCGGTGGTCAGAGCCATCGAGCATCTATAAACCAGAGTCCCTTCATGGGTCGTTCTCAGCAGCGAGTTCATCAAATGCTGCTGTTCCGCCAGTGATCTCTCGATTTCCTGCTGGTCCGTCAGGTCGAACAGTGTCGTACAAACAGCTGGCTCGCCATCCCAATCGACAGTAAAGGAGCGGTTATTCACAAAAAGCTTTTCACCGCTTTTTTTGAGAGCCCAGAAATCATAGCTAACCGGAGCCGGTTCGCCGCGAAGCCGCGCCTGATGATATCCCCAAATTCTTTCACGTTCTTCCGGTGCCAGAACCAACTCAGTTGACTCCATCGCCAGAAAATCTTCCTGATTGTTGTAGCCAAGCATCTCAAGCAGTGTTTGATTGGCATAGATCGGTTTAAATTTTGCGTGAATATAAATCCCTGAACTGAAATTTTCGATCAAATGTCGGAGCCGTTCCGAGCTCGCCCTCAAGCTGTAGCGTTCTTTTTTCTACCCGCTTTTCAAGCGATCTATTGAGTTCGGATATCTCAAAATTTGCTTCTTCTATTCGTTGTTCTTTTCGCTCGTCATACTCAATCATCTTGTTAAAAGCGCGAATAATCTGACCGAGTTCATCCGACCGATTTACATCAACGCGAACACGCTGCCCGGTCGTTGATATCCGCCATATTGCTGTATGAAGTTTTTTTAAGGGCTGGCCGACAATCCAGCGAAAGCACATCAATGCTACGGTCACGGCACACGACTCACGGACACGACGAAGGAAATCGTGACAATCAACAATGACAAATTACGCCGATCCAAAGCGACTGCTTTCAACTCAGCCGCAGAGAAAAGAGCACGCAAAGTCAGACCGCCCCTTTGACCTATGGGCAATTGCAGGAGCTCCCCATTAGCAATATTTTTACATCCTATTACCGGGGGCAAAGCGGCGATCAGATCGTCTTTATTTTTTCTAACTTCGACGCATAAAATACTACGATCTGATCCCAGCGAGGAAATAAGGTCGCGGGCCAATCGTGGATTCTTGGTAATATCATAGCGACCAAGGACGACACTCGTTCTCGCAAGCTGATTCCCCACCCGCGCAGCCAGAATCTCGCCGTCACCCTGGTTGTCATGGGATGATAAAATACTGAATCCCGCACCCGCCAACGTCAGAAAGACAGGAATCAGTACTGCGAAAAATTTTCCGGAAAGACTGTTAAAGAATTTTCGTTTCACCAGTTTCAGCGACCTAAACCCGCATCATCAACATATTGGTTCAGTAGGAGACCTCTAGTTTAGCCGTTTGACTAATCCGGCTCTCATCAAGCGTTTCAGCGCCACCCTATCATCGACAACGGTATCAAATACGACATAACTCTTTCCGCGCTGGGCAAGATAAAAATCAACATTGACGGACTTCCCTTTCTCGTCACGAAAATCAGAACATAGGACAAAAAAACTTGCCCTGCCTAAAAATCATTGGATGAGCCGAAGCGGAGAAAAGCTTACGAATTTTTCCGTCATCCCGTCCAACCGTCAAAAAAGCACCGTCCACCAAGCGACCATTGATAAAGGTTTGCATACTGGCTTGCAGTAGGGCTTTGCCCGCTATACCAACAATTTTGTCATCAGAAGCAGCTTGCGAAGGCGCTGAAAATGGCAGCGCCAGAACACAAAGAAGGATAATCCGGAAGATCGTCATTTTGTTTTTCCTTAAGCATGTAAATTGGTTAACCCGCAAGATACAGCCGATTGGATTAATCATTTATTAACAAAAATTAACCATTCGTCGCGGACTATGTATAAAGAAGAGGCCGACCTAAATAGAGAACCCACCCAGCTTGGTTTCCAGATACTCAAAAATGCCTTCATGCCCGCCTTCGCGGCCAAGGCCAGACTCCTTTTGTCCGCCAAACGGCGCTGCAGCACCTGTCGGATTAATGTCATTGATACCGATGATGCCGAAGCGCAGGCCTTCGAACGTCCGCATCGCCGCTGATAAATTCTGCGTATAGACATACGCCGCCAGCCCATAATGAGTGTCATTGGCCATCGCTAAGATGTCATCGTCATCATCAAATGCGATAATCGGTGCGACCGGCCCGAAAGTTTCCTCGCGATAGATCAACATATCCGGCGTTACATCGCCGAGCACCGTCGGTGCGTAGTAATGGCCCTTGTCCAAACCGTCATCCATAAGGCGGTGACCGCCACAGAGAAGTTTTGCACCTTTGGCCGTCGCATCCGCCACCTGCCGCTCGACCTTTTCGATGGCCTTTTCATTGACCAGCGGGCCGATATTAATGCCTTGATCCAGCCCGTTCCCCGCCCGCATCTTTTCAACACGAGAGACAAATTCATTGGTGAAGGCCTCTATCCCGGATTCATGAACAAACAATCGATTTGGGCAGATACAGGCCTGACCAGTATTGAGATACTTAACCAGCACCGCGCCCTTGGCAGCAAAGACCGGGTCCGCATCCTTGAGGACTAGGAACGGTGCATGACCGCCGAGTTCAAGCGACACCCGTTTCATTTGATCGGCAGCACCACGCGCCAGCAACTTGCCCGTCTCGGTCGAGCCCGTAAACGTGATTTTGCGTACCAACGGATTGGTCACGAACTCTTCGCCAATTGGCTTGGGATCAAAGCCCGTTACCAAATTCGCAACACCTGCGGGAACACCAGCTTCTTCCAGAACTTTGAATATTTCGATGGCACAGAGCGGTGTCGCTTCAGCGGGTTTGAGAACAATTGTGCAGCCTGCGGCGAGGGCCGGCGCAACTTTGCGCGTAATCATCGAGGCCGGGTAATTCCACGGCGTTACCGCGGCGACGACACCGACCGGCTGATGCAAAACGATGAAACGCTGATCGCCACGCGGTGCCGGGATCGTTTCGCCGTATACGCGCTTGGCCTCTTCGGCATACCACAGAAGGAAATCTGCACCGTACTGGACCTCATTCATCGCGGCCCGCAGCGGTTTACCTTGTTCAGTTGTCATCGTGCGGGCGATGTCTTCCTTCCGCGCGCTCATCAACTCATAGGCTTTGTAGAGGATGCGTGAACGCTCATAGGCGGTCATGCCCGACCAGCCCGCAAAAGCATCATGCGCCGCTTGAATAGCGCGCTCAGCATCAGCCTGACCGCCATCCGGCACATCAGCGATTTTCTCACCGTTTGCCGGATTCGTTACGTCAAAAGTCTTGCCGCTTACCGCCGCACACCACTCGCCATTAATAAACATCAGTTCCTCCATATTGTCCGTAACTCATATCATTCAGGGGTTGTCGACGGTAGAGCACACAGCCTCTTTCCTATGCGGGCCAACCCGGGTAAATTCTTCGCGAAACTGTCCCAATTGGAGAAAATAATATGGTAGCCGCGTTTGATGAGTTTTGTCAGGCCTGTAGTGAAGCTCTTAATTCTCACAAAGGTCCCGAAGGCCGCCAGCTGGTCCAGCAACACCTCGAAACCTTGTTAAGCGACCCTGAATTCGTCGCCGCCGAATGCGGCCCTGATGCCGAACCCGGCATCCGCACGCTCTATCGTGACAAGGAAACCGGATATAACGTCCTGGTCCACGTCTATGAGGGCGGCAAGAAAGGCCCGCCACATGACCACGGTCGCAGCTGGGCGGTTTATGGGCAGGCCGCCGAATGGACCGACATGACCCTGTGGACGCGTAAGGATGATGGCGCCAAGGAAGGCTTCGCTGATCTCGATGAGGCCGAAACCTTTCGTCTCTCACCGGGCAAAGCCGGCACATTTGAAATCGGTGATATTCACTCCATTCATTTTCCCGACGGCGCACGATTTGTCCGCGTGACCGGTACCGACCTTGATGCCATCCCGACCAATCGGTTCAACCTGGCGGAAAAATCAGTTAACGTTGGCGGCAGACTTTAAGCGAGTACGAGCGATGACAATCACGATTGATTTAGAACCACTGTCCGACGCCCTCGGTATGCCGTACGGGGCATCGACCTTCGCGAAACGCTCGATGACCGGACGCAAGACGAACTTCGAGCCTTGTTTTCCAAGCATTGTGTTCTCTGTTTCCCCGATCAGAAAATTTCTGCCGAAGATCAGCGACGCTTCGCGGCGATGTTTGGCCGGGTCGATGGTGCCTATCGCAGCAAATCAAGCGGTGATCTTAAAAAATCTGCCACCCGCGGTGTCATGCTGGTCAGTAACATCCGGAAAGATGGCAAACCCATTGGCTCCCTGCCCGATGGTGAAATGCAGTTCCATTCCGATGGCGCGCACCGGCAATTTCCCTATCGGGCGACCACTCTGTTCGGCATCAGAATCCCGTCAACCGGCGGCAATACAATGTTCGCCAATCTGCAGGCCGCCTATGACGCCCTGTCGCCGGAGATGAAAGAGCGTGTCGAAGGTTTGAAGACCCAGACGGTATATGATTATTCGGCACAGGATCGTAGCACAATCGGCGCTGATCCAACATTGCCGCGCGCCAGCACCCTTTGGTTAAAACACACCAGGTCACAGGCCGGAAATCGCTCTATCTCAGCCGCCTGATGACGGAGAAAATTCTCGATATGGCTCCTGCGGAAAGCGAAGCCTTGTTGATGGAGCTGTTCGAGCATGCAGAGAAACCCGAGTTCGTTTATAGCCATAAATGGACACCGGGCGATCTCGTGATCTGGGACAACCGGTCGACCAACCACGCCCGCACCGACTTCCCGGATGAGGAGCAACGGCTGTTGCGGCGCTATACCGTCAGCGACCCCGAAGCACCGCTCGGTAACTAGGACCAGCCCCGAAGGAACACGCCAGTGACTTTGACCATCGACATCGAACCATTATCGCCCGTTTTAGGCGCCTCCATACGTGGCATTGATCTCAGAAAACCCGTCGATGTCGCCACCCAAAAGATGCTCTATCAGGCCTTCATCGATCATTCAGTTCTATGTTTCCCCGGACAGGAATTGGCTGCAGCAGATCAGCTGCGTTTTGCCAACTTCTTTGGTCGCGGCGATGGTGGCGACCGTCAAAAAAGCCGGGATGCAAACAATCGTCGGACTGGCCAGCGCGGCATGATGTATGTCAGCAATATCCGTGAAAACGGCAAGCTGATTGGTGTTCTTCCCGATGGCGAGATGATGTTTCATTCCGACGGTGCCCACCGTGAAAGTCCTTACAGGGCGACAACGCTCTATGCCATCACGATCCCCTCACAGGGCGGCAATACTTTATTCGCCAATCTGTACGCCGCCTATGAGGCACTGCCGCAGAAGACGAAAGACAAGATCGAGAATTTGGTGACACGCATTGTCTATGACTATGAAGCTGTTGATCGGGCCGACACAATTGCCGCTGACCCCGTACTGCCACGTGCTCAGCACCGGTTGGTCAAAACCCACCCAGATAGTGGCCGCAAGACGCTCTACCTTAGCCGCCTGATGACGCAGGATATCGTTGATCTACCCGCCGATGAAGGCGAAGAATTACTTCTTGAGCTTTTTGACCACTGCGAAAAACCCGAATTCGTCTACGCACACGAATGGAAAGTCGACGACCTTCTGATCTGGGACAATCGCTGTACCAATCACGCCCGCACAGACTTCCCGGCGGAAGAGCAACGCAAGCTGCGGCGTTACACTGTCAGCGAACCCGACGCCCCCGTGCAAACCTGAACATCTGAGAAAATTCATTGTCCTTTAAAGACGACCTTGCCGCGATGATGGACGCAAACGGCGTCAACGTCGTGGTCAGCGATGAGGCTATCGATGGCGAAGACTGGCCCGCCCTGCTCTTCACCCGCGATGACGACCAGGTCACGATGCCCTGCCGGACAATCCAGCCCGATCACACAACACCGCTCGACCTGATGCTGGCGGCGTTTCTCGCCATTCAGCATTTCGAAGAATGTGACGATTTCCTGGAATGGATCGATCTTTATAAGCTCGATGCCGGCGACAATAAATTCTGGGATGAGTTCCGCGAGTTAGATGCCGCACAATGGCAAGTGCAGGACCTGATAGGCACCGACGTCTTTCGTACGTTGATGACCGGCATGGTCATCGAGCAGGCCATCAACATGGCTTGGGGCGGCGTTGTGCAGAGTTCTCAGGACTGACAAATTCCCGAATATGGCTATAGTCACGACCGAAAACGACAAAAGCCAACCGGTAAAGAAAACGCTGAGGATAAAAGATGAGCGACAATGATTTCGACTACGGACCGCTGACTGGTCTGATTGGCACATGGAACGGCGACAAGGGCATGGACATCGCGCCGGAACCCGATGGCACCGAACACAACCCCTATTATGAGACCATCACCTACACGGCCATCGGTGATGTCGAAAACGCCGAGGAACAGGTTCTCACCGCCTTGCACTATGTCCAGGTCGTGAAGCGCAAATCAAACGATGAGGTTTTTCATCACCAAACCGGCTATTGGATGTGGGATGCCAAGGCGAGCATCGTCATGCATTCGCTGCAAATACCGCGCGCCGTGTCGGTACTCGCCGGTGGTAACTATAACGGCGCAACAAATGATGATGGACAGACTGTGATTGAGGTCGCCGCCGCGTCCGATGACGAGACCTGGAAAATCATCGAGTCGCCGTTCATGGCGCAAAAGGCCAGCACCCGGTCATTCAGCCAGAAAATCAGCGTTGGCGATGGCAAGATGTCCTATAGCCAGACGACGATGGTCGATATCTACGGCAAAAAACAATTCGTCCACACCGATGAGAACGAACTGACGCGCAGCTAATACCTAACGGCAAAGACGATCAGTCGCGGAAATTCGCATATTGCAGCGGATGCTCGATCTTACTCTCTTTGATCAGCGCCATCGCCGCCTGCAAGTCGTCCCGCTTTTTGCCGGTAACGCGAAGCTCATCGCCCTGAATGGCGATCTGCACCTTCATCTTGGCGCCTTTGATGGTCTTGATGATTTTCTGAGCCAGCTCGCGTTCAATGCCCTGTTTGACGAGAACGTTCTGCCGCATTGAATTGCCAAAAGCCTGTTCAGGTTTCTGAAAATCCAGCGCCCCGACATCAACCTTGCGCTTCGCCATATGGCCGCGCAGCAATTCCTGAACCTGTTTCAGCTTCAGATCATCATCCGCCGTGATCAGCAAGAACCTCGTCCTTGCGCTCGATAGAGCTGGTACTCCCCTTAAAATCAAAACGGGTGCCGATTTCACGCATGGCACCCTGAACGGCGTTATCGACCTCAGTCATCTCAGTACGGGAAACAATATCGAAAGTTGGCATCGTTCTCTCTCACAGCTGAATTTTTCAGCCCTGAGTTTAACCCCGAACTATCGCTCTGAATAGGATATTAGAGAGGAAGCCTTATCGTGTTCCGATACGCGGTTCCGCAGGGTTGCTAGGATCAAAATTTTTATCGAGGACAGCCGTACTGTGTTCAGCAATCTCAATGGATTCTGTGAGCAAGCCGAGAATTTTGATGTTGTTCTTGAGGACCTGCTTGGCTTCAGGTTTGTCATCGCCAAGGATTTTATCCACCCGTTTAAAGATACCCTGGCGGATAGAGCCAAGAATGTCCTCGAGCTTGTAACCGCCCGGATTGTCGTCTATCGCTAAAAAATGAGTCATCGCGCGATTCGAAAGTTGCCATTGGAAAAAGCAACGATGCACAAACCGAATTAAAACGAGTTTAACGTTAATGCGGCGGCTCATAACCCCAGAGATCCTGGGCTAGCCCACGTAGCAGCTGTGTCTTGGCCTGCTGGTCATTTTCATCCAGCCCGGTCCCCTCAACACTGCCGGAAAAGCCGCATTGTGGTGAGATACACAGGCGATCCATCGAGACATATTGCGCCGCTTCAGCGACGCGACGTTTGATGTAGTCCACCTCTTCCAACTCTTTGACTTTGGTCGAGACAAGACCCAACACCACGGTTTTGTCCTCCGGCACCTCAGCAAGCGGCGCAAAGCTTCCCGCCCGGGGGGAGTCGTATTCCAGAAAGTAAAACTGCACAGCAAGCTTGCGGAACAGATGCGTCGCGATATCGTCGTATCCACCCTCGGCCTGCCAATGACCGCCTTTATTGCCGCGACAAAGATGCAATCCCAGCGCCATATCCTTCGGCGCACGAGCAATGACCTCATTAATAACGTCAGTGTAAAGCGTCAGTAGGTCTTCCCAGTTATCACCGCGATCTGCCAATCCCTGTTTGATCTTCGGATCGCCGAACTTGGCAATCGAGGTTTCATCAAACTGGATATAGCGGCAGCCAGCTGCATGCAGTGCAGCAATCTCCTTGCTCCAGGCCTCAACGATATCCGACCAGAATACATCGAGATCGGGATAAACTTCCTGTGCTGATCTTGTCGCGCCCGGCCCGGTAATGAATGTGACACGGGCCCGGCAAGGTCACCTTTGGAATGCAGCCTTCCGGCGTGATCGATGCGAGGAATTCAAAATCCGCAACATTGACCGGCTTGGTCCATTCTAGCTTTCCCTCGACGAAGACCGCGTGCATGTCAGCCTGCTCGCCGCTGTGATTGGTATAACGGAAGTTCTCATCCGAAACCGTTCGGCGCTGCAACCCTTCGAAAGCCGCCAGGCCAAAGCTGTCGGTATAGGTATCGCGGCGAAATTCTCCATCGGTAATGACCCGAAATCCCTGCGCGACCTGCCAGGCAACGATCTTTTCAATCTCCACGTTCTCTACAGCACGCAAGGCGGCATCATCGATATCGCCCTTGGCATGGGCATCGCGTGCTTCCAGCAAAACCGCTGGACGAACCAGGCTGCCAATATGTTCGAGACGAAAAGGCGGGTCGATTGGTGTCGGCATTCGAAGAGCTCCCAAGACAAAGGTATGATGAAGGATTTTATGGTCGGCAGCTTAACGCTGAGCAATCGATTCTCATAGGGCGTGGCAATGATAACAATAAAGAAACCCAATAGCCGACCACATAACATCGCCACATAATACCCACTAAAAATATGATTTTATTTAATCGCCGTGATATGGCATTTACACCCTCATGGCACAGCTCACCCAACCCGGCGCCCGTACTCAGGTTAACAGCGAAATCAGGATTCTCAGCCTGATCGGTACCGGCCATTTAATGAGCCATTTTTATAACCTCACCCTGCCCCTTCTTATCACGTTTCTGGCGGCAGATTACGGCTATAACCCAGCCCAGCTCGGTGTTTTCATCGCGGCTTTTGCCATTTCAGCAGCAGCAGCACAGCTGCCGGTCGGCTTCCTTGTCGATAAAATCGGTGCCCGCGCTATTTTGTTCGGCGGTTTAGCCCTCGAGGCGTTGTCTGTCGGCGCGATGGCCTTTGCCGATAGTTACGGCATGCTTGTCATGCTCGCCATTACAGCAGGATTGGGGCATAGCGTTTTCCACCCAGCTGACTACGCGATAATGAATTCATCAATCGATGAAAGCCGTATCGGTCGGGCGTTCAGCATGCATAGCGTTACCGGCAAAGCGGGGTCTGCCCTGGCGCCCATCACAATCGCCTTTCTCGCGGCATTGTGGGACTGGAGGATCGCGCTTATCGCGGTCTCCGGCTTCGGTCTCCTCACCGCTTTAGCCGTTGCCAGCCAGGCACATATTTTAAAAGACCATGTGGCCCGCAAAAAGAAATCCGAAACAGCCATGAAACGACGGCCCGTCAGGTCCACCAAGGCCAATATTCGGCTTTTGATGACACCTTCAGTTCTCGTGCTCTTTGCATTTTTCCTGGTGACCACCATGGTCGTCAGCGGCATTCAGGCCTTTGGAATCTTCACTCTAATCGAGTTGCACAGCGTTTCTAAAACCACCGCCAGCACAGCACTTACTACTTTTCTCATCGCATCTGCTTTTGGGATTATCGTCGGGGGCTGGCTAGCCGATAAAACGACACGTCACGGGCTGATCGCGACTATTTCCTTTCTGACCACCGCCGTCATCCTTGTCGTGATCGGTGAAATAAATATGCCGGTCTTTGCCCTTCTCGCGGCGTTCGCCGGCATCGGTATCCTTCAGGGTCTGGTCAATCCAGCACGCGACATGATGGTGCGCGCTGCCATGCCACCCGGCACCGCTGGGACAATCTTTGCCTTTATGTCGACAGGTCGTCTGCTTGGCGGCGCGATCACCCCAGTTATCGTTGGACTACTGATTACCAATGGCATGACCGACAAGGTCTTTATGATGCTGGCGATCTGCTCCGTCATCGGCTTGGCGACACTGTTTATGCCGCACAAGCCTGACGCTAAACTTAAGAGCGAAACTTAAATCCCGCTCAAGAAACCCTTCAGCGCCGCGTTAAATTCAGTCGGGTTCTCAAGGTTTGAGATATGACCGGCGGCGGGAATCAACACATGCTTGGCACCGGGAATAGCGGCGGCAGCAGCCGCCAGTGCTTCCGGCGGAGCGCCCTTATCTTTTGCACCACCGACTATCATTGTAGGCACGGAAATTTCGCCGAGACGCGCGCCAAAGGCCAGCGTTTTCAGGGCCATACAACATCCCGCATGACCAGTTTGATCAGTTGACCGAATCATTCCCCGGACCTTGTCGAGGACGGGGATATTTGCGGCAACGGATTCAGGCGTAAACCAGCGCGAAACTGTCGATTCAACCAGCCCTTCCATGCCCTCTTCAGCAGCAACGTCAATGCGATGCTGGAAATAGTCCTGATAGTCCGGCGGCGCGTCCGGGCGGGAGTCACAGGCTGTCAGGCTTAACAGCCGGTCGCCATGGTCCTGTGCCAGCCCATAGCCCATCATGCCGCCGATCGAGAGGCCACACCAATGGGTCTTGTCGACACCGACATGATCCATCAGAGCAATCGCATCAGCGATAATCATCGGGAAGGTATAAGGGCCTTCAGGGGCAGACGACTGGCCAAGACCGCGAAGATCATAACGCAGAATACGGAAATCATCCTTCAGCATCTCTGCCTGGTCATCCCACAAGGTGAGATTGTTGCAAAGCGCGTGAGCGAAAGTGATCCAGGGTTTCCCTTCAGTTCCGGAAACTTCGTAATTGATGGTGATGCCGTTGACGTCTGCTTTCACTGGATCCTCCGTTATTAGGTGCCGATTGGAATACTGGAGCAGACCGCCTCTGTCCACCCGCGAGCTTGTGTTTTCGGCCCCTGTCGCTTAGACAAATGCATTCTTTAAACATAACTCGGAAGTCATTATGAGCACGGCAAGAAAAGACGCCGCCCCCGGCGTCCCCATCCGACAAAATTTACGATTTGCGCGGAACCCTGGAATTTCTCGAAGCAGAAGGCGATTTGGTCGTCACAGACAAAGAAGTCGATCCCGATCTCGAGATTATTTCTCTGCAAAAGAAATTCGATGGCGGTTGCCCGATCCTGTTTAATAACGTCAAGGGCAAGCCCAACAATCGAGTCGTCACCAACCTTCTGAGTGACCAGAACATCATCAACAAGCTGTTTGGCTGGCCGGACAACACCACCCGCACACGGATGACGGCCGATGCGCTGCGCAATCCCATTCCACCGATCATTATCGACCAAAAAGATGCCCCGGTTCAGGAAGTGGTGATCAAAGACCCAGTGGATGTAAACGATTATATCGTCCCGGTTCGCCACACAGAATTTGAACCAGAACTGACCGTTGGCTCAGGCATTCGCTGCGTCACTGGCAAGCATTTCGAAGGCGGCACCGATCTCGGCTACAACCGCATGAACTTCCGTTGGGGCAATATCGGCACGTTCCAGATTTCGCCCGGCTCGCATATGTGGCAAGTCGCCAGCCGCTATTACAAATCTGATGAGCCCATTCCGATTACAGTCTGCTTCGGCGTACCGCCGTCCTGCACGATGCTGGCGGGCGCCGGGTTTGACTATGTCATCCTGCCCGAAGGCTGCGACGAAATTGCCGTCGCCGGTGCCATGCAAGGTGCCCCGGTTCGCATGGTACAGGCCCGTACCGTCGATGCATTGGCATTAGCCGATGCTGAGGTCGTGCTGGAAGGCTATATCTATCCCCGTGATCGCCGCTTTGAGACGGCAGAGTCGGAAGAATCCGGCATGCAGGGGCGTCATCATTTCCATCCGGAATGGTCCGGCTATATGGGCAAGGCCTATAAAGCACCGACCTTCCATTGTACCGCGGTCACGACGCGCGCTCCGGAATCGAAGCCAATTATCTTCGCGCTTGGTGTGCACACGATGGATGAGCACAATATCGACACCACCATCCGTGAAGCAGCGATGTATGAGCTGTGCCAGCGGATGCAGCCTGGCATCGTGACCGACGTCAACATTCCCTTACTGCATGACGGACTGGGGTGGCGCGATCATTCAGGTCAAGAAGAACAGCAAGATTGATGAAGGCTGGCAGCGCAACTTCCTGTCCGCCATCCTGTCGACCTCTCAGGGTGCCCGTATTGCGATCGCCGTTTCGGAAGACACCGACATCTATGACATGGATGACATCATGTGGTGCCTTACAACCCGTGTTAACCCACACACCGACATCCTGAACCCGCTGCCCGGTGGCCGAGGCCAGACATTTATGCCTGCTGAACGTATGACAGCCGGCGACAAGGAATGGACAGCCTCCAACACCCGTTTCGAAGGCGGAATGGGGATCGATGCCACCGTCCCTTACGGCTATGAGGAAGACTTCCTGCGGCCGCAATATCCGGTCGACAAGTTTGACGCCAAGGACTGGTTCACGGATTCAGACATCGACAACATGACCAAACGGATGCATGGCTGGATGCATTCTCTGGCTAAATTCGGACGATAACCCTTCCCCCTGTTTGACTGGCAGAAACATCGCTATTCTGCCAGTCAACAGGGACTAGGAACGGAACAATCGTTATGAACGGCGGGTTTATCGAGCGACATAATCTGTGGAGCGACGAGCAAAAAAGCTGCGCCGCTGAGCTCGAACAACGTTTCAAAGCAGATGACATCCGGCTTGTTCGGGTGGCCTGGTCAGACAGCCACGGCAGTTCGCGTGCCAAGGAAATATCTGCACCCGTATTCCTCAAATCCCTGATAGACGGTTACAACATCAACGTTGCGACCTTCACACTGGATGCAACGGGCGGCCGTGTTTTCCGCTCCTTTATCCGTGGCGGCGGCATGGGGCTGGACGAAATGACCGGCTCCCCCAACCTCACCATCGTTCCCGACCCGCTGACCTTCCGAACCCTACCGTGGGCACCCGGGGTCGCCTGGATATTGTGCGACGAGTATTTTGACGATGGTACGCCGTTCCATTTTTCCAGCCGTCAACTACTGCGCAAACAAGTTGACCGTTTCAAAGACAAGAATATCGATCTCATCGTCGGGCTGGAAGTCGAATGGTATCTGCGCCGCGTCGATCAGGATGGGCTCACACAGGCAAACTCCGGTATTCCCGGTGTCCGTGGCAAGCCCATCGAGACCTCTTCCGTTGAACCGGGCTATTCATATCATCTGGAATCCAACTTTCGACCTGATGCAGCCAATCCTCAGCACCTTGGCCGAAACCTATGAGAGTTTAGGCCTGCCGCTGCGGTCTATCGAAAATGAATATGGTCCGGGACAGGTGGAATGCACGTTCAACGCACAGCCCGCGGCCCAGGCTGCTGATGACTTTCTGTTATTCCGCACCGCCACCCGACAGGTATGCCGCCGACATGGCTATCTCGCGACCTTCATGTGCAAACCCGCCATTGAAGGCTACTGCACCAATGGCTGGCATCTTCACCAATCTCTCGCCGATAGCAGTACCGGACAAAACCTTGTGCATGCCTGAAGATGCCGAAGCACATTATC
The DNA here is from genome assembly GCA_943787225.1 of uncultured Alphaproteobacteria bacterium. Lineage (GTDB taxonomy): Bacteria > Pseudomonadota > Alphaproteobacteria > MPNO01 > UBA2964 > UBA2964. The sequence continues at coordinate 422,764 of CALSLP010000003.1, forward strand.
GCCGCTTGCCCAAAGCTATATGGCCGGGCTGTTAGAGAATGCCAACGCGTCCGCCGTGTTTGCAACCCCCACCGTTAACGGCTATCGGCGCTTCATGCCGAACTCGCTGGCGCCGGATCGGGCGACCTGGAGCCATGACCACCGTGGGACCATGTTACGGGTCTTGGGTGGCGCCGGTGACCCCGCAACGCGATTTGAAAATCGTATTGGCGAACCAGCGGCTAATCCATATCTGTTTATTGCATCGCAGATTGCCGGCGGGCTCGATGGGATCGAACGAAATGCCCAACCCTGGGATGCCGATGATGCGCCGTACGAGGCCGACCGGCCGATGTTGCCAACGTCGCTGAAAGACGGGCTCGATGCTCTGGACGGCAGCGCGCTGTTCCGCGAAGCGTTCGGTGACACTTTCATCAATTACTATCTCGGCCTCAAACATGCCGAATTGAATCGATTTAACGCGTATGTTGAGGATAATGGTGACCAGGATGCCGAGAACGGTATTTCGCACTGGGAACAGAACGAATATTTCGATTTCTTTTGATCGCGTCTTTATGGCGGATACAGCAGAGGTTCTGCAATGACACCGGATGACAGCTTCACGAGCGGCATAACGAGACCAACTGGAGCGCAGTTCGATTTCAATGAACTGATCTTTGAAGATCGTGTTCATCAAAGCATCTATACCGAGGAAGCCATTTTCCGCGAAGAAATGCGCAAGGTGTTTGGCGGTGTCTGGGTCTATCTCGCGCATGAAAGTCAAATTCCGGAAAACGACAATTTCGTTGCCTCCCAACTTGGCTTGAGACCGATCATAGTGGTGCGCGATTCAACCGGTCGTATCCGGGCACTTTATAACCGCTGCACCCATCGCGGCTCCACTGTCTGTCGCCAACAACAAGGCAGCGCCAAATCCTTCGTCTGCCCGTATCACGGCTGGAGCTATTTCAACTCCGGCAAGATCAGCGGCGTTCCCTGGCCGGATGGCTATGCCGACGACTTTTCAGACCCAAAATACAACCTCGCACAGGTCCCGCGCGTACAGTCCTATCGAGGTTTTATCTTCGGCACGCTGAACCCCGACATGCCGTCCCTGGAAGACTATCTTGGCGGAGTCAAAAAGCCGCTGGATGACTGGCTGGACCGTCACCCCGGCGGAAAGCTCTCATTTTGCGACGCCAACCGCCTTAAATTCAACGGCAATTGGAAACTTCTCTACGACAACTCGGCCGACGGCTATCACGTCATCTTTTCACACCGCTCCCTGCTCGCGATGGAGAACAGGCTCAATGAAGCCGATGACGAAGACAAGGGGATGTCCTATTACAAATCGAGCCCGGATAACGCCCCGTTCTACGTCAAAGTTTTCGAGAACGGCCATCACTACAAGGACAAACGTCCCGCCGTCGATACCAGCCCCGGCGGATTATGGGCCATCGAAGGCCCGCATCCCGGGATGGAACATTACGAAGCGATTATTCGTGACAAGCTGGGCGACAAAGCCGGTTCGGTTCTAGACTTGGCGTCCTCCGAGCCGGTCAATATCAACATCTTTCCCAACCTGCATATTCTCGGTAATCACGTGCAGGTCTCGCAGCCGGTCTCACTGACGGAGACCGACACCACATGGTGGGGCACTGCTGTCATCGACGATAAGGACGAGCTGCATGGCTGTGTCGATGCGGTGAATGCGTTGCGCATGCGAACCCAGGAGAGCTTCCCGAACTTTGGTGAGCTTGATGATCTCATGAATTTTGAACAGATCCAGGCCGGCCTCGCCGGCGTTGAAGACGAATGGGTCTATATGCATCGCGGCCTCGGCATCCCGGATCGCATAAAACGCGATACAGACGGCTATCTGATTGGTCCACCAACCGACGAGGTCTTTCTGCGCGAAACCATGCAGGTCTATAAACGCCTCATGATGAACGAACCCAATTTGGTTATCGGACGTGAAATAGAAGCGGCGCCTGACTGATGCAACACGATCCTTCCCGCACCTCGTATTATGTCGGCGATGAGTTCTATCAGTCGCTGGTCGATAGCTATGCCGACTGGCAAACCGATGATTCTGAAATTACCGACCCTGCGCTCCGCGACACCTGTCGTATGCTGCTCGACAAGGAAGCCCGCCTGCTGGACCAGAACCGGCTCGATGACTGGCTAACGCTCTATGTCCCCGAATGTCTATACTGGGTGCCTGCCACGCCGCATGGCGGCGATCCGCGGACAGAGATCGCCGTCTGTTTCGATGACCGGCGGCGGATCGAAGACCGGATCTATCGTCTGCAGAATGAATATGCCTGGTCACAGCGCCCCCTGTCGCGCACCGCCCGGCTGATCACGAATGTCAGCGCCTTCTCGACCAAAGACCCGGACACGCTGATGGTTCGTTCAACCTTTTTGACCAACGAGTTTCAGGCGGGTGACAAACGCAGCTACACCGGTTGGTACGGCCATAAACTCGGTTTTCAAAACGGTGGCTGGAAAATATTGGTCAAGCAGGTCAACCTGATCGACTGCGATCAGAACTTGCGCAATTTGAGCATCATCCTGTAACGCCTTGGCCGGTTCACAACATCAGTCTTTTACATCAACACCTTTGTCGCGCTCGGTCGGCGCCGAAATTACTGAGCTCGATTTACGCCAGGCGCTAACAGCGAAGACTGTCGCAGCCTTGCGGAAAATATGGGTCAATCGCGGACTGCTGGTTTTTAGAAACAACGATCTGACAATTTAAGACCAAATCCGCTTCGCCGGGTATTTTGGTACGCCCAGTCAAACTAACACCAGAACGAACACCGAACTCGATCCGCGTATTCTGCTCATCAGCAATATTCGGGAGAACGGCTTACCTATCGGCGCGTTGCCGGATGGAGAATTACAGTTTCATTCGGACTCCGCCTTTCACGATGAGCCCTTGATGGCGACCTTGCTTTATAGCGTCGAAATCCCCGGCACGGGCGGTGACACACTTGTTTGCCAACGCAAATACCGCCTATGACCAGCTGCCCTGCCCCCTCAAAGAACAACTTGAGGGCCTGACAGCCATCAACGGCTATGACTATTCAACCCAGGTAAAGCGGGCGGGCTATGACCGCGCATCAGGACCACACGCGATACATCCCGTCCTGCGGACCACCCCGAAACCGGGCGCAAGGCAATCTACGTCAATCGCCTGATGACAGAAGAGATTTGCGATCAATCCGATACCACTAGCGACAGCTTGCTGTCAGACCTGTTCGACCGCATCGAAAATCCGGCGATACGCTATACGCATGTCTGGCAGACCGGAGATTTATTAATGTGGGACAATCGGTTCATCCAGCATGCTCGGACCGACTTTCCAACCACAGAGCGCAGATTGTTACGCCGTGTCGGTCTGCTCGGCGACAAACCCTACTGATCCAAAAAGAAAAGGCGGCACCCGAAGGTACCGCCCTGAATTTTTTTGAACGCTGCGCGTTAGCGGCGGGTCAAAACCTCATACTTGCTGAGCGAAATTTCCTTACCACCCCAGCCGATATTGCATTTACCTGAAACGGTTTTACCGGGATGAATCCCACCTCTATAAGATGCGCGGCAAATATAAAGATTTCGTCCTCGTTCCCGGCCGCCGGCCACCTGATTTCCGGCGCGCCGATTGTTAGACCAGGCAAATCTCGCGCCTTTCGTCGTCAGCACCTGGAAAGACCGGACAACCTGTTCCTTGCCGCCCCAACCGATATTGCATTTTCCGGAAACGACCTTGCCAGGATGCCAGCCGCCCTTATAGGAAGCACTGCAAACCGCGAGCCTGCGGCCACGTTCAGAACCACCGTAAAATGCATTTCCTGGCAATCGGCCTGTGCTCTTTACCCAGGTTAGTTTACCGGGCTTGCCACGCGAGACCGTTCGGGTTGGCGCTGGCCTTGGCGTTGGTTTGGAAGCGGATGTCTTCTTGCCATCCAACCCCTGCCCCGGGAAATACTTACTGCATTTTGGATAGGTGTAAGCAGCAACCGTGCTCGCGACACCTGACGGGTCGGCAATCGCTGCTATTTCAGCAGCGGCCCGGACCATATCTTCCTCGGTAACAGCTTTGCTCAGTGTCTGGCTGGCATTGTAACCCTTTTTAATTTTGCCCGCCGCCTTGGCAGCGGCAATTGCTTTCTTCATCTTCGCGCCGTTCTTTGCGGCCTCAAATGCCTTCTTCATTTTCTCGAACTGGGCTTTAAGCTTTGCCAGTTTGCCAGCCTTTGTTGCGGCATTCGCACCACTCGTTGCTGCTCCCGAGCTCCCCAGTGTTGCCGCGAATGCAGCCATTTGCCCGACCGAGGAAACCTGACTGAAAACGATAGAGCCACAGGTTTTGGAGTTCTTGGCAGCGCCCATCCCACATTGAACCCAACGCGACGGTGGCTTGCCCCAGCAAACCGGACCAACACCATCAAAACCGACGCGGCATTTTTTATAGCAAAGCCCTGCATCACGTACCTGACCGGAACCACAAATGCCCGGTTTCGGCGCGCCGATCTGAACCCTCTTGGCACAGGAGAGGTCAATACCGTTATTGAGCCCCAGCGCCCGACAATTAGGACGCGACGGCCGGCATATGCAGCAACCGACATTTTTGTATCCGGACTTACATTTCGGATAGAAAATAGCGCCATTCTTTTCGCATTTTCCGCGTCCGTGTTTTTTCTCGCAGCGGCTTTTCATACCCTTGTCATTCAAGGCGTCACCAAATTTCCAGGGATATCCGGCGCCACGGCCATATTCCGCCTTGCGGCAAAACAACCCGTCATTTCTGAAACCTTTTGGGCAAACCGAATGACAATCAAAGCCAAAGCGTTTCATGCCGCGCGGACAATTTCTGTAACAAAGCAGCCCGATGCGTTGATAACCCCTGGCGCATTTCTTGGGCACAGTGCCCACTCCCCGGCCATATGAATCTTTCCAGCAAAAATCCTTACCATCATCGGCAGCATAGGCTGGTTGCACAGACAGCATCATAAGTGCCGCCAAAACGGCACAGCCTAACGATCGAATTACCTTAATCATGTCCACCCCCCTGATATTTGGTCTTTGTTTTTTTGAGGCGTCACAGACCCCGCTCCACCAACCGCATGTGACCGGGCCAGTATATCGCTTCAACCGAGACAAAAAAGTGACATCTTCACGAAACCGTGAACGCATGAAAAAAGCGGCACCCGAAGGTACCGCCTTTTACAATTTTCTCTGAAAGAGGGTTCTATTTCTTGCTCTTCAGTTTCGCCCGCTCTTCCTTGATGATCTGGGTCAGCGCGTCGACCCCGACCGCCCCTGGAATCAGACGTTCACCAATCACAAAGGCCGGTGTTCCGTTAATGCCGAGTGTTGTTGCGAGCTGATAATTCTTCTGCAGAACCTGCTGAATTTTTGGATCCTTCATGTCCTCGCGCAGTTTCTTGTAATCCATGCCCAGTAGATTTGTCAGAGCAGAGATACTGTTCTCATCCGACTGCCCCATCATCAGGCCTTCGTGAAATTCTTTATACTTGCCTTGCTTTTGCGCCGCTAAGGCAGCCTTGGCGGCTACAATGGATTGCGGACCCAGGATCGCAAATTCCTTGTAAACCACCCGGACATTCGGATCCTGTTCCATCACGGCTTTGAGCGTCGGAGCGGCGCGTTTGCAATAGCCACAATTGTAGTCAAAGAACTCAACGACCGTGATATCGCCCTTGGGGTTGCCCGCAACTGGTGATGTCTTATCGTAAAACAGCTCATCTTTATGCGTCTTGAGCGCTGAAGTGGCCTGAGCCTGCTTGTCGGCTTCTTCCTGTGCCTGTAGCGCCTGAATGGCTTGCCGAATAATGACCGGGTTTTTGAGAAGGTAATCCTTGATCACCCCTTCAAACGCTTTGCGTTGTTCCGGAGAAACCGAAGACGCAGCAGAGCTGCCCTGCGCCGAGGCTGTCACCGGAAGAAGCGCCATCGCAGCAACGGCAATACCTGTCTGAAACTTGTTCACCTGATTGTCCTTTATCTATATGCCGCCACACTATCCACGGATTCTACACCCATGCAAGCAGCCCCAACCGAGAGGGTAATTATACCCGGTTTTTGTCACAATTATGGCAAAGGTGTAGTCACGTTTTTGCGACGGAGCTTACGACTATCAAACCCGCAACTGATGAAACGGCTCCATGGCTTCCTTCGCAAAGATGTCTTCTGGCGTCAGGTGACGGGCCGTCACGCCCTGATCATGGCAGAAGCGCAGGAAGGCCTCGATGGTTGTCCGGTTGCGTTCGACGCCGTAAGGCCAGTAATCACCATCGGGGAAGAACTCGGTCGCCGTGCGTTCGATATATTGCTGAATCCACGGCAGGCCGATTTGCGACACATTCATATCACGCATCCGGCGTACCGAATTATTCTTGGCTTCTTCAAATGCGTTAAAGATATTCCGCGCGATCCACGGGTTGGCTTCATAGGTTGAACGTTTCAGCGCCACGGTATGCATGATCGGGAAAATACCGGTTTGTTTGAAATATTCGCGTTCGACGCCTTCAAATTCCGAGTACAAGCGCGTGATCGCCGTGTCGCCTGCCAGCATGCGGCGCGGCGGGTCGGCGGTGATCAAGGCATCAATCGTGCCATCAACCAACATATCCGCGAGAGAGCCATCGGGAAGGTCCGTCAGGCTCACTCCTTCCGGTGGTTGCTCGGCGGTATTGTCGAGCCGACCGGCTGAATTTGGCCCAAGCTGATACCAATCGATCTCTGTCAGAGGAATGCCGACGGTCTCGGTCAGCCAGCCACGGGCATAGGTTGTTGCGGTCTGAGCCCATTGCGGCAGGCCAACTTTCTTGCCACGCAAATCTTCCGGCTTGGTGATCGATCCGTCTGAACGAATATAAACCCCCGACAGCCGAAACAGGCGTGACGGAAAGACCGGTATCAGCACGAAAGGGGCGTCGCCACGCGAAATCGCCTGACATGACATTGCGAAAGAGATTTCCGAAACATCCCATTCCTGATCTGCCAGGAACCGCTTAAACGTCTCCTCGACCTCCATCACCAGGCTGGTCAGCTCGATGCCCTTTGGCTTGACCGCCTCCGTGAACATATCGCGCACATGATCGTAATCATTCATGCCCATTGTCAGATGTATATCGCCCATTTCATCCTCTTTATTGTCGGTCACTCGATGGGTTTTGATAGCATGTGCGGGACGGAAACGCACCTGCAGTAGCGTTTTGAACACTGTTGACCTACCATCCCCGTATGGAAAGTGATGCTACAGGATGGGTCGATGTTGAACGCGGGCTGGTGAGCCGGGAGGCCTTCGTCAGCGACGAGGTCTACCAGCTGGAGATAGAGCGTATCTTCAACCGCAGCTGGATCTATCTCGGCCACGAAACCGAAATTCCCAATGTCGGCGATTATGTCGTCCGTAATTTAGGCAATGCGCCGGTCATCGTTGTGCGCGACACACCTGAAAGCGTGAAAGTCCTGCTCAACAGCTGTCGCCATCGTGGCGCTAAACTTTGTCGCGCTGATGCGGGCAATACCAGAAACTTTGTCTGCCCGTTTCACGGCTGGGCCTATGAAATCGACGGCGCGTTAAGAACCACCGGCTTTGACCATCATTTCCGTGAAGACACCGATTTCAGCACCATGGGGCTGGTGCCCGCGCCGAACGTCGAGAGTTTTTACGGGCTGATATTTGCGTCCTGGGATGAAGCTGCCCTGCCGCTACGCGATTATCTCGGCGATATCGGCTGGTATCTCGAGACATTCTTTAATCGTACTCCGGGCGGCATGGAAGTGCTGGCCCCGCCGCACCGTTGGCGCAGCAAGGCCAATTGGAAAATCGGCTCACTCAATTTCATCGGCGACAGTCAACATTCCCCGACCACTCATATCGGCCCCTCGACGCTGGATAGTGCCCGCACCATCCGCGACGGGTTTCGCAAACATGGGCAGGACAGCTTTCATGTCGTTACAGATGAAGGCCATGGCTGCACCCTGACCTATCTCGCGCCTGGCATGCCGGAGAAGAATTATCACACCCATTCAGAGACATTGAAGCCGCTCTACGACAAATCGCTATCGCCGGATCAATCCTCGATGCTCCATCATCTTCGGGTTTGCGTCGGCACGGTGTTTCCCAATATGTCTTTCATCGAAAGCCAGGTCGGCGCAGGAGAAAAGGCATTAATTGTTCGGCTCTGGCACCCGGTCAGCGGCACCGAGATGGAAGTATTGAGCTGGGTCTTTGCCGAGAAGGAAGCGGATCAGGGCTATAAGGATCGTGTGCTCAGAAACGGGTTTCATAACTTCGGGGCGGCCGGAGTTTTTGAACAAGACGATATGGTGCTATGGGAATCAGCGACAGCGGCCAGCAACAACCCCATCGCTCAGCAATATCCCTATAGTTTCCAAACCGCTTTGCCTTACTTCGACACGCCCGACGAAAATCATAAATGGCAAGGCCGGGCTCACCGCCCTGCCGATACCGAAATAGCCCAGTTCTGGTTTATGCAGCGCTGGGATGCACTCATGCGAACTAACGAAAGTAAGAGCGATGAGTGAATCGGCGGAACGATCACCCGTGGATATCGACGATTATGTGACGATCCAGCGCTTTCTCTATGCCGAGATGGCCTTGCTCGACAGGCGTGCTTATCAGGAATGGTTCGCCCTTCTGACCGACGATATCCACTACCGGGTAACGACCGTCTCCGCCCGTCCGGCCCAGGATGAAACATCCCGATTTGCCATTATCGACGAAGATGCGCAGACGCTGAAAATGCGCGTTGACCAGATATCAGACCCTAATCTGACCCATGCCGAGAACCCGCCAACCCTGACACAGCGACTAGTCTCAAACGTCGAAGCATATTACGGAGAGCGGAATGGTGTTTTTGAGACGACCTCTAGCATTCTGCTCTATGCCAATCGGTCCGGGTCACCAAAAACAGGATTGTATGGCGGCGAAAGACAGGATGTCCTGATCCGTAATTCTAGCGGAATCAAGATCGCAGAGCGCACCGTCAATCTGGCTCAGACGATCTTGCCTGACAGTACACTAAGCCTGCTTCTCTGAGCGGGATTATTTACCGCTTTCAGGAAAGCCTTCAAACTGACGCAGCTTCCCTGCATCCAGCGCATGAGCATGAGCGCTACGGGTAAAAATATTGATCTGCGGTTTGTAGACGCTGACATCGTCGAGCGTACCGGCACTCATCACATACTGATCGTCCCAATCAGTTGATCGGCACAGCACGTTAGAGCCGCAATTCGGACAAAACCCGCGCTCCATAAAGGTGCCCTGATCCGTGTCTTTGCCGTAGAACTTAAGCTCGCCCTCAAGCGTCACATCTGTTTTCGGCACCATCAGGCTGGAGGCAAAGGCGGTGCCGGTATAGCGCTGGCAATCCTTGCAATGGCACAGCCCCGAATACAAAGGTTTCTCAGGGATCGTGATTTCATATTTTACAGCGCCGCAGAGGCATTGTCCGGTTGCTTTGTCAGCCATTGTCTTCTTCCTATCATTCATAGTTGTCGTGGTGTCGAACCCACTCCATCCCGTAAGACAGATTATCTTCGTCTCGGCCCTTCGGAACAAGATCAAGATACTGATATGTCCCCATTAACGGATCGAGGCCACGCCCATAACAGGAATAGGTGTGATAGACGACGCTATCAGAGTCGCGCGCAAAAACGCTCATGCCCGGCGCTTCGGTCATGGGGAACTTGGTCTTATGATAATTGTAACAGACCTCGCCCTCGATCTGCGCCGATGTAAACCCGACATCAAAATCTGCATTGAAGTCTGACCCAAGGCTGGACACCCATTTGAATCCCCAGCCCATACGATCGCGAAAAGCGAGGAGCTTGTCCAACGGTGCGCGTGATGTCGCGACCAAGGAAACATCGCGTTGTTTGAGATGCAGGAGAACACCGTCATAATTCTCCGCCATGAGAGAACAAGCCTTGCAGCCCTCGTTCCAATCCGCGCCAAACATAAAATGCTGCACTATGAGTTGGCTGCGACCATCAAATAGATCCGCGAGTGTCTCCTCACCCTTTTCACTTTGAAATTGGTAATCCTCTTCGACTTTGACACGCGGCAAAGCCCTACGCGCCGCCGAGACCTCATCTCGCTGCCGGGTCAGTGCCTTTTCCTGCTCCAGCAATGCAAGACGGGCAGCCAGCCAGTTTTCACGTGACACGGTATTTGCTTCTACCATTTTTCCGCTCCTCTAATGTGCTTTGGTTTCGGTAAGCAGTTTCGCGAGACACTCCATTGACCCCTCCCAGCCACCTTGATGTTGATTGCGGCTGTCATCGTCGAGGAACTTCGTCTGCCTAAATTGCATTTCAGTGCCCGCCTCTCTTTCACGAAATCAATCTCGATCAGCATTTCATGGCCCAACGATCCGTCTTCCTGTTCCCACTGCCAGCTAAAGGCGAGGCGTTCTGGTGGCTCAATTTCCTGGTAATGCCCGTGGGCCCAATGATCACCCTCTCCCCGAATACAGATTTTAAATGCGCCGCCAATCACAATTTCGGTTTCGGCGACCGGGCAGGTGCATTCACCCGGCCCCATCCACCGCACCAGCCATGAGGGATCGGTCCAGGCGCGAAACAGAACTTCGCGCGGCACATCGAAGTGCCGTGTAATTTCAAGAACAAGGTCTTTCTCATGCAATTCTGTATCAGCGGTCATTTCTCGAGTTCCTTTTCTTGCCCTTAAGGTCCGAGTTTGTGGCGTTGAGTTCTGTTTTCAGGAAGCCTTCCAAGGCATCAAAGCGCGATTCCCAGAATTCGCGATATTGGTCGATCCAGTTGGCTGCCTCTATCAAGGGTTCCGGGTTAAGCGCGCAACGCCTCCATTGCGCTTCTGTCTTGCGTTCGATGAGCCCCGCCTGTTGCAATACTTTGAGATGCCGAGAGATCGCCGGCAGAGAAATTGCAAATGGGTCAGCCAATTCACCAACCGATGCCGCGCCTTTCGCGAGACGCGCAAGGATTGCCCGACGCGTCGGATCAGACAGGGCACCAAATGTTATGCTTAAAGGATCAGTTTCCATAAATTTAACAATATTGTTAATTAACGTATATGTTAAATATCAATTGACGATAGCCGAGTCAACAAACAATCAGCAAATTCTGAAAACTAACCGGCTTCTCGAAGCTTGAAGCGCTGAATTTTGCCCGTCGCTGTCTTCGGTAGGTCCTCTACAAAATGAAACCAGCGGGGATATTTGTAATGAGCCAACCCCTCGCGACAATGCGCCACCAGCGCCTGTTCAATCTCTGGACCACTATCCGCAACATCATTCAGCACGACATAGGCGGCGGGTTTCAAAAGCCCGTCTTGATCCGCATGACCAACGACCGCGGCCTCAAGGACTTTGGGGTGTTCAATCAACCGCGCTTCTATCTCAAACGGTGAGCACCAAAGGCCACCGACCTTCATCATATCGTCGCCCCGGCCCGCATTATGGTAGTAGCCTTCCGCGTCGCGGTAATACATATCTCCCGTGTTGAGCCACTCGCCCTTCATCGTCGCCGCTGTCTTCTCGGGATTGTTCCAATAAACCCGCGCTGACGATTCTCCCTTCACCCAAACCGTGCCGATGACATCTGGCTCGGTAATCTCCTGCTCATTGTCATCAACCAGCTTGACCTCATAGCCCGATACCGGTTTTCCCGAGGTACCAAATTTGTAATCGTCAGGCCGGTTGGCAATAAAGATATGCAGATTCTCTGTGGAGCCCAGCCCATCAATAATCAGGGTCCCGGTTTGCTCTTTCCAGCGGCGGAACACGTCCCCCGGCAATGCCTCCCCTGCCGAGATACAAATCCGTAACGACGACAAATCAGGCTTCTCTGTCTCCATCACGCGGAGCTGCTGCGCATATAAAGTCGGCACCCCAAAAAACACTGTCGGACGGTATTTCTCGATCATTTCAAAACTCATCGCCGGACAGACCTTTTCATCCGATAAAATGATCGTCGCGCCAACCCACAGCGGAAAACTCATCGCATTACCGAAACCATAGGAATGGAACAGCTTGCTGACTGAAAACACGGTGTCATCTTCCCGCAAGCCAGCAGTATTTTTGGAGAACCGTTCTGAGGTACAGACCATCGACCGGTGTGGATGGACAACGCCCTTGGGGTTCCCCGTCGAGCCAGACGAGTAAAGCCAGAAACAATCATCCATGTGGGTGGTTGGTGCAGCTTCGAGAACATTGGAGGCCGTTTTAACCTGTCCAACCAGGTCTTCGGCAACGAGAACATTAGCCTGGTTTATGGTCTGCCCCCGCAAGAGCTGGTGCAAGTGTCTCCGCGAATTGCGCGCTATAGACAAAACACGCACATTCAGAATCGGTGATCAAATAGCCGTAATCTTCGCTTCGCAGCAACGTATTTACCGGGGCTGGAATGATACCCGCCTTAATCGCCCCAAAAAACATCGCAATGAAGTCGGGGCAATCCCGAACAACCATCATCAGCCGCTCGCCCGGTTTAATACCCATCGACAGCAGATAATTGCCGTATTGGTTCACCGATTCGCCAAGAGCTTTATAGGACCATTCTTCATCAATCGTTCTGATTGCGACCTTATCACCTCGCCCTTCGGCCAGATGCCGGTCAATAAAAGCGACCGCCACATTGAACTGAGGGGCAAAATTCAGCCGGTTTGGTTCCACCGAGCGGTCTATTTCGACGATATTGTTTTGCATATTTCCCTCTACTGAACAGATTCTGATTTTGCGCCAATTTCTTTGTCGAGAAAACCATTCCGGCAGAATCGAATTTCAAGGAATATATTGCGGCAATTTGCGCAAAAACAGCGGGTTGATTTTGTGGCGAATTGCTGGCACCAACTCTGTTTCCCGAACTCGGTCGTTGTTATAGCGTACCCAGTTCTGACAAAATTTGGGTAATAGCAATGGCCGACGTGGCAGAAGTTAAGAAATATCTCGGACAACCTATTGAGCGAGTCGAAGACGACATCCTGCTCATGGGGAAAGCCCAGTATTCCGATCACCTGCCGACCCGCGCAGGCACTCAACATGCCGCCATCCTTCGATCACCGCACGCCCACGCCAAGATCATCTCTATCGACACCAGCAAGGCAGAAAAAATTCCCGGCGTAGTCGCTGTGATGACCGGCGAAGACTATACGTGAAATGTCAGAAGCCTTCCTGATCGTTTTGCGTCAGCCAATCAATCAATGGGCTCTGGCCGTCGAGAAAGTTCGCTATGTTGGTGAACCGGTCGCACTGGTTGTTGCCCGTGACCGCTACATTGCCGAAGACGCCCTGTCGGAAATTGATGTCGTCTATGAAGCGATGAAACCGATCATCGATCAGGAAGAAGCTATTTCCGACGACGCCCCCGTTGTGCATGAGGCCGTCGGCAGCAATGTGGTCTCGACCCGAGATTTCACCTATGGCGACCCCGACACGGCCTTTGCCGAGGCGGATAAAGTCGTCAAAATGAAGGTTCGCTACCCGCGAAATTCACAGACCCCGCTTGAAGGCTTTGTTGTCACCGCAGACTACCATCAAGGCGAAAATCTTTATGATGTCGCTTCCAACTATCAAGGCCCGTTCACGTCACATCCTGTAATGTCGATGGCGCTGCGGGTTAAGAACTCTCAGCTGCGGATGCGGACACCGCAATGGTCTGGTGGCGGCTTTGGCGTAAAGGTCCAGATTTTTCCCTATGTCGTTCTAATCTGCCTCGCCTCCAAGAAAACCGGCAAACCGGTAAAATGGGTCGAAGACAAGCTAGAACATCTATCGGCTGCAGCCGCTGCGCCAAACCGACTGGTTCAAATGGAAGCCGCTGTCAAAAACGATGGCACCGTGACCGGTTTTAGGTTCGACCAGCAGGATGATTATGGCGCCTTCTTGCGCGCGCCGATGCCGGGCCCGCTCTATCGGATGCATGGCATTCTGACCGGCGCCTATGACATTAAGCATCTTTCCGTCACCAACCGCGTGGTGATGACCAATAAATGCCCGGGCGCGATGGTACGGGGCTTCGGCGGACCACAGATGTATTACGCTATCGAGCGGATTATGCAAAAGGTCGCCATCGAACTTGATATGGACCCGCTTGACGTTATTCGCAAAAATGTTGTCCCCGCAGGCGTCTTCCCCTATCGCGCTGCAGCTGGTGCCCTGATCGATTCCGGAGATTATCCGGCAGCAATCGAACAAGCCGTTAATGAAGGTGCCCTCAACGAGCTCAAGAAGCACCGCGACGAAATGCGGGCGGCAGGTAAGAAATACGGCATCGGTTATGCGGTGATCGTTGAACCAGCCCAGTCAAATATGGGGTACCTCTCGAACATTCTGCCCCGCGATGAACGCCAGCGGAATCCAAAGGGTGGCGCAGTAGCCAATGCAACAGTCAACGTCGATCCGTTGGGCACGGTAAGTGTTACCGCCGACTCAATTCCGCAGGGTCAGGGCCATATGACCATCCTATCACAGATTGTCGCTGACGTGCTTGGGCTAACACCTGATCATATCAAGGTAAATCTCGATTTCGATACGGCGAAGGATGCCTGGTCAATTGCCACCGGCAACTATTCATCACGCTTTTCGTCAGCCACGACCGTGGCCTGCCTGAAAGCCGCAGAAAAGGTCAAAGCAAAGCTGTCCCGCATTGCGAGCCAGACCCTCAACGTTCCGGCTGAAAAGCTAGAGTTTGTTGATGGCAAGATTCGTGACCCGGCTAACCCCGAAAACGGAATCAACTTCTATCGGGCAGCCGGTACAGCGCATTGGACACCAGGAAATCTGCCAGACGATATGGAGCCTTGTGTCCGGGAAACCGGCTCGTGGTCACCGCCGGAACTGGAATCGCCGAACGAAAAAGATCAGATCAACACTTCTCTGACCTATGGCTTTGTGTTCGATTTCTGCGGTGTTGAAATCGATCAGGACACCGGTGAGGTCAGGATCGACAAATATGTAACGATGCATGATTCGGGCACCATCCTGAACCCGTTACTGGCGGATGGTCAGGTTCATGGCGCCTTTGCCTGGGCCGTCGGTTGCGCGCTCTACGAAGAATTCGTCTATGGCGACGATGGCAGCTTCCTGACCGGCACCTTTGCCGATTATCTGGTCCCGACGTCCTGGGAAATCCCCGAGCCGCAAATTGTTCATATGGAATCACCATCAATGGTGACACCACTCGGTGCCAAGGGCATCGCCGAGGGCAATTGCATGTCGACACCTGTATGTCTGGCCAATGCCGTTGCTGACGCGCTTGGTGTCGAAGACATTACCCTGCCAATGACCCCGGCGCGGATCGGCGCCATGATCCACGGCGAAGAAAAGCCACCGGCAAATAACAAATCTGTCGCCGCGGCGCCTATTAAAGGTCAAGGCAATGTCTTACGCGGTACCGGTGACACGTTTGTCCCGGCAGATCCGCAAGAAGTCTGGAACACTCTTCTCGACCCTGAGGCATTAGCGTCGGTTATTCCGGGTTGTCACAAACTCGATTTGGTCGGAGAAAATAGTTACCAGGCCGATGTTTCGCTTGGTGTTGGGCCAGTTCGCGGTCGGTTTAAAGCCAATGTGGCCCTGACGGAAATGGTCGAGCCTGAGAAGGCTACTTTGTCCGGCGGGCTGATTGGCTCCCTCGGCGCGTCGCGGGGCTCGGGTCATGTATCACTCAGCGCAGCAGATGGCGGGACGACGGTTACGTATGACTATGCGATTGAGCTGACGGGTACTGTCGCCTCGGTCGGCGGTCGTTTGCTTGAAGGCGCGGCCAAAGCGCTGGTAAATCAATTCTTTCAACGGCTTGGTGCCCAGGTGGGTGGTACGCCAGTTACTGGAGAAGCGTCATGGTGGCGTAAACTTCTCCGTAGTTTGGGACTTGCAAAATGAAACCAAAGGCTTTCGATTATTTGAAGGTTTCTTCCGCAGAGGAAGCTCTCGCCGCATTGGCACAGGGCGGCGAGGACGCACGCATTATCGCGGGCGGTCTATCGCTGATGCCAATGCTGAACTTCCGACTTGCAGAGCCGAGTGTTCTGATCGACATCTCCAAGATAGATTCGCTAAATTATATCCGCGAAACTGGCGGCTCTGTCGAAATTGGCGCCGCCACCCGACAAGCAGATCTGATGCGGTGGGATGGGTTGGAGAGGAAGCTTCCCTTGCTCCATGCAGCGTGCCCCTACATCGGTCACTACCAGACTAGGGCCAAGGGTACAGTTTGCGGGTCACTATCACATGCAGATCCAAGTTCCGAACTGCCATTATGTCTGGCAGTCCTTGGCGGCGAAGTTGATTTGCAATCAGCCAGTGGCAAACGCACCCTCGCCGCAGATCAGTTCCAGACCGGCATGCTTTCGACGGCGAAACAAACCGGCGAGATGGTGGTTGCAGCGCGCTACCCGACAGCAAAATCGGGCGACGGCTATGCCTTTACAGAAATGGCGCAACGCCGCGGTGATTTCGCGATTGTTGCCCTTGCCGCCGTTGCCAGCGCCAGCAAAATCAAGCTCGGCATTGGTGGCGTTGCAGACAAACCAACCGTTCGCGAATGGGACGTCCTCGAAGGCGATGCCCTTGACGATGCCTTGAACGAATTCGCCTGGGACCTGGGCGGATATGACGACATTCACGCAACGGCGCGTTATCGCCGTGAACTGGTTCGCCGGCTTGGTCGCCGGGTAATTGAGGAGGCCAAATCATGCCGCAGCTAAGTAAAGATGTCCGCCACACCGTAACCATGACCCTGAATGGGGACGTCGTTTCGGGTTACGCAGAGCCCCGCATGTTGCTCAGCGATTTTCTGACCCATGAGATCGGGATCACCAGCTGTCATGTCGGCTGTGAACATGGTGTCTGCGGCGCCTGTACCGTTTTGGTTGATGGTACGGTCATGCGTGGTTGTTTGACCCTCGCCGTTCAGGCCGACGGCACGACTGTTGAGACCTCTGAAAGCCTGGCCAGCGATGACAACGAGCTTTCCGAATTACAGCTCGCTTTCAAAAAACATCACGGGCTGCAATGCGGCTATTGTACACCAGGTATCCTGATGTCACTGACGGCCTATTTGAAAGAGACCCCCAAACCGACCGAAGAAGAGCTACGAGACATGCTTACCGGGCATCTCTGTCGCTGCACAGGGTATGTCGGGATGGTTAAAGCCGTCCTCGATTACTGCGAAAACCGCACCGACGGATAATTTACCGGGGCAATAACCCCGCTTTCTGTCTCCGTACGCCCTGTTGACAAAGGGCGTCGTTCGCCAGCACCATAATATCCACAAAAATAATAATAGTCTTTACCCTGCGGGTAAGAAGCATTGCTGGCAGCTATTTGCGAAGCTCAATTAACAACAGGAGGTATACCAATGGTATATATGAAAAAAATATCCTCAAAGGGGCAGCGATCGCGACCTGTGCCGCTTTTATTTCTCAAGGCGCTATGGCCGCGACAACTCTGACTATGTCTACCTGCTTACCGTGAAACCACGATCAGGTGGAAGCATTCTTTGATACATTTGTCGCACAGATGAAGTCTGACGAAAATGTCGTCAAACTCGACTTTAAAGGCGGCCCAGAAATCACACCCCGTAAACGCCAGGGAGCGGCCCTCAAACGTGGCCTGCTACACGTTATCCTTTGCCCAACCTACTACGTCGGACTCGTCCCCGAAGCCCGCGCGCTCACGCATCAACCGCATCGCCCATGCGGCTTCGCGATAATGGCGGCTATGATCTTCTCCAAAAGGCCTGGGCCAAGGGCATGAATGCTCGCATTCTCGGCTGGGGAAACCATGGTGGCGCGCAATTCCATTTCTATCTCGGATTCAAACCCAAGCTGAGCAAGAAAACCGGGCTCGACTTGAAAGGAATTCCAATTCGCGGCACCGCCATTTATCAGCCTTTCCTCGTTAAAATGGGTGCGCGATCCATCAATATGGGCATGACCGATCTCTATACAGCGCTTGGCCGTGGTGTCGTCAAAGGTTTCGTCTGGCCTGAAGGCGGCATTGCCAAATTTGGCTGGCAGAAATTCATTAAATATCGCGTCGACGTGCCATTCTTCCGGTCATCAACGACCGTCATGATCAATCTCGACAAATATAACGCCCTGTCAAAAGAAGGTAAGGAACAGATTGATGCCGCCGGTGTATTTTACGAGCTGAACAGTGGCAGGATTCTTCGGGTCAAAGCAGATGCCGACAACAAGAAGGTTTTCGCTTCCGGCGTAAAACACCTGAAGCTATCGCCGCAGTATGCAAAAGCTCTGGTAAAGACCATTTACGGTTCGAGCTGGGATAATATGAAGCGCTTCAAATTTAAAGTAGATAAGAAACAATTGCGCGCAAAGCTGTTCGACGACAAATAGAACAACGATAAGATCAAAGGGTGGCGGTTTTCTCGCCGCCCTTTATTTTGCCTGCTCAACAAAAGGAAAATTCCTGTGCCGCAACAACCTCGCCTACGTCATACCGCCCTTCGTGTGCGCGACCTCGACGCTTCAATTGAGTTCTATACAAAATATTTTGGGATGACCCTCACGCGCCGCCGAACCAGCGAAGCCCGCACCCATCATGCGGCCTATATCGCCTATGGTGACGAAGCCACACATCATGCGATTGAGCTGGTACAGGACTTCACTCCACCGGCAGAGTTCCAGATCGGCAATCTATATTGGCATCTCAACTTCAGCCTGCCGAACATGATGGACGTCTGCGCCCGGATGAAAGAAGACGGCGTGGCATTTGTCGAAGAGCCAACACCGATGAGCATGGACCCAAGCTTCCATGTCGCCTTTGTCACAGACCCGGATGGCTACGAAGTCGAGCTAACCGATTTCCCGTAAACCCGTTTAACCGAGTTCCGCTTCCCACCTGTCGAGCAACGCCGTGATGCGCGCGATTGACGGTTCCTTATCAAACGAATTGGCATAGCCTGCGGATGACCTGACCGGATCGCCAGCGAAATACCTTTCATAGAGCTGCTGACGACCGGAGAAGCTGGTAAGCGCCGCATCACAGGCCAGTCTGAACAGGCGAATGCGTTCGTGTGAATCGATATTGGCGGCTTGAAAATACTTCTCAATTTCCGGAGCGAGGTCACTCTCCAGCATCTTGAAGGACGGCACCATAAATAGTCCCCCTGCTCCGATGGTTTGAATAATTTCGCAGGCACGGCGAAATTGCGGCGGGAACATAAATTTCACTGTTTGCAAAGATTCCCGTCTCGGCACCACCGTGCCTCCGGGACCGGGGAAACAATCGATTTCAGATGTCCGGATACAGGACTCAACCCATTCTGCGACATGGATCAGCTCTGCTAGCTGGTTTTGAATATGCATAAACTGATCAACATTGGTTGACCTTGCCACAGTGATCGCGAGGTCACGCATAAACTCCGCCTTGGCAAGGTCCTTGGTCGCGAACTGATGCGATGTATGGGTGTGCGTATGCGTGTTCTTTTGAGCGTTGTTATAAACGTCGACATCCCGATAGATGAAGGTCCGCTCCCACGGCACCAGCACATTGTCGAACAGGATCATGCAGTCGCTGTCATCGAAATGGTTTGCCAGCGGGTAATCCATTGGGGAGCCCGCATTCTGATGGACGACTGAAGGCCGCGCGATCAGCTTTAGACCCGGTGTTGCAACCGGAATAACGAAACCGAAAGCATGGGTTTTGGCTTCTTCCACGTCGGTCAGAGGATATGACGGCGCCGGCATCACCACAATATCATCAGCAATAGCCGACAGCGTTGCCAACATGCGGACACCGTTGATGATAAAACCCTTGTCATTGTCGCCAACGATACGCGCCGCGATATCCTTAACCTGGGCATCCGGTGCCCGCGACCGATCCACCTGCGGGCTGACCAGCGCATGGGTGGTCACCAAATCATTTTCGCGGGCATATTCGTAATAGGCCGAGACGTTCTTGCCGAACTGACTTTGTTCGGAATCAAAGGCATCGCAAGCGGCACCGTAAGACGCCAGCATCACGTTCATAAAATCCGGGCTGCGGCCAAACATGCCGCAGGTATAGTCGCTCCAGATTTTGAACATCTTGCGGCGGCGCGTGAGGTCATCCGCCGTTTTTGGCTGGATAAAGGACAAGCCAACACGGTCACCAGTCGTCGGCGACTCATAAGTCATCTTGTCGATCATATCAGGTTGATGTTGAAGGTCGCAGAGCTCGGCCATGGTTCTTGCCCCACCCGCGAACCGAACGTCTGTCGTTACATCCTTAACCCGTTCGCCATCACACCAGACCTCCCGGTCATCGCGAATGCCATCGAGATATTGCGCGCCCGTCCTGATACCCATAGCCAGCCTGCCCTTAAAAGAATTGTTATGGGCTTAGCTTATCCTGTGGATCGGCTCCGGAGCAAATGCAGCCCGGGAATTAACGAACCGGCATATTCTTTCTGCAGGATGCCAACAGGGAGAGCACCTCGAAAGGCTCCTCAACCAGCATGTAACAAGGGATACCCTTCGGTTCGAGATATTCCTTGGCGGCAACGTTGTGTTGATGCTCACCCATAAAGGTCACATAAACCGGCTTACTTGGATATTTCTTCGACAGATCAACAATAAAATCCATCTTCGGAATACCGGTTTCCGTCGTCAGCATCATAATAACAACAACCGCATCGATATTGCGGTCCGCAAGAACGGCGTCCAACGCATCGCCATAGGCCTTCTCATACCCAACGAGCCCGACACTGCCAAAGATATCAACCGGATTACGCATCCGGATAAAGGGCGGTGCAAATTCCTGCAGCCTTTCGCAAGTCTTGTCTTCGAGGTCAGGGACCTCAAGATTAAGCGACCGGCAAATATCTGTAAGGCACACCGTAAAGGCCCCAGAAGGCGACAGAAAAGACACCCGATTACCACGCGGCAAGCTCTGCGTATCCAGCGCCTTGGCGACCTGGAACAGGTGAGAATATTTGCGGAGGCGCGTTACCCCCGCCTGTTCGATAGCACCATCTACAACCCGGCCATCAGCAGCGAGTGAGCCCGTATGGGCGACGGCCGCCGCTGCCCCCGCATCAGAGGCTCCGCCCTTTAGGAGGAAAACCGGCTTTTTCTGGGAGACCCGACGCGCAACCCGTAAGAACCGCTTTGGGTTCTTGATGCTCTCGAGATACATAAAGATCGACTTGGTTTGATCATCATAGCCGTAATATTCGAGCAGATCGCATTCATCCAAATCCGCCTTGTTGCCAAGGCCGCAGGAACGCGCAATGCCATAATTCTCCGCCGACATGATATGACGCAGGGAAATACCGCAAAAATTACCGGTTTGAGTGATATAGGAAACCGAGCCACGCGGAATATCACCGAGTGGAAAAAAGCTCGATGTGTAAGACGACGGAACCGACACGTGACCCGTCGTATTCGGCCCCAGAACCCGCGCACCAGATTCCCGAATGGCCGCGATGAGCTCGTCCTGTAACGCCTCACCGACATGATCAACTTCGGAAAACCCGCTGGCCGCCAAAACAATGGCCTTCGTCCCCTTAGCCCCAAGCGCTCGAACCGTTTCCGGCGCGAGAGATGCAGGCAACGTGACCACAGCCTGATCGATATTGTCCGGCAATTCGTCGATGGATTTGTAGACCTTGTAGCCCTCGATCTCACCACCGCGCGGATTTACCAGATACACATCGCCCTTGTATCCCGCATCGCGCATGTTTTTGACGACAACATTGCCCGGCTTACCTGGAGTCGAGGACGCACCGATAACGCATACGCTTTTCGGTTCGAAAAACTTTTCCATGACATCTGCCATGTCAGGAGGAGGTCCCGTCGGCCTCTGAATCGGAAAGCACGATCAGCGCATCAACAGCGACTGCTTTTGAGCCCCGGATGATCAAGGGGTTGATATCAATCTCTTCGATCTCCGGGTGATCGAGCGCCACCTGACCAACCGCCATCAGCGCATGGCATAGAATGTCCAGGTCGGCCGCGGGCATGCCGCGAACGGCCCCGAGAATTTTATGGCCCCGAATTGACCGCAACATATCACGGGCATCTTTCTTACGCAGCGGCGCCACGCGGAACGTTACGTCCTCTAGAATTTCTGTGAAAATTCCGCCGAGACCAAACATCACTGCCGGACCAAAAGAGGCGTCCCGATGCATACCGATCATGATCTCGCGAGATCCTGACACCATTTCCTGCACGAGAAACGCACCGTCGTAATTCTTACCGGCCCGTTTACTGATCGTTTTAAAGGCTTCAACCAACGCCGCCTGTGACCCCAGGTTTACCGCAATCAGGCCCTTTTCCGTCTTATGCGCCTCATCGGCCGAACAGCCCTTGAGAACAACCGGATATTTGACCTTTTTGGCCGCCGCTTTGGCTTCTGATTGTGTTGAAACCAGCACTTCCCGGCTGATCGGCACGCCATAGGCTGCCAGGACCAGCTTGCTCTCATATTCTGAAAGCGTCTTTTGTCCCTTGGCGCGGGCCCCCTTGAGTATTCTTTCTACGCGAGTCGCCATGCGATTAACTCCGGCCTGTTGTCAGGACGAGCTTGCCCGGACTTTTTCTCGCCTTGAACTGTGCCAGGGCCGATTGGAAGTCCCCCAGTTCGTATGTTCCCTCAATCCGTGGGTTGATCTTGCCTTCGGCCAGGAGTTTCAGAACATCTTCGGCAGCGGCCTTAATGACCTGCGGCTTAAACCGGAAATGCAGATCCAGCGCCATACCGACCAGCGTCACATTCTTGACGTTGAAATAATTCGCCTTTGCTGCGGGGATACCAGCGATAAAGCCAATACAAACAATACGACCGGAACAGGCCAGTGTCCGCAAGGCAGCGGTAAAGATGTCCCCACCCAGCGGATCAAGGACAATATCGACGCCTTCTTTACCAGCAACCTTAAAGACCTGTTGACGGAGATTTTCATTCAAGTCATCAACAGACAGATCGATGACGGCATCGGCACCATTCTCGAGAACGATCTTGCCGCGTTCTTCCGAAGAACTACCACCGATCACAAAGGCGCCATGCGCTTTGGCGATCTGGACAGCTGCCAGACCGACACCACCGCTGGCTCCTAAAATGAGAACCTTTTCGCCAGGCTGATAAGCCCCACGCTCCATGAGCGCGACCCAGCTTGTCATATAGACCGTGGCCATCCCGGCGGCCGTTACATAATCAACATCGTCTGGAAGGGCAAAACAGCGGA
Source organism: uncultured Alphaproteobacteria bacterium (assembly GCA_943787225.1). Classification (GTDB taxonomy): domain Bacteria; phylum Pseudomonadota; class Alphaproteobacteria; order MPNO01; family UBA2964; genus UBA2964. The sequence goes on from CALSLP010000003.1 coordinate 445,975, forward strand.
CAACCGGGGCGACACATGTTTCGGCATAGGCGCCCCACGCCACAATCGCCATCACGCGGTCGCCAACCTGAAACTCGGTGACGCCGTCGCCCACTGCCGAAATCACACCGGCAACATCGCGCCCTGGCGTGAAGGGACGCTCGGGCTTGGTCTGGTACTTGCCCTGCATCATCAACGTATCCGGGAAATTAACCCCAATTGCATGGACATCGATCAACACCTCACCCGCCTTGGGCGTAGGTGCCTCGATTTCACCTAATTTGTGAGTTTCAAGTGGGCCGAAGTCTTCAACGAGTACCGCGCGCATGGAGCTATCCCTTTTTCCTTTAAAAGCGGGCGGACCCTACCATCCGTGCATCGCGTGATAAAGACTGCTTTTAAAGTGCCATTAACCGCGACCAGGCGGTGAACTGAGCGCGCTGCGGCAACTCTCCGGTTCCGGTATTGATGACATCGCCGTGATTATCGGTCTGATCGGTATCGAGTCCGCGGGCAAACCACACCCATTCCGAATTTTCGGCGCTGGCGCCCAACTGACAACGATGAAAGTTTTCCAGATCATCGGTCTGAATCAGAGATGCTGCCGAATGCGTCACATTGAGCCCCCGGATAATATCGCGGTTCATTTCGTCAGGCGCGCCCTCAAACAAAACCGGCCACACAAGAATTTCGGTACGATCAACCGCAATCGGGCAAATAACGCGGACGTGCTGGTTCAACGCCTGCAGAGACATGTTTGGATAGAACGCTGTGTTGTGACGGCGCGGCGCCAACACCTCGGCCAGGCGTTCCGGTGAATGGTTACCCTTTAAACTTTCGACATATTGGAGATAGGCAGGGTCTTCGCGCCTTTTATCAGCTACGGGCTGATGACCGGTATAGCTGTGGCCATTCTCGGCAGCGCCCCAGGCTTCGCGTTGTTCCCAGCGCTTTGCGGCTTCCCCATCATCACTGATTGTCGAACCGGCATCGTCTCCGTTACGCCGGACGAACTGTTTCCCCTCAGGACTAAGAGTAGATTCATGACTGAACGGCACATGATACATATCGACGGTATTTTCGATCTGAAACTTCCAATTTCCCCGGAACACATAACGGTGGATACCCGCATTGAGTAAAACCTTGCCGGTGGGTGACCGATCAACGATATCATCAATGCTGTTTCGGGCGGGGCCAAGCCAGTCTTCGAGAGAAGGCACTTCATCCGCAACACAGGCAAAGACAAACCCGCGATAGTTCTCAACATGGTTGAGACATCGCATCCCAAGCGCCGGATTGGTGAGATCAAGAGCCTCTCCATAACCTCGAGGCATTGAAACCGCTTCAAGGTCGCCATTATTTTTGAACGTCCAGCCATGATACGGGCAGCGAAATGGCTGCGTGTTGCCTTTGGCTTCAACACAGACTTTCACGCCGCGATGACCACAGCTATTGTGGATGACGTAAACCTCGCCATCGCTATGACGACTCAAAATCACCGGGCGGCGGCCTATTGTTCGAGTGACATAGTCTCCCGGCTCTGGCACCTCGCTGTCATGGCCGATATAGACCCAGGCGCGACCAAATATACGCGCCATCTCCAGATCGAAAATTTCCCGATCGGTATAAACCGAGCGGTGAACGCTGTCAGCGCGGACTAATCCACTCAGATCAGCCTCGCTGTGAGTGACTGCATGACCATCATCCATAGCCATAGTCTTCCCCAAATTACGCTAAATCGCTAGTCCAATCACGTTCCGCCATGTTCGCGGCGCGGTAGACGCGCTATTCTGGGAACAATCATGACAGACGCTCAAACAACAGATCAGACCAATCCGGACGACGTGCCGTTAAAGACCCAACTCGCGGTTTATGGCATTGGTACGTTCAGTACGACGACACATTTCATGCTGATGGTCATCGTGCCGATCTGGGCACGCGTCAATATGGGGATACCTGAGGGCTTCACGCTCGGCCTCGTACTCGGCTGCCGACCGCTTTTGTCTCTCTTCCTGTCAATTCATGCCGGGAGCCTGATGGACAAACTGGGCACCAAGCGCGTGATGTTTTTCATCGGGCTGATGATCCTGACCACGCCGTTCATGTATCCATTACTACCCTTTGTATCGGCCCTGATCGTCATCCAACTCCTCTCCGGCGTCTGTGACTCCATCGGCTGGATGGGCGCGCAAACGCTGGTCGGCCAGGTCATGCATGGCCGGACCAAATATGCCGCACGCCTCGGCGCTATCATCAGATCCGGCCATGTCATCGGGCCTCCAGCCGTCGGGGCGGTATGGGATTTCGCTGGTCCGATGGCCGCTTTCAGCCTGGTGGGGCTCAGCGGTGTCGGCTTTATGGTATCGGTCATGATGCTACCCGCGATTTCTGCACGCCCGTCTGGAACCGCCGCATACACTGCAGAAACGCCGCGAGCGCCCTTTGTCTGGAAATCCCTGCTCCCAAATCCAGCGGATTATATTGCATCCTTCAAACTGCTGGCATCTCCGACCATCGCCATCGTGATCCTCCTCGGCATGATGGTTCATATCGGCAATAACATTCAGAGCACGTTCTATATCGTTTGGTTGGAGAAATATGTCGGTGTCCCGGCAACACTCATCGGGTTTCTGATTTCATTTTCTTCCATTGCTGCCGCAGGCGGATCATTAGCGGCCACCCCCTTGCGGCGACGATTCCCAGCGTTTTGGGTGTTATGGACGGCTATTTTTACCGCCCTGATCTTTATTTCAATCACGCCGCTTCTCGGAAAAGTCGCTGTGATTAGCGGTGTGACAGGCATGCTGGGCTGGGCGATAGAAATTTCACCCCTGATTGCCGCCTATCTGATGTTTTGTTTCGTGGCGGGTTTGCGCTCCGTCTCCAACGGCATCCACCAACCGCTCGTCATCACCCTCATGCTACGAACCGTCGGACCCAATGAAAAGGGCAAAGCCATTGGACTGCGGGGCACCATGAACCGTGTGACCTCAATGATCGGTCCATTTCTGCTCGGTGGCTTGGCAGGCATGGTCGGTTTGGAATACGGTTTTTATATTATTGGGATTTTGTCATCGGTGATCATGCTGTGGCTCGCCTGGCTAATGCTGCGGCACCCCGAAATTCACGACCTACAGGACAGGGTAAAAGAAGAACAATGAGACTTCAGGGTAGAATTGCGATTGTGACCGGCGGGGCTGGTGGGATCGGCGAAGGTATTGCCAAAGCCTATGCCGCCGAGGGCGCAACGGTCCTCGCCTGCGATATCAACGAGGACGGCGCGGCAGAAACTGCAGAGGCTATCAAGAAAGACGGTGGCAAGGCCTCAAGCTGTCACATCGACATCACCGATGCCGACGCTGCGCAATCCGTCATTGCTAAATACGCAAGTGAGCATGGCAGACTCGATATCATCGCCAATGTCGCCGGTACCGGTCAGCGCCACAGCTTCCTTGAAGCCAAAATCGAAGAATTCGACCGCGTCATGAAGGTCAATTTGATGGGGACGTTCATTTGCAGTCAGGCCGCCGCCCGTGAAATGGTCAAGCAAGGCTATGGCAGGATCGTCAATATTGCGTCTATTGCAGGCACCCGCGCCGGGTCTGGCCGCACGGCCTATGGCACCTCAAAATCAGCGGTCATCGGGTTAACCCGTCAAGCCGCCCTGGAGCTTGCACCGCACGGTATTACCGTCAACGCGGTTGCCCCCGGCCCTGTCGACACCCCGCTGACCCGCGTCACCCATAACGATGTGACCCGGGACGGCTACAAACAGCTTATTCCGGTTGGCCGCTATGGTATGGTTGAGGAAATGGCCGATGCGGCAGTGTTTCTCGCGGGCGAGCAGGCGTCCTACGTGAACGGTCACATTCTTTACGTCGATGGCGGCTATATCGCCGCCGGTATCTCGACAGACTTCGGTGGGACAATAGATCCCAGCGCAAAATAACAGGAGAGGCCCATGTTAATCGATATCTACACCCATATCTTTCCCCGGTACGTTTTATGAGCAGATGTCAAAAGCCGCACCACGGCTGGAGAATATCGGCAAGCGTATGCAGGCCGTTGTCCCGGTCCATAATCTCGAAGAACGTTTCCGTCAGATGGATGCCTATGGCGATTACAAGCAGCTGATCTCACTGCCCAACCCGCCACTCGAAGACATCATGGATGCCGAGACCGGCACGCACCTCGCCCGCGTTGCCAATGATGCGATGGCTGAAGAATGCGCCAAACATCCGGACCGCTTTGTCGGCTTTGCCGCAGCACTCTGCATGCTCGATATGGATGGTGCGATGGAAGAGCTGCATCGCTCAATCAAAGACCTCGGTGCGCGCGGCGTTCAGATTTTCACCAATGTCGCCGGTGAGCCACTCGACAAGCCTGAGTACCTACCGCTGTTCGACGCGATGGCCGAATATGATCTGCCAATCTGGATGCATCCGGCGCGCGGCGCCGATATGGCTGACTACAAAGGCGAAGAACGTGGCCGCTACGAGATGTGGTGGTGTTTTGGCTGGCCATACGAGACCTCTATCGCGATGACCCGGCTGGTCTATTGCGGCATGTTCGACCGTCACCCCGACCTCAAGATCATCACCCATCACATGGGCGGCATGATCCCTTATTTCGATGGCCGCGTTGGCCCCGGTATGGATGTGCTGGGGGCGCGAACAACTGACGAAGACATTACCGGCATTCTCCCGGCGCTCAAAAAACCCCATGCTGAATATTTCAAAAATTTCTATGCCGACACCGCCATGTTCGGCGCCACGCTCGGGATAGAATGCGGCATGAAATACTTTGGTATCGAGCATACTGTTTTCTCGACAGATTTCCCATTCGCCCCGACCGCGGAAACCATCGAAGCAATCAATAGTCTGGAACTTGAGAAAAATGACCTCAAAACCCTGTGTTCGGGAAATGCCGAACGGCTGATGAAGCTGTAACGCCGACAGCGGAGCGAAATCGATGACGGTAGAAAACGCCTATACCGGGTTAGGAGCACCCGTCCCCCGCGTTGAGGATGAACGCATGCTCACCGGCAAGGGTCGCTATGTTGACGACATGTCGATGCCCGGCACCAGCCACGCATATATCGTGCGATCGCCGCATGCGCATGCCCGACTTCTCAACATCGACACGACGAAAGCAGACGCCGCACCGGGCGTGCTTCTGATCCTCACTGGCGAGGACGTTTCCAAGGAGAAACTTGGCGATCTAACCTGCATGTCGTTTCCCAAATTACCACCGGACAGCCCGTCGTTTTGTCCGACCCAGCCGATATTGGCACGCGACAAGGTGCTGTTTGTCGGTGAAGGCATTGCTCTCGTGGTGGCAGAAACACTCGAACAGGCAAAAGATGCGGGCGAATTACTCAACATCGAGTACGAGCTGCTGCCTGCTGTAACGCTGATTGATGCCCACGCCACTGACGCGCCAAAAGTCTGGGATGATGCCGACAGCAATACCAGCTTTCAGATCATTTCCGGCAATAGCGACGACGTTTCCGTCCAATTTGCCGCAGCGGCACATGTAACCAAATTCCGGGTTCAGTACCCGCGCGCGACATCAAACTCGATGGAGCCTCGCGGCACCCTCGCCTATCGCAATCAGATGGATGGTCGAATGACTCTGTGCAGCAGTGCGCAGGAACCACATGAAATCAAACATGTGGTGTCGCATGTTCTCGGCATGTCACAGCTCGACCTACGTGTCGTCGCCATGGATGTTGGCGGCGCATTTGGTATGAAGGGGCAAGTCTATCCAGAGGACGTTCTCGTCGTCTGGGCTGCCCGCAAGCTCGACCGTCCGGTAAAATGGACCGCCGATAGAAGTGAAGCTATCGCCACGGACATGCACGGGCGCAGCCCTATCGCCGACGCTTCTATGGCGTTCGACAAGGATGGTAAAATTCTCGCCATGCGCACGTCGGTCATCGTCGATGTCGGGGCCTATCTCAGCATCTGGGCTGCGGTGCCACCGCGCAATGCCACGATCAGCTTTCCCGGCACCTACGATATCCCGCTGATCCACGCCGAGGTCAAGGCAACCTTCACCAACACCACCTTGATGGGCCCCTATCGCGGCTCCGGCAAACCGGAAGCGTCTTACGTTCTTGAGCGGCTCATGAATAACGCAGCGCGTGAAATGGGCATCGACCCCATCGACCTGCGGCGCCGCAACCTGATTTCATCTCAGGCGATGCCCTACCAAACGCCCGGCGGCTATCTCTATGACACCGGCGATTTCGCAAAGGTTCTGGACACGGCCATTGAGCTTGCCGATTGGGACGGGTTCGAGACCCGCAAGGCAGAGGCCGAACAGCATGGACGACGACGCGGCATCGGGCTCGCGCTGCATTGCCAGCGCGCCGGGACGTTCTCCGAGCGGATGGAAATCCGGGTCGATCAGGACGGGTTGATATCGGCGCATGTCGGAACCCTCTCCACCGGCCAAGGCCACGAAACCATGTTTGCCCAGATGATCTCCGGCTGGCTCTCCGTGCCCATCGATGATGTACGTGTTTTTCAGGGCGACACCGATAAGGTTCTGTTCGGACGCGGCACTTTCGCTCAGCGCAGCATGGCGACCGGCGGCTCTGCCCTGAAACTGGCCGCCAATGAAATCATCAGAAAGGGCAACCGCATCGCCGCCTGGATGATGGAGGCGTCCGAGGCCGACGTCGCCTTCGAAGAGGGAAATTTCAAAGTTGCTGGCACCGACCGTTCGGTAACCTTCAAAGAAGTGGTGAAGACGTCATATCTCGGCGCTGGCGTTCCGCAGGAGCTAGGCCTCGGCCTCGATGGTGTCGGCAACCATGATGGCACCTATAGCTTCCCCAATGGCTGCATGATTTGCGAAGTCGAAGTCGATCCGGAGACCGGCAACCTCAACGTCGACCGGCTCTATGCGGTTGATGATGTCGGTGTTGTGGTCAATCCGCTAACCCTCGCCGGGCAACTTCATGGCTCGGTCGCACAAGGGTTGGGCGAAGCAACGGTCGAACAAATTCTCTATGACCGAGAAAGCGGACAATTACTGACCGGCTCATTTATGGATTACGGCATGCCCCGCGCTGACATGATGCCAGACATCATTTCAGAAGAATCGCTGGTGCCTTCGACCAATAATCCGCTGGGTGTCAAAGGCGGCAGCGAGGCCGGCAATTGCGGCATGCCGTCTGCGATCATACTGGCTGTCCTCGATGCTCTCGCCCCGCTCGGCGTCAAAGACGTGCCTATTCCGGCAACACCACAGCGCGTATGGCAGGCCATTCAGGATGCCGGGCAATCAACAGAGGAATAGAGGCGATGAGTGAATTGGAACTTTCCTTGGCCGTCTGCGATTACGATCATGTACGGGATTTCGTCTCTGGGGCCGTAAAAGCCAAAGGGCTGAATATCAACTTCCAAAGTTTCACGATCCAGGAAATTTTTCACCGCTTCACGACGTTCCGGGAATGGGACGCATCTGAGATGTCGATGGGCATGTATGTGGCGCTGCGGTCACAAGGTGATGACAGCCTGACCGCCATTCCGGTTTTCACATCACGCGTGTTTCGCCTGTCATCGTTTTATGTGAACCGCAACAGCGCGATAAAAACAGCCGAAGATCTCCGCGGTGGCAAAATCGGCTACCCCGAATGGGCCCATACCGCCGGGATCTACAGCCGCGCCTATCTCATGCACGAGGCTGGCATTTCCCTTGAAGAAGTGGAGTGGGTGCAATCCGGTGTAAACAAAGGCGGTATCGCAGAACATGTCGAACTCGCTATTCCGGATAACGTGCAGCTAACACCCGTCTCCGACAAAAGCCTGGATCAGATGCTGATTGACGGCGAGATCGATGCGCTGATGTCATCAGCAGCGCCCGGGAGCTTTCTACAGGGAAACCCCGATATCGTGCGGCTGTATCCTGACTTTGAAGATGTCGAAAGCGCGCATTACCAGAAGACCGGCATTTTCCCGATCATGCACACCATCGCCATCAAGCGGGAAATCGCCGAGCAGAACCCGTGGATGGCCAAAAACCTGTATACGGCATTTGAGACAGCGAAGAACCGGTCAACAGCCCGGCTGCGCGACGTCACCATTTCACGCTACCCCAACCCTTGGAATTTTGCGGGCGCTGAACGGGCACGCGCTTTGTTTGGCGAGGACATCTGGCCCTATGGCATTGAGCCCAACCGAAAAACGCTGGAACCGTTCCTACAGTTCTGTCTGGAACAGGGTATCGCCCATCGCCCGGTGACAATTGAAGAGCTGTTTGCGCCACAACTGCACTAGATATCGGATCGTTTTTTAAGAAAGAGAGACCCACGACATGATTAATCTCGGAATTGTCGGCCTCGGAGGCTGGGGCAAAAACCTCGTCAATGCGATACAGGGCAAGAGCGACAATATCCAATTTGTCGCTGCCGCCAACCGCACGCCTGCCAAGGTCGCCGATTTTTGTCAGGAGAAAAACATTCGCCTGTCTGACGATGTCTCCTTAATTCTCGGAGATGCCGACATCAATGCGGTGGTCGTGGCCGGGCCGTCGCAGCTGCATGCCGAGGTCGCTATGGCTGCCCTTGAAGCGAGCAAGCATGTGATGGTCATCAAACCGCTCGCCCTGTTCAAAAAAGATGCCGAAGCGCTGCGCAAGAAAGCTGAAGAACGTGGTCTTGTTCTCGCCATGGGCTATGATCGCTGTTTCCATCCCGCCTCTGATGAGCTGCGGAAATGCGTCGCGGCGGGAAAGCTTGGCAAGATTGTCCACGCCGAAGGTAATTTCTGTGTCGACCGCCATCGCGGGTTACCCGAGGGCGACTGGAAGGGGTTTGATGAAAATTCACATCCCGGCAGCCTCACCGATCACATGCTTTATAGGATGATCGAGCTGTTGGGTCCGGTGGAATCCCTCACAGTTCAGGCCGCGCGCCATGCAGCGACGGCGGATATTTCCGATACCGCCGCGATCTCCCTAAAATTCACCAGCGGTATCAGCGGCAGTCTCACCGCCATTGGCGTCACCCCGGCATTTCACCGGCTGCATTTGTTCGGCACCGAAGGCTGGGCAGAGATACGCAATGATCGCCGGTTTGAGTTCAAACCGCTCAAAGGCGACAGCACGGTTATCGAGTTTCCGGTCTTCGATGCGCTGCATGCCCAGCTTGAAAGCTTCGCTGCCGCGATCAATGGTGAGCGCGCTTATCCGGTATCACCGGAGGATGCGGTGGCAGGTGTTGCCGCGCTGGAAGCCATGGGTCGCTCGGCCAAATCCGGTCAGACGGAGATCGTCTAAACTAAATGAGTATGGGTTTTCCTTTGATTTCGCGGGTCAGAGCGATAATCTGGAACAAATGATATTGAATTGAGGAGTATCCCAATGGCCAAGCGTCGTATCGAAGGCTCGTTCGTTGCCCTGATCACCCCGATGAATGAAGACGGGTCGGTTGATTTCGAAGGCTTCCGCACCCTGCTTGATTTCCAGGAGAGCAATGGTAGCTCCGCCGTGCTGATCATGGGCTCGACCGGTGAGGTTTCCATGCTCACCCCCGATGAGCGCCGCCAGGTGATCTCCGAGACCATCAAAATGAAGACCGGCAAGATGGAGTTCTGGTACGGCTGTACTGGCCCCAGCACCGAGCAAACCATCGACTACGTCAAATATGCCGGCAAAGAAGGTGCCGATGGCGCGATCATCGCCGCGCCGCCCTATATCTGCGCCCCGGATGAAGACATAACCGACTATTTCCTCGAAGTCGCCGATGCCAGCGAGATTCCCATCGGGATTTATAACAACCCGCCGCGAGTCAAAACCGATCTGGCGCATACATCGATCCTGCGGCTCGCCGAACACCCCAATATCATCGTGAATAAAGAATCCACCGCGCGCGTTGGGCAGATCGCCCAGACCGTCGCCGGCAACCCTGACATGTCATTGATGTGCTGCGACAGCCCGACATTGGGTCTCGTTGTGCCGCTGATGTCGCTTGGCGGCCACGGCACGGCCAACATGTCCGGCAATATCATCCCGCAGGAAATGGTGACGATTTCAACACCGTGGAAAGGCTGGGACGATGCCATGGCCTGTCGCAATGCTTGGTTAGACAATCTGCAAATGCTGCATTTCACCTATTCTGCGATTAACCCAGTTGCCGTGAAATGCCTGATGGGCGCTGTCGGCCTTCCAGCGGGTCCCTTGCGCAAACCGCTCAAGCCAATTGCGCCGGATCATCTCGCCAAGGGGCTGCATATTTGCCGTGAGTTGGGGCTGGATCAAAAATACGGCTTCAGCCTGCCGCTAATGCGTTCGGCGGCGGAATAAAACTTCCCGCTTAAGCCAGTGTTAGCCCGCCATCGACATGGATAGTCTGGCCAGTAATAAATCCGGCATCTTCGGTAAGCAGGAATTCGATTAAAGCTGCCGTGTCATCTGGGGTGCCAATACGCCCCATCGGGACCTTGGCAACGGCCTTTTTCCAGGCGTCACTCGGCAACGCAGAATGGCCACTGGCATCTTTCTGGGTATAGCCCGGCGCAACGCAGTTAACCGTTACACCGTCTGCAGCGAGCTGGACCGCCAGCGATTTCGCTAATGCTTCAAGAGAAGCCTTGGCAGCCGCCGTCGCCGGAAAGAGCCCTTCAATGTCAAAGACATGTGCAACAAATGAACTAACGGCGACAACCCTGCCACTGGTCGACGTTATTAGATGAGGCATCGCCGCCGTCACAATTCTGAAAAAGGCTTCAGGCATACCGCGTTCCGCTGAAACCAAGGCGTCTGCTTCCATATCCCCAAACAATCGCCGATCAGCAAAACCTGCATTGCTGACGATCTGATCCAGTCCGCCAAGACGTTCCACGGTTTCATCAACCAGAGACTCCGCAAATTTACTCTTTGTGAGATCTCCAAGAATCAATTTGGCTGTGCCGCCAGCCTTTTCAACCTCTGCCGCCACATCGGCGAGCCCGGATTCATTCGACCGTGAATGCAGCATGAGTTGTGTCTCAGGACCGGCTATTCGCCGTGCCGTAGCAGCGCCAATGCCACTCGCTGCCCCGGTTATCAAAATACTTGTCATTCGTTTATACCATTCATTGCCTGATATATTGCGCTCAGTGTGCGGTGTTCTGCCGCCGGGTGCAAATGCGGTTTAACGACCTGATGACATGACACATTTCTCACGCCAACGTGAACCCTATGATGGTGTTAATATGCGAAAACACTTCCAATATCCGATCTGGAGATATTTGGGTGGCATTAAGAGGGAATTAGGAATGCACAAAAAATTAATAGCAGTCGCCGTTGCATTGGGCATTGGTGTCTGGGGGTTTGCTGCGGAAGCTGCAACGCCAAAACGGGTCAAAGTCAGCGGCGAAATCATCGATACATGGTGTTATCTAACCGAGATCATGTTCGCAGAAGGCTCAGCCCATCATAAATGCGCAATCTGGTGTGCCGTTGGCGGCGTCCCGGTCAGCATCAAGGGCAAGGATGGCAAGATTTACATGGTGCTGCGCGTCGAAGGCGACGACACCAGTGTTGCGAACCCGAAGATCGTTTCGATCCAGTCACATGAAGTGACCGTCGATGGTGATCTTTATGTCCGCGATGGCGTGAATTACCTGCTCGTCAATAAAGTCGCCGACGATAAAGGCGTTATCAACCTGACACATAAGAAACACGGCGTCGTACCGTTCTGAGGGGCATCATGAAAAAATCATTTATTATCAGCGCGGTCGCCACGATCGCCCTTTCCTCCGCCGCCTGGGCAGCCGACGGTTGGGGAATCAAAAACGAGAAAATCACCCGTACCGAAGCTAAAGTTGTCGACATCGCCTGTGAAGTCACCGGTAATTGTGTCGCCAATTGTGGTAGTGGCAAACGCCAACTCGGCCTGTTATTCGATAACGGCAAGCTGGTACCGGTCGTCAAGAACAACGATCCGTTCGCGGGTGCGACGGTCGATCTCATCTCCTTTTGCAACAAGCGTATCGTTGCCGACGGGTTGATGATCAGTCATCCGAAAATGCCAATCTTCCAGCTGCAGTTCAAACGTGCCGCCCCCAAGGGAAAACCCAAAGGCAAGTGGAGCGGTGCAAACTGGTTTGGCAAGGAATGGGAAAAAGCCAACGGTAAACCCGGCGGCGAATGGTTCCAGCACGACAAGCGCGTCAAAGCCGCGATCGCCAAAGAAGGCGTCCTCGGCGTTCCGGGTCTCAAACCACCAGCGCAATGAGATTTCTCAGGCACATCATGGCAGGCGTTGCAGCGGTCGGGTTGACCGTCGCAGCGCTTGCTGTTGCCGTGCCGGAGAGCAGCCGCGCGGCACCACCGCCCCTACCGCTGGCTTCTCTGTTCGGTGGGCCATTCACATTGACCGACCACAATGGCCAGCAGCGCACGGACAAAGATTACCGCGGTAAATTTATGCTGATTTATTTCGGCTATACCTATTGCCCGACGATTTGCCCGACGAATTTGCAGCATATGGCGCAGGCCCTGAAGAAGCTGGGCCCAAAGGCAAAGTCCGTGCAACCGCTATTCATCACAATCGACCCACGACGCGACACCCCGAAGCTGCTCAAAGAATATATGACCCATTTCGGGAAAAACTTTGTCGCGCTGACCGGTACAGACGACCAGCTAAGGGCCGCGACCAAATCATTCAGGGTGCATCGCCGTAAAGTCATCGCCGATAAAACTGCCCCGGAAGATTATCTGGTCGATCATTCAAGTATTACGTTTTTAATGGGACCCGACGGCAAGTTCCGGACATTATTTCCGCATGACACTACCGGCGATGTCATGGCCAAGCGGATGACTAAATATTTAGCGCAGAACTAAGCGCCTCAGCCAAAACGGCCTTCCAGCGTTTTTGCGATCTTGTTGAGCCCGTCGGCAGGCACTTTGCCGATCAGCATGAAACCAAACCCGCCTTTGATCCAGTGCACAACCTGCATGCCATTGCGCACTTCCTGCTTTGGACCATGCGCCGGTTTACCGCTCGGCAGAATACAAAATGCGACCGGGGTCTTTCCATCATAGAGATAGGCCATTTGGGCTAGCGGCTTCTTTTTAAACCGCAGGATTTGAGTACGCTTGTAATCAAGGCCAGCGACCGCCAGTTGGTCGCGTTTTAGCTCGATAGAAAGCAATTTCGACGCTGCCGCGAGCCGCTGGTCCTGTAATCGAGCATCACCGCCCTCATCTACCAAGGTTTCCTTGGAATAGAGCGCATGATAATCGGCCACCACCTGCCGCCAGCCTTTTGCTTTCGGGATGGTGGGCTTTTTAACTGATGTTTTAGCAACAATCTGGAGATCAAATCGCGCAAATCTATCACCAACAGCAAAACCCAACCCGACCGCGAGAACCAGACAAGCCGCCATCGCCCACCCCCAATACCCACTCCTTGAAGTCGAAACAGTGTTCGGTGTTGCCGTCGTGCTACGCGCTTCTTCCAACTGCTCCTGCAGCTTCTGTGCCGGTGCAGCTTCAAGCATCAGGTCGAAGGCCTCTCGAAACGGGCGCGATCCCGCATCCAGCAAAGCCAGTCGGGCACTGACATCCGTATCGCTGATCAGTTTCTTTTCGATTGCAGCAGCCTCGTCCGCTGATGCCTGACCATCGAGATAGGCGACAAGCATTTCATCTGTAATATCGATGGAATTGTTCTGATCTGCCATACCGTTACCCATTTCCCGGTTGCGCCACATCATTAGACATATCGGCTTGCAACCGTCCCAAACTCGCCCGCGCCGCCGCCAACCGGCTCATGACTGTTCCGATTGGTATCTCCAATATGTCAGCGGCCTCGCGATAGCTCATCCCTTCAACATAAACCAGCAACACTGTGACGCGCTGCGCCTCCGGTAGCTCGTGTATCTGCTTTAACACCTGTTGCAGCTCAATATTCGCATCTGCGATCCGGCGGCCATCGATTGTCAGGACATCCTCCGCAGGGACATGACCCTGGCCCTGACGTACGGCGTTGGACCGCAGCTGGTTTTTCCAGATCGACGACAGGATGGTAAATACCCACCGGTCGAGATTTGTTCCCTGCTGGAACTGTTCAGCGCGTTCGAGCGCGCGGACGCAGGCAGCCTGAACGAGATCTTCAGCAATATCGGGGGAATGCGACAGGGTATAGGCGAACCGCCATAATCGCGGTAAAAGCACGAGTAACCCGTCGCTGACAAAGGCGTGATTATTTTTTGTCATCGCGAGCGAATAATATGGGCGCCGACGTGTTTTCCATACATGAGCCTAACGGAGCTCGCCGAATGGTGGAACCAAGAAATTGACGGACCACAGACTGGTTTAAACAAGCGGCAAATCCCATATGGACGATATAAACGGATTTATAACAGAGGTGTTAGAATGACTCAGAAGCTCTCGATGAATGGAAAAATTGCCGTCTTTGCAATTAGTCTCGCTGCGTTGGCCCTTAACGTCATCGTATTATCGCCAAATGCCTTTGCTGCCGGCGGCGATAGCGATTGGGGATCAGATTCAGCAAAAAAGCAAAACCCTGACTGGGTGGCTGCAACAAAGAAAATTACCGCAAAAGACTATGCCGGCGCCATTCCGCATCTGCAGAAATTCATTGCCGACAACCCGAAGAATGCGAATGGCCATAACTATATGGGCTATTCCCTGCGCAATCTTGGCAAGCTCAAAGAGTCCGGCGCAGCCTACAGCAAAGCCCTGGCGCTAAACCCCAAACATCTCGGGGCACTGGAATATCAAGGACGCCTGTTCCTGAAACTTGGACAGGTTGATAAAGCGAAAGCCAATCTCGCCAAACTCGACAGCCTGTGCTTCTTCGGCTGCGATGAATATACCGAGCTAAAAGACGCTATCACCCAGCACAAGGGCAGCTAACCGCCTAGATATGCGACGGCACAGTACGTACTCAGGTTTCGTGCGTGCCGTCGCATAGCGGCTGGTTCTGGGTCCGCTTACAGCCACAGAACGTTACAGGCCGGTCACGCTTGGCAATATATTGCACAGGTGACACCCCGGTTCCCTTATGAGAACCATCGCAAAATGGCTGATCTGCGCTCTTACCACACGCACACCACCAATATTCCTTACCTTCTTCAACGAGCCGCTGGTAATAGAGCGCCATACTGATCAGTTCCTTCTATCCACGATACGAATTGCCTGTTTTTTAGAACGAGACAGAGCAGTTCACAAGCCCTCCCCGGACGGTTACGCTATCGCTAGAAAACGGAGGAACAGATGCCGCATTCGTTCGACACCAAACCGCTAGGCCCGGCACTCGGGGCAGAAATCATCGGCCTTGATATTTCCAGGCCGCTCGATGACAAAACCATTCAGGATCTCTACGACACCTGGCGCGACAATATTGTGCTGCTGTTCAACAAGCCGGATATGAGCCAGGAGGAACAGCTCCGCTTTGCCGCCTGTTTCGGCAAAATCGGCGAGCGGCCCCGGCCCAAAGAAGAGCGGCCCGAAGATTTCAGCAAGCTGGATCCAGCGTTTATGCTGGTCACCAATATCCGCGAGAACGGCAAACCCATCGGGACATTACCGGATGGCGAGATGATGTTTCACCACGACACAATCTATAAACCCCGCCCCCATATTGGCACCCTGCTTTACGCCATTGAAGTACCGTCCGTTGGCGGCAATACCAAGTTCACAAACCTCTACAAGGCCTATGACGCCCTGCCTGACGAGGTCAAACAAAAGATCGACGGTCGTAAAGCCCTGCACCTGTATGATTACGACCGCATTGCCGAGCGTAATACAGCTGCGGGGGCCGGTAACCTGCTCGAAGGGTGCTCTCACCCGGTCGCCATCACCCATCCACGATCCCGCCGTAAAGCGCTCTATGTAAACCGGCTGATGACCGCCGAGATCGAAGGGCTCGACCGTGATGAAAGCGAAGACATTCTCAACTTGATGTTCGATATCGCGGAACGCCGGGAGCACGTCTACGAACATGTCTGGACACCGGGCGATCTTTTACTGTGGGATAATCTCTGTTCGTCCCATGCCCGCACCGACTTTTCCGACGGAGAGGTCCGCCTGTTACGCCGCTGTCAGGTCGAGGCCGAGAGCGCGCCCGCGGCATAAAATTCCAAACTGCCGACGATTCGGGTTGTCGACAGATAAGCTTGCCATAAATAATGAGTAAAGAGATTTAAGGACAGAACAATTTCTATAGGCATTGAACATCATCACGGCGACCATAGTCACTATGTCCACCGTATTGGCTGGCTCCGCGCCGCCGTTCTGGGTGCTAATGACGGTATTGTCTCAACCGCGAGCCTGATTGTCGGCGTCGCCGCCGCGTCAGATGACCGCAGCGTTATCCTAATTGCCGGAATCGCCGGGCTGGTCGCTGGCGCAATGTCGATGGCGGCGGGCGAATATGTTTCGGTCAGTTCACAATCCGACACGGAACGTGCCGACATCGAGACCGAACGCCAGGCGTTGGAAGAAGAGCCAGAAGGCGAACTTGAAGAGCTGACCCGCATTTATGTCAGCCGCGGCGTCGACCGCAGTGTGGCCCGTGAAGTCGCCGTCCAGCTTACTGAACATGACGCCCTCGCCGCCCATGCCCGCGACGAGCTCGGCATTACCGAGACCGCCAGCGCGCAGCCGGTTCTGGCTGCCGTGACCTCGGCGGCGGCATTTTCCATAGGCGCCTTATTACCGTTAGTCGCCATGATGCTGGCCCCAATTGCGCTGGCAATCCCTGTGGTCGCTGTTGCAACCCTGGCCAGCCTGGCCCTCCTTGGGACGTTATCGGCCCAGGCAGGCGGCGCTGGCGTACTTAAAGCCGCCGCCCGCGTCACCATTTGGGGGACGATCGCCATGGCCCTGACGGCCGCGATTGGCTCGATGGTGGGGAAAGTGATTTAAGGCCTAAGCCGCCAGACGACCTTCGGCTTAACGTTACCTCTTCACCCGTCCACCCAGTCAGCGGCGCCGTCGATAAACAGCCCATCGATATCCGGCAGCTTGCTAATGAATTGCTGTTCATGGAGATAGCGCATCAGCGCGCCGACAATTTCCCGGTTCTTGTCGGTCAATCCAAACGGGATCGGGTCAATATCCGTTTCATCGCCCCACGGGTTGAGATTGCCACCTTCGGCATAAAACTGCTTCTTGCTGGCGCAATAGGCCTCAAATAACAGCTTGGGCGCGTTGGGGAATTTCGCCAGCGTGTCATCGTGAATAACCACCGCGTGGTTTAACGGGTAAATGCCAGTGCGGATAAAATAGTTGCGCTCGGCGGCCTCGGTGTCCGGGAACAAGGGCCGCAACATTTGCTCGGCCGCCGGTTTCTTACCGTCATTGGTGCTCGGCGCCAGAATGGCATCGATCTCACCATCGATCACCAGCTGTTCGAGGTCCTTGTCCAGCGCTTTAACCCCCGCATCCGCTGGCGGCGCAAAGCGCTGCTTCTTTTCCGACACCCAGTTGATGTCGCGCCAATGCAGATCATATTCATCGATCATCAGGCCACGCCACCAAACGCCAGCCGTCTGGGTATACTCACGCGCGCCAATCGTTTTCCCCTTGAGCTGGCTCGGATGGGTCAGATCGCCATCCTTGCGGACATAGAGAGAGCCATGGCGAAATGCCCGATTTAGGAACACCGGTAGCGCCATCATCGGCGCGATATCGCGGTCCTTCATCAGGGTGTAATTGGCGAGTGAGAACTCATTTACCTGAAACGGCAAACCGTCGAGCACCGCTTTGAAAGCCTGACCCGGCCCAACCGGATTATATCGTAAATTCAGACCACCAGTTTCACGACTGACATGCCGAAAAAACGGATAGTCGTTACCGACCATCTCAATCACATTGTTATCAGGCGCATCTGGCATGCCGCTGTCCCATTTCCGGTTTCAGTTCATGTCCCATGATAGCCCTGACATTGGATGGACGCACCCCAGGTCGAACTGCCAGATTTTAAAAGCGATTTCAGTAGGGGGATTTCGATGGCTCACCTTCGCTTTGCGAAAGGTCCACTGAAATGGTGCCCGCTGCCGGACTCGAACCGGCACACTCTTACGAATAACGGATTTTAAGTCCGTTGCGTCTACCAATTCCGCCAAGCGGGCACTCGCTGCGAGTCGTTAAATCGAACTGGCGGCAGAAACTAGCGTAAATTGGGTGCACAAGGAAACCGAAAGACGCAACAAAACGTCAGAGACCTCACTCAATGTGCTCTTTTTCAAGCGCCGCCGCCGCGGTCTTTGATTTTGTCAGCATCCACAGCCAGACGACCATACACAAAACACCACCGAGCGCGACGCCCCAGCGAATACCAATGATCTCCGCCGCTATCCCCATCACAAGCGCCCCGAGCGCCGGTGCCCCCCGGTGGATAACGCCATAGAGGCTCATCACTCGGCCACGCATAGCACCATCAACCGCGTGCTGCATGAGGGTCTGGGTCGCTGTACCACCGTAAATGCCGGTAACCCCCAGAACGAAAATGCTGAACAAGGCCAGCGGATACCAGTCCGTTACGACAAAACCGAAAATGCTGAGCCCGGTCACCAGAAGTGCCAATATTGTTATACGCGTCAGCCCACGCACATGGCCACGTTGTGCCAGCCACATGGCGGCGATCAATCCGCCAACGCCTGATACAGCGGTTATTTCACCAAGACCGCTGGCGCCACGCTCAAAGACCTGGTCGGCAAATTCAGGCAAAATTTCAAGCAACGCTTTACCGCCCATTGCCATCGCGATCAGGAGGACAAGCGCTGGCCCGATGCCGGGGTGACGAGCAGCGTGTTTAATCCCTTCAGCCAGCTGCTCAATCATGCCAGCACCGCTGGTTGGCTTTTCATCATTACGGACCTGACGAATGACCCAAAGCGCCACGATAAAGAAGATGAACGTGACAGCATTAAAGAGAAAAGCGATCCCGACATTCCATTGATCTATAATAAACGCCCCGGACGCCGGCCCAACGACCCGGCCAAGATTGAAGATCGCTGAATTCAGGGCAACCGCAGGCGGGATAAATTTGTGCTCCACCAGGTTGGGGACCATCGACAGGCGTGCCGCTGTATTGAGGGCCCAGGCCACACCCAGGAACGCTGTCCAGCCAATCAGCCACCAGATATCTGCCGCTTCTGTGAATTTACCGGCGAGGTACATCCAGCCGAGGACACAGGCCTGAAACATGCCCATGACCTGACTGATAATGCTCATATACCGTCGGTCATACCGATCAGCGAGAACACCCGCGAACGGCGTCAAAAACAAAGTCGGGATCAAGTCCGCAACCACCACCATGGCCACCCAGAAACTTGAATGGGTCAGCTCCCAGGCCAACCACGCGGCGGCCAACCGGTGCGCCCACATGCCAAATAGCGAGATAGTGCTGCCAGCAGTGTAGACACCGTAATTCCACTGGCTAAGAACGCTGACAATACCGGGCTTCGGACCGGAGTCTTTTTCGGGCGTTTGGCTGGCAGTCGCCATGAATGTTCGGAACAGGCTGTTTGGCTTTCGCCGAGGCGACGATTATCTCACACCACAGAGCCCGAGGGAAATCTGATTGAACAGAATACGCCACGAGACCACGCTCGTTGGCTAAATCAATTGTCACGTAAGTCGGATGACAGCTTTTAGGCGCGGGTCTTTCGACTTGTGCCCCGGACCACACGAAGGGAAACCAAAGCCGTGACAAACACCAGAAGGGCACCTGGCTCTGGTACGTCGTCATTGGTTGTCGTGGCCAGCTCGATACGCAAATCCATGCCAATTTGAGACCCGGAATAGCTTTCGCCGTTTACATTGAAGCCATCCGCGCCCCACAGGCTCATGATAGCGAGGCCTGGGTTGGTCGAGTGGAATGAATTGGGATCATTGCCGTCATTACCACAACACACATAGCCGGTCTTGATACCGATTTCGGTAGACTGTAACCCAAGGATAGTCGTCCCGTTAAATGTGACGTCGAAAAGAGCCGGTGCGATCGTCGTGTCATCGACACCTCCAAACAACAACGGGTTAGACACTTTGGAGGCGACTGTCATCGTCGCACCTGAGGCAATGCCGCTGCCAGCAATATCGAATGTTGCGTTTAAGATACCGGTTTGATCGTTATATGTACCAATCGCACCGCTACCGGAAATCGTGGCAATCGTCGCCCCGCACATCGCGTTACAACCCGTGGCCTCGTGAAGAAGCGAATAAGAAAACCCACCCTGAGATCCGCCCTGAACGTTGTAAATATTCCAAACTGCCGCAGATGCAGGCAACGCCCCGGCGGCAAGAACGGCCAGGAGCGCTAGTTTGGTCAGGACTGAAATAAAACGCGAAAACATTCTGATTACTCAAATACTATAATTATGCCATTTATTGTGCAAAAAACGTGCCAATTGCAACAACTTATATATTTCAATACCTTACGATAGGCGGCCCTCGAGAAGGCTCTCGAACTGTAAAATATCCCGACGGTCCTAAAATAGGGAATAGCCGTTATGTAACAAATTGTTACGTCCCATGCGGTCCTTGCCCCTTATCAGGGTCACCTTCCAGAGCGCTCACCATTATTTTTCGCTGGCGAAAAACCCAGACCAAAGCTCCGGCACCGATTATCGCGCCACAAGCCAGCGCCGACTGAAACCCGATAAACTCTGCCGCCGACCCCATCGCAAAAGCGCCAAGCGCTGGTCCGCCACGATAGACCATACCGTAGAGGCTCATCACCCGCCCGCGCATCGCGCCATCGACGGCATTTTGCATCAGAGTTTGTGTCCCAGTACCACCGACCACAATGGCCGCCCCAATAAAAGCGGCGCAAACCAGACCAAAGACAAATGATTGGGTCGCGGTAAAAGCAAACAGGCTAACAATGCCGAGGACCAGCGCACCGATAACGATCCGCGTCATCCCCACAACGGTGCCGCGCTGTGCTAACCAGATCGCTGCAATAGTCGCCCCGACAGCAGACGCCGCCATCAAATTACCGAGCCCGGTCGGCCCGAGATTGTAGACTGTGTCAGTCACCCCCGCCAATAACTCCAGGGTCGGCTTTATGCCGATCGCCAACGCAATGACGAGAATCAAAACCGGGCGAATACCGGGGTGTTTTGCGGCATAGCGCATGCCTTCGGTCGCCTGCACGAATATATTGGCGGAACTCTTCGCGCCGCGCTCATCGCGGATCATGCGGGCCTGCAGAAGACAGGCCAGAAAGATCGCGAAGGTGATTCCATTGATCAAAAATGTCGGCCCAGGACCAAACGCAGCGATCAGATAACCGGCCACCATCGGCCCGATAAACCGCGCAAGATTGAAAATCGCCGAATCCATAGCGACCGCCGACGGAACATGCTCACGTTCCATCAGATTGGGGACCATAGACAACCGGGCCGCTGTATTGAACGCCCAGACAATACCGATAAACAAGGTGAGTCCGATCAGCCACCAAATATTGAGCAAACCAGCAAAGGCAAGGGCCGCGAGCGCCAATGCCTGCAACATGCCGAGAAATTGCGTCACAAACATCATCCGATGACGGTTCACGCGATCCGCAACCACCCCCGCAATCGGGGTAAAAAAGATCGTCGGCAGAAGATCGGCCGCCACGACAATACCAAGCCAAAATCCCGACTTCGTAAATTCCCAAGCCAGCCAGCTAATGGTGAGGCGTTGTCCCCAGATGCCAATCAAGCCGATGGAACTGCCCGCGAAATACCAGGCAAAATTCCGCTGTTTCAGCGCGGCGGTAATGGCATCGAGATTTGCGAAACGGGCCATAGGGGAGAACGACTCGAAAAATTAAAACAGGGGCTGGGTATAGCGCCTATTCTTACTCCTCAATCGGATTTCCTTCCAGAGCGGGACGTATTTGGCGCCAGCGCGAAAGAACCCAGATCAACACAGGGATGCAGAAAATCAATGCGCCCCCGATGAGCGTGGGCTGCAAACCAATCAAATCGCCCATGATACCCATCAGCAACGCCCCAAGAGCCGGGACCCCGCGATGCAACATGCCGTAGAGGCTAAGGACCCGTCCTCGAATGGCGCCATCGACCGAATGCTGCATTAAGGTCTGAACACCGGTACCGGTCAGCGTGATCGAACTCCCGGCAATAAAAGAGCCAATTAACCCAAGCCAGAACATATCCGAGATACACATCAGGACGATACCAAGCGGCCCAACGATAAGCGCCGACAGTGTTATGACAGTGAGCCCTTCAATGCGTCCCCGCAAAGCGAGCCATACCGCACACAGAACCGCCCCGGTGCCCCCCGCTGCCGCAAGCTGCGCAAAGCCATTTACACCGCTATTGAAAACCGTATCAGCCAGACCCGGCAGCAGATCCAGAAACGGCTTTACCGACATCGCCAGCGCCGTCAGCACAACCAGCATCGGGCCGATACCGGGATGTTTGGCAGCGTATCGTCATCCCTTCGAGGGTTTGGGTCAGCATTCCACCCGTCCGCCCACGGGACTCATTTCGGACCAGTCGGATTTTCATCAGGCACACCAAAAACACGACATATGTCAGACAATTCACCAGGAAAGCGCCCGCGATGCCTAAGGTAGCAATCAACCCCGCCGCGACCATCGGGCCGACGACGCGGGCGGAATTATAGATGGCCGCATCGCTCGCCAAGGCCGAGGGGACATGCTCGCGCCTGCATCAGGTTTGGCACCATCGCGAGCCGCGCCGCCGTCGCATAGGCCATGGCGATGCCAAGGATGAATGTCAGGAAAAACAGCGACCAGATATCGATCCAGTCTGTAAAAACCAGAACGGTCAAAACAACAGCCTGCAGAAAACCGGCAAACTGGCTGATCAAGGACAGTTTGACGGCGGTCGACCCGGTCTGCCAGAACGCCGGCGATAGGGGTCAAAATGATTGTTGGGAACAAATCTGCGAAGGCAATCAACCCAAGCCAGGTCGCTGATTTTGTAAGCTCCCAGGCCAGCCAGGCCACCGCAATGCGCTGGGCCCACATGCCGATCAAGCGCAATGCCGGCACCGCTCATATAGATGGCAAAATTTCGTTGCTTCCAAGCGTCGGCAACGTTGGCGAAGGCCAAAGCCTAGCCGCCCTTAAGACGTACAATCAGAATCGCCGACATCGCGATCAATGCGAGACCGGCATTGAGGGGCCAATACCCCTTACGGCGCGCCGTCGCGTCGAGTTCCTTGTTTCGCAGCGTACCGATACCCCGAAAAACGAATACGCAGCCGAGACCCAGCATGACGCCGAAACCAGTCGACTCCCAGTTCATTTGTCTTCGGGCTCCGCCGAGGCCTGGGCTTTGTCTGGATCTTCTTCCACCGGCTTACCACCAAGATCGCGCATTGCCTGCATGGTTTCACCATGCGCCTCATCAAGCCGCGCCTGATCCCGCCCGCGCAATACGAGCGATACCATGAATTTCCGATCCTCCCGCATTTGCGGATAGCTGCCGATATCAATGTCCGGGTACCGATCCTGTAACGCAGAGAGTGAATCGGCGATTGTCCCTTCACCGAGATCAATGGCCAGCCCTCGCGAGAGCACCTTCGAGCCACCGTCCAGATGCTTGATCGCCTCGCTAAACATCATCTGCATGATCCGCGGCACACCCGCCATCACGAAAACATTGTCGAGCTTGTAGCCCGGCGCAATACTAATTTCGTTTTTCAGTAATTCAGCCCCTTCCGGGAAGGTCGCCATCCGCAGCCGCGCATCATTCATAACCTCGCCGCGCTCTTCGACACGCGCCGTCATCGCCGCCACGGTTTCAGGGTCTTTGTATAAGCCGACACCAAAAGCAGCCGCGACACATTCGGTTGTGATGTCATCATGCGTCGGGCCAATGCCGCCGGTGGTGAAGACATAGTCATACTCTGCGCGCGCCTTGTTGATCAGATCGATAATCGTGTCCGGCACGTCGGGAATGATGTAGGCCGCTCCCATTTGGATTCCGACCTCATTGAGGCCCTTAGCGATGAAGGCAAGGTTCTTGTCCTGAGTTCTGCCGGAAAGAATTTCGTTCCCAATCAGAATAAGACAGGCTTTAACAATTTTAGACTCGGCCATGACGATATTTCTCGTTTGTGATGCGCCTCTATATAGCGCGCCAATGAAGAACATGCACCCCCAGGCGTGGTTCAGACGGTTTCGGTGACGGTTATTATTCCGTATTCTTCGGCATCACATTTGCAAGGAAAAATTACCATGAAAAGCAAAGGTCAGCGCCTCCGCGAACTTATTGAAGCCCCAGAAATCCTGATCTGTCCCGGCGTCTATGACGGGTTTAGCGTCCGCATGGCGGCCCAGTACGGCTACGGCACCGCCGTGATCTCGGGTGCGGGGGTTTCTGAATGCCATCTTGGCTGGGCCGATAAGGGAATCATGGGCTATGAAGAAAATGTTCGGGTGTGTCGCGCCCTGGCAGATTGTTCGGAAGACCTTTTGCTGCAGGCCGACGCCGATACAGGCTATGGCAACGCCGTAAACGTTCATTTTGTGGTACGCGGATTTGAATCCGCCGGGATGGCCGCTGTCATGATCGAAGATCAGGTCTGGCCGAAACGCTGCGGCCACCTCGAAGGCAAGTCCGTGATCCCCGCCGATGAAATGGTCGAGAAGGTAAAATCCGCTACCGATGCCCGGCGCGATGAGAGCTTTGTCATCAAGGCACGCACCGATGCCGCCGGGCCACTCGGCATCAACGCCGCCATCGACCGGATGAACATGTATGCCGAAGCCGGAGCGGATGTGCTGTTCGCCGACGCGCTGATGTCAGAAGAAGACATTGCCAATGCCGCCAGGAACGTGCCGAAACCGCTGACCGTCAATATGGGGCTCGGGCTGTTATTCCGCGGCACCACACCGCTGATCCATCCCAAACGTCTACAGGAGATGGGCGTCGCGATGGTCAGCTATCCACGGCTGATGTCGACCGGTGCCGTGCGCGGCATGGCGAATGCGATGGACGCCCTCGGCGAGATGATCGAAGGCGATGAGCCAGTCGAACGACCCGACCTGCTGATGCCGTTCAAAGACCTCAACAGTCTGGTCGGCATCGATTATTTGAACGAACTTGAAGAACGCTACGCCACGCCGTCAGACGCTGCCGAGTAACTGATTTAGCGGGCGATGCCGGCGGCAACGGCCTGCCGGATCGAGGCTGGAACCGGCTTAGGTGCGGCTGGCTTGGCGGCGACAACTTCGGCCTCAAGATTAAACGCGATAGAAATTCTGTCGCCCTGAGCCCTTAAACGGATTGACGAAATGGTTGAGCCATCCCGGCCACATTAACAAAAGACCTGGTTCAGGGTTGATGCGTTCCTTGCCGCCATGAATGTTCCCAGGCCGCGGATCCTGAAACTCAATCCAGCCGTTAAAATCGGGCTGAGGTTCGGGCTCACCCATACAGACGTAGTAACAGCCCGACCACACGGCCCCCGGATGATTGTGAATCTTGTTGTAGCCACCGTCGCGAATAACGTTGGCCCAGCAGCCGCCATAGACCTTGACCTCAATATCGCCATCTATCCCCGGCGGCAGCATCGTCGCGGTGATATCGCGTCCTGCAGCCATAATAGCCGATTCGAGAACCTTGATTTCCGGTTCGGCCCAGTCCAACAGATCGGCGCTGGAATGCCATCCACCAACATTACTGGCCTTAAGACCTTCAGTGGTCCGTTCACGATCCAGCACGATTTCCCGTAGCCGATCATTGAGCGGCAAGACATCATCAAGCGTCCGCTCCATCATAACGGTCGGAAAAACCTGCTTGAATTCGCCCTGCACCATAAGAACCCCATTTGCCCAAACAAACCGCGTTACCGATTGCGTGATTCTGCCGTGACTAATCATCACTAATACGTGATCTGCGAACTATACAGAGATCGCCCTCCTAATCAAAAGGATATCGAAAGCGTGAAAAAGCTCACCCTGAGCAGGGTTTAGACACTATTCTGATCCGTATAGCTTGCCGGAAACGACTTTTCATGCGATTGAGCAACGAAATTGTAATAGTCGGCCTGCTATCAGATAGCAGGCCAGTCATTAAAACCATGGCAACTACGCGGCAACTAAACGGCAATCACAGAAACAAGCGAGCGCACTGGTGGACGGAACATTAATTACCATTCATACCGAAGACGACTTCGAGTCGATGCGCCGGGCCGGCAAACTCGCCGCGGAAGTCCTCGACATGATCACGCCGCATGTTGTCCCCGGTGTAACAACCGAAGCGCTTGATCAGCTGTGCCACGATTTCATTATCGGACACAATGCCATCCCCTCGCCGCTGAATTATCGCGGCTTCCCGAAATCAATTTGTACCTCAATCAACCACGTAGTCTGTCACGGCATCCCTGGCGACAAAGTTCTGCGCGATGGAGACATCGTCAATATCGACATCACGGTGACGCTCGATGGCTGGCATGGCGATACCAGCCGGATGTTCCCGGTCGGCAATGTCGGCGTAAAAGGGAAACGGCTCATCGAAGTGACTTACGAGGCGCTGATGCGCGGCATTGAAGTCGTCCGGCCCGGCGCCACGGTTGGCGATATCGGCCATGCCATTCAGAGTTTTGTCGAAAAGCAACGCTTCTCGGTGGTCCGGGATTTTTGCGGTCACGGCCTTGGCAAGGTGTTTCATGCGCCGCCGAGTATCCTGCATTACGGCACCCCCGGCGAAGGCCCGGAAATCCGCGAAGGCATGTTCTTCACAATCGAACCGATGATCAATTCCGGCCGCTACGAGACCAAAATCCTGGCCGATGGCTGGACCGCTGTCACCAAGGATCGTTCTCTCTCGGCCCAGTTCGAGCATTCGATTGGCGTGACCAAGGACGGGCATGAAATCTTTACGACGTCGCCCACTGGTCTCGATTGCCCGCCTTACAACAGCTAGGCTGCAAGCCCCTTCCTGAGAACCCATTGCAACGCTAAGCTGTTTTCAAACAGGTACATGCGCGTGGAATATGGCTCAGGACAACCCATCTGATCAGAAAGGTCATCGCCAACGGTTGCGGCAGCGATTTGTTGAAGCTGGTCCCGGCGCATTGGCTGATTATGAAATGCTGGAGTTGCTGCTGTTTCATGTCATTCCGCGCCGCGACACCAAACCCGTCGCCAAGCGGCTAATCAATCACTTTGGCTCCTACGCCGCCGTGCTCCGTGCCGAGGTCAAAGCCCTGAGCACCATCAAAGGTGTCGGTGAAACCACCGCGATCATGTTGAAATCAGTCGCCGATGCCGCCGAACGACTGGCGCGCGATGAAGTGATGGATCGGGTGGTGCTCAGCAGTTGGGAAGCGCTAACGGATTATCTCAAGATAAGCATGGCGAGGCAGGAAACCGAGCGGTTCCGTATTTTATTTCTCGATGTCAAAAATGCGCTCATCGCCGATGAAGAACAGCAAAGCGGGACGGTCAATCATGCCCCGGTCTATCCGCGTGAAGTTATTAAACGCGCGCTCGAACTTAGTGCCAGCGCACTAATCCTGATCCACAATCATCCGTCGGGCATTCCCGACCCCTCGCCCGCCGATATCGATATGACTCGCAAAATCGAGGAAGCCGGTGAGCCGCTCGGCATTCGACTTCATGATCACATCATCGTTGCCCGCGAAGGCACATTCAGCATGCGGTCAGAGGGGATAATCTAACCCTCTGCCGCAGCAGCAGAGGCATCAATTCAATTGGTCGGCGGCAACACAACGATTTCGAACCAGAAATTCTCAATCTTGGTGACCACATCGAATAACCCGTTAACATCGAGCGGCTTGCGAATATAGCAGTTGGCATGCGCGGCATAGCACGCAGTAACATCCTGTTCTTCGCCTGATGTCGTCATAATAATAACCGGAATTACCTTTAACGAATCATCGCTCTTGACCTCTTGAAGTACCTCCCGACCGTCCTTCCGCGGCAAATTAAGATCGAGTAGAATGAGATCTGGTATCGGCGCATCTTCATGACCATTCTCGCGACGTAGAAAGCTCATCGCCTGTTCACCATCGAGGACGAGATGAAGAGTATTGGACACCTTTGACTGTTTTAACGCCTCTGAGGTCAATCTCGCATCGGCCGCATTGTCCTCAACAAGAAGTATTTCAACTGACCGCTTATCGCTGTGCATTTCTTCTCTCAACTGATCGAAATTCATTGGTATTACGCCGGCACGGGGAATCCGGATGGTGATCTCAAGAAGCAACCTCAAGATTATCTTTGAGGTCATCATTGTAATCAGCCAGCCAGACATCCAGAACATCTGAAAATACAGGTTTGCTAAAGAAATACCCCTGCGCCTCATGGCAGCCCATTTCGCGCAAAAGCTCTAACTGTTCGGGGTTTTCAACGCCTTCCGCCACCACTCGAAAGCCCAGCCTCGCACCCAGATTGATTGTGGATTCGGCGATCGCGGCATCCGTTGGATTCTCACAAATCCGATTCACGAAGCTACGATCAATCTTCAGACTATCGACAGAGAGCCGTTTCAACACTGATAGAGAAGAATAGCCGGTACCAAAATCATCGAGCGATATTCGAACACCCAGATCCCGCAATGAATCGATGATACGTGCCGAGGCATCGATGTCGTCAATTACCGCCGTTTCGGTGATTTCCAACTCGAGCATATCGGCGGCAAATCCGGTTTCATTGAGTATGTTCCTGATACGACTTGGGAGCTCCGGCTGTTTGAGCTGCCGCGCTGAAAGATTGACTCCGAGACGTATTCTGCTCTGCGTCAGCTTCTGCCGCTTCACGGTTTCTTCGCAGGCTCTTTTAAGCACCCAATCTCCGATTGGGATGATCAGCCCGCTTTCCTCCGCAACCGGCAGAAAACTGTCTGGAAAGCATAATCCATGACCGGGACGGTCCCAGCGGATTAGCGCTTCAACGCCAGCAATGACGTTATTGTCGAGATCAATCTGAGGCTGATACGCGACTTTTAAGCTTTCATCGTCGATCGCCCGCGTCAGATCAACTTTACAGGATCGACGGCTTTCATCCTGTTCGCGCATGGCGGTATCGAAGAACTGATACATGTCGCCACCCGATTCCTTGGCGCGATACAGTGAGAGATCAGCATCTTTTTTCAGCTGCTCCGGATCGCGTGAATCATCAGGAAACATCGCGATACCAATGCTGGGTTTGATGGCGACTGTTTTGCCTTCAACAACGCATGGCGCGTGCATTGCCTCCAGCAAGGATTGCGCAACTTTGGCCGCCCCATTCGGCGCATGCAGATTATTCAACACGACGGTGAATTCGTCGCCGCCGAGCCGCGCGACGAAATCCGAATTTCGCGTGACCTCCAACAAGCGCTCAGACACCCGCTTCAGAATTTCATCACCCACGTGATGACCAAGCGTGTCATTGACGCCTTTGAAGCCATCAAGATCAAGATAAAACAGCGCCAGCTGAGTGCCATTGCGATCATTGTTTTGCATCGCGCTGACCAGCATTTCGTCATACATCGACCGGTTGAGCAAACCGGTCAATGGATCGCGCTGCGCCAGATCCTTGACCAAGGCTTCTGCATGACGCCGGTCAGTTACATCGACGGCCGTCACCATGATAAAGGTTGTTTTTCCGTCACCGGCCCGAAGCGGGCAACCCGACAGGATCATTCGAGTCCCAACATCTGCTCCCCGCAGAACAGCGCTGGCTTCAAAACTCGATGTTGTTCCGTTGGACCAGACTTTCAGTGCCTGCCGGGCAGCAGCTCGATCCGGCGATCCAAATAGATGCCAAAAGCTTTGCTCTTCGGAAACATCCGTTTCCTGCAGACCAAGCATCTCGCGCATCGGTGCGTTGATCTCAAGAGTGGCACCACCGGGGGCAATGTGCCACACGCCAATACGGCTTGCCTGGGCAACCGTCCGATAAGTGGCCTCGCTATCATTGTTTGAAGACAGATAGCTGATATCCGAGCTATCCGGCGCCTTCGCGAGATGCTCCGCCAGTTTGATGATGTTAGCGCTTTCTGCCTCAAGCTGCGCCGTGGTCTTTTGCAGTCTGACATTGGATTCTTCCAACTCATCGCATTTTTCCCACAGCTCAACAGCTGATCGTTGCCGCTCAATGGCATGACGAATGGTCCGGTCCAGGGAGACCGCATTGACATCCTGCTTGGATAAAAAGGCAGAGGCGCCGGCAGCCATCGCCGCCATATCTATTTCGCGACTGTCAAACCCGGTCAGCAAGACCATCGGTGCGGTGACATCGCGCGCCATCTCGCGGATCAGGTCGATACCGATGCCATCACCCAAGTTATGATCAAGTAAAATGGCATCAAAACTGCCAGGCGAATCAGTTAGCATTGTTCGTGCTATGTCCAGCCGGTCAACGGCGTGAACCTGGTATTCCGGAGAGTCTATCCCCCGTAAAAATTCTTTAATAAGACGTTGATCAGCCGGATTATCTTCAACCAGCAGAATCGTCGTTGTATCCTGTGATTTTCTGTCTAGCTGACTCGCCATAGTCGTCCCCGAGACCGTTGTCGATTATTGTCCTATCGGCGAAGCGGTTTTGAAAACTGAGTGAACTTCACGGATCGCGCGGAAACCACCTCACCGAGCCCGCTAATAAACACGGCACGGGTTAACAAAACGTAAAATTTTCTACCATAGGGATAGTTTTTTGATTAACGATACACGCATTTATAGAATATGGGTTGGTAACGATTTATCCAACCTCGAGGAACGCCACGTCGACCTTAGCGACGGCGTAAATCCGGAACCGATTAAATCCCTGTCACAGAGGCGAGCTCGTGGCCACCCCGCCAGATCATCGCGGCCGCGACATAGACAATCAGCAGAAGTCCGATATAGCCAATCCAGTGGTGCTTCATCAGCAGTTTGGCAATCAACGTCGCGCCAATCCCCATCAAAATTACAGAGAAAGAAAGCCCAATGACCATCGCCGTCATATGATTATTGGCGGCACCCGCAACGGCGAGCACATTATCGAGCGACATCGAAATATCGGCAATCGCCACCTGTAGGACAGCGGCGCGCAATGACTTGTGGCTCCCGTCAGCCTCATTCCCAACGGTACCGTCGCCTTCGGCATCTCGCATCGCCTGTGCAATCGCCTCTTCACGCAGATCGCGATAAAGCTTCCAGCACACCCAGAGCAACAGGAGACCACCAGCCAGCGTCAATCCGATGATGTTGAGCAATTCCATCGTCACGCCAGCGAAAATAATCCGCATCACCACCGCCAGCGCGATGCCGTAAATGATGACCTTCTTCCGATATTCGGGCGCAACACCAGCTGCTGCCATACCGACCACGATGGCATTGTCACCAGCAAGCACCAGATCAATGAGAATGACCTGGCAAATCGCTATAAATTCCGGATAGCTGCCCTCAAACATGGTGCAGGACGTTAAAAACTGACAACAAAGAACCTCATATCTTCAACGTCTTGTCATTAAGACATTGAATTCCCCCTGCCGCATAAATGACGCCGAATAGCCGGTGTTTCAAGGGGTAAACTATTTTTCCGATTTCAACTGGTCTCTAGCCTAAATTTTGCCCTGCGTCGAGGCAAGGGCGCGCGCTAGCCATTGTGACGCGACCGGTTTCATGGCATCACCAATTCAAATCATTTAGGAGAAAAGCAATGGTTAAACCGATCCGCCGTGTTGTCACCGGCCATGACGCCGACGGCAAAGCTGTCATCATTATGGATAGCGATGCCACCAATATCGTCACATCTGAACATCGCCCAGGTGGCCGCACTAATCTGTGGCGCACGACGTCGATGCCAGCCTGCTATGGTGGTGACAAGGATGAGGCTGATGCCCAATTCGACGTCGAACCACCGGCAAATGGTGTGAATTTCCGGATTTCGGAATTTCCACCGGAAAACCCCGAAGTCATGGCCAAGCTCGATGGCACAAAAGCCTTTGGCGAAGTTGGTGCTGCTCACCGTGTTGTTCAGGGTGCCCGCCACCCGTTCATGCATCGCACTGAAACGGTTGATTATGGCATCGTGCTGGAAGGCGAGATCGACATGCTCATGGATGACGAAGACGTCCACCTCAAAACCGGAGACATCATCATTCAGCGGGGCACCAACCACGCCTGGGCCAATCGCTATGACAAACTTTGTCGTATCGCCTTCATCCTGATCGACGGCGTGGATGAAGACGGCAAGAAACGCGACGGCTGATTAAACGATTATGCCGTCGGATACACCCATCGAGAGCTGGGAAGAGTACTACAAGAAGACCGGTGCCCGCCCACCGCGCGAAACGCTGCTCTTTGCGCTCGACAAGTTTGAGACCGAGCGCCCCAACAATGAGCAACCGCTGCGGGCAATTGATCTCGGCTGCGGCAATGGCCGCGACACGGTGGAGTTACTCCGGCGTGGCTGGCAGGTTTTTGCTGTCGATGCCGAGCAATCCGCGATTGACGGACTGCGCGCCCGCGATGAAGTCGGGGACGATGTATCGCTGGAAACGGCGACCTCAAGGTTCGAGGGAATCGAGCTACCAGAATCCGAGCTGATAAATTCCAGTTTCGCCCTGCCGCTGGTGTCACCGCAGGACTTTCCCGATCTCTGGGATCGCATGCTGATGGCGCTGGCGCCCGGCGGACGGATCAGCTGCCAACTCTACGGCGATCGCGATAGCTGGGTCGGCAAGCCCGGAATCACCTTTTTTGCCCATAGCGCGATAGATGCCCTGGTATATCCTTTAAACGTCGAATATTTCCGCGAAGAGGAAGATGACAGCACAACACCACGCGGCCAGCAAAAGCACTGGCACATCTATCACATGGTCGTGCAACGACCTTATTAGGTCTGCTTAGGAGAAATATTCTGGCAGCGCTGCCGCGACATTGGCGCGAACCCGTTCCCCGACAGGCTGGTCAACATCCGGGTGTTCGAATTTCAGGCCCGTGACCTTTTCATAAAGCGCGATGTACTTGCCGCTGAATTCGCGGATTGTCTCGTCAGGAATTTCCGGGATCGGATCCTTGTAGGGGTCGCACTTTCCGGCAATCCACAGACGTAGAAATTCCTTATCCAGACTTTCCGGTTCTTCGCCCTCTGCGAGACGCTGCTCATAAGACGACGCCAGCCAGTAGCGGCTCGAATCAGGCGTATGAACCTCATCCGCCAGGGTAATCACATTATTCTCATCGAGACCAAACTCATATTTGGTATCAACCAGGATCAATCCGTTCCTGGCCGCAACCTCACGCCCGCGCGCAAAAATGGCCAAGCTGATCCGTGCCAGTTCATCCCATTGCTGCTGACTTAACAGCCCCTGCTCAACGATTTCTTCAGGGGTGATGGGCGCATCGTGATCTCCCTGCGCCGCCTTGGTTGTCGGAGTCAGGATGGTCGTCGGGAGTTTCTGGTTCTTTTTCAGCCCCTCTGGAAACTCAATGCCATACAGCGTGCGTTCGCCGCGTTTGTACATTGGCCAGATACTGGTTTCAGTCGACCCGGTAATGTAGTCACGCACCACCATCTCAACCGGCAGCATCGACAACCCTTTCGCGATAATTACATTCGGATCGGGATAGCTGATGACATGGTTGGGGCAAATATCAACCGTCTGTTCGAACCAGAAGCGTGCCGTCTGGTTGAGCACCTGACCTTTATAGGGCACCGAGGCCAGCACCTGATCAAAGGCAGATTGCCGGTCCGTCGCCACCATGACCCTGCGGCCATCAGGCAGGCTATAGGATTCACGGACTTTACCTTGTTCAAAATTCGGCAGCTCGGGAAACTGCGCAGCGCCAAGACTAACTTTTGAGTTATCCATGTTAACAGCCGTAAAGAGGTTACAAACAAGCCCTTGAATATGGAAATCATGGGACGAACCGAAAAAGCCAGACATATGGCATCTCCAGATTCTGGTGTATAACTAAAATCACGACACCGTAACAGGGGAGTCTCAAGTCATGCCAATGAATGAACGAAAATTCATCGACGTCGATGGTATCCGGACCTGCTATTACGAAAAGGGCGACGGCCCGGTCATGATTTTGCTGCATGGCGGCAATCTAGGATCAAACGACGCCGCAGATTGTGCCCTCGATTGGGGCTTGAATTTCGACGGGCTCGCCAAGAACTATCATGTCATCGCCATCGACAGAATTGGCCAAGGTTATACGCAAAACCCCTTACAGGACGAAGATTACACAATGGCGGAAGCGGTGCGCCATGCCTGCGCCACGCTGGATGCTATGGAGATCAAAGGGGCGCATCTGGTTGGCCATTCCCGCGGTGGCTATGTCACCTGCCGAATGACCATGGAGCGGCCAGACTTGGTCAGCACTTGTACTATCATCGACAGCAATAGCTGCGCGCCTGGTATTGGGCTGAATGAAATTGTTCTCGCTAGCCCGCCCGAACCACGTCTTACAGCGGAAAGCCAGCGCTGGATCATGGAGCATTATTCCTACAGCCCGGCCCATGTCACTGACGAATGGATCAACGGCTTGGTCGAAGTCGCCCAGCAGAACAGCTATATCGAAGCCTGTCACAAGATGGCGTCAAGCGGGGACGGCCTGCGCCATACGCAATTCCTGCCCGCCCTCGCCAAAGACAAAATCAACATGTTTGCCTGGATCCGGGATCATGGCATGGACCGGCCAACCCAGCTGATCTGGGGGTATAACGACCCGACAGCACCGATTGATATGGGTCGCGCGCTCTATGATCTGATTGCCGCACGTGAACGCCAGGCACAGCTCAATGTGTTTAATCATTCGGGTCATTTTACCTATCGCGAGCATCCGACGGCCTTTAACGCCAGCCTGCATGCTTTTATCGAAGGAACGCGCGCTTAGATGGTTACGCTAGGCAACGCCCAAAAGATTGCGTGCCGCCTGATTGCGAAGATCCGTCAGGAAATCATAATGCCGTGGCAAATGTTGCGCATAGTTCGCCTTGAGCTTTTTCATACGCTCTACATACTCCTGCCAGTCCGCCTTATCGATTGAGCCTTCAAGCGGGAAGGTCACATCGTCAAACCGTCCTTTTGCATACAGCACGGAGAGAAAACTCGGCGGCCCAAACAGATTGATCCCGGAAATGTCAGCATCACCCGGCAGAATATGCTGCCAAAGCGCCATGTTCTCTTTCAAACTATCTGGAACATCGATCTCGTTGCGGGCAGCAAGCCAGAATGGCTCTTCGCGGTTCGAGGTCAAATAATGCATGACAATAAAATCGACGATATTGTCGTAGAGCTCAGCGACTGAGCGGTTGAACCGATCCGCCAGTGGTTGGCTAATTGAACGATCCGGAAAGTTGGCGGCGAACAGCCGAAGCGTGGCGGAAATAGTGTGGATCGCCGTGGCTTCAAGCGGTTCAACAAAGCCGCCCGCAAGCCCGATAGAGACACAATTCTTGACCCATGTCCGCTCACGACGGCCAACATGCATCTGGATCGCACGGGGCTCCTCATCGACCTTGAAACCCTTGCCTTCCAAATGCGCAACGAATTCATCGCGCGCCTCTTCGTCCGTCCGGAAGGCACTTGAGAAGACATAACCAGTGCCGACACGATTATAGAGCGGCAGGTTCCAAACCCAGCCCGCGCCAAGCGCCGTCGATGTCGTGCAGGGTTCGAGTTTCTTGGGATCGACATGCGGTAGTTGAACGGCCAGTGCCCGGTCACACAGCAGCTGACGGTTCCAGGGCAGAAATGGTTCCTTCAGCGCCTCACCGATGATGAGCCCCCGAAAACCGGTACAATCGACAACCATCTCGACCGGATGACTTCCGCCTTCTTCGAGGATCAACTCACTGACATATCCCCGTTCATCGAGTTTTACGTCGATAACATCATCCACAATGTGATTGATGCCACGCGCCAAGGTGACCTCTTTGACATAATTAGCGAACAAGCCCGCATCGAGATGATAGGAATAGCTGATCACCCCTTCGAAATCATTGCCACCAATCAGACGCGGCGCGAACTGGCCGTTGATCATCGCCGCATTGGGCAGGACAGAATCGATCAACCCGCCGGGACCCTTGCGGGGTCCATAGCGATGATAATGATAGGTTGGGTTCTTGCCGCGAATGTTTTCCGGCGCATCAAACGGGTGATAGAAATCTATCCCCTTCCCCGATGCATCCTGGTTCCAGTCCGAGAACCGCACGGCATATTTAAAAGACGCGTTGCAGCGTCGTAAAAACTCGCCCTCATCGAGACCAATCCGCTGCAGCAATGACCGCATGCCCGGCACCGTCGCTTCACCGACGCCAATCGTTGGAATACGCGGCGATTCAATCAACGTAATTTCAACCGGCGGGCCGTCATGACGCTCATTGAGGAACGTACCGAGCATAGCAGCGCTGAGCCAGCCAGCGGTACCGCCGCCAACGATGGTAACCCGGTCAATCCGATTAAGGGGTGTTTTGGTTTTTGCCATCATCTCGTCATGAGTGAACTCTTGGCGCCATCATATAGCGGGGGCCGATATTCTTCTATCGAAGAAATGTTTCCATCATCCATTTGCCGATTTGGCCGAGCTGATAATCCTGATGTTTATTCCCGAGGAGCTGAATGCCCAGTGGTAAACCGCTTTCCTGCAAGATCGGAAGGCTCCAGGCAGGTGCTTCGAGGCAGGAGGACGGATCGCCATACACTGAATCACCGGTTGCATCCCCAACTGGCGGCATGGTCGGGGTCGGTAAAGTAATAAACGCGTCGGCAGTCCCTTCAAGGACGCCAAAAGCCTCTCGCAATTTGTTCAGCGCTTTGAGCGTCACACGATATTGGTCCAACGTCATTCTCTCACCGAACTCGAACCGCTCAACCAAACGTTCCTTGATCTGATCGCGGCCACGATTCCGCACGAGCAGAGCCGGCCACTGCATTTCCCACGCCGAGAGGTCTGGCTGGAAGTCCGGAATAGTCGCTAACGCCTGTTCAAAGGCTTCGACGGCTGGGTCATCATGACGGGTTACGATCTCGACCCCTTCTTTCTTCAGCTTCCCCAGAAATATTTCAAATTGCTGCTGAATGCCGCTCTCGGTAATGGCCCAGCCCAGCGTATCAAGACGAATAAGACGCTTCGGCTTTAACGACGTGATCTCCGCTTCACCAAATAATCCCGGGTGGCCCGGATCACCGCCGACTGTCTGAGCAATCTGCCAGGCCGTCCGCCAGCAATCGGTGATGTTGCTGCTGTGAATGCCAATCGTGCTGTAGCTTGGTGACCGCCACAGCATGCCGCCGGAATGTACGGCGCCATAGGTTGGCTTGAGAGCGACATTGCCGCAGAAGCTGGCGGGCCGCAGAACCGACCCCCGCCCCTGGCTGCCGATAGCCACCGGGAGCATTGCCGCGCCAACCGATGCCCCTGATCCGCTGGAGGACCCCCCCGGACTACGATCCAAATCAAAGGGATTCCGGGTCACCGCCGGTTGTCCTGAGCCGAGCTCCGGCAGAGTCGTTTTTCCCAGGATAACGGCACCGCCTTTGCGCATCGCATAGACGTGGGCGGAGTCGAACCGGTGGCGCTCGCCTTTGAGCAACGGACTATTCAGCTCTGTCGGGAAATCAGCAGTTTTAAAGAGATCCTTCACCGCAAATGGCATGCCATCAATTCTAGAGAGCGACTTGCCAGCCTTATAGCGCTCGGTCGACTGATCAGCCGCGACACGCGCTGCCTCAATATCCATCACGACAAAGGCCTTAATACTGGGTTCCCGCACCGCAATGACATCAAGACAGCGTTCCAGATAGGCGCGCGGCGTATCACTCCCCTCAAGAAAGCCCGGCACAGCATCATTAAATGAACAAAGCTCAACCGTTGCGGGGTCATAGCTCTCAGGAACGACAGGAAGGGATAAAGGCATCGAATTATCGCTCGAATTAGGGTGAACGCAGGAAAAAGTCAGAGAAAAGCCTATGGCACGTGGCGGGGCACCGCAAGTTACGGCAGAATAGGAACCCACTGCCGAATGGAGAATACCATGACAGACGACACCAGATGGGAACCACCCGAGACTATGGACAAGGACGCCCTTGTTGAACTGTCCAATCAGGTCCTGGGGCGACCCGATATTCCCTTTACCGAAACCGAGCATTTATTTCGCGTGAACGCGTTGGAAATGGACTGGGATGTCGGCGTCATGGTCTACGAACCGGAAGACCCGAGCCTGATCCCGATTGGTGCTGACGGAAACAAGGTGGGGATGTTTGTTCTCGCCGGTGGCTCTGGCGATTACCGCGCTATGGAACAGCTGACCCGACTGATCGTGCGTAAATTCGGTTACCGCATTACCACCATGACCTATCCCGGGCGGTTGTATCTGCCAGACCCGTCGCGCGACTGGCCCGGCGATACAATTTCTGCTGATGGCGCCGTGCGCACACCGATCTGGCAAATTGATGAGTTCGTCTCACCTGACGAATATGACCTGATTGTCGATGAAAGTCTGCGCGCTCGCTATGGCCGCCGCATGGTCGCCCGCGCCAAACCCGGTAGTCGTTTCTACGACCGCATGGCCGCCTGGCCAGCAGCTTTTGAGACCGCAATGAAAACCGTGTGTCGTGATCATTTGCCGGAAGGTGAATTCTCGATCTATGTCCATGGCCACTCGACGGGTGGACCATTCGTCCATCTATTAACTCAGCGTGTCGCCAATGTGCGTGGTGTCGTCGGCATCGAGAACTCACCGTTCGGCTATATGTTCCAGAAAATGGTTGGCTATGAATGGGACGGCCCGTTCAATGACTTACTGGTCCGAACCTGGCGCGACATCGCCCGCTATCGCGGCGCGGAAGTGCGCAGTGAAGAAGGCGAACAGGGCTTGATGCGCCTGCCGTGGATTATGGAAGACGTGTTCGAAGATTGGGAAAAGACCCTGACCCAACCGCAATTCAAAGCCGAATACCCGCTGCATTATGCCGCCGACCATGCCCTTGAAGCGGCAGCCCGCGCGGCGGCGGCCCGGCTCGAATTGAACGAAGCGGATACGGCGGCCTTGGTGAAGCAGTATATTGGCTATGGCTACGAATTATCCGGTCCCGATGTGAAACCCGTGCCACCGATCCTGTTATCAATTTGCAAACATAGCCGCGACCATACTGAAAAGGTCTATGACGAGATCGTCCTGCCGACCTTCGCCGCGATGGACCCGGCGCCAAAAGTCCGCCTCACCAAGCTCGGGAACCGGTAGCCACCACTACGAGTACCCTGAGGAAGGCTTGCCGGAAGGCCTCGTCGGGCCCATTACCGGCATTTGGCACGACGCCATTATGAAAGGTTACTACCTTGCCAATTAGTACGGCTCATTTTTTCCACGGTGGCCATGGCGGTTCCTGAAGCAAAAGCGCCGCCATCTGATCGCAAGGCCCTGCGCCTCGTCTTGCCATTTTTATGGCCCAAGGATGATCCTGGCATCAAGGTCCGGCTCGGCTTTACCATCGTGTTTCTGTTTTCAGTCGCCGGGCTGAACTCAATTCTGCCATTGCTGTTTGCCGGTGCCATTGACGGCCTCAACGGCAATACAGAGAAATCATCACCCGTTCACCTTCTGACGACGTCCATTCTTGGCCTGTTATTCGCCTATGGCTTCGTGCACTGGTTTAGCCGGGCACTGAGCGAAGTACGCTGGGCGCTCTACGCCCGGATTGAACAACGCATCAGACGCCGCGTCGGCATGGTCGTTTTCCGACACCTCCACAATTTGTCTTTGCGGTATCATCTGCAAAAGCGCACCGGCTCCCTCAGTCGCGTCATGGAGAATGGCATCCGCGCGGTTGAAGACTTGCTCTTCGATTGCGTGTTCCTGATTTTACCCTTCGCCGCCGAGATCGGTCTCGTCGTGGCGATCATGTCGATCTTCCTCGACGGCATTTTTGCCGTCCTGATGTTTGGGACGCTGATCCTGTATCTCACCGCCTTGATTGTCGGCTCCGAATGGCTGCGCAAACATCAGCGACGTGCCATCCGTGTCGGCACCGAGGCCCATGGCAAGGCGGTCGATACCATCCTCAATTACGAGACCATCAAATATACCGGCAATGAAGCCTATGTCGCTGAGCGCTATGACCGCGCGCTGGCGGAAGAGGAAGAGCTGACTGTCCGATCTCTGACACTGCGCAGCTTCATCGGTCTGATCCAGGTAAGCGTTCTCGGCATCGGCGTGACCTGCCATCGTCGTGACCGCTGGTGGCCGCGTCATCGACGGGGTGATGACCGTGGGCGCGCTGGTCGCAGTGAACCAGTATTTATTGCAGCTCATCCGGCCGCTCGACCGGCTGGGCTATGTGTACCGCAACATCAAGAAAGCCCTGGTCGATCTCGAACAGATGCTCGCTTTGCTCGACGAACAACCGGAGATCATCGACAAACCGTCCGCCACCACCCTGCCTGAAGGACCGGGCGTTTTACGCTTTGACAATGTTTCCTTTGCCTACGATTCCAGACGGACAGTCCTGAAAGACATTTCCTTTGAGGTCCCGGCTGGCGGCACTGTCGCGCTGGTCGGCCCCAGCGGCGCCGGCAAATCGACGATTGGCAGATTGCTGTTTCGATTCTATGACGTCACCGAAGGGAGCATTTCTGTTGACGGCCATAATATCGCTGACCTGACACAAGAATCCCTACGCCAGGCCATCGCCGTCGTGCCTCAAGACACGGTGCTGTTTAATGAAAGCCTCCATTACAACATTGGTTTTGGGCGCCCCGATGCCAGCGATGCCGACATCGAAAACGCTGCAAAGCTCGCCCAGATACATGACTTCATCAAACCCTCCCCGATGGCTATGACAGCCTGGTCGGCGAACGCGGGCTAAAACTATCCGGCGGCGAGAAACAACGTATCGCTATCGCCCGTGCGACACTTAAGAACCCACGGCTTTTCCTGTTCGACGAAGCCACATCTTCGCTCGACAGCGGTACAGAAATGGCGATCCAGCAAAACCTCGGGGCAATTTCCAAAGGCACTACGACCATCATGATCGCGCATCGTCTATCAACCATCACCCATGCCAATGAAATTCTGTTTATTGAGGAAGGCCGCGTCATCGAACGCGGCAATCACGAGACGCTGCTGGCAAAGCGGGGCCGATACGCGGAGCTCTGGTGGCGACAACAGGAAGACCCAGATGCTGACTTGATACTTACCGAACCAAGTTCGGCCTGACACGGCCAAAATGACCCGCACCAATTATCTGATTCTGGTGATCCTGCTCGGCATTCTGCAAGCGATGCCGCCGTTCTCCATCGACACCTCTCTGGCAGCAATCCCGGCGATGGCGGCGACCTGATCACAGATGCCGGCAGCATCCAGCTCACGCTCTCCGCCTATGTCTTTGGTGCGGCTGCCGGACAGCTTGTTTTATCACCTTTGTCCGACCGTTATGGCCGCAAGGCGATGATGCTGGGCGGGCTCACGCTCTATATTGCGGCGCGATCGGCTGCGTTACGCCAATAGCGTCGAGATGCTGGCGGCGATGCGCTTTATTCAAGGCTCCTCGACCTTTGCCGGGCGCATCCTGCCCCGCGCCATGGCCCGCGATCTCTATGACCGTGAAGAAGCCGCAAAGCTTCTTTCCTTACATGGCCGTGTTTAGTGGCATGGCACCAATCGTTGCGCCCTTCATTGGCGCCACTTTGCTTGATGCTTATGGCTGGCGGTCCATCTTTCGTCTTTATGGTTGGCTACGGCTTTGTGACATTGATTCTGGTCGCGCTGTTTCTCAAAGAGACCTGCCGCCGGAACGCGCGTATGCTCGGTCCCTGCCATCATGGCCGCCAATTTTCTGACCGTCGTGCGCAACCGCGCCTTCCTCAGCTACGGCGCCTGTATCTTCTGCACGATGGGCGGGTTGATGTGTTTCCTGACCAGCTCCTCCAGTGTCTTCATTCTTTTCCTAAAGCAAACCCCGCAGGAATATGCCTTATGCCTTTGGCGGCATCATGATCGCCTATTCGCTATTCAGCTTTATCGCCGGAAGGCTTGTCAGCAGGATTGGCATAGACGGGCTCATTCATGCCGGTGGCATCATTGGCTGTGTGTCTGGCATCGCAATGTGGGGCAGCGCCATCGCCGGATATAATACTGTTGGGCACTGATCATTCCCGATGTTCGGCTATATCGCCGCCCTGTCCTTCATCTTGCCGCAAGCAACCGCTGGAGCTTTGTCCCCATTCGGTGATATGGCGAGGCTCGGCCATGTCCAATCTCGGATTTATTCAAACATGCATCGCCGCCACCATTGCTGGCATATCGGGCCTTCTCTTTGACGGCACGCAGATGCCGATGGTGACCATCATTGCGGTGATGGGTATCGGCTCATTGGCCTCATATTACGGTTTGGTCAGACCCCTTAAAAATCCTGCATCAGAGCCCTGACAGTTGGTTTCACGAGTCGGGGTTTTCTGTTACACCGCCCTATAATTATTCAGCCACACAAAACAGCAGGTAGAGCCAATGATTCCCCGCTATAGCCGCCCCGATATGGCAAACATTTGGGAGCCGGAAAACAAATTCCGGATCTGGTTTGAAATCGAAGCCCATGCCTGCGATGCGCAGGCTGACCTTGGGTGTCATTCCCAAGGACGCGGCAAAGGCCGTTTGGGACCGCGGCAAGTGGGAAATCGACCGCATCGACGAGATCGAACGCGAGACCAAGCATGACGTCATCGCGTTTCTGACCAATCTCGCGGAACATGTTGGTGACGAGGCACGGTTTGTCCATCAGGGTATGACGTCCTCAGACGTGCTCGACACCTGCCTCGCCGTGCAGATGAGCCAAGCCGCCGATATTCTGATTGCCGATGTCGAGGCGCTGCTCGCCGCGCTCAAGAAACGCGCACTGGAACACAAAAACACGATCTGCATTGGCCGCAGCCATGCCATCCACGCCGAGCCCACAACCTTTGGCGTCAAGCTGGCGGGCCATTACGCCGAGTTCGCCCGTAACCTCGACCGGCTGAAAGATGCCCGCGCCGAAATCGCAACCGTCGCCATCTCCGGTGCTGTCGGCACCTTCGCCAATATCGACCCCGCCGTCGAAGAACATGTCGGCAAAAAGATGGGGCTCACCCCAGAACCTGTTTCAACTCAGGTCATCCCGCGTGACCGCCACGCAATGTTCTTTGCGATACTCGGCGTCGTTGCCAGTTCATTGGAACGGCTTGCGGTCGAAATCCGCCATCTGCAACGCACCGAACTGCGCGAAGTGGAGGAATTTTTCTCGCCCGGCCAAAAAGGCTCTTCGGCAATGCCGCATAAGCGTAACCCGGTATTGACCGAAAACATTACCGGGCTCACGCGCATTGTCCGTTCCGCTGTAACCCCGGCAATGGAAAACGTCGCCCTTTGGCATGAACGCGACATCTCGCATTCCTCCGTTGAACGGATGATCGGTCCTGATGCGACGATAACCCTCGATTTCGCCCTCGCCCGCATGACCGGCGTCATCGAAAAACTGATGATCTACCCCGATATGATGCAGCGGAATCTCGATCAGCTTGGCGGTCTTGTCTTCTCGCAACGCGTCCTGCTCGGACTTACACAGGCCGGGATGAGCCGCGAAGGTGCCTATAGCGCGGTACAGCGCAATGCCATGAAGGTCTGGGAAGAAGACGCAGATTTCCTCACGGAGCTACAAAACGATGCCGAAGTTACGGCATTGACGAGTAAAGAGGATCTCGCGGCTTTGTTTGACATCAGCTATCACACCAAAAACGTCGATGTGATTTTGAACCGGGTGTTTGACGAAGGCTGATTGTGGCCAACGCGCCACCCGTCGAGGCAAGACGCGACATTGCCGCCGAAGCGGTTATCGAACGCTATGGCGAACTCTCAGGCGACAAGGCCGCATTCGCCGCAATGCTGGCGACACCCCTGCCAATATGTCTGTGGGCCAACCGGCTGCGGATAACCGCCGATGAGTTGGCTGACCGATTGAGATCGGAAGGCTTTGAATTTGAGCCGGTCGCGTGGAACAAGGATGCGTTTCGCCTGCCCGCCAATGCGCGGCCGGGACAAAGCTGGCTTTATAAAACGGGTCTTTGCCATATTCAGGAAGAGGCGGCTCTCCTG
Organism: uncultured Alphaproteobacteria bacterium; assembly: GCA_943787225.1. Classification (GTDB taxonomy): domain Bacteria; phylum Pseudomonadota; class Alphaproteobacteria; order MPNO01; family UBA2964; genus UBA2964. Next base: position 489,974 of record CALSLP010000003.1, read on the forward strand.
CCGGTGAAACTGCTCGACCCACGGCCTGGCGAGCATATCCTCGATCTATGCGCCGCCCCCGGCAACAAGACGGCTCAGATTGCCATCGCCCTCAATAATCGTGGCACTGTCATCGCCAATGACAGTCAGGCCGGGCGGCTCGCCCCGCTGCATGCGGCCATAGCGCGACTTGGATTAGTCAACATCACCACAACCGCGATGGATGGCGTCTCTTTCCCACGCGACAGCGGCCCTTTCGACCGCGTCCTCGCAGATGTACCGTGTTCTGGCGAAGGGACAATCCGCAAGGGACCTAGAATGCATCAGCCGGTCGCTGACAAATTTCGCGATTGGTTACGCGGCAAGCAACGAGCCTTGCTGCGCCAGGCGATTGATCTTTGCCGTCCCGGTGGACGTGTTGTTTATTCGACCTGCACTTTCGCACCCGAAGAAAATGAGGCGATTATCGATGCCATTCTGTCTGAGCGTAGCGATATCCAATTGATATCAGCTACGGAAGATATGGCCGGAACCTCACCCGGCATCACCGAATGGCAGGGCAAGAGTTTCTCAAAGGCCCTGACAAAAACACTGCGAGTCTGGCCGCATAAATCGGGTACTGGAGGGTTCTTCGCCGCCATATTGGAAAAAGCGGGCGATCCACAAATAGCTTCTGCTGCTCCGACGCCGGACCTCGACCCAGCGGCACGAGCGGTCATGGATAACTTCGTCGACCATTTTGGGTTTCCACAAACCATATTCGACGGTTTAGGAACCGTCCGCGCCGGGCGACGTCTAAAACTTATTTCCGATGACCACCGAACTCCTGACCTGCCGGAGATTCAGGCATCGGGTCTCACCCTCACCAATGACACCGCCAAGGTACCGAAGCTCTCCACCGAAGCCGCAATGGCCTTTGGTGGCTTTGCAACCCGTAACGTCATCGACCTCACCCCGGTCGAACGCACAGCTTACATGGCGCAGCAAACTATCGCCCCCTCATCCGATCAGATCACTAATTGTGGCGAAAAAGGCTATGTCATCACCCGGGCGGACGGCATCGCGCTCGGTGTCGGCATGTTGCGCCGCGATGGCGACGCCGCGTCACTGGAAAGTCAGTTTCCCAAAAACTGGACGTAATCCCTTCCCACAAGCCCATCAGCCGCTAGACTTGTCAAAACGACATAACAGCAGGTGGGCATCATGGACGGATCAGCAGGCGCTCCAAAATTTGATGAAACTTTCGACGTCATCGTCATCGGCTATGGCTTTGCTGGAGCGTTGGCAGCGATTACGGCTGCCGATAATGGCGCGTCGGTTCTTCTGGCGGAAAAGGCCGAACACCCCGGTGGCATCTCAATCTGTTCCGGTGGCGCGATGCGCGGCGCACGCGATGCTGAGAAGGCCTATGCCTACCTCAAGGAAACCAATGGCGGCCGGACGCCCGACGATGTCACCCGTGTCCTTGCCGACGGCATGGCGCAGATTGAGGCTGATGTCATCGAACTGGCCAAAACCAGCAATGCGACTGTCGAGAGCACCGACAAGGCCGCGAACTATCCCTTCACCGGTACCGAGACATTTTACCACACCAATGTCACCTCTGTGCCCGGCCATGACACGCAGAATGAGACCTATCCGCATATCATGGCGCGGCCCTCGGCCAATGGTTGGCGGGTGTTCCGGGTGCTCGAAGACAATATTGATCAACGCAATGTCGAAGTCCGTTATCAATTCGGCGCAACGCGGCTGATCGCCGGCACGAACCGCGAAGTCCTCGGCGCAACCTTTGAGAAAGCCGACGGCACAACCACCAACATCAAAGCACGCTATGGCGTCATCCTGTGTAGCGGCGGGTTCGAAGCCAATGAGGAAATGAAGGCTCAGTTCTGGGAAAAGGCGCCCGTCCTGACCGCCACCTCGACGATGAATACCGGCGACGGTATCCGCATGGCACAGGATCTCGGAGCTGACCTCTGGCATATGTGGCATTATCACGGTTGCTATGGCTTCAAACATCCCGACCCTGACTACCCGGTTGCCATCCGCACCAAACGCCTGCCTGACTGGTTCCCCGGCGAAGAGGACAAAGCAGATGTGCCGATGTGCTGGGTGCTCGTCGATCAGAACGGCAAGCGCTACATGAATGAATGCACACCCTATACGCAAGACACCTCGCACCGACCGATGGAATTCTTCGACACGGTGACGCAAAGCTTTCCGCGGATTCCCTCTCATTTCATCTATGACGAGAATGGCCGAGAGATGTATCAGATCGGCGCGCCGACCTATAACCAGCCCGGGCTTGGTTTCTCCTGGAGTGAAGACAATCTCAAGGAAGTCGAAATGGGGATCGTCCAAAAGGCCGATACTCTGGAAGAGCTCGCAGAGATAACCGGCACCGAGCTTGAAACCCTGAAAGAAACCCTCGATCAATGGAATGCCAGATTTGATGCCGGTAAGGACAGTGACTTTGGCCGCCCGCCGGGGACCATGGTACGGATCGACACGCCGCCTTACTACGTTGGCGAGGTATGGCCAGTTGTCTCAAACACCCAGGGCGGCCCGGTCCACAACGTTAAACAGCAGGTGATGAACGTCTATAACGAAGCAATTCCTCGCCTCTATGCAGCAGGCGAATGCGGCAGCGCGTTCGGGTTCTTATACTTGTCTGGCGCCAATTTGTCGGAATGTTTGATTACCGGCAAGATCGCCGGGCGCGAGGTCGCAGCACTTGACCCTTGGAGCAATGAATAACACCTCAGACTTGAGGCGGCGTTACGCTGCTAGGGATTACAAAAATGAAAGCACTCCCCCAAAACCTCGTCGCCTATAAGCGAACACCAAACTTCACGGAAGAGACAGTTCCTGCTAGTCTGCTCAAGGATCACACGACTGCAGTAGGCACTTGGGGCCTTATTCAGGTCGAAAACGGTACGTTGGAATACATCATTGGCGATGACGAGGCTCACACATTGTCGCCGGGAACCAATGGCGTGGTGGAACCCACAGTCGTGCATCACGTTCGTGCCGTTGGGCCAGTTTCGTTTTTCGTCGAATTTTACAGATGAAGTCCTAATTCGGCCTGCTTTTTCTTTGTCAGCCCGCGCACGACTATCTTGTGTGATTGGGTCAGGTAATCTTTTAGATCAACATCAGATAGGCCGGGCTTCTCGTAATGCTGAATCCATTTCATCCCGCGGGAAGCGAGATAGGGTGCTGGACGTAAACCCGGATGACCCTGAAGAAATTCATAGGCGATTTCAGAGACTTTAAAAGTGAAAGCCGGCTCTTCCTGCCGCCAGCCACCGATGGCAAATACCTTGCCACCAACTTTCCATACATCTGAACCGCCCCACTGCACGACATGCGTTGTGGCGGGTAACCCACGACAAAAATCGTTAAACTCTTCGTCGGTCATTGAGTTTTCACACTGCGTTATCAGGCCAGCGTTCGTCGCCGTAAAGACCGTAATCCGAAAAGCCCAAAAGAAAACAGGACGATTGTGTCTGGCACGGGAATAACAGTGGCGTTTGATTCCTGATTGAAAAACCAGTTGCTGCCCGAATTGAAAAAGATCGCCGTACTGGAAACGGCAATATGATCTGGGCTCAGGAAAGTGCCCCCCGACTGCGAGACCGCAAAACCTGTCTGAGCATTATCAAAATCAATGACGATATCGGCACCCGTCGTCAGCCCCAGAAAGTTCAAAACCACGGTGTAATCGTCCGACGTGCCGGCAATTTCATCGAGCCCGCTTTCCGCATAAAGAATACCGGCGACATCGTCGGCCGTGAGGGATCGTTGAGTCTCTCCGAAGAACGTCCCTTGCTGCATGACCGCCTCGGTATTGCTCAAGCCGAGTGCCGCGGCGACAGCCCGGTCTGCATTGGCCGAAAAATTATCGCCTCCCGGCAGGTCCGCCAAATTCCGGCTATAGGTCGTTGGGTCGACAACCCCCAACCCGCTGCCGGGGATATTGACCGGATTATTGTCGGCTTTGCGGAAGTAATTGAGATTGACGTCATCACCGCGAACATCGTCGGCGGAGCCAATAATGCCATCAACACCGGCATTGATATTAAAGACATTATCGACGCCATTCGTCGCCTTCGTGTAATTGCGATTGCTCCCGCTCAGCCCGGACTCCGTCGCCGCATTAACATGGGCAAGTCCCAGCGAGTGCCCCATCTCGTGTAACAAGGTCGATTCATAATCGACCTGCGCGCCACTTATACCTGAGCTGTTGAGATTGCCGGTCGTCGGAGTCAGCCCATTCCACGTATTGACGACATTCTGGGTCGGAATGACCATCTGCGCCGCGAAGCTACTCGTTGGATCGATACCAACGGAAATGGAAACCGTGCCGCCAGTCCCATTATAGCCCAGCGCATGGGTCACAACATCGATGCCGTTGGATTCTCCAGCAAAAATATAAGCAAAGGAATGCGCGTCGCGGGCACCGCCTACCGCGACGATCCAGGTTAGCGTCATTGCAAAAAGAGAAGAGACAAACGGTTTCATACTTTCACGTATCTCTGTCGCCAAAAGTGAGATCCCAATCCGCGTGTCGTACGACTATACACGGTTGAATGATGAAAAATGAGTCGAAATTGCCTCAGCGCCTGCCCTTAAAATTATTCGTGAGGTCCCCCTGCACGTGTCCCATTTAATCAGAAACGACCACTCTAAATGTGTATGGTGAGTCATCCCCGCCCGCGACAATTAAATTCTCACCAGCTCGGAGTTCGGCAATATCGCACGGCGCATAATGACCGATATAGGTTTCGTTGACTTTTGTGCCTAAATGGCTGTTTAGATCACGAACAACCATTTGGTTATCCAGACGTTCAATCGCAAAGTGGGCGCGGGACAATCTATAGGGAACAAAATCATTAAGGCACAGATCAGCCCCGCCAACAGGCCCATGCTCCTGAAAAGACGGTGTGCGGCCCACAACAAACGGGACATGGCTAATTTCTTGTCCTGTTATCGGCAAAAAAGACGCCACCGCCTCTGAACCGGGCAAGATACTAACGGTTACCCTCTCTTCGTTATCCCCAGAGAACCGTTTACTCTGTTCGCCGCCTGCTACTGCCGCATAAGCATTATCCAATGAGTGTAATCGGCGGCTCAGGCGCTTTAGAAGTTCAAATGCCAGGACACTGTCCCGGCTCACCCGTTCAAGAAATGAGTGTCTTTCTATTAGCTCGACGGTTAACGAGCCAAGTGCCCGCACAGAGGCACTGTGACTACGACCCTCAATTGCCGCCATTTCGCCGAAATACTCACCAGCCTTAAGACGTCCAATCGTGACGAGTCCGTCGCCATGCCCTTTGACGACCTCCGCCTCTCCCAAAAGAATATAACCGACGAAGGTGCTCTGATCTCCTTCAGAAAAGACCAGATGACCCTCAGCATATGTATTCACAGCACCTCTCCTGGGTTTGGCGAAGAGATATCTTCTCGCTAGGTCTCACTTTCGATCTGCTCGCGAGCGGTATCGCCAAGGATATCCATCTGTTTGCGTAAAGCGGCTTCATCGGTCGATGCGCCCTTTTCATTCAGATCACCAAGCACTTTTCGGACAACATCTGCATCACCGGCTTCTTCAAAATCCGATGCGACAACGTCTTTGGCATAGGCGTCGGCAGCATCACCGCTAATGCCCATGATCTCGGCAGCCCAAAGGCCCAACAACTTATTGCGGCGGGCGGTAATCTTGAACAGCATTTCCTGATCGTGCTGGTACTTTGCTTCATACCCTTTTTCGCGATCTCTTAAACCATCAGCCATCGTCTTTTCTCCTCGCAAGGCGCATATTCGCGCATGTTTAATCCTAGCCTTAATGTAAGCGGTTGCGTCCCGCGTGCAACCCGGTCATAACGCAAATCTGATGTGTACTGTTGTCTTTCTGCGCCGCCCAGATCACCGCTGGCCGCTTATTCTTGGCGCCAACCGGGATGAAATGATGGACCGCCCCTGGCGGGTGCCCGGTCGCCATTGGCCCGACCGTGACAATGTCGTCGCCGGCATAGACGAGCTGGCCGGTGGTTCCTGGCTTGGCATTAATGATGAAGGCGTCGTTGCAGGCATTCTCAACCGCAAAAATTCGCTTGGGCCGGACGACAACCTCCGCAGCCGGGGGGAGCTGGTCCTCGAAGCGCTAGATCACACCGATGCGGTCTATGCCGTCGAGGCCATTGCCGATCTCAACCCGGCAAGCTATCGCAGTTTCAATCTGTTTATCGCCGATAACCGCGATGCCTGGTGGCTGCGCAGTATCGGCCCTGAGGCAGAGAAGGTCGAAATATTTGAAATTCCCGAAGGTATCTCAATGTTAACCGCCTGGGATTTAAATGCCGAGGATTCAGTCCGCACGTCTTTTCACCTGCCCCGCTTCACCGAAGCCGTTCAGCCCGACCCCGACAATCAGGAATGGCAACGCTGGGAAGAGTTGATGGGGTCAACCGATCACGCGCCCAATTCTGTCTCCGGAGAGGCCATGCTTATCCAAACCGACCGAGGATTCGGCACCCTCTCAACCAGTCTGATCGCGCTTGAATCACCAGAGATTTATAACGCCCGGAAAATATGGCGTTTTCTCGATCGTTCCGACGAAACCGCAGCCTATTTTTCTGTCGAAATTTAGATCAAGGCTTACAGCCAGAGCATTGTTGGGAATCTGCAAACTTGCTATAGCTTGCGGGCATAATGCAGCTCTCACTTAATAGGGATTTACCGTGAAAATACGCGTTCATGTCACGCTCAAGAACGGCGTGCTCGATCCTCAGGGCAAAGCCATTTCCAATGCACTCGGTTCCCTTGGCTTCACTGGGGTCAACGATGTCCGGCAGGGCAAGTTTATTGAACTTGATATTGCCGAAAACGATCCTGAAAAAGCCCGGGTTGCTGCCGATGAGATGTGCCGCAAATTGCTGGCCAATACAGTCATCGAGGACTACCAGATAGAATTAGACGCATGAAATCAGCCGTCATTGTTTTTCCGGGTTCGAACTGCGACCGCGATGTGCAGGTCGCCCTGGCCGCCAGCGGCGATACGCCTCCGATTATGGTTTGGCATGGCGACACTGATCTTCCCTCAGTGGATTTGGTCGTTGTCCCCGGCGGGTTTTCTTATGGCGATTATCTCCGGGCGGGTAGCATGGCCGCCAATTCGCCAATAATGCGTGAGGTTGTTGCCAAGGCCAATGCGGGTACGCCCGTGCTTGGTATTTGCAACGGTTTTCAAATCCTTTGCGAGAGTGGATTGCTGCCCGGCGCCCTGCTGCGCAATGCGGGTTTGAGGTTTGTTTGCCGTGATGTTCTGCTGCGCGTCGAGAATACATCAACAATCTTCACCCAAGGCTATGACAATGAAGCGGTCGTCAGAATTCCTGTGGCCCATCATGACGGCAATTATTTCGCCGATGACGCCACGCTGGCGGCGCTTGAAGACAACAACCGCGTGGCGTTCCGTTATTGCGACGAAGCAGGCAAGCCAATAGCGGATGCCAATCCCAACGGATCGGCTGCCAATATTGCCGGGATCATCAACGAGACTGGCAATGTGCTTGGTATGATGCCACATCCTGAACGGCTCGCAGATGCGGCTCTCGGCGGCATCGACGGTAAGCGTATGTTTGATGCGCTGGCAGAAAATTTAGCGGCGTAGAAACGGGGATCACCGGTGATAGACACTGCAGCAGAAATAACCCCGGAAATTGTCGCCGAACACGGGCTGAGCGAAGAAGAATATGGCCGCGTTCTCAAGATTATGGGACGCGCACCCAATATGACCGAGCTCGGCATTTTCTCGGTCATGTGGTCAGAGCATTGTTCGTATAAATCCTCCAAACGCTGGCTCCGCGAACTGCCGACCAAGGCGCCATGGGTTATCCAGGGACCGGGGGAAAACGCTGGCGTTATCGATATCGGTGATGGCCTGGCGGCTATCTTCAAGATGGAAAGCCATAACCACCCGTCTTTCATCGAACCCTATCAGGGCGCCGCGACCGGTGTCGGCGGCATTTTGCGTGATGTCTTTACGATGGGCGCCCGCCCAATCGCCAATCTCAACGCATTGCGCTTTGGCCAGCCGGATAATGCCAAAACCCGACATTTAGTGTCCGGCGTTGTCGCTGGCATCGGTGGCTATGGCAATTGTGTTGGCGTGCCGACCGTCGGTGGTGAATGTGATTTTCACAGCTCCTATGACGGCAATATCCTCGTCAATGCCATGACGGTGGGCTTGGCGGACCAAAATAAAATTTTCTACTCAGCCGCGGCGGGCATCGGCAATGCTGTGGTCTATGTCGGTTCCAAAACCGGCCGTGATGGCATTCATGGCGCGACGATGGCGTCCGCCGAATTCGACGATGATTCAGAAGAAAAACGCCCGACGGTTCAGGTCGGAGACCCCTTTACCGAGAAACTACTGATCGAAGCCTGCCTTGAGCTGATGGCCACAGATGCCATTGTTGCCATTCAGGATATGGGCGCCGCCGGTCTGACATCATCCTCAGTTGAAATGTCCTCCAAGGGCGAAGTTGGTATCGAGCTTAACATTGACCAAATTCCCGCCCGCGAAGAGGCGATGACGACCTATGAGATCATGCTGTCCGAGAGTCAGGAACGCATGCTCATGGTGCTCAAACCCGGTGCCGAAGACGCGGCGCGCAAAATCTTTGAAAAATGGGAGCTCGATTTCGCCATCATCGGACGGGTTACTGAAGGCGAACGGCTGGTCCTGAAAGAAAACGGCACGGTGGTTGCAGATATTCCTGTTCCGCCGTTGGTTTCCGAAGCGCCGGAATATGACCGTCCGCGCAGCACGCCACCCGCTCCGGATGCAATGCCAGAGGTGATCCCGGCGATCGACACACCGATTGCTGACTCTCTCCTGCAACTGCTTGGCTCTCCTGACCTGTGTTCCAAACGCTGGATCTGGGAGCAATACGACCACATGGTCATGGCCGACACGGTACAGCGCCCCGGTGGCGATGCTGCGGTGGTCCGCATCCATGACACCAATAGGGGCCTAGCGATGACGTCGGACTGTACGCCACGCTATTGCTTTGCCGACCCGGGCGAAGGCGGCAAACAAACCGTTGCCGAGGCCTGGCGCAATCTTACAGCGGTTGGCGCGCGGCCGCTTGCGGTCACCGACAATCTGAACTTCGGCAATCCCGAACGGCCGGAAATAATGGCGCAGATTGCGGGCTGCGTGATGGGCATGGCGAGAGCCTGTGAAGCGCTCGACTTCCCCGTCGTCTCCGGCAATGTATCGCTCTATAACGAAACCAATGGCAGCGCGATCCTGCCAACACCGGTTATTGGCGGTGTCGGGGTGATCGATGACCTGACAAAGATGGTCACCACCGCCTTCCCCGCTGCAGGCCAGACAATTATCCTGATCGGGGATACCAAAGGGCATCTCGGCGCCTCGCTCTGGCTGCGTGAAGTCGCCGGACTTGAAGCAGGTACCCCACCGCCGGTTGATCTGACACAGGAACGTCAGAATGGTGACCTCGTGCGCGCGCTTATCAATGACGGGACAGTAACTGCCTGTCATGACCTGTCTGGCGGCGGGTTATTGGTTGCGTTGGCTGGCATGGCCCTGGCGGGTAATACCGGCTGTGACGTTTCATTGCCAGATGGTTTGTCGACCAACACAGCAACCCTTTTTGGTGAAGACCAGGCGCGATATCTGCTGACGACCAGCGCACCAGACACCGTGCTTTCCCGCGCAAAAGAGGCCAATGTCAGCGCCGTAGCCCTTGGAACGACAGGCGGGACGACGTTGACTGTTGGCGGTCTTCCGCCTATATCCTTGGAAGCAATGCGGGATGTTCACGAAGGCTGGTTGCCAAGTTATATGGCCGCTTCCTGAGCCAGACTGAATTCCCTGATTAAAGGACAAAACGATGCCCATGGATCCCGGCGAAATCGAGCGCATGATCAAAGAAGCGCTACCAGACGCAGACGTTAAACTGGAAGACCTCGTCGGCGACGGCGACCATTGGTCAGCGACGGTTGTTTCCTCTGCCTTTACCGGCAAGACGCGGGTTCAACAACATCAATTGATTTATGCGGCCCTCCAAGGCCGGGTTGGTGGCGAACTGCACGCCTTGGCGCTACAGACCTCCGCGCCCCAAACGTAAAGAGTTAATCTATTTTTCCTTCGCCATCACGGCGAGCAACAACAGGTTCAGACGATGAGTGACAATCCAGCATTTGACCGTATCAAGCAGAACGTTTCCGACGACGATGTCGTGCTCTTCATGAAAGGGACGCCCGTCTTTCCACAATGTGGCTTTTCTTCAACTGTCGTGCAGGTCCTGACCCATATGGGCGTACAGTTCAAAGGCATCGATGTTCTTGCCGATCCCGAGCTGCGCGAAGGCATCAAATCCTTCAGCAACTGGCCAACCATTCCGCAGCTTTATGTAAAAGGCGAATTTGTCGGCGGCTGCGACATCATCCGCGAAATGTTTGAGAGCGGCGAGCTGACCGAGCACATGAGTTCCAACGGTATCAACGTCAATCTACCAACCGCGGAATAATCCGCGACCGGCGGGATAATTCCGCCACAGATTTCGTTCGACATACATTTGAAACTGGGAGGTTTCACTAGGAGGTTTTAATGGCATTGGTAAAAACCAAAGGTCTGGCGCATTTCACAATTCCGGTAACGGATACCGAGCGCAGCCAAAAATTCTACGAAGACATTCTCGGTATGAAGGCCATCCAGATCAATCACAAGCGCGGCATGGTGTTTATGGATTCAGGCGGTGACTGCGTCATCCTGACCAAGACCCAGCACGCGATCAATCAAGCCGGTGAACAAGACATCCATCACGCCTGGGTCGTTGAGCATGACGATTACGAAGACGCGGTGAAAGAGCTGCAGAAACGTGACGATATTAACTTCCACTTTGAAGAAGATCGTCAGGGCGGTGCCGTAAACGGCCCGCGCGCTTATTTCGAGGACCCCGATGGCAATGTCCTCGAGATCATCGACATGACCAGCTATAAGGGCGAATAATGGCGGCCCCCGAAATACAGGGGCTGGCGCATTTCAGTATCCCTGTCAGCGATGTCGCGGCGAGCCGTGACTTCTATGAAAACATCGTCGGCTGCAAACATCTGTTCAGCACACCGCCGGGCAATATGTCGTTTCTCGATGCTGGTGGCATGTGCATCATCCTGTGCAAGCATGATGCACCGATCAATCCCGAACTCGATGATCATAACGGCGTGCATCACTCGTTTATGCTGAAAACCGAGGACTTTGACGCGGCACTGGAGAACCTCCGCGCCAATGACGTCGAAATCTTCTTCGAGGAAGATCGCCAGGGCGGCGTCGTAAACGGCCCACGCTGCTACTTCCGCGATCCCGATGGCACGGTACTGGAATATATCGATCTGACGAGCTATTCCGGGGCTGAGGCTTAACGCACTTCAGCTCGGCGTTAACACGACAACCGGGATGACGCGTGCATCGCCGATGCGTTTTTCATATTCGTCCATCATTGGATAGACACCGCCCATCAACTGCCACAGACGAGCGCGTTCTTCGCCGCTGGTCTCGCGGGCGGTTGCGGTGAATTTCTCGGCGGCCACCTGAACCTGCACGTCGGCATTCTCCGCGAGGTTTAGATACCAGGCCGGATGGGTCAGGCGTCCGCCCTGTGAGGCAACGACGACGTAATTGTCGCCATCACGGCCATAGACCAGCGGCGTGGTGCGTTGCTCACCAGATTTTCGTCCCGTCGTCGTCAGCAACAAACATGGATAGGTGCCCGGCGCGGCGAGCCGGTCCCACAGATGACCTTCCGCGCCATCGGTCGCGAGATAGAGCGCCACGTGATCGGCTATTTTCTGGGCCTGCGCCATGATCTACCTCCTGTTCATCCACGCCGTTTTGAACAACCGTAGCACAGCGACGGTATGGCGAAAGACCTCGTAACACGTCACGTTTATCTGAACTCGGAATAAGCACCGCGATGAATTGTTTACAGGTTGGGACGGAAATCAATTCAATCCAAGGGAGCTAATCGATGATAAAAAATACAATTCCCGCCATGCTGACGGCAGCCGTTGTCACCCTGGCTTTCACGACCACAGCAGATGCGCAAAGAAGACCCCACCCGCAATTTCCTGACATGACATTTTTCATGACCGGCAAGAGCGGTCCAGATGGCGCCAATTTTGGTGGTATCAAGGGCGCCGACCAGCATTGTAAAGCGCTGGCGACGAAGGCTGGTGCCGGCAACAAGGAATGGCGCGCCTATCTCAGCACCCAGGCCGCTAATGGCAAACCCGCCATCAACGCCAGAGACCGCATCGGTAAGGGTCCCTGGGTCAATGCTGTCGGCGTAGAGGTTGCCGCCAATGTCGCAGAGCTCCATTCCGCGGCCAGCAAGATCAATGTCGAGATCGGACGTTCTGAAAATGGCCGCCGGATTCCCAGCCGACTTTATGTCGTCAATCAACACGACATTCTGACCGGTTCAACGGCAGAGGGTACGGCCTACCCAGCTGGTGAAGACATGACCTGCGGCAACTGGACCAAGAACGGTGCCGATGGCAAAGCCCGCGTCGGTCATCACGACCGGATGAGTGGCCGCCCCGGCCCCGCCGGAAAATCGTGGAATTCGGCCCATAATTCACGGGGCTGTAGTGCCGCGCTCCTCAAACGCTCGGGCGGTGCCGGGCTGCTCTACTGCTTTGCCGTGAAGTAATCCGTAGCGAAAACCATAACAAAAAGCCCGGGGAAACCCGGGCTTTTTTATTGAGGTATTCAATTGATCGGCCGTAATACGCCATGACCTATCCATTATCTGCGGCTTCAACCTGCAAAGTCGCTCCATCCACGCCGCTCACTTTGACGCGGTCGCCGGCTGCCAGTTCCGCACCAGCCGGCGCAAGCCTCACCCGCCAGACACTGTCGCCGATTTTAACCCGCCCAAGCCCCTGGTCGGTTGCCTCTGTCAAAGCATAGACCTGCCCAACAAAGGTTTCGCCCCGTCGATTGAGATTGGGGTGGTCTTCCGACTGCTTGCCGCGCTTATAAACCATGCGGCCAATGAAGATACTCGCAACGGAAAAGCCACAAAAGATCGTCACCTGATATTGCCAGGAAATCTGATCAACAAGAAGAACCGTCAACCCGGTGCCCAGAGCCCCAAGGCCAAGCCACAGAAACCAGATTCCGGGAACGATCAGCTCAATGATGACCAAGATTACCCCAAGCACCATCCAGTGCCAGAAGGTCAAATCCTGTAGCCAGGGAAGTAATTCATTCATATCGTCTATCGCTCGTTATTAGTCGTCAGAACCGGTACTACCCGCGCTGGGGACACTGCCGCGTCTGTTGCTTGAGGCAACTGATGTCGCATCAGATTTTCCGAATGTATCACGGGCGATTTCAGCGATGCCTGCCACCGCTCCAATAACACTTGAGGCCTCAAGCGGCATCAGCACCACCTTCTGGTTTTTTGCCGAGCCAATCGTTTCCAGGGCACCGATATATTTCTGAGCGACAAAATAATTTATGGCCTGAACGTTTCCGCCTGCGATGGCCTCGGATACCAGAGTTGTCGCCTTGCCTTCGGCCTCGGCCTCTCTTTCGCGGGCCTCAGCATCACGGAACGCTGCTTCCCGGCGGCCTTCGGCTTCGAGGATTGCGGACTGCTTGCTGCCTTCCGCCCTCAATATCTCTGCCTGCCGATCACCCTCTGCTTCAAGGACCGTAGCGCGCTTTTCCCGTTCTGCCTTCATCTGGCGCCCCATCGCTTCGACCAGCTCGGTCGGCGGGGAAATGTCTTTAATTTCTATCCGGGTTATTTTGATACCCCAGGGCGACGTCGCATCGTCGACAACATTCATCAGCTGGGCATTGATCTTGTCACGTTGCGACAGCAATTCATCGAGATCCATCGACCCCATCACCGTCCGCAGGTTTGTCATCGTCAGGTTGAGGATGGAAAGTTCGAGATTCCGGACCTCATAAGCCGCTTTTACCGGGTCGAAAACCTGGAAGAACAGAACACCATCCACCCGTACCATCGCGTTATCGCGGGTAATAATTTCCTGCGACGGCACATCGACAACCTGCTCCATCACATTCATTTTCATCCCGATCCGGTCAATGAAAGGCACAATGATATGAAGACCGGGGCTTAATGTCCGGGTATATCGGCCAAACCGTTCAACGGTAAATTCAGACCCCTGACTAACTGTTTTGACGGCCAGAACGACGAAAACGACCGCCAAAAACAGTAAAACGAAAATAAACAATGTTGCAGCATCAAGCATAACCGGAACAAACCTCCCTGAGCGTCCCATTGAGGACAAATTATGTAGTTTACAACACCAATTAGACGGCAATGCTAGAAACTACACAACTTTAATTAGGTTGTTCCTGACCAGAACCCAGCCCTTTGCCTATCCGGATTGGGGGTTAGGCAAGAGGTGAATTTATTCCAGATCACAAAAAAGCCCGGGAGAACCCGGGCTAATTCTTATTGCAAAGTAAATCTCGTGTTAGATCAATTTGCGGCGCCGCAAGGCACCGAGCCCGATGAGCCCTAATCCAAATACCGCCAGCGAACCCGGTTCAGGGATCGCTTGGCTGAACTGCAGGCTATCCAAATTATAACCACCTGATACGATAGTAATCTGAATTTCGTCAAAAACGATGCCGCTAAATCCATAAAAATTTGATGATGATGAGAGATCTGTCGAAGCAGCAAAACTCTCTACAATGCCGCCGTTAAACAATGCGGTGAAGGTCGTTGTGGTCGGATTTGTGCGAAAGAAAAATCCCGCCTCGGTCACATCATTGTCGAAGAAGATAGAACCCGGACCCGTCGAACCAACATCGCCCAAAAATCGGCCGGAGATATTCGGCGCGGCACCACCGGTAAACAGATTATAATTCGTACCAAACGTAACGCCGGAAAACTGGGTGGTTACGACGGTTCCACCTGTCAACGCACCAGCCTCAAAATCGATAAGGACATCCGGTGTCGTCAATCCCGTCGAGGTGCCATTAATCGGTACAGCCTACGCCGAAAATGACATAGCTGACACAGCGAAGCAGAATCCAAAAAAGATTGATTTAAGCGACGTCATAGCAAAATTCCTAAAACTCAGACCTTAGTTCTAGCTCTCTATTCTGGCATAAAACATGCAAGAATTATACCATTATGGTTAACATTCTTTATTTTCAATGACTTACCACTTTCTTGCATAATCTCAATTTGAAAAGTGTAAAATTACCCGACACTTACGTGCTTTCGCATTCAAAAACTGTAAAAGCTACCGACTCTTTAGACCGTGACAGACGCGTAATCAATGCCAACAAAAAGGCCCGGAAAATTCCCGAGCCTTTTCGCATTTGTCTGAGTGTCGTCGCTTAGCGCGAATAATACTCGATGACGAGGTTAGGTTCCATCTGCACCGGATAGGGCACATCAGCCAGCAATGGTGTGCGGGTGAACGTCCCCTTCATATTGCGGTGGTCGACTTCCATATATTCAGGAATCTCGCGCTCCGGGCTATCGATTGCCTCGAGCAGCATCGGAATTTCGCGGGACTTGCCACGAACCTCAATAACGTCGCCTTCATTGACCCGGTAAGACGGGATGTTGACCTTCTTGCCGTTGACCATGATATGGCCGTGATTGATGAACTGGCGTGAGGAAAACACCGTCGGGACAAACTTCATACGGTAGACTACGGCGTCGAGACGACGCTCCAGCAATCCGATGAGGTTTTCCGAGGTATCCCCCTTACGGCGTTCTGCCTCAATATAGGTACGGCGAAACTGTTTCTCGGTGATATTGCCGTAATAGCCTTTCAACTGCTGCTTTGCATTCAGCTGCGTTCCGAAATCCGACGGTTTACGACGGCGAGCCTGGCCATGTTCACCGGGACGGTATTCGCGCTTGTTGAAGGGAGACTTGGGTCGGCCCCAAAGATTACACATCAGGCGCCGGTTAATCTTGTACTTCGCTTGGATTCGCTTGCTCATGTTTCACATATCCTTGTTATGTCGAAATTTATCGACTTTTGTCCCGATAGTCCGACCCGGTTATCCGGCGGCGTGGCAAGGTATTAACGCGGCTGCGAACCACTCCTCCTCACCCTCATTCTCGGGAATGGCGGGGAATATAGGGGTTTAACCCACAATGTCAAAGGGAATAACGCTTCCCTGAGACACTCTGACTTCAAGCGTTTCCGGGCCCTACGCCGCTTCTTCCGAGGTTTCTTCGCGCGGCAGGGCTTCGCGGCTACGGATCATGTCCGAAACCTTGTCGGCCATCATGATCACACAGGCATTGGTATGGGCTGACACCAGGTCCGGCATCGCCGATGCATCGACAACGCGCAGCCCTTCCACACCATTCACCCGGCATTGCGGATCAAGCACCGATTCCGGCCCATTGCCCATCGGGCAGGTACAGGTCGGGTGCTCCACCGTGATCAGCGTGTTGCGGATATACTCGTCAATTTCCGCATCGGTCTTTACATGGGCGCCCGGGTCCAGTTCTTCGCCACGGAACGGGTCCATCGGTGACTGATTGGCTACATCACGACCAATTTTAAAACCTTCCCGCAAGGTTGGCAGGTCGTTTGGCGCAGAGAAGAAGTTGAAGAAGATGCGGACGTGATCCGCCGGGTTTTTGGAGCGCAAGAGAACCTCGCCCCGGCTATCCGGGTGCAACAGCGCCGGCTTGATGCCGAACCCATCTTCATATGGCTTCTGAAAGCCCGGCACCCAGGTACGTGCATCATCGGGGATACCCCGGAACATGAATTCGATATCCGGCACCGCCAGCTCGGGCCGGGTTTTGATAAAGGCGTGCATACCGCCCGGTACGACGCTGCCGCTACCCGTGCCAAACAGATAGGACTGGGCCATACCGATCGCCGCCTTGTCGATCCGCATATCGTCGCGGAATTTACTGGTATTGGTCGGTCGCGAGAACGAGATCGACACCGTTTGATGATCCTGCAAATTCTTGCCAACCGGGAGATCAACAATCGTCTCAATGCCCATGTCTTTAAGATGCTCGGTTGGACCGATACCTGATAGCATCAGCAGCTGCGGTGAATTGAACACACCGCCGGACAGAATAACTTCGCGATCCGCCTCGACCCGGACTGTCTTACCGCCCTTGATATATTCAATGCCGACAGCCTTGGTGCCTTCCATAATGATCCGACTGCTCAATGCCTTGGTGATAACCGTCAAATTGGGACGGCTCATCACCGGCTTCAAAAAAGCGACCGCCGTCGAACAGCGCTTGCCGTTCTTGATGGTGTATTGCGCGCGGCCAAAGCCTTCCTGCTGCGGTCCGTTATAATCCTCGGTTACCGGCAGCCCCGCGGCCCTCGCCGCTTCAATCCAGGCCGGGAAAAGCGGATCCTGTGACGTGGCCCAGGTCGTCCCCAAAGGTCCATCACCTCCACGGCGCTCATCGCCGCCTTCTTCCCAGCCTTCACAGCGTTTGAAGTAAGGCAGGCAATCGGCATGCGTCCAGCCAAGCGCGCCCTTCTGGGCCCAGCGATCAAAATCGCCGGGATTACCCCGCGTATAGGCCATCACATTGATGGAAGACGAACCACCCAGCACCTTGCCACGTTTCACCTGTAGCACGCGGTTGTTGAGATTCGGCTCAGGCTCGGAAACATACTGCCAGTCATGCAGCCGATGCTCATAAATCTTGCCCATACCAATCGGAATATGGATCAACGGATCGACATCACGTCCGCCCGCCTCGAGCAAAAGCACAGTCGCACCGGCATCTTCGCTCAGCCGGTTAGCCAGCACGCAACCCGCGGACCCCGCGCCAACAATTATGTAGTCATATCCCTGTGCCATTTTCTCTTCCTTGTCTTGAATTTAGCAATCAGTTTAGTCCGACTAACGCCCAAGAGAAACCGTCAGAATGGATCCCGCATCAAGTGCGGGATGACAAACTTACAATGTCGGCAACCCACTCGACCGTCACCCCGGACCTGATCCGGGGCCCATCTGTGCAGCCATCGAAATCACTAGTCTTCTTCTGGCCGCGTTTCATCCGACGCGGCAAACGCCTCAATAACCGCCGGGCGCGCGAGGATGCGGTCCAGCCATTCGCACACTCGCGGTGCATTTTCCGGCGTTACCTTATCCGGCACCACGCGCTGGCGATAGCGGTGCATGAACGGTACCATATTGATATCTGCCAGCGAGTATTCATCGCCAGCAAGATAGGGGCCATCGGCCAGAGCCTTCTCCGCCTTATCAACGATAAACCCGGCCTTTTCGCGTGCGACCGCAAACTCAGCTTCCGTGAAACCGCCGCCTTTGGTGATCTTGGTGATCACCGCGCGACGCTCCATCAACGGAATGCGGGCAATCCGCTCTTCCAGCGCGTCGGCTTCCAGAGCCCGCGCTGACTTTCCGATCCCGCCAGCACTGGAGAACGTTACAATCATATTGGGACCCAGCGCTTCATCAGCGAGCTTCGCCCATACCCGAACCTTTGCGCGGCCAACGGGGTCAGCGGGCCGCAATGGCACTTCAGGAAACACCTCATCAAGATATTCATTGATCACAGTGGATTCGATAATCACCGCACCATCATGCACCAAGGTCGGCACCAACCCGTTCGGATTAAGCTTTAAATACTCGGGATCATGATGCTCAAAATCGCTGAGGCTTATATAATGGCTGACATAATCGAGCCCTTTTTCTTTGAGCACGATCCGCGATTTTTTAGAGCACGCCGTCAATCCAGCATGATAGAGCTCCAACATCCCCGCCTCCCTTTAGACCGGCTCTTTATATTCAGGCGATAGCGGCGTTTTGAACTTCATGCCATCCACGATGATTCCCGCCGGACGTTCACCGGGTTTAAGTCCGACATAGCGTTCCAGCGTCGCTTCCGGCAGCGGCCGGCCTCCCGGTGTCGCCAACCACAGCCGCAACAAATGACGCTTGCGTTCAACCTCCGGCCAGTCCTCATAGAACGTCCGGCCATGCACGATGACGTGGTTATGGAGGAACTGGATATCACCGCGCTGGAAACCGGTCTCATGCTTCAACTCATCGGCCAGCACATCCATCATATCGAGCGCGTCCCATTGCGCCTGAGTAAAGCGCGGTAGTTCATCGAACCGCTGTGTCGAACGGATATAGAAATTATGCCAGCTGCAGGAGAAATACCCTTCGGCGAAATTAAAGATCGGCAGTTCGAACCACGGATCCTTACCCGGCGGGATTTCATTACGGCGGTCGCGATACCATGGCTTGACCAGCTCTGCCACCAGATCAGGGCGCCGCTTCAGCATCTCGTTATAGATCGCGACTGAACTGGCGACCGAGCTGATGCCGCCCTCCTTCGCCGGATGCAGACAAATCAGCCCAACAACATCACAGGAGTCAGAATGATAGTTAAGATAGGCACTGGTATGATAGGCGCGGCTTGAGGCGCCGGCACGCGTCGGGCCGGTGAGGTCATAAACATGACCAAGCAGATGACCGTGATGGTTTTGCGACACCGCCTGCCCCATCCGCAATCCAATACCCCAATAGGCAATCGCGGATTCTTCGATGTCATAGCGCTCAACCGGAACGCCGCGCAGCAGGGTGACACCCCTGCCCTGCATCAGCTGCTGCTTCATGGCCGCGAGCTTGGTTTCAAGGGTCGGCAGAGGAAAATCAGCCAGCGTGATATCCTTGATCTCAAGGCCACGTTGTTTGACGCCAGCAACCGCCGCATCGATCTCGGCGATCTCTTGCGCGGTCAGTTCAAACCGCCAGCTGTCATCCTGTTCGAGCTGCTCACCATGCCAAGCCGCCGGATCAACAACCGGCTGCATCGCCACCGCCGGTTCACGCGTCGATGTTAAAGGTGTCAGGACTTCTGGAGATACCGTCGCCATGGGGTCAACCCTTCCTAGAGCTTCAACAGTTTCCGGACATTGCCGTTCAGCATCTTCTTTCGGTCTTCGAGACAGAAGTTCAGCTGTTCGGCCCAGTCTTTGGCCGGCTGGTTTTCGACAAACGGATAATCGACCGAGAACATGATCCGGTCCATACCCATTTCCTGAACCGTACACAGCAAAGCCGGGTTCGAGAAATTGCCACTGGTGGTGATATGAAAATGCGCTTCAAAGATTTCGCGAAACGAACGGGTTTGTGCATTTTCCACCCGCGACAACGCCTGATTTACGCGCCACAACAAGAACGGCAAGGTTTCACCCATATGACCGAGGATCATCTGCAGCTTGGGATGTGCATCAAACACACCGGACAACACCATGCGGATCGCCTGGGTCGCCGTCTCTACCGTATAGCCCCAACCCGCCGTCGCGAAGGCCGGGAAGTCATCGAGGTAATCTTCGTAATAGGCGGCCACAACATCATCATGCGGATAGCCGGGATGCAGATAGATCGGCACGTCCAGCGCTTCGGCACGGGCATAGATCGGCCAGTATTCCTTGCCATCGCAAAACTTGCCATTGGTCAGACCGTGGATCATCGCGCCTTTGAAACCGAGGTCTTCGACACAGCGTTCCAGCTCATCAGCCGCCGACTCGGGATGCGCCGTTGCCAGCGCCGCAAAAGCGGCAAAGCGATCCGGGTTGGCCTGTACCGTCGCATGGAGTTTGTCATTAGCTTCCTTGGCAAGACGGGGCCCGGTTTCGGCGTCAAGCCGCTGTGCCGATGGTGCGCCATGGCTGAGCACCTGGATATCAATCCCCGCCGAATCCATCTCCTTGAGACGCAGCTCACCGAGATCATAGAGCCGATCCAGCAAATGGCCCCGCCGCGTGGAATTGCGGCCTTTAAATGTATCCGTAATTACCGTGTCCCAGTAATGCTCCTCAAGCGCGATGATTTCGATGCCGGTTGATGTCGCCATTTCTTTGTCCTTATCCGTGTCTGAAACTTCTTGCGCTGGATTTTAGGCCCTCGTTACCAGTGAGTCTATTAACGCACCATCCTGTGGCCCCTATGCGGAAAACTGTATGCGATGTAAGTGTTAAGCGAAACGCATTGAAAAACTTGGAGCTCCTTCTTTGGCCTTTCATGACCTAAAACAGCAACCGCCGCGCGCCAGCCTTAACCCCGATCGTGTCGAGGAATTTGAGGCTTACGCGGCGGCGGCGCTTGAGCGTTCCAAGGCAGCAGCAGCTAGCTGCCGTACGGTTCTGGATGTCGAGTTTGGCGACGATTACTATCAAAAGCTCGATCTCTATTTGCCAGACGAAGCAACCCTGGCAGACCACGAAGGCGGTGTGCCGGTGATCCTGTTCTGCCACGGTGGTGGCTGGAATTTTGGCTATAAGGAATGGAACGGCTTTATGGCCCCGGCGCTGATCGATTTGCCAGCGATCTTTGTCTCGGTCTCCTATCGGCTTGCCCCGGAACACAAATTCCCCGCCGCGCTCGAAGACGTCCTCGCGGGCCTCAGCTGGGTCTTTCAAATATCATTGCCGATCACGGCGGCGACCCGAACCGTCTGTTCATGGGCGGCTGGTCAGCCGGTGGTACGCTTGCCGCCCTCGCCACAGTGCGACGCGATCTTTACCCGGATTTCGGTCTGCCGGATGACGTGATCAAAGCCTGTGTCGCGACCAGCACGCCCTATGACCACCGCGTCGACAATCCAGCGCCCGGCAGCACCACAGAACGGCTACAGCGCCAGCTCTTTACCCGCCCCGAACATGTCGTTGAGACCAGCGCCATCGCCTATATCGACGGGCTGACGACACGCCGTTCTTTATCTCCCATGGCGAGAATGATTTTCCCCATGTCATGGCCACAAGCCGATTGATGCACGACGCCCTGGCGGCGCAGAACACGCCGGTCGAGTATACTGTGATTCCCACGTTCGATCATTATCAGAACAATCTCGATCAAGGCCGACGCGGCAATGAGTGGGTCGAGACCGTGCGGCGCATGATGCTGGAGATAGCGCATTAATTTCTAAAACATGCTTTAAGCTCAAAACTGTCGGGATTCTTTACAATCTCAAAACAACTCCTACGGGGAATCACTTCTAAGCTATTGAATCAACATAAAACCATAACTTCGGCATGGGAATTGCATAACAGTAGGACATGGCCATTATCTGTGTAGCGTTTGGGTAAAAACGAATTTTTCACTGCACTGGGGGGTGCCATGTCTATTTTCAGAATTTCCACACTAATTTCAGCCGTTCTGGCGGTGTCTTTGTTCTCGGCAAGCCTATCGGCAATGCCGTTTGCGCCAGTCATTGACGAATTCTGGGTCGTTAAGAACGGATCAGAAAATTTTCGTGATTCCTTTAGTGACGGCAATCTGCCCGCTAGCGGCCCTGAAGACGGTATTACGACAAGCGGGAATACCTATTCAGTGCAGGGCTCAGCAGGCTTTACCAGCGAATCCGGTGGAAAATTGACGATGACCCCGTCACTTGGAACCCCCACGCTGATAACAGGCTCAACCGCCGATACGTTTATGGGTGCCCGCCGGATACGATCGACCGATTCCGGAAGTAGCGCCCATTTAGGATCTGGAGACTCCTTCGAAATTCATGGATTATTTGACCTGACGTCGATCCCCATGGTCTCAGGACAACAATTCGGCATTCGGGCGAGCGACCGCTCATCTACAAATGGTGCCAGTGATGTCGCACAGCTGACTGTTATAAAAAGCTCAATATCCGGTAACGTCGGCATTCGTTTTGGCGATTTGGACTTCGTTGCTGACACCAGTGAAACAGCAGGATTTCTTTCTATAGAGAGCTTTCTGGCAACCGCTGTTCAGGTGGAACTGATCATCTCAAAAGAAGCCAGCACAGACATCGTCGATGCGAGTTTTATTCTTTATGATGCCACGAGCGCGATCATTCACAGCGCGACACTCGACAACATAAACAACGTCACGCTTCAAGCTGTCGATTTGTACAATGGCGAGGACTATACACGTCCTCAGTTCATGGCGACTGACACAGGCGTAAATATTCCAGAACCTGGATCATTGGCGGTATTTAGCCTCGGTCTTCTCGGCTTGGGCTATATGCGTCGCCGGAAGACGGTCTGACAGTTAATAACACCATTTGTCACCCCGGACTTGATCCGGGGTCCATCTTTCAACTTCGTATGGAAGTCCTAACCATATATCGCGCTATCGCGTTCAACTGGATCCCGCATCAAGTGCGGGATGACATGTGGGGTTTGCGGGATGACAAATGGAGTTTTATTTCAAACCGTTGAACACTTCGAACGTCCGGGCATGCGCTGTTGCGGCGGCGGCGGCAAAATAATGATCATCGCGTTCGGTATGGGCGAAGGCGTGGCCCGCGTCATATTCATGGATGATGATATTGGGATTTGGCTCTAACGCGGCTTTAATGTCGCCAAGCACCTCCAGTGACACATGCTCGTCGCTGGTCCCGGCATGCAGGATTGTCGGACACTGGATATTTTGTCCTTCCTTGAGAAATTCATGAATCTGCGTGCCGTAATAAACCGCTGCCGCGTCGATCTCCAGTCGTGCTGCCGACAGGTACGTCATGGTACCGCCAGTGCAAAAGCCGGTGACTCCGATCTTGCCGTTGCATTCCGGCAGAGATTTCAAATAGGCGATGGTCGCGGCGATATCGGAGACCGCCTTGTCATGATCAACCCGGCCACGAAATTCAAAACCCTTTTGGCGCTGTTCCGGAACCCAGAAATCGGCATCAAAATTACGCTCCAACCGCCAGAACATCTCCGGTGCCGCAACGCAGTAGCCCTGTGCGGCAAACAGATCGGCGGTGTCTTTGATCCAGCCAGTCACGCCAAAGATTTCATGCAACAACACAATTCCCGGCCCGGAACCAGACTCTGGCATCGCGACATAGGCGCCAAATTCGTTACCATCTGCCTCAGGGAATCCCGGATTTGAAATCGTTACCGGAAGTGAAATTGTTGCCACGTTACTCTCCTGATCTTACGAACAGCGCGGTTAAGACTGGCCGCCGCTGCAATTGATATTGTCGCCCGTAATAAAGCTGGCATCATCTGACGCCAGAAAGGCGACAGCCGCGGCTTGCTCTTCCGGCGTGCCGCGACGTTGTCAAGGATTGCTGCGACCGAATATCCGCACCCATCTCCTGCGGTACGCGTCGCCCTCTTCCTGCTCCAGCTCTTCCGCCATTACACCGGGACGAATTTCCAGACGCTGACGTTACGCGATCCGGAATATCGGTGCCGCCCGGCGACACCGTATTCACCCGAATGCCATAGCGGCCATATTCCATAGACAGCACCTTGCCGAGCGCGAGAATGCCGCCCTTGCTGGCGGCGTAGGGCAACCGATAGAGCCCGCGCACCGATTGCGACCCGAGATTAATGATACTGCCGCCCTCTTGTTCCATCATGATCGGCAGCACCGCATTGCAGCACCACAAAGTCGGCAGCAAGGAGCGCTCAAGCTCCTGATGTATTTCTTCTTCGTTATAGAGATGAAACGGCTTCATCCAGATCGTGCCGCCGACATTATTGACCAGCACATCGATCCGGCCATAGGCCTCAATCGCCGCCGCCATCATGTCCTGCGCCCCGGAGAGCGTGCTGAGATCGACTAGCACTTTCATCGCCTCGACGCCGTTATCGTGGAGGTCTTTCAGCGTCTGGCTGGCGCCTTCATCAACACGGTCCGCCACGACAATCTTGCCGCCTTCCTGACCAAGCCGACGGGCAATCGCCCGGCCAATGCCCTGACCAGCGCCGGTGACGACGCAAACCTTATCCTGTAACCGGCGCGCGCCGGCCGCTCTTGGGTCGAGTTCGTCAGCCACTTTCAACTCCCTTGTTTGCAAACCGCCTATATAGACGTGTGGGCAATGCCCTTCTTGACCTTCATCGGCTCATCCGGTGCTTCACTGAACGCCATATCCCGCGGCAGAACGAAGGATGCTGACCGCACTGCCTGCGTGTCTTCATCGAGGCCCGGCGGACGCTTTCCGTCTTCCAGACCGAGCGCCGATTTATACAGCACATTGCGCGCCATGATGATGGCATTGTCAGTGGAAACCAGATTCTCGCGGACTCGGTCACACACCTCTCCCATGCTTTCCTGCAGCGATGCATCCTGCATGGCGATGCCTTTAACACCGCTGGAGGATCGCCCCGCCTTCTGCGCTTCACGGTCCATCATATAGTCATTGCTCTTATTGACCGCCGGGCGGTAGGTCCCCGGGATCAAATCGACATGCAGCCCGCCGCCTTCCTGCATGATGCCGAGTTCCTTCTCATTCAGCGGCCGCGACGGATGATAGGAGAACGTCCAGGCGAAGCAGTTCTCATCATCGATGGGCACCCAGGCATGACCGTTCAACGGGTTGTCGCCATAGGGCGGCACGATCGTATACCAGGGCATAATCCACGGCGTGACCCGCCAGTAATATTTCTCGTCTTCAGCATTACGGCGAACACCGATATGCAGCCCACAGGATCGATTCAACGACCTCGAACTTTGGCGCCAGATCGGACAGATGATAGTCCGAGCCCTTGGAGCCGTGATGCAGCGGGTCGCTGCGCAGCTCACCCGCATGCAGGAACGCGACATGGCTGGAATCGATGCCGCCTTCGAGCGCCTGCAGATAATTGCATTCCTCCCAGCGCTTGGTGTGAAAGCGCTGGTTCTCCGGCACCGTCGTCCATTCAAAGGCGGGCTCCGGCGGCTTCTCCTTCAGGCGGCCCCATATAAGTCCAGATGATGCCGCCGCGCTCAACGCAGGGATAAGACGGTCAGTTTGATCGATTGGCAATAGCCGCTCTCTGCCGGTTCGGAGGGCACTTCCAGACACTTGCCGTGAACGTCATATTTCCAGCCATGATACGGGCAGCGCAGGCCGCCTTCTTCATTGCGGCCAAACCACAGAGAGACCCGCCGGTGGGCGCAGAACTCTTCGATCAGACCGAGCTTGCCCTCACTGTCGCGAAAGGCGATCAGGGCTCTCGACAGCAGCTTGACCCGGACCGGCGCGCCGCCGGGTTCCGCGACTTCTTCCGACAACAGAAACGGTATCCAGTAGCGCCGGAACAGCTTGCCCATCTGGCTACCGGGGCCAGGTTCTCGTCACCAGTTTATTGCGTTCTTCTGTCAGCACGTCTTGCTTTTCCTTTCGCTGCAGGCGGTCATGATTTCTTGTTCGCTCTCAGCGCTCGTTTTAGCGCGTGGCCCGACCCGGACACAATGCCCCGTCATGACAAAAGCGTTCTATGTGTGGGTTTCTCGGCCCCGCCGATCAGGTTATCGTCGTGCCATCGGAAAACGAAGTCATTCAACCATCGTCATAAACACCGGAAAGCCCTCTCATCATGCTGATTACCGCCAATAATATTTCTATAAATTACCAGATCGATGGCCCCGAAGACGCGCCGGTGCTGGTCTTTAGCAATTCGCTCGCGACCTCGCTTGCCATGTGGAACGACCAGGTTGACCGGTTAAAGGATCAATATCGTATCCTGCGCTATGACAATCGCGGTCATGGCGCGACACCGACCCCCGACATGGAAGGCCCCTATAGTATCGAGTTGATGGCCCGCGACCTTCTCGGGCTGCTCGACGCGCTCAATATCGAAAAAGTATCATTTTGCGGCCTGTCAAAGGGCGGCATGATTGGCCAATGGCTCGGCATCAATGCCTCTGACCGGGTGAACAAGCTGGTCCTGTCCAACACGGCGTCATACTTCCCCAATAAAGAAATGTGGCGTGAGAGAATAGGCATGGCGACCAATGAGGGCATTCCCGCCATTGCGGAAGCATCGATCAGCCGGTGGTTCACGCCGGGCTATCTCGAACGTGCCGATACCGTGGAAACCGTGAGCTTTGTCCGTGACTTTATTCTGGAAACGCAGCTCGACGGCTATCTCGCCTCGAGCGTTGCGATCCGCGACATGGATTTCCGCGCAGAGCTTTCCCAGATCGATGTCCCGACGATGGTCATTATCGGTGAAAAAGATCCGGCAACAATTCCGGAATATGGCGAATTGATTGCGGACAGCATTCCGGGGGCAAAGGCCTTTGTCGTTCCCGACGCCGCCCATCTGTCAAATATCGAACAACCGGAAATATTTACAAAAGCCCTGCAAGAATTTCTGCAGGAATAGCTGTCGCCTGTCAGGGCTCTGTTCAGGCGGCTTTTTTTATCCGGTAACGCCGGGAGACCGCGAGCCCGAAAACCCCCAACGCCAAAACACCCAGAGGCGCTGGTTCCGGCACCGCGCTGACCGCATCGCGCACGAGCCAATTGCCTGTTTGAGTTCCGAAGGATGTGGGGTCGAAGCCCTCGTCAACAAGCGCAAAAAACCGGCCATCGCCATCTGCCTGCAACAGCCTTCCAAGCCCGGTTCCGGTGGTGGTGGCGAAATATCCCTCTATGTCCGGAAAGGCGCCGCCGGAAGTCGCACCAAACAACGTTAAAAAATTCGCAAATGTCGCTGGTGCCGGCAATTGCGTAAATCCTGGTGGGAAACCCTGTGAGGTCCACAAGGTCGTAATATCCGCGGTGGTGGCGTGGCGAAATCCCGCGAAATCACCCCCGACACCGAATTCTCCGGATACGTCGTTAAAGCTTCTATTGGTAGATTCGGTTAAGTCGAGCCATTCGAGATTGGTAGCGTCATCTAACGTTGTCAGACCATTATCTATGAGCGTCGCATAAGACGGTACGGCGGCGGTCGTCAGGCCGATTGTGATAAATCCCAAATATAGCCCACACGCGATTGACTTAAAGGAAGCCATAGAAATTCTTCTCCTGATAAGGTTTCAACTTTTAAGACCAGTGCAAGAACTGGACCAACTTGCACTTTTGTTTAATAACAACGACTTACAATCGTTTGCAAAGTCCTTTTCAAAAATACTGTAAATAATACCAACAGTTTTTACTTTATATAATTGTCTAGCCCCCAAGT
>CALSLP010000004.1 GCA_943787225.1 uncultured Alphaproteobacteria bacterium
TACAACCCGGTCCAATCAGGACCATAACCAGAGCAGTTTCTACTCATAAACGGGGGGAATGAAGGGGGCAAGGTCACGAGAACTCCGAAAGTCAAGCGACTGGCGGCGCTTCAGGAACTGGAGATTAATCGACGGACTATAATCAACAAGGTGGCGGAACCTGTGACCCAAGTTCACCAGGTTACGATCCAAGAAATTGTTAAAATTCAAATAGAAACATCTTAAATAAATTTCTACCTTACGAATGCAGGTTTCATCACAATGAAGTCAATTATTAGGTTTGTTGCCCGGAATAAATATTTTCATTTGTTCTTAGGTCTTGTCACTCTTTGTGCAGGACTTAATGAAGCTTGGGATACAATTTCTGAAGACTTTGTGACTGGTAATATTCATAGTGCTCATGGTGTTGTCACTATAGGATTTTGGCATTTATGCCGATCGGTTTCGGAGCTCATAGAAGCCTCAGATTACTTAAATGAAGGGATCTAGCATTATCCGCCAACTTTCTAAGCCCTCTAAAAGAAACCCAAAAATAAAACCCGCCAATTGGGGGTTTGTAGAGTTCCGAACTTTTAATCATCAGATATCAGGTACCAGTCTTCTTTTCTTTACTGGAACTATCTGTCTCGTGGTGTGTGATCGCCATCAGCACAACTACCGGCAAATGCGGGAACGGTTGTGAGAGAGACCGCTAAAAGACTTAAAACTAATGCGACTGCCTTCATGACTACCTCCTTTTTGATAACTCCTTTTACAAATATTTTTGTTGAATGGATCATATAATACAAAATTACGAGACTAGTCCTTCTTACTCTCAACATCGTCAGCCAACTCTCTCAGTCCTCTCACAGCAACCTGTCCTTCCCCCCTAAAACTGGGCCATTATTTTGGCATGGAAAGGGGATTTGTGATGGCTCGGAAACGACATTCGGACGAGGACATACTGAAGCTGCTGCGTGAGATTGAAGTGAAGTTGTCGAACGGCAGCGACGTAGCGTCGGCGTGTCGTGGCGTGGGTATCAGCGACGCTACGTATTATAACTGGCGCAAGCGGTTTGGCGGGATGGGTCGGTCGCAGTTGTCGGAGATGCGTTCTCTCGAGAAGGAGAATACGCGGTTGAAGAAGATTGTGGCTGAGCTCGAACTGGACAAGCTGATCCTCAAGGAAAGCCTGAGCTACCTAAAGCCCAGGGCCTGACGACCGAGCATCTTCGTCAGGCCGTTATCCATACACGCCAGAAGCTTGCTACGTCGGAGCGACGGACCTGCCGGGTTATTGGTCTGGCCCGCAGTTCCCTGCAATATCGACCAGATCCCAAAGATGACAATGCTCTGCGGTTGGCACTGATCCGGCTGGCGAAGCAGTATGGGCGCTACGGTTATCGCAAGATTGCCGTCCTGCTGCGTATCGAAGGGTGGAAGGTGAACCACAAGAAGGTTGAGCGGATCTGGCGCGAAGAAGGACTTCAGCTGCCGCAACGAGACAAGAAGCGCCGGCGGCTCTATCACAAGGACAGCTCGATCATTCCGGTTGCGGCCAACCCATCCCAATCACGTCTGGGCCATCGACTTCGTGCACGACAAGCTCGACAACGGTCGGAGCTACAAGATGCTGACTGTCCTGGACGAGTACACCCGCCAGGTGCTGGCTGTGACGGTTCGCACCCGGATGAGGGCTGACGATGTGCTTGAGGCGCTATACCCACTCCTGCTGCGCCACGGCACCCCGGAATACATCCGCTCGGACAATGGTCCCGAGTTCATCGCACAGGCGATGCAGGACTGGCTGGCAAGGGTCGGCATCAAACCCATCCGGATCTATCCCGGATCACCCTGGGAGAACGGATACAACGAACGCTTCAACGGAACCCTGCGCCGCGAGGTTCTCAATGCCGAGTGGTTCACCACGACTAAGCAGGCTCAGATCGTCATCAACCAGTGGCTCAGACAGTACAACCACATCCGTCCACATCAGGCACTGAACATGCGACCGCCAATACCAGAAACTCTAATCAGGAATGGCACAGAACTTGGGGGCTAGACAGGGTAATTGCAAAATAGTCGGCATTTTTTCTCACAACTGCCGACAGGTTTTTCTTGTAAATGCACGAAATTTAAGAATAAACAGTATCTGGTTAGAGTTCTCCATCTTCGCGCGATTAGGAGCAAGACATCCTCGCTGATACTGATTTAGGCGTCCGAACATCGGAGCAGACATGATGACCATCGCTGGCCGGGCGAGGAAAATTGCGATGTTACCGCTTTGGCTGCTGCAATTGTTTGGCATGTCCAAGTCGTTTGCGGCCAATCCCGTGCTGGGCAACCGGACGCTCAACCGGATGGGGCTGCATGCGGCCCGCTACCTGTCCGCCCATCTCATCACCAACTTCCGCTGGTTTATGCTCTCGCCGCTGGTTGAGCGCGATCTCCGGCGGCAGTTTTTGCGCGATGGCGTGATCTGCATCCCGGACTTTCTGCCCGCTGAACAGTTCGCCGGGCTGAAGCGTGAACTCGCCTCTCTGAACGGCGAAACGCTTGAAATGGAGCAGGGGGACACGCTCACCCTGATAATGGTTCTGGACCGCCAGGCCTTGGCGGCGATGCCGGTGGCGAAAGCTGTTTATGAAAGCCGCCGCTTCCAGCGCCTGATGCGCTTTGCCGGGGCCCGCATCAAATACCCGTTCGCGGCGATCCAATGTGTAAAGAACGGCTATGCCTCGGGCACGGGCGATCCGCAGAAGACCGTTCATTCCGATACGTTTCACCCGACCATGAAGTCCTGGCTGTTTATCGATCCGGTCAGCGACCAGAATGGCCCGTTCATGTTCGTGCCAGGCTCGCAGCGGCTCACCTGGAAGCGCCTGAAGTGGGAGTACCGGCAGAGTATCGCGGGCAAGGAACTGGCGGACCGGTATTCAACCCGCGGCTCGCTGCGCGCCGGTCCGCAGGATCTGGCGGCCATGGGCCTGCCGCAGGCGAAGCCGTTCAAGGTTCCGGCCAATACACTGGTGATTGCCAATACCCATGGCTTTCACCGGCGAGGCGCGGCGGCGCAGGGCTCCAGCCGTATGGCGCTAATCGCCCCAAGCCGCACCAACCCCTTCAATCCCTTGCCGGGTTTCGGCTTTCGCTTCTGGCGGAACGCGGAGGACCGCATATTCAAACGCTACTGGCGATGGGCGGAGCGCAAGGCGGCGCGCCGCGGTCAGCACGCCAGTTGGCATCCGGTGCCCACCGGCGCATTTTACCGCTGCACCAACAGCCACAATCCCGCCGCGGCAGGCAGGCCGCACAATGCGAACGCCGAAAAATAGCTGCCGGTGGCGAAGAACAGGCCGCTGAAGGCCGATGGCAGAGTGTCTTTCCCCCCTAAAACTGGGCCATTATTTTGGCATGGAAAGGGGATTTGTGATGGCTCGGAAACGACATTCGGACGAGGACATACTGAAGCTGCTGCGTGAGATTGAAGTGAAGTTGTCGAACGGCAGCGACGTAGCGTCGGCGTGTCGTGGCGTGGGTATCAGCGACGCTACGTATTATAACTGGCGCAAGCGGTTTGGCGGGATGGGTCGGTCGCAGTTGTCGGAGATGCGTTCTCTCGAGAAGGAGAATACGCGGTTGAAGAAGATTGTGGCTGAGCTCGAACTGGACAAGCTGATCCTCAAGGAAAGCCTGAGCTACCTAAAGCCCAGGGCCTGACGACCGAGCATCTTCGTCAGGCCGTTATCCATACACGCCAGAAGCTTGCTACGTCGGAGCGACGGACCTGCCGGGTTATTGGTCTGGCCCGCAGTTCCCTGCAATATCGACCAGATCCCAAAGATGACAATGCTCTGCGGTTGGCACTGATCCGGCTGGCGAAGCAGTATGGGCGCTACGGTTATCGCAAGATTGCCGTCCTGCTGCGTATCGAAGGGTGGAAGGTGAACCACAAGAAGGTTGAGCGGATCTGGCGCGAAGAAGGACTTCAGCTGCCGCAACGAGACAAGAAGCGCCGGCGGCTCTATCACAAGGACAGCTCGATCATTCGGTTGCGGCCAACCCATCCCAATCACGTCTGGGCCATCGACTTCGTGCACGACAAGCTCGACAATGGTCGGAGCTACAAGATGCTGACTGTCCTGGACGAGTACACCCGCCAGGTGCTGGCTGTGACGGTTCGCACCCGGATGAGGGCTGACGATGTGCTTGAGGCGCTATACCCACTCCTGCTGCGCCACGGCACCCCGGAATACATCCGCTCGGACAATGGTCCCGAGTTCATCGCACAGGCGATGCAGGACTGGCTGGCAAGGGTCGGCATCAAACCCATCCGGATCTATCCCGGATCACCCTGGGAGAACGGATACAACGAACGCTTCAACGGAACCCTGCGCCGCGAGGTTCTCAATGCCGAGTGGTTCACCACGACTAAGCAGGCTCAGATCGTCATCAACCAGTGGCTCAGACAGTACAACCACATCCGCCCGCACCAGGCACTGAACATGCGGCCGCCAGTGCCAGAAACTCTAATCACAAATGGCATTGAACTTGGGGGAGAGACAACCGTCATACGCCGTAGACCCACTGTCCAATCCACCTCGATGTCACTCAGCACGTTACACAGTGATTAGAAACCTTCTGGTAATGCAATCGAACTTCATATGCTTATAGTTAACATTACAGAGGACGTGGGCAGCTAAATGATAGCCGATTTTCTACAGAATAAATATCAAGTGGATACGCACATTTTATTCAGCCATATAGAATCAATCACAGGCCAGGGTGTTTTAATGGGTTTCTATGACTGATCAAAAAACTGATTTTTTGCCAGGGCATTTCTGAAAAGCGAGGCGCCAAGCATTCTTTAATCTATCGACCGGAATATTTCCAGATGTTACAAATCTCGCATTCACGTCAGTTGAAATTGTATACCATACAGATCCAATATATTCCCTGTAAATTCTAAACGCTGTCATATTCAACAAACGGTTATCAAATCGTCTATTACCATCAGTTAGAATGCAAGGCTGTTCTTCAACCCATCGCAGTGTCTTTAATCCCTCTGGATAACCTGTCGTAGCAAAATTATATACCTGCTCCATCAGCGTTTTTTGTCGCGTTTGGTAGTCCGACCAATCTTTTGCAGCTTTCAAGCGGGTCTCTTCTGCTGCATCTTTCCGTTCCTGCTCTTTAGCTGCTTTAGCAGCAAGCCTTCGTTCTGTTTCTGCAATACGAGCAACTAAAATCCTTTCACCCTTATCAAATATAGTTTTGAGAACAGGGTGAGCCTCCTTCCATATTAGCATCAATGTTAATGTAGAGGTGTTCCAACCATTTAATGCACCACTATTATAATTAAAATCTATACAACTTTGAGATTCGACTGGTACTCTTCGTTCAATGATATTTCCTCTATTGTCGACAATCTTTTCAGTCTGAAATTGCGGCTCAATACATTTTACTCCGCGATAACCCAAGTTCCCCAAAAAGTGTCTCGTCAGTTTTTCATAAAACCCTGGGTATGCTCTTTCTTTTTTTTCGAGGCATGCGGATAGATTGTCGTTTGCTGCCTGGTGGATATTTTTCATAAGCCAGAAACGCCGCAATTGAACACCTTTTTCCCTGAAACTGCTGTCTAATCCATATGCTCGCGGCATCAATTCCATCCCAATCAAAATCAGAATTCATAGTGTCTAAAGCACGATATTGACCTGAACTAAAATTAAAAAACGGATGAGAAAACACGGCACATATTTCATTTGTCGTGGCCAGCATACCTAGCTTGACATAGTTAGTATCGGCATAACCTGTTGTGGGCGACCAGAATTTCTGTCGTAGTGGTTTTCGCAGTTTTAACCTCCGCTCTTTTTGCAGCGAGATAATCAGTTTTTATCTCAATGCATTGTATTGGAATATCTTGATTGTCTCGAAGGACTTTTTCCGTCCAACCGACTTATTGAAAATCGTTTTTTTGTCTTTCAGATAATTTACAAAATCATTAGATATTTTAAAGTCGATGAGTGTAGTTTTGGTCTCGCGAGCTACCTTACCTGGCTGGATACGGTCTGGTTCTTGAATAATCTGGGTCAAGTTTTTTGTGTGCTTCATTATACTCAAAAATAACCTGGTATTCCATACCAGGCCCTGTGCATTGGAAGAATATCGATGAATTAGCAAAGGTTGGTTTAGAACCTATAACGCACAAGCCAAACATCCAATACGATTGATATCCTAAACATTCTGAACATTCCAAAATACCCTAATCTCTTCGCCGTTCTAAAAGCGGAGGAGCGCTACCTGCGCTGGCTCCTTCTTAGTAGTCGTTGTCAACCTGTCCGCCTGGCGGCTAAACGCCTCGCCGATTGATTCAATCCTGTCGGTGGATTTATAGACTGGATAGGTAAGGTCGCGACATGTCCTGGCGGATTTTGCTCGACCGCCTCGCCAAAATCGGCACCGCGGCGGAGATAATTGGCAAGAAGCCAGAGTAACTTAGGCGGCGCGAAAACATTGGCGCAGAACGCCCCAAGCTCGTGCAAAAGAAAGGACCCAAGCGTCTCCGAGCGGTTTTGGGCCAAGACATACTAAATATAGGTGAAGAGCCATAAAATCTTAGTGGCGAGGGCCGCAGCTCTAGAACCGCAAAAACGACATATCAATACAACAGAAGAAGTTATCTCATAGCGCTGTCTCTTCGGTCAGTCACACCCACTGTATTACTAGCTTACTGTGATTCGATTCTCAATAAAAATTGCCGGAGGAAAATAGCACCTCGACGCAAGCAAGCAGATCAGCGCCACTTCAGTGCGATCGGATCACCACACAAAGGACGGTATCGATGCGGCGGGGGACGGCCTTTCCAACGGGATGCGAGGGACGCGACAACATCCGCTTTCGGAGGGTTTCCCCAGTTCCTCACCATGGATGGCGCCGACAACCAGGATAGGGAGAGCGGACCTGGCTGGACGTTGGTCCGAACAGCCGGTTTTGACTCGGAGCGGACCCACGCCCCGATGATGGACAAGCTTGGCGTTCCTGATAGTTTGCGATCAGTAGCACCGCCTCTCCCGTTTCGTCGTTAGAGGTCAATGGCTTCTTACCGGCGTGCACTGCTTTGGCACGCCTTAAACACTTGCTGCCAACATTAAATAAGGACTTTGGACCAAACCATGACACTAATCGAACAAGTGGAACATCACGAAATTCTGGATCTCACCGAGTTTTCCAAAGAAGAATTTGTACGCAAGTCAGTCATGCAATCCAAAGGCATCGTGTGCGATTTTGTCTGTTTCGAGCCGGGGCAATCCGCCGGGTTTCACAAACATCCCGTGCAAGACGAGATATTTTATGTCGTTGAGGGCACAGGGGTCATAACCTTCGAAGATCGAGACGACATCCCGGTCAACCTGGCAGCGTAGTTTTACCCCTTCCGGTGTCGTGCACGGTGTCGAAACCACGGACAGCGACCGCCTTGTCCTCATGCTTATCAAGGGGCCCGGGTTTCCCGATAAGGCATCCAGACCTTTATGCACGGTGAACTGACGGTCTCAATCGGGGCGCGAAGTTTCTGGTCTCTACAATCCAATTGTCAGCTTGTGGCTAGGAACGGAAGGTATTAGAGCCTAGCCGATACTGTCCGCTTTTCGCACAAGAGCAGACAAATACGAAAACAGGCGACAACCTCGAAAGATCGTCGCCTGGAAAGGCTGCCATTGGATCACCGGCTTTGGAGGGCCCTATTGATCAGGCCGACACGAGTTCTGCCTGAATGTAAGGTCAGTATATCTTATTCACGGTGATGCGAACGCCCGCCGGGCAGAAAGGTAATTTGCCCTGACTGGCATCGTGTTGCTCGTATAGAGGGATTCACCGATTTTGAAGAGGCGTTTTAGCAGATAGTCATTTTGAAAAGTCTCCGTCCAGACAACACGATAATGAGCGGGTGGTCAGTCAGTTTACGCGATCAAGCAGTAGGCGGATCAGGGAGGGTTAAGATTTCCTCTCGTTTCACCCGAGGGACGATAGTTGTTACTAGCACTTGTTCTTCTTTTGTTCTATCTGTATCTTTGTGATATGAGTATGGACCGCAAGGAACTGACCGAGCCAATCGCCTTCGCCCTCTGGAAACGAATGGACCTGAGACCGAAGAAACGGAGCCTGGACGATGCCCGCAGATGGGCGGAACAGGTGGTGGATCATCTCGACTTGTGCGGGGTGGAATGCCGGAAGCTCCCGCCATCAGCCGCCCGCATCTTCTCTACAGCTGCGATATCGTCCGCCGAGCCGCGGTTAATCACGCTCATTTCGCCTTGTCCTGGCCGCGGGACTTCTGGACGGCCTTCTTTAAGGCGTCAAAAACCTCTTTGTCAGATGCCATTTTTTCGCTCCGTGGTTAGTGGATGACGTCGAGAGGTTCGAGCAGGCGCTCGTCCACGCCCATCTCGAGAAGTTTTTCGGAGTAGCTCCGCGCCAGTAGGGCGTGCGTAGACCGCACCCTCGCGGGTATCGGGCTGCGACCAAGTTCCAGAGGTGGCAGACCTCGGTCTGCCCGATCCTGTGGATACGTCCGAACCGCTGCTCTATCTTGTTGGGGTTCCACGGAAGATCGTAGTTAACCATCAAATGTCCGCGCTGAAGGTTAACGCCCCTCGCCGGCGGCTCTATCACAAGGACAGCTCGATCATCCGGCTGCGGCCAACCCATCCCAATCACGTCTGGGCCATCGACTTCGTACACGACAAGCTCAGCAACGGTCGGAGCTACAAGATGCTGACCGTTCTGGATGAGTACACCCGCCAGGTGCTGGCTGTGACGGTTCGCACCCGGATGGGTGCTGACGATGTGTTGGAAGCGCTGTACCCGCTGCTCCTGCGCCACGGCACCCCGGAATACATCCGCTCTGACAATGGTCCCGAGTTCATCGCACAGGCAATGCAGGACTGGCTGGCAAGGGTCGGCATCAAGCCCATCCGGATCTATCCCGGTTCACCCTGGGAGAACGGATACAACGAACGCTTCAACGGCACCCTCCGCCGCGAGGTGCTCAACGCCGAGTGGTTCACGACGACAAAGCAGGCTCAGATTGTCATCAACCAGTGGCTCAGACAGTACAATCACGTGCGACCACATCAGGCCCTGAACATGCGGCCGCCAGTGCCCGAAACTCTAATCACAAATGGCACTGAACTTGGGGGCTAGACATTGTCGGGCAGGCCCTTGAAAAAGATGGTCATCATATTGAGACGTGGGACTCCGGTCAGAATGCCATCGCACAGATTGTCGGAATCATTGAAAACCGAAAAACGTTCATTGTCGTTCGAACGGTTCGGTATCCGGCCAAGGAGGCAGAGTTTGAGAAAGACGAATTGCGACTAGCGGGCGAACTTGCGGCTAGGCGTGATGCTGATCTCAAGATTGCGTCTGTTTCCCTCGCGAGTGCGGATGATCCCTTTGGCCCTAGTGGCACAAATGTTCATCCGATCTATCGGGGTGCTGGCTTGATCCCGCGTTTCACCGGATTAGCCAACCCAAAAATAATAGTGGATGGTTAGCCGGGGAGGGCGTTGGCTGATCCGTGGTGCAGATAAGAATTGTAATCTGCACCATGCGATCGGGTGAGAAAGCGAACATCTTCCAAGGGGTATCAAAGCAACCTCGGAAGGAGCTGAAATGACTGAAACCATCCTACGCCGCCCGGACGTTGAAAAACGATGCGGGCTTTCGCGATCGACAATTTATCAATTGATGACCGAAGACGCGTTTCCCCGGCCTGTCAGGCTCGGTAAACGAGCCGTCGGGTGGCGCGAATCTGATATCGCGTCATGGCTGGACGGATTGTCCAGTTCGGATGCCGCATGATGGATATCGACGCAGCAACATTGACAAAGACACTCCGCGGCAAGTGGCACGGCCTATATGGACTCGCTTATTGCCCGGCACATCGAAACACGCGCACCCCGGCTTTAAGCCTCGCCAATGGTAAGTCAGGGAGGCTTCTCGCGTATTGTCATGCAGGCTGCGATTTTCCAGCAATCATGGATTCTTTGCGCGAGCTTGGGCTGCTTAATAACGATCTAATCCGCACTGCGCCAATTGAAGCAGGACTAACAAGGCGACGTTCCCGGGGTAAGTCTCAAACCGTAAATCAGCCAGCACGAGCAAATCTAATCTGGTCCAAAGCGCGACCAACCAAAGACACACAGGCGGAGACTTATCTGCGAGCACGCGGCATCACTTGCCAATTGCCTGACACCCTCAGGTTTTCTCCTTCATGCTGGCACAATACCGGTTCGCATCATCCGGCGATGGTCGGGCTTGTAGAGGGCGGTCATTCATTTGCGGTGCATCGGACCTATCTGCAGGCGGATGGATCAGGCAAGGCGCAGGTCCAATCCGCCAAGATGATGCTGGGCCCATGCGCAGGCGGTGCTGTTCGACTATCTCAAACTGACGGAACGCTTCTGATCTGCGAAGGAATAGAGACGGGGGCTATCGCTTTTGTCAGGGCTTCTCCAAGGCCCGGCAACTGTTTGGGCTGCGTTGTCTACAAGTGGCGTGAAATCGCTGAGACTGCCGCCACAAACAGGGCTTTTGACCGTCGCTGCTGATGGCGACGCACCGGGCAGAGAGGCGGCGTACGCTCTGGCCTCACGGGCAGATTCATTGGGCTGGGTAGTTTCTCTGTTACCTGCACCCGAGGGGCGCGACTGGAACGATGTTCTGCAAGGCGGTGCAGCATGAGCGCCCCCGCAGCGGTCCCGTTCCGCTCCGAGTCTCCGCAACCGCTACTGCGAGAAACCGCGGCCGGGCAGTCTTTTCCTGTAGCTGCGCTGGGCCCCCTCAGGGCGGCGGTGGAGGCCGTGCAGGGGATGACCCTTGCACCGGTTCCTATTCCGGCTGCATCGGCTCTGGCGACGGCATCGCTGGCAGTTCAGGGCTTCGCGGATGTGGAGACATTGGGCGGCACCCGGCCCTTATCTCTTTTCGCCCTGACTATCGCACAATCGGGCGAACGAAAATCCAGTTGCGACGCCCCCCTGATGGCCGCTCTGCGTGCTTTCGAGAGGGGCGAGGCGAGGACCCAGCTTGCCGCGATGGAACGCTGGCGCAACGCGCAAGCACTCTGGAAAGGCGAACGAGACCGCATCCTTGCGCAAGCCAAAAAAAGCAAAGGCGGAAAACAAATTGCAGCGGAGGCCGACCTTCAAGCGCTTGGTGACCAGAACCCGCAGCACCGCCTGCAGCCGACCGCGTAGTGACCGAACCAACCTATGAGGGATTGACCCGGTTGTTTGTGCAGGGACAACCTTCGCTCGGCATTTTTTCTGATGAGGGCGGACAATTTTTGGGCGGTTTCGCAATGTCCAGTGACAACCGACAGAAGACGTTGGCCGCTCTGAATGACTTATGGCAGGGAAATCCCATTAGGCGCACTCGTCAGGGTGATGGCTCTTTTACGCTCTACGGCAGACGTCTGGCCGTGCATTTGATGGTCCAACCCGGCGTGGCGCGTACTTTCATGGCCGACCCGATGGCTGCCGATACGGGTTTCCTCCCTCGCTTCCTGATTTGTGAACCGCCCAGCACCATAGGCACCCGGCTACACGCGTTAGCTCGACACGATGGCCGGGCGTTGGCGGACTTCTCTGGACACCTGCGCCACATTTTGGAATCGCCCATGCCGATGGACCTGGAGACACTCGAGCTTACTCCCCGCACGTTGTCATTAAATCACGATGCGCGGGCGCTTCTCGTGGGATTTTCTGACACCATAGAACAGGCGCAGGCGCCTGACGGAAACCTGGCATACGTCAGGGGCTATGCAAGTAAGTCGGCGGAACAAGCGGCCCGCATCGCCGCGGTGCTTACCTTGTGGGACGACTTATCTGCCTCAGAGGTCTCGTCGCAGGCGATGGCATGGGGTATCGAGTTGGCGCAGTTCTACCTGAGTGAAGCTTTGCGATTGGCAGACGCCGCGACGGTATCCGCTGAAATCGAACGGGCAGAATCGCTTCGCAAATGGCTTCTCGAAAGATGGACGGAACCGGAAGTGCTGGTGCGAGATGTGATGCGGCTAGCGCCAAGCAGGGCTCTGCGCGAAGCCCCTAAGGCTCGGGCGGCGCTGGTACTCCTCGAAAAGCACGGCTGGATCGACCCACTTGAACCGGGAACCGTGGTGCGTGGGGTCTCTCGCAAAGAGGCATGGCGTGTCATACGGGGAAAAGACGATGTGGTTTGATTCACAGGCCGCGCTCGCGAATATTGAGGGTGATAATCCATTTATTTGCGAACCGGATTCCCGTGCGACTTGTGCGACAACGGCGACCCAAACTACCGTAATCCTGCCGCATGTCGCACAAGTCGCACGTGTCGCACGCCCCCTCGCACCCATAACGGAATCCGCCTCGTCCCGAGATGATGACACCGAAACCTTCGAAGAGCGTGCAGCGATTTGTCAAATTGAAGGTGGCTTGCCGCGTGCCGAAGCCGAGGCGCTGGCATTTGCTTCATTTGCCTCGGGCTTTGCCGAAGCGGCGGGCATTGACGACGCCACAATGGCCCGCGTCATAGACGCCGCTGCACGGCGGTTTGATCAGCTTCAAAAGAAAGTCAGGGCATGACTGAACGGCTTCCCGACGGTCGATTCAGGCCTGGTATGTCCGGCAACCCCAGCGGTCGCCCAAAGACCGAAAGTGCACGTTTGAGGGCATCTTTGGCTGAACACGGAGAGCACGTCGCGAAGGTAGTGTTGGATGCTGCATTGGAGGGTGATTTGCAGGCTGCCAAGCTGGTGCTGGACAGAATAAGCCCGCCGTTAAAGGCACAAGCAGCTCCAGTCCTTCTGGACCTGCCAAACTCCGATAATGCGACTGCCACCGCCGCCGCGATCATTCGTGCTGCGGCTGATGGCGAACTTCCACCAGATATTGCTGCGCAGCTGGTTGCTGCGGCCGGCACACTTGCGCGCATCATAGAGATCGACGGACTTAAAGATCGCCTGGAGTCTCTGGAACGAGCGATCAAGGAGCAAAAGCAATGAAAATTCGTGGCACAATCTATGAGGCATTGAGTCCTCGGCAGCGCATTATTGCCGCCATGGATGCAATTGCCCGTGACGATTAGGCGGAAATCGAGCGGCTTAAATCCACCTGCCCGATCAAGACATATAGGCAACGCGACGCTGCTTTCAGCGATACAATGGAAGCATTGTTCGGAATTGGCTTGGCAGTGGAGGCCGACTTGCGCGGCGCGGCCTTGTCGTGGTGGATGGTGCGGGCTATCCCTGAGGAGAGCGGTGCGCTGCTGATAAACATGGCCACGATTGAAGCGGCCTGGCTGGCTCTACTGGGCGACATGGGCATAACATCACCGACAGCGACGGCACCGCCAAGGCATCCGTTGGTTGCTCAATTATTGGAAATCGCACCAGAGCCAGAATCAGAAACGGGGTTTCCAGAAAATTATGAGCTGCTAAAAGCGGGCGTTACATCCTGAAAAGCACGCGTGAAACAGGAAGCACGGGCGCGATGTTCAATTTGATAACCATATCCCGAGCCAGGTCTTTTCAGCCCCCAAGTTGATCTGCATTAATTTGGCCACCGAGACCCGTAATGATAGTCTTTTGGGAGCTAGATTGGAGGCAAAGATGCTTAACGAAATGATTGATAATTCTATTGTAGCAATAATCGGCATTTTACCCATCGGTATTTCGATCCTTGCATTCATTTATAATTTTAAAAAAAAAATACGCTGTGACCGCTTAACATTCGCGAAGATA
This sequence comes from uncultured Alphaproteobacteria bacterium, assembly GCA_943787225.1. Lineage (GTDB taxonomy): Bacteria > Pseudomonadota > Alphaproteobacteria > MPNO01 > UBA2964 > UBA2964. The sequence continues at coordinate 13,760 of CALSLP010000004.1, forward strand.
TTTGCCGCTATATCAATCGTCCCGTTAATTTTTATCTACGCTGACCTGTCAATGTTGCTTGGGTGGCCATCATTGCCCATAAACCTATCATCCAGCTTCCTCTTTTTGGCGATCGCTGCGTTGGCCTATCCCTTTTGTGCACTGGTATGCCAACGAAATTTCGATGCGGGTTTCTCGAAATATGCCGCCTTATTGACATTTCTCCCTTATCTGAACGTCGCCTTTTTCATAATCCTGACCTTGACGCCGTCCACTAAAAAAATGTGAAATCATGAGCCTGGTTGATCAGATTCCGCGTTTAGTGACAAATCTTGTGAGAGGCGCCGTCGTGTCTAGCCTAAAGACCTGAGCTAGTTCTGAATAGATTTTTCTGGGGACCAAGTTCGTCAGATGAGGGCTATCATTCCGGTACGATGAATGATCATAAGTACCATCTCGCCCAGTTTTACCATTAAGAAACCGTAGAGATTTATTTTCCTCAGGAAGGGCATTATTAAGCTGCTTCTCTCGCGTTCAGCGCTTGATTCAGTTCAGCGATTGGAGCTTGCAGGGCTTTTTTCCAATTTCTGAATATGCTCAACATGCCAAGCGATATATTCCGGCCAACGATCTCGGTCCATATCCACCGCAGGCCATCGCATATTGGAGCCTAGATGCCTTCTTATCATCTAGGCGCAACCACTCGATATGATTTCCAAATGCAGTCTCAATCTTGTCCTTCTGCTGGATGAGGCGATCAAAAAGCCATTTGTTTTCCTCGGCGGCGGCACGCTCAAACGCAAATTGCACTCGGATTTCGGATTGACCGTAGATTTAAGGTATAGGGGCATGCCCGCAATCCCGACCCTAGCACTCAGCCAATGGTCTTTGCCAGCGCTAATGTTCGGGTACAGCGTAACTCCGGCCTCTTTCAAGGCGTCCAACACCGTTTCCCAATAGTCTCGGCGCAATTTGTGGAGGCTCTTTTGTTGGCCTTGCGCGCCCCCGTGCCTCGGTTTCTTTTGCCGCCATACCGATCATGAAATCAGCTGCTTCCGGCGTTGGGATTACCGGTTGGATATCCACAAACAGCTCATCACCAAACTCATACGGTAAGACCTTGAAACATCGAGCATCTATGCCACTTTCTCTGAGCCATAAGACAGTAGCTGTTACCTCCCTTACGGAAGTTGGCGGCGGATGAACATCAGACGTTGGTTGGTTCCCGGGTTCAGGAGAACTTCGTCCAACTCCTGGACCTCAAGGAATTCACAGATTTGATGCACAGCATTCTCGCCGCCCGCATGCCTATCGAGATATTGCTGATAGATGTCGACAATCTGTGACTTTGTGAGGCTCGACACATAGGCTGCATATTTGAGAGCTTGCCAAGCTACATCGCGACCGGAGTCATCGAGCTTGTTTTCGATCACGACAAGCTGACCATCCCTGTCTAACGCCAGCAAGTCGAGCCGTTCGCGGGTGTCGGCGAACCCGTCGAATTCTTTCTGAATGATCAAAAGCTCTTCGCCCAAGGGCGTCGGGCTGGTTGGCGAGCCATTCCTGCAGATGCTCCCGCTCGCGCAAGTTCAGATCAGAAAAGCGCTTTTCTTCGGAGTTTCTTCAGGCGATTTTTAGAGCGGTCTACCTGGAACATCCCCACCTACTTATCTAAAAGGCTAAAAGATGCCGCAAAACGTCGATATAGTAACAATGTTCCGAGGTGAGCCAACCGATACCTCAGACATCCGCGCCTAATTGGGGGATGTAATGGGGGATACAAATATACTTATGTATAATTAATCTTTATTTTCCATATGGATAAAAAATAAAATGGCGGAGAGGGGGGGATTCGAACCCCCGAGACGCTTACACGCCTGCTGGTTTTCAAGACCAGTGCATTCAACCACTCTGCCACCTCTCCGCGATGCGCGGGACCATACGGAAAAATATTCTCTTTGTCAGCTATTCTCACATTTAGACTTTAAAACAATTTTTTTTGGTTCAATTTGCGAGAAATTTTGTATCAGTATCGCGTTTTCATACATCCCATTTTGCTACTTTTTCTCTTGAAAAAATAAAATTGTTATAGTTAACAATATCTTAACAATTTTTTTAAGAAAGAAATTAGAGTTGGCACGATCCTTGCATATCTTAACGTGTTCCTGCGGCGTAGCGTTACGCAGGCAGTTTCAAGAGAACCGGGCCGCCACAGGCCCCTCCGACTCCCCCAATGTGTCGGTCCGGTTTCTCAACTGAAAAGAAACCAGACAACACCCTACGGGGTGTTTTTTATTACTTTCAAATATTTAAGAATCGAACCTTAATGAAACATTGAAGGATATCGATATGCGTTCGCCGTTACCCTGAAACGGGTTCACGCAGTGATACAACCAGCTGGGAAACACCAACACCATTCCGGCAACCGGGTTGACCATCAGCTTCGGCAGCGCATCGGGCCCGTTAAGGCCAACCGATGTCGCCCCCATTCGTGGGTCCAGAAATTCAATGCACCCGGCTTTGTCCGAGGCTGCAGGGTCGCGCTCGCCCACACTGACATAATACACGCCAGACCATGAACTATCGGGGTGATTGTGGATCGTGTTGTAACCACCGTTGCGGCACAGATTAACCCAGGCACCGCCGTCCATATTGACGTCATGATCCTGACTTAAGCGGCCCTCCATCTCCATATTGGTGATTTCGCCAATACCTTCGCCTATAAGGGCTTTTAAAAAGTCGATTTCGGGATAAGGCCAGCTAAGAACATCGTCTCCAGAATGCCATCCACCGACATTACTCCGGCCAAGAGAAGGGGATTTCTGCTCATGATCCAGAACAATTCTCGTCAGTTCCTGATTAACAACATCACAGTCTGGAACAACACGTTGATAAAGCGGCGTTGGGAAGGCGAAAGAGACGTTTCCAGCCCCGGAGTATTTGGTAAGCATTATTGACTATTTCCTTTATGAACCAACGATATCACCGGGTTTTACCCCAGCCTGAGCCACAAATTCAGCCGCCGAAAACTTGTCTTTTCCACTACGGACGCGCTGCACAACAATGGCGCCACCACTTCCGGCAATAGAAAAACTATCGTCGTCTATCGCGATAATTTCGCCGGGTGCACCACTCGCACCCTCTGACATCCGGGAATCAAATAACTGAACGACATCGCCATTGTGAGTTGTCCAGGCACCAGGTTGAGGGTTGGCCCCTCGGATCATGTTATAAATTTCTTGGACGGGCTTAGACCAGTCGATCTCGACATCTTCTTTTTTACACCAGCTTTCATAAGTCGACTGACTGTGGTCCTGAACAATCTTTGGCGCCTTGCCATCACGAACCAAATCCACGGCTTCCATCATGGCATCAACGCCCATGGGGAACAGGCTATCGAAATAGATAGAGCCAAGTGTGTCATCTGGCCCGATATCGACTTCCTTCTGTAACAGGACGGGTCCTTCATCCAAACCGTCGTCTGGCCAAAAAATCGTTAGCCCGGTGCGTTTTTTGCCCATGATTATGGGCCAGTTGATCGAGCTTGGTCCTCGATGTAACGGGAGCAGGGATGGGTGATATTGAATGCTGCCATGAGTAGGGACGTCCAGAAACACCGACGGTACAAATTTGATGACATACGCCATGACACACAAATCAGCATTGAGGCTTTTTATGTGTTCTAGCGCTTCATCTGTTTTAAAACTCTTCAGTTGGAACAAGGGTATTCCATGAGCCTCAGCTGCCTCATTTATCGGGTCACGCCTTCTATCCGGCTTATCCTCTGCACCATAAATGCCTATGACTTCTTCACCCCGTTCAACAAGCTTGTCGACAACCGCCTTACCGAAAGCCTGCATCCCGTTCACGACTATTCGCATCTGAACACTCTCCTGTGTAAAGTTCTATTCCGCCGACCAAAGCCATGCGTTTGATTTATAATTATACCGACAACAGATTCTGCACTATCAACCAGGCCCAGCCAGTTCATTGGTCTTTGCAGCCATAATAAAGTCGTTTTCATGCAAACCACCAATCGCATGGGTAAAGAAGACGACATCCGCATACCCCCAACCGAAGCTGATGTCCGGGTGATGGCCTTCTGTTTCCGCCAGAGTGCCCAGTTTATTGATGAATTCCAACGAAGAAACGAAATCGTTGAAAGCAAATTTTCGTTGAATTTTGATGCCTCCATCAACAAGAATCCAACCAGGGACCTTTTCCATCAGCCCTTCAGCCTCACTCTGAGATAGCGGGGCGAGGCCACCTTCACACGGGACGCATTTCTGTTGTTCCAAGTCCATTACAATCTCCAAGCGCAAACAGTGATCAGGAGCATACTCCAGCTGCTAAATTAAAGACCAGCATGAGCTGTACTTGCGTTACCTGCCAGCGAGCGGCAAAATCACCGCAACATACTCAGGAGACAAGCCGTGCCACAGGACGTCCTTACCGACAAAGTTTTTCTCGACTACACACAGGAAGAACTCGACTGGCAGTACGATCACAGTAAACGCTTCCCAGATACCGGCCTCTTTAACAAAGAGCGTGCCGAGGCGAGCGCCGTAGCACAGACAAAGGTCAAGGGACTGCTGAACGTACCCTATGGCGACGACGAACGTGAAGTCGTCGACATATTTCCGGCCGAGGGAACCCAGAAGGCTCCCGTGATTGTATTCATGCATGGCGGCGCCTGGACCCGTGGCAGCAAGGAAGGGTACAGCTTTCCGGCCGCTGAATTTGTTCCAAGAGGGGTCGCGTGGGTTGCTACTGAATTTACAAATGTTCCTCAAGGCACCTTAAGCAATCAGGTGCGACAAAACCGCGATGCCGTCGCCTGGGTCTATAACAATGCAGACACTTATGGTTGGGACCGCGACAAGATTTATATCGCCGGGCATTCTTCAGGGGGGCACATGTGTGGAATGTCCCTGGTCACCGATTGGGAAAAACTCTACGGCCTACCCAAAGACCTGATCAAAGGCGCGATCGCCATAAGCGGCATGTACGATCTCGAAGCCGTTTATCTTAGCTACCGCAATACCTATCTGGGGCTTTCTGAAGAAGATTGGCGGGAGAACAGCCCTATTCTGCACATTCCAGAACACTGCAGCACACCCTTGCTTATTGGGTGTTCCGAACATGACACAGCGGAATTCCATCGTCAGCCCGAGACATTTCTAAAAGCCTGGCAGGCAGCAGGGCATAAAGGCGAATATATCGAGCTCATGGATCGGCACCACTTCACCGGTAGCATGTGTTACGGCGAACCAGATCATCCGTTGTTCCAGAAGATTTGCGACATGATTGGCATTTAAGTACCGCTGAGTTCTGGATCGATTAAGACATCTGCACTGCCGTCACTTTCGGCTTCTTGCTGACGCTGCCACATAGCGGCATAGGTGCCGTTGTCAGCCAGTAACATCTCATGTGTTCCTCGCTCAATAATCTCACCCTGATCAAAGACAGCAATTTCGTCTGCGTCGACAATCGTTGAAAGGCGATGGGCGATCACCAAAGTTGTGTGATTTGCCGAAACTGCTTTAAGGGCCGTCTGAATTTCACGTTCAGTACGGGTATCCAGCGCTGACGTTGCTTCGTCAAAGATCAAGATCTTTGGTTGTTTGAGAATAGCCCGTGCAATAGCAACACGTTGTTTTTCACCACCTGACAGTTTTAAGCCACGTTCTCCAACAATCGTCTGATATCCGTCCGGCATCTTCAGAATAAAATCATGCAGAGATGCTGTCTTAGCAGCGTTCTCGACTTCCTCCTCCGAAGCGTCGGGGCGGCCATAACCGATGTTGTAGAGAATAGTATCGTTAAACAGGACCGTATCCTGCGGCACGATCGCGATGGAGGCCCTCACGCTCTTTTGCGTAACGGAACGAATATCCTGGCGGTCAATCTTAATAGCCCCTGCATCAACGTCATAAAACCGGAAGAGCAGTCGTGACACCGTCGACTTGCCGGCACCGCTTGAGCCAACGATGGCTAGCGTTTTCCCCGGCGCAACCGTGAAGCTCACTTTCTTGAGAATCCCACGGCGGGTGTCATATCCAAAGGACACATCTTCAAATGAAACTTCTCCCTGACCAATTTTCAGCGGCTTTGAATTGGGCTGATCAGAAACTTCCTGTTCAACATGCAGGAGGCTAAACATTGCCTCCATGTCGATGAGCGATTGTTTGATTTCACGATAGACAAAGCCCAGGAAGTTTAGTGGCTGAAACAGCTGCATCAGATATATGTGGACCATCGTGAACTCGCCGATCGTTAACTCACCCGCAACAACGCCGTTGCCAGCCATCAACATCATGACAACCAAACCACTGCCAATGATGCCTGCCTGACCAATGTTTAGGAGGGATAGCGAGCTTTTACTGAGAACAGCGGCTTTCTCGTAACTCGCTAATGACCGATCAAAACGTTGCGCTTCATGTTCCTCATTGCCGAAATACTTGACCGTTTCGTAATTTAACAAACTGTCGATAGCTCGCGTATTCGCCTGACTGTCGGTCTCGTTCATTTTTCGACGAAATTTGATCCGCCATTCTGTAACGATGAAGGTATAGGCGATGTAGCCCGTTACCGTCACAAAGGTCACCAGCGCGTACCAAAAATTAAATAATCCCCAGAGAATGCCACATACCATCAAGATTTCGAGAAACGTTGGCAGAATGTTGAACAGCATAAAGTTCAGAAGAAAATCAATCCCTTTGGTACCGCGCTCTATGGCACGCGTGAGTCCACCAGTCTGCCGATCAAGATGAAACCGCAAGGCGAGAGCATGCAAATGCCGAAATGTTTCCAGACCAACAGTTCTAATTGCGCGCTGGCCAACTTTTGCAAACACAGCGTCTCGTAATTCAGCGAAAGCAATCGAGAGAACTCGAACGATTCCATAGCCAACAAGTAATGCAACAGGGAGAATTAGAATCGCGCTTTCTTTACCTGATAAAGCATCGACCGCGTCTTTGAATAAAATTGGCGTATAGACGTTTGCGACCTTCGCCAGGGCAAGCAATATTAGGGCGATAACGACCCTGAGCTTTATTTCAAAGGCATTTTCAGGCCACAAATAGCGAGAGAGGCTCCGCAGCGCCCCCCATTCAAATCCAGCGCTCGTTTTTCGACCACTTAATGTTCGCTGATTATCGGTCACTCAAGTTTCCTATCGGCTTAATGGTTCAAAACGATATAGGCCCATCTTCCTAAATGGACCAGCTTCGTTAGGACAGTTGTCGACCGTGTACAGGATGATTAAGAAGTGAATATGTTCATACTCTCAAAAATATTTTTAGTGCTTACCGATCCTGGTACTGTCGTGTTGTTGCTTCTATTAATTGCAACGCTGCTGATATGGCTGCGCCCAAGAGCCGGAAAATGGCTTCTGGCAGATAACCGTGGCATTCTGTTTCATAATTTCAACGCTCCCCGTCGGCAGGGTAATGATTGCCGTATTGGAAGACCGATTTCCGGTCATAACCTCGATAACAGAGCCGGTTGATGGAATCATTGTCCTGGGTGGTAGCGTCGATCAATATTTAGGACAAACCCGTAAGCAAATCATTCTGAATAACGCTGCTGAACGCCTAACCAGCTTTGTCGCCCTCGCTAGACAGTTTCCTAAGGCGAAACTGGTCTTTACCGGGGGCTCAGGCCGCTTGGATCAAACCCATAAAGAAGCAGATACCGCCCGCGAGTTTTTTACCTCAATGGGGCTTCCACAATCACGCATCATCTTTGAAGACCGATCGAGAAATACATTCGAAAACGGGATCTTCACACATCGCCTCGTAAAACCAAAAGCGTCAGAGAGATGGTTATTGATCACATCTGCGCGCCATATGCCTCGGTCGATAGGTGTATTCAGACAGCTCGGATGGAATACAATTCCTTATCCGGTGGACTACCACACTGAAGGTAGTCGGGAAAGTTGGGCTACAATTTAATCTTAAAAACGGTTTAGGATCGCTTCATGCTGGCCTGAGGGAATGGATGGGACTTGTGGTATATAAAATACTCGACCGGACCAATGCGTTCTTTCCAGGGCCCTAGCATTTGTCGCGCTAAGTTGACGACATGTTTGCTCGATTCGTATGGCTATGGCACAAGGCTAAACTTTGATTGTTGAAAGGCGCGCATGATGTCCGCCACATGCGGGTTACAACTACCAACCGGAATTTCGACGCGCCTACTAATATTGGTCGTCGCGTTATGCTGTTTAACGAACTCTGCATTTTCACAAAACAAACCGGACTTTTCAGCTTGGCTGAATGAGGTGAAAGTTGAAGCAGCTAAACGCGGCATCAAGCAATCCATCATCGATAGTGCGCTCAGCGACGTAAAACCAATCAAACGTGTTCTCAAACGAGATCGCAATCAATCCGAGTTCAAACTCACTTTGAAACGCTATCTGAATAGGGTCGTCACCGAAAAGAACTTAGAACGCGGCAGGCTCATGGCCAAACAGCACCAATCAACGCTAAAAGCCGTTGCAAAAAAATACGGCGTCCCACCACGGGTTATCCTCGCAATTTGGGGAATAGAAACACGGTTTGGCCTCGTCAAAGCAAATGTGCCTCTTATTCCATCTGTCGCAACCTTGGCCTACGACCGGCGTCGCTCTAAATATTTTCGGGCGCAACTCTTTGCCGTCTTGGAAATGCTGAACCGTGGCTATATCGATCAGAAAAGCCTCTACGGCTCTTGGGCGGGTGCCATGGGACAACCCCAATTCATGCCCTCTAGTTATTTAGCTTATGCACAGGATTTCGACGGCGACGGGCGTCGCGATATATGGAAAAGTGTTCCTGATGTCCTTGCCTCAATAGCCAATTATTTGGCCAAACACGGCTGGCGGTCTGACTTGACCTGGGGTAGGGAAGTCACCCTCCCGGTTTCATACGCGAAAAATCTTGGCCCACCCAAAAGACGTGCGGCACGCGGGTGCCGGGCACGTACCTCAAATCCAAAACCACTCGCCGGATGGCAAGCCGAAGGCGTTCGCCGCATCAGCGGCCAAGATCTTCCGAGCCGAAATATCTCCGCCGCTCTCGTTCTTCCAGACGGGCATGAAGGACGTGCCTTCCTGGCCTATAAAAACTACAGCGTCAATTATGGCCTATAACTGTGCCCACCTTTACGCCGTGACGGTTGGTGTTCTTTCGGACCGTATAGGAGTGAAGTAGAACGTGCTAAACGGCAAAATAGCGATCGCAGCCTCTATCTTGGTTTTGTTATCTGCCTGTGCCGAGACCGAACTGGCGATGCATACAGCCAAGCAGTTAACGACCACGGGGGCTGATCAAAGCAAAGGGGCCTACAAGATTGGTAAACCCTATAAGATAAAGAACACTTGGTATTACCCGGCAGTAAATTACGGATACGTCGAAAAAGGTATCGCCTCCTGGTATGGTCCCCAGTTTCATGGACGAAAAACGGCGAATGGCGAAATTTTCGACATGAACACTGTTTCCGCAGCGCATAGAACCCTGCCGCTGCCCAGCGTAGTACAGGTTACCAATCTCAAGAATGGCCGGTCCCTGAAAATTCGTGTCAATGACAGAGGACCATTTGCAAAAAGCCGTATCATTGATCTCTCGCGCCGCGCCGCACAATTGCTTGGTTACGAACGGAGCGGCACAGCCCTTGTACGGGTAGAGATTGTTGCGGATGAAAGCCGAAAAATGGCCTCGTTCGCTCAAGGGAAAATAAAGAGCCTGCCTTCCCAAGCACCCGCCAAAGTCAAAATCGCCAGCTTGCCCGGCAGCACCGGTGTTTCCAATGCAAACCCGGTACTGAAACAGCCACCTTCCATATCAAGGCAAGGTTCAGAAGCGGCTTCACCAAGAGATGTCGTCAGAATAGCGCCGTTTCCGGTAGTAAAGAAATATATGTTCAGGCCGGTGCCTTCGTTTATCGCGACCTGGCCACCAAAATGGAAAAATTGCTTCATCCACTGGGCCCAACTCGAATTATTGAGGCCGTCATTGGCAAACGCGGTATTTTCGGGTTCAGGTTGGACCAGCATCGAGCGTTAACGAGGGAGACAAATTACTGGATCTAGTCATTGCCAGTGGATATCCCCAGGCTCGGCTTGTAGTTGACTAAGATAATGGTCATCCTTTCGACTTAATTTCTGGTATTTAATAGAGCCGTCAAAGTTTGCGAAAGACCTGAAGGATAAATCTGTGTTTCAGCAAAAATCATTCTGCGCTCTGGTATTGATCGCCATCTATATTGTTTCGAGCGCCTTATCCGCTCAATCAATTGAGACCGCTGCCCGCCACGCGGTACTTTATGACCTAACAACCGACACGATCTTGCTGACAAAGCCTCCGATGTCCCGATGCCGCCTGCATCCATGAGCAAATTGATGACTGTTTATATGGTTTTCGAACGCCTCAAGGCAGGTCGTTTAAGCCTGGACGACAAGTTTGTCGTCAGCCGCAAAGCTTGGCGCAAAGGCGGATCAAAGATGTTCGTCATGGTGAAATCGCGGGTTGCCGTCAAAGACCTGTTACGTGGCATTATCATTCAATCTGGAAACGACGCTTGCATCGTAATTGCCGAAGGAATCTCGGGCTCCGAAGAAGCCTTCGCAGAAGAAATGACGCGTAAAGCAAAAGAAATTGGCCTGAAAAACAGCTCATTCAAAAACGCTACTGGATGGCCAGCCGATGGCCACTACATGTCAGCCCGCGATATCGCAACATTATCCAAAAAACTCATTGTCGATTTTCCAGAATATTACAAACTTTTCGGCGAAACGGAATTTACCCACGGCGGTATCAAACAAGGCAATCGCAATCCTCTTCTTTACAAAGGATTTGGCGCAGACGGCCTAAAAACTGGGCATACGGAAGCCTCTGGATACGGATTGGCCGCATCGACTATACGCAAAGGACGACGGCTTCTCCTTGTTATAAATGGGCTGAACAGCAAACGAGCAAGAGGGTCCGAATCCGCAAGGCTACTTGATTGGGCCTATAGAGAGACATCCTCTTATGCCCTTTTCAAAAAAGGGAACGTTATTGAGACAGCCGATGTTTGGTTGGGAAAATCGGCTAACCTGCCTTTGGTTATAGCAAAGACATAACATTGACCATGTCTCGAAAAGCGCGACAAGGGATGAAGGTCAAACTCACCTACAAGAACCCGATACCGGCACCGTAAAAAAGGGGAGCCAGATAGGTCTTGTGACCGTCACCGTACCTGGCATTACACCAATCCAAGTGCCGTTGCTTGCCAACGCAGACATCGAACAGCTGGGCGCTATGGGTCGGATCAATGCCGCTGCCAAGTATCTTTTATTCGGTGGTTCCTGAAATGGTGCGTGTGTTTTTTTGTACAGACAACACGTATGACCACCGGGATCTTCATTTCGCTGGAGGGCGGCGAGGGTGCTGGAAAGTCAACCCAGCTCAAATTGCTTGAGGAATCCCTGACGACGCATGGAATTGATATCGTCCGTACACGCGAACCCGGCGGTGTCCCCTCAGCAGAAACCATCCGCAATTTGCTTGTTAATGGTGAAACAGACAAATGGCGCCCACTGACAGAAACGTTGCTTCATTTTGCAGCGCGCCACGAACATATTTCGAGGCTAATTCAACCTGCTCTCGAAAAAGGGCAGTGGGTTTTGTGCGATCGCTTCGCTGATTCAACCACCGCCTATCAAGGCTACGCCCAAAATATAGACCTCAGAGACAATATCAACATTGTACGATTTAGCCGTCGGCAAGATTGAACCAAACCTGACGATCATTCTCGATTTACCCGTGGAGGTCGGACTAGAACGTGCAGAAGATAGAGGTGTTGGCGGCACCAGATACGAGCGTATGGGGTTGGAATTCCATCAGCGACTTGCGCGATGGATTTTTGCAGATCGCTAAAAACAATCCTCACAGATGCTCAATCGTCGATGCCACTCAATCAATTGAGGAAATATCTAAGAACATTATGGCTCTTGTCGAGACACGTTTCCTATCACCCTCCACCAAAGGGAAACGCGTTTGACTGATAGTGATGTAACAAACCATCCTCGTTTCAACCCCCGCCTAATCGGGCACGGCCATGCCGAACAAAGGTTTCTATCAACCTGGCAGTCGGAACGACTTCCACATGGCTGGCTACTGACCGGACCGCGCGGCATTGGAAAAGCAACGCTCGCGTTCCGTATTGCACGTTTTGTTCTATCCAATGGCGGTGATCAGGCTGCAGCCCCAGGACTTTTTGGAGAGCCTGTCGTCCCAAGTCTCGGACTTGATGCAGAGAATCCGGTCTTTCGACGAATTGCTTCCGGCGGCCATGCCGACCTCATGACGCTTGAACGCACCATAAATCCAGACACCAACAAACTTAGAAACACCATCGCGGTAGAAGATGTTCGCCGAGCCGGTGACTTCCTGCGCTTGACCGCTTCTGAAGGTGGTTGGCGCGTCGTCATTATTGACAGTGTCGATGAGCTCAACGTCAACGCCGCCAACGCCCTTCTCAAAATATTAGAAGAACCACCTGACAGGGCCCTAATGCTCCTCGTTTGTCATGCCCCAGGCCGTCTTTTACCAACGATCCGTTCCCGTTGCTGTCAGATGCCTCTTACGCCTTTGCAGGACGAAGAAGTAATTTCAATTTTGCAAAGAGTAATCCGAATTTACCGCCAAATGATTTGCAGCCGCTTTGCCAACTCTCAGATGGAAGCCCAGGACGGGCCTCTGCTCTGGCAGAGCAGGGGGGGCTGGAATTATACCGAGAGATGGTATCGCTGCTCGCCGCTCTTCCTAAAACAGACACATCCGCCTTACACAGTTTTGGTGACCGTCTCGCGAGGCGAGGGGCAGAAGACAATTTTCGTATCGTGACTGAACTTCTCGCCTGGTGGGTTAGCAGACTCGTCCGGGTCGGCGCCCGCGGCATGAATGTCCCAAACATTGTGCCAGAGGAAGAGGGCTGTGCAGCCCGACTGCTATCTGCAACGGGGGTTGATCACTGGTTGGAGGTATGGGAGAAGATTAACCGCTTAGCCAGTCAGACGGACGGGCTAAATCTAGATAAAAAACAGGCCCTGCTTAACATGTTTCATGCGCTCAAGGGCGCAGCGACACGTTAAGTAACGCCTCAATTCCCAGGTGAACGGCATGTCAGCCGATAAGCGCTATTACATCACAACGCCAATATACTACGTCAACGATGTGCCTCACATCGGTCACGCCTATACAACATTGGCCTGCGACGTACTGGCCCGCTTTAAGCGGTTCGATGGTTATGATGTTCATTTTTTAACCGGCACAGACGAGCACGGACAAAAAGTTGAAAAATCAGCCGCGGCTGCCGGCATAGAACCTCAAGAGTTCACTGATCGAGTCTCTCAAAATTTTAGGGACCTCGCCGATGCCATGAATTACTCGCATGACGACTTCATCCGGACCACGGAGGAACGTCATGTTAAGGCGTCACAAGCGATATGGACGAAGCTAAAGGAAAACGGTCATATCTATTTGGGTAGCTACGCCGGGTGGTATGCCGTTCGCGACGAAGCCTTTTATGACGAAAACGAGCTAACCGAAGGCGAGGGGGGGACAAAAATCGCGCCTTCGGGAGCCGAAGTCGAGTGGGTCGAAGAGCCAAGTTATTTCTTTGACCTGTCTAAATGGCAAGAGCCCCTTCTGAAATTTTACGACGAAAACCCGGATTTCATCGCGCCCAAATCACGCCGCAACGAGGTGATGAGCTTTGTTAAAGGCGGTCTCCGTGATTTGTCGATCTCGCGCACAAGCTTCAAATGGGGCGTGCCGGTGCCCGAGGATCCAGATCACATCATGTATGTTTGGCTGGACGCGTTGACCAACTACATCACCGCCGTTGGCTATCCAGATGAAGGTTCTGACAAATATTCGAAATATTGGCCTGCAAGCCTTCATATGGTCGGCAAAGATATTCTACGATTTCATGCGGTATATTGGCCTGCTTTCCTCATGGGCGCTGGGATTGATGTCCCCAAACGCGTTTTCGCACATGGCTGGTGGACCAATGAAGGCCAGAAAATCTCCAAGTCTGTTGGTAACATCATTGATCCCAATGAAATTGTAGAAACCTACGGTCTGGACCAGGTCCGCTATTTTCTGATGAAAGAAGTTCCGTTCGGAAATGATGGCGACTTTTCTCACCGGGCGATGATTTCCCGAATTAACAGCGACCTTGCCAATGATCTCGGCAACCTTTGCCAGCGCGTCCTGTCAATGATCCATAAGAATTGCGACGCACAGGTCCCCGCGTGCCAGGCTGACGGTATCGAAATTTTACCCGTGTTTGGCACTCTTACAGATGTCCACCAGGCCTTGGCCAAAGTCCGGGTACATATGGACAATCAGGCTTTTCATGAAGCGCTGGAGGAAATCTGGCGCATCATCCGTGATGCCAACCGGACTGTCGATGAGTCTGCTCCCTGGACCCTCCGAAAAACCGATCCCGCGGCAATGGCCAGCGTTCTCTACATTCTTGCTGAAATCATTCGCCATTTCGCAATTCTTTTGCAGCCGTTTATGCCGGAATCATGCGCCAAAATGCTTGATCAACTCGCTGTTCCTGATGATGCGAGAGGCTTTGAACGATTACATTGCAACAACGGCACAGCGTTTGACGAAAATGCTCTTTCACCCGGGACGCCCTTGCCGAAACCAGAAGGCGTTTTCCCCCGGTTTATCGAAGAAACTGTGGCCGAATAGGTAACACAGCAATTCGATAAAATTTTGGGGGCAATTCTCCTCTCGAAGAACCAAGGTGAAGCTCGATAGAGTAGGGCGACAACACCAGCCGTATAGCCTAAAATAGGGCCATTATGAATTGGAGCCTTCCATGCTGGTAGACAGCCACTGCCATCTCGACTTCGACAGTTTCGATGAAGACCGCTCCGAAACGATACAACGCGCCTTTGACGCTGGTGTCGGAACCCTCGTCACCATATGCACCCATTACAGTAAATTTCAGACAATTGCGGCAATCGCCGAGTTAGACCCCCGGATTTATTGCTCTGTCGGCATCCATCCACATCAGGTCGAAGAAGAAGACGCGATCAATCTTGATGATCTCCTCCAGGCCGCAAAACATCCCAAAGTGATCGGGATAGGGGAAACTGGCCTCGACTATTTCTACGACCAGAGTCCCAGAGAAGACCAGCAAACCAGTTTTAGAACCCATATCGCTGCTGCTCGGGAAACCCTGCTGCCGCTCATTGTTCATACGCGGGATGCCGATGATGATATGGCCGCTATTTTGAAGGAAGAGATGCAGATTGGCGCTTTTCCGTGCGTACTGCACTGTTTCTCTAGTAGCCGTGCTTTGGCGGAAACGGCCATTGAGCTGGGGTTTTATTTATCATTATCGGGAATTTTAACATTCAAAAATGCGGAAGAGCTTCGAGAAATAATTCGTGATATGCCGGTCGACCGATTGCTCGTAGAAACTGATTCTCCTTTTCTCGCGCCCATTCCCAATCGTGGCAAAAGAAACGAGCCCTCCTTTGTCGTCCACACGGCTGAAAAAGCGGCGAGTATCAGAGGGTTAGATAGTACGTCCTTCGCCAAAATAACAACAGGCAACTTCTTTAGACTATTTTCTAAAGCAGAGCCAAGTTCGGGTGCCAACTGATGAAGGTCACAGTGCTCGGATGCGGACCTTCGAGCGGTGTACCGACAATCACCGGTGACTGGGGCGCTTGTGACCCTCAAAACCCGAAAAACCGCCGCCGAAGACCGTCTATTTTGCTCGAAAAAGACGGATTTAATGTTCTGATCGACACATCTCCGGACCTGCGTGAACAATTGATTGATGCCCAGTGCCGTCAAATTGATGCAGTTCTCTACACACATGAGCATGCTGATCACGTCATGGGGATTGATGATTTACGCGGAATTCAGCGGCATATGGACCGTAACATCGACGCATATGCAGAGTTACCGGTCCTTAAACATCTAAAGTCGCGGTTTGGCTATCTATTTGAAGGGATCCAGGACCCGGAAGATCTATACAGGCCGATTTTAACGCCGCATGAAATTCCTGATGAACCATTCGATGTCGGACCATTCCGATTTGAAGCGATACAACAAGATCATGGGATATGTTCGTCCTTGGGTTTCCGCGTTGGTAATTTTGCTTATTCAACAGATGTCGTCCGGCTATCGGACGAAGCGTTCACAGCACTGCAAGGCGTAGAAACGTGGATTGTCGATAGCTTGCGGGATGGTGGCGAACATCCAACCCATGCAAACGTCGATACAACCTTGTCTTGGATCGACAGGGTCGGGACAAAACAAGCCTTCTTGACGCATATGAACTTCCAGTCCGATTATGAAACCTTGCGTCAACGGCTTCCAGAAGGCGTTCAGCCATCCTATGATGGTTTGGTTCTGGAAGTTTAAATAAATCATTGGAATAAAATAATTATAATTAATATCCATAATATAAATTATGCGACAATCTTTATATATGTACCTAGAACCCCTCGTTCCAAATACCAACATTTGATAAGATGACCGAACCGAATTCCATAAGTCGATTGCTCCAAATCATGGAGGATTTACGACATCCCAAAACCGGCTGTCCTTGGGACAGAGAACAAACATTCGAAACAATCGCGCCCTACACAATCGAAGAAGCATACGAAGTAGCAGACGCCATAAAAAAAGATGACCAAGCATCATTGAAAGATGAATTGGGTGACCTACTCTTTCAGGTCGTCTTCTATGCCCAGATGTCGAAAGAAAACGGCGGATATGACTTCAACGATATTGCCGACACCATTTCCGAAAAAATGATCAGCAGACACCCACATGTATTTGGCACAAACGAACACCGCACTGTCGAAGGCCAGACTGTCGCTTGGGAAGATCAGAAAGCACAAGAACGGCTCAACCTAGACGACACGGCCGGCGCCTTAGATGGCGTTGCATTAGCCCTACCCGCGCTGATACGAGCCCAAAAACTTCAAAAAAGAGCAGCACGTGTTGGATTCGATTGGACCGAAATAGGGCCAGTCATCGACAAGATTAAGGAAGAAATGGAAGAAGTAACAGATGCCCTCAACAATCCTGAGGATCAAAACCACATTGCCGAAGAGATTGGTGACCTTTTATTCGCCTGCGTGAACCTCGCCAGACATGCCAATGTCGACGCAGAACAGGCCTTGATGGCTGGTAATGACAAGTTCCAACGCCGTTTTCAAGCTATCGAACAAGACCTTCAATCAACTGGAAAACGAGTTGAAGAATGCACTTTGGAAGAGCTTGAGGAACGATGGATTTCCGTTAAATCCAGGGAAAAACACTAATCGCAATTTAAGCACATCGAACTGTTATCAAAATTCATAATGTAGCAAAAACAGGCTCAATCGCTTCAGAAACCATATCCCAGCTAGCCTGATCGCGCGCCAATAGGAGCCCTTTATTCGGCGTATCACCTGGCCGGTATTGGGTTCCATCAAGACCGGCCGCCACGCCTCCAGCTTCCCGTACAATCAGATCACCTGCAGCATGATCCCACGGCTTCAATCGTCTAAAATGAGCGAAGTCAAGTTTTCCGCGGGCAAGATCGAGATATTCCATGCCGCAGCAACTCGCATTGCTTAGAGAAGAAAAACGGTCATCTATGCCGGGATAATCGCGAAACCTTCTCCCTAAGGATCCTCGCAATTGATCCGCTTGAATATTACTAGAAAATTGTATGCGTTCGTTACCCATCCACGCTCCTGCCCCCTCCTCCGCAACGGCCAGGAGCTGATGCATTGGTGCATATATCCACCCTGCCCTGATATTCTTGGAAACCGATAACGCTATAATAACGGCGAAATCTTCTTTGCCCTTTCGCAAAATTATTTGTCCCGTCAAGCGGGTCAATTATCCAGACCGGGGAATCTTCTGCCAAACACAGATATGGCTGCTCCAAATTTGCCGAGCCCTCTTCACCGAGAATCACAGAACCAGGGCAACAGGTCGCTGAGGGCACTTGATAGAAACTTTTCACTTTGAATGTCAGCAACCGTAACCAGGCCACCGACTTTCTTTATGCCATTGCTCATCAGCGGAAAGCGAGCGATAGCGCGGCAAAATCTCTGTTTCAGCAACCTGCCTGATAAGATCGGATACCTTCGATATATCGGGAAGCACAGTCACACGGACTTTGTTGGAATGGCTGGAAAGCGGTGCTCAAATCGAGCGACGTCATCGGCATCCAATCCGACACGAAAATACGCCAAAATCTCTTCATCTCGCCGTTCCAAAATCTGTCCACGATCATAAAGCCAGGCAATTGCTTCGCCATCTGAAAATGCCAACGATATTTCAACGATAGAGCGGTTGGCATTTAATCGCTTATCCACGAGTTCAAGTAACGCGGTGCACCCCTGCCCGTTTACAGCGGAAAGTGGAATTTCATTAGGGTTTCGTTCCGAACGCCCCTCTTCTGTTATTTGTTCCTCAGCGGATAAAAGATCGATCTTATTTCGGACTTCAACCATCTTATCCAGGCGATCATGTTCAACGCCGAGTTCTTCTAAAACATCTAAAACATCTGAATTCTGCGCATCGCTATCGGGATGCGATATGTCTCTGACATGAAGGATTAAGTCGGCCTCGAGAACTTCTTCTAAAGTCGCTCTAAAAGCCGCGATCAATGACGTCGGTAGTGAGGACACAAAACCAACCGTATCGGAAATAATGATTTTTCGACCAGAAGGCAGTGTTACGTCACGCATTGTTGGATCAAGCGTTGCGAACAGCTGGTCCGCGGCCATGACCCCAGCACCGGTCACCCGGTTAAAGAGCGTCGATTTCCCGGCATTGGTGTACCCGACAAGCGCAACGATAGGATACGGAATCCGTTTGCGAGCCTTACGATGAAGACCACGAGTTCTTGTAACCCGCGAGAGGTCTCTCTTTATCCGGGTAATACGCTCGTCGATTTGGCGTCTATCAGACTCAATTTGGGTTTCACCTGGTCCACCCAGGAAGCCAGCCCCGCCGCGTTGACGTTCCAAATGTGTCCAGCTGCGAACCAGCCTACTGCGTTGATAAGACAGATGGGCTAACTCAACCTGCATCCGTCCTTCACGAGTACGAGCCCTCGCCCCGAATATCTCAAGAATGAGACCTGTCCTGTCCACGACTTTACAGGCCCAAGCTGTTTCAAGGTTCCGCTGTTGAATAGGGTCACAACTGAGTCAATTACGACAATATCGATATGATCCGCTTCAATGACAGGCTTATAGGTCTCAACCACCCCCTGCCCCAGGAGCGTTGCCGGACGAGGATGGTTTAGCGACACAACATCGGCATGCCGAATATCAAGGTCAATTGCACGCGCAAGCCCAACTGCTTCTTCCAGACAGGCATCAGCGTCACGGGTTACGCCGTGCAGTGCTCTTCTATTAGGATATAGAACAATTGCCCGTTCGGTCTCTGGCAGATCGCCCACGCGTTAGGCCAGGTCAGTCATTCGCGTCGGTCGGACCACCGATTTCAGCATCCTCATCATCCCATAACTGTACAGGAGAGACTGGCATTACTGTAGAAATCGCGTGTTTATACACAAGTTGAGAATGACCATCACGGCGCAAAAGGACACAAAAGTTATCAAACCAGGTAATAATACCCTGAAGCTTCACACCATTTACGAGAAATACCGTTACAGGAGACTTGTTTTTTCGGACGTTATTTAAAAAAACGTCCTGTAGATTTTCTTTTTTATCAGTCATCATTCTTTTCTTTCGGTCATGGCATATTGTAAGCCAAACGACAATTTGTGTGATGGCTTTACGCAGCGATACCAACCCCTCCGTAAAACATCACCTATAGAATATGGAGGACTATAGCGTCGAGGCAAGGGTAGCGAGCGCTTCACAGCCTGAAAAATGCATTTCTGGCATAAATTCGCCGAATTCTTCGGCTTCTGGAGGAGATGTTTCTCACCAAAATTGGAACACACCCTGAATTATAGGCGCATTCCATATCAATTTTGGTATCACCGACAAACCACACGTCAGGACCCGGCGCAATTTCGCTCCCTGCAAGCGCCATTATCACGGGCTCGATAGCCGGCTTGTCTTTTTCCGCGTCCATCGCACCAATGATCTGTCCAAAATACCGAGCTCCAATCCAAATGATTTGCTTCACGACGCAGATTTTCACCTGATTTATTACTCACAACGCCTAAATAAATTTTCTTAGCATACAGGGATTTCAATAAACTCTCCGCACCCTGCAATACCTCCAGACGTTCCAAATGAATTTTCTAAATCGTTCATAAAAAACATCCCGAGCAATTTCCCATCTATCACCAAATAGATCAGGAAACGCCTCACGCAAGGACCGTCTCACGCGTTCTTTTGTTTCGTCAATCGACCAGAGAGCACATCCCATCTGTTCTAAAGTCGTGTTCATCGAATCATGAATGACGGGCCACGTATCGACCAGCGTGTTATCCCAATCGAAAATAACTGCCGAAGGTCGTGACAAACTCATTGCTTTGCATCTCCAGAAAATGCTCCCGATACAAAGCCAACAAGCTTTCGGTCACCGGACCGGGCTTGCCGTTACCGACTTGCTTCCGTCTATTTCGACAACGGGCATCACAAACGATGTCGTGCTCGTTAAGAAAGGCCTCTTCAGCGTTTACCGCCTCCTCAACTGTAAAAGCGCCGTTCTGTTATGCGCAGGTTTCCGGCTTTCGCTAACTCGATCAATTTCATACGTGTAATACCGGCTAGAATGTCATTGCCAAGAGGGCGTGTGACAATCTCCTGCCCGGGCAGAACAATCCAGGCATTCGTAGATGACCCCTCCGTAATCGTCTGCTTGCATATCCACGAACCATGTCTCGAAGGCGTCATTTTGGACGGCAAATTGTTTAGCGAGCACGTTAGGTAAGAGGGAAACAGATTTGATATCGGGACGGCTCCACCTGTTCTCAGGCATCGTCACAACTTTAACACCTTCCGCAATTTTTTGAGCCGGCGGGCGCCCTGCACGGCTGACAGTAACAACCAATGAAGAACGTAGTTCTGCTAAAGGGAAAGCATGATTCCTCGGAGCAACACCCCGTGTAACCTGGAGATAAACAATCCCGTCTTTCAATCGGTTTCGTTTAATCAGTTGGGTAAAAATAATTTTGAGAACCCGTTCGCTACAGGGCCAGTCAATAGCAAGGTTAGAAAGAGATCTATCCAGTCTCTCCAAATGCGGGGCTAAATCGACCAAATGGGAGTTTGCAACAGCAATGACTTCATACACACCGTCCGCAAATTGATACCCACGATCTTCGATACTTACCGTCGCCTCATTCGTCGGGACATAACGGCCGTTTACATATGCGATTTCAGACATTTAAAATTTTCAAAAGAATTCGAGGCGGACGGCAAATAGATCTTCGATCGCTTTAATGGCTTCTGCCTGAGCAAACAACACGACTCGGTCATTCACCCGCAAAACAGTGTCAGCTCTAGGAATAATGACTTCATCACCACGAACAATACCGCCTAACAAAACGCCGTCGGGCAAATCAGCTTCTTTAATCCGTTTGCCCGTAAGCCCTGATGTCTCAAGAATTTCCGCTTCAATTAATTCACCAAATCCATCGACAAGAGAATGGACGGCCTTGATCCGCCCGCGCCGGACATGCTGAAGAATTGTTGAAACTGTGATCGCACGCGGACTTACAACAACATCTACACCTAAGGACGTAACCAAGGGGGAATAAGTGGCATTATTGACAAGTGTGATCGCCCTTTCAGTGCCAAACCGTTTCGCCAGCAGCGAGGCCAATATATTCGTTTC
Organism: uncultured Alphaproteobacteria bacterium; assembly: GCA_943787225.1. Classification (GTDB taxonomy): domain Bacteria; phylum Pseudomonadota; class Alphaproteobacteria; order MPNO01; family UBA2964; genus UBA2964. The sequence goes on from CALSLP010000004.1 coordinate 35,569, forward strand.
GTCGTCATTGGTGACGGCGATGATCGCCTCGCTTTCATTGACACCAGCTTCTTCAAGAATTTCCGGATCGATAACATCCCCATTGATAACGACAGTACCTTCAAGCCAATCAGCGACCTGATGAGCGCGATCAGCGTTCGACTCTATGATGCGTGCCGAAACGCCTTTGTGTTCATTCTCAATAATTTCACCAAGAAAAGCACCAATATGACCACCGCCCGCGATGATGACTCGTCTAGCGCACGCTCTTCATGCCCAAAGACTGTCATTGCCCGAGAAACATGAGCGGCATCAGCGACGAAATAAACTTCATCACCCTCCAACAGCTGCTCGGCTGCAGAAGGAACTATCCCCTGACCATCTCGAGAAATGGCAACCACAACAATGTTGAGATCAGGGAAAAGCCCTGTCAGCTGGCGTAACGGCGTGTTTATAACAGGACAATCCGCGTTACAGCGCACCCCCATCATCCTGACCTTACCTTCAACTAACGATATGGATTCGAAGGCACCAGGTATTTGAAGTCTACGTGATATTGCCCGTGCGACTTCCATTTCTGGAGAAATAATCACATCGATTGGCATATTATCGCGGCTAAAGAGATCGGCCCATATTGGGTCCCGGTAACTTTGATGTCTGACTCGCGCAATTTTCATCGGCACGTTGAAAAGCGAATGCGCGACCTGGCAAGCAACCATATTTACTTCGTCAGCATAGGTAACGGCGATGATCATATCAGCATCAGCCGCCCCAGCGCGCTCCAGGACATCCGGGTGCGAGCCGAACCCCACAAAAGCCTGCACATCAAGTGCGTCACCGACTCGCCGAACAAGCTCAGGTGATTGATCAATAACCACCACATCGTTTTGCTCTGCCGATAATTGTCGCGCGATATGGAATCCAACCTGTCCCGCGCCACTCACAATTATTTTCATTATCCTGCCGTTTCGTTCAAAGAGGTTTGTTAACCCCCAACCTCTTCTACCTGCTCATCATAGACACCAAGCGACTTAAGCTTGCGGTGCAAGGCTGAACGTTCCATCCCTACAAACTCTGCGGTTTTCGACACATTGCCACCAAACCGTGAAACTTGCGCTTTCAGATATTGTCTTTCAAAAAGTTCGCGGGCTTCTCTTAACGAGAGTGCCATTACTTCGCTTCCTTCATCCCAACGCATGGACGCCGGAGTTTCCGCCCCTATTTCCGGGGGCAATGACTCCGCTGATACCGGATCACTACTGTTTCCACCAGCCATGATCAATATCCAATCGACCACATTCCTTAACTGTCGAACGTTTCCAGGCCAATCATAACTTTGCAAGCAAGCCATTGCGTCATCTGCAATTTCTCTTTTTGGTAAGCCAGCAGATTTTGCAGCAGCCTCCATAAAAAACTCAATGAGAACGGAAATATCCTCAGGCCGCGCCTTTAGCGAAGGAACCACGATTGGCACCACACACAATCGGTAATATAGATCTTCCCTAAAGTTTCCGCTTCGCCATTTCCTGTTGAAGGTCTCGATTAGTACTCGCTAGAACCCGGACATTGACTTCGATTGCAGAGGTCCCGCCGACTCTTTGAAATCGCTGCTCTTGTAATACCCTGACGATTTTACCTTGGGTCTCAAGAGGCATATCCGCGACTTCATCCAGCAACAAAGTCCCATCATTCGCTTGTTCAAAGGTTCCCATAACAACCGCATTGTCTGAATCAGCCTCTGAACCGAACAATTCCAATTCCATCCGATCTGGTGCCATTGTCGCACAATTCAAAACCACAAGGGGACCGTTGCGACGAGCCGACGCATTGTGAAGTAATCGTGCGACGACTTCTTTGCCGGCGCCTGCTGGCCCCGAAATCATCACTCTGCTTTCTGTCGGTGCAACGCGTTGAATGGCGCTTTTTAACTGGTTAATGGCATTGGATGCGCCAATCAACGGCGCATCATTGCCAACTTTGCGTCGTAATTCTTCATTTTCTCGGCGCAGACGAGCAGCGTCAATGGCCCGCTCCGCCATCAATAACAATCGATCCGCCTTAAAGGGCTTTTCTATAAAGTCATAGGCACCGACCTTAATAGCGCTAACAGCAGTTTCGATATCAGCATGACCGCTAATCATGATGACCGGCAATTCTGGATTGGATTTCTTGACCGTTTCCAATACAGCCAATCCATCCATTTCGCTGCCCTGTAACCAAATATCTAAAACGATAAGATCAGGAGCGCGCTCAGTTAATGCTGATAAAGCGGCTTCACTGCTATCCGCTTCGCGGCAGCTGAAACCCTCATCGCGCAAAATTTCCGCGATCAAATGACGAATATCGGCTTCATCATCGACAACGAGAATATCAGAGGACATTTTTTAAATTTCCTCCTTCCAAAATAGAATCTTTGTCCGAACTACCGGCAGGGTCCTGAAGGACGAAAACCAAGCTTACAACCGCACCACCCTCCGGATGATCTTCCAACAAGAGCTCGCCTCCATGGTCCTCCATAATTTTCCGAACGATCGCCAAACCAAGCCCTGTGCCCTTTGCTCGTGTCGTTACATAGGGCTCCGTCAGCCGGTCTCTCTGATCGTCCTTTGGAAGCCCGATACCATTATCGCGCACAGCAACAATGATACGATCTTCGTCGGTATCAATCCTAATCTCTATGAGCCCTGGAGCTGACTCTGGTTTATCAGACTGTCCTCCTTCGATCGCATCGACAGCATTCTGCAAAAGGTTGGTCAATGCCTGACCAACCTGCCGCGCATCACAAGAAACTAAACCTAATTCAACGATAAATTTACTGGTAAACGAAATATCTCGATGCGCGGTTTCAAATAAAACCGTTGAATTTTTTGTCAGTTGAACAATGTCCTCCGACTTCATCACCGGCGCGGGCATTCGAGCAAATGCTGAGAATTCATCAACCAGACGACCAATATCACCGACCTGTCGAATTATCGTATCTGTACAGTCTCACAAAAGTTTCCGGATCCGTCGTGATTTCCTGCTGATACTTCCGTCGCAACCGTTCTGCAGCCAGCTGAATTGGGGTTAAAGGGTTTTTAATTTCGTGAGCAATCCTACGAGCCACATCTGACCATGCCGCTTTCCGTTGCGCGGATAACAGCTCGGTAATGTCATCAAATGTAACAACGTAACCTTGATCATCGTCACCGCCTTCCTGCGGAGAAATCCGAACGAGTACAGTTTGCCTTTGGGTACCGTTGCTCAACACAATTTGACCATTAATGGGCTGCGAACGATAGGAAAGGGCCTCCGCCAAAAGATCTGCGCTTTCAGGCACCATTTCATCAAGACGGCGTCCAATTGCGTCTTCCGCTTTGGTAGACGATAAATCCGCAGCCGCGTTGTTGACCACTTTGATTTTTCCGTTCCCATCAAGACCGATTACGCCCGAAGAAACACCGGCAAGGACAGTTTCCATGAAATGGCGACGGTCATCCAATTGCCGATTAGCCTCGACCAGATGGTCTCTTTGCGCATTCAACTGCTCCGTCATTCGGTTAAATGCCCGACTAAGAGTACCGATTTCGTCAGCTTCACTCCCTTCATCGACCCTGGCTGTAAGGTCACCACTCCGAACCTGTTCAGCAGCATTGACGAGCTCACTAATCGGTCGGGCCAGACGCGTTGCAAAGGTCAATCCCACCCATATCGCCGACAATAACAGCAACAACGCGACAAGGATGAATACCATCGCAAATGTGATCTCGATACTCGAACGTTCTCCTTCGAGCTCTTCGTATTCACGAACAGCCGTCCGGGTTCGGTCGATATGTCCCAAAACGCGATGATCTATAAAACGGGTAACATAAAGAAAAACATCGGCATAAGGTTCCAGTTTCACTAAAGCTCGAACCCGATCTTCGGCTTCCGCTTTAAGGATCACCGTTTCACCCCGCCGTGCTCGCCCCAAAGCCCCGATCGGAACAGGTTCATCAAATAAAGAAAAGCCTATCTCATTCCAGCGCGCCAACGCTCTACCGCTGGAATCAAATACAACCGCTTCACTCAACGCCCGTATGGCCCCCTGTGTCGCGATGAAACGCTGAAATTTTTTACTATCACTGGCGGCTACCGGTCCCAATCTCGTGACATCTCGTGCCATAGCGAGAATATCGCCACGAATGGTTTGTTGATGCTCCTTGAGATACGCTTGTGCGACAGCATTCGATTCTGAAAGAGCGGTTCTAACCCGGTCACTAAACCACGATTGCATCCCGAGACTGAAAAATACCGCCGACGAAACGGATACAATAATCGTCGGTGTCACTGCCACCAAACTGAACAAGACAACCAGTCTGGTATGAAGGCGCGACCCAACCGCCCCTCGCCGCCTTTCCATCCAAAGCTGCACAAGTCTCCGGGCGACAATTGCACCGAGGAGCAGGAAAAGAACCAGGTCGATATTGAGAAGGATCAGAACACGTCTAACACTCTTCTCACTCGTCCCGAATGGTGTCCATCCGCTAAGGACGGCATAAGTCAATAGCGCCATGCCAAAAGCAGCGATCATCAGCACGATCACCAGCTTCCGGCCGAGCCCTACTTTCTGGGCCCATTGATTAAACCGGGCGGTCGGCTTTCGGTCGAATACCCGCGCTTTCAACGGACATAAGATGTCTCCGCTGTTGCCGTGTATTGGGAGACGCAAATCACCTTAACGCGTCCCTCGTACGACATCGATCTCAAGCTCTTTAATTTTCTTACGAAGAGTGTTGCGATTTATTCCCAGCATCTTCGCTGTCTTAATTTGATTTCCTTTAGTCGCTATCAGAGAAAGAGAGATCAACGGCTTCTCCAGTTCTTTCAGGATACGGTCATATAGCCCCGGTGAGGGTAAGCTATCCCGATGAGCATCAAAGTATTTTGAAAGATGCCTTTCAACAGCTGAACTCAGACTATCATTAGTAGCATCAGAATCTCGTGCAACAGATCGTCCCTGAGCCAACTCAGCCACAATAATATCATTCGTAATGACATCGTCGGTGTATAGGGCAGCCACTCGCCGTACCAGGTTTTCAAGTTCTCGGATATTGCCAGGCCAATCGTAAACGTGGAGTCGTTGCATGGCCTCAACATCCATAGATTTAATGCCGAGCCCTTCGGATTGTGTCGTTTCCAAAAAATGACGAACCAAGTCTGGAATGTCTTCCTTACGCTCTCTTAAAGGCGGCAAACGAAGCGGCACGACATTCAGCCGGTAAAACAAATCTTCACGAAATTGCCCTTTCTCGATCAACCCGTGCAGATCCCTATGAGTCGCAGCAATTATCCGAACATCAGCTTTTATGGCCACTCGCCCACCAACCGAGGTAAATTCTCCTTCTTGAAGAACCCGCAGCAGCCGAGTTTGAGCATCGAGTGGCATGTCACCTATTTCATCAAGAAACAAAGTGCCGTGTTGGGCCTGTTTAAACCTTCCGACCCCGGTAGAGGTTGCGCCAGTGAAAGCACCTTTTTCATGACCAAACAATTCGCTTTCTACGAGTTCCCGCGGTATGGCGGCCATATTCAAGGCAACGAATGGTCCCTGTTTCCGTTTGCCATATTCGTGCAACGCCCGGGCAACCAGCTCTTTGCCGGTACCGGATTCACCCATGATCATCACGGTTAGATCTGACGTCATCAAACGGGCAACCGTTCTATAAATATCCTGCATGGCCGTTGAACGACCGATGAGCGGTAGCTTTTCATCTTCAGGCGGTTGCTCCGAACCAGGGAGCGTCGCCACTTGCTTCGGCTCCGCAATAGCCCGATTGACGATCCCAGTTAGTTCATCCAGATCAAAAGGCTTCGGCAGGTACTCAAACGCACCACGTTCCGTAGCTTTGATCGCCGTCAACAAGGTGTTCTGCGCACTCATAACGATGACTTTTAGATCAGGCCGAACGTTTTTTATGCGTGGGATCAAATCCAGGCCATTCGCGTCCGGCATAACAACATCTGTGATGACGAGGTCGCCCTCACCGGCCTCGATCCAGTCCCAAAGCGTTTTACCACTTTCTGTGGTACGAACCTTGTGCCCATCCCGTGAAAGCGCCTGTTCGAGAACCACTCCTGATCGAACGATCATCATCTGCAATAAGGATCGTGGCCGGTACTGTCATGACGGTAATTGCTCTGTGCTCAAGACTTCATGCATTGGAAAGTACAACTGGAAGCAACTACCAGCGCTACTGGTCTCAAACTCAATAACCCCACCATGATCATTCACCAGCTTTGCGACCAACGCTAAGCCCAACCCCGTCCCTCCCGCCTTGCTCGTTACAAACGGGTCAAAGATATTTTGGGTAATATCAGGTGGAATTCCGTTTCCGTTGTCGGACACCGAAATCAACAAAGGTAAATGCACACGCTCGTGACTGCCGGGCACCGTCAAACGAACACCCCGACGAAATCTAGTTGCCAACCTAATCTCACCTGTTTGGTCTGGCATGGCCTCGACTGCGTTTTTGATGAGGTTGAGAAACACCTGAATGAGTTGATCCTTATTCGCCAGAACCATGGCAATGAGGGGTCATAGTCGGTCAAGATCTCGATGTTCTCTGTAAATTCAGCCGCCGCCAACTGGTGAACACGATCAAGAACTTCGTGGATATTCACGTCCTGACGTTCCGGCGGGCCTTCATCACCAAACACCCCCATGCGATCGACCAATTTACAAATTCTGTCGGCCTCTTCCCTGATGAGTTCCGCCAGGGGTTGATCTTCGGCACTAACCGCCCGTTCCAATAGCTGAGCTGCACCGCGAATGCCTGACAAGGGGTTTTTCACCTCATGGGCAAGCATTGAGGCCATTGCCGTAACAGACCGCGCAGCCCCGCGATGAACAAGCTGTCTTTCCATACTGCGAGCGGCACCATGGGAATGGAAGGACATAACGACAGCGTCCGCACCATCTAGCAAAGGAGATGCCTGGATACTTACCTGCCTCGTACCTCCGCGAGGTCGGGATAGATCAATATCATGCTCAAAGACACTGATTGATCCTGATCGAACCTGCTCGATTAGAGAAAGAATTGGGCTGTGTTTTGCAAAAATTTGTTCGGGCGAAAAACCAATTAAAAATGACTTTCCCTGCTCTAAGAACTGTTCCGTCGCAGCATTCACGTAGCTTATTTTATTGTCACCGCCGACGACCATGATTGGAAAGGCCAACGCACCAAGAATGACCGTCTCCTCCTGGGTTATGGACGGTTTCGACAAGTTCGACAGCTGTCGCCATCCTCCTAGGCCGCTTCTCGCGTCAACACAGTCTCGTAATAAGCATCAATCGCCTTCAGAGCGTCATCAGCTTCTGGGATTTGGTTGATCGTGGCGCGGAATTCAGCGGATTTAGGCAATCCTTTTGTATACCAACTCACATGTTTTCTCGCCATGCGCATCCCCGTATAGCTTCCGTAGTGATGCAACATTTCCTGATAGTGATCTTTTACGATCTTGTATTGTTCAGATAGCGATGGGTCGGCAAGTCGTTTCCCCGTCTTTAAGAATTCTATGACTTGGGACAAAAACCACGGTTTTCCGTAGGTTCCACGTCCGACCATGACACCATCAGCCCCTGATTTTGACAAAATTTCCTGAACATCATCAAGTGTCGTTACATCCCCGTTCGCAATAACGGGAATGGTGACAGCTTCTTTGACTTTCTGAATAAAAGACCAATCCGCAGAACCATTGTAAAACTGACATCGTGTCCGGCCATGAACAGAAATCATTTTAATACCGACATCTTCAGCCACTTTCGCCAGAAACGGTGCATTTCTGCTGTCGTCATCCCAGCCGGTCCGCATTTTGAGAGTCACCGGTAGTTTGACCGCATTAACGACTGCTTCAAGAATTTTTGCGGCCTTTGCTTCTTCCCGCATGAGCGCCGAACCAGCATGACCATTGACGACCTTTTTAACGGGACACCCCATATTTATATCGATAATCGCCGCACCACGATCTTCGTTAAGTTTCGCAGCTTCCGCCATTATTTCGGGGTCGCAGCCCGCGAGTTGAACCGACATTGGAAACTCTTCGGCACAGTTCGTCGCCATTTTCATGGATTTCTTGTTCTGGCGGATCATCGCCTGGCTCGCAATCATCTCAGAAACCACGAGGCCAGCGCCAAGACTTTTTACCAATCGTCTATAGGGAAGATCGGTTACACCCGACATAGGCGCGAGAATTACCGGCGCCTCCAGCGTAAGAGAATCAATTTTAATGGTCACTTGATAAGCACCTAAATGAGTTTGCTTAAATAATAGGCGAAACTACTGCAAACCAATGAATTTCCGCAACAAAATTCGAGCGTTCGTTACGCCAACAAGATGTCTGTGACAAACTTTACACCCGGGTAAGCCAGGGTAAGCATTAAATAGGCCAGCAAAGCCAAACGAGCCGCTTTTTGTCCGCGGAGACCACTAACCTTTCGGGCAATCAAAAGAACCAGAACAATTAAGAGCGTTAGGACCGACAGCAACGCCTTATGGGATATTTCGAATATAGTGCCTGATTGGAGATAGTGAATTGTCATGCCTGTTAGCAGTCCGACAATTAAGATCGCTGCACTGTACCCCAGTAAACGCGCTTCAAGGGCTTCCGAAGCCGATAGCGTTGGAAAAGCCGAGGTAAGGATCGTTTGCTGTTTCGTTTTTAAGCTACGTTCCTGGATGAAAGCGGAAAGGCCTGCAATAGCTGCCAAAGTCAGAACCGCGTATGTCGTAAGGGAAAACCCAATATGCAATAATACCCAAACGGTCGGCGCGCTGGATAGAAATGGTCTTTCAGGTTGATTCTGCCAAATGATAGCCAGAACACCCAGAACGATAAGGTATGGCAGCAAACCCGACGCCAATTTGTGACCTTCGCGGCAAAATGCCGAGACCGGAACAAATATGATCAGTGTTGCCGTAATCGTTGCCCATAAGGCTGGGGCGAATCCAGTTCTCCATCCTGCAGAGAACAGTCGAAATCGTTAAAGCCGTGCAACCAGCAACGGCAACCGCCAAAAAACACCAGAACAATATTCTGCGTTCGGTTTGCGGCCGGAATGCCTGAACGGTGACCGGTAACAAGGCAATTAATGCCGAAATTGATAAATACGAAAGCGTGCTCATTATTCGACTATATCAGCCAGATCTCTTCAGTGCAGACAAGTTCTGACGAATCTTGCCATCTTGGCATAGCGGCACGACAGCAGTACCTTGCCGTTTGCATGGGTTTTCATCCTATAAGCCCTTAATGAAGCTAAAGCGAGGCGTTAATGACAGGGTGTATTGCCCTTATTCTCTCGGGTGGAAGTGGAAACCGTTTTGGCACACAAATGCCCAAACAATATTTGCAGCTTGGTGATCGAGCCGTTATTCGCCATGCCGTTGATGCTTTTTTGCATCATCCCGACATAGACGCCGTTCGTATTGTAAGACGTCCTCAGGACACTCCATTATACGATGCCGCTTTCCGCGATGTTGCAATGATGGAACCGGTGGATGGTGGTGCCACCCGTCAGGAGTCTGTGCTTCGGGGTCTCGAAAGCCTCGAAGACATAGCGCCGACGTCAGTTCTTATTCATGATGGCGCGCGGCCGTTCCCTGATGCAGCTTTGATTTCACGAACGTTAGAAGCTTTAAACAGCTATGAAGCTGTTATCCCGGCGCTACCGGTGTTCGACACAATCAAGCAAATAGCGCCCGATGCCAAAACGATTGAAAAAACGTTAGACCGACACAAACTCTGGCGGGCGCAAACCCCGCAGGCATTCAATTATAAAGCTATCCTCGCTGCTCACCGGGATTCGGCGAGCAAAGAACTTACCGACGACGCTATGGTGGCTGAACATGCGGGCATTGCAGTCGCCATCGTCGACGGCAATGAAGGGAATATTAAGATCACAACGCAGGATGATATGCAGCAAGCAAAGAAGATGCTGGATTTAGGAAATGTTGTAACCCGCATAGGCACCGGTTTTGATGTTCATCAATTTGGCGCTGGCGACCATGCGATGCTCTGCGGAGTAAAGGTACCACACGAGCATGGACTGGAAGGTCACTCCGATGCTGATGCGCCGATGCATGCCCTAACAGACGCCATTCTTGGAGCGATTGCTGCAGGAGACATCGGAAGTCACTTTCCACCATCTGACCAGCAATGGCGTGGTGCGGCATCTTCCAAATTTCTGAGACACGCAGCAGCGCTCGTAGCTGAGCTCAATGGCAAAATCCAGAATGTTGACGTTACTATAATTTGTGAGAGGCCCAAGGTCGGACCCTACCGCGATGCAATGCGGCAAAAACTCGCCGAAATTCTGGAAATCCCAATTTCTGCCGTAAGTGTGAAGGCGACGACAACCGAGAAACTCGGTTTTACCGGTAGAAGTGAGGGGCTTGCCGCTCAGGCAATTGCTTCAATTGCGTTACCTGCGGCAGCTGAGTAAGCACATGGCAGCTCGTTCCCTACCCCGCGGGTTGTCTTTCTTTCACCCGGTCTGCCTGATTTCCACCTGCTGCGGTCTTGGCCTTATGCCCTTCGCTCCCGGCACGTGGGGGTCGCTTGCGGCGCTTCCCATCGCCTGGGCGGTTCTGACTCATTGGAATCCTTATGTGCTTTTGGCCCTCGCCGTCATTTTGTTTTTCATTGGCATCGTCGCGAGCAATGTTTATGCGAGACGAACAAATGAAAAAGACCCCGGCGCCATCGTCATAGATGAGGTCGTCGGCCAGCTCTTGGTTCTTTCAATCGCTCCTTTGAGCCTAAGCTATTTTTTGACCGCATTTGTCTTGTTTAGAATAACCGATATTTTCAAACCTTGGCCGGCATCCTGGGCCGACCGGTCAGTTTCTGGCGGTTTTGGCATCATGCTCGATGACGTTTTTGCGGCTGCCTATGCCGCGGCAATTCTGTATGGCTTAATCGTTCTATTCCCCTGAGGTGACATGTTAAACTCAACACCCTCGTCCGAGCATCTGAAATAATTCAGCTGTGTAAGGCCGCGAACTGCCGCATTTCTACTGTAGAATCCTGCACCGGGGGGTTAATCACCGCTGCATTAACCGCCGTTTCAGGGTCATCAGACGTCGTTGATCGAGGGTTTACGACCTATAGCAACGAAGCAAAAAATGAACTCGTTGGCGTGCCCATGGACCTCATCGACGCCCATGGTGCGGTTAGCGAAGAAGTTGCACGTGCGATGGCAGAAGGCGGGCTTCAGAGGTCAAATGCGAATATTACTAGTCTCTGTCACCGGGATCGCTGGTCCAGGAGGCGGGGACCGATACAAAACCAGTCGGACTGGTACATTTTGGCTGTGCCAGCGAAACAAATCCGACGAAAACCTATCATGAAGTTTTTGCAGGTGATCGCGCCGCTGTTCGCGAAGCAACAGTTCTGCAAGCATTTAAGATGATCGAACCCGCGATCAAGGGCTAACAGTCGCTACCATAAACAACCTTAGCGCGGTCTTCGAAAGCACTTACCATCCGGTTCACGGCGTCACCGAAAAATGGCCCGATAATGCCCCGCAAAATCCGTGAGCGGAATTCGAAGTCGATAAAAAATTCGATTTCACACCCGGCCTCATCAGTTTTGAATTTCCAATAGTTATTCAAATACTTAAAGGGACCTTTTTGATATTCAACATTAATCAAATCAGGGCGATCTAGAATGACTTTTGATGTATAGACTTCCCGAACCATTTTGAAGCCAACCATCAGGTCAGCGTAAACAACGTTTTCTTCGCGCCTTAAAATTCGGGTCCCGACACACCACGGTAAGAATTCCGGATAACTCTCAATATCAGCGACAAGATTAAAAAGCTGTTCGGGCGTATACGGCAGGATTCGCCGTTCGGAATGTTCGGGCATCGTTATTAACGGACTTTAGCGGCCCGTTTCAGACGCTCAGCAGCCAATTTCTTAAAGTCGTCATCGGCATGATAGGAAGACCGCGTCAGCGGCGTGGCAGAGACCAGCAGAAACCCTTTGGCGACGGCATGACTTTTAAGATCATCGAATTCATGCGGCGTGACAAAACGATCAATCGGATGGTGTTTTGGCGTTGGCTGCAAATATTGGCCAATCGTCAGAAAATCGATATCAGCCGACCGCATATCGTCCATCACTTGAACAACCTCTTCCAGTCCTTCACCAAGACCAACCATCACACCCGACTTGGTAAAGATCGTTGGATCCAACGCTTTGACCTGTCGTAATAAATTCAGCGAATGAAAATAGCGGGCACCGGGTCGGACGCTCGGATATAAACGCGGTACAGTTTCCAGGTTGTGATTGAATACGTCAGGACATGCGTCAACAACGACTTCGAGAGCACCCTCTTTACGTAGGAAGTCAGGAGTCAAAATCTCGATTGTTGTATCAGGAGCTGTCGCACGAATACTACGAATAACATCAGCAAAGTGAGCAGCGCCGCCGTCATCGAGATCATCGCGGTCAACCGACGTGATCACGATATGCCGCAAACCCAGCTTTGAAACAGCTTCAGCCACGTTTTCAGGTTCATTGGGATCAACGCGATCCGGTTTTCCTGTTGCCACGTTGCAGAAAGCACAAGCTCGCGTACACACACTGCCCAGAATCATCATCGTCGCATGACGCTGCGACCAACATTCGCCAATATTAGGGCAAGCCGCTTCTTCACAAACTGTGTTGAGCGAAAGCTCGCGCATCAAATCTCTGGTGCGGGCGTATTCTTCTGAATTCGGCGCTTTCACGCGTATCCAGTCAGGTTTTGGCGGCGATGGAACAGCCGGGTTATTGACCTTCTCGGGATGACGAGGGCGAATCTTTTCGAGTGAAGTAGCCATTCTTAGCCCATCCTCAGAAATGGATTACGCGGCCAAAAGAATCGAGAACGGATTCATGCATCGCTTCGGACAGTGTCGGATGCGGGAACACTGTATGCATTAGCTCAGCCTCTGTTGCTTCAGCCGTACGGGCCACAGCATAGCCTTGAATCATCTCGGTGACCTCAGGGCCGATCATATGCGCGCCCAAAAGTTCACCGGTTTTAGCGTCAAAGACTGTTTTCACCTGGCCTTCGGGATCACCAAGGGCGATTGCCTTGCCATTTGCCATAAACGGAAAACGGCCAACATTCACTTCATGCCCCTGCTCTATTGCGGCTTCCTCGGTCAATCCGACACTGGCTATCTGCGGGCGACAATAAGTACATCCTGGAATATTGGAGACATCGAGTGGATGGGTTGCCAAGCCCGCAATGTGTTCAACACAGATCACACCCTCATGACTTGCCTTATGCGCCAGCCAGGGAGGGCCGGCTAGATCACCAATAGCAAAAACACCTGGTTCACCAGTTTCCGACCATTCATTGACCACAACATGGGATCGATCAACAACAACACCTGTGCCCTCCAGCCCAATATTCTCAACATTTCCGACAATACCAACTGCGAGAATGGCCCGGTCAAACGTCAGAGACTGTGCCTTACCATCGATCTCCAAATCCGCCGTTACTTCATTCGCTCCAGCCTTCAAACCGTTGACCTTCGCACCGGTGTGGATCGTCATTCCCTGCGCCTGAAAGGACTTCAATGCCAAGCCGGAAATTTCGGTATCCTCAACGGGTAAAATGCGGTCCATGACCTCTACGATTGTGACCTCTGCACCAAGAGTCGCTGTAGAAACTGGCGAACTCCATTCCGATGGCGCCAGACCCGACAACTAAAAGGGATTTTGGCATTTCTTCCGGGACCATCGCTTCACGATAAGTCCATATACGTTTGCCATCAGGTTCGAGTCCCGGCAACGTCCTCGCCCGCGCGCCCGTTGCCAAAATTATATTGGTGGCTTTGATATCCTGCGTTTTGCCTTCTTTATCGGTTACAGCGACGCTTCCCGCCCCCGACAAAGCGCCAACGCCATCAAATACGGTCACCTTGTTCTTTTTCAACAGGTGGGCAACGCCCTGGTTCAACTGCTTTGCTACATTCCTGGAGCGCTTTACGATCTTGCCGATGTCGAAGGAAACATCCTTCGCACTCAATCCGAATTCATCGAGATTATACAGCATGTGGTGAATTTCTGATGCACGAAGCAGCGCCTTGGTGGGGATACATCCCCAATTCAGACAAATACCGCCAAGATGTTCTCGTTCAACCAATGCAGTTTTCATCCCGAGCTGACTGGCCCGGATCGCCGCGACGTACCCACCCGGTCCACCACCGACGATAACGATATCAAAGTTTGTGTCGGGCATTCATTCTCACCATAAATCTTAATTCAGTCACCATGCGCGATATCAATCATAGCATCGTCGACTATTGGTACTCACTGTCGCGCGATATGGTTAAAGCAACATTGCCGGCGGGTATTCGATCAACCTTTTAATGGCGCTCAAAAGCTTGGCACCAGTCGCCCCATCGACCACTCTGTGATCACAAGACAGCGTACACGTCATCACGGTTGCGGGAACGATCTCGCCGTTTTTAACAACCGGGCGAGGTTCTCCAGCCCCCACAGCTAGAATGCAGCCTTGCGGCTCATTGATTACCGCATCGAATTGTTTGATACCAAACATCCCAAGATTAGAGATTGTGAAGGAACCACCTTGATATTCTTCCGGTGCTAATTTTCCGTCACGAGCGCGAACCGCCAAATCTTTCATCTTGGCAGAGATATCAGCTAACCCTTTAGTTTCTGCGCTCGGAATAATTGGCGTAATCAAGCCTTCATCCAAAGCGACCGCGACTGAAATATCAGCTGTCTTATAGAGCCGCATTGTCCCGTCACCGACCCAACCCGCGTTGGCTTCCGGTATTTCCATCAACGCCAACGCACAGGCGCGAATTATGAAATCATTGACGGAAAGCTTTCCCTCTTCGAGCCGCTCATTGAGAGAAGAGCGCACCTTAAGCAACTCATCAATCTCACAATCAACGCTCAAGTAGAAATGAGGCACGTTCGATTTAGAATGCACCATGCGTTCCGCAATTACCTTACGCATAGCGCTCATCGGGACAATTTCGTACCGATCGCTTTCCGAGGCCACATCAGCAACCGGCGCTTCAACTACTTGCACAGGAGGAGCTGACTTAGCCTGTTCAACGTCAGCCTTCACAATTCGGCCGTTCGGCCCTGTTCCCGTAATTGCCGTGATCTCTAGTCCTGCTTCCGCCGCTAAACGACGGGCTAGCGGACTTGCAAACAATCTATCTCCAGATGGTGTCGGCACCACGGCGGCCTGCATAGCTCCGGGTTTAGAGCTTGTCCCTGTCGATGCCTCAATGTCAGCGCGCGTTATTTTACCGCGCGCGCCTGTCCCTGAGATTGTCGATAAATCAATCCCCGCCTGTTCCGCAAGACGTCGTGCCAACGGCGTTGCCTTAGGCATCGCACCGCCACTTGCCCCAGGACTTTCCGGCACTGCGGTGGGAGCATTTTCCAATGCTGTCTCTACAGGGGACGCACTTGCCTTAATGGAGTCCGCATCTTCGCCATCCTCAAGAAGGAAACCGATAATCTCGTTTACAGCAACATTGTCAGTACCGTCAGGGACCACAATT
The DNA here is from genome assembly GCA_943787225.1 of uncultured Alphaproteobacteria bacterium. Classification (GTDB taxonomy): domain Bacteria; phylum Pseudomonadota; class Alphaproteobacteria; order MPNO01; family UBA2964; genus UBA2964. The sequence goes on from CALSLP010000004.1 coordinate 51,110, forward strand.
TTACCCAGAACCCCGGAATCAACCGCCTCGACCTCCATCGTCGCTTTATCGGTTTCGATCTCAGCGAGAACATCACCGGGTTCAACACTATCGCCTTCGCCTTTGTGCCATTTCGCGAGGTTACCCTCGGTCATGGTCGGCGACAGCGCCGGCATGAGAATTTTAATAGGCATCAGTTAATCCAGCCGTATCAATTGCGGTAACAGACAGCTTTCGCCGCCGTAACGATATTATCTGCCTTAGGCAAAGCGAGAGCTTCCAGATTGGCGGCGTAAGGCAGTGGAACGTCCACTGCTGTAACACGGCCTACTGGCGCATCAAGCCAATCAAAGGCTTGTTCCATAATGGTTGCTGAAATTTCCGCACCAATACCAGCGAACGGCCAGCCTTCTTCTACTGAAACCACACGATTGGTCTTCTTCACCGAGTTAACAATAGTTTCGGTATCGAGCGGGCGGATCGTACGAAGATCGATCACTTCGGCTTCAATACCCTCTGCCGAAAGTGCTTCAGCGGCTTCCAGTGCTTTTCCGACCATTATCGAAAAGGCTGTTATCGTGACATCACTGCCTTCCCGAACGACCTTCGCTTTGCCAATAGGGACAACCCAATCAGGGTCTGTCGGTACATCAAAGCTGCTACCATAAAGCAATTCGTTTTCAAGAAAGATAATCGGATTCGGGTCACGAATAGCCGACTTAAGAAGGCCTTTTGAATCTGCAGCACTCCAGGGGGAAACGACTTTTAGTCCGGGTATATGGGCGTACCAACTAGCAAAACACTGAGAATGCTGTGCCCCAACCCTCGCCGCTGCACCATTCGCCCCACGGAAGACAATCGGACATCCCATCTGTCCTCCCGACATATAATTCGTTTTGGCAGCTGAATTAATCAATTGATCCATGGCCTGCATGGCAAAGTTGAATGTCATGAACTCAACAATTGGACGAAGTCCCAAGAATGCCGCGCCGATCCCGACACCGGTGAACCCGTGTTCCGTAATCGGCGTATCGATCACGCGTTTGTCGCCAAATTCTTTGAGTAAGCCCTGGCTGACCTTGTAGGCACCTTCATATTCTGCGACTTCCTCACCCATCAAGAAAACCCGATCATCCGACCGCATCTCTTCAGCCATCGCATCCCGCAATGCCTCACGGACCGTCAAATTTACAGTTTCACCGGTATAGTCGGATTCAACAGGCACCGATGCCTGTGGTGGCGTAGGAGTAGCCGCCGCAATTGGTTTTGGTTCCGTCGGCACCGTCGCTGGCTCGGCAACCACAGCTGCAGGCGCTTCTGCCGAGGCATCTTCACCTTCTGCAACGATAACCCCGATGATATCGTTTACTTGAACGTTTTCCGTTCCGTCAGGGATTAATATCTTACCAAGAACGCCTTCATCGACGGCCTCGACTTCCATCGTTGCCTTATCTGTTTCAATTTCAGCAAGGACATCTCCGGGCTCAATGGTATCCCCTTCTTTCTTGTGCCATTTAGCGAGATTGCCCTCTGTCATCGTTGGCGAAAGCGCGGGCATTAAAATATTAGTTGGCATTATTCCGCAGCCTCTCTTTCAAGCTTCAACCAAGACATCGGTATATAATTCCGACGGGTCGGGTTCAGGACTATTTTGGGCAAATTCCGCCGCTTCTGCGACGATAGCCCTTATGTCTTTATCTATCGTTTTTAAATCATCTTCGGACAGGAGCTTCTGTTTCAATAAACGGCTCTTGAGATTGCTGATCGGATCCTGTTCATCTCGAACCTTAGCAACCTCCTCTTTGCTTCTGTAATTAGCGGGGTCGGACATCGAATGTCCACGATAGCGGTAGGTCATCATCTCCAGGATCACCGGTCCCTCGCCGGCCCGGCATTTCGCAGCTGCCATCTCTCCGGCTTCTTTGACCGCTTCAACGTCCATACCATCTACTTGGATACCAAAAATTCCCCGATGGGCACCGAGTTGCGACAAATCTTCGGTAGCCGATGCCCGCTGAACTGATGTCCCCATGCCGTATCTATTGTTTTCAATGACATAAATTACAGGCAGCTTCCAAAGCGCAGCCATATTAAAGGATTCGTGCACCTGGCCCTGGTTTGACGCACCGTCTCCGAAATAGGCCAGCGTTATCGTCCCATCGCCTTTGTAGCGCTGTGCGAAGGCAAGCCCCGTACCAATTGAGACCTGGGCGCCAACAATGCCGTGGCCGCCAAAAAAATTCTTTTCCTTACTGAACATATGCATTGAACCACCTTTGCCGTGGGAATAACCACCGCTGCGGCCTGTCAGCTCCGCCATGACCCCTTTAGGATCCATGCCGCATGCCAGCATATGCCCATGATCCCGATAGCTCGTGATCAGAGCGTCTTTCTCGGTAATTGCCGCCTGCATTCCGACAACAACCGCTTCCTGACCGATGTAGAGGTGGCAAAAACCACCGATCAGCCCCATTCCGTATAGCTGACCGGCGCGTTCTTCAAATCGACGGATTAGAAGCATGTCCTTGTACATCGACATGAGATCGTCAGGACTGTTTTGAGTACCTGCCTTACCGTTACTGCTCGTCTTACCGGGGCGCACCGCCACTTTTTTTGTTGTAGATGACTTTGTTTTCGCTGATTTTCGTTTCGTTGCCATGAATTATGCCTCGCAATGGGGACCTTGATACGGCCTTATATATCCCGAAAATTAACCATACGAGGTTATACAAAACCAGCGGACACGCAATATCAGCGTGAGACAGTTTATGTTCTTTTGACAGCTGGAATTGAAAGAAAAATTAAGATGACGAAATGAATTCGTTAGAATCCGAATTTGTGTGAATTTCAGACTGAATTATACGAATTACTGACCGGAATTTGGTTGGTCCGAAAAAACCAAAATTTCATCGTCCTTGAGGAACCCTGTCACTGACCGAACGCGTTCATCGAGCATGTCCCTGTTCATCGCACTACTCCGCAACAACGCGATCCGCTGCTCCCAACCCGACCGCTGTTCCTGAGACACCGAATAATCGGTCTCAGCACTCGCGATTTGCTGCCGGATTTGAAGCCAGGCGAGCAATCCACGATCCCCCTGAATTGCATGCATTACGAAATAGGCGAACAAAAGCGCTCCTAGAATGGAGCCTGTGATATGTCGCCCCCGACGGCGTATTTCCAGAACAACTGACATGTCCGAATCGAATCACATAGCGATTCGGTACACAAGACAAATCGACTAAAAAGTATGAAATATCTTGCGGTTAAACAAATGTGTTGCAAAAAAGAATCAGTTTGACTCTTGCAATCAACATTATTTCAAAATCGATCGTCCCGCATAAACAGCCTGATCTCCGAGATCTTCTTCAATTCGAATAAGCTGATTATATTTTGCCGTCCGGTCAGAACGACAAAGAGACCCGGTCTTAATCTGTCCGCAATTCGTTGCCACTGCGAGGTCAGCAATCGTAGAATCCTCAGTTTCCCCAGATCTATGTGACATAACAGCCGTATAGCCCGCCTTATGCGCCATATCGACTGAAGCAAGGGTCTCGGTAAGCGATCCAATTTGATTAACCTTCACCAGGATCGAGTTGGCCACGCCGTCGCTGATCCCTCGAGCTAATCTCTCAGTATTGGTGACGAACAAATCATCGCCGACAAGCTGTACATTATTGCCGATTTCACGGGTTAGAGCCGCCCAGCCGTCCCAATCATCTTCAGCCATCCCGTCTTCAATGGAAATGATCGGGAATTTAGAGACTAAATCAGCGTAATACGCGACCATCTGGTCGGGTGACAGCGACTTTCCTTCACCAACGAGTTCATACTTACCTTCTTTGAAAAACTCACTGGATGCAGCATCAAGCGCTAATACAACATCTTCACCAGGCTCATATCCCGCTACTTTCATCGATTTCATGATGAAATCCAAAGCCTCTTCTGCGCTACCCAGATTCGGTGCAAACCCGCCTTCATCGCCAACATTGGTATTCAAGCCGGCTTTGGAAAGCTCGCCTTTCAGCGCCTGAAAAATTTCAGCGCCACATCTAATCGCATCAGAAATTGTTTCCGCCGAAACCGGCATAATCATAAATTCCTGAATATCGATAGGATTGTCCGCATGGGCGCCGCCATTAAGGATGTTCATCATGGGCACAGGCATGATTCGGGCGCTAACACCGCCTACGTAGCGGTAAAGCGGCAGCCCGGCCTCCGATGCTGCTGCTTTGGCAGTTGCAAGGCTTACGCCAAGAATCGCGTTCGCCCCGAGACGGCTTTTATTTCGTTCACCATCCAAAATAAGCATAGTGTTATCGATCTCGACCTGATCTTCAGCGTCCAGGCCAGACAACGCATCCGCAATTTCGCCATTTACAGACGCAATTGCATTTTGAACGCCTTTACCGCCGAAACGATCCTTGTCACCGTCACGTAATTCAACCGCTTCATGAATACCTGTCGACGCACCCGAGGGCACTGCTGCCCGGCCAGACGCACCCGTTTCAAGTAAGACATCAACTTCCACAGTTGGGTTGCCGCGGGAATCCAGAATTTCCCGGCCGTGAATGGCGACAATGGCAGTCATTCAATTACTCCGATGTTAAATTGTGTTTCAATTAGGGGTTCAATGATTTGATTTGGCGACCTGATCAAAAGCCATCAGATTTCTCAGCAACGATTCCATCTGGTCCAGCGGCACCATATTGGGACCATCGCTAGGCGCAGTATCAGGTTCCTGATGGGTTTCGACGAAAACAGCAGCAACGCCAATGGCAACTGCTGCCCGTGCTAAAACCGGCACAAATTCACGCTGGCCGCCGCTCGATGCCCCTTGCCCGCCGGGCTGCTGAACAGAATGAGTGGCATCAAAGACAACCGGGCAACCGGTTTCGGCCATTGCCGGTAAAGATCTCATATCCGATACCAACGTGTTGTAGCCAAAGCTCGTTCCGCGCTCACACACCATGACGTTTTCGTTGCCGCTCTCGACCGCTTTCGCGACAACATTTTCCATGTCCCAAGGCGCCAGAAACTGCCCTTTTTTTATATTGAGGACTTTACCGGTTTTTGCGGCTGCGACGATTAAATCAGTCTGCCGACATAAAAAAGCGGGTATCTGGAGAACATCAACCGCTTCTGCAACCGGGGCGCAGTCATCAGGCAGGTGAACATCCGTTACAACAGGGACAGCCATAGGTTTCGCGAACCTCTGCGAGGATTGGCAAACCCTCTTTCATCCCGATACCACGATTGCCTTTCAACGATGTTCGATTGGCCTTATCGAAAGAGGTCTTATAGATTAGACCAATCCCAAGCCTACCTGTTAGCTCAACAAGGGCATGAGACATCTCGAGCGCATGACTTCTGCCCTCCAATGCACAAGGGCCGGCGATCAACGCTAATGGAAGATCATTACCGACAGTTATATTTCCGATCGAAACGTGGCGCGGGGAGGCCATATGCTAAATTCACCAAATAAGACGAGGAACTTGACCGCTTTTTTACTAAACGAGGCGCGACCGGTCCACTGCCGCTTTGATAAAGGAGGTAAATAATGGATGCGGGTCAAATGGTTTTGACTTCAACTCCGGATGAAACTGGACCCCTACGAACCAAGGGTGACCTGGCAACTCTATGATTTCGGGTAATTCTCCATCAGGCGACACCCCTGACAAGACGAGGCCTGCCTCCTCCAGCTTGTCGGCGTAATTGATATTGACTTCATACCGGTGCCGATGACGTTCTTCTATTGTCTCTGATCCGTAAATTTGACGGACTAAAGTGCCTTCTTTGAGACGACAAGGATACGCGCCCAACCGCATACTACCACCCAGGTCTGTTTCCTCATCCCGCTGTTCGACTACATCGCCTTTTCGCCACTCAGTCAAAAGGCCAACAACAGCCTCAGAAGTCTCTCCAAATTCAGTGGACCCGGCGTTCGGCAAACCCGCTAAATTACGACAGGCTTCGATAACGGCCATTTGCATGCCAAAGCAAATCCCGAAATATGGCACATGATGTTCACGCGCGAACTGAACAGCAGCGACTTTGCCCTCCGTTCCACGTTCGCCAAATCCACCGGGGACCAGGATTCCGTCGACATCCTCGAGACGCTGAACGGCCCCGTCTTGTTCAAAAACTTCAGAATCAATCCATTTCAACTCGACACCAACATTGTTGGCGATTCCGCCATGCCCAAGCGCTTCCGCCAACGACTTATAGGCGTCAGGCAGTTCAGTGTACTTGCCAACAACGGCGATCGTAACCTTGCCCTCCGGCTGCTTGATCCTATCGACGATCTCCGCCCATCGGCCTAAATCCGGCTCAACTTTTGTCTCAATTCCGAAATGCTTACAGACTTCCACGTCGAAGCCCTGATCATGATAGACCAATGGTACTTCATAGATCGTCTCAACATCCGGTGCCGAAATGACACATTCAGGGGCGACGTTACAAAACAGAGCTATTTTTCTTCGAGCCTCGGCGGGAATAGATCTGTCAGACCGGCACAACAAAATATCGGCCTGAATGCCCACGCTTTGTAGCTCTTTCACCGAATGCTGTGTCGGTTTGGTCTTCAGCTCGCCCGCCGCAGACAAATGCGGCAACAGGGTCAAATGAATAAACATTGAACGCTCACGGCCAAGCTCGTTTGCTTTTTGCCGGATCGCTTCAAGGAATGGGAGACTTTCAATATCACCGACCGTGCCACCGATTTCACAGAGAATAAAATCGGAGTCTCCGGTATCGGACTCGATGAATTCTTTTATCGCATCCGTGACATGCGGAATAACCTGAACAGTGGCCCCCAGGTAATCACCATGTCTCTCACGCGACAAAACTGTTGAATAGATCCTTCCGGTCGTAACGTTATCACCCTGCTTCGGCAGGCACGCCGGTAAACCGCTCGTAATGTCCGAGATCCAGGTCAGTTTCCGCACCGTCATCGGTGACGTAAACCTCACCATGCTGGATAGGGTTCATCGTTCCTGGATCAACGTTGAGATATGGGTCCAACTTGCGCAGACGGACCTTGAATCCCCTCGCTTGAAGCAAGGCCCCTAATGATGCTGAGGAAATCCCTTTTCCAAGGGATGAAACCACGCCACCGGTGATAAACACAAACCGCGTCATGGACCCTGACCTTATAGCAGTTATTCCAATTGCCCAATGGCAAAGAGACGGCAGAAATGCCGCCTCTCAGCGAGTGATTCGGCTTTTCTCTATTTTGCGAGCGGGACAGTCGGTCCTGTTGGCTTCGCCGGCGCCGTCTTCGCTAGCGGGATTATCAACAATCGACCGTGCCGGACCGCTACCCGTATTGCCCGCCATGATCGCGAGGATAAGACTGGTCGAAATGAAACACGCAGCGATAATCCCGGTCGCCTTGGTCAGCAAATTACCAGACCCACGCGCTGAAACCAGCCCGCCCATGGTGCCGCCCCCAATGCCGAGGGCGCCGCCCTCACTTTTTTGCAACAACACAACAACAACTAAGGCGAACGCCAAAAACAAATGAATTAACAGTAGTACCGTTTCCAAAGGACTGCCCTTCCCGGGATCAAATTTGGGACCGAAATTGACTTACCTGCACGTATATAGGTAACGCGAGCGCTTCTTTTAATCCCGCTAAGGGTCCTTTGACCAGCGGAATTTCAGACTATCGTCAAATCACCCGCAGCATTCATACACTGGTACAAATAGACCAAAAGTCTTCCACCTTGAGGCTCGCGCCTCCAACCAGACCACCATTTACGTTTTCAACAGCAAGAATTTCTCTCGCGTTCCCGGGATTCATCGATCCCCCATAGAGAAGCCGGAACGAGCTGCCGTCTGAAAAATGCGCCGCAAGCAACGCTCGAATATGGTCGTGAACTTCAGCAATTTGGTCAATTGTCGGCGTCAGTCCGGTGCCGATCGCCCAAACCGGTTCATAAGCAACAACCGTATTTTCTGCAGTCGCACTATCAGGTATTGAATTTGATAGCTGTGTTTCAACAACGGACAGTGTTTCTTCTGCATTCCGTTGATCCAGCGTTTCACCGACACAAATGACTGCTTTCAGACCATTCTCGTGTGTCGCCTTGGCCTTCAATGCAATCAGAGCATCATTTTCCATATGATCTGCCCGACGCTCGGAATGGCCGACGATCACAAATTTACAACCAGCATCAGCCAACATCAAAGCGCTCACATCACCAGTATGGGCTCCAGAATTTCGGCATGACAGTCCTGGGCCCCGAGCGCGATAGGTGACCCCTCTATTATGTCGGCAACCGGCCGCAAGGTTACAAACGGCGGGCAGACCAGAATATCACAGCCAGGGTCGGTTTCGGCCCTTTGTTCCAATAGTCCCGCAACCAAAGCAGTCGCTTCAGATCTCAGGGTATTCATTTTCCAGTTCCCGGCTATTAAGGGTCTCATAGCAAACACGCCTTTGATAATTTCCAAATCAGTCCATGGCTATTTATCACATGCGCACAAAGGCACCAAGCAACCGGAATAAAACGATTTATTGTTTATTGCAGCACCAGTCCCCAGTTTCTATGATGCGCGCCACATGAAGTGGGCATCGCGCCTGCAAAAGCAAATCAACAAGGCGTCGACATGATCGAGATGATGCGTACCAAGGCGGGATCCTGGATTGCCAAAATTTTGGCAGGGCTTCTAATACTTTCTTTTGCCGTTTGGGGGATTGGCGACGTCATCCGTGGCCCTGTCGTTGGAGAAGTCGTTGCCAAAGTCGGTAACAGCGAAATCAGCCGGACAGAATTAAGCAGTCAAGTCCGACAATTGTTGTCGATAATGCGCCGCCAACTCGGCGGAAATTTCGACGCACAACAAGCAACCCAGCTTGGGCTCATCGATCAGACTGTCGATCAACTGGTTAACTCCCGACTGATAACGCTCGAAACACAAAGCCTCGGCCTCGGTGCGGGAGAAGACCTAATCCGGCAAACTATTTTGAACGACAAACGTTTTCAAACAGCTGGTGGCCAATTTGATCGACTCACCTTTCGACGTTTTCTTCAGAACGAGGATCTGTCAGAAGCGCGATATGTTGACCTCCTGCGGCAAGAAATAACACAGGGTCAGGTAACCAATGCGCTACGAACCTCTGCATACGCCCCAAAGGCACTGCTCAACACTATTTACAAATACCGTAACGAACAGCGAGTCGCTGAGGTCGTAAAAATTCCATTTGGAAAAGCGTCCGAGATACGCACCCCAAAAGAGTCTGAACTTGTTGAATTCCACAAGAAAAACCCGGCGCAATTTACCGCCCCTGAATACCGTCAGATCACAGCCATTTTTCTTGATCCCGTTGAGGTCGCAAAAGAGCTGACCCCATCCGCAGACCGTATCAAACAAGAATACGAATATCGCAAAGAGACCAGAGCGGTTCCCGAACGCCGGGCGCTTGAACAAGTCCTCTTTCAAGACGAGACCAAAGCGAAATCATTTGCAGACATAAGCAAATCTGGCCGGGCCTTTGCTGATGCGGCAAAGGACGTCGCGAAAGCTACGCCCAATGACCTTGGCAATCTTCGCAAACAGGACTTACCGCCGAAAGTTGGTGACGCAGCGTTCAAGCTTGCCCTTAACGGTGTTACATCACCAATTAAGACGGCTTTGGGCTGGCATGTTGTTCATGTCAAAAAGATCGAGGAAGGCCGAACACCAACCTTTGATTCCCTTAAAGCTGAAATTACTCGTGATCTCGCCCGCGAGATGGCCGTCGACAATATCGTAAAGCTAACAGGTAAGCTCGATGATGCCCTCGCCGGTGGGGCAAGTTTAGAAGATGCCGCCTCTACAGTGTCAGCAAAAGTTCTCAAATTTGCCGCCGTAGATTCAACAGGCAAGGGTCCTGACGGCAAACCCGTCAGTGGTCTACCAAAATCGCCTCTCTTTCTCGAGAAGATTGCCACAACGCCAAAAGACGAAACCACAAACGTTGAAGAAACGCAGAAAGGTGGATTTTTTGTATTGAAGGTAATGGGAATTACCCCGCCTACTCTCAAGCCCCTCAGCGCTGTCCGCAACCAGATCGTCGATGTCTGGAAACAAAGCCAAGTGCGCGGTGCCACGAAAAAGAAAGCAGACACCCTGCAAAAAGCAGCTCAAAACGGCGTCGGCCTTTCAGCCGCAGGAAAAACAGGCGGTTATGAGGTGAAGACAAGCAAACCTGTCTCCAGGTTTATCAAACCACCAGGTTCTATCGTTTCAGATTCTCTTACAGGGGACTTTATTCAACGCCAAGAAAGGTGATGTCGTCATTGCAGCCTCAAATGACGGGTACTCAATCGCTGAGATAAAGCAAGTGATCAAGGCAGAGCCAGGAAAGAACAAAGCCGAAGAAAAGTCCCTGACGACACAGCTCCAAACCGTCGTTTCCGCTGACGCAATTGCCCAGTACCTGGCCGCCTTGCGCGAGACCTACCCTGTCTCAATAGATCGGAATGCCGTCACTCTGGCTGTTACTGGCCGCGCTTACTGATGGATATAGAGCCTTCTTACGAGGCCTTTGAGAAAAAGTATCTTTCAGGCCAGGCTCAGGTTGCCTGGACAACACTCGTTGCTGATCTTGAAACACCTGTTTCCGCGATGCTTAAGATTGCGAATGATCTTCCCAACAGCTTTCTTCTCGAGTCAGTCGAAGGTGGTGCCTCGCGTGGTCGGTATTCAATCATCGGCTTACGTCCAGATGTTATCTGGCGCTGTAATGGCGACCAGGCCGAAATTAACTTTGCCGCGAACAAGAATAGTGAAACTTTCGAAGCGTGTGAACAAGGGGCTCTCGCCTCCCTTCGGCAACTCGTAGAAGCCTCGCGTATCGATCTACCGGAGCACCTACCGCCGATGGCGGCCGGACTTGTCGGTTATCTTGGATACGACACCGTCGCGCTGATGGAAGATATTCCCTCGACCCGGCCCGACGTGCTCGGTACCCCGGACGGCCTCTTTATACGCCCAACAATTATGGCAATCTTTGATCTGGTCAAAGACACCGTCATCATCGTCACGCCGATCAGATATGATCAAAACATCACGCCCCAAGGTGCGTTTGATGCCGCGCAGAACCGGCTTCAAGAAGTCGTCGTAGATTTTGACAATAAACTTCCCCATCAACAGGCTGGCATTGGTGCAGCTTCACTTCCCGCGCCTGTTTCAAACACTCCCGCTGACAGGTACAAGGAGATCGTGCGCAAAGCGAAAGAGTATGTTTTCGCCGGTGATGTTTTCCAGGTTGTCCTATCGCAACGTTTTCGAATTCCCTTCAAACTACCACCCTTCTCTCTCTATCGCGCTCTCAGGAGAACGAACCCGTCACCGTTCCTTTTCTTCCTGAACTTTGGTGATTTCTCAGTCGTCGGATCGAGCCCCGAAATTCTTGTTCGCCTCCGGGACGGCAAAGTCACGCTACGCCCGCTGGCAGGAACTCGTCCGCGCGGCGCAACCACCGTTGAAGATAACGCACTCGCCGAGGAGCTGCTGTCAGACGAAAAAGAATGTGCTGAACATCTGATGCTCCTCGATTTAGGACGCAATGATGTCGGCCGCGTTGCAAAAATCGGCAGCGTTAAAGTGACCGAAAAAATGGTTATCGAGCGCTATTCTCACGTTATGCATATCGTCTCAAATGTTGAGGGTGAGATCGACGACAAACATGATGCGATGGATGCCCTGGCGGGTGGATTTCCTGCCGGTACGGTATCTGGGGCCCCAAAAATTCGTGCAATGGAAATAATCGACGAGCTCGAGACCGAAAAACGTGGGATTTACGCAGGTACCGTTGGCTACTTTTCCGCCAATGGTTCAATGGATACCTGCATCGTGTTGCGCACTGCGATTGTTAAAGACGGCACAATGTATGTGCAGTCAGGTGCTGGCATCGTTGCTGACAGCGATCCTGACAGCGAACATCAGGAATGTATCAACAAAGCCCAGGCGCTTGTCCGGGCGGCGGAAGAAGCGGTTAGATATGCCGGCGAAGCCGGCAATCAGCTTTGATGCACTAAAACCACTGATTGTTTTGCTTGGCGCTCCGGAACGGACCAATACTTCTTAAGCAGATCTCGAGTTCGCACATAATCCTGAACCTTAAATCCATGCCCTTTATAAAAATTGATGGCCCATGTCGCTGCGGACCATGTGCCAACCAGTATTGAAGACGTAGTGCCTTTCTGGATATCAAAGATCAATTTGCTACCAATGCCACAACGCCTCGTCGCTGTCCGGACATAAGCGTGGCGGATCAACAAAACATCCTGAACTGGCTGCGCGCCCATAACCCCAACGATGGAATTTTCTTGATCGCAAATGACTTTAAAGGAAACACCGGAGTCTATTTCGCCTTGGAGATCCACAGCTGACATATACGGTTCATGCCAACAATCGGCTGGAATTACACCTTTATACGCCGCCGCGGCATCGTTAATAACAGCGAGCACCTCGTCAAAATCTTCTGCCCGATAATCACTAACCATGGTGTTGCTCATCGTGGTTCGGCTTGTCATTGATCACACTCAATCAATCAAAATCCTAGCTTCTGGCTGCTTTCGCTGTCATTTCAGACCTGTTATAAGATCATAATCGGCACACTGTCTCATGTTAAGTAATTGAAATGCTGCTCTTAATCGATAATTACGACAGCTTTACCTACAACCTGGTTCACTATTTAGGCGAACTCGGTGCCGAGACAGCTGTATATCGGAATGATGCGCTGACCGTAGATGGCGCCTTGGCATTGGCCCCCGATGCGATCGTTTTGTCTCCCGGCCCCTGCGATCCAGACCAAGCCGGAATTTGCGTCGAGCTGATCAAAAAAACAGAAGGCAAAATTCCGATATTAGGGGTGTGCCTTGGTCATCAGTCTATTGCACAGGCCTTTGGGGCGGCTGTCGTCAGAGCCGGTACGCCTGTTCATGGAAAGCCAAGCAAAATTATTCACGATGGGTCTGGACTGTTTCAGGGTTTGCCGGAGAATTTTGAGGCAATTAGATATCATTCTCTAACGGTCGACCCCAATACAATGCCCGACACCCTTACAATCAATGCCAGGACGAATGACGACGTCGTTATGGGCATTTCTCATAATCAGTGGCCCGTCTATGGTGTTCAGTTCCACCCCGAAAGTATCGATACCGAGCACGGTCATACTATTTTGGGCAATTTTCTTAATTTATCTCGACAATGGAGGAATGCGGCATGAATAGCGCCGCCGAAGGGATCAAGCCCCTTCTCAATAAAGTCGCCGCGGGACATAGCTCTTAGCGAACCCGAAGCTGAAAACGCTTTTGACATCATCATGTCAGGGGACGCGACGCCTGCACAAATCGGGGCCTTTCTGATGGCCTTACGTGTACGAGGTGAAACGGTCGACGAAATAACGGCAGCCGCTCGTATTATGAGATCGAAAGCCCTTATGATCACCGCCCCAGAAAACGCCATAGACGTGGTTGGTACTGGCGGCGATGCAAGCGGTACTCTTAACATCTCGACTGGCTCGGCGATTGTTGTTGCTGGATGTGGTGTTCCCATCGCTAAACATGGCAACCGGGCATTATCTTCCCGCGCAGGCGCCGCCGATGTGCTTGGTGCCCTTGGCGTCAATATCGACTGTGAAATGTCCCTCATCGAGAAATCCATCCGCGAGGCCGGTATCGGCTTTATGATGGCGCCACGGCATCACAGCGCGACGCGACATGTAGCGGGCCCACGCGTGGAACTCGCGACCAGAACGATATTCAATATTCTCGGCCCCCTCTCGAATCCGGCCGGCGTTAACCGGCTCCTTGTTGGCGTCTTCGCCAAGGAATGGGTGGAACCCATGGCCGAAGTCCTTGGTAAGCTGGGAGCCGAAAAAGCCTGGGTCATCCATGGTTCAGATGGCATTGATGAACTGACAACGACAGGACCTTCTTATGTCTCCGCTTATGAAAACGGTAAAGTAACGAACTTCGAAGTGTCACCAACGGATGCCGGAATTCCTTTCTCCAAGATGGAGGACATCAAAGGAGGAGATGCCGAAGAAAATGCCACGGCGATGACAGCCATGCTGAGCGGCGAAAAAGGAGCGTTCCGCGACATTGTCATTTACACTGCAGCGGCAGCACTGATTGTCGCCGATAAAGCCAGTGACCTGAAGGAAGGCGCTGCTATCGCCGCCGATGCAATCGATAGCGGGAAAGCCCAGCAAGCACTGGCTGCAATGGTCAGTATAACCAACGAAGGCAACGCCACGGCAGCCTGATGGATAATGTTTTAGAACGAATTTGTGCTGATAAACGCGAGCATATCGCTGCCTGCAAGGCTGTTCGATCCTTCGATGAAATCGAGAGCGCAGCCCGTGAAACGTCAGCGCCGCGCGGTTTTGCAAACGCTTTGCGGCTCGCCTCAAAGGACGGCTACGGGATAATTTCCGAAATCAAACGATCTTCGCCGAGCAAGGGGCTTATTCGGCCGGATTTTGATCCGGCGATTCTTGCCACGGCATATCAGTCCGGTGGCGCGACTTGTATTTCAGTTCTTACAGACACGCCTTATTTTGATGGCAAAGATGAGCATTTAATTGCGGCGAGAAATGCTGTCGATATGCCAATCCTGCGTAAAGATTTCATGCTGGATCCGTATCAGATATATGAAGCCCGCGCTTTGGGAGCCGACTGTATTTTGCTCATTATGGCGGCGCTGTCTCAAGACGATGCCATTCAACTCGAAAAAATTGCAAATTCTCTGGGAATGGATGCCCTTCTCGAAGTGCATAATGAAGTTGAGTTAGAACAAGCCTTGACGCTTCAATCCGACTTAATTGGTATCAATAACCGGAACCTCAAAACGCTCAAAACAGATACGGTCACCACAAAATTACTCGCCAGTAAGGTTCCAGCAGAAAAAATACTCATCTCTGAAAGTGGTCTTTATACGCCGGAAGATCTCGCTGAGATGGCCAATGCTGGCGCGAGGTGTTTTCTTATCGGTGAATCACTTATGCGTCAGGACGATGTCGCAGAAGCCGTTAGAACCCTTCTTGCAAACCCTGTTTTAGCTTCCGAACAAATGGAACAGTGACCTTGACCCAAAAACCACGCCTCAGCCATATCGACGATGATGGCAAAGCCGTTATGGTCGATGTTTCCAGTAAGGACGTCACGAGCCGCGTTGCGACTGCCGGTGGCACTGTTTTGATGGAGCCAGAGACCATGCGTCTGGTTCAGGAAGGTGGCATGAAGAAAGGCGACGTTCTTTCCGTCGCCCGTCTCGCCGGCATTATGGGTGCCAAAAAAACACCGGAACTCATTCCCCTATGCCATCCCCTCGCCCTCCAAAAGATCGACATTGAACTATCACTCGACCCGCAGCGCAACGCGATCGATATAGAGGCTACCTGCAAGGTGGCCGGACAAACCGGCGTTGAAATGGAGGCACTGACAGCCGTCTCCATCGCAGCACTCACAATCTACGATATGTGTAAGGCCGTTGATCGTACAATGCGGCTCACTGACATTCGCCTCCTCGCGAAATCAGGGGGCCAATCAGGCGATTTCCGGGCCGATGAGCAAAGCGCATGATCTCCGTCGAAGAGGCCAAAAACAAAATAAAGGCAGATATGCCTTTGATGCCTCCGGAACAGGTATCCCTTCCTGAAGCGCTGGGTCGCGTTCTGGCGACGAACGTTGCCGCGAGGCGAACACAACCCCCACACGCTGTCTCTGCGATGGATGGCTATGCCGTGCGTGCGGAAGATGTTGCGACATTGCCCGCAAAACTGAAAGTCGTCGGCCATGTTCCTGCCGGGCAAGCCTATGATGGTGCCGTAGCACCTGGCGAGGCAGTCCGTATATTCACCGGAGCGACAGTTCCGCCCGGCGCAGATACCATCGTCATTCAGGAAAACACGGAAACAAATGGCGAGTTGGTAACGGTTGTTGACGGCAAAGCGCCAACCGGACGCTTTATCAGGCCAGCCGGCCTGGATTTTTCCGAGGGTGACGTCCTTCTATCGGCAGGGCGCACAATAACAGCTCGCGATATAGGCTTGGCCGCAGGAATGAACGTCCCCTGGTTAACCGTCCGACGAAAGCCGCGTATCGCGTTGCTCGCAACTGGCGACGAAATCGTCATGCCCGGAGACCCGATCGGTCCCAACCAAATCGTCAGCTCTAACGGACCGGCTTTGGCGGGTTTTATAACCGCACGGGGCGGTATTCCTGTCGATCTCGGCATAGCGCCGGATTCAGCAGATACTCTCCGAATTATGGCTGCCGGTGCCAAAGGCGCCGATATGCTTATTACCTGTGGCGGCGCATCAGTTGGCGATCATGACCTGGTTCAAAAAGTCCTCGGCGAAATTGGGCTTGAGATAGATTTCTGGCGCATCGCCATGCGCCCGGGTAAACCATTGATGTTTGGCCATATAGACGAAACCCGCATGCTTGGTTTACCAGGCAACCCAGTTTCATCCCTCGTCTGCGCCACAATTTTCCTTGGCCCCGCCCTTAACGCGATGCTCGGCTGTACGGCAGACGATGCGATTTATGAAATCGCTGAACTCACAACAGGATTGCCTGAAAACGATGAGCGTGAGGATTATTTACGGGCCTCCATCGAACGAAACTCTGACGGCACGCTCTTTGCGACCCCCTTTAATAAACAGGATAGTTCTGTGTTCTCGGGCCTCGCACGGGCTGACGCCTTGATAATCCGCGCCCCATTTGCCAGCAAAATCAAAAGCGGTGAACAAGTCCGCATCATGCGACTTGGCGGTGGCGTCCTCAGCATCTGATTCGAAATTGCGCAAGTTTCCGGCTTGACGTCAAAATAGAACCAAACTAGAACATTTAAAGTGTTTTTGTTTTGTTCTTTAATTTGCCCAGCGTAGTGCCAAGTATGCGTTTTGCCGGAGATCAACGATGTTGACCAAAAAACAGTACGATTTACTCCAGTTCATCGACAATCATCTTAAATCCAGAGGTGTATCGCCATCGTTTGATGAAATGAAGGATGCGTTGGGTTTAAAGTCAAAATCAGGAATCCACCGGCTTATCACGGGGTTGGAAGAACGCGGATTTATCCGCCGCCTGCCCCATCGTGCCCGGGCGCTGGAGGTACTCCAGTTGCCAGAAAATTTAAAGCCGCCAGAACGAGTGACCTCGGGCTTTACACCAAATGTCATCCAAGGCGGCTTCAACGAAGAACCGGCAGATCAAGGCGAGGATGGTGTCATCCAAGTACCGCTTTATGGACGAATTGCAGCAGGTCTTCCAATCGAAGCTGTTCGAGATGACACCTCTACGATGGACGTACCGGCTTCAATGTTAGGACGTGGCGATCACTATGCTCTCGAGGTTCAGGGAGATTCCATGATCGATGCGGGTATTCATGACGGCGATATCGCGGTCATTGAACGACGTGATAATGCCGATAACGGTGCTATCATTGTGGCCCTGGTTGACGATAATGAGGTCACTCTGAAACGCCTGCGCCGCAAAGGACAATCCATTGCGCTCGAACCGGCAAACGAACAACACGAAACAAGAATTTTTGGACCTGACCGCGTTAAAGTGCAGGGTAAACTCAAGGCGATTTTACGCCATTACTAATAGGAAGGCGCCGCGTTTTAAACTCTCGTGGATAACGTGACCAGGGCCGCCGCCCTCCATTGCTTGCTACTGATTTTACAACGATTTTTTCAAAATCAAGAAAGACCACATGGTTGCCGTTCCGCCACAGATCAAAACGGTCGACAAGGTAGTTTGAATCCCGGCACACCCGTCGACTGACAGGGATCGTTGCAACCACGATATCTGCCCTGGAACAATCATCTAAGACCGCCGCAGGGTGCCAAATAAGTGAGATTTGTTGTCCGTTCTTATGGAAAACGCACGCTAAATTGTCACATCGAATATCTCTCGCATGGTTTTTAGAGTTTTCAAGGCCAATTTGGCTTTTATTTCCGGTTCGCCGTAGCCAGGTCTCAACAACAATCCCTCTTCGGCCCTTTACAAAAAACAACCCACCATCAGTTTCCCTAACCGCAATCTGATTTCCTGACGACGAAATATAAACGTCCGGCACTGGTAGACCTGGCATCAAAATGATCGCCCCGAAGATGGGAACTACCCCTAAGTACCGAGCAGAATGTTGCCAAAGACAGACCCACAATCCACCCAGGGTAATCGCGCCGAGTAGCCATCCATTCATCGCCGGGAAATCATAAACAGCGCCAGGCAATTCCTGCACGAACTGCGCAATCCAGACGACGCCTTCTATCCCCAAACCCATTGCCGCAAGCGGGTAAGTCTCTAATCCAAATGGCATCGCGACCATCGCAACGATCGCAAAGGGCATAATCCAGAAACCCGTAATAGGAACAGCAAAAATATTGGCCAGTATGCCGTACAGAGCCACTTGGTTAAAATGAAACAAGGCAAATGGAGCCGTCGCGACCCCGGCAACCACTGTCGTAAGCAGGACACCTGCGAGATAAAAAGCTATTCGTCCGGTGGACGTCCTCGCCTTCAGCGACGAGAGGGATACCCATTCATAAACCGCGACAAGTGCGACAACCGCCGCAAAGGACATCTGAAAACTGACATTAAACAGGCTTTCAGGAGCGCATACCAAAATCGCGCAGCCCGCCCATGCCACCATATGCATAGAGATGGCCCGTCGATCAATAATGATCGCCAACAAAGCCAGGCCGAGCATTAAGAATGCACGCTGTGTCGGCAACGTCATTCCTGAAATCAATAGATAAAAAAAACTGCCCATAAAGGCGCAAACAGCTGCCCACTTCTTTATGGGATAATGAAGAGCCAAAGTTTCAAATAGGGATAGCAAAAACCGGCATGCAAAAAACAAAATACCGGCCACTAACCCGATATGAAGCCCCGAAATGGCCAATAAGTGTGCGAGTCCAGAATCTCGCATCGCCGAAAGCACATCTTCGGGAATACTCCCGCGTTCTCCCGTAATCAACGCTGCCGCTAAACTTCCTGCGACTCCCGATACACCTGAAATAATTCGTTCCGTGAGGGATTGCCGAAAACGAGCGACGGCTGTTCTGAGGCCTTTATCTGGTACTGTTTCTAATAATTCAGGTTTGCGAACAGCATAGCCAACAGCCCCGAGGCTTTTGAAGTACGCATGTTGCGCAAAATTAAAAGCGCCCGGCATCGCTGGTCCGGCGGGGGGATGGAGAACAGCTAGAACCCGCAACCGGTCCCCCGCCCTAACAGCCGTGTTCACACCCTTGACGGTGATACGAATGCCCGACGGCACTTTTCTTGGTGCTATACGGTCTATTGTCAAATTTGAAAGAGTGACTCGATGACCACCGCTCTTCGGTTCCCATCGCATGACAGTGCCCACAACCCAAACCGGCCCTATTTTTGCCTCAAGCACGGGTGCAGAGACGGTGTAGGTTCGAAACTGCGCCGCCGAGAAACCAAGGACGGGTAGGAAGAGCAGCAAGAAAGCGACGGTGTTTCGTCTTATCGCAGCAATAAATAGCCAACCACAGGTCAAAGCGCTTACGACACCCGGTCCAACCCAGAGTGATGGCTCGCGGGGCAGTTGGAAATAAAAGGCAATACCAACGGCCAACAGCACCGGGCACCAGAGAACCCAACGCGAGCGTTCTGACGCCACCCACGATATAATCGCCGTGTGCAGCCTATAGACCTTAAAGCCCATTTCAACGGTTCTGTTTAACGATGTACCAATTTCTTGGGCCATGATTGAAAGAGCACCTGTTTTTTCATCACTCTATGGTATTCCGAGTTTGATATCCCCGCCACTTCCAGTTGCTGAATTGCGCCCTCGCCTTTCACAAGTAATGCACGATCAACTCAGATGTGTTATCTCCCCCGTCTCATTCGTCCGAAAATGACTGATAAATATGACTGTCGTAACCAGATTTGCTCCATCACCAACAGGGTTTCTTCATATTGGAGGAGCCAGAACCGCCTTGTTCAACTGGCTTTTTGCCCGCCACCATGGCGGCAAATATCTCCTGCGCATTGAGGATACAGATCGCAAGAGATCAACACAGGAAGCTATCGATGCCATTCTCGAGGGACTGGCTTGGTTGGGCCTCAATGCCGACGAGCCTCCGATCAACCAATCCGCCAACCTCGGGCGCCACACAGAGGTTGCCAATGAGCTTCTAAAAGCAGGAAAAGCATATCACTGCTATTGCAGTCCGGAAGAATTAACAGCCATGCGTGAAAAAGCGCGGGCAGCAGGAAGCACGCGCCTCTATGACGGAAAATGGCGCGACCGAGACCCCGCCGATGCTCCAGCCGATATAAAACCCGTCATTCGTTTTAAGGCCCCGATTGAAGGCGAAACAGTAATTCAGGACCTCGTCCAGGGGTCGGTTACTGTCGCTAATTCACAGCTGGATGATATGATCCTGCTTCGGGCGGATGGCTCCCCAACCTATATGCTATCAGTTGTCGTAGATGACCATGACATGGGAATAACCCACGCTATCCGTGGCGACGACCACCTCACCAATGCATTTCGGCAGACACAGCTGTTTCAAGCGGCTGGATGGACGCCCCCCGAATATGCACATATCCCTCTTATTCACGGCCCCGACGGCGCAAAACTGTCCAAACGGCATGGTGCTCTCGGCATCGAAGCATATCGCGAGATGGGTTATCTACCCGAAGCCCTTCTGAATTATCTCATGCGTCTTGGCTGGAGCCACGGCGACGACGAAATTATTTCTCTAGAACAGGCCATTCAGTGGTTTGAAATTCAGGATGTTGGTCGCGGCGCCGCGCGCATCGATTTTGACAAACTATCATCCGTGAATTCGCATTACATTCAAGAAACAGCAGATGAAGTTCTTGCGAGTTTAATTCAGGATTCTGTTGAGAAGGCCGTTCAACGCAGCTTTGATTCAACGATGAGTGAACGCCTCGTTCTTGCAATGCCCGGGCTAAAATCACGTGCAAAGACACTTCCCGAACTAATTGAAATTTCTTTATTTTATTTTTACCCGCGACCTTTAGATATAAATCAGAAAGCGGAGAAATCGTTAGATTCTGAAGCACGAGAACGCCTCGGACGACTTTCCGTGAGCCTGAAAGAACTGACCCATTGGTCCGAAGAGTCAATTAATGAAGCAATCCATGCTTTTGCAGATAAAGAAGAGATCAAATTGGGTCAAATTGCGCAGCCAATGCGTGCCGCCCTTACTGGAACAACTGTTTCACCCGGTATCTTTGAGGTCGCAGCAGTCCTCGGTCAGGATGAAGCGATCGGGCGTCTCAATGACGTGATCACCAAATAATGCCAAGCGATTGAAATGACCGAATTAATCCGTTACCTTCCCGGCACCTCCAGTCTTAACCATATTGCGCTACTGCACAGAAGCCGGGGCTTCCGCAAGCGCTACGAAGGGTAGATCGTATGAGCCAGAAATCCTCCGCTGCGGGAACGGCGTCCAATAGTAACGTTACCGTCACCGATAACGTCTCTGGAAAAGAGTCCACGTTTCCCATCCTCACGGGCACTGAAGGCCCACCAGTCATCGATATTCGCCGCCTTTATGCTGAAACCGGCTATTTCACTTATGATCCGGGCTTTGTCGCTACAGGCAGTTGCGAGTCCAAGATCACCTATATCGATGGTGATAACGGAATTTTACTCCATCGCGGATATCCGATTGAGCAGCTTGCGGAAAAGAGTGATTTTCTTGAGGTATGCTATTTGCTTCTTTACGGAGAGTTGCCCAATCAAGGTGAAAAGACCGAGTTTGATCGTGCGATTACCTTGCACACTATGCTCCACGAGCAACTGACCAATTTTTACAGAGGCTTCCGCCGCGACGCCCACCCCATGGCGATTATGTGCGGTGTTGTTGGTGCTCTGTCAGCCTTCTACCACGATAGCACTGATATTTCTGACCCCCATCAGCGCATGGTAGCGTCCTATCGTATGGTCGCAAAAATGCCAACAATCGCTGGCTGGGCTTACAAATACTCCCTTGGCCAGCCCTTCATCTATCCCCGCAACGATCTTGGTTTTGCTGAGAACTTCCTACACATGATGTTTGCAACACCATGCGAGGATTACGAAATCAACCCGGTCATTGCCAAAGCAATGGACCGCATTTTGATTTTGCATGCGGACCACGAACAAAACGCGTCAACCTCTACAGTTAGACTGACGGGATCCAGTGGTGCCAATCCATTCGCTTGTATCTCAGCTGGTATTGCCAGCCTTTGGGGTCCGGCTCATGGCGGCGCGAACGAAGCCGTTCTTAACATGCTTCATGAAATCGGCAGCAAAGACAATATTCACACCTATATCAAGAAAGCCAAAGATCCTGATGATCCCTTCCGTATCATGGGATTTGGCCACCGAGTCTATAAAAACTTTGATCCTCGCGCCAAGATCATGCGTGAAACATGCCATTCTGTCCTGGATGAACTTGATATCCGCGATGAGCCCTTGCTGGACCTTGCGATGGAACTCGAACGGATCGCTTTGGAAGACGAATATTTCGTAGACCGCAAGCTATACCCGAATGTTGATTTCTATTCAGGGATCATCTTCCAGGCGCTTGGTATTCCGACGACGATGTTCACCGTACTCTTTGCAGTCGCCCGAACAGTTGGCTGGATTGCGCAGTGGAACGAAATGGTTGAGGACCCAAGTCAAAAGATCGGCCGTCCGAGACAGCTTTATACTGGTGCAGCGCAACGCGACCTAAAGCCTATTTCTGAACGGTAATAACTTAAATTCTCAAGTTAGAAAAAGGGTGCCTTCGGGTGCCCTTTTTTGTTCAACGAGGATGAAACAAAGACAATACAGTTTTCGCAGCGACATCGCTCGGCAACACATTACCGGCTGCCAAAAGCTTTATCGCCTCATCTGCGGCAGCTTGCTGTGCCTTGTAGGCCCTATTATCCATCAGCAGAGTCTCAAGTGCTGTTGCCAGATTATCCGCAGTGCATCTCCCTTGGATATATTCAGGAACAGCCTCACGATTAAGCAAGACATTGACGAGGTTAGCATATGGTATTCGGATCAACGCCTTGACGATCCAGGAAGTGACTATGTTCACTCGGTAAGCAATGACAGCCGGAACACGAGCCAACGCTAATTCCAGGGCAACGGTACCCGAAGCCGCCAATGCGACATTTGACGCGGCCATCGCATCGAATTTTTCTTTTTCTCCTTCGATAACAAGCACATCAACGTCCCACCCCCGCACAGAGTGAGAAACTTTTTCCAGAAGTGCCGGGATAGTTGGAACGACAACGCGAAGAGCGGGAACCTTCTTCTTCAAAATTTCCACCGCTGAACGAAATGGTTCCAAATGGCGTTGAACTTCCCCCATACGGCTTCCTGGCAACACACAAACAAGTGGCGCATTTTCGTCGATCTGAAACCGTCGTCTAAAATCAACTCCATTGGCTGCACCCATCTCACTTTCGATAACGGCATGCCCAACGAAAGTTGCATCGAGGCCTGCTGGTTGAAAATAAGCAGGCTCAAATGGCAAAAGCGTTAGCAGGTGATCGAATTCACAGGCAAACTTATGTACACGTCCTGGTCGCCACGCCCAAACACTCGGAGCTACGTAATGAATGCGTTTTGTTGATTGAACTCTTTTCAATCGTTTCAGAACGGCAAAACAGAAACCCGGTGAATCAATCGTTATCAGTAAATCAGGCGCATATTGCTCTATTGCGGAGGCTGTTTGCCGAACGCGTCGGCGTAAATTAAAAATGCGGGGCAATATTTCTGCGAGGCCCATGACTGACAACTCAGTTATAGGAAAAGGGCTGTTAAGCCCTTGCGCAATCATCCGCTCCCCGCCGACACCCGCGAATTCTATTTTTCCGCTGGAATGTCTTTTGAGCGCAGCCATCAAACGTCCCCCAAGCAAATCCCCTGAGGGCTCACCCGCTATGACAAATATACGAGGGTAAGTAGCCGTTATGACTCGATCATCATCGTTAGACTCGGTCACGATTAATCACCAGGAACGCCAACAACAAAAATACCGGCGGCGTCAGCGATCTTCACGATTTCCTGTACGTCTATGACCAATGCCCCGCCTGCCTCCACCGCGATTCCAATTAAGCCGGCGTCTTTAGCACCTTGGATCGTCCTGCTTCCGATCGTTGGCAAATCGATCCTACGATCCTGTCCTGGTTTCGGAAGCTTAACGAGAACACCGCCGGCATCGTCGCGAAGCAATGACTTACAACGTTGGATCATCGCGTCTGTTCCCTCCGCCGCTTCAACGGCGATAACAACGCCCTGCTGGATGACAACCGCTTGGCCGATGTCCTGACTACCTATCGCGCTCACAACCTCCTTGCCCCGCTGGATGTCCGCTAATGCTGCCTCATCGGGCTGTATGGAGCCATAGAGGCCTTCTTTGGCAATAAATTCTTCAAGCAAGGATTCGGGTGAAACCACTCGAAAACCCTCTTTCTCCAGCTCCTTCATCACGGCAGACAAAATTGAATCATCACCAAACCAAGATCGGGCAAGTCGTGTTAAAAAAACTGCTCCCCTCGGATCTGGTCGAATTTCTTTTAAACTTGGCCGACGTACAGTCCCGGCAAAGACCAACTCCTCAATTCCCTGCTTATTCAGCAAATCGAGTGTCTTGCCCCAATCACCCATGCGGATACTTGCATCCGCATTTGGTTCCCGATTGAGATCAGCGTGACCATCCAGAGCAAGGAATAGGCATTCGCGCCCTCCAGCATGACAGGTTTCCCGTAAAAGCCATGGCAGGTCGCCGCCGCCCGCGACGATCGCGAGCTTAGGTGCCATGCTCCGTTCTGGGTTGGCAAATGGACCGGTTGGAATCGCGGCGAATGAAATCAACAATATCCATTACAGCTTGATTTTCTTTGTACATTTCAGACACATCAACCAAACGCTCAGACATTGAGCCTTCTTCAGCAAATAATAGACGATAGGCTTTCCGGAGATCGGCAATTTCGCTGCGAGAAAATCCGCGCCGACGGATTCCAACAACATTCAAACCGGCCAATCTCGCGCGATTACCTAAAACTGAACCGTAAGGAATGACATCCTGTTCTACACCAGACATTCCACCAATCATGGCATGGCAGCCAATGCGTACAAATTGATGGACAGCGCTTAGCCCTCCAAGTACTGCATAATCCTCAACGACTACATGCCCCGCTATTGTCGCGTTATTTGCAAAGATAACGTGGTTTCCAACAACGCCATCATGGGCCACATGCGCACCGACCATAAAGAGACAATTGTTACCGACTCTGGTAACCATGCCGCCGCCTTCGGTCCCCGGGTTCATCGTGACATTTTCACGAATAATATTGTTAGCACCGATTTCGAGTGTCGATGGTTCGCCCTGATACTTCAAATCCTGAGGTTGATGACCAATGCAAGCGAAGGGATAAATATGAGTATTCGCCCCGATGGACGTCCGCCCCGCAACAACTGCATGCGAAATCAGACGACAACCATCTCCGAGAGATACATTGGAGCCAACGGAACAAAATGCACCAATGGATACGTTTTCGCCGAGTTCAGCACCGGGCTCTATGACGGCAGTTGAATGAATTTCCGACATACTTCTATTTGTCCATTATCATTGCCGCATAAGTAGCCTCGGCGACGACCTTATCGTCTACCTTGGCTAGCGAATTAAATTTCCAAACGTTGCCCCGACTAGCGTGACGGCTAACATGAATGTTTAACTGATCGCCCGGCGTTACAGGTTTTCTGAAACGTGCATTTTCAACTGACATAAAGTAAACGAGCTTACCTTCCGACTCCTCACCCAAAGTGTTGATGACAAGAGCAGCTGATGTTTGCGCCATAGCCTCAATAATCAAAACGCCTGGGAAAATAGGCCTTTCTGGAAAGTGCCCTTGGAAACAAGGCTCGTTTACCGTCACATTCTTGATGCCGGTGGCACTTTCGCCTGGAACAATATCAATCATTCTATCGATCATTAGGAACGGATAACGGTGTGGAATGAGCTCCATAATCCGCTCAATACTGATTTCATTAACGACAGATTCGCTATCGAGACTATCCACCCTTTTTCACCTTCTTCTTTCCCAACGACCGCAACATAGCTGCCTGATTGAGCCATTGACGCATGGGCACCGCAGGAGAACCAGAATATTTACCACCAGCAGGCAAATCATTCATAACCCCCGACTGCGCAGCTATTTGAACACCCTGTCCTATTTTCAAATGCCCGGTAAACCCGACTTGGCCGCCAACGACAACATAATCTTCCAGTTGCGTACTACCTGAAATTCCAACTTGAGAAACAATAATACACCCGTTGCCAAGAATCACATTGTGTCCAATCTGGACAAGATTATCGATCCGACAACCTTGTCCAATGACAGTGTCAGCAGCACTACCTCGGTCAATTGTCGTATTGGCACCAATCTCGGTTTTATCGCCAACGAGCACTCTACCAAGCTGTGGAACAGTAAAGTGCCCATCACTTCCTGTCGCAAAACCAAACCCCGCCTCGCCAATCCGGGCGCCAGCAAAAATTCGAACCTGCGAGCCAATGATAGAATACTGCACCGATACAGACGGACCAATGACAGATCCGTCCCCAATAACAACACCTGGACCGATAACGGCGTTTGGTCCGATTTCGCATTGGGAACCAATTTCAGTACCTGCCCCGATAACGGCACCAGGAGAGACATGTGTGTCCTGACCAATCGAAGCTGTCGGATGAATAAAGGAATTGTCTTCACCTGACCCGACGGGGTT
This sequence comes from uncultured Alphaproteobacteria bacterium, assembly GCA_943787225.1. Lineage (GTDB taxonomy): Bacteria > Pseudomonadota > Alphaproteobacteria > MPNO01 > UBA2964 > UBA2964. The sequence goes on from CALSLP010000004.1 coordinate 77,879, forward strand.
AGCTTCCGGGTAGAACGCAGCAGCAATTTTTGCGTATGCTAAATAAGGATTCTCGGATAGCAAAAGCGTCATCTGATCAGGAGCAACGTTTACACGTTCCGGATGCATCACACATACGCCAGCAGAGCTTACTGACAACGCCGACAGATAAAGAGGATTATCGAGAAAACTAACATTGTCGGCACCAGCGCTCTCTAACGGGGCAACATCATTTACCAATTTGTCGGAGGCATGGCCTTCGGCAACTGCAGCACCGGAAATTTCCGATAACGACCCAACAGTGAATGGGCCGACTCTTCTAAAAAACCGGGGATCCGGCATTTTCTATTTCTTCACCGGCGCTGGCCTGTCCTTAGGCATTACAACTTTAACCTTAGGCAGCTTTTTATTCAGCCGTCGAGAGACCTCTTGCGTGATATCAAATCGCTTTTCATGAAAAATCATCACGCGCTTCGGAACAACAAATTGCAAGGAACGCTCCTTGGCGAGCTCCTGCGTAATTGCACGCAAATTCTTATGAACCTGCCGCATGGCATTTGCCAAAGCTCTATCCATCATTCGATTGACTGTTTGAACCTGACGCTGCGTGTCACTTACGCGACGTTCAAACGCTTTTCGTCTTTCAGCATACCCTTCAGGTAAAATCGCTCGTTCACGCTCCAGGTCCTGCTTTGCCTTAAGCAACTCAGCTTCGGACTTTTTAAAGCGTTTCTGAAAATCAGCCTTAAGCTTTTCCATTTGCGGTCGAATAGAACGCGCCGCCACGGAAGAACGCAAAACCTTCTGAATATCGATAACGCCAATGGACGAGCTCTGAGCTCGTGCCGTCTCAGGAGTGAAGGCAAAAACACTAAAAGCGATAAAAAAACTGATGCTCAGGCTCACGGTAAATTTCATTTAATCTGCCTCAGAATCTAGCGCCAAAATCAAATCTTAGGACTTCGGTTTTGTCGAAATCCTTTTTTAACAATGCTTTTGAAAAATCAATCACTACAGGGCCAAAAGGAGATTTCCAAGATATACCAAGACCAACCGACGCCCTAAGCGATTTATCATCAGTAATCGTTGCGAGCGTAGATTCCGAGTTCGATAACGAACCGATATCTGAAAACATTCTTCCCTTGATCCCAAATTCATTTGGCAACCCAATTGGAAAGGTTAACTGAGCCGTCCCTGTGTAAATGAATTTACCACCAACAGCATCGTCCGACGCTTCATCTCGTGGCCCAGCACCGGCAACCTCAAATCCCCGCAACGAGGGCCCACCGAGAAAGAAACGATCAACGATTCGAACATCATCACCAATCCCAATAATATAACCAGCAGAGCCACCAATACTGCCGATAAATTGTTCGGTAATTGGAAAAAACTTCGTAGCTTTCACATTTGTACGAACATATCTTACGCTTCCACCAAGCCCCGCTAAATCAGTATTAAAACGAGCGACCACCCCTTTTGTTGGAAGAAAACGATCATCTCTACTGTCATAGGTTAGGATTTGGGAAATTTCAGATTTTACCGCTGCCCCTGCCTGCTCACGAACAGCAAGCGATGCAGTAGAAGCAACATTCGTGACTTCCTCCCGGCTAATGCGATATCGAAGCCGCTGCCGTAATTTATCAGAATATTCAAACCCCAGACGGAGTCCAGCACCCAACGATTTGCGTTCGAACGAGCTCTCATCCTGTAAGTCTCTTGTCGTTCTAAATAGATCAAAGCCGGCAGCTAATTCTCGATCAAGAAAATAAGGCTCGGTGAACTGCAGGTCGATCTGACTTGATTCAGCAGCAATTGTCGTCTTCAACAAAAGGTCCTGTCCTTTGCCCAGAAGGTTTCGTTCCCGGATACCAACACTCCCCAACAAGCCATCTGACGATGAAAATCCAGCACCAAACGAAATTTCACCCGTAGAGCGTTCTCTAACCTTGACCTGAAGGACAGTCTTGTCACGCTGTGAGCCCGCTACATTTTTAACGTCAACTTTTTCAAAAAAGCCTAAATTCCGAATTCGTTTTCGGGCACGCCGCATCTTGGAAGCATTGAATGCATCCCCTTCCACCAACGTCATTTCTCGACGAATTACAGGATCGATGGTGCGAACATTACCCGTAATATCGATACGTTCGACAAAGACCCGTGGCCCCTCTCGTACTCGAAAGGTTATGTCGATGGCACGTTCTTTCTTTTTGCGTTTTACTTGCGGTCTAATATCAACAAATGCATATCCGAGTGTACCGACCGCGTCCGTAAGATTTAAGACGACATTCTCAACGGCATCAGCGTTATACCAATCACCACCCTTGATTTTAATATGGCCTTTTAACTGATCAGAACTAAGATCGCGTAACTTCGCCGCAACATCAATTTTTCCAAACCGGTAACGTTCGCCTTCTTCAATTGTGAACGTTATAAAAAATCCTTCCCGATTTGGTGCCAACTCCGCGACAGCTGAAACGACCCGAAAATCTGCATACCCTTTGCTCAAATAAAAGCGCCGAAGAAGTTCTCGATCAAAGGTCAAACGATCAGGATCGTATGTGTCATCAGCTGATAAAAATCTATACCAGGCGCTCTCTTTCGTACGGACAATAGTTCGTAAATCGCTGTCGCTGTATTTTACATTGCCAACAAAACCAATACGCCGAATTTCCGTTATCGGCCCCTCAGTGATTTCAAAAACCAAATCTACCCGATTTTGAGGAAGCTGAATGACTTTAGGTTCAACGCTTGCTGCAAATCGACCATTGCGTCGATATACATCAATTAACCGTTGAACATCGCTCTGTACCCTTGAACGCGTATAAACAATTCGAGGTCTCAGTTTCACTTCGTCCTGAAGTATCTCATTGGAAACGCGTTTGTTCCCCTCGAATGCGATACGGTTAATAATTGGGTTCTCGACGACACGAACCACAACCACGCTGCCTTCCCGGCGCACAATCACATCTGCAAACAGTCCTGTGGCGAATAACTTTTTAAGCGCGTCATCCATTCCCTGGGTAGTAATTTTCTGCCCTGCACGGATTGGCACGTACGATCTAACCGTGTCAGCCTCGATACGCTGTGCTCCCTCCACGCGAATTTCGGTCGCTCCAAGGGATTGGGCAAACAAAAGGCTGGTTTCAGATGATGCCCCAACGATTATCGTTATGGCAGACAGAAAAATCACAAAATAGCGTCGAAAAACCACAGGCCTAAAGACCCCTTAAGTTACTAAACCAATAACGTAATCCACGAAACGAAGCTGCACCAGATCATTCCACGTAACGAAGATCGTCAAACACAAAATAAGCGTCAAACCAATATTCATACTAAAGCCCATCGCGCGTTCACTGACTGGGCGCCCACGTAAAGCTTCGATACCATAAAATACTAAATGCCCACCGTCTAAAAGGGGAATCGGAAACAAATTTATAAGCCCCAGATTGATCGAAAGAATCGCCGCAAACTGGATAATCATTATAATCCCGGCTTGGGCCATATCGCCGGAAATTTGAGCGATTCGAACGGGGCCGCCGAGTTCCTTAGCATTTCGCTGCCCGCTAATAATTTGACCCAAAGCGTCTAGAATATTACCAGTCAAAACGACGGTTCTGACGGATGCCTCCCATACGGCCGTTAAAGGATCATGGCGGATGAAAACCATATCGCCGCCAGATCGCGATACCCCCAACCGTCCAATTGTTTGCTTTGAACCGAATTGAGTTACCTCTGTCGCCTTGGGAACGACGGTTAGTCGGACTTCATTACCGTTTCGCGTAACAATCACGGAAAGCCGTCGACCAGGCGACAATTGAACAATTCGGACCACCTGTTCAAATCTCTTGATCTCCGTCGAATCAATCTTAACGAAAATATCTCCAGGCTTTAGGCCTGCTTCCTCAGCCGCGCTACCCGGTATGACCTTACCGACATCGGCTGGCGTATAGGGCTGACCGACGATACTGAACAATCCCGCTAAAACAACGATGGCAAATAAGAAGTTTGCTAAAGGACCAGCAAATACAATCCACGCTCGTTGACGTAGTGATTTATTATAAAAGGAGACTTCAATCTCCTGTTCAGAATGTGCGACATCACCTGTTTGATTATCGGGAGCCTGTTCGCCAAACATGCGAACGTATCCACCAAATGGAATTGCGCTAAATTTCCACCGCGTCCCCGATTTTGCCGTAAACCCAAATATTTCTGGCCCAAATCCAATTGAAAAGACTTCAACCCTAACACCACAACGCCTGGCAGCGAGGTAATGCCCCATTTCGTGGACAAACACCAAGACAGTAAGCACCAGAATAAACGGCAGAACGTAATTCCAAAGAGGGGCTAGGAACTCCATAAATTTAACCTCAAACCGCTGCTATTGAACATCTAGAGACTTCCTCTGCCGCTTTGGCCCGCGCTTCATTATCTACTGATAGAACATCTTCCAAAGAATCGGCGCTAATCCCCGATAAGTTCCCAAGCGTGGTCTCAACCGTCCGAGCGATATCCAAAAATCCAATCTTTTGTTGAAGAAAGGCGGCAACCGCAACTTCGTTCGCTGCGTTCAACACCGTCGGCGCAGCGCCACCATCACGCAATGACTGCCGTGCTAACTCTATCGCCGGAAACCGCTCCGCGTCAGGTTGTTCAAAACTCAATGTTCCCACCGAGGCCAGATCTAACCGAGGGCTCGGCGCGGGTATCCGGTTGGGCCAGCCCAGCGCATAGGCTATTGGAGTCCGCATATCAGGTGACCCTAATTGTGCTAAAACCGACCCATCAATATAAGCGACAAGGCTATGAACGATCGATTGCACATGGACAAGGACGTCGATCCGCTCTTCTTCCATTGCAAATAGATAATGCGCTTCGATTAGCTCCAATCCCTTATTCATCATCGTCGCTGAATCTACGGAGATCTTTGCGCCCATATCCCAGTTAGGGTGAGCAATTGCTTCAGCAGGCGTTGCCTTGGCCATCTTGGCTAGCGAGGTCTTCCAGAATGGCCCCCCAGACGCCGTTAGGATAATTTTTTCGATTGCGGGCCGTTGATCAAATTCAAACACCTGAAATATGGCATTATGTTCTGAATCCACTGGTAACAACGTAGCGCCAGAGGCCGCGATTTCCAACAACATCAAATCGCCGGCACAAACCAAACATTCCTTATTCGCTAGAGCCACAGCAACGCCACGTCTCACTGCAGTAAGCGTTGGTTCCAACCCAGCGGCACCGACTATTGCCGCCATCACCCAATCTGCAGGTCGAGCGGCGGCTTCAATAACCGCGGAAGCACCCGCTCCCGCTTCGATGGCGGTGCCGCTTAAGGCTTCCTTCAAAGCTGGATACAAACTTTCATCTGCAATGACAGCCAACCTGGCATTCGTCTCCCGGGCCTGCGCCGCTAGCAATTCAACGTTCTTATTGGCTGTAAGCGCTTCGATCTCATAGTCCTCAGGACTTCGTTGAATTAAATCGAGCGTATTGCATCCAATTGAACCCGTTGACCCAAGAATTGTAATTTTCCTGGGGTTTGGAGCGGATGTGCGTTCATTCATGACCATAGAGAAATATCTCCTTTGGCAATTGCCAATGACAACGCGACAATCGGGGCTGCCCCCAAAAATCCGTCCATTCTGTCCAAAAGACCTCCATGTCCTGGTATTAAATTACCGGTATCTTTGGCTCCGAACCTACGTTTAACAACAGACACGCCAAGATCTCCCAACTGTGCAAGAACAGCTGTGCCCCCGCCAATGATTGCTAACACAAAGATGCTACCGATTTCCGTCCAGTAAGACCAGATACCGCTCCACAACGCCGCTCCGAGTATGCCCCCCGCTAAACCCGCCCAGGTTTTATTGGGGCTAATCGATGGGGCTAATTTAGGACCACCAAAAAACCGGCCGGTAAAGAGAGCACAAATATCCGTCATCCAGACAGCCAACATCAACCATACAACAAACAGAAAGCCGCTTAAGTCTTCGGCCCTTAGCCAAACCAGCGCGATACCTGAACATCCAACGGAGATTACCCCCGAAACTATCCAGACACTGGACACAGCTGTCTGACGTCTCGCCAGAAGCCAAACCAGAATGACACCGACAAACAAGATCGTCACAGCCCACGGTACAGCCAATACAAATGTCGTAATGATTGCGGTTATTACAATGCCAACAGCGAAACAACCAAGACTGCCAATACTACCGGCGTTGGTCAGTTGTCGCCATTCGCCTGTCATGATTCCCATGGCGAGCACGGCAAAACAAACGAAATAAAGACCGCCTAGATAAACTATGCCCAGAACAATGGGAGCCAAGATAAGTGCGGACAAAACACGGGATTTCACAACTAAATGCTTTAACCCGTAGCGCCGTAGCGTCGCTCACGTCGATGATATTCCATTATGGCGTCCCGAAGATCATCCCGGGAAAAGTCTGGCCATAATGTATCGACAAAAACGAGTTCAGCATATGCCACCTGCCAAAGCAAAAAGTTACTAATGCGTTTCTCGCCGCTGGTTCGGATGACGAGATCAGGATCTGGCATTCCTGCTGTTTCCAAGTGTTTGGTAAACACAGATTCATCAATCGCGGAAACCTCCAACTCGCCTGCTGCGACTTGTCTGGCAACGCTTTGAGCCGCCGCCGTAATTTCCTGACGTGCTCCATAGCTGAGAGCAACAACAAAATTTAGATTCGTATTATTTTTTGTCTGTTCTTCAGCTTCTTCAATCAGCGAAACAATATCATCTGCCAGCAAGGACCTGTGGCCAATAAAACGCATCCTAACGCCTTGCTGATCGAGCTCTTTGATTTCCTGGCGCAGATAGAGGCGCAACAATCCCATGAGAGAGCTAATTTCAGCGGCTGGCCGTTTCCAATTTTCGATAGAGAATCCGTATAGCGTCAAATACTCAACACCGAGGGCAATACTACCCTTTACGACCTCTCTCACCGTCTCCATTCCGCGACGGTGGCCTTCTATCCTAGGACGACCACGGCCCTTGGCCCACCGCCCATTCCCATCCATGATAATTCCAACATGAACTGGAGGCGGGGGTGCCGTTTCCCGTAATGATGAAGCCGGCTTCATGACATCATACCTGCATTATCTCTGTTTCTTTTGATGCCAATGCTTCGTCAATTTGCTTGATAAACCCGTCGGTAAGTTTTTGCAGATCATCTCCCCAGGCTCGTTGTTCATCCTGTGAAATTTCTCCGTCTTTCTCCTGCCGTTTCAGCTTATCCATGCCGTCTCGGCGAATATTACGCACAGCGACCCGCCCCTGCTCGCAATACTTATGAGCAATTTTTGTCAACTCGATCCGCCGCTCTTCACTAAGCTGGGGAATCGGGACCCGGATTGAATTTCCGTCTTTTGACGGATTTAAACCAAGCCCGGAATCACGAATAGCTTTTTCGACAGAGGCAACCAGTCCTTGATCCCATACCTGTACGGAAATCATTCGGGAATCAGTGACATTAACTGTTCCAACCTGGTTCATCGGCATACTCGAGCCATAAGCGTCTACCATTATGGGCTCTAAAAGAGCAGATGAAGCACGACCTGTTCTAAGGCCACCAAATTCGCCCATCAATACGTCAATAGCACCCTGCATTCGACGCTTAATATCATTAAGATCCGGATCAGCCATTTTTCATCCATCCTTACGTATAACCGTAAAACGACCCTGCCCTTTTGCGACATTCGCAAATTCGCCTGAACTGTGAAGCGAAAATACAAGAATCGGAATTTCATTTTCACGTGACAACGATATCGCAGAGGCGTCCATCACCTTTAAATCCTGCGTCAGTACATCGTGATAACTTAGACTATCGTAACGAACAGCATCAGCAACTTTATGCGGATCTGCCGAATAGACACCATCCACCTGGGTTCCCTTGAAAAGGGCATCGCAGCCCATCTCAACAGCTCTTAGCGCAGCAGCAGTATCAGTCGTGAAATAGGGACTGCCGGTTCCTGCCGCAAAGATAACGACCCGACCTTTCTCCATATGCCTATTCGCCCTTCGGCGAATATAAGGCTCACAGACTGTCGACATTGGAATTGCAGATTGAACCCGGGTATGGACACCGATGCGCTCTAAAGCACCTTGCATTGCTAACGCGTTAATCACGGTAGCAAGCATCCCCATATAATCAGCTGTACCTCGCTCCAAGCCTTGACTTGCAGCCTCAATACCTCTGAAAATATTGCCTCCGCCAATGACCAGGCATACTTCGCAGCCAAGGTCTAAAACACTTTTTACCTCGCCGGCAATCCGGCCGACCGTTTCCGTCTCCAAGCCAAATTCGCCGTCACCCATCAAGGCTTCGCCAGAAAGTTTTAGTAATACCCGACGATATTTTAGGTCTTCTGACACCGCGTTCATTGACTGCCCCGTGACAAGGTAATGATTTTTAAACTATCTCGAAATTTTGAGGTCTTTACCCTTGCACCGCGGCCGCGACTTCTGCCGCAAAATCATTTTCTTCTTTCTCAACGCCTTCGCCGAGCACATATCGAACAAAGCCTTTAAGGGCGACAGGAGCGCCTGCATCTTTTCCGGCTTGCTCCAAGGTTTTCGAAATCTTTGATTCACCATCAATTACCGAAACCTGCTCAAGAAGAACTGTCTCTTCATAGAATTTGCGAAGACGTCCTTCGACCATTTTTGCGATAATTTCATCCGGCTTACCGGAGTCTTTGGCCTGGTCCGTTAAAATCGTGCGTTCCCGTTCCAGTTCAGCCGCATCGACCTCATCAACTGTAGCCCAACGCGGCGAGGCTGCAGCAACATGCATCGCGAGCTGCTTTCCAACACCGTCCAAGACAGCAACATCGCCGGTGGATTCCAGAGCAACTAGAACCGCAATTCTGCCTAAACCAGGAGCCGTTGCATTATGAACATAACTACTCACAACACCGCTAGACACGGAAAGAGATTGAGCCCGTCTCAGGTTCATGTTCTCGCCAATCGTTGCGATCAGATTCGTCAAGGTTTCTTGAACTGTCGAACCGTTACCAAAATCAGCATTCAAAATTGCATCGGTATCTTCGCCCTTATCGAGTGCGATCCCGGAGACAGTCGAAACAAACGTCTGAAACTCTGCGTTTCTAGAAACAAAATCAGTCTCGGCGTTAACTTCGATAGCCGCACCAGCGCTGCCTGAAGCACTAACCGCTACAAGACCTTCAGCAGCAACTCTGCTCGCCTTTTTCGCTGCAGCCGCTAAGCCCGATTTACGCAACCAATCGACTGCAGCCTCTATGTCACCATCGGTTTCCGAAAGAGCCTTTTTGCAATCCATCATGCCTGCGCCAGTTTTTTCGCGCAGGTCCTTAACCAGCGAAGCCGTAATCTGTGCCATGACGTCGTCCTTGAATTAAGTAAAAATCGTTAAAAACTTCACTACTAGCTTGCAGTAGCTTGACCTTCTTCAACAGCTGGCGCTTCAGCCGCCGCTTCTGCAGCAGGAACTTCATCAGCTGCTGGCAAATCTACTTCCGCACCAAGATCGGTTCCCGCAGCAATCGCTTCCTGCTGAAGACCATCAAGCACCGCATCTGCGATCAATCCGCAATAGAGCGCAATCGACCGAAGAGCGTCATCATTACCGGGAATGGGGTAGGTAATTCCAGCAGGGCTGCAATTGCTATCAAGCACAGCAATCACCGGAATACCCAGCTTTTGAGCTTCTTTGATCGCAATACTTTCCTTATTGGTATCGATAACAAAGAGAATATCAGGCAATCCGCCCATCTCTTTAATACCACCAAGGGCCCGTTCAAGCTTATCGCGATCACGGGTCCGCATCAGAAGTTCTTTCTTCGTCAGGCCAACATCTTCCTGGGTAAGCAGCTCATCATATTCGCGCAGGCGCCGGATCGAAGCCGTAATCGTCCGCCAGTTCGTCAGCATACCGCCGAGCCAACGATGGTCGACATAGTATTGACCACATCTCTTGGCAGCGTCGGCAATTTGCTCACTCGCCTGGCGCTTGGTTCCAACGAAGAGAACCCGGCCACCACCACTTACGACGTCACGCGCGGCCTGAAGGGCGGCGTGAAGCATCGGTACGCTTTGGCGAAGGTCCAGAATGTGAATACCATTCCGAACCCCGTAAATGTACGGAGCCATCTTGGGGTTCCAGCGTCTGGTGTGATGTCCGAAATGAACGCCTGCTTCAAGCAATTGGCGCATAGAAAACGTAGGCAAAGCCATTATAAAATCCTTTTCTCCGGTTGGTGCGTCCGCGGTACAAGTTCGACCAGATTTTTTTCTGATTCAAACACCGGAACAACGACTCCTATGTAGGATGGAGCCGTCGCAAGACCGCGTGCGGGTTAAAGTAGACGCTTGATAGACCTTAGCGCAGCGAAATTCAAGCGAATTTGCTTAAAAATCAAACCCATGAGGATCAACCAAGCAAATTAATCAGATGTCTCGGAGCTCCACGACGCCAGGAACAGATTCGACCGCCGACCTCATATCAGCAGAAATGAGATAATTACCCGGCAACGCCAATTCGACAGACTGCTGTTGGTCGATGTTCAGGACCAATCTCACTTGCCCGCGCCCTTTTTTTCCGCCATCGAGTGCTTGTTTGAGCGCACCCAGACTATCTTCACTATCTAAATGAACTTTGAGCCCAGCCCCTGATCTAGCTACTGCCTGGTCCAAATCCGACACGCCTACGGCATTCAGTTTGATTTCGTCTCCATCAGCTCTAGCCTCACAAGCAACCAGTAAGGGTTTACCAGAATCAAGCAGCTCCCTACTTGCGGCGAGAACGTCAGAAAACATAACAACTTCAAAAGCGCCTTCGAGGCTTGAAAACTTAATAAAAGCGAACCGGTTCCCTTTCGCTGACGTTCGCTCACGTTTGTCTTCCACAATACCGGCGAGTTTTGGACGACTCCCTGCGGACGCAACGGTCAATGAGTTAAACGGGACAACGCCCAGCCGATTGAGCGTACTCCCGTATGAATCAAGCGGGTGCGCTGAAAGAAAGAAGCCGACCGCACCTGCTTCTTCCTCCAACCTCTCCATCTTCCGCCAATCATCAACTTCTGGAAGAGACTGTTGCTGCAATACCTTGAGCCCTGAATCGCCACCAAACAGGTTGACTTGATTATCTTCACGCTCTCGTTCAGCGGCATTCGCCGTTTTCAAAATTACATCGATACCTTCCAGGAGTTTTCGTCGATTTAGATCTAGGCATTCAAAGGCTCCCGCCCGAACCAGATTTTCCAGTTGCCGCTTATTGGCAACCTTACCACCCACTCTTTCAGCGAAATCCCATATATCCTGGAACGGCCCATTTGCTTGCCGCTCTTCCACCAAAGCGTCCATGGCCTGAATTCCGACATTCTTCACAGCGCCCAGCGCATAGCGGATAGCGCCCTTTTCTCCATCCTTCAGCGGCTGTCGAACCGAAAACGCACTAATGGATTCGTTAATATCCGGTGGCAAAAGTTCGAATTCAAGATTTCTGATCTCGTCTTTAAAGATCTTGAGCTTATCGGTATTGCCCATATCAAGAGTCATAGAGGCCGCTATAAACTCGACCGGGTAATTGGCCTTTAACCACGCCGTTTGATACGCAACGAGCGCGTATGCCGCCGCATGAGATTTGTTGAACCCGTAGCCGGCGAATTTATCGACCTGATCAAAAATCTGCGCCGCTTGTGCACCGTCAACGCCTCGCGATTTTGCGCCTTCAACAAAAATATTCCGCTGCGCATCCATCTCCGACTTGATTTTTTTACCCATCGCGCGCCGCAGAAGGTCCGCGCTGCCAAGCGTAAAGCCAGACAGCACCTGGGCGATCTGCATGACCTGTTCCTGATAGATCATGACGCCAAACGTTTCGGTCAAAATACCTTCAAGGTCAGGATGCAGATAATCCGGCTCTTCCTCACCATGTTTACAAGCGATATAGCGTGGAATGTTATCCATCGGCCCAGGACGATATAAGGCAACGAGCGCGATGATGTCTTCAAAACAGTCAGGCTTCATCTGGCGCAGGACATCTCGCATGCCCGTACTTTCAAGCTGGAACACGCCAACCGTCTCGCCCTTACCCAGCATTTCAAAAGTTTTTTCGTCTTCAAATGGTAATGAAGCGAGATCAAGAGTAACGCCGCCTTCTTTTATGAGAGCAACGGCCTTATCCAAAACCGTTAGTGTTTTAAGGCCAAGAAAGTCGAACTTTACCAAACCGGCGGCTTCGGCATACTTCATGGAAAACTGCGTCGCCGCCATATCAGACCGCGGGTCCCGATACATCGGGACAAACTCATCCAATGGCTGATCACCGATGACCACACCGGCAGCATGCGTAGATGCATGCCGATAAAGGCCTTCAAGTTTAAGACCAATATCGAGCAAACGGGCGACCTGCTCATCGTCATCCCTCAGACGCCGCAACTCAGGTTCTACATCGAGAGCCTCCTGCAATGTCGGAGGATGGGCTGGGTTGAACGGGATCAGTTTACAAATGCGGTCGACATAACCATAGGGCATGCCCAAAACGCGCCCAACATCACGCAGGACAGCACGGGCCTGTAATTTTCCAAACGTAATGATTTGGGCCACGCGGTCTTTGCCGTATTTTTCCTGAACGTAATGAATAACCTCATCACGCCGATCCTGACAAAAGTCGATATCAAAATCAGGCATCGATACCCGCTCGGGATTAAGAAATCTCTCAAACAAAAGTCCAAATTTCAGCGGGTCCAAATCTGTAATCGTCAAAGCCCATGCGACAACAGACCCTGCGCCCGAACCACGACCCGGTCCAACGGGAATACCATGGTTTTTTGACCACTGAATAAAATCCGCAACGATCAGGAAATATCCTGGAAATCCCATTTCCAGGATCACACCAAGTTCAAAATCAAGACGGTCAAGATATGGCTTTGCCTCTTCGCCATCGATACCCAAAGCCTCCAGACGTTTCGCCAGCCCCTCCTCCGACTCTGTCCGCAATTGTTCAGCTTCACTGCGATTATCTAATGTCGGGAATGCAGGCAATATCGGCGCATGCTCTTCCGGCATGAAGGAACATCGCTGCGCAATCACCACAGTGTTCGAAATAGCTTCAGGAATATCCGAAAAGGCTTCCTGCATTTCCTTTTGCGACCGAAAACCATGCAGCGGGGTCAACCGGCGTCGATCTTCCTGATCGATATGCGCGCTATCAGCAATACAGAGGAGCGCATCATGTGCCTCGAACATGGATTCATCTGAGAAGTGACAATCGTTCGTCGCAACAACCGGCAGGTCGTGCGCATACGCCATGTCGATCAATGCTCCGTCGATCAGATCTTGTTGCGGCTGACCGTGCCTGAGCAATTCAATATAAAGCCGGTCAGAAAACAGCGCCTTTAGCTTTTCAGCCATCAGATCGGCCGTCGCACCCTGCCCGTCAGCCAGTAACTTCCCCAACGCGCCAGCTGGTCCGCCTGTCAGGGCGATAATGCCGTCTGTAAAACCTGAGAGATCGGAAAACTTTATGTGTGCTTTTTCATCTGGCGGCGTTTCCAGGAACGAGCGGCTGACAAGTTTTACGAGATTGCGATAACCCTGTTGGTTTTGCGCCAGCAAAACTAACGTATCAAACGATGGTTTTTGGACGTTGGCACGATGGCTGGATTTACCACCACAATCGTCTGGCCGATCAACCAGAAGCTGGCACCCGATTATGGGCTGCAATCCTGCCTTACTGGCCGCAATAGAAAACTCCAATGCCCCGAAAAGGTTTCCGGTATCCGTCAGCGCCACAGCCGGCATCTTATGCTGTTTGCAGAGCTCCAGCAGATTGGGGATTTTGATCGCCCCTTCGGATAGCGAATAGGCGGAATGAACACGAAGATGGATAAAGTCAGGCTGTTTCATATCCTATTGATTCCATAGGATCGCTTTGCTGTCATTAGAACAAACCACGAATTGCGCTATATAAAGTGTTTGACAGAGAAGAAATCCACATTATCTTGTGGATAACTTCTCCGTAAATTATTGAAATAACACAATTTTTATACGGAAGAACGAATCGCTAACAAAATAGCGCGTTCAGACCTCGACCAAGACACCATCCCGCAAGGTCATCACACGGTCCATGCGCCGTGCAAGATCCATATTATGGGTCGCAATGAGCGCCGAAACCTTCAATTGACGAACAACATTCAACATCACGTCAAAAATGATCGACGCAGTTCCTTCATCAAGATTGCCGGTCGGTTCGTCAGCCAACAAAACCCGGGGCTGGTTGGCTAACGCCCGTACAATAGCAACCCTTTGCTGCTCGCCTCCCGACAACTCTGATGGCCGATGGGACAGTCTTTCGGCCAGCCCGACATCCGTCAGTAACTCAATGGCGCGTTTGCGCGCTGCCGATTTCGCGATACCGGCAATCATCTGAGGTAATATTACATTCTCAACAGCAGAGAATTCAGGGAGCAAATGATGGAATTGATAAACAAACCCGACACCGGTTTGTCGAATGATCGTACGGGCTGAATCGTCCATTGCGGTGCAATCCTGGCCATCTAGAATAACCTTCCCGCTCGTCGGTTGCTCCAATAACCCAGCAATATGAAGTAACGTAGATTTGCCGGTACCGGATGGTCCAACCAATGCCGTAATTTCGCCCGCCGCCAGCGATAGAGAAACACCCCGCAGAATTTCCAGTCGCCCGGTTCCCTGTTTAAAGGAACGTTCGACAGAATCGAGCTGCAGCGAGATGTGGTCACTCATATCGTAACGCTTCTACAGGATCGAGCTTCGCCGCTCTCCATGATGGATAAATTGTCGCGAGGAATGATAGTCCAAGAGCCATCCCCGTAACTGTTGCAACTTCCACAGGATCTACCTTGGCTGGCAACTGAGACAGGAAATAAATCTCAGCCTGAAATAATTTACTATCTGTCAGTGTCTGCAGCCATTGGCGGATCGTTTCAATGTTGAGCGAAAATGCCAAACCTAACAAGAACCCAGCGGTTGTTCCAATAACGCCAACAGCCATTCCCGACAGCAAAAATATTCGCATGATCATGCCGCGGGTTGCCCCCATCGTCCGAAGAATGGCGATGTCCCGCCCCTTATCATTCACCATCATGATCAGGCCTGAAATTACATTAAAGGCCGCAACGACGATGATCAGTGTCAGGATCAAAAACATCACATTTCGTTCCACCTGGATGGCATTAAAGAAACTGGCATTAGTCCTTTGCCAATCCAAAATGCGTACGGGCACACCAGCCTTTTTAGCAATTTGCGATCTGGTTGCCTTAACGAGGTCGGGGCTCGTCAGCATAACTTCCAGGTTTGATATCTTCCCTGTTCCCGTCTTAAAGAAAGATCGTGCCGCGTTTAACGTCGTAAACAGGAACGAGCTGTCATACTCGTACATCCCAATTTCAAAAATGGCACGAACACGAAAACTTTTTAAACGCGGAACCGAACCAAACGCCGTAACACGGCTGCTTGGAGCGATCAGCGTTATCTTGCCTCCGACGGATAACCCATAGCGTTCCGCGAAACGGTTACCGATAACGATATCACTATCATTTTTAAAATTTTGGAGATTGCCTCGAACGATATTTTTTCGCAGCGCAGGGTGATTTCTAATATCAACGGGACGTATTCCTCGGACCAATGCCCCGCTTGCTTTCCCCCGGACCGTTGCCATTGCCTGGCCTTCGATAATTGGAGTCACACGAACAACGCCATCAACACTGCGTAATCGCTTCGCGACGGCATCGAAGTCTTTAAGTCCATCACCGAATGGGGCTGATACCCCCAAATGACCATTCAACCCTAAAATACGTCCCATAAGTTCGGCTCGAAACCCATTCATCACCGCCATCACTATGATCAGAGTAGCGACACCCAGACCAATGCCAGCCAGAGAAAACCCTGCAATGACCGAAATGAATCCTTCGCGGCGCCGGGCGCGCAAATATCGGCTCGCGACAGTTCGTTCAAAAGCTGAAAATATCATCGATAAATGCCTATCAGGCGCAGAGCTTTGAAAGAGCCGATTCTACAGATAACTCCTCACGATCACCTGTCGCGCGACGTTTCAATTCAATGACGCCGTTTTTCAAACCGCGGGGCCCAACAATAACCTGCCAGGGCAACCCGATGAGATCCATTTTCGCAAATTTAGCGCCTGCTCTTTCATCCCGATCATCATACAGGACATCCTGTCCCGCAGCTTCGAGCTTTTGCACTATGTCTTCGCATGCGGCATCACAATCAGCATCACCGGTTCTTAAATTGATGACGCCGACCGAAAACGGCGCAACGCTGTCAGGCCAGATAATGCCATCATCATCGTGATAAGCCTCGATAATGGCACCAACAAGGCGCGACACACCGATCCCATAGGATCCCATTTCCGGGAAGAGGTCGTCACCGTCAGGGCCAGTAACGGTCGCCCCCATCGCCTTGGAATATTTAGTGCCGAAATAAAAGATATGGCCGACTTCAATGCCGCGCGCGCTTATCAGACTTTCACCGAGTTCTCCTGCCTGAGCAGCGTCATGCTTCTCATCTGTCGCCGCGTAAAGGCTTGTCCATTTCTCGACAGTTGACGCAAGATCACTGTCGTCGGTCGCAACTTCTGACAGTGCGTCATAGGTCAGATAGTCTTTATGACAATAGACCTCGCTTTCCCCGGTATCGGCGAGAATGATGAATTCATGACTTAGATCGCCGCCAATAGGACCGGTATCAGCTTGCATAGGAATAGCTTGCAGGCCCATACGCGCAAATGTCCGCAAATAGGACACAAACATTCGATTATAAGATCGGCGGGCACTCTCGTAATCGAGGTCAAAGGAATAGGCATCTTTCATCAGAAACTCACGACCCCGCATAACGCCAAATCTCGGGCGCACCTCGTCGCGGAATTTCCACTGAATGTGATAAAGAATTTTTGATAAATCTTTGTAGCTTCGGATTGTCTGACGAAAAATATCCGTGATCAGTTCTTCGTTTGTTGGGCCGTACAACATCTCCCGGTCATGCCGATCAATGATCCGCAGCATCTCTTTGCCATACCCATCGTAACGACCTGATTCCTGCCACAAGTCTGCTGACTGAATGGTCGGCATCAACAATTCCTGTGCACCTGCAGCATCCTGCTCTTCTCGGACGATCTGTTCGACCTTGCGCAACACCCGCAACCCTAAAGGCAGCCACGAGTAAATACCCGCGCTAGCCTGACGTACCAGGCCCGCACGCAACATAAGACGATGCGATACGATCTGCGCTTCTGCAGGATCTTCTCTTAACGTCGGCAAAAAATAGTCTGATAAACGCATACAATATTATCCCGAAAAGCGGCCCATAGCCGCAGGAGTGGCGGGCAACGCGGTCAGACTTTAGGGAAAGCAGAATGCTAAGGCAATGGCGAGATCAGCGCCCGGCTGACATGCGTTTCTGGCAAAGTGCTGTAAGCTTCGCGGCCTGTTCGCTTTGAAGCGGCTGGTCATTGAAATAGGCACGGCCATTCTTAAATTTGACGGTTCCCACAGTAAAATTCTGTGTTTGGAATTGGGCCGGGTCAACGGGTAAGCCGAGTGACTTTTGTAGATCTACCGTTATCGGAATACTGAAGTCAGTCGGTGCCTTGATCTGGATGCTACCACCCAGATCTGCAGGTAGAACCTTTCTTCCGTATGCATCAACGCCGGGCTGATAGGTGACGTCTTGATTGGGCGCATGCGCTACCAACTGAGCGCAGTCGTCCTTTGTGACGGACACGGTTTGGGCACCGGCCGAATATATAATGAATATGGCAAAACAAAAAATTGCCGTGGTGACAAAACTGCGCATAAATACACCCTACAGGTGTATGCCTAAGCTTTTCTTAAGCGAATCGACCCGGTATGCGACAATTTTGATCTAAAATTAAAATTGGGGGTCTTTATGTTAAACAAAATGTTCAAGCTGGACGCACATCAGACCACGGTCAGGACCGAGCTATTTGCGGGTCTCACCACCTTCCTGACAATGGCCTACATCATCTTCGTCAATCCGGATATTCTTTCAATCGCCGGGATGGATAAAAACGCAGTATTTGTCGCCACCTGTTTGGCGGCAGCCTTTGGCTCTCTGGTCATGGGTTTCTACGCTAATTATCCCATTGCGCTGGCACCAGGCATGGGATTGAACGCCTTCTTTACATTTGGCGTCGTCAAAGGCATGGGTGTCAGTTGGGAAATTGCGCTGGCCGCCGTCCTTATTTCAGGTGTTCTCTTCCTAATCCTGAGCGTTCTGCCTTTCCGAGAATGGATCATCAACAGCATCCCTAAATCCCAGAAGCTCGCTATTGCCGCCGGGATCGGTCTCTTCCTCGGGTTTATCGGACTGAAGAGCGCTGGCCTCGTCGTCGATCACCCTGCAACCCTCGTACAGATGGGTGATCTCACATCCTTAAAAGTCTTGCTGGCAGTACTCGGCTTCATCGTCATCGTCGCCCTCGACTATAAGAAGATCCCAGGCGCCATCATTATCGGCATTCTGTTAGTTGCTATCGTTGGCATGGTAACGGGTCTGGCCAAACCACCAGCAGCAATTGTCAGCATGCCACCGGACCCCTCGCCTACTTTCCTGGCGCTGGATATGGCTGGTTTCTTTAAGCTTGCCGGTGCCACAATGCTGATCCTGGTCTTTAGCTTCCTCCTCGTCGACATGTTTGATACGGCGGGAACGCTTATTGGTCTCGGTCATCAGGCTAAAATGCTCGATAAAGACGGTAACCTGCCAAATATCGGAAAAGCACTGGTTGCCGATAGTAGCGCTACAGTTGCTGGCGCTGTCTTCGGAACATCCTCAACAACCAGCTATATCGAAAGCGCCTCAGGCATCCGCGCCGGAGGGCGTACAGGACTTACCGCGGTAGCTGCCGCTGGCTGCTTCCTTCTGGCTCTCTTCTTTGCGCCAGTTGCGACATCGGTCCCTGCTTTTGCAACGGCACCGGCAATCGTCTTTGTCGCCTGCATGATGGCACGTGGGCTGGCAGAAATTGACTGGGACGATGTTACAGAGTTTGTCCCAGGCGTGATCACGGCCCTGACCATGCCTCTAACATTCTCGATTGCCACTGGCATCGGGCTTGGATTTATTTCTTACGTCGGAATTAAACTGGCTTGCGGACGGTTAGGCGATATCAGCGCGGCCATGTGGCTGGTATCGATTACCTTCCTGATCTACTTCGTCGCCGTCTAACAATAACGAGCGCGCCTCATTTCATCTCATGTGAGGTGGTTTGAGGCGCGCTATTTTTTTGAATACTGGACAAGTTTCTTCATGGGCGCCCGGCAAATAGCCCGTGCTCATCAAAAACTCACCGGTAATTTCACCGCCCGTAAACAAAAAAGTTTTCTTGAATAGTTTGACCCACTCGCTCCTTTTCCAATCGGGTGATGTTCCTCCAGCCAGGTGCTGAACGACCCAAACTCCTTTTGCAGCTCGCAAATCGTCCGGGCGTTCTCGATTGCTGCATTTACCTTGAGCTTGTTTCGAATGATCGCGGCATCACTCAGCAAGCGTTCACGCTCCGCATCGCCATATTTGGCAACGCGGTGGATATCGAAGCCGTCAAAGGCAGCAAAGAAACCTTCGCGCTTTTTAAGGATTGTTAGCCAAGACAGGCCTGCCTGATTGATTTCAAGCACAAGCCTTTCAAACAACACATTGTCATCCACCACAGGAAATCCGTATTCCAGGTCATGATAAGGACCATGGAAAGGATGCCCCGGCGCGACTTCGCAATAATTTGGCATGACGGGCTAACCGTTTCGAAACGAGATGACGTCCGACACGATCACCCAGTAAATTATTGCTGTAATAACTCCGGAAATTACGGTGGCTGCGAGGACCTTCTTTAACAAATGGGGGCGGACAGGCGCGCCCGCCTCATGACCGGATTCCGCCTCATCACCCACCTCATGAGGTGGCTTTACGCCGATCGGTAGCGCCATAAAGAACACAAGCCACCACGTCATCACATAAACAACTATTGCGGAAACCCACGACATTTCAGCCCCTCAAATCCTTACAACATGCACTTGAACGATTGGGCGCTTGCCGGTTTCCGCCCGAAATACGCGGCGTGCCGCCTGGCTCACAACACTTTCAACTTTATCATCAATGAAACGTTGCCGTCGCGACATCGAGCTAACGGCATCAGAAATTGCTGAAATAGCTTCTTCATGCATCACGACATCTTCGCCAATCGCCGTCAACGATACCCGGTGCTGAAAGTTGTGGCGTTTTGATCAATTCCCCGTCTTCGTCGAGGACCACTGTCGCCACAGCCACGCCGCTAAAAGTCATTCGACGGCGTGCGCGAACAACATCACCTTCTACGGGGACCAATCGGCGGCCATCGACGGCGTATCTTCCTGACTGCACCTGCGCCAAAATTTTGGGTTCACCTGGTGCCAGACGAAGCATTTCTCCGTTCTCAGCCATTGCCGTAACCGGGATTCCGTTCTCACGACCAAACTTACAATGTTCAATCAAGTGCCGCGCTTCACCGTGAATAGGTATCAACACCGGTGGTTTCACCCAGTCGTACAATTGCTGGAGTTCTTCGCGTGCGGGGTGACCAGAAACATGAACAAAGGCATCTCGTTCGTTGATGACCTCTACATTCAAGCGCGCCAGTTGGTTCCTAAGGCGTCCAATAGCTCTTTCGTTACCAGGAATTTCACGGGATGAAAAAATTACCGTATCGCCCTCGGCCAACGAGATATCCGGATGATCATCGGCTGCAATTCGTGCCAAGGCCGCACGCGCTTCGCCCTGGCTCCCGGTGACAAGCATCAACACCTCATCGCGCGGTAAATACCCGATATCACGGGCATCAACGAACTCAGGACAATTCTCGAGATAGCCACACTCTTTCGCGATCTCCGCAATCCTCCACAACGAACGCCCAACGAGGGCCACACGTCGTCCGGTGGCCTCTGCTACATGAATGGCGCTTTCCATTCGAGCGACATTGGAGGCAAAACAGGCAATCGCAACTCGGTTCTTACAGTTTTGAACGACGTCAATTAGACTTTCCCGTAAGGGGCCTTCTGAG
This sequence comes from uncultured Alphaproteobacteria bacterium, assembly GCA_943787225.1. Classification (GTDB taxonomy): domain Bacteria; phylum Pseudomonadota; class Alphaproteobacteria; order MPNO01; family UBA2964; genus UBA2964. Next base: position 98,971 of record CALSLP010000004.1, read on the forward strand.
CCTGTGCGTCCTTCCACAAACACATTCGTTGAGTCACACATCAGCGCGAGTACGCCGTCATTGCCTATTTGTCGAAGTGCCTTCTCATCTGTGGGCGGACCGACTAACGGCTCGGAATCCAGCTTCCAGTCGGTCACATGCAGAACCGTCCCTAGAGAGGTTTTAATCGCCAATGCCTGCGTTTCAGGGACTGAGTGCGCCAAATTAACCAAAGAGATATCAAACGGGCCAACCGAGAAGTTCCCACCGGGCTTTACTTCATGAATTGGCACAGCGCTAGCGAGACCGGTCTCCGGTAGTTTCCGCGTTAGCAAACCCGCCGCAAAGGGTGTTGCATAGACCGGACAGTTCAACTGCCGCCACAGATAAGGAACGCCACCCAAGTGGTCTTCATGGGCATGCGTAACAACAAGCCCAACTAGATTATCAATGTTCTCAATGATGAAGGCCGGGTCCGGAACCATGACATCAACACCGGGCGTCAAATCGTCGCCAAATGTCACGCCACAATCGACCATCAACCAGGAGCCCTTATATCCGTAGAGCCCCATATTCATTCCAATTTCGCCACAGCCACCAAGTGGCAGGAAAACGAGCTCGTCAGATTTATTCATGAATTAAAGGCTTTGCGTGTTTCGGCGGTAAATTTCGGAGAGACCTCGAAGAGTGAGACCATTGTCGAGGTGTTCAATAGCATCGATTTCCTCAGCGAATAGTGGGGCGAGACCGCCTGTCGCAACAACACACATTGCCGCGCCATACTCTTCTTTAATACGTTTGAGTAAACCCTCAATGAGTCCAACATAGCCCCAATAAACACCGGACATCATTGCAGGAACGGTTCTGGTCCCAATCACGGCCTTCGGTTTCTGAACCGCGACGCGTGGCAATTTAGCGGCGGCCATATGAAGGGCATCAAGTGACAGGTTAATTCCAGGAGCAATGACACCCCCGCAATAACTGCCATTTTCATCGACCACATCAAACGTCGTTGCGGTTCCAAAATCGATTACAATCAACGGTCCGCCATATCGACGGTGTGCCGCGGCAGCATTGACCAGACGGTCCGCACCAACCTCATCGGGTTCATTGACGAGGACATCGACACCAATCTCGACGCCTGCTTCACCAACCACCAGGGGGTCCGTTTTAAAATACTTTCGGCAAAGGGTTTTAAGACTAAACAACATTTCCGGTACGACAGTCGCCAAAATTGACGCAGAAATGTCTTCTACTTTCAGATTCTCAAGCGCCATCAAATGCGTTAGCCAAACACCGTATTCATCTGCGGTACGCTTGGCATCACTGGAAGCCCGCCATTCACTCTTAAGCGTTTCACCGTCATATACGGCAAAAACAATGTTGGTGTTTCCTGAGTCAATGGCGAGAAGCATTGGAATTACCGTCAGTCTGAAAAAAATATTTCTGCAGCAGCGATCATGCGGACACTACCATCTACCCTTTCCAACACCAGTGCCCCCGCCCCGTCAATACCCTGAAAAACACCCTGCTCTTCGTTTCCATCAGGAAACCGCGCGATAATCGGATCACCAATACCGTGGGCGACAGACATCCATCGATCCCGGATCACTGAAAACCCATTTTTCCGCCAGGATTTTTTCCAATGATCAAATGAATGAATTAAGTCAGACACCATATCAGATCGATCCACCGATAGATCGACATCAGCTAGTGAAATGGCCTTATCAGCCACTGCAGAGGGCGTATTCGAAAGATTTACGCCAATGCCAACGACACTGAATTCGTTCAACGCCTCAATCAAAATACCCGAGAGTTTATTGCCGTTGAGCAACAAGTCATTTGGCCATTTGCAGGATAAAGCAGCGTTTGTTCCTGTGTGCTTAAAGACCGCGTCATAAACAGAAAGCGATGCAACATAAGCTAACTGCCCCGCTATAAGCTGATCAGGAACTTTCGTTACGATAGAAAGATACAGGTTCCCCGCTGGGGACTCCCACACGCCATCACGACGGCCCCGCCCTGCAGTTTGCCGTTCAGCAACCACGACAAGTCCCTCACTGGCATCGCCAGAGGCAATTAGCCTCAAGGCTTCGCTGTTCGTACTATCGAGGCGTTCATATGAATGAAGAGAGGTGCCTTTAGGAAGGCCGGGAAGGTCGCCCATTCCCCGTACCTTACCCCGCGAGAAGCATTCGCGCTGCGGTCCCTGCACCACCGACGACAATGTCCGGACGGACAATAAAGAAGGTAACGAATAATGTCGTCCCAACGAGAATGATCTTCACTTCACGGCTCATCGTACGATCAAAGGCCTCGGCGGGTTCATCAAAATACATTATCTTGATAATCCGAAGATAATAGTAAGAGCCGATAACGCTTGCGAGTACACCAATAATGGCCAAGGTATACAGACCGGATTCAATCGCCGCCAAGAAGATATAGAGCTTACCGAAGAACCCGGCCAACGGCGGGATGCCCGCCATCGAAAACATAAATATTGCCAATGCCAAAGCCAACATCGGTTGGTTACGGGCCAAGCCGGCCAAATCAGATATACCTTCGACCATCCGCCCTGTACGGCGCATCGCTAGAACGCAGCAGAATGTCCCAACGTTCATCGCAAGATATATAGCCATATAGACCAGAATACCGCGCACACCTGCCTCTGTGCCCGCAGCAAGACCGATGAGGGCGTAGCCCATATGCCCAATCGAGCTATAGGCTAACAGGCGCTTGATATTGTCCTGCCATATAGCTGCCAGCGCTCCCAACACCATCGATGCGATGGAGATCAGAACGATAACCTGTTGCCACTCAGCGATAAGCACACCAAATGGCCCCACCAGCACTCGGACAAACAACGCAATTGCGGCGATCTTAGGGGCTACAGCAAAGAACGCGGTAACAGGCGTTGGCGCCCCTTCGTAAACGTCCGGCGTCCACATATGAAATGGCACCGCAGAAACTTTAAAGGCAAGGCCAGCGATGAGGAACACCAGGCCGACCACAAGTCCGACACTCGGACCGGTACCACCTAATCCCTTAAAGAGGGTCGCCAAGCCGTCAAAACTCGTTGTACCAGCGAAGCCGTAGATTAACGAGCAACCATAAAGCAACATCCCCGAAGACAACGCGCCAAGAACAAAATACTTCAGCCCCGCTTCCGACGATTTAAGCGAATCCCGACGAAAAGCAGCCACCACATATAACGCGAGGCTTTGTAGTTCCAGGCCGACATACAATGAAATCAGATCATTTGCCGAAACCATCATGAACATGCCAAGCGTGGCAAACAGGATCAGAACCGGATACTCGAAACGGGCAATGCTTTCCTGTTCATTGAAATTGATCGACATAATTATGGCGAGAGATGAACCTATAATGATCAGCCATTTCATAAAGTGAGCAAAATCATCGACGACAAACTGTCCGCCAAACGCAACCATGCGGCCGCTTTGAACTGATGTCAGGACAACACCAACAACCACCAAGGCCAGTACGGCGATCCAGGAAACCGAACGGGTCGAGCTATCACCACGGAACACGCCAAGCATCAGCAACGCCATGCAGGTGCAGGCCAGCACTATCTCGGGCAGTGCGGGCGTCAATTGGGACATCGACAACATTGATACCTCACTCATCGTCCGGACACCGACAGGGCTTCAACAGCCGCCATTGCCGTTTTATGCTGATCCACCAGATTAGTGACAGACACTTCAATTATTTCCAGGAATGGTCCGGGATAAACGCCCATCAAAATTGTCAGAACAAGCAACGGCGTAAAGACCGCCACTTCACGACGGTTCATATCCATGATCGATTTGAGGTCATTTTTAGTCAGTTTTCCGAAGATCACTCGGCGATAAAGCCACAGCATATAAGCCGCACCCAAAATAACGCCCGTCGCCGCCAATGTCGCGGCCCAGGTACTGACCTGGAAGAGACCAACCAGAATTAGTATTTCGCCAACAAACCCGCTTGTCCCTGGCAGGCCGACACTGGCCAGCATAAAGACCATAAAGAAAAATGCATAAACCGGCATTCGCTCAGCCAACCCGCCATAACGCGCGATCTCTCGCGTATGCATGCGGTCATAGATGACGCCGACACAAAGGAATAAGGCAGCCGATACAATGCCGTGGCTGAGCATCTGAAAGATGGCGCCGGTGACGCCCTGCTGATTGAGGGTAAATATGCCGAGCGTTACAAACCCCATATGCGCCACGGACGAATAGGCAATCAGCTTTTTCATATCCAGCTGCACCAGCGCGACAAGGGATGTGTAAATAACCGCGATGATGCTCAGAGTGAAGACCATCGGCGTAAAGAAGTCAGTCGCGACAGGCAGCATCGGCACCGAAAATCTCAAGAAACCGTATGCCCCCATCTTCAACAACACGCCTGCCAATATGACAGACCCTGCCGTCGGTGCTTCAACATGGGCATCAGGCAACCAGGTGTGAACCGGCCACATCGGCACCTTAACGGCAAAGCTGGCAAAGAAAGCGAGCCACAGCCAGTACTGAATATCACCCGGCAGCGCATATTTCAGAAGCGTCGGTACGTCTGTCGTTCCTGCCTGCAAATAGATCGCCAGAATGGCCAGCAGCATGAGCACAGAGCCGGTCAGCGTATACAAAAAGAACTTGAACGCCGCATAAACGCGCCGCTGTCCACCCCATACCCCGATAATCAGGAACATTGGGATCAGGACACCTTCAAAGAAAATGTAGAACAGAACGAAATCGAGAGCGCAGAACATGCCCACCATCAAGGTCTCAAGAACCAGGAAGGCGATCATGTATTCTCTGACTCTCACCTTGATGGCATCCCAACTTGCCAGGATGCAGATGGGAGTCAGCAGTGTTGAAAGCAGAACGAATAGAACTGAAATTCCGTCGACACCCATATGGTAATTGATGCCGAAGCTCTCAATCCAGGGGTTCTTTTCAACGAATTGAAAAGCGGCTGATTTCCGATCAAACCCGGTCCACAGCATCAGTGACAGGAAAAATGTTATCGACGATGTCCAGAGAGCAGTCATGCGAGCATTGCGCGCGACCACCGCTTCATCACCACGGATCAAAAGGATAAATAGAGCTCCTACCAAAGGCAGGAAGGTGACGAGGCTTAGGATGGGAAAATCACTCATGCTCTTCTCACCCGTGCGTATAGAGGTAAAGGGTTACAAGGCCAGCGACACCAATCAGCATGGCAAAGGCGTAATGATATACAAAACCCGACTGCATCTGGCTCACCCGGCCTGCTAAATTACGGACTACAGCCGTAATCCCGTCAGGGCCAATGCCGTCGATCATCGTGCCATCCCCCTCTTTCCACAGGCCTTTCCCAAGATACATTGCCGGGCGAACAAAGAGGCGGTCGTAGAGCTCGTCGAAATACCATTTGTTGTACAGAAATAGATAGAGCTTCCAGAACCTGGCGGCGATCTTCGCTGGCAGATCAGTTCGAGCAATATACATGTAATAAGCCAGTGCAATGCCAACCAGCCCGACCACAATTGGCGCGACCTTGACCCATAGTGGCACATGATGCGCATCAACAATCGCCGTATGGGTTGGCAAGACCAGAATGGCCTTACCCCAGAACGCATTCATCCCGTCACCGACGAAGGCATCGTAACCAACATAGCCAGCAAACACCGCACCAAGGGCAAGAATAATGAGCGGAATAGTCATGACCTTTGGTGACTCATGGACATGGGCCATGGTCTTTTCATCCGCGCGGGGTTCGCCGTGGAAGGTCAGGAACAACAAGCGCCATGAATAGAATGCGGTCATGATAGCGGCCGCCATACCCATCCAGAACGCGTAGTCGCCAACGCCGCTATTCGCAGCAAAAGCGGATTCGAGGATCATATCTTTAGAATAGAAACCGGCAAAGAACGGCAACCCGGCAAGGGCAAGGCTACCAATCCACATCATGGTGTAAGTCAGCGGAATAAGCCGCCAAATGCCGCCCATGTTCCGCATGTCCTGTTCTGAAGACATCGCATGGATGACCGACCCCGCGCCAAGGAACAACAAGGCTTTGAAGAAGGCATGCGTAAACAGATGGAAAATGCCAGCGGCATAAGCGGAGACACCGCACGCAAAGAACATATAACCTAGCTGGCTACAGGTTGAATAAGCAATAACGCGCTTGATGTCGTTTTGAACCAGACCGACCGTTGCCGCGAAGAACGCCGTCGACGCGCCGACAACACATACGACATTCAGTGCAAACGGCGCGAATTCGAACATCGGCGACAAACGCGCCACCATAAAGACACCAGCTGTCACCATCGTCGCTGCATGGATCAATGCTGAAACAGGCGTCGGGCCCTCCATCGCGTCGGGCAACCAGGTATGGAGCCCCAGCTGTGCTGACTTACCCATCGCCCCAATAAACAGCAGCAGACAAAGAACTGTCAGCGCATGATACTGACCGCCAAGGAATTCCATCGTCGCGGCAGCTTTGGCTGGAGTGGCATTAAAGACAGTATCAAAATCAATACTGCCATAGAGGAGAAAGACGCCCAGGATACCAAGAGCAAAACCAAAATCGCCCACCCGATTAACCAGAAAGGCTTTGATAGCTGCAGCGTTTGCAGAAGGTTTTTCGTACCAAAATCCAATAAGTAAATAGGATGCCAGGCCGACACCTTCCCAGCCAAAGAACAGTTGCAGGAAGTTGTTCGAAGTTACCAACATCAGCATGAAGAAGGTGAACAAGCTCAAATAGGCAAAGAAACGCGGCACCGAAGGATCATGGTGCATATAGCCGATTGAATAGAAATGGACCGCGCAGGAAACAACGGTGACAACAACCATCATAACCGCTGTCAGCGTGTCAAAACGCAGCGCCCAATCAACCTCGAAACCACCTGAAATAATCCAGCTAAACATCTGAATTGTTTGAGGTTCGTGATTTAGGGCGACCTCATTCAGGATGATAAACGAAAAGATTGCCGACAATAGCATCCCGCTGCAGGTAACGAATTGCGCCCCTTTGTCCTTCAGCCAGGGACCAAAGAGACCGGCAATTGTTGCGGCAATCAAGGGCAGAAATATCGCGAGTACGTAAATCACGCCATTAGCCCTTCATCAGATTGATATCTTCGACAGCGATTGTGCCGCGGTTTCGGAAATAGACCACAATAATCGCCAAACCAATCGCAGCTTCTGCCGCAGCAACGGTCAAGACGAACATCGCAAAGATTTGTCCAGTTAAATCCTGGAGGTGGACCGAGAAGGCCACCAAATTAATGTTAACCGCCAACAGGATCAGCTCGACGGACATCAAGATGATGATCACATTCTTCCGATTCAAAAATATCCCGAATATTCCCAAAGTGAAGAGAATAGCGGCAACCGCTAAATAATGTGAAAGACCGATTTCCAGCATTGTCAGATCCCGCTCCCCGACTGAACTTTTTTGATTTCAATCGCGTCTTCAGGTCGACGATTGATCTGATCAGAGATTTTCTGCTTCCGGACGCCCGGACGTGACCGCAGCGTGAGAACGATGGCACCAATCATAGCGACAAGAAGAACCATCCCTGCGCCCTGGAATAAATAGATAAAGTCGGTGTAGAGGATCTTGCCAATTGCATGGGTATTCGTGACCTGATCGATAGGCGGTGCCGGGAAGCCACGCACCGCGCCTTCGGCTACCGGAGCAATAACCCAGCTCCCACCAATCATAAGCAATTCGGCAAGCAAAACGATCCCAACCAACCCGCCGATAGGCAGATACTGAAGGAACCCCTGACGAAGCTCGGAAAAACTGATGTCCAGCATCATCACAACAAACAGGAACAACACCGCAACCGCGCCGACATAGACAACAATCAGGATCATTGCGATGAATTCGGCACCGATCAGAACGAACAACCCTGCTGCATTGAAGAAAGCGAGGATTAGAAACAACACCGAATGCACGGGATTGCGCGCAGAGATAACCATCACTGCGGCTGCAATTGCGACAAAGGCAAATAGATAGAAGCTAAGCGCTTGAATGATCATGAAACGCCCTGCCTCAATTTATGTAACCCGACAAACATCACTGTTCTGTCAAACTCCGTTTATCTATAAGGCGCATCGGCATTCAGCCGACCCGCCAATTCTGTTTCCCAACGATCGCCGTTCGCCAGCAATTTGTCTTTGTTGTAGAGCAACTCTTCACGCGTTTCCGTCGCAAATTCAAAATTTGGTCCCTCAACGATTGCATCGACAGGGCATGCTTCCTCGCAAAAGCCACAATAAATGCATTTCGTCATGTCGATATCGTAGCGAGTCGTTCGGCGACTACCGTCTGAGCGAGGTTCTGCCTCGATTGTGATCGCTTGCGCCGGACAGACCGCTTCACAAAGTTTGCAGGCAATACAACGTTCTTCGCCATTGGGATAACGCCGCAAGGCATGTTCCCCACGGAAACGAGGACTGATAGGCCCTTTCTCAAAAGGGTAATTCACCGTGACCTTTGGCTTGAACATGTATCGGAATGTCAGCGCCATGCCTGAGATCAATTCACTCAACAGCAACATCTTGGAGGAACGTTTCATAAAGCTCATGATCGTTTCCTCATGTCAGTAAAGAGCACCATCAGGTTCATCATTTCGGCAACCACCCCATTGCAACAAGGAAACCCGAGGTCAAGACGACCCATAAAAGCGAGAACGGCAGGAAGACCTTCCACCCCAAACGCATGAGCTGATCATAGCGATACCGAGGGAACGTGGCGCGAACCCACAAGAAACAGAACAGAACGGCGGAAATCTTAAGAGCAAACCAGATCGGTCCCGGAATCCAGGTAAACGGCTCTAAATTGAGCGGCGGCAACCAGCCACCGAGGAACAAAATCACCGTCATCGCACTCATCAGGATCATGTTCGCGTATTCACCGAGAAAGAACAGCGCAAACGTCATCGACGAATACTCGACGTTGTAACCAGACACCAGTTCGGCCTCTGCTTCGGGCAAATCAAATGGCGCCCGGTTGGTCTCTGCCAGTCCAGAGATAAAGAAAATTACAAACATAGGAAGCAACGGGATGCAGAACCACAGACCACGCTGCGCTTCAACGACATCATTGAGGTTTAACGAACCAACACACAACAATACCGTGATGATGACAAACCCGATGGAAACTTCGTAGGAAACCATCTGTGCCGCGGAGCGCAAAGCCCCGAGGAATGGATAGATCGAGTTAGAGGCCCAACCGGCCATGATGATGCCGTATACACCTAGGGATGAAATAGCGAACAGGTACAGGATGCCGACGTTAATATCAGCAAGAACCATATCCTCATCAAACGGAATAACGGCCCAGGCAACAAGGCTCAGGACAAAGGTAATCATCGGCGCCGCCATAAAGACGATTTTGTTAGAGCCCGATGGAATTATGGTTTCTTTGAAGAGAAGTTTAAGCCCGTCAGCCAATGGTTGGAGCAATCCAAAGGGGCCAACAACATTAGGGCCCTTCCGGAGCTGCATAGCGGCAATAACTTTACGTTCAGCCAACGTGAGGTAAGCCACAGCGGTCAGCAAAGGAACGACGATCGCCAGGATATAGCCAACTATTTTAATCGTTGGAAACGCGTATATGGTCCAGAATTCAGCCATTGGTGCCGGTTTTCTCCTCTACCGCTTCAGCCAATGCCTTGGTACAAGCCGCCATCGTTTCTGACGCCCGGCTTATCGTATTGGTCATATAGAAATTTGATACAGGCGACGTAAAGGCGTCGCCATCGGGTTCACCCAGCTCACCGAATTTATCCCAATCGCTGGGACGTAAATCGCCAACGATTTCAAAAACCGCATTTTGCAGCGCCATACGACGGCGAACACCGGCCAGATCGTCATACCGCAACGTCCGATCCAGAGCATCAGACAGCGCCCGAATAATCGTCCAGTCTTCGCGCGCATCTCCCGGAGGAAACACCGCGCGCCAAGCCCGCTGTACGCGACCTTCCGTGTTCACATAGGTAGCATTTTTTTCGGTGTAGGCTGCGCCGGGCAAAATGACGTCTGCACAGTGAGCGCCAACGTCGCCGTGATGCCCCTGATAGATAACGAACGCCTTTTCTAATTTGCGCGTATCAATCTCGTCTGCGCCAAGCAAATAAACCGTTTCAATATCACCAGCTTCGGCACCGGCAAGAATACCGGCGACATCTTGACCATCCGGCCCAGGAACAAAGCCAATATCAAGCGCTCCAACACGGCCAGCCGAGGTATGAAGAACGTTAAAGCCATTCCAGTCATCCATGATAAGACCACAAGCATCGGCTATCTTACGGGCAGCTGACAGAACCTTTGCACCATCTTCACGAGCAAGAGCGCCCTGCCCGATGATTACCATCGGCCGCTCTGCCTTCTTCAATGTTTCACAAAATGCATGTGATCCGTCTGCGAGCTCATTGAGAGTTTGTGGGCCAGCACCCAGATAATCATGTGGATAGGTGAGATCCATATTAGGTCCAACGACACCTACCGAAAAGCCACCGCGTAGCCACCGCTTGCGAATTCTCGCATTTACCAACGAGGCCTCAACGCGTGGGTTTGTCCCGATCAACAGACAGGCATCGGCTTCTTCGATACCGGCGATTGTCGAATTAAAGACATAAGAACTCCGCACCGTCGCATCGAGCTTGGCACCATCCTGACGACAATCAGTATGCGGAGAAGCAAGCGCTTCCATCAAATCCGTCAGGGCCATGACGGATTCACAATCGACTAAATCGCCTGCGATTGCGGCAATCTTGGAGCCATCTTTATCTTTGAGGTTGTCTGCTATCGCTTTAAAAGCCTCATCCCAGCTCGCAGCCTGCAATGTACCGTTGCGGCGCACATAGGGGGTGTCTAAACGCTGCCTCTTGAGGCCATCACAGGCATACCGGGTCTTGTCAGATATCCATTCCTCGTTGATATCCTCATTCAGAACCGGCAATACACGAAGAACTTCGGAGCCACGTGAGTCGACACGAATATTGCTGCCAACAGCGTCCATCACATCGATGGTTTCGGTCTTCGTAAGTTCCCACGGACGCGCCACAAACGCGTAAGGTTTAGAGGTCAGCGCACCGACAGGACACAAATCAATGATATTAGCAGAGAGTTCGGACGTCAGCGCCTTTTCAACATAAGTGCCGACTTCCATGGTTTCGCCACGGCCCGTCGCCCCGAGTTCCTCAACGCCGGCAACCTCAGTCGCAAACCGGATACAGCGCGTACAATGAATGCAACGTGTCATTTGTGTTTTAACAAGCGGTCCTAAGTCTTTGTCCCGAACCGCGCGTTTATTCTCTTCATAACGGGAGTTGCCAGCACCAAAGGCCATGGCCTGGTCCTGCAAATCACATTCGCCGCCCTGATCGCAAATTGGACAATCCAGCGGGTGATTGATCAGCAAAAACTCCATAACCCCTTCGCGGGCCTTTTTGACCATCGGCGAATTGGTTTTAACGGTCATCCCCTCGCCAACCGGCAAGGCGCATGATGCCGCAGGTTTCGGCGGACCCGGCGCAACCTCAACCAGGCACATCCGGCAATTTCCGGCGACTGACAGACGTTCGTGATAACAAAACCGTGGTATCTCCACGCCTGCCAGTTCGCAAGCCTGCAGAACCGTAATGCCATCAGGCACTTCGATTTCGACATCATCTATGGTGAGTTTCGCCATTTCGTCCAATCCACTCAGGCAGCCGCAACAGAGCTTTGTTTACGGGTATTAATGCGTTCCTCGATCTCGTCCCGGAAATGGCGCACGAGCCCCTGAATAGGCCATGCAGCGGCATCACCGAGCGCGCAAATTGTGTGTCCTTCGACCTGGCTGGCAACATCCAACAGGGTATCAATGTCATCGATTTCGGCGTCACCAACGACCAGCCGTTCCATGACACGCCACATCCAGCCTGTGCCTTCGCGACAAGGCGTGCATTGCCCACAGCTTTCATGCTTATAGAATTTCGACAAACGGGCGATTGCCGCAACAACATCCGTCGATTGATCCATTACAATGACAGCCGCCGTGCCAAGCCCCGACCGCACTTCTTTCAAAGAATCGAAGTCCATCAACACCGTATCGCATGTCGCTTTTGGTAGAATCGGCACGGATGATCCGCCGGGAATGATGGCTTTGAGATTGTCCCAACCACCGATGACGCCGCCTGCATGTTTCTCGATGAGCTCTTTAAGAGGGATACCCATCTCTTCTTCGACATTACAGGGGTTGTTAACATGGCCAGAAATGCAGAAAACCTTGGTCCCCGTATTATTCTCACGCCCCAGAGAGGAGAACCAGGAGCCACCTCGGCGCAGGATTGTCGGCGCAACCGCAATTGTTTCAACATTATTCACTGTCGTCGGGCATCCGTAGAGCCCCATGGCCGCGGGAAATGGCGGCTTCAACCGCGGCATGCCCTTTTTGCCTTCAAGGCTTTCAATCAGGGCCATTTCTTCGCCGCAGATATAAGCACCCGCACCTCGATGAACATAAACATCAAAATCGTAGCCGGAACCGCAGGCGTCTTTACCGATTAAACCTGCTTCATAGGCTTCATCGATGGCAAACTGCAGATGTTCAGCTTCGCGATAGAACTCACCACGGATGTAAATATAGGCTGCGTCTGCGCCCATCCCGACTCCAGCCAGCAAACACCCTTCGACAAGTTTGTGCGGGTCATTCCGCATCATATCGCGGTCTTTACAGGTCCCGGGTTCGCCTTCATCGGCGTTAACAACCAAATAATGCGGTCGTCCTGTTGGTTCCTTGGGCATAAACGACCACTTAAGACCGCTTGGAAAACCCGCTCCGCCACGTCCACGCAGACCGGAGGATTTCACCTCTTCGACGATCCAGTCGCGGCCCTTGGCGATAAGCTCTTTTGTACCATCCCAATCGCCACGGCGACGGGCGCCTTCGAGGCGCCAATCATCCATACCGTAGAGGTTGGTGAAAATTCGATCTGAGTCTTTAAGCATATTTGGTCTCTTATCCCCCCGCCCCGGCAGCGCCGTCATTTAACGTCGTCAAACCGCCAGCAGGTTCAGAACCCTTACGACCACTTTGGGGGCCCGGTTCTGGCGTTTCCCCATTGCGAAGTGCCTTGAGCACCCCCTTGGTACTCTCAACGTCGAGGTCTTCGTAGTAATCATCACCGATTTGCATCATCGGCGCGTTCACGCAGGCACCAAGGCATTCAGCCTCACGCAGCGTAAACTTATTGTCCGATGTGGTTTCCCCGACATTGATCCCAAGCTCGTCGCGGCACGCGTCAAGAATAGCCGCACATCCCCGCAGAGCGCAGGGTGTCGTCGTGCAGACCTGAACGAATATTTCACCCACTGGTTCGAGGTTGTACATCGAATAAAAACTGGCAACTTCGTACACACGGATCGCCGGCATTTCGAGGACGTCAGCAACATGGTTCATCGCTGCCGTCGGAAGCCAACCACCAAATTGGCGTTGCGCCAAATCCAGAAGCGGCATCACAGCACTCGCCTGCTTACCTTCAGGATAGCGCGCGATAATCTTGGCAGCTTCTGCACCATAAGTCTCATCGAAGACAAATGTATCAGGCTGTTCGGTATGCACTGTCATCGATCGATCTCACCAAAAACAATATCCATCGAGCCAACAATGGCAACGACATCAGCCAGCATATGCCCCTTACCCAGGAAGTCAGTCGCTTGCAGGAACGCAAATCCTGGCGCCCTGATTTTGCAGCGATATGGTTTGTTACTGCCATCGGCAACCACATACACACCAAATTCCCCTTTAGGCGCTTCGACAGCGGCATAGGTTTCACCCGGCTCGACGTGATAGCCCTCGGTGTACAGTTTGAAGTGATGAATAAGCGCTTCCATCGACGTCTTCATTTCGGCCCGACGGGGCGGTGAAATTTTCGGATCGGTCGAGCGAACGGGCCCAGCCGGCATTTGCTCCAGGCATTGCTTCATAATCCGCAAAGATTGCCGCATCTCTTCAAGTCTTATGAGATAGCGATCATAACAATCGCCGTTCTTGCCAATCGGAATATCAAAATCCATCTTGTCGTAGACGTCGTACGGCTCTGATTTCCGCAAATCCCAGGCGACACCAGAACCCCGTAGCATCGGGCCAGAGAATCCCCAGTCCATCGCCTGCTCGGCGGTCGCGATACCGATATCAACGGTTCGCTGTTTGAAAATCCGATTTTCTGTCAGCAAATGTTCGACGTCATCGATCATCTTCGGGAAACGTTCAACAAAAGCCATGATGTCTTCTGCCAGGCCATCGGGCATATCGCGGTGAACGCCGCCGGGACGGAAATACGCAGAATGAAGTCGAGCCCCTGAGACCCGCTCATAAAACTCCATCAAAATTTCACGGTCCTCAAACCACCACAAAAGCGGCGTCATCGCGCCAACATCCAACGCAAAAGCGGAGATATTGAGCAGATGATTCAGAATGCGCGTAATTTCAGAATAGAGAACGCGAATATACTGACCGCGCAAAGGCGGCGTAATATCGAGCAATTGTTCAACAGCCAGGGCAAAGGCATGTTCCTGGCACATCGGTGAGACGTAATCGAGACGGTCGAAATACGGGACGGCCTGCAGATAAGTCTTGTGTTCAATCAGCTTCTCAGTGCCACGATGCAGCAATCCAATATGTGGATCAGCGCGCTCGACGATCTCGCCATCCATCTCCAGAACGAGACGAAGCACCCCATGCGCCGCAGGATGCTGCGGCCCGAAGTTCATAGTCAGGTTTTTGATTTCGGTGACAGCCATTAGCTGCCCCCTTCAGCGGCTTCATCCGCTTTTTCATCGCCCGGAAGAATATATTCAGCGCCCTCCCAAGGACTCATAAAATCAAAACTCCGGAAGGCCTGCGTCAGTTTTACCGGCTCGTAAACAACGCGCTTTTGTTCTTCGTCGTAACGAACTTCAACATACCCCGTTAGCGGAAAATCCTTCCGCAGAGGATGACCGTCGAAACCATAATCCGTCAGCAAGCGCCTCAAATCAGGGTGATCAGAGAACATGATACCGAAGAAGTCCCAGGTTTCCCGCTCATACCAATTGGCAGAACTGAAGACACCTGAAACAGAGGGGATGATATCACTTTCTCCGCACTCTACTTTAACCCGGATGCGCTGGTTCAAGCGCATACTCAGGAGATGATAAACAACTTCAAAGCGGTTTTCCCGCTCGGGATAATCAACGCCACAAATATCCAGGAGGACTTTGAACAAGCAATTTGAATCATCGCGCAGGAATGTCAAAAACGCGGCAATCTCATCAATCTTGCACACCACGATAAGCTGATCGTGATCTTCGGACACTGTTTCGACGGCGTCCGGGATCGCGTTCTTTAAATAATCTCCGAGGTCCTGGAGGTTTTGATTCATTATTTTTGTGCCAGTTACCGGTTAACGCGCGATCGTACTTGTTCGCCGAATTTTCTTTTGGAGTTGCATGACGCCGTAGAGCAGCGCTTCAGCGGTCGGTGGGCAGCCCGGAACATAAACGTCTACCGGAACGATACGGTCACAACCGCGCACGACAGAATAAGAATAGTGATAATAGCCGCCGCCATTGGCACAGGAGCCCATGGAGATAACCCAGCGTGGCTCCGCCATCTGGTCATAAACCTTGCGTAAAGCTGGTGCCATTTTGTTGGTCAGTGTACCGGCAACAATCATCACATCTGACTGACGCGGGCTTGGCCGAAAAACCACACCAAATCGATCCAGGTCATACCGGCTCGCCGCCGTGTGCATCATCTCAACCGCACAACATGCCAGACCAAACGTCATAGGCCAGAGCGAGCCCGACTGCGCCCAACTTACGAGCTTATCAAGGTTTGCGACAACAAAGCCTTTGTCGGATATCTCGTCGGTAACGCGCTTAAGGACGGCGGCCTGACTTTGATCCTGATCGATCACTCCCATTCCAACGCACCCTTTTTCCACTCGTAGATGAAACCAATCGTCAAGATTCCAAGGAAGATCATCATCGACCAGAAACCAAGCATCCCAATTGCCCCAAGAGAAATTGCCCAAGGGAACAGGAAGGCGACTTCCAAGTCGAAAATAATAAAGAGAATCGCGACGAGGTAAAACCGGACATCGAACTGGCGGCGCGCATCATTGAAAGGCGCAAATCCGCATTCGTATGGTGATTCCTTTTCGGGGTCCGGCTTTTGCCGGGCAACGATATATGACGCGGTAACTATAACCAACGCCAACCCAACCGCAATTCCCAAGAAAATTAGGATTGGTAGATATTCTCGTAACAAAGAGTCCATCGGACCTCTTACCCACTAAAATCGGCACTTGGAATAAGCACCGAACTGCCCCTAAAGTTAGTCGCCACCCTTACATACAGGAAATTCTTACACCACATGGTTAACGAGCATGGTTAAGTAACCATTAACTCCTCGTCCAGTGATATAAAGAAAATTCCCCCGATTGGCTTCCCCACAAATCAAAAGTCGCCCGCTTTATACGGCAATTGCCGCCAATATCAAACCCTTACAGGACAAAATTGGTACCAAATTCGGCTGGCTATTTGACCCGGCCATGTGTGGTTCGTACATTGCCAACAATAATAGCAAATCCATGGAGGCTTAAATGTCAGACGGCGCAACGGACGAAAAATCACGCGTATTCCTACACGATAACTTCCTCGACTGGTGCGACAAGGAACCTGTCCCCGTCCACGAAGATTTCGGCATCAACCTGATGAAAATCGATCTCGCACCATGGGACCGCTACGGAATGGACGGCGCGGTATGCCTCCTTAAAGGCCGAGATGACTTCAACTCAATCTTTTGCTTTGAATTGCCCCCCGGCAAAAGCTCCAATCAAATGCAGCATATTTACGAGGAAGTCGTCTACATCATCGAAGGCAGCGGCTCGACGACAATAGAAACCCCTGATGGCCAGAAGCACAGTTTCGAATGGGGACGCAACTCGCTCTTCGCCGTACCCGTTAATTCGAAGTATCAGCATTTCAACGGTTCGGGGCGTGAACCCGCTCGATTCGCCACTGTGCATAATTTCTCCTTCCTGATCAATTTATTCAGAAATGAAGAGTTCATCTTTAATAACCCGATGGCCTTCCCCGAAAGATTGGGGCCAAACGGATATTTCACGGGTGATGGCGAAATGATTGAAATGCGTCCCGGCAGTCATCAATGGGAAACCAACTTCGTTGCCGATATCACCAATTTCGAGCTCAAGGACTGGGCAGCGCGCGGCAAAGGTTCTTCCAGCCTGCGCTGGATCCTCTCAGACGGTACAATCGGCTGTCATACCTCACAGATCGTCACGGGGACCTACAAGAAGGCCCATCGCCACATGTGCGGTACAAATGTCTTCACGATCGATGGTGAGGGCTATTCCCTGCTTTGGTATGAGGACGGTGAAGACGACATTGTTCGCGTCGACTGGGACCATGGCGTGGTCGTGACGCCGCCTGAGCAAATGTTCCATCAGCACTTCAACACGGGCTCAACGCCATCACGCTATTTAGCCTTACAATTCGGCACAGTCCGCTACCCAATGACTTGGGCCAAGAAGGAAATTTGGAGTGGTAACGTCGATAAATCCGTCGAGGATGGTGGTGCCCAAATCGAATACGAAAACCAGATGCCCCAAATTCATAAAATATGGCTGGATGATATCGATAAAAAGGGTATCCCTTCCGAAATGGGCGATATCTTTGATGAGGACAAGGTTCGGGCCGGCAACTAGCATTGCCGGCGGCGCTGGTTATAGGTGGTCTAATTTAGGAGAAAATGGCGGGAGTGACGGGACTCGAACCCGCGACCTCTGGCGTGACAGGCCAGCGCTCTAACCAGCTGAGCTACACCCCCGCAATAGATGTGGAGCATGGTGTAATCCACCCTACCCACACAAGTCAATCACATCACTGAGTTTTTTAAGTACCTTAAAGCAAGTATTCCCAATGCCTATTAAAACACAGGTAAATTGATAAATGAATCCCCTTAAAAAAGGGTACCCATATTTGTAATTAAGTGGTGCGAGATTGGTGCGAGAGTTGACCCTGTCCTTCCCCCCTAAAACTGGGCCATTATTTTGGCATGGAAAGGGGATTTGTAATAGCCACTACCCATGTAGAACCCAATACACATCTCAGGGTCATTCAGCCATGCAACGTAGAGATCAACCAGGACCTTCTTCAGAGCGTGTTTCTCAATCCCCGTGAGTGAGTTGAAACCAAGGAAGTATCTCTTATGGATGATGTCCACAAACCTGTTTACCTCAGGATGGTCTGACCATGTATGGACATCAATCTGACGGGAATGGTTGAGGGACCAAGGGGCATCTTGAGCTTTATA
Organism: uncultured Alphaproteobacteria bacterium; assembly: GCA_943787225.1. Taxonomy (GTDB): domain Bacteria; phylum Pseudomonadota; class Alphaproteobacteria; order MPNO01; family UBA2964; genus UBA2964. The sequence goes on from CALSLP010000004.1 coordinate 117,310, forward strand.
TAGCGCCATAATTCTACCAATCAAAAAGTCTCAGTGAGCTTTTTTGCAATGGCAAATTATATACTAAAGGGTAGTGATTCGCAGAGATGGATTAGATTTTTTAGTAATTTATTTAGGGTGTAGACTAAATGATGATGATCTCATCAGGGGTCGTCATCAGTTATTTCTTCAACACCCTTTGTATTCCCTACCTTCTTTTACTGCGGTAATGACCTCGGACACATGACGGCCTCGCTTATTACCTAACAATAAATTTGTCAGAGAGTAATTTTCGCTTGTCTACGCTGACTTCAACCGACCAACTCCCCTTCAGAGCCTTTACGCTTGCCCATGTTCTCCAATGCATTGGACTCTCAACTGGCTGTTTAATACAGGAATATTGAACTTCATTGCGGTCAAAGCAGAAACGGACGTAATGAACAGGCGTAGTGCAGCTTAGCTTAATAAAAGTGAATATGCGTTTGTCGTTCTGCGTAAAGACGGTACGCAAATCTATTGGTACTCTATCCTTAACAGTTCGAGAAATTTGCCAGTTGGTAACCACGCAATCGTTAGCCATGGCGTCTTCGCTCATCAACAAGGTGCCGAGGACTAGTCCCACAGAAACTTTACTTAGAAATATCCAACGCAATTAATATCTTCCCCACAAATGAAAGAGTGCCTCGATTTTTTGGTGGCGTCCTCCGGAGGCCTGAATTTAAAAATCTACCGACATGCTCTAGGCGTTTTTGCATCACAAAAAGCGGATGTCTAGCCTTGTCTCACGTCAGCATCGGCTTGTCGTCCTGTGGAAGACCTTTTCCGAGGCGATACAAAATGCCGAGATTAAACTGGACAGCGGCATCCCCCTGTTCGGCAAGAGGTTTCCATTTACGCAGAGCGGTTGCAAAGTTACCACTCTCGTATGCGGAAATCAGCACTTTTACAAACACCTGTACATCCAAATAACAGGGCAATCGTCAGGCAGATGGTGGCGGTCAGTTTTCTAATACGGAAAGTCTGAAAGAGAATATTAGGAATGGGTAGAGAGAATGGGGTGTGTGTCTTTCCCCCCTAAAACTGGGCCATCGACTTCGTGCACGACAAGCTCGACAACGGTCGGAGCTACAAGATGCTGACTGTCCTGGACGAGTACACCCGCCAGGTGCTGGCTGTGACGGTTCGCACCCGGATGAGGGCTGACGATGTGCTTGAGGCGCTATACCCACTCCTGCTGCGCCACGGCACCCCGGAATACATCCGCTCGGACAATGGTCCCGAGTTCATCGCACAGGCGATGCAGGACTGGCTGGCAAGGGTCGGCATCAAACCCATCCGGATCTATCCCGGATCACCCTGGGAGAACGGATACAACGAACGCTTCAACGGAACCCTGCGCCGCGAGGTTCTCAATGCCGAGTGGTTCACCACGACTAAGCAGGCTCAGATCGTCATCAACCAGTGGCTCAGACAGTACAACCACATCCGTCCACATCAGGCACTGAACATGCGACCGCCAATACCAGAAACTCTAATCAGGAATGGCACAGAACTTGGGGGCTAGACAACAGCAGAAGACGTTCTTCTTCGCCATCCTCCAGCCTTCTGTCTCTTGGCTTATTCTCTTTAGGTTTGCTTATCAGGCGTACTGGATTGCCATTCATAGGCATATCCCATTCCTTATTGGCCGTCTCAAAGACGTGGCTAATCAAGCTTAATTCTTTTTTAACCGTACTTCCGGAGACTTCTCTTAATCTTTGGTTCCTATACTTGATCAGATGGCTTGGTTTTAGATAACCAAACTTGGTTGCCGCCATAGGGTCACGCATGAGCTTCTTCAGCCTGATAGCTTCAACCTTGTGGCCTCTCTTGCTGGGTGTCACTTCAGACAGGTATCTCTTCAGGACCTCTCCTAGTGTCTCCTCTGCCTTCTCATAGCCTGTGGTGAGCAGACCTTTTTCTATTTGTATTTCTGTCTCTCTTGCCCATGCCAGTGCGTGAGACTTCAGATTGAAGGTTTTGGTTATTGTTGGGTAATTAGACAGGCGTATTCTGGCTTGCCACTTGATGATGTCTTTGGATTGTTTCCTTGTGATCGTTGCCATTTTTCATTCCCATTGGTGCGAGATTGGTGCCAATGGAAATACGAGCAAAAGGTTTAAATATCAGAGGACATTAAAAAGCTATGAAAACTACATATTACAGCGTCATAGACTAAAAAGCGGTGTCTGGCGTGACAGGCCAGCGCTCTAACCAGCTGAGCTACACCCCCGCGATAGGTGTGGCGCATGGTGTAATCCACCCTGCCCACCCAAGTCAATCATTCCTGCACGCTAATTTACAAAACCGGCATTTTTAAGTCGTTAACTTCGACTTATCGACCTTCCCTGTGGCGCCTTTTGGCAGATCAGGTACAAAATTCACGATGCGCGGGTACTTATAGGCCGCCATTTGTGATTTGCAGAATTCGATTATGTCCTGAGCCGTTGGATTTGCTCCCGGCTTCAACACAATAAAGGCACAAATTTCTTCTCCCAAATCGCGGTCAGAAACCGAGATCACTGCCACTTCACTGACATCGGGATGGGCGTTTACCACTGTTTCCACTTCGCCAGCGGCTATAGTGTAACCACCCCGCAGGATAACTTCTTTCTTGCGGCCAACGATACTCACGAGACCATCCGGGCTAATGGTCGCCAAATCACCCGTTTTGAACCACCCCGCCTCCATAACCGCTTCGGTTTCTTCGGGGCGGTCAAGATATTCAGTCATGCAGGAATCACTTTTGATCCAAAGTTCGCCGGTCTGCTCGCCCTCTAAACTATTGCCTTGGTCATCAACAATTTTGAGGGAGACCCCTTTCGCGGCATGCCCAATGGACTGAGGGGTTTCAAGCGTGTCAACAGGTGAGTAACAAACCGGACGAAACAGCTCGCTCATACCGTAGCCACGAACAATCCTAATCCCAGTGGCATCCCGCCAGTCTTCCGCAAGCTCCCAGGGACAGGGTGCAGCACCGCTAGTCGTAAACCGTAGGCTGGAGAGAACCTCTCGATCTACATCGCCCATATCCAGAATCCGCCGAAACATCGTTGCGACACCGCAAAAGATCGTTGCCTGACTGTCTTTGATCGCTGAGAGCACTTCTTCAACGCCAAACCGTGGAAGGACCACGCTGCGCGCGCCTTTCAACAATGGCGCCATGACAGTGCCAAACAATCCGTATGAGTGGGCAAGCGGCAATACCGACAAGACAACATCGGCAGTTTCAAGAGCCAACGAAGAATCACACCACATATCCAAACCAACGCTCACTGAGCGATGGGACAGGACTGCGCCTTTAGGAACCCCGGTACTACCAGAGGTGAATAAGATTATGGCGGGATCTTCTGCATCGACATCAACAGTTGCGAATGCTTCGTTGCCATCAGGAATGTGATCAAGAACTATTGCCGGATTGAGTAACGATAATACCTGATCGCGCTCATCGGGCTTCAAACGGGCATTGAACGGTGTAATGACAAAGCCAGCCTTAAGCCCGCCAAAAACACCGATAATTGTATCCAGAGGATCATCGAAACAAATCGCGACCCGTTGGCCCTGCAAAATACCTTTGCTTTGCAGGAAGCCGGCAACCGCCCCTGCCTTTAGATCAAGATCTTGCCATGTGTAGCTGCGCTGACCTCCGACGAGAACGGTCTTATCAGCATGCGTTACTGCTGCTGCATCAAAGCTAGAAGCAATATTTGCCGTCATTCCGTTACGATAAAATAGATTTCACGTCGACGCCGTCCCAGACATCCTTCGGGAACCGATGACGGGGCGTAAATTCGCTCAGTAAGGGCTTCGCCGTCGCGTCCATCCCCCACTTTGCGGTAAAGCCATCATCACCGGCAGTAGAGGGGTCGAGGTCTGATCCCCGGGCATTGCTGATAAGCACCATGTCACGATCAGGCTGGCATCTTGTTGCCAGAGCCCAGTTGACCTGTCTCTCATCATAAATATCGACGTCCTGGTCGACGACAACAACGCGCTTGATATATAGATCAGCGCCGAGCACAGCCATAATCGCATTCTTGGCCTGCCCTTTGAGGCGCTGCTCTATCGAAACATAGCACGTAAAGGGGCTAGGAACCCGCACTGCCTTAACCGAAGGAATCATAGAACGAACCGCACGGAAAAGGTTTGCTTCCATTGGAATCGTCGACAGCAACATATGATCGAGATGTCCAACGTTCATGTCATAAAAATAAGCCCCCTTACGATGGGTAATGGCTTTGACCTTTACGACTTCACGTTCCCGCGCCCCGAGGCTGTAACCGGTGAACTCGCCAAAGGGACCTTCATCTACAGTCGCACCCGGTAGGATTTCAGCTTCGATGATCAATTCGGCATGGGCCGGTACTGAAAGATCAATTGTCTCACAGCGGACCATTTCGAGAGGCTCTTCAAACAATCCGCCCATGATATGGGTCTCGTCTTCGTCAACGGAGCCAATAGAGAGCGCCCCTAAAGCAATTGCCGGATGTACCCCAATGGCAAAGGCGACCGGAAGGGCCTCACCTTTTGCCTCAGCCATCTTGTGGAACTCCCACAGATGTTTGCCTAGCGTAAGATGGATGGAGGTTGTGTCTTTCCCGGTAATCATCAAACGGTTATAGGCACAGTTATAGATGCCAGTTTCCGGGTCTTTGGCGAATGAAATAGCCGCCGTAATATACGGACCACCGTCATCCCCGTGATGCACGATCTGCGGCAGGGCCCGCATATCAACATCCGCCCCCTTGATGATCACATCTTTACAAGGGCCGGTATTAACTTCCTTGGGAGGAATGGGGTTTTCCATCGCCGCGAGAAATTTCTTCTGCATCTCGCGAGGGCCTACGCCCATCGCCATTCCAAGCCGCGGACGGCTGGCGTGAAGATTCGTCATGACCTTAAAGTCAGTCCCTTTGACATTCTCAAAGACGAAGACTGGACGTTTCTTGGCTTCCTGCTCGGTTTTAACGACCGTGGCTGTAATTGTATGAGCCGGGTCAATTTCACCCGGAACAGATACGAACTCATCCGGACGCTCAGCTTTAATCCTGTCGATAAAAGAAAGAAAATCTTGTGCCATTGCCGCTAATCACCAATTTGCTTAATAGGAAAAATATATGCGCGAAAGCCGCACAGAATACTAAATTAGTTGGGTAGTCAACGATCACAACCGTGCACACATCACTGCCGGTTGAATTGATCGCTCACTTTAGAATTTAATGGTATTTGAAACATTGACTGGTGGGCGGTGACGGGATCGAACCGCCGACATCCACGGTGTAAACGTGGCGCTCTCCCAGCTGAGCTAACCGCCCTGTACTCAGTCAACGCGCACCCTATAGCACAGGGTTATCCATTGAAGGAAAGGTTTTTCTAGAAAAAATAAAACCGGCCGCCAAAAGACGACCGGTTCTAAATTTTTCTCAACAAGAATGCCTATTAATTAACGGCGTCCTTGAGACCTTTACCGGCCCGGAATTTAGGCTGGTTCGAAGCAGGAATCTGAATTTTTTCGCCTGTCCGCGGATTACGGCCTTCAGACGCTTTACGCGCCGTTACGCTGAAAGTACCAAATCCGACAAGACGAACTTCATTCCCACCCTTAAGCGATGCTGTTACTGATTCAAAAACCGCATCAACAGCTTTTGCAGAATCCGCTTTGGAAAGTCCTGCACTGGAAGCCACATTGGCTACGAGATCGTTCTTGTTCATTGTACGCCCCTTCTAATCATAGGAGGTAAGAAAAATGGCCTTTTTTAGAGACCGCTACGCCACGGCTAAAATAACGATAGCCGGCAGGTGCTAAGGATAGGCGTTCGGTTTCTCCCCCGTCAATCGCAGAAACCGCCGATTTTTGTCGGAAATCGGCGGTTTTTACGGGTTTTTTCGAATCACCCGCGGGAACAGGGCGATTCGGTCCAAAAATCAGCTAGTGCGTGACGACGCCACCAACGTCTTTTTCAGGCTGATCTGACGTCGCCACTGGATCAACATCGGGCCATTCAATGGGAACGAGTTTTCTCACCAGAGCATGATCAAGAACTTCGTCTGCAGTCGTCACCGGAATAATTTCCAGCCCACGTTTTACGTTATCGGGGATATCGGCAAGATCCTTTTCATTATCTTTAGGAATCAGAACCGTCTGAATACCCCCTCGTAAAGCAGCCAGAAGTTTTTCTTTGAGACCACCAATCGGCAACACGCGACCACGAAGGGTAATTTCACCGGTCATGGCGATATCCTTGCGGACCTCATTCCCGGTCAAAGCCGATACCATCGAGGTGCACATGGCGACACCCGCTGAAGGACCGTCTTTAGGCGTTGCGCCCTCTGGAACGTGTACGTGAATGTCGTTCTTTTCAAACGCTTTTGGCGAAATACCAAATTCAACAGACCTAGATCGTATAAACGACCGAGCCGCCTGAACGGATTCTTTCATCACGTCACCGAGCGTTCCGGTATGAGCGACATTGCCTTTACCAGGCATAATCACCGCCTCGATAGACAACAACTCACCACCAACTTCGGTCCAGGCGAGTCCAGTCGTAACACCAACAAGGTCATGTTCTTCAACCATGCCGTATCGGTAGCGCTGAACACCCGCAAATTTTTCCAGATTACGACGCGTCACGCGAACGCCTTTCGTATTCTTCGTCAGCACATGACGTACCGCCTTCCGAGTAAGGTTAGCGATCTCGCGCTCGAGGTTCCGAACACCGGCTTCACGCGTGTAGTATCTGATTAGGTCGCGTAATGCGTCATCAGAAATAGACCACTCGCCTTTTTTCAGTCCATGAGATTTGATTTGCTTCGAAATCAGATGCTGCTTGGCAATTTCGACCTTTTCATCTTCGGTGTAACCGGAGATCCGAATCACTTCCATACGGTCCAAAAGCGGTGCCGGAATGCGCAATGTATTCGCCGTTGTGACAAACAGCACATCGGATAGGTCATAATCGACTTCAAGATAGTGGTCGTTAAAGGTGTTATTTTGCCCGAGGTCCAAGACCTCAAGCAGTGCTGACGACGGATCACCGCGCCAGTCAGAACCGAGTTTGTCAATTTCATCCAGAAGGAAAAGTGGATTAGACTTCCTGGCCTTTTTCATGCCCTGAATGATTTTACCGGGCATGGAACCAATATAAGTACGACGGTGGCCTCTAATCTCTGCCTCATCACGGACACCACCCAGCGATATCCTTACGAAGTTCCGGCCCGTCGCCGACGCGATAGACTTTCCGAGTGAGGTCTTACCAACGCCCGGGGGGCCAACAAGGCACAAGATAGGCCCTTTGACCTTACCGACCCGCTGTTGTACCGCAAGGTACTCCAGGATCCGTTCCTTGACCTTTTCAAGCCCACAATGATCCTTATTCAGGATGTTCTCCGCAAATTTTAGGTCTTTCTTGACCCGGCTGCGTTCTTTCCAGGGAATATTAAGGATCCACTCCAGATAATTTCGAACAACAGTCGCTTCCGCAGACATCGGGCTCATTGCCCGCAATTTCTTAAGCTCCGCGGTCGCCTTTTCTTTGGCTTCTTTTGTCAGCTTGGTTTTCTCGATCTTTTCTTCGATCTCACCTGCTTCATCGCGGCCGTCTTCACCCTCGCCCAGCTCTTTCTGAATGGCCTTCATCTGCTCATTCAAATAATACTCGCGCTGGGTCTTCTCCATCTGCCGTTTGACACGATTGCGAATCCGTTTTTCGACCTGAAGGACGCCAATCTCCGCTTCCATAAACGAGTATTCACGCTCTAGACGTTCAGTGATCGTCGAAAGTTCCAGAAGTTCCTGCTTCTCAGAAATCTTCAGGGCAAGATGCGACGCAACTGTGTCAGCGAGCTTGCTCGGTTCCTCTATCTGATTGAGCGATACGAGGACCTCAGGCGGAATCTTCTTATTGAGTTTTATATATTGCTCAAATTGGGAAATGACCGAACGCGCAAGTGCCTCATGTTCCTCCGAATCCTCATCTGAATCCGGGATCAGCTCTGCGGTCGCTTCAAAAAACTCTTCATTCTCGGAGAAACCCGAAATTGCAGCCCGCTGCGTGCCTTCAACAAGAACCTTAACCGTACCATCCGGCAGCTTCAAAAGCTGGAGAACAGTGCCGACCGTGCCAACATTATAAATGTCTTCAGGTTTAGGGTCGTCATCACCGGCATTCTTTTGCGTGACAAGTAGTATTTTCTTGTCGTCCTTCATGACATCTTCGAGGGCGCGAACTGATTTCTCGCGACCAACGAAAAGCGGCACGATCATGTGGGGAAATACCACAATATCGCGCAAAGGCAAGACGGGGAAAATTGAACCTTGGGCCAACTCCGACATGGTACCTCTTACTCTGTAATTACGTCGGTGTTACTACCGACTACCAATGAAATAATCTAACCGTTAGATGGCGTTGCCGTATTTGGAAATCAACCGCCATATCAGGAAGCGTTGGATCCCAAATCTTCACGGCGATCAGAATAGATGTAGAGCGGTTTAGCTCTGCCTTCGACAACCTCGCCACTGATAGCGACTTCCTCGATACCCTCAAAGCCAGGTAGTTCGTACATCGTATCGAGCAAAATCGCTTCAAGAATGGACCTCAGTCCTCGGGCTCCCGTTTTCCGTTCAATCGCCTTTTTGGCGATCGAATGCAACGCATCATCAGCAAAGGTCAAAGCAACATCTTCCATTTCGAACAATGTCGCATATTGCTTCACAAGGGCGTTCTTAGGTTTAACCAAAATCTCGACCAACGCCTCTTCTTCCAACTCTTCAAGAGTTGCTATTACCGGCAACCGGCCAACAAATTCTGGAATAAGACCGAATTTCAACAAATCTTCGGGCTCAATTTCTCGCAGGAGTTCGCCCGTTTTGCGCTCATCAGGTCCCGTAACATCAGCACCAATACCAATTGAGCTGCCTTTACCCCGCGATCCTATAATTTTCTCAAGACCGGCAAAGGCACCACCACAAATAAACAGGATATTCGTAGTGTCTACCTGAAGGAATTCCTGCTGAGGGTGCTTGCGACCACCCTGTGGCGGCACGCTGGCGACAGTCCCTTCCATGATTTTCAGCAATGCCTGCTGAACCCCTTCACCCGAGACGTCACGGGTAATAGAAGGGTTATCCGATTTCCGGGAAATCTTATCGACTTCATCAATATAAACGATGCCGCGCTGGGCCCGCTCAACATTGTAATCGGCAGACTGAAGCAACTTAAGAATTATGTTTTCGACATCCTCACCGACATAACCAGCCTCGGTTAGTGTCGTTGCATCAGCCATCGTAAACGGCACATCAAGGGTGCGCGCGAGAGTCTGCGCCAAAAGCGTCTTACCGCAACCAGTTGGCCCGATCAGGATGATATTGGACTTCGCTAGCTCAACTTCATCATTCTTGCCGCTATGAGACAAGCGTTTGTAATGATTGTGTACCGCGACCGACAAAACCCGTTTGGCATAATGTTGACCGATTACATAGTCATCCAGCACCGCCGAGATATCAGCAGGCGTTGGCACACCATCGCGTGATTTTACGAGAGTCGTCTTATGCTCTTCACGGATAATATCCATGCAAAGCTCAACACATTCATCACAGATAAAGACTGTCGGCCCAGCGATAAGCTTTCGGACTTCGTGCTGACTCTTTCCGCAAAACGAACAATAAAGGACGTTTTTTGCGTCTCCACTACCAGACTTGGTCATCGATACTCCATTGAACTCGGCACCACAGGATCATGTTAGCGGAGCATTTCGCAAGCGTCCATCCGCAAAACTTGGGGGATTTCCTAGTGTTTATCCCACCAAAACTGTAATGCGCCATGCGATTCCCATACGAAACACTCTCAAGGTTCCTAGGTCACCAGACAGAATTCAATAATCAGTTAATTTGGACCTATTTATCGTCAGATTCTTCGGTCGCTAAATCCGCCCTGGAATCGACAACGTCGTCGATAAGACCAAACTCCTTGGCATCTTCCGGAGAAAGAAAACTATCTCGGTCCATTCGTTGCTCGATGACGTCGATGGGTTGCCCCGTATGCTCGACATAAATCTGGTTCAAACGGGCCCGCAAACTAAGAATTTCACGCGCATGAATATCGATATCAGTCGCCTGCCCCTGGAAACCACCTGACGGCTGATGAATCATAATCCGCGAATTCGGCAAGCCATATCTTTTGCCTTTGGTCCCCGCTGTTAATAGCAGGGAACCCATCGATGCCGCCTGACCGAAACACACAGTCGAGATATCGGGGCGGATATAGTTCATCGTGTCGTAGATAGCGAGGCCAGCGGTCACAATGCCACCTGGCGAATTGATATAGAACGATATGTCCTTGGCGGGATTCTCTGATTCAAGATACATCAATTGCGCACAGATCAGGCTCGACACATGGTCATCGACCGGACCTGTCAGAAAGATAATTCTCTCCTTCAGAAGGCGCGAATAAATGTCATAGGCGCGCTCACCCCGGTTCGTCTGCTCGACGACCATGGGGACCAGGCCATTCATACGCGGTGCATTCGCGTTCATATTAAACTCGTCCATTTCGCTCACTCTTTATCAGCGGCCTTAGCGCGTGGGCGCTTTGCAGCCTTGGATTTCGATTTCGCCTTTGAACTGCCCTTTTTCTTTTTGTCGCCCTCTGTTTCTTCCGCCGTGTCATCTGGATCACGCGAAAGTTCTTCTATCGTTGTTTCAACTTCCGTAACGGTGGCCATCTCAACAATAAAATCAACCACCTTGTCTTCAAAAATTGGCGCCTGCAGCTCCTGCATCGCTTCGGGGTTGTTTTGATAATATTCAAACACCCGCGCTTCATGCCCCGGTAACCGGGCGGCCTCTGCCTGCATTGCTTTATTCAAATCGTCTTGAGTGACAGTAATATTGTTGGATTGTCCGACTTCCGAAATCAACAAACCGAGACGAACTCGCCGAGAAGCAATGTCACGATAACGCTCTTTAAGTTCGTCTTCGCTCTTCGCCTTATCGTCTTCATCTAGACCGTCACGTTCCTTGGCATCCATTACCTGCTGCCAGATCGCATCGAACTCGCCAGTCAGAATACCCTCAGGGAGTTCAAAGTCATGCGCATCAGAAAGCTCATCAAGGAGCCCCCGTTTCAGATGTGCTCTGGAAAGCTGTCCGTATTCCCGGCCCAATTCTTCCCGTATAGCGTCCTTCAAAGCGGCGAGATCTTCCATCCCGTTAGCTTTTGCCAACTCATCGTCGACTGTGACAGGTGTCGCTTCACGAATTTCTTTAACCGTAACATCGAAAACAAGCTCTTTACCCTTGAGTTCATCATTCGGATGATCGTCGGGCATCGACACTTTGACGTCTTTAGTATCGCCAGACTTCATACCGGTAATTTGGTCTTCAAACCCAGGTAGAAAACCACCAACACCAAGCTCAAGTTCAAAGTCAGTCATTGAACCACCAGCAAACTCCTCGCCACCAACAGTGCCTTTGAAATCGACAACGACCTGATCGCCGTCCTTCGAAGCCCGCTTACCGCTGATTGCTTCAAAGTTTTTTCGGCTTTCGGCCAGTCGCTGCAATGTTTGATCTATCTCATCGTCGCCAACCTTTACGACTTTGCGTTCAAGCTTGAGCGTTGAGAAATCAATCGGCTTGATCTCTGGCATAAGCTCAACATCAAGCTTGTATTCCAGGTCTGCACCCTCTTCGAACGTAACAATTTCGACTTTCGGCTCGGAGGCTGGTCTTAGCCCCTCATCCGTCAAAGCCTGCTGCCAGCTTTCGTTGATTGTCTTTTCAAGGACTTCGCCACGCACAGCATCGCCATAGCGTTTGCGTAACAAAGCAGCCGGAACTTTACCCGGTCTAAAACCTGGGATGGTTACGGTTGCACCAATTTCACCGAGGCGGGTAACGAGTTTTGCCTCAACATCACTTGCGGGCACGACCACGGTGAATTCACGTTTGAGCCCTTCGGCGCTGGTTTCTGTTACTTGCATCGACTTCCTTGCTCATGTTCTGCAGATAAAACTGCCTTGAGTTTAACCGGGCCACAGGTATCAATAGAATGGTACGGGCGGAGGGACTTGAACCCCCACGGCTTACGCCACCAGAACCTAAATCTGGCGTGTCTACCAATTCCACCACGCCCGCGCTGAAAGAGAAAATATCCATCTCTAATACCGGTAGCGGCGTGCCTTATAACACAGTTATAGCGGATGAAAACACAGACGTGACAAGACAATAAAAAACCGCGACGTTGCCGTCACGGTCCAACCATCAATATTTTGCGCATAATTATGTTAAAACACGCTCTTTGTAACGATCAGCAAAACTACGCAACGCCAGCATTCGGCTTCCCTCGTCATAAGAAAAACGGTTAGGACGCGAGAAACTCACTTTGAATTTGACGTGTGGGATGCCGTAAGAATCTGTTGCAACCGACTCGACTTTGGCAGTCTCCACGAGTTCGTCATCGTGGACACGCTTAAACATCGAGCCTGGTCGCACATATTCAAGCGCGCGACCACGCTTGAAAAACATGCTTGCAAGTCTTCTGCCTTTATCTTCGCTTTGCCAACCCATGCCAGCACCGCCATTCCTACTACGAGATTGGTTCATCTAAGCCCCCAATCTAACCCAGCAAAGTTAATAACTCATGAAAGAATTTGCTTCAAGTGATTGTTTGGAATAGAAAAAACAGGTTTTCCACAGCGACAGGAAATATCCTGATATTATTATGGTCTTTGATCTAGAAATTCACTTTCCAGGCATCCTAATGCCGCCGGAACACATTCCGGCAGATCGCTCGCAATAAGTCCTGGACCGAATTGGTTCGCAGCCTCTCCATGAATCCAGCATGCCGCACAGGCAGCATAGAATGTCTCCATACCCTGGGCCATCAACCCCGAAATCAATCCAGCCAGAACATCCCCTGCCCCTGCGGTCGCCAACGTCGGCGGCGCATTGCTGTTAATGACCGCGCGACCATCCGGTGCTGCTATTACTGTATCCGGGCCTTTTAATACAACGACAGCGCCACTCTGCGCAGCAGCCACGCGACACCGCGTTAGTTTATCTCCGTCGATGGAGAATAAACGCGAGAACTCCCCTTCGTGGGGCGTTATGACGACACGCGTACCGTCAATCGCAGCAAACAATTCCTCACGACGATTCTCAAATGCCGACAATGCATCGGCATCCAATACGACTGCTTTCTCACTCGCCAGAACGGCCAAGGTCATATCGGCAGTCATGCCGCTCACGCCCATACCCGGCCCAATCACCACTGCAGTCTGCCGTTTATCGTCCAACAGAGCCGAGAACTCTCTCGCGTCAGAAAAACGATGGATCAAGAAGCTTGGGTCATCGCACGCATAAATATCAGCGGTTTCACTAGGAGCAGCAATACCAACCATTCCTGTACCAATCCGGGCAGCCGCCCGCGCAGAAAGACGGGCAGCACCGGTCATCTTGGCACCGCCAACAATCAGAGCATAGCCCCGGCTATATTTATGGTTCGTATGGCTGGGCTTTGGTAATTGAGCGTTCCAAAGCGAGGGCAAGTTATGAGCGACCATCGGCGCGATATCGGAAAGAACAGCATCGCTTATACCAATATCCGCGACGATTATGTCGCCGCACAGGTCTCTCCCAGGGTAAAGAAGATGGCCGGGCTTTAGACGAAAGAACGTTACGGTGAGGTTGCACCTCGGTGCCGCGCCCAAAATTTCTCCGGTATCTCCGCTGACGCCGCTTGGCACATCCACAGCGACACAAGGAATAGCCCGACGATTTATCTCGTCGATCAGCGACGCAACAGCGCCATCAACGACCCTGCTTAATCCTGCTCCAAAGAGCGCGTCCACGACAAGTTCGCTCCCCTCAAGCAATTGGATATCAAGGGGTTCAATTTTCCCTTTCCACTGCGCCAGCATCTTGGCGGCGTCGCCCCGAACGGATTTAACATCACCGAGCAGACCCAGCCTAACCGTCCAACCCGCCTGCGACAGCAAGCGGGCGACGACGAAACCATCGCCACCGTTATTTCCCGGTCCACACAAAATTAAAACTGGCCGCGCAGACCAACGATCGAGAATTGCTTTGACGATTGCCCGCCCGGCATTCTCCATCAAAACAGCACCCGCAGTGCCACCATTGATAGTCGCTGCGTCTGCAACGTACATTTCACCGGTAGTCAGCAGTTCTTCTCCTGCTCCGGCAAATCTATCGCTTAATGTATCTGACCTCATGCACCAACAATAGCGCCTGTCTTCACGCGGCGGAACCATCAAGCGGTCGAACCATGGGCGGAATAGTCGCAGGGACAATATCATCCACTCGCTTGACGGATGAGGCACACTCCCGAAAATCTCAATTATACTGAAACTGGAGAAAATCGATGGCCGAGACCGAATACAAAAATATCAAATTCACGCTGGAGAACGGCGTCGCCCACATGATTCTCGCGCGGCACGACATCCGGAACGCCTTTTCAGAACGTGACTTCACAGATGAAATTCTTGACGTTCTGGCAAAGGTCCAGGTTCATCCCGATGTTCGGGTCCTTGTCATGTCCGCTGAAGGGACCGCTTTCTCCGCCGGCGGCAATATCAAAGACATGAAAGACAAAAAAGGAATCTTTGGCGGCGGGACTGCCGGCGTTCGACGCGGCTATATCGAAGGCATTCAGCGTATTCCAAAAGCGCTCTACGCTCTCGATATTCCATCAATATCAGCAGTTCAGGGCCCGGCTATAGGTGCGGGCTGCGATCTTGCCCTCTACTGCGATATAACAATCTGCTCCACTGAGGCCAAGTTCGGTGAAACGTTTATCAATGTCGGGATTATTCCTGGCGATGGCGGCTCATGGATTTTACCACGCCGCGTCGGCATGCAGCGCGCAGCAGAACTCACCTTTACCGGTCGTGTTGTCGGGGGACCGGAAGCGGCGGAAATAGGTCTGGCACTGGAATGTGTTGAACCAGATCAACTCATGGTGCGCACCTTGGAGCTTGCGGAAAGTATCGCCGCCCGCCCGCCCATTACCGCGCGCATGCTAAAAACATTATTCCGGCAATCCCAGAATGCGCATCTTAGCGATTTTCTCGATAATTGCGCATCGATCCAGGCCATTTGTCATTCCACAGAGGACCACCTCGAAGCGGTATCGAGTATCCTGGAAAAACGGGAGCCAACCTATAAGGGACGGTAACAACTATACCCGGCAGAAAGCGTATAAACCGGCAAATATCGCCGCCTTTATCTAATGTTTTAAATTAGAATAATATCATAACATGTTGTTTTATATAATAACAATTAATGGCACAGATCATGCATATAAATATACGATCAAGGAAACTTATATCCGGAGAATCGTATGACTGCCGCTCTCGCTGAACAACAAACTGAATTGTCCAATGACTCCCCTGCGGCCGTGGTGGCCGCTGACGTCGTCGGCTTCCCTGGTGCCGGAGATCGTGATCCTCAAGCTATTTCACAGGATATCATTGCAAACGCGATGGCCGGCGTTGAAAGCCTGCTGAAAATGCCGCCTGATGAACTTCGGGGCGTTATTGCCAAGCGCGTTGAACTCCTGGACACGGAATTAAAGGAACGCGAAGGACGCCGCAAAGCCATCGATGAGGCCCTCGCCGCTCAGCGCGTTCTGGAAGCCAAACGTCAACAGGCCAAACGTATCCGCCGGAAGGTCAATATTGGCAGCTCTGTCGCCGCTGCAATGTTTACTGGCTTCATCGTCGTTTCAATGTTTTAAAATTCCAAAGCAATAAACAAGAAAAACGCCCCATACCGGGGCGTTTTTTTGTTTGAAAGAGATTTTAAAACCCTACGCCCCTTTTTGCGTCGGGATGTTTTCAAGATGTTCGACAACTTCGTCAACTTTCATAACATCAGCATATTTATGATGCATATCGAACAAGCTGACTTTGTGAATAATTTCGGCCCGGTCAAAAACACACTCTTCGACGACAGAAACATGTAATCCGAACATATGAGCCTCTAACACGCTCGCTCGCACACAACCCGACGTACTTTCGCCACAAACAATCAGGCTATCAATGCGTCGTTGATTGAGATGGGCAATTAACGGTGTCCCAAAAAAAGCACTCGGCCGTTCTTTCCGAAACACGACATCCTCGGGCTCCGGCGCAAAGGCGTCATGAATTTCGCAATCCTCCGCCGTGGTCTTTAAGTGAACCCGTTTCGTGGAATTAACCCGGTGCGGATTGAATTGGGCCGTAACATAGAAGACTGGTACGCCTGCAGCACGTGTCGCCGCAAACAACCGCTTGGTCGGTTCGATCGCATTATGCGCATAAACGCCACAGCTATTAGGGTACTCATCATCAAGTTCGTGCGGCAAGCCAGCCCCACCCTTATACACAAGGTTATAAAGGTCGATGCAGAGAAGCGCCGGATTCTTGCCGATATATGTCTCCCGGGCATAAGGAGAATAAGTCTGAATATCGGCTTCTGGAATTACATCTTTCCAGCAATGGTCCTCAAATGCGTCTGCTGTCGCCATAGTTTATCCCCTCAAAAATTGGGCAGATAATTAATGCCCTCAGTCGAAGTGTGGGAGAAAAAAATATCTGGTGCAAGGGGATGTTTATGCAACAAGGCGCATTGGTGGGAACTCTAACGTAATTTTGGTGCCTTCGCCTGGCTTACTCTTCAAGTTCAGGCTGCCCCCGTGATGTTCAACTAGCGATTTTGCGAGAGGTAACCCAAGCCCGGTTCCCGCTAGATCAGATTCCGTTGAGGTCATGACCTGACCAAAAGGCGTCAAAGCGGTCTCCATATCTTCCTGTTTCATACCAATACCCGTGTCGTTCACGCGAATGCGAAGACCGGTTTGAGCATTCGCACTTGCAGAGATACTCACCCTTCCCCCATCCGGTGTGAATTTTGATGCATTGGAAACCAGATTAAACAGAACCTGACGAATGCGTCGTTCGTCGCCCCGCAATGCTGGCAAATTTTTAACAATTCGGACCGCGAGCTTTATTTCACCAGTCTCCGCTCTACGCTTAAGCAGCGCGAGCCTGGCCTCCACGACACGAGCAATATTGACCCGCCCCCGTTTGAATTTCATTTGGCCAGCCTCGATTTTGGAAAGATCGAGGATATCATTGATCAACGATGCAAGATGCTGGCCACTCGCATGAATATCAGCGGCATATTCGCGGTAACGAGATGATCCAATAGGACCAAATATCTCCTTTTCCATGACCTCAGAGAACCCCATGATGGCATTCAATGGCGTCCGAATTTCATGGCTCATATTGGCCAGGAAGTCACTTTTGGTACGGTTTGCGAACTCAGCGCTCTCCTTAGCTTCAATCAAAGCCTCACGTGCTTGGACTCGAGACGATATATTCCGAATAACGTTCAAAGCCGCAGGTTTCCCATGCCAGGTAATGCCAATGCCGAGAATTTCAACATCCACCAATGAGCCATCAAGGCGAAGCCGTTGTTGCTCCTCCATTGGTACATTGCCATTTGCCATGAGCATACGACGACGGGTAGCAAGGCGTTCACGTTCGCTTTTTGGAACGAAGTCCTCTGAATGGCGACCAATGATCTCTTCGGCGCAGCCAGCACCAAAGAGCGCCACTGCGGCGTCATTAACGTAAACTATCACGCCGTCGCAGGTGATACGGACAGCATCCGGCATGCTCTGAACGAGCAGTCGGAACCTGTTATCACTTTCCGTATAGTGACGAGCATTCTCGAGATCGGAGACTCGTTGTCTTAACGTCTCTAATTCGTTCAGAAGCTCTGTCTTTGTCTTACGTACATCTTGCATGGGCATATAACCAGTCGTTGGTAGAATCATGCCCCCCCGTTAATCTTTATTAACCATGCCGCTAATATGGTTAATAAGAGGTTAACTGGCGATTACCTATAATGATGCATCATTTTTACAATGAAGCCTCAATATCCGGTGCCTTCAATGCTGTAATATTCTGCTCAGAAACTGTTTCGTTCGATCAGATTTTGGCGCTTTGAAAAATTCCGATGGCGGCGCTTCCTCAACAATTTGGCCTTCATCCAGGAAGACAATACGATCCGCCATTGCACGCGCCAGCCCCATCTCATGGGTAACGCAGACCATGGTCATTCCGTCTGCTGCCAATTCGGCAATCACATCCAGAACCTCTTTGATCATCTCAGGGTCGAGTGCCGATGTCGGCTCATCAAACAACATGATCTGAGGTTCCATACAGAGGGCTCGCGCGATCGCGACGCGTTGCTGCTGCCCGCCAGAAAGCTGCAATGGAAACTTTCCTGCCTGTTCAGGAATATGAACCCGCTCAAGATATTTCCGCGCCCGTTCCTGAGCGTTGGCCTGAGAGAGCCCCAAACTCCGGGTCGGTGCCAGGCAGAGATTTTCTTCAACGGTCAAATGCGGAAATAAATTAAACTGCTGAAAGACCATCCCGACCGATTTTCGGACCTGTTCTACAGCGGCTGAGCCACCTGCCAGATCAATCTGATTGACGGTAATCTTTCCTGCATTCATGGTTTCCAGCCCATTCATGCAGCGCACCAGCGTCGATTTTCCAGAGCCCGATGGACCGCAGACAACGATCCGCTCGCCCGCCATAACCGACAGATCGATGCCAGCCAAAGCCTGATGAGAACCGAACCATTTATGAACCTGCTCGACCTTTATTACCGGCTCAGCCATCAAACTCCCCTATCAACCACGGTACACGCCGCTACGCTGCTCTACATTTATGCTCAATCGCGACAGGCCAAAACAAATTGACCAGTAAACCAGAGCAGCAAAGACATATCCTTCTGCGGCAAGTCCTAGCCATTCCTGATCATTCAGACTTGCCTGAATAATGCCAAGGAAATCAAACATGCCGATAATCAGCACCAAAGTCGTATCTTTAAACAAGGCAATGACTGTATTGATCAACCCCGGAATGACATGCCGCAGCGCCTGCGGCAGGATGACATAAATCATCGTTTTCCAGTAACCGAGCCCTAGCGCCGCCGCCGCCTCGTATTGCCCACGCGGAATAGCCTGTAATCCACCGCGAATAACTTCCGCCAAATAAGCACCAGCAAAAAGCGATACGCCTATCAAGGCTCGCAACAACTTATCGACGCTTGCCCCGTCCGGCAAAAACAGCGGCAACATGACTGAAGCCATAAACAAAACGGTAATGAGCGGCACACCACGCCATAATTCGATGAAAGCTGTACAGGATATTCTAACCACCGGCAGCGATGACCGTCGACCAAGCGCCAATAGTATGGCGACAGGGAAAGCCAAAGCGAGCCCGGCAACCGTCAAAACAACAGTCAGCATCATGCCGCCCCACAGCCGTGTTTCAACGGCGGGGAGCCCTAGCCCTTGCCCGGTCAACAATATCCAGCCGACAGGCAAAGCCAACAACAAGAAAACCAATGCGAGTCTGCCCGTAACCCGTGGCAAAAAGAACAGCATCAGCGCAATCATCAGCAAAACGGCACCGACATCGACCCGCCAACGCTCCGCTTCCGGATAAAATCCATACATAAACTGGTCAAAGCGTTGGATGACATAAACCCAGCAGGCGCCACCGGTATTGCAGTCTACCCGTTTACTCCCCACCCAGTCAGCAGAAAACACGGCCCAGTCCAGAAATGGCACCAGCGCCCACACCAAAACAAATCCGATGAGGACGGTGGTCAGCGTATTACCCCAACCCGAAAACAGATTTTGGCGGGCCCAGCTCATCACGAAGAAAGCCCCCGCATCGCTGTTGTGCGATTAAAAATGTTCATTGAAAACGCAATGGTTAGGCTGATCGTAAGGTAAACCGCCATCGTGATGCCGATAATCTCGATAGCTTGACCGGTAATATTAAGGACCGTTCCAGCAAAAACGGAAACCAGATCCGGAAACGCGATTGCCGCGGCCAAAGACGAATTTTTTGTTAGGTTCAAATATTGGTTGGTCAGCAAGGGGACGATGACGCGCAAAGCCTGCGGAATAACGACAAATCGCATGCGGTCTTTATCAGGTAGAGATAATGCGTCAGCTGCTTCGATCTGCCCACGCGGCACAGATTGAACACCGGCGCGAACGATCTCAGCAATAAAGGCTGCTGTATAACTCGACAGGGCTATTACCAGAGCGACCAGTTCAGGTGAAAGAACAGTTCCGCCCGTAAAATTAAATCCTGTTAGAGCCGGAACGCTTACGGACCCAACTGCCAATAAGGAGATGAAAAGCAGGACCGCCAATCCCGCACAGCTTCGTGAGATGCCCTTGTGTCGACATTGCCAGAAGGCAAGGAACGCCATAACGACAGCGCCAAGGAGAACCCAACCACCACCATCAATTATTTCCAATTTGGGGATGTAGAAGCCACGATTATTGAGAAAGAACCACCCCGCCAGATCATAACTCTGACGCGGACCGGGCAAGGCCCTAAGGACCGCGAAATACCAAAAGAAAATCTGCAGTAGCAGCGGAATATTACGCAACGTTTCGACATAAACCGTCGCGACACGCCCTAACAACCAATTTTTAGAAAACCTCGCGATACCGATGGCAAAGCCCAGAATAGTCGCCAGAACCACACTGATTGCCGATACCAGCAACGTGTTCAGCAACCCAACCCAAAATGCTCTCCCGATAGAAGATGCTTCACTGAAATCAATCAGGCTGGTCGAAATGCCAAATCCGGCTGTTGATTTTAGAAAGGAAAACCCTGACGCAATACCGCGATTGGCGAGATTATCGAGCGTATTGCCAAACAACCACACGGCACCAGCTATGACGACAGCAACAGCCACCACTTGCCAGAAAACTGCGGATTGACGCCCCGACTGCCAGAGATTGTTATCCAAAGACGCTACCGAATAGGCGGCGCATAATGAAGCCCGCCCTTATTCCAAAGTCGATTTAGGTCACGGGAAATTTTGAGCCGACTATCCTTTCCAAGATGTTTCTCAAAGAGTTCGCCATAATTCCCGACAGCCTTGATGGCCCTGACAGCCCATTCGGGATCAAGCCCCAAATTCGCACCTGCCTTGCCCTCCGTGCCGACGAAACGGCGGATGGCTGGATTACTGGTTTTCTGCGTGAGCGCTTCGATATTGGATTTCGTAATGCCAAGTTCTTCCGCTCCAACAAGGGCAAACAACGTCCAGCGAACAATATTGAACCATTTGTCATCACCCTGTCGCACCGCCGGTCCAAGAGGTTCCTTGGAGATTATCTCCGGCAGGATCAAATGATCCTTTGCCTTGGGAAGCTTGAGGCGTTGCGCATAAAGCCCCGACTGATCGGTGGAAAAGACATCACAGCGCCCCGCCCGATAAGCAGATAACACCTCATCCGATTTTTCGAACACGACCGGCGTATATTTCATGCCATGCGTCCGAAAATAATCCGAGAGATTGAGTTCCGTCGTTGACCCTGAGTTCACACAGACAGCCGCACCATCAAGTTCTCTGGCCGACTTAACGCCAAGCTTCCGACGCACCATGAAACCCTGACCATCGTAGTAAAGGATGCCCGCGAAGTTCACACCGAGAGCGCTATCCCTGGTTTGAGTCCAGGTGACATTACGGGAAAGAATATGGATTTCACCAAATTGCAGCGCCGTGAAGGCTTCTTTCGTCGAAAGTGGCCTAAATTTTACCTTGTCCGGCGATCCCAATGCAACGGCGGCGACAGCGCGGCAAAAGTCAGCGTCGATGCCGACCCAACTGCCCTTGCTGTCGGGCGCAGAGAAGCCCGGAAGGCCCTGGCTCACACCGCAGGTCAGCCAGCCCTTCTCCTTAATTGTATCCAGTGTGCCCGCGCTCGATGCGGTTCCGAAAAGTGCAACGCCGAGAAATGGCACCAAATATCGTAAAATTTGCATTACGCCCCCTACCCTGATGATCAATTTCTATTACACTAAAATATCAGAGTCACTTCACCTTGGAGAAATACGAGATGGGCGAGTACGCGCTTGGACAACCAATCCCCCGTTCAGAAGACCCGCGATTGTTGAGCGGCGGCGGACGCTACGTCGACGACGTGCAGTTACCCAATACGGCTCGAGCCTGGATTTTGCGCTCACCCTTTGCCCACGCGAACATAAAATCCATCGATACCAACGCCGCACAATCAGCCCCTGGCGTGCTGCTGGTTCTTACCGGCAAGGACTGGGAAGAATGTGGCTGGGGTGATCTGCCAGTAGGCACTGGCCGCAAACGTCCTGATGGTTCACCGATGTTTGTCCCACCAATGAAGCCCATCGTCACGGACGGCCGCGTAAGACGGGTTGGCGACTATGTCGCGATGGTCGTTGCGGAGACCGAAAACCAGGCCAAAGACGCCTGTGAGCTCATTGAAGTCGATTACGAAATGCTCCCTTCCGTCACGTCCGGCAAGAAAGCACTCGCCGAAGGCGCTCCGGCTGTCTTCGATGAATGCCCCGACAACATCTGTTTTCTGCATGAAGTCGGTGACAAAGAAGCCGTGGATGCTGCTTTTGCACAAGCCGATCATGTCACGAGCCACAAACTCGACATTACACGCGTTATGGCAGCGACAATGGAACCGCGGGGCTGTACCGGCCATTACAGCTCGTTTGACGATACCTTTACGCTCTACACGACCCTGCAGGGCGTTCATCCCTACCGGGCGACCCTGGCACAGAGAATTTTGAAAGTAGCGGAAAGCAAAGTCCGGGTCGTTGCCCAGGATGTCGGTGGCAGCTTCGGCATGAAATCGCCGATCTACCCTGAGAACCCGCTATGCCTGCTGGCCTCTCGCAAACTTAACCGGCCCGTAAAATGGCTTGGCGACCGCAGCGAATCCTTTCTCTCGGATTACGGCGGCCGCGATAATTTTTGGGAAGCTGAACTGGCACTCGACAAAGACGGTAAATTCCTCGCAATGCGTGCCTCGAGTATTGCCAATCTTGGCGCCTATATCGGCGGCGCCACTCCCAACCCCGCCATCAACAATCTCGGCACCATTGCGGGAGTCTATACAACACCCGCGATCTATATCAGCGTCACTGGCGTTATTTCCAACACCAACACAATGACTCCTTATCGCGGTGCCGGACGTCCAGAAGCTGCATATGTGATTGAGCGGATGATCGATCTGGCGGCGCAGGAACTCGACATGGATCCGACCGAGCTGCGTCGGATCAATACAATCCCGCCGGAAGCGATGCCTTTCAAAACTGGCCTGACATTTACTTACGATTCTGGTGAGTTCGAAAAGAACATGGATATGGCACTCGAAATGTCTGATTACGGCAATTTCGAATCCCGGCGGGAACAAGCCAAGGCTAATGGCAAGCTGCGCGGTATCGGTGTGTCTAACACAATTGAACGCGCCGCCGCACCGGGTATAGAGGCCGCAGAAATCCGTGTTGATCGGTCGGGGACCGTCACAATACTGTCTGGCTCCTGCACACAGGGTCAGGGACATGAAACCGTTTACAAACAAATTGTCTGCGACAAGCTCGGCCTCAAACCCGAAGATGTCAGCTATATCTGGGGTGATACCGACAAGGTTGCCTTTGGTCATGGGGCTGGTGGATCACGCTCAGCGACATTGGGGGGATCGGCGGTGCTGATGGTGACCGATAAGATTATCGACAAAGCTACCAAAATTGCCGCCCATCAGCTCGAAGCCGCCGTTGAAGATATTGAGTTCCACGAAGGCACGTTCGCGGTCGCCGGTACTGACAAAACCCTAAACTTTGCGGCTGTTGCCAAGGCAGCCATTGCACCGGCTACCGTTCCTGCTGACATGGAGCCTGGCCTCAATGAACAGGCGACATATACCGCTGATATTATGAACTATCCTAACGGCTGCCATGTCTGCGAAATCGAAATAGATCCTGACACGGGGATCGTCGATATTCTGAAATACAACGTTATTGATGATGTCGGCACAGTCATGAACCCGATGCTCCTTAAAGGACAAATACAGGGCGGAATTGCCCAAGGCATTGGTCAGGCCCTGCTCGAAGAGATCGTTTACGACAGTGATGGCCAGCTCGTCACCGGGTCGTTCATGGATTACGCGATGCCGCGGGCCGAGCATATGAGCTATATGGAAGTCACCGCCAACCCAGTACCGACCAAAACCAACCCGCTTGGCGTCAAGGGTGCTGGTGAAGCCGGCAATGTCGGCGGACTCGCCGCTGTTATGAACGCGGTGATCAATGCCCTCCAACCTCTTGGCGTAACGCATGTCGATATGCCGCTAACACCAGAACGGTTGTGGCGGACGATTCAAGACGCCACCGGGTAACGAAAACCTAGACAAAGGAAACGCTATGTTAACTGTCAAAAGCTTTATCGGTATCCTGCTGGTTTCTCTTCTGACAGTGACAAATTCATATGCCCAACGGCTGACACCGGTCGATCTTGAGCTGGCCTTTGTCGTCGATGCCTCAGGAAGTATCGATGAGGAAGAGATGGCCCTGCAACGACAGGGCTACGCCAACGCCCTCGCCCATCCGAGAGTCCTGAACGCGATCAAAAGCGGTTTCTTACAGTCGATCTCTGTCGCTTATATCGAGTTCGCCGGCTTCGAATGTACCAGGCTGACTGTCGGTTGGGGGCGCATCACTGACAAGAAATCAGCAACAGCCTTTGGCACCCGAATTCTCGCGGCAAAACGGAATCTATGTTTTGGCGGCAACGCCGTCAGCGAAGCATTGGCCTTTGCCGCCGCAGCAATCGAGAATAATTCATTCGAGGGGACGCGCCGGGTCATCGACATTTCCGGCGATGGCCCCAATACGATGGGTGAACAGGTTGAAATCGTCCGCGACGCCATCGTCAAAAAACGGATTGTGATCAATGCACTTGCGATCAAGCGTGAGAGCATGCCCGACCTCCCCGAATACTTCCGAGATTCCGTGACCGGTGGCCCTGGATCCTTTGTCATGAGAGCTCAGGATCGCAAAAGCTTCTCTGAAGCGATCCAGAGAAAACTTATCAGAGAAATTGCGGACAGGACGCCCTGGCCCGAAAAGAGCAAGAGGCCGCAGAAGCAACGGGCAGCGTTGCGCTAAACGAGTTCTACCGTCAGCGGGTTATAGGAATAGAGCCACTCATTACGGTCATCGCCCTCGTTGCGATTAGCGAAAGCTGCTCGAATTTCTTCAACGCTATCGAGATGGAAGAGTTTCTTATTCGCATCTGAGGTTTCAACAACCCGTGCCGTGCGATCTATTCGATTGCTTTCATAGAGCTTCAGCGCTTCAGGCAATTTATCGCGTTGTTGCAACGCCCTCATGAGGACAGCACCATCCTCAATTGCCATCGCTGCACCTTGGGCCAAATATGGAATCGTAGCGTGTGCAGCATCGCCTAATATTGTCGCCCGCGCGGTGCTCCAGAAATCAAGCCTCGGCCTTTTAAACATCGACCACCGATAGCAGGCGTCGCGATCCACCATATCAATTATAGTTTGAACCTTGTCATTCCAACCATCAAAGTCCGCCTTGAATTTTTCCCAAGGGAATTTAGCAGTCCAACTTTCATCAGGCTCATCATCGGCTTCAACCGCGCCAACAAAATTCAGAATTTCGCCGCCGCGAATATAATAACAAACGGCGTGACGTCCGGGGCCCATCCATACCGACATTACTTCTTCAATAAAATTCGGCGGCAAATCTTTAGTAGGAACCGTCACGCGCCAAGCGGCATCGCCGGTATAGACGGCCTGCACCGGCCCGCATATCTGATCTCGAATCGCAGATTTTACACCGTCAGCACCGATCAGTAGATTTCCAGATGCTGATGTCCCATCAGCGAAATTCAGGGTAACGCTGTCCTCACCTTCGACGAATCCAACCGCTTTTTTATCAAGATGAATGCAGCCGGGGCTCAGTTCCCGAACCCGTGCGACCAAAAGATCATGGAAATCTGCGCGATGGGCCTGATTATATGGTGCCTTGTGGAGAGACAGGTGATCTTCTGCCAAAGAAAATGTCTGAATTACTTCTGCTGTATCGAAAAGCCGGAACACATAGGCTCCCGGGCGTACAGAGATGGCTGAAACGGCATCACCAACACCAATATGATTGAGCACATGCATGGCATTAGCGCTGAGCTGAATTCCAGCCCCGATCTCGCCTAGCTGCGGTGCCTGCTCATAGATTTGAACATCGTGCCCATCCTGTATGAGGCACGCCGCAGCGGTAAGCCCACCAAGCCCGGCCCCTGCAATAATGATCTTTTGTTTCGACAACACTGACACGTACTTTAAATTCCCACCAAGGTACAAAGTGTTGTGCCATATTTAGACACGTGATCCTACCCCGCACATAATATCATATGATAATTTCCTTTGCGTGGGTATGTTTGAAATCACACACGCCACAAAATGTCACCTGCATCGCAGCATCAGATCAATGGATCATATGACCATTGCAGTAACCCCTGACGTTGGCGTGGCCGACAAAATATATCACCGGGATCACAGTTGGCTTTAATCTGACCAGCATGTCTGGCAAAGGCCTTCCATCTTTTGATTTGAATAGTGTCTATTTCAAACAACCGGCGGCCCAGGTAATAACGGCAATACCACTGGAACCAACCCCTCGGATCAGGGCCATAAATCCAACCTTTTTGACGCCAAACAGCCAAAGGTTGTCTGCTTTTAATACCGAAAAAATTCAGCCCAGCATCGGGCTTCTCGGAAATTTTCGCATTTAGATACCAGGAAGCGGGAAACTCGTTCACACAATCGTTGCAATACTTGCCCTCGAAGACCCCCATCTCCAGCATCTTTTGTGGTGTAAAAACTGGCTTAAAGTCATCAGCAAAGTTTTTTCCTGCTGGTTCAACAAGCTCATAACGATAGTCGGTTTGCATTTTGTCATGGACGACAATGATATCCCCGACTGCCATCGCTCAGACCTTTTGGGTTACAAGAATTTGGGAATGTCTTGGAAAGAATGGGGCGAGTGATGGGAATCGAACCCACGACCTCTAGATCCACAATCTAGCGCTCTAACCGACTGAGCTACACCCGCCATCTTCAAGGCCGTTTTCTTTAGACCCGACACAAAGAACCGTCAACCGCCGAAATGACTTCTCAGCCGGTCCAACGCTTCATGCAACGTATTTTCTTCCTTACAGAAGCAAAAACGGGCAAAATGTTCGACGCCACCGCCCTGATAAAAGGCACCTACGGGGACAGCCGCAACGCGTGCTTTTGTCGTAATATGTCTGCAAAATTCTTCGTCATTCCCCTTAAAACCAAGCGGCCGAAAATCCGTCGTAATAAAATAGCTACCCTGACAATGCATGACGTCAAATCCAATGTCCTTGAGGCCATTAGCAAGAAGGTCACGGCATTTCTGAAGACCATCTGATAAAGAATTGAAGTAACTGTCTTCTTTGGAAAGGCCGAACGCTACTGCGGCCTGTAAATTCGGTGGTGTTGTGAAGGTCAAAAACTGGTGCGCCTTGGCTATTGGCGCCAATAATTCCGGGCAAGCCGTAATGTAGCCCACCTTCCAGCCAGTCAATGAAAACGTTTTGCCAGCAGAGCCAATTCGAATGCAGCGATCACGCATACCTGGCAAGGTCATCAACGGCACATGCTGCAGGCCATCGAACAGCAGATGCTCATAAACCTCATCGCAAATGGCATAGGCATCGTGTTTTTCCATCAACTGCGCGATCACCGTCAGCTCATCTCGCGAAAAAACCTTGGAACACGGGTTCATCGGCGTGTTTAACAAGATCAGCTTGGTCTTATCGCTGAAGGCGTTAGCCAGTGCGACTTCCGGCAATTCCCAGCCCGGAGGTTCGAGGCGAACCAGTTTAGCAACCCCGCCTGCCCGTTGAACAATTGGCAGGTAGGAATCGTATAACGGTTCAATCAGAACGACCTCATCACCGGGCTCAATCATCGCAAAAAGACTGGACGCAAGCGCTTCGGTACCACCCGACGTGACCATGACTTCCGTGAGCCAATCAATATCGAGGCCATAGAATCGTTTATTGATATTCGCTACCGCTTCCCGTAACGCCGGAATTCCCATCATGGAGGGATACTGATTAAGGCCGTTTTCGAGATAATCCGTCGCTGCCGCGACAACATCTGCAGGCCCGTTTCCATCAGGAAACCCCTGCCCCAGATTTATCGCGTCATGTTCTTGAGCCAGGCGCGACATAACTTCAAAAATTGTTGTCCCGTAGGATGACAGGACTGAATTGGCTGATTTCACGCGCAGTACTCCACATTTTCTTCGTTGATTGAATTTAGCACGTCCTCAGCATTTGACGAAAGACAACCATGATTACCGAAACATGATGATCAAATTTTAATCAAACCGCCTATATATTAGGCATAAAAAATATTTCATGACCAAGATTTTTAGATTAAATCAAATAAAAACAATGTATTACATAAACACTGCACTTGGCATGAAATATGCAATAGCCAGATAGACCGCATTGAATGCTTATCGCGGCAATTGGAACTATGGGCACAGGATTCCTACATGAAAAAAATCGAGGCGATCATAAAGCCTTTCAAATTGGATGAGGTGAAGGAGGCCCTTCACGAAGTCGGTGTAAAAGGCCTTACAGTCATTGAAGCCAAGGGGTTTGGACGGCAAAAGGGCCATACCGAACTCTACAGAGGCGCCGAGTATGTGGTGGACTTCCTCCCGAAGGTAAAAGTCGAAGTCGTGGTTGATGACAATTTGCTGGAGCGTTCGGTTGAAGCCATTCAGCAAGCCGCGTATACCGGGCGAATTGGCGACGGCAAGATATTCGTCTCAACAATCGACGAAGCGATCCGCATTCGGACAAATGAAAAAGGCAACGAGGCGATCTAATCAATCGTCTACATAAATCAATAAGTCAGACGACAGAAGGAATAGGACAAGTCAGATGAGTGACAGCAAAACTGTATTGGAAATGATCGACGCGCACGACGTGCAGTATGTCGACCTCCGTTTTACCGACCCGCGCGGCAAGTGGCACCACACCGCCCAACACGTATCCACGATTAACGATGACTTCTTTGAAAACGGTATTATGTTCGATGGATCATCCATTGCCGGCTGGAAAGCCATCAATGAATCCGACATGACCCTGATGCCAGACTGCTCAACCGCCGTCATGGATCCATTTACAGCCCAGCCACAGATGATCATTTTCTGCGACGTGCACGAGCCTTCAACCGGTCAGGCCTACGGTCGCTGCCCCCGCTCAGTCGCAAAGAAAGCACTGGCCTATATGGGCGCTGCTGGCATTGGTGACACAGCCTTTTTCGGCCCTGAAGCCGAATTCTTCGTCTTTGATGACGTCCGTTATGAATGCAGCATGGACCGGTCATTCTACGAAATCGACAGCGACGAAGGCCCCTACAACTCTGGTGAACCCATTGAGGGCGGTAATACCGGCCATCGCCCGGTTGTCAAAGGTGGCTATTTCCCTGTTCCTCCCGTCGACTCAGGCACAGACCTTCGCGCCGAAATGGTCACGACCATGATCCAGATGGGTCTCGACATGGAGAAACATCATCATGAAGTTGCGCCAAGCCAGCATGAACTGGGAATAAAGTTCGATACGCTGATTGGATCCGCTGACAGCATGCAGATCTATAAATATTGCGTGCACATGGTCGCCCATCAATACGGCAAGACCGCTACGTTTATGCCGAAACCAATCGCCGGTGATAACGGTTCTGGCATGCACACCCATCAGTCCATCTGGAAGGACGGCAAGCCGCTCTTTGCTGGCTCTGGTTATGCAGACCTCTCCGAGACCGCTTTGCATTACATCGGTGGCATCATCAAGCATGCGCGGGCAATCAACTGCTTCGCGAATGCCTCAACCAACAGCTACAAACGCCTGGTCCCAGGCTTTGAAGCCCCCGTATTGCTGGCATATTCTGCTCGCAACCGTTCTGCTTCCTGCCGGATTCCCTACGCGACCAGCCCGAATGGCAAACGTGTCGAAGTTCGCTTCCCAGACGCGACAGCCAACCCCTATCTCGCCTTTACGGCGATGCTTATGGCTGGGCTTGACGGCATTGAGAACAAGATCCATCCGGGCGATCCGATGGACAAAGATCTCTATGACCTTCCTCCAGAGGAACTCCAAGGCGTACCAACGGTCGCCAGCTCTCTGCGCCAGGCCATAGAATGTCTGGATGCCGACCGCGACTTCCTGAAGAAGGGTGATGTCATGTCAGACGACATGATCGATGGATACATTGCTCTGAAGGAAGAAGAAGTCCTGACCTATGAGCAGGCGCCGCATCCTATTGAATATTCGATGTATTACAGCGTCTAATTGGCCAATACCGAAGTTCTCCCGGGCCAATAGCGGTCCGGGAGATATCTTCAATCATTATTCAAACAACAAAGGATTGTGACAAGAAACGACTAAGAACCCGGGAGGCATAACTCAAAAAGAAACGGAGCCGGGACGATGAATTTTAGGACAAGAAAAATGGTTGCCGCTCGCGACCTCAACTCCAACGGCACTTTATTCGGTGGTCGATGCCTCGAATGGATTGACGAAGAAGCCTTCATCTTTACGTCCTGCCAACTCGAAAGTGAAAGCGTCGTCACGAGGAGTATGTCGGAGATCAATTTTCTCGCGACAGCACGCCAGGGCGATATCATCGAAGTCGGCATGGAAGCCACCGATTACGGTCGCACCTCAATCACGATCTCCTGTGTTGTCCGCAATATGCGGACCAAGCAAATCATTACAGCAGTTGAAAAACTGGTATTTGTGAAACTTGACGAAAACGGTCGCCCCGTCCCTCACGGCAAAGTTCACCCGATAGACCGTGAATTGGCGTATAGCGAAACGTTGGTCGGCGAATAAAAAATCCGGCTGCACACAAAGTACAGCCGGCTAAATCAGGATACCTACGTCTAAATCGACCGTAGAGGGGTCAAAGCGTTATTTGCCGTAGATCAGGTGACGGGCACGATCGACGGCTTCTTTTGACGCATTATTGACGGCATCATTCACGGTTTTCTGGATTTCCGCGCCGGACGCAACAATCAAACGCAAACGACGTTTTTTCAGCGCCGCTTCAAAAGCGGGATCAGCGTTCATCCTGTCATAAGACGCCCGTAGCGTTTTAACCGTGTGTTTAGGTGAGTTGGGCGGCAAAACCAAACCGCGTCCGAGAAGCCCGGCAACTCCGATAAATTTAACCGCAGCCTTATCCAAAGGACTATCGATGATCTCTGACAGCAACGGAATTGTCTTCGGTAGTGCCGGATCCTTAAACACCCCGACCTGTACAACGACCCGTGCAAACGGATTTTTGCCTTCGAACCAATGAGGAACGCGTGAAGCATAGGTTAGCCAGTTATTGGCATTGAGCTCCGCTTCGCCGCGCTCAACGGCAAATGTTGTTGCTGCAGATCCCTTATAACCCTGGACGACTTGCAATTCGTAGTTAAGCAGGCGGCTCGTCAGTTTCTGAATGATAAAGCCATAGGAAGCAGCGCCGGTGGCGGCGCCAATGTTCTTGCGCTTGGCCATATCCTTCCATGTCTTAACACCGGTATCAGACCTGATGATGACCATCATGTTGGTCTGATTGCTGGAGCCAAGCCACGTAAACTTACGCGCGTCGTAACGCATTTTTTCTGGCCGCATGAGTTGATTCAAAACAGTGTTATCAAGCGGGTTTAACAGGCTGTAACCGGTTTTGGGCATGACGTTATACGCCCAATTCATCGCCTTCGACCCGCCCGCCCCAGGCATATGTTGAACAATGACGTTGGGCTTACCGGGGATATGTTTGCCCAGATGCTTGGAAAACGTTTGTGAGTACTGATCATAGGTGCCGCCCGGACCATAGGGCACCGTAATCTTGATGGTCTTACCGGCGAAATAACCGTCTTTGGCAACGGCCTGCGGAACTGCCGCAGAAATCGTTACTGCTGTGCATAACGCCACGGTCATTGCCGTTTTTCGAAAAGCTGACATGAATCTTCTCCCTGTTGTCTATCCAGTTCTCTGGATTTTCCCGGATATTTAGAAGAACATAGTCACGCTAGACGCGCCTAGATACAAGAGTAACCAGCAAATTAATGCGGTAATAAGATTGCGCTATTTCTACGATTTGGTATCAGGAAGTGGT
The DNA here is from genome assembly GCA_943787225.1 of uncultured Alphaproteobacteria bacterium. Classification (GTDB taxonomy): domain Bacteria; phylum Pseudomonadota; class Alphaproteobacteria; order MPNO01; family UBA2964; genus UBA2964. Next base: position 149,445 of record CALSLP010000004.1, read on the forward strand.
CGCGAAGTACCGTCTTCGGTAATTGCAACAAATGTAAACTCGCCTTCCGTAACCTTAAACTGATCTGTTTCGATCCTGCGCCTGACCCAGACCTCAACTTTGGTAGAGAGCGAAGAATTCCCGGTCCGGATAATTTCGGCATAGCAACTTACCACATCGCCGACAGCGACCGGACGATGAAATTCAATTTTATCCACCGCTACAGTCGCGACACGACCGCTTGCCCTCTGGTATGCGACATTCGCACCCGCCATATCCATCATAGACATGAGCCAGCCACCAAAAACATCCCCGCTGGGATTGGTATCGGCCGGCATCGCAATTATACGGATCGATGGTTCAGTATCAGGCGGTAAATTTTGGTCTGACATAGAATTTTCCTGTGATTTACAACATGTTGTTGTTGAATATAAGCCATATACTGCATACTGTCCCTCACGTTCGAAAACAGTAGTTTGTGAGAGAAATAGATGGCGACGTCACCCAAAAAGGCATCGGAAAAAGCGGACAGCTATTCAGCACAAGATATAGAGGTGCTGGAAGGGTTAGAGCCGGTTAGACGACGTCCTGCAATGTATATTGGCGGCAGTGATGAACGCGCAATGCATCACCTGGCAGCTGAATTGCTCGACAACTCTATGGACGAAGCTGTCGCTGGCCACGCGAACTGGATCGAATTTGAGCTCGCATCAGAGGGCACCGTAACCATTCGCGATAACGGACGCGGTATTCCGATCGACCCTCACCCAAAATTCAAGGACAAATCGGCTCTTGAGGTCGTCATGACGACCCTGCATTCGGGCGGCAAATTTAGCAATAAAGTCTATGACACTTCTGGCGGACTGCATGGTGTTGGGCTCTCAGTCGTGAATGCTTTGTCCGATCAAATGAATGTCGAAGTTGCTCGCGACAAGACTCTCTACGTTCAGGAATATTCAAAAGGCGTACCGCTAGGAAAACTAGAGAATAAAGGCCCTGTCCGGCGACGGGGGACGACCGTCAAATTCCGTCCTGATCCCGAGATATTCGGTGCGAAATCACGCTTTCGTCCCAACATGCTGTTCAAGATGGCCCGATCTAAAGCGTATCTTTACAAGGGCGTCGAAATCAGATGGTCCTGCGCCCCTGATTTGCTTGGGGATAAAGACGAAACGCCAGAACAAGCAACACTCCATTTTCCAGGTGGCCTTAGCGATTATCTCGCGACGCGTTTGGACGGTCGTGACACAATCATCGCCAATACATTTGCCGGAGAATCCAAGCTCACCGGTAAAGGCGGTCGTGTTGAATGGGCCCTCGCCTGGCCTGAAGACAGCGAAGGCTCGATGGTTTCCTATTGTAATACGGTTCCTACCCCTGAAGGCGGCACCCATGAGGCCGGCCTACGTACAGCTCTCACCAAAGGGCTGAAGGCCTACGCGGAACTCGCGGGCAATAAACGCGGCAGCATCATCACCAGTGACGACGTCATTGGCGGCGCATGGGGCGTCCTGTCGGTGTTTGTTCCGGATCCGGAATTTCAGGGACAAACCAAAGAGAAGCTGACTACAACCAATGTTGCCCGCAACGTCGAGAACTCAGTGAAAGATCATTTCGATCATTTCCTCTCCGGCGATCCAGTAGCCGCCAACATTCTTCTGGAACGGGTCATTGAACGGGCAGACGAGCGGCTTAAACGGCGGCAAGCTAAAGAAACCGCCCGCAAATCAGCCACAAGACGGCTCAGATTGCCTGGCAAGCTCGCCGATTGCGCCAAAGGATCTTCGGAGGGTACTGAATTATTTCTTGTAGAGGGAGATTCTGCTGGTGGTTCAGCGAAATCCGCGCGCAACCGCAAAACCCAGGCCATCCTGCCTCTCCGCGGCAAAATACTGAACGTAGCAAGCGCAACAGCTGACAAGCTTCGCGCCAATCAAGAACTAAGCGACATGATCCAGGCTCTGGGTTGTGGTACGGGCGCGTCCTATGACGACGAAAAACTCCGCTACGAACGCGTCATTATCATGACCGATGCCGATGTCGACGGTGCCCATATTGCTTCACTTCTTATGACTTTTTTCTTTCGGGAGATGCCAAAACTCATTGAAAACGGGCATCTCTTTCTCGCGCTGCCCCCGCTTTTCCGAATTAGTCAGGGCGCCCTGACAATGTACGCCAAAGATGAGGCTCATCGTGAAGAGCTTGAAAAGGAGCACTTCACTGGCAGAGGCCGAATTGAGGTCAGTCGTTTTAAGGGTCTGGGCGAAATGCCCGCACAGCAGCTCAAAGAAACGACCATGGACCCCACCAAGCGTAACCTTGTTCGGGTAACCATCCCAAATATCAATACCGGCTCCGATGCCAAGGATGTCAAACAAACCGAGACGCTTGTTGAAGATTTAATGGGCAGAAAGCCGGAGCGCAGACTCGCCTTTATCCAGAAAAACGCTCAATCCGTTCAGGAATTGGACGTCTGAACGACGACGCCCCTTGTGCACTTGTCTTACTATAACAATCTGTAACTTGTGCGTTCACGGACGCCATACAAATATTTGACCGGAAGCTGCGAATAACACCACCGTTTATGTGTTTACCTGTTGTGCAGCAGAGTTCAGCACACAGTGGTGTTAGAAGATATTTGGAGGATTTGATGAAGAACACCTTGATTACCTCACTCGCGGCGATATCGGCAATCGCGCTTGGCGGTTGCCAGATTGTTATGGTTCAAGACGCCCCCGGGCCACGTTCTTCCTATTATGACGGCGATTTCGAGCATGCCGGACATAAAGGCGCCGTTTATACAATTGTGCGCGGCAATCCGTTCGGTGGGTCACCAGAGCAGTTTGCGAAAATTGTTCGAACAACGATGAAGGATCAAGCCCGCGCCGGGAGACCGGTGAGCTTTATAGGCAAACACAACGAGACAACCTACAAACCTTACAAGGTTGTTGTCGCATTTAACCCCGGCAACCGGAATGGTGATGACCTCTGTAAAAGCGCCGACTATCCGCAATCGCGCAGCACGACGACGAAAGTTGTCATGGCGTTTTGTTTTGGTGACTCCCTTAAGTCGTCTTCAACGGGTTGGGTCGACGGTCTAAAAAGCGTCAATGACCCTAACTTCACGAAACTCGTCAAAGAAACTACAAATGCGATGATTCCAGCACAAGATGCCCATGACATCGGCGAAGGTGGCAACGTTTCAAACTGACACCCTTAGCAAATCTCGCGTTTTGTTGAAGCCCGTTCCTGAAGACATCTATGGACCTGGGTTTCTTCAACTAATAGGCTGATGTTATCCGTATATTGATCAATATCGGAAAACTGGTGATGGGGTTGGCAAAATGAAACGAGTATTTGGATTCATAAGCTTTTACATCGTCTTGTGTCTGCTAGTTTGGCCAGCACAGACATACGCAGAAAAAGTGATGCCTGCAGGCCTCATCCATATTAAAACAGAACTCAGTTATGCGACACTCATCGAAAGGTTGAATGACGCTGTTAAGAAGAACAAAATGGGGCTCGTGACTCGCGCCAGTGCCAATCTCGGCGCCAAACGTGTTCTTAAGAAAAAAATTCCGGGCAATATGGTCATCGGGGTCTACCATCCGCGCTTCGCTGTCCGCATGCTTGAAGCCAGTATTCCCGCCGGTATTGAAGCCCCTCTCCGCTTCTACATAACGGAGAATGCAAACAACACGGCAAACCTCTCCTACAAAACGCCGACATCGGTGTTTGCCCCATACGGGGTAACCGCCTTGACTGAAATGGCGACGGAGCTCGACACGATTTTTGCTACGATTGCCCGCGAGGCCACGAACTAGAGCTGTCGCTAGTCCAAACGTCTGGCATTGTCATTGCCGCATTCAACGACCTTGAGACGATACAGCTCGACAGCACGAGCATGCGCTTCAATCGTACAGGCATCATCAGGCGAAACAGGCGGCCGTTCATTAAGGTCGTAATTTCCAAATTGGTCTTCACCCCGTAGCAACATCGCCGATGTTTTAGCTTTTGTGGTCTGACGAACACTCGGAGGACAACAAGCAATACTGAACCCAACCCTGCGTTCTGCGCCGTTATTCGGCCTTGAACAGTGCAGAAGGTTGACGTGATGCAATGACATCTCACCAGGCCGAAGAGGCATTGGTACAGCCTTTGATTCATCTATGTCGTAAATGGCGCGTTGGCCACTCGCCAGCATGTTACCTTCTTTCATGGCACTATAGTCAAAAGGCAGCATGCCGAGCTTCTGCGTCCCCGGCAGGACCTCTATGCAACCTTCCTCGACACCTGCTGGAGACAGAGCGACCCATGCACTCACGAGCTCCCATGGGTCCATGCCAAAATACGTACTGTCCTGATGCCAGCTGACGAACCCTTTGCCATCCGCATCCTTCAACCAAGCCGCATTTTGATAAATCAGAATATCGGGACCAATCAGATCCTCGATTGCATCAAGAATCTTTTCACGGGTGACCATCTCATAAATGAATGGAAATAAGAGACAAGCCTTGGTCCTTTGAACACCGTAAACTGGCCGCCCCTGTTTCTTCTCAAAGGCTTTGAGTTCCTTGAGGATATCTGCGGCATCGTTCTCTGACATCACACGGATAGGCGACACATATCCATCCCGCTTGTATTGCTGGACCGCCTCCTCGCTTAAGACCTTGGGCATCGTTGCGCCTTTCTAACCGAGACGCCAGGCCGTCTGATTACCGCATTCGATAGATTTCTCACGATAGAGCTCAACAGATTTTTCCTGCCGTTCAATCGTTTCAGGATCGTCATGCGCAACGGGCGGCAATTCGTTAGGCAAATAGTAGCCATAATCATCTTTGCCGCGCACCAGCATGGCCGTTGCCTTGAGTTCCGTGGTCTGTTTCACATGCGGCGGCACATAGCCTGCCGAGAGTCCCATGCGCCTATCCGTACCGTGGTTTGGCTTTGAACTATGGACGAGGCAGACATGATGAAGCGACATCTCTCCGGGACGCAAATGCAATGAGACCACGTCTGCATCATCGAATTCGAAAAGTGTGTTTTGACCACTCGCCAAGAGGTTCTCTTCACTCCGTTCCGTATACTCCACAGGATAGGAACCACCTTTATGAGAACCTGGGACGACCTGAATACAACCCGATATGTCATCGACGACTGTCAGGGCGACCCATGCACTCAACAGCTCCCAAGGGTCCATACCGTAATAAGTCGCGTCCTGATGCCAGCTAACATAGGAGCCAGATTCGGGTTCTTTAAACCAGATGCCATGCTGGTAACACAGGAGGTCTGGGCCTAGAACGTCTTCAACCGCATCGAGTATTTCCGTCCGCATTACCAGATCATATGCCCACTGGAAACGAAGAAAGGATTTGGTCTTCTGGGTTCCGTGGATTGGTTTGCCTTGCGATGCCTCAAACGTTTCGATTTCAGACCTGAGGGCGATCGCCTCGTCTTCAGCCATCACCCGTATCGGAGAGACAAATCCATCGCGATGGTATTGCTCGACTTGTTGATCGGTTAAAAATTTGGGCATTAGATTCTGCCTGCTATTGAAAAATAAGAAGATGGTAGTGTTTACTATTTTACGGCATCGGCGTCACGACGTTTGACTTCTGTTGATTTTACCCGCACATAAGGGCTGGGTATCCCTATATGTATGTAATTACACACACCGCATGACTTTTGATGATATCGGGCTAAGCCCGGAACTACTGCGCGCTATTGGTGACGCAGGATATGAAACCCCCACTCCCATCCAGGAACAGGCAATTCCCTATGTCTTGATGGGACGTGATGTATTGGGCTGTGCTCAAACAGGCACCGGTAAAACCGCCTCTTTCACATTACCGATGATCGAAATTCTGGCAACCGGCAGAGGCCGCGCGCGGATGCCCAGGACCCTGATCATTACGCCAACACGAGAACTCGCAACTCAAATCTCTGAGAACTTCGAGACCTATGGCAAGTACCATAAGCTTTCGATGGCCTTACTTATTGGCGGCGTTTCCTTCGACGAACAGAATGCAAAACTAGATCGTGGTGTTGACGTCCTGATCGCGACGCCGGGACGCTTGCTAGACCATTTTGAACGTGGCCGCATATTGTTGACAGACATCAAAATACTGGTGATCGACGAAGCGGACAGAATGATGGATATGGGCTTTACGCCCGATGTTGAAAAAATCGTCGGACTTCTACCCCCGATCCGGCAAACACTGTTTTTCTCAGCAACCATGCCTCCGGAAATTCGTCGGCTCGCCGACAAATTCCTGATGAATCCAAAAGAAATTACGATTACGCCGAAAACCGCGACGGCAGAGACAGTCGAACAGTTTCTGACAATTGTCGACAATAAGGATTTTGTTAAACGTGACACGTTACGGAGAATGATCCGCTCTGAGGCCGTCGATAATGCCATCGTTTTCTGCAATCGAAAACGGGATGTCGACACCCTGAATCGTTCTTTGATAAAGCACGGCTTCAAAGCGGCGGCATTGCATGGCGATATGTCCCAACCGGCGCGACTTGAAACACTCGACGCGTTTAAAAATGGTGCCACGGAAATACTCGTGGCAAGTGATGTCGCAGCCCGAGGGCTCGACCTACCCAAAGTCTCTCACGTTTTTAACTATGATGTCCCGATGCATGCGGAAGATTATGTCCATCGTATCGGACGCACAGGGCGTGCCGGACGCGAAGGGCGTGCTCTAACGATTGCGACGTCGGATGACGGTAAATTTCTCGATGCAGTGCAAAAGTTTATCGGTAAGAAGATAACGCCTATCGCCGTTGAGGGCGTCGAAGAAACCGAAATCAGCACGGCGGAACCACGACGTGCAGGGCGCAGACGTGCCGAAGGGGCGACCAAGTCTCCACGCCGACGCGGACGCAAAGCCCCAGCCAAGAAATCAACAGAAGCGGTAACGCAGGAGCCACCGGTACAGGAAGCAACGCCGGTACAAGAAGCGGCACCAGTCGTCACTGCGGCACCAGCAGAAGCGAAACCACGCCAGAACCGCAGACCCGCTGCCCCAAGACGTCAACGCGAGGAACAGGTGCCCGACGAATCTGTTGTTGGAATGGGCGCACATGTGCCCGCTTTTATGCTACGATCTCCCGCAAGCGAAGACGAATAGAGTGATCCAATGCAGACGATTTTCGTATTTTCCAAGTGCGAGCTCGGCGAAGCGTACAAAGTCGCCGATGAGGCCGTCCTAAACGTCGAACAGGTTTCAGAAGTCCATTCGATCTCGGGCGAGTATGACTTGTTGTTGAAATGCTATTTAGATGATGGCATCGATATCGGTCATTTCGTTACCGACAAGCTTCAGACGCTTCCTGGCATCAAGGAAACGTTTACGCTGATTGGCTTTAAAGCGTTTTCCTAGAGCCTATTTGATTTCTTCACGGTATTTGTAAAGCGGTGGAATCCCTTCCATCCGTACCCTTGGCTTATCTGGATCCTCTATTGAGGTTAAAGGCTGAACCCTCTTGAGCGACGCGCGGCTACGGCGAATGATATCCTGATAGTCCTCGTCACCAAGCTGTTTCCAGCGCAATTCTTCGTCGCTAACCTCAGAAACAACCTTCGCTGGAATGCCCGCAACAATACTCCGAGACGGCACAGAGAAATTCGCTTTTACGAACGCCAAGGCCGCGACAAAAGCATGGTCACCGATCACCGCGCCATCCATGATCACCGCGTTCATCCCGATCAAAACACCCTTGCCAAGATGACATCCGTGAAGAACGGCGCCATGCCCGACATTCGCTGCTTCTTCCAATATTGTTTCGCCGCCAGCAAAGGTATGCGCGATACAGCCATCCTGCATATTGCTGCGTGGTTTGAGGACGATGCGCCCCATATCACCGCGGAGCGCTGCATTGGGGCCGACATAGCAGTTTTCGCCGACGATCACATCTCCGATGATAACCGCAGACGGATGGACGAACGCGCTCGGATCGATAACCGGAACGATGCCGTCGATCGAATAAATATTTTCCATAAATGTAGTCGCCGTCAGACGTTAAAAGACTCACCGCAGCCGCAACGACCGGTTTCATTTGGATTACGAAAAACAAAGTTTGAACCGAGTTTTTCTTCTACAAAATCCATCTCGGTACCGACCAGATACATGACAGCCATCGGGTCAATCAGCAGCTGTATACCGTTGATTTCCATGACTTCATCTGCAGCACCCTTCTCTTCTGCGAAATCCATCGCGTAGGTCAGACCGTTGCAGCCACCCTCATTCACAGCCAATCGAATGCCGGCCGCGTCCGGGTTATGCGTTTCGATCAGCTTCTTCAGCTGGGAAGAGGCCGCATCCGTTACTTTTAGAACTGCTGGACGTTCGCGTACGGTACCTGTTGTTGTCATATCTGGCGTCCTCACATAAAACCAAGTTCAAGTTTTGCAGCTTCGCTCATCCGGTCCGGGGTCCACGATGGCTCCCAAACCAGTTCAACAGCAACACCCCCGATACCTTCGACGGTTTGTACAACACGCTCAACGTCTCCAGGCAGCGTCCCGGCAACCGGACAGGCCGGTGACGTCAGTGTCATATCGATCCTGACATCCTTCATACCATTGATGTCTATATTATAGATAAGACCCAATTCATAAATGTTAACCGGTATCTCTGGATCAAATACAGTCGAGATGGCTTCAATGACCTTACCCTCAAACTGGGCTTCGGCGATATCAATCTCCGGTCCTGCAATATTTTCCGACGACGACACTTCCGTTTCCACCGGCGTCTTAGCCACAACAGGTTCTCGAATTGTCACCTCCGGGTGCGCAGGCACCGGTATAGGCTCATGGGCTGCTACAGTCTCCGCTACGGGCTCTGAAACAGGCGCTGCTATAGTTTCAGGGGCTGTTTCCTGAACGCTTTCGTTTTCCATCGGTGTTTTCTTCTTCCAAAACATCATCTAATTGATACTCATTCCGTCTTTACGTCTTGATCAGTCCCATCAAGCGCTGCGACCATTGCCTGCCAGGCAAGTGTTGCGCACTTAATCCGAGTCGGGAAATCTTTTACACCGGAGAGAGTTTTAAGCTCAGCAAGATCCGGTCCTGCCTCTAACCCGTTTTCCCCTGTTACCAAGGCAAGAAACTTCTCAAACAAGGCCTTCGCATCTTCGATCGATTTGCCTTTGATCATCTCTGTCATCATGGATGCCGATGCCAGAGAGATCGCGCAGCCTCGCGCATCGAACTGTGCATCTGAGATTTCATCACCATCGAGGTTAAGAAATACGGTCACACGATCGCCACAAAGAGGATTATTGCCACGGGCTGTCCGGTCGGCATTTTCCGACGGCCCGAAATTCCGCGGATTCCGGCTATGGTCAAGGATGACCTCCTGATAGAGGTCTGTAAGACCGTCATTCATCGGCCAAATATCTCCTGTACCCGACCAAGCCCAGCGACAAGCACATCAATCTCTTCCCGCGTGTTGTACATCCCGATTGAAGCACGGATCGTTGCCGCGATGTCAAAACGATCCATAACAGGTTGCGCGCAGTGATGACCTGTCCGAACGGCAATGCCTTCACGATCAAGGATCGTACCCACATCATGAGGATGCACGGTTTCAAGTACAAAAGACAGGATCGCTGCCTTCTCGGGCGCCGTGCCGACCAATTTCAAACTATTGATCCCACTCAGCTTTTCTGTGCCATAGTCCAGTAAATCATTTTCATGCGCCGCAATGTTCTCAAGCCCAATGCCACTGATGTATTCAATGGCGGCACCCATACCGATAGCGCCGGCTATATGAGGAGTCCCAGCTTCAAACTTGAACGGCAAATCGGCATAAGTCGTTTTCTCGAAGGTAACGACATCGATCATTTCGCCCCCGCCCTGATAAGGCGGCATCGCTTCGAGCAAGGCTGCTTTGCCGTACAGGACACCTATGCCACTCGGGCCGTATATCTTGTGACCGGAGAACACGTAGAAATCAGCGTCCAGCGCCTGCATGTCCAACGCCATATGCGGCGCCGCCTGACATCCATCGACGAGAACCAACGCACCGCGCTCATGCGCCATACGGATAATTTCCGCCATCGGTGTAATTGTGCCCAACGCGTTGGAAATATGCGTCATGGCCACGATCTTTGTCTTGTCGCAGAGCAGATCGTTATAGGCATCCATATCAAGGACACCCTCGTCAGAAATCGGAACGACCTTAATAACCGCGCCGGTTTGTTCAGCGATCATTTGCCACGGCACAATGTTGGAATGATGCTCCATGACGGAAAGAATGATCTCGTCACCCGCCACAAGGTTCTGACGCCCCCAGCAACTTGCAACCAGGTTGATCCCCTCGGTCGCACCACGGACGAAAATGATCTCCCGAACATCGCTCGCATTAATGAAAGCGCGAACCGACTCGCGGGACGATTCCATCGCGTCCGTTGCCTTCTGACTCATGTAGTGAACGCCCCGATGAACATTCGCATATTCGGTTTCATAGACGTTTGAAATGGCATCAATCACGGCGCGTGGCTTTTGCGCACTGGCGCCGCTATCAAAATAAACCAACGGTTTGTCATAGACCTGTTGGGAGAGGATCGGAAAATCCTGGCGAATGCGCTCTACATCAAAGGATGGTGTGAGCACGGCATTTTCTGGATTGCTCGCCATCGCTATGCGGCCTCCTCTGCCGAGGTAAGATTTTTCAGCCACAATGACATCGCATTCTCTAGATAGGGCCGGATGCTATCTTCGGGCAAGGCTTCCAACAGCTCAGCGGCAAAAGCATGCACCATCATATTGCGCGCGGTCTCTGGATCGATCCCACGGCTCTGCAGATAAAACAGAGCCTCCTGATCGAGATCACCAACCGTCGCGCCATGACTGCATTTCACATCATCAGCATGGATAATGAGTTCGGGCTTGCAATCCGCCTGCGCATTCCGCGACAGCAAAAGATTACGATTCATCTGATGCGCATCAGTTTTTTGCGCGTCAGGCGCAACATGAACGCGTCCCTGAAAGACAGTATGCGCCCGGTCATCGAGAATGTTTTTGTAAATCTGGCTGCTGTGACAATGCGATATCGCATGATCAACATCAGTGGTGTTGTCGCAATGCTGACGGTCCCTCACCATCGCAATACCGTTCAACGAACAATCGGCCCCTTCGCCATCGAGCCGAAGACGAATTTCGTTACGCGCCAGCCTGGCGCCTGACGACAAAACAAAGCTGTCGAAATGCGCATCACGGCCAACACGTGCTGCAATCAAACCTATATGCCAGGCCGTCGCACTTTGATCTTGATGCGTCACATGGCGCAGATTAGCGCCCTGCCCCAAAACCGCTTCTGTAACAACATCACTAAACCCTGACGAAGCGCCCAGTGACACGAAAGACTGCATCACGGTTGCTTTACTGTTCACACCAGCAACGATCAGATTACGCAGGTGAAGCTCGGCAGAAGAATTCTCGGTCGAAACAAATATAAACTGGATAGGCTTCTCAACGGAAACATTATCGGCGATCCGGCAGACACCACCATCCTGCATCAACGCCGTATTGAGCGCCGCAAATCCTGGCGTTTCCAATGTCACAACATTGCCAAGCCCTTCGAGCAATCCTTTTTCGCCTGACCTAAGAGCGTCAGCCAGCGATGAGAATTCCAAGCCTTTTGGCACATCCTCAAGCCGAGACAATACCGGTGCATAACAGCCATCAACAAACACCGCGACGAACGCATCATCGAGTTTGTAAGGTTCAAGCATTGCACCCGTTACCTCGGACGCTACGACCGCAAAAAATTCTGCCCGGTGTATCGGGCGCAGGTCAGTATATTTCCAGCTCTCGATCCGGCGGGTCGGCAGACCCGTGCGTAGAGCGACCGACATTGCCTGATCCCGTAGTGACGTTACCCAGTCATGTTCGCCACCGGGCAACTGGGCCTCTAACGCGACATAGTGTTCGCGGTATTTCGCGATTGCCGGATCAGTCAGAATTTCTACGGAAGATGTCACGTTCAATACTCCGCCTTACGCTGCTTCGGTATCTTCGAGGCCAAGCATCGCATAACCATTTTTTTCCAGCTCTAGCGCTAATTCTTTGCCGCCCGTCGCCGCAATCTTTCCTTGCGCCAAAACATGCACAAAGTCCGGCACGATATAGCTCAGAAGACGCTGATAATGCGTAATGACGAGCGCTGACCGGTCCGGTGCCCGCAGCGCATTCACACCATCAGCCACGGCCTTAAGCGCATCGATATCGAGACCGGAATCCGTTTCATCGAGAACCGCAAGGCTGGGTTCCAGCAAAGACATTTGCAGCACTTCATTGCGCTTCTTCTCACCGCCCGAGAAACCAACGTTAACCGGTCGTTGCAGCAGCTTGTCATCCATTTCCAGTGACTTCGCGGTCGCACGAACGAGTTTGAGGAAATCCACAGCCGAGATTTCATCTTCGCCGCGATAGCGCCGCACAGAATTCAGCGATGTCCGCAAAAAGCTCATGCTGGATACGCCAGGAATCTCTACGGGATACTGAAAGGCAAGGAAGATACCCTCCCCGGCGCGTTCATGAACATCCAGCTCAAGCAGGTTCTTGCCTTTATAGATAATCTCGCCGTCAGTGACGTCGTAGCCTTCGCGTCCTGACAACACGTATGACAATGTGCTCTTACCCGAGCCATTTGGCCCCATGATAGCGTGCACTTCGCCCGCGCCGATCTCCAGGTCAACACCGCGAAGGATTTCCTTGCCATGGACGGTGGCGTGGAGGTTCTTGATTGAAAGCATCTCTAATCTATTCCTTTAAACGTGCGTCTAACCGACGCTGCCTTCTAAACTAACAGCGAGGAGTTTTTGCGCCTCAACGGCAAACTCCATCGGCAATTCCTTCAGGACTTCCTTGCAGTACCCGTTGACGATCAGCGAAACAGCATCTTCCGCCGACAGCCCGCGCTGCATGACATAAAACATCTGATCTTCACTGATCTTCGAGGTTGTCGCCTCATGCTCAACCTGCGCCGTCGGATTGCCGGTTTCGATATAGGGCACGGTATGAGCACCGCACTTATCGCCGATCAACAGCGAGTCACATTGGGTAAAGTTACGGGCGCCATCGGCGCTTCCGAGCACCTTCACCAACCCACGATAAGTGTTCTGTCCTTTACCCGCCGAGATACCTTTCGAGATGATCGTACTCGAGGTATTGCGCCCGATATGGATCATCTTGGTGCCGGTATCGGCTTGTTGGCAGTTATTGGTCAGCGCCACCGAATAGAATTCACCAACCGAATTATCACCTTCAAGGACGCAGCTTGGGTATTTCCAGGTAACCGCTGAACCGGTTTCGACCTGGGTCCAGGAAATCTTTGAATTGCGGCCGCGGCAAATACCTCGCTTGGTCACGAAGTTATAGATGCCGCCTTTGCCATTCTCATCGCCGGGATACCAATTCTGAACGGTCGAGTATTTGATCTCAGCATCATCCAGCGCAACAAGCTCTACCACCGCCGCATGGAGCTGGTTCTCGTCGCGCATCGGCGCGGTGCAGCCCTCAAGATAGCTAACGTATGAGCCTTCATCTGCAATAATCAGAGTACGTTCAAACTGACCGGTTTTGGCGGCGTTGATCCGAAAATAGGTCGACAACTCCATCGGGCAGCGCACGCCTTTCGGCACATAAACAAACGTGCCTTCGCTATAGACCGCAGAATTAAGCGTCGCAAAAAAATTATCCGATTGCGGCACCACAGTGCCGAGATATTTGCGCACCAGCTCAGGGTGATCTTTCACCGCCTCACTGATTGGACAAAAGATAACGCCAACCTCTTCGAGCTTATCCTTGAAGGTCGTCGCGACAGACACGCTGTCAAACACCGCATCAACTGCTACGCCAGCCAGAGCCGCCCGTTCATGAAGTGGAATACCGAGCTTCTCATAGGTCTCCAACAAAGCGGGATCGACCTCATCCAGGCTTTTCGGCGCATCGTCAGCAGATTTTGGTGCCGCGTAATAATAAGCGTCCTGGTAATCAATCTCAGGATAATCGACCAATGCCCATTTGGGCTCTTCCATTTTAAGCCATTCGCGATAAGCATCGAGCCGCCATTCAAGCAGCCAATCAGGCTCATTCTTTTGTGCTGATATATACCGGACGGTATCCTCATTGAGCCCTTTCGGGGCAAATTCGGATTCAATCTCGGTGACAAAACCGTACTTGTACTCGCTATCTTCGGCGAGCTGTTCTGCTGTCTGGGGGGCTACTTCCGCCATCGTCATTCTCCCGCCGCTGCTGCATTAGCAACAGGCGCATAAGGCCGGTGTGGCACAAAAGGTGCCATCTGCGGCGTCATATCTGCCAACGTCACTTCACGAAGGGCCCCGATCACAGCATCATTAATCTTCCGCCAGTTCGTCCGGGTCGGACACAGCGCCTCAATTTCACAAACCCCGTCTTCATCAACGGTACAATCCGTCAACGCAATCGGTCCATCGACCGCCGTAATAATCTCGGTAACCGGAATATCTGTCGCTGCGCGTACCAGCACATAACCACCCTTAGCGCCGCGTTGCGACTCAACGAGCCCAGCCTGAACCAGTTTTTTGAGCGTTTTGGCCACGGTCGGCACCGGAAGACCAGTGACCAGCGCAAGATCAGGTGCCTGCATCAAAGATGACGGGCGACCGGCGAGTTGGGTCATCAGCACGATGGAATAATCGGCAAGACGGCTAAGCTTTATCAAAGGGTTATCCCTCTTTTCCTTTAATCAGGACCGAATTGGTACTGGTATATAGGACTGTTTTAGTCTGAAAGGGAAAATAAGGATTCTAATAGCGAAGTCAACAGCTGTTAAACCATTGATATTTTTATACTTCTATTGAAAATCCTGCTGTCGGCGCAGAATTTTACCCGCGAGAGCGCCGGTATGGTCTCCGCCCTGCAATGTCCGCACCCCATTGACCAAAACTGTATCGACGCCAGCCGCGAACTGGTGTGGGTCATCATAGGTGGCACGCTCGGCAATTGTCTCTGGATCAAAGATTGTGATATCGCCGCGGAAACCTTCTTTAAGGATCCCGCGATCTTTCAGTCCAAGCGCCTTTGCCGATGCCCCCGTCATCTTGTGAACAGCATCCTGCAACGGCAACAAACCGAGATCACGACTGTAATGCCCCAATACCTTGGCAAACGTGCCATAGAAGCGCGGATGTGGTCTGCCCTGGCCGGTTGTGCCTTCCGGCGCAACGGAATTACCGTCTGAGCCGATCATCACCTCAGGGTTTCGAACAAAGTCCTTCACATCGTCTTCGGAGATAGAATCCACCAACACACGTGTCTGGCCGTGATCCTCAACGATATAATCCATCGCCATATCAAACTGATCGATCCCGCGTTCTTCCGCGAGGCTGCCAATAGTGCGTCCGGCATATTGCGGCAGATCAGGCGAAATCGAGATACGCACGGCGTCCCAGGACGGAATGCGGCCAAAATTATTGAGACCTTCGGCGTCTACTTCGCTGCGCAGACGGGCCCGCATTGCAGGGTCAGCGAGACGCGCCAAAGTGCCGTCGATGCCGCCTTCCTGTAACCAGGCAGGCATCAAGTTACGCAGCGGGTTACTCGCCGCCGTATAGGGATAGATATCGCAATCAATATTCACGCCGCGGCCACGCGCTTCAGCAAACAAATCCATCGCCTTGAGGGCGCCACCCCAATTATCGAGGCCCGACAGTTTCATATGGACGATCTGGACATGAACGCCGACCTGTTCAGCAAACTCCATGGTTTCCTGCACAGCGTCGAAGACCGTATTGCCCTCATTCCGCAGATGCGTGAAATAACGCGCCCCCTGTGACTCAAGCAATCCACCCAGAGCTACCAGCTCTTCGGTTTCAGAGAATGATCCCGGCGCGGTAAACAGACCTGAAGACATGCCAAGCGCACCGGCCGCAAGCGCCTCAGTCAACAGGCGTTTCATATGGTCCAGTTCATCCGGTGTCGGTGGACGGTCCTCCATCCCCATGGTCATCAAGCGCAGCGTATTGTGGCCAACAAGATGAATAGCATTCACAGATAAGGACGGGTAATTATTCAGATAATCGGCAAAGCTGGTCTCCCGAAAACTCAGCCACGGCGCACTGGGGCTAAGATATTCAGCCAGCGCATCGACCTTATCCGGCAGCGCCGGTGCACAGGAATACCCACAATGACCGATTACTTCCGTTGTCACACCCTGACGGATTTTGCTTTCTGCCTGCGGCATGAGAGGCAGCGTCCAGTCGGAATGGGTTTTGATGTCAATAAAGCCCGGCGCAACGACTTTCCCAGCAGCATCAATCGTTTCCGCGCCGCCGGTAGAGATATCATTCCCAATCTCCATGATGCGGCCATCTTCAACAGCAACATCCGCACGGACAGGTTCAGCCCGCGTGCCATCAATGACAGTTCCATTCCGAATAACGATTGAATCAGACATGGGGGTTCCTAACTCGGCAAAAACTTTTCGGCATGGACCAGTTTGTCATCGACACCTTTGTCGGAGAGCCAACTTTCCGCCGCCTCGATCATAGGCGGCGGGCCACAGAGATAAACATCAACGCCGCCCGCAATGAGCTCGTCGCGCAATAAGGCCGTTACGTGGCCGGTTTCGCCATCCCACCCCTCACTGCTTTCCACCACTGCAATCTCGGTGGTGAGAGAAATGCCCTTCGATTTGTAATCTTCGAGAACATCGAGATGAAAAAGCTCTGCCGGGTCGTTGGCGCCGACCAGCAAATGTACCGACTGTGATGTCATCCCGGTTTCGATCATATGATCAAACATCGACAGCATCGGCGCCAAACCGGTGCCGCCGGCGACCATCAGAATAGGACGTTCGGGATTTCGGAGATAAAAATGTCCAAACGGCCCGGTCATTTGAATTTCATCACCCGGCTGGGCTCGGTCGCGGACATAGTCACTCATCGCCCCCTGCTCCAGGACTTTGATAAAGAAACTGAATGTTCCGGTTTCATGCGGCGGATTAGCGAAGGAATAAGACCGGGTTTCGTCGGTTCCCGGAATATTCAAATGAACATATTGCCCCGGCAAGAACACCGGAGGCTCAGCCTCTGAATCCAGAGGAGCGATATCGAGTCGTTGGACTGTCGAGGATATTTTTTCGACCGCCGTCACCCGACAGCTCCAGCTCTTGGGTTCTGCCTTGATCGCCAGTTTTGCTTCATAAGGAAATTCGATCACGCAGTCTGACCGAACATGCATCTGACAGGTCAGCACTTCACGCTGCGCTGCCTCTTCCTCTGACAGGGCTTCATCAGACACATCATCCATGTCGTACATGCCCTCGACACAATGCCCTTTGCAAGTCGCACAGGCCCCTTCAAGACAATCCGTTAGAATGCGAATTTTATTGCGGAGGCAGGCCATATAGAGGGTGTCATTCTCATCAGCAAGAATGCTCTCGCTGCGGCCGTCTTCAAACACCAGGGTGACGTTAAATTTACTCATAGGTTTTGCGTACTACGGATTTTATCAGGGCACAATAAGAGGCTTGAGCGCCTTGCCTTCCCGGATCAACTCAAATCCCGACGGCCCATCCTTAATCGGCAATGAGTGGCTATGGATCGGCCCGAGATCGACGGCACCGGTGGATACCAGCTCGGACGCTACCTGCCAGCTATCCCAAATCCGCCTACCGTGAATATTCTGCATTTCCGGGCATTTAGAAACCCAATGCGTGAAATCAACCGGAATCGCGGTCGGTGGCGCCCCGACGAGGCGGAAGTCGCCCCCTTTGGCCAACGCCTGAAAACAAGCATTAAAACCCGCCTCGGAACCGGAATATTCGATAGCGACATCCACACCATCACCACCGGTCATATCCATCACAACAGCCTGCAAATCTTCTTCAGCGGCATTCACCGCACGATCAACACCCATCTTTTCGGCGGTCGCTAACCGCAGCGGATTGATATCACAAGCAATAATGCGGGTCGCCCCGAGTGCGCGCGCCGACGCAACATTCATCAATCCGATGGGGCCGCATCCATTCACCAGAACAGTCCGACCAGCAACCCCACCCCCAGCCAAGGAGGTGTGCACCGCAATACCAAAGGGTTCCATCATCGCCGCGACTTCGATGGGAAGGTCCGCCGGATTAATCCAGGCGATCTGCGACGGCACGGTAACGTATTCTGCAAACCCGCCATCAAAACTGACACCGGGATAGGTTGTCTTTGTGCAAAGATGCGCTTTTCCCAGGCGGCAGGGTCGACAGGTCCCGCAATAGACATGGCTTTCAAGGCTCACATAATCGCCAACCGCGACATTCATTACGCCGTCGCCAATCTTTTCCACGTAGCCACATGCTTCATGACCCAAAACACGGGGCAGCTCCATACGACGGGCCATACGCGGCGCCCAGTAATAGATCTGCATGTCGGTGCCGCAGATACCGGCTGCCGCCACCTTGATCATAATTTCCCCGGGGCCGGGATCGCGTGGATAGCGTTCTTCGACGGCGATACCGCCTTCGCCTTCCTGGACCTTACAAACTGCAAACATTAGAGGCTCGCCTTACAGATGATAAATATCGACGGGCCCTTCAAGCTTGTCGTCGATCAGAGTGATTTTCTTCAAAATGATTTTCAGCCCTGCTTCAGTTTTCCGTAACTTGAAGTCATACAGGCTTGCCCGGGTCTGGGCACCATGTTTACCAAAGGAATGAACCAAGCAATTCGCCGTTGCCGAAATCTCGTCGCCCTCAACACCCGCCACCAAAATATTGCTGACGATATGGACTGTCCGGTCCAACGGCAAAGACGCATAGGAATCGCGAGACTCTATACGAAACACTCGGTCTTCGATTCCGCCGCGATTGCGGAAATACATCAGGTTGAGTTGCGTCTCGGGGTCAGTGACCGTTCGTTCTTCATCTACCCAGGTAGGCACCCAATAAACAGCATCTTCGGCGAACAGATCAATCCAGTCATCCCATTCTCGACGATCCAGCAACGTTGTTTCCCAATTGATGAGTTCAGCAACGTCGCGCTTTAAATCGTTATCAATGTCCATTTTCTTCTTTTTCGCGCGTTCTATTAATCCGACGCCAGCATCATGTCGCGCCAGCGGCGATAAAATCCAAAAAATAAAGTTTCATTTTCCCAGCTCTCACTACTCGACACCGGGTCAAAGCCAACAGCTTTAGCGCCCTCATCCGCGCCATGTGTCATGGTTTTAAGGCCACGGTTAAAATCACTCCACTGAGCTTGAGAAGCAAAGCTCCCGGCCATGGTATCTTCCAGCGCTGCCATATCGTCCGATGTCGCCATGCCCGCGGTGAGATAAAAATCTTCAAACTTCCGTAATCGCGCGGAACGGGCTTCAGCATCTTCGCCAACCGGCGCAATGCAATAAACGGTGACTTCTGCCCGATCTGCAGAAATCGGCTTAACGTAGCGGATTTGCGTAGATGGGTTGTCCATCAGCATTACATTCGGAAAAAGTGCCAGATTACGCCCCTTCTCCAAAATCCACTCAACATGGGCCGCTGGCAAATTCTCTTCCAGCCATTCCTTTTTCTTGAAGATCGGCCGCCGTTCAGGTGTCGTATGCTGCGCCCAGATCGACATATGCCCGTTCCCCAGGTCATAGGATCCGGAAGGCACGATACCCACAAGCCTGCCACCCTCAGTCTGTTTCAGTCCTTGCAAGCTCTCGCGCTCTTCTCGATTGCGAACGGTCGAGGCGAAAACCCGGTGCACTGTCGATACATGATAACCGTCGACGCTATTCTCCAGCTGCATCTTCCAATTGCCGCGAATGACATAGGTCGAGCTACCGGGAACAACTTCGAGTCCTTCAGGGGACTGCTCCACCATCAAATCAATCCAGGTCGCCGCCGCGCCTAAATAGTCTTCAATCGGGTCAACATCATCGACCAATGATCCAAAAATAAATCCGCGATAGTTAGCGAGTTTTGCAATTGGGTTGAGGTCATATTGCGACCGATCAAAACCGTCTTCGCCGAAACCTTCTTTTTCGTTCTTGATCCGAACGCACCGCCCGTCACAGCTATAGGACCAGCCATGGAACCGGCAGGTTAGAGTTGCCGCCTTACCCTGCTTCTTCGACGTTAAAAGAGCGCCACGATGCGAACAAACGTTGATAAAGGCGGCAAGGCTGTCGTCTTTTTGGCGAACAACGACGACAGGATGACGACCGATATCTGTCGCGAAATAGCAGTTGGCTTCGGGAACCTGGCTCTCGTGGCACAGATAGACCCAACCCTTTTCGAAAATGCGTTCTATTTCCGCTTCGAAAATGTCCTGATCGGTATAAACGGATCGATCGACCCGGAAGACGCCTTCATCAACACGGTCGTCGACAAGCGCCTCTACCCCACTCTTTTTATACGATCCATCCATAGCGGCTAATCCTGCCTTCAGAACTCAAACGATTTTCATCAAAAATGCCTTCCGAACATATAGCCCGACGGGGCCCACAAGGGAAATACCATTCACCGCAAATCACGATCGACCAAACATAAATTTAATGTGCTCTTTGCAGAAAGCGCTACAATGGTGCAGTATTAGAGTTATTCGACCATGAGCCACATGCAACTCATTGCAAATGAAGGAGGCAGGCGTTGAAGGGCGCCACGATTTTATTTACCGAAATGTCCCCCGACGAAGATTGGGAAGACGATTTTAATCACTGGTATGATTCTCATCATATCCCTGCCCGCACCCAAGTTGAGGGCTTTGTCAGCGCCCAGCGATATCGGGACCCCGACAGACCAACATACCTTGCCGTATACGAAATTGCGTCGGAAGAGGTATTGGAAAGTGTTCCCTACCAGAAAGTTCGGGCTCAGCCCAACGCGCAAACGGCGTGGATGCTGTCCAATGTTCAGAACTATAGCCGTTATATCGGCAATGAAATCAGCGACACCCGACAGGATGGCGTAACTGACGATGTTCTCAACGAAGCCTTTGTCTATGCCGTATTTTTCAGCGTTCCTGATGACCGTGCCGAAGAATTCAACAAGTGGTACGACGAAGAACACAGCCCGATGCTTCTGAAATGCCCTGAATGGAAAGCTGTCCGCCGTTTTGAAATCACCGACGGTGACCCGCAACCCTGGACACATTTAGCATTGCATTACCTGTCTGATGCCGACGCGGCACTGTCCTCAGCAGAACGCGATGCAGCCCGCGCCACCGACTGGCGTAAAAAACTCGCAGCAGAACCCTGGTTTCAAGGAAGCAGCTATCTCTATGAAGCATTCGGTGACCGTTTTCTGAGTGAAGACAAAAGCTAAAACGACATTGTGCTACCAAGAGAAAATATTATAGGCCGCCATACACAATCGGTTTACCGCTGTCGGTAAACTATTGGCAGCGCTAAACAGTTCTGCGAAACTGGCAAAATAAATTTGTCCCTAACCAGCTGGAGTGCGCCATGAACCGCGCTATTTTCGCGGGCGTGTGTTGCGCCCTTTCTATCGCCGTAGCATCCCCATCATCAGGACAGGTACAACCTGTCGAAGCTTCAAAGGATTTCGTCGTTGCGACCGTCAACGGTAACGCGATTATGGAATCGGATATCAGCGGGTTCTACAACACGTTGCCACCACAATATAAGCAAGTACCCTATGCCCAAATTCGAGGCCAGCTCGTGGAAAGGATGGTCGAGCAAACTCTCGTTGCCGATGCCGCCCGCAAACAGGGACTACACAAAGATCCGGACGTTAAACAGCGGGTTAAAGCCATCCAACGTAGCCTACTCAATGAGGCTTATCTTTCGCGGATCATGAAGGCTGAGTTGACTGAGGAAAAAGTCCGGGATGCTTATCAAAAATCAATCGCGCTTCAGCCCAAACGGGAAGAAGTGCGGGCGCGTCATATCCTCGTTAAAACCAAGGCCGAAGCAGACGCCATCATTGCTCAACTTAAAAAAGGCGCCGACTTCGCCAAGCTTGCCCAGGAAAAATCAACCGGTCCTTCAGGCAAGAACGGTGGCGATCTTGGCTTCTTTGCTGATGGACAGATGGTGCCACCCTTCTCCAAGGCTGCTTTCGCTTTAGAGAAAGGCCAGATCACTGATACACCAGTAAAAACCCAGTTCGGGTATCACGTCATTAAAGTCGAAGACCGTCGCGTCGCTGGTAAAGCCAACTATGAGCAGGCTTCCGCAAAAATTCGCGCCAGTCTTCAGGATAAAGTCTTCGAAAAAGTCATGAATGACCTTCGGGCTAAAGCCAAAATTGACATAAAAGGCGGCGGCAGCAAGATTCAACCAATTCGCTAAAACGGCAAAAGACAATATGACAATGGAAGAACGTCCCGCGAGCTGGCGTGCCCGAATAGGCACCATCATCCCGGTCAGTAATACGACCAACGAAACTGAGTTCAATCGGATGAAGCCGGATGGCGTGACTGTCCATTTCACGCGCGTCCCGCTTCACGGCAACCCTGCCGAAGATAACTTTCAGGATATGCTGTCCCACGCCGGTGACGCGGCGGAAGGTTTAGCGGCTGCCGGTGCAGACGTCATTGCCTATGGCTGTACATCGGGCTCAATGATCTGCCCCGCTGAGCGGCTGATCGGAACGATGGAAAAAACATCCGGCAAACCCGCTATATCGACTGCGGGTTCTATTCTTGAAGCCCTAAAAGCGCTGGGTATCAAACGGCTTTCAATGGCCACACCCTACACTGATGCCACAAATGAAAAAGAAAGCGCCTTTATCCAACGCCATGGCTTCGAAGTTTCAGCAATGAAAGGCTTAGGGCTCGGAGGAACGTTGGAAAAAATTCAAAAGATGTCGCGCGTATCACCGTCCGACATTTTTGCGCATGCAAAATCTGTCGACCGTGATGATGCCGATGCCATCCTGATCTGTTGCACCGATTTCGGTTCAGCCGGGATTGTCGAAGACCTTGAAAAAGATCTCGGCAAGCCCGTCATCACCAGTAATACCGCATCCTTCTGGGGTGCCCTGCGTCGTGCAGGTGTCAATGACGCGATTGAGGGCTACGGACGGCTTCTGCGCCAGTAACCCTTGCAACACAACCCAGCCTAGTTCTGACCGACTTCTTTCTGATCAGCTTCATAGGCGTCGATGGCTTCTTTTGCATTTCTAAAAGCATCAACACCGGCAGGAATGCCGCAGTAAACCGTTGCATGCATCAACAATTCACGAATCTCTTCAACCGTGCAGCCATTACGTAA
This sequence comes from uncultured Alphaproteobacteria bacterium, assembly GCA_943787225.1. Taxonomy (GTDB): domain Bacteria; phylum Pseudomonadota; class Alphaproteobacteria; order MPNO01; family UBA2964; genus UBA2964. Next base: position 172,642 of record CALSLP010000004.1, read on the forward strand.
AGCGCCTCTGGTATGAGCCTTTAACTCGGCTGGCTTACCAAGCGCCGTTAACATCGCCAGCACCAACATGGAACGGGTCTTGCGATCAAGTACCCCTTCCCGACCCCAGCCCATTCCCCAGCAATATTCGGTGACAACATCTTGAATAGCGCCGTGGAAATCATCCTGTGAGGCTTTCTCAATGTTGGGGTCAACATATTCCCTGCCAAGTACTTCGCGACGAATTTTGAGACCCTTTTCATAGGTGTCCTTATTGGAAATCGCCAATTTATTTCTCCCTTGTGAGATGCCGACAATCAGCCGGATTTAAGAAAACGTTTATTCCGACGCAGATACGTCACCACGGTTGGATTGAACCAGGATTCAGTCGCCAGTTTGTTGCGCCATTCAGTATCCGATGCCGCCGCGCGTTCCGGAGCCTCGAGCGCTTCCGGTCCACTAAGGTAATGAATGATCAGATGCGTATGCGGTTCCGGGTCCTGCTCAACGATGTCGAAACGTCGAGAAAACAACCAGCCCGCATTCTGCTGCAACATTGGCGCATGTTCGGTATCGAACCAGCTTTCAAATTCACCACGCGCTTCCATCGGCACGGTAAAGAGCGCGCAAAAAATTACGGCAGCGTCGAGCGGCGCTTCAACGCCACCATTCGGACCGAGCGTAAACTGCTCTGTCGCAATATAACGCGTAAACCCGGAGACCGACTTCAGCATCTGATAGGTCGGATTATCCGGTGTCAGCTTGCGCTTCTTATACTCTTCATGCTCCAGCGCTTCTGGACCCGTCAGCTCGTAAATCGCCAGAAAATGCGGCCCAACGGGTGATTGATAGCGCATCGCACTGATAAAACCCGGCACACCCTGAACATGACTCGGCGAATGATGCCCGTCATACCAGTCGTTGAATTCATCTTCACGACCAGCAGGCGGTGTCATTTCGGAGAACAGAACGGCGTTCCCTTTCGTATTATCCATTGTAACTGCCCTTATTCCTCGTTCATTTCATTGCACTGCAGGCAGCATCGAGCGCCTTCACGGTATCTTCGAAATCCTGATCAGAATGGACTGAGGACACGAACCGCCTTACCGCTGGCAAAACATAGAGCCCATTGCGCATCTGATGAAGATCCAGCTCGCGCGTTGAAGCCATATCCGCCTGAATGAAATCGCCAAAGTTTTCTGGCTCTTTATCCATGAAAACAATCTGCCAAAGCGACCCACGGCCAATTGCCATGGCGGGCAGTTTGTGCGCATCAAGGACTTCCTGACAGCGGCTTTGAATTTCTGCCGCCCGGCCATGCAAACGATCATAGAATCCAGGGGTTCGCAGCTCTTCAAGCGTGGCAAGACCGGCCGCACAGCCAATCGGATTGCCATGCAGCGTTCCATTGATATAGGCGTAATTCGCTTTGCCGCGGTTTACCGGATTGCATTGCTCCATAATCTCCGCCGGGCCACCAACACAGCCAACAGGACCACCGCCACCAACAATCTTGCCGTAACTTGCAAGGTCAGGAGTCACGCCGAAATAGGCCTGTGCGCCGCCATAGCCGAGACGGAAACCGGTCACAACCTCATCAAAAATCAGCAAGACCCCGTTCTCTGTGCAGATATCCCGAAGCCCTTCGAGATAACCGTCCTTGGGGAAGATGATCCGCTGTGCTGGTTCGACAATGACGGCCGCAAGATCATCCTTATTTGCTTTAACAATCTGGCGCACCGCATCAAGGTCATTATAGGGGCTAATCAGAACATTCTCGCCCATATTGGCAGGCATACCCGCGGTGTCCGGTTGACCAGCCGGAAAGTTCGAGGCCGCCCGTGGTGATACCGAGAAATTCGAATAATCGTGATTGCCGTGATAGCCGCCTTCGCATTTGAGAATTTTGCTGCGACCAGTAAAGGCCCGTGCGATGCGCATGGCGTAGAACGTGGCTTCTGAACCTGTCGTCGTATAGGCGATTTTTTCGGCACAGGGGATCGCTTCAACCAGTTCTTTGGCAAGTTGAACGGCACGTTCGTTCAGTGTTCCAAAAAAATGAAGCCCATCAGGAGCAGCGTCCCTAACCGCTTCCACGACAGATGGAAACGCATGACCGAGAATAAGGGCACCAGCACCACCAACATAATCGATATGCCATTTGCCACGAACATCCTGCAGCCGACCGGCTTCGCCCTTGTGGATGACAAAACGGACATCCTCTGGCAACGAATAGCCACCAAGTCCACCACCCGGCAGAACCGCTTCAGCTATTGCGTAATATTCATCATGGCTCATCGCTCCCGGCGCCGTTTGATCTATCGCCGTTTCCGCAGGGGTCATCTATCGGTCCTTTTTGTATTTACCCATTTAGCATTCGGGGAAAATCTAAAGCGCCGCCTGCGCGAGTACAAGTCGTTCTATGTAAACATAATCAGTCTCCGGGGGTTTTCCTCAAACCGGTTTTATCGGCTACACTCTCAGCCAATATAGAATTCTGGTTCAGGGAGAAAATCACATGACTGGTCACGCCATTGGCACAACAGGTGCCGACATTCGCGCCAAGCTCAATCACCCGGTTGTTGATTCCGACGGCCATATTATTGAAACCACCTTTGCCATTCTCGACTTTGTCAAACAGGTGGGCGGCGCCGATATTGCCAATCGCTACGAGAAATATCTCAATGGCACTTCAAGTGCGCCTGGTCGCAGAGCGGTTTGGGTCGGCAATTCGGGGCCCTCGAGTATCGACCGGGCGACCGCCATGCTGCCAAAACTCTATATGGAACGTCTCGACGAGGCCGGCATCGATTTCGGCGTCTGCTACGGAACCCAGGCGCTCGGCGTCTTACGCATTGGCGATGATGAGTTGCGACCGGTCGTCTACCGCGCCATGAACACCATGTATGCTGACATGTTCAAAGGGTTGGAATACCGCCTGACACCAGCGGCTGTTATTCCTATCCACAAGCCCGAGGAAACCATCGCCGAGCTCGAATTTGTTGTGAAGGAACTCGGCCTCAAAGCCATCGTGATGAACACGCAGATTCAGGTGCCGCATCCCGAAGTCGTCAAGACCGCGCCCGAGCTTGCACAATATTCAATGGCTCCAACATCACCCGCGATTGATCAGGGCGATAAATACGATGCCGTCTGGGCCAAATGTGTCGAGCTTGGCGTTGCACCGACCTGCCACAACTCGTCGCGCGGTCGTGGCACGCTCCACGGCTCCCCCTCCAATTATGTCTATAATTCCCTCGGTAGTTTCGGGAAAGGCAGCGAATATTTCTGCCGGTCCATTCTCATGGGCGGCGTTGCCTCCCGCTTCCCGACACTGAAATTCGCGTTTCTTGAGGGCGGTGCCGCCTGGGCCGCTAATTTGTATAACAGCCTGTTTGAATATTGGGAGAAGCGGAATATCCGTGCTCTCGCTCAGAACCTCGACCCGGAAAAACTAGATGTAGACCTTCTGGTGGAGATGTTCGAGAAATATGGCAACGAATACCTCACCCCGGAACGTATTCGCGCAGATCCGGACCACCCGGCGTCATCGCGCCTTACCGTGCCACCTGAAGAGGTCGATGACTTCACCCCGGCGGGCATAACCAAACCCGGACAAATTCGCGATATCTTCTCCAAGAATTTCTATTTTGGGTGCGAAGCAGATGATAGCCTCAACGGCCTCGCTTTCGATACAAAATACAATACTTACGGCATTAAACTGAAAGCGATCCTTGGATCAGATATTGGACACTGGGACGTGCCGGACATGACCAAGGTCATGGTCGAAGCCTATGAAATGGTCGATGAAGGCTTCATGACCGATGACGATTTCCGCGACTTCAGTTTCGGCAACATCGTCGACATGCATGCCAGCATGAACCCCGACTTTTTCAAGGGAACCAGCGTTGAGAAACAGGCCGCAGACTATATGGCGGAAAAGGCGGGGAAATAACTCCCCGCCCTTCCCCCTGATCAGAAATTGATGACCGGTTTCACAACTTCGAAGTTTGCCATCGCGCTCATCGCTTCGTTGACCTCCTCGAGCTTGTAGCTCTTGCTGATCATATCATCGAAGGGGAATCGATCACGGCGTGAAGCCAGGAACTCAACCGCTTGCAGCCAATGACGCGGCTCGCCGGAGCGAACTGTCAGATAGGTCATTTCCTGCGGCATCGACTCCACCGCAATCGTGCCTTTACCACCCGCGCCAATATCAAGATAACGACCACCGTCCCGCAGCATCGTCAGACCTTCCGCCACCGCAGCGTTGGTCGCTACCTGAATAACGATATCGGCCCCTCGTCCGTCAGTGTGATCTTTGACCCAGTCTTTACGATCCTGAGCATCAGTAACCTCTTGGATATTGAGTACATCATCGGCGCCCATCTTTTTGGAGACTTCCAATCGATGTCCGGGCGCGCCAAGCGTTAGTACTTTCTTGGCCCCATGGTCCTTGGCAACAGCCGTCGCAAAGTTACCGAGCGGCCCACTTCCCTGAATTACAACCGTTTCATGATCCTTGATCGCCCCGAGCATGTCATAGCCATGCATGACAGTCCGATACGCACAAGCCGCCGCAGCAGCAGACCCAGACGACACTTCATCCGGTACCTTAATGATCAGACATTCAGGCGGCACATACATGAATTCCGAAACACTACCGAGCAAATAAGGGAACTCATCGCACCGGTTATGGCCCCAGCTCGCACGTCCACGGCAAATGCAAGGCTGCATCGCGACGCTGCAGTAATAACAGGAGCCGCAAGCAACATAGGACCAGATCACCCGATCGCCCCGTTTCAACTTGTTGCCGAGAATGTCAGTGCGCTCGCCATTAAAGTCTTCGATCACCCCACATGGCTCATGACCGGTTATAATCGGCAGACTGTCACTGTTCCCCAAAGGACCATGCCAGCGATGGACGTCCGTGCCGCAGAGAGTCGATGCGACGATCTTGACTAGCAGAGCACCTGGTTCGAGATCGGGGATTGGCACCTTCTGAATTTCCAGAGGCTTGTTATGTTCCGTTATGACGGCAGCGCGACATTCATGCATCGAAGAGTCTCCCTTGATAATTTATGCCGCAATTAAACACGGACAGCCGCGTCGCTCCTACCCTCTTTTGGACCTATTTCCATTTTTTCTGGGCTCACACCATCACCACAGCCGTTTGTTTATTTGACCGTTCTGGCGCAAACTAAGCGTAACTTTAAGTCATACAAAAACAGGGAGAACACCATGACACGCATAGCCATCCTGAAACGCGAAGAGATGAACGAGGAACAAGGCGCGGTTTATGACGATGCCAAAGAAGCAGGACGCCCGCTCGGCGGACCATATTTCGCCTATATCCGTATTCCCGAACTAATGAGAACGACACAGGAAGTCGGGGTCAGCCTCGCGGGTATTCCCTTGACGAAGCGCGAACAGCAAATTGCCATCCTCACCATCGCCCGCTTCTGGAATGCCAAATATCCCTGGGCCGTACAGGTTCGCGCATCTCTGAAGATAGGTCTCGACCAGGAGATCATTGATGCCATCAACGCTCAGACCGAACCGCCGATTACAGACGCTCGAGAATTGCTCGCCCATAAATGCGCCAAAGAAATGCTGGTAAATAAGGGCATCACCGATGCGACCTATGCTGAAGCTGAAGCCGCCTTTTCTGAAGTCGAATTGGTTGCTCTGGTAGCGAAGATCGGGTCGTTCGCCATGACCTGCTGCACCGCGAATGCGTTCGATGTAACACCACCTGACGACGCCCCTTCCCGGCTTCTTTAAGGAGAAAATCGTGACCGACATAAATTCTCCCGAGCTCGACAACGCTATCGAGCAAGGCGGCAGTGAAATTGTCCGTGACGGGCTCAAACAAGGCGACGTCGCTGTCATTACTGGTGCCGCCCGTGGGTTTGGCCGCGCTATTGCAAGGCGCCTAGCGCGTGAAGGCGCTAAACTCGCCATCTGGGACGTGATCAATGACGAAGGCGAAGAAACTGCAGCGGCATGTCGAAAGATTGGCGCCGAGGCGGAGTTCTTTCATTGTGACATGGGCGATGCAGAGAATATCGCGTCAGCGGCAGCAGCCGTTCTCGAAAAGTTCGAAACGGTTTACGCCGTCATCAACAATGCCGGTATTCATCCCAGGTCTCCCGCCGCAGAAGTGCCGCTGGAGATGTGGAACCGGACATTAGCCGTGAACCTTACTGGGTCATTTTTGACAGCACAGGCCTTCGCTCCAAAAATGTTTGAAAACGGACGGGGCAATATAATCAGCTTGTCCTCCGGCCGCGCCATCCAAGGGGCCAAGAACGGCATTCACTATGCCTGTTCCAAGGCCGGCATTATCGCCATGACCAAAACCCTCGCCCAGGAATGGGCCGGCAATGGTATTCGCGTTAATGCGATTATCCCGGGTGTTTCGGAAACCCGGCAACCACTGGAAGCTGGTGGCGTCACGCTCGAAAACCTGCGCGAACGCGGCAAAGGGGTGCCGCTTGGCCGTGTAGGTCACCCGGATGACCTTGCTGGGATGGTAGCTGTTCTGTTGGGTCCCGACACGGCTTTTGTTACCGGTCAGGCAATCGCCATCAATGGCGGCGTGATTATGCTGCCTTAACCGACAGTGAAAAGCTTGCCTGCGCCTGCGGGCAAGCTTTCATAAGCGTTGCCCATACCAAGGACCCGGCGAATGCCTGCCCAAAGAGATGCCTGAACGCTGGTAACCGCAGGCTTGCCGAGCTCGCTTTCGATCTGCGCGATAGCCTCAAACATTGTGGAGTTGGAGCCGCTGAGGAAAAAGCCATCAGCGTCGTCTCGGTCATTTTCCCGAGCCATGTCGGCCCAGGCTTGCGGCGGTATTGAGGCAGATTGTTCACGTCGACCGCGTCCCACAGAATGGATCACGGTTATACCAAGCTCTTCCAAGTAGGCTTGTTCACGCGCCATCGGTGTTTCACCGAGTGGGTGGATCAGGACGATCTTCTTTAATTCCAAAGCCTGTAGCGCCTCAACCGCGGCCTGTGTAGCGGTATAGGTCGGCGTTGATGTCGCCTTGCAGATGGAAGCAATCAACTCGGCTTCCCCCGATGGACCGCGCTCCATCATGATGCCGGTGCCCTGCAAGCAAATCACATCGACTTTTGCATCGGTGAGGAGTTTTCCTGCTTCAATCGCGTCTTCGGCAATCTCATCAAGGGTTCTGTTTCCACCCGAGCCCATTCGCATGCGGGTCGCAAAAACACCCAGATTGTTAGGTCCAAATTCCCGAAAATAGGGTTCAACTGTCCGGTTACCGGCAGAGACGATAAGGCCAAGGCCTCGTGGCGGCAGGATCGGCATGTTAGCTGTTCACCTGCGGGTTACGACAATCCAGCGAACCTGCTTCCAGAACGGTGACCTTCCACCCCGGCGGAACGATAGACGTACCGCCAGCTTCCTCGATGATCGCGGGGCCAACAAGCGAGAAGCCCGATTCCATCCGGTCACGGTTATAGATTGGACAATCCGTCCAGCCATCGCCAAACCAGACTTTACGTTCTTCAACGATCAAATCAGTGCCATCGCCACTGGTAAACGCCAAGGTCGGCTTATCAACAATCCCCAACGACACCAGCCGGATATTGACGATCTCCGCATCATTATTCTCATCGGCGTGGCCAAACGTCTCTGTATGGCGTTGCGCGAATGCCTTGCGGACACCATCCCAATTTGACGCATTCTCATCCATTGGAACCGACAGCGTATAAGACTGACCGACATAGCGCATATCAACCGTGAAGCTGTGTGTTTGCTTATCGGGACCAAACCCAGCTTCTGCAAGCGATTTACTCGCATCAGACTTCATCTCATTCGCTGGAACTTTGAGCTCTGCCGGATCAACAGCACTGAGCTTGCCACCCCAGGCCCGTACTGAATCCAGCCGCTGATCAGCCAAAAGCTGGCCAAGGGCTGAAAGATGGCCGGGATAGCGCGGCACAATCACCTGCGGCACGGCGAGTTCTTCAGCGACGAGGAAAACATGCATCGGCCCAGCACCACCAAAGCCAAGCAAGGCAAAGTCACGCGGATCAAACCCACGATGGACGGAAACTTCCCGCACGGCCCCCGCCATCTTGGCGACCGCAATTCTGAGAACACCATCGGCAAGCGGCACAATATCGCCACCACCGAGTTTTTCAGCGAGCGCTGTAAAGGCTGCTTCAGAGGCCGCCTTATCAAGCTGCAATCCTCCTGAAAGCGTGCGCTCTGTCGGCAAACGACCAAGGACCAAATTAGCATCTGAAATCGTCGGCTCTGTTCCACCACGTCCATAGCAGGCTGGTCCCGGCAGCGCCCCTGCACTTTGTGGTCCAACTTCGAGGGTGCCGTCATCCTGAACCCAGGCGATGGAGCCACCACCAGCCCCAATCGTGTGGATATCGAGCTGAGGTACCTGCAATGGATAGGCATCGATTTGGTTGTCATGGCTAATTCGCGGCGTACGCTGATAGATCAGCGCCACATCTGTCGATGTCCCGCCCATATCAAACGTGATGCAATCCTGCACATCTGCCATCTCACAGATACGAACCGCTCCGCCTGCGCCACCAACCGGCCCGGACAGGAACGTTCCAGCCGCAAACTTGGCGGCCTGTGGCAAGGTCATCGCACCGCCATTGGAGCCCATGATGTTGACCGGCGCTTTAACGCCCTTGTCATTGAGCTCACCAGCCAATGTCTCAAGGTATTTGATAACAACTGGCGTCAGATAAGCGTTTAGTACACAGGTCGAGAAGCGATGGAACTCACCCTGTTCAGCAACAACATCCGTCGAGTAGCAGACCGGAACATCACCAAGTAGCTTGCCCAGAGCAGCTGCCGCATCACGCTCCGTCTTGTCATTGGCATAGGCATTCACAAAACCAATGGCAACGGCTTCGACGCCCTCGTCTTTCAGCCGTTCAGCGAGCGGGCCAAAATCATAATCAGCAGTGTCTTTCAGGACCTCACCATCGGCGGCAGTCCGCTCGGGAACTTCGATCCGCAACGGACGATCAACCAACGGCTTGGGCCGCACGAACTTGATATCGAACAGCCCACCGATCAAACGACGGGTCCGGCCGATCTCCAGCGTATCGCGAAAACCTTCAGTGGTGATCAGAGCCGTTTTGGCTCCCTTGCGTTCCAGCAAAGCGTTGGTGGCAATCGTCGTGCCATGCACAAAGGCACGAATATCGCCGGGTGCAATGCCCAGCTCGCCAAGGGCATTCAACACACCTTCCCACTGCTTACCAGGCAGCGACGGCGTTTTCGCGGATAACAGAGTCTGGTTTTCAATATCGAGGCACAGAATATCGGTAAAGGTGCCGCCGACATCAATACCGACCAGGTAACGCTGTGAATTATCAGCCATCAGAGCACTCCTTCCGGAGCCGCATGGACGGCGCGAATCTCTATCCCGTCCCCGGGATCAGCATTCAAAAGCCGCATACCTGCAGGACCAATGGACAGAACAGCGTCAGTACCTTCCGTAACCCGCGCCCAGCCGCGCAGCGGGGCGACTGCCTTGCCCCGGAGTTCAACCAGATCGCCTTCGGAGATTCCCAGATTGGCCGCGAGCCCGGATGGGACTGCGATACGCCGACGGGGGCCGTCAATATCATCTTCATTGGCTATTTCGAGCGTTACAGTTTCCCGCGCAGCCGCCAAAGCCTCACGTTTCTCCTTAGTTGCTCCAGTATCGACAGTGCCGTCAGCGCCAAGAACAACGCCGTAGCGGGCCGCGGCCTGCTCCGTGCTCAGATACTCAAGGCGAACATCGTCTACGACCAACGCGGGATCACGCGTCAACGGGTCACCAAACCCGCCGCCGCCAGCCGTTTCTTCACGGACAATATCGCCAGTACGGAGCGCAAAGCCTGAAACTTTGCCGGGTACATCTGACGGCTGAATGACTTTCCCATCGCGTTCTACAACAAACCGGTTTGCCGCGCCGTTGCTGCCACCGGCAACACCGTAAGGCGGAATGACATTTTTCTCGGATAACACAGACAGCATCGCGGTCTCATCAAGGACCCGCAATTCGCGCCGCAGGCCGAAGCCACCACGATTCGCGCCATCACCGCAGGCACCCGTTCTAATCTCACAGCGCTCAACCCGCAGCGGATATTGCGACTCAACTGTCTCCACAGACTGGATCGAGTTGAAATCGCCTTCGTTGTAGCTCCGCACAGCATTGCTGCCATCGACACCAACAGATGCGCCGGTGCCCCCGGCAGGCCATTCGTAGTGTATATAAGTGCCGCCATCTTCGCGCGGCCCTGCGATATGAATATGGTTCGCACCGCCCTTAAGGTCGCCAACGGTCATCTCTGGCACCACCTGCCCCATCGCTGCGGCAACAACCGAGTCGATAAGGAACTTGACTTCGGCCATACCGCCACAAGGGGCCGTTTCGCGGGCGTTGATAAAGCTCTTTTCCGGCGCCGTAACGCTGATCGGGTTAAACGAGCCATTATTAATAGGCGTTTTTGGATCAAGGAAGGCTTTGACGATCGTGCCGACCGCATTAAACGCCATAGCAGGACCGCAATTGGTTGGGCCATTGGTCTGGGCCGAGGTGCCCGAGAAGTCGGCGTTAATGGAATCACCTGCGACCGTCAGCTTAAGCCGGACCACGAGCGGCTCAGGGTTTGAGCCGTCGCTTTCAATGTAACCTTCCGCGTAGTAATCACCGTCCGGACAGGCAGATATACGCGAACGCATCTGCCGTTCGGAACGGTCAATCAGCGCTTCAACGCCATCGATCAGGGCATCGCCACCGAATCGATCGAAAAGCCGTTGCAAATGTTCAGCTGCTTTCCGTCCCGTACCGAGCATCGCATTGAAGTCACCAATACGTTCTTCCGGACCGCGCATATTATTAAACAGCGCATCCAGAACCGCCTGGTTCATAACGCCTTTCTCGCAAATCCGCGTTGGGGTGATCCGAATCCCCTCCTGATAGATCTCTTTGACCCGTCCAGACAATGAGCCTGGCGTCATACCGCCGACATCGTTCCAATGGCAACGCATTGCAGCAAAAAGCGCCAGCTTACCTTCGTTGAATACAGGATGCAGTAACAATACATCGTTCAGATGCGTACCGCCGGTATAAGGGTCGTTATGCAGAAACAGATCCCCCTCATGGATATCATCCTTAAAGGCTTTGACGACTTCGCGTGTCGAATACGGCACCGCAAAGATATGAATGGGGTGATCGGCCAATCCCTGCGCGACCTGACGGCCATCGGCTGACATCAGGGCGCAGGAAAAATCATGGCCTTCATAGATAATTGCTGCGTAGGATGAATGGATGATGTTGGCGCGCATTTCATTGACCACGGCGACCAGCGATTCACGGATCAATTCGAGCTGTATTAGCGGATTCATGATTTCCCGTTTCGTAATTTGGCGCGCAAGCTAACATTCAGCACTGGGCCAACCAACCCTTTTTCATTATTGTGCACCGCATATCAGTACTGTGAGGTCACGCGTTTATGTCTACTGCCCATATCGACACTTTCATCATCGATAACATGCCGCCGAAAGAGCTGTGGCCGGAGATGGATTATTCGGTTTTACCTGAATTAGCCGCCTATCCCGAGCGTATGAATGTCGCGACGGAACTGTTAGACAAAATGGTCGCCGATGGTTGCGCCAATAAGCCGATGATCTATTTCGGCGACGACATCTGGACCTATTCCGACCTGATGGAACGCGCCAACCAGATAGCCAATGTCCTGATCGAGGATTACGGCATGGTCCCCGGCGAACGCGTTATCCTGCGGTCCGGCAATCACCCGATGCTGATTGCCTCATGGTTTGCTGTCCTCAAAGCAGGCGGTATCGCAATTGCGACCATGCCCGTGCTTCGCGAACGGGAGCTGGTTTATATGATGGGAAAAGCCAAGGTAAATCTGGCAATTTCTGACATCAAGCTGGCGGATGACATCGATGTCGCGGGAAAAAAAGCCGATGATCTTCGGGATATTCTTTATTTCGGTGGTGATGACGCCAAATCGCTGGATAGCGCCATGGCGACCAAATCTGTTGCCTTCGACAATGTCGAAACATCAGCCGATGATCCCTGCGTTATTGGCTTCACCTCAGGATCAACAGGTACGCCCAAAGGCACACTCCATTTTCATCGCGATATCCTCGCCGTTGCAGACACCTTCATCCGCTACGTCGTCAAAATTCAACCAGACGACATTGTCTGTGGCAGCCCACAGATCGCCTTCTTATACGGACTTTGCGCCTATATGACCGACACCATGCGGTTTGGCGCCTCAACGGTTGTCGTTGAACGGGCAACACCGGAAGTGCTGCTACAGACCATTGAAAAGCACAAAGCAACGGTCTGTTTCTCAACGCCCTCGGGCTACAAGCTCATGCTCGATGAAATCGATAAGTATGACACCTCTTCCCTCCGACTATGTATCGCCGGAGGTGAACCCCTCGCCCCCGCCGTTTTCCATGGCTGGGAAGAAAAAACCGGGGTTCAGATTATCAACGGGCTAGGTATTTCCGAATTGCTCCATATTTTCATCTCTGCTTCGGGTGACGACATCCGCCCCGGTCTGATCGGCACCGCCGTTCCTGGCTTCCAGGTCCGCGTGGTTGACGAGAATTTCAATGACACTGCCCCCGGCGAAGTCGGTCAGATGATCGTCAAAGGCCCTAATGGGTGCCGCTATCTCGACGATATAGATCGGCAAAAAGCCTATATCCGCGATGGCTGGAACCTGTCCGGTGATCTCTGCATTCGTGATGAAGAAGGCTATTTCTCCTACGAAGCGCGCACCGACGATATGATCCTGACTGGTGGATACAACGTCTCCGGTCTGGAAGTTGAAGCCGTTCTCATGGAGCATGCCGCCATTCGTGAAGTTGCCGTTGTCGGGTCACCGGATGCTGATCGTGGTCAGGTGGTCAAAGCCTTTATCGAATTACGCGATAAAAGCACCGCTGGAGACGAGTTGGTGAGTGAGATGCAGAACTTCGTCAAATCGCAAATTTCCGCCTTCAAATATCCCCGTGCCATCGAGTTTGTCGACGAGCTACCGCATACCCCGACCGGTAAAATTCAGCGTGGCGCGCTGCGTCAGCTAGAGCAAGAACGCGCCAATAAATAACCAATAACTACACAATTTTTACAAAGGCTTATAATAATGTCTTCATCCAGTACTTTCGATATAATTGATACGACAATCGCTGATATTCATGCCGCTTATCAGGATGGCAGCCTGACCGCCCGACAGCTGGTTCAGATATATCTCGACCGGATTGAGGCCTATGACAAAAATGGGCCCAAAATTAACGCGGTTATCTCTATCAACGCCAACGCGCTGGAGGATGCTGATCGGTTGGATAAAGCGCTGGCTGATGGTGGCATGGTTGGCCCCCTGCACGGTATTCCCCTGCTCATGAAAGATCAGGCCGATGTCGATGGCATGCCAACGACAATGGGCTCCGTGCTGTTCAAGGATCACAATCCCGGTCGCGATTGCACGATTGCTGCCAAGCTCAAGGACGCTGGCGCGATCTTCATCGGGAAGGCGACACTGGGCGAAATGGGTGCTGGTGACTCTCATGGTTCGCTTTATGGCTCTACCCGCAATGTCTATGACCTCGAACGCACTGCCGGTGGCTCTTCAGGGGGCTCTGGTGCCGCCGTCTCTGCCAATTTCGCAACAGTCTGCATCGGCCAGGAAGGGTTTGCCTCCATCCGCCGCCCCTCAATCTGGAATGGTGTAGCCGGGATGCGCCCGACAGCAGGGCTTGTCAGCCGTCATGGCGTCTATGCGGGCTGGCCGATGATCAACGGATCACTTGGCCCGATGTCGCGCACCGTCACCGATATGGCGAAGACACTGGATTGCATGGTTGGCTATGACGCGGCAGACCCCGTCACCGCGCGTGGTGTCGGCAAAGCCCCTGAAAGCTATGCTGATCTATTGGACAAGGATGCGTTGAAGGGCAAACGGATCGGCATTATGCGGACACCGATGGGGCATCGCACAGAGCCTGACTCGGAAGATTTTGCCAAGATTACCGCTTTATTCGACCGTGCTGTTGGTGAATTGGCGGATGCGGGAGCTGTCATTGTCGACCCCGTCGAAATCGCCGGCATGAACGAACTTCTAGACAAGCGCGCTCGAAACAATACCGAGGAAAACCAGTCCTTTGCGGATTATGCAGCCGGTGGCGCCAATACACCGTTCAAGACGCGTGCCGAAATCATGGCCTCACCGTTGTTTCAGGAAACCGCTCATGGCGTTCGCACGCGCTGGAAAAACCAGGATACCAGCAAGGAATTCGGCGAATATCTACATGCCCGCGATATGCTGATGACCCGTTTCCTGGCAACCATGGCAGATCACAATCTCGATGCCTTCGTTCATAAGGCGGTCGAACATCAGCCGACTCTGATCAAGGACGGCTTAAACCCACCTTATATCGACCAGTGGGGCGCGCCTCATATTAATACGTTCCTGATATTCGTACCGTCTGTTGTCGTGCCAGCTGGTTTCACCACGGACAACCTGCCCGGCGGGATTACCTTCCTTGGCCGACCCTATGACGACGCCAATATGATCAACTTCGCCTATGCCTATGAACAGGCAACACATCACCGCAAAGTTCCCGAATGCGCGCCCTGACGCCGAGTTCTTCAGGCGGCAGCGGTATTCGCAGCGTCTAAATCGAGCCCGTATAGCTTGGCCGTGCCGTGCCACAGGATCTTTGCCTTGGCTTCTTCCGGCACATCTTCCCGGTTAAGAACGTGTTTCGGTGAATCCACCAAACGATGTGCATGCGGGATATCACTGGCATAGACCCAGCAATCGGTGCCGTATTTGTTGATCATGTAAGGCAGCAAGTCGTCATCGACCTCAAACCCGATAAAGATTCGGCCAGCTTTGATATATTCTTCGGGCGTCATCTTCGGCAGTCCGCGTTCGATGATCGGCATGTGTTCGGCGCGTAACGCATCATGCTCGATACGCTCGCGGATGCTATCGAGCGTGAAATCCATGACCTCAATAGCGAAATCAACCCACGTGCAGCCGGTTTCCAGGAATGAGACTGTGACGTCAGGATAGCGATCCAGAATGCCTGAACTACAGATTGTCTTGAAACCACGAACCACCGACATCAGGAACTGATCGGCGGCAACACTGGGATACTCCTCCCATGCCTTCAATGCCCCCGTCCCCGGGTGAACATTGACCGGCATGCCGATGTCATTGGCGGTCTGCCAGATAATTTCAAAATCCGGATGGTCCAATCCCTTTTCGTTATAGTCGCCAAGGACCATAAGCCCGACCGATCCCATTTTCTGGGTCCGGATCATTTCGCGGGCGGCCTCTTCGGGATCGCTGGGACAAATTACAGTAACCCATTTCAAGCGGTCGGGAGCCTGGCTGGAAATATCGCAAACCCAGTTATTATAAGCCCGGGTCAGCGCCTGATTAAGTTTGGGGTCCTTCGCGATGGGCCATTGCAGGAGCAGCGTCGGATAGTTGACTGAAATCAGCGTATCTTCTGCATCCATGACATCAAGGCGATGCTTCGCACTGTGGAATTCACCGCTTTCGTGCGAGCCACGCCATTTGGACATCTTTTCGTATTCCAGCGAGACAACGCCGCCTTTACTGGAAGGAGAGCCGCCAATACGGAAGGTCTCGCCTTCGATCAGCCATTTGTAATCGCGCTCGTTCTCACCGGTTTCTATGACAACTGGACGCCGGTCACGAAATTCTGCATCAAGATATTTATCCGAAAATGTCTCTTCCCACTCTTCGACATGACCGTCGCCGTCAAAGGCATTGATATTGCTAACCATCGTCAAGCTCCCCGCTTTCACTGTTGCTATTCTTTTGTTACGGACATTTTGTTAGGAAATCCGTGTATTTGTCCAGTTTCAAACACAGAAACGACGAAGCGTGGACTTTGCTGACCGGCCCTATTTGCTGTAAGGAGAGATATCAAATTTCAAGAATATCGAGGGATGATCAATGCCAAAATTAGTAATGCCGACCCGTAGCTACGGTCTGATGCGCCAGATGAAGACCCTGACCACGATCAATGACGGGTTGGAGCTCGAATTTCCGGAAGCGGAAAACATTTTGGTATTTGCCCGAAAAATGGTCCGGGAACTCGAATACGATGTCTGTGAAATGCCGTTTACGACCTATCTCGCCGCAAAAGCGGTTGGCAAAAAGATCACCGCCCTACCCCTCTTTATTACCCGGAACTTTCATCACCAGGCGATCCACGTTGATTCTAAAGCGGGTCTAAGTGCGCCAAAAGACATGGAAGGCAAGACCGCTGGCATCGTAAGGGGCTACACAGTTACCACCGGTGTTTGGGCGCGCTATGTCCTGAGCTCCGAATATAACGTCGATCTCAGCAAGGTTCACTGGACCTGCACGGATGACGAACACGTCGCCGAATTCGAATTACCGGCCTTTGCTGATTACAATTCGATGGGCAAAGATTTCAAGGATTTGTTCGCAAACGGTGAAATCGTCGGGGCCATTGGTACCCTGCCGGAACCTGTCGACGGCGTTCAGCCGTTGATCGGCGACCCCAAAGCAGCGGGTTTCGCGTCGTATCACAATACCGGCGTATACCCTTGTAATCACGGTATCGTCGTCCGCGACGAGTTGCTGGAACAATATCCCGACCTCGCGGTTGACCTCTTCAACGCGTTGAAATCCTCAAAAGACGCCTATTTGTCCTCCATCAACCGCGGCGGTGATCTATCGAAAGAAGACGCGCTGACAGTTGAGCTTGAAGAAGGTGTGAAGGGCGATCCGTTCCCCTATGGCATCGAGTCCAACCGGCTGGCCCTCGAGGCCCTAACGCAAACTGCCTATGACCAGCTCATCACACCGCGTAAATTCAGCGTCGAAGAACTGTTTGCCAAAGGCACGCACGACCTCGTTGGCTAACCAACACAGCAAAGAGAGAAAAAACATGGCCTCTGGCATTGACCCAAAACTCCGTCCCTTTCACTCCGCTACTGCAGCGTTCGCTGATGGAAGCGATACGCCACGCGACTATCTTGAAAGGTGTATCGCGGCAATCGATGCCCATGAAGGGATAATCGGTGCCTTCGTAGCGACCAATCTCGACGGTGCCCGCGCTGCCGCCGATGAGGCCACCGCCCGCTGGAAAGCTGGCAACCAGCTCTCACCGATCGATGGCATGCCAATCGGTGTCAAAGACGTCATGGAAACCGCCGATATGGTCACTGAACAGGGTTCACCCTTATTTGTTGGCTGGAAAATGGGCCGAGACTGCGCCGCTGTCGTTGCACTCCGCGAGGCCGGTGCCGTCGTTGTTGGCAAGACTGTTACCACGGAATTCGCGGCGACCCAGCCGCGAGGCACCCGTAACCCCTATGACACAGACCGAACTCCCGGCGGCTCCAGCAGTGGCTCCGCTGCCGCCGTTGGTTCTGGCATGCTCGCCGGTGGTACAGGATCACAGGTAATCGGCTCAATAATTCGCCCCGCAAGCTATTGCGGCGCGTTTGGTTTCAAACCCAGCGTCGGCGGTATCAATCGTGGCGGTAGCTTTGATGGTTTCAGCCAAAGCTGCACCGGCGTAATCGCCGCAACGTTGACAGATACCTGGGTCATGGCTCGGGAAATGTCATCACGCGCTGGTGGCGATGCGGGCTATGTCGGGCTTACGGGCCCAATGACCCTACCCGACGCCAGCAAGCCAAAGACTGTTGCCCTGTTGCAAACCGCTGGCTGGGAACTCGCGAGCGACGAGGCCAAGCAGCAACTGCAGACGGCACGAGATACGCTGGAAGCTGCCGGCATCACGGTAATCGACCGCTCCAGCAATGCCTCTGTCGAAGCCGCCGAGCAGGCAATTGCAGAATCAAACCCGCTCTCTCGCAGCATTAATGCCTGGGAAGGCCGCTGGCCGTTAAATACCTATGCTCGCGACATGGATGCGGACAAGCTCAGTGACGGTGCCCGCGACCGGCTCGCAGAGTCAGAAACCATGTCTCAGGACGAATTTCGAGGCATGCTGGAACGCCGCAACGACATTCGCGCAATATTTGCGAAACTGGCCGATCATTGCGATGTCTGCGTCACGCTTTCCGCACCCGATGCCGCGCCGGAAGGCCTCGGCTGGACTGGTGATCCCAATTTCACAGTATGCACGTCACTACTCGGTGTCCCCGCCGTCACATTGCCGGTTCTCGAAACCCAGGGATTACCACTCGGCTTGCAGATAATCGGCTTCCAGAACAAAGACGCCGAAATGTTTGCCGCTGCCGCTGCCGTTCTGCCCTTATTCAACGCCTAATCAGGAACTCCTCACTATGCCCAGCCAGGATATCAAATACACCACCCGCAATAACGAAACCTTCGATGGCTACTTGACCGCACCCGATAGCGACGGGAAATATCCTGGCCTGCTCTACATCACGGCGATATCCGGTGCTGACGAGACCAACCGGAAGCTAGGTGACGCCTGGGCTGAGGATGGGTTTGTTGTCTCCATGCCTGATATATTCTGGCGCCAACACCCCGGAGCAACGTCGGACATGGCTATCGCACAGGCCCGTTACAAAGCGTTTGATGCCGAGCAAGGCATGCTCGATATCGAAGACATCATCAACGACCTAAAAGCACGACCAAACTGCAACGGCAAGATCGCTGTTGTTGGATACTGCTTTGGCGGTCGCTATGCGCATCTTTGTGCCGCTCGGCTCGGCGTCGGTGCAGTCGGCGCCTTCCATGGCACAAAAATTGGCCTACACCTTGATGAAACCAAAAACATCACCTGCCCCGTGAGCTACCATTTTGGCAGTATCGATAACTCAATCCCGATGGAAGAAGTCAACGCAATCAAGGAATCCTATGCCGATCACGCTAATGCCCAAATCGCGGTGTATGAAGGTCACGCGCATAACTTCTCGACCCCCGGCAAGCCAGCCTATGATGCAAAAATTGCCAAGATCTCGCGTGATGCGGTCTTGAACTGTTTCCGGAGTATGTAAGGCTAGAACCAGCCAAGCCCTCTGAGACCGATCCAGATTAAACGTAAGCCAAGAATAGTCAGCAGAATTTTGAAAATGGTGCGGAAAATCTGTTCCTGCATCCGGTCGAGCATCTTGCTGCCCACCCAATTGCCCAACGCCGCGCCCGCGACCATCGAAATCATTAGTGGCACATAAGCTGAAAGGGCAATCCCAAGCACACCAAAGGCGACGATCTTGGTGACATGGCTGCAAACCATCAAGGCTCCCATCGTCGCCACGTGATTCTGCCGCGTCGGTGCTGCACTCGCGATAAAAGACGCTAACAGCGTCCCTGTAGCGCTAACAAAAATCCCTAAAAAGGTGACGACAAACCCCACAACCGCGAAACGTTTTTTTTCGCCCCCGGCCGTCGTAATTTTTGGCAGCCAGGTCAGAATAAGAATAAAAATCCCGATAATGCCCTGTAAAATAGCCGCCGAAAGCGCGATGAAGATATTTGCGCCCAACGTTGCCCCGACAATCGCCCCCGCGAGAAATGGCAGCACTGTGGCTTTAAGAATATGCCGCCAGAACATGAAGACCATGTGCACCGAGGTGAGCAACATGATGATCGTATGCAAAGGCAAGAGCGTCGCAGGCTCAAAAAAGAACGCCATGACGGCGAGCAGAAGTAATCCCCCTGCAGTACCGGTCACGACACCTACGATCGATGTAAAAAACGCCGTAATCGACAGGCCGAAGAAAATCCAGGCGTCGACGTCGGGTACGCCAAGAAATTGCGTTTCAATCACAAAAAATACTTTTCAGGCTAGTTAAGCGTCGCAGGTCTTAATGATCCATGGTGTTTTTAGCGAATACTTCGTCAAGCGCAACCTGTCTTGGCGTGAGCCCCTGTTCATAGGAATACAATGTCGCCGCTTCCAGCGTTTCCCGGTTGGCCTTGATGCCATGTTGTAGAAGAGGCTCACACAGCGCGGCATAAGCCTCCTGCGATATCAGCCCTGATGCCCGATAGTAATCGATATGTTCCAGACGTTGCTGGTTGGCCAACTCGTTTGCCGCGTTGAAAGCCTTGAGGATATTGAGCAACAACCAAGGATGCTCCTCCGCCAAGGCGCGCTTGATCACCATCGTATGGTTGATCGGATAGATATTGGTCTTGCGGAAATAGCGCAGACTCTCCGCTTCAGGATCAGGAAAAAGCGGCCCAAAATTGGGATGGCTCTCTAGATCGGCGGAGCTACGATCAACCAGGTTGGGGTTATTGAGATAAAGAAGCGTTGCATCAAGCTCACCATCAAGCAGCATTTGCCCGATATTCTTCTCAACTGGGATTTGATTAACTGTGACACCGGGTGGCGCTTCGAACCCTGTCGCCCCGCCATGGCTCGTCTCCGGCAAACGCTCCATGAAATATTCCATCTCGGTTTGATCGACACCGAATTCATGCTTGAGAATGCCCCGTGACCAAAGAGCTGCAGTTTGCTGAAATTCCGGCACGCCGACGCGTTTGCCCCGCATATCTTCAGGCTTCTCGATCCCGGCATCTTTGCGAATAACGATCCAGTTTTGAAAAAAATGATGGGTGGTAAAGACCGGTATACCCACCCAGCTGTCATCCCCGCGAGCGACCGCCTTGATCAACGACGAGAACGACATCTCGGATACATCAAAATCGCCGAATTTAAGCTGACGCCAGAACATTTCAGAAGGATGTAAAGGCGTATGGATTAACGCGACGCCGTCCACCTCGACAGAACCATCCATTATAGGTCGAGTCCGTGGGTTTACGTCTGTCGCAATGCTTAAGGTCAGTTTCACCGAAGCCTCCCATTCTTGATATTTTAGTAGTACCCTGTTGGGCACCAAATGTTGGGTAGGAGTTCACCACGCAGCGACGCGCTATTCAACTGGCAGAAAGCAGTTAAAAGGACATTCCATGGCCAAGTTCACCATCCAGCCACATGGCAGACTCAATGACTGGGTCGCCGATGAAAAAGGTTATTTCGCCGATGAGGGGCTGGATTACTTTCTTAACATCGACGCCAGCTACAAGACCGTCGATATGCTGCCCGAAGCGGCCTCCGATGCTCCGATCAAAGACAATCGGCACGGCGCCTTTGAACGGTATGCCGATGGCGGCGGCCGCAAGGGTACCGTCGAGGATGCTGGCGATGTTAGCTGTGCGTGCCATTGGACCGTAAACCAATCAGCCAAGCTCAATACCGGCGTTATGTACGGCAAAGCTTACAGTATTTGCGACGCCGCCATCGTTGTGCCCAACGACTCCGATGTGCTGGTTCCGGATGATCTAGCCAATGTTGATGTTGCCGTTGGATTTCATTCCGGCAGTCACTATTCCGCACAGCAGGCCCTGGAATCTTTCCTCGCCCCCAAGGATATTGCCCTGAAATTTGTCGGCACCAGCTGGTCACGCGTTGATGCCGCCATCGCTCGCAAAATTCCGGCCGTGAATGTTTGGGGACCGCAGCTTTATCTCATGGAGCAAAAAGGGTTTCGCCGCATCGTTTCAACGACGTTCATGATGGCTTTCATGTTTGCCAATGACGCCGACCCGGAGAATGTTGAGAAATACATGCGGGGCTTGATCCGGGCCCAGACCGATATTGATGCCGAGCCGGAGAAGTACAAAAAATACTTTCTGACCGAAATTCCGGACCGCTATGTCGACGAAGTCGATGTCCGACGTTTTGGCAACGGCGAACGCGTTGTGCCGCAACCCTATACGCAGGAAATGTTTGAACGCACCCAAAGCTGGATGCATGAGCGCGACCTGTTTGACGACATCAAACTCGAAGATGGTGTCGCCTATGCCGAAGCCGTTCACAGCTAAGTTCGGCGAGTCTTGCCCCGGCGCAAACTGCATGAGACAAAGAGATTACATTTTTCAATTGAAGTAAAAGCCTATGCAAGCTCCTGACAGAGAGACCTGGTCAAAACTGGTCTTTGATAAGCTGGTGGACGCGAATGTCTCCCTCTTCAGCTATGTCCCTGATTTCGGCAATACCGACATCATCAAAATGGCGGACGAACATAACGAAACCCGCACGGTTTTGCTGACCAGCGAAGAAGAAGGCGTTGCCGTTTGCGCAGGCGCTGACCTAGTCGGGCAGCGCGGTGTTATCTGCATGCAGTCCTCTGGTGTCGGTAACTGCCCCAACTATCTGTCACTTGTCAAAGGCGGTCGTTTTCCGATGCTAATGATTGTCACCATGCGCGGTGATTATGGCGAGGAAAACCACTGGCAATATCCGATGGGTCAGGCTGTCATCCCGATCCTCGAAGCGATGGGCGTTCTTGTCATTCAAGTCGATCGTGAAGACGAGTTGGAACACGCCACCGAGGCCGCAATCTCAGCAGCATACACAGGCGGACAAGGCGTTGCTCTTGTCTTCACCCAGAAATTTCTCGGCGCAAAGGCCTTTTGATATGAGCACCATCAACCGCCGCGACCTTCTTCCCAACCTCCTGCCTAACCCGGATGATTTCCTGATTGTTTCGGGTCTCGCTGGAGCCTCCAAAGACACCGCCGGTTTAACCGATGACGGTGCAAACCTGTTCACGATGGCCGGTGCCATGGGGTCCACCGTTTCCATGGGACTTGGCGTTGCCCTTGCCGCGCCGACGCAACACGTCTTGTCCGTCGCGGGCGATGGCGAATTAATGATGGGTATCGGCTCGCTCGCCACAGCCGCGTCGATGATGCCGAATAATTTTACGATCATCTGTATCGATAACGGCATGCATGCCGAAACCGGCGGACAGCTGGGTCACACTTCTCGGCGGACAAATCTCGCGATCATGGCGGAAGGCGCTGGTATCCCCTCTGTGCTGGAAATCGATTCACCCAATCAATTTGCCGAAGCCGCTCAATTTATTACCGACGCACCGGGCCCGCGGTTTCTCTGGGCGCGTGTGACCGTTGATCCACCAACGGCCTATAAGCGTGATTTTGATCTCGCGGCACGGCGACAAATATTCCGTACCGCCTTTCAAGCCAAAAATCAGGCGGATTAGCTACCCGGTTCGCGCCATGCTTTTTCGAGCGGCGTTTCCCGTTTTGGCGTCGTAAAGATCGCCCGTTCGCGACAGCCTTCTGCGGCGTCATCGACCGGTAAGCTTTCGTCCCAGTTTTCCGCAACAAAACGGCAGCCTGTCGTATCGTTTGAAGCTTCAGACCCGAGCCAAACTGACATTGGTCCAATGACCCTCGGATCTAGCCCTCTACCATCCATTGAACCGGTGGCGAATTTTGTATCCACCAGACCACCCGGGCTAAGTGCATTGAACGTAATACCGGAGCCATACATGGCTTCCGCCCAGGCAATCGTTGCAGCTTCAATGGCCGCTTTTGACGGACCGTAGGGCGTAATCGCCGAGCGATGCATAGAATCCGTACGCTTGGATATATTGATAACGCGTCCCCAGCCCGCCGCCTGCAGATGTTTGAAGGCCGCATGGGTCATCAGGTACGGACCAAGAATATTGGTGTCGATAACATCTTTGAATCCTGCGGGGTCAACATCGGATATCGACAACGAGCCATTGCCGGCATGGACATAGCGACCGGACTTACCGGCATTATTAATCAGAATATGCAGGGCACCGAATGCCTTAACCGTCTCTTCAACAACACGGATACAATCTTCAGTATTCGCGACATCTCCAAGCAAAGTAATGCATTTGCCACCCTCATTCTCAACGGCGGCAAGAACCTCGTTAAGTTCGTCCTGAATTTCTGAAGATTGTTCATCGGTTCCCGGCGCGGCGGTAATCGCGATTCCTGCAGCGCCTGCCTTGGCGTAGGCAATAGCCATTTCCCGTCCCATCCCGCGTGAACCACCGGTAATTAATGCATATTTTCCCTCAAGAACGCCGCCTGCCATTGCTTTTTCCTTCATTAGAATTCCACAGATTTATGCAATGTTCTCGCACTCTGCAGTCGCGGGGGTCAAGCGCGATAACATCGTTCCTCCGTGACAAAACCCCCAATAATGCTATATCCTTTGGGCAAATTATCCCTTTGCCAGAAAAGTAAGTAAAACATGTCCGAACTATCCGAATTTCTACTCAAGCGCCGCTCTGTTGTCGTTCGCAACATGGCAGAGCCCGGCCCGTCCTCTGATGACCTTGAGAATATCATGCGCGCCGGTATGCGTGTCCCAGACCATGGCCGTCTTACGCCATGGCGCTTTATCGTTATCCGCGGCGAAGCCCGCGAAAAAATGGGCAAAATTCTTGGTGAAGCCTTCCGTAAGGCAAACCCGGACTGCATTGATGAGCAAGTCGAGATTGAAGAAGAGCGTTTTACCCGAGCCCCGACTGTGATCGCTGTCGTATCACGCACCAACCCGGAGCATAAAATCCCCGAATGGGAACAAGTTTTATCGTCCGGCGCGGCTTGCCAGAACATGCTGACATCAGCCCAGGGTATGGGGTTTGCCGCTCAATGGATTACTGAATGGTACGCCTATAACGATGACGTCAAAGCGGCTCTTGGGCTGGAACCAACAGACAAAGTTGCCGGCTATATTTACTTTGGGTCAATGACCGAAGCACCCACAGACCGCCAACGTCCTGAATATCAAGACATCGTGTCCGAATGGACCGGACCAACAGCCTGACACTCACCTGTAGGAGGGAATGATGGACAACAACTCAATGGAAAACTCGGTAGACCAGGAGTTTCGCGAAAAGGTCTCGCAGGCAGCCCAGGAAAACCACCCGACAGACTATGTCGGCGAGTCACCGATCAAAGTGAACAAGCTTGGCCATATGGTCTATGAAGTAACCGATGTTGAGCGCACAGCAAAGTTCTGGCGTGAAGTCATGGGCTTTGAAGAGACAGACCGCAACGCGATCGGCATGGTTTTCTTCCGCTGCGGCGCTGACCATCATGCAATCGGCCTAAAACCCAGCAAAGCCAAATCTCGGCCTAAAAACGGGGAAGGTCTCAGAGTTGAGCATCTCGCGCTGGAGGTCGACAATGCCGACGTCCTTTTCAAAACTCGCGATTACCTAAAACAAAATGGTATTCCCGTGGTCTTTGAAGGCCGCAAAGGGGCTGGCGGCAATATGGGCCTGCATTTCTGCGACCCCGACGGGTTCGAGTTCGAACTTTATTGCGGCATGGACCAGATCGATGATGAGGGGCATCTTCGTCCCGAGGAACAGTTTCATCGTGTTAACTCACTGGAAGACGCGCTGGCCAATCCGCTGCCCGCTAAAAAGTGGTAAGCTTTTAACCTGCTAAATCACGATGCCGTTTTAGAAAAGATAGAGCGGCATCGTTAAAGGCGTCCGGTTTCTCGATATAGGGCATATGCCCTGCACCTTCGATCATAGCGAGCTCTGCCCCCGCTATGTGTTCCATCATATAGGCCGCCACCGTTGGTGGCGTTAGCGGGTCCTGATCGCCAAACAACAGTAGCGTCGGTACGTCGATATTCTTTAAGTTGTCGACACGCGTAAAAGCCGCTGAGGCGCGTACCGTTTTTATATAACTTTCGACATGCAGGAGCGATGCTGCTTCGATGGCGCGTTGCCGGGCGTCTGCTGTGTGATCCGGTGCCATAAGCCTACCGCCACGCTGTTGAGCAAGCTCAACCGGGTCTGCCCCATCGAGAAAAGGTCTTATGCGGCTTTCCACGAATTCCTCAATGGTCTGCGACCGACTGGCCCGTTCGTCATTTTCATCGTCGCCAGCGAAGGTATCGCAGAGGACAAGGGTCGCAACCCGCCCCGGATACAGCGCCATAAAGTCCTGTGCGATACGCCCGCCCATAGAGGTTCCACAAATATGAGCCTTCTTTGCACCGAAATGATCGAGGACGCGTTCAAGGTCACGACTGAAATCACTGAAGTCGAGATCTCCGTCATAGTCATCCGAACCGCCATAGCCCCGCGCATCCCAGGCCACCGCCGTAAAATGCCTCGAAAATTCAGGCAGCTGCATATGCCAGTTCAGCTTATTACCGCCGATCCCATGTAAGAAAACCAGCAAGGGCCCCTCGCCCGCAACATCAACGCAAATGCGTGGCGAGCCCTCTACGTAAACTGTCTCCCAAGCCGTTTCAGCCATATGGGTGTCCTATTTGCGAATTTCGAGAACCACCTTACCCTGGATTTTACGACCTCGGATCAAATCGAAGGCGCCGACAACATCCTCCATCGGAAAAGACGCCTGAACGGGCATGCCACATTTGCCGTCGACACAGAGTTGGAATATTTCGGCCTGAACGCGCTGCATCCAATCCACCTCGTTATCGCGATACTGCCCACGATCAACGCCGATTACGGCAATATTCTTAAGCAATACATAGTTGGTTTTCATTTCGGCGATCACACCGCTGGTAAACCCAACAACAATCAGCCGTCCGCGAAATTTGACAGACCTGAGCGCGCCGGCAAAGACCTCCCCACCGACCATCTCAATGACCACATCAACACCTTTACCATCGGTCAGAGCATAGACCTGATCACGAACGCTGTTTTTGAGATCATCCACCGATAAATCAATGACATGGTCAGCGCCATTGTCACGCGCAACGGCTTCTTTGGAGGGTGTCGTCAGCCCGGCAATGACAGTGCAGCCATGTTGCTTCGCCAGCTGCATCGCTGCGATACCGACACTGCCAGTCGCCGCAGTAACCAGTACTGTTTCGCCGGGTTGAATGGCCGCGCGGTCCATGAGCGCCAAATAGGACGTTTGAAAGGCAATCCCGATAGCCGCTGCTTCGTCAAAGGGAATGGAATCAGGAATGATATAACACTCATGTTCAGGGGCAATCGCCTGCTCAGCGAATGTCCCATACTCAACCTGGACCATGACCCGGTCGCCGGGTTTTACACGGGTTACACCCTCACCGACGGCAGCGACAATACCGGCGCCTTCTTTTCCGGGAACAAACGGCAGATCAGGTCGAAACTGATATTTGCCTTCAATGGTCAGTAGATCGGGAAAATTGACAGCGGCGGCATGCATATCCACCAAAACCTCACCCGGCTCTGGCACCGGAGATGGATAGTCCCCCAGAACCAAATCTTCAGGTTGCCCAATTTTTTCCAGCATTAACGCGCGCATCACTAACTTCCTTGGTTTTCTTTTTTCTGACACACATTACTATTGAGTCTCATCAACAGGAGCAAGACATGCGGATCGGCGTCCCCAAAGAAGTTAAAAACCATGAATATCGCGTTGGGATGACGCCACCCGGCGTGTTTGAGCTGACCCGGCGGGGGCATGACGTTGTCATTGAGACCAATGCCGGGCGCGCTATTGGTATCGATGATCCGGATTACATCGAGGTAGGCGCAACAATTGCCCCTGATGCCGCCAGCGTCTTTGCGGATGCTGACATGGTCGTCAAAGTTAAAGAACCGCAAGCGGCCGAGATCGCCATGCTGCGTGAAAGCCAAGTTCTCTTTACCTACCTCCATCTCGCCCCTGACGAAGCACAAACTCAGGGATTGCTGGATAGCGGTGCCATTGCCATCGCCTATGAAACAGTCACTGATGACCGTGGCGGGCTACCTCTACTGGCCCCGATGAGCGAAGTTGCCGGACGCATGTCAGTTCAGGCTGGCGCTTCCGGCCTTGAAATTGAACGCGGTGGCCGTGGCGTATTACTTGGCGGGGTGCCGGGTGTCCCACAGGGAAAAGTCGTTGTAATTGGTGGCGGTGTCGTCGGTACAAATGCCGCCTTTATCGCCAATGGCATGGGCGCAAGTGTTACCGTTATCGACATGTCGCAACGCCGGATGGCCGAACTCGACTTCCAGTTTAACAGCCTTATCACCACGCTGTATTCAACGGTACATAGTATTGAACAAGCAGTGCTCGAAGCTGACCTCGTTATTGGTGCCGTTCTGGTACCAGGGGCGGCGGCCCCAAAACTTGTCACCCGCGATATGGTCAAAAAGATGAAACGCGGTTCGGTGATCGTCGATGTCGCGATTGACCAAGGCGGCTGCATCGAAACCAGCAAACCAACCAGCCATTCCGATCCATATTATATCGATGAAGGTGTCGTGCATTACTGCGTCACCAATATGCCCGGTGCTGTCGCGCGGACATCAACCTTTGCGCTTAACAATGCGACTCTGCCCAATATTGTTGCCCTCGCTGAACAAGGTGCAAACAAGGCGATGCAGGCCGATGCGCATTTACGCGCAGGGCTTAATATCTATCAGGGTAAGGTAACCTATCAGGCGGTTGCCGAAGCTCAGGGACGCGATTTCACAGAGGCTGAAGCCGTTATCGGCTAACAATAACGAGGATTACAATATGGCAGAAGAAACACGCGAACGGGTTCTGGCGCCCAAGGGAAGCTCTGTCAAAATCAATCTTAGCGGACAATCCGTTGACGCGTTTGCTGCTGTCCATCACAGCGGCGCTGGTCCCGGCCTGTTATTAATCTCCGACCGTGATGTGCTGGATCCCGGTATTGAGGCCCGGGCCAATCTGTTTGGACAGGAGGGTTATTCAGTACTCGCTGTGTCCAACGGTTTGAGCCCCTCTGATATTGTTGAAGCAGCGCAAATCCTCCGCGACCTGCCCGCGACAGAAACAAAGATCGTCGCAGTAGCCCATGGCGACGGCGGCATGCTCGCGTTACAAGCAGCGACTGACGCCGGGTTCGAGGCAGTCGTCGCCTTCGACGTCATGCCGCTCGCTGGTGAAAATAATGTCCTCGAAAACGCTCCCTGCCCCTTTGTCCTGCAATACGGCATCAAGGAATCCCCCGATGCCGAAGCGTTGGTGGCCACGTTACGAGACGGATTCACGCGGAAAGATGGCTCACGTATCTATGGCTGGGAAGAAGGCGCACCCGGCTTCTCCATCGAAGAACGTTCAAGTTTTAACAAGCTCGCCGATAGCCTGGCCCATTCTCGGACCTTGGAGGTGCTCCGCCGTGTCGTTGGTCCGTATTACGACTATGCCGCCCTCTTCGCCGAGCATGTCTATCACGAGTTCACCACCCGCGATGTCGACGCCACCATGGCAACGATGATCGACGAGCCCTACGTCAATCACACTCCGACCCTGACCGGCGGTGTCGGGCATGACATGCTCAAGCGGTTCTACAAATATCATTTCGTTGATCAAAATTCCGGCGGGCGTGACCGCACCCGGATATCCTTCACCCACGGCCCCGATCGTGTGGTTTTGGAAACCTACACCAAGTTCCTGCATGACTCGGTGATAGACCGCTATTTTCCGGGGATTGAGCCGACCGGAAAATCAGTCGAAATTGCGACTGTGATTATCGTGAAATTCCGGGGCGATAAGGTCTGTCACGAACATCTCTATTGGGATCAAGGCTCGGCGCTAAAACAGATCGGCGTCCTCGATGCCGGCAACCTGCCCATCGCCGGACCCGAAGCCGCCCGCAAGGTGCTGGACGAAACCCAGCCATCCAACATTTACATGCAGGATGCATGGGCCACCAGCGAAGGCAAGCCGATATAGAGACCATTTTCCGCTATCCGTGAGTCTTGATGAATGTACTCATCCACATTCCTGCTTTGAGAACCAAAGGCACTCGTTAGTGTTTTAACCCTCGGTTAAGCCCGACTTGCTATTTACTCGGCTATCTTTTTGCCGAAACAAAAGCATTTACGGAGCCTCCGATGAAATTCTTCAACAACATGAAAATTGGTTCCCGACTACAGGTCATTGTCGGGTTATCAGTCATAGCCCTGGTAACCGTTCAAATTTTCGCGTTGGCGGAACTTCGTTTCAATCTCCTGGAAGACCGAAAACAAAAAACCCGAGAGCATGTTGAAACTGCCTACAGCCTGATCACGCATTTTGCCAATCGCGCGCAAAAAGGCGAATTAACTAAGGAAACAGCTCAAAAAGCGGCACTCGCGGCCGTCGAAGAGTTGCGCTATTCGGGCAAAGAGTATTTTTGGATAAACGACATGGCACCTAAAATGCTCATGCATCCATACGCCAAGAAACTGAATGGCACAGACCTCTCGGGCTTTGAAGATAAATCAGGCAAAAAACTATTTGTAGCCTTCGTAAATAAGGTGAAAGAATCGAAATCGGAATTTGTTGATTATCTGTTGCCGAAACCTGGTGCAGAAAATCCTGTTGCTAAGATTTCCTACGTCCAGGGTTACGCGCCGTGGGGATGGATTGTTGGATCCGGAATCTACATCGACGATGTAAATGCCATCTTCAAGGAGCATTTAATCAAAAATGGAGTTGTGACCTTAGCGTTGCTGGCTTTGATTTTCGCACTAACTTTTGTCATTCACCGTAGCATCGTCAGAAGGCTCTCTTCGACAACGGGAAACATGGATCAGCTCGCGGCTGGGGACTGCAACTTTGAAATATCACATGCTGAAGACAAAGACGAAATTGGGTCATTAGCACGCTCACTAAGCGTATTCCGAGACAATGCCATCAAAATGGAAAAATTGGCGCTTGAGCAAAAAATTAGCGGTGAAAAAGCGCGAAAAGAAGAAATGGAACGAGAAGAATTAGAAAGAGCGCGACAAGAAGAAGCTGAGGCTGAAAAACGAAAAACATACGAAAAAGCAGAAGCCGAACGCAAACAAGCCATGCTGGAAATGGCTGATGCTTTTGAGCAAAGCGTTAAAGAAGTTGTTCAAGTCGTAAGCTCGGCGGCCAGCAGAATGCAAACAAATGCACAGTCAATGTCATCGACAGCCGATCAAACGAATACACAGGCGACCCATGTAGCAGCTGCATCTGAGGAAGCAACTGGAAACGTTCAGACAGTAGCGTCAGCAGCAGAAGAACTTTCTGCCTCGATCCAGGAAATAGGCCGGCAAGTTACGCAAAGTAATGAAATTGCCCAGGCCGCTGTGGAAGAAGCCAAACAAACCAATGAAAAAGTCGAAGGCCTGGCAGATGCTGCTCAAAAAATCGGCGACGTCGTCAATCTGATTAACGACATCGCGTCTCAGACAAACCTCCTTGCGCTCAATGCCACCATTGAGGCGGCGCGTGCGGGTGATGCCGGCAAAGGGTTTGCTGTTGTCGCGTCAGAAGTTAAATCGCTTGCCACACAGACCGGGAAAGCCACTGAAGAGATTGGTGCGCAAATTTCTTCAATTCAGGAGGCCACCGGCGAAGCTGTGCAAGCAATTCAGGGCATTGGGACGACAATCGGAGAACTCGGCAATATTGCAACATCTGTAGCAGCTGCAGTTAACGAACAAGGCTCTGCCACGCGTGAAATTGCAACGAGCGTACAACAAGCGGCAGCAGGTACGCAGGAAGTTTCTACCGGTATTGCCGAAGTAACATCCGCCGCGAGCGAAACCCAAAGTTTCTCTGGCCAAATCCTTGAGGCATCGATGGAACTATCATCGCAGAGTGATCTGCTGAGCGATAAGGTGAACAAGTTCCTTTCCGAACTTAGAGCTGCATAACGCCGAGAAGAGGCGGCAGCGACGTCGTTGCCACCTCTTGCTCCGTATTGTCTTGATTCAGACTATTTAACGCACTCCACCCGGCCAGGCGTCGATTTAGGACCTTCCCACCAGATGTTGCAGTTCATGCCGACTTTGACAGCCTTGGATTTGACTTTTTAACCGGCGACTTTGACCTTGGTATAGCGGCCTCGCATCCGGGCCTTATGGGCCTTGCCCTTGCCATCGATCTTGAAAGAAAAGCGACCCTTCTTACCGGTCTTTGTTACGACACCGGATACCTGAATCCAGTTGACCTTGCGCAGTATAGATTTCGGGTTGGCAAGAATGGCCGCATAGCGATCGAATAGTTTCTTCGGTGTCTTCGCCAGATTCTCAACCAATTTTTGAACCTCGGCACCGCTTGCCGCACTGACAAGCAGTCGCAACTTCTTGGCTTCCTTCTTGTAATCGGCATCTTCGTGCGTCGCCATAAAGGCGTCCCGAAGAATTTTGACGCGCGTGGCCGGGATATTCGGAGGCCCGGCAAAAGGACGTGCCATAAAGAACGGTGTTTCCAGCATGTTGATCAACGCCCGGTCTTCATCGTTCTTCACCAGCTCCTGTGCAGTCGGCACGTTGGGGAATTCCGGCAAACGGGTCTTGGTCGCGAACTGCATTACAAAATTGACTGGCGACCCCTTCTCCAGCCAGCCCGGTCGCGCGGTTTTGACCGAGGCATACCCCACCATGCGGGCATCCATTTCACCACGATCAACCGCGAGATACAGCGTATTACCGCCGGGATAACCGCGCACGACCTGTGCATTAATGTTGAAGACGCTACGCAAAACCAAAGGCACATCATGACCATCTGACCCTGCCCCAGTTGCCGCGAAATTCACCTGCCTGCCGGTCTTCTGCATATCCCGAAAGGAGGTAACACCGGTCTCCTTGCGGATAGCGAACATATAGGCTTCGCCTTTATAGCTCGAAGAAGTCCCAATCCTGGTTAGCTTCAGCGGGTCGAACCTGATTGCTTTTGCCCCTTCCGCGAAAGCAAATAATGGTGCGCCGCGGGCGAAAGTACCAAAGCTGGTACCGTTTTTAGGGGCAACGTTATAGAGATAATTGACGAGCTTCATGCCGCCCGCACCTGGCATATTAACCGCTACAACAGCAGGTTTTCCTGGAAGGTGCTTCCCAATATGGCGAGCGACCTGGCGACCATAACGGTCATATCCACCACCGGCTCCAAAGCCGATGAGGACGCGAATGGTTTTACCCTCAAAAGAGTCCTGAGCACCGACAACGGATACCGAAACTGTACTGGTGACCAATGTAGCGATGGCGGATGCCCCCGCCAGACGAAGTAGCTTGTTCATAATTCCCTCCCGGTTATGGATTGAACACAACCGGTTTCTTATGAACCGCGCCATGGACTTCCTTATAGAAATCCTACAGTCAAAACCCAGAAAAAAGAAATGGGTTTTATGTAATAACTACTCTATCTTCGCTGCCCCTACCTCATTCATCAGCTGTTCCAGCGCTTCATAAGGCTGTGCCCCAACCACGCCAAAACCACCGGCCACAAAAGTCGGCACGCCGGTAACGCCATAAGCGCGTGATTTGGTCCAGTCCTCATCAACCGCAGCGGCGAAAGTGTCCTCTTCGAGAACCTTTCGGACCTCTGCCCCGTCGAAACCATTGTCTTCAGCGACACCAACCAGCACATCGACATCGCCAATATTTTTGGTATCGACGAAGTAAGCCCGGTAAAGCGCATCGTGCAGCACGTCGCCGTTCTCTTGCGTGTCGGCCCACTTGCCGAGCTCCTGAGCCTTGCGACTGTTATAGGTATGGGTGCGCTTGCCGTAAGGCAGGCCTTCAGCGTCCATACGCTCTTTCATCTGGCGATACATTTCGTCGGGATCTGCATTGCGCCCCGCGTAAAGATCAGCCATCGATTTACCTTCGAGAGGCGTATCCGGATGCAATGGAAAATGTACCAACTTGATATCGACGTTAAAATTCTGCTTTAGCTTTTCAATACGCACGGTACTGAGAAAACACCATGGTCACACATAGTCGGTGAAAATCTCTACCGTAACCGGATCATCGGCCATTGGGTTACTCCTGTTTATTCTGCCTTAAGCTTCGCATGTGAAGTTGGCGACGGCGAGCGAAAAGTCAATTAATGCGGCACCGACCCACCATCAACCACCATTGTCTGACCGGTAATGAAGTTGGCTTCGCGGGATGAGAGGAAGACAATCGTACCGACCATATCCTCGGGCGTCGCCCGGCGCTTAAAGGCTCTGGAATTTGCATTGCTGTCGAACCACTCGTCGCTCCAATTTCCGCCATGAATGACGCTGTCGCTCATCACAAGTCCAGGGGCGATAGCGTTGATACAGATATTGTCTTCGCCAACTTCCCGCGCCATCGCTTTGGTCATCGCCAGAATGGCCCCTTTTGAAGAAACATAATGCAGCATCATCGGCGTTCCCTTGAGCGCCGTGGTCGAGGCAACATTGACGATCTTACCGTATTGCCGTTCCCGCATATGCGGCACGACAGCTTTTGAGACACGCCAGACACCTTCGATATTGACCTGCATCACTTTGGACCATTCGCCATCCGGAATGTCCTCGAACTTCTTATGAGAGATTTCCGCAAAAAGGGCTGCATTATTGACCAGCGCGTCGATCTTGCCGAACTCGGAAACCGTTTTTGTGACCATCGCATCCACGGCAGCATTGTCAGTTACATCGCACACAATGCCGATTGCGGTTCCGCCTGCCTTGGTAATTTCTCCAACAGCGGCACTAGGATCAAGAATGTCCGTGACGACAACCTTGGCACCTTCCGCGGCCAGGGCTTTGGCATAGGCGGCCCCAATGCCACGC
Source organism: uncultured Alphaproteobacteria bacterium (assembly GCA_943787225.1). Lineage (GTDB taxonomy): Bacteria > Pseudomonadota > Alphaproteobacteria > MPNO01 > UBA2964 > UBA2964. The sequence continues at coordinate 206,977 of CALSLP010000004.1, forward strand.
GCCGCGCCCGTTACAATTGCGACATCATCTTCAAGTCGAGCCATGTGTCTTACCTACTGCGCCGGAGAAAAGCTGGCCGGAATGAGAACCCGGTTTTCCTGCTCGACAATCAACGGCAGAGCAACATCCAGATAGGCAGGCCAGTCAGGGTGCGCCGCCAGAATAGCGCGCTTCTCGAGCCGGTCATCGAGTGAGTCATACCCCCAGATATGCACGACCTTATTCAACCCACCAACATCGGTGTGCCAGAAACCAACCAGTGTCCCGAGCACCTCTTTTTGGACCGGCAGCCCGAGGTCTTCATAATTATTCATATACTCGACAATTTTGCCGGGTTGGATTGTATAGATGCGCTCTTCGTAAATCATTCTTGTCTCCGTTATCGGCAAATGCCATCGAGTGGCATTTAAGCAGGATGTATCCCGCTAGAACAGGGCGACGGGTTTATCGGTTTCCAGCCTAGCCGCTATACGGTATGACCATCATACTCAGACTCCTTCATTTCCCACCCTTGCAGGCCCTTACTTTTGTCTAACGAATCCGAAAATGCGGCCCGCCGCACCGGCATAAGTTCAAATGTCCTCGGTGTCATGTGGATGTTGGTAGCAGTATCCCTGCTGACCGGCATGTTCGGAATCGCCAAGGTCCTCATGCAAACTCTGCCAATCGCCGAAGTCGGCATGTTCAGGTTTTTCACCAGCTTGCTGTTTATGCTGCCCTGGGTGGCTATCAACGGCATTGGTGTTTTAAAAACGGAACGGCCCTTTGCCCATTTCTGGCGCGCTTTTTTTGGCGCGACATCTCTGCTCGCTGGCATTTACGCCGTCCACCATATGCTCCTGGCCGACGCGACCGTGCTGACCTTCACCATTCCACTTTGGTCAATCATCATGGCGGCGTTATTTCTCGGCGAGAAAATCCGGTTCCGCCGCGCTTTGGCAACGATCATCGGTTTTTGCGGTATCCTTATGGTTGTCCAACCGCAAACCGGTATTGAACCGGCGGCACTGGTCGCTTTACTGGCCGCTATCCTCGCGACCTGCGCGCTGACGACAATGAAAAACCTGACAAAAACCGAGCCCTCAAACAGGATCGTCTTCTACTTCCTGTTCTACGGATTCATCATTTTGGCAATTCCAGCCGCGATGGACTTCAGGATACCTCAAGGTGAAGAATGGCTTTGGCTTTTTGCCCTCGGTTTTGTAGGCTCAACCGGTCAATATTGTTTAACCCGCGCCTATGCCGCCGGCGAAATGACGATTATTGCGCCACTGGACTACATGCGAATTATAATCGCCGTTGCCATTGGCTTCGTGTTCTTTGGTGAAGTACCGGATGCCTGGGCGATTTCCGGCGGTGCCGTCGTTCTCGCCTCCTGCGGCTATATCGTTCGCCGCGAAGCGATGCTCCGGAAAGTCGCCGCCCCCGAAAGCAAAGCGCCTTAAGCCTGCAAAAGAAGATCGGCAAACCGTTGCAACGGCGCTGCATCATGCGACAGCCCCAATGCGCCGGAGAAATGCCCCTGCTTACGGATAAACAGGTTTGACGCTGGAACGTTCCAGCATTGCGCAAGCGCAACCCCACCTGGAAATGGCGTCACCCGGTCAGCAGAACCCAGAAGCATAACCACATTCTCTGGGCTCATGGCCGGTTCCTCCCCCGGCTGCAGGAAAGGCAATAACGGCTTCAGCGTTTCTGCAGTCCATCCGTGCTTTCTAATTTCGCTTTTGAGCCGCAGCTGTTCGACCATGCTGCTGTCAAAGGCAATTGCCGTCATGTCATTCGTCGTTGTGAGAAGAATAAGAGCATCCGGCTGATCAGTATTTAGCCACTCATTCGCCGCACTTGCTGCCAATTGTGCGGTCAGCGCACCAAGGCTGACACCGCCGAGACCGACAGCTGCATCGGCAGACGAACGTGCCCACCTGATCCACAGCGCGCACTCTGTCACCCAGGAGTGGAACCCTTCGACAAACCCTAGCGGCCCGCGCCGAAGAATGTCTTCACCACCAAACAGCCCCTCTGGTGTCCGCCGGCCATGCCACGGCCCCGTGGGTAAGACCACGCGAATACCCTGGCGGGTTAATGCCTTCGCTGGATAGGCCAGTGCATCCCACATTACGGGTTCCAAGCCGACGCCGTGGAGAAATATAAAAGTCCCCCGAACCTTGCCGTCCGCAGGCATAAACACATGTGCCCGTGCCCAGTCAGTCGGGTCTCCAGCCGGGGCCCCCATCTTCAGATGAAACTCATCGCCCCATTCACCCGGCACAGTAGCCGACTGAAAGATTTCAGTATCCTCCGGCGATGGAAACGGCGTTTCAATAGATCGTGACGCCTGAGAAACCATTACTTGATCCGGCGTAGAAATATCCCATTTAAGCGGACTGAGATGAGGACGTAGGGATAGAAAATGTCGGCGCATTGCGAGTTGACGGCGCTCGCCCTTAGACATCGCAATATGCTGATCAACAAGTTCATCCGGGGAAGGGTTTTCTTCGTCGAAGAACCTGCTCTCCCAATCATCACAAATCTTTTGAAACTCGTAATGGGATTGCGATATCTTGCGCAAAGCCCCGGCATATCGCGCAAGGTTTAATCCTTGCACCGCGAGGGCGTCTGAAAATTCTTCGACTGATCCGTTTGACGTCGAGGCGGCAGCCCAAGCCCGTGACAGCGGACAAAACCACCTCGCGACAAACCCTAACGCCAACGTATCAAACCACGGCCGCAGGATAAGCTTCCCCTGCGGCCCCGCTAAAACCCGATAATTTGGGCTCGATGGTAAGCGTTGAAGGTCAGCGCTTGGCAATCGGCTTTACCCGCCGCTGTTTAACGCCGGTATAGGCTGAAAGCGGGCGGATCAAACGGTTTGCTGCATTCTGTTCCATATAATGGGCCGTCCAGCCCGTAATCCGGCTCATCACAAAGATCGGCGTGTACATATCAATGTCGAAACCCATCATGTAATAGGCCGGACCCGCGGGGTAATCCAAATTGGGATGGATCTTCTTTTCCTTGACCATGATGTCTTCAAGAACATCTTCGATCTCGATCCATTTGCGATCATTTTTCCAGCGTGCGAGATCCTCAAGACAGCCTCGCATGGTCGGCACCCGGCTATCGCCCCATTTATAGACCCGATGGCCAAAGCCCATGACAACTCGCTTGTTGGCAACAGCATCGCGGAGCCATGCCTCTGCCTTATCGGCACTGCCGATCTCCAGCAGCATGTTCATAACCGCTTCATTGGCGCCGCCATGCAGCGGACCTTTAAGGGCACCTATACCAGCTGTTACCGCACTATAGACATCTGACATCGTCGAGGTAACGACACGCGTTGCAAAGGTTGAGGCGTTAAAGCTGTGCTCGGCATACAAGATCAGTGAAATATCAAACGCCTTCACCACCTGCTTCGGCGGCACTTCGCCAAAGCACATATTTAAAAAGTTTTCGGAGAAAGACAGATCCGTCCGCGGCGCGATCCGCCGCTTGCCTTTTCGCAAACGATAGTCGGTCGCGATCATTGTTGGAATTTTCGCCAACAAATTCATCGACCGTTCCATATCCGCTTCGACAGGTTCTCCGCCCCAGGCAATCTCCGTCGTACCCAAATAGCTGACAGATGTCCGAATGGTATCCATCGGATGGGCACGTTTCGGAAACTTTTGTATGACGCCGAGATGATCGCGAGAAATCTTGCGGCGGCTGCGTTCGTCCTTCTTGAACGCTCGCAATTGCGTCCGGGTCGGAAGCTGGCCGTGCCACAACAGATAGGCGACTTCTTCAAAGCAGCAATGCTCACAGAGACCCTGCACGGCATAGCCACGATAGGTCAGCGAGTTGGTTTCCGGCATGACCTTTGAGATCGACGTCTCGTCGACAACAACGCCATCAAGGCCCTTATAAATCTTCGGTTCTTTTGCCATTCCCTTTACCCTTCTTCGCGCACTTTGAAGTTAAACACCGACTGGTCGTAATTATTGTAGTCCTGATAGCGGATGAGCTCGTAAAGCTCTTTCCGAGTATGCATCTTGTCGGTCAGATTTCTCTGGGTACCCGTCTCCGCAATCTCCGCCAGCCCATCACGCACTGCGCCCATCGCAAGCCGTACCGTCGTCATCGGGTAGATCACCAGGTTGTAACCAAGATTTTCGAGCTCCGGCGCTGACAGTAACGGAGATTTTCCAAATTCGGTCATATTGGCCATCATCGGCACATCGATGGCTTTACGGAAGGTTTCAAACTCTTTCTCCCCTTCCATCGCTTCCGGGAAGATCGCATCCGCTCCCGCGTCAACATAGGCTTTAGCGCGGTCAATTGCGGCCTCCATTCCTTCGGAGGCTCGCGCATCAGTCCGCGCAAATAGAATGAAATTTGGATCGGTTTTGGCATCTGCTGCCGCCATAATCTTACGCGCCATTTCATCGCGACCAACGAGCGATTTGTTATCGAGATGACCACAACGCTTAGGGTTTTCCTGGTCTTCAAGATGGCAGCCTGCGATTCCGAGCTCCTCAAGTTCAATGATCGTGCGCGCAGCACTCATCGGCTCGCCAAAGCCGGTATCGATATCAATGATGGCTGGCAGTGAAGTCACCCGAGCAATTTGACGGCCTCGCTGCGTCACTTCTGACAACGTCGTGAGTCCGATATCCGGCAAACCAAGATCAGAGGATAATGCTGCCCCGGATATATAAATCCCATCAAACCCCTGACGTTCAATCTCCATCGAAACCAGCGGCGCATGGGCCCCAGGGAACTTGAGAATTTTTCCTGAATTCAGCCCGGCTCTGAAGTCCGCACGCTTTTCGGCTGCAGTCTTGGTTGCAAACAACATTAGAAAATTCCTTTTATATCGCGACTCGCAGACTCAAGCTCGGCCACATCTAGCACAACGTTGATTTGCCTGACCTCTTCAGCAGTCAATTCCGGCAAGCGCTGAACCAAATCAAGAAAACGGTCCTGTTCCATCACGGAGACCAACCCCTCGGTCAATGTCTGAAACTTGTGGATATAGTTCTCCCGCGCAAATGGCCGCGCGCCGTTTGTATGGGCATTGGCAACCGCCAACTCATCAGTAATTGTCGAACCGTCTTTCAGGGTAATCTCGACGCGACCACCAAAGGCCAGCTTATCCGGATCAGTTTCATGATACCGCATTGTCCATTCAGCATCTTCTGCGGTTTCAATCTTGTTCCACAGTCGAACGGTATCTTCTCGCGCGGCCCGCTCTGGCAGGTAGGATCGAATATGGTGCCACTCACCATCCTGCAGAGCGACCGCAAAGATATACATGATCGAATGATCGAGTGTTTCCCGGCTCGCTGTTGGATTCATTTTCTGCGGATCGCCAGCGCCCGTACCGATGACGTAATGCGTATGGTGGCTGGTATGAATGACAATACGGTCAATCTCCTCAAAATCATTGATCTGCTCTTTCATTCGAAAGGCCAAATCGATCAGCGCCTGACTTTGGTATTCTGCTGAATGTTCCTTCGTAAATGAGTCCAGAATGGCGCGCTTCGCTTCACCGGTTTCGGGCAACGGCACCGAATAGCTAGCATCCGGCCCCGACAGCATCCACGCAATAACACCATCTTCACCCTCATAGATCGGTGACGGTGCACCCTCGCCGCGCATACAACGATCAACTGCTTCGATCGCCAACTTGCCAGCATGAGATGGCGCAAAGGCCTTCCAGCTCGAAATCTCGCCCTTGCGCGACTGACGCGTCGATGTCGTTACATGCAGCGCCTGCTGAACCGCCTGATAGATGGTCTCAACCGGCAGGCCCAACATCGTCCCAATACCGGCAGCGGCAGACGGGCCAAGATGCGCAACGTGATCAATTTTATGCTCATGCAGGCAAATCGACCGTACGAGATTGATCTGGATTTCGTAACCTGTCGCCAGGCCATTCAACAACTCTTGCCCGCTTTTGCCGAGTTGCTGTGCAACCGCTAATAGTGGCGGGATGTTGTCACCGGGATGGGCATAATCAGCCGCCAGAAAAGTATCATGATAGTCCAACTCGCGGACTGCCGTGCCGTTGGCCCACGCTGCCCATTCGGCGTCAAATTTCTGCTCATTCGGCACGCCAAATACGGTGGCGCCGCCTTCGCGGGGGTGCGCCAATGCCTGCGCACGGGCCGCTGCCGGCGGTGATCGGTTGATTGCTGCAATAGCGACGGAAGCATTATCGATGATCCGATTAATCACCATGTCGGCGACATCCTCATCGACCGGGACAGGATCAACCGCCAGCGCCGCGAGTTTCCAGGCCAACTCGTCTTCACGTTTTAAGTTTTCTTTCGAGGAATAAGTTCTAACTGTATGATTTTTCATAGCTATCTTTGTTTTCTTTTCTGCAATACTGGCCAAGATCATACCTGAATGAGGAGGTGGATCAACGACGGCAGTCTGACGGCATGCACTTTGCCATTCGACTGCTGTTGCCGGAACTCTTCCCCTGTGATGTGATGTCCTGAATTCATGATACAGGAAACCCAATTCTATGATTGTTGAAGAGCGCATTTACACCCTTCATCCCGGAAAAGTGCCAGTTTATATGGCGAACTATCAAGCCGCAGGGCTGGCCATTCAGGAGCCAATCCTGGGCAACCTCGTCGGTTGGTATTACACGGATTTCGGCCCACAAAATCAGATCATTCATATGTGGGGCTACGACTCCTACGCCGAGAGAGATCGCCGTCGTGCCGAATTGGGTAAAAGCGCCGAATGGAAAGCCTTTCTGCCCAAAATTCTGCCATTGATTTTACGTCAGGAGAATAAATCCCTTATTCCGGCACCCTGGTCACCGACAGCTAAATCCTGAGATGGCAAAATATCTGTTACGTCTTTATGACGACCGGCTCGGCGCTAAAAAAGCTCCCGAGCAAAACTATCCGGCCTTAAATCGCGTCCTGTATGTCTGCGACGGTTTGGCAACTGTTAGGAACAAGGGCACAACAGCCGCAACTCTGTCCGAAAATTCCGCCTGGTACAGTGCCGGCGAAACATCGGTAACGGCTGGTGCCGATGGCACCCATGTTCTGCGTTATGAATTGATCCCGAATACTGCGGGTGACAGCGATGGCCTTATCTCTGGCGATGGCATTTCCAGTACCCTGCTTTATCACGCCGAAGTAGATCTGACCCCTGGTGATGATTACCTCATTCGCTGCGACCGGGTGGACATTCCACCAAGCGGAATCGCTTACACTCATACCCATCAGGGGCCCGGCATTCGCTGTCTGCTCAAAGGCGGATTTTCGGTCGAAACCCAGGGCCACAAGACCTATATCGATGCCGGTGAAGCGTGGTTTGAAGCGGGGCCAGACCCCGTCCTTGCCTACGCCCCTGATGACCGGCCCGGAAATTTCTCGCGGGTCATGATCCTGCCGCGTCACCTGCTTGGCAAAAGTTCTATATCTTACGTAAATGCGGAAGATGCTTCGAAGCCCAAGCTCCAGCGCTACACAATCTTTATCGATGAGTTCATAACAATATGACCGACAACCCAAATCTACGGACTGGTGGCCAAATTCTGGTTGATCAGCTGCGCATTCACGGCGCCGATACAATTTTCTGCGTCCCCGGCGAAAGCTACCTCGCCACGCTGGATGCCCTCTTTGATGTGCAAAATGATATTAAGCTGGTAGTGTGCCGTCAGGAAGGTGGTGCCGCCTATATGGCCGAGGCCTATGGCAAGCTAACCGGTAAACCCGGTATCTGCTTTGTCACCCGCGGCCCAGGGGCCACCAATGCCAGTCTCGGCATTCACACAGCACATCAGGATTCGTCGCCGGTAATTTTGCTGGTTGGCCAGGTCGGACGCGCCATGATGGACCGCGAAGCGTTTCAGGAAGTCAATTTCCGTGAAATGTACGCGCCGCTCTCGAAATGGGTCACACAGATAGATGATCCCAACCGTATTCCCGAGGTTATGAGCCGCGCCTTCCATGTCGCGACATCGGGACGACCCGGTCCAGTGGTCATTGCTCTGCCAGAAGACATGCAAAAGGAAAAGGCGTCGGTCAACGACGCTAAACGTTACAAGCCGATCAATCCCGCCCCACCACCAGAGGCAATGGTTCAGCTCAAGGAAATGCTGGGCGACGCGAAACGACCATTCGTCATTCTCGGTGGTAGCGGTTGGACGCAGGACTCCTGCAATGATTTCGTCTCATTCGCGGAGAACTTCGATTTACCGGTCGGCGCGGCTTTTCGCCGTCAGGATTTGATCGACAACCGGCACCCAAACTACGCCGGTGATGTCGGGTTGGGGATTAACCCGCCACTGGCCAAGCGTCTGCAGGAGACGGACCTGCTCATTGTTGTCGGCGCCCAGCTGACCGAAATCATTACGGATGGTTATGAACGGTTTGCGATTCCCTGCCCCAGTCAAACGCTGGTGCATATCGCAGCCGGGCTAGATGAACTTGCCCGGGTTTATGAACCTGAACTGGCAATCCATTCCGGCATGGCCAATTTTGCCGCCGCCGCCAAAACACTAAAGGCACCGGATAGTGTTCCGTGGTCAGACTGGACGAGAACCGCGCGAGCAGATCAAGACGGCAACGTCACCATTCCAGACATGAAAGGCGACGTCGATCTCGGCGCCATCATTCAATGGCTGGGGCAACGCTTACCGGATGATGCGATTATCGCCAATGGCGCCGGCAATTTCTCGAACTGGGTGCACCGGTTCTATCCCTATCGCAGCTATCCGACCGAACTGGCGCCGCAAAGTGGCTCAATGGGCTACGGCGTCCCCGCCGCTGTTGCCGCCAAGACCGTGCATCCGGATCGGATTGTCGTCGCGTTCAGTGGCGATGGTGATTTTTTGATGTGTGGACAAGAGATCGCCACAGCCCGCCAATACAATCTCAGCATAGTCTTTATTGTCGTGAATAACGGCACCTATGGCACGATCCGCATGCATCAGGAAAAATTCTACCCTGGTCGTGTGAGCGGCACTGATCTCATTAACCCGGACTTTGCCGCACTCGGCAAGGCTTACGGCCTCACCGGTGAGGTCGTCGAACGTACAGAAGAATTTGCGCCTGCCTTCGAAAGAGCGTTAGAGTCTGGCGGACCGGCGATGATAGAATTACGTGTCGAGCAAGATCAAATTTCTCCGCGGGCGACACTTTCCGGACTCCGGGAAGCAGGCCTAGCCGCGCAAAACTCGTAAGGAAGAGTTCCATGGATGATACAGCAACAATCCGGCAGGAAACGGCCTCAAATATAACTCTAAAGCAGGTAGGCGTGTTTCTTGGTGCGGAGGTCTCCGGTGTTGATCTGACACAACCGCTTGATGACGCAACGATTGCCGCCATCGGTCAGGCCCACGCCGAACATGGCGTTTTGATATTTCCGAACCAGAAGATTTCCTCGGAAGATCAGAAACGATTTGCCCGTTACTATGGCGATTTAACAGTCCATCCCTTCTCAAGCAGCGCCGAAGGCGCGCCTGAGCTGATCATCTATGACCAGAAGGAAGGCAACCCGCCACCGCCCACCGATATCTGGCACACCGATGAGACCTTCCGAGAAGCGCCGCCCATGGGCACAATCCTGTGTTCCAAGATTATTCCGGATGTCGGTGGTGAAACCGCGTTCTGTAGTATGACCGCGGTCTATGAAGGACTCTCTGACAAGATGCAGCAATTCCTGTCAGGCCTTGAAGCCATTCATGATTTCAAGCCCTTCAAGACTTTATTTCCCGAAACACGGGAAGGCATCGATCGACTGCGCAAGTTTGAAGACATGTATCCGCCCTCAACGCATCCTGTCGTGACGCAGCATCCTGTTACAGGCAAGAAAGTCCTCTTCGTAAATCCGCAATTCACGATAAAGATCAAAGGAATGGAAGAGGACGAGAGTAACACCATTCTCGATCTCTTGTTCCGCAAAACCTATATCCATGAATATCAGTACCGGCATCACTGGGAGCCCGACATGGTTCTGTTCTGGGATAACCGGTGCGCACAGCATTCCGCGCTGCACGATTACTATCCGAAACGGCGGCTAATGGAGCGGGTCACCATCAAGGGCGAAAAGCCCCTACCCGCAAGCCCCGCTGTCGACCCCTCAGAGGTCAGACGTTATCTCAGCCCGCCAGTAATGGCCTTCGAGAGCAGGCAGAAGCGCCAACACGAAATCTGACATCATCAGCGATCACCTTAAGGAATAAATTGTGGACTTAGGACTAACCGGTAAACGCGCTCTCGTACTTGGGGGGTCCCGTGGCATTGGCAAAGGGATCGCCGAACAGCTTACCGCAGAAGGCGCTGACGTGGCCATCTGCGGGCGCGATGGCGCCGCGATGCAAACACAGGCCGCCGACCTCGCGGCACGAACAGGCCGAATTGTGCGCGGCTACGGGCTCGACCTCGCTGATGCCAGCTCTGTGGCAACGCTGATTGAATCTGTTCGCAACGATTTCGACGAAATCGATATCGTCATCAACAATGGCGGCGGCCCACCCCCTGGCAAAATATCGGATGTCGAAACCGAAACCTGGGAACAGCAATTTCGTCCCATGGTAGTGAGCCAGCTCGAAATTGCGAATGCGTTTTTGCCGGGTATGCGCGAGCGCGGCTGGGGCCGTATTCTCATCATTTCAAGTTCCGGGGCTGTACAGCCCATTCCCGGCCTCGGGATTTCCAATACGCTGCGTGGCTCGCTTATCGGCTGGGCAAAGACACTTTCAACCGAAGTTGCGGCGGACGGCGTGACCGTCAACGCCATTATGCCCGGTCGCATCCACACTGATCGGGTCGATCAGATTGACGCGGCGGCATCCAAAAATCAGGGCAAGCCGGTCGAAGAAATCGTCAAAGCCTCCCACGCGACGATCCCCGCCGGACGATACGGCACGGCTGAAGAGTTTTCCAAGGTCGCCTGTTTTTTGGTGAGCGATTGCGCTGGCTATGTAACGGGCAGCGCCATCCGGGTCGATGGCGGCTATATCCGAAGCGTTTAGCTCAGAATACCGGTCACCGGATCGAATGCCGTAACTGGACGTCGTTCTGCTGAAAGCGCTGGCGGCGTATCACAGGGTAGGAACTCGCCCTTGCCAGCCGCCCCGAGAAACGCATTGTCATCCCAAACAACGTTGCCCCTGGAAATTGTCGTTACCGGCCAGCCCGTGACCTCCATCCCGTCATAGGGCGTATAATCCATCGCATCATGCAAAATCGATTGCGTGATCTTGACCTGTTTGTCGGGGTCCCAAATCGCGATATCCGCGTCCGCGCCAACGGCAATAGTGCCTTTTCTAGGAAACAATCCGTAGAGCCTCGCAGCATTAGTGGCCGTCAGTGCGACAAACTGTTGATGCGTGATCCGCCCTTTACCGACACCTTCGGAAAATAATAGCGGCAACCGAACTTCCAGCCCCGGCACGCCATTGGCGATCTGTTTAAAATGCGCGTCCTTGCCCGCCTTGAATTTTCCTTCGGGGTCATCAAATCGATAAGGCGCATGATCTGAAGAAAACACCTCAAACAATCCGTCCTCGAGGGCTTTCCACACAATCTCCTGATTGGCTTTATCGCGCGGCGGTGGACTGCACATATGCTTTGCGCCCTCCTGCCCCGGCTTGTCTAAATCATCTTCCGTGAGGAACAAATATTGCGGACAGGTCTCGCCATAGACATTGAGCCCCCGTTCCTGCGCCCAGCGAATTTGCTCGATCGCTTCGCCACCCGAAACATGAACGATTAGAATGGGCACATCCACCAACTCGGCGAGAGCGATACTACGATGCGTTGCTTCCCGCTCTACCAGCATCGGCCGCGCCACTGCATGAAACTTTGGCGCCCGCAGGCCAGCCTGTAATAGCCGTTCGGCCATCCACTTGATCATGTCGTTATTCTCGGCATGAACCATAACCATGGCACCATCACGCCTAGCGACGGCCAAAACATCGAGAAACTGTCGATCCGTCAGCATCAGCGCATCATAAGTCAGATAAATCTTAAAGCTGGTATAGCCGTCCTTGATCAGGGCCGGTAACTCCTGACCAAGAACCTGATCGGTCGGATCAGAAACAATCAGATGAAACGCATAATCAATAACCGCCTTCGGCCCGGCAAGATCATGATAGGCCTTCACCACATCCCGCAATGAGTCACCGCGATGCTGACAGGCAAAGGGAATAATCGTTGTCGTGCCACCGCATGCCGCCGACCGTGTCGCGGTAAACCAGTCATCCGCCGTCCAGACGCCGTTAGAGGAAATTTGTTCAACATGGCAATGGCTGTCGACCCCACCCGGCATAACCAATTTATCCTCGGCGTCAATTTCCTGCACGCCTTCGGACAGTCCGGATTCCAGCGCAGTGATTTTACCATCAGCAATCCCAATATCGCTCGAAAACCGGGCGCTCTCGGTTGCGATATCCGCATGACGAATAACCAGATCAAATTCAGGCACGAAAGACTTTCCTTACACAGTTGGTTTGACCAGACTAGAGGCTAACACAGCCAACATTTGAGACCACCGGAGATATCCAATGACGACGCCAAAACTCGATGAAAACGCAAAGGGTGTTTTTATCATTTCCGCGACCCCTTTCGAAGCGAATGGTGCCCTGGACCTCGAAAGTACTGACCGGATGGTCGATTACTACCTGGAAGCCGGCGTATCAGGCATGACGATATTAGGCGTCATGGGCGAAGCCCCAAAACTGACGCCAGATGAGTCTATGGCCTTTTGTCAGCGCGTTCTCAAAAGGGTCAATGATCACGTACCGATTGTTGTAGGTGTCTCAGCACCCTCTCTTGGATCAATCGAGTCCCTCAGCAGTAAGGTTATGGATACGGGCGCCGCTGGTGTCATGGTTGCCCCGATGCCCGGTCTTAGAACAGATCGACAGATAGAGAACTATTTCCACGACGTCTGCCGTACCATTGGTGATACCCCCGTCGTGCTACAGGACTATCCGCCGAGCACCGGCGTCTATTTCTCCGTTGAATTGCTCAACAAGCTATTTGCTGATTTGCCGAGCCTGAAAATCCTTAAACATGAGGAATCTCCCGGACTGCGTAAAATCACCCAGTTCCGCGGAGATGAGAAAAGTGGCAATCGCCGCCGCGTCAGCGTCCTCGTTGGCAATGGTGCATTATACCTGCCGCAAGAGCTTAACCGTGGCGTTGACGGTGCCATGACCGGCTTTGCCTTCGCTGAAATGATGGTTCAGGTCTGCAGTTTGCACGCAGTTGGCAAAACAGAAGAAGCCGAAGATTTATTCGATGCCTATTTACCATTAGTCAGGCACGAACAGCAGATCGGCATCGGGCTGTCATTGCGCAAAGAGGTTTTGCGGCGCCGAGGGGTGATCAGCTCTGCGGCCACACGTAAACCGGGCCCTGCTCTTGATAAAACGGATGAAGCAGAATTGACGGCACTGCTAAACCGGCTAAACCGGAAACTCGAAACGCTGGGAAAAACCCCGTACAGCTATTCGAATTAGTACGGGCCCATGGTCATTCGCCCTTAATGATGCGGTGCATCTCGGGTTGCGAATAAACGCCCGCAGCATATTCATATGTCCCGCTATCCAGCATTTCCTGCGCTGCTGTTTTGACCAGAGTGTAGGCTGCTTTCGCGATATTACCACCAACAGTGACACGCCGCACGCCCATTTCACCTAACTCAGCTACAGGCGGCGTACCTGGTCCTGCCAGGACATTCATCGGTCCATCGATAGAAGCTGCCAAACGCCCAATAAGTTCGCCATCGCGTGCGCCAATAACAAAAGCACAATCCGCCCCCGCTTCCAGATAGGCATTGGCTCGCCTGACGGTTTCGTCGAACATATCATCTTCACTGCCAAGCATATAACCGTCGGTACGGGCGTTGATCACCGCCGGAATTCCGAAATCATCGGCGGCTTTTCGGGCGGCTTTAACACGTGATATGGCGAGATCGAGGTCATGAAGGCGTCTCGGGCCGCTCTTGTCTCCGTCTTCGATATTGACGCCCACCGCCCCTGCATCAAGGGCTGCCTTAACGGCCATCGCAACATCGTCAGTCGTCGGCCCATACCCGGCTTCCATATCTGCGCTGACCGGAATTGAAACGCCACCAGCCATCCTACGGACCACTTCAGCCATGCCATCACGACCGATATGTTCGCCATCGCAGAAGCCCATGGAAAATGCACAGCCACCACTCGTTGTGGCAATCGCTTGATAGCCAACATCAGCCAAAACACAGGCGCTCGCAACATCCCAGGCATTGGGCAAAACAAAAATGCCTTCACGATGCATCGCCTTAAATTTCTCGGCTTTTTCCTGCTGCGTCATCCTATAGATCTCCTACTTCCATGACCGGCTCGGCATCGGGTAACTTCCAGCCGGACCGCGCCCGCTGAACGATCAGGTAAAGCCCGAACAGACCAAGGCCAACGCCCAAGACGGGCCTAAAGACGCCCTCCATCATAAAGACGGGAATACTCAGAAACAGACACATCGCCGGGATAAATCCGAGAGTCCAGCGCTTGATCGACCGGTTCTTTTGATAGACATGGAAGAACGACGAAAACAGCCCCAAAATTATGAAAAACAGGGACCACGGGCGGGTCAGGAACATCATTGGGTCCGTCGAGATCGCAATGACCTGAGCCAATGCATTCTCCGCAATATTGCCAAGAACGACACCCAGGATGATCGGCACGATCGGAAAACCGAGCGAACGCAAGACAAAGCCGCCAACACCGAACCAAAACAAAGTCCACATATCGAACTGAACATTATTCAAAGCGAACACGCCAAGGGCGCAGTAAAACAGGATCACCGAGGCGAGCATATACATCCGAACCCGGGTTACGGCGACGAAGCCTCGCAAGGTCAAAGACTGCATCGCCAGCATGATGAAGTTCGCGAGGAAGAAAGCGATAAAGATCGCATAGGCGATCGTCGGCTGTTCGGCAATGAAAGTCGGGCTCGGTACGACATCGTGGATCAGCAAGGCCCCGAGCATCACCGCGGTCACGATATCGCCAGGAATACCCAGCGCCATCATCATGATCAAGGCACCACCAGCCGTCGCATTATTGGCAGATTCCGGCGCGACAATGCCATCGATAGTGCCGGTGCCAAATTTCTCTGGCTCCTTGGAATATTTCTTGGCCTGATCATAGGCCAGAATATTGGAGATCGAACTACCCGCCGCGGGCAAGACGCCGGTGAAGACGCCGATCAATGAGGAACGAATTAGGTTTCCCCAACGCGACAGCACTTCCTTCGCGGCCTTCATATGCTCTATGCGAACCGACTCTGCGGAATGGGCGCCAAGGTTCTCCTGCGCCTTCTTTGTGTCCTGAACGTCACTCAGTAATCGCGTAAAAGCGAAAAGCCCGATAAGTACCGGCAGGAACGCAAAGCCTTGTTGGACGGCGTCACTGCCAAAGTTGAAACGCGGCACGCCGACAACGGCATCCTCGCCTACCGTGGCAACCAGAAGCCCAATAAACCCCGCGATCAGCCCCTTGACCATATTGTCGCCAGCGAGGGAGGCGGTCACCGTCAGAGCAAATGCCATCAGCGCGAAATAGTCCCAAGGCTGAAACTCCTGCCCGATACGGGCGAGCTGCGGCGCAACTAAAACAAGGACGACGGCGCTAATCACGCCACCGAAGAATGAGGACCACACACCGATCCCGAGCGCCAGGCCAGGCCGACCCTTACGGGCCATCGGAAATCCGTCAAAAGTCGTCGCCACAGAGGATGGTGTCCCCGGTATCCCGGTCAAAATTCCCGACATCAGCCCGCCGGAAAGACCGCCGACATAAACACCAATCATGGTGGCAAGCCCCTGCACAGCCGTCATACCAAATGTGAACGGCAGCACCAGCACAACCGCCATCGCAATGGTGAACCCAGGGATTGCCCCGGCAATCAGGCCCGCAACAACGCCGACAACCATGAGGAGCATCGTACTGACGGTCATCAGTTCCGAATTCGCCAGCATGATATTGTCAAAAATCAATGTTCAGCCCTTCACACACTAGGCATCAACGCTGAGCAGGAGGGCCCGGCATCGGCAAACAACTCGCCGATGGATGAAACGATGCCGCAAATATTGACCAGCAACCATTCGTCAAAAACACTGGTGAGTTGCCCCTTGGGCAGTTGAACTTCCAAAAGACAGGCGAATATGAACCACATCCCGCCAACCGTTCCAAAAGTTGTCAGAACATGACGTTTAACCGCCAGCCCGTCTTTTGGACCCAGCATAGTCATCAATGAAAAGACGAAAATAAGTCCTGCGATGAGCATGCCCAGCACAGGAATAATTGTTAGAAAAGCCGCAAACACGGCAAAGCACCAGATCGGATTCTTGTAGTGGCGGTACCACCCTATCAAACCGCCGCGCTTTTCACCGGGCGGTGGTGGATTAACAATCGATTGAAAAAGATAGATCAGCCCCATGATGGCGAGGCCAGTCAAAATGATGCGCGGCCAGAAGCCTGGCCCCATCTGCCCAGGTGCCAGTCTCTCAAAGACCGGAGTCTTGATGGCAAAACTTGAATAGGCGAAGAAGCCCACGAGCAGTAATAGGATTATCGCAACAATCGTGTCTCTATTAATCCGGTTCATATTTAACTGTGAGGATCAAAGGCGCGGTCTGCCAAAATTAGCAGACCGCCCCAATTGAAAGATCAGCTATTACTTTTTGATGCTGTTATGCACCTTGGTGAATAGAGCTGTCTGAGCCTCAAACCATTTCTGGTATGCTTTCGGGCCCATATATTCGAGACCAGTCCCCTTAGCCGCAATCGATTTAACGAAAGCCGGATCCTGCAATGGCTTTTTGAAAGCCGCTGCCCAATGCGCAACTTTAGCCTTTGGTGTGCCTTTCGGCGCAACGATCCCACGATTCAGCGCATAGACTAGATCAACACCCTTTTCCCGAAGAGTCGGCAAGTTAGGGAATGCTGGTGATCGTTTTGCTGCCGCAATAGCAAACGGTTTCATCAGACCAGATTTCAACTGTTTGGCTGCCGCTGCTTCATTCATTTCTGCAAGACTGAACGTATCGTTCATCAAAAGCTGCTTGCGCTTACCGGTGCCGCCCTGGACCGGAACAAAGCTATAGGACGTACCGGTCTTCTCACCAAAGATCAGCCAGATAAAGTGACTGGTCGCCCCAAGAGACGCGCCAACCTTGATCTTGCCAGGGTTGGCTTTGGCATGCTTGAGCATCCCTTCATAAGTGTCGAACGGCGTTTTTGGGCTCCCCGACAGAATGCTCGGCGTAACTGTCAGATGGGCAACGGTCTCAAAAGCCGTGTAATCGAAGTTAACGCGCTTGGCGAGATTGGAAATGATCGCACTTTGATGGATCGCGAAGAGTGAACATCCATCGGGCTTTTCCTTCACCGCAACTTTGGCGCCCTTGTTGCCGCCCTGACCTGGAATTGTGACTACCTTGATCTTGGGCGTGGCACCATTCGAATTCATGTATTTTTCGAACAGGCCGAAAAGCACAGAGGTGCCGCCGCCTGGGCCCCATGGCACAATCAATTTTGCTGTTTTACAGCCAAAGTCAGCTGCACTTGCTGATGGCACAGAAACAAACGATACCGCCGCAGCGGCCATCGCGGAAATCAAGAAGCTCTTCCTCATCTTACCCTCCAAGTTAAATATCAAATGGGACTATTATTACGAAAGAAACGATAGGCCCCTATCTCAGTCTACCGCAACACAAATATCGAAATTAAGCTGCAGACGCCAAGACGTTAGAAACGTTCAGTGATTTACCACCTTGGGACATACTCATAATACCATCAATGACCGGAGCCGGGTTATTGATGCCCCCGAAGCGGATCAGGTCCCGTGCTTTGGCAATCATCTCGTCGTCATTCAACGCGGATTCTGGATCGCCTTTGCATTCAGGCTTTGCTGAGTCGAGTTTGGTCCCATCCGCGAGAATGACCGAAACTGCAGCCCCCCATGAAGCGGGATAGGATTTTGCATAAGGATCACCGGCCGACACACTTACTTTCGTTGCAAGTTCCGCCGCATCACGCCGCGCCTCAGGCCCAAAAGCAGAAAAATCGACCTTCCCGCGTTGCAAGGCTGCAGCGACACAATGCTGCAGTGAAAACTTGCCTTCATATTCACTATTGGCCACAGGCCGATCACATACATCTATCGCCGCCTGATAGGTCTCAACCTCAACACGCTCTATCGTCGCCCCATCGAGTTCGTCAAACACCGCAAGTGACGCATCTATCGCTGGATGCGTATGACGGCACGCAGGCCACGGTTTAATCGACGTAAGATGCACCTGCCATTCAGCACCGGGATCTCTTAAAACGGCATCGGGGTCTGGATCAGGACAGGCAGCCGCGAAAAACCCGGCCGGACCTTCCAGGATCGCCGGCGGACCTGTGAAATCCAGGGCAGCCAACTCAGCAGCAACCAGCCCTGCCTCTGCGGCGCGTCCGGCATGAAGATGTTTACTCATCGCGCCAGTAGCGAGAAATTCCCATAAACCAGCTGATTGCGTGCCCGCATTGCCAAGCGCATGCAGCGTCTGCTCGTCGCTCAGATCAAGTATCGTCGCCGCCGTCATGGCGCTACCGTATGGCCCGCAGGTCGCCGTATTATGCCAGACCTTGTAATGCGCCGGTCCAACGGCCATGCCGACCCGGCAACTTGCCTCAAAACCATAGAGCACGCTTTTTAGAAATTTTTTCCCGGGTATTTCCTGATCGACAGCCAACGACAAGGCAACCGGCACTGTTACGCAGCCGGTGTGAACCACAGACGCCCGATGGATGTCATCAACTTCCAGGATATGGGTCAGCCCCCCCATAACAAGAGCCCGCCGCGCAGCATCGCCTTGCCGACTAGCGCCCCATTCGAGGAGCTTTCGCCCCGGCACAGAGTTGCGTCCAGCAATCATGTTCGCGACCGCATCCAGGGTGAACAACGCCGTCTGATGGAGGTCTGCATCCGAGACAGGCTTTTCGCGAATTAACTCGATAAGGCCTTCAGTAAGCGTCACGATCTTTAGCCGTTAAACAGGTTTATAATTCGGAAAACGCTTGCTGACATCGAGGTTAAACAGATCAATAGCATTGCCGCCGAGCATCTTACGCTTCTGCCGTTCATCCAGGAATGGAAGATCATAAATGACACTCGGGACATCCATATCCCAATGCGGGTAATCCGATGCCCAAAGCAGTTGATCATCAGCATTGATCATATCGAACGTCATTTTCAGGACATCCGGATTGTCCGGTATTTCCATCGGCTGACTGGTATAAAACATCTCGCGCATATAATCGCTGGGCAGTCCCTTGAGCGAGGGTGCTTCCGACCAACGCATCTTGTAATCATTATCCAAGCGCTGCATGACCCACGGAATCCAGGCCAGACCGGATTCAATCCAGACGGTTTTCAGCTTCGGAAAACGCTCCGGCATGGCATTGACGACCCAGTTGCACAGATGAACCGCGTTATAAACGGTAAAGCCAAGCGCATGAGTGACCAGGAAGCGGTTGCTGTTACCGACCAGCCGGTCATTCCAATTGTAGTTACTATGGAACCCAAGCGGTTTGCCGAGCTCTTCCATCAACGCATAGGTCTTCATATAAGCGTTGCTGTGTACGGCATGGTAGCGCACAGACACGATCATGAAGCCGATAACATCCGGATGGTCGCCAAATTCCTTGACGGTTTCGTAGGCCGCTTCAGGATCACTGAACGGCACATACATCATCGTTTTGATGCGTTCTTCTTTGGAGGTAATGTTTTCCAGAAGCCAACGGTTATAGGCTTTCGCCAAACCTGCTTCGACTTCAGGCTGCGGATGCAATCCGAGGCTCAGCATTGGCGTCGGAAACAGGCAAACATAATCAACACCCATGGCATTCATCCAGCGTAAGGACAAATGAACATCACGGTGCTGATCGTCACCCGGAGTCGTTTCGGTCTTGCGTAATGGATAGCGCGTCACGCGCCCAGAGACATCCTGATAACCAACACCGCCGGGGTTGAGCGGCGATTGGCCGCCAGTTCCGCCGCCGGTGTAAAGCATTCCCATCTGCTTCAGAACGGGGTCATCGATATACTTAACGATCTCAGAGAGAGATTCATTTTCGTAATGATGACAATCGACATCAACGATGGGAAATGTCTCAAACTTGCGCGCATCACGTTGCCGCGCAGCGTTGGTCAACAAACTTGTCGTATCTAAAGATTTTACGGCTTGTTTGTGAATATCACTTGTCGGTAAATCCATTACGCTCCTCTTACGTCTAGGCGCCTGACCACGATTGCCACATGCCGAGTTCAAACACCTCGACATTCACGGCGCGCATCATTGTCGTACACATAATCATGGCGGACGTTGCCGGCACCATGCTGTCTTCCGTAAACGGCTCCCAGCGTTCACCCAGCTGGAATTTTACGGAATACAGCCGAACCATGGCAGTGAAGCCTTCCTGAACAATTTCATTCGGGATCGGTTCACCCTCCGGCACCTCCGCGATCCGTTTGGCAAAGGCCCGCATTGCGGCCTCTTCATCCGGAATATGCGCAAGGACCTCTCCGCCCTCGGGCAGATCGGCAGCTCTGGGATCAGCGTCAGGCGATGACATAGACATCTTCTCCGCGAACTTCGACTTCGAACTTACGAAGGCTCCATTTGCGATCTGCAACGGCCTGGCCATCGGCAATATCGAATTCCCAACCATGCCATGGGCAAACGATATGCATTTCGTCGTGATTGAAGCGCATCCCTTGATAGGTCTTGTCTTCAGCGATGACCTCTTCAACCTTGGCCATCAACAGACCTTCACAGGCCGGGCCACCCTGATGCGGGCACAGATTGGCATAGGCATACCACTTGCCATGCACGAGATAGACACCGATCTCGCTTGTCTTACCATTAGGGACGATCTTCTTGTCCCCTTCTTTGAAGTCGGAGGCCTTTCCGACGAGAATTTCCTTAGCCATTACGCTCCCTTTCTTAACAACAATTATCTTGAATTTTTACCGCGGCCCTAAAGCCTGCAAAACCTGTTTTCGAGAGGAAGGCCGGACGAATGGCCCGGCCTTCTAACGAAGAAGAAAGACAATCTGAACTTTAAGCTGCCTTGTAGTTTGGATATCGATCAGAAACATCAAGATCAAAGATCTTGATAGCGTTACCACCAAGAATGTTCCGCTTCGCCTTCTCATCAAGGAAGGGCAGATCATAAATAGTACAAGGCATATCAGCATCCCAATGCGGGTAGTCAGATGCATAAAGCAGCTGGGTTTCCGCATTGATCATCTTGAAGGTACTTTCCAGGAACGATAGATCGTTTGGCATTTCCATCGGCTGGCTGGTGTAGAACATATCCCCCATATATTCGCTGGGAAGTTTCTTCAGACCCGGAATTTCTGACGACCGCATCTTGTAGTCATTGTCGAGCCGCTGAGCGAGCCACGGAACCCACGCAAGGCCGGATTCTGTCCAGACAACCGGGATCTTCGGGAAGCGCTCATTCAATGCATTGCAGATCCAATTGGACATATGAATCACGTTATACAGCGTAAAACCAAGAGCATGCGCCGCGATAAAGCGGTTGGTCACTGACATCAGCGGGTCATTCCAGTTGAGGCCAGAATGGAAGATCAACGGCTTACCAGTTTCTTCGATATAGCTATAGGTCTTCATATAAGCGTTGTCATGAACAGGCTTATAACGCGGGCTCGTGATCAGGAATCCAATGATGCCTTCCTTATCGCCAAACTCGGTCGCAATTTCATAGGCCGCTTCCGGGCTATTAAAGGGCAGGAAGACATAGCCTTTAACCCGAGGGTCACTCGGCAGAATTTTTTCAGTCAGCCAACGCATATAGGCCCGGGCGTACTGCACTTCGACTTCGACCTGCGGGATCAGACCGATACCCAGCATGCCCGTCGGGAACAGACCGATATAATCGATACCCATCGCATCCATCCAGCGGCGCGACAGATGAACATCACGATGTGTGCCGTCAGAAGGAGTCTCTTCGATCTTGCGCAGCGGATAACGGGTGATACGACCACCCATCGGCTGATAGCCCCCGCGACCGGACGAGATAATCCCCGGGTTAGCGCGCGCCAAATGATTCAGGATGTCATCATCAATAAATTCGATGATTTCTGAAATTGATTCCCCTTCATAGTGATGCGCGTCGGCATCAAAAATCGGGAAATCATTCAAATTACGGGCATCGCGCTGGCGGGCCGCGTTGGTCAACAGCTTTTCAGTATCGAAGCTATCAACGCTCATTGAGTGATAACGATCACTTGTGGGTAGTTCCATTGCCTTCTCCTAACGTCGTAATTGCCTGCGTTTCCAGCGTTTCGGAAACGATCCAACTGTTCCTTGGCGGCTATTCTGCCTCTAATGGAGCTTTAAATAAAGTCCCCGGTACTATTATTCCTCCAGCCGGTCTGGCGCCGGGTTTCAGGTCTCCATATCGATTAGCGTAAGCCGGTGATAATGGCCGGCCATTCGGCGTTCCTAACCACAACCGCAGCAAGTGCCGCTTGCGCTCTGCCTCAGGAAATTCTTCAAAGGCTGTCCGGGAATGCACCGTGACATGATTGTGCAATATCTGGATATCACCCGGTTTAAAATCCATCGAATACGCCAATTCGTTCGCCAGCTGATTGAACAGATCCAGCCCGTCCTTCAAATCCTGAGAATGCGGCGGGAGTTCTTCAAACCGAGTTGCGGAGCGGATGTAGCCGCCCTGCCAGCTAACGGTCATGAGATCATCGTGAAAATTAAAGACCGGTAACTGGAACCACGGATCTTTGCCTTCCGGGATTTCGTTCCGACGGTCGCGATAAATAGCGGCGGTTAGAGCTGCCGTTGCTGCCGGGTTACGTTTGAGCATCTCGTTATAGATATTAAGCGAACTGACAACGGTGCTCTCGCCACCGGATTTGGAGGGATGCAAACACAACAAGACAACGACGTCGCAGGAATCGCAGTGATACGGTAACCCCTCTTGCGTCTGATAACCGCGATTACTGGGGTTCTTCAGCGTCGTCCCCCCAAGGTCCTGCACATGCCCTAACAGATGGCCTTTGGCATTTTGCGATACCGGGTCGCCAATAAATCCACCGATACACCAGAACGCGATCGCGGACTGCAATCTCGAATAGCGCTCAACCGGAACGCCTCTGATCAAAGCAAGGCCTCTGCCATCGAGAACGTCTTTCGCTACCCGTTCGAGACGAGGACCCAATGTCGGCAAATCGATATCGGATTCTTTAATCTCGAGAACATCGGTAACCCGTTCCGAGAGAGACCTAACCAATGCATCAAGCTCGGCTATATCTGACTCGGTGAGTTCGTGCACCCAGCCTTGGTCTGACGCGAGGTCCGAAGCGGTCCAAGCCGCCGGATCAATCACCGGTTCCATGGGAACCGCTGGAGTGCGGTGCGTTGAGCGGTCTTTTAGTTCTGTATCAGCCATGTCGGGATTTTACGCCTTAATTTCTTTGTTGGGAAACCGAATTAGGCAAAAAATTCATCTCTGCCACCACCTCGACAAGCATCAATGTGCCAACTAAAGTTTACGCTTCACCGCAGTCCGTTCGGATACATCAAAACAGTGCAAATACAGGGATAATAACGAGAAATGGAATTCAGAACGAACCATGAGATTATCAGAAGAGCCCGGCGCAACGCCCGTGGCCCTGTCTGGGATTATCTTGCCGGTGGTAGCGAAAGCGAAACCGCCATGCGCCGCAATCGGTTCGGTCTCGATTCAATCGCGCTTAAGCCACGTGTCCTTCGTGATGTCTCAACGGTCGATTACGCGACGACCGTGATGGGGCATAAGTCTCGCATACCAGTATTTTTGGCCCCAATGGCATCGTTACAGCTCGTCACACCAGCCGCCGCTCAGGCCGTCGATGATGCCGCAGAGGAATTCGGTATTCTCAACATGCTGAGCGGTCATTCACGGCCATCTCTGGAAGAGATCGCGATGAACAGCCTGCACCCCAAGGTCTATCAGATATACGTTCGTGGCGGACGCGACTGGCTCGAAGAGTTATTGGGCCGCGTAAAGCAGAACAACTATGACGCCCTTGCTGTTACCGTCGATGCCGCCGTGTATTCCAACCGTGAGCGCCAGATGATGGCGGGCTGGACGCCACCGACCCGCACCAATTCCGGCGGACGTGAATTTCTGGCAGCACTTAACTGGGACACCTGGGATGAGATCCGTCAGATCTGGGGCGGCCCCATGATTCTCAAAGGCGTGAGCCGCCCGGAAGATGCCGAGATTGGCGTGCAGCACGGCGCTTCGGTTATTTATGTATCCAACCATGGTGGCCGTCAACTTGATCACGACCGGGCAACCATTCAGGTCCTTCCCGATATTGTCGCAGCCGTCGATGGCCGCGCCGAAGTTTTCGTCGATGGCGGCTTCATGCGTGGCACGGATGTCATCAAGGCGATTGCCCTGGGGGCTCAGGCCGTTGGGATTGGCAAGCTGCAAGCGTTTGCTTTATGCGCCGGTGGGCTTTCCGGGCTTATGGATTGTCTGACCATCCTCGAAGACGAGATCAGAATTGCCATGGGGTTGCTCGGCGTATCATCGCTCGACCAGCTGGATCCCTCTTACCTGGCGAAAGCCCGGCCCGTTGATCCACCCCATGAGATGAGCGCCTTCCCGCATATTCCGGGCGCTCCCCTAACCTGACCGACTGCCAGAACGTTTTTTCAAACACACCCGACCGACGGAGAGAATAATGAGTGACGCCATTTTTGAGACCACGCACGACATGATCATGATGGCCCGGCGCAATCTCGATCAGGATAACTGGGATTATATCTGCGGCGCTGCCGAGAGCGAGACCTCGCTTCGGCGCAACCGTATGGCCCTCGATTGTCTTGCCTTTCGCCCCCGCATCTGTCGCGATGTCAGCGAGATCGATACCGAAACGGATTTCTTCGGACATAAACTTCGTATACCCGTTCTCCTTGCCCCAATGGGCGGCATCGAACGGTTCTCAGCCAATGGCGGCATTGATGTCGATAATGCGGCAGAACAGTTTGGTAGTGTCAATTTTCTCTCGACGGTCTGCCAACCGAGCCTGGAAGAAGTTGCCGATAACAGTCCGCATGCCAAATCATTCCAAATTTACGTGCGTGGCGACGATGACTGGATCAGAGATCTGGTCCGCCGGGTCGTCAAAGCCAAATATGCTTCCGTGACACTCACCGTCGACTCCGCCTTTTATGGTAATCGCGAACGTCTTAACCCGGCCCAACTCGCTCTTCGCCGTGTATCCGCCCGCGAATGGCAAAAGAAGATTACCTGGGAAACCGTCAAACTCATCCAGGATGAGATCGGCGATATCCCGCTTATCCTGAAAGGTATTATGACCGCCGAAGATGCCGCCCTCGCCGTCGAACACGGTGTTCAAGGCATCTATATCTCGAACCATGGTGGCCGCCAGCTTGATCACGTCCTGGGCAATATTCAAATGCTGCCCGAAATTGTCGCCGCGGTCGGTGATAAGGCAGAGGTCTTTATTGATGGAGGGTTCACGCGCGGCACAGACATCGTCAAAGCCCTAATCATCGGCGCAAAAGCCGTCGGCATCGGTCGCCTGCAAGCCTATGCATTAGGCGCAGGCGGCGCTGAAGGCCTCGTTCGTTGTCTGGAACTGTTGGAGCGGGAAATTAACACCACGATGGGGCTTATTGGCGTTACATCGCTGGATGAACTCTCCTCTGCGAGCCTTACTGAGGCGATGCCGGTGACCCTGCCGCATGAACATTCTGCATTCCCGCATCTACCGGGTGGAAAAGTCGGTTAATCAGCGGTCGTTCGCGACGCTGGCGGATCGCGCTTGTTCATCGAGGAATTCGATAATCGCCGGCATTAACGGAACCGCCAGTTTGAGCAGCGGCTTGCCATAGGTCGCGTAGTTCGACGCCTTATGCTTTGGCGCATCTTTAAGCACCTGGTTCATGCCGTTGATTTGAAGATATTTTATATCGCCGCGTGCGGCTGCCAGGCGCTCACCATCGTCTATCGGCACCTGAAAATCGGTCGTGCCCTGAATAACCATCACCGGCAGTTTTGTCTTCGCCAGCTCCTCCTGCGGATCATATTTGAACCACGACACCAGATAAGGCTGAATGCTTTTTCTGTATTGGCCTTCCAGTTCAACAGAAAACGCGTCGACCGGATTACCATTATCGAGACTATCCAGAATCCCGACAATCTCCGACACCAAGTGTTTTGGAACATCAATATCAGGCGCCGATAGCTGCCGTCGCAAGACATCACTCGCCCGAAACCCTGTTCCCTCAACGAGGATCATACCAGCCGCGTCAAAATCCTGTGCGACCAGCGTCGTGGTCAGCGCGCCCTCACTATGACCAAGAAGAAACACATGTCGAACACCCGGCATCCCTCTGAGAATTTGCGCCCAGACAAGAGCATCCTCGACAAATGCCTCAAAACGCAAATCTGCCTCACCAGCGATTGCATTTTCGCTTTCACCAATGCCACGCTTGTCCGTGCGGATCGAGGCATACCCCTCATCGGCCAGCTGATGCGCCACCATCTTGAGACAGTTGTTGATGTGTCCCGGTAAATTGCCGTTACGATCAGTCGGGCCAGACCCCGACCAGATCAAAACCGCATCGAAACGGCTCTTCTCGTCAGGAAGCGTCAGGGTTCCAAAAAGAGCATCGTCGCCGTCGCCGACAGAAACCGATTTCTCTATCGGCATAGGAGACGCCTAGGCCGCCGCTTTCTTCGCCGCCTCAATCGCCGCCCAGATCTTGGCTGGCGTTGCAGGCATATCGATATGGCGAATGCCATATTCTGACAGCGCATCGACGACCGAGTTCATGACGCAGGGCACAGCCCCAACAGTTCCGGCCTCGCCTGCCCCTTTGCAGCCCAGCGGGTTGGTCGCCGTCGGACACGGGTTACTCACCACATCGATGTAGCTCATATTATCAGCACGCGGCATCGTGTAATCCATGAACGAGCCGGTAATCAGCTGGCCACTATCAGCATCGAACTGGATTTCCTCGAGCAAGGCCTGTCCGATACCATGGGCAACGCCGCCCATGATCTGACCTTTGAGGGTCAACGGGTTCAGCACCGTGCCAACATCATCAACGACCTTGTAGCTGACGATCTCGGTCACGCCGGTTTCGGGATCGATCTCGATCTCACACGCATGACAGCCATTGGGGAAATTCTCCTTGGCGGCTTCATAGGTGAAGATTGACCCTAGACCAGGCTCCATATCAGCCGGTGTACGGCCTGGCTTGTAGCTGGCCTTCGCAACTTCGGTCAGGCTGATTGTCTTGTCCGTTCCGGCAACGACGAAAATGCCATCGGCGAACTCAATATCGGCATCCGCTGCTTCCAGAAGATGCGCGGCAAGTTTTGTCGCCTTCTCAATGATTTTGTCAGAGCAGCCCAACACCGCACTACCACCGAGTGTCGCCGAACGGGATCCGCCGGTACCACCGCCAAAAGCAAGGATCGAGGTATCACCTTCATTGAAACCGACCTCATAGGGATCGAGACCAAGCTTCTCACACATGATCTGCTTGTAGATCGTCTCATGCCCCTGCCCCTGTTGGCTGGTGCCGGCAAAAAGCGTCGCCGTGCCACCCGGATTAAACCGGATTTCTACCTGCTCGATACTGGCAGCAGCGGCACGTTCGATACTGTTGGAAATGCCGATGCCACGAAGCTTGCCATTGGCCCGGGATTGTTCCCGGCGCGCAGGGAAACCATCATAATCGACCATCTTTAGAGTCTTCTCGAGATTGTCGCCAAAATTGCCGCTATCATAGGTAAAGGTCAGCGCCGTTTTATAGGGAATGGCTTCAGGAGGAATCTGATTGATGCGTCGCAGCTCCGCCGGATCAATACCGGTTTCGTCTGCCGCAAGGTCGATCAGGCGTTCGATGACATAGGACGCTTCAGGACGGCCATTACCCCGGAAAGGGCAAATCGGGTTGGTATTGGTGAAGACCGCAGAGACATCGACATACATTGCCGGAATATCATAGGTGCCCGCCATGGTCCCAAGGTTAGCCACTGGTGGCAATGTACCTTTGCTCGCAAGATAAGCACCGACATTGGCAAAACTGGTAGCGCGAACCGCGAGAAATTTACCGTTTTCATCCAGGGCAATTTCAGCATCCCAATAGACGTCGCGCCCTTGATGGTCGCTCATAAATCCTTCGGAACGCTCACAGACCCATTTGACCGGACGGCCAATACGTAACGCGGCCCAACTCACCAGAACATGCTCGCGATAGGTACCACCACGCAGCCCAAAGCTGCCGCCCATATCACCGGCAACAACGCGGACCTTGGTTTCGGGCATATTGAAAATCTTGCCCGCGAGTTCTTCGCGCAGCTGCCAGGGATAATGCACGCCGGTATACAGCGTCAGCATGCCCGAGCCCTGATTGTAATCGCCAATCGCGCCCCGTGGTTCCATCGTGACATGGGCGCTACGGTTTACCGGCAACTCGCCGCCCGCAATCGTCACTGCGCGGTCAAACGCCGCGTCGGTCGCGGCCTTGTCACCGACGGTGTGAACAAAGCAGATATTACTATCGTGCTCGGCCCAGACTTTAGGCGCATCAGGCTGAGATGCTGGAAAAGGCAATGACACGGACGGCAGCGCCTCGTAATCCACCTCGATCAGCTCGGCGGCATCTTTCGCCTGATCAATGGTTTCAGCGATAATCAAGGCAACGTAATCGCCAACCATTTTGACTTGCATTATCGACCAGTGGCGGGTTATCGGGCTCAAACATCCGTGAACCATCGCGCTGCTTCTGAACCGGTGAGCATTTAAGCGCACCATGTCCATCATCGATGTAATCCTGCCCGGTCAAAATTTCGACAACACCCGGTGCCGCTTTGGCAGCGGTCAGATCCATCGACAGAATTTTAGCGTGGGCATAGGGCGAGCGCAGAATATAAGCGCGGGTTTCATTTGGCAGTTGATTGTCATCCATATAGCGGCCACCACCCGTTAAAAGACGGGGGTCCTCAAAACGCGGGACCGGCTGCCCAACACCAAATTTTTCAACCATATTTATGCTCCAAACAAATGCTTCTGCCGACGACCCGGCACTGGCGGGATAATATTCGCCACAGCCCTGGAAAGAAAGGGGGAAGCCTGTGCCCAAACGGTCTCGGCTTCTTATTATATTGCAAAAAGGATGGGATCTAACGCCCGTCCTTTTATTTGGTCCTATTGCTAGGTCCTACGTCAGCGCTGCTTTGCCCTTGCCACGCATGCAGACTGTGTCGACCAAAGCTGGCTTGCCTTTTTTGACCTGTTCGATGGCGCGGCGCAGGGCGGCCTGAACATCATCACCATTCTCAATGGGGCCCTCCGCCCACCAGCCCTGAGACCGGGCGAGACCGGCAAAGTCAGGATCGGGATCGAGCAGATCCATGCCGATATAGGCACGACTCGGATCGGTGCCACGGTTATTGGCGATCACGATCTGATGGTTCCAGTCATTGTAGTAAGCGCGATTGTTATACATCACGATAAGCATCGGAATTTCGTACTTGGCCGCCATCCACAGTGCCCCGGCATCGAACATCAAATCGCCATCAGGCTGCATATTGATGCAGAGACGACCGGTGCCCTTATTAGCCAGAGCAACACCGAGCGAAGTGCCGATCTGTGTACCAGTACCGAGCTCGCGACCACCATGGCAGTACGGACGGTCGAAGTCCCACAGGCGACGGGCGGCATCATGCATGGTGCCAGCCGTCAGAACCCAGTCTTCGTCCTTGATCACTTCCCAGGTTTCAAGCGCGAGACGACCGACCGTCATGGGCTGTGAATCCCAGTCTTCTTCGGCTTCCTTGCGCCAATTCGCGCGAATCTTGTGATGCTTTTCGCCGATCAATTTGGTCCGATTGGCAATTTTCTCTGCCAGGCCGGGCGTATTGGCGATGTGACCCTTCATCAGGTCAGTCAGCATTGGCGTTGCGGTAACCACGTCAGCTGTCATCCGAACATCGGGGAACAGCGTCCGCGAATAATCCATCGTCCATTTACTGATCTCGGTATCGGTCCAGCCAATGTCGATCCATTTGGCGTCTTCTTTGACCGAGGGCTTAACGCTGCGGGTTGAAATATCCCGCACATGGGTGTGTTTCTCAAAATCGGCGACATCGAGCAGCAGCACGCAATCAACATCCTCGTAGCAAGCTTCCTGATCCATCGACAGGTTCAGCGGATGATTACCGGGGAAGTTGAGACGTGAATTTACGTCCCAGACACTGGCGCCGAGGGTTTCCGCGATATCGATCACATGATCCCAGCCATGCGGCGGTCGGGCCGCGAAATCGGCGACAATCGCCGGACGTTCGGCCTTGGCGAGCATTTCCGCTGCTTCGCCGAGCGCTGTTGGATCGGGCGCGGCCTGTGCCGGAACCCGGGCCGCAGATTTTGGCGGCATTTTGATTTCGTGATCAAGCTCGGCTTCCTGCAGCCCAGCGTCGTAGCACATATAGATCGGGCCCTGACGCGCCGTCATCATGACAGAATAGGCACGCGCGAAGGCATCCGGGACATAATCAATCGTATTTGGCTGAGCATCCCATTTAACGAAATCGCGCAGGATTTGGCCTTGGACATTGGCGGAATGAATCCAGTCAATGAACGGACGACGTTTGGGCTCTGCCACCGGGCCAGTAGCCCCCATGATGAAGACCGGCGCGCGGTCGAGATAGGCGTAATAGACCCCCATCGGCGCATGCAGCAGCCCAACAAGGTTATGAACGATGGCAATCATCGGCTCACCGGTGGCACGGGCATAGCCATGCGCCATCTGAACGGCGATCTTCTCATGGGTACAGAGCATCATCGGCGGGTCGTTTTCGCCGTAATTGACCAGGCTGTCATGGAGCCCGCGATAGCTGGCGCCGGGGTTCAACGCGATATGTTTAAACCCGAAATCCTTGATCAGATCGACGATAACGTCAGAATTATATTTGACGTTTGATTTTTTGATGCCGCCCTCACTCATGAGCCGTCCCTTTTCTATTGGTCGTTAAAACTGGTGGCGTGAAATTAGCAGCCAGATGCGTGCGGGACCAGCCCACCAACGCTATAAATTTTGGGCCGGGCGTTACCAGTCCTAGGCAGCGACAAAGGTGAAAACCTGTTCCTCTGCCGGCAACTTGGCGATATGAGCCCCGAGGTCACTTGGCGCGGCATCACCGGGCATCGCCGTCAAATATCGGCCCTTTGAGTGGATTTCGAGACTGTCACCGGCAAACGGGAACGGGGCAAAGGAATAAGTCCCCTCGCCCTGCGGCGTTACCTTTACCGAGGTGTCACTGGCGGTGGATTCAGGCACATGGGTAAAAACCTCTACCGCGCGGTCACTTTCATGGCGCAGGTTGAAATAAAGCGCCAGCGTGTCGCAGAACTGCAGCAGCTTGTAATTACGGAACAGATTATCGCCCTGAACCCAGCTTGCAGTCGCCGGGTCAGCGGCCAGCTTGTTCTTCAGGGTTTCCTGTCGGGCGATTTCACCGGCAAGGATTTCATTGGTCTCATCGGTCATTTCCTTGGCAATCGGCACCGAGGTTGAGCCGCCGGGCCGAACCCGAAAGTCCGAGAAGCCATAACGCGCGTGATAGAGACCCCAGGTATGCATCGAGGCCAATAGCCCACAATAGGCATGCCGTGCCTGGTTAAAGTCTGGCGACAGCTTGGTGGTTGCCGCACCGCCCGGCCCTTTTGCGCCGCCGACACCGGTCGGAAATCCGCTTACCGGATCGAGCACCGGGCTGGCATCGAACTTGTCCCAGCCGCGGTCGTGGTGACCGATGACATAGAGGGTTTCCTCGAACGGGTCGGGTTTTTCAAAGCGGTCATTGCCAAAGGCACGCGCGAACTGTTCGCACAGCTCGTTATGCTCTGCCATCAGGCTGACAAAGCGCGGTTCGCCGTCGGGCGCATTCTGAATCATCATAGTTGGAGTCCTCCGTGGTTAATCGGACGCACACTCAACGCGTGATTACTCTATCCCAACGGCGATATTATCGCTACGCCGCTTTGACCTATGCCGCTTCGCCACGACGCCAGGTGATGACATCGATCAAGGCTGGTTTGCCTTTCTTGACCTGTTCAATGGCACGCTTAACGGCCGGGCCGATTTCCTTGGGATCAAAGATCGGTCCCTCGGCGTACCAGTCCATGCCTTTGGCGATATGAGCAAAATCTGGCTCTGGGCCTTCTAGGTCCATGCCGATATAGGCCCGGGCCTCATCAGTGCCGCGTTTTTTGGCAACTGAAATCTGATGCGCCCAATCGTTATAATAGGCACGGTTATTGTACATAATGACCAGCATCGGGATTTCATATTTCGCGGCAACCCACAGGGCCCCGAGATCGAACATCAAATCGCCATCGGGCTGCAGATCGACGACCAGCTTGTCGGTGTCTTTATAGGCATAGGCAACACCCATCGAGATACCGAACTGCGTGGCGGTGCCGAGATCGCGACCGGGATGCTGGTATGGTTTGTCAAAGTTCCAGACCTTGCGAACCCAGTCTTTTAATGTCCCTGCCGTCAGAACCCAGTCTTCATTCTTGATGGCTTCCCAGACTTCAGTGGCCATGCGGGCTTCATGCATCGGCATTTGGTCCCAGGTATCCTTGACCTGTTCCTGCCATTTGTCCCATTGCGCCGTATGCTTTTCGCCGACATCCTTGGTCCGCTCAACAATGCGCGCAGCCAGCTTGTCGTCATCTTTGATCCGCGCGATACAGGCTTCATTGAGGGCCGGGATCGCATTGGCCGTATCGGCCAGAATCCGCATGTCCCAGTTGTGATGCTTGTTGTAATCGGTGGCCCATTTGCTGATTTCGATATCCGCGAACCCAATATCGATCCATTTGCAGTCTGGTGTCGTCACCGCTTCGACTTCACGGGTTTCCCAGTTCGGTTTGTGTGACCCGCGCGTCCAGTCGATGACATCAAGGGCCATGACCAGAGTCGGCGCCCTTGAAAGCTTCGGCATGCATCGAGACGTTGAGCGGATGCCGGTTCGGGAAGCCCAGCCGCTTGTTAATATCGAAAGACCGCTGAGCCGACAGTCTCCGCCAGCTTGACGGTGTCCTCGAAGCCAATCGGTGCACGCGCGGCATATTCGGTCAACAGGACCGGATAGTCAGCGGCCAGCAGCATTTCAGCCGCCTCGTCAATCAGCTTGGGATCAGCAGCCAGACGCGGCGGGACCTTCACAGCATCGGCCGACGGAATCTGGCAATATGCTCCGTCAGCTCGGCTTCCTGAATGCCAGCGTCATAGACCATGTAAACCGGGCCCTGCGGCTCAGTCATCATGATCGAGTATGCGCGGGCAAATGAATCCGGAATGCCGTGGACACTACCGGGCTGGTAATCCCATTTCGTGAAGTCGCGCACCGCCGACCCTTGCGCAAAGGCGGTATGAATCCAGTCGATGAACGGACGCCGCAGTTTCTCATCCATCGGGCCCGTCGCCCCAATCAGGAAGACCGGGCAGCGATCGATATAGGCGTAATAGACTGCCAGCGGCGCATGCAGCAGGCCAACCACGTTATGAACCGCCGCCGCCATCGGCTTGCCAGTCGCCTTGGTGTAGCCGTGGGCGATCTGAATAGCGATCTTCTCGTGATTACACAGGATCATCGGCGGATCGTTTTCGCCGTAATTGACGAGACTGTCGTGCAAACCCCGATAGCTGGCCCCCGGATTCAACGGGATCGCCGGAAAATCATAGAGTTTGATCATGTCGACGATGACGTCGGATTGATACCGGGTATTGGCTTTGCGAATTGGTTCGCCGTCACTCATGCTAAATCACCTTTTCGAAAATAGCCCTCTAAGCAGGCTATTTAATTTCTGTCTAAAACAACTATGTAAGCCAGCGCTTACGCACCTTCGCGCGGCACCAAATCATAGGTCCGGCTGTCGATCTCAAGGACTGAATCCATCAAGCGGATTGAGATATCGACGCTGCCTTCATTGCGTTGCCACGGATGGAGGACCATCGTTCGATAGCCCGCCTTGGTAAACGGTTCTTCAAACGCAATCGCTTCAGCCTCCGCCCGGGTTTTCGCCCGGATAACAATCATGCCGTGGCCAATGGCGGCGTGTTCGTTATCTTCTTCATTGAACAGCCGCCCTGCCCCGAACAATAACCCTTTGCGTTCCAGATCACGGAGATAGGTTTTGTGATCGTGCATCAGGCTATCGCGCGGGGGTTTACCCTCGGGCGGCGGCTCGACATTAGTCATAATGCAGAGATAGACCTGCTCGCGGGCCAAAGCCCGCTTACCCAGGTCGTCTCCACTATCCGCCGGACACATTATGCTTCGCGTGCTGGCGGCGGAACCGCATAGCCCTTCTCAACATGAACGTTGAGCAGATAGGGCTTACCGGATTCAACGACTGACAAGGCATGCTGCAGAGCTGGCACCAAGTCGGCGATTTTATCAATCGGGCCGGCTGATTCAACACCCAGAGACGCAGCATATTTCTCGATAGAGACCGTCGGATCATCGATCCGCTGACCAATCCATCGATTTTCAACAGGCCGACCACGCGTTATGGCCACCGTTTCCTGATGAATTTCATCGTTGAAGTTGGACCGGTTGTTCGAAATCACGAACAGGACCGGAATGCTGTAATGCGCCGCGGTCCAAAGAGACGATGCACCCTGCATGGTGTCGCCATCGCCAAGAACGGCGACAACAGTACGATCTGTATCAGCAAGAGCCAAGCCACCACCGATGGCCGTACCCGTGCCAGAGGCCAGTCCGCCACCACCATCATTGCCAAGATAATCCAGCGGATGAGTGAAGTGATACCCATCTGCTGCCCAGCCAATGGTAACATTGGTTAGGGTGATGTTACGGCCTTTACGGACTTCATTCATGCAAAGCGTAACGGCTTCCACAGAAATCTTATCTTCCTGATTCAGCATGTCATAAGTCGTGTCAGGCTCAGGCGAACGTCCCTTGTTCTTGCCATCCCATTTGGACTTGCCACCAAGTCGTTTTTCAAGCGCCTCAAGAAGCTGAACAACAACAGGTTCCGGTTCAGCCAACATGGTCACGTCACCAAGAGGCATCCCCATATGGTCAGATGACCAACCGTTATGGACGATCGAATCCATCGAAACATGAATGACCTTGGCATTCACATCATCACGACCAAAGACCAGCTTGAAGGTACCCGCCAAATCGACCCAATTCAGGTCAAGAATGACATCGGCTTCCTTAATCTCAGAAACCGCTTCTTCGCGGGGTCGATTGCTGGGTGGCGCGAGATGCAGAGCATGATCAGTCGGAAAAGCGATCCCGGTTTTCATATCCGTGACAACGCCAGCGCCGATAAGCTCAGCGAGCTTGATACGATCGGCCCAGCCCTTTTCTTCGCGTTTCAGACGACCCATCATGATCACTGGTCTCTTGGCATTGGCCAGAAGATCAGCAGCTTCATCGATACTTTGCTGTGGTGCCGGGGTTGGCAACGGTGGCAGGAAGCGGGAAACATCCGGCAACTTCATATCCGGATCGATTTCGGATTCCTGTAAACCAGCATCCAGACATACATAGGCAGGCCCGGTCGGTGCGGTACGGATGGTTTTGTTCACCCGGACCATGGTTTCGGCAAGCGCCTGTGCTGAGCGCGGCTCGTCATCATATTTGACGAAGTTCCGGATCAACGCACCCTGGTCTTTTGCGGTATGGATCCAATCAATCCATGGACGACGTTTCATCGTATCCACGGGACCGGTTGCCCCCATGATGACCATCGGCACCCGGTTACACCAGGCGTTGAAAATACCCATCATACCGTGCATCAACCCGACATTTGAATGCAGGATACAGCCCATCGGCTCATCCGTTGCTTTCGCATAGCCCTGGGCAATATGAACCGCGTGATCCTCATGTAGACACAGGATCATCTGAGGATCGTCATTCCCCAGATAGTTGACGATGGAGTCATGAAACCCGCGATAGCTCGCTCCCGGGTTCATCGACAGATATTTAATTCCCATACGACGGAGCATTTCGGCAGCAACATCACTGCCCCATCCCATCTTGGGGTTTCCGACATTAACGGGCCGGTCAAACTTTGTTAAATCAGGCATTATATTTCTCCTATCCCTACCCGTTACTCGCCCTTATTCCCGCCACGCATCAGCGGCGGTTCGGCATAGCCGGTATCAACATGCACATTGATGAAATGCTGACCGCCGGCTTCAACGGCCTTCAGTCCATTTTCAATCGCTTCCATAAGTCCACCAGCTGTCTCAACCGGACCAACCGCTTCAAAGCCAAGAGATTCAGCAAGGTCGGTCAGATCGATATCGGGCTCGCTAATGCGCATGCCGATCCAGCGGTTTTCAACCGGACGGTCACGATCCAGAGCAACAGTTTCCTGATGCAGCTCATCGTTAAAGTTCGAGCGGTTATTGGAAATGATCACCAGCATCGGGATTTTGTATTTCGCAGCAGTCCACAAGGCAGTGTTGCCCTGCATGAAATCGCCATCCCCAAGAACGGAAACCGGCACCCAATCTGTATCCATGACAGCCAGTGCGGCACCAACCGACGTGCCAGGTCCTGACGCCAACCCGCCACCGCCATCATGTCCGAGATAGGACAAGGGGGCCGTGAAGTGATAGGCCGGACCAACGCCACCTGAGCTAACACGGTTCAGGCTGATCTTGCGATCACCCTGTGCCTCGGCCAGAGCGGTCACAATATCCGCTGGCTGCAGTACGCTAGTAGGGTCGCGATCGGCGATCTTGTCATAGGCTGCAGGTTCTGGACCGACACGCTTGCCATCCCAGTTCGACGCAACACCGCGGCTTTCAATTTCTTCAAGCAACTGAATCACAAACGCATCGTGATCCGCCGTGATCTTGATATCGGCCATTGGCAGTTCGAACAATTCACCACCGAAACCGTTATGGACATATTCTTCCATTGAACAATGGACGATCTTGCCTTTGAGCTCACCGTCGCGTGTCAGCAGACGCTGGGTGCCACCAAAGTCCAACCAGTTAAGGCTGAGGATCGCATCAGAGTCCGTGACGACGTTCCGCATCGTGTCATTGATCCGTCCGGCAGGACGACCAACATGCAACAGATGATCGCTTGGGAAGACCGCTGCATTGCGCAGATTGGTAAAGACACCCGCACCAAGGGCTTCCGCCAGTTTGATCCGGTTATCCCAGGCTTCCTGTGACCGACCACTACGACCGATCATGATCACGGGGTTTGACGCCCCAAGCAGCATATCCGCTACTTCTTTCACATTGTCGCCAGAGGCCCGCGGTGGTTCCGAAGGCTGGAAGCGGCTTACGTCCGGAATCTTGATTTCCTCTTCGAGGGCTGATTCCTGCAATCCGGCATCGAGACAAACATAAACCGGTCCCGGTGGTTCTGAACGGGCCATTTGATTGGCGCGCAGCATCGTCTCAACGATGGCACCGGCTGAACGGGGCTCGTCATCCCACTTTGTGTAATCACGGAGCAAGGCACCCTGATCCTTTGCAGTATGGATCCAATCGATCCAGGGACGGCGTATCGACGCATCAATCGGCCCGGTTGCCCCCATCATGATAATCGGCGCCCGGTTACACCAGGCATTGAAGGTCGCCATCAAGCCATGCATCAGACCAACATTGGAATGTAGCGCACAAGCCATCGGCTCGCCGGTTGCCTTCGCGTAGCCTTGCGCGACATGCACGGCATGATCTTCATGCAGGCAGATCAACATCTGCGGCGTGTCATTGCCAAGATAGTTCACGATTGAATCGTGAAGACCGCGATAACTCGCCCCCGGGTTCAACGAAATATATTTAATGCCCAACTGCCGCAGCATTTCTGCTGCAACATCGCTGGCCCAACCCATCTGCGGATTACCGAGATTGACCGGGCGGTCATGTGCCTTGATATCGCTCATCTTTCATACTCCCGCTCTTCTAATTCAATATGTGTATAAGGTGATGTCTGGTGTGCCGGCATCAAAGGTTCGACCTCTTCAACATAGCTGGCATCCAATTCTGAAAAATTATGTAGTCCCAACAGGGCCATCGAGGTCCGAATTTCCGCTTCCAGCAAACGGAGGGTGTGCACCAACCCATCCTTGCCACCAGCGGCCAGCCCGAGCCCTTGCAATTTACCGATACAAACGGCGTCAGCGCCCAGCGCCAGCGCCTTGATAACATCCGTCCCGCGCATGATCGCTCCATCGACGAGCACGCTTGCCTTGCCGCCGACAGCCTCAACAACTTCCGGCAGGACATCAATAGACCCACGCCCGTGATCAAGCTGACGTCCACCATGGTTCGAGACGTAGATGCACTCGACGTCATGCTCGAGAGCAATCGTTGCGTCCTCTGCCGTGCCGATCCCTTTCAGGATCAATGGGATATCATGCCTATCCTTGAATCGTTTGACCGTGTCCCAATTCAACATGGCGAGATAATCCTGATCCGCGCCTTCAACAACGGCGCGTCTGGAGCTCGGTTCCCAGCGCTTGAGGATGTCCCGTTCACGGCGGCTATAGAGCGCGGTATCAACGGTGAGACAGAAAATCTCAAAACCGGAATCCTGAGCCCGTTTTACCTGCTCGTCGATCCAATCATCGTCGCCTTTGACATAAAGCTGAAAAACCTTCGGCGCATTCGTCGCAGCGCCAACTTCTTCCATCTCAGGCTGAGTAACAGAGCTGAGAAAACTGATCGTCCCGGCTTCTGCCGCCGCCTGCGCCGAAGCCAAACCGCCGTCAGGCGTAACCAGTTGCAAGGAACCAATCGGCGCCAGCATCACCGGCAGCCGAATTTGTTTTCCTAGGAAGGTTGTCGACGGATCGACATTGGCAACATTACGCAAAATCCGCGGTGCTAATCCCAGAGAGTCAAATCCCTGACGATTGCGCTTCAGGCTGGTCTCTGTCTCTGAGCCCCCCATCAGATAGTCCCAAACATTCCAGTTCAGGTTTCTGCGCGCACGTAACGCGATTTGCTGCAATGTTGAAAAATCGTCCAACGACGTCATCCCTAGCTATACAGTTTCTTGTCTATTTTCTTATGTTGGGTCGGAAGCCATAACGTTCAGCAATGCTGATCGCTTATTGACCATAACCTCTTTTACAGCGCGTTCCAGTGCTGGCAGCATATCCTTTGGATCCGTGACCTGCTCGCCATAACCGCCCGAGACTTCGACGAGTTTTTCGTAATGCTGTTCAACTGAGAAATACATCAATGGTGGATTATTTGCCTTTGCGGCATACCCATCAGGATGCAGCCCCATTGTCGAACCCCGTACAGCTTGCCATTTCTGATTATTGAAGACGACCGTCAGGATCGGACACTCCTGCTCTGCCGCCACATAATGCGCAGAGACCGGCACGTTAAACATATACGAGCCATCACCATGGGTTCCAATCACCAGGTTGTCGCGATTGGCGAGCTTGGCGCCAAGCGCAACACCCATACCATGACCCAATCCGGATGACGCCCCGGCGTTGAGAATCTTGGTTGGCTTGGAGGTATCGAGATACTGAACCTGAAGCTGAGACTCCTTGGCGAAGATCGTATCGGCATCACTGATCTTGGCGATGCAATCTGAAATCCACGCTGGATGGATCGGCGTCTGATCCTTTACGGCCTGTAATTTCTTGGCCCAGCTTTCTTCTAATTCTTCATGCAGCGCGGTGACCGTCTTACGGCGGCTATCGATAGCAGCCTGATTAGATTTGGAGGCTTCATCCATCCCAGCATTAAGAGCCACCAGCCCGAGAGCACTGTCACAGGCAAGCGCGATATCGGCCCGGAAGCCACGGATCGGCAAATAGCTGTAATGCGGATCGGGTGCCAGATGAATAACCTTGCAATCTTCTGACGGCGACACCTGCGACGGTAGCCAGGGTGTCGCAGAATCCATCACCAGAATTGCATCGGCGGCTTCAACGAACGGATTGGGGTTGCCGCCGGCGAACATCGGATGATGGCGCGGCATCGCAACAAACCGATTTCGATATTCAACAACCGGGATCGCATATTTATCGGCCAGATCAACCAGCGCCGACATGACATTTGGATTACGGCCACCCCAGTTGGTGATGATGACCGGGTTCTTCGCTTTGGCCAGGATAGATGCCGCTTCATCGAGCGCATCCGCATTTGGCAGGCTCGGTGATGCGGCATGAATCCGGCTTGGTGATTCAAACTCGAACTCATCCATCTCAATCGCCAGAACTTCACGCGGCAATGACAGATAGGCTGGTCCCTTCGGATCACTCATCATCACGCTCAGCGCCCGATCAATAACGGTTTCGACCTGCTCACCATTGCGGAGTTCGTAATCCCACTTAACAGCCTCACGGGTCATGCCGCCCTGGTCGAACATTTCCTGTGTCCAGTGAATGTCGAGCGACCGATGACCTTTGAGCTTGTCTTCGTTGGTCGGAGTCCGGCCAGCCGTAAACAGCATGGGGGTCTGCCCCCGTGATGCGTTCAACAAACCATTCATTGCGTTCGCCGTACCGACATTGACATGCATCATCGTCAACTGCGGCCGCCCGGTCGCGAGGTAATAGCCAATCGCCATATGCTGGGCAGTATTTTCATGCGGACACGTAATCGGCTGCGGATGCGGTGTCCCGAGCGCCTGGGCCTTGGCCAGCGCTTCAATCAACGGTGCAAAATCGGTCCCCGCATTGGCGAAAAGATAATCAACGCCGCGATCCGCCAGAACAGCGAGATAGGCGTCAGCGACGGTTACATTTTTAAGCGTTTTTGTTGGCATCGTTCATCCTCCCGAACAGGCCTCGGCAAGCCTGTTTTTTCTTTTCTCTGTCCATTGTTATCGACAAAGGGCGCGCCGTCTAGGTGGCCTGCAAAATAACCCGCAGGCCCCACGCGATCTGATTTAGCGCTAACCCTAGGCTACACACGAGATAAATCAAATTGATATAGATGATGAAGACGATAGATTTGATGAATATACGGTTTGGCTGGATAATTGAGCTGAAATAGTGGCTATGTTTACGCCCTGCCCCTTTGCCAAAGCCCTTCCTCCAGATATGCTGGCACAAACTTAAATCTGGGCCAGTTGGTGCCCATTCAGGGAGAGATCATGAGCGACGAAATCAATAATAACTATCCGGCGGCCCCCGACTTTGCGACGGAATCGCCGATTAACCTGCCCGCCAACCAGCCTAAAGCGGAATATGGTTCTGATCTGATCGCCGAAATCATTGGAGAGCTTGGCCATGATTATATCTTTCTGACTCCCGGCTCGTCTTTCCGCGGCGTTCACGACTCACTCGTGAACCACACCAAGAATCACAAACCACAAATCATTCTCGTGGCGCATGAAGAAATCGCCGTCGCGATGGCGCATGGCTATTGCAAGGCAACCGGTCGTCCGGCGATGGCCTTCCTGCATGATCTAGTCGGTGTCCAACACGCCACGATGGCCTTCTATAACGCGATGGCTGATCGTATGCCGGTCGTTGTTCTCGGTGGTTCCGGACCCGCCGACCCGGCACATCGTCGTAAGACGGACTGGATCCATTCGGCTAACACCCAGTGCGATATTGTTAAAGACGTCACCAAATGGACTGATGAGCCAATCACGCTTCAGGGCTGTCTCGACTCTATCGCCCGCGCGCAACGCATTGCCACCAGCAGCCCCTGCTCCCCGACCTATGTCTCCGTCGATGTCGTGGTTCAGGAAGCCGATATTCCCGACGGCGTATCTCTGCCGAAGGTGAAGGAGCCACGCTATCAGCCAGCAGCCCCCGTTGCCGCGCCGGCAGAAGCTATCGCCGAGGCCGTCGATGCCCTGATCGAAGCTGACTTCCCGCTGATCCTTGGCGGTCGTGTTGGCTATGACGCCGCGACCACGCCCGTCATGAAAGAGCTGGTTGAACTGCTTGGTGCCGCCTATCAGGACGGCCACGACATCATCTGCATGCCGTCCAACCATCCACAGAACCTCAATGCCAGCTTTGGCCGCACCAAAGCCGAAGGCGCCTATAAGAAAATGCTGTTGGCAAAAACCGACGCGGTTCTGTGTGTCGATTGCCTCGATATCTCAAACAATATTGGTGCTTACGAGGGCGCCCGCGGTGCGGGTGAAGAAGTCGATGCCGGAAAGATGACGGTCATTGATCTCTCCATGAATGACTTCGCTATTCAGCATTGGACTCATTTGGGTGGCCCGCTGCACCCGGTTGATATCCAGCTGCAGGCCGATGGTCTCTATGGCTTGAAACAGGTTCTCGCCGAAGTCAAAAGCCGCGCCGCTGATAACCCGGCCTGGCTAAAGCGTGCCGAAGAACGCCGCGCTGAAGTTTCCCAGATGCATGACGAGCTGCGCAAAAGCCAGACCGATGCGATGCAGGCGAAATGGGATCAGGTGCCGATCTACCTGCCGCGCATGACCTCTGAACTATTCAACGCGGTAAAAGACAAAGACTGGTTGCTCGCCGCGCGCAACTATCGCGCCTGGTATGACGGAATCTGGGAATTCGATGGTGCCGGACAGTTCATGTCCAACTCCATCGGTGGCGGCATCGGTTACGGCCCGGGCGGCATTATCGGTTCAGCCCTCGCCGGCCGTGATCAGGGCAAAGTTCACCGTCGCGATCATCGGCGATGGCGATTTCACCATGGGCCCGGCCGCGATCTGGACCGCCGTTCACTACAAAATTCCGATTATGATCGTGCTGCATAACAACACCTCGTTCGGCAATGACGAAGAACATCAGATCAGCCTCGCCTATCGTCGTGGCCGTCCTCCAGAAAATGCCTGGATTGGTCAGCGGATGGTCGGACCGGAACC
Source organism: uncultured Alphaproteobacteria bacterium (assembly GCA_943787225.1). Lineage (GTDB taxonomy): Bacteria > Pseudomonadota > Alphaproteobacteria > MPNO01 > UBA2964 > UBA2964. Next base: position 249,899 of record CALSLP010000004.1, read on the forward strand.
AGATTACTGCACAGTCGCGCGTGGCTACGGTGCCTGGGCGGAAGAACCCGTACGCGATCCCAAAAACCTCGCAGCCGCCTTCAAGCGCGCTGCCGACGTTGTGGAAAAAGGCGGCGTGGCCTTAGTGGATGTGCATACATCGTTGAACTAGGAGAAGTTCTTCAGCGTAAGGAAACCTAATTACTTGGGAAGTCTCGGAACGATAAATCGAGCGTTTCGCGCAAGCCGGGTCGTAAATTTTAAGCCCGTGGATTTGAACTTCTTTTCAAAAACTTCCATTACCTCTGCAGGGTTCTTCCTCGCTTCCATCTTGAAGTGCCCGCCGGAGATTGCCATGATGACATCACCTATATAAAGGGCTTCTCCTTTTTTTACCTCAAATACAAACTGCTGGTGTTCGTGATCCATCGTTACAATGAATCCCTTCGTTTCTGCGTCGGTAAATCGATACTTCCCTGGACGAACTTTGTAGGTCCTTACATGCCCCGAATGTTCGACTTCACAACCTGACGGCCCTTTTCCAAACAAAAAAAAACGTCGTTTTGGGAAGAGACGGCTTATATCGCTCAAAATTTGCCCATAAAGTGATCCGGCGAGGTCCCGCATCGCAAATCCAATTCTTTTTCCTGAATTCTTCCGCGTAAGTTCGGGTAAGAATCATTGAATACCCTTCGGGCAGCGATTCGGCATCTTTGAGATAATCTTTACCGGTACATCCGGCTAATAATACGATCAAAAATATAAGTGCAGATTTTTTCAACATTTTAATACCTCACTGCTCCGGCACCAATCATCGCCCCCATGATCGCAGCATTTATCGCCCCAGGATTATGCGGCGTCGGGTTAGCCGCCCTGTACGCTGCATCTTTTTTGACCGCAGCCTTGTAGCTAGATAGAAATAGTCGAAGCTGAACTTCGATCTTCTGAAGCTCCGTTATGGCACCAAGGGCAAACCCGGCACGATCCAAACTCTCTGAAGACAGCTCAGCGCCCGTTTCAGTTCTTTTGGAAGTACCGGAGACAGTTTTTATCAAAAAAATCAGGTCACTCTTTTCCGCCGGCAGTTGAGCCTTGTATGCCTCTGTCCGCTTCCTTATCCACGTCCCAACGACATCGAGCCCCGGCTGCTCTTTTCGCAAAGTATTAAAGCCTGTCAAGACTTCCAGCGCGCCCTTTTTAGCGGCAAATATCATTCTGCTTCTTTGTAATGTGTTCCGCTTCACCAATGGAGGCAGATAATCGTACTTATGCGTGGAGACTTTCTGCTGGGTGCTTTGAGCGGCAACTTCTTGTTGCAATTTCGAAGCACGATCATCCCAGATTTTAGCGTAACTAGACTTGACCTGATGCGTATTCGATTTGGGTACACAACCAACGATTAACAGCGAGCCAACGAACAAAGCAGCCACACTAAACTTAAGCGAGAACTGAAATTTACGAACCTGCCTGTTAGTCACCATCACACTCTTCACCATATCTGTGTTCTGCTTCGAACTCTGCAATCTTACCTCAACCGATAAACAGGTTGTTCTCCCTTAGGTACCCACACCTTAAACCGTGGTTCATCCCCTTCGCAACGGTCGAGAGAACCTGTATCATTCCCCCAAACAGGGTTTAACAGGCTAAAATCAAAATGACTCTCTTCATCAATAACGAAGTTGTAGAAAAAGTCCTGACCATGCAGGACACCATCGATGTACTGGAAAAAGCCTATCGTGATCTCGCCGACGGCGAGGCGGTATGCCGTCCACGGGTTGATATTCAGATCCCGACCAGCGATCCCAACAAGGCCTATCAATGGGGCTCGATGGAAGGTGGCTCGGTTGGCGGCTATTTCGCCATTCGGATGAAGTCCGACATCATTTACGAGACCGAATATGAAGGCGTCCGCAGTCAAGAGAAATACTGCACAGAACCCGGCACATATTGCGGCCTGATCTTCGTCACGGATGTCGAAACCGGCACGCCGCTGGCCTTCATCAATGATGGCGTGTTGCAGCATATGCGGGTCGGTGCAGATGGCGGTATTGGCGTCAAATATATGAGCCGCGAAGACTCCGAAGTCGTCGGCATGATCGGCTCCGGCGGCATGGCACGGACGCATCTCGATGCGTTTATGTGCGTGCGCAATATCAAGAAAGTTCAGGTGTTCAGCCCCACCAAAGCCAACCGCGAGGCCTATGCCGAAGAAATGCGGGCGCGGCACAATATCGAAATCGTGGTCTGCGACAATCATGAGGAGGTCTATAAGGGCGCCGATATCATTGCCGGCTGCACGGACTCTGCTGTGCCGGTCATTCGCGCCGAATGCCTTGAGCCCGGTCAGCACGTCATCAATGTTGGTGGCGGCGGCGGCATGGTCGGCAAAGAGGCGCAAGACCTCATCGATGTGTATTTCCGCTTTGGCAATGCCCCCGCACCGCAGGGACTGCCGGAGTTTGATCTCGCCGACGAGTATCTGACTTATGCCGCCCGCCCCGATCACGATTATGGCTTCACCCAGAAAAGAAAAGGCGGGCGCGGTCACGGCGTCGCGATGCCAGACAAGGTGCTCTATTTCGTCGACATCATGCAGGGCACCAATCGCGGACGAACCTCCAGCAAAGAGATCACCTATTCGGAACGCGGCAATCTGCAAGGTAACCAATTCCACGCGGTTGCGGGACGCGCATACGAACGCGCCAAGGAAGCCGAACTCGGCAATGAAGTCCCGACCGAATGGTTCCTGCAGGACATCCGGAACTAGAGACGGTCAGGGAGAGGCAAAATGACCCTAGTAATCAATAACGACATGGTCGATCAGGTCCTGACAATGCAGGATACCATCGACGTCCTCGAACAGGCCTATGCTGACCTCTCCGAGAGAGAAGCCGTGTGCCGTCCGCGGATCGATATCCAGATCCCGACCTCTGACGGCAAGGTCTATCAGTGGGGCACCATGGAAGGTGGTTCAACCCGTGGCTATTTCGCCATACGCATGAAGTCCGATGTCACCTATGAGACGGTCATCGATGGCAATCGAACGCACCATAAATATTGCAGCGAACCCGGCCTGTTTTGCGGCCTGATCCTGCTCACCAGCGTCGAGACCGGCGAGCCTCTGGCTTTTATCAATGATGGTGTTTTGCAACATAAACGCGTCGGTGCCGATGGCGGTATTGGCGTCAAATATATGAGCCGCGAGGATTCAGAGGTCGTCTGTATGCTGGGCGCCGGCGGCATGGCGCGCAGCCATATGGAAGCTTTTATGTGCGTCCGCGATATCAAAAAACTCCAGGTCTATAGCCCGACCAAGGCCAACCGCGATGCCTATGCCGATGAAATGCGCGCTAAGTGGGAGATCGAAGTCGTTTCCTGCGACAACCCGGAAGATGCCTATAGGGGCGCCGATATCGTCGCGGGCTGCACCAATGCATCCGTACCCGTGGTGCGCGCTGACCTTCTGCAACCCGGCATGCATATTCTCAATGTCGGCGGTGGTACTGGCATGGTCAGCCCCGAAGCGCAGGAAAAAGTCGATGTCTATTTCCGGTTCGGCAATGCCCCGGCCCCCGAAGGCATTCCCGAGATGGCCCTCGCCGATGAATGGGTAACCTACGCCGCCCGCCCTGACGTTGATAATGGCCTTCGCCAGAAACCGCTCGGATCGCGTGCGCATGGCGTTGCTATGCCCGACAAGGTGATCTATTTCTCCGATATCATGGAAAGCACCAATCGCGGTCGCACATCGAGTGACCAAATCACCTATTCAGAACGCGGCAATTTGCAGGGCAACCAGTTCCATGCGGTTGCCGGACGAACATTTGAACTCGCCAGGGAAGCTGGTCTCGGCAACGAGATACCAACCGAATGGCTATTACAGGATATTCGCGACTAATCATGTGCAGTCTTTGGGAATATTCGAGCGTTTTGGTGTGGATCTTTCTCGCCGGTGCCGCTGCCATGGCGATCATGTCGCGCATTCTCAATGATCATCTGCTGGTACCGCCAGATCCGCCCAAGAATATATGGTTTCGTAAAAGGAATTTCGTAAAGCCCTCTTATTTTATGCGGCCCGATCTGTATTTTGATGAGTTGGGCTGCCGGTTGGCCTGGCGCTTTACGATTGTCGCCGGGGTCACGGGGTTCGCCTTTTTGGTGATTTTGTTTCTATTACTGAGCTGCAAACAGCCCGCCGGGTAATTTTTTCGGCACAGTAACGAACATGTCATCGTACTGTTACTTCCAAATTTTCAAGCCATTACCACATGTCTGTAAACCATAACGGACATCGTAATCCTATGCTGCAAGCTCAAATTGTAACGCCGCATTCTCCTCAAAACTTTCGCGAAACTCAAATCGCAGCCCTTATCAATAACGCCGAAAACGGTCAGTGGCGTATCGAAGACGGTATCGATTGGTCTATCCACCCCTCGCCACCCAATTTTTTAACGCAACGCTTTATTGGCCGCGCACTTGGCGCGTTAATGGCTGGTGAGGAAGCAACGGCGGCGGCGTGTACAATGTTACTCGCCGGCATCCCTGATGCTGACCTACGAATTTGTCTTGAATTTCAGGCAATGGACGAAGATCGGCACGCAGAAGTGTATCGCTCCTATCTCGAACGCGTCGGAATGCCTCCCCTCATCCCGGATGGTTTCAGGGAAGCAACCAAACAGCTGGTGAACTGGAAAGGGCCTCCTGCTGGGCTGGTTTTCGCAGTCCACGTGGTTCTCGAAAGTGAAGCCCTGACCTTGCAGCACGAACTGTCTGACGATATCCGCTGCCCGCTGTTTCAGGCGATTAACCGCCGGGTAACCCAGGATGAAGCACGACACGTCGCCTTCGGTCAGCTAGTGAGCGCTAGTGCCAATGCCCAGTTAACCGCACAAGAGCGGCAGGAAACCGTCGCGGCCATCAAAGATATCTGGGATGCCTGTATTAAAGCATTGGTGAATGACAACGCTGTTCTCTGGCGCGCCGTTAAAGGGTTTTCCGAACGCCGATGGGCGCTGCAGGCCAAAAGCCTGGAAAAGCTTGGCCTGATCAACTCCGTCGCCGCATGAACCTGATTGCGAAAGCAACCTTGCCCCTGTTGCTGTCATTGGGGATGACTTTCAGTGCGACCGCCACTATCCGCGTTCCACTCTATGACGGGCCAGACGATACGAGATGGCAAAACATCACCATCCCCGGCGTCAACGCGACCCAGTTCACCAAATCCAGCGATGGAGCCCTCATCGCCGAATGCATGGCCGCATTTGGCATGATCGTTCGTGAGCTTGACGACAGGGTAAAAGACTATCCTGTCCTGCACTGGCGCTGGCGGGTCGAACACAAACCACCCGCTACCGATGCCTCCCAAAAAGGGGGAGATGACCGGCCAATCGCGGTCCATATCTGGTTTCCAACCCCGGAAAAAGAGCGCGGCATCTGGACATCTATTGGCGACACTTTATCCAGTTTCATCGGCCTGCCGCCGAACGGTCGGGTGATTACCTATATGTGGGGTGGAAAACACAAAACGCGTGCCAGTTTCATAAACCCCCATTTACCAGATCGCGGCATGATCGTCGTCAAACGCAGCAATGACGCCGCCATTTCACAATGGTTGACCGAAAAAGTTGACCTTGCCGCCGATTATCACCGCCTGTTCGGCACAGAAGCACCGACGCCGAGCCATATCGCGATCTCAGCAGATACCGACGATACCGGGGTTAAATCGCGCGCGGCGATTTCTGACCTCCGATTTACAGTCCGAAACGATCAATAGTCCAACACATCGGCAATACCCGCAATACTGGACCTTACCCGTGAACGACCCCTATTTGAGTTCTATTGCGCCCCATTCAGCGACCAGTCATAGCTATGACCCGCGATTGACGAACGGGTATGCAGGATGACCCGGACACGCTCCTGGTCGACATATTTTTTGATGTGTTCGAGCACGCCGGCCTCACCACCAAAATCTTCGCCAAACCAGACATAGATGCTTGAGACCTTGATCTGCCCTTCTTCAATTCTCACACCACGCGGATGATTGATATAGGCGCGCGCGGCCCTATCGAGCAAAGGCCGATAGTTCTTTGCCGAGAAGGCAACCGGGAGCAGATTTGGGCAGCTTATTGACGCGCAATTCACCGCGTAATGGATATACGGATCTTTATAGATCGGCCGCAAAATGCCGTGCTCGATATCATTCAAGGACAAGGTTGTCCCATCGACCACGATCATCTTCTTGCCCCAGGGCCCATCCGCGAAAAAGCCCGGTGAAATATCGATATCCCTAATTGATTCAGCATCAGGGTGATCAAGGATCACCTTCACCGTTCGGGCGTTATAAAGGTTCACCCAAAAGGCGAATTGCTCATCGCGGTTGAACTTGCTGATTTCTGTCTTCGATATGTCGCGGATATATTCGTCGAGCCGCCGACGATCCAGTTTGGATACACGCTTATAGGCAAACCGGTTAATTCCATCGGGCTTTTTAACGACGTAAAGCTTGAGGAGCCTGTCCCATTCGCTGTGATCGATGATCGCTTTCGACGCCGCATCATGAGCTGCCCATTTTTCAAGCAGGTAAGCGCGGGGCGCAAACAGGGCCTCAAATGAAAACCCCGCCAGCAAAGGCGCGCACAGCAATACCAGCGCGGTACGGCGCGAGAATTTAGAAACACGTGAACGTCGAGACATTAGAATCAGCCCGTTACTATTTGGTCTGCACTTTACATAGGAAGTGCAGCCAATCCGGTGAATTCAACTCGGCGTGAGTTAAGAAAGCCCTACCGGCCTTCGAGACTACTTCGTCTCGTCGACGTCGCGGACTTCCGTGTTCATCTCGACATCCGAGCGGCGGCGCTGGGCAATACGTTCGCCATAGGCCCAGTAATCGCTATCGGTCGCCATTTTTGCGGCCTCGTCGAATTCTTCATCCCACTCGCCGAGCGAATATCCAAACCATGGTTCCTGCGGTGTGAGCTTGGGTAAGCCAATCTCGTCCCAGATCTCGGCGGCATTTTCCATGAACTCGCGTTTGGGCAGGGAAATCGGCGGGAAATTCTCTTTCAGCGTTGCGTCATAGAGAACCGAGCCATCTTCACCATTATTGCGCTTGGAGCGCGGGCCATGGCCCTGATCACGATGCGGCAGAACCTGCATGTCGAGAATAGGATTACAGCGATAAGCCATCGCCCAAAACAACGCATCCGCATTGCTGGGGTCAATGTCGTCATTAACGGCAATCACGAACTTGCCACCAGCGCGCAGCAAAGTGGCCGCGCCATAAAGCGCCCGCCAAACCTCGGTTGCCGGCATATCACGATCACAGACCAGAACCACAAGCTTGCGTATGTTGGTCAATGGCTCATGCAGGGCCACCCGTTGAACACCCTTGATGCCAAGCGCATCGCGCATGTGGTTCATGAAGATGGTCTCATAAGCGACCTGCTTGATGCAGGAGCTTTCCGACGGCGTGACCTGTGAGATAATCGAGGTCATACACGCATCTGACCGGCGGGTGATACAGGTCACGTCCATAAAGGCGTTAAATTCCTGCAAGTTCACATGCCCGTGGCTCTCACCAAACGGTGCTTCAGGCTCCAGCATTTCGGTGTTGATATAGCCCTCGACAACGATCTCTGCTTCGGCCGGAACCATGAGGTCTACTGTGCGGGCCTTAACGACGTTAATGGGCGAACCTACCAAGCCACCTGCGACCGTAATTTCTTCAAGGTTTTCAGGCAGTTTCTGCGCTGCTGTGAAAGTAACACATGAGGGGGCACCAAGGACAACAGCGGCCGGTAATTTCTCACCGCGTTTCTTCATTTTTTGCCAGTGAATATAGATACCGGGTCGCAGTTCCAGAGACGGGTTCATCCCCATCCGGCGCGGCGCTTTTACCTGCGCGCGATAGTTACCCATATTCGTCAGGCCATCGTCGGGATCTTTAGTGACATACTGGGTGAGAGTCGCCACTGGCCCGACGTCCCAGCCGGGTGTCGAAATCGGTACCGGAATGGCATCCAGCGCGTTACCCGGCTTATCAAGGTCGTCGCCCTCGATAATGATTTCATGACACGGTGCTTCGTCACTGGAGATTTCTTTTGGTGGAATCGGGTTGGCAATGGCGTGTGCCCAGCGATCCTGCACTTCCTCGACCTTACAGCCCATACCCATGGCATAAATTTCGCGGTTCGCGGCCAGCACGCCCACGGCAACCGGCATATCGAACTTGTTCCCCTTGGAATCCACGACATTGGTGAACAGGAAGGCTTTACGGTCTTTTTCATCGATCCCGCCGCGGAACTGCCAACGCACCAGCGGGTGCATTTCAGTGTCCTTATTGATCTCACGATCAACCGTGACCAGCAGCCCGGCTTCGTCGAGCGCTTTCAGATGGTCGTGTAAATCAGGGTAACTACGTGCGGGGTTGCGTTTAGCCACGGGTCTGGTCCTTTTTAGAAATCAGTTAGCATCAAAAGTTGGGCGCAGCTATAGCGCAACAGCGGCGTCAGGCCAACCCGGCGGCCACAAAGAAAGGCCTCACAGGGTTTATCGTCACCCTGACACCCAACAACCCGGATACTCCCAACCGTCACCCCGGACTTGAGATCCAGGGTCCATACCAGCCACCACGCCAATCGATGCCGTATCAAGGACGGAAGGGAGTGCCTTTCCTTACCCCGTCTTCCCCGGACTTGATCCGGGTATCCAGTTTCATTGAAAGATGGATTGCCGGGTCAGGCCCGGCAATGATGAAAAACTAAAAGTCACACTACGTCCGAGCCGGGGTCCATGGCCACCACCGCGCAGATGGATGCCGCATCAAGTGCGGCATGACGAATAAACTAGGAATTAATGCGTACTCACGCCGCCATCGATCAGCATCGTCTGTCCGGTAACGAAGTCACTTTCCGCCGAGGACAAAAAGAGCACCGCACCAACCAAATCATCCGGAAGCTGTTCGCGTTTGATCATCCGGTTTGCCAACTGAGCCGCGGCACCACTCCCCTTCCAGTTGGTCCGTTTGCGGACGTTTTCACTCATCGTCGATCCAGGCGCGATGCAGTTCACGCGAATACCATCATCCCCGACCTCTTTGCAGAGCGAGCGGGTAATCGCCAGAACCGCGCCTTTCGTAGAGTCATAATGTAGAAAAAACGGCACGCCCTGGAAAATTCGACTGGTCGAGATATTGATGATCTTGCCATATTGCTGCTTGCGCATCTCGGCAACAGCCGCCCGACAACAAAGCCAGGTGCCGCGCACGTTCACCGCATGCATCAAATCCCATTCGTCTACGGAGATTTCATCAAAGCCCTTGCGTTCAACAGCCGTGAAAATAGCGGCGTTATTGACCATAATATCAAGTTTGCCGAAGGCTTCGACCGCCTTGGCGACCATTTCCAGCGTAGCAGCCTCTTCGCGGACATCTGTCGGCACATCGATGGCCTCGCCGCCAGCGGCCCTGATCTCTTCGACCACAGCCGCACCGCTATCGCGATCCGCAATCACGACCTTAGCGCCTTCTGCGGCCAAAGCTCGTGCATAAGTTGCGCCCAACCCTTGAGCGGCACCGGTCACAATGGCGACGCGTCCCTCTACTCTGCCCATCTTCCACTCCATAGCCTGTATTTGTATGGCGGCAGTGTGGACGGTGAAAGGCTCGGTTTCAACTCCCCTTCGGCAGATCATCTGTTATTATAGGGGTATGAAAGTTACACCGCTTGATGCCCCACTTGGCGCCCGCATTACCGGGCTCGATTTCCGCGATACGCCGAATGAAGCGCTCGCCGCTGACATTCGGGCGATTATTCATGACAATCAGGTCGCGATATTTCCCGATCAGCATTTCAACGCCAAAGAACAACTTGCTTTCACGCATGCTCTCGGCCCGGTTCGAAAACGTCAACTGCCGGCTGATTATGTCGTCCCCGCCAGCTCCTCCGACACACCGGGCATCGCCTATGTCAGCAATATTCGCGATGCAAACGGCGACCCCACCGGGGTCATCCCCGATGGCGAGATGTGGTTTCATCACGACACCTGCTACACCGACGCACCGGATAAGTTCACGATGCTCTGCGCTCTCGCCGTTCCGAAAATCGGCGGCAATACCATGTGGTGCAATATGTATCAGGCCTGGGAAACCATGCCCGAGGACCTCAAACAGACGATCCGCGGCAAAAAAGCCCTCAGTGTCTATGACTATGCAACGATTGCGAAACCTGACCTCGACAACCTGGAAAACATCGAAAAGGCCTGGCAGCCTTGTGTCGTCACCCACCCGCAGACCGGGCGCGAGGCGTTGTTCGTCAACCGACTCATGACCTGCCAGCTCGAAGGATTCTCCATCGCAGAAAGCGTAGCGGTATTAGACCCAATCTTCGATCACGCTGAACAGCGGCAATTCGTCTATGAACACCAATGGACGGTTGGTGATTTCATCATTTGGGACAATCTGGCAGTTACCCACGCCCGCACACATTTCGAACGCGGCGATGACCGCCGTCTCCGCCGGAGTAAAGTGAGTGGCGACAGTTTAGCCGCTTAGTATCACCAGACGATAGCACCGCCATCCACAACCAGCGTCTGACCCGACATGAAATCGCTTTCGGGTGACGCCAAATGAACACAAGCGCCCACCAGATCATCAGGTTCTTCTGCACGCTTGATCGCCCGTGCTTGCGCACTCGCGACGCGGCGTTCCTTCTGGGTGTCAGTCGCCAGGGATTGACTAATCTCGGTGTCTGTCGCGCCAGGCGCAATAATATTGGCGCAAATGCCCGACGGACCATATTCGCGGGCCAGTGACCGGGTTAAGCCGATTACAGCCCCCTTACTGGTGTCATAGTGCAACATTCCAGCGCCACCCTTCATCGCCCGGGTCGAGGCCACGGTGATAATCTTGCCGTATTCGTTCTTCACCATTTCCGGGATTGCCGCCTTGGCCGATAACCAGACACCCTTCACATTGACCGACATCACCTTTTCCCAGGTATCAACATCGATTTCGGTGGCTGATTGACGTTCGAGATGGACCCACAGCCCGGCATTGGCGACGAGAATATCGAGCTTGCCATAAGCTTCAACGGCTTTGGCGACCATTTCCTCGCAGCTGCTTTCGTTGGTGACATCGGTTTTGACGGCCATCGCCTCGCCGCCAGCTTGCTTGATGATACCCAGCGTTTCCTCTGCCGCGTCGAGATCAGCGATGACGATTTTGGCACCTTCCGCCGCTAAACCCTTGGCGAAGGCTGCGCCAATACTCCGCGCACCGCCCGTTACAATCGCTACCCGTCCGTCCAGTCTCGCCATCAATCTAACCCTTTCTCACCACATCGTGCCGCCGCCATCGACGACGACCGTTTGACCACTCATAAAATCGCTCTTCGGCGACGATAGAAACACACATAACCCAAGAACGTCCGCAGGCATACCGTTGCGACCCAGTGCGCGTTTTTTGCCGCTGGCGACGCGGCGCATGATGCTTTCCTCTGTTTCATATTGTTTGCCGGTCTCCGTCTCAATCGGCCCCGGCGCGATAGCATTGATGCGAATGCCGTCATCACCATACTCCCGCGCCATCGACCGCGTAATACCAACCACTGCGGCCTTGGAGGCGGCATAGCGCGTGATCCCTGGCGTGCCCTGGAATGCGGCGGTAGAGGCGATATTGATAATCTTGCCGTAGCCGTTTTTCTTCATTTCGGGGATACAGGCTTTGGCGCCAAGCCACACGCCCTTAATATTGACGTTATAGACGGCGTCCCATTCATCGACGGTTTCATCCAAAGACGGCCCGCGCCGCAGATGGGTATACAGCCCGGCATTAGCGACCAGAATGTCGAGACGACCAAAGGCTTCCACGGCCTTGGCAGCCATGTTCATGTTTGCCGCTTCATTGGCAACATCGGTCTCAACAAAGATCGCTTCACCGCCCGCCTGTTCGATCACGCCCACAACGCTGCTGGCGTCTTCGAGATCAGCAATCACAACCTTGGCACCCTCTTCCGCCAGCCGTTTGCAATATTCAGCACCTATGCCAAGCGATCCGCCGGTTACGACGGCGACTTTCCCGTCAAGCTGCACCATCCCTGTCTCCCTTAATTTCCCGGCCAATCTCTAGTCGAGCAGATAGCCAAATTTCTCCCGCGCCAATGTCAGCAATTTCTCTGACGGCTTGGTCGATTTATTGAAATCATCTTTCCAATGGAATGGCCGACAAGCATCGATGATCATCCGGGAATTTGTGATGTTCCCCTTAGCCCGTTCTTCAGGATCTATCCGAGGATCGGCGAATGACGTCCAGGCATATTTAATAAAATCAATTTCGCTTGCCGGATCGCAGCGCATCAATGCTGCCCAGATCAGCTCTTCAAGATCAGCAACGTCTATATCTTCATCTGTCACGATCACCCATTTGCCAGCATAGGCACCAGATTGGCATTGTGCCGCGATTTGCGCTGCCTGGGTTGAATGGCCTGGATAGCGTTGGGTAATCGAGATGCCAGTCAGCATATGCGATCCACCGACCTCATGGCACCAAACCGCTTTGACATCCGGCACGCCCGCATCATTTACCGCATGCCTCAACAATGCTGAGCGCGTTATGGCGCGAAACCGGGAATATTCATCTGGCAGGCTTTGCGGTGGAAAACCAAGAATAATGGGGTCGTTTCGGTGATAGACAGCAACAATCTCGCATTTGGGACGCTGCCTTCCACTTTCTGTATAGCTGCCGCACCAGTCGCCAAATGGCCCTTCCGGAATTACAACTTCCGGATCAACATAGCCTTCGAGGACGATCTCGGCATTCGCCGGAAATGGTAGGCCTGTGACCTTGCCCTTTACGAGTTCGACCGGTTTACCGCGTAATCCACCGACAACGTCATATTCACTGACGCCTGACGGGACGTCGTAGCCTCCCATGATAAACGTCATCGGATCACCGCCGATTACCATTACGCACGGTGTTTTTTCACCCTTGGCAGCATTCTTCTCAAAATGGATTCGACCATGTTTACCGAGGCCTGTATTGAAGGCTACAGTTTTTGAATCCTTGGCCATAATCCGGTAGCAACCGAGATTGAGCCAGCCAGTATCTGGATCGGCCGTCACGTTGTAGCTGCCGGTGCCGATATAGCGTCCGCCATCGCCTTCATGCCAGATTGGTGATGGAAACTGGTCTATATCGACCTCATCCCCCATTTGAATATTCTCAAACACCGGCCCGTCATCAACAATTACCGGGGCAATCAACGATTGCTGGTCATGCGAATACACGTCAGCCCACGCATCCGACAACCCGACCTTTGAGAGTCCCGCCGGAAAACCAAGCGTCATATTCTTGCGTTTGCCACCAAAGAAGTTCGCTAACACACGGAAACCCGGCTTCACGCCGGGAATATCGTCAAACAACAGGACCGGCGCATCCTCGTCATACTTCACGACAGTACATGCAAGTCCGATATCCTGTTCCCAGCTTGCTCCAGTGACATGACGAAGTTCGCCGAGACGGTCGGCTTCCGCGATCCATTCCCGTAAATCTTCATAGGCAAGAACGTGACGCAGGTTATGATCGTGGTTTTCCTCAGCTTTGGGAGTGTCAGTCATTGTGATTACGCTCGTTTTCACTCAGGCACGTTGGCCAAGTTCGATCGAATAACCATCTGGGTCGCGGATAAAGGCAATAACCGGGCCATTTGGTCCTGAATGTTTCAACGGTCCCGGCGGACGTGGCACCTCCATGCCAAAAGCCTCAACCTTTTTGCAGACCTCATAAATATCCGGATAACCAATGGCGATATGGCCAAAACCTGTTCCGACCTCATAGCCATCGTCCTGGCCCCAGTTGTAGGTAAGCTCGATGGCCGGGTCGGTATTCTCATCGCCAAATCCCATAAAGACGACGGTGTATTTACCGCCTTCATTCTCATTACGGCGGAATTCCTGCATGCCCATGACCTCTGCATAGAATTTTACCGATCGGTCGAGGTCTTTCACCCGAAGCATCGTGTGCCGAATGCGGGGTTTTGTTGAGGCAACTCTCTCGTCAGCCATTCGTCGTTTCTCCTAAAGTTAGATCAAAAAGGTTTGTCACCGCGCACGATCACGCGATGCATATGTCGAATTTGTCCTTCGGGAACACCGCCGCAGGCCAGATGGATCAGACAGCGATTATCCCAGATGGTCAGGTCATGCAGGTTCCATTTATGGCGATAGATGAAGTCGCGCTGTTTCTGATGCGCGATCAATTCATCCATCAACGCCTGACCTTCCTCTTCTTCCAATTCTTCGATGCCGATGGTGAAGCGCTCGGAAAGATAGAGTGCCTTGCGGCCAGTTTCTGGATGGGTGCGGACAAGCGGATGAACGGCATCCGGCGGCGCAATATCTGCGTACCGCTCCTTGCCAATTTCTTTATATATTTCTGGAACTTCTACACGAGGGTTCCGAAATCGATTGAAGGTATGACGCGCGTGCAGTCCCTCGAGTTTTTCCTTCGTCTCCTCGGATAAAGTCTCGTAGGCTTGATACATGTTCGACCATTCGGTATCACCGCCAACTTCCGGAATTTCAACCGCGTAGAGCATGGTGCACAGCGTTGGAATATCCGTATAAGACAAGTCGGAATGCCAGGCATCACCCGCCGAAGGCGACCCGACATATTTACCATCCACCTTCTTGGTCGAGAGAATTTGCATCGCCTCATGACCAGAATGTTTATTGTCTTTTTGAATGTGAACATCCAACTCACCGAACCGCTGGGCAAAGCCAACTTGCCGTTCTGGCGGTAATTCCTGATCCCGGAACACCAGAACATGATGCTCCAGAAATGCAGCGTGAATCTTATCAAAGGTCTCGTCTTCGAGGTTTCCAACATCGATCCCGACAACCTCAGCGCCCAGAACATCTGAAAGTGGATTAATCTGCATGCTCAATTCTCCTTAAAACGGCACATCGCCAGAGATTGTCGTGCGGTGCATATGCCGGATCTGATCTTCAGGTATCCCCCGGCAAGCCAGATGCAGCGTACAACGATTATCCCACATGACGAGATCGCCAACCTTCCATTCATGGTGATAGACGAATTTCCGCTGTGTGGCGTGCTCGATCAACTCATCAAGCAAATCCTGCGCCTCATCCTCTGAGCCATCGAGGATACCTAGCGTGAACCTTGGCGAGACATACAGGGCTTTACGACCGGTCTCAGGATGCGTTCGTGCCACGGGATGAAAAACATCCGGCGGGCTGAGCTTCTCATAGCGCTCCTTGCCCCCTTCCTGGCGCTGCGATGGCACACCAATCCGATTGTTCTTATAGCGATTAAAGCTGTGACGGGCTTTGAGACCATCGATCCGCTGTTTGGTCTCTTCCGGCAGTGTGTCATAGGCGTCGTACATATTGAGCCATTCAGTATCACCGCCAATTTCCGAGACTTCCAACGCATAGAGCAACGACCCAAGGCTCGGTTCGGGCATATAAGACAAATCCGAGTGCCAGGAGTCACCCGCATTCTCAACACCGATATACTCGCCGTTCTCCTTTACGTTGGAGACCAGCAGGATTTCCTCGTGATCCTTGTGGAGGCTGTCTTTGGAGATGTGAACCTCCAACGGACCGAAGTTCTTACTGAACGCGATGTGCTGTTCCATCGAGATATCTTGATCGCGAAACAGGAGTATCTGGTGTTCATGGAACGCCGCTCTAATCTTGTCGGCGGTTTCGGCATCGACATTTCCAAGATCCACCCCGGATACATGTGCCCCCAGCGCATCGGATAGACGCGATACTTCCATAGCCGCCTCCCTCGAAAATCCCTGTATTGTGCCTTTTTAGCACTTTCCAAAGACTCTACGCCCCGTCTGGAAAGGCGTCAAATGGACCACAGATGCCTTGAGTTCACGGTCCCAATGGCGTTCAATCCAGGAAAGTCTAGAGAACAGGTGCGGGCATGACTGATTTTGAAATTAGGCCACTCTGCGATGCCATCGGAGCGGAAGTCCTCGGCGTCAACCTAAGCGAACCTCTTGCGCCAGACGTTGCCAAGGCAATCGAACAAGCCTGGTATGACCATGTCATCGTGCTGGTGCGTGATCAGGACCTGACACTCGACCAACAACACGCCTATGCCGCCAGTTTTGGTAAGGTCGCCGTACGCCTGCAAGCCACGGCAACTGTTCACGAGCAAAAAACCAGCAATACCGTCATGCTTGTCACCAACGTACGGGAAAACGGCAAACCCATCGGGACGTTGCCAGATGGCGAGATGATGTTCCATTCCGATACGCCCTATTACGAAAGCCCGCTCAAAGCGACGTTGCTCTACGCTATTGATATTCCAGCACATGGCGGCAACACCCTGTTCTCCAACAGCTATAAAGCGGCAGAAACCCTGCCCGAAGATATCAAACACCGCATCGGGACAAAGAAAGCGCTGCATATTTATGATTATGGCAATCAGCACAAAACCGCCGATAGCTATGACAAGAGTGTGCATCCCCATTTTGCTCACCCAGTCTTCCGCAAACACCCCGAAACCGGACGGTCAGCGCTATTTGTCAGCGAGTTGATGACCGAGGAAATCCTCGATGTCAGCCCCGAGGAAAGCCGCGAGCTACTCGACTTCCTGTTTGAGCATCAGAGCAAACCGGAATTCGTCTATGAGCATCAATGGCGGCCTGGCGATATCATGATGTGGGACAATCGCTGCTCTGTTCATGCCCGGACTGATTTTCCCAGCGACGAACGACGGATGTTGCGGCGCATAACTCTGGAAGACGATTATCCGGTCCTCGCCGGAGAGCCACCCTTTCAACAAGCTGCGGCACAATAGACCGTGGCCGAGGACAATGAACAATTACAGCCCGAGCACTTTCTGCGGGCCGATGAATCCGATGATGGGATTTTTTACGAGCAACCCCGCCTGGTTACCCATATCGATGACCCGGCCTGCGCCGCGCTCAACGATTACTTCCGCGAGAATTTACCCCCAGGCGGTGATCTGCTGGATCTGATGTCGAGTTGCGTCTCCCACCTACCCTGGGACGTAGAGTACAAAAGTGTCACCGGGGTCGGCATGAATCAGGTCGAACTTGAAGACAACAAACAGCTTACAGAGCGGCTGGTCCATAATCTGAGCAATAACCCCACTCTACCGATTGCCGATAATTCGTTCGACGGCTGTATGATCACGGTTTCCGTGCAGTATCTGATCCATCCGGTTCACGTATTTGGTGAAATCGCACGGGTTCTCCGACCGAATAGCCGCTGTATCATCTCGTTTTCCAACAGATGCTTCCCAACCAAAGCCATCGCGCTTTGGCACAAGATGGACGACATCGGCCACGCCAAGCTGGTTGGCTATTATTTCAACGAAGCCGGCGGCTTTGAAGCACCCGAATTCGAGAACATTTCTCCAAACCCCGGAGCCTCTGATCCGCTTTTTGTCGTCACGGCCGTCACGAAGTCTGAATAATCCAACATGACTGAAGCGTCCCCGAATCTTCTTAAGACCAAACGGTTTCTGCCGCTCTTTGTCACCCAGTTTCTGGGGGCCATGAACGACAACCTGATGAAACAGGCCCTGATCGTAATGATCACCTTCGGGTTGCTGCAATCATCGGACATCAGCCCGCAGATTTTGGTCACCATGGCGGCCGGAATCTTCATCCTACCATTCTTCCTGTTCTCCGCCACCGCCGGGCAAATGGCTGACAAGTTCGAAAAATCCACCGCAATCCGGCGCATAAAAATCGCTGAAATTTTCATCATGGCGATTGCCGTCGCCGGGTTTTATCTATCGAACACCTACTTCTTGATCACCGTTCTGTTCCTGATGGGAACACAATCCGCGTTTTTTGGTCCGCTGAAATACGGCATTTTGCCAAGCCATTTGAAAGAAAACGAGCTGATTGGCGGCAATGCGCTGATCGAGGCCGGTACCTTTCTCGCCATCCTGATCGGCACTATCGCAGGCGGCCTGCTAATCGTCATCAATCAAGGGGTCACCATCGTCTCCGCCCTCCTGCTGATCGTCGCCCTGCTGGGGTGGCTGACCAGTCGGGCGATCCCGAAGGCCGAGGCCGCTGATCCTACCCTGCACATCAATGCCAATATCTTTCAGGAAACCTGGCGCATGGTCGGTCGCGCGCGGGAAACCCGGTCGGTCTTTCTATCGATCATGGGGATCTCCTGGTTCTGGTTAACCGGCGCGACGTTTTTGTCGCAATTCCCCAACTTCAGCAAAATCCTGATCGGTGGCGATGCCAGTGTGGTGACACTCTTCATGGTGACGTTTTCGCTAGGGATCGGGATCGGCTCTTTCTGGTGCACCAGGCTCCTCAAAGGTGAAATCTCAGCCAAATATGCACCGTTGAGTGCCCTTGCTCTGACCGCCTTTACGCTTGATCTGTATTTTGCATCGCGTGGTCTCCACGCGCCGACCACCGGCTTGATCACCGCATCGAACTTCATGAACAGCCCCGCCAATTGGCGTATCCTGTTTGACCTAACCGCTATCTCCATCTGCGGCGGGCTCTATACCGTGCCGCTTTACGCGATCCTGCAGAACGATAGCGACCCGTCGACACGGTCCCGTACCATCGCCGCCAATAACATCATGAACGCGCTGTTTATGGTGGTCGGGGCAATTATCGCAACGCTTATGCTGGCCGCCGACTGGACCATCCCACAGGTTTTTCTCTCACTGGCCATCGCCAACGGATTTGTCGCGCTCTACATCACGCGGCTGCTGCCTTTCCAGTTGATCAAGCTGATCCTGGCAACCATCCTAAAAACGATATACCGCGTCGAAGTCAAAGGGCTGGAACATTACAGCAAGGCAGGCAAGCGGGCGGTAATTGTGGTCAACCACGTCTCACTGCTCGACCCTCTGCTGCTGGCAGCCTTCCTGCCGGTCAAACCCATGTTCGCAGTGAACACACATATCTCCCAGCAATGGTGGGTAAAACCATTCCTGACATTGGTTGATGCCTTCCCGGTCGATCCGACCAACTCAATGTCGATGAAAGGCCTCATCAAGGCCGTAAAAGAAGACCGGCATTGTGTGATCTTCCCCGAAGGACGTATCACCGTGACCGGGGCGCTGATGAAAATTTATGAAGGCCCCGGCATGGTCGCCGACAAATCCGATGCCATGATGATCCCGGTCCGCATCGACGGTGCGCAATACACGCCGTTTTCCCGGCTGCGCGGCAAAATCCGGTTGCGGCTGTTCCCAAAAATCACCATCACCCTGCTCCCGCCCCGTAAATTTGAATTACCGGTAGACCTCAGCGGTCGCGAGCGCCGCCAGATCACCAGTGAGCGGCTGTATGACGTGATGAGCGATCTAATCTTCGAGACCTGTGACTATCAACGCAGCCTGTTTGAAGGATTACTTGAAGCCCGCAAGGTCCACGGCGGCAAACATCTGATCCTCGAAGATACCGACCGCAATCCGCTATCCTATAACAAGCTGCTCTTGTCCTCTCTGGTGCTGGGACGCTGTCTGTCCAGAGACACCCGGAAGGACAGCCCGGTTGGAGTCCTGTTGCCAAACTCGCTCGGCGGTGCCGTGACCTTTTTTGCTCTGCAGGCCTTTGGCCGCACACCGGCGATGCTCAACTTCTCAACCGGCATCAAAAACATGTTGTCGGCACTGGCAATCGCAAAAGTCGAGACCGTCCTCACATCGCGTAAATTCATCAAACTCGCTGAACTTGACGATGTTGCGGCGGCCCTCACAGAAAAGGCAAAGCTGGTCTATCTAGAAGACGTCCGCGACCAGATCACACTAGGCGACAAGATAGTCGGACTAATCCAGAAACAATTCCCCAGCCTGCGGGTTGCCGCCAACAAGACAGCGGCGACTGCCCCAGCGGCCGTCCTTTTTACCAGCGGTTCAGAGGGCACCCCAAAAGGCGTTGTCCTCAGCCACGAAAACCTCATGGCCAACCGTTATCAACTCGCCGCCAAAGTTGACTTCAACCCGCGGGACATCGTCTTTAATGCCCTGCCAATGTTTCATTCATTTGGTCTGACCGGCGGCACTTTGCTACCAATCCTGTCAGGGCTAAAGACCTTCCTTTATCCCTCGCCACTGCATTACCGGATCGTGCCAGCGCTGGTCTATGATACTGACGCCACCATCCTGTTTGGCACCGACACCTTCCTCGGTGGCTATGGCAAGGCGGCCCATCCCTACGATTTTTACAGCCTGCGCTATGTCTTTGCCGGCGCCGAGAAAGTCCGGGATGACACGCGCGCCCAATGGGCCGATAAATTCGGCCTGCGGATTATGGAAGGCTATGGCGCTACGGAAACCGCACCGGTTCTCGCCGTAAACACGCCGATGCATTACAAGGCCGGAACCGTTGGCCGCCTGCTACCTAATATCAACCACACCATCGAGCCGGTGTCGGGGATTGAACAAGGCGGCAAGCTGCTGGTCTCTGGCCCCAATATCATGCTCGGCTATTTCAAAGCGGATAATCCTGGTGTCCTGGAACCGCCCGAGGGTCAGATCTACGACACCGGCGATATTGTCGATATCGACCAGCATGGCTATGTCACCATTCTTGGGCGCGCCAAACGTTTTGCTAAAATTGCTGGCGAAATGGTCTCGCTCACCGCCGTTGAAGGATACGCCACCGCGATCTGGCCCGGTCAGATGCATGCCGCTGTCAGTATCCCAGATGACAAAAAAGGCGAGCAGGTCATTTTGCTCACCGATATGAAAGGCGCCGACCGCGCCCAAATGCTGGTTTATGCCAAGACTGAAGGTGTTGCCGAGGTCATGATCCCGCGCAATGTGCAGATCGTCGATGAACTCCCGCTGCTCGGCACCGGCAAACTCGACTACCCGGCCATTCAGGAGATGGTCTCCGGGTAGGACCTAGCGAACGCCAGCCGCTTCCAGACGTGGCAAGACTTCGTCGCGGAAGAACGGGAAGTGTTCGAGATAATTCGCCATTCCCATGGCAAAGGCGTCAATGCCTGCTGCATTGAGTTTGATGAGCAAATTCGCGACATCATCGGCATCACCAACAATCGGATAGGCACCATTGCCGCCGCCAGCGCGTTGTTTCAAATTGCGCAGCATCGCTTCGGGCAATTCATCAAACCGGCCACGCGCACTGCGGCCTGCGATCAGATTATCGACCGCCCCGTGATCTGCCATCTCCAGCGCATAATAATCGTGATACTCCTCAGCCTCTTTGCGGGTCGGGCGACACACGACATAGCAGTTCGTAAATATACCGATCTCGCGGCCATAGGATTTGGCCTGTGCTTTTAGCGGCGCAATATCGTCGCTGATCTCTTCCTGATCGACCCGAATGCCGGTGAACATCATGTCGGAATTACGCGCTGCAAACTCACGCCCGCGATCCGAATTTCCGGCTGACACCACCAACGGACGATCCCCCGAAACCGGCTTTGGTTTCATCAAGGCACCCTTAACCGAATAATGATCGCCGGCATAATCAAACGGCTCATCGCTGGTCCAGGCCTTGGTGACAATATCGACCCATTCCTGGCCCTGCTCATAACGCGCTTCATGGGCATTGAGCTCGACACCGGCCATGTTGAATTCACCGAGATTCCAGCCGCACACGATATTGAGCCCGAAACGTCCGCCGCCAATCTGATCCGCCGTGACCATCTGCTTGGCCGCAACGATTGGATTGAACAGCGGTACATGCACGGTACCAAACGCCATAATGTGTTTGGTCGCCGCGAGAATGCCACAGGCCCAGGTCAGTGTTTCCAGACTGCCACCATTATGATCAGTCTCGCCGCCATAGCCTTTCCAGCGACCCAGCGGCAACAGGAAATCGAGCCCGGCCTCATCGGCCATCTGGGCAATTGCGAGATTTTCCTGCCAGGTGCCTTGCCAGCGTTCCGGCACCAATGTCGCCGACAACCCACCGGAACAGTTGAGCCCGAACAGGCCAAGCTTGAGCTTGTGCTGATCAAAACTCCGCACCGCCTTATCGGCTATTACCGAACCATCCATATCGTCAAACCACCTTGCAGGCTTCGGCAAAATCAAGCCGTGGGTCGCGTGCCGGAACCGCGCTGTCATCCCCGAAACCAAGATTGCAAATGAAATTAGAGCGCCAAGACGTGTCGGCAAAAAACTCGGCATCGACGGCCGCAGGATCAAAACCTGACATTGGTCCAACACCGAGACCGACGGCGCGCGCTGCCAGCATGAAATAAGCGCCCTGCAACGCGCCATTGCGGAAGGCGGTCTCTTCGATCAGCCCCTCCTGCCCCATGAACCATTTCTCAGCCCCGGGAACACGATAGAGCTTTGGCAAATTGTCATAGAAGGCCAGATCATGCGCGATGATCGCCACTGCCGGTGCCTTCACCGTCTTTTCCTTATTGGTCGAAGACAAAGCGGGCTCCAGCCGGTTCTTGGCGTCCCGCGACGTCAGAAACAGTATCCGCATCGGCTGGCAATTGGCACTGGTCGGCGCCATCTTGGCGAGATCGTAGGCCTCCTGCAGTAATGCTTCCGGTACCGGCTTATCGAGAAACGCATCATAGGTGCGCCCCTCGCGGAATATTGCATCGAGCATGTCGCTATCGGCGGTCATGCCTTTTCTCCCTGAATATCGAATGTTGGCATTAGTTTATGACGAAGGTGTGGCCGACGCCAGCGTACCACGCCTGATATTTAGACAACTGTTATCCCGTACTTAATAAGGCACCCATCAGTGCGGTGGTTCATATGGACCCCGGATCGTAGTCCGGGGTGACGGCCTGAGTGGTCGCCAAATTTAATACATTTCCGAAACACCCTCGTTTGTCATCCCGCACTTGATGCGGGAGCCATTTTTTTTACAAGACTGAAAGCCGGATCACGCCCGTGTCTAGCAAACCAGACCTAACTCAGCCGATCGCCCAACACCATGGTGCAGCGCATCTGGTAGAAACCCAGCGGTTTGATCGCGCCACGCCTGAAATATAATCAGCCGTCACCCCGGACTTGATCCGGGGTCCAGTCAATGCACCTCGGCGCAGTTATAAAGATGGATTCCGGCTCGGGGGCCGGGATGACAGGCGCAAACGTTTCATGCACAGCGGACAAGAATGTCCCACCTCAATCAGAGAAATCCCGTTTTTCCAGCTCAATGGGTTCGCCATGCGGGGTGCGATCTGCGGCATGGCGCCAGGCAGATTGATACCGGTCGAGAGTCGTCGCATCGGCGACCCCTTTCTCGGCCACCAAACGTTCCAGCGCGTTGAGCCAGTGGTGGTAATAGGTATCGCCCCGGTCTGGATCGCCAGCTGCCTGCGCGCGCTTGATTTCCGCCGTCAGCGTCGCGGCCCATTCGGGCCAGGTGAACAGGTCCTGCTGGTAAAGCCGCAGCGTCATGGCGAAGGCCTGCGCCTCCCAGGGCTCGCGGAACACGGGGCCGTCATCATCACGCGGAATTTCCGGCAGCGCATCAAGCGCTTCTGCCGCAGCGTCAGCCCCGCTCATGCCATCACCAAAATCATATTGCTTCAATATACGGTTCGAAGGCCTCGATCGAGATCTTAATCCCAGGCTCGGCATCGGAGCCCCACAGCACCTGGCCATCGAACACAACGGTATAAAGCCATTGCGGATCATCGCCCTTGCCATTCGCGACGGAGTCAGGAAAGACATGACAGCCGCGTACCGCCTCAACTTCGCCGATTTTGTCACGCGCATAGCGTGGCAGCCGCGTGTGGCCCTGCGGATTAATGTTGAGAGTTCGCACCTTATCTCCGGCTTTGAAAACAGGTTCCCCCTGCGGATCACGATCAAAACTGGAGCGCGTGAGATTGGCAGCATCCTCAGCCTTGAAGATACGGTTAGGGCGATCATTTTCTTCAAGCGCCTTGCCCGAGCTGAGCTCGTCCTTCGTAACCAGCCCGTGCTGCAGCGCCCGGGCCTCCAATCCGAGAAGCCAGCGCTGGTAATAGCTGGCATTGGTATAAACCGCCGGGTGCAAGGCTTCCTGCGCCGCACGGCCTTCATCGATGGTCCAGAGACGCAGCGGACCCATCGCCCGGTTCATGGCATAGACCCGACTTTCCCATTTGGTGTGAAAGACCGGCTCGTTTGCCTCCTCTTCCACCGGACCGAAACCGTGCATGCCACCCATATCGTGAATTGTATTGGACATCAGCTATCCTCCGTCTTCCCGTCGGGGCGTTGCGCAAGGCCAGTGCCAATCATCGAATTACGGGTGACCAATTCCGCGAGTTGTTCCTCGCTCCAGCCGTCGGTTCCTTCCGGTCTCTCTGGTATAACGATATAGCGTGTCTCCGCAGTTGAATCCCACACCCGGACTTCGGTCTCATCCGGCAAGGTGACGCCAAATTCAGACAGGACTGCGCGCGGCTCCAGCACGGCGCGCGAGCGATAAGGTGCGGATTTATACCAGGTCGGCGGCAGGCCCAGTACTTCCCACGGGTAGCAGGAGCACAAAGTGCAGACGACCATATTATGCCGTTCGACTGTGTTCTCGACCGCGATCAGATGGCTGCCGACCGGGCTGACATTGCCCATCGTATTGACAGCGGTGGAGGCGTCTTCCAGCAGTGCCCTACGAAACTCTGGATCAGCCCAGGCCCGGGCAACGACCCGCGCGCCGTTCTGTGGCCCGATGCGGGTCTCGTAGGCTTCGACGATGGCGTCGAGTGCCGCGGAGTCCACATAGCCCTTCTCTGCCAGCACGGTCTCCAGCGAACGCACCCGAAGCTGCGTGTCGGAAAGTTCGGACATCTCTCCGTGCTCGTGAGAATGACCGTGCGAATGGTCCTGTCCGCGATCTTCGTCGATGCTCATAGCCGAATTCCCTATGCTGCTGTTTCAGCGCGATGCTCGCACAATCAGCTGGGCAGGTTCAAGTGATCGAACACATATAAGCCACCGAGCCTAATGCGGCCTATCACCCAGCACCATCGTGCGGTGCATGTGACGGATACCCGGCGGCTTGATGTCGCCACGCCCGATATGGATCAAACAGGGATTGTCCCACATCAGTAAATCTCCCTGGCGCCACGTATGGCGGTAGCGGAATTCTGGTCGGATTTGGTGCTCGAACAATTCATCGAGCAGCGGCTGCGCCTCGTGATCATCCATCCCCTCGATCCCGACAACAAAGCGCGGCGAGATATAAAGCGATTTGCGGCCCGTTTCGGGATGATGCCGAACCATCGGATGCGTCGCATCCGGGACGGGAATGCCATAGACCTCATCAGCCTTATCAACGAACTGAGCATCAACCTGAGCCCGCCTGTTGCGCCGCCGGTCAAACACATGGATGCAGCGTAGATCAACGATCCGCTCCTTCATCTCGTCTGACAGCGTGTCATAGGCGGTATAGATGTTGGACCATTCGGTATCGCCGCCCTCCTCCGCTACTTCCAGCGCATGAAGAAACGTTGCGCGGCACGGTATTTCACCAAACGACAGATCGGTATGCCAGAAATCACCAGCACTGATTATCCCAACCGGCTTTCCGTCGACCATACGATTAGAGAGCACGCTAACCTCAGGGTAGCCCAGCAATGTAAAAGGCCGGTCCGGTCGGGTTTCGATAGGTCCAAAGCGTTTGCTGAACTCAATATGCGGTATCGGGTCGAGCACCTGATCGCGAAATACCAGCAGCTGATGCTCGAGAAACGCCGCATGGATTTCCGCGAACTCTGTGTCATCGATTGAGGTTAAATCGACCCCGGTGACTTCTGCACCCAGCGCGTCTGACAGTCGGTTTATTTGCATGTTCGGTCTTGACCCTAAAACGGCACATCGCCGATCAGCGAGGTGCGGTGCATGTGCCGAATTTGTCCCGCTGGAATGCCGCCATAGGCGTGATGCGTGGTACAGCGATTATCCCACATTACCAGATCACCAAGCCGCCATTTATGGCGATAGATCAGCTCGCCATTGAGTTGGTGCTCAAAGATCGCGTCGAGAATGGGTCGCGATTCCTCATCGGGCATGTTTTCAATACCAACCGTAAAACGGTGCGAGACATATAACGCTTTGCGGCCTGTTTCGGGATGGGTCCGAACAATCGGATGAATACCATCCGGCGGCGCGCGATCAGCATAGCGCATCTTGGCATCGCCTTTATGCATCTCCGGGACCTTCACGCGCGGATTACGCATCCGATTAAACGTATGAATGCCGTTGCGCCCGTCGATCTGTTGGCGCAGATCATCCGGTAAGGTTTCAAGCGCCGCATATTGATTACAAAACCCGGTATCGCCGCCCTCTGTCGGCAACTCCTTGGCATGCAAAAATGACGCCAGGTTAGGCCGCGCCTGACAAGACAGGTCGGAATGCCAGTAATCACCCGCCGACACGGCACCAATATAGTGCCCATCGACCTGCTTGTTGGAAACCAGCATGACCTTGTCAGTATCCGGGTGCAGATGATCCGTCGCCAAATGGACCTCGACCTCACCGAAGCGTTCGCTAAACGCGATATGCGATTCCGGGTCGAGATCCTGATTGCGAAACACCAGAATCAGATGTTCGAGAAAGGCTTCGTGGATCGCGTGAAATGTCGCGTCATCGATCTTGCTGACATCGATGACGCTGACTTCTGCGCCGAGCGCATCAGAGAGACGGTTTATTTTCATACCTGGAAGTTTGACGCCAGACCGGTCAGCGCGTCAATGGGTACAGAACCAAGACCGGCGTTAGGACGTCAGTGCATCGCCGAACCACCATCGACCACCAGGCTTTGACCTGTGATGAAATCGCTATCGGCTGAGGCCAGAAACAAGCACGCCCCGACGAGGTCTTCCGGTGTTTCGATCCGTTTGAGGGCGCGTGTCTTCATGGTGCCTTCCATCGAAGCGCCAATCACCGTATCCCGCTTGAGGACATTCTCACTCGCTGTGGCGCCCGGCGCGATGGCGTTGACGCAGATATTGTCGCCACCGATCTCGCGTGCCAATGAGCGGGTAATGCCAACCACTGCCGCCTTCGAGGCATCGTAGTGCAGAAAATGCGTTGAGCCCTTGAAGGCCCGGCCGGATGATATGTTGATAATCTTGCCGTAGCCGTTCTTGCGCATCTCGGGCACGGCTTCCTTGCACATGATCCAGACGCCTTTGATGTTGACGGCACTGACCCGATCCCAGTCATCAACGGTGATCTCGTCAAAACTGGAGCGCTCGACCATGGTGAAGATCGCCGCGTTATTGACCAGAATATCGAGCCGTCCGAACGCCTCGACAGTCTTTTGCACTGCCGCCCGCGCCGACGCCTCGTCAGAGACATCGCAAGGTGCATCAATCGCATCGCCACCGGCCTGCTTGATGATATCAACGACCGTCTGGCCGGAATCGAGATCCGAGATAGCGATTTTGGCGCCTTCGCGGGCGAGGCCCTTGGCGAATTCCGCCCCTATTCCTTGTGCGGCACCTGTAACGAGTGCGACGCGTCCTTCAAGCCGTCCCATGAGAGATCTCCCTTGTCTTTTCGATCACCGGCGCCCGGTGTTCCCTCACCCAGTGTACGCACCTCGGTGTTCATCTTCAAATCACCCCGGCGTTTTTGCGCAATGATTTCACCAGTCTGCCAGTAATCGCCTTTAACAGCGCGCTGGGCCATGACTTCAAGGTCATCGTTCCACTCACCCATGTCATAGCCATACCACGGGCGTTGTGGCTTCAGTTTTGGCAGGCCGAGCTCGTACCAAATCTCGGCAGCGCCCTCCATGTACTCACGCTTGGGCAGCGACACCGGCGGATAGGTTTCCTTGAGCGTCGCATCAATCAGCACGGCGGAGTCATTGGAATCCTCAAGGCTGCGTGGCCCGTGGCCCTCATCCTTGTTCTTAAGAATTTCGACATCGCGATGCGGTTTACAGCGATAGGACATCGCCCAAAACACCGCATTGGTATCATCGGGATCAATATCCTCATTGACCGCAATGACCCACTTCCCTTCGGCCCGCCGGAGCGACGCAATACCGTATAGCGCGCGCCAGATTTCGGTGCGTGGCATGTCGGCATCCACCACCGCGATGATCAGCTTATGCAATGACGTCAGCGGCTCATGCGTAGAGACATGCTTGATGCCCTTGATCCCCAAGTTATCCCGCAGATGCTCTATCTGCGCCGCTTCATAAGCCGGGCGCTTGATCGCCGAACTTTCAGACGGCGTAACCTGGCTGATCCAGCTTACCATCACCGCATCCTTGCGGCGGGTCACGGCGGTGACATCCATATAGCCGTTATATTCCTGCAAATTCACATGGCCGTGGCTTTCACCAAACGGCGCTTCTGGCTCCAGCAAATCGGTCGAGATAAAGCCCTCAATCACGATTTCGGCCTCGGCCGGCACGAGCAGATCAACCGTCTTGGCCTTTACGACGTTGAGCGGCTTGCCACACAGACCACCCGAGACCTGAAATTCGTCATATTTCTCCGGTACTTTCTGGACGGCAGTGAAGGAGACAATCGGCGGTGCGCCGATCACGATGGCACAAGGCATTGGCTTACCGAGCTTCTTCCACTCTTCCCAATGCATATAGCCGCCGGTGCGCAGCTCAATCGACGGATTGAAGCCGACACGATTGGGCGCTTTCACCATGGCGCGGTAATTGCCCATATTCTGGATGCCGTTGGTCGGGTCCTTGGTGATGAAATGCGAGGCCGCGAAGTACGGCGCGTTATCCCAGCCCGGTGATGAAATCGGCACTGGAATCTGATCGACACCAAACCCGTTCAGCAAATCTTCGCCCTCATAAACCAGGTCGTGGCATGGCGCTTCGTCAAATGGCACTTCATGCGGATCAATGGGATTATTGAGCGCCTTGATCCAGGTTTCCTTGATCTCGTTCAGCTCGCAGCCCATGCCAAGCTTGTAAATCGCCTGGTTCGCCGCCAGCCCACCGACCAGAACCGGAATGTCATATTCCCGTCCCTTGGAATCCGACACATTGTTGAACAGCCAGGCCTTGCGATCCTCTTCCTCAACCCCGCCGCGATACTGCCAGCGCACCAACGGGTGCATCTCGGTATCCTTGTTGATCTCGCGATCGACTTCAAACAGCAGCCCTGCCTCGCGCAGCGCAACAATATGTTCATGAAGATCGACATAGCCGCGGTCAGCAGCAGTTTGTTCGCGGACGGGTTTGGTCATGGTGATATCCCTGTTGAGCGACAGGCGCCGAAAGCCGCGCCTTTATTTTACCCGAAAACCTTATTTTTCGGGCATCACTAAGTCAATACGGTACCGTATGGTTTGATGAGCAAAGGATAAAGGGGTAGATTCAAAACCCGCGTTAACCATATGAATCTATTGCCATTCCCTGCTACGTCTTGTATTTTATGCTGAAGAAAAGATTAAGTTTCAGCTTTTGAGTTCAGGTCGCCACTATGCTCCGCAAATTTTTTGCCACACTCGTCATTTTGCTTTTTGCCGCGCCAGGTCTCCGCGCCGCGCCACTCTTTGACATCATGGTCCTATTCGATGGTTCCGGTTCGATCACGAATTCGGATTACGAGGATCAAAGAAGTCTGGGACAGTACCTGTTCAACAGCCTGACCATTAGCCCAACTGATAACCAGTTTGGCATCGTTCAGTTTTCGACAGGGGTGACCCTCGAAAGCGGTCTAAACAGCAGCGCTGCCAGCCTGACCACCGCTCTGAACAATATGAACCAGAGTTTAGGTCAAACCAATCATGCTGGTGCTTTTACAACGGCGCACAATGAGCTAACGCTCAACGGCCGTGGCGGCAACGTACAACAGGTCGTCATTCTTATGACTGATGGTGTCGCCAATGAGCCTGCTGGCAACCCCATATTAGATGCCATCAATGCGGCCAACGCGCTGAAAAATGACGGCGCGTTAGTTTTCGCGCTCGGTTTTGGCAATGGCGTGC
The DNA here is from genome assembly GCA_943787225.1 of uncultured Alphaproteobacteria bacterium. Taxonomy (GTDB): domain Bacteria; phylum Pseudomonadota; class Alphaproteobacteria; order MPNO01; family UBA2964; genus UBA2964. Next base: position 279,777 of record CALSLP010000004.1, read on the forward strand.
AGCTAAGTGACCTCCAAGACTATATCAGCAGCCCTATAGGGAATCATGCTTTCGGTTTTAACGATTTCAGTGATGGCTTCGCCGGTATCGATGCTATCGTCGCCGAGCTAAATTCGCTGGAGACACCGCCGGCGGTTTCCGAGCCAGGACCCCTCGCCGTTATGGTTTTTGGTTTGGGAACGCTCGTTATGATCCGTCGTCGTCGCGCCAACACATTCCCTGTCTAAAATTGAGTTGGTTTGTGGGTCCCGCATCAAGTGCGGGATGACGGGGCGGTGTGTCCGGTATACGGGTCGGTGTGTCCGGTATGATGACGAGTGGGTGTGTGTGGTAATTATAGTGATTAAGCGAAAAAAGAGTGCGGCCATCCCGACAACCTCAATAGTCACCCCGGACTTGATCCGGGTGTCCAGATAGCCTCATGCTATTGGGGGGGGTCACTACTTTATTTTTAATGACACCGAAGATAACAGTACCGCCCCTACTCCTCAGCACCCCAGAATTCGCCCTGACGCGGGATCACCTCAACCTGACCATTTTCTTTTGAGTCGCTGGTAAGCGGTTCGCCATAGATGTTATAACGCCGGTGTTCTGCGGTCGGCGGGGTCTTGGCGCCAACCCGCAGCAGGATCAGCGGCTCGTCACTGACCGCTTCAAAGCGGTAATAGCTGCCTGACGGCAACATTATGCCTTCATATTCGGCGCAGATCTTTTCTTCACCCCGCGGGCCATAGAAACAGGCCTTGCCCTTAAGCACGAGATGAAAGTGATCCTGATCTGTGTGGTTGTGCAGGCCGTTCTCGCCGCCTGACGCATAGACCTTGAGATTGGCCCACATATTGCCGGTATCGGCGACAATCTGATTGCTCCGCCCCTGCTCCAAAAGCTGTGCCCGCAATTTAAAGAAATGCGCCGGTGGTGCTATCTCGACATTCGCCTCGCGGATTGCGCGCATTTCGTCTGTCTCTGTGGCAACTTGCCCCTTATCAACACCGTCTAATGGCATATCAGCCTCCGTCATGACTTAATATTTGGGATCGCGCTATAAGCTTCCCACAATTGTGGGATTATATCGTCACAGCAGTGCCAATACTAGCGGGTCAGCATCCCATGCTTACGCCGCGCCATCGCAAGGCGGTCAGTCTCATCCCGGCTGCCCGAATGAAGGAACTCAGCGCTGATCACCGACATATAAACTTCGGCACGGATCTCCGCCGCCTCTTCGTCATGGCCAAGTGCCTTGAATTGATCAACAAAGAACTGGCGCCGAGCGGAATCCGCGATGACGATTTTTTCTTCGACTTCGGGGTTGCGCTGCGCCCATAGACGCAAGGCCGCCGCCTGTCCCCGCGTGCCCCGCGTGATGCCGCGCTCGATCACTTGCCACAGGCGTTCACTGGGATTCTCTGAGGCAGTGGGCCGGTCTTCTTCCCGCATCCCCAGCCAACGCTCGATCATCGTATCAACCAGCCCCTGACGGTTTTTGAAATGCCAGTAAAAGCTGCCTTTCGTGACCTCAAGCTGACGCGCGAGCTGTTCTATCCGGATGCCTTCAACGCCTGCCTCACCCAGAATATTCCAGGCGGCATCGATCCAGTCATCACGGCTAATGCTCATTGCATGTCGCTCCGCTCTGGACCGGCCCATGCCCCCACCCGGCCACCCATCGACAGTACCCTAGTGGGTGGCCGGGTGGTGGCGTGGGAGGCTACGAGCTTAAACAATATTAAAGACTCAGTCTTCTTCAAAAGGATTGCCCGGGACGTCGCGAATAGACGTATTCGGGAACACATCATTACGCCGCAGCTGGGCACTACGGCGACCATTCTCAAGATAGTGACCCTCAGCGGCGCGTTTCGCCATTTCATCCCACTGCTCGTTCCAGTCACCCAGCGAATAACCATGCCATGGGCTTTCCGGCTTGAGCGGCGGCAGATCAAGCTTTTCCCAGAGATCCTTGGCGTCTTCCATATATTCTTTCTTGGGCAACGCGATTGGCGGCATATCAGATTTAAGCGTCGCATCGATCAGCATCGTTCCGTCTTCACGGCCCATGCGGGTATCGCTCTTGGGACCATGTCCCCTGTCGCGATGCGGCAGAATCTGAACATCCAGCGCCGGGTTGGCGCGATAGGCCAGGGCCCAGAACACGGCATCCCCCTCATCCGGATCAATGTCCTCATTGACCGCGATGATGTATTTGCCGACCGCCGAGTTCAGCACCGAGGCACCATAAAGAGCCCGCCAGATTTCTGTTGTCGGGACGCCGCGTTCAAAGACGATAAACAGCACACGCCGAATATTGGTCAACGGCTCATGCATTGAGACCCGCTTGATGCCTTTGATCCCGAGATTATCGGTGAGATGGTTGAACCAGACGGGCTCCCAGGCGACGCGCTTGATAACACTCGATTCAGACGGCGTGACCTGCGAGATGATGCTGGCAATCACCGCGTTCTTGCGATGGGTGATCGCGGTGATTTCCATGATGTTATTGTAATCCTCAAGCGCGATATGACCATGGCTTTCACCGAACGGTGCTTCGGGCTCAAGATATTCAGGGTCGATATACCCCTCGACCACAATCTCCGCTTCGGCGGGGACCATCAGATCAACCGTCTTGGCCTTGACCATATTGATCGGGTTACCAACCAGACCACCGGCGACGCCAACTTCATCGACGCCTAGCTGCAATTTCTGCGGTGCGCAGTAGCAGACGCTGGGCGGACCACCGAGGATGATCGCCATCGGCATCTTCTCGCCGCGCTTTTTATATTCCAGCCAGTGCTGATGACCTTCGGCACCGCCGGAGCGTACCGACATGCGGACCGCCATGCGGGTCGAGCTTTTCAGCCCGGCGCGATAAGTGCCCATATTCTGCACCCCGGTCTCAGGATTACGACTTATACAGCCGGTCGCCGTGAAGTAAGGTGCACTGTCAAAACCCGGTGTCGAAATCGGGATCGGCAGACTGTCGAGCCCCTTGCCCTCGCCTTCCAGATCAGAGTCGATGACAACCTCATGACAGGGCGCATCTGTGACTTCACGCGGCGCAATCGGGTTGGCGATGGCGTGGCTCCAGACCTTGCCGATATCCTCGACCTTGGCGCCGATGCCGATGCTGTAGATCGCGCGGTTCGCGGAGAGAGCGCCAACGGCGACCGGCAGGCCATAGCTCTGCCCCCGCGAGCAGCTTATATTATTAAACACGAACGCCTTGCGATCCTTTTCGGGAATGCCACCGCGAAACTGCCAGCGCACCAGCGGGTGCATCTCGGTATCTTTATTAACCGGCTTGTCGATTGTCCGCAGCAAATCTGCGTCATCAAGTGCCTTCAAATGATCCTGAAAATCCGGATACCCTTTACCGTCAAACGATTTTGGATCGTTCGCCATAGTTACTCTCCCTGAACAGTTTTCGGGGAGCGCAGGCGAGTGCCGCGCATCCCATACGTTAGCGTATGGTCAAAATCTACAGGGCAGTTGAGTGGTTGGCAATGCGGAGGGAGATCAAATAATTCGGTGTCAGGAGCCGAGACCCGCGACTTCTTTGCCAGCAATACGACCGGTGACAAAGCACTCAGCGATATTACCACCCGCCAGATACAGATGCCCAAACGAGCTGCCCATCTCGCCTGCTGCATAGAGCCGTGGGATTGCGTCGCCATTGACGTCGATGATCCGCTGCTTGGCATCATGCACCGGGCCACCCTGCGTGTTAGAGAGCACCGGCCAGACCTGACCGCCATAGAATGGCGGGCGCTGGATTTTCATCATGGTGCCTGCCGGGCGACCAAATTCGGTATCGTCTTTGGTCACACACATCTCGTTCCAGCGCGCCATGGATTCTTCGGCCTTGTCGCCATCGATACCGTACATCTCAGCCAGCTCACCCACCGTATCAGCCTTTTTGATTATGCCTTCATCGATTTCCTTGCTGTTGTCCTTGCTCCAGACATAGGTCATGTCGCGCTCGTTATAAGCAGGGTTGCCCATCGGGAAGCGGCGGCGACCCAGCTCGTCATAAATCAACAGTGACGGAATGCGCGGGAAGCTTTGGGTGACAGGATCGAAATGTTCCATATCGCGCCAGCCGGTATCCTGAACATAAGGCGGGAACTCGTTCATATAGCGCTCGCCATATTTATCGAGAATGATCCACGGTGCCTGCACGACCGCGCGCTGCTCTTGCCCCGGAATCCAGTCCGGGAAGCGCTTCACGCGAATGCCATAGGGGAATTCTTCCTTGTCCGGATGCAGGAAGCCGTATGAGCCATGGAAATGCCACATATGCCACAGATCAGCGCCCAGCGATTGCGCCATTCGGATACCATCACCCGTATTGCCGCCATTGGCCGCCGTCGTCACCGGCATGATTTGCCAGTACTGCTTTTGCATCTCAGGGTTGGCCTCGAACCCGCCGCTGGCGAGGATGACACCCTTTTTGGTGCGGATGCGACGTTCGCCGTTCGGCGTATCAACCACGATACCAATCACTTCACGATCGGCGTTGGAAATCAGATTTTTGGCCGGCGTATTGCAGCGCACTTCAATCCCGCGTTCCTCGACATTCTTTTGAATGACATAGAATACCAGCGGCCCGCCGGGGCGGCCTTTGACCTGCGGGTAGACCGTGGCAGCATCGATATTTGGGACGCCGGTAATCTGGGTGTAGTAAAACGAATCTTCTCCGGGGAACGGATAATTACCGCCACGCTCACGGATCATAAACTCAGCACCGGTCAACTCCGTCAGCTTGCGGGCATAGGCTTCATTATCGACCATCCCGTCAGCCAGGGCGCGCAGCACCGGATCGGGTGTCCGGCCGGCATTGGTATTTTTCAAATAGGTAAAAGCACCATCGGGATTTTTGGTCGAACAGATCGCACCATGTGAGCAGATCGAAATCCCGCCGGGATCAGGCATCTTTTCAATGAGCAAGACCTTGGCCCCCGCATCATGCGCCTCAATCGCAGACACCCCGCCGGCAAATCCAAACCCGACAACGACGACATCAAACTCTTCATCAAACTGCTCATTATCAGCGGCGCTCATCGTTCTACAACTCCCGTACAATATGCGTTTGATCGTCATCATAAGCGAACAAAACGCCGCTGCAACCGGCGCGTCCCACCATAATTTTTTTCCGGTTTCCCTTGACCGCTTGCCTGCATTGGGAGGAAGGTTTTGCAACGAAACAAAAAAGGGAGTGTCTTTCAATGAAATATATAACAACGTCAATCGCCGCATTTGCTACGGCAACAGCGCTGTCGGGAGCCCCGATGGCCGCTGATTTCTACAAGGATAAAACAGTACGCGTCGTCGTACCGTCCGGCAGTGGCGGCACCTATCATCTCTATTGCCAGATACTCGCCCGCCATATGGGCAAGCATCTCGGTGGCGGCACGGCCAGCGTTATTACCCAGAACATGCCCGGTGCCGGTGGCGCCAAGGCGGCACGTTATATGGTCACCGCCGCCCCCAAGGATGGCAGCGTCATTTCGATGATCAATCCTGGTTCAATCGCCTTTCCCGGATTGCGACCTGGCGTCGGGTTCGACACACGGAAAATGCGCTGGCTGGGTTCGATGTCGGGCCGCGCCTATACGGTCGGGGTTTATAACGGCTCAAAAGGCGACTCAGGGTTCACTGCAGCTGAGGCCGCCAAGAAATTCGGCCCCCCTGTCAGGACCATCGAGGATGCCAGGAAACGGACCGTTATCATGGGCACCAGCGGCAAGGCATCAACAAGCTACCTGATGCCGAGCTTCATGAACAAGACGCTGGGAACCAAATTCAAGATCATTCTCGGCTATAAAAGTGGCGGTACGATCAATCTTGCCATGCAAAAGGGTGAGATCGAAGGACGCGGCAATTTCTATACCGGCTATCTTGGCGTCTGGCCCGAAGCAGTCCGGGATAACCTCGTTACCTTTCTCGCCCGTCTGGGCCCGGACCGTGATGATATGACCGTGATGATATGAAGCATATCCCCCGTTTACGGAACCTGATGAAAACTGATCTGCAGCGCCAAATGCTGGACATTCTCGAAGTCAGCTTTCTGGTCGGTCAGGCCTTTTACGCACCACCAGGCATTTCCAAAGCGCGGCTCGCCGAGCTAAGGGCCGGTTTTCTCGGAACGGTAAAGGATAAAGGACTTCTCAAAGATGCCAATAAACGGCATCTGCCGATGAATTGGCAAACCCATGATCAGGTCCAAACATCCATCGATAACATCTTCAAGAAACCGCCGACAGCCTTCAAAACGTTAGCGACTATGCTCGGCTTTGATAAGAAAAAGAAAAAGAAGAAATAAGCTGACTATGTTCCGTAAAAGCGCTCCTTCGGGGGCGCTTTTTTTTGGTCAAAAAAAACGCCGGTCTCGTTAAAGACCGGCGTTTCTTTGTTTCGTTGAGCTAACCCTAGAAGAGGTTCGCCCAGTTGATCGTCCGGAGGACCGGGAACAGGTCCCCGACCACTGACTGTGGCCATGGAATGATCAGAACATGATGGAACAATCCATAACAGAATGCCCACAATGAGCAGGATATCAGCATCGTCGTGCCCCAGGTGGCCTTGCCCCAGAACCGGATATAACCGACGAGGAACAAGAACATTGAGACCAGAAGGCCTACCGTTGCGGCCATAAGGAAGAAGAAACCGCACCAGCCAAAGTAGGCAAGGGCTCTTCTCGTGATCGTCTCTTTAGGAAGATCACCGAAATCCACCACAATATCGAAATGGACGTCAGATTCTGCCTCTTCCTTAGTGATATCATTACCATCGACATCCTTGGTCGTCACCATCTTAGCACCGGCTTGATAGAACAGCTTGGCAAAGAGGAAGAACGACAGAATGATCAAGGCTAGATAGCCCATTACCTGAGGAATGAGGCGTGCGCCAAACTCCCAGGTCGACGCAATCGACAGTTCAATGATGAACATCACGGCGATAGCCGCACCGAAGGCAAAGTCGAGATCAAACCCACGCTTGTTGAAAGAGAAGGTTGCAACCTGCGACGTTGTGATGCCGGCAGCAATATCCTTCCGCTTTTGACGAGCTTGGCTGATATACGGGCTAGCGATGCCATACAGGGTGATGATGAACATGATCACAACAACCGGGAACTCGGTGATGTCATATGTCCACTGCGCCCCATAACGTTCAACCGAGATGAACATGTAACGTTCAACAAGGCCGCCGAGCACGAAGCCCAGAACCAGAGGAGGTCGTGGCCAACGCAAACGCTTCATGATGAAGCCAAGCAGACCAAAGCCGAGCAATGCCCAGATATCGCCCCACTGACGCGAGCCCTGGAAAGCACCGACGAACACAACCGCCAACACGATCGGCACCAAAATGCCGGGACGGATCAACGCCAGCTTTGCGAGCTGGTTGGCGAAGGTGAAACAGATGCCAGCACCAAGGATATTGGCAACGGCAACCGACCACACCATCGTGTAGGTTACGTCGAGGTTCTTGGTCACCATGTCAGGTCCGGGAACCAGACCATGGATCAGGAAAGCACCCAGGATAAGCGCCATTGACGCGGAACCGGGAACACCGAAAGCAATGGTTGGCACCAAGGCGCCGCCCTCTTTCGCGTTGTTCGAGCTTTCCGATGCAATAACGCCACGAACATCACCCTTACCAAAGGAAATATCTGCATCCTTCTCGGTTCGGGCCGCATGACCGTAGGCTATCCAGTCGACAACCGAGGCGCCAATGCCGGGAACCGCCCCAAGACCTGCGCCGATGGTTGCACAACGACAAACCAGCCACATATTTTTGAACACATCCTTAACACCGACAAGCTGGCTATCGGTAATATCAGTGCTCTCATTATCGTTCTTGATCGATTTTTGCTGGATCGCGAGATCGGCAAGTTCAGGAATAGCAAACAGTCCGAGTGCGAGGGGCACAACGGGCAGACCGTCCCATAGATAAAGAGAATCAAACGTCCAACGAAGCGTCCCCGTTTGCGGATCATCACCGGCTGTTGAGATCAGAATACCGATACAAGCACCGGCGAGACCCTTCAGCAGTGAACCACCACTAAGCACGGAGGCTAGCGAGAGACCAAAGATACAGAACGATAATAACTCCGGAGAGCCAATATGCAGCATGACCGGTCGCAGGATCGGGATACTGACACCGAGGAGCAACGCACCCCACAGGCCACCAATCACTGAGGCGGTAAAGGCTGCACCATACGCTCGACCGGCTTCGCCTTTGCGCGACATTGGATATCCATCAAGGATTGTCGCGGCGGAACCAACCGTGCCTGGCACACCAAACATGACCGCCGGGATCGTATCCGAGGTCACCGTCACCGCTTGTAGCCCCATAAGGAAGGCAAGCGCGGTATAAGCGTTCATATCAAATGTAAACGGTAACAGCAGGGAAAGCCCGACCAAACCGCCCAGACCAGGGATAACACCCACGATCAGACCGATGATTACGCCGAGGAATAGGAAACCTAGCCTTTCGAACGTAAACAAGATGCTCAGAGCCTGTCCGGCTTCATGTAATAGGGAAATATCTTCCATTATTCTTGCCTATAAAAATCTGCACCAAACTTTTTAGCACTAACGTAGTAAACCATTTTTAGACGCCCGATATTCCGACTCTCTAGCAGAATCGTCACCTGACACACAAAACGGCATCACGAACAGAACAGCCCAAAGAACCGTGCCATTCGCAACAGAAATCAAGGAAATCTTGTTGTCTCCCCGCTCCCGCTCCTTTTTCGCCAGCTTACCGAAACAATGGCAAGCCCTGTTGCCGGGCTTCATTAAGCGGCCCAGTTGCGACGGATTGGATATCAAAGATTGCCGCCGGTCAAGACCGAACAAAGCGCTAATTTGTAAAATAAAAAGCGCTAATTTGTAAAATAAATTGATTGATTTCGTACAAAAAGCCAGACAGCGCATTGGATGTGCCAACCGAATTACAAGGAGCTGATTTGCTACCACCCGGTGACAGGAAGGCCGCCCCTGAGCTAGGGTATCGTCATTAAAATCTAATAAGACTGACAGAAAACAGGAGGCACAGATGACGGATCAGGTTGTATTGGTGACGGGGACTGGCGGCGGTATTGGCGCGGCTTGTGCCCGGGACTTGCTACAAGACGGTAATAAAGTAACCGCCCTTGACGTTAAACCGGTCCATGAATGCGTGCTCAACGCCGCCCCCGAAGACAATTATATCGCGCTGAACGTTGATGTATCATCGCTTGATGCCTGCCGTGATGCGGTTAAACAAACCGTTGAAAAATTCGGTCGGCTTGATGCGGTCTGCCATTTCGCCGCGATCCATTCGACCTTGAACTGGGAAGATGTCTCCAGCGAAGAGTTCAATCGCGTGCTCCAGGTCAATGTCGTCGGCTCATTTCATGTTGCCAAGGCTGCAGGCGAATGGATGAAAGAAAATGGCGGTGGTGCCATCGTGCTGACGTCATCAGGTTCCGTTCAAGCCAGTGGTATTGGCGGTGGTAGTGGTCGCGGCGGCCCGGCCTACGTAACCTCCAAAGCCGCGATTTATGGATTGAACCGGTCTCTTGCCCGCTCGCTCGGTCCCTATGGTATTCGCGTCAACACGGTCAGCCCCGGCGCGACAGAAACGCCGATGATCGCGGAATACACCAACGCCTCACGCGATAGTGCCGCCAACAGATCAATGCTCGGCCGAATCGGCGAGCCCGAGGACATCGTCGATGTCGCGCGGTTCCTGATTTCCGATGCCGCCCGGTATGTAACCGGTGACAACATCAGCGTGAGCGGAGGCGGCAGCGTTTAAAAAGACTCAATTTCATCGTCAAACCACGCTATACTCCAGTTTGATTTTCAGGGAAGCTGCCCGACAGCGAGGAGATAAAGATGCATAACGCGTATATAAAACCAGAACATATTGAGACAATGATCCGGCGCAGCGGCAGGGCACACTCCGTTGAGTCATTAGATGGTCCCGCGACGGCATTGGTTGTTGTCGACATGCAAATCTATTTCATGGGCGAAGGCCAGCCTTCTGAATGTCCGGTTGCCCGCGACATTGTTCCCAACGTCAATCGCCTGGCAGAAGCAACCCGTCGCGCCGGTGGCAAGGTTATCTGGATACAAACCCACTCTGGCCCGGACTCTAAAGATTTCTGGTCGGCATATTATGATCGCGTCACCCCTGAAAATGGCGAGAAGCGCGTCACCGGGATGGAACCCGGCGGCAGCGGCTTTGACATATGGCCTGATCTGGATGTCCGTAATGAAGACGAGATCGTTCCCAAGACACGCTACTCGGCTTTCCTGCCTGCGCCCTCAAAATTCGAAGCGGTATTAAAAGAGAATAACATCGATACCATGCTGATCACCGGTGTCTCGACCTGTACCTGCTGCGAATCCACGGCACGCGACGGCATGATGCTGAACTATCGCACGATGATGATCTCCGATGGCTGCGCCGCGCCGGATGATGACCTGCACAATAATTCGATCAATCAGTTCTACCTGCAGTTCGGTGATGTGCAATCGACAGATGAGGTTATCACTTTGCTCGATCGAAATGTTGCGGCAGCGGCGGCTGAGTAACCGCGTATAATCCCAGAAATGTTGCTTGCGCTTTAGTAAGCTGTGAATTCGTTTGCGCGCCTGACTTAAATGTCAGGCTGCAAGATTGGTCGTTATTAGACGGCCATTATATATAAAGAGGTTCAAAATGTCTGATACCGTCTCTTGCCTGCTGCCGGAAAATATCGCGAAAATTACCAAGCGCGATGGTCAACCGCACAGCCTGGTCGAGTTCGATCCGAAATCGACGGCTCTGGTCGTCATCGACATGCAGAATTTCTATATCGCCAAGGACCAAATCTCCTATTGCGAATATGCCGAAGCCATCGTCCCCAACGTCAACCGGCTGGCAAAAGCCATGCGAAAGTTTGGCGGCAAGGTTATCTGGGTTCGCAATATCACCAACCCCGAAGCCTTCAAAGGCTGGAGTGCGCATTACGAGCGCATGACACCAGAACGCATCGCCACCCGCAAAAAGGAACTTGCCAAAGACGGTGCCGGTTTCAAACTGTGGGAAGGACTCGATGTCCGCAAGGACGACCCCAAGGTCAACAAGATCCGCTATTCGGCCTTTATCCCCGGCGCCTCAAATATCGAGAAAGTCCTCGGCGAGCACGGCATTGATACGCTGATCTTCTGCGGCGTTGCCACCAATGTCTGCGTCGAATCCAGCGCCCGCGATGCGATGATGATGAACTATCATACACTCACCGTCGAAGATGCCTGCGCTGCCGGCACCATCGCCGGACACGAAGCGACGATCAACGCGCTCTATCTAAACTTTGGCGATGTCCAGATGACCGACCAGGTCCTCGAAGCCCTTAGTGCCAATGCTGGCAAGAACGCGGGGAAAAGTGCCACTGCCGCCGCTGCGGAGTAAATCATTCAGCCAGTACAGTTTGGCCCTGTCGGCCCTTATGATCACTAAAAGTGCTTCATAAAGAACCGGATTCCGTAAACCAGAACATACGGGAGCAAAAACAAGCCCAGCGCATAGACTGCAATCAGAAATAGAGTCGGCGACGGCAGGAAACCTCTTATCAAGACAGGGATGACGAAAAAGATCATCCCAAAGGTCACAACAAAACCAAAAGGCCATAAATAGATGGCAATTATCTCATTCTCATCAGACCATTTATACAAAGGCTCGCCGGTCCTCTGATAAAACCCGACTATGGTCGTAATGAGATAATACATGGCTGAAAGAGTAGTATAGGTCTTCGACTGGTGAAAAACATTTTTCACAAAGCCTCACCGTCCTTCGCCAATAACCCTCCATATATTAAAGGTAGCTAGAGCCTCGCAACGTCGAAAAAAACATCGCCTCCCATTTGCTTAACCCGTCAACTCGGGTAATCATACCTGTACATATAAATTCTGACAGATCGTGTTTCGGGAGAGCGTATAATGGCGGACAAACTGGTTATTAAAAATGTCGGGACAATGCTGTCCGGGGCGTTGGAAGAACCCATTCTTGATGCCGATACGGTCATCGTTGAAGGCGGTAAAATCTCGGCCATCGGCAAGGAAGCCAACCTCGATACCGGTAATGCCGCGACCACCATTGATGCCAACCGCACGGTTCTGTCGCCTGGGCTGATTGACAGCCATGTTCATCCCGTCGCCGGGGACTGGACACCGCGCCAGAGCCAGCTTAACTGGATCGACAGCTCGATGCATGGTGGCGTCACCACGATGATCTCTGCCGGTGAAGCGCATTTCCCGGGTCGTCCGAAAGATCCCAAAGGCGTCGTCGCCCTGGCCATCGCCGTGCAGCGTTCCTTTGCCAACTATCCTGGACTGGTGAAAGTTCACGCCGGCGCACCGATCCTCGAGAAGGATATGGTCGAGGAAGATTTCAAATTCATGGCCGAAGCTGGTGTCACACTTCTCGGCGAGATCGGGCTTGGTGGTGTAAAGGCTGGTGACGAAGCCAAGATCATGGTCGACTGGGCCCGTAAATATGGCATCCAGAGCACCATCCATACCGGCGGACCTTCCATTCCCGGTTCCGGACTGATCGACAAAGACGTCGTGCTTGAAGCCGGCGCCGATATCATCGGCCATATTAATGGCGGTCACACCGCCCTGCCCCTCGATCAGATCCGCTGCCTCTGTGAAAGCTGCGGTGCCGGTATCGAGATTGTTCATAACGGCAATGAGAAAGCCGCACTTTATGCGATGCGCACCGCCTTTGAACTGGGCGAAGAACGCCGCGTCATTCTTGGCACCGATGGTCCGGCAGGCTCAGGCGTTCAGCCGCTTGGCATTATTCGGATGATTGCGATGATGTCTTCGCTTGGCGATGTCGCCCCGGAAACCGTGTTCTGCTTCGCAACCGGCAATACCGCCCGGGTCCGCGAACTCGATTGCGGGCTGATCGAAGTTGGCCGGGTCGCCGATCTCGTCTTCATGGATGCGCCGCAGCATTCCGCAGGCAAGACCATGCTCGAAGCCGTTAGCATGGGTGATATTCCCGGCATCGGTATGGTCATCATCGATGGTAAGATCGCCAGCGGTCGCAGCCGCAACACCCCACCCGCCGTCAACATACCAGAGGTCGTCTGATACCATGCCTGATACAGTAGATATGCCGCTTAATTTCGGGATCGGTCAGCCGGTCACGAGAACCGAAGACCCCCGTCATCTCACCGGTGGTGGTGAGTATACCGACGACAGCAATGTCGATGGCCAGGTCTATGCCCGCTTCGTGCGTAGCCAGGTCGCCCATGGCACATTGAATGCCGTTGATATTTCAGCTGCTGCCGCCATGCCGGGTGTCCTGGCGATCTATACTGGTGCCGATTTACGCGCTGACGATATTGGTAATATCCCGAGCGGCCTGCCGCTGAAAAGCCGCGATGGTAGTCCTTATATTGTACCGCCCCGGACTGGTCTGGCGACGGACCGGGTGCGCCATGTCGGTGAGCCCATCGCAATCGTTGTTGCTGAAACGGCTGTTCAGGCACAAGACGCAGCCGAAGCGGTAATCGCTGATATTGATATGCTGCCTGTCGTAACGGATTCTGAGGAAGCCGTGAAAGACGGCGCGCCGCAACTGCATGACACCGTGCCAAACAATGTCTGTCTCGACTTTTTTGTCGGCGATGATGACGCCATTGAAAAGGCCTTCGCCGCAGCATCACATGTCACCAAGATGCGGATCGACAACACCCGTATCGTCGTCAATGCGATGGAGCCCCGATCGGTCATCGGCGAATACGATGCCTCGAATGAGAGGTTCACTGTCCATATGCCAACCCAGGGTGTCATGGGCGTTAAGGGCACCTTGTCCAAAGCGATCTTCAAAGTGGACCCGGATAAGTTCCGGGTGCTTTCCAACGATGTTGGTGGTTCCTTCGGGATGAAGGGTGCTGCCTTTGTTGAGCCAATTTCCGTGCTCTATGCCGCCCGCAAGCTTGGACGCCCGGTTAAATGGACAGCAGATCGGTCCGAGAGCTTTCTGTCGGATCATCAGGGCCGCGACAGCATTATCTATGCCGAGCTAGCGCTTAACGCCGACGGTGACTTCCTTGGTCTCAAAGTAACAGGTGTTGGCAATTGCGGTGCCTATCTCACGGCCATGGGCCCTGCCCCGATGACCAATGTAATCTGCCGCAACATCATCAGCGTCTATAAGACACCGGCCTTTTCCTATGCGACCAAGGCTGTCTTCACCAACACGGTGCCCACCGGCCCCTATCGCGGTGCTGGTCGTCCGGAATCCAAATACATCATGGAGCAGCTGGTCGATAAGGCTGCCCGTGAGATGGGAATCGACCGCGTCGAACTCCGCCGCCGCAATCTCATCGCACCCGATGCATTTCCCTATAAAGCGCCGAATGGCCAGACCTATGATAGTGGCGAATTCGAAGCCATCATGGATGAAACGCTTAAGCGTGCTGACTGGAACGGGTTTGACTCCCGCCGGGCCGCGTCTGCTGCCAATGGAAAGTTACGTGGCGCCAGCATCACCAACTATCTGGAAAATACTGGTGCCGCTGGCGAGCTTGCTGATATCCGGTTCCGCGAAGACGGTACGGTCGCGTTGGTCACCGGTGCCAAGGATATGGGCACCAGCCATCGCACGCCCTTTGCACAAATCCTGCATGAACGGTTGGGCGTGCCCTATGAAGCCATTGAGGTCATCCAGAATGACTCCGATGAGATGAGCCCCGGCGCTTCCGGGTCTGGTGGTTCCAAAACACTGCTCGGCGCCGGCAATGCGATTGCCGATTGCGCTGCGATCATCACAGAAAAAGGCAAAGCCGCCGCCGGACATATTCTCGAAGCAGCCGTCGAAGATATCGAGTTCGCCAATGGCAACTTCACCGTCGCCGGAACCGACAAAACGATCAACATCATGGACCTCGCCAAACGCCTGCGCGATGCCGGTGAATTGCCCGAAGGTGTCCCCGACAGTCTCGATGATAAGGCGGTCCATGATTCAAGCCCGTCGAGCTTCCCCAATGGCTGTCATGTCTGCGAGGTTGAGGTCGAACCCGAAACCGGTGTCATTGAGATCGTAAAGTACCTCGTAGTCGATGATTTTGGCGTTGTGATCAACCCGCTGGTCGTCGAAGGCCAGGTTCACGGCGGCATCATGCAAGGCGTCGGCCAGATCCTCGTCGAGCGGACGCTCTATGACGATGATGGCCAGTTGGTGACCGGCTCCTATATGGATTACTGCATGCCACGGGCTGACGACATCTGCGACATCGAGTTCTCAACCCGAAACGTTCCCTGCGTGACTAACCCGCTCGGCGTCAAAGGCTGTGGCGAAGCGGGTAATGGTGGCTCAATGCCAGCCGTGATGAACGCCATCCTCCATGCGCTGGAAGATCGCGGCATTACCGAGCTTGACGCACCGGCGACACCGCATCGCGTTTGGGAAGCGTTACAGAAGGCAGGCTAGGTCAACTCAAGCCGATTAATCGGCAGTCATCGACAAGAGCGACGAACGACTTCGCTTCCATTTTATGCATGACGGCGGCGCGGTGCGCTTCAACGGTTTTGATACTCACATCCATCGCATGGGCAATCGCCTTGTTGCGCTCCCCCCGGATACAGAGTTTCATCACCTGATTTTGGCGCGGCGTGAGTGAGTTGATCGCCGTTGTAACCCGACGTTTTGATATTTGCAGAATTTCGATGTCGGCATCCCGTTCGTGTCCAATTTTGATCTGATCGAGAAAAGAACTTCGGTCGACTGGTTTTTCCAGATAATCAAGCGCACCATTTTTCATAACGGTAACCGCTGTCGTCACATCCCCATGCTTGTCCGCGACAACAATCATCGGCATTTTGCATCCGAGAGATTCCAGTTTTTTATACAGGGTGCTGTCCCTCGCTGTTAAAAAAACAGAATTAACGACAAGACAGTTGGGCCGGTCGACGGAGCGTGTTTCCAGAAAGGTTTCTACTAAGTCAAACGATATCCCCTGCAAACCGACAGAGTTCACAAACCCACAGATTTGCGCTGAAAACGCCTTATCAGGATCGACTACAAAGACTACTGGACTAGACTTAAGCATCTGCAAATCTATAAATAGATTTACGCGTGGGTCTATTGGGGCAAACCCTGAAAATTCCTAAATAACTTTGTCGTGTGGCAAGGGACATAATATGTCCTGCACATCACGCGGGCAGTACGCCTGCGACCTGCCGGGTTACCCCAGCAGTCCCACTATGTGATCAGCCTGAGCCCAGGCACAATCAATTAATTCCTGCCGACCGAAAATCAAGACTTCGGAATGTCTTCCCCGTTCCGCAACGAATGGGGCCCTTCTTCGTTAACCCCCGACTGAGATTTGAACCAGGTGACAATGTCGTCATCGATAAAGCGCCATTGACCGCCCACCTTGGCGCCGGGCAGCTGTCCCTTTTCCACGAGAGAATAAAGGGTATCAATCTTAATTTTCAAAAATTTCTGCGGCTTCTAAAGCCGTCAAAAACTTCATTGAGCATCCCCTCATGAGCTATGTCGGCTCGTCTAAGTCTACAGACTTTGAGGGTATACCCTTATCGCAAAAATGAAAGGACTTAAACTTAAGCACCTAGAAATAAACACGAGGCAGACAATGGCCCGAGTAGTTTCTAGTCCCTTTAAGGAGTGGTTGAGTTTCATCAATACAGAGCTTGCGACAATCGCCGCGCAGATTTTCTGCTGCACCGAAATATTTCAGAAGCTCACGGCGGCGTTTCTTGACAATACATTAATAGCCATGACCATGGCAGGGTCGGATTCTACCCGGATCGTTCCTATACAACCAGAAACACCCCCCAATCACCCTACATTAAGAAATTTAGAAAAACAGATATAATATACTGATATATATATGTTTTTAATATTTTTTTAAAACAACGACCTTATAACCTGATGACACAAGTATAATTTTTCGCACAGAAACTCCGCGCCGATACACGGGAAAAGAGCACAATGTCTGACACAAGTAATATCAAAGAAAACACCGGCGTAAATATAGAAACCGCCGAAACGACAGAGACTGAAAAATCATCCGGGCGAAGCATCGGCGTCGCGACAAAGCTTTACGGCGTTGTCGGGTTTTGCCTGCTCATGACCGCGATGGTCGCCAGCGTCAGCTATTGGCAGTTTAGTCTTATGGGATCCGAGATCAAAGGGATTGCCGAACGCGATATCCCGGTGACCAACGCCCTGACCAAGGTCACCGTGCATCAGCTCGAACAGGAAATTAGCATGGAGCGCGCTTTCCGCTATGGCGAGCTCTTGAAAACTGACTCCGATGCCGCCGAGCTGTTTGCCAAATCCAAGAAGAAATTCGAAACATACAACGCGAAAATTAATACAGAGCTGAAAGAAACGGAATCCTTGATATTGACGGCGCGGGATTCCGCCGTCAGCGCCAAGGAACGGGCGGTTTTTCAGGATGCTTATGATCACACGGTCAATATCGACAAAGCGCATAAGATTTATTTCGAACAAACAGAGTCAATTTTTTCAATGATCAAGGCTGGCGATCTCAAAGCGGCGCATAAGGCAGAGGAAAAGATCGAGGCCTTTGTGAAAGCACTTAACCACGAACTTGAAGGCCTCCTGCTAAAGTTCGGAAAGTTCACGGAACATGCCGCCAAAACCGCAGAAGCCCACGAAAAGCAGGCCATTAACCTGGTCGTAACAATTAGTGTCCTGAGCCTCCTGATCAGCACCATTGTCGCATTTCTGCTCATCCGTACGAGCATCGTCCGTCCTCTCAACGCGCTCGTTGGGGATGTCGAAACGCTGGCCGATGGGGATTACGAAACCGAAATCGTGCCGAAATCGAATGACGAAATTGGACGCGTCGCTGGCCGTCTACAAACTTTGCAGGGCAATCTTATCAAGGCCCAGGAGGCAGAGGCCCAGCAGAAGGAGGCTGAGCGTAGCGCGCTCGAAGCCGAACAAAAACGTGTGGCTGCCGAACAGGAAGCAGAAAAGCAGGCGGTCCAGGCGCGCGAGAAAGTCGCAAAAGAGGCGGAAGAACGCGCCCATCGTATGGAAGAAATCATCTCCTCTTTCGATTCCAATGTAAAATCTGCCCTTGAAACCGTCAGCTCGGCCGCCACTGAAATGCATGCCTCAGCACAGGCTATGACAAATACGGCAGAACAGACCAGCCAGCGGTCGTCTACAGTCGCAGCGGCGTCTGAAGAAGCCTCCACCAACATTCAGACCGTCGCCAGTGCAGCGGAAGAACTCTCGGCCTCCGTCGGTGAAATCAGCCGTCAGGTAAAAGAAAGCTCCTCCATCGCCGAGAAGGCAGTACAGGAAGCTGCCGCCACCAATGAAAAGGTACAAGGCCTGGCCGAGGCAGCGAATAAGATTGGCGAAGTCGTCAACCTGATCAATGATATCGCGAGCCAAACTAACCTCCTTGCCCTCAATGCCACCATCGAAGCAGCCCGTGCAGGGGATGCCGGCAAAGGCTTCGCCGTCGTTGCCAGCGAGGTTAAATCACTCGCCACCCAGACCGGCAAAGCCACCGAGGAGATCGGCGGTCAGATCTCCGAGATACAGGAGGCGACGAGCGATGCTGTTCAGGCAATTGGCGGGATTTCCGATATTATTTCACAGATTAGTGAAATCTCCGGAGCCATCACTGCCGCCGTCGAGGAACAAGGGGCAGCGTCACGTGAAATCGCCGGCAATGTCTCACAGGCAGCCTCCGGCACCCAGGAGGTTTCCGGGAATATCATTGAAGTCAATCAGGCGGCTTCTGAAACAGGTGAGAACGCGGCACAAGTCCTTGGCGCCGCCGACGAGCTAGCCAAACAGGGTGATGCCCTCCGTGGCCAGGTTGATCAGTTCCTGCAGGATATCAGAGCGGCCTAACACGCCTCTAAACGACGAAACGACAACGCCTCGCCTCACCGGCGGGGCGTTTTCTTTTTGTTCCCGGCCCCCTTCTCGCTCTATATATCCAGTGCCATAATCCTCCCAACAGCAATCAATAATTTGCCCCGGGAGGCACCAGATGTTCTTCGAACCCAAGAATGACGATCACGGATTACCCTATAACCCCTTCAAGGCTTGCGTTGTGCCGCGGCCCATCGGCTGGATCACGACGCTGAGCTATAACGGCATCGTTAATCTCGCACCGTTCTCGATCTCCAATCAGCTTGCCTATGACCCACCCTTCGTCTTCTTTTCCGGGTCTGGTGCCATTGATGAGAAGGACGCCGAACCGCGCCGCAAGGACTCTGTGGTCAACGCCGAAGATACTGGCGAATTTGTCTACAACATGGCGACCTATGATCTCCGCAACGAGGTCAATCTGTCGTCCAAGCATGTGCCACCTGAAGTCGATGAGATGGCGATGTGCGGGCTGACCCCTGCCGATTGCAATATTGTTAAATGCCCACGCATTGCCGAGAGCCCCGTCAATCTGGAATGTAAATTCCATTCAACGATTACCCTGCCGTCAAACTCGGCCAAGGGCGTCCATCATGTCGTGATTGGTGAAGTCGTTGGCATCCACATCAACGATTCAGCGATAACCGACGGCAGGGTCGACTGGGTGAAAATTCAGCCACTCGCTCGCATGGGGTATATGGACTACACGCACGTCACCGAAGTGTTCACCATGCCGGGTCCGAAGGGTGAGGAATTCCGCCCTGGTCAGGTCGGCGAGCACAGCTCATCCAAACTCTGGGATACAGTCAAAAAGGATGAATAGATATCTATACCGGCCTGTCGCCTTCCAGCGCATAACGCCTTAACAGGCGGCGTTCGCTGAGGTCAAAATCAGTGCGCGCATGCAAGGTGCAGCGATTATCCCAGACCGAAAGATCGCCCGGCCGCCAGGCATGGTCGTAGATGTATTTATCCTGCTCAATATGGTCAAAAAGATATTCCAGAAGCTCGGTGCTTTCTGCGGTCTCCATATCAAGGATGTAATCAGTCATCAGGCGATTGATGAACAATGACTTGCGACCGGTTTCGGGATGGGTCCGAACAACGGGATGCACGGCGCTTGGCGCGCCCTCGGTGCGTTCGGCTGATTTCATATAGCGATTATTGGACTGGTAATCATAGACGTTCAACGCCACCCGCCCCTCCAGCCTGGATTTGAGGTCGTCCGATAAATCCTCATACGGTTTGTAGCAATCACAGAACAGCGTATGGCCGCCAACGGATGGTAACTCGATGGCATAAAGGCTGGTCGCGGATACCGGCAAATCGAAATAGCACTGATCGGAGTGGAACCACATCTCGCCACCCGGCAGGATCGCGTTTTCCTTGAAATTTGAGACGAACAACATACCGGGCTGGTCATCGGATTCAGATTCTGGCGCCGTGCGTTCCGCCTGAATTTCGCCAAAACGGGCACAAAAGGCCGCGTGCTCTGCATCCGACGTTTGGTACCCCCGAATAAAGACCACACCATAGTCGAGCCATGCGGTACGAATTATGCTGACGGCCTCATCATCCAAGGGTTCACAAGGGCTTATGCCGATAATTTCTGCACCCAGTGCAGGTGACAACGGATTAATCTCGATAGACATAATTCCCTCTAATCCAACACGATATTATATATTCTGCCAAGGTCCCGTTAAGGCTGTAAAGATCAGACTCGAAAGGTGACAAGACATGAATGAACCGAACCAGGCAAAGGCTTCCGTCCTCGCCGTTGCCCGTGATGCCGGCCACAATTTCAGCAAACCAGTCTGCGACAGCATCAACGTCGTCACTGGCCTTGGCGTCGAAGGAGATGCGCATTACGGCAAGCTGATCCAACATCTCTATCGAATCAAGAAAGAGCCTAACGACCCGAACTTACGCCAGATACATCTCATCCATCGAGAATTACACGAAGAGTTGCGCGCTAAGGGGTTCGATATTGCGCCCGGAGATATGGGCGAAAATGTCACCACGCAGGGTATCGATTTACTCGGCTTGCCTCGCGGCACGGTTCTGAAATTTGGGGAAGAGGCCGCCGTCGAAATTACCGGGCTTAGAAACCCGTGCTACCAGCTCAACGATTTTCGCGAGGGGCTGATGAAGGCCTGCCTCGACAAAGCCGAAGACGGTAGCGTCATTTTCAAATCGGGGATTATGGGGATCATTCTTAAAGACGGGACCATTAAACCCGGCGACCAAATTCGCGTTGAGCTGCCGGACGGCCCCCATACGCCACTCGACCTCGTGTGACGTTAGCGGATCGCGACCAGACAATCCTGACGCCGGGCTTTTAGCTTTTTACAGACATTTTCAGCAGCCGCATGTTTGCGGAAGGGTCCGACACGAGACCGATAGATCGTTCCGGAATGTCTCAGGCGGGTTTTCTGTACAGAAACAGAACGCGTACCGATCAAATCCTTATTGCGCTTGATCACACGACGGGCAAATTCGGCAGCATCGTTACGCCGTTTACTCGCGGCGACCTGGACCCAGATCGTTCCCTTGGCGGGCCGACGAACATCCTTACGGCTTTGAGAATTATTACGTTTCTTGGACAGCCGGATCGGCTTCCCTGAATTTGCGAGCTTGTCCGACATTCTTTTCATCGGTTTCGATGTCTTGGCGTTCATATCAGCGGCTGACTTGTTTGCCGCCGGTTTGACCTTCGCCATGACCTCGGCCATCTCGCCTTCCGGTACAGCTTCCATCGGCACCGGCTGGATTTGACGGCACGCAAACCAGTATGCCGATCCACCATCCCGGAGATAGACCGCGTGGCGACGATGCTCACGACAGCGCCGTTGCGCATAATCTGCTGCCGATTTCGCCGACAGGGCTTCGACAACCACCTGATCAGGATTGGAAATCACCGCCGTCGCGGCAAAACAGCCGCTCAACATCGCTACCAACATTCCGGCCGTTAAAAATTTGAATAGTTGCATAACACCGCTTCCTCGCAGTCGCGCAGACTGCTTTCTGACTAGTCTTCAGACTATAGGTAGAAGTGTTGCGTTAATTTTGCCTTAACCAAAAAAGGAAAGGCGGATCAATATGATCCGCCCTCGCTGTCATCTATGTGGTGACTAAGTCGTGACGTTACCGAAGACCGTCCTCACCAATCGCCTCGTCGGTCGTCAAACCACCAACGCGCGGAAATGGCCGGCCGGAATCCGTGACCGAAACCGCCACCAGAATTTCATTGGCTCGCGGCGCATCAGCCATACCAACTTCCATGCCGTCAAAATGACTGCGCACATAGGCAGCATCTTTATGGCCCAGCGGCACATCGATCCGAGTCCCCTGCCCGCCAAGCTTTTTCACTGACGGCACAAGGGCGGCGCCCTTCTCTACCTCTTTGCGAAGTGGCGCACCAAGCTTGGGATGCAAAATGGCGGCAGCATGTTCCCACTCGCCGTTCTCACCAACAATCGCGGCCTTGCCATAGCTTTCCGCCTGTTCCGGCGTGATACCGAGGGCATCAACGCACATCTTGCCAAGATACCCGCCAAGTTCCGCTCCAATATCCATGAGCTCGGACAGGTCTTCTTCATAACGTCCGGCAAACGGATTTTCGATCACCGCCAGCGCGGACGCCTTGCGCGTCGCGGGATCGACCGATCTCCCGATATCGCTATGGGTTGTTTCAACAATTACCTGGGTTTTTCTGATCTTGGCCCTCATTTAAGTCCATCCTCTCCCTGAATATCAGAAGCCTTTAATCCACCGGCACGATCATAGATCCGTGCACCGGTTGCCATCGACTGAATCCAAACAACCTCATCCGCGCGCGGCGCATCCGGAATGGAACATTCGATACAATCGAAATGGCTACGGACATAGGCCGCATTTACATGCGCCAACGGCACATCAACCGGACGCCCGGGCCCAGCTACTTTTTTGGTCGACGGAACAATAGCTTTCGACGGCTTGATCAGCTGGCGCATCCCGTATCCGCCAGGTTCATGCCACAGAGCGGCGTGCTCCAGCTCGCCATTTTCGCCAACGATGGCTGACTTGCCATAGGCGACAATCTTCTCCACGCCGCCAAGCGCATCGATCAATCTTTGTGCCATGGCTGTGCCGAGTGGCTTGAGGGCTTCCATCAACGGCATCAGATCTTCGACATACCGTCCGGCATAAGGATTAGCCGCAACAGCGGCGATATAGCCCTTAAGCTGCGGCGGATTTGCCGCCGGCCCGAACTCATGCAGCACTTCCTCAATATGAATGACGAATTTACGAACCTTTACCAGCTCGCCAAAATCGCCCTGTGGTGCCGTCTGTATATCTGAAATATTTCTCGAACCGTCCATGGCTTTTTCCTTTATGCCGCCTGTGCGATTAGTCCGGCAGGTGCCGTTCCAACCACTCTAAATGTGTTCTGTAATACCAGCACTGCGGCTGAGATGTGTCCAGCCTGTTCCGCCGCAATCGCTGCCTTCTCACCAGCGTCCAACGCTGTTTCAACTGATTGTTGGTCAAGCACACCGACGTTAAGTGTGACTAACTGTTCCCCAAGGTCACTATCCGGATCGGGATCCGATGCCGGGCAACGTTCTATCGCCGGGTGGTCCGTGTTCACGGCGTTCGCAATCAATGTTGCGGCAACATCCGCCCTCGCGGCCTCTTTTGCCAAGACGGTCACAGAATCTGCAATGCCGAGTGAAAAACTGCGCCCTTTCCAGCCGCTGGTCGCAATCCCCCGCACAGGCATGTCACGGGTAAGGACACATTCACCGTCAATGTTGGGCAAATGATAATCAGCAACGAGCCCTGCCGTCAGGCTTTGGCCTTCGGTCAAATAGAACGCGATATCACCACCATTATTGACGAATGCTTTGTCGAGCCGCCTGCCACAAACCAATGCTTCTAACACCTCATCCGCGACTCCACCGGCAACAGCGGCCATCGGCGTCACAAATTCACCTGTAAAATTGGAACAAGCATCCTGCATGCGGCGGGCGACGGGCCCCTCTGGAGTCCAACTCACATCATATGGCTGACGCAGATTGGTAAGGTCAGCGACCAGAGTTGGTAGAATTTCGGGAAAACAGGACATTGCCTGTTCATAAGATTTACGAACTTCATCGGCATCACCGAAGGCCTGAATGATCAGATCGATCGGGCCGTGATTCAGATGCAACCGCCGACCATCCGGCAAAAGGGCCATCTGTGCCGGGGCGAACATTCAGCTATCCGAAGATTGTTCAGCGTCGTTACCAACATCCAGCGGCCAGGGATGATCTTCATGCCACGGCACCGACCGAACCTTCTCCTTTTCGAGAACATCATCCAGCGACCGAATACGGTCCACATATCCGCCGAGTTCTGCATACTCATCAGCACGGATCGTAAATTCAATCGGCGCCACAAGCGCCGGCGTTGGCACATAGCCGAATGAATTGTCAGGCATCTCGTTGACATCAACCAGCAAGGTAATGCCGCCACCCGGCCAAACGAAAACCGGCGCGCCACCACACGTCACCTGCGTATGTGATTTCTTGACGGACCGTGTCAGCAAAACCGGATTAACGGTCACGCCAGCCCGCAAACTACCACCGGCCCCGGCCATAAACATAACGGAGCACAAAGCGGGCTCGCAATTTTCACCAATTCTGTCGACGACGATTTGAACCGGTTCCGGCATCTCTTTCTGAATTGGCTTCAGATCATCATCCAACTCAAAATAGGCTGAATCCTGACCGGTCGTCGAAACCATCAACAGGCGCTGGCCTGCCCAGGCGACATCCGGATCAATCTTTTCAATAATATCAAGCGGATCGATAATATCGGTTCCACCCCAGCCCGCACCGTGATCCGCCACCTGAAAATAGCGACCTGGTGTTGACCGCCGTCCGCGTACCTTGATGCCCGCAGGCGGCATATCAATAAACTTGCCTGCCTGATGTTCGCTTAGAACCGCCGTGATGTGATCATCAACAACAATCACCTCATCGACATGGCTATGCCATTGCGGCGCAAAGATACCGACAGTGGCCGACCCACAACCAACCCGCATGCGTTCTTCCTGAATGCCATTGATGATGGGTGGCTTGCCCGCCTGAACAACGATCTCCGCTCCACCATCGATGGTCATTTCAACAGCTTCCTTATTGCAAAGCCGCATCATCGTATTGCAGGTGGTATTGCCCTCTTTTTTGCTGCCACCCGTCAAATGGCGGACGCCACCGATCGCCAACATCTGCGAACCATATTCAGCGGTCGTGACATGACCGACCTGCTCACCATTGACCCGAATGGCCGCGGGCTCGGGCCCAATATAGGCATCGGTATCGATCTTTACCTTGACGCCGCAATAGCTGAAGACGCCTTCGCTAACGACGGTAATCATATCGACACCGTCCTGATCGCTCCCAACGATGAACGGTGCGGGCTTGTAATCGGGATATGTCGTCGTCGAGCCAATACCGGTCAAAAAAGTCGGAGCCTGGCTAATCAAAGAACCATCCCAGCTCTCAGATGCCTGGGCAAACGGGATCATCTCACCTTTTTCGTCTACGACCTTCTGCGCAACAACGATCGGATCCATCCGGACCAACTTACCGTCAAAATTACCATATCGATCACAAGCGCCTGTTTTCCCCTCGCGAATTCGGCAAAGGACCGGGCACGCATCGCATCTGATCAGACCGTCATTCTTGCTTTTTGTTCCATCCGCCATGGCGCTCTCCCCAGCTCGTCTGCTGCGTCTAAATAATTGTTTGTGTACATACAAATATCCGCGAGCGACTGTTTTCTGTCAAGACGGATCAAAAAACGACAGAAACCATCAAATTCATTCACTGTTTATTGCGTTTTGCGGAATTAAAATAACGTGCGATCCTCTTGACAATTGCCCGGCTTATCCGATACTGACGGCCACGACAATTGTTAGTGTACATACAATTATTTATTGAGCGTTTTTGTCTTGTTAAAGACATATAACTGAACCGGAAATCTGGCGTTCTTTGCCAACCAACCTAATCGGAACCATGGCTACACAACTCAAAGAAACCGACGAGAGCGGCCGCGAAATTCTGGACTCTGTAGTTATTCGCTTTGCGGGTGATTCGGGCGACGGAATGCAGCTGACGGGAACACAGTTCACCCAGTCAACGGCCCTAATGGGGAATGATCTTTCGACCTTCCCTGATTTCCCTGCTGAAATTCGCGCCCCGGTCGGAACGACCTATGGTGTCTCAGCCTTCCAGATCAACTTTGCATCACACGCGATTAAGACGCCGGGCGACGCTCCGGATGTTCTCGTTGCGATGAACCCTGCGGCTCTCAAGGTCCATTTGAAAGACCTGGTCCCTGGTGGCACGCTGATCCTCAATCTCGGCGCGTTTAATGCGCGTAATATCGAGAAAGCCGGTTACAAGGAAAGCCCGCTGGAAGACAACACGCTGGATAGCTATCGGGTCATTGAGATTGATATCTCAAAGATGACGCTGGCCGCTGTTGAACACATCGACGTCACGCAGAAAGAAGCCTTGCGCGCCAAGAACTTGTGGACGCTTGGTCTGATGTGCTGGATGTACGATCGCGATCGTCAGCCGACCATTGATTGGTTGAATCAGCGCTTTGGTAAATTGCCGCTTATCGCGGAAGCCAATATCGCGGCCCTCAATGCCGGACACGCTTTTGGCGAAACCGCCGAATTGCCGAGTGAGATTAGCACCTATGTTGTACCCAAAGCCAAAGTGGAGCCCGGTATCTACCGCGCTGTCACTGGCGTTGAGACAACGTGCTGGGGTCTTCTTACCGGTGCCCAAAAAGCCGGTCTGAATATCTTCTTTGGTTCTTATCCGATTACACCAGCCTCACCGCTGCTGCATTCGCTGAGTAATCTGAAGGCCTATGGGGTTGTTACCTTCCAGGCAGAAGACGAAATCTCCGCTGTTTGTTCAGCGCTTGGTGCCTCTTACGCTGGGTCGCTTGGTATCACGTCTAGTTCTGGCCCAGGTGTCGCTCTGAAATCGGAAGCCCTCGGCCTCGCTGTCGTGACCGAATTGCCGCTGATCATCGTAAACTTCCAGCGCGCCGGACCGTCGACTGGTTTGCCGACCAAAACGGAACAGTCTGATCTGTATCAATCCGTCTATGGCCGTAACGGTGACACACCGATGCCGGTTATCGCCGCCTCAACCGCGTCAGATTGTTATGACTGCGCGATTGAAGCCGTTCGTCTGGCAACCAAATACATGACCCCGGTTATGTTCCTCAATGAAGGCTTCCTCGCCAATGCAGCGGAGCCCTGGAAACTGCCTGACACGGATGATGTTGAGCCGTTCCCGGTTGAGTTTGCCAGCGAAACAGAAGGCTTTCACCCGTATCTGCGGGATGAAAAGACTTTGGCCCGTAACTGGGCCATTCCTGGCACAGAGGGCTTGGAGCATCGAATTGGTGGTATTGAGAAAGACTACGATTCAGGCAACATCTCTTATGACTCGGACAACCATCACAAGATGACCAAGGTTCGGGCTCAGAAAATCCTCGGCATTGCCGATGATATTCCCGAGCAGGAAGTCGTGTCCGGGAATAATTCGGGCAAGATGGTCGTCGTCGGTTGGGGATCAACTTTCGGTGCCATCGAACAGGCAACACGCCGCTGTCAGGAGGACGGGCTGGATGTTTCTCACATCCACATCCGTTACATCTGGCCACTGGCGCGTAACCTTGGCGAGTTGTTGAAGGGATTTGATAAAATCCTGGTTCCCGAAATGAATAATGGACAGCTCGTAACGCTGCTCCGCTCTGAATATCTAGTACCGGCAGAATCCCTCGCCCAGATTACTGGACAACCTTTCAAGGTGTCCGATCTGGAACGGGAAATTCGCAGCCGGATGGAGGACTAATCGATGAACGTTCAAAGCCCCCCAGTAGCTCTTAAGCCAAACGATTACGCTTCCGATCAGGAAGTACGCTGGTGCCCCGGTTGTGGTGACTATGCAATCGTTAAAGCCGTGCAAAAGGCCCTGTCAAACATGGGCGCCGATCCCAAGAACACCGTCTTCGTGTCCGGCATCGGTTGCGCTGCCCGCTTCCCCTACTACATGGCAACATACGGTTTCCACACGATCCATGGTCGTGCACCAGCCGTTGCCACAGGCGTAAAGCTGGCAAACCCTGACCTCGACGTATGGGTCATCGGTGGTGATGGCGATATGCTCAGCATCGGCGGCAATCACACGCTGCATGTTCTGCGACGCAATATTGATGTTCAGGTTCTCTTGTTCAACAACGAGATCTATGGCCTGACCAAAGGTCAGTACTCACCGACCTCAAAAGTCGGAACGCGCTCTCCATCAACACCTGCTGGTTCTGTCGACTCACCGGTTTCAGCTTGTGTCTTTGCTCTTGGCTGCAATGCCCGGTTCGTCGCCCGTTCAGTTGATACCAACCTCAAAGTTCTTCCTGGTCTCATGCAGGAAGCCAAAGAGAATACCGGCGCTTCCTTCGTCGAAATTTTGCAGAACTGCATTGTTTATAATGATGGCGTCTATTCGTCCTTCACGGACAAAGCAAATATCGCAGACGGCCAGGTCGTTTGCGAACACGGCAAGCCCTTGCTGTTCGGTAAAGAGAATGAAAAAGGCCTGCGCATGACGCCAGGCAAGATGGAACTCGAAGTTGTTACCATTGGTGAAAACGGTGTCACCGAAGCCGACATCCTGATCCATGATGAAACCAACCGTCCTCTGGCTCTCATGCTCGCTGGCATGCAGCCACCAAATTTCCCGGTTGCGATGGGCGTCATCTTCCGTGACCCCGGCCCGTCTTACGATGCCGCAGTCTATGATCAAATCGCCGAGATGACCGAGAAATCACCGGCAATTCCGATCAATGAGCTGATGCATAAGGGAAAGACCTGGACCGTCGTCTGATTCTTTCGTCTTCTATTACGAAAAGCCCCGGCAAATACCTTTTTCCGGGGTTTTTTTGTTGTGGAAAACTATAACCACAGGGGTTTCCTCCACACACGGTTCGGCTATCATCACCCGCAGTTTCGGGCTTAATAATAAAATTCGGATTTGAGAATGAGTGAGTTCAGTGACCGCAGTGTCGCCATCGTCGGTTCCGGTCCCGGCGGCATGTATGTCGCACAAGCGTTGTTGGAGAAAGCACCCGGTTGTCGTATCGACATCATCGACCGCTTGCCATCGCCTTTCGGATTGATCAGAGGGGGCGTCGCGCCCGATCACCAGAAGACCAAACGGGTCGACCAGAAATACGCCCAGAGCATCACCGAGAACGACAATGTCCGCTATGTCGGCAATATCTCATTAGGTCGGGATGTTAGCCTCGACGAGCTTACTGCTATTTATGACGCCGTCGTCCTTGCCTATGGAGCTCCTTACGACAACAAACTCGGCATTCCCGGTGAAGATAAAAAAGGCGTCTTTGGCTCAAATGCCTTTGTCGGTTGGTATAACTGTCACCCAGACTTCAAGGATCTTGGACCCAATCTTAATATCGGCACCGCCGCAGTCATCGGCATCGGCAACGTGGCTATCGACGTCGCGCGGGTCCTGTCGCGGACTCCTGCTGAAATGTCGACCACAGACATCGCTGACTATGCGATGAACGACATCGATGCCGCCTCCCTCAAAGATGTTTACATGTTTGCCCGTCGAGGCCCGCTTGAAGCCGCCTGCACCAATAATGAACTCAAGGAAATGGGTGTGCTCGAAGCCGCAACGACAGTCGTCGACGGTTCCTTATTACCGGATGAGATGCCGGATGATATGGATGATCGGGAAAAGAAAGTGCGGCAGCGCATTATCGATACGCTGAAAAGCCTTTCCGAAGCAAAGCCAGGTGAAAAACGCCGTACAGTGCATATTGAATTCTATGCCTCCCCCATCGAAATTCTCGGCGGAGACACTGTTGAAGGTATTCGTATGGAACGGACCAAGGTCGAAGGCGGCCGTTGTATCGGCACCGGAGAGACCTTCGACATCCCCTGCGAAATGGTTGTCACCTGTATTGGCTCACGCGCCGAGGCCATCGAAGGTATTCCCTTCAATGAACGCAGTGGCATCGTCGAACATGAAGAAGGCCGCGTTGCGCCAGGGGTTTATGCTGCGGGTTGGGTCAAGCGTGGCGCCACTGGTACAATTGGTACCAATCGTTTGGATTCCTATGCGGTGACAGACCTGCTTGTCGCTGATTTTGGCGGTAACGCCAAACCCGGCCCCGATGCTCTCGACACACTCACCCAAGAACGGAATCTTCAGGTCGTCTCTTTCGATGACTGGCTGGTGATCAAAGAACTGGAAGAAAAAGCAGCTCCCGAGCCATCGCCTCGTAAAAAATTCAGTACTGTTGAGGGCATGATCGAAGGGCTAAACGCCGCCCGTTAAAACGATACGGCAGCCCTATTCTCCATGGCCGTTGAGCTGCGCCAGTTTTGTCAGTAAGTCGAGAAACTGTTTTTGTTCTGCTGCGCTCAGCGGCTCCAGCGTTTGCGCCGTAATATTGCTGCCGTTATTGACCAGCGCTTCGACAAGATCGCCCCCCTCTGCGCTCAGCGTAAGGATCAAACGCCGCCGGTCATTAGGATCAGGACGCCGCTCGATCAGGCCCCGTGACGCAAGGCGTTTAATAACCCCCTGCATGGTCGCTGCATCCATCGCTGTTAAGCGGCCAAGATGGTTCTGCGACACCTCGTTGAGATCTCGAAGCTTAACCAGCGCCGCAAACTGTAACGGGGTCAGCTGCGCGATCGCCGATATTTTCCTGAAATATTGCCGAATGACGCTGATGCGCCCGACGCAATAAATGCCCCGCCTGACGTTCAAGGATATAGCCATCTTTCGCCGTCATACGCCGCAAAACCCTAATAAAATTATTCAAAAATTGTTTGTGTACGAATAATCTAGGGCTGGGTGATTTGTGTCAAGAAACCCACAATCCTGCCCCATGGCAAAAGAAAACCCGCCCCCTCGTTATGAGGAAGCGGGTTTAATCTCAGTCAGCTTAAGCGACTTACATGCAGGTAATCGCTTTGGCTAAGCCGTGATGACCTGGATAGGTCACATTGCATTTCAGACCAGCCTTTAGGTTTTTGGTCTTCGCCTTCTTGCCAGCGATCATCACCTTGGTCCGTTTACCGTGTAACTTCGCCCGATGGTCTTCGCCACCAACGGTGAAGTAGACATAACGGCCTTTTTTCTTGCTCAGCGTTACGTCGACTTTTTTCCAGTTAATCTTCCGCTTGGTTTCGCCGACCTTGGCAGGTTTACGATATCCAGCAGTAAGCGCAGCGATGTCTTTCGGTGTCTTGTAAAGCTCGTTAACCAGCTTTTCGATTGTCTCACCGGTAATCGGATCAATTTCCAGACGCCGCTTCTTGGCATCAGCCAGGAATTCCGGGTCCTTCATGACCATATTAAAGGCGTTCCGCAAGGCTGCAGTCCGTGCTTTAGGCATTTTCGGCGGACCAACAAACGGGCGACCCATTTCCTGCGTACCGAAAACCAACTTAAGCATGCCACGATCACGGGGATTGGTAATGTAATCCATCATTACCGGCACCTTGCCATCGAGTTCTGCATGGCTCTTATCCGAGAATTGCAGAATCAAGTTCAGCTTCTTGTCCCGGATAAAGTCAGGACGCGCGGTCTTCATGCTGCCCCAGCCATAACCGCAGAGACCATCAAGCTCGCCACGTTCCATTGCCAAGAAGACTTCCGCTGGATCATAACCGCGAATGATCTTGAACTTGGTGCCTGCCATAGAATTCAACATGCGTGGCATAACTGAACCGGTCGCCGTCGAAGAGCTCGTACCGACAATGGCCGTCATCTTCTGGGCATCCTCAAAGGTCTTTACCTTCGATTTATGCCACGTATAGC
Organism: uncultured Alphaproteobacteria bacterium; assembly: GCA_943787225.1. Classification (GTDB taxonomy): domain Bacteria; phylum Pseudomonadota; class Alphaproteobacteria; order MPNO01; family UBA2964; genus UBA2964. Next base: position 311,615 of record CALSLP010000004.1, read on the forward strand.
AAACACTCTTTTGCTTCGCCATGCTGCCGATCCAAGTCAGCTCGCGGCCATCAAACCGGGTGCCCTTTGGATAAACATGTGGTTCCAAACCCATGCGTTCATGGATCAAACCAAACATCGATCCGTCGCGCGGGCCTACTTTTGCCATCCAGTTAGCGAGAACGCGCCCTGAACCACCGGTGCGGCTACCAACAATGATCGTTGGATTACCCGGGATGTATTTAGGCATGTAATCTTTGAGGATCAAAGCATAAGCGGTGTACGAACCACCCGGAGAAAGACCACTCCAGATAGTCACTGTCTTGTTTTTATAAAAGTCCGCAACTTCGTCAGCATTCACCGCTGACGCCGCTGTCGTTGCGCCCAAAAGGCCTGCAACCACGGCGATTACATTTTTTGCGCGTGAAATTTTCATAGATTTCCCCTGTTACCAATGTGGCCGGAACAAATTTACTTGGATATTCAACAGGAACACCCGATTGGCCCGGATGGTTAAAAGTATAGAACCAATCCAGCCTTATGCCAAAGGGGATAAACCAAACCTAAATTATCGAAAAGAGAGCGTTGGACGTTTTCGGTAGTTTTTTCTACAGCACCGATTGCCGCTGCGAGTTGCGCCATCAGGGTTGCTCCTTCCGCCCCCCCATCACCGGTTTTGCCTTGTTTCGCAATGAGGATTAAAGCGCCCAAATGCAGCCGAACGATTTCGAGTTCTTTGTCACTCTCAAGGACATCGCGATTTTTAATAAAGTCCGCGCAGGAAGATGAAATTTCACCAAGCAACGGATAGCCAAATGTCTTGGAAAGTCCCCGCATATCATGGGTGACTGTAAAGGCAGATTTAACAGCGTCATTCCGGACGTCGACATCACCGCCAGCGGCGGTTGCCGATTGAAACTTCTCCATCTCTTCCTGGAACAAATCTGCGGCAACCATATTGAAATTCTGGGCAAGCCGTTTGATCTTCTGATCAGCAGCATCCAAACGCCGGTCCAGCTCTTCTTTTGAGATTTCAGCTGCTGCCAGCTTGGCGCCGGATGCAACGACATTACCGTCCATAATGGTACTCGGTTGTTCACACACTCATCGCGTAGACGGAGATACCACCCGAACAGGGTTAAAACCGAGTTAAGAACTCAAAATTTATCGCTATTTATCCTTTGAGATAAAGACAAAATTCTGGCGTTTCGCCCGGTCCAAACGGGACTGAGAGCATTCTGTCCCATCCTGATAAAATCTGACATAGGATGGCTGATCCGCCAATTTCATTTGTGTATAAACCGAATGTATACGGTAACCGACACATTTTACATTAGCCGTGCACCACTGCCGCGCCGCAATGGCCGTGACACGCTGCGATGTCAACAAGGGACAATCCGGCATTAAGCTTTCCGATTTTTTCGGTTGGACGGGCACGGAAGCGACAGAGTAATTGGTCGGCTTACTGCCCTTTTTCCAACAGGCGAAGCTGCGTTTTTTCCAACAATCCTCAGTCACCCAGTTGAACTTTGTACCGCCCTGATGGTCGCGCACGCCCCGCGCTGACACACAGTTCTTCCATTCATCCTTCTTCCATGGCGTAAAGAATCTCCAATTTTCAAAATAATACGGGGTTGTGTCTGACCATATGAAATATTCCGCTGGCCGACGGAGACCGATCCATACCCGTGCCTGAGGGTTACTGGCCATCGTTTTAACTGCCTGACCAAGCGACGCATTAAAGACTGCAGAAGAAACGGACACCAAATTAGTGCCGTAAGCCCGCTGACAATGTTGTTCCGCCGCGACCCAGCTCTTCTTTTCGTCGACATAAACGGCGGACTTACTGGCATCCTGCGGTCGCCCCGGGCCGAGTTCGATCTTCACCGTCTTTTGAAATGCATCCCGTCGTTTCTTGAGTTCTTCCTGCTGGAATTGCTTTATTTCTTCAGCAGTCGGCACGATGTTCAAGCGTTTGGCACCTGGCAAGGATTGCGCCTGTACGCTCACCGATAATAGCGGCGCGATCACCGCCATGAATATGCCCACTTTAACCAACCTCAGAAGCACGCCATCCCCTCCCGAAAGGATATCAAATTATGTTAGCGACCCAATACGCCTGCGTCACGTAAAGCTCCGATCTCGTCTTCCGACATATCCAGGACATTACTCAATACATGATCTGAATGCTGTCCCAATGTCGGCGGTGCGCCCTGATACTCCAGCTCCTCACCAGAATATTTGATCGGGCTGGCAACCTGAGGCACTGAACCGGCTAATGGATGATCCAGCTCCATCTGCATACCTCGCGCCTGGACCTGCGGATGCGCAAACACCTGCTCCATATTGTTCAGCGGCCCACACGGTACACCGACCTTTTCCAAAGCGTCGATCCATTCCTGACCGGTCTTTTGCTTCATAAAATCTTTGATAATAGGGATCAGTACATCGCGGTTCTCAACCCGTTTTGCATTGGTCGAAAAGCGCGCGTCGGTGGCGAGTTCAGGCTGCCCCGCAGCCTCAACATAGCGCGTAAACTGTCCGTCATTGCCAACCGCGACGATCAAGTACATGTCAGAGGCTTCAAACGCCTCATACGGGACGATATTGGGATGCGCATTGCCCATCCGGGTTGGTGAATCGCCCGTGACAAGAAAGTTCAATGCCTGGTTCGCCATAGTAGCTGTTGTAACATCCAGCAGTGCCATATCGATATGACATCCCTCACCAGTCTTATCGCGCTGTGCCAAGGCACCGAGCGCCGCAATGTTCGTATAGAGCCCAGTTAGGATATCAGTAAGTGCAACGCCGACTTTTTGTGGCCCGGCTCCCGGCTTACCATCTGGCTCACCGGTAACACTCATCAATCCGCCCATTGCCTGAATCAAAAAGTCATAACCTGCACGGTTACTAAATGGTCCGGTCTGACCAAATCCAGTGATGGAACAATAAATCAGCCCCGGATTGATCTTTTTGAGGTCTTCATAACCGAGACCATACGCGGCCAGCCCGCCGACTTTATAATTCTCGATCAGAATATCAGATTTGGCGGCAAGCTTCTTGAGAACCGCCTGTCCTTCCGGTTTAGAGATATCGAGCGCGACTGATTTCTTGCCACGATTGGTCGAGATAAAATAAGCCGACTCCTGCGTCTCGTTGCCCTCGGTATCCTTGATAAAGGGAGGCCCCCAGGTGCGTGTGTCATCGCCCGTACCTGGGCGCTCTATCTTGATCACTTCGGCACCAAGATCAGCCAGCGTTTGCGCCGCCCACGGGCCAGCGAGAATACGGCTCATATCGAGCACACGAATATGGGAAAGTGGTTTGGTCATATTTGTAATCTCATAATCAACTTACTCGTCATGCCCGGACTTGATCCGGGCATCCAGGAATATCACTGACAGACTTGAAAACTGGATCCCCGGATCAAGTCCGGGGATGACGGTAAAATAATCCTGCGGTTTTCGTCTCTTTGATCAGCCGAAATTTCCTATGTAAACGCCTGAATACCGGTCTGCGCCCGTCCAAGGATCAACGCGTGAATATCATGCGTGCCTTCATAGGTAATCACGGTTTCCAAATTCATCACATGCCGAATGATGTGATACTCATCGACGATCCCGTTACCGCCATGCATATCCCGCGCCACACGGGCAATATCGAGTGCTTTGCCGGTGCAATGACGTTTCATCAATGAAATAGCTTCCGGCGAACAATTGCCTTCATCCATCAGACGACCGAGCTGCAAGCAGGATTGCAGAGCAATGGTGATCTCCGTCTGCATATCGGCGAGCTTTTTCTGAACCAGCTGGTTCGCCGCCAATGGACGCCCGAACTGGGTCCGTTCCATTGTGTAGTCACGAGAGCCATGCCAGCAGAATTCAGCTGCGCCAAGCACACCCCAGGCGATGCCATAGCGTGCGTTATTGAGACAGCCAAACGGACCGCCAAGACCACGCGCACCAGGAAGACGGTTTTCTTCCGGTACGAACACGTCATCCATGACCACTTCGCCGGTCAGGGAGGCCCGCAGAGAAAACTTGCCTTCAATCTTTGGTGCGCTGAGCCCCTTCATGCCTTTTTCAAGAATGAAACCACCAATGACGCCGTCATCATCCTTCGCCCAGACGACAAACACATCGGCTATCGGCGCATTGGAAATCCACATCTTGGCACCCTTAACGACATATCCGCCATCAACCGACGTCGCACGGGTGATCATGCCGCCGGGATCAGAACCATGATCAGGCTCAGTCAGCCCAAAGCACCCAACATACTCGCCGGTCGCGAGCTTGGGCAGATACTTCTGACGCTGTTCTTCGGTGCCGTAAGCATAGATCGGCCACATCACGAGACTGCTCTGCACTGACAGGGTAGAGCGATAGGCGGAGTCGACGCGTTCTATCTCGCGCGCCACCAGCCCGTAACAGACATAGTTGACGCCAGCGCAGCCATATTCGGGATCAAGCGTTGAGCCAAGTAACCCCAGCTCACCCATCTCATTCATAATTTCGCGGTCAAACGTCTCATTACGATTCGCATCAATAATGCGCGGCAGCAGTTTATCCTGGGCATATTGTCGTGCCGTATCGCGAACCAGCTTTTCCTCTTCGGTCAGCTGGTTCTCGAACAGCAGCGGGTCTTCCCAGTTAAACTTGGCCCATTTTTTAAGTTTGGGGCCATCACTATCAGTTGCGGCAGCAGAACTGGGCATGTCCGATCCTTCAAATATTTTTATTCAAAACGATTGCCCGGATCATACGGAATTGGTGCTGCCAGACAAGACTTCGCGGGCCAAAGATCATTCCGAATGCGGGCGGGACATCCACATCGCAAGGTCAAACGTGTTGAGATCAGCAGATCGCATCATTTCAGCAATGGCAACTACGGCCTCGGTTGCCGTCACCATGTCTTCAGTCCGAAATGGCGGAAAATAGTCGTCTTCATCCGTCAGTTTGCGACAGTAAAGCTTAGCCCCTGCTGTGAGCAGCTTCTGGACGGTTTCGGCGGGGATATTCTCGGTATTACCTTCAGATAATGCCTTAATCGCCGCATCGAACGCCGCATTCACCGAATCGACAATGTCATCAGGTGACGACATAAACTTCACCGTCCTTGAGCTTTACGTCAAACGGACGAAGTCGTGCGTTTTTATAGCCCGGATGAACACCTGTCTTGAGATTGAACTCATAGCCATGCCACGGGCAGACGATATGAACATCATCCTCTGACCACGCCAGCCCCTGACTGGTCTTGTCATCGGAGATCATCTCAACAACCCGGTTCAGGATACGACCCTGACAAACCGGCCCCCCCTGATGGACACATTTGTTTTCATAGGCGTAGAAACCGCCATCAACGAAAAACACACCTATTTCAAGATCACCATGTGCGATGACCTTGCGACCACGATCCTCAAACTCGTCTTCGCGGCCCACAAACAACTCAGCCATTTTTTTCTCCCTTAAGCCGTTCTAGGTTTCTTGGTGTCGATACCAAACAACTTTACGGCATTTTCTCCCAGAATATTACGCTTGGCCTGCTCATCAAGGAAGGGCAGGTCATAAATTGTGCTCGGCGGATTGAAATCCCAATGCGGCCAGTCAGACGCATAAAGCAGCTGGGTCTCAGCCTTCACCGCCTTAAAAGTTTCCTCCGTCAACGCCATGTTCGAAGTCTCGATTGGCTGACAGGTATAATACATGTCGGCCATATACTCGCTCGGCAGCTTCTTGAGCAACGGTGCTTCAGAGGGGCGCATGAGATATTCCGAATCAAGACGCTGCATCAGGAAGGCCAACCAGGCGAGGCCGGATTCAATCCAGATCACATCGAGTTTCGGGAAACGCTCCTGCATGCCGTGAATGATCCAGTTGGTCATATGCACGATGTTACACAGCACAAATGAGATCGCATGCATTGAGATGAACAGATCGAGCTGCTTCATCCAGTCATCACCCCAGGTCAGCCCGGCATGGAAGGCCAGCGGCAAGCCGCGTTCCTCAAGCTCACGATAAATCGGGATGAACTGATTATGATGCACCGGCTTATAACGCACCGCCGTGATCATAAAGCCGGAGACATTCGGATTATCACCAAACTCCTTGATGATCTTCATGCACATATCAGGTTCGGAGATCGGTAAGTACAGAAGCGTCTTGACCCGGTCATCGACTGGCAGAATTCGTTCGCATACCCAGCGGTTATAGGCCAACGCGAGATGCGCCTCGACCCGTGGTTGTGGATGCGTACCGAGCTGCAACAGATTGCCCGGGAACAGTATCTGGTGATCCAGCCCCATGGCATCCATCGACCGACGGATCAGTGTTATATCTCGGTGGTTGGCGCTATCGTCAACAGCTTCGCCCATATGGGTTTGATGCGGGATACGCCCGCCAGCATCCTGATAGCGCAGACCGGGCATATGATTAGACAGGCCGGGTGCACCACCGGTACGGGCCTGAAACTCCTGAGCATAATGTTTCAGAATTGGATCATCGAGATACTCGACAACTTCGCGCCACGAACTCATCTCTGAGTGATGCGCATCGACATCGACGATGGTCCAGTCGTGGAAGCCTTTATCTTTCTGATATTTAGTCTCTCGCGCCAGAATATCGCGCGTATCCGTCTTGGTATCTATTTCCTGGGGAAGTTCCCGGGTTTGCTCGACGCCACTATCCATGATGTGCCTCCGGATAAAACGGCCATTGAATTGGCCGCATTGATTGGTTTTATGATAAACCAAACCGCATCAACGACAAACAGCGATTAAGACAAAGTTTAAGGGGTAGAGTTTACGGCATGTCAGAACAACAAATTGAAGCCAACAGGCTGCTGGTTAATCGTTTTTATCACGAATTCTGGAACCAACGCGATTTCGAAGTCGCCGAAGAAATCATGACACCAGACGTCACTTTTCACGGCGCGCTTGGCACCCAGACCAAAGGCATCGACGGTCTCGTCACCTATATCCAGCAATTACATGACATCTTCCCCGACTTCCAGAACTCGGTTGAAGACATGGTCGCAGAGGAACAAAAGGTCGCCGCCTGTGTCACCTATCGCGGCACCCATGAGGGCGAAATTTTTGGCGTCGAACCCTATGGCAAGGTGGTGCAATATGTCGGTGTCGGCATTTTTATCTTCCAGGCCGATCTCATCAGCCATGCCTGGGAACTCGGCGACCGGCTTTCCCTGCTCCAGCAGCTCAATGAACCGGAAATCAGCGAAGAAGATGTCCTTCACATGGAGAGCCCACCAGGCCGCGGAAACCCCGAATTGCCGGAATTTGAATGAGTGAACTGCTCCTGGATACCCGGATCAAGTCCGGGTATCCAGACTTGTTAAACACCACGACCTCTCGTCATAGCCGGGCTTGGCCCGGCTATCCAGTAAACAACGGTCTCAATGTCGGCAAACGCGCGTGCGCACCAATAGACACGCCCCTGCCCCGCCCCTAAACTCCTGCCAATAAATTGCCAAACGGGAGGCTTCTATGATCGAGACCAAAGGCGTATGCCATTTCACCATTGCGGTAACGGATACCAGGAAGAGCACTGAATTTTATACCGACGTGCTGGGGCTTAAGCTGCTCAATGCCAATCATGAGCGCGGCATGGTGTTTCTCGATTCCGCAGGCGACTGCATTGTTCTGATGAAGACCGATACCACCATCGCGCCAGTACGGCAGCGTGATGCCCACCATGCGTTTCATATCGATGCCGACAAGTATGAAGCGGCGGTTCAGGAGCTAAAAGACAAGGGCATCGAAATCATGCTCGAAGATGAGCGCAAGGAAAAGGCCGTCGTCACCGGCCGCAGCGTCTATATCCCCGACCCCGACGGCAATGTCATCGAGCTGGTCGATATGTATGCCTATTCCGGCGCGCAGAACTAAGCTAGCGGACTCTACCCAAGGACCTCGGTAATCTGCTTGGTGGCTTCGGGATCGCGATAGGCATCCTGTACCGCTTTTAGCTCGGCCAGCCCGACGGGATCAAGATCGAAAGCCGGTTCTTTGTTGAGCACCCAGTGACCGGGGTGGTTGTCGCCAGCAATCAAAACCCCAGTGTTGGGGCCGGATAGCGGCTTGGCCTCCGCCGGAACGCAGGCAAAGGAAATCCCGAGCCGCCGGCTATCTGTCGTATTCGGTGCCGAGCCATGCACCAATAATTCGTGATGGATTGAGAACTGCCCCGCCTTGAGCGGCATATCGACAGCAACACTTTCATCGACTTCCGGCACGCTTTGGCCCCGCGACAGAATATTGTCTTTTTGAAAACGCTCTTCATGCTCTAGGGCTTCGCGATGACTTCCGGGAATGGAGCGGATGTTGCCTTTTTCCGGCGTTGAATCCGTCAGCCCGATCCACGCCGTCGCCCCGGTATTGCGGTCAAACGGATTATAAGCGCCATCCTGATGCCAGGAGACAAACGTGTCGGTCCCCGGCCGCTTCGACCAGACGCCGGACAGAAACAGCATTACATTGGGGCCGATACAATCCTGCAAGGCACCAGCAATCTGCGGATGCCGGGCGAGATCGATCATCCATTTAAAGGCCAGTACGGCGCGCACACGAATGTTAACGCTGACATCCTCGTTATGCATTTTCTCGTAATCCTCGATGATACGGAAATACTGGTTTGCCTCTTCCGACGAGATACAATCCAGCGGCGAGACAAACCCGTCCTGTTGATAGGCTTTCAGCTGGGCATCGGTCAGAACGCGCGGCATGGCAGACTCCTATATTTTCACGAAGAACCTACCAAATAACACCGGATGGGCAAAGCACCCACCCGGCTTTTCATCCTATTTTGCGACCACGTTGTAGTTACGGAACTGTTGGCGGGAAAATGTTTTGTTGCATTTGGTCAGGCTGAATCTGTTCTTGGTCCCTTTGCCACCGTTCGGCCGTTCGGCACACAATCCAAAGCGACGATTGATCAACTGAAAGTATCCCTGCCCGACCGGTAAGAGGCCCCAAGCCTGGGTCGGTGCTTTCAGATTACAGGCCACCGAGTTGATCTCAAGTTTAGGCACGACGATACGCGAAGATTTTACAACAGCTGTAGCATAGACCGACAGACATTTTTTCTGGGTCAGAGAATAAATGGTCGTGTAACCCTTCTGAAATTTATTGCCGCCGATCTGGAATTGCTGGTTAATATTATTGCCTTCACAATTCCACGCATAAACCGATTTGTATTTCTTGTTAGCAGACATGCAGAAACCCTTAGCCTCCAGCACCCGCACCCACGCAGATGGCGACTGGCTGAAGGCCGCAGGGCTACTGTTAAGACCGGAGGCCAGCTTTTCCTTATGCAGAGAGGTAATCTGGAATTTTTGTTCATTGCCAGCACCGCAGGTCGTTTGTTCCAGCAAAGCGTCCTTCTTGGCAACTTTACCGACGACACTCAGACACTTTAAAGACTGCCGGGACTGTAAGGAGTAAGTCCCGTTCAGCGTTTTCATCAACCATTGCTGACGCCGATCCGTTGCTGAGCATGGTAGCAGCTGTACCTGCCCGCCATTGATCTTGCTGCCAGTACTCAACCCGACGCAGAGCTTGGTCGTCGATGAAATTATTCGAATATAATTTCCATCGATATTCTGCATAAAGAACTGTTCCTGTGGCACCGGGTTATTGGCGCAAGCCTTCAGAGTAACGGGCTGATTGACCATGGTGACCGTCCGCGTCGGCTTGTTGGAATAGAGGCAAAAATCATCCGACGTCGAAGCTTCAGATGCCAAGGTATAACGCCAATCATCGGCTGGAGCTTCGGAGATATATGTCGGCAATGATGCTTTATAAAAATTCTTCTTACCGCCACTACCTATACCCCAGAGATGTTTCCCGCGCGCCGAGAGATTAAGCATACCACCCTGATGCTGGAGCCAGCCATTCGGCGTCAGGGCAAAGAGATTATATTTTGTTCCCGTCATACTAACCCATGGCCGATAGTGATCATCGACCGTGATATGCACAATTTTATACTTTTGAGCACTGACTGAATCGAGGAATGGTGCAACGTTCTGCCAGCCCGATTTGGAATATTTTTTGATGTTTTTGTGATTAACAACGATCCAGGCATTGCCAGAAGGGTCGACATCTATCGCCGTCGCGCCGGTACCTGTGACTGGCTTAAAGCTAAGACTTTTCAAGGTACCATCGAAGGCAGACCGATAAATAGGCGCGCCACCTGGCACCGACCCGCTGACCAATAACCACGCAACACTTTTCCGAATAGCGACCTTCAGGACAGGGCTATTGGGAGCCCGCACCTCGGTAATCGTCAATTTATCGCCATTCCGCTTGCCGTCCGAAAAATACAATTTGCCGGATTTACCCACGAGCAACAACGAGTCACGCGGGCCAACACTGACGCTGCGAAAATCTCTGACCTCTGTGCCATTGGGCAGACGAGCGATTGTTTTAGAAAATCGACTCCGACCTTTCTCCAAAACCCGCGGCCGTAAATCCCGGTCAATCATCCAGGCCTTTTCGGCCGTATTGGCACTCGCCGCAATGTCCCAACCAGAATCATTTATCAACTTCCAGGCGACCTTACGGCCCGGCGCCGGAGGCCGCTTTTTCTTGCACCCTCCTAAGCCAAGACTACAACCGACTTTCTTGGCACCGCTTGAAATACCGCCGCCAATATTCCTGATCGCATTACCAGCAGCTCTGCCCGCTTGCAAAGCCGAACCACCGACATTGCTAAGCTGGCCGACAATTTCACCACCAACATTCGCACCAAGCTTGCCGAGCTCTCCACCGATCTTCAGAGCCGCTTCTGCCGCTTCACCGGGGGCGTCAGCAATCGCACCATTTACCATCTTGATACCGGCGCCAATTTTCTTTGCCGTCCCGACTGGGTCGTTGACAAACTCCGCCGGCAAATTGGCCAGCTTCTTGGCCTCGTTATAGGCGTAAACCGCGCCATCTTTCATGGCATAGAATATTTTTCCAGCGCAGCGCGTCAAAGTCGCACCATCGGGCACCCCGGATTTGGCATTCTGCAAAAGCGTGCCAATAGGATTACTTTTCAGCTCCGACACTTTGGCGCCAGCCTTTATATCAAACGGAAACACACAGGTTGCCGGGCTGGAAAAGCTCACCAGCGGGCCATTGACCACGATATTGACATCACGACCACCGATGACTTTGCCGAAGTCAATACGGCCACTCAGCTTAACCGTTGCCTGTGTCGGCGGTTTGACGCGAACAGCCAAGATTGAATTGAAGTTAAAGACATTACCAAGGTTGATGCCTGCGACCTTGCCAAGCGTGAGTTTTATCTTGGCTTTGGCATCCAGTTTCAAGCCATCCGGCAAGGCAATTTTCAGGTCAGCATCGGCAAATTTATGACCGAAGACTTCTACATTACCCTGGCCTAGCACTAACGGTCCGCGCGTCGTCGTCTTACCGTCATTGTAAATCGCCAGCGGCGTCGCCAAGGCGAGGAAGTTATAGAGCTTAGCCGGTGGTAGAGGCTGGTTCTCATCACCAATTTTATAATCACCCTAGTTTTTATTGGTGATCGTGATGATATCCGGCATCAGTCTCATCGGTGCCTGCATCACACTCTGCATAGACGAAAACTCGGAAAATGGTCCGCTACCACCAAAGGCCGGACGTGTCTGACTAATCGCTGTTGAAAGGGCGGCAACATCTTTGAGGCCTAACGTTTTTGCAGCGAAACCGACTTTTGCGCGCCGAATTGACCACAAGGCTTTCGCGGCCCCTTTGGCATCACCTGTTGCGGCACCGGCCTTGGCACCGGCGATGTCCGGCATCTCCAGAAACATTACGATTTCACGTTTTGATGGCAACTTGAGAATGGTCTGGAAACGCAGCTTGCGTTCCTGATCAATAAAGAACAGCGACTTGCGGGCACTAATATCCCGCCAATTCATCATGTTTTTCCATGTGCCGGGATAACGCAATTCAAAGAATCCATTGGGAAGCCCGCCTTTACCGCCAGCGCTTCGGCCTGAGCCAGCCAAGCGACCAATATTCCCAAGTTTACCTTGACCAATTTTGCCGACTTCCGTTCCAACCCGCATGAGATAGTTGCCCTTGGGCAGGCCCATAAACCGGGTAATATGACCCAGGGCACCACCAACCTGAATGCGGCCCATCATCTGGATGCCGCCATCAACCGTAATCTCTCCGTCTTAATGTTTTTTAACGACCTCACCAAGTTTACCCGGCAACTTGCCATGTTTAATGACCTGACCATTAAAGACCGGGACAGCGGCGAGAATAACGTCGGAAACTTTCGAGCCTTGAAGGGCCAACCAGACACCCTTTGCCGGGGGTGATACCTGACCTCTTACAAGAGCAAAGGCACCAAAAAAATTATTCACTTTGACCGCATAAACCGAAAAAACTTTGTTTTCCCAATGAGCCGATTCATTGGGCCTGTCGAAACGCATCTCCTTGCCAATTTGGTTCGCCAGCTTCTTACCACCATTAGGCAGCGCCGAGATCGCATCGAGAACGGGATCCATCGCTTTCTTGAAACCAGCATTCATCGAGCTCGGGTAGGTGTAATTGCCAGATTGCGCCGCTGCTTGCCCGGGCAGGTTGATCAAAAATGCAAACAACAAAAAACCAGCGAAAAGGCTGGCGACAGATTTCGGTAAATTCATAACATCCCCAAAAAAATTTTTGCGCTCTATTCAGGCGCTATTCAAACACGTTGTCACAAGAAGATCACATAGCTGTGATCACGGCAACTCAGCCCCACACCCCACGTGCATTAGAAACACATTAGGACGACAATTTGTTCACAATAAGGCACTCGAACGCGGTGAGCTTTATGCGGAGGTGACATTAAAAGTGGTAGGCTGGTCCCGGCACACGACGGCACCGGTTTTTATGCCTGCTTCACCCCAAGCACGGCATTTTCGTCGATCCGCGACCAGAAAATCCGGATGTTGTTAGCGGCGGTGTATTCGTCAACCGCCTTACGCGACCCTTTCCAGCGATAATAGTCATCGATCAGGATCAATCCGCCGGGCTGAAGGAGCGGAAACAGGTTTTCCATCTCGGCCTTTGTTGATTCATACCAATCAGTATCGAGCCGCAACAAAGCAATCTGATCGGGTGTCGTTTGCGGCAACGTCTCCTGAACTTTGCCTTTCACAAACTCGAAGTTTTCTGCCGGGTATCCCGTCGACAGTACATTGACGCGGACATCATCGACTCCAAATTTGATCCAGCCATTCACCGGATCCTGTTTCTTTTTGTAAAGTTTCATCGCCGGCGTATCGAACCTGCCTACGTCATGTTCTGTCGGCTCCGGCATTCCCTCGAATGTGTCGAACAGCCAAATTCGTCGGTCTGTCTTTCCAATATCCTGTAACGTAATCGCCATTGCCATTACGCTACCGCCCGCCGCAACGCCACATTCGACGAAATCACCTTCGATATTCTGCGCGTGTAAATAACGGACTGCCCCCTCGAGAGAAGCAACCCGTTCCTTTGAGGTCATGGTGCAAGTCGATATTTGCCGCCACAACTCTTTGGTGAAATCCGAGAAATCCTCCGGCCATTCGCGTGGCAACTCGCGTACGCCTTTCGGCGCCAAGACCTTACGAAAACCTTTACCAACTTCGCGTGAAATTTTTCGGCTAAAATTTCCGAGCGACATCTATACCTCATCCCTTTGGCTAAGAGCTGAGCTTGCCCCAAGAGAAAGGGTAATACCGCCAATCAATATCATCGCGAACATCAGCCAACTCTGCCATAAGCCGAAACTAATATTATAAATCAGGCAGGCGCTGCAAAAACTTGCCGCCAATGCAGCTTGCCCCTCACTCGATTGAACAGCTCGCTTCATACGTTTGAGAAAAAGAGCAATAGTCCCGACAAGCAGCATACTGCCAACTAACCCTAGCTCCAGCCATATTTGAATCGCTGCATTATGGGGATGCAGCGGCATTTTTCCTCCAATACTTAATACAGTTGGTTGTCCGTCTGGCCGAACACATTTAATTGACTCGATTTTTTGCGCGCCACCGGGAACAGATCGCGAAGAATCCAGCCCCCAGCCGAGGATTGGTTTTTTCAGAATTTTCTCCGTCCCAAATTGATAAATCATGACGCGGTGATGCGCCGAATCCATCATATAATGCAATCGGCATTGCTGCGCTTCCGTCAAGGGGAGTGCAAAAAAGACCGGAAAAACAAAGGCGACCAGGAGCGGTATAGTAACGATTGGCCAAAATAATTTTTGCTGCCATTTGACGAGAAAAAACACAATCGCCGCAATGATAACGGCCAGCTTTGCCGCCTCCATATAGAGGCCAAAAACCACCCCGACGCACAATACTATTGAAGCGATGGCGAACCACTTGTTTGCATATCGCAAAAGCCCAATCGCCAGTGGAATAAGAAGACAGGCCGTAATCGCCGTACCACGGCTATACATGTTCGGATTGAACTCATAAGACTTATAAAGGCTCGAAATGCCTCCGGAGAGACCTATATCGAGCAATGCCACCGGAAAAACCGCGATTAAGCCAATCGCTGTGCTCAGATAAATTTTACGCTTTTCATCTTCAGTCGCACCGCGAATGACCATTCCTGCCAGGATAGCCAAACATATATAACCGCTAAACTTCATCGCTGTGGAAAACGCGTCTGATGGCACCAAGGCCCAAGCCGCCGAAAGGCCACCGAACAATGGTAGTGCGAAATACGGAAGATACCGCCGCAACGAGATCAGTCCGTCGGAACGCAGAGTTGTGAGGAGCCCGGGGATATTGAAAAGAACAACAACGAGAATGGGAAACCACAACGCATAAACAGATAAATACGCCAGTGGGCCGATCAACCCAAAGATAGTGGCCCAGTTACTTTTTAAAATGTCAGGCATGACGTTAATTCAAACTCAAGTCCTGAGGATTCCGCCTCTATCGCTTCGGCTTTTCCTAGTAGGCCGCAGAATGCCTCAGATACAATGACCGAGCAATCAGCCGTCGATTCGATAGCAACTGTCCGCTATAAAATTATCAGCAACAGATTTAATTAACGGGAACCAAAATGACCACCGAAAAAGAACTCGAAGGCATGGCCGCCATTGTAACCGGTAGCACAGGGAATATCGGCCGGAATATCGCGCTTTCTCTGGCAAAAGCGGGCGCCAGTGTTGTCATAAATGGCCGCACCTCCGGCGATGTCGCAGCTGAGGTGGTCAAGGAAATCGAAGCCGCCGGCGGCAAAGCCATTGTGCACCTCGCCGATGTCACCAGCGAAGATCAGGTGCAGGGTATGATTGATGCTGCCGTGAAGGCATTTGGCCGCCTCGATATTCTGATCAACAATGTCGGGCCCGCCTCAAGCGGCGCGGTAACGGATATTACCTATGAAGAATGGCGCCATTATATGGCGACCAAGCTCGATAGTGCCTTCCTGTGCATCAAGTCTTCTATCCCGCATCTCGCAAAGAATGGCTGCGGTGCGATCATCAACATTGGTGCGTCATCGGCACATACCGGAAATCCCAATCGTTCCGTCGATGTTGCGGCTAAAATGGGACTCGCCGGACTAACGGGTGCCCTGGCGGTCGAGCTCGCGGATCGGAATATCACGGTAAACTGCGTCGCCCCCGGACGCATTCAACGGCCCGGTGCAATTTCAGCACATTTCCAGGCTAAGCCGATCCCTGCTGGCCGCGAAGGCACGCCAGAGGAATTTGCCGAGACCGTACGTTTTCTATGTGGTCCGAACTCACGCTACACGACGGGCCAAACCCTGCATGTGAATGGCGGCTGGTACGTCTCAATCAACTAGGGGGGGGCTTATGCAGGCGTAATCCATGCCGTCAGAACCGACGGCATGTCAGGCATAATGCAGTCCCAACTCTCGCCGTGATCGTTTGAACGGTAGAACGCACCAATCCCGCGTTGATCGGGGGCCATGCCGAAGCCGCGGGCGCCATCGCCCATACCACAAAACAGGACGTCTGACTTTTGAGGGTGGCGAATAAAGGTCCACGGCATATAGGGCATGTCGATTGGCAGGTTCGCTGAGTTGCGCCAGTTTACCCCCTCGTCGTCGCTGATCAGAATATGACCATGCGGCGTCATCTTTTCGCGAACCCAATAGCCGGGGGATCCTTTGCCACCACCAAGCACCATGCGAGGGTTGCCAGAAGGCCCATCGCAGAACAGCCATTCATGGGAATAGCTGTAATATTCCGTGTTACCGTAAGGCATGCCTTCTTCTACACGGTGCCACATCTTGCCGCCGTCATCGGTTCGGAAAAATCCGCGGGCGGACGACACATAATAGCGGTCAAAATCACCCGGCAGGTTCTCGATAATATGCATATCGAGATAATCGATGCCACGGCTGACATCTTCCCATCTGACACCACCATCGAGGCTGCGTAAGACGCCACCATGTTCCAACAGAACATAAATAAGATCACGCCGGTCCGGGTGGATATAGATATGCCGAACATGGGGCGGCACTTTTCCGGCATATGTCGCCGGCACCGTCCACTGAGCCTGAACCGATTGCGGCAGGGCCAGCAAACTATCAACGGTGTCGAAGGTCTTGCCATTGTCCTCACTACGATATAGGCAGACGGGGCCTGAACCGGCATAGACGACGCACTCATCATGCGGGTCGACGGTAAATGTTCGGACATCTCCATCGAGGATTTTGGTCCAGCTAAGCCCACCATCTGCGGAACGGTAACCACCATCGAAAGCGACAGCCGCAAACAGAACCTCCGGCGTTTCGCGACAGCCAACGATATATTCGAGTGTCACACCGGAAAAACTTTGCCCCAGCTCCTCAAAGCCCGAACCGTTTCCTTGCAGGACCGTAAGACCGCTATTGCAGGCTATGTAGTATCTGAGATTGTCGGACATGATACCCCCTCTCGTTACAGAGCATTCGCCGGGCGGCGCAGCGTCCGCCACATATGCGAGGCCGGGCTGCTATCATTGCCGAGCCCCTCTTCCGGGTGCTTGAAATGGCGTCCGATGATGTCTTCAAACTGGTCAATCGACACCACCGTATCAGGATCAAAGGCATAGAGATCATTGAGGCAAATTTGCCGTGCGGACATGTACCATTTGTGGTTCCGGGCATAGTCATAATCGCGCTGGATATAGGGCTCGACCCGATAATCCGCACCAAACCGTTTGGCATAGGCTTCCGGATACTCGTAGCCGACGGAGTCATCCGGGAAGAACCGCAGCGCCTGATGCATACGGATTGCCCAGGACACTTCCTCATCGACATAGGGCTCCAGCATCTGCGCCCCCCAGTAACCATGATCGGGTCGGAAAAAGGCGATGACAGACACATCGTGTAAAAGACAGGCCAGCACCATCTTTTCCGGCAGGCCGTTCTTCTGCGCGAGAGCGGCGCTCTGTAGCAAATGCTGTTTCGAGGGACCAAAGCGCAGCTTAAAAAAATCGGTGATGGTCGGCTTCTCAGGCATTGCCGGCAGGCGATGATCCTCTCCCATCAATGAGGGCTTAAGTGGGCCGAGGTTGAACTTGGCTTCCTCGTTTGACCATTCACCATCGGCCAGCTTATTGATCGCTGACCGGTAAATCATGAAATCGCCGAGTTCCCGCATCCGCTGGAATTCGTCTTCTTCAGCGAGCTCTGATGGCCCTTTTGCATCGTCCATTAGATAACCCTCCCACGTTGTATGCTCCGCAAAGTGTATCGCAGCTACTGAATAGCGCAAAGGACAGGCAGGAAGTCTGTTCACGAGGCGTGAATTCCCAAGTCCCCCTATTATTGGCTGGAAATTTCAGCAAATTGCGTCAATAACCTTCCAATGCAGGATTTTACGCAAGCCTTTGTCCTCGCCTTTGAATTGGTCTTCTCTGGCGATGCTGACCTCATCGAAATTATCGTGCTATCGCTGCGCGTTAGCCTGACCGCGATGGTAGTCGCCTGTGTTCTCGGTCTGCCCCTTGGTGCTATCCTCGCCATTACCCGGTTTCCCGGACGCGGTCCGGCGCTTGTCGTGCTCAACGCCCTCATGGGATTGCCACCTGTGGTCGTCGGATTGATTGTCTATCTCCATCTATCCCGCGCCGGACCAATGGGCTCGTTCGGATTACTCTACACCCCGACCGCCATGATCATCGCGCAAGTCATCCTGATCATGCCGATCATCGCGGCTCTGTCACGACAGGTCCTTGAAGACCTCAACAATGAATATGCCGAGCAGTTCCGCTCCCTCTCCGTACCACGCCACGCAGCAATCCAAGCGCTCATCTGGGATGCGCGGTTCTCTCTGATGACGGTTGCACTCGCCGGATTCGGCCGTGCGATTGCCGAGGTTGGTGCGGTCATCATTGTCGGCGGCAATATCGACCACCTTACCCGGGTTATGACGACCGCGATTGCCCTTGAGACCTCCAAGGGTGACCTGCCGTTGGCGCTCGCCCTCGGGCTCGTCCTTCTCACCATTGCCTTCGCGGTCAACGCCGCCGTGATGTCTCTACGGCTGACAACCGGGCGGTATGCAAATGTCTGAACCAGGCCGATCATCACTCCTACCGCTGCACACAAAAGGACTGACGCTCGACTATGATGGGGCGCGGTATATCAACGCGATTGATTTAACGTTGCAAACTGAAAAACTAACGGTTGTCATGGGGCCGAATGGCGCCGGGAAAAGCCTTCTATTGCGCCTACTGCACGGGCTCATCCCGCCAACGATGGGCCAGGTGTGCTGGAACAATATCCCAATGAGCGATGCGATACGCCAACGGCAGGCCATGGTGTTTCAGCGTCCTGTCCTGCTACGCCGCTCCGTCGCCGCCAATATCGATTTTGTTCTGGGGATAAAAGGCGAAGCAAAGCGTGATCGCCGCGACGAGATTCTCGACAATGTCGGGCTGCTCGACTTTGCCCGTCAGCCGGCACGGTCACTTTCAGTGGGGGAACAACAACGACTGGCACTGGCCCGTGCCCTCGCGACAGAACCGGAAGTTCTGTTTCTCGACGAACCGACGGCCAGTCTCGACCCGGCCTCTGTGCTGGCCATCGAACAAATTGTCACCCGCGCGCATCAGAACGGTACGCGGATCATCTTCGTCACACATGAGCTCGGACAAGCCAGACGACTTGCCGATGAGGTCGTGTTTTTACATCGTGGGCAGCTAACGGAACACAGCTCGGCGAGCACCTTTTTCAATGACCCCACCTCGGAGGCTGCCAAAGCCTATCTCGAAGGCAGAATTCTTCTCTGATCATGAAGTCAGCTACGCCCCTTTTGGCCGCCGCTGCGCTGATGGCCATTTTATCCACCAGTCCCATCGCTGCCGAACAGTCGATCCTGTTGCAGTCAACAACCTCGACCAAGAATTCCGGCTTCTACGATCACATCCTGCCACTCTTCAAAGCCGAGACCGGGATCACCGTTCACGTCGTCGCAGTCGGTTCTGGTCAAGCGATCAAGAATGCCCGCAACTGCGACGCCGATGTGTTGCTGGTCCATGCCAAAGCTGATGAAGAAAACTTCGTCGCAAAGGGGTTCGGCGTAAAACGACATAGGCTGATGTATAACGATTTTATTATCGTTGGTCCGGCCGCCGACCCGGCTAAAATTAACACCCTAAAAGATGCGCCTGCTGCCCTGATCCGGATCGCGCAAACCAAAACCTTATTCGTCTCGCGCGGCGACACTTCCGGAACGCATAAAAAGGAGCAGACCCTGTGGCGGAGCGCCGGCATTAACGTCATTGCCGCATCCGGAAAATGGTATCGCGAAACGGGATCCGGTATGGGAGCAACACTCAACGCGGCTGTCGCAATGGGGGCCTACGCGCTGACTGATCGCGCGACCTGGATCGCCTTTAAAAACAAGCAGGGTTTCAATATCCATGTCGAAGGCGACAAGGCGCTACTCAACCAGTATGGTATTATTCTGGTAAACAAAGCGCGCTGCCCCACTACGAAGACGAACGCCGGTCAGCGTTTCATTGACTGGTTAACATCGCCTACGGGGCAAGCAGCTATCCAAGGTTTCCGCAGAAACGGTCAACAACTATTTTTCCCAAACGCGGCTAAAAACTAACCCTCTAGAGACCGACGACGGGTATAGCCGAGACCGATTTATCCGGCGGCTTAAATCTGGTTCTAACGCCTTCGCCTTACGCCGCTTTAAGAAGTGGGCTTTCTTCCTTCTCCAAAACCGTCCGTACGGCAGGCCGGGCGATCATCCGGTCCTTGAAGGCGGAGAAGTTTTTGAGATCTTCCATCGGCATGTTGATGCGCTTACCCCAGCCATAGAACACCAGTGTATAGGGATCGAGGAAGGTATACTGGTCCCCCATCATCCACTCACGGTTGGCGAGCCGACTGTCGATCTGCTCCATCGCCGCCCAATAGGTTGCGCGCGCCGTCTCTTCAATCGCCTTTTCCGCAACGTCGCCAATATCGGCGCCACCGGCAGGACGTTCAGGGTGCAAAACCAGCGAGAACGTTGGATGAACCGCACTCGTCAGCCAGGCCGTGGTTTCCAGACAATGCGCATAATCCGCCGCATTTCCGGGGGCCATTTTTGCGTCGGGAAACTGACTGGTGATATAGGGCAGGATCGCGACATTCTGAGTGATGATTTTATCATCAACGATCAACGCCGGGACCTTGCCATGCGGGTTGATCTTGCGAAACGCCTCGCCCCGCTGTTCTCCCTTGCCCAGCGCCACTGCGACTGTTTCATAGTCCGCGCCGCATTCTTCCAATAGGATATGCGCCGCCATCGAGCAGGTGCCCGGGCAGAAATAAAGGCTATACATCAGTTTTCCTTAATCGAGAGGTTCGCCGAGCGTTGTGCAGCGGCGTAGCATACGGGTCTGTTCCTGTGGCCAATCGGTCCGGGCATGTAGGCAGGCGAGATTGTCCCACATCATGAGATCACCCGGCTGCCAGACATGTTCGTAGTAATTGTCAGCAGCTTCGGTGAGATCAAACATTTCTGCGAGAAGTTCCTCGCTCTCATCACGATCAATGCCTTCGATCCACATCGTATTGAGGCGGGACACATACAGCGCTTTCCGCTTTGAACCAGGGTTGGTTACAAAGAGAGGCTGGCTGAAATGAAAAATGTTATCGAGATTGATATTGAGATCGAGCCGTTCAACATTGCGATAATCATAGCCCTGCATGACCCGTGCATTGGCAAACCGCTCTTTTAGCTCAGGACGCAAGTTGTTATAGGCACCATAGAGGCTGGCAAATTTCGTATGCCCCCCTTCCGATGGAATCTCGATACCGTAGAGGAACGAGGTCCGGTGGGGACGCTCGTGATAGCACTTGTCAGAATGGAACCACATCTCCCCATGGCCGAGCCCGCCGACAGGATTGCCGTTCTCGTCCTTCTTGTCAGTGACCATCATCAGATTGACCCAGTCTGGCGCGGCACCGACTTGCGACACATTGGCACCTTCCTTGGGTGTATGGCGTTCAGCAATCGGGCCAAAGTGACTGGCAAACTTCAGCTGCTCATCACCGGTGATATCCTGGCCCCTGAACAGCAGAATGCCATGGTCATGCCAGGCATCGCGGATCGCTTCAACCGTCGCGCTATCCAGCTTCTGGCTCAGATCAACGCCCCCAATTTCTGCGCCAATCACCGGATGGAGCGGTGTTACGGTAATATCGCTGTTCTGTCTAAGCTGTGTCGCCATGATCCGAAACCTCCGAAACGTTCTGGAAGAGTATACTCTATTGAGCACCATTCTACGGCGTTTTTAGGCACCGCGTAAATGGATTGAAAATTATACGGTTATAAGGGTTAAACACCCATCACGCCGATCACCGCACCTTGCAGCAGCAAAACACCGAGCCAGTGGACACCATCGATGATGTAAAGCCCCAGCTTCGCCCGTTGCCAGGCATAGTTCATGGCAATTGTTGTCATCGAAAACCCAAGCCAGACGAAAGCCCCGGTTATCAGACCACCCTGCACAGTCATCATCTTAGCACCGAGATGTCCCAAAATGCCGGCCAGAAAGAACGCGACGAATAGCTGGCTAATGATAGTGATAATCATTGGCTTGGCCATGCCACCCGCTTTGAGCTCAGCTTCGGGTCTCCCTGTCGCTGTCACCCAGGCTTTGGCGAGCAACGAATAATACCCGAAGCCAAAGAAAAACGACGCCAGCGCGGCGGCAACCACCGCGAGGTAATTAATCCCTGCAAATTCCATGACAATCTCCTATAGATATTTGTTATCGGTTATTGCCGAAATTTTGGCCGCCGAAATACAGTCCTGTCCAGTAAAGTTTAGGTCAGCGCCGTCGTCTCTGTCGCTCGGGAGGAACTACCGTCAGCCCCCAATTAACGATTTTTTTCAACGCCCGACCGAGCGCTTTATCGAAAGCCTGAATCACGTTCTCAAGATTTCCACCCGCCGCCGGAACTTTTTCATCAGCACTCATCGTCGCCACAATCACCCGGTCCGGAAATCGTACCAGCTTGGCGTTAATCCGAACATGTGCAATAGGACTGCCGTTCGTCACAAGTTCAGACTGAAATTCACGGAGATCGGTAATCAGCGCGTAATCCGTCCGCAAATTAACCGATTGCCGCCCGACACCGATGATTTTGCGGCTGTTCTCAAAACTCTCAACGAGCAGCGTCTGGACCAGCCGTGGCGCCGTATCAACCCAGGTCACCCCCTCATAATAATCGAGCGATAAAGGGTTACGCAGGACTGCGATGCGTGACGTATTGATGCCCGCCTCTGCCATGGGTGTTTCGATGGTTAGCTGCCACTCCACCTTTTTCATGTTGGGATCAAAAGTGCTCTTCGGTGTCAATCGATAGAGCTTGGGCGGTGCCTTGTCGAACACCAACCCCGTGCACCCGGCAAGCAGCAAGCCAGTCGTTATAGCGAACGCTATTATGCGGATTGAACCCAATCTTTGACGTTTCATTGCGCCCTAACCCCTTTTTGTGAATCGCCAAAGAAAAACTGCGCCGGGTCCCGCTCTATCCGGTTGGTCAGACGGGTCAGAGCATCCACCAGGGTGCGCGCTTCCGTCAGAAAGCCAGTGAATTCATAAAGCCCGGTTTGCGAGAAATCCGTAATGGACCGTTTGTTGGTTTTCACCAACTGCTCGATATCGCCGCTGATTGCTGTGACATTCTTCAATGTTTTACTGAACTCCACGACCGCCCGCCGCATTTCCGATGCCGTTTTACGAACATCACCCGCCACTGGGTCAACCTGTTTGCCAATATTTTCGGTCAGTGACCGAATGGCCGTCGCAGTCTCCTTTAACGCCCCTGCAGCTGATTGCGCTTCTTCGATCAAACGGCGTGCATCGTCGGTCGTGCTGCTGGCATTTTTAGTCAGCTCCTGAAGGTTCTCCAACGTCTTGCTCACCGCCGTAATATTCTTGTCGTCGAAAAGCAACGTAACCCGGTCCGCGACGACTAAAACTTTTTCAATTATTGTCGGTAACCGCGAGAGCACCTGCTGTATAACGGATTTCCGTGACGCGATAACCGGAAGTGCTTTTCCTTTCGGCCTCTTCAGGGCCGCGGATTTATGAGTGCCGCCGGTAAGCTGAATAAAGGCAACACCGGTAATCCCCTGTAGCGCCAGCTGTGCCACCGTATCGATTTTGATCGGCGTCGTTTCCGTCACTTCCATGATGACGCGCACCCGCTCAACATTCTTTGGGTCAATCGCGATATCAACGACCGAGCCCACCGGGACTCCGCGATAGCGCACCGCATTGCCCACACCGAGCCCAGTAACATCGCCCGTAAAGTAAGACATATAGCGAGCTGTCTTGCGGTCGAACTCGGTGCCACCCAACCAGATCACGACCGCAATCAGGGCCGCTGTCAGAACGAGGACAAAGCTGCCAACCAGAAGATAGCTCGCACGTGTTTCCATAATCTATACTTCAACCTGTGTTTCCTGCTGCGTTTCAGTGGCTGCTCTGGCCCGTGGCCCGTGAAAATAGTCCTGTATCCAAGGATGGGGATTTTGGCGCAATTCCTCAAGACTCCCAATGGTAACCTTTTTGTCAATTAGCACCGCGATCCGGTCGGTGATCGCATAAAGACTATCGAGATCATGGGTCACCATAACCACCGTCAAGTTCAAGCTCTTTTGGAGATCTGCGATCAAGTCGTCAAACGCCGCCGCACCGATGGGATCGAGCCCCGCCGTCGGCTCGTCGAGAAACAGAATCTCCGGGTCGAGCGCCAGCGCACGTGCCAGCCCGGCGCGCTTCTTCATCCCGCCGGATAGCTCGGAGGGATATTTACTGCAAACATCCATCGGCAAACCGGACATTGAAATCTTCAGCGCCGTCACCGCGTTACGCATCTCCCGCGATAGATCAGTGTATTCCTTGAGCGGCACCTGAATATTCTCCGCCACCGTTAGAGACGAGAACAATGCCCCCTGCTGAAAGAGAACACCCCAGCGGGACCGTAATGTCCGCGACTCCTTACGCGACAACCCTTGGGTCTTGGTGCCGAGAACTTCAATACTACCCGCCGCCGGCTGGTTGAGCCCAATGATCGTATTGAGCAGAACCGACTTTCCGCTACCCGACCCACCAACAACGCCCAGCACCTCACCCCGACGAACATCAAGATCGAGATCATCATGAATAACATTACTGCCAAACTGGGTCCGCAACCCGGAAATCCTGATAACATTTTCCACTGTCGCGTTCATATGCCCAATACCGAAAACAGAATGGAAAAACCGGCATCAGCGACGATAACCAGAAACAGCGATATTACCACAGCACGGGTCGTATGAACGCCGACACTCTCTGCGCTTCCTGTTACCAGCAACCCTTCCCGGCACCCCGTCAGGGCGATCAACAGGCCAAATACCGGTGCCTTGATGATGCCAATCCAGAAGGATTGCGTTGAGACAGCGCTACTCAGACGCTCAACGAACTGCGCCACAGAAATGTCGAGGGTCAAAACCACCATTAAACCACCGCCAGCGACCCCCATGAGATTCGCAAAAACCGCCAGCAAAGGCATGGCAATAACCAGCGCCAACATTCGCGGCAGGACAAGAATATCGACAGGGTCGAGCCCCATCGTCTGCATGGCGTCGACTTCCTGATTGACCTGCATGGTCCCCAGTTCAGCAGCGAACGCGCTGCCCGATCGACCAGCAACGACGATGGCGGTGAGCAAGACGCCCATCTCGCGAAATATCGAGACTCCCAGAAGATCGACCGTAAAAATATCGGCGCCAAAACGGGTTAACTGGTCAGCGCCCTGAAACGCCAGCACCACGCCGATCAGGAATGACAGCAGTCCGACAATTGGTAAAGCATTGAGACCGGTTCTTTCGATATGGCTGATAACGGAGACGAAACGAATTTCCCCAGGGTTGAGCAGGCTGCGAACAGCACTTAAAACCGTCATGCCTAAAAAATTGGTGAGGTTGCGGGCTTCGTGACAGGCCGCCACGGCGCCACGCCCCAGGCGCTCCACCATCGCCAGCAAGGGATGATGCGCTCGTTCGGGCAAAGCGGTCCCCCGCCCGATCGCCGCCGCATAGTCGAGCAGCGGACGATGGGCATCACTCAGCCCCTTGATCACTACCGCGCCGCCTGCCTGTTCGATCTTCTGACGTATTTTGTGCAGCAATAAAGCGCCGGTGCTGTCGAGTCGTTCTAGGCCCGAACAGTCAATGACCGCCCGCGCGGCGCCATCCGCATTGATCTCCTTGGCAAGCTTGCCAAGAGAATTTGCATTGGCAATGACCCAATGACCTGAGACGCCCACCGCGAGGACACCGTCATCAATACGGTGCTCCAACGTTGCGTCAGCAGCCTTCCGGGAAGATGTCGATTGGATTGGTTCCACGCATCATGATACCCGCCCAATCACAGCGCTGACAAATGAATTGGCGTTATGAAGTTGTGACTAAAAGGTTATAGGACAGCAATTCGTCATGCGGCACTTGATGCGGCATCAATCGGCGCGGTGGTCTATAAGAACCCCGGCTCCGAGGCCGGGGTGACGGCTAGAGAGGGATAAAAAAAGCCCCGTAGCATAACTCCGGGGCTTTTCTTCATCCCATCGATTTTTATAAATCGACGCCTTTTATTCAAAAGTTCTTATTCAAAGACCTGCGGGAACTTGGCGCGAACTTCTTTCGCCAGTTCTGGTGAGGTCTGCGCCACAGCCGGGAAGGTATCAATCCGCTCATAAGGCCGGCAGGCATTGATAACCACCCGCGTGTTATAGAGCGTGTCTTCACCATGCATCGGATCGAGGCGTGAGGACTGGCACTGATTGAGATGGATAATATCCTTCTCGGGGTCAGACCGTGTGCCCATCGCCCAGACAACATCATGCAGGTTATGGGCTTCAATATCCTCATCGACCACAACCGTATAACGGCCACAATAGGTCGCCGGGTTCAGCTGTGAGGCCAACAAAGCTGCCTGCGTTGCATGGCCATAGAAGCGCTGCTTGATTGAGACAACCACGAAAGTCCGGCCGGAGCCGGCTTCATGAAGCCAAACGCCGCGAACGTCCTGCACGCCAGCCTTTTGCAGACCTTCAAGCAGGGTCACCGATCGGGTGAAGCAGCGTTCGAAGAGATGCGAATGCGGTGGCTTCTGGCTCGCCGCACAAGTCAAGATCGGGTCATTCCGATGATAGATCTTCGTGATCTTGAAGATCGGGTCATGCTCGGCTTCACCGGCATAATAACCGGTCCACTCACCGAACGGACCTTCCATGCGGGTCTCATCAGGATACTGATAGCCTTCGATGACGATTTCCGAATTGGCCGGGAACGGCAATCCATTGTCACCCATGATGAGATCAATCGGCTTACCAGCGAGGCCGCCCTGGAACGCAAACTCTTCGACATCATCAGGAATGGTCATACGAGCAGCAAGGAAATGGGTCGGATCGACACCAACAACTACCGTTACCGGGCAAGGCTCGCCCTTGGCGAAATACTTGGCACGCTGGATGTTGCCCTGTTTACCATTGGAGCTCATGACACCGAGTGTCTGGCCATCATGGACCATGCAACGATAAGTGCCTGAATTGACGCGGCCCGTGTCGAGATCACGCGTGATAACACCACAGGCGGTTCCGATATAGCGACCACCATCAAGTTCATGATGGATCGGCACCGGAATCAGCTTTTCAATGTCGATATCATCGCCGGTGATGATATTTTCCGTAACCGGACCGGAATCAACAATGCGCGGCGGAATCGGCTCGTGGTTAAACATCTTTTCGCGATAAGCCTTAAGCATCGCGAACCGGTCATCTTTCAACTCGGTATCCATGCCAACAGCGAGCGCCAGACGATACGGTGAGGCCAGCATGCCATAGAGGCAGCGGAAACCCTTGGGATAACCAGGAACGTTATCAAACAGAACCGCCTTCGCTTTTTCGACGCGTTCGCGATAGAGCACCTCAACGACGGCACCCATTTCCTTGTCCCAATGTGCGCCATCCACTTTCTCTAGCTGGCCGTTTTCTTCGCAGGCCGCGAGAAAATCGCGCAAATCAGTCTGCGGGCTAAAATTCTCTCTTCCACCGTCCATTTTTCGTCTCCTGTGTTAATCAAACATAGTTTGTCGCGCCCTAGAGGGCCGACGTTTTCGTCAATCTCTGAGATGCCCCCACTTGTCCCAGGCCTCACGACGAGCCTCTGGGCTTGGGGCGTTTACTTCCTGAAAGTCGTCTTTCCAGTGAAACGGTCGGCAAGCATCAATAATTGCGCGACTGTTATAGAGCTTTCCATCCCTGCGGTCATCCGGAGAAATCACCGGATCGAGGGCTGATGACCACATATTGTGGATAATATCGATGCCGGTTGCCGGATCGCAGCGCGTACAGACCGCCCAAATCACTTCTTCGAGGTTTGAAACGTCAACATCTTCATCCACCACAACAACAAGCCGCCCGAGATACGCCCCGGCATGACAGGTTGCCGCGATTTGTCCCGCCTGTGTCGAATGTCCGGGATAGCGCTGTTTTATGCCAATCGCAAGGAACAGACGTGAGCCACCGACCTCATGCGCCCAGACGTTATCAACATCCGGTACCCCGGCGCGGGCGATATTTTCCTTTAACACTGCCGAGCGGCTGATCGCCCGATAGCGGGCATATTCATAAGGCATGCGGATATGCGCCGCGCCCAGCATGATGGGATCATTGCGGTGATAAACTGCCGATATATCGACCCAGGGTTCCGCTTCCATCTCTGCTCCCTGATAGCCCAGCCATTCGCCAAACGGGCCCTCCGGCGCGGTATTGCCTGGATGGATAAACCCTTCGATCACAATCTCGGAATTCGCCGGGAATGGCAGTCCGGTATGCTTGCCGACGACGCATTCAATGGCTTTGCCGCGATAGGCACCCATCATATCCAACTCGCACATCCCTTCCGGCGCTTCGGTCGAAGATGACAGGAAAGACAGCGGATCACTGCCGACGACGATGCAGACCGGCATCGGCTCGCCTTTAGCCATATATTTATCGCGGTGGATGCGGCCATGCTTGCCGGGTGAGATATAGAGCCCGACACGCTTTTCATCATGCACCATGACACGATAGGTGCCGCAATTGATCCAGCCAGTTTCCGGATCGCGCGTGATGTTGAAACAGCCGGTACCGATATAGCGCCCGCCATCCTTGGGATTCCACAGCGGCGACGGAAACTTCGTCACGTCGATATCATCGCCCTCAAGGATATTTTCGAAGACCGGGCCATCCTCAACGATCTCATGCTGGATCGGCTCAAGGTTCTTGGTGTGCTGATGATAGGACTGGCTGAGTTCCAGCTTGTTGAGATTGGATGGAAAGCCCAGCGTCAAATTCTTGCGGGTACCGGTGAACCAGTTGACCAGAATACGGAAGCCCTTGGGGCAGCCCTCAACCTCATCAAAAACCACCGATGGCGTGCCTTCGTCATGGCACATGACCTCGACGACCTGGCCGATATCCTTTTCCCAGCTGGCGCCGATCACAACTTTCAGATCACCGCGTTTCTCGACTTCGGCGAGCCAGTCGCGCAAATCGACATATTCCAGCGCACAGGCGGCATTGTCGCCGGACTCTACAATTTCCGCTGATACAGATGGATCACTCATCAAGCCGTCCCCACTATCATTATGTGAGGATTGTTTTATCGCGTTTACGCGGCAGGTACCAGTAGGCGCGCCATCATCAGGCCGTGTTCGCATCGCTAGAGGTCGGGCTAGAGATCGAACGGCTCAACGATCCCAAGCTTCTTGCCGACTTCCGGGGCCCGGACCTGCCCCGCTACCGCGCCAAGCTCGGTCTTATAGGCATAGAGATCGATAATCTCATGATCATCGTCGCGCAGAACACCGCGCGGATCCTCGCCTTTTTCGGTGGCCGCCATCGCGTCGCGGATCATTCTGCGCAGCAGGGTGATCCCGCGATCCGAGCTGCCGAGATTTTCCCGGACGCGATTGGCGACAACGCCCTGGCTATCAACCGCCGCGTCATCCTGATCCCGCTCCCAGATATTCCACCAGCCATCGTCGATGCGCTTGATCTCGCCGCGGGTTGTTGGCTGGAACTTGCCAGTCTGTAATCCATACGGCCCTTCCTCCAACTCGGAGGCCCAGACCTGATAGGACACACAGCGCGTGTCATCAATCGGTGTCACCCACTGCATGAACTGAAATGGTTCCTGCCCGGCGCGCACCACCTGCACCCGGTTGATAAACGGAAACACAAAATGATGCCGATCTTCGACGCCATTGGGATAGGTCAAATCCATCTGCACACCGTAGGGGCGCTCGGCCCATTCATGGGTGGTGGGTCGGGTGAGCGCCAGCTCGGGATACAGGCTCGCATGCAGCACATTCACATGCATGAGATCGAGCATGTTCTCCGCCCGTTGCAGCCAGTTGCACTGCATGTCGCGGCCATAAACCGTCTTGTTGCAGTCATCGCGATAAAGCAGATCATATTTCGGAATACTCGGTGCCGGTAACGGGCCGAGATAGGCAAAGACCAGTCCCGACACTTCTTGCACCGGAAAGGATTTCTGCTGAATGCGGTCTTTAAAATTACTCTCCGGCGGCTCGCAAGGCTGATCAAGACAGTTTCCGGCTCGGTCATAGAGCCAGCCATGGTAGCAGCAGCGCAGACCTTCATCCTCGACCCGGCCAAATTCCAGCGACGCCCCGCGATGCGCACAGTGCTTATCGAGCATCCCGACCGCGCCCGAGCCATCGCGAAACAAAACCGCCTCTTCGCCCAGCATCTTTACGACCAACGGAGCCGCGCCAACATCCGCCGACACCGCCACCGGCCACCAGTAGCGCCGCAGCATTTCACCGCATGGCGTGCCCGGCCCGACCTGGGTCAAATTCTGATTTTCTTCTGCGCTTAACATCGACCTGCCTCGTTGTTTTGCGGGGTAGCGTAAGGCTGAATGGCGGGTTGGAGCAAGGTGGTGGAGCCCAAAAGAAAACGGCCACCGTGCTTTCGCACGATGGCCGCTCTCAAACAATTCACGAAGAAGGACTTACTTCTTGGTGACGACCTGGTTCTCAGGCGTAACCGGATCACAGAGGTGACCCCACGTGTCATAGGCTTGTTTCAGTACAGCCGGTTCCGGTGAGTTCACTGCCGGGAATTCGTCCTTCCAGTGGAACGGACGGCACGCGTCGATAATTGCGCGGCTGTTGGTCAGGTTGCCCTTGGCACGCTCGACCGGGTCGATGCGCGGATCAAGAGGCGTAGACCAGCAATTGTGGATGATGTCGATCGACGTTGCTGGATCAGAGCGGGTAATACACGCCCACATCAGCTCTTCGAGATTAGAGACATCGATATCGTCGTCCACAACGATCACGTATTTACCAGCATAGGCACCAGCATGGCACATAGCGGCTACGTGACCGGTCTGCATGGAATGACCCGGATAACGCTGTTTGATGGAAATACCCAGCAACATACGGGCGGTACCACATTCGTGGGCCCAAACGCCTGTTACATCGGGAACACCGGCTTTTTCGATGTTTTCCTTCAAGGCAGCCGAGCGGGTAACCGCACGGTAGCGAGCCAGCTCATCCGGCGGACGCAGAGGAGGACACCCAAGGATAATGGGGTCATTCCGATGGTAGATCGCCTTGATGTCGAGGATTGGCTCAGGACGAACGTCAGAACCGTAATAACCAGTCCACTCACCAAACGGGCCTTCTTTCCTGCGATTGTTCGGCTGAACAAAGCCTTCAATGACAACCTCGGCATTGGCCGGGAAAGGTAGTCCGGTGTGCTTACCAACAACACATTCCAGAGCGTGACCACGATAGCCACCAAGAATGTCATATTCACATTCTCCCGGCGGCAGTTCGGTGCAGCCCATCAGGAAGGCCATTGGATCACCACCAAGCACAATACAAGCCGGCATGGGTTTATCATTGGCTTCGTACTTGTCGCGATGGATCCTGCCATGCTTGCCAGGTGAGATGTAGAACCCGACTTCGTTTTTGCTCTGAATCATGACGCGGTATGTACCGAGATTGATCCAGTCCGTGTCAGGGTCGCGCGTGACGTTGTAAGAACCGGTACCGATATAACGGCCGCCGTCCTTGTCATGCCACATTGGTGCGGGGAACTTCTCGATGTCGATGTCATCGCCTTCAAGAATATTCTCGAAGATCGAACCGGTATCGACGATCTTATGCGGGATCGATTCAACACCCTTCATGTGCTTGTGCACACCGTCGGTCAACTCAAGCTTGTCCCATTCGGCGGGGAAGCCCATCGTCATGCATTTGCGCTTGCCGGCGAAGAAGTTGATGAGCATCCGGAAACCCGGGGGGCAACCAGGAACGTCATCAAATACGATGCAAGGGGCGCTCTCGTCATGCTGGACAACTTCGGCGGCGAGGCCGATGTCTTCTTCCCAGCTGGCTCCCTTAACGACGCGGAGTTCGCCGAGTTTCTCGGCCTCCACCATCCATTCACGCATGTCCTCGTAGGTCATGCGGGCGCCGACGTTTGAACCTGCGTCGACGGCTGTGGCTGTAGTATCTGCCATGTATTAAGTCTCCCTATGAGAAATCCCCGTACCGGAGGCACGGTTCTGTTTCAGCCTATTTGCTACAAACTGCGGATAACCTACAGACTCAGTGACGCTTGATACAAATACCGTCTCGGTATTATAGTTATGCTTAATTGAGATAGGTAAGCACTTTTAAGGGCTTATTCGGACTCCCGGAGAGGGATTTTATCGGTGGACCTTCGCCAATTGAGATATTTCACGGCAATTGCCGAGTTTGGCAGTTTTAGCGAGGCTTCCGCCCGTCTGCGGATCGCCCAATCGGCGTTAAGCCGTCATATGCTGTCTCTGGAGAAGGAATTAGGCGTCCAGCTGTTCGAAAGACACGCGCGCGGCATCGACATCACCCATTCAGGATCGCTGCTCCTGACCCGAACAAAACGAATCATGGCGGAGCTTGAAGAGGCTCGCACCGAAGTCATGGCGCAGGCGGCGTTGCCCAGCGGGGGCGCCGTTATCGGCACGACATCGACAACCAGCCGTATCCTTTATGGCCCCCTCGCCACACGTTTTGCTGAGGATTATCCAAACATTCGGCTGCGCTTCGTTGAAGGCGTGCCCTACCTGCTGCTGGAGGGGCTGGATACCGGTGATATCGATCTCGCCGTGATGGTCGACCCTGAACCCCGCGCCAGCCTGGTGCTTCAGCCGCTGGTCACCGAACAGGAATATCTGATCGGCACCAACAACGCGACGATGCCGGGACCCGTCTGTGAAATCGAAAATCTCGCTGGTCTACCACTCATCCTGCTGCCCCGCCCAGCCGGGAGTCGGGTGAAACTCGACCGCATGGCGAGCCAGGCCAGTATTACCTTCGACGTCACCCATGAAGTCGCCAATGTCGATGTTGTAAAAGATTTCGTCGAACGCGGGCTCGGTTACGGTATCCTACCCTACTCTTCTATAAACCCCGGAATCGAAGAAGGCCGCTATCAGGCCGTGCCCATCGACGGGCTAACCATCACCCGGACACTGGTTCACCGGGCCGACCGGACACCAACACCAGCCGTGATAGAGCTAACCCGCCTGATCCATGACGAAATCAATAAAATGATCAAAGACGGCGGGTTTGGGGATTCGTCACTCGCTGGCGAGTAGTCGCGGCAGGATCAGCGTAATTGCCGGGAAGAAAATAATAAAAGCGACGCGGATTCCATCCGACAGGAAGAACGGCACGACGCCCTTGAATGTCTCGATCATCGGCACGTCTTTTGCCATTGAATTGATGACAAAGACATTGAGCCCCACCGGCGGCGTAATCAGCCCGACCTCCACCACGATCAGGGTTATAATCCCGAACCACAGCTTGAGGTCTTCCGGCTGAAGTCCAAAATCCAGCACCGCAATGATCGGCCAGAAAATCGGCACTGTCAGCAAAATCATCGACAGAGAGTCCATGACAAAGCCGAGCATGATGAACAGCACCACCATCATCAACAAAACTGTCATCGGTGCCAGGCCAGATTCCTTAAAGAAATTCGCGGCCGCCAGAGGAAGCTGAGAGAAGCCCAGGAAAGCATTGAACACGGCGGCGCCGAGCAGGATCAGGAAGATCAACGCCGTGGTCGTTGCTGTGCTCATCAGCGCATCGATGAAATCCTTGAACTTCATGCCGCCACGCGACAGCGCAATCAGAAAGGTACCGACAGAGCCGACCCCTGCCCCTTCGGTAGGGGTAAAGAAGCCGAGATAAATCCCGCCCATCACCAACAGGAAGATTATGAGGACCGGCCAGATATCGATAACCGCCAGAAACCGTTCACGACCGGTAGCGCGCGGCCCCGCAGGACCGGCCTTCGGGTTAATTCGGACCACGATAGCGATGGCCGCCATATAGCCGAGGGCCGCCAGAATGCCGGGGATAAAGGCCGCCTGAAACAGCGTCACGATGTTGGCTTCAACCATAATCGCATAGATGATGAGAACCACCGACGGCGGGATCAAAATGCCGAGCGTACCACCCGCCGCCAGCGCGCCGGTCGCCAGCGATCCCGCATAGTTGTAGCGTTTGAGTTCCGGCAGCGCGACCTGCCCCATC
Organism: uncultured Alphaproteobacteria bacterium; assembly: GCA_943787225.1. GTDB lineage: Bacteria > Pseudomonadota > Alphaproteobacteria > MPNO01 > UBA2964 > UBA2964. The sequence goes on from CALSLP010000004.1 coordinate 345,707, forward strand.
GTCGCCGCGGTGGCCAAAGACGAGCCGCTGATCGCACCAAATCCCGCACAGCCACCAACCGCTGCCATCGCGATGCCACCGCGATAATGGCCGAGCCAGACATTGGCTGCTTTGAAAAGCGCCTGGCTAAGTCCTGCCTTAGCGGCGAACTGCCCCATCAAGACAAACAGCGGCACTACGGAGAGATCAAAGGTCGTAAACCGCCAATACATCTCGCCCTTGAGATAGCTTAGCAAGGCATTCGGGCCGGCAATAATAAGATAGCCGACAATGCCGACGGTAAGCATCGCGATGGCAATCGGAATGCGTATCGCCAGCAAGACCAAAAGAACCACAAACCCAAGACCGCCGATTTCCAGACCTGACATTATGGGTTCCTAAAGCGTCCGGTTCAGGCGGATTTCACGATAGCTCCGCACGACGGTGTAAATATTGACGACCAGCAACAGGATCAAACACAGGATCGCGAGTGGAAATGTCCACCATTGCGGCACTTCCAGGATCAATGTCATCTGGTCATTTTCATAGAGTTCAATGCCGCCGAGCGGTAAGCGCCACAGCATGAGCATGATAATCACAACGTAGAGAAAATTGCCGATCAGGTCACAGAAAGTCCGGGCCTTAAACGGCGCCTTACTCATAAAAATATCGACGATGACGTTTTCACGGACCAGCTGGCAGTAGGGTAAAAACGCGAATACCGCGACGCCGGTGCCAATCGCAATCAATTCAAAGTCGCCGGTAATAGGTGCACTAAAGGCAGCGCGCCCGGTAACACTGAGCGTCGTTAACACCGCCATGGCACACAATATGAAGCCACCAAATATCGCAAACAAACGCGATATCTGAAACAGAACCCGGCCCACTGGATCAGTGGGCCGGGTGTGCTGTTCTAACGATTCAGCCATTACGAGATACTTGGTCTCAGCTGTACCCTACTTGTTGTGCTTGTCGATCATGGCACGAGCATCTTTGATCAGCATATCGCCATCAACACCCTTTTTCTTCATGATCTTGATCCAGCGCGCGATGGCCGGTTTTGCAGCTGCTTTCATCTTGGCGACTTCACCAGCCGGAATGGTCAGGAAGCTGTTCTTCTTTTTTGACCGCATGACCTTTTCGCCAGGTGCTTCAATAGCGTCCCAGTTCTTGCCAGCCCATGTCGCAATATTTTTACCAGAGAACTGATCAATGACTTTCTTATGAGCATTCGACAGTTTCTTGTAGCTGTCCTTGTTCATCAGGAAAGCAAAGGTAGAGGTGTTCATCCGCGGCTGATCGCCGGCGAGCTGAATAAAGTTGCTCGCCAATTCCTGCATCTTGATCGCAGGAGCGATTTCGAAGGGCAGCATGGCCCCTTCGATGACACCTTTGGACAGCATCTGCGGAATTTTTGGCAGCGGCGCACCGATTGGCACAGCACCGAGAGACTTCAAATACCAGCCACCAGCACGGGTCGCGGTCCGGATTTTGAGACCTTTAAGATCGCTGACCTTTTGAATCTTGACCGTCTTGGTCATGAACATCGAGCCCGCATGATTGTGCAGCAGGATCACATGAAAATCCTTGAACTCGTCTTTCAAATGCTTCGCCTGGTAATCCTGAATAGCCAGGGTTGTCGACAGGGCATTCTTATGGACGAAAGGCAGTTCGAAGACTTCCAGCTTAGGAAAACGACCCGCCGTATAACCCGGCAGGGTATAAATCATATCGACGACACCGTCCTTGACCTGATCCGCAAGCTGCGGCGGCTTACCACCAAGCTGCATGGATGGATAATACTGAACCTTCAGCGTCCCGTTTGACGCCTTGTCGACCTTCTCAATCCATGGCTTCAGGAACGTCTTAACCGGATTGGCTGGTGGCGGCAGGAATGAGTGCAGTTTAAGCGTAACCTGCTGCGCTGCAGCCTGTCCGCCGAACATCAGCCCAAGGGCAACAGCACCTGCTGTTACGGGCAAAGTCAGAGTCTTGATCATCGAAATTTCTCCCTTCCGAAATTGGCATGAATTTTTCATGCATTGCGCCGCAGACTGACACTCTCAAACGAGTCAATCAACTGCCTTCACCGGAACCCGGTGTGAAAACCTAACCCGTGATTTTATTGCTATCAGCGATCCGCTGTGCGACATAGGCCCCGGCGGTGGTATCAGGGTATTTGTGCGGGTGGTCATCGGAGATGCAACTCGAAAACGTACTCACCGGTGTAGCCGCATCTGGGTCGACAAAAAATGCGATTGAATAGCGATCTGTATCACTGATCATCGGTTTGACCCGGTGAGGCGTTGAGCAATAGCGATCATTGGTCCAGGTCGCGACCAGGTCCGCCGTATTCACGACGATCGTATCCGGAATATAGATCGCATCACGCCATCTTCCGTCGCGACCCTGTACCTGCAATCCGCCAACATCTTCCTGAAACAACAAGGTGATCGTGCCGAAATCAGTGTGGGTGCCACAGCCAAGCTGTTCTTCTGTGAGTTCTTCTGTGACCAGGGGGTAATGCAGATAGCGCAAAGCGGTATTATCGCCCTGATGACATTTGCGGAAGAAATCGAGTGGGAGATCGAGCGCGATGGCAAACGCCTCCATGACGATATTGGCGCCACGCAAAAACTCATCAAAGGTCGCCGCTGCCGTATTGGCGAATTCCGCTGACGGCCATAATGCCGGCTTGTCCAAATTCTTATGGACGTCCCGCATGGTGAAGGCTTCTTTCAGATCAGGCGCCACCGATGGGTCGAGCCTCTGACGCCCTGCTGACTGATAACCGTGATTGATTTCCTGAAAGTAGTCAGAGCGATCCTTGATCTCCTGCGGTTGTGTATAGAACGCCCTGCTGGACGCAAACGCATTTGCCAGAATTTGCGGGTCAATTCCGAGACTTTTGACATACATAAAGCCAATTTCGGAGGCGGCCCAATCGAGCTCTGCCGCAACCTTGCGGCGTTCACTGTCACTGCCATTTTTAAAATTTGAGAAATCGATAATCGGGATATCGGTCATCATCTCCTCCGGCTTAGTGGACTTATTTAAACCTAAACAGCGTCACGCCATTCTTCAGGCAGCACGCTGTTTTCAATCGCCCGCGTCGAATAGTAGTGCCACAGCTTCACGCCATGACGCGGTCGGCTGAAGCGTTTCTCAAAAATGTCGAGTTCTTCTTCACTCATCGGGATCGGTTCGCCGAGACGGTGGGCTTCAAGACAGGCCTGCGCGTTACGATCAAAATGAATGCCATCGATCAGCAGACTTTTCACTTCTTCCGAAGCCAGCACGATGCCATGCGCCCGCAGCAATACAGCGTTACAGTCACCCATTGAATCGACCATTGCCGCGCCGAGTTCCGGCGTATCGATGTGAGCGGTATCAGGATGTACCGGCACACCATTGCGCCAGCGATAGCCATGATTGACCACAATCTTCAGCTCAGCGCCTTTGGCGATGGTGAACAGGATCGGCACCTTGGGATGGGCGTGCAGGACCGAATTGATTTCAGGCCGCGCCTTATAGATTTCTGAATGAATATGAAACTCGCTGACCGGTTTTGTCCCGGCCGGGCCATCGAGAATCTCGCCGTCGAGTGTCAGCGTAAAAAGCTCCTCAGGTGTCAACTGCGCCCGACTCGCATGGACACCTTGAATCATAAAACGGTCAGTGCCCGGAATTCGGATGGAAACATGGCCACTGTGATCAAGAATCTTGAGATCGTTAAACATCCGCGTACAAGCACAAATCGCGATCTTCTGTTGTTCAACGGTAATGGCTTCACTGTTAGAAAGCGTATCTGGCATTACTTCACCTTGTCTTCAGGACGACCAGTCGGCACTTTCGGCATGGTGATCCTGATAATGCGTAGTGATCGCGCTTCGGTCCAATTTACCGCGCGGATTCTTTGGTAGTTCCTCAAGAATATATACCGCTTTTGGCCATTTGGCTTCGGGTAATTGAGTCGCGCAATGGGCTGCGATATCGGGGAACGACACCGCTTTGCCCGGCACGCAGGAAACATAGGCAACCACCTCTTCGCCATAGATCGGATGCGGCACGCCGATGGTCCCCGCCTCAGTGATATCGGGATGTTCAATCAGCACCGCATCGATCTCCAGAGGCGCGATATTCATGCCGCCGCGAATGATCAACTCCTTAAGTCGACCGGTAATATGCAAATGACCGTCTTCGTCAAAGTAACCAAGGTCGCCCGAATGATGTCCATCTTTCGGTAAGGGATCGATGGTGCCATCCAGCATCAAATAGCCAAACGCCTGCTGCTTGCCGCCGCCGATAATGATCTCGCCGGTCTCACCCTGTGGCAAACGATTGCCGTCATGATCAACGATCCGGATATCCTGATATTTTTGCGCCGGACCGATGGTGCCGATTTTACGATCCGCGCCGCGATGCGCTGCCGTATTGCCGCCTTCACTGGAACCGCAGCTCTGTGCCAGCGTAATGCCATAGAGATCTTCAAAACTGCGCCATTGTTCATCAAGCAGAGGCGCTGAGCTGGACGTCAAAAAACGCAGATGCGGTAAGTCTGTTCCGCGAATATCCTGCGGCCGATTGATCAGCATATTGACGATGGTCGGCACCACGAAACCAACATTGGCCTCATACGTCTTGAGCCAGCCAAGATATCGGCTTTGAGAAAAATGTTTTGCGATGATCGTCGTCGCGCCGGCCACCAGTGGGGCACCTAGGCTCATATGCTGTGCGGACAACCAGCTATAGGACCGGCAATCAAAGGTTTTATCACCGGGGGCCAACTGCAAATAATCTGCCGTCGCATCATAATTATAATAGGCCGTCGCATGAGTCTGGATCACACCCTTCGGCTTCGCCACCGTGCCCGAGGTATAGAAGATCACGCCGTGATCATCCGGCCCGGCGATGGTGTCGATATCATCTTCATCTGAAAGACCCGCGATTTCCGCGAACCACCCGCTTGCGGCAGTATCATCCGCCTGCCACTCACCCAGCGCAAACCACTCGCCCGGCGCGCCAGGCTGCAAGTCTTCAAGTCCGAGCCCTTCCTGATAGAGTACGATTTTTGGCGCTATGGCGGTGATGATCTCCGACAGATTCGCCTTGTTCATCTCGACCTGCACGGTCGCCAGTGTCGCGCCATAGCGCAGCACGCTGACAAATACCGCCAAATTCTCAACCGAATTTTCTGCCAGCAGTAAGACCCGCTCATTGGCCTTGATCTCTCGCGCTTTCAGAAACCGGGCCACACGGTTAGACACGCCGTACAGCGCGCCATAGCTCAGCGATTTATCCTGATCAATACAGTGAACGTATGTCCGCTCCGGCCATTGCGCGGCGTTTTCGGCAACAACTTGGTGAAATGATTTAGCGGGTTGGATCGTAGCTTCTGACATGGTGATGGTTTAGCACCAGCACCGCTTCACGGCAATCTGAGGAAATCAATCAGCGCCGATAAACCGCCGCACCACAGCGACCAATTCATCGGGGGCGCCGACGGCGATATCATGCTCGGAATCAACGGTTCCCCAGGCAATATCGGGGAACTCTTTTTGTAACGGTTCGAGGATTTCCGGCGGATAGCGGGTCGACCGTAAACCGCGAATGATGATCGTCGGGCACTGGACTTTCCGAAGCTCCTCCATCGCATCGAGGTCACGCAACACCGGCATGTCAGCACCAGGTGTCTGGTCCTGCGTGTTCCGGTAGTCAGGGTCACGCAGCAACATGTAGCCGTCGTCGACCTTCCGCAACGCCTTCTCTGCTCGTGCCCGGTCATGGGCGATACGCGGCGGATTCGCGAGCTTGGCGAAATGCGCCATCGCCGCTTCAACGTTGTCGAATATCATGGAGTCATTGCCAACCGACACGTTATAGGTACCGGGCGCGCCGTGATCAAAACCGCTATCAGCAATGATCAAACGAGATAGATGATCCGGAAAATTCGCCGCAAAGAAGGTCACCAACCGGCCTGACATAGAATGACCAAAGATAATTGGTTTTTTCCAACCGAAATGCGCGATGACATTCTGGACGTCGACCATAAACGCATCGACCGAATAATCTTTGCACGCGCTCCAACCGGACTGTCCAAACCCGCGATGATCGAAGGTCACCACCTCACGGTCACTGGCCAGAGTCCCGGCAACTTCGAGCCAGTCGGTCGAATCGTAATAATTCGTGCCGTGCATGATAAGCAGCGGGGTTTCGCCACCCGCCTTGCCATAGGCGTGAAAGGCGAGTTCTACATCGCCGGATTTGATAGAGCCTGTCCGATATTCGGTATTGGCCATGATAACTACCTAATCTCCCCCGATTTATCTGCCCGGAAAGTTCCAGTCTGCGCGCCTCTTAAGGTTCCCGATGACAGCCACTCGCTTGAGGCGCGGTGCAGCACGTGGCGCTGCATTTCCCACGCCATAAAGTGCGATGCACAATGGATGCCAAGAAACACCTTGTTCTCTGCGCCGAGCGCGCCGAACAGGTCAACATTGGACTCATAGAGCCGGTCATGGTCACCGACCATCACCAATGTTGGCGTTGTGATGGTTGCAGCATTTGCTGCATTCCAGCCCCAGTAAGTTCGTCCCGGGGCGCGGAGACAGCCAGGTCCCCAAGCCGCACCAACGTCATCGGTCGCCATGCTTGCGGGCCAGATCAAATCGATCAGACCATCTTCAAGCTGCCCATCACACCGGACATTTGGTAACCAGCGCTCGCCCTCACCGACAGCACGGGTCTGGATGCTCATGGCAACACCCGGACCGGGGATTTCCGCAGGCGGCTCACTCGGACTGTCTGACACGAAGTTGGAGGACGCGAAGATCACCAACCGTTCGACTTTATCTGGGTGCCGTATGGTATAAGTGCCTGTACGAATGCCGCCACCGGACCAGCCGATCAGGTTCACCCGGTCCACCCCACGCAATTCACAGATGAACTCGACCACGCGGTTGATATCATCAGTCTCGGAATCGCTGGTCACCAAATTAAACGGGTGCGCTGACGCTTGAGGGTCTGGCAGGAGTGATGCCTGATCAGCTTCCGAAAGATTGCGCAGGTCATCCATCAACGGTCGCGAAGAAAAGCCATAACCCGTCATGTCCATCGCAAAAACATCGAAACCGGCATGGGCCAGTGATGACATCCAGCTGTAATCTTTATAATCAAAATCAAACGCCATAGTGCCGGGCCAGTAACCGCCATGCACCATGAGAACAACCGGCGCGTCAGACACACCGGCTTTTACTTTCTCACGAACGAAAAGCTGCACCGTATCGCCAGCAATCGCGGGTACGGTTGAGATATGATCAATATGGCGATCAGTCGAAATGAGTCCCGTCAGACTCTTTGCGCGAAATTTCTGTCATAGGGAATGCTAGCCTGCTGACCGGTGCCGTGAATAGGTCTGACAAGAAGCGCGACCGGTTGACGGACGGTGCGGCTTTGCATACGCCCTGAACTACGGAACTTTATTTGCTATCCTCTGAAAAGCAGAACCACGAGAACGAGATGACTGACCCCTCCATAACAGACTGGATATCCGCGGTATCTTCGATCTTTGCCACGCTCATTGCCGGGGCCGCCGCTTACTTTGCCTATAAGCAATATTTGCAACCACCCGTTCAGGAGCCCGACCCCACCGAAGCACAGGGCAATGACACAGAAACCGCGCCAACCAGCACGCCGGTTTTCAAGACCTCAAGCCAACTCACGACCCTGCAAATCACGTCACGGGGTCTTGAATGTCACCTGGAAGATGACCGGCCCGGCAAAGGCGGGCTGCAATGGGTTTTGAGCAAAGACCAGGTTTCAAAAATTCTCGCCACACATGACTATTCGGTCACCCCGGGAGCGAAAGCCCGCAGCGGCACTTTCTCCGTCGGCCCACGTCGAAACTGGCTTTATTCCAAATCGCTTTTTCCGGAACCCGATTATCTGCACGGCACATTGGCGGACCTGCTTAAACGCGCCGGAGAGTCCTGACCCGCGATGGTGTCTCATTCGATTCTGATCATAACAATCCCACCCCTCACCGGCGGTGTGCCGGACAAGGCGCGCATTCTGGTCAATCATCTCCGCGATCTGGGGCACACAGTGACGGTGGCGCATTATGCCACGCTGAGTGACTACGCCGATCTCGTTGTCCCGAGCTGGCAGAGTTTTTCAGGAAAGCGTCCCGGACTCAAAGAAGGCACCTGCTTTGACGACTTTCCCTGTATCACGATTGGCTGCCGTTTCCCGGAGCTGGAATTCACGTATTACCGATCCTCTCCTCAGTGGCGCGAGGTGATCGGTAAATTCGACCGACACATCGTGATCACCGGCACCGTTTTAACGGCCCACACCATTTCAAAAATGGACTGCCGCATTTGATCTGGTGCGCCAGTACGATGCTTGAAGACCGCATTGACCGGCGGCGCACGATGAAGCTACCGCGCCGCCTGTTTGACCGTTTGTTCGTCTCCCCAATCCTGCGGGGATGGAGAAAAAATTCTCAATGGGGCTGGGCGGTTTATGGGCGTCAGCAATTATACGTGCCGCACGCTGGTCGCTGCCGGTGGCAAGACCGACAGAGTTTCCGTCACGCCGATCCCGATTGATCTTGAACGCTTTCAACCGCCAACAACGCTCGGCCACACCAGGCAGTAATCGGATTCGCTGGCCGCCCCGAGGACGGGCGCAAAAACCTGCCGCTCCTGTTCGAGGCCGTAAAATTGCTACGCGATCAGGGAAAAGACATCTCTCTGAAACTGACAGGCAACCCCTCACCCCAATTGCAGAGCGAGATCAATCGACAAGGCTTAACCGATCACATCACCTGGACCGGCTGGCTCAAGCAGGAAGACTTGCCAGCGTTTTATCAGGGACTGGATGTGTTCGTGATCCCCTCCTTTCAGGAAGGTCTCAACATCGCCGGCCTCCAAGCCATGGCCTCAGGCGTGCCGGTCGTCTCGACACGTTGCGGTGGCCCGGAAGATTATGTCATCGACAATGAGACCGGCCGTCTGGTCGGGTTTGACGCGTCAGAGATGGCAACCGCTGTCAGCGACATTGATCGAGGATCGAGAGACACGCGACCGATTAGGCGTGAATGCCCGCAGGTTTGTCGAAGACCATTTCAGCCATGACCGCTTCGCGGCCTGTTTGGCCGATGCCTGGGAAGAGGTTTGGGGCGACCGTCCGGAGACCTGATCACACTACTCGACGATGACGTGGCGGAACAAAGTTGGCTTCGGTGCCGGTAATCAGGGTCTGGTCTTCGCGTATCCCCATGCCAACAGCCTTGCTGGCAATCAACCAACAGCCAATCAGCGGATAACGTCCGTCGAAATCAGGCAGTGGATGAAATTCCTGCAGGATATGGCTTTGCTCGCCATAAGGGTCCTTCACGCGAGGTCTCTATCTCACCATCGCGATATATTTCAACATTGGCGCCCTGGCGGCCCAACAAGAGGTTTGCGAACATAGGTTTCACCAAGCGCATCCGCCGCCGGGTCATCTTCGAAAAAAGCTGGCAGCAAATTCGGGTGCCCTTCAAACATCTCCCACAGGATCGGCAGCAATCCTTTATTCGACAGGATTGAGCGCCAGGCGGGTTCGATAAACCGGACACCGCTTGCGCGAACATGGCGCCAAACTCCTCCGCCAAAATCCATTCCCAGGGATAGAGCTTAAACAATGTCGATATCGGCTTGTCATCTAGGTCGGTGAACTGCCCCTCTTCACTGATGCCGATATCCTCCATCGCCAGGACATTTGTCAGAAGACCCGCCTCCTGCGCGCATTCAGCGATATATTCAAGCGTCCCCTTGTCATCTTCGACATCCTGATTACTCGCAAGATGGAGAATGCTGTCTATCCCGAGATGGGGAAACGCCTCGACAATCTTTTCGTGAACTTCGTTGAACTGATCACAGCGGTCGGGCAAAAGCCCTTCCTTGTCGGCTTCTTCCAACCATTCCCACTGAAACACGGCGGATTCATAGAGCGTCGTCGGGGTATCCGCATTATATTCAAGCAGCTTCGCCGGGACCTTCCCATCATAGGAAAAATCCATACGGCCATAGAGATTTCGCTCTTTATTCTGCCAGCTATCGGCGATGAGATCCCAATGCTCTCTGGCAACACCAAGCCGCTGCAAAACGGTCTCGTCTTCCATCGCACGCGCGATGACCTCGAAGCAGAGATTTTCAATTTCCTCCGCTGGCGCGACAATATCTTCGTCGATCTGCTGTGTGGTGAATTGATAAAACGCCGTCTCGTCCCAAAACGGCACACCTCACCGGCACTATACTCAAATTCATGACGCGCGGCTGCATCAGCCAAGCCCGCCCGTTCTTTGACGGAATTACGCTTCATAGGACTTTACTCGGTTAGGCGAAAATCTTCAGGTTGCCGCAGAACCAAAACGTCGACCGGATGACCCGAAAGCCACCGCGCGAGCGGGTTGAGGCTTTGGACGTGGGACGCGCTGTTGACGACTGTGCAACCTTTGTCCGGCCGGTAGAGCGTCCGGCACTCTTATTATCGGCCGTCCGGAAGGTGCCAGGATTGCTCCGGGTCCGATAGAGCGGCTGCGAATTACCGAAGCCACGTCCGCCAATCATTGACCCCATCATGTAGCCCATCATCAGAGGCATAAACATTGAGCCTCCAGTTGAGTCCGTTGCGGTGCCTGTTCACAGCGCTGCGGCACCAAACTCGGTCTCGCATTCCTGTTTGGAGGCAAATTTCGGTGCCACCGTCGCGTGCTGTTGACGCGCCGCGTTATAGTTCTTTTCACATTCCGACCGAACCATGTTGATGTCTTTGAGACATTGCTGCAGCGTCTCGTATATCGCCGCATCTACCTTTGGCTCTTCGCAAGCCGTTGTGAACATCGCGCTCGCCGCGACCAAGGCGATAACCGAAGCTGAATTTCTCAGGCGCTTCATAATCTGTTCTCCAAATCCAATAGATATTAGCTGGTCATGCAGGCCGCATTAAGCAACCCACCTGTCAAAGAGGCACCGCCAAGCCATATACCGCTGGCGATCTCGCCCTTTTCAATCCGCTCCGAGATTTTAGGGACCGGCAACCGCACCAGATAAAACACCACGATTTGAATGACCAACGCGATCAGACCCCATAAAACGCAATCCAGCAGCGCCGCCGAATGGGCGATCGCACTGACCAGAGGCAACGAAAACCCGATCAGGCTACCCACCATCGCTGTAGAGGCTGCGGCATTATTGTCGCGGATGAGTTTAATCTCATCATGGGGCGTCACCCACATATACACGACCATGTACACCAGAGTGAGACCAACAGCCGTTCCGAGATAGGACAGGAACAACGGGAGTTCGTTTAGCGATATTCCAACAGTCTCCACGACATAGAGCCTTTTAACGTTTCCACCAATATGGCGGCACGCTACCACGCTTTATGGTTCGCAAAAAGCGGTTATCCCCGCTTATCGCCCGACATCCCGATCAATCGCGGAAAACCTCCCAAGACCGATTTATATCGAGACGTCGATATCACCGAGGCGTTTGGTGAGTTTCTGGTTCTCCGAATAATCAACCGGCACCGCGATGATGGCGGGCTTATCCTGGGCAAAGGCGTCTTCCAAGGCGCCCTGTCACCTGGCCTGGTCCGTCGAGCACTCTGCCCCAGATACCAAAGGCCTGGGCAAGAAGCTCAAAATCGGGATTGTTGAACTTGAGATCGGAATGCTTGCCGTCAAAATGGTTCTGTTGCTTCCACTTGATCAGCCCATACTCGCCATCGAGCCACACCATATTGACGGTGTTGAGACCAAGCCGGGCCGCGGTCTCCAGATCCTGCACATTCATCAGAAACCCGGCATCACCGCTGATCGACATGATCTTGCGATCCGGAAACGCCATCTTGGCACCAAGCGCGCCAGGCATCGCAAACCCATAGTGCAGAACCCGTTCGAGATCAGGCAGGTATTGGCCTCCTGGCACTGATAGTAGCGCGCGATCCACATCTTATGGGCGCCGACATCCGATAGCAGAATATCATTGTCACCCATGAACGCCCGCACATCATTGAGGATGCGCTGCGGTTTCATCGGGAAGGAGTCGTCATCTTTCTCAGCCGCGAGGTCATCGACGATAGTCTGGCGCAGCTCCGCCCATTTTCCGATATCAAACAGCGGCAAGATTTCACCGTGACGGCGGTTAATCTCTTCATTGATCTGCCACAAACCGTCCGCCAGATCTGACACCACATCGACATCGAACCGGATAGAACTGGTCAATCTCCGCTGGTTCGAAATCAACATGGAACGATTTTATGATTGCGTCCAGCATTCCAGGCCTCCGGCGAATATTCGACAAGATCATAGCCGACAGTGATCACAACATCGGAATCAGCAAACGCCTTGATGACATGATCGCGGCCCTGCAACCCCATGGTAAACAGGCTATGCTGGTCATCCATCGGCACGGCGCCCTTGCCCATAAAGGTGTTCACCACCGGGATACCGGTTTTCCGGGCGAGACGCCGCAGCTGTGTCGCGGCGCGTTTCCGGACTGACCCATTACCGGCCAGGATAACCGGGGATTTAGCATTCGTGATGAGATCAACCGCTCTTGTGACAGCCTTATGATCGGCGGCGGGGCGACGCGTCGCCGATACGACCATCGGTGTCTCATCGGTATCGCGCTTAGCAATGTCTTCGGGCAACTCAATCACCGTCACGCCGGGTTTCTCGGCCTCAGCAATCTTGAATCCCTTGCGGACGATTTCAGGAATGGATTGTGCCGTATAGACACTATGGGCCCATTTGCTGATCGGCTTCATCATGCCAATCGCATCCATGTTCTGATGGCTTTCCTTATGGAGACGGCGCGTCGAGCCCTGCCCGATGATCGCAACAACCGGCGAGCGGTCCATATTGGCATCGGCCAGCCCGGTGACGAGGTTGGTCGCCCCCGGCCCCAGTGTCGCGAGACACACACCTGCTTTACCGGTCAGCCGACCATAAGTATCCGCCATAAAGGCGGCAGCTTGCTCATGCCGGCAGAGCACAAACTCTATATCGCTGTCTAACAGCGAAATCATGAGATCGGCGTTTTCCTCGCCGGGAACGCCAAAGATGCGCTCAACGCCTTCTGCTTCAAGGCATTTTACAAATAAATCGGATGCTTTCATCGAACACTCTCCATTTTGGCGTTAACCATAGTTGGTGAGTGTTAACCAAAAGAAAACCCCGGCGTTCCATTCGGAAGCCGGGGCTGTCTTCAACTTATCGTTAGTTAGTCGGGTTTTGGATCAACCGTGACCGGTTTCACCCAACCAGCGGAAATACGGATCCTGCATATTCTTGAGATTGGCGATCTCGTCTTCACTGAGCCATTTGGAGAAATCCATCTGATCGACGGGATATTTTGACCGCTCATAAACCTGCTCACCGAGCGGCGCCGTCGCATCAATGCCCATGCCACCGTCAGAGACCGAGATATTGCCGATCTTCAGCTCTGATGGCTGGAAAGCCTGGCCGCGGCCATATTCGTTATAAACGACGTAATCCTTCTGGGCCGAGGCCCGTGACTGGATCGCCCACATCACGTCTTCTGGCTGCCACGGATCGATATCCTCATCGACCACGACCACCAGCCGCATACCACGATACAGCCCCATGATGGCGGTCAGCAGGTTGCGCTGCATGCCTTCATCAGAACGGCGGCGTTTATTGACCTGGATGACCAGCCCGCCCCACAGGGTAAGACCCAGCCAGCTCGCGACATCTTTGACAAAGCCCGGCGCCATGCGTTCGCACAGCTCAAAGACACTGGCGCACATGAACGGGGCTTCATACCAGAACGCGCCAAAATGCGGCGTGTAAACAATCGGATTCTTTCTTACGACGGGTCACCGCCGTCAGCTCAAACGCGCGCGGTGTGCGATAGGCATGGCCCATCGAGCGCGCCCATTCGGGATGCAGAAGCGCAACACCCTGTTTGCCAAGACGTTCGGCTTCCTCGGTTTCCCAAACACGCTCGCCTTCAAGGACATAGCCTTCAAGAGACCATTCGGAATTGGCGATGGTATAGGCATCAACCGTGCGCGCCTTCACAACATCAACCGGGAAGCCCTGAATAGCACCGGCAAAGCCGAGCTTGTCAGTCTGGCCGGGGAAGATCACCGGATTCATCGTCGACACCGAGACCAGTTCCGGGCCAACCGGCGGACAGATATTGACCGTGCACGGTACTTTCTTGCCCGGGTGATGCGAACAGATCACATCGCCAGCACCGCCTGGCACCATATTGATCGAGGCGTATTTCTGCCCTTCCCGGAACGACATGCGATACATCGAGATCTGGCTGCCGCCACCGGGAACCCAGGGTTCGCCCATAAACAGATGCGAACCCGCGCCAAATATCTGGCCACCATCGTCAAACGTATGCGTCGCGACCGGGATGATGTCGTGGATATGATCGAAATCCTTGCCCGGGATCAGCACTTCTTCATGGACCGGGGCGTCATCAACGATCCGCGGCGGGATCGGATTGCTCACCTGTTTGAGAAGCTGATGCTTGATATCGCGGAAATCTTCTGCGCCATGGAAGCGATTGACCCGTTCCTTGCGCGAATAGAGGTTGGAGATCATCCGGACACGCCGGATAGCCCTTGATGTTATTGGCAACGATGACTTTGGAATTATCGAATGCCTTGGTGATCGTGCACATCTCAACCAGCGGATCGACCTCGCCGTCGATATACTGAACATCGTCACCAAGCCAGTCGAGCGTGGTCCGCAGATCAACCAGCGCTTCTTCGCGCGTCAGCCCGTTCGCCCCTTTTTCTTCCAGCTTTACAGCCATCTGGTCTGCCATGATGTCTCCTCCTGCGGCGCTAAATCACAAAACTATAATTGTATGTGTACAAACAATTATAGTTCGACGTCAAGCAAACCAACAGCCCAAAAAATCATGTTCTCAATTGTCACCCCGGACCTGATCCGGGGTCCATGCCAGACACTATACAAATGGATGCCGCATCAAGTGCGGCATGACGACAGGAGTGTGTCTTCGTTACTTTAAAGTCCAGTTGCCTGCCAGACTCGCCGACACCCCTAAATCCACTGTATAATTACGGCAATACCATTTGGATGAAGGATCACTGCCATGCTTGATGCCCCGCAATTCACCCCGCCTGCCCTGACCAACAAGGAAATGAAGGAACAAGAGGTCGCGCTTTCGGACAAAAAGACCCCTTACGTCTTTTCCCTCAAAGGCCAGCTCCTTGACCAGGGTCGCACCGATAGTGTGCTGGCGGCGACCGATGATCTGACCATCCGACTCAAAATCTATGCCTCTGGCGGCGAGAACGAGCTGCACGCCCATCCGCATGAAGACCACAGCTTTATGATCCTGCAGGGCTCCGCCCGGTTCTTTGGCCCCGACGAAGAAGCGATCGAGCTTGGCCAGTGGGAAGGCATCATGCTGCCGCGCGGCAATCTCTATAAATTCTTCGCTACCAGCGAGGAACCTTTGGTCATGATCCGGGTCGGCAACCCGAACTATAAGAAGCAGGCCGCGCCCTATCGCCTTAATGCCGATGGCGAAGAAATGCGCGGCGATTCAAAGGAAAACAAGACCGTGCCGGTAGTCTTCCGCGACGGCGCCTTTTTCGGCGATTGAGAACGGTTAGCCGCAAACCGCGGCTAGCTAATTCTTTTTCAGATTTAGTGGGTTTAAGCGCGGGCTTTACGGCGCGCGGCGCCCTGGCAATAAACCGCGCCAATTCCAAAGAACAACAAGCCCCGGTGCCGGTATCCGGGTGAGGCATCGCCTTCAAGCTGAAAATCAACAGTCAGCGCCTAGGCTGCTGAACCACATGACGGGCCCCACCAGTCAATAGTAATCGTCATCGCAACGTCGACCGTCGCTTCCAGCTGAATAAACTTCGCTGAGGTCAAGCGTCGCATTCACTCAAATGATTGAAATCGCATTACCGGGCCTGCGAGCTGGTTGCGAGAGGGGCCACCAGAAATTCGTCACCGCAAGGCTGCGGGCAATCCCGGCGCCTGAAAACGCACCGCCGTCAAAATGACGATGGACCGGCCCAGGACCATTAAGCGTGATTTCGGCAAAGGAAATTGTATCGATGGTCGCTGAAGTCTCTCCAGCCTCCAGCGTTCCGCTGACCCCGGCACCGAAATACAGCGTTGCTGCCATGACCGAATAGGACAAAAGGCCGGATTGAGAAGTCCAGTCGCTAAACACATCAATGAGTTCATCGGCAAGTCAGACGGCATGCGCCTGAAACGACATCAGGGCCGCGACACAGCTAACACCTAAAACACGCAGAAATTTCAAGCTCTTAATCCCTCAGCTAGTCCCCACAAGTATATATCGGACTTTATGGCATAAAACCTGCCAGGTCTGCAAAGATGGTCGAGAACTATTCTTTGTAGGACGGGTCCAATCGATCCGCGAGACGCAGGCAGGCTGCCCAGTCTTTGCTACCGTTGAGAAACGCTCCAGCATCCTTGAACTGCTGCGCCGCGTATTCACAGGCGGCTTTATCCGGGATGAGATAATTACCCTCACCGGCGGCCAGCGCGGCAACCTGGCCTTTGCAGGCCATATCGAGCCAGTGATGATTGACTACACATTCAGGTACGCTATTGCCGCAAATCAACGCACCATGGTTGCGTAGCAGCGCATATTTGCCGCCATCGAGATCCTTGATCAGCCGAGGCGTCATGGCAGCATCGAACTCGAAGCCATTGAAATCATGGTATTTCATCTCACCATAGAAGCGCATCGAATGCTGGCTGATCGGCAGCAACCCAAACTCGTGCGACGACACCCCCATGACCTCCGGCGTATGGGTATGAAGCACGGAATCGAGATCAGGACGGCCCTTGAGCATGGCCCCATGAATGATCAGCGCGCCACCAATACAGTTCTTCCCCTCATGCGGTGCACCGGGATTACCATCGAGATCAAACTTGTGCAGCGAGCTGGCGGTAACCTCGTTAAACATCCAGTCGGTCGGCTTGACCAGAAAATGATTGGGCTCGCCCGGCACCCGCAGGCTGAAATGGTTATAGGTCATGTCATTGACGCCGTAATGCGCCAGCACCCGATGTCCTGCCGCCAGCGTGACCCGCGCCTCCCATTCTTCGGCGCTCACCTGATTACGGATAGAAGACGTGCTTTCAACGGCCTGAACGGACATGGCTAAACCTCTCATTTCAATAGAACGTTGAAAGGAATTTATCGCCAAAGACCTGGCTTTAGCCACCGCCACCACACCCGCCACCGCCATCACCACCGGCCGTGAAGTGGCCGAGCCATCGCCGTGCATCCTCGGTCCATCATAGCGACCGTCCCGGCCAGCATCGCCAGATTACCATCTTCCCGCAGCCGCCGTGAGCTCAGCGACTCCTCGCGGGCCATGACAGCCGCTGCACATCAGCCAGAACGCCCCGGCGCACAGCGCAACCCACTGGTAGCCCAGAATAACCAGCACAATGCCAGCGACCATCGCCCCCAGCGGAACATCCGGAACTGCTGAATGGTTGGCTTGCGGATGACCCAGTTCTGCGCGGCATTGACCCGGCGCATTGCACTGACATCTGAAAGCGATCGCGCGGCGAGCGGCCAGATATCGGCAGGCGGCCGGTCGCCGAGACATCGCCTGATAGGACTTCCGAGCGTGCGCTGATACTGCTCCCAGTATTTCTCCGCCTCGGCTTGCCGCCCTTGGTCGGGCCGTGATGCACGATGCATCTCCAGCACATCTTTGCAAAATTCATCCCAGTAATTTTTGCTATAGGTCAGATGCAGATGCCAAGCCTGATCAACCGCGTCAGACGGCGTCACCTCATGGCCAGCGCGGATCGCCAGATAGACAAACCGCTTATATTCCTCGACCACGCGGCTGGCATAATCAGGCTTCCAGCCATTCTCACGCGCCAAACGCGCGGCAAAGCTCAGTTCGGCATCCGGTCGTCAAGTCAAACTGAGGCTTCGATCTTTTGCCAAAGCGGATCGTTTTGCGGATCAATGACCGGCAGTTTACCGGTTCGATCAGATGAGTTGGGTTCCGTGGAGTCAGGCATGGCGCACCCTCCTTTCCCCCGAACTATATAGGGCTATTTTGCCGTTAGTCGCGGATATCCTGCAGGAACCATTCGGTTGGCATATGGCGGCCGACCTTGGCTTCCAGCGCCTTTTCATAGACCAGCCCGCCGACTGACGAGAACTGCAGGCCCTGATTTCCAACGTTATGGTAAAACGTGATCTGATCATCATCGGTGCGGCCAATAGAGGGATCATTGATCAGATCGCCAAAGGTCGGGAAATCGACGATGAAGTTGAAGTTCTCCTGCTTCTCCGGCAGGCGCTTGCGTTCTTCCTCCGAGCCCGCGACCCAGGCCAGCGGACTGTGACCGACACCCTTTTCAGTGCCCTTACTGTCGATATCGAGACCGCCACTACCCTGTGAAATTCGAACGTCGACTCGCTCAAGAACTTCGTTGGAAATTTCCATCGGGCCAAGCATCGTGACATGCTGTCCCGGCGATAGCCATTCGGCATCGAAGGTCGGCTCCATCGAGTCTGAACAGCTCGAAACAATGTCAACGCCACGCACAGCTTCTTCAGCAGTATCAACAGGTTGTATCTCAATATTAAGACGACGGCTCATCTCAGAGGCATAGGCCTCGCGATTGGCTTTGGTCGGGCTATAGACCTTTACCTTGGTGATCCCGCGCACCGCGCAATAGGCCTGCAGATAGGTCCGTGCCATGCCGCCGGAGCCCAGCATCCCGATCGTCGTAGCGTTCTCGCGGGCGAGATATTTGGCGCCAATGCCACCGCCGCCACCGACCCGCATATGCTGCAGCACGCCATCATTGATAAAGGCCAGCGGTTCGCCATTCATCGCCGAGAACAACATGATCAGCCCGCAATAGGTGCCGGGCTCAACACAGTATTTATCCTCGGTCCAGCTGCCATCCTCGGCGCGCGGCCAGGTCATGATGTCGGACTTCATGCGGATGGCGAGATAGCCGCCGGAACAACCTTCCATCGTGCCCCAACGGTAATAGCCGTCATCGCGCTCACAGGGCGCGTAAATGTCGGAACGAGGCCGGTGGGTCGCCTTGCCCGCTGCGAGATCACGGAACGCCTGTTCCTGCGCCGCAATGCAATCCTCCATATTCAGGATTTCTTCAACGACATCGTTATGAATGAACAGCATGGCCCGGGCTCCCTGTACAATTTTTCATTATTGATAATGAAATTGTAGAGATCGATCCGCCGCCCGGCAATGTCAGGCGGCGGAATCCCCGATTAGGCAGACAAGCAGATCACCGCGATGCTGATTTAAACCGCATGTTTATGTCACGTGGATTACATTTTACTTGCACCAAACGCGCACCCTGCCAGGCCACTACCCGATTTTTGCCGTTGTGTTTCACGTGTGGTGCCAGACATTTGCCGCTGAAACGGCTCCTGATCATAAACCCGGTCTTATGTTTGAAGGTTTTAGCCGTCGTGACCTTGTCACCGCCAATAACAGCTACCCATTGTTGGTTGCCAGCAAAATTGCACGGCCAGGTGACCACATGAGCAAAATCATGCTTTTTATAGGCGAACACATCGAGACACATTTTAGAATTCTGCGGGACGAGCGCAAAATAATGGCTGTGAACATTGCCGATCGCAATGAGTTGGCTCGACTTGTCATTGTTACATTTTCTTAGACGAATCCTTTCTTCGGGCAGCAATGCCGGCGATTCAAGACACCAACCGCCAATCCGGAGCTTGCTGTTTGTCCGGACGCCAAATTTCTTGTGATAGTGTTTCGCGGCATTATTCGCCGGCGTCGCAAAAGCCCATTCAATGGGCGGTTTCGCCGTTTTGGACACCTTTATGCCGACATTACAATCCTGCAAAAAAAGGTGACTTTGCTTTGTATTGAGCTTCCTGGAACGCAGACAGCGATTATTACGCCCGACTATACGCCCATGCTCAAATTTCCAACGCTGCGACGCCTGGTTCTTGCATTTTGCCGTAACGACTGCCGCCCCGGATTTCCCGGACTTTGCGCGAAAGCAGACGCCATAGGCATTCTTGAGAAGGAAATAGGGCCCTTTTCCAACCGATCTCCTGGGTGAATTGCTGCCTACCCGTGGCGAGGCAATCCCACAGGGCTAAGACAGAACCCGCAACACGCGGATTCCCCCAGGAATTTACACAAAGCCCTTTTGCTGCGCCCTTCAGCGTATAGACGAGCATTTTTGAGTCCGGGCTGCGCCAACAAGTTCGGTATTTATGGTTCCAATACCAGCCCCAACCGCAATGGCCGGGCGTAGCGACTTGCTTGCGATAGTGAGCTGCTTTGGCGAGTGCCGCCTTACGTTTGGCCTTGGCGTTCTCTTTCCCGCTTACTGCTTGTTGCATCTGCCGCCGAAGAATCTTCTGACTTTGCAGCCGGTTTTTTGGGCGAATTTCTTCGCCGCGCCGGCGGCGCCAGCGACCCATTTCCCGGCCTCTTTACCGGCTTTTTCACCTGCTTTAACAGCTTTTCCAGACGTCTTGGCGACTTGAACCGCCGCTACCTTTCCGGCATCCAATGCCGCCTTGGCAACCTCGGCCGCACAGTTTGAACCGTTGAGCCCTATTTTTCTTAGGGTAAAAGCCCTCGGTTTTGATAGTCGCGTTTAACATCGGTGGCAGGCAGCCAAAATCCTGGGTCCACTCGAAACCCGACCTGGAAAAATTGAGGACCGTTTCAGAAATGGCGACGCCCTTGAGGGTTCCTTTGCCATGAATTTTGAAATGCGGCTTCTCCATCCGGCCCCGCTTTTAGATCAAAAGATGCGTTCTTTAGCGCCAGAGGACCGACGCTAAACGGTTTGACCGCCGCCTTGGATTTTAAACCGTGGGACGTATCCAGCCCTAAATCAGCACCTGCCAGAGATCTTCCGAAAGCACGGAGTTCGCCTTTCACGCGGACTCCGGCACCACCGATAGACTTCAAAATCTCTATATCAGCAATATGGTTGGATTTATCCTGGCCCGGTGTCGCGAGATAGATTTGCGCTTTGTGGATGTTGATCGGCGGTAACTTTTTAAGTTGCAGCTTGTCCGCAATGTTCTTCTTCGCCCACGCGGGTACTTTGTTCAATAATGGATGTGCGCGAAACGCGATTTCCGCCAAATCGGCAATGGCGACGAGATCGACAGGGTTGTTGGCCTTAACATCAACCAACGCGCCTGTTGGCACACCCCCTGCTGTCATGGAGAACTGAAAGCGGACTGGCGTTGATTTAGAGCCATAGGTCTTACGTTTTTTGACAACCATTTTTGGCGTGGTCAGCGCTACTGAAAGTTCCGGGACTGCTGCCTTACCAGAGCTAAATTTGAAAAACAGCTTCACATCATCCATCTTAACGTCTTTAAGAGAGACTACTTTCGGCACAATCACCGGATTAACCAGGTTTCCGAGACCTGCGATCAATTCCATTGATACCGCGGTCTTTTCAAATTTTAGCGCTGCGGATCCAGATATCTTTTTTGGCCGCGATCCGGGGATCGCGAACAAAAACTTTGACTGATATTTTACGCCGACTTCGCCACCCGCCGTTGAACCCGACAGGGTCAAAACCGGCTGCGCATCTGTCGGTGATTTTAGAATTTGGGTCTGCGCAATCAGGCGGCTAATAGCGTTGTTTCTTTTCAGATAGAGGGTCCAGAACAGATCTGCTTGTCCTTTCGCCAATTTTTGGTAATTCCCGGCATTGATACTGGCCAACGAGATAGTTGGGTTGCCGGCGCCAGCGAATTTCAATGCCGCCGTTACGTTCTTGTTATCCCCAGCCTGCATTTGCCCAAAAGTAAAAATACCAGTCGGCAGTATAACGTTCCGCATGGCGGGGAGTGCCGACCGAAAGAAAACGCGATTGGCCCTGGCAGTAACGATAAAGGCGTGTTGACCGAATTGGTGGTGTTGGCGGATTCGACGTGGTCCCCTGCTTGCTCGCCAGCAAACTGTTTGGCGACACAATAATGACCGTCGCATGTTTCAGCGAAAACTTGCCAAATGCACTCTTATTAGCCAACGCAAGCAAGGCGCCGACCCGAATTTTGGGAGACGGTAAGCGCCACGTTGTAAAACTTCCTATTCCGCTGTTTGTACAAAATGACCCTGACTCTCTGCCCGCCGACCGATTTTTTCGCTTCCCAGAATCCGGATTCTTTTGCGGAAGGAGTCTGGCCTCAACCCTTTCAATATCGTACTAACCGCGCCAACAGCTTTCAAGGCTGCCGCATGCCGTTGCCGTACAGCAGTACCACTGGAACCGCGGGCCGCCGCAAAGGACGACAAGGACAAGGACAGCGAAATCAGAAGGGACGCGACGGAAAGGAGAGCTTTTTTCATTACGGATACACCCGTGCTCTTGAGGAACAGGTCCTCAGATATTTTAGGTTGTACCGCTAACTCCCCTTAAAATTGTTAATACCCGCCGAATAAGGCAAGATTATGTCTAGCTAACCCAAGCCATTACGAGGCATCGAAGAGAATGACTACGATTACCCCCCTACGAGACTTTGTCGCTGACATGACAAGACTAGTCAGCTCCGAAAGCTGCGAGGACGGTCTGCTTGCCGGGGGAAAGACCTTACTCGAACGGCTCGTCGCTGATGATGCCTGGCTGCCCGACGCCTATGCCGAGCCTGATCCAGACAGCTATCGCCAAAACCTGCTGTGGTGTGACCCACTGGAACGGTTTTCACTCGTCAGCTTTGTCTGGGGACCGGGCCAGACGACGCCAGTTCACGATCACACGGTTTGGGGATTGATAGGGATGTTGCGTGGCAGCGAGATCGGCGAGAATTTCTCAGCGGCACCCGACGGAACCTTGACCAAGACCGGAGATGAAGTTCTCACGCCGGGTATGGTCAGCGCTGTCTCGCCGTCTATTGGCGACATCCACAAAGTATCAAACGCCTTGGCCGACAGGCCGTCGATCAGCATTCATGTTTATGGTGCCAATATCGGGGCTGTACGCCGTCATGTCTTTGATGCTGAAACCGGAACGCCCAAAGATTTCGTTTCCGGCTATTCCAATGAGGCCATCCCGAACCTGTTCGACCGGTCCGCCGACGTTCGGGGTGCGATTTCCTGAGTTCTGTCAGCTGCCGTCAGCCGCTGATCGCCGACGCAAATCTTCAAGCATCCAGCTATCGGCAGGCTGCAACTTGCCTTGCGCAACTAACTGCTCGCAAATCGCCAGGCCTCTTGCCCACCACCCCTGACCGGGGCTGACTTCCGCGAGCTTCGCATAACTCACAATCAAATCACGCTGCGCTTCAACATTCGCGAGGTTAAAGTCAGCCAAACGCTTTGAAATCTGCATACCGGTCTCAAAGTGAGCGATCGCTGCATCGATGTTACCAGCCTTGTTCCGTACATCGCCCATCCGGTTGAGGCTAATCCACACGTCGCGCTGGGCCTGCGCATTCGCCGGGCTTTGCTCCGCAATTCGTTGCGATACAGTCAGGCTCATTTCGTACTGAACTGTGGCCCCGGCAATATCACCGGTATTTGCCAGCGCATCACCGAGCCGGTTCAAACTCACAGCAACATCGCGGAGCCCTTCAGCGCTTAGTGGGTTCTGTTCCGCCAAGCGTTCTGAAATCGCCAGGCTTTGCTCAAATCGCGGAATCGCGTTGGCGAGATCACCGGCTTCAACCATTGCATCGGCGAGCTGACTCTGGCTGATCGCTACATCTCTTTGGATCTGGGCATTCGCGGGATCTTGGGCTGCCAGCCTTTCATTGACCCGTAGCCCCTTTTCCAGGCGCTCAATACTGGCAAGAAGCGGACCGGGTGGTGCTGGGACGCTCGAACTACTGACGGGCGCTTCTATCTGTTCCTCTTGAAGCGTTTCAGCCTCATCAGCACCCGGATGATCCTTATCACCGTCATCATCAGACCCGACATCAGGCAACATTGCGGCCAGGGGTATGGCAGACGGTTGCTCAGGCTCTACAGGCGACATCTTCGATGCGGCAGCGTCTTCAGGCGCCGGTTCGCCTGGCTCTTGCGACAGAGGTGAATTCTGCGCTGCTGAACCTTCATCACCAATGCCCGTGATATTCAGGCTTGCTGAACCGGGCTCGGAGTCTGCTCGTAAACCACGGAGCTTATTCAAACTCGCTGAGACATCATCTTCAGTATGGCTATCCAGCAAATTCTCCGCGTCAGAAGCCTCTGACTCTGTCTTCTGCTGATTTGAGGGTGGCTCGACACCTTCATCAAGACCCAGCTGTTCCCGAATACGGGTTTGCAATTCTGCTGGCCCAATCGTCGTCGGCGCCTGCAACTCTTCTTCTGCGTCGTCGGGCGGAACGTCGTCCGCTGAAGGCGCACGGACCATCGTTGGCGTCTGTCGGTCCATCGGACCTGGATCACCCCGCCCAAGCGTTTCCATCCGAATTACAGGATCGACGCGCCCCGGCTCTGGGATATCTGGAACAGTCGCCTTGTCCCGAGCCTTCGTCTTCAACGAGCGTCCGCTCCCCCTCGGCCGGCAGCGGTTTCGCCAAAGGTCGGCACTTCCGGACTCTCGACGCTCTTAAGGTGCTTTTCCTGCCGTCTCGGACTCGATAAAAATTTTCTTGAGAATAAAGACCAACAGCAAGAGGAGGATCAGCGGCGCAACAATAAATAACGCCCAGTCCGGGATCGTTTCCAGAACGGGTAAAACCGAGTCTGGCAAAAACTCGGGAAAGGATTTTCGTAGACCTGTGAAAAACGTGCTAATCGTCGTGCCCCAATCAGCCATCAAGGCCGGAAAATTATCCCAGGCCTGTTTCACGTAATCTGCAGATGATTGCCGATCCAAATGGCAACGATCAGGGTGGCTTTGCCCCAAAGTGGGACCAAAAAATCGGCAGCCGCCTCGAACCAGCCCAACAACATGTCAGGCAGAGTCTCCGTCATCCATTTTATGATGCTGTCGAAATCCATTTGAGTCCTTTTTCAACATACGCGCAGATAGTTAGCAGGTCTTAAAACATAATTCCATTCCGGGATGGTGGGCTTAATTTGTGTCACCCGTCCCCCTGATCAAATACCCTCCACATTGGACAATCGTAGGGCAATGGGATACGGGGTGAATCAACCTTCGTTGGACAAGGATGGAACGACATGGCTGATGATTTGCTGCTGGTTGGCAGTATTCCCCTGGAGACGGTCGAAGACGTTTTTAGCGATGTCGGTGCGAAACTTGGCCCGCTCCTCAATGCGCTGCCCGATGGTGAGGTCGGGTTCCGGACCCATTGGATCAGCCGCGTTCACTATCAGGTTCTGGCCCTCCATCCGTCTATTGATGTCATACAAAAGCCAGCTTTGGACGATGGCGTCGAACGGCTCAACCCTCGGAGTGCCGCCGATAGCTGGATGTTTAAGGTTCGTGACGATGCAGGGGCAATCCGCTTCGGCCATGATGGCTGGCGTCTTGGATTTGCCCGCGACGCAGTGAACTCCTATTTCGTCTTCCGCAGCTTGCGTGATAATGGTCAAATTCCGGCTGATGTCCGGTTTCAGGTCTCGATGCCCTCGGTCAACAGCGTGGTGACGCAGCGCATCTTTGCCGACCCGGATGATGCTGCAAAAATTCAGCCGGGTTATGAGGCGGCCGTCAAAGCCGAGCTGGAAAATATCGGGTCGCGGATACCCGCTGAAGACCTCGCCATTCAATGGGATTGTTCAACCGAAATGCAGGATGCCTATGGTGCGATTGACGGTCTGCCACTGGAGACCATGATCGAGCGTAACGTCAGTCATATGCGGCGCTTATGCCCGGTGATCCCCGAAAAAGCACAGCTTGGGTTTCATCTGTGTTTCGGGACACTAGGCGGCTGGCCGCGTTTTGAACCCGATGATCTAAGTGGCGCGGTGAACCTGGCCAATGGCTTTATCGAGCAGGCTGGTCGGCGGGTCGACTGGGTTCATATCCCGGTGATTGACCGCAGTGATGATGCATTTTATGCGCCGTTGGCGGAACTCAACCCGGGGACCACGCGCATCTACCTAGGAGCAGTCCACAACATGGAACGCTTTCCGGAGCGCATTGCCACCGCGCGCAAATATCTACCGAAATTTGGCGTCGGTGCCTATTGCGGATTTGGTCGGCTAGACCCATCAGAGGTTCCGGGCGTGCTGGATGATCATCTCCAGGCTCAGCGTTACATGTCAGAAATCTGAAAAACGATCCGGTTTTAACGACGGCGAATGAGAGCCAAGCCAATCAGGCCAAGACCAAACACCAGCAAAATTGCCGGACCCGATATGGATACGCCGGCAATTGAGGCTGCGTGGGCAGCCTGAACAAATATAATTGCACCAGAAGCAGCCAGGCTGACTGCAAGTGCAAATTTCTTAAACGAACGCATCTCGATTTCCCCTACCCAATCGAAATTTGTCCAACCACTATGATGCCAACAGCTTGAACGACCACCGCTAGACATCAC
Organism: uncultured Alphaproteobacteria bacterium; assembly: GCA_943787225.1. Classification (GTDB taxonomy): domain Bacteria; phylum Pseudomonadota; class Alphaproteobacteria; order MPNO01; family UBA2964; genus UBA2964. The sequence goes on from CALSLP010000004.1 coordinate 372,211, forward strand.
AATAAGTCAGTGTGCAATTCTCATACCAAATATTGTGTGTTTATATAATTCAAGGGGTTAGGGATCGAACCGCACTAGAATTTATTGGTCAATGTAAAAGATCCCGACGTTTTTTAGCGCCAACAGCGACCCAAAGAGCCAACTCGTACTGGAAGCAATCAGCGTGTTTTGCGACGCCGGATCGTCGCCAGACCGAAAAGGCCGACGCCAAAGATCAACAACGCACCCGGCTCCGGTACGGCTTCCGCCTGGACCGTCAACACGTCTGAAATCGCATACAGGCTGCGTGTAAAGAAATCCGGTGTCTCACCGCCAGTCGCGGTAATCCATTCCGCGGTGACAGCGCTGGCCGTTCCGGTATCAACAAGGTCCGGAAAAACGCTGCCCAACGGATTAGCCGAGGCAACACCTGCAGATGTCGTCCCGGTAAACGGGTCACTGGCGAAACCGGAGATGCCGTTTTCGTCGAAATTAATCGCGGCGGCAATCGTGCCATCCCAAAGGTCCGCGTTGTTGCTGGCGACCAGCGCATCATTAAGATTGTAGATCGCCACCCCGGTCGAGGCCGGGTTGGTGCTGGTATTGTCCCGCGCATCCACTGTCGCGGTAGAGCCAATCGCTGTCCAGGTCGTGCCGAGTGCACTCAACCCCGAAGCATCGGCCTGGGCCTGCACAAAGGCGTTATAATCGGCGATGTTTGTCGAACTCGCCGTGGTCGCAGCGGCAGTCAAAAACACCAGCCGGTACTGATCGCCGACATTCAACCCGGTTGGGATCGTTATTGGGGCGGCCTGCGCCACAGAAACCTGCCCGATAACAGCCAAACAGAAGGCGAGACAGGCAAAGCGAATAACAGAAAATTTCTTGAAATGTGTAAGGATCGTCAGGATCAGGTTCAGGAATTCAGGCCGCCATCCGCCGCCGGCGGATATAGCCAATGCTCAAAAGGCCCATTAAGAACACGGCCAAGGTACCCGGCTCAGGGACCTCATCACTCACCGTCGTGTTCGGCGAAATATCCGCTGCCGCGAGATAATACTGATCGGCATTGCTGCCGCCATACCCGTAGCTCAGCGAGGTAACACCCGCATAAACCGTGTTAAGCTCGTCGCCGAAGGTTGTTTCCTCAAAGGAGCTGCCATTGACGCTCACCAGAAGCGTCCGGGCAAGCTCACCGGAATCATCCAAAAGGTTATGGTTAGCGTCACGGAAAGCCAGCATTGAAAAATCAAACGTGCCGCCACTCGCGAGCGCGAACGTAAGCGTTTCGCCGGCCGTAAGATTATCATCGTTGCTGGGGTCGCACTGCCCATTACCCGTCACAACTTTACAAACGCCAAGACCAGCATTTCCAGCATCGAGATAGGCGCTATAGGTGCTGTTGGCTGTAATGGACACGCCGTTAATCGGGAAACCCTGGGCAATCGTAACCGGATTGTCATAGACACCGTTGACGCCACCAATTGCGCCCTCGCCGTTTACATCGGCGATAGAGGCAAAATTGAACGTTACCGCCTGCGCTGACACCGCGCACAGCAGAACACCTGCTGCGGCAATGGCTGAAAATACTCTACGAAAGCGCAATTGGATAATCCTTGGTGAAACGCGTGTGTCTTATAAGCATTATTAATGCAATTTTTATGCCAATTAAGCGGATCACATATATATCAACAGGTTAACAATTTAACGCGCACAGAAATGAGTCTAAACGTAAAGAATTCCGACAGTTTTCAGTATTTTTAGAGCGATCTTTCAGTCGTCTGGCACAAACGCTTCGACCGCGCCGTTGACGTTCTTGAGGTCGTGTTTACCGACTGATTTGAGGCCTGTTGCATACTGCGCCGCGAAGTCTGCTGAACAAACAATGGGCTCACCCAGCCGCCCCGCCAGTGACTCCAGCCGCGCGCAGAGATTAACCGCCGGACCGATCACTGTGAAATCGAGCCGGTCATGCGCCCCGACATTGCCATAGATTGCATCGCCGACATGCAACCCGATACCGCATTCCAGCGGTGGTTTATTCTCCCGACCACGGCGCCGGTTGAGGATGCGCAAGTTGGCAATGGCGAGTTCAGCGGCATCCAGCGCCCGTTCACAAATATCCGCAGTTTCGCTTTCCGTATCGATAGGAAAACTCGCTAGAACCCCGTCGCCGATCATCTTGAGAACTTCGCCACCATGCGCCTGAACGGGGCCGATGATAGCTTCGAAATAGTCATTCAAAACGGCCGTAATTTGCGTTAGTTCAAGTTCTTATGATAGTTTAGTAAAGCTTCGTAAATCACTGATAAACAATACAGAGTGAATTACCGTTCCTTCGCCACGTTTGACCTGACCGCCATAGATACGGGGGCCAGCATTGGTGCCAAGATAGAGGTCCAGCAACGTCCGCGTCATCCGCGCCCGGCCATGCACCTCGGCCATAATACTGATATAGGGCCGCAGGTAATCCAGTCGCGCAATTTGGGCATCGGTAAACCCGCCCTCCTGATCGGTGGCGAACGAACATCGATTAATACCACCATCACTACGTTGCAAGGCCATAGCGAGGTAATCCGACGCCCCCAACTCGCGAAAATCTTCCATCTCCGCTGAATCAAGATTGGCCTCGGGACCGGTCAGTCGACGGCGAATACAGGTTTCACCCTCATTGAGTGCCCGAAACGGGCTTCCCTGATACATGCCGGTGCTTTGAATCCCGTGCGGCGTATCTGAGCGTTTGACCAATCTATCGCCACGTTGCCAGGTATACATCGCGGCGAGCATCTCCGGATGGAGCATGTCAACGTTCAACGCCGTCCGCAGGAGAGGTATTCCCTCACCTTCCAGCCGTTCGATTAACTCCTGAAAAGCGGTGCGCAAATCGCGGGCGGCGGGACCGCCGGTGAGCAGCCAGTGGGAAAGTATATCTTCAGACATCTCAGCCACCAACCAGCTCCCTATCGACAACAATCAAAAGTAATACCGAGGTCGTATAGATTATTTAAAACAATCACTTATCAAAGGTAGTGCCTGACGAATTGGCCTAGACTTTAAACTCGCTCTGCACTTCCTTGGGGAACATCTCCTCTGGCGTCATATGGCGGTGGAACAGTCCCTGCTCATAGCCATAAAGCAGGAAGGCTTCGAGCGTCGTACGGTTCGGCTCAATGCCGTAAGGATAAAAGTCATCGCCAAACAATTCGCGGGCTTCTTCGGCGATATCATAAATCCAGCCAATCGGTGCGCGACAGGCCGTAATATCGAGCATCCGGGCCATAGAACGGTTCTTGGCCTCGGTCAGCGCCTTGCACATGCTCTGTGCCACCCAGGGATTAGCCTCAAACACTTCCCGCCGTATGGCGTAGAGATGCATGATCGGCCAGATACCGGTATCCCTGTAATACTGCTTCTCGATCTCGCGGAAATTGGGATAAAGCCGGACGATACGCGGATCGCGCTGTTCAACCAGCTCCGGGGCATGGGCGGTGAAAATGGCATCGATCTCGCCATCCAGCAGCATACCGCTGAGTGATTTTTCAGGCTGTGGCGTCAGGCTGAGGCCTTCCGGCAGGTTAAGCCCGACCTTTTCCTTGCGACCCGGCATATTGACGCCGGCCTGATGCCATTCGACTTCGTTCAGCGGGATACCAACTTCATGTTGCAGCCAGCCGCGCGAATAAACTGCCGCAGATTGCCCCCATTCCGGCACCCCGATCCGCTTGCCACGGAGATCTTCGGCCTTTTTGATGGGGCCGTCAGGCAGGATATAGACCGACGATTGCCGGGCGACACGGGATGGAAAGATCGGCAGACCGACAAATCGGTCATCCCCCTGGCTGATCATCGAGGTGTATTTGCCACTCGAGATCTCCGAGATATCGAATTCCTCAAAATTGATGAAACGGTAGAACATCTCCTCAATCTGCAAGGTGATCGGCACCAGCTCGATCCCCTCTGCTTCAAGCGGTCCCATCGTGAGGTCACGGACATGTTCGTAATCGCTGCTGGCAAAGGTCAGTTTTAGCCGGGAATTGGCCATATCTTTATAACTCCAGAAAAAATTGTGTGGCGCATTGTCGTGTTTCAGAGACAGAAGGTCAATTGACAGAAAATGGTAGTGGACAATATAAATCCATCCCGTATAACTTGCGGCCAAGTTGTGACAGAGATCACCTTCCCACGGGCCGGGAGGCGCAGAAATATTAGATGATAACGCCATGAAACGTCTGACCCTTGGGTGGCTGACCCTGTTTGATGCAGCGCCTGCCGATGTCGTCACGGCCGCAGCCGCCGGTAGTTTTGAGTCGGTCGGACTACGGATCACCGGCCGGAAGCTGGACGACCCTGAATTTTCGGTCGTCGGTAATCCAGCAAAAATTCGGGAAATTCACCGGCGCTTGGCGTTTAATGGCATCCGTCTGTCCAACACCTCGATCTACCACCTTTACCCCGAGATCACGCTCGATCACGTCAAACCAGCGATTGAAGTATCGGCAGAGCTCGGCGCCAAAACCATCGTCGTCACCTGCATGGACCCCGATGAGGCGCGCTGGACCGATTTCATCGCCCAATGCTGCGAAGTTGCGGCCAAAGCGGGTATCCACCTCGCGCTGGAAGTCGTGCCCTATAGCGACGCGCGAACTCTGGAACAGGGGCTCCGGCTTGTTCAAAACACCGGCGCAGAGAATTTCGGACTGCTGATCGACACGCTGCATATCGCACGCTCCGGTGCCACGCCCGCCAATCTGGCCAATATCGACCCTAAACACATCGCCTTTGCCCAGATTTGCGATGCGGCGGCTGAGAAACCGACGGATATCGACCTGCCGACGGAAGCGCGCAGCGGCCGGCTCTATCCCGGTGATGGTGAATTGCCGTTATATGAGTATCTCGACGCCCTGCCCGCCAAGATCGAAATTGAAGTCGAAACACCCCGCCTCGATCAGAGCGAATTAACCTTCAATGAGCGCGCCAAACAGGCAGGCGATGCCACCCGGCGATTCCTTGCCGAGTATCACATTCAAAAATCCGCGTAAGCGATAAACGGTTTAGATTATTTTGACGGGACCAGCCTGCTCCCCCTCCCGGCCAGCCATCGCCAGGATCCTGGCGATGGGTGGCCGGGAGCGGGAGCGGGCCAGGCTAAGCAGCCCGATCAGTCAAAACTATCGCCAAGATGGCAGATTCCGTTGAAGTAGTTTTCCCACACCACCAGATTACGGCGGCAGGCCTCAATCACCTGGTCTTCCAGATGCAAATCCTCGGCATAGTCGCGACATTGCGCCAGCCGAGCTCGGAATGCTCCAGATCGGCCTCGGTATGCAGTTTGAAGAAGTTCACATCAGCGTCTTCGAGTTCCCACATCTCCTGCCAGATACCGCGGACATTGCCAAACCAGCCCAACTCCTTGGTCTCCGCCCGTGCCATAGCCCGGCACGTTAACGCGCTCGGAGCAGGTATTGCCGATCAGCCCGAGCAGCCAATGCGCATTTGTCATCAGCCCGGCCCAGGCATCCCAGCTCAGCTGCGTCCATTGTGACGGCGTCGCGGCCTGTATTTCCGCGCGATCCATGCCGATTTTGACGCCAAGGTCTTCCAGAATCTGCCAATGCGGCTGGCCGCCGCCATACTCGTTATCGGCGATGATCTCCTGCGCGCAGGCCTCGATGATATCGATCTTGATGTCCCAGATCGGACAGTTGGTCGCGACCTTGAGCTTGAGCACCGAATTACGATGGCGGGTGTTCTGACGATGCTGCAAAACAAAGGCACGACACCGGTTTTGGTCCACGCATCTTCCTTGTAAATCAGCGTCCTGATTGACGAAATCATTGACCTCACGATCGAGCCCGTCGATCACCGCTTTCTGCGCCATATGGCTTCTCCCTGCGATTATGTTTTTAGCTGGGGAGCATTGTTGGGGAATGGGAGGCGGAGGTCAAACCTCCTGCCGTCACCCCGGACCTTCGGCCGCTTCACGGCCTCAGCCAGGGTCCATGTTGGAAATCACGTTATACTTTGGTAGAGGTCAGCCCAGTCCGAGTTATCACGCTCGATCAAACCGATTTTCCAGTCACGCCGCCATTTTTTAAGTTTCTTTTCCCGTTCGATAGCGGCACTGGCATCGAGAAAACTTTCAAAATGCACGAGGGTTTTGATCCCGTGGCGTTGTGTGAAGCCTTCGACCACGCCGGTCCGGTGTTCATGAACTCGACGCACCAAGTCGTTGGTAACACCGATGTAAAGCGTTCCATGCTTACCGGACGCCAGAATGTACACATAATAAGCCACCAAACGATGATGACGGATAAATGGATCCCGCATCAAGTGCGGGATGACGATAAGAGTCTAGATATTCAAAACGGGGATATATTGCGCCAACATGCTGTTTCGTTATCCTAACCGCAATCGAAGGATCAAAACGACAGCCGAAACGAAACCAGTAAGCTGTTCTGCGAACTCACGCCCTGTCGTCACCCCGGACTTGATCCGGGGTCCATGTCAACGGCAGCGCTACGCCTGAGACGATGAATTACCAATCTGTGGAATCCTCAACGCCGTGCCTGCTGACATTAAAATCGAGGTCGATTCCGCGCACCGACCAGGCTAATTTATTCTTTAACGAGCGCGCCAGGCGTGCCGGCGACGTAACCCGAAAGTTTCTGGCTCGCTATCGCCAAAAACGTCGGGCTACGCCAAAACCGGGCAAAACCGGCTGTTAGTCCATTGAATCGCCGAGATGGCAGATGCCGTTGAGGTAGTTTTCCCAGACCACCAGGTTACGGCGGCAGGCCTCAACGACCTCGTCTTCGAGGTGCAATTCCGCCGCATATTCGCCAACGGTCCGCCAGCCGAGCTCGGAATGTTCTATATCAGCCTCGGTATGGAGCTTGAAGAAGTTCAGTTTGGAGTCATCCAGCTCCCAAATCTCTTTCCAGATGCCCCGCATATTGCCAAACCAGCCGAATTCCTTGGTGCCGCCCGTGCCATAACCCGGGACGTTGACGCGTTCAGTACAGGTATTGCCGATCAGCCCCAGCAACCAATGGGAATTGGTCATCAGACCCGCCCAGGCATCCCAGCTCAGTTGAGTGGCTGCCGACGGTGTGGCTGCCTGCATTTCATCACGATCCATGCCAATACTGACACCAAGATCTTCGAGAATCTGCCAATGCGCCTGGCCACCACCATATTCGTTATCAGCAATAATCTCCTGCGCGCAGGCTTCGATGATATCGATCTTGATATCCCAGATCGGACAGTTGGTCGCGACCTTGAGCTTAAGCACCGAATTGCGATAGCGGGTGTTCTGGCGATGCTGCAAGACAAAGGCACGGCACCGGTTTTTGGTCCACGCGTCTTCCTTGAACATGAGTGTCCTGTTGACGAAATCATTGACCTCTTGATCAAGTCTCGCGATCACCGCTTCCTGCGCCATTGAGCTGCTCCATAAATCATTGGTTCTAAATCCGGCGCATTGTAGGCATTGCGGGGCCGAGGTCAAACCTAACCCGCGATGCCCACCACACACCGGACGATCAGCCCAAAAGCCATGCCAAATAGCCCTTAAAACAGCGCCAGCGAATCCGGAGATTTTATCTATAAATTACTTTAAGTTATACATTCAAACTATTGATATTATGTGTTTGTATGTCTAATATAAATTATAAGGTTATCCCTTGCTCGTCCCTTTTCACTCTTGTTATACTTGGCGATGCTAAAGGGTTGGCCGTTTTGTTTTACGACGCAGAGATGATGTTCAAAACACGATCAGTTGTAAAAACGTTAGCGGCGACCGGCACCGCCCTGTTCCTCTCTATCGGGGCGCAGGCCAATGTCATGGTCGGCGGCAGTATGGAACTGCAAGCGCTCGGCGCCTACAGCAGTACCGGCTTCACCTTTACCTCGACCGGAAACTGGAGTGTCGACCCGCTCTCCATCGTCAATGCCGAGAATGGAATCTCACCGCTCGACGGCACCCAAATGCTGCGTTTCGGGGCTGGCGGCGGTGGCCAGAACGATCTCTATAATATCGTCGATGTCACTGCCTTTGCCACGGCCATCGATACCGGCACGGCAACCGCCAACCTGTCCGCCTTTTTCAATAGTCTCGGCCCCTCCGAAGGCCGCGTGTCTCTGCGCACCTATGGCGGTGCCGAACCGACAGCCTTAAACCCGGTTAGCGGCAATTTGTTCGCCAATATTGCGTCACCCGGGTTTTCCCTCACCGATGGCAATATCGCCACCTGGGAAGAATATACTCTCGATAATTACAGTATCGCGGTCGGAACGCGCTTTATCGCCGTCGGAATTCATTCGGAACGCGAGTTCGCCTCCTATGCCGATCAGGTAACGCTAACCATTCAGGCGGACACGGTTGCCGAACCGGGGGCGCTTGCGGTGTTTGGGCTTGGCCTCGCCGGCATTGGCTTTATCCGCCGACGGCGGCGTAAATCAGTCTAGACGACAGGACAATCGCAGCTCCCGCATCAAGTGCGGGATGACGGAAGGAGTTTACGGGAAAAAAATATAGCTACACCTCGTCACCCCGGACCTGATCCGGGGTCCATGTCGACCACCACTCCCTAAACAAATTTGAAACTCCCGCCCCTTTCCCGTATGACTTCTGTACATCATTTTGACGCAGGAGCACTCAATGCCGCGCTTTAAGGATTTTATGCCCGCCGGGGTTATTCCCGCCACCTTGCTGGCCTTTAACGACGATTACTCGATCGATGAGGCCGCGACCCGCGCCCATCTCAGCCATGTCGGGAATGTCGCCGGGATCACCGCGGTTACCGTCAATGGCCATGCCTCGGAGGTCCATGCCTGCTCGGATACGGAGCAGCAGCGTATTCTCGATGTCTCGCTCGAAGAAGTTGGCGACAAGCTGCCTTTGATCAATGGGGTCTGGGCCGATGGCAGCCATGAAGCTGCGCGCATCGCCAAATGGTCAGAAGCCGCCGGTGCCTCCTGCCTGCTGGTATTCCCGCCGCAACCCATCATGATGATGCAGGGCCAGCTAAAGCCTGAGATGGGGATTGCCCATTTCAAGACCATCGCCGATGCCACCGATTTGCCGATCATTGCGTTCCAATATCCGGTCGAGCAGGCCTATCGCATGGAAACCCTGCACCGGATGATCGAGGAAATTCCCAACCTGGTCGCGATCAAGGACTGGAATATGGGCCAGATGCATGAGCGCCATATTCGCGAGCTCCAGGCTTCGTCCCGCCCCTTCAATGTGCTGACCACAAACAGCGCCTGGCTGATGAGTTCGCTGACCATGGGGGCCAAGGGATTGTTGTCCGGGTCCGGCAGTGTCATCGCCGATCTGCAGGTCGCCTTGTTCGATGCCATCCAGCAGGGTGATCTCAAACGCGCTCAGGCCATCAACGACCGTATCTACCCGACCGCACAATGCTTCTACGGCCCACCAGCAACGGATATGCATAACCGCATGAAAGAAGCACTGGTAATGCTGGGGCGGATGCCCAAGGCTGTGGTTCGTCCGCCGCTGATGAAGCTGAACGAGGCTGAATTGGCAGGTGTGCGACAAGCCATTGAAGAAGCCGGGCTGTCATACGAAGGCGCCGACATCCTGCAACAAGCGGCCTGATAATCGTCCAGCCAAGACGCGCGAAACGCCTTTTTTCGTCTCCCGCCGCATTTGTTCATAATTTCGCCGCATTTGAGTCATATACGAAGCGAGCGTTATCGCAGAATCATTCTGCGTGCTACGCACAGCGAGGGATAAGGGCTATAATTCTATGACCTGAAAACTAGTGGGATCGTCGGGCTGGCGAACCATAGAATACAGAAGCGACCAACCTTATCTCTATACCAAAACAACAATACTCATTGGAGAAACTAAGTGAACACACAGACACTCATAAAATCAGTCACCGCCACTGCGGCCGTGGCCATGATCGCCGGCTTCACCGCTGCACCGGCTTCTGCTCAGGCAACGAAGAAACCTGCTGTGGTGAGTTGTAGCGCCGCAGGTATTGCCGCGCTCCAGCGTGCCGTCCAAGCTGGTGCCAAGAGAAAAATGGACCGAGCCGCTCTCGGCAAGGCTAATTTCCGCTTGATGATTGCTGAACGGGCTATGGCTGAAAAAGACAGAACGCTTTGTACTGTCGCCCTGAGAAGTGGCCGAGCCGCACTGGCGAGTGCCGGTCGTCCAACGAGTCGCGAGGCTGCCAGAGCTGCCAGGTACTGCACACCCGCCAATTTCAAGAGATTGAATGCGTCGATCCAGGCAGGTGTAAAACAAAAGCTTAATCCGAAAGCTATCGCCATCGCCAAGGCACGCTATGCCGGCGCCAAAAAGGCACTCGCCGGAAAGAAACTTCCGGCCTGTGGTAACGCCCTTAGAAGCGTCATGCTGATCATGGCACGTGCACAACGCGGTGCCGGTGCCGCGGCGGCTGCAGCCAAATTCTGCTCAAGCCAGAATTTCAGCAAGCTGAACGGTATGATCCGTGCGGGGACACAACGGAAAGTTAATGCGCAAGCACTCACTACCGCCAAGTCCCGCTACGCCCGAGCCAAAGCGGCACACAAGGCCAAGAATCTTCCGTCTTGTGGTGGCGCTCTTAGAAGCGGCATGGGCATCATGACCAATGCTCTTCGCGCAAAGAAGTAGACGACTAGTCTCTACGAAGATCAGGGGCGTTCCGCGAGGAGCGCCCCTTTTTCGTTCTACCGCTGTTTGTTTAAGGCTCGCGCCGTTGTATCGCGGCTATGTCTCTGACAAATTGTCAACCGAATTCGATGAACGGCACCGATGATTCATCGTGACAACCAACAATAAGAAGACTTGGAGAAAAACCGTGCGACCAATCCAAAAAATAAAATCCATCGCCATCGCTGCTCTAGTTGGGCTGGTCTTTGGCCTAACCGCCACACCAGCTTCGGCACAATCAGCCTATAAATGTTAGGCCCGCAATATTGCCCGGCTCGCCAGCGCGATAAAAACCGGCACAAAGATCAAGGCCAATGCCACGGCCATTAAGAATGCGCGCGCCAAGCTCGCCGGTGCTAAATCCGCAATGGCGGCCAAAAAACCGGCCCTATGCTCCAGGGAGCTCCGCGCCGGCATCAGGTCGATGAAAAGAGCCAAATCCACCAAAAAGCGTAAGATCAGAAGAGCACAGAGGCAAAAGGCCAAGAAAAGGCGTGATGCGGCAAAGCGCAAAGCTAAACGAAGATCGAAGAGGTTTGGTTCAGCGTCCAGGTCTTGCACAGCAAGCGGGTTCGCGCGGCTCGACAGGGCGATAAAAACCGCCTCGAAACGCAAAGTCTCTGCTGCCAGAATTGCGCGCGCGAAGGCGAAGCTCGCTAGTGCCAAGAAAGCCCAAACCGCAAAAAACACCGCACTCTGTAGCAGAGAACTCACAAGCGGTTATGCGGCGGTAAAATCAAAGACGCGCGTGAAGAAGCGTCGTATAACGCGTGGCAACTGCACGACAAGCAGGTTTGCGCAGCTCGTCAGGGCGATTAAATCCGCCAAGCAACGCCGGGAACTTCCCCCTAAAATCACCTTCGCGACCAAGAAACTCGCCAGTGCCAGGAAAGCTCAGGCGGCAAAAAACACAGTGCTCTGCGGCAGAGAGCTCAGAAGCGGTTATGCATCAGTGAGGCCCTCAACAAGACGACGATAGGCACCGAGCCTCGAAACACCGATCAGGGGCGACCAGCGAGGGGCGCCCCTTTTTTTGGCGTGATGTGAATTTGGCAGGCTACATCGCCAAAACCCTGCTAAGACATCACCTATGAAAATAAGTTCTAAACTTCTCGCCGCCATCGCCAGCACGTTGATTGCCTTCTCCCTGCTCCCAATCTCAGCGCAGGCTCAAAAACCGAAACCAGTCTATTGCCAGAATAATGGTTTCGCCGTGTTGGCCGCCGAGATCGACAAGGCAAAGAAAGCGGGGTTACCCCCTGCCCTGACCGACGCTGCGCAACGACGCTATGAACGCGCCCGGCGCTGGCGGATGCGGGCCCGTGCTGCCGAATGCGAAGGCTTGCTGCGTAACGCGCTCAATGATCTTCGCCTCGCCGCCGCCGGAAAATCTGCGGCCTCCACAATCGGGATTAAATGCGACGCGGCAAATCTCGATCATCTGGCCAACGCCATCACCAAAGGCCGTGAGGCGAAACTTAACCATGCGGTGATCCGCTCGGTACAGTCGCGCTATTTGATTTCCAAGAAGCTATTGGCGCAAAACAAGCTGGAAAGTTGTCCGCGCCAGATCGCCACCGGATTACGAACCCTGAAAAAAGCCCATGCGGCACAAGCAACAAAAGCCAAGACGCTGGCACGTGGCGTCCAATGCAACGATAGCGGCTTTAGCGCCCTCAATGCCGAGATGCGAACTGCCCGTACGAGTGATCTCGCCCCCGCCGCGATAAATGCGGCCAAGAAGAATTACCGCAAAGCCCGCAGATTACGTCGCAAAAAGAACGCCGAGGCCTGCGCCGCAGAGCTCAATGCTGGTCTCAAAGCCATTCAGAACGCCCGCAATTAGGATATTCACCACCCCGACACCACTCTTCCATTTGATATTCTGGCCATCGCCAACGTAATATCTCTCCAGCTGTACCCTACGGAGTTAAGGACAAAGATGTTCGCTGATAATCAGGCTTTAGCGTTATTTCCAACCACTGTTTGGCTGCATCGCCTCGAGCAGGAACGTGCAGCAAGGATGAATGAGACCATCCGGAACAAGTTACTGTCTATGCTCCAACCGGGTGCCGAGACTCTTGAGAACACCCGGCATCAGACCGATAAGAACCTTCACACGCTGCCAGAATTCCAGGAATTCGCCGAGGTTTTGATGACCGCCGCCAAAGGCGCAACGGATTTTTTGAAGATCGCTGAAGAGGGGATGGAGATTACGAGTTGCTGGGCCAACATCAACACCAAGGGCGGGACGACAAAACCGCATACTCATCCGAATAATTATCTTGGTGGCGTCTACTATGTCGACACACCGGAAGGTTCTGGATCGATTGAATTTGAAGACCCGCGCATCCAGCCGAAACTGATTTCGCCGCGCTTTAAAGGACCAACCGCGGAAAATTCCGGACATGTCACGGTAGACGTCGAACCAGGCATGTTGCTGTTATTTCCCGCATGGCTCGTGCATTCGGTAAAGCCGAACCCCTCCGACCAGATGCGCATCAGTATCAGCTTCAATTTGATGTTCAGCGCGTTTACAGAAAAGGTCAGCCCGGTTCAATGGAAGGGCAAGGTCGCCACGACGTAACACCGTCCCATATCGTCAAAGGCCCTGTTTTATCCCCATCTGAGGCAAAGTTCGGGCATTTTTAAAACAATCCCGTCCCCCCGGCAAAGACTGGACCGGTATCCCCCATCTCCAATTGGTTAATCAGTGCAACCAGTATGGAGACATCAAATGACACTAACCAAAACATCTTTGCTCGCAATCGTCACCGCTGCCTTTATCACGAGCGGTGCACCCGTGAGTGCTGCCAACCAAACTGTCACCTGCGACACGGGTGGTTTCAATGCGCTGCTCGGGGAGATCACCCGCGCCAAAGACAGTAAAGCCAACCCGAGAATGGTGGCGTCGGCGCAGTCCCGCTATGACCTGGCGATGAAGCTGCGTGCTCAGAAAAACATGCCGGCCTGTACCACGCAGCTCAATGCCGGGATGGCGGCGATCAGCAAAGCAAAAAAATAGGCCAATAACGTACTTCTCCTTTAAAATCTGGCGCGTCGCCGCCCTGACCTTCCGAGATACATCCAGGCGACGCGTCTTTTCTTTTCACAATGTGGGACAGAAATTCATAAATTTCCAACGATTCTGGCCTAGAGTTGGGACATGGATATTACCCGTTTCATTGCCAACATGCCGAAGGCGGAATTGCATCTCCATATCGAGGGGACACTTGAACCCGATATGATGATGATCCTTGCCGACCGAAACGGGGTCTCCCTGCCCTATGCATCGGTAGACGATGTGCGCGCGGCCTATAATTTCACTTCGCTGCAGGATTTCCTCGATCTCTATTACCAGGGCATGGGAGTGCTGCAGACGCCCTTCGACTTTTATGACCTGACCAATGCCTATCTCACCCGCTGCTTTGCGCAGAACGTCACCCATGTGGAGATATTCTTTGACCCGCAAGGGCACACCTCGCGCGGGTTGGCGTTCGAGGCCGCGCTAGACGGTATTACATCTGCGCTGGATGAGGCTGAACGCACGCTGGGCATAACATCCAAACTAATCATGTGCTTTCTTCGGCATCTATCGGAAGAAGACGCCTTTGAAACACTGGAAGCCGCTCTACCACACAAAGATCGTATCTTTGGCGTTGGGCTGGATTCGGCGGAAAAAGATCACCCACCGCCAAAATTCACGCGGGTGTTTAAAGCGGCCCGCGAGGCCGGATTTACGGCCGTTGCCCATGCCGGTGAAGAAGGCTCCGCCGCCAATGTGGCCGATGCGGTGGATTTATTGGAAATTTCGCGGATTGATCACGGCAATGCCGTGCTGGATGATGCCGCCCTGACCGACCGGTTGTCGGCCGCACAAATTCCGCTCACCATGTGCCCGCTCTCCAATTTGCGGCTATGCGTTGTTGATGATCTGACCCAGCACCCGGTTCGGCGCGCTTTGCAGGCTGGACTACTGGCCACAATCAACTCAGATGATCCCGCCTATTTTGGCGGCTATATTTCAGAAAATTTCCACGCCGTACAGCAAGCGCTCAATCTCTCCTTTGAAGAAATCTCTCAACTTGGCCGCAACGCCTATCTGGGGTCATTCATGGATACCGATCAAAAGGCAGTGGCATTGGCTAATTTCAATACCTTTGCCACAAACAACGCGCCCTAGTTCAAACCGATGAGCCAGTTGCGAAATAGCTGAAAGGCGGTTTCTTCAACCCGGTGTGGCTTATAGAGTAAATGCCACTGAACGCCTTTGGGAACGGCAACATCAAACGGTGCTACCAGCCTGCCCGCCGCGAGATCATCATCAATGTAAGGCCGAATGCCCATCGCGACACCGAGACCATCCACCGCCGCCTGCTGTGCCTGCCCGTAAAAATCAAACTCCGGTCCCTTGGCCGCCGGAGCCGTGGCGCCTGCCGCCTTTAGCCAGAGCTTCCAGTCATCCGGGGAATGGGAGACCCGCAACAAAGTCGCCTTTTTCAGGCCAGAAGCGGTTTTAATCTTTTTGCCAATTGCCGGTGCACAGACCGGTGTGAGGTCCGCCGCGACAATCGCTTCTGAAGTCAGATCGGGCCAGTTGCCATCGCCAAGTGTAATCCCGCAGGTCCAGTCATCACTGAACGGCGCGGCCACCCCGCCAGTCGCAATATGGACATCAATCTCCGGCGCCGATTTCTGAAAATCACCGAGCCGCGGGATCAGCCACTTGGTGGCAAAAGTCGGGCCAACCCCGACAGTCAGCACCTGTCTTTTGGAGAGCGACGTCACCTGCTCGGTGAGATTAGACAGCGCGTCAAAGATCTGGGTCAGCCCCGGTTGGTACGCCTTGCCCGCTGGCGTCAAAACAAGTCGGTTCGCGGTCCGCTGAAACAGTTTCACCCCGAGCCGTTCTTCGAGCAGTTTGACCATCCGGCTGACAGCCGCCGGAGTCACATTCAGCTCGCTCGCCGCATCCTTGATACCGCCGAGTCGGGCCGCCGATTCAAACGCGCGCACACCATTCAGAGATGGAATTTTTCGGGTCATTAGCATCAGTTTATTTAATGCTAACCCCAAAATAAACCAGTTTGTTTTTCGGCCTCGAAACACCGCATAAAGAGGTTGGAGGACTCAAATGTCTGTTCTTATGCTCGCCATCATCTGCACCGTTATGGTCGCCACCTCATTCCTGTCAGGACTGTTTGGCATGGCGGGTGGGCTCGTCCTGATCGGGGTGCTGCTGTTCATCATGCCGGTCCCCGCCGCGATGGCGCTGCATGCGATCACCCAGATTGCCTCCAATATCTGGCGCGCTGCTCTATGGTGGCGCTATATCCGCTGGTCGGCGGCGCTGGCTTATTCAGCCGGATGTCTGGTCGTCCTGCTAATCTGGAATTTCTACCAATATGTCCCGAGCGTGGCGGTCGCGTTGCTGCTCCTCGGTGTCGTGCCGTTTATCGGCAAGATGATCCCCGAACGCTATCTGCCGACACCAGACCGGCTCAGTCATTGCGGGCTGTTTGGTATTATCGCGATGGCGCTGATGTTGGTGACCGGGGTCGCAGGGCCGGTGCTCGATCAGTTCTTTCTCAACGGCAAGATGGGTCGGCGCGAGATTGTCGCCACCAAAGGCGTCTGCCAGGTCTTTGGTCACTCAGTGAAACTCGCCTATTTCGGGGCGCTGATCGATCAGGCAGGAACGATTGAGCCGCATGTCGCGACCCTCGCTATCATCGCATCCTTCGCAGGCACCGCCTGGTCGAAAAAGTTCCTCGAAGCCATGGAAGAAGCCCAGTATCGCCGCTGGGCCGGACGGATCGTGACGGGCATCGCCGGGTATTATGTCCTCTATGGCGGCTATCTCGCCGTAACAGCTTAAGATCGGAGACAGAATGTCAGAAAACATCGAACCCCTCATGCTCGATCTCGTGGAATGGGTGGCCGTAAGCCCCCGCCCCTATGCCGATGTACTGCACGCTTGGCAGACATCCTGCCCGCGTTTGACAGTGTTTGAAGATGTCACCGATCTCGGCCTGCTCAATCGCTATCACGACGCTGCTGGAAAAACCATTATTGGGACTTCCCCTGCCGGACGGACCTTCCTAAAAGAAAAAGGACGGACGAGTCATTAGAGCTTCTTATACATAATCAGGGCGTCGACATAACCGCGCGAGGCATGTTTGAACCCTTCCGGCACGGTACCGATGATCTCGAACCCCATCTTCTTCCACAACCCAACGGCGTTCTCATTCGTTGAAACCACGAGATTGAACTGCATGGCGCGATAGCCCAACGTCCGCGCCGCCTCCATCGAATGGCAGCACAGCGCTTTGCCAAGGCCCTGACCCTGGGCTGATTTCGCGACGATATAACCGCAATTGCAGATGTGACTGCCAAGACCGGGCATATTCGGTTTGAGGTAATACAGGCCAGTAATGTCGTTTTTGTCCCCCGCGACACAAAGCAGCTCTGGTAGCTCCAGCCAATTCCGCCGTGCTTCTTTTTCGGAAATATTGGCGGGATAGGGATAGGTGTCGCCGGTGGCGAAGGCCTCTTTCAGGATTGGCCAGATTTCCGGCCAGTCATTTTCAGACGCCTGACGAATATCAGCCGCCATATGCTACTCCCTCAATCCCAGCCGCTGCATACGCGGCAATATCTCGTCGCGGATCACCGGCATGTCATCGACATAGTTGACCAGCCCGATCGCCATGCCGTTAAGCCCACACCCGGCGAGAAATTCAAATTTTTCCGCTACCTCGTCATAGCTGCCCACCACCGGATAGGTGCCGGTGCCGCTGATAATCGCCTCTTTCATCTTGGCCAGCTTGGGTCCGGAGGACGAGCCGCCTTTGGTTCGGATTTTTACCGTGTGTTCAGCGGCTTCCCAGTCACCATGTTCATGGACGATATAATGATAATACTCCGCCGCTTCCTTGGCTGTCGGCCTGGTGATGACATGTCCGCTGGCATAAATACCGGCGCCATCGGCAGGAGCGGTTTTACGTAGATCCTCGACCTTCCCGGCGAGTTCTTCCAACTCGCGGATCGAGGTAAACAGACAATCGCAATGGCGCGCCGCAAACGAACGCCCTACAGGCGAGTTCCCGGCACTGATCAGCAGCGGTCGGTCATTGCCATAGGGTTTGGGTTTGCACTTCACCCCTTTGAGATCGAAATACTTGCCTTTGTGATCAAACGGCTCGGTCTCCGTCCAGATGCGTTTGACGACCGAAATCCATTCCTCGGAATATTCATAGCGCGCATCGTGATCGCGAATGCCAACACCATGCATCTCATGTTCATCGACATTCCAGCCCGAGACAATATTGAGCCCGAACCGTCCCTGACCAATATGATCAGCCGTCACCATCTGCTTGGCGCAGAACACCGGCCCGATCATCGAGACATGCACCGTACCAAAGATCGAAATTCCCTTGGTCGCCGCCAGCAGCCCGGAGGCCCAGGTCAATGTCTCGTATGTCGAGCTGGCGGTATCGGTCACCCCGCCATAACCATGCCAGCGCCCAATCGGGAGAATAAACTCCAGCCCTGCCTCATCAGCGAGCTGCGCGGCTTTCAGATTGTTTTCCCAGGATGCCTCCCAATATTCCGGCGCCAGCGTCATCGTAAGCCCACCAGAACAGTTCATGCCGAACAGGCCCAGCTTGAACCGGTTATCGTTATACATGCGTGTACCCTGCCGGCTCATCCCCTGCTCCGCTATCGGTTTATTATTGAAGTCAGTTTAGCGCCAGCAAGGGGACAGCGCCAAGGGGCGGTTCCACAATTCACCCCAGCCGAGCGATCTCTTCCGCTTTGCCGACCGTTACGTCGAGATCGGTTATCAGCCCATTGCTCAGGCTGTAGACCCAGCCATGGACGCTGAGTGCCTGGCCGCGTTGCCAGGCTTCGCGGACAAAGATGTCCGTGGCGACGTTTTTAACCTGGCGGATAACGTTAAGCTCGCAGAGCCGGTTGAGGCGCTGCTTTTCATCACCAATGGCGTCGAGTTCGGCCTGATGCTGTTCATGCACCTCGCGGATCGGGTGCAGCCAGTGATCAACCAGCCCGCGCCGCCCGCCATCAACCGCCGCGGCGACGCCGCCGCAGCCATAATGCCCAACGACCAGGATATGCTTCACCTTGAGAGCATCGATCGCATATTGCAGCACCGACAGATAATTCGCGTCCTGCGGTGGGGCGAGGTTTGCAACATTACGATGGACGAACAGTTCGCCTGGCGCGAGCCCGACGATCTCATTCGCTGGCACCCGGCTGTCAGAACAACCAATCCACAGATATTCCGGTGCCTGCTGGTCTTCCAGCCGCTGAAAGAATGCGGTGTCGTCCGCGACCATCTGGTCGGCCCAGACACGGTTATTCGCCTTGAGATGATCGAGCATTTGACTTCCGATTTTACGCTAACGCACCACCGGCAACTTCCTAGCCCAGCTGATTTGTGTCAAGCCCGCTTACGCGCTGCGGCGAGGGTTAGGAGTCCACCAAGGAAGACCAGAAGAGTCCCCGGTTCCGGCAACTCCGCGAGTTCGGAATGCATCGTAAAGACCCGAACATAATCGCCAGGTGAAGCGGCGGTCCAATTGACGTTGAGCCGTTTGGCATCACTACCATCAATCGAGACAAAGTCTCCGGATTCCAGCCCACGCAGGGTTGGGTTGAGATAATTAACGCCAGTATTTGCAAGAAAATCACTGGCGTTCATATTAGCCGTCGACGTCGCGATACCATAAATATCAGCGTCGAAAAGTACGTAACCCGTCTGGGACGTGCCCGTCGAGAGCGGATCAAAGAAGATGTAATGGCTGGCGACTTCCTGCCCCGCTGTCGGGCTGGTCCCAATATCGACAGTAACCGTGCTCGTCAGAACAATATTCTGCTCTTCGTTAAATCCATACAAATTGGGGTTTTGGAAATTGTCTTCACCGACAGTGTTGGTCGGCGAAGAAGAGGAGAATGGCACGGTGAGATTAACGAAAACACCGCCGAGACCCAGCGCGGAACCACCTGTCACGGCACCACCAACGATGGTGGCATGGACGGGCACAGCAGCAAGGCTGAGAAACGCAGCTGTAATAAAACCGGAGGCTAACCGAAACATCAAAAATGGCCCTACGACTAATTTCCGACACGACATCGCCAGTCCCCACTGGCACAATACATGCCATAGTAGCGTATCAATTCAGCCCTGTCTTGCTGAACTGGCAAATAATTTACCAACTCAGCTAATCGTATAATCACCCGCCACAGCATTTTTTATATTTCTTGCCGGAGCCACAGAGGCAGGGATCGTTGCGACCCAGCTTGCCCGAGCCAGCGTCTGCGGCGATGGTCACGACGCCATCGACATAGACCCACTGCCCATTTTCGCGCTGAAAGTTGGAGCGCTCGCGATGCACTTCAATCCGGTTCTCCAGACGATAGCGCGCGGCGAATTCAACAATGCCGGTTTCATCACCTGCGTCACCGGCGACGGTATCGAGGATTTTCAAACCGACCCACTCGACCGCACTGGAAGACCCCGCTCCTGCTGCGCCATGCTTACCGCGTTTTGCTCTGGCGTAAGTCTGTTCGATGTGACCGAGATGACCGCGCGCGAAGGCGGTAAAACGCGACCGCATCAGAGCTTCCGCCGTTGGCGCTGGCATGCCCGCTATAATTGGGCCGCAACATTCATCGTAACCTTTGCCGGAACCGCAGGAGCATTGTGACATTCTGTGGCGTTCCTTAAGGGGCAAGCTGGCGCCAAAGCCGGGTTTACAAAGCGCGTCTTGATTGTCCGGCAAATATGACAGACCCTCAACGATGATCGCAATAACCCCCTCGCCAGAAATGACGGATTTCCAACTCCACCCTACCCTCGCCGCCGACACCATCGAGGTCGCACAATGGCCGATATGTCGCGTGCTGCTGATGAATGACAGCCGCTACCCGTGGTTGATCCTGGTGCCCGCGCGAGCGGATATGAAAGAGCTGCATGACCTCAACGCGGCCGACCAAACTCAGATGATGACGGAAATTGATCGAGCTTCGCGCGTGTTATCGGATTTATTCGCGCCAGATAAAATCAACGTCGGGGCGCTTGGCAATATCGTCCAGCAGCTTCATATCCATGTCATCGCGCGCTATAAAACTGATGATGCGTGGCCGGGCCCCGTGTGGGGCGCGCATCCGCCATTGCCCAATGAGCAGGCAGTACTGAAAATTTTGGCAGAACGGATAAAACAGGCGCTGAATTAAACCGGCACTGTTCCTGCTATCAATGTGCGATGCAAATGCCGGATGCCAGGTTCTTTGATATTGCCCATGCCTTTGTGAATCGTGCAGCGATTATCCCAGATCACGATATCGCCGAGCCGCCATTTGTGGATGTACATATGTTCGTCGCGCTGCTGCACGGCGAACAATTCCTGCAACAAATCCTCCGACTCATCCTCGGGCAGGCCTTCGACAAACAATGTATGGCGCGGCGAGACATAAAGCGCCTTGCGGCCGGTTTCCGGATGAGTGCGCACAATCGGATGTAGCACATCTGGCGCACCGGTGTCATAGACACTTTTGCCATCGCCATGCTGTTCCGGCACTTTCACCCGCGGATTGCGCAGACGATTCCACGAGTTGATGCCGCGCACGCCATCGACCCGCGCCCGGGTTTCAGCAGGCAAGGCCTCCAGCGCTGCATAGGTGTTGATAAAGGCGGTCTCACCACCCTCTTCGGGGACTTCCAGCGCATGCAGCATGGTGCATTTCGCGGGCACTGGCTGGTAAGAAGAATCCGTATGCCATTCATCGCCGGCATTGGTCGCTCCGACCCATTTTCCATCGATTTTCTGGTTAGACAGGACCAGAATTTCGGGGTGTTCCTTATCCTTGTTCTTGCTCGAGATATGAAAAGCCAACTCGCCGAAGTTAAGGCTGAATTTCTTCTGCTCCGGGATCGTCATATTCTGATCGCGGATCACGATCACCTGATGTTCGAGAAACGCATCAAGGATGGTCTTCACATCCGCAGCGCTCATATCGTCTGCAATCTTGGCGCCGACAATTTCCGCGGCAAATGTCTCGGTCAGTTTGTTTATTTGCATTGATGGTGTCTCTCTATCTAGGCGGGTCGGTTCAGCGCCATCTCAATCCGGTTATTGTCCGGATCATATATATCAATTCGCCACGATCCACCCTGGATCTCGGGCCCATAATCCGGCGTCAGCCCGCGCTCGGCCAGCGTATCAATCACGGTTTGAATATCCTCGACATCGTCCATCGCGACATTGATGTGCTGCATATTGCCCTTCTCACGCTCAACTGGCACCCAGTCAGGATTGGGGCGCAGATCAATCTGGTTATTCGGCCCAACCCGTACCGCCACAAACGGCGTCTTTCCTGCCTGGTATTCCTCCAGCGATTTCTGATTTATTTCCATCCCAAGCTTTTGATAGAAATCCATCGATACTTCGAGATCACGCACCCAGATCACCACGTGATCAATCCGGTTAAATGTCCACATATCGAGGCTCCTTGATTGGCGGAATATCTCTAAGGACTATAGCAGAGAAAATTCCTCCGCGCGGGCGAAAATTCGACTTGAACAAATTCCCCAAAGTTATTTTCGTCTCCGTGTCGATTACCTCTGGACATTAACATCCGCAGCAAATATATGCGCACTCCGCGTACGATCATCCGCCGTTTTGATGGGGATACGCCTCCATAAATTATTTGAAAATATGCCGCCGCGTTCGGCGCATATCCACCTGCCTAAGGAAACCTCGACGATGATCGACATGATGCCGGTTGACCCCACCAAACAGATTTTTCTCGGCTGGGAAGAATGGATTGCGTTGCCAAAAATTGGCATTCCCGCATTAACCGTCAAGATCGACACCGGCGCCCGCACCTCGGCGCTGCATGCCTTTGCCATTGAACCGTTTGGCTCGGCCAAGAAGCCCTATGTGCGGTTCGGCATTCATCCAATTCCGGACCACCCGGATGTCGAAGTCTTTTGTTCTGCACCGCTGGTCGACCGGCGCGAAGTTATTAGTTCCAATGGCGAAAAAGAACTTCGCTACGTTATCCGCACACCCGCGCGGATCGGCGACCTCCAATGGGATATCGATATTACCCTGACCAACCGTGAGAACATGCAGTACCGGATGCTGCTCGGCCGGTCTGCGATTGACGAACGCATGATCGTTGACCCCAACAACTCGTTTCATCAGGAAGAGCTGTCTTACGACCTCTATGGCAAGTTGAAAAAAGCGCGCCCCATCGACCGACCACTGCGCATCGGCTTGCTGACAAGGGAACCGAAGAACTATACGAGCCGTCGTATCATCCAGATCGCGGAGCAGCGGGGTCATGTCTGTGAAGTCATTAACACCACGCGCTGCTATATGAATATCAACGCTGTTGCGCCACAGGTCATGTATGACGGGCGCGCGTTGCCGCGCTTTGACGCCATCATCCCCCGGATCGGTAGCTCAATCACCTCATATGGCATGGCCGTCGTCCGCCAGTTCGATCTGATGGGCTCATTCTGCGTCAACAAGGCCGCCGCAATCGGCGCCTCACGCGACAAGCTGTTTGCCCATCAAATTCTGGCGCAGCATAAGATCAACATGCCGATTACGGCCTTTGCTCACTCACCGCATGACACCTCGGCGCTTATCGATATTGCTGGTGGCGCGCCGCTGGTCGTCAAACTCCTCGAAGGTACCCAAGGCAACGGGGTTGTCCTTGGTGAAACCGCAAATGCTGCTGAAAGCGTCATCGGCGCGTTTCGCGGTTTGAAGGCAAACTTTCTGGTTCAGGAGTTCGTCAAGGAAGCCGCTGGCTCCGATCTTCGTTGCCTGGTGATTGGCGGCAGAGTCGTCGCGTCAATGAAACGTCAGGCACGCGACGGTGAATTCCGCGCCAATGTCCATCAGGGCGGCGATGTCGTAGCGGCAAAGATCACCCGCGCCGAGCGCCTCATCGCCCTCAAGGCTGCCAAGGTGATCGGGCTCGGCGTCGCGGGTGTCGATATCCTGCGCTCCAATAGCGGCCCCAAAGTTCTGGAAATTAATTCCTCGCCCGGCATTCAGGGTATTGAGCGAGCAACTGGTGCCGACGTGGCAACAAAAATCGTTGAATATATTGAAAAGAATGTCGGTCCGAAAATCCGCAGCAAACGCGGTCGCAAGCCGACACCGGAAAAAATCACTGAAGCTTTCGCTGAGCCAGGTACCGCGGCCTAGCTAACTGTCATTAAACCCGTAAAGCCGGGCCGGGTTATCGACAAGTATGTTGCGCTGGGTTTCGGCGTCTGACGCGTATAGCGGCACGAGATTGAGCAGATTGGCATCACCCGTCGCTTGCGCGCCGACACCAGGGTGCGGCCAGTCGGTGCCCCAGATTACGCGGTCTGGTGCCAATTCCACAAAGGCCGCAGCGATCTCCACCGCGTCGTCAAACGGATAGGATTGCCGCGAGATTTTTTCAATGGCCGAGGTTTTGACCCAGCCATTGCCCTTGGATATATGCTCGGCAACGACGCGAAAGGAGTCCTGATCGGTCCCACCGGTGGCTGGATCAACGCTGCCAAAATGATCGAGGATAAACGGGACCGGCAACGCTTCCAGCAAATCGGTATAGTCGACAATTGCGTTATTTTTGAAATGCAGCAGCAGATGCCAACCCATCGGCTGAATGCGTCTCGCCATTTCCAGAACCGCGGGTCTATCCAGCGCCCCGCCATCGAGGGTCGGGCTATAACGTATGCCGCGAAACCCAAGGCCGTTCAGATATTCCAACTGACCATCAGTGATCATCGGCTCAACAAGGGCCACCGCGCGGTATTCGCGATCACCCTTTTCCATGGCATCGACTGTCACTGCAAGATCGGTGCCGTGCCCCGGTGGATGGACGATCACGCAGCGCTCTACGCCGATGGATTGATGCATTGCCTCCAGCGCGACGGCGGGGCCATCTGGTGACCGCTCGCGATGACTTTCAACAAACGGAAATTTCGAAGGCGGGCCATAGACATGGACATGACAATCGCAGGTGCCAGCGGGTGGTACGAATTTCGCTGTTTTCATCGCCATCAGCTATCACCCTGAACATTCCAAAATAACGACCGCAATAGATGCAATTGATCATGACGTCAGGGGCACACTATTTGCAATCCGCCATGGAGTAGTACGCAAAAATTTGAGAATATGCCTCACCGGCCTCTGGCCCCGCAAATTTATGTAAGGAAATACAATGAGACGCGCCGCAATCGTCAGCCCTGTCCGCACCGCCGTTGGAACCTTTGGTGGGACCCTTCGTTCAGTCCCTGTTGAAGAGCTTTCCGCCGTCGTCATTCGCGCCATACTGGAACGCACAGGGATCGCGCCTGAGAAAATCGAGGAAGTTGTGTTCGCGCAAAGCTACGCCAATGGCGAGACACCCTGTATCGGACGCTGGGCCGCCTTACAGGCAGGCCTGCCGATTGAGACAGCTGGTATGCAACTAGACCGGCGTTGCGGTGGTGGTCTTCAATCGGTGATTACAGCAGCGATGATGGTGCAAACCGGTGCGGCTGATGTTGTTATCGCCGGCGGCGTCGAAAGCATGAGCAATGTCGAGTACTACACCACCGATATGCGCTGGGGTAAGCGCGCCGGCTCGGTCAAACTGCATGATCGACTGGATCGCGGTCGCGAACGCTCCCAGCCCGTCGACCGGTTTGGCGAAATCTCCGGCATGATCGAAACGGCCGAAAACCTCGCCACCGAATATCAGATTTCTCGTGAGGAAGCCGACGCATATGCCCTCAGCAGCCAGCAGCGGGCAGCAGCAGCCTGGGAAAATGGCGCGTTCGCAGACGAGGTCATCCCCGTCACCGTGCCGCAACGCCGCGGCGACGATATTGTGTTCGACAAGGATGAAGGCGTCCGACCCGATGTTAATATGGAAAAGCTCGGCAAGCTGCGGACGATCATGAAAGACGGCACCGTCACTGCCGGCAATGCCAGCCAGCAGAATGATGCCGCTGCCGCCTGTCTCGTCGTCGCCGAGGATGTGTTGCAAGACCTCAAGCTCGACCCGATGGGTTATATGCTCGGCTGGAGCGCGGTTGGTTGTCACCCCGCCACCATGGGCATAGGCCCGGTCGGCGCGGTTCAGAAGCTGTTCTCCAAATCAGATGTTTCGCTCGATGATATGGACTTGGTCGAGATCAATGAAGCGTTCGCCTGTCAGGTTCTCGCCTGCCTTAAAGGGCTGGAATGGAACGACCCGGCCCGGCTCAATGTCAATGGCTCGGGGATATCGCTCGGCCATCCGATTGGCGCGACCGGCGTGCGGATCATGACGTCCATGCTGCATGAACTAAAACGCCGGGACGGCAAGTACGGGTTGGAGACCATGTGTGTCGGGGGTGGTCAGGGTATCGCGGCTTTGTTTGAGGCGGCGTGATCAGGAAAAATTTACCCGGAACCTGCCCCGGCCCCACCACCGAAAATGGGGTCAACAGTCCTTCTTTCGGCCATATTTCCCCATTTTTCCATACTATTTTTGTGAGGATAAGCAAGAGTCAAGTTTCTCCACTTGTCCAGCCCTAAAACACTGATGCGAAATTTACTTGTAATTTACGCTAATGGGGTTATGTGTAGGTCTCGTTTCGACGTCGACGTTGCGCCCATAATTTTCCGCTTAGGCGGGTAGCTAGGTTTCTTCTCCGACATGTGAACGTAATTAGGGTCTCCACATTGTGTGGCGTCCCGCTTATTTGTCGTGAAAGGATATTCATCATGGCTACAGGTACTGTAAAATGGTTCAACCCAACTAAGGGTTTTGGTTTCATCGAGCCCGAAGATGGTTCAAATGACGCTTTTGTACACATTTCAGCCGTTGAACGCGCTGGTTTGAGCACTCTTAACGAAGGCCAGAAGGTCTCTTATGAGTTGCAAGCCGGACAAAACGGTAAATCTTCTGCAGAGAACCTCTCTGTCGTTGATTAATTGTTAAGGGCACCGCCTCCAGCAATAGCTGGGGGCGGCCGCCACTTGCCAATACCCGCTATTGGCAACCCGCAGACTATAACCATTTAGCTCTGCCCTACTCGTTCCTCTGGCCGTAATCGTTTCATCCAGTCAGGAACCGCGCTCTCCAGCGCCTCCTCAATCCTGTTAAAATTCCGCTTCAGCTTCACGCCGAGATAAATCGTGGCGACTCCCACGATGGTAAGCACAAACGGAAATGGCAACGAGTCTTCAAATACTTCAAAAGCCAGATGGCCAAGATAGCCAAACGCACCTATAGCGCCATAGGCCACGAACACCACACGGCGCAGGAATATGGCCGCGCCCATGGTAACAATATTAACCAGAAAATACAGGAACTTGGATATCTCACTGCCGCTATCGAGCAGGGACAGACCGCACCAAAAGGCGGTCATGCCAAACAGATATCCCCAGAACGCAAAATCACGCTTCGTGCGCTGATCAATCAAATAAGCACCGACGATCATCGCCAGACCAAACCACACCGAAACCAGCTTGCGTAAATGCCCGACGGACGCCGTGACGCTGTCAGCGAGGATCGGCGTGAGATCCATCGACATATACCAAAGCGTAAAAGCGATTGGGGCGGTCAGAAACGGAAAGCGAAAGAACTTCAGGGCGATCAGCCCGGCAGCAATTGTCGCGATCTCGATCGTAAACCAGCCGCCCCTGATCCAGCGGTGAAAATCCTTATACGCGCCAGGATCATCAAATCCCCATAACCCCGTCCAACGCTGTATCCCGTAGACAGCAAGCGGTGTCATGCAAACCGCCATGGTAATCAACAACCCGCCAGGAACCTTCAAGCCATCCCGATGCCACAGCTTGGCACCAAACAGGACAAAGACGGTGGCATAGGTAACCGCGATGGCAAAGATACCGGCACCACCGAACTCTTCCCAGGCGCTGGTCATCAGCCACCCCATGGCACCGATCACCATGAAGGCGCCAAAGAAATAGACCAGGTTGATCAGATCAAATTTTGGATTGTCTTCAGTGCGTTCGCCAAGGGCCCGCCACAACGCATCGACCTGAGCGGCTTCGATAACGCCCTGCTCCGCCGCCCATTTCAGGTCTTGTTTGGTAACCTGCATTGATCTCCTGCCCACCGACACCGCGTATTGATCATCACGGCTCCTCATGAGTGTAAGGTATCAGCGAAAATTGTGGCAAAACAATGCCGTGTCGACGTTTAGTTTCTGGCGAGAAGACTAGGCGATTTTCACTGCCTGCTCAGGTTTGCGACACAAGCGATAGGCAGGGAAGCGCAGCCGGGCGGTTAATCCCTCTGGGCCGCCAGGTAACAATTCAAGTCGACCACCATGAAGTTCGATCAGACGCCGGACGAGCAGCAGTCCCAAACCGGTACCACCTTGTTCTCCAAGATTTATATGACCAATTTCATCATGACGACCAAGAATTTTCTCAATCGCTGCAGGCAACATCCCGGGGCCGTTATCAACAATCTCGATATGTGTTTCACCGACACCGGAATCCCTGACCCACAACGAAATGCGGCCACCATCGGGAACAAACTTGACGGCATTATGCAAAAGATTGGTCAACATTTGGGTTGTCAGCGTCGGGTCAACATTGAGCCAAACCGTCTCGCTATCCTTGCTGACAACGATGGAAATATTCTTTTCTTCCGCCATCACATGTACAGATTGCTGGGCAATCTTTAGCAAGTCCTGCAGGCTGGTTTTTTGCTCCTTCAGAACGATTTCCCCGGTCTTTGCCCGAGCCATATCCAACATGCGGTCAGCGACGCATGAAACATGTTCGGCGGTCTGACGGATATCCGATAAATATTCAGGATATTTCGGGTCGCTCAACGGCCCAAACATTTGATCGTCCACGATCTGGGAAAGACTCAACAGTGTCGCAATCGGCGACCGAATTTCATGGGCCACCAGCGCAAATAGATCTTTCTTGGCCTGTTCTGTTTCCTCGCTCGATAACGGGACAATTCCGTTCTCGATCAATTGCCGCCGCATTTCCAGCATCTGCATCGCAAGGGCGGCAAATGATTCCAGATGGGCCCGCTTCGTACAGCCAAATTCAGCGTGGGGTTCATAGTCAATAACGCACAACGTTCCGAGGCGAAAACCTTCGGACGTAATCAGTGGCGCCCCGGCATAGAACCGAATAAAAGGCGCCCCGGTTACCAACGGGCTTTTGTGGAACCGAACGTCTTCTTTCGCGTCGAGAACGACAAGCGGACCGTCTTCCAAAATCGCATGCGCACAAAACGCAACATCGCGCGGCGTTTCATCGACCTCCAGCCCTACCTTGGATTTGAACCATTGTCGTTCACCATCGAGAATGGAAATGAGAACAGTTGGCGCGCCAAATGTTTCCCCAACCAAGGCCGTCAATTGATCAAAGGCGGGTTCCGGCTTGGTATCCAGAATGCCGTATTTTTCTAGAACGTCGAGACGGCTGGCTTCGTTAAACGGCACCGGAAACATGAGCATTCATCCACATTATTTATAAGACGTTAAACTGGGCGAATTCTGTTAATAAATCGCTAAAGAACGAACCGATGCATGGCCAATCGACCACGGGTTTCACTCCGCAACAACTGAGGAAACATCTGTTTCCGATACAAGCTCACCACCCCTTGCTGCTGTCGGCGATATACGCTTAGGTTAGAATGTAATTCTGTTTTGGGGACCAAGCCCCGGAAGCTCAAGCGGGAGATCAATAAAATGGCCGATCACAAGGCTGAGACAATCGATATCAATGGCTGTGCTACCGAAGTGCGGCGCGGCGGCAGCGGGCCAACCCTGCTGTTCTTGCACGGTGCAGGCGGCATTAGTGCCTGGGCGCCTTATCTCGATGCGCTGGCAGGGCGCTATGACGTCATCGCGCCAAGCCATCCGGGCTTTGGCAACAGCGATGATCCCGAATGGCTCGATAACATATCGGACATGGCCTATTTCTATCTCGATTTTATGGAACAGCTCGACCTGACCGATGTCCATCTCGTCGGCAATTCGCTGGGCGGCTGGATCGCCAGTGAAATCGCTGTCCGCAGTACCGACCGCATCAAGACCCTCACTTTGGTCTCCGCCGCCGGGGTCAATGTTGTCGGCGTACCGATGGGCGATATCTTTATGTGGAGCAACGAAGAAGCGGCCCGCAAGATGTTCTTTAATCAGGAAATGGCTGAGGCCCGAATCTCGCAGGCGGCGATATGACGGATGCGCAAAAAGACGTGCAGCTCAAAAACTACTTCACCACCGGCAAGCTGTCATGGAACCCGCGCTTCCATAACCCTGACCTGATCAAATGGCTGCACCGCATAAAACTGCCGACCATGCTGATCTGGGGTGAGAACGACAATATCTTCCCGCCGGTTTACGGCGAAGCCTATCAGGCTGCGATTGCCGGCTCCGAACTGCGGATCATTCCCGAATGCGGCCATCTACCCCACCAGGAAAAACTCGATGATTTCCTCGCCGGGGTCGACGCCATCACATCAAAGAATTAACTGGGGGACCAGCAAATGCGATTTTCATTTTTCCATCTGATGCCCTATAGCGCGGTCGACCTTGATGCCATCAAGGACACCGCCTGGATCAATTTCTCCAACGCCAATTACGACCCCAAGGAAGGCCACAAGCTCTATAACCGCTATCTCGACGAGCTTGAATATGCCGATGAGCTGGGCTTCGACGGCATCTGTGTCAATGAACATCATCAGACCGCTTACGGCATCATGCCCCAACCAAGCGTGTTGGCCGGTGCCCTGTCGCGCCGCACCGAGAACGCCAAGATATGTGTCCTTGGACGGGCTCTACCGCTGACCGAGAACCCGCTCTCGATTGCCGAAGAATATGCGATGATCGATAACGTCACCGGCGGCCGCCTGATTGCCGGTTTCGTGCGCGGCATTGGCTGCGAATATCATTCCTATATGGTCAACCCATCGAGCTCGCTGGCGAAATTCCACGAGGCGCATGATTTGATCCTGCAGGCCTGGACCCAGCCTGGCCCGACCGCCTTCGAAGGCAAATACTATCGCTTTCAATATGTGAATATGTGGCCGCGCCCCTATCAGCAGCCCCATCCACCGATCTGGATTCCGTCGCAGGGCTCCACTGAAACCAAGGACTGGGCCTCGCACCCCGATCGCAAATATACCATGCTGATGACGTTCAGCCCGATCCAGAACGTGGTTCGGAACATGAATGCCTATTCCGATAAATGCGACGAATATGGCTATAAATGTCAGCCCGATCAGCTCGGCTGGGCATTGCCGCTTTATGTCGCCGAGACCGATGAGAAGGCCATTGAAGAGGCGCGTCCGCATATCGAGAACTTCTTTAACAAGTTCGTGCTGGCACCAACCGAATACCGCATGCCGCCGGGCTATTCTTCGATCAACTCCTACAAGATGATCATGGAAAACAAGATGAAGTTCCGGGAACAATATCTCAGCATCGAAATGCTGATGGAGAACGGTATGTTCATCTGCGGCAGCCCATCGACCGTTTCTGAAAAGCTTGAGAGTTATCAGGAGCAGATGGGCTACGGCAATCTCGTCATCATGGGGCAGTTCGCGACGCTCGATCATGAGCACACCAAGAAGAGCATGCAGATGTTTGCCGAAGAGGTGATGCCCAAGCTGCGTCATATTGGGGAGCCCGACGCCGCGGCGGCGGAGTAGCAGCGCTGGACACCATCGATCTCAACCAGGATCACGGCCGCGCCGGTTAAAACACGACGGAGCTGATGCGATGACCAGACCGATTTATCTTCTGGCGATGATGTTCACCGTGACGCTGCTGCAAACCGCGCCAACCGCCGCCCAGGAAAGGACCGCTATGGCAACGATCCCCGGCGGCCCCTTCATGATGGGCAGTGCGACCGGGATGGCCGATGAACGCCCCGTCCATCGCATTATGCTGGCCGCTTTCCAGATCGACCGGATCGCGGTCAGCAATCGCGCCTTCGCGGCTTTTCTCAATGCCAAGGGCTGGAAGGACAGTGACGGTCGGCGCTACTACGATGTCGATGATGGCGATGCCCGCATTCACCGGCGGGGCGGCGTCTTCGTTGCCGATCAAGGATATGAAACCCACGCCGCCGTTGAACCGTCATGGCGCGGGGCGCGCGCCTATTGCCAATGGCGCGGTAAACGCCTGCCGACGGAAGCCGAATGGGAACGCGCCGCACGTGGATCAGATGGCCGTGAATTTCCCTGGGGCAACACCGCGCCCAACCGGTCCCTGGCGCAGTTCGGCGCAGGCTGGAATGAGACGATCGCTGTCACCGGACCCAAGGCCGGGGCGACTCCCGACGGCGTTATCGGGCTGGCGGGCAACACCCATGAATGGACATCGAGCCTGTACCGCCGCTACCCCTATCGTGCCGGTGATGGCCGCGAAGACCCGGAAGCCTTCGGAGACCGTGTCACCAGAGGCGGCGCCCATGATAGCGATGCCAATGATCTACGGGCGGCATGGCGGGGGAACGGGGTATCCCGCAGCCCCGGCGCCGGTCATCACAATATCGGGTTTCGCTGTGCCCGCGATATGCCACCACCGTCTTGACGGCACCGACATAACGAATCTGTTAGCCGGGCTCACAATTTCCGAATAGGTTCCGCAGCGTTTTAAACGATTTTCGGATGGCGTTATGTCTTCAGCTGAATCCACACCAAATTCATGGCCCGACCCTGTATCACTCCACGGCGAGATCGTCTCTGTCGTGCCGCTGCATCAATCGCATTGCGATGACCTGAAAGAAGCCAGCGCTGACGGCGAGCTCTACAAGCTGTGGTACACCACCGTGCCAACGCCCGAGGATATGGCTGACGAAATTGACCGGCGGCTCGGCCTCCAGGCGGCGGGGTCAATGCTACCCTTTGCGATCATTGAGAAAGCCCCAGGGAAGACAGAGGGCAAGGCGGTCGGCATGACGACCTATATGGATATCGATGCCACCCATAAGCGGCTCGAAATCGGCTCAACCTGGTATCGCAAATCCGTCCAGCGCAGCGGGCTCAACACCGAATGCAAGCTGCTGATGCTGACCCATGCCTTTGAGGTGCTGGATTGTATCGCGGTTGAATTCCGTACCCATTTCATGAACCGACAAAGCCGTAACGGCATCGAACGGCTCGGTGCCAAACTCGACGGCATCCTGCGCTCGCACCGGGTCATGAAAAACGGCACGCTGCGTGACACGGCGGTCTATTCCATCATCGCCAGCGAATGGCCTGCCGTAAAAGCCAATTTGACGTGGGAAATGGAAAAGCCGAGGTAACCGTCCCAACTTAGGTTCTCAGCTATTCTCCCCACTCGTCACCCCGGACCTGATCCGGGGTCCATGTCAGACACCGCGCCCCGACAGCCCAAATGGATCCCGCATCAAGTGCGGGATGACAGTCCGGGGTGCGGATGACAGGCGAAAAGTCTGGGATAACGACGGAAAACCATCCAACTCCGTGGAAAGACACACCACAACCTGAAGCAGTAATATTCTTCGATTCGAAGGTAGACCGTTTAGCCATTCAACGCTTGTATTTCGGCCCATAACTGTCGGAATTCCTTACGTTTTTGGATATTTCGGCTAGCACCTATTCTATAACCAACTGTTATTTTTCAATAAGCTAAAAATGGCATACATCTTGCATAGTTAGCAGTAATAACGACGTTAAAACCTGTTTCTGGATGTTCCGATGTTTAAGTGTGTAAAAGTTATTTTAGCAGCAGCACTCTTTATGAGTGTATCCGGGGCCAATGCCGCCTTTATCACCTATACCAGCGAAAGCGCCTGGGATACGGCAGTCGGCGCATCCACTGTCGAGGATTTCAACAGCATCACGTCGGTGACCTCCTTTACAACGACACCGCTTACCGTCGGAAATCTGACACTTAGCGGCTTCACACCTAATCACCCTGATTTTAACAAGGTATTTCAAACCGACCCGTACTTTAGTTTCACGTCGAGCCATGTGAATTTTGCGACCAGCAACGTGGTTGGCGATCAGTTCCGGATTGATTTTGGTACTGGCGTTTCGGCCTGGGGTGCAACTATTGCTAATTTGGAGCCCGTTCGGGGCAGTTCCTTTACCGCCTTCGATTCCAATGACGTCGCGCTTGGCACGATGAACGCCTATAATGCTTCAAACAACGCATTTCACGGCTTTGAACTCACCAGCGGCGAAATCGCGTCCTATATCGTTTTCAATGCAAACACGGTAGATGAGTTCGCGGGCTTGGATGACGCCAAATTCGTCACCGCAGATGCTGCCGTGCCGGAGCCCGGATCAATGCTTATTTTTGGTCTCGGTCTGCTCGGCCTTGGTTACATTCGGCGTCGTAAAGCGGCCTGACTATACATTTAAACGATAGCGCCTGGTGGCAAGCATGGATCCCGCATCAAGTGCGGGATGACGTTTGGAGCGTGCGGGATGACGTTTGGAGCGTGCGGGCTAGCGAGTGGTTTGCAGGATGCAAGGAAAAGAATACCCCCCACTACCTGTCACCCCGGACCTGATCCGGGGTCCATTTCAAATACCGCGCCGCGACAGCCCAAATCGATCCCGCATCAAGTGCGGGATGACGGCTGGGTTTGCTGAATAAAAGCCAGCGAACTGGGTGAGCAGCCAGAAAACAGAATTACCGGTCGCGAACATCTCCCTCTGTCTGTCACCCCGGACTTGATCCGGGGTCCATTTCACATACTTCGCCTATCTTTTAGGAACCTGTCATTACCGGACCTTCATCCGCTTCACGTTCTCAGCCAGTAATCCAGTTCTGCCGACTGGCTTCATAGCCGGGTCATGCCCGGCTATGAAGAGAGAAAAGAGATACGCGTTTGGTTTCAGCCAACCCCGACGATCTTGTCGATCTCCGCTAATTCTTCCCCTGTCATTTTCCATGACGCGGCCGCCGCGTTTTGTGCCATCTGCTCATAGCGAGTGGCCCCGGCAATAACGCTCACCGTCACCGGTTGCGACGCCAGCCAGGAAACCGCCAGGGTCAGCAAATCATGGCCACGTGATGTGGCAAAATTCTCCAGCGCTTCGAGCTGATCAAAATCGGCGCTGCTGAGCCTTGCATCACCATCGAGTCGTGTCCCTGCCGGTGCACCCTCGCCGCGCCGGTATTTGCCGGTCAGTAACCCCATCTCCAGCGGATAGAACGGCAGGACGCCGATATTATTTTCCGCACAGACCGGCGTGAGATCTTTCTCAATATCGCGGTTCAGGACACTCCATCTGTTTTGCGCTGTGACGAAGCCCTGATAGCCAGCCGCCTCCGCCGCTGCGACCGCCTCTGCCATCTGTTCGGCTGAGTAATTGGAACACCCAAACAGCCGGATTTTGCCTTCATTGCGCAAATCATTGAACGTGCCCAGCGTATCTTCAATCGGCGTTGACGGGTCGGGCCGGTGCAGCTGATAAAGCTCGACATGATCGGTCTGGAGTTTTTGCAGGCTGAGGTCGATGGCGATCCGGATATTTTCCGGCGAGCCTTTGCCCTTCCCCTCAACATGCAGCATGTTATAGCCGACCTTGGTCGCCAGCGTGACCTGATCACGGCGGCCTTTAAGCGCGTTACCGATATATTCCTCCGACAGGCCGTTGCCATAGCCTTCCGCTGTGTCAAAGAAGGTAATCCCGGCATCGAGCGCGCCGTTGATAACCATGGTTGCGGCGTCCTGATCAATACGCCGACCAAAGGCATTGCAGCCGAGCCCAACGATGGTGATATCAAAGCCGCTCTCGCCGCCGATCCTGCGTGTTTCCATGATTGCTTTCCTGTTTACACTTTGGCGCTATGCTAGCATGCAGAATGTGACTCGAAACCCTGTGGAGACAGGTAAGATATGCGCGTAGTTATCATAGCTCTATTTCTCGCCAGCCTGGCGACTGGCGCACGGGCTGCCGATATCACCTTTGGCACGGATTGGCGCGCCCAGGCTGAGCATGGCGGGTTCTATCAGGCCTTGGCAAAAGGCTTCTATGCCGAGCGCGGCTTGAACGTCAAAATCCGCCAGGGTGGCCCGCAGATCAATCACGCCCAGCTTCTCGCCGCCGGCAAAGTTGATTTCAGCCTGTCCTCGAATTCCTTTATTGCGCTCAACTATGTGCGGGAGAACATCCCGATGGTCGCGGTCGCGGCGATCTTCCAAAAAGACCCGTCAGTACTGATCGCCCATCCCGGTCGCGGTAATGACAGTTTCGCAGCGCTCAAAGACAAGCCGATCTATATCGGCGCGGATACGCGCATCGGCTGGTGGCTGTTTCTTAAAAGCAAGTTTGGTTATAGCAACAAACAGATCAGGCCTTATACGTTTTCGATCTCGCCGTTTCTGGTGAGCCGGTCGGTTATTCAACAAGGCTATCTCGGCAGCGAACCGTTTCTGATAGAAAAGCAGGGGATCAAACCGGTTGTTATGCTGATCGCCGATGCCGGGTATCAGGGCTATGGCGCGTTGCTTCAAACCTCGCGCAAACTCACCAGGACCAAGCCTGATGTGGTCCGGGCGTTTGTCGTCGCCTCCATTCGGGGTTGGCAGGATTACCTCACCGGCGACCCGATGGCCGGCAACGGCCTTATCAAGCTCAACAACCCGGAAATGACCGATGCGCTGCTGGCCTATGGCCGTGCCAAAATGAACGAGCATGGCATTGTCACCTCTGGTGATGCGGTGACCCAAGGTATCGGCGCGATGGACGAGAAGCGCTGGCAGGATTTCTACACCCAGATGAGCGCGCAGGGCGTTTACCCCGAGAAGATGGATTGGCGCGAAGGGTTCACCACCGAGTTCCTGCCTCCCCCTCCTAAACCGGCAAAATGACACTGAGCGCCAAACCGCTTTTAACGACCAATGCCATCAGTCGGGTTTTCCCGGATGGCACGCAGGCGCTGGATAATGTCTCCTTCGACATTCCACAAGGCAGCATCACATCACTGCTCGGTCCTTCCGGCTGTGGCAAAAGCACCCTACTGCGGATCATTTCAGGTCTGGATAATGCCAGCGCCGGCGACATCCACTGGCAAGGAGAAGCGCCCGAAACCGGAGAGATCGGCTTTGTGTTTCAGGATGCCACGCTGCTGCCCTGGGCCAATGTCTGGGACAATATCTATCTGCCGTTTCGCATCAATGGTGCGTCACGTGAAGCCGCCAAAGCGGCCATCGAAAACGCGGTCTCTCTGGTGGCGCTCGGCGGCTTTGAACAGCATCGTCCGCACCAGCTCTCCGGCGGTATGCGGATGCGGGTCTCCATCGCGCGGGCCCTCGCAACGAACCCGTCCTTGTTGCTGATGGACGAGCCATTCGGCGCGCTCGATGAGATGACACGCTTTCGTCTCAATGATGATCTGTTGCGCATCAAGGAGACCATCAACTGCACAATTATCTTCGTCACCCATAGTGTCTTCGAGGCAGTTTATCTCTCCGACAAGATCGCGGTGATGTCACCAAGACCCGGACGCGTTATCGCGGAGGAAGACATCGCGCTGACCTCTCGCGACGCCGCCATCCGCAGCACCGCTGAATTCGCGCAAGCTTGCGGTTCAATCTCGGCCTTACTCACAGAGAGTGAGGCGCCATGACGATCCGGCTCAAAGACCCGCTCCCGCCAACCCTGATCGGTATGGTGCTTCTATTGGCGTGGGAAGGTGCCGTGCGACTGTTCGAGATTCCGCATTACGTCCTTCCCGGTCCGGTTTTGGTTGCCAAGGCGCTCTGGCAAAACGCACCGCTGCTGTTTAACTCGCTGTGGGTCACACTGGAGATCACGCTGGTTGCCCTGATCGCCGCCGCCCTTGGCGGGGCCGCACTCGCCTTTGTGATGTCCCGCGCGCGCTGGCTCGAACGCAGCCTGCTGCCTTATGCCATCGTCGCCCAGGTAACACCGATTGTTGCCATCGCACCGCTGATCATTATCTGGGTTGATAGCGCCTTCGCCGCGCTGGTGCTGTGCGCGTGGATTGTGGCGTTCTTCCCGGTACTGGCCAACACGATGACCGGCCTCAAGAGCGCTGATCCAAACCTGAAAGATTTGTTCCGGCTTTACGGCGCCAGCCGCTGGCAAACCCAAACCTGGCTGGAGACTCCCACTGCCCTGCCCTACTTCTTCGCCGGGCTCCGTATTTCGGGTGGATTGGCCTTGATCGGTGCAGTGGTCGCCGAGTTCGTCGCCGGCACTGGCGGAGCCGCAACCGGGCTCGCCTTCAGAATATTGGAAGCTGGTTACCGGCTGCAAATTCCCAAATTGTTTGCCGCGCTGCTACTGTTATCGCTCGCCGGAGTTTTGATCTACGCAACCTTGAGCATTCTATCCAGCTGGGCCTTGCAGCGCTGGCATGGGAATGACCTGTAAGCGATTTCCACAACATCCCACACCTGAAACACCATCGTCACCCCGGACCTGATCCGGGGTCCATAAACACGACCGTCATTGCCGGGCTCGACCCGGCAATCCACTCTTCTGTAAGATCTTGATCCCCGGGTCACGCCCGGGGATGACGGATAAAAATTCTGGTTCCCGCATCAAGTGCGAGATGACAAACGGTGGTGCGTCTGCAGACGATTTATTCAGCTCGCGCGTTACCACCAATCACGATATCGAAATTCCCGGCCGGGCCATCGATGCCTTTGGCTGGTGCAAAGGCCACCAGCACGCTTTGTCGTTCAGCCTCGCTCTGGATACCGGTAAACGGGTAATCCCCTTCATTATCTGGATGGTCGCGAAGATACATCTGTGTCGTCAGCCGTGGAAAACCTTTGCCGGTGACGCGGAAATGGATATGCGGCACGCGACCCGGATAGTTTACCGGCCTGATCGTCCGGAAACGCCAAGCGCCAGACTGATCGGCCACGGCTGTGCCGAACCCCTGAAAATTCGGATCAGCACTACCACGGCTTTCATCGGGATGATGATAGCGGCCCTGCGCATCGCATTGCCAGATTTCAACCGCCGCCCCTTTCACCGGCTTGCCGTTAATATCCAGCACCCGGCCAAACAGATGGACGATCTCCCCTGCTGCGCGCTTGGCACGGCCTGCAACCTGAACCAGATCATTATCGTGATCGAGCGGGATTTTGACCGGGTAATACGGTCCTTCATTCTGACGCGGTGTCGGCAATAAGGCGGCGCTCGCTGGCGACCCGACAGCCATCGTTGTGACAGCGGCTAGTCCAGCAACAACACGACGACGATTATAAATCATATCAATGCTCATAATAGAGACACGAAACCGTCAGGACGTTTCCGTCCAAACGGCTACTGGTATAGCTTCCTGTTACTTTTCTTGGGCTTCTTCTGAACCGGACAACGATAGATCGAGACATCTTTCTCCAGCGTCTCGGCAACCATGTAGCGTCCGCGCTCGCCGGCCCGGCAAAACCAGTAGATCATTTTCTCACGATGCGGCGAGACCGAGATTGTTGATCCGGCATAAAGCAGCCCGAGATAAAACGCGGCACGCTTGTTGCCCATATTCGCCGCATCCAGCATCCGGCGCATGCCGCCATAATGATTTTCCGGCAACAACTCGCGAAGCCCGTTCGGCGCAAAGGGAAAGACCTGAAGACGGCCCAGCAAGGCCATCGCATCAAGCGACCCGGCGCGGTCTGCCTTGTAGAGATACTCGACCGCCTTGGGATATTTTTTGACATCCGGCATGATCAAGATATTCGACAGGGCCATCGCCGCCATCGCGTCATAGCTGCCGCGTTTAATCGCCGCGTCGCCCCAGCGCAATGCTTCCTCGCGATCTTTGGCCGAGCGCATACGCCCGGCATAGTAAGGCAGTTCGGCCTGTGCCTGGAGATGACCCAACCGCGCGGCCTGGAGCATGATCTGTGCGCCCTTGCGCCGCTTACCGCGCCGCCAGGTCTTGAGATATGATTTTCCGAGTCCGTAAAGCGCCACCAGATAATCCTGATCTGCTGATTTCTTGAGCAAGTCCGCACCCGGCGAATCCGACCAGCGTGGTCTTGGCAGCTGATCCAGCAGCGATCCCAATAAAAACTGCAGGCGCGGATGGTTGGGATGTTTCTGCAAGTCTGCCCGACACGCCGCGATAGCCGGATCAAGATCGAGAATGTTCTGCACCGCCGGGGCGACAGCTTTGCTGTCATACGGCGATGACGCAAGCCGATCACACGCCGTTACGCCGGGGCCAGCGTTCTCCACCGCCATAGAAGGCGCGCTAAAGGTAATGGCGGCAATTGCCGTGGTCACCAGGACACAAGCAAGACGCCGCCGCTCGTGTTTCGCATTCATGGAAAAGTCTATCCCCGGTTTAGGGATTCAGCGAGTCAATTTGGCGCGATCTTAACTTTGTCCGGCTGCCCTCTCCGCTTCCGTTCCCAGACTGGGGTCACGATAGGAGTCCTGAAAGGCCTTCAGAACATCCAACGACACCGGGTCATTATTGAAACGCGGCACCGGATCAGCATCCCAGTGATTATAGTTGTCTTCGCCGCGCAGCAGGATCGCGCCCTTGCGGCCAATCGTCGATGTCACATGGGTTGGAATAAACATAAAGGAAATCCCGATCCGCGGCAGGTCGGACCCGTTAGGCTCTGAGCCATGTACCATACGTTCATGATGGATAGAGAACTGCCCCGGCTGCAGCTCCATATAGGCCGCCTGAGAGTCATCAATCTCCATGATCGCCTGTCCGCGCGACAGCATGTTCTGTGGATCTCGGGTCTCAATATGGGTCATATCCGGCTGAGTGTGGCTGCCGGGCAGAACCCGAATGCAGCCGCTCTCGACAGTGCTCGGGGTCAACGCCGTCCAAACCGTCACCTCGTCATGCGGATCGAGTCCAAAGTACGTCGAATCCTGATGCCAGGACACATAATGCGTATCGTTCGCTGGCTTGGCCCATAATGCGCTGAGATACAGCATGATATCCGGCCCGATGATGTCTTCGACGACATCAAGGATCGCCGGCGTGCTCGCCATCTCGACCAGCCATGGCACCACGAGATGCGACTTGATGCGCAGGACGTTCAGGGGGTCTTGACCGATTTCCTGCTCAAAATCGAGCAGCTTCTGATGATAGCCCTGTGCGGTTGCGGGCGAGAACGCGTCAAACGGAAAGCAATAGCCTTCCCGGTTATAGTGATCGAGCTGTTCCATCGTCAGAGTGTTCAGCACGACATCGCCTCCAGAGTTATCGCTTCACGCCGCCGCAAAAGGGATGGCATCCCGTACCGTCACCCGGCGCATCATGCGTCTTTTTTCGGGCGAGAAATATGTCCGGGCGTGCACGCTGCAGCGGTTATCCCACATCATCATATCGCCGACCGCCCAGACATGTTCGTATACAAATTCCGGCTTTTCGATATGATCAAACAGATAGTTGAGAATTTCATCACTCTCCTCAGCTGGCAGCCCTTCGATCAGAATAGTCATGAGCCGGTTTACGTAGATCGCCTTCTTGCCGGTTTCGGGATGAACCCGCACCACCGGATGAGTCCATTGCGGCACATCGGGATTAACGTCATCGGGACGCATGGTCGGGTTGCGCGCGTAGTCATAATAATTCAGCGCCCTGAGCCCTTCGATGCGCTGTTTCCAGTCATCAGACAGCGCCTCATAGGCTTTGATACAGCTGGCGAATAAAGTGTTGCCGCCCTCGTCCGGGATTTCAATGGCATAGAGTGTCGATCCCATGCTCGGCTGTTCGTAATAGCACTGGTCATAATGGAACATCATCTCACCATCTTCGAGCGCCGTTGGCTTACCGCTGTCTTTGACATTGGTAATCATCATGATGCTGGGATGATCCTGGTCGATCGAAGTCGCAGTCCGAACGAGTTCGAGATCACCAAAATTCCGGCAGAAGTTTTCCTGCTCGTCATCGGTAATATTCTGGCCGGGAAAGACGATGATAATATTATCGAGCCAAGCCTGCTTGATCGCCGCTACGGTTTCAGCGTCAATATCCTGACTGAGGTCAACACCGGTTATGGCAGCGCCCAGCGCGTCCGAAAGCGGCGTTACAGTGATGGGCATCTGGGACCTCATTGGCAAAAAATTAGCGTCAATTTCTAAGCATTATGATAATCCTATCGGGTATGGTAGGCAAACTAAAGGCTGCGCCTTATCGAAGGTTTGGCTCCCCCTAAAGGCACTCACATTTGACGAACACGACGCCAACAGACGACGATTCCGAGACGCCAACGCTCACCTTTAAGGCAGAATTTACGTCCTATTCGACGGCCTTTATCAGCATTGGCATCCTGCCGATGATCCAGCTGATCGTACCCCTATGGTGTCTGGTTAGCCTCGGCATGTCGGCAACCATGATCGGCATTGCGGCCGGTGCCCGCTCGGCATTGGCAGCCCTTTTCTCTATTCATAGCGGCGCCGTGCTCGACCGGCTTGGCGTCCGCCGGGTGATGATCTGGTGCACCGCCATCAGCGTCGCGCTTTCACTTCTCTATCCGCTGGTACCTTGGCTGAGTTCTGTTCTCGCCATTCAGCTGGTTCTCATCGT
The DNA here is from genome assembly GCA_943787225.1 of uncultured Alphaproteobacteria bacterium. Taxonomy (GTDB): domain Bacteria; phylum Pseudomonadota; class Alphaproteobacteria; order MPNO01; family UBA2964; genus UBA2964. The sequence goes on from CALSLP010000004.1 coordinate 414,411, forward strand.
AATCCTGCAACTCCTGACCGGTTTTCTGCACACCATCGGCTGGATCGGTGCCCAAACCCAAATTGGCCAGCTTACCAAAGGCTCACCCAAACATATGGGACGGTTTACCGCCGTCTCAAATGTCGCCAACTTCTTTACGCCACCGCTCGCCGGTTGGGCCTGGGATGTCGGACAGGCCACCCCTATCGGCGGCGCCTGGGCCGGATTTGGCATCATCGCCGCCTGTAACATCGCCTTGTGGGTATCAGTTGCCCTGATGCCGGTGCCCCAAACAATCACGACACCCAAAGAACGCCCGCGTATGCGGGACCTGTGGCCGCGGCTGATCGATTACAAAGAAGCCTTTCGTTTGTTCCTTATCCCTTCCGTTGCCTTCGTCGTTATGGCCTCGCTGTTTATGAACGGGTTGATCCAGGTCCGCATGAACTTCATGTCGATCTATATGGAATCCATCGGTTATGAAGGTCGCGTCATTGGGCTGATCACCGGTACCGCCTTCCTGATAGCGGGCATTACTGCCCTGCCCACAGAACAAGCCCGAAAATACCTTTCGCCTCACTGGATTGTCATTTTCATGATCCTGCTTTCTGCTATTGGCAACGCAATGGTACCGATGTTTGAAGGGATCGCAGGCCTCACCCTCAGCACCATCGTCTTTGGTGCCGGGGTTGGGCTGGGCATGGCCTATATCCTGATGTTGCTATCGCGCAGCGTGCCAGTCAGCCAGTTTGGATTAAGCGTCGGGCTACGAACGACAGGAAACCGATTGGGCGCAACCATCGTGCCACCGCTTGCCGGGTTCGCCATCGATTTGGCCGGTGGTGATATAGGTGCCGGCTTCTATGTGATGTCGATCCTATTCACGCTCGGGGCCGCCGGATTGGCCTATATGGCGATCCGTTCCGACAATGTTCGAGAGTCGTTTTCCAAAAAATAGGTTTGGCGCAGCGCCCATTTCATGGAATATGCGGCCAATGTTAATTCAAGGGGTCGACAATGACTGACAGCAAACATCCGGAGACCATCGCGTTACACGCAGGATGGCGCAAAGACGACACAACAAACGCGGTCGCCGTGCCGATCTATCAAACGACGTCTTTTCAGTTCGACAGTACTGATCACGCCGCCAAGCTGTTTGGTTTGCAGGAATTCGGCAACATCTATACCCGGATCATGAACCCGACGACGGATGTGCTGGAAAAGCGTGTCGCCGCACTCGAAGGCGGTGTTGCCGCCCTCGCCGTCAGTTCAGGCCAGTCCGCCGCGTTCCTGGCGATCACCAATATTGCCCATGCCGGTGACAATATCGTCAGCTCGACCGACCTTTATGGCGGTACCTGGAACCTGTTGCAGAATACGCTGAGCACGATGGGCATCGAATGTCGTTTTGTAGACCCAGCGGCCCCCGAGGCCTTCCGGGCCGCAACCGATGACAAGACGCGCTGCTATTTTGCGGAAACCCTGCCTAATCCAAAACTGCAGGTATTCCCGATCGCCGAGGTCGCCGCGATTGGCCGCGAACTTGGTGTGCCATTGATCATGGACAATACCGCTGCCCCAATCCTGTGCCGTCCGTTCGACCACGGCGCGGCCATTGTCATGCATTCAACGACCAAGTTCATCGGCGGGCACGGTACCTCTATCGGTGGCATCATTGTTGATGGCGGTAATTTTGACTGGGAAGCCAATGCTGATCGGTTCCCGATGCTCAACCAGCCTGACCCGAGCTATCATGGTGCGATCTGGGTAGAAGCTGTCAAACCAATGGGCCCTATCGCCTATATCATCAAGGCGCGAGTCACCCAGCTGCGCGATATTGGCGCCGCGATGAGCCCAATGAACGCATTTCAGTTTATCCAGGGAATGGAAACACTGGCGTTGCGGATGGAGCGTCATTGCGAGAATGCCATCAAGGTCGCGGAATTTCTGTCCGGCCATGACAAAGTCAGCAACGTCATCTTTCCCGGCGTAATGGACGGCGATGCCCGCGCCCGCGCCGACAAGTATTTGAATGGCGGCTATGGCTCGCTCGTCGGCTTTGAAGTCGCCAGCGGCGGCGAAGGTGGCAAAAAGTTCATCGAGGCACTGCAGATGTTCTATCACGTCGCCAATATCGGAGACGCCAGAAGCCTCGCCATCCACCCAGCGACGACAACCCATTCACAGCTCAGCGCCGAGGAACAATTCGCGTCAGGTGTGACGGAGGGCTATATCCGGCTCTCCATCGGCATCGAACATATTGACGATATCTTAGCCGATCTCAGCCAAGCATTGGACGCGGCCTAATAAACGACAACGGACTCAACGATGCCAAAGCCCAGCTTTCCAACAACGCGGATGCGACGCAACCGCTATGATGACTGGACGCGACGTCTGGTCGCCGAAAACCAGCTCTCCGCCAATGACCTGATCTGGCCAGTTTTTGTTCATGATGGCGACGAGGCGCGGATCGATATCCCGACCCTGCCCGGGGTTGCGCGCTTGTCAATTGATGAGCTTGTAAAAGACGTCAGCGAGGCAAAGTCGGTTGGCATACCGCTGATCGCCGTTTTCCCAGTGGTCGACGCGGCGAAGAAAACCGACGAAGCGGAAGAAGCCTATAACGCCGACAATCTCATCTGTCGCGCGGTGGCTGCAGTGAAGGAAGCGCATGACGGCATCGGCATCATGTGCGATGTCGCGCTAGATCCATTTACGAGCCATGGCCATGACGGGTTGCTGCGAGATGGCTATATCAACAATGACGAAACCCTCGATGTCTTGTGCAAGCAAGCCGTGGTTCAGGCCAGAGCGGGCTGCGATGTCATCGCCCCCAGCGACATGATGGATGGCCGGGTTGGTGCAATCCGGGCGGCGCTTGATGCCGAAGGATTTCAGAACGTTCGCATCATGGCCTATGCCGCGAAATACGCTTCGGCGCTTTATGGCCCGTTCCGCGATGCAGTAGGCTCCGCTCCCAATCTCGGTGGTGGTGACAAGAAGACCTATCAGATGGACCCGGCCAATTCGGATGAGGCGCTGCGGGAAGTCGCCCTCGATATCGAAGAAGGCGCCGATATGGTGATGGTCAAGCCCGGCCTGTTCTATCTCGATATTTTACAGCGGGTGAAAGAGGCATTTTCGATGCCAACCTTCGCCTATCAGGTCAGCGGCGAATACGCGATGCTCAAAGTCGCCGGGCAGCAAGGCCTGGTCGATGGCGAGCGGGTAATGGATGAGGCCCTGCTGGCGTTCAAACGTGCCGGCGCAAATGGCATCCTGACTTATGCTGCTTTGGATACGGCGAAGAAGCTGGCTTAAGCCGTTCTGCATTCGCTATACCCCTGACTTCCTTCCGTCATACCCGGGCGTAGACCTGGGTATCCAGAAAAACAAAAACACTGGATTGCTGGCTGAGACCGCAAAGCGGGTGAAGGTCCGGCAATGACGGAAGAGAAGGTCATCGCACCCTCTATCATCATCTTGCACTTGATGCGGAATCCACAAAGCCATGCCAAATAGTGAGAACAGCTGTGACACACTAATCGACTATCGCTAACATGTTACTATCATGATTGGTAAATGGCTTGGGCGCGGCAGCGCCGTTCTTCTCGTAACAATAATAATAATTATTGCCGCTGGCTGGGCGTGGCTGCGGACGTCTTTGCCTTTCACAGAGGGCGCGCTAAACCTCTCCGGCTTACAGGCCGAAACACAACTCAATCGCGATAAGTTCGGCGTACCGCACATTAAAGCGGCATCCGACCATGACGCCTATTTCTCGCTTGGTGTTGCCCATGCGCAGGACCGGTTGTGGCAAATGGATTTCCAGCGACGACTCGGCGCCGGGCGTCTGTCTGAGGTTCTCGGTGAGAACACCATGCCGACCGACCGTTATATGCGAACCCTCGGGCTCCACCGGTTGGCCAAGGCGTCATTCAAACATCTGGACAGCGGCACACAGGCCGCCCTGACCGCCTATACAAAAGGCGTGAACGCCTGGCTTAAACAGCAGCGCGCGTCGACAATTCGGGCGTGGCCCGTCGAATTCTACCTCCTGCGGTATCGCCCAGAGCCCTGGACCGTCGCCGACTCTCTGGTCTGGGGCCGGATGATGGCGATTTTTCTGTCTCAAAACTCGCGTACCGAAATCCTCCGGGCTCAGCTCAAGGAAATACTGGATGACGCTGCCGTGAAAACCCTGCTGCCACCCTACCCGTCAGATGGTCCGCGCAGCTTTGCCACCTTGTTCGGTGATATCCCTTCCGCCCTTGCTGTGAGTTCGGCCTCCAACAGCTGGGTGCTCTCTGGTGCACACACCAAAACCGGCAAGCCGCTTCTGGCCAATGACCCGCATTTGCGTTTTCGGACACCGGCCTTGTGGTATCTCGCCAGCATGACAACACCGGGGCGCACCATCTCGGGGGCCACCGTGCCGGGACTGCCCTTCACCGTGCTCGGGCAAAATCGCAAAATCGCCTGGGGTGTTACAGCGGCGGAGACAGATGTTCAAGATCTGTTTATCGAGAAGCTCAATCCTGAAAACGACACCGAATACCTCACACCTGATGGCCAACGCGCTTTCACGGTCATCACCGAACGCATTCGAGTTAAGGGTAAGAAAGACGAGCGGGTAAAAGTCAGGTTCTCGCGTCACGGGCCGGTCCTATCAGACCATAACCCTGCCCTCGCCAGACTCGCAGAAAAAGGCAAAGTCATCGCCCTCAGAACGCCGGCGCTCGAACCGGTCGATAAGACGGCGGCGGCGCTCTACGGCATCAACCATGCAACGGATTGGAAATCCTTCCGAAACGCGCTCCGCAACTGGCAGGCGCCGCACATGAATATCAGCTATGCCGACAGCGCCGGAAATATTGGTCTCATCGCGCCGGGCCGCGTGCCCATCCGCAAGCCCGGCAGCGGTCTGGTTCCGGCCGAAGGCTGGACGCGTACAAGTGACTGGCAGGGATACATCCCCTTTGAAGAGGTACCTCAACTCTATAACCCCACCTCCGGCAAGATCGCCAATGCCAATAATCCGGTGCCAACGAAGAACTATCGTTATCCCCTGGGCTATTACCGCGCGCCGGGCTATCGCGCCAAACGGATCGATCAGATGCTCGATGGTACAAAGCACTACTCGGCGGAAGATATGAGCCGGATGCAACACGATTCAGACTCCTCGATGGCGCAAGAGTTGCTGCCTGTGATGCTGAAACAAACATCCCGGACAAAGACAAACGGCCTGGCACTAGACAGGCTCAAGAACTGGAACGGCGCTATGACGCGTGATGCCGCCGAACCATTGATCTTCCTCACCTGGCTCCGCGAACTGAACCGGCAGCTATTCCGCGATGAGCTCGACAGAACATTTCCAGCCTATTGGGGGTTACGCCCTTTGACGGTTAAACATGTGCTCACCAAAGAGACCAAATGGTGTAACCAGACCAAGACCAAAACAGTCGAAAACTGTAGCGCAATCCTGACCCAGTCTTTGCGGACCGTTCTGGCCCAGCTGGCCGAAAGTTATGGTGACGACCCGACAGCCTGGAAATGGGGCACTGCCCATTTTGCCAAGTTCGACCATCCGGTGCTGGGCCGTATTCCGGTAATCGGCAAACTCTTCAATGTCCGGCTGCCCTCCGATGGCGGCCCCTATACCGTCAATCGTGGCAACACGCGCATTCGTGATCCCCGCCATCCCTTCGCCAGTGTGCATGGCGCAGGATACCGCGGAATTTATGATCTCGCCGACCCAAGCAAGAGCCGCTACATCATAGCCCCCGGACAATCGGGCAACTGGTTCTCACCGCATTACAAAGACCTCGCCAAACGCTGGCGCGATGGCGGGTTTGTGACGATGCAAAAAGGGTCTAAAAGTCTGGAACTCCTACCAGCCAAAGATCGCTAAGACGCGACCTCGTTATAACCGCCGCGATAATACAGCAATGGTTTAATATCTTCGCCAGCCGAGGCCATGCGTTCGACTTCGCCGATGACGATGACATGATCGCCGCCATCCATGATCGAGTCACCGCGGCACTCGAGATTGGCGAGACAGCCAGAAATAATTGGCACGCTATTGTCCCAGGTATCGAAATTGAAGCCGTCCCATTTATCCGGGCCACTCTTGGCAAAGCGGTTGGAAACATCCATCTGGTCCGCGGCCAGGATATTCACCGCGAAAGGCTTGCCCACCGCAAATGACTCAAAGCTCGCGACCTTCCGGTCTAGGCAGAAAAGAACCATCGGCGGATCAAGAGAAACAGAGGTGAATGAGTTCGCTGTCAGACCGATCGGTGCGCCGTCGGCATCCAGCGTCGTAATAACGGTGATCCCCGTTGCAAAACAGCCAACTGTATTTCGGAATTCTCGTGGGTCGAGGGTCATCTAAGGGCCTCACTCGTCATTAATTATGTTTTTCCAATCATGGCGTGGTGCTTGGAAATTGTCAAAAGCACGGCCCTGAAATTCCGGATTTTTTCTATCTTTTCAATGCGCCGGTGAAATATAATCCACGGCCACTGGCGACCAATTTGCCATCACCATCAAAAACCTCGGCTTCAGCCGTCGAAAACGTCCCGCCCATCCGGATAATCCGACCAACCGCCTTGAGATCGCCTGGCATCGCAGCCCGGTGGTAGTCGACCCGCATATCAACGGTTGGGGCTGGTGCGCCCGCCTTGGCAGCAATCATAAAGTCGGCCGTGACATCAACCAGCGCGCCAAGGATACCGCCATGGGTCACCCGCGCCTTGGGGTTGGAGATCATCTCCTCACGCCAGGTCATGGTGATTTCAATTTTTTCCTCGTCGAGACCGACGATTTTGAGGCCCATCCATTCATTAAAATGATTAGCCACCAACCGCGTTTGGAGTTCGTCAGCGGTTTTTACGTTCTCTGCCATTAAATACTCTCCATCCTAAGATCGCCGCTAACCTGTCTCGCGCGCCCGCCGCCGTCAAGAGCCTCCTGCAATATCGATTTTCACTATATTTTTTATCCTAACCTATTGATTTTAATAACAAATGGACCCGGCTAGGTTAACTGGTTCTTAACCCAAATGGGTCATCTTAACCATCAACCCTGGTGATGAGTCTGTCTGAGGTTCGAATATGTTTGTGATAATTGGCATTGTTGTTGTGTTTGCCTGTGTTCTCGGCGGTTATGCAGCGATGGGCGGTAAGCTTTTCGTCTTATGGCAACCCTTCGAGGTCGTTATCATCGTCGGTGCTGCAATCGGTGCCTTCATTATTGGTAATCCAAAAACAGTTATCGGCCGCACGGTCAAATGCTTTAGGGACGCCATGAAGGGCCCCAAATACACCAAGGACAATTACATCGAATTGCTCTCTATGATGTATCAGGTCTTCAAGCTGGCGAAGGGTAAAGGCATGCTGGCGCTCGAAGCCCATGTGGAAAACCCAGAAGAAAGCGACATCTTTAACGAATTCCCCGACTTTAACTCCGATCACCATCACGTCACTTTTCTCTGCGATTATCTCCGGATGATCAGTCTCGGCACTGAAAGCCCACACGAACTTGAAGCGTTGATGGATGAAGAACTTGAAATCCATCACCACGAACAGCACCAGATTGCCGGTGCTGTTCAGGCGATGGCAGACGCCCTGCCAGCGCTCGGAATTGTTGCGGCGGTGCTCGGTGTTATCAAAACCATGGGATCAATTTCTGAACCTCCGGAAGTTCTCGGAAAGCTGATCGGTGGCGCGCTTGTTGGAACATTCCTAGGGGTGTTTGTGGCGTATGGCTTTGCTGGCCCACTCGCCACGACATTGACCGCAAAGTATGACGCTGACAGTAAGTATCTCTCCTGCATGAAGGCCGGAATCCTCGCCTATCTTGCAGGTCATGCCCCGGCAGTCTGTGTCGAATTCGCTCGCAAGGCCCTGATGAGTGATGTTCGACCCTCCTTCTACGAAGTTGAAGAAGCCGTCAGCGAATTGCCGGCAGTCGGCTAACGCAAACGGCTGAACGGCGGAGAAATCCATGAGCGATGACATCATTATCATCAAGAAGATCATCAAGGGTGGCCATGGCCATCATGGCGGCGCCTGGAAAGTTGCCTATGCAGACTTTGTGACGGCAATGATGGCGTTCTTTTTGCTGATGTGGCTTCTCAACGCGACAACAGAAGATCAGAAAAAGGGCATTTCCGATTATTTCTCCCCGGTAAGCGTCTCACAAAGTACCGGTGGCGCTGGCGGCATGCTCGGCGGCCAAGCAATTTCCGCACCGGGAGCCATGACCTCGCGCACCGCAGTACCCAGCGTATCGCTCAAGCTCGAACCAACCAACGGTGCGCAGGCTGGTAAAGCAGAAGAAGAAGGCGGCGCTAACGACAAGGCTGCAACGGCAGAAGAGTCGATGAAGGCCGCCGAAATGGCGATGAAGGAGCGGCAAGATCGGGAGAATGCCATTGAAGAAGCCAAGTTTGATCGTGCCGAAAAAGAAATTAAAGAGACCATCAGCAAAACGCCGGAGCTCAAAGGTCTGGAACAGCATCTTCTGATCGACAAAACCCCCGACGGCATGCGTATCCAGGTTATCGATAAAGACGGCAAGCCGATGTTTGCGGGTGGTAGTGCCCGGATGCTCAAACGGACTGAAACACTGATCAGCGCCATTGGTAACGCCATAGCCACAATGGATAACAAAATCCGAATTTCAGGTCATACCGACTCCGTCCCTTTTAAAAATAAAAAAGGGTACAGCAATTGGGAGCTATCGAGCGAACGCGCCCAGGCCAGCCGCCGTGTTCTGGCACGCACGGGTCTGTTCCCTGACCGAATTTCTTCGGTCACAGGCCGCGCTTCCCTTGATCCGTTGCTGCCCGACGACACCAAATCACCCCGCAACCGCCGCATCAGCATCCTGCTTCTTCGCCGTAAAGTTTCCGAAAAGGCGGAAGCGATAAAAAAAACCGCCGTCGCAAAATCCCGACAGGCCACCAAAAAGACCAAGCCACCCCCCGCAGCTCCCAAGCAGGACTGGACGGGGCCCCGTATTCGCTGAACGGGGCCAACGACTATCCCACATGCTCGCTTGACGTGAACATCCAGCGATTTATGGTGGTCCATTATGTCTGATGTTAGATAGTCACCGATGAATCGTCCGGTTGAACTCCGTCCGCACCGTTTTTTTATGGGTACGCGCGCTTTGCCGTGCCCCTACATTCCCGGTCGCGTGGAACGCAAAGTGGTCACAGACCTCGCAACGCCAAATGCGATGGAGCTCTATGACAACCTTTCGCGGGCTGGCTTTCGACGCAGCCATGGCCTCGCCTACCGTCCGGCCTGCCCTGGCTGCACCGCCTGTGTGCCGGTCCGCATTCGCGTAGAGGACTTTGACTGGTCTCGTTCGTTTCGACGCCTCGCCAATCGCAACGCAGACCTAACGACACGCGACATGGCAGGTCACGCGACAATGGAACAATACCGTCTGTTTACGCGCTACCAACGGTCACGCCATTCCGGTGGCGAAATGTCGAGTATGAGTTTTCGCGACTTCCGGGCGATGATTGAAGACAGCCCCATTGATACCCGTATCATTGAATTCCGCGACCCCGAAGGCTCTCTGGTCGGTGTCATGCTGGCGGATCGACAAATGGACGCCATGTCCGCCGTCTATAGTCTGTTCGACCCGGAACTCGACAAACGTAGCCTTGGCACTTACATGGTTCTTTGGCTTGTCAAACAGGCTGAAGAAAACCACCTGCCACATGTTTATCTAGGCTACTGGATCGAAGAGAGCCCCAAGATGTCCTACAAAACACGGTTTCGTCCCCTTGAAGGATTAACGCCAGATGGCTGGGAAACGCTGTAGAGATGTAATAAATTCGCTTGGCGTTGCGTGAAAAAGTTACCCCCGCTACCATCCTTACTCAATAAGCGGTTGGATGAAGTACGGGGGACATTGAACACAATGAAAAGGCGCGACTTTATGGCCGGCTTGACCGGCACCACCATTGGCGCAACGACCGCAGCGACTGCCAACTCAGACCTTCGATTTAAGCATGCTCAGAGTACGCCTGGAAAAATACCCCTCGGCACAGCGCTGCGGCGATCCTTCGCAGAACTCACTGCCAAACCAAAAAAATTTCCAACGACCTGGCTCAAAAATGATCCAAGCGATGCACATCCAAACGCCCTTAGTTTCAGTTTTAATCAGGGCGCGGGAAAGAATCCGACGGAACGTGATAATGTCGTTCACCGTTGGGGCGTCAATATTCTTAATAACGGCTTGCAGGAAGTTAAGACCGAACCATCGCTCTCGATCGAATTTGAAGAACTCTGGGAAATTGGCAAGCGCCGTCTGGCCGAATATCACCACAACTTAGTAGACACCGATGGCAAATCACGCCGCGTTATGACAACCTCATGGAATAGAGGGGATATTGCCAGAACGCTCGATCTCGCGTTCACGTCTAACATTGTGAGCTTCAGCGATTCCGACAAGGATAATACAACACGCTTAAAACTGGACTGGGCCAAAGATAAAATCTCTATAGGAGCAGGATCGTTTCTTGAATTTGAGGAGAACAACCGGCCGTTGCTTGTCCAAAAAGGAACAAAAGAAACCGGCTATATCGAAGCAATCCGTATCAATGAGGAAAACGAAATCGCGCTTGGTGGGGCCGGTGCAATGGGGGTCAGTATCGGCGGGAGCCTCAAGCTCGGTGGTGGACAAAACTACATTCTGCCAAAATCCAAAAACCAAACGATCGAATTGGGCAACAAGGAAACACCAGTCAACGCCGTATCAATCAATTCCAGTACTCCCGAGGCTCTAAAGCTTAAAGACCCTTCAGGCGGTCTCTACACGTTTATGTGCCATAGATCCTCATTTCAAATCAGGGATGATGCGCATCAATCGAAACAAATAATCCGATTGGATGCGAATGGCATTGAAAACTCTCTACGCATTCTCAGTACCGGTGGTGTCGGCTTCGGCACACAAAATCCAGAGGCCGGCGTCCATATATCCAAATCTGCAAATGGCGGTGGTTTGGCAATGGAGGCACGGAAAAAACCGCGTAACCCCAGCGAGGGAACTGGTATTTTGTTTATCGATCAAGATAGTGGCGACCTCGTTTTCAAGATACGCTACGGGGAGAAAACAAAAACGATAAAACTTGCTGATTTCGATCAGGCTTAAGGACCGCAATGACAGTTGAAGAAAAGAAAACCACAATCGAACTTGAGCGATGCAAGGATGAGAACACCCGGCTGGAAGGTGCCCTCAACGAAGCCTTATCGCAGCGCGATATGGCGTTGGAACGGTTGCTGCAGCTATCTGCGGAACTGCAGCTGTTGAAAGCGCAGCTTGAACAAAGTAATGGCCCCCGAGAATCCTGAAAGTTCTCCTGGGAATGCTTCACCCATTTGGGTGTATCGACAAAACAATTTCTTATAACGTTGACGCTCTGTTGCACAGCAACACTGCCGCCGTTAACATATTTATGACATCTCCAAACTTAAATCGGAGAAACAAATAATTGGGGGAAAAGTAATGAAACGTCGTGATTTTGTAGCCGGGGTAACCGGTGCCGTGGTCGGTGGTGCAGCCACCTATGGAGTTTTGAAAAACAAGAGCAAACCGGCTGACAAGAAATCCGCCATGCCTGCCCCAGCCATCAACAAAGGTCTTTTGGAATGGCGACTGGTCACCACCTGGCCAAAGAATTTCCCCGGCCTCGGTACCGGTGCCAATTTATTAGGCGATCTGATCACCAAGGGATCGGGCGGACGTCTTACGGTTAAAGTCTTTGGCGCCAAGGAAGTTGTCCCCGCCTTTGAATCACTCGACGCGGTTGCCAATGGCACCGTCCAGATGGGTCACGGTGCGCCTTACTATTGGAAAGGCAAGCAGGCCGCATCGCAGTTTCTTGCCTCTGTTCCCTTCGGCATGACCGCACAGGAAGTGAATGCCTGGTACCAATGGGGTAATGGCCAGAAGCTGGCTGACGAAGTTTACGGCAAGATGGGCTGTAAGTTCTTCCCGAGCGGAAACACCGGCGTTCAGGCTGGCGGCTGGTTCAACAAGGAAATGAACAGCCTCGACGATTACAAAGGCTTGAAGATGCGTATCCCCGGCCTTGGCGGTGAGGTCGTCAAAGCCGCGGGCGGTAATGTCATTAATCTGCCCGGTGGCGAAATCCCACCGGCCCTGCAATCCGGCGCTCTCGACGCCACAGAATGGGTTGGCCCTTATAATGATCTCGCCTTCGGTCTCTATAAAAGTGCCAAGTATTACTACTTCCCCGGCTGGCATGAGCCCGCCACCGTGCTCGATAACTTCATCAATATGAAGGCATGGGAGAGCCTGCCTGGTGACCTTAAGGCAGTTGTCGAAACCGCCAATGCCGCGGTCAACCAGATCGTGCTGAGCGAATTCGTCGCCCGTAATAACGCGGCACTAAGCACGTTGGTCAACAAGCATAATGTCCAGCTGCGCGGCTTCCCCGACGAAATTCTCAAAGGTCTTGGGGGTCTGGCCAAACAGGTTATGAACGACATCGCCTCCAAGGACCCGCTGAGCCGCAAGGTCATGGATGACTATAACAAGTTCCGGGCAGATGCCGCGGAATGGTCGTCGCGCTCAGAAGGTGCCTATCTGCCGGCACGGCAAAAGGCGCTTTAAACAAGAACAACAATAACGAGGAGCCGGCAGGAAAACCTGCCGGCTCCCCTTTTTTCTGAGGCAACATGTTTCACGCCGACCACACTGCCTTGCAAATCCTCGCTCACGCGATGATCGCTTTTTTGTTTCTCTATCGATGCTTTACCGCTCTGCCGCGTTTTAAGGAGCATTCAGGGCGGCTGGCCAAGCGCGGCGTGCCACTGGCAAAACTTTCACTCGCAGGTGGCTTCGCAATGATGTTGATCGGCGGCACTGCGGTGCTGATCGATTATCAAGCACAAATCGGCGCCGGGTTCCTGATTGCCTTCACCATTTTGGCAAACGTGCTCTATCACGATTTCTGGAATAAAAAGGGTGATTGGGCGGAACGCAACCGCGCGCTCTATACGTTCTGTAACAATGTCGCCGTGATGGGTGGCCTGCTTATGGTCGTAACCCACTAACCAAAGAGTTGCTTGGGTAACCAGGTTGCAAGACCCGGCCAGTAGGCGACAATCCCCAGCCCGATGATCTGGATAATCACGAACGGTATGATCCCGCGATAAATATCCATCGTGGTAACACTCGCTGGTGCAACACCCCGCAAATAAAACAGCGCGAAACCGAACGGCGGTGTCAGAAAACTGGTCTGCAGATTGATGGCGATCATCACCCCGAACCAAACCGGGTCCAAGCCCATCCCCAGGAGGATCGGTCCAACGATCGGCACGACGACAAAAATAATCTCGATAAAATCGAGAAAGAACCCCATAACAAACATCAGGGCCATTACGGCGAACATCGCCCCGAACGCGCCGCCGGGGATATCTTTTAAAATTTCACCAACCATGTCATCGCCGCCGAAACCTCTGAACGTCAGCGAGAAAATCGATGCACCGAGAAGAATAACAAACACCATCGAACTAATACTCAGGGTCGAGCGCATCACCTCTCGCAGGATCGTGAGGTTAAACTGACCACGTCCCGCGGCGAGGACCATCGCCCCCACCGCTCCAACAGCTGCGGATTCAGTTGGTGTCGCCGCGCCTGCGAGAATTGACCCGAGAACCAACACGATCAGGACTGTTGGCGGCAATAGCACCTGAAAAAAACGGCGGGTCATATCATCGGGCCGTCCGGTTTCATCGACCAGCGCCGGACAGGATTTTGGATCAACCAGCGCCTTAAACAAAATCCATGAGACATACAGACCAACCAGAAGCAGCCCCGGAATGAACGCCCCGGCAAACAGATCAACCACCGATACCGGATCAGGCGCAAAGTTGCCTCTGGCAAGTTGCGCCTGCGTATTGGCGCCCTGCAAAATATCTCCCAGCAAAACCAGAACGATGGAGGGTGGAATGACCTGACCCAGCGTCCCCGAGGCGCATATCGTCCCCGTGGCGAGCTTTGGGTCATATCCGGCTTTGAGCATCGCTGGCAGGCTGAGGAGCCCCATCGTCACGACGGTCGCGCCGACAATCCCCGTCGACGCCGCCAGGACAGTACCAACCGCGATTACAGAAATGCCAAGCCCGCCGCGCATCTGACCAAACAAGAGCCCCATTGTCTCCAGCAGCTGTTCGGCGATACGCGAGCGTTCCAGCATCACCCCCATAAAGACAAAGAGCGGCACCGCGACCAGCACCTCATTGGTCATCACCCCAATGAACCGTGACGGCACCGCGCCAAAAAGCAAATTTAGATCAAAAACCCCAAGCAGCGACCCGAACACGGCAAAACTCAGGGAAACACCGGCCAGCGTGAAGGCAACGGGAAAGCCCAGCAGCAAAACACCACACACCGTTATAAACATCAGCAGAGCGAGAATACCGGCTTCCATGCTCAGCCCTCACCGCGGTCATCGACAATCGGTGGGAGCAAGCTTTGCTGACCCCGTAATGTCAAAAATGAGCGCGCTGCCAACGACATCCCCTGCAAGCCGATACAAAGGCAAAAACCCCAAAGCACCGTCTTGAGTAGAAACAATCCGGGGAGCCCACCCGCCTCTCGGGACTCCTCGAGACCAGCCCAACTCTTAATCACGTAGTCCCAGCTGCCAAAAAACGTCAAAAAGACGACCGGCAAAAGCAACAGAAGCGACCCGAATAAATCGATCCGTGCCTTATATTCATCAGATTTTGGGCGGTAGAAAATATCGACCCGAACATGGCCGTTATGCAAAAGCGTATAGCCCGCCCCCAGCATAAATACGATGCCATGCAGCCAGACATAGGATTCCTGCATCCATACCCAGCCCAGTGAAAACACATATCGGAGAACCACCACGCTGAAGGTAATGAGGACCATTGCCAGGGTCAGCCAGGAGACCATCCGTCCGACCGCGTCATTGAAACGATCAATGGTGCGGACGAAGCTGGCGAGTGCCTGCATAAAATTCAATGCGTTGTTAGGTGAATTTATTGGAACGGGGGAAGCCCTTAGGGGCGAGACGTCCCGCCTGCGCCCGTTTCCCGATATAGAGGATCAAATCAGTCTCCGTGCGGGTCCGTTCACCACTGCGCCAACTCAGCCCGCTCGACAGCGTGAACGCTTTGGCATCGGACAACCCGCCATCCTTATATACCTGCAGGCGCATACCGCGACCTCGGGTCATTTCAGAGATCTCACCAATCGGGAAAATAATGAGCTTATGATTGTCGCCGACTGACGCGATGTGGTCTGCCCCTTCCGGGACAATTGAACAGGCGCGCGCCTCGACATCGCCAGAAACATTCAGAACCTGCTTGCCGCCTTTGGTCTGCGCAATCACATCATTTTCCGGCACGATAAAGCCGCGACCATCCGACGACGCGACCAGCAGTTTTCGACCCTCGACATGGATCAACAGATCGACAACGTCATGATCGTTGCTCAGCCCCGTCATCATCCTGACCGGCTCGCCATTGCCACGGCCACCCGGCAACTTGTCGCAACCGATTGTATAGAACCGACCATTGGTTCCGAACATCAGCAGCTTGTCTGTCGTCTGGGCATGAAGCGCGAAACGGAAGCGGTCACCCTCTTTGAACTTGAGCGATGATAGATCTTCGATATGTCCCTTGGCGGCCCGGATCCACCCCATCTGAGAACAGATAACCGTGATCGGCTCCTTCTCAATCATCGCCGTGATCGGAACCACGGTTGCGCTTGGAGCCTCACCGATTTCCGTACGACGTTTGCCAAGGACAGTCTTCTTGCCGAACCGCTTGCGGATATCCGCAATCTCTTCCGCGATGGTCTTCCACCGCGCATCCTTGTCGCCGAGGAGTTTCTTGAGGGCCTTTTGTTCTGTCTCGAGACCTTCGATCTCTTCGCGAATTTCGATCTCTTCAAGCTTCCGCAATGAGCGTAACCGCATATTGAGGATTGCTTCGGCTTGGGCCTCTGTAAGTTTCCAGCGCTCCATCAGCTTAACCTTGGGGCGCTCTTCATTGCGAATAATCGCGATAACTTCATCGAGGTTGAGATAGACGATCATATAACCGGCGAGAACTTCGAGCCGCTTCTCTATCTTCTCAAGCCGGTTATTCGTCCGCCGGACCAATACATCATGCCGGTGGTCCAGGAAGCTTTGAAGAACCTCCCGCAAGTCCATCACCCGTGGCACAGTATTGGGATCAAGCACGTTCATATTCAGACCGATACGGACTTCGAGATCACTGTGCTGGAATAAGGCTTCCATCAGCATCTCGGGTTCCATCGTGCGCGAACGAGGCTCCAGGATCAGCCGGATATCCTCAGCGGATTCATCCCGAATATCCTCCAGCATCGGCAGTTTCTTGGCGTGCATGAGTTCGGCGATCTTCTCGACCAGACGGCTTTTCTGCACATGATAGGGCATTTCGGTAATAACGATTTGCCATTGTCCGCGCGGCAATTTTTCAAGTTCCCAACGCGCCCGCAGGCGGAAACTGCCGCGCCCGGTGCGATAGGCTGTCCGAATATTCTCTGCGGTCTCTGCCAGGACGCCGCCGGTGGGGAAATCTGGCCCCGGCATAAAAGACAACAGCTTGTCGATGGTTGCATTCGGAAACTTGATAAGATGGGCAAGTGCCTGGCATATCTCATCGAGATTATGCGGTGGGATCGATGTCGCCATCCCGACGGCAATTCCGGCAGCCCCATTCGCCAGTAAATTCGGAACCGAGGACGGCATCAGAACGGGTTCGGTTTCCGTCCCATCGTAGTTTTCCCGGAAATCAACCGCCGCTTCATCAATCCCCTCAAGCATCGCCAGGGCATATTCAGTCAGGCGCGATTCCGTATACCGCATGGCCGCGGCGGAATCGCCGTCGATATTGCCGAAATTGCCTTGCCCTTCAACCAGCGGGTAGCGCACGGCAAATTCCTGCGCCAATCGAACCAGCGCATCGTAAACGGCAGTATCACCATGAGGATGGTATTTACCAATAACGTCACCGACGACACGGGCACATTTCTTGAACCCCGTCCCCGGATCGAGCTTTAACTGGCGCATCGCAAACAACAAACGCCGATGAACCGGTTTTAAGCCATCCCGGACATCCGGCAAGGAGCGCGAGGTTATTGTTGAGAGCGCATAGGCGAGATAGCGCTCACCAAGCGCATCATCAAGAAGAATATCCGTTGTATTATCGGATGTAGCGGTACCTTCAGCCATAGCCCCGTTATACACCATATCTAGTGGTGAACCAGCCCAAAGACGCTAGAAATGCGCCAAATTCTTCCAAATTTAGTCGTTTTTGGAGACCAGCGTCCGGCGCAGGCTATTCGCGAGCCTTTCACGGGCCGCCGGCAACCCATGACGCGTATCCCCCATCACATGACGGCCAAGAAAATAGCCGGTCAATGCCAAGCCCTCACACAGGAAAACACCGCTAACGTCGGCATCAATCTCTTCCCGCAAAAAGCCCGGTAAAGGCAGCAGTCGATCATGATATTGTCGGCCAGCGCTCCGCCGAGACCGCCCGCCCCGTACGCGGCGAGACATAAACCAGATCCTGCGCGCTGCCGGTTGCTGCACACTCAGTCAGGTCCAAGCCAAAGCCCAACTCCGTCAGCAAATCCATTTCCCACCGTATATATCCAACATGCCACCCCGGGTGTCCTAAAGAGCCAATCAGCGCCTCCAGCTTCTCGAACAACCCTGGAAAAGGCGCTCGTTCGGGCAAGGCAGAATCCAGAATAGCGGTCGCAGAACTCAAGGCCATCAAGGGCAATGGGTCGTGCATATGGTCGGCGGCATGGGAATGCAACAGCTCGCAGGTAAAGTTCCCAAGATGTTCAGCGAGTCGCCCCCGCCAATGGGCACGCAGATGATTGCCCGGTTGATACAGGCCGCGATTGCGGGTGCTCGACCCACCGCGAACCAAACCTGCATGCCGTCCCTTGCTCGCGCGTCAGCAAATTGACGATCAGTGAATTTTCACCGTGACGTCGTGCCGAGAGCACCAATCCTTCATCGGTCCAGTCCATAAATCCTTTATAAGGGATTGACGGGCATGACGTACACGCACAATTCTACACGGATACAGGAAGAAAGAGTCACCTTGGCCAGCAACCAGTCAGTATCCAGAACCAAAATTAATCGTCGACACTTTATCGGCGGACTCGCCGGATTTACGGCAGCCCCAGCGATCATCACCGGCGTCGAAGCCAGAACGCAGATTAAAGATGGTATCGCCGCCGGTGACGTCACCTCGGATAGCGCCGTTATCTGGGGGCGGTCCAACAAATCGGCAAAGATGCTCGTCGAATGGTCTACCACCCCGAAGTTCGACAAGGCACAGCGCGTCGCAGGGCCGCTCGTTACGGCACAATCTGGCTATACCGGGCAAGTCTCACTCACCGGACTACCGCCGGGACAGGAAATTTTTTATCGGGTCCGCTTCGGTGACAGCACAGGCACCGAGACCCGGCTGGGACACCTCCGAACGCCCGGACCGAAACGCGATGTCACCTTCGTCTTCGGCGGCGACCAGTGCGGCGCCGGATGGGGCATCAATCCCGATTGGGGTGGCCTCAAGATGTTTGAGACCATGCGCAAGACCCAGCCGGATTTTTTAATTCATTTGGGCGACCGAATTTATTCCGACAGTCCTATCCTGGAACGGGCATCAACACCCGACGGGAGCGGCTGGAGAAACATTGTAACCCCGGCGAAATCCGAGGTCGCGGAAACCGTTGAACAGTATCGCGGCAATTACAGCTACAATTTCCTGGATCAGCACTATCGAAAATTCAGCGAGGAAGTCCCATCGCTCACCACCTGGGACGATCACGAAGTCACCAATGACTGGTGGCCCGACCAAAGGCTTTCCCGCCGGGTTATGTTCCGCAAAGGCTATATTCAGACAAACGTAAACAGCCTCGCAAAAAATGCGCGGCAGGCGTTCTTTGATTTCACGCCGATGCAACGTCACCCAACAGATCCAAACCGGCTATTTCGTAAAGTCTCCTACGGTAAAAACGTCGATGTTTTTATTCTGGATTCGCGAAGCTATCGAAGCCCCAACAATCGCAATCGACAAAATAACTCTAGCGCCGACACCGCATTGCTCGGGCGATATCAAATCGACTGGTTGAAAGCGGCTTTGTCGCAATCCAAGGCACTCTGGAAAATCATCGCAAACCCACTGCCCATCGCCCACGTAAAGAAAAAAAGACGGCCACGCTACGACAAATTTGCCAATAGCGATGACGGTCCACCGCTGGGTCGTGAGCACGAGATTGCCGATATTCTTTCTCATATAAAGAAGCAGGCGATATCCAATACAGTCTGGATGTCAGCCGACGTCCATTATTCCGCTGCGCATCATTTTCATCCCGACCGGGCCGCCTTCCGGGAATTTAATCCATTCTGGGAGTTTATATCAGGGCCATTCCATACCCGCCCCGGGCATATCATGCATTATGATAAAACGTTTGGCGCAGAACGGCATTATCGTACGCCACTAGCCCCAAAAGGAAACAACCCACCGAGTGCAGGATATCTCTATTTTGGGCATGGCCGCATCGATGCCAAAACCGGCGCCCTTACTGTCGGTATTCGTGATCTTTCAGGGCAGAGCCTGTTTGAAAAAACAATTCAGGCACAGCGCTAAACCGCTAATGTCTTACGAGGCTCAGTCGCTGAAATCGAGACCCATCTCACGATAGCGTTCAGGGTCATCGCGCCAGTTCTCGCGAACTTTTACAAAGAGAAATAAATGGACCCGGCGTTCGAGAATCTGTTCGAGCTCCTTACGGGCCTCGGCGCCAACGCGCTTCGCCTGCTGCCCGCCTTTTCCGAGAACAATACCTTTGTGACCAGACCGCTCGACATAAATGACCTGGTCTATTTTAACGCTACCATCCCGGCGCTCCTCCCAGCCTTCCGTTTCAACGGTAAGCGAATAAGGTAGTTCCTGATGCAATGACAGGAACAGCTTTTCACGGGTGATTTCTGCCGCGAACAGACGGTCATTCATATCGCTGAGATGATCTTCAGGATACAGCCACGGTCCCGTTGGCAATCCTTCCCGCAGGCTGACGACGAGATCTTCAACGCCGTCGCCTTTTAGGGCCGAAATCATAAAGATGTTCTCGAAGACACCCGTCTCCTGAAGTTCCTCCGCAAGGGTCAGTAACTTCTCACGCGGGATCAGGTCGATCTTGTTGAGAGCGACGATTGCCGTCTTACCCGCCTTCTTAAAGCCTTCGATGATCAGCTGAACATCACCACCCAAACCGCGCTCGGCATCGACGAGCAACACGATCTTGTCCGCATCCGCAGCACCGCCCCAGGCAGCGGCCACCATCGCCCGTTCCAGACGTCGGTTCGGAGAGAAAATACCCGGCGTATCAACGAACACGATTTGATCTTGTTCGTGGGTAAGAACACCAACCACACGCGCCCGCGTGGTCTGCACCTTATGTGTCACGATCGAGACTTTGGTGCCCATAATATGGTTCATCAAAGTCGACTTGCCGGCATTTGGCGCTCCTACCAGAGCGACAAACCCGCAGCGTGTAGTTTCTTGATCAACCATGTGATTGCGCCCCAACTGTCTCCAGCATTTTTGCAGCGGCAGCCTGTTCCGCCACTCGTTTCGATGACCCTTCCGCGATACAGGCGCCGTGTCCGTCTATCGTCACTTCAACCGAAAACACCGGTTGATGGTCAGGCCCCTCTCGGCCGACTTCTTTATACTCAGGCAGCCCTAGTTTTAGCCCTTGGGCCCACTCCTGAAGCGCCGTTTTTGAATCCGTCGGTGGCGACCTTACCTCATCAGCGAGCGAACATATCAGCTTTTCGATAACCGGTCGCGCTTTCTCGAGTCCCCCATCCCAATAGATCGCCGCAAATATCGCCTCCATAACATCGGCTTTAATCGAATCGTTTAAGGAGGTCCCGCCGCCGTGAATGATGTAATCCTCAAGCTCAATGGACATCGCTACAGAGGCAAGTGTTGTACGATCGACCAAGCCGCTCAACCGCCGGGACAGAGCGCCTTCATCTTCGGAGAGATATGTTCGCATCAGGAAATCGCACACCACGAGTCCCAACACGCGATCACCGAGAAACTCCAACCGCTCATAGGTTTTCGTATCTGGTTTGTTTTCCACACTGGCATGCGTAAGAGCACGCGTAAGGTAGGACTGGTCGGCAAATTCGTAGCCGAGTATCCGGCATAGCTGTGCGGGAGAGCGTACGCCCTCACCCACTATTTGATACCCTGGAAGAAGCGTTTGAACCGAGCGGCATGAAACCAGCCCCAAGGCTCAAAGATACTGGCACTGCCGTCCGTCGAAAAGAACAGAACTTCAGCCCGACCGACTAAATTCTTCGCAGGAATAAAGCCGACACCGTTAACCCCTTGTTGGTTTGGCACCCGACTATCGAGCGAGTTATCGCGATTATCGCCCATCGCAAAATAATGCCCCTTTGGCACTGTATAGGCCGGTGTATTGTCGAGCGGCCCGCTATCGCCATCCTTTTCCAGGATTTCATGAACAACGCCATTGGGAAGCGTTTCGATATAGCGCGGTACGGCAACAAATCGACCGTTCTCCGCTTGCATCGCAAAGGGTTCAATTTTTCGACGCGGCACAATTTTGTCATTAATAAACAAACGCCCGCGCTTCATCTGGAGTTTGTCACCCGGCAGACCAACAATCCGCTTGATGTAATCAGTCTCGTTATCGCTGGGCAGTTTAAACACGGCAACATCGCCACGCTTGGGCTCGCTGCCAAAGATACGCCCGGATATGGGAGCGGCACTCAGCGGGAAATGAGTGTTGGCTGTAGCCATAGGAAAATTTCGAAACAAACAGATAATCACCAACCAACAGGGTCGGAATCATCGAGCCTGACGGGATATTAAAGGGCTCATACGCGGCGGTTCGAATTACCAGCGCAATGAACACCGCAAAAATTACGGTCTTAATGGTTTCCCAGAGAGAACTTTTCATATGGAGCGATCACACAGAACTAAAAAAGGAGAATTCGCAATGCGCCTGCCTTTGCGCGGGCCGATAAAGCCACCGGGAACCCACAGTGTCAATCAACGTTATTCCTTACCCACTGTGATTTTCGGCACTGCAGAAATAATAACACAGGCTTCTGCAAGTGGCGGCTCATCGGTAAGGCTAATATCAATCTGCGCTTCCATACCGTCGGGCGTCAATTCCGCCAGGCGTTTGGCCGCACCGCCGGTCAACGCTATCGTCGGTTTTCCTCCTTTGAGATTAACAACCCCCATATCGCGCCAAAACACGCCTTTACGGAACCCTGTTCCTAACGCTTTGGAGCAGGCTTCTTTCGCCGCAAATCGTTTAGCATAACTGGCAGACCTAGCGGCGCGGCGTTCAGATTTCTCCTGTTCAACATCCGTAAAAATACGTTTGATAAACCGATCACCGAAACGCTCAAGCGTTCGCTCAATCCGCCGGATATCAATCAGATCATTGCCGATGCCAATAATCATCAGGCGCTGCGATCACCAACGGCGTCGGCACGCGCATTATCCATCAAAGCTCGCATCCGGGTGATAGTGCTTTCAAGACCGCCAAATATCGCTTCACCGATCAAGAAATGGCCAATGTTAAGTTCAACGATGGACGGGATTGCCGCAATCGGAGCAACAGTATCAAATCCCAACCCATGACCCGCATGGCATTCCAGACCAAGCTGGTCGGCATAGGCCGCAGCCTCAACGATTACCGCCAGAGACCTGTCTCGTTCAGCAGAACCAATTTCGGTATTGCAATAGGTCCCCGTGTGAAGCTCCACGACCGGTGCACCAAGTGCCTTCGCAGCATCGAGCTGAACGGAATCGGGCTCAATAAACAGGGAGAGACGAATGTCGGCATTCCCAAGCTGGTCTGCAAACGGTGCCAAACGATCAAAATTCCCAGCGGCGTCGAGTCCACCTTCCGTTGTCCGCTCCTCACGCTTCTCCGGCACCAGGCATGCCGCATGCGGCAAATGCTGAAGGGCAATCGCCAACATTTCATCGGTTGCTGCCATTTCAAGATTTAGCGGCAAATCGATCTTGTTGCGGAGCAATTCAATATCGCGATCACCGATATGACGGCGATCTTCGCGCAGATGGGCTGTAATACCGTCTGCTCCGGCCTTCTCTGCAGCCTTGGCGGCGCGCAGCGGATCGGGATGAGGCCCGCCCCGCGCATTACGGATCGTCGCAACGTGATCAATATTGACGCCCAGACGCAGATAATTTCCGGTCATCGTTCCGCCCGTTAGTTTAAGCCGTAGAGGGCACGGGCGTTGTCTTCGAGAATCTTGTCGGCAACACCAGGTGCCAGACGATCATCAGCACGCAGCAACTTGACCGCCATAACCTCGCTCGAGGGATCGTGATGCCCGTAATCTGTGCCAATCACCAAATTGTCTTCACCGGCATATTTAACAATATAATCCAGATGGTCGGTATTCTCGCAGGCAACATACATATTGTTTTCTTTGAGAGGGTTCTCGAACCAGTCCCAGCCGTTGCGGCGGAAACGATCCTCGAGATCACATAAGACGTAGGGCACCCATTGAGCGCTGACCTCAATAAAGCCCCAACGAACATTGGGGAACTTCGCCGGTATCTTTTTCTCTATCAGAGTATGAAACGCCCCAACGACAGCGAGCTTGAACTTGGTAAATGACGTGTCGGATTCAAAGAAATCATGATGAAAAGCGCTGCCATTACCGGAATGCATACAGATCGGCATATCAAGATCCGACGCGATCTCCCAAAGGGGATAGAACCTCGGATCACCAATCGCCTTATCGCATTCCAGCCCACGCACGAAGATACCACAGGCACCATTATCCTTGGCAAACTTCATCTCCTCACGGATCAGATTTGGCGAGTGCATCGGCGGCAAAGCGACCCAGCGCATCCGGCCATTAGCCTGTCTACTGACATCCGCAACCCAACGGTTATAGGCCCGCGTCAGAGCAAGATCAGCGTTGATGTCGTCGGTCACAGGTCGCAGATACAATGTCGGATACAGGATTTGAGTTTCGATATCGAGTTCGTCCATATGCGCCAGGCGACCCGGAATATCTTCCATCTCGGCGATGGCGCGTGACATTTCTGTACCGACATTCCGATCTTTGCCCATCGGGCGGTTGCCGATCAGCCAGTAATTTTGCTGGGTGTTTTTACCATCATTGGCCTTGAGCTCCGGGCCATGAGTCTGCGTGACGATGTAGGGTGTGTAGCGTTTATCGTCACCCTCCAAATAATCCCATGTCTTTGTTGTTTCCAAAACATGCGCGTCAGAATCTATTGCGCCCATCCTAGCTCTCCCTGTTTCTACTTTTCATCTTAATGAATAACACGCGACACCGAACTTACCACGGAAACACCGCGGAGCGCCGCCATGATATCATTTAAATGTCGGCTGTCATGAACCTCAATATCGAGCAACATCTCAAACAATTCTGACGTTCGGTTGGTAATTTTTAAATTCACGATATTACCCTGACTATCGGCGACAACGGTCGCCAGATTGGCAAGACCACCGCGCTGGTTCGCCACAACAAGATTAAGACGGCCAACATGCGCAGTGTCTTCCGTTACGCCCAGGTCCCAGCTTATATCAACCCAACGTTCTGGCATCTCATGGAAACTCTCAAGTGTTTCACAATCGATCGTGTGCACCGCGATGCCTTTACCCGGCGTTTGAATTCCAATGATGCGATCGCCCGGTAAAGGGTGGCAACAATTGGAATAATGAACAGCCACACCAGGCGTGAGCCCCCTGATTGGAATACCAGACGTCATCTCACCGGCACCATTCGGTGCCGCGTCCAAATCACCTTCTGCCAGTATCTTCTTCAGAGTCTCACCACCATTGCCATTGACGACCAACTCCGCAACACTAGCGGCGGTAACATGGCTTTGACCGATGGAGATGTACAGATCGTCGGTCGTCGAAATACCGAGTTGTTCGATCACGCTTTCTATAGCGCGAACGCTGAAGTGGTAGCCGTCCTTGGCAAATGCTTTTTCCAACATCGCTTGACCGAGTTGCCCATACTCAGTGCGCTGTTTCGACCGGACAAATCGCCTTATGCGTGCCCGCGCCTTACCGGTTACGACAAAGCTCGCCCAATCTGGTGACGGCACGCCAGGTTTCGAGGTTATAATTTCTATCTGATCGCCGTTGCGCAGCTTGGTCTGAAGCTGCACCAGACGGCCGTTGATCTTGGCGCCAACACAGGCATCACCAACTTCTGAATGAACCTCATAGGCGAAATCAACTGGTGTTGCGCCCCGCGGCAAAGCAATAAGTTCGCCCTTGGGCGTGAAGCAAAAGACCTGATCCCGGAACAATTCCAATCGGGTGTGTTCCAGAAACTCATCTGGATCGTCGGCATGTTCCAAAATATCGAGCAGTTCACGCACCCATCGATATTCCTGCGAATCTGCGTCTCCCAGAAGTATTCTCCTGCTTATACTGCCAATGCGCCGCGACCCCTAATTCCGCAACCTGATGCATTTCCGAGGTGCGGATTTGAACCTCGATGCGGCGCTGTTTTGGCCCAATAACGCCGGTATGAATGGATTGATAACCATTCCGCTTAGGCGTCGAGATGTAATCCTTAAACCGACCGGGCACACAGGAATATCGCCCATGGATAGCGCCGAGGGCCTGATAACATTGCGGAATATCATCGACGACGAGGCGGAAAGCCACGATATCTGAAAGCTGGGCGAACTCAACATTTTGACGCTGCATCTTGCGCCAGATCGAATAAGGTCGTTTCTCCCGCCCGGATAACTGGACCGGGATACTATGCTCCTTTAGCAGCTCTTTCAGTTCAGCAGAGATTTCATCAACAACTTCATTCTCAACGGCTTCGGACCTTAAAAAATCCAGACGGGCCAGGATTGTGCTTCGGGCATCAGGGTAAAGCTCGGCAAAAGAGAGGTCTTCCAACTCATCTTTAATACCATGCATCCCGATGCGTTCGGCCAGTGGCGTATAGATTTCCATCGTTTCGCGGGCAATGCGGGCGCGCTTATCCGCCCCCTTGATGAAGTGCAGAGTCCGCATGTTATGCAAACGGTCAGCCAGCTTAACCAGCAGCACGCGAATATCGCGCGAGGTCGCCATCAGAAGTTTTCGGAAATTCTCGACCTGCCGCTTATCTGCAGATTGCAGTTCGAATTTGGATAGCTTCGTGACGCCATCGACGAGATGCGCCACAGAGTCGCCAAACTGTTCCTGAATCTCATCGATCGTTGCCACGGTGTCTTCAACCGTGTCATGCAGCAAACCGGTGACGATGGTATCGGAATCCAGCTTGAGCTCCGTGAGAATACCGGCGACTTCAAGTGGATGAGAAAAATAGGGGTCGCCAGAGGCGCGTTTTTGAGAACCGTGCGCCATCATAGAGAAAACATAGGCACGGTTCAGCGCATCCTCATTCACGCCGCTATCATAGGCTTTCACACGATCGACAAGTTCATATTGACGGATCATGGCGCCTTAAGCCTCATGTGAGGTTTTGTTGCCTGGTTTCGGGAACCAATTTCAAGAGCTGACAGCAATAAAACCGAAGGGCAGCGATTATCCGCTTACTCTTCTGCCTTGTCGTCTTTTTCTGCGGCCGGTTCTTCTGCCGGTACAACAACAGCACCAGCGGCAAGGGCCGCCAACTCGGCTTCTGCCGATGCTGCAAGCTCTTCTTCCATGGCAAGAAGCTCTTCCGCTTCCTCTTCCGGATCGTCCGTATCTCCGTGACGTTGCATGCTCAAAATCAACTCTTCTTCGAGCTCAGGAATTGGAATCGTTTGATCGGCGATTTCGCGCAGCGCAACGACAGGGTTTTTGTCATTGTCACGATCAACGGTTAATTCGCCACCAACAGACAGCTCGCGCGAACGCTGCGCAGCCATCATGACCAGCTCAAACCGGTTGGGAATTCTTTCTACGCAATCTTCGACAGTAACGCGCGCCATGCGTCACACTCCTTGCAATTGTTTCAGGGACCCAGCTTCCAGGTCAGCGGACGCGCAATATATGGGCTAACACGATAGGAAAGCAAGCATTTCCAAGGCCTAATTACAACTTATTGAGCCGGGTCGGTCGAGAGCCGTTCGCAATGTTGATCAGCGCCCAGGTCACGGATCAGCGCGCCAATTGTCCGACCGCTCACCGGGTGGACCCAATCAGGCACCAAATCCCGCAATGGCAGCAATACAAAAGCGCGTTCATGCATTCGCGGATGCGGCACCGTCAGGTTATTTTTCCCTTTTTTTTCAATGATATAGCCCTGATAAATCAGAAGGTCGAGATCTAGCGTCCGAGCGGCATTTTTGACGGTTCGGACCCGTTCAAACTCAGCTTCTACCGTGTGCAACCTATGCAGAAGATCTGATGCCGGAATATCCGTCGATACCTCTATTACCGCATTTACGTAATCCGGTTGATTTGAGACCGGTACGGGAGCACTGCGATAGAACGGCGAACACCGAACCACAGCGCAAACCTTTGCATCAATGACTTGCAGCGCTTTTGCCAAAACTTCCGGTGTAGAACCGAAATTTTGGCTTGGTAGATTTCCGCCTAATCCGATAAAAATCATTGAAATCTTTACTTTTTTTCGTGACCCACCTTGTTTCCGAACCCTAAGTGTCTTATTTTTGAGACACGGCGATCATACTCGCAAATGAGAGGGTTGGCGCAATTTTAGCGTCATTCGTCGCCTAAAAAATTATGTAACCACATTGTTGCAATAAAATTGACAGGAAGCGGCACTAAAAATTTACGCCGCATTTGGGTGAGGCATAACGAAAAGAGCGTCCGATGAACATATATTCGCAGGAAAAAATTGCGTTATTCATAGATGGCTCCAACCTGTACGCGGCAGCCCGCGCACTGGGTTTTGACATCGATTACAAAAATCTTCTGGAGCTATTTTCTTCAAAGGGCCAACTGGTCCGGGCTTATTACTACACAGCCTTGATGGAAGATCAGGAATATCTACCGATCCGGCCTCTGGTCGATTGGCTGGATTATAATGGTTATACAATGGTCACCAAACCAACCAAAGAGTTCACCGATTCCATGGGCCGTCGCAAGATTAAAGGCAATATGGATATGGAACTCGCGATCGATGTCCTGGAAATGGCCGATCATCTTGATCATGCCATCCTGTTTTCCGGTGACGGTGATTTCCGGCGCCTTGTCGAAGCGGTCCAAAGGCGCGGCGTTCGAGTCACCGTGGTCAGTACGTTCCAGTCGTCACCACCGATGGTCGCTGATGAATTACGCCGCCAGGCCGATACCTTTATCGAATTGAACGACCTGGCACCGCAAATCGCGCGTAAAAATCAGGACATTCCGTTACCGGGAAGTATTTTAGACGATCATCCCGATTTGTTACCCGAGCAAGCGGTTGTACCCGAAAGCGAAAAATTGCGGGAAACGGCATAGTTAGTTTCTGGTATCAGAGTTTAAGTTTCTGCTATCATAGTTTATGGCGTCTCCAATTCCCCTACCCGATGGCAGCTGCCGTCTCTGTCCTCGGCTGGCCGAGTTCCGCGATGAGAACAGCATAAAGTATCCTGACTGGCATAATGCGCCGGTAACGCCTTTTGGCGGCCTTGATGCCGAGCTATTGATCGTCGGGCTGGCGCCAGGCCTGAAAGGGGCAAACCGTACTGGTCGTCCCTTTACCGGCGATTACGCCGGCGACCTGCTCTACGACACATTGCTGGAATTTAAATTTGCCAAAGGCAGCTATGCTCAGCATGCCGATGATGGCTTCCAGCTTACGGGCTGCCGCGTCACGAATGGCGTACGCTGCGTCCCTCCACAGAACAAACCGGTTGGCGCTGAGGTCAACGCCTGTCGTCCGTTTCTAAACACCGAAATGGATGCCATGCCAAAGCTCAAATGCATCCTCGCGCTCGGTGGCATCGCACACAACACCGTGCTGCGCGCGCTCGGGCAAAAGGTTGCCGCGTGGAAGTTTGGACACAACGCTGTCCACGCCCTGCCCGACTTGCCCGTTCTGGTAAACAGCTATCACTGCTCACGCTACAATACGAACACCGGTCGCCTCACCGAGGAGATGTTCCACGACGTGTTCAGGACAATCCGAAAACTGGTTTAGAACCGATCAATCTACGAAATTCAGGTAGCCCCGTCAGGGACAAAAAAGGCGGCCCATCGGACCGCCTTTTTATTTGTCACAAATCGGCGAGTACTGTCTCAGCATGGGTTGGCACATCAGGGTCTTGATAGTTTTTGATGACCTTGCCATCCGGGCCGATCAGCACGGAAAGTCGTCCAGGCTTTTCCTGATCAGCATTCTCTGCGGCACCATAGGCTACAGCAACCGAATGATCGGAATCGCACAGAATTTCCGTTGTTGAGTTATTCTCGCTCATCCACGTTTTTGAATCCTCAGACGGACTAAACGTTATACCGATGAGCGCTGTATTCTTGTCTGCAAAGTTCGAGATTCTATCACGGAACCCCTGAGCTTCGCGTGTTCAATTATTGCCAAAGGCGCGCGGGAAAAACCACACTAAAACGTTCTTCCCAGCATGATCAGAAAGACTTACATCCGTCCCATGCTGATTGGGTAATGTGAAGCCCGGCGCTTCACTTCCTATATCAAGTAGAGCCATTATTTCCTCGTTTAATTTCGAAATCGCATTCGACGCGACAACGACACTATATCGTACGGACGATGATTCACGAAAGCCGTCTCAATCATCGTCGTAGCGTTCCTCTTTCCACGGATCACCCTCATTGTGATAGCCGCGGATTTCCCAATATCCCGGCTTATCGTCTTCCGAAAATTCGATGCGACGCAGCCATTTAGCGCTTTTCCAAAAATACCAGTCCGGCATAAGGATCCGCACCGGCCCACCATGAACAGCTGACAACACATCACCATTCCACTTGAAGGCCAACATCACATTGTCTTCTGCAAAGCGCTCAAGGCTCACATTCGTGGTGTAGCCATCACGACTATAAAAGATGCAATGCTTGGCTGCCGATGACGGTTTCACGAGTGACAGGATGTGGGAGGCCGACACGCCGACCCAACGATTGTCATAGCGTGACCAGCCGGTAACACAGTGGATATCGCTGGTGACTTCGAGATGCGGCTGAGACAGAAAATCATCCCAGTTCCAGATCACCCGATTTTCAACGGCACCATCAACACGCAGCCGCCATTTCTCAAGATCAAGTTTCGGCGTAACACCGAGATCTAGAACCGGCCAGTCTTTCACAATGCGTTGTCCAGGCGGCAAGCGGTCTCGTTCTTTGTCGCCAGACTTGCCCGTCAGCAAACGGCCATCCCGCGCCCATTCCTGCTTTTTCTCAATCAGCTTGTCGCGTGGCTTGCCGGTCAGCTCGTCATCGCTCTCATCCGCCATAACTAACCCTTATCGCGTAATACCCGCGCTTTCTGGCGGTCCCAGTCCTTTTTCTTTTCTGACTCACGCTTGTCATAGTTGCGCTTGCCCTTGGCCAGACCAAGCTCCAGCTTGGCCATGCCGCGCTCATTAAAGTAAAGCTTAAGGGGCACCAGCGTCATGCCTTCGCGCTGGATTGCACCAATCATCCGGCCTATCTGCCGCTTGTGCAGCAGCAATTTCCGGGGCCGCCGAGGCTCGTGGTTAAACTTGCCAGCCTGTTTGTATTCGGGGATATAGCCGTTGATCAAATACAGATCACCACCCTGCTCCGTCGCATAGGCTTCCGTGATCGTTGCCCGTCCTTCGCGCAGCGATTTAACTTCGCTTCCCTGCAGGACAATACCAGCTTCGACACTGTCCTCTATGGTATAGTTATGGCGTGCCTTGCGATTTTGCGCGGCTACGCGGACGACATCAATATCGCGGGCCATTTTTCGCTCCAGGGCATCTAGTTCAGAAGTCCTGCGGACCTCATCGACTCCTCGACAATTTTCTTGCTGGCATCTGAAATCGGAGCGAGCGGCAATCGTGTATCTGCCGCACATTTACCCAGCAGATGGGCACCATACTTAACCGGCCCCGGATTGGACTCACAGAACAAATTCGTGTGGAGCGGCATCAGCCGTTCGTTAAGCGCCTGCGCACCAGCAACATCGCCATCACGCCACGCCTTGTGAAAATCAGACATTTCCTTTGGCGCGATATTCGCGGTCACCGAAATACAGCCTACGCCACCCTGCGCCAGGAAGCCGATCTGCGTACCATCTTCGCCGGAGAGCTGTATAAATTCAGACCCCATCGCATTCTTTTGCAAGGTCGCACGAGCAACGTCATTCGTGGCATCTTTAACCCCTACGATATTGGGAAGTTTTGCGAGACGCGCCATCGTGTCGACAGACATATCAACGATGCAGCGCCCCGGAATATTATAAATAATAATCGGGATTTCGACGGCGTCATTGATTGCCTTGTAATGGAGATACATGCCCTCTTGCGTGGGCTTGTTGTAATAAGGCGTCACGACCAACGCGCCATCCGCACCGGCGTCTTTGGCATGTTTGGTCAGCATGATCGCTTCATCTGTCGAGTTGGAGCCCGACCCGGCAATCACTGGCACCCGGCCATTAGCGACACTAATGCAAATCTCTACGACACGCTTGTGCTCTTCATGGCTCAGCGTCGGAGACTCACCAGTGGTTCCGCATGGCACCAGACCATCGGTTCCCTGTTCAATATGCCAATCGATAAACTGCTCATATGCTTTCTCATCAACACCGCCATTGGCAAAAGGTGTAACAAGCGCACAAATAGACCCGTGGAACATCGATCTCCCCGTAATTCCCTAATTATTAACCAAAATGGTCGCAAAATTGCCGAAATGCGAGACTAGACCTCCAGATCAAACACGGCAAGTTTTGAAATGACAACCGGAGTACTGGACATAGTCAACCCATTCGCCCGTAAGACTCTCCATAGTGATCAGCGATCAGCGGAGCCTTGGATGACGGCCATTTTCCGACCCTGGACTCGATCAACCACCTCGAAACCGGGTTTTTCGCCTGCGT
Source organism: uncultured Alphaproteobacteria bacterium (assembly GCA_943787225.1). Taxonomy (GTDB): domain Bacteria; phylum Pseudomonadota; class Alphaproteobacteria; order MPNO01; family UBA2964; genus UBA2964. Next base: position 446,524 of record CALSLP010000004.1, read on the forward strand.
GGAATGGGGGCTGTTCTCTTCGTATTATATGCCTTCAGCACTTCCGCTTTCGCTGCTGACACCGACCTCACGCTCCTTACCAAATCTGACATAAAAAAATACCAGAGCAGCTTTCAAAGCCGCCAAGCGCGGTCAATGGACCCTTGCCCATCAGGCTGCTCAGCCGGGCCACGCCAGATTACCAAAAAAACTACTGCGCTGGTTGGATATGACCCAACGCGGGACGACTGCCAGTTTCGCTGAGATCACAAGCTTTATCCGGCAAAACCCGTCCTGGCCACGCAAGCGGTGGCTGCAGCGCCGTGCCGAAGAGGCCATCGACGAAAACACCAGTAGACGCCGAAATTTTATCCTGGTTTTCTAAACACCCCCCGATCAAAACCGACGGCCGCATTGCCCTTGGTGAGGCCTTAATCGCCACTGGCAAAATCATTGAAGGTGAAGCGCATCTGCGTCGGGCGTGGATTACGGGCCGCTTTAACCGGCGCTCCGAGAAGCTTTTCTTACGTCAGCATCGCAAGATGTTCACCGCCGATGATCATTGGCAGCGGCTCGACGGCTTGTTGTGGAAACGTCATTTCAGCGCAGCCCGTCGAATGCATCGACGGGTTTCACCAAAATTGCGAGCCTTGGCAGAGGCGCGGGTCACCTTGCGCCGATCTCGTGGCGGTGTTGACCGTGCCGTCGCCCGGGTCGACCCAACCTTAAAACGCGACCCTGGCTTGTTGTTTGAGAGAATGAGATGGCGGCGACGCAAGGGACTCACAATTGAGGCCCTAGACATTCTCAAGAATGCGCCGAAAGACCTGGTTCGGGCAGATTTATGGTCCCGGGAACGTGAGATTATCGCCCGACGCCTTCTTACCGAAGGGCGCATAACAGATGCACACCGTGCTATTTCAGATCATCGCCTTACGGCAAAAAACCGTGCCCGTTTTGCCGAAGCGGAATGGCTCACCGGCTGGATCGAACTAAGATTTCTCAACGAATCCAAATCCGGCCTTTGACCGCTTTAAAAACTACACGACATCGTGCGCTATCCGGTAAGCAGAGCCCGTGCTGCCTATTGGGCTGGCAGAGCCGCGAAAGCCTCTGGTAACAAGATCGGTGCGAACGATTGGTTCCGCCGCGCGCAAATACATCCCACGACCTATCATGGCCAACTTGCCGCCGAGGAGCTCGGTGACATCCTTCGATTGCCACCCCCCGTAGCAGAACCGACCGTCGTCACGGTCAAAAAGTTTCATCGCGATGAGATCGTTCGCGCCTTTAAAATGCTCAGCCAGTTGGGCGAAAAAAAATTGCTTCGCGTCTTCGCCCTGCAGCTTGGCCGCAATGCAAAAGACAATCAGGAACGTCTTCTCGTTGGACGACTGGCTTACCGGATCGGACGGCCGGATCTGGCCGTGTGGATCGCGCGCCGGGCTCAACGTCGCGGCATCCTTGCCATGTCCCTTGGCTACCCATAGTGCCAATGCCTGCCGGCAAACCTGAGAAAGCCCTCCTCCTGTCAATCGCCCGTCAGGAAAGCAATTTTTACCCGCAGGCTATCAGCCCGGCTGGGGCCCGCGGCATGATGCAAATCATGCCAGCAACGGCACGCGCCGTCGCCAAATCGCTGCGCATCCGCTACTCGCGCGCCCTTCTGACCCAACGCCCGAGTTATAACATTCGGCTCGGTCGCGCCTATCTTTCCCAAATGCTGACCCGGTTTAACGGCTCCTATATTTTGTCCATCACCTCGTACAATGCCGGCCCTCACCGCGCCTCCCGTTGGGTCAAACGCACCGGAAACCCCAGCGATCCGGACGTCGATGCCATCGACTGGATTGAGATGATTCCATTCAGCGAGACGCGAACCTATGTTCAACGGGTCTTGGGCAATCTGCAGGTTTATCGCAGCCGCTTGCAGCCCGGCCGGGTAGCCCTCACATTACAAAAAGATTTGAAGCGTTAGGGATAGACCCAATGGCCGTTACCCGGTTCACAAATATCCGAGCCTGCGTCTTCGATGTCTATGGCACCTTGCTGGATTTCAATTCAGCCGTTGCAAATTGTCGGGAAGAAATTGGCCCTGCGGCTGACCAACTGTCAGAATTGTGGCGCCGCAAACAACTAGAATATACCTGGCTGCGAAGCCTCATGGGCGATCATGCCAACTTTTGGCAAGTCACCGGCGAGGCGCTTGGATCATTCTCTAGCAGCTCTCGAGATCAAGAATTCAACTCTGCGCGAAAAGCTCATGGGCCTCTATCGAGAGCTTGCCCCCTACCCGGAAGTTTCAAAGACACTTAAGACGATTAAAGAGGCCGGCCTTAGAACGGCAGTCCTTTCAAACGGCGACCCCCGTATGTTGACGGAAGGTCTCGAAGCTGCCGGTATCCGGAATCTACTGGATGAGATATTTTCAATAGAGTCTGTCGGCATTTTCAAACCCCACCCGTCGGTCTATGAGCCATGCGGCTAATGCCCTCAACGTTTCACCGCACCAGATTGCTTTTCAATCCGCCAATGGCTGGGATATTGCAGGCGCTGCAGCATTTGGATTTACCACGACCTGGATCAATCGGGCTGAGCTTGCGGAAGAACGCCTTCCAAGCGGACCGGCGGCGACAATTCCTTCCTTATCTGAATTACCGGCCTTGCTCGGCATCTCAATAGAAAATTAAAATACACCGACTATGAATCACCAAATCGACCTACCAACCTACGAAGATATTGCGGCAGCCGCCGCAAGGCTCAAAGGCAAAGCGCGCACCACACCGCTCATAGAATCCTTTGGCGCCAGTGAAACCTGCAACGCTAGGGTTTTTCTGAAAGCAGAGCCCTTACAGCATACCGGCTCCTTCAAGTTCCGCGGCGCTTTCAATCTGATAAGCCAGCTGTCAGCTGAACAAAGAGCCAAAGGCGTCGTGGCCTATTCGTCGGGCAATCACGCTCAAGCTGTTGCAAAAGTCGCCAGTCTTGGAAACATCAAAGCAACCATCGTCATGCCCCGTGATGCCCCTCAAATCAAGATTGAGGCAACACGAAACTTTGGTGCCCAAACAGTTCTCTACGACCGCTACACAGAGTCTCGTGAAGACATCGCCGCCGTCATCGTAAAAGAGTCTGGGGCGACACTCGTCCCTCCTTTTGACCACCCGCATACAATCGCCGGACAAGGCACTGTCGGTCTGGAGATCGCCGAGCAGCTAGCTGAACTGGACTGTGTTCCCGATGCTGTCCTCGTGCCCTGCAGCGGTGGCGGTCTTGTCGCAGGGATCGCGACAGCCGTGCCGCATCACTTTCCCGACACACAAATTTACGTAGTCGAGCCAGAGGGCTTTGATGATACCGCAAGATCCCTCGCAAGCGGTGTGAGAGAAACTGCCGACAGCAAGGCCAAATCGATTTGTGACGCCCTACTGGTCCCAACGCCGGGACAGCTTACGTTCGCAATAAACCAGCAGCTTTTGGCCGGCGGCTACAAAGTAACCGATGCCATGGTGCAAAAGGGCAATGGCCTTCGCGTTTTTACAGGAAAAATTGGTTGTCGAACCTGGTGGCGCCGTTGCCCTGGCCGCGCTTCTAAATAGAGTAGATGACTTTTCCGGCAAAACGATCGTCGCCGTTCTGTCCGGCGGCAATGTCGATCCCGCTACCTTCAGCAAAGCAATTAGTGAAACCGCTTAAGAACTCCGTGGCGTTGCCGGCAATCCATCACTGACAATGAGATTGATGCCAGCTTGCTCACCTTCTTCTACCGCGTTGAGGCGGCGGCAATGACCATCGAGCTGAGCCCCCGGTTCGATATTAAGTGTTTCGTGAAAGATGTCGCCTTTGACCTGAGCCGTCCGCGTCAAGGTGACAGCACGGCTTCTGATCTGGCCTTTGACCGTTCCCCGGACAAGCGCTTCATCGGCAACCACAGCGCCTCTAATCTCACCGGTTTCACCGACGCTGAGTTTGTTGCTCCGGACATCGCCGTCAACAGTGCCGTCAATCTGAACCTCGCCTTCGCAGTTTAGGTTCCCGCTTACCGTCAGATCTGCGCTAATGATCGTCGGCACCGCGGGCTTCTTTTTCGCGGTACTTTTTTTCTTACCCTTTGAAAACATCTTTGCCTGCCTTGATAAAGTTCAGTGGATCAACGGCCTTCTTATTTACTCTTATTTCGTAATGCACATGCGGGCCCGTACTCCGGCCCGACGAACCAAGTTCGCCAATCTTATCGCCAATTTTTACGATCTTGACCTCTTTTGACGCTGGTGCGCCGAAGGTGGCCGGTAGCGCGTCACAATGCCAAATCCATGATCAATCTCGATGACAGCGGCCATAGCGCCCCTTCCAACCCGGCAAAGACCACTTTGCCATCCGCCGGCGCGAATATCGTTGACCGCGGTTTTCGCGGCGAGATCCAGTCCATTGATGCTGTGCCCATTTTTTGTTCATGGGATCGCTACGGCGCCGACCAAACCTGCTCGACTAGATTATAGTGATCTATCGGCGCCAATAAGCGGCACAGACCGCATCAGCTTGTTCAAGATCTTCCCAATGCGTCAGATGCTGTTCCAGAATAGCGTCATCATCTTCCAGAACGGTCTTGCTACCTTTGCCGGCGGGGATAAACGGCCCGCCCGTAGAATAGAGTTCTGGCTTATAGGCCTGCAGGAGCTTTTCCGGTTTCCAACCCCGACGCTCTCGATAATGCCCGTAATCTTCCGGATATCATGACAGCGTACGCTCGCTCACCGCCGCGAGAGCCGACTTTCTGGGATTTGCGCATAAACTTAATGCGCTGCTCGAGCCGGTCCACGCGCTTTTGCAGCCAGTCTCGCGCGCTGGCGAACGCGCCCGGATCGACAAGCGCCGTCGTCAGCTCTGATTTGGCCTGCGTCTACTTTTGTGATTAGAGACGGCCCGTATATTTTTCGGCCTTCTCAAGCTGCTTCTCGAGTCCTCTTGAGCTGCGCGTTCAATGACCGCCTGGCGTCGGAGCTGTTCGCCGCGTTTGCGCTCAGAGACCTGCAGTTCTGCCTTCAGCTTCTTTCAGCGCGGCATTAAAATTGTCAGTCTGGGTAATCAGACCAACAAGGTTGTGGTGGCTTGTCTTCAACGTGCCGGCGACATCCGTGATTTCGCTCTGCATGTCCGTCACTTTGCCGGTAAGCGACCGGTTGTGGCTTATGGCCCGGGCGAGGTCTTCAGTCTTCGCCTGAATGATGGCGATTCATACCCGTGATAGACCGACGCTGACATGGGCGAACCAGCCCAGAAAACCGACAAGGCCGACAAAAGCAGGGATTTGAACCCAGCGCGAGATGGTGAGGTGCTTAACCGTCCCGCGACGCCCGTATAACAACGATGTCGCGCGCTTCAGGTAGCAGCAGCGAGAGTAGCCGTCCTACGCCCTTAACAAATACTTAGCAGCCAGTCCATGGCTATAATCTTCCCCCGACCGAGATGTATTCAAAAACAACTAACTTCCCAGCAACGGCCTGATTGGCGTGTTACCGGAACTTCTTCTCTACATCCCCCATTGAAACCGGTGCATTGCTCCCCAGCCAACACCGGCGGTAAATCTAGCGAAATAAAGTTAACAAGGCAACAATTTGCTTGCCTCAATAATTGCTCAATCATCCTTCGAACAAAATACTCTGTCCCGCGCCTCTTCGGCCCAGCGAAGCCATGTCCCGGTTCCGTCGATGGGCTGATGTTGCCGTCCTCATCCAAATCCACCGGATTGTCGAAAAAGAGGCTCCAGAAGCGGGAAATGTTCGAGCCATGTTACGGCAGGGGCAGCCGCTGCTAAATGCACGAACAAAGCCGGCAAAAAGTGCGGCGCAACGCCAACCCCATAATGCCCTGCCACCGTCGCCACCCGCATCGCCTCGGTGATACCACCGATCATTGCAAGATCCGGCTGAACTAACAGCGCATGATTTAGCCTCAAGAAATGGCGCGAGCTCAACCAGCCCCTGATGATGCTCTCCCGTCGCTATGGCGACCGGAGACTGTGCCGCCAATGCGCGCATACCCCACGATATCCTGCGCCGGTAGCGGTTCTTCGAGCCACAATCAGATTATAGTCGGCGCAGGCATTCGCGAGCCATTGCGCCGTTACGAGATCACATTTCTCATTGGCATCCCCCATCACCGCTACCCCGGCAGGCAGGCGCTTCAGCGACCGCCTTCAATCGATCGATGTCCGCAGCATTGCCGGCAAACCGGAGTTTGACGGCCGTACACCCTTGATCGGCATAGTTTCAGCGCCTGCTCTAACGGCGTCTTCCGGCGCCTGTGTCGGCCCAAAACCACCGCTGCCATACACTTTAACCGGCCTCGGGACACCGCCAAGGGCCTCCGCCAGTGTAATTTTCTGGCACTTTGCCCACAAATCCCAGGCCGCCAGATCAATGGCACCAATGGCAACATAACCGGTGCCGCGTCCCAGCCGATTGAGCGATCCAGCCAGGCGCTGCCATAAAGCTGGCGGTGGAATCTGCTGCGTAGCATCGACAAATTTTTCCAACATCCGGGTAGCTGTCGCCGCAACGGTTTCGCCACCACCACCAAGCACGTAGCTAAAGCCCATGCCCGTCTCACCAGTGGAGGCTTCAAGCGCAACCGCAATGACGTCAACCTCGGTAATCCCGGATCCTCCCGTCACACCTGGCAATGGATAACGCCAGAGTTCAGCTTTTGCCTTGATTATTGTCGTACAGTCATCGTCCTTGCCCGTTAACTTGCTTCAGCTTCATAAATCTCTATCGCAACCAGGTCGCCGTCTTTCAGCGAAAGACTTTCCCGTACATTTACGGCGGCAATCAATTCAACTTGAGTCGCGGGATATTCGGTAACATCAGGAGTACGATTGCGGCGGCAATCTTCCCCGCAATCATCGCCCGATAACAAAAGGCATCACACCAATCTGGTTGCGGCGGCTTTATCACAATGCCCTGTGGTCGCTTTCACCCGCGCCCAGGCAGCGAGATCCTCTGTCGACGACACGATGATATTGACCGTTCCTGGATACGGATCGACACCCCAACACGTCCCGAAAAGCCGCCTTGGCCCACGGGACTTCCGTAAATCCGACGCCTTGCCCAATCCTGTGGCAATCTTGCCGTGAAGGATTTCTGTTGGCATTCGCTTTCTTTCTCCAATTCGTTTTGCCAGAACGGTTCTTGCCGCGGTGCAAAATAAGATATATTCCGGTCAAGATTGCGGGTGTAGCTCAGTGGTAGAGCACAAGCTTCCCAAGCTTGGTGTCGAGGGTTCGATTCCCTCTACCCGCTCCAAACTCTTCCCGTTCTAAATCGTCCGAATATATCACGCTGCGCTTAGGTACCCTTCGAGCTTTGGAAGTTCGATTGGCTTCGACATCGCTCGTCACCGACATCAAGGCCAAACGCCTCACCCAACGCTTTGGTGTTGTCGAAGATAGCGCTGCGCGTACCCGCTGATCACCAAAATTCTCGCGCCGCATTCCTGCGATCGCCAGATACTTCACCAATTCAATGCCGTCGATTTCAGGCATTACAACATCCAGAACGATGACATCTGGTTCAAACCGTTGTAACTTTCCTTGAAGTTTTCAGCGTCGGTCGTCACCCGCGTTTCATAGCCGAGACCTTCCGCAACCTGCCCAATATACTGCGCAATATCCGGCTCATCATCGACTACTAAAAGACGCCTTTTACTCAAGATCCAACCCTCCCTGATTTCTGTTCATCGAATAATTTTTGAATGATAGCGCTAAGCTGAGTCGCCGTGTAGGGTTTTTGCAACACAATTGCTTCCTCGGGGACATCCGACGTCCCGCCACTATTGGCAAGATCCCAATTCCCGGACGCGAGTACAACCGGCAATGTCGGGTCTCGTGCAAGAATGGTTCGCGCCAGTGCCTTGCCATTTAAGGAGCCCGGAAGAAGTACATCGCTAAACAAAAGGTCTATCGGCATCTTCTCAACATAACGAGTGCGTCATCACCGTTCTCTGCCTCAATCACGGTATAATTGAGATTATCGAGAACCGTCGCCGCAAAGGCCCGAACATCAGCATTGTCCTCAACCAGCAAGATAGACA
>CALSLP010000005.1 GCA_943787225.1 uncultured Alphaproteobacteria bacterium
GGTGGACTGGACGTTGGTTCGTGGGCGGGTCGTCGTAAAAGATCGTGAATTGGTTGGCGAGCAAGGCTATGGCCGTCCGGTTATACAGAAGATGCCGACCCCCGCTCCGAAAAACATCGACAAAACAATGGATGCAATTCTGGCGCCACGGAGCTAGTTGATGAAACCCAGGGTTTCTTCGATTGCGGCGAGCTGAATGCGGGCCGCCGGTTCTAACTCGTCGAGGGGTACGAATTCATTCGCCTTGTGTCCATCTTTGGCATTACCGGGGCCAAATGTCATAAGAACGATGCCATCGTCTGCGAAGTAGCGCGCATCGCTTGCTCCGACGGCGATAACCTCATAGGGCGGCGCGTTTGTATGGTGCTCTATTGCGCGTTGGAAGGCCTTAATGACGGGCACATTGGTAGGGGATGCAAATCCTTTGGTGCCGGTTAGATTTCGGACAGTCCAGCTGCCTTGCGGTTCGTCAGATTGTTTGAGGATTTCGGAAAATTCTGCAACGGCGGTTTCAATGCCTTCTTCTGGCATGAGGCGTCGATCGATTTCAATCCGGCACCGGTCCGGGACAGCATTGGTGTTTTTACCGCCTTCAAATATGCCGATGCTCATGGTTGATCGAAGCGCACCGCGGCTGCGCTCGTCAAGCTTCGGCCGAAGCTCCTTATTCAATAGTCCGATTAACCGGATCATTCGATCAACTGCATTGTCACCATTCTGGGGTTCGCCAGCATGGGCGCTTGTGCCCGTTGTTGATATTTCGACCCACAGGACGCCGCGTTCTTCGGTAATCGCTTGCAGCTGCGTTTGTGCTCCGCAAATCAATACATCTGGGTCGACGGCGCCTGTTTCTCGCAAATATGCGAGGCCATCCGGTCCCAGGTTTTCCTCGTCGCCAACAAAGGTGAAAACCACCTCGCCGGTTTTCGGTCCACCGCGACGAGCTATTTCCTCAGCAAGCCATATCTGTACAGCCATTGATGCCTTGCAATTCCCCGCCCCGAGACCGTGAATGTGACCGTCCTTCTCAGTGGCGGTGAACGGCTCTGTATCCCAGCCATCGACATCTGCGACTGCTATAGTGTCTGCATGAGCGTTAAAGACGATCGACGGTTTGCCGGTTCCCATTTTGGCGATCACATTTTGAACACTGCCATTTCTGGAAAGTGTATCGGTTTGATAGCCTGCGTCGCTAAGACGGGCTGCCGTGTAGTTACAGATTTCGGTCGTGTCGCCTGGCGGGTAGGACGAAGGGATCGCGATCAAGTCAGAAAGAATTTTTAGAATTTCATTTGACGCGGTCATGCGGACACCCTCAATTATTGAAATAACTTTGTAGTAGTTTTTATCAGGCGGGATTGGAAAGTACATGGCGAATGATAAGGAAAACGAAGTGATCTGCCTCAGAGGCGGCACGGTCATGACCTTTGATGACGAGGACAGGGTATTCGAAAACGGCGAGATTCGAATATGTGGTGGCGAAATTATCTATGTCGGTCCTTCCTCTCTCGATAAGTCTTCTGACGATGACACGGTCATTGATCAAACAGGGCGTTTGATCATTCCCGGTCTTATTAATGCCCACACGCATTCATATTCTTCTCTGCTCAAGGGGACGGTGGAACGAGACCCCCTCGATCTTTATATGCTCTCCATTATCGCGACTGGTTCGGCGATGAGCCCGCGTGAAATTGAGGTCGCGGCATCCCTCGATGCGGTTTCCATGTTGCTGACGGGGGTGACCGGGGTGATCGACCATTATTCGGAGCGGCCGGCGCTTTCGGGTGATGGGTTAAAGGCGGTGCGGCGTGGATTCGAAAGGGTAGGGATCCGTGCGACGATTGCGACGATGTTCGCCGACAAACCTTATATCGATACAATTCCTATAAATCGGGAAACAGTACCGCAGGAAATTCTCGACCGGTACGCAGCACAACCAGTCCCGGATGCGGCCGAGTATTTTGCGATCATGGAGCAGGCTGTGGCGATGAATAGCGCCGACAGTCCGACCAGAGTAATTTTGGGGGTCGATGGTCCACAAAGGTGTTCCGATGAATTGATCGAAATGACGGGTGATTTTCAACGTCGCCATCATTGCGGGTTGCATACCCATATGCTGGAAACCAAGACCCAGGCCGTCATGGCTGACCGCAAAGGGCCGGGATTCGTCCGACGTATGCTGGAAGCTGGTATTATCGATGAAAAATCATCTCTCGTACATTTTATCTGGGCGGATGACGACGATATCGCGGCGGCGCGTGAGGGTGGTGTAACGGTTATTCACTGCCCGGCGAGCAACCTCATGTTGGGGGCAGGGCTTAGCCCCGTTCTGAGACTCCGAGACGCTGGAATTCCGGTTGCGTTCGGAACGGACGGATCGAATTGTGGCCCGCCGAGCCTTTTCGAAACAATGCGAATGGGCTGCTATCTCATGCGGTTGACTGACCCCGATTTTGAAAAATGGCCCGACGCTCCGGAAGTATTGCGATCCGCCTATCGTTCTGGCTCTCGGGCGATGGGGTGGAATGAAAAAACCGGCGTATTAAAAAACGGTGCACGGGCAGATGTCGTTTCATTGGATCAAGGTGGTCACTGGCATTCGCCAATGGGAGACCTAAAGCGGCATCTATTACATTACGAAAACGGTTCTTCGGTCTCTGATGTCTGGGTCGACGGTATGCAGGTGGTTAAAAACAAAGAAATCACGGCGCTTGATCTTGATGGATTACTTTCCGAAGCACAGGACATCGTCCTGAGGCGACGGGATATGGTTCCGGCAAAAGCAATGGAGGCTATTGAGTCCCAGTACCCGGCCTTCAGAAATATGATCCTGGAAACGCTGAAGGACGGTTTTGGTATCGAAAGGCGGGTCACCTTAAATTGATGCGTGTATAAATTTCCTAATTTTGGTTTAGGCGTTCACTCCGGGGCTTTTGGCCGAAATTGTTGAATGCACATGATTCTTCTGAAAATATTTTCGCCTAAATAATCAGCGCTAATACAGGCGACTGTATAAATTTTAATCGATTCTGTTCGGGGGAATATCCTTGAAAAAGGGATGCGGCAAGCGCGCGCGCGTAATGTGCATGGCGATGTAAGGCTTTGAAATTAAAAATGAAATTACCCCTTGAGATTTGAAAAGAGATTTTCTTTGGTCACGAGGAGCGGCGTCCCCAAATTGGCATGGTGCTTGCATTGTAGTTTTGACTTGTTGTGGTTAACCTATCGTCCTCGCTTAACGTGAACCACAACTGTGTCATGGAAATAGGGAAGAAGTCATATGGGTAAAAAATCAGATTCAAAAGGTGTTGATCGTCGGCAATTCGTAAAAGGTACGGGTGTCGGTATCGCCTCAATTCTGGCCAGTGGCGTTGCGCCGATGGCTTTTGCTAGAACTTTGCGGGAGGTGACCTTCACACAGTCATGGATCCCAAATGGTGGTAGCGCCTGGATATACACGGGTGCGGCTAAAGGTTTTTTCAAGAAGCGCGGTATTGATCTTAAAATCAGTCGCGGCTTCGGTTCCGTTGCCTCAGCGCAGGCAATCGGACAGGGCAAATTTAATTTTGGTATTTCGTCCGCGCCGACTGCGACATTGCAGACTGTTAAAGGCATGAAATTAGCGTACCTGGCGTGCTGCAGTTACAGCTCAGCTATGGGTGCCGTTTTTCTTAAGTCATCTGGTATCAAGACCCCCAAAGACCTTGAGGGCAAGAAATGCGGATCGGTCGTAAAATCCGGTGAATATCCATTCTTACCGATTTTCGCTAAAAATGCTGGCTTCGATTGGTCCAAGGTTGATGTTGTTCAGGTCGATAATAAGATCCGCACTGGTGTCATGATCCAGAAGCAGGTTGATTTTATCACGTGCTTTGCGTCTTCGGTGGTCCCCGATGTAGTGACAAAGGGCTACGACGTGGGCACCTTCTTGTATGACAACTATAATATGCCGTTCTATGGCTACATGTTGATCACGCAGCCCGAGATGTATGCGAAAGAAAAGATGTTATGTGAGGATGTGACCGAAGCGACCATGGAAGGCGTCAAATATCAGATGCTGAATCATGACGAAGCGGCAGACATATTCTTTAAAGCCATTCCTGAAGCTGGCATGACCGCTGGAAAGCGTAAGCAGTTCGGGATTGAAACTGATCTGTATACCCATGTTATGACGAAGCCAGAGATTACTACGACAGGCCTCGGCAGCGTTGATATGGGTAAATACAAGCAGATGGTTGACTTGGTTGTGAATAACCTCGGGAAACCAGGTGATGTAGCGCCTGATCTGAGCAAAATCATGCATCTGGATAAGATGATTGATAATAAGATCAAGATTAGTGCAAAAGAGCTGGCGCGCATCAAAGAGCTTGGCGCTCCTGGTGCGAAGGCGCTCGGCTAATATTCTTGGAACCGTCCGCGTATTGGGATTGCCTTATGCTTAACTTACATAATTTTTGAGTTGTAAATTGTCTGAATCTCCTCAAATCGATAATGCAATTCCGCGGGCTGATGCGTATGTCCATGCGGACGGTGTCCAAAAGATCTTCAATCCCGGCCCTAAAGAGACAGTCGCTCTTGAGCACATAGACTGTCGGGTCCGGGAAGGAGAATTTGTTTCGCTATTGGGTCCCAGCGGGTGTGGGAAAAGCACTTTGCTGATGATGCTTGCTGGGTTGGAGCACCCCTACCCAGGGCGGTCTATTTCGTTGGCGGTCAACCGATGACCAAGCCGCGGGAAGATATCGGGATGATGTTCCAGGACCCGACCTTGTTGCCATGGAAAACATCTTTGGAGAACGTCCTGTTTCCGGTCAAAATTTTGCGACGTGATCGAGAAAAGTATGAATCGCTTGCCAAAGATCTTTTGACACGGGTTGGGCTTGATCAATTTTTTGATAAAAAGCCGGCGCAGTTGTCTGGAGGAATGCGGCAGAGAGTCGCCATTTGCAGAGCGCTGGTTTACGATCCTGATGTCTTGCTCATGGACGAGCCTTTCAGTGCGCTGGATGCTATCAGCCGGGATGAGATGAATCAGGTCTTGATGGATCTGTGGCAGGATTTCAAGAAAACCGGGTTGTTTGTAACCCATAGTATCCGTGAAGCGGTGTTTTTGTCTGATCGCGTGCTGGTTATGAGCGCCCGGCCTGGCAGGATTATTGAGGATCTTGAAATTCCCTTTGAGCGTCCGAGGGATTTCGCGATTTCTGATACGCCAGAGTTTAATGAAATCTGTGCCTATTTACGGAGCAAAATTGACTCACAGCATTGAGGGTCAACAAATCTAATAAAATGAGCATTTTACCAAGTCCAAAACAATCGTATTTGACAGGGATACGTGACTCCTTTTTACCCGTTTTGTTATTTTTGACGGTTCTTGGGACTTGGGAATTTTTTACTTGGTACACAGATTACCCCAAATCGATATTACCAAGGCCGAGCGCTATTTTTCTCGCAATTGTTGATAATTGGGGCCTTCTAACCAGCCATATTATTCCCACGGCTTCTGTGGCACTAGGTGGATTTGTTATTGCTACTTTATTGGGGCTTTTTTTAGCGCTGTTAATGTCGTGGTCCGTTTTCGCGAAAGAGGCCCTGTATCCCAATATCGTCGGTTTTCAAATTGTTCCCAAAATTGCCTGGGCACCGTTATTTGTTCTTTGGCTCGGGATCGAATTTGAATCGCGGCTAGGGTTTGCGGTCTTTATCAGTATTTTCCCCATCATCATTAGCATGACCGCCGGGCTTAGAAATACAGACCCGTCTCTGGTGAAGCTGTGCGATTCATTGACGGCAACAAAACTACAGACCTTGTTCCTCGTCCGGTTCCCCTATTCTCTGCCATATCTGATCAGCGCCATGAAGATGAGCGTTACCTTGGCAATGATCGGCGTGATTGTCGGTGAGTTTATTACGTCTCGAGAAGGCCTTGGCTTTTTGATTTTGGTGGCTTTTGGAAAATTACAAACCGACTTGATGTTAGCCTCGGTCTTATTCCTGTGTTTCGTCGGTCTCTTTTTCTATTCCTTTATTGCTTTTGCCAGCTACCGGTTAGAAGTTTGGTTTGGCAATAAGTAAATGCCAATCAAGAAATGTGAAGTTGATAAATAGTATGTTGGGTTTTCTTAAAGAAAAGGTCCGTGAGCACGGCATTGCCAATTCTCGGCAAATAATCCTTCCGATCGCATTCTTCACTCTCGTCGTCCTACTGTGGCAATACACCGTAGATCAAAAGTTTTTTCCGGCCGTTATTTTACCGCCCCCTGGCGATGTCGTTGATATTTTCTTGGCGAATAGAAAATTCATGTGGGGCCATGCTGTTAGTACGCTATACGAATGTTTTCTGGCATTCATATGCGCCTGTGCCATCGGACTGTCTGTATCCTGCATCATAACACTCTCTTATTTTGCCCGCAGGGCGATCTATCCTAATCTGATAATCTTTCAGCTCATTCCGACGATTGCGCTCGCACCGCTCTTTATTTTGTGGTTTGGCATTGGCACTGAAGCACGGGTTGCCTATGGGATCTGTTTGGCTCTATTTCCTATTGTTGTGTCATCATCGACGGGCCTTCTCAATACAGGCGATACCTATTTAAAACTCTGTAGTTCATTGACTGCCGGGCGCTGGCAAACATTTAAGTCAGTCCGGTTGCCTTTCGCCTTGCCGCTGATTTTTACCGGCTTAAGAATTGGGCTGACATTGACCATTATTGGTGTCGTAGTCGGTGAATTTGTGACCGCGCAGTCTGGTATTGGGTATTTAATCAGTTTTGCAGCATCGGGGTTGGAAACAGCGATTTCTCTCGCCGCAATCGTATACCTGTTGGTCGTCGGGTTGATTTTGTTTACAGCACTGGTTTGTATCGAATTCGTTGTCCTTCGCATATTCTCCGGCGTGGCCGCGCCTTAGACATGTTCTAGCCTCGCAATATGGTAGGTCCAAGCGCACAGAATTTTGACAATCTTCATAAATCTGAAGACATGCGCTGGATGGGCCAGAATACTAATCATCTGCCTGCCCATCCCCTTGTAAAAGAAGCGCTTCTCAAGGGTATCCACGACCAAAGTTATAATCTCTATGCGCCGCCACAGGGTCTTGAAGAGCTTCGTGAGCAGGTCTTGCGTGATTTGGTTGGTCCGAACCGGTCCCATGGGACACAGGTACTAATCACTGATGGTGCTGTAGAGGGTTTGTATCTGGTTTGTAAGCGATTGAGCGATGAAAACACCACCTTGGTCACGACTGACCCAACATGGGTCTGGCCGTTAAATTTCAGTCGAAATGAAGGCGCAAATATCAGCCGGTTGCCGATATATGATAAGGCCAAGAATTACAAACTCGACCCGCAGGAGCTGGAAAGTCAGCTCTCCCTCAATAAGAAATCGATCATTTATTTGATTGATCCCCTTAATCCGCTGGGTTCTTGTTATGACCTTGATGAGTTAACGCGCATTGCCGAAGTGGCAAAGAAATATGACGCGGTTGTCGTACATGATTGTACTTACAGGGATTTCGCTTTCGAGCATTTTCTAATGCGGGATCTCTATCCGGAAAAAACGATCACGACCTATAGTTTTAGCAAATGGCTTGGTATTGCCGGTTTAAGGACGGGAGCGATCATTGCGGATGAGGCGTTATTTGAGCACCTTGTCGATGATCAGCCAAACATACTGGGGTCCAATATACTCGGCCAATTAGCGGCTATAGCGGCTTTCAAAGTGAAGAGAGAGTGGGTCGATCAGGTGAATCTCGTTCAGAGACGCAATCAGGATATAATAAAAGGCGCCGTTGATTTGTTGGCAGGGCTAAATCCGGTCGTTTACCCCTCTAACGGCAATTTCCTGGCGGTCGATTGTGTGGATAGCGGGGTATCGGCAAATGCTATTGCTGAGGAATTGCTGCGGCGGGGAATCTTTGTTCGAACGTCGGATTATCACAGTGATATTTTGAAGGACGTCTTTCTTAAAATTTCGACCACGGTGCCAGAAGAATGGGCTGATCAATTTGCCGAAGAGCTCCCCGGGGTTCTTGAAAAATGCTCAACGAAATAAAATTTTTTGAATCAAATTAAAGCGAATTTCTAGCGAGGCGCATTATGGAATTAGGTCTGGAGAAAAAATCTGTTGTCGTCACCGCGGCGAGTAGCGGTTTGGGATTCTCGATAGCGAAAATGTTCGCAAATGAAGGGGCAACAGTAACCTTGTCTGGACGGAATCCGGAAAAGGTTAATCTCGCGGTGAAGCGTTTAAGGGAAGAGGCGACGGGGATTGTCGAGGGGTGCGTTTGTGATGTGACGTCTGCAGAACAATCAACGGCGATGATCCGGGAAATCTCACAAAATCATGGCATAGATGTGTTGGTGGCCAACTCCGCCGGGGCAGCGACAGCACCATTTCTCGATATGACTGATGATATGTGGCGGGAGGCTGCGGAGACCAAGGTCTTTGCCCAAATAAGATTAGCCAGAGAGGCCTTCCGGGTAATGTCGGCTTCTGGCAATGGCGGGCGGATTCTTTTTATGGCCGGTACGCATGGCCGACAGCCGCATGCCCACGCAATCACAGCAGGGTTTTCAAATGCGGCGCTCCAAAATGTCAGCAAGGCGCTGGCGGAGGACGGTGGGCCTCACAACATTTTGTGCAACGTGATCAACCCGGGGCCGTTTGCGACTGATCGAATGGTCTATTTGGCGGAGGAAAAGGCGCGAGATGATAATATCCCCCTCGAAAAGGCCATAGCTATTTTGACTGCCGAAACTGTCCTTAAGCGGTATGGTGACCCTGAAGAATTGGCGGCGATGGTTGTGTTTCTGGCGTCAAACAAATCCACCTACACCACCGGTGCGTCGTTTGACATTGATGGTGGGCAAGTGAAGGCACTTTAGCGATGACCTTTATTCAAGCAAATGGTGCCAAGCTCTATACGGAGGCCTGCGGTGACGGCCCCCCAATTATTTTTGTCCATGAGTTCGCTGATCACCTTGAAAGTTGGTCGGCGCAAATTTCAGCACTGTCGAGAAGATTTACCTGCATTGCCTTTAATGCACGCGGGTATCCGCCATCGGAGGTGCCGGAAAATCCTGACCTTTATTCTCAGAAGATCGCTGCAGAAGATATACATGCCGTTCTCGAAGGGTATTCTCTGGAATCCGCTCACATAGTGGGGTGTTCTATGGGGGCTTTTGCCGCCTTACATTTCGCTATTATGTACCCGGAGAAAACGTCATCAATTGCCCTGATGTCCTGTGGCTACGGCGCGCCAAAGGACCAGCAAGCGGCCTATGCAAAAGATGCCGAAATGCTGGCGGACAAATATCTCGAATTGGGCTCGGAAAAAATGGCGGAGCTTTATGCCAACGGGGCATTTCGTCAGCAATTTAAGAAAAAAGATTTCAGAGCCTGGGAAGCGTTTAAAGGCAGGCTGTCAAAACACTCTGATTTGGGGGCCGCTCTCACCATGCGCGGCGTGCAGAGGCTGCGCCCGTCGCTTTATGACTTGGAGACGGAGATTCGTGGCGTGCAGGCTCCGACATTAATAATGGTCGGTGATGAGGACGATTGGTGTATCGAGCCTTCGATTTACTTGAAGCGCACATTGCCGACATCGGGACTGTGTATGTTGCCTCGTACGGGACATGGATTGAATTTGGAAGAACCTGCCCTGACAAACTCAATATTGTCGGAATTCCTGACTATGGTGCAGTCCGGTAACTGGACTGCCAAGGAAGACTATTTGGGTAAGTCTGCTTTATTGTCCGGTCTTAAATGAACGCCTAAAGGTTGCCTTTGACCGTTGCTAAACACATAGACGCTGAGAGACTTTGGTCGAACTTGATGGAGCTGGCCGAGATCGGTGGCATTGAGGGTGGTGGCGTTAACAGGCAAGCCCTGACGCCGGAGGAATTTGAGGCGCGGGCGCTCTGCATATCCTGGGCAGAAGAATTTGAGCTCTCTGTTGCGGCGGATGAAGCCGGCAATCTTTTCTTTCGGATAGAGGGCACAGAGCCCGAGCTGCCGATCATTATGACGGGATCTCATCTGGATACTCAACCGACGGGCGGAAAGTTTGATGGCGCCTTTGGGGTTCTGGCTGGATTAGAGGCAGCGCGCGCCATCAAAGAATCTGGTGCGACGCACAAGCGGAGCATCGAAATCGTAGCCTGGATGAATGAAGAGGGCAGGCAGGTTTGCCCCCGGTATGATGGGGTCAGAAGCGTATGTTGGCGTACGGTCGATCGGTGATATCAAAAGTGTAAAAGACAAAAGCGGCATAACCGTCGCAGAGGAGCTATCGAAGCTCCGCGAACGTTTCCCAAATATGAATTACCTGCCTTTCGAGAGAGATGTTTCCTGTTTTGTGGAGGCCCATATTGAGCAAGGGCCAATATTGGAAAATGAGAATATTCCAATCGGTGCCGTCACTGGCATTCAAGGGGTGCGGCGCATGAGGGTGAAAATTGGTGGAGAGGAAGCGCATGCCGGGACGACGCCCTATCACCTTCGAGCCGATGCGATCGAAGAGTCATCCAGGGTAATAGAGCGGTTATATTCCGCGTTCGCCGACGTTGAAGATATTCGGTTTACGGTTGGGATGGTCACCGTGGAACCCAATGTTCCTTCTGTGGTCGCCAGCGAGGTGATCTTTTCGATAGATTTAAGACACCCAGACTCAGAGATCCTGTCGAGTTGCGAAAAACAGATTAAGGACCTAGTTCTGGAAACAGTATCTAAATGTTCCGCAGATGTTTGGTGTATTGCGGAGGCTGATACGATTTCTTTTGACGAAAAAATTATTGAGACAATTGAACAAGAAGCGCAAAAACTGGAACTGTCCTGTCGCCGGATTTTTTCAGGTGCGGGGCATGACGCGCGTCAGATGAATTATTTTTGTCCGTCGGGAATGATCTTTGTGCCGTCCTGCGGCGGTGTAAGCCATAATGTTAAAGAATACACTGAAAAGAGTGACATTGTGGCGGGTGCCAAAGTGCTCAGCGCAACGCTCGTCGCGTTAGCAAATCAAGCGGGGATAAAATGACAGTTTATGACACCGTTATTACCGCTAAGCATGTATGTGATCCATCGATCGATTTCTTTGGACCGGCCACGATCGGGATCAAAGAGGGACGGATCGAGTATTTTGATGCCGAGCCAACCCCAACCGTTGAAGCGAAGAACAACGTTCATTATGAAACCGAGATTGTCTGTCCGGGTTTCATAGATCTACATGTCCACGTCTACGAATGGGTGACAAATTTCGGCGTTGCTCCTGATAAAGCCGGTATTTATTCAGGGGCGACGACAATTGTTGATCAAGGTAGTTCCGGGCCCTGGACGGTGGGCGGATTCCACGAATTTATCAAAAAACAAGCAACGACCGACGTCCGCTGTTTCGTCTCTGCAAATTTGGCGGGGGCATTGATGGGCGGTATGGAGGGCACGACCTTACATGGTCCGCAAATGACTCGTGTCGAGGAGATCGTAAAGGCGTATGAACGCTATCCGCATATGATTTGTGGGATAAAATCTCATGGCGAGTCTGGTGGTTTGTCGCATTGGGACACTGAGGTTTTAGAGCAGGCGATTGAGGCGGGAGAGCGATGCGGGATTCCGCTTTACGTCCATACGGGAGAGCTGTTTCCCGTGGACGATGCCAATCGTCCACCGCTTGAGTCGGTTGTTCAAAAGGCCCTTGATGTCCTTCGTCCGGGCGACGTGGTCGCCCACGTATACAGCAATATGCCAGACGGCGTGGTGGGGCAGGCCAAAACTGTTCCGCCTTGGGTAAAGGCGGCATTTGAACGAGGAATAAAGTTCGATATCGGTTACGGCATAAACTTTTCCTACCGTATTGCCCGGTTGATGTTAGAGCAGGGATTCCCGCCATCGACGATCAGCAGTGATATACATGGGGATTTCAACGCCTATCATGATTTGTCGCTACTCGATTACAGCTTGGCGGGGGCTTTCAACCGGCTATTAGCTTTAGGGCTGCCGATGGCGGAAGCCGTCAAGTGTTTGACCTATTCGCCCGCAAGAATTCTGAAATCTGAAGGTGAAATCGGTACATTGTCGGTTGGGAGTGTTGCCGACATTACTGTCCTTGAATCTCATTCGCTCGATCATGAATTGAGTGATGCTGAGGGGGAAAGTATCACTCTGTCGGATGCCTGGATTCCTTCTCAGGTTTTCAAGGACGGTACGTCACACCAGACAGACCGAATATGTTTCCTGACTTAATTAACTAGCCAAAAGAACAGGCTCTGTTCCATGCCATGTTCTCTCGGGATTTCGTGTTCCTGACATAAGGTCAAATTGGTTCTTCTCGCTGGAATGCTGGTGTAGCCTTTTGGGTCAAGGAACAAGGAAGGACGGTAATCGTGAAGCTGTGTAGTTATCAATTAGACGGTAAAAATCAGTATGGTGTGATGACCGATGGTGGGATCATTGATTTATCCTGCCGAATAGGTCGGGAATATCCTACGCTTGTTTCGCTCATCAGAGAGCAGGGTGTCGCCGTTGCGCAAGACGCCGTGGCTGGTGCATCGCCTGATGTTGGAATCGAAGACGTGAAGTTCCTACCGTTGACTGTCGAGCCCGTAAATATTTTTTGCGTCGGCGTGAACTATATGGATCACCGCGCTGAAACGGGACGAACAGAGGATCAGTTTCCGAGCGCCTTTGCAAAATTTCAGGAATCGCTTGTTGGGCATAACGAACCATTGGTTCGCCCACGAGGCCAGATCAGCATGGATTTCGAGGTTGAATATGCAGTGGTCATTGGCCATGTGGCCCGGAACGTTAGCGTTGAAGACGCGATGGAGTATGTGGCGGGCTATACAATACTCAACGATGGCACCATCCGGGACTATCAGTACGAGCGCAGTGTATTTCAGGGCAAAAACTTCTGGCATACCGGCGCGTGCGGCCCCTGTATGCTTATCAGGGATGCGGCACCAGCTTGGGCCGATACCATCGTTGAAACCCGCCTGAATGGCGACGTCATGCAGAGATCAGGCGTAGATCAACTTATTATGGGTGTACCATTTCTGGTGTCCTATTTCTCCTGTCAGACGCTGTTGAAACCGGGGGACATCATTGCGACCGGCACGCCGGCAGGGGTCGGGCACAGGCGCGAGCCCCCGGTCTATCTTAAACCGGGTGATACTCTGGAGATGGAAATCACTGGTATCGGTGTTCTGCGGAATACCGTCATTGACGAGGCCGAGATCGCGGTTCTGCCGGGTTAAGGCTCCGACATATATTTGGCGGCGTTGAAGTACGGCAAATTGTCTTTCGCAGAGCAGCCCATGACAGCCAGTCGTTCGGCAATCCGGATTGCTTTTTGATATTTGCGTTCGCTTTCGTCCAAATCGTGTTCTTCGAAAGCTGTGCCGCAGAGCAAAATCCCGTAATGGGCCTGTACGGTGCGAATTTCGCGACCAGTCAGCATACCATCCGCAATGACGTTGAGGTTGAACTCATCCTGTTTGACGACCTGGATCGCATTTTCGACGAGATATTGCCGAATCTTTGTTTCGGCTTTAAGCGCGACATCCCAATAATCGGATTCAGAGCGCGTGGTTTCACCTGATACTTCGACAAATGCCATACAGAAGGACAAAAAGACCTGTTCTTTGGGCGTCGCTGTTCGCCAGGCTGTGCCACCAAGGTTCTTCCAGACGGACAGGTTCATTTCATCGAATACTTTGGGGACGCGATCGAAGAACAGTTTGTGCAAACGGTTTTCGGTCAGAGATCCATCCTGTGCCTGTTCAGCGTAGATATCGACGGCGGCGTAGGAGCCGCAAACCGGGCAGGTGTCGTCTTCGTAGGTATTCTTTTTGTATATGTGTGAACAACGCGTTTTGTTGGGCAGTTTGTTTTCACACAACAGATAGGCGTCTCTGCCGTTCTCGCCTTCCTGCTGCTGGCCCACCCAGTTAAACCGGTTGGTATATTGCATATAGGATTTCCGATGGCTCCACAGGCTCCATTCAAGCTTTTCGACCGGACCAAAAGTTGTCCAGTTAGAGCTGACATCGATGATGACACATTTTTCTTTGCCGGGCGCAGAACGCAATCCTCGGCCCACTGACTGGCCCCATAACACTTTCGACAAAGTGGGACGTAAATGAACGATAATATTACAATGCGGGTTATCCCAGCCTTCAGCCAAAACGCCTACGGACACCATCGCTTCGACCTCGCCATTTTCATGGCCCTTCAGCAATTTCATGCGCGCTTTGATGGGCGTTTTCGCGGTAACGATCTCTGCTGAGACGCCAGCCTGGCGAATGCGAAAAAGTGTTTCCTCGGCGACACTGATATCGGCGCAGAACCAGGCCGAAATTGGTCGTGGCGAAACGTTCTCCCGCTCCTGCAAATAGCTGCTCATCGCATAGTCAATCATGGACGATTTGACGATTGCAGGGGAGAGCTTGGCGACCGGGAAGTCACCGGAACTGATGTCGATACCGCTCAGGTCGAGATCATGAACAAAATGCGTGCGATAGACGGGTTTTACGAGAACGCCATCTGTGATCAGATCTTCAATGTTGGCGCAATCGATAATGGCATCAAAGGCCAGGTTCAGCTGATCGCGTTGATCACCGGTACGGCGTTCTGGAGACGCCGTCAGGCCAACAAATTGGGCTTCATCTTTGCCATGCTCTGTAAAGTCATCGAGTATCCGCTTATAGCCCTTGCCGTTGGGGGAGACCCGATGAGCCTCATCGACAATGATCAAATCTGCTTTGGGTAGCGCATCCGCCAAAACGTCTTTTGCGCGCATGCTGGTCGAAAGCAAGATGTCGTAATCCTCAAACGCAGGTCCTGTATCGGACACAGTGAGTTTGCGGACGTTGTGATCGTCGCAAAGCGCGCCTTCAAGCTGTTCCAGCAGGACAAGACGGTGGCACAGCACGATAATCTTTTTGCCTTCGTAGAACCGTTTAATGATCTCGCTGGCGAGAACAGTTTTCCCGGCCCCTGTAGGAGCTTTAAGAATAAATCGGCGGTGTTCTTTTATGATCGACGGGTATTGGTCGATAATGTCTTGTTGCCAGGTTCTAAGGGGCATTTAGGTTCTTTTTAGTGAAAGGACTATAGATCAATGTGCGGCTCGAAAAATTTACAATCTTATAACGACCATGTCGCGAAATGTCTTCCTCAGAATGGCTCCAAACCGGAATTTTAGATAAGTAATGAACATTTCGGTAGCGTGAAATGCCCGGAAAGGGCATATCTCGGCCGTTAATAAAATCAGCTAATTGTTTGCTTCTCCATTGTTCTTAATCTTCTTCAATCACCATCAGTAAAATGACCGACCTAACAAATCGTAAAACCGGCCTGATCTTTCTTGTGGGAGGGATTTTCTCCTATGGCTGGCTGTGGCCGGTTATGCATTTAGGGGTAGAGCATTTACCGCCGCTCTGGTTTGCAACCGTCCGGGTCTTTATCGGCGCGCTGGTTCTGATGGCCGTATTGGCTGTGCGGGGAGAACTGAAACTGCCGACACGCGCTGATATGCCGGCGGTACTGAGCGTCGGTATTTGCATGATGGGGCTATACGTATCCTTGGTTCACACCGCAATGGAGTTCATCCCGGCGGGCCGTGGTGCCTTACTTGGCTATTCTACACCGCTATGGGTGGCCCCCGCAGCAGTGCTGTTCTTTGGCGAAAAGATGACCGCCTTGCGGGCAATGGGCGTGATCTTGGGCCTTGTCGGTCTTGCTGTCCTGTTTAACCCAGCGGAACTCGACTGGTCCGACACGGACGCGTTGATTGGCAACGGGCTCTGTGTCCTTGCCGCGATTTCGTGGTCCGTGGCAATCTTGCAGATGCGGAATCACAAATGGCATCTAACTCCCTTGCAACTTGGCCCCTGGCAACTCCTTCTTGGCGACGGTGGTTACGTTGCCATTTTCGATCTGGCTGGCCGAACCCAAAATACCCGACTGGTCCACTGAATTCGTTTTGTTGATCCTCTATGGTGGTGTGATCGGGACGGCGATTGCCATGTGGTGTGTCGCGTCATCAATCCGCTATCTAGGGGCTGTTACGACGTCTGTTGGTCTCCTGGGTGGCCCTATGGTTGCCATCGTAACCAGCGTTCTCTTTCTGGGCGAAAGTCTTACCCTGACGCTTGGAGGAGGCTTGGTTCTGATATTGGGTGGTATTGCGCTGGTAACCCTTGGTGGGCAGCAATCAAAGTAGATCTGCGAGACCTTGCATTTTAAGTCGCTGTCGCGCTCAATAGAGCGATAATAATTTCTGACAGGTGAGGTCTCAAATGCCATTTTTTCCATCTCTGCCCGAAGATGCGGGCGTTCGTAAAATCTGGGAAATGTTTAACCCGGAGGCCCATAAAGGCCTGCAATTGTTTTCGCGCGCCTTTATGCGCCGGGAAGGACAGCTAACCGCTGCCGATAAAGAGATGATTGCTGCCTATGTGTCGCAGTTGAATGATTCCGAATACTGCTTTGCGGGACATTCACGGGTCGCGGTTAATCTGGGGACGGATCCCGGGGTATTTGAGCCATTAGCTGAAAGTATCGATGGCGCGCCAGTCCGTGAGGAATTGAAGCCTCTTTTAAAGTTCGTCAAAATTCTGACACTAACGCCGTCTCGTATCACCAAGGCGGACGCTGATGCCGTTCTCGCTGCCGGGTGGGATGAGCAATCCTTTCATGAAGCGATCATCGTGTGCGCGCGGTTCTCTATGATGAACCGTATCACGCTCGGTCATGGTTTGACCGTCGATGAGGAGCGCCGAGCAGGGGATGCGCTCAATATGAATTACGGAGCTTCCTGATATGTCGACATTTCCATTGCCTGAAATTTCGCTCGATGGGCGCGTTGTGATTATGACCGGTGGCGATCGTGGTTTGGGACTTTCCATGGCGACGGCGATGGCCGAACGCGGTGCCCGGTTGGTCATCGCCTCGGTTGATGCAGAAGGCTGTGCGCGGGCTGCTGAAGAACTGAATCAGATCGCCGGTGCCGGGCAGGCCTTGGCTGTACCAACCGATATTCTGGACCTCGACCAATGCCGCAATACCGTTCAACGCGCTGTCAAAGAATTCGGCCGATGCGATGTCTTATATAATAACGCTCGGCGTCTGATGCGCGGGCCTGGCTTGCCGCCTCAGGGCAATTCGTTGCCGTTTTACGAGACGGATCCGGACATTTATAGGCAGACGATTGAGGTGAATGTTATTGGCACCTTTTTCATGGCGCGCGCCGCTGTAGAACATTTTCGTGAGGCAAGTTCAGGTAAAATCATCAATGTTTCGACATCGCGACGCAATTTCTCTGGTGCTCGCAATTCGCCATATGGGGTAACCAAGGCTGCGGTGGAATCCGAAACACTGATTTGGGCCCGTGATATGGATGGCACGGGGATAACCGTGAATGCAATATTACCGGGTGGGTCGGCGGATGCTGATCCCAATCGACCTAAAGATCCCAATAAACCACTTTTGCCAGTGGATATTATGGACCCTCTAGCGGTTTGGCTGACATCGGAGCGTTCGGATGCCGCGAATGGCTGTCGCTTTGTCGGTAAACTGTGGAATCCCGAACTCGATCCGGATGCAGCGGCAGAGGGGGCTCGTGAAGAGCCTGTCTTTATAGAGCAGCAGGCACCGGCGACTAACTGACGCTGAGTTTAGGGCAGGCCGAGAACCCGCTTAGCCGTAATGTTCCGCTGAATTTCACTGGACCCTGCATAGATCGTAATACGTCGCACTTCGCGCCAGAGAACTGAGACATCGACTGGCCCTTCTTCAGTGTCCATTGGCTCGACGTCGGCAGCATGGCCCCCTGCCGCCTCGAACATCAGGTCTGCGATGCGTTGAATATTTTCTGTCGCGACGATCTTCATGAACGATGATCCTGCGCCGATATCCATGCCAGCTTTCGCTTGCTGTACGGCATGAGCAAAAACGGCGGATTGAGCGAGGACGTCGAGTTCAAGTTGGGTAACCTTGTCTTGAAAAACAGGGTCGTTAACGGCTCCCGTTGCCTTGGCAACGCGCTGCAATTTATCGAGACATTGCAAAGCCATTTGCGGGTTGGCATTGCCGATACGCTCAGAGGCCAGGAGGGCTTTGGCGACTGACCAGCCGTCATTTAGGTCGCCGACCAGGTTCGTGATTGGAACCCGAACATCATCGAAGAAGACTTCGGCAAACTCCTCATCATCCGCAATGGTCATGATTGGACGGATCGTAATCCCGGGGGTTTTCAGGTCGATAAGCACCATCGAAATACCGCCCTGTTTCTTAGGGGCGTCGGGGTTAGTGCGGACCAAGGCGTACATCCAGTCGGCGAAATGGCCGCCGGTTGTCCAGATTTTCTGTCCATTGATAACAATTTCGTCGCCATTGACCTCGCCTCGGGTCTTGAGGCTGGCGAGATCAGACCCAGAGCTCGGCTCGGAATATCCCTGACACCACATGACTTCGCCGGAAAGCATTTGGGGTAGATGACCCTTCTTTTGAGCATCTGTCCCGTGATGCATCAAAATCGGTCCGATATGGCCTAAAGCTTGTCGTGACAGGATTGGCGCGCCGGCGCGGCTCAACTCTTCCTGCAGGATAAGCTGCTCCGAGATACTGGCCTCCATGCCGCCATATTCTTTGGGCCAGTGCGGCGCAATCCAGCCGCGTTCATAAAGCTTGAAATGCCATGGTTGGATCATTTCGCGTGGGGGGCGGGTAGACCAGCCACGCAGGTCTTCGGGTAGGTTTTCTGCCATCCAGGTACTGACTTCTGCCCTGAACTTTGCATCTTGCGGGCTGTCGACAAGAAAGCTGAGAGAACTCATGGGTGGTTACCGGTCTGGCTCGAAAGCAAAGTATTCAAAATCATCGTCTAATTTATCCCAGCATAATTTTACAGCCATACCGATTTCGACGTCGTCAGACGCGCAATTATGCAGAAGGCTCATCACGCGGACACCTTCTTCTAGATCGACTGCTGCAATAAGGTAGGGCTCTTCACCTTCAAAACCGCGCGCAGGGATAACGGTTTCCGTATAGGAATATATCGTTCCTTTGCCCGTTACCTCACGCCATTCCAGGTTTCGTTTGCCGGTATGAACGCTCAGACCACGTGGATAAAATTGATATTTATCGGCCTCAGGATCGTACTGAAGCAAAAACTTGTGCTCGTTTACCGCATCCCAGAATGGTTGCGTTATGTTCGTTGGCGTTGGCGCCGGGCGGGGTCGCTTTTCACGTTCTGCCATTATCCTCGCTCCAGAATGAGTACAGCACTTGAGCCCCAATTGCGGACATAGGGGATAACGCCGATCCCGGTGCACATTGCCGTCGACGGGTTGGGCACTTGCCGACCGGTTGCTTCACCAAATAGTTGTCGGAGGGCTTCAATGATATTCATCTGTCCGCCAGCGAGGCCCGGCTGACCCGCAGAAATCTGTCCACCGCCAGTATTGATCGGCAGTTTTCCGGTCGGTGAAATATCAGTCGATAGTAAGATATTCAGACCCTTCACCGCGCCTACAGAACCCTATCTGCTCAAGCTGCAGCATTTCAGCGATGAGGAAATCATCGTAGGGGTGGAACATATCGATATCGTCAGTCGACATACCTGCCTTTTCCAGTGCCTGCGGCCCGGCAATACTAAACCCCGTCTCTGTGATGTCTGGCAGTTGCTCGTGAACATTGAAGTTTGTCAGCTCCGAATACGCAATTGGGTGTGCCATGTTTTTGACACCAAGCTTCTTTGCGCGTTCTGTCGTGGTGATGATGATCGCGTTTGCGCCATCGCATGGCATGACAGAGTCAAGGAGACGCAGCGGCGTGGAGACCATCCGGGCATTCAGGTAATCGTCAACCGTCATTGGCTTGCGAAGACCTTCCACCGCATACTCGTTGACGACCGCACCGTTACGTTGTGCGACGGCCAGTTTACCCAGGGCTTCAAACTTCAAATCATATTGATGCATATAGCGATGCATAATGAGACCGAAGGCGCCCGGGGGGCCTTGAATGCCTGTCGGGTTACGAAACTCTGATCGGTAGGACCGCTGATCATCGACGCGACGTGTTGTCGGCGTCGCTGCCGCAATTGACAGGACGGTTTCACAATATCCCGACTGAATGGCTGCCGCTGCACGGGCAACGTTGCCGGGCATTGAGGCACCGCCGATATCGGTGGTCTGTATCCAGGATGTCTGGAGCCCAAGATGGTCGCCGAGGTAATTCGACCAAAAATTATTACCAGCTTCGCTGGAGGGCAAAACGGTTGCCATGCCGTCGATGTCTTTGGTGCCGAGGCCGGTATATTCCAGGACTTGCGAGGTCGCTTCAGCGGCGACGTCATACGTTGTACGACCAGAACGGCGGACATTTTTTACTTCACCGTAGCCGATGATGGCAATGTCTTTGTTTGCCAGAGGATTGATCATTAATTTGGTCCGGCTAGTTGCTCTCTGTTGATTTAGCCTACCCCGAGATTGGTCCCTGTCAATGGCCGGTGAGCCGTTGCAAACAAAGATTTCCTGCGCGAAGATCGACGTAACAGCGATAGAAGAAAGATAAGAATATGGGAGCGAGTGTCCGCCAGCAAGGTTGAAGCTCTGTTGAATCCAGAAAGCGTTGCGATTCTTGGCGCACGGGAAAACCCGATGGATTGGACCGCGCGCATCTTTGCGAATTATCAGCGGTTTGAATTTCCTGGGTCAGTCTGGCCGGTAAATCCACGATTCAAAGATATCTGGGGTGTGCCATGTTACGCTGACCTAGTCGGATTTGCCGGGGGTTCCTGATCATTTGGTCGTGATGCGCGCCGCCGCTTCGGTTAGTGGCATTCTGCGCGAGGCGGCGGCGATGGGTACGCGAAGTGCTACTGTGTATGCCGCTGGGTATTCCGAGCTTGGAACTGATGAGGGTCGAGCGTTGGAGGATGAACTTCGGTCCGTTATCGAAGAAACCGGCCTTGCTGTCTGTGGGCCCAACTGCCTTGGCAGCATGTCCGCCCGTGGACGTTCTTTGTGCCTTCCCGATGACCGCATTCGTGAGCTGGTTCGGGGGCCGGTCGCCATGGTGGGGCAAAGCGGCACCACGACACCGGGAATTGGGCGCACGCTCATTGATCGTGGCATTGACGTTGGTTATATCGTCACGAGTGGCAATGAGGTGGGACTCGCGACGGCAGATTATATCAATTATTTCGTCGACGACCCTGATGTCAGATTAATTTTTTGCCTGATCGAGGCTGTTCGGCGGCCGCAGGATTTCCTCGCGGCATGCCGTCGGGCGCGCGATGCTGGAAAGCCTGTTGTCGCCTTAAAGATGGGCGTTTCCGAGGGTGGACGTGCGGCGGCTTTGGCCCATACCGGGTCTATGGCAGGTGCCGTAGAAGCGTTTGATGCTGTTGCCGGAGATGCCGGTGTTATCCGCGTTGAAAGTGGTGACGCCGCCATCGATTTGATTGAGTTATTGGTGAAAGCGGGCCTTCCTGAAACCGATGACGTTGGAGTTCTTGTGTATTCCGGCGGCGTTCGAGGGCTGTCTCTTGATGCCGCCGATCGTCATGGTGTACCGCTCCCTGATTTTGCACCGGAGACGGCCGTAAAATTTAAGGAAATTCTTGGCGAAGATCTGCGGGTTACCAATCCTCTCGATGCAGCAGGTTTTATGAACCAAAAGCTGGAATCGATTGTTGAGATGGTCACGGCCATTCAAAACGATCCCAATATCGGCATGATACTGTTTCAGGAAGATTTGCCGCCCAGCGAAGGCATTAATGACGCCAACAAAAGGACGGACCAAACGCGTTTTGGACACGATGAAGGGCTTTCAGGAGAGTTTTCTGGATAAGGGTGGCAAGCCGATAGGGCTGATATCGCCGGCGTCGGCTGATCTGACGGCCTTTAGCCGCGAAGCCCGCAAGCAGTTTCCCCAAATCCCGGTTCTGAGTGAGCCAAATCGGGCATTCAAGGCGCTCCGGGCGGCCTTTACCTACCGGGATCGCATCCGCGAGGCAGGAGCAGAGCCAACCAGCGGCTGCTTTTGGCAAGCCGTCGGACGTGATTGGTAGAGGCGGCACTCGCCGAGGCGTCAGGCTGCTGATCCGTTCGCTCTTAGCGAGCCGGCCTCTAAGACTTTGATCTCCTCATACGGTATCAATTTGCCGCGGGAAGGCTTTGCCAAGACTCCTGAGGAGGCCGCTCGGATTGCTGACGATATCGGCTACCCAGTCGTCGTTAAGGGTGTGGCGGCGGCGATGACCCATAAATCGGATGCCGGTGCAGTCACCCTGGGGCTGCAATGATAGCTGCGGCGGTCGAACAGGCTTGTAATGACATCGCTACGAACGTCGCCAGTTACGACTCGTCTATTGAACTCGAGGGTTGGTTAGTCGCCCAGTCGATGACGGGCGGCCTGGAATTGGTCATTGGCATTCAACGCGATCCGGAGATGGGGCCTGTCGTCATGTTCGGGCTAGGGGGCGTGTGGCTGGAGCTGATTAAAGATGTGTCCTTTTGTAGCCCGGGCTTTGGTCGGGTAGCGGGCTGGTCGTATGATCAATGAGACACGGGCGGGCCGACTGATCGACGGTTATCGTGGTGATAGGCCCTTACGACAGGGAGGCCGTTGTCGATGCCCTGGTGGCGGTTGGGCAGATGGCGGCCGATAACTCGGACGCGATTGAAGCGCTGGATATTAATCCGTTTGTGGCGCTGTCGCCTGGGGATGGG
This sequence comes from uncultured Alphaproteobacteria bacterium, assembly GCA_943787225.1. Lineage (GTDB taxonomy): Bacteria > Pseudomonadota > Alphaproteobacteria > MPNO01 > UBA2964 > UBA2964. The sequence goes on from CALSLP010000005.1 coordinate 22,731, forward strand.
GCTTATGCGCTCGATGCTTTGGCGGTCCTTACGCCGGCAGACCGGGGGTTAGAACAATGGAACTCGTCCTAAACGATGATCCAAAGACTATTAAAAGAGAGTGCCGAGAAGCTCGTCGAGCGTTGCGGCGGGCCGGACGCGCACCGGAAGCTTCGCGACGTTCAAGCCCGGATTTGACAAGGGGCGTCTCAAGACTATTGCCGAAGCGGGGTGGCTGTCTCTGATGGTCCCTGAAAAGGCCGACGGTCTGGGATCTCGGAATCACCGATCTTGCCCTCGCCTTGGAGCAGGCGGGAAGAGGCCTTGATCACCGAACCTGTGGCGGCCTTGGCTGCCAGTGCGCGCGCGGTCGGGACCGGGCGGGCGGCGACAGGTGCTGGGACCGAGCAGGCGCTGAACGGCCTCGTCTCGGGCGAAAATTTTCTTATTCCCGTGCTGCAGGACCCGACGGTGCCGGCTGCAGAAACGTGAGCGGGTTTTTGCGGAGCACTATCATTATGGCTATCAGCTAACGGGGACCCGTACAGGCATTCCATTTGCAGATGTAGCCGACGGGTTCTCTGGTAGATGCCAATACTTCCGATGGCACCATTCTAATAATTGTTCCGCGGGATACCTTTGGTATTACGGTTGAGGCGTCCCGAACGGTAGACGGGACAGCGCACAGGCACAATCGACTTTGCCGAAGTGACGCTAATGGCGGATGACCTTCTGATCGCGGGCGTAAAGCAGGGTGAACGACTTGCATCAGATTTGCTGGATCGAATTTTATTAGGCGTTTCTGCCGAAATGCTGGGTGTTATGGAACAGGCTCTTGATCTCGCGGTTGGCTATATGCAGACCCGGGAACAATTCGGTCGTCCTATCGGCAGTTTCCAGGCCCTGCAGCACCGTGCGGTGAATGATCATATTCAGATAGAGCTTGTGCGGTCACTGCTCTATCAGGTTTGCGGTGCTGTAGATGGAGGGCATGGCAGCCGGGCGATGGTTGCCGCAGTAAAGGCGCGGGCGTCGGAAGCGGTTTTGTCCGTCACAAAGTCCGTCATTCAAATGCACGGGGCCATCGGCTTTACGGATGAATATGACGCCGGTCTCTATCTTCGGCGCGCGATGACTCTCGCCAGTCAATACGGCAATGCATCGGAACATCGGGAGAGTTTTGTCCGGCATTCCCGCCTGGATGCCGAGAATGCAGCTGAGCCCGGAAAACGGCGTAAGCGCAAAAAGCCCAAGAAATCGATTTTTGCGACTTAAAGGGTTTCTCCGTGGATTTACGAACAACCCGCTGCTGTCGGCAACCGTACGGTAACGGTTGTCCCGACATCGACCTGACTTTGTATGTCTAGCGAGCCGCCATGCATTTCGGCGAGCGATTTGGATAAGGGTAGTCCAAGGCCGGTGCCCTCATAACGGCGATTAAAAGCACTATCGACCTGGCCAAATAGACCAAGAGCCTTTGGAATATCCTTGAGGGCAATTCCAATCCCTGTATCTTCGACCTGAATGACGTAGCCGCCGGAATCGTTATACCAAGCGGTTAAAGTCACGGTGCCTCCCTGGTCGGTGAATTTTAGCGCGTTAGATAACAAGTTGATAAGGATTTGCCGTATTTTTTTCTCGTCAGCGTAAAGTGGGGGTAGTTCGTCCGGCGCTCCTACGGTGATGTTAACGTCTGATCGCTGTGCTTGATCGTGAAGCATTCTGGTAACGCTCCTGATGGCGTCATGTACATCAATCCATTCTTCATATAGCTCTTCGTTTCCGGATTCGATCTTGGAAAAATCCAGAACATCATTAATAAGCTCCAGCAGGTGTCGCCCCGCGTCATTGATATCGCGCGCATATTCGCGATATTTAATACTGCCGACGGGGCCAAACGTTTGTTCTCTGATGATGTCGGAGAACCCCATGATTGCGTTTAGCGGAGTCCGCAATTCATGGCTCATATTTGACAAAAATTCTGATTTTGCTCGACTGGCCTCTTCCGCTATATCGCGGGATTTGGTGACCTGGTCAGCTGTTCTCATCAAGGCATCAGATTGGACTTCGAGCCGCGCTTTGGTTCTCTGTAGCTCAATGAACTTTGAATTTAGCTCTTTCTGGCTTTCTTCCAGGCGCCGTTCAAATTCCATATGATCGGGAATGTCGAGGCCAAGCGCATCGCATACCGTTACGCCATCCATACGGCTTCTCGGGTGGACCATTAACCTGAGCCACAGAAATTCTCCTGCCTCGGACCTAATCCTGAAATCCTGGGTTACGGGCTGTTTGGAAAGGGCACATTCATCGAGAGCGTGGAGCAGATCTCGTCGGTCTTCCATCTGGATATTATTGAGAAGGAGTTTGGGGGACTTAATTAGTTCATCGCGTGAGAACCCAGCTATTTCGGAAACGCCATCGCTCATGAAAGTAAGCGATTTTTTGCTATCGGCTCCAACTGACCATTGCAAAACAATGCCAGGAATATTGGCTGTTAGACTTGATAGACGCGCGTGTGCTTCGGTATGGGCGTCAATAGAATTACGATGTTGGATCGCAAGACTTGCGAGGTCCTTGAACTCATTGACTATTTCTATTTCAGTTTCTTCTGGAGTCCCGATTTCCATTCTGTATATGGCGAGTGTTCCAATCACGACACCATTTCCAGAAAGAATGGGCTCAGACCAGCAAGCGCGAATACCGTGAGCCCGTGCGAGGGCAATAAAATTCCGCCATTTGGGGTCTACTGTAATATCGGCGGTGATAACTCGTTTGCCAAGCGCGGCGGCTGTCCCGCAAGTACCTGATGATGGGCTGATTTGTAATCCGTCAATCGCTTGAACGTAGCTGTCGGGTAAGCTTGGGGCGGCGCCGTGGATTAGTTTGTCGTCATTGGGGGCGACTAATTGAATGGTGGCCTTAATGTCGGGAAGCATATCTTCAACAGAGTCACAGATTTCCGCAAGGACAGCATTTAGGCGTTCGCCTTGCGCGAGTAATCGTACAATCGACTTCCGGGCGATTAGAGTATCTTCGTGGAAGCTACGAGGTGAGGAAATCACGCGGCTGTCTCTTTTTTTGTGGAGGCAATGTTTACAGGCGGTTTAGAGCCTGACGTTTGAAGTTTAGGTGTGAGCGATCGTTTGGTCCTAAGGGCCATTGCCCTGTTTTCATCACTGAGGTCACTGCTGAGGGCCTGTTCAATCCATTTTAGCGCTTCCCCATTATTCGGTTCTATGCCTTTTCCGTCCCTCAGCATGAGGGCAAATACAAGCTGTGCCGATGCGTCGCCGGCTTTGGCGGCTTTACGGAACCAGAAAACAGCCAGGTTCAAGTCTTTAGAAACGATTTTGCCCTTGGCATAAATGCCGCCTAATCGATGCATGGCCTTTGAATCCCCGAGGGCAGCTGCTTTTTCATACCATGCAATGGCTGCGTCATTGTCTTTGTCGATATGTTCGCCACGGACGTATAAACGACCGAGGGTCATCGCTGCAGATGCATTGCCGTTCGTGGCAGCTTTCTCATACCAATGTATTGCCTCAGACGTGTTTTTCGGCACTCCGTTACCCTGCAGGTATATGGTGCCAATCACGGCTTGCGCGTCTGCATCTCCCATTGCCCCGGACGTAAATGTGGATTTCATCTCCTCGGTAAATGAACCGGGAAAGACGGGGTTCTGTGAAAGTTTATTCCATCTGTGGACAGTCATTATTCTTTTAGATCAGTCAATTGAAATGTACTCAAAGAATTGTTGAGTAGTTATATAGCATGTGTCTTTTCGTATCCTTAACGTCCGGAAATAGTAATTAACGAACCATTCATGGTCGGTGCTTATACTAAGAAATTCTTCTAAGGCATTGATATTAGGTATTTTGGGGATATGGACGTATACGACGCAGCGAAAAGAATGGTCTGCAATATTATCGCCGTTGCCCTGTCAATGACGGTGGCGTCTGTCGAAGCGATCTTGCCGTCAACGCCGCAGTGGCTCGAACGGGTTGATCAACTTGCTGCTCAAATGAAAACGATTGCGCAGCCTGAGCAAAAAACCACGATGCGCCGTCGTTCTCAGAATACCAATACAAATGATGATGAGGAGTTTGTCGTCAATACGGATCAGCTGTTGTTGGCTTATAATCAACTTTGGCAATTCGTTCATGATTTGCGGAGTGAAGGCCTATCTTTGGATGAACCATTCTGCGAGAGAATTGAGAAAGAGTGGTCCGTATCCACCTTGCTCACCTATATGCGGAACGCGGATGGTGCCTTACAAGACCATGCTCAAAAGGCAATGGATTCAGCAGCGGGGTATCTTGGAGCGGGCAGTGAAACCGGTTCGGATTCGGTTGATGAAGGAAATCTGGAAACTAAATCAACGTCAACTGCCTAGAATCTTTTGCAGTCTCCTTTGAGATGTAAACGGCGATTATTTCTTTTCTGCTTGATTGTCTTTGCTTGGTTCCAGTACCAACAGGTACCTTTCATATGCAAATGGCAAACAAAGATCATGAATATTCTAATTCTTCCGGGCGATGGTATCGGACCTGAAATTGTTGCTGTTGCTGATGCTGCGCTTCAGGCGGTAGATCGACGATTTCTCACTAGGTCTTGAGCTCGATCGACAGGAAGCAGGACTGGTGGCGTTGCGGGCTATGGGAACGACAATGCCCGATGACGTTGCGGCCAAAGCGCGGGCGGCACATGGCGTTGTCGTTGGCCCCGCATCCACGGAAGATTATCCATCCGCAGCAGAAGGTGGGATCAATATATCGGCGTGGTTCCGTTCTCAATTTGATCTATATGCCAATATCCGGCCTAGTAAAGTTCGTCCGGGCGTTCCAGGCCATGTTCCGGCCATGGATCTCATCATTGTTCGCGAAAATACCGAAGGGTTTTATGCAGACCGTAATATGGCGGTCGGTACCGGTGAATTTATGCCAACGCCTGATCTCGCCCTCGCTGTTGGAAAAGCCACAACGGAAGGCTGTCGGCGCATCGCCGTTGCCGCCTTTGAACTAGCCATGCGGCGTACCAGGCACGTTACAGCTGTCCATAAAGCCAATGTATTACGTCATTACAGTGGTCTCTTTCTGAAGCAAGTTGATGCTGTTTCCGTCGATTATCCCGAAGTCACTGTCGACAAGGTAATCGTTGATGCAATGGCGGCAATGCTCGTTCGATCTCCTGAAAAGTTTGATGTCGTTGTGACAACAAATATGTTTGGCGACATCCTATCCGATGAGGCTGCGGAACTGGCAGGAGGGCTTGGACTCGCGGCATCGCTTAATGCTGGGTGACGATCACGCGATTGCGCAAGCTGCCCATGGCTCGGCTCCTGACATTGCCGGGACAGAATATTGCGAATCCAGTAGCGATGGTGCATTCGACGGCGATGTTGCTGGATCACCTGGGCGCCAAGCATGGTGACGTCAAGCTTGACGCAGGCCGGACGATTGCTTGCGGAAAAGACTGACGCGCTTCTCGTTTCCGAAGCGACACGGACATCTGATCTTGGGGGCAGTTGTACGACGAGTGGGTTTGGTGAAGCGCTTGTCGCCTCTATTCTCGACAGTTAAGGCGCTAGTGCTTCATCTTGTGTTTGCCGTGGCCTTGTCGGGTGATCAGAAGAACCGCCCAGCGCACCGGCATGTTTTATTTTGACCTGAACATTTCACTTTGCCGCCCTTTTCAAAGACCAAGCGTCAACGGAAACTCTGCACCCATTTTGAGCTTATGCGTTAGCCCTAACATCATGATGTGATGACCGCCGGGTTTAAGCGTTACAGAATCCTGCGCGGGTACAGGGATGCTCTTGATATGGCGCATCCGCATGATCCCACCGTCATTCTTGTGGGTATGGAGTTCGACACGCTTGGCCACCTTGGCCTCTACGCCAATTAAATTGTCGGCCGATTTCCCGTGATTGATGACCGTCACATACGCGGCGCCATTTTTGCCAATTGATGCCCGTGCCCAGGGCTGTTTTACCATGATTGGCTTGTGCGCCATTTTATCAGCGGAAGGATGATGCATCGGCATCTTATGGATCTTGCGCAACTGGCAGGTGCGATCAGGAATGCTGAGACGGCTATTCCTATTATGGGTCGAGCAAACATTGGGTTCTCCGAAATTATGCCTTATTTCTCAAAATGGCGGCCCTTAACCGATCGGGGGTACAGGGTGCCTGCGTGACCCGAACGCCGGTTGCCTGATAGATGCCACCAAAGATCGCCGGCGCCGTTGCACAGAGGGCAGGTTCACCAATGCCTTTGGCGCCCCAGGGACCGGTGGGTTCGGGGTCTTCTATTATATAGGTCTTGATTTCCGGAATATCACCAATGGTCGGCATTAAATAATCGTGCAGATTTTCAGTGCGGCCAGGAATGTACTCTTCCATCAGCGCAAGTCCTAGCCCCTGGGCAACGCCGCCATGGATCTGGCCCTCGACTTGCTGCGGATTTAAAGCCTGGCCAACATCATGAGCTGCGGCTATGCGCAGGACTTTCACTGTGCCCAATTCAACATCGACTTCAACGTCGGCTATTTGAGCGGCAAAGCCGTAGGTGCCGTAGGGCTTGCCCTGGCCGTTTTCGTCAAGTGGTTCGGTGGGCGGGTCAAAGTAACCTTCGCCCCGTAAAACCTCGCCGTTTTCAGTCTTCGGCAAAGACGTCAGGTCGATCTCTCGCGCTGTATCTCCTTCGCGGACAATCAAAGTTCCTGCGCCAAAGTCAATCGATGCATTTTCGCCAACATTGGCCAGTCGTAAAATTTGACCGCGTAGATCCTCGCCAGCCAACTTTACGGCATTGCCTGAAACATAGGCTTGTCGTGATGCGGAACTTTTTCCGGCATCGGCGGTGAGGTCGGTATCGCCCCATACAAGATTTAGTTGATTGAGCGCGATGCCGAGACCATCGGCGGCCGCCTGCATCATCGTTGTATTTGTTCCTTGGCCGATATCCTGGGCGCCGGAGTAGAGCGTCACGGTACCATCTGCCGTTAACCCGATATGCATGGTGGAAGGGTTGGCGATTGAGGTATTGCCGCAGCCGTACCACATGCAGCCAACACCGACGCCACGCCGCCTGGTTTTGTTGGTTGCAGTTGTGGGTGTCCGCTTCTGCACGCCATGCCTGCCAGTCATCGCGTAACGCGTCGAGGCACTGATCGAGCCCGGCACTATCGAGCTTTTGTCCGGTTGCTGTCTCCTGTCCTTTGCGAATGGCATTGATATGACGGAAATTCCAGCGGGTCGATACAGGTCTTTTCCGCCATCATATCCATCAAAGCATCGTGGGCGATGGCTGCCTGTGGGACGCCGAATCCCCTGAAAGCCCCGGCGGGAGGTTCATTCGTAAAGAAAGCGCGGGATTTTGCACTGACATTGGGGACGAAGTAGGGGCCGGTTGCATGGATCGGTACGCGGTCTTTAACGGTTAGACCCCAGGAGATGTAGGCCCCGGTATTAAAATCGCCATTGAATTCATAAGCTTGAAGCTTGCCATCGTCTGCACAGCCATATCGCGCTGTAATGCGCGATGGGTGACGTTTCGTGGTGGCGGCCATGCTTTCAAGCCGGTTGAACGTACACCGGACTGGTCTGTTAAGTTTCCAGGCTGCGATGGCCACAAGAGGCTGTACAGTTTGATCGAGTTTGCCGCCGAATCCGCCACCGCACGCGGTGGGGATGATGCGGACATCTTCCGGGGCGAGCCCCATAATGATCGCGACCTCATCCCGATCCATGTAGGGGCTCTGGGTCGTCACCGTTACTTCGATACGATCCCCGATACGTCGTGCCCAGCCGGCTTCAGGTTCGAGTAACCATGCTCTACAAAACCTGTTGCAAAGGATTCTTCAAAGATGGCGGTACTATTCGCAAAACCATTTTCAGTGTCGCCTTTAAGCGTCGTGCCATGGGCAAGAATATTGCCCGGGTAATCGTCGTGGAGCTGTGGTGCTTCATCAGCAACGGGCGGCCCAAAACCTTGAACCGGATCTTGTTCTTGCCATGAGATTGGTAATTCGTCGTCTCGGATTTCAGCAATGGTCGCTGCATCGCCGACGAGAGCGATCACCGCTTCGCCACGATAGCGAACGAAACCGTCAGCCAGGACGGGTTGGTCTTTGACGTCGGGGTAAATACCAAATCCGTTGAGACCGGGCACATCGTCGGCGGTGAGAATGTCGACCAGTCCCGGATATTTAGCCTTTAAGGGCTCAAAATCGCCAAGACTGAACGTGGCCCGCCAATAGGGAGAACGGACGGCGCGAAGCCATAAGGCATCCGTTGGTGCCTGATCGGCACCATATAGCTCTGTGCCGGTTATCTTCTGTTTGCCATCGAGTTTTGCAGCGCGGGCGCCAACTGCTTCGCCGACTGCGGGCTCAACGATATTGGCTTCCGCGGTATCGCCGACGTGAAGGATTGCATCGACGATTTTTCGATAGCCAGTGCAACGGCACAGCACGCCGCCAAGGGCATCGTATACTTCTTCTTCGGTGGGTTGTTGTTTCGGTCAAGCAGATCGCTCGCGGCCATCAGCATGCCCGGCGTGCAGATGCCGCACTGCGCGGCACCATATAGGTGAAAGGCTTCTTGCAGGGGACTGAGGGCCCCGGCTTCCGACAAACCTTCAACAGTGACGATCTCCGTACCGTCTGCCTGTGCGATGGGCAAAGACAGGCGCATACCTGACGCCCATCGAGACGGACAGTACAGGCGCCGCAATCCCCGGCATCGCAACCAATCTTGGTACCGGTAAATCCAAGGTCATCGCGCAATACATGCGCAAGCCGTCGAACAGGGTTTGCCTCGATTGTGGTTTTCTTGCCGTTCAGAATGAAATTGATTTCAGTCATGCATCGGCTACCAAGTCTTCAAGAGCCCGTCGTACCAATGTTAGGGCGACATCGCGGCGATAGTCGGCACTGCCTCTGACGTCATCGATGGGCGATAGCTGGTTTAAATGATCTTTGGTGACGAGGTCACCGATACCTGCGGCAATCGGCTGGCCGGCGAGTGATCTTTCCAGCATATGCAGACATTTTGCAGCAGCGGAACAGGACCCGACAGCGATCCGACCCGCGCCGATATTTCCGTTGTCGTTCTCGATGACGGCGGCAACCATCACGATAGAAATGACCAGATATTTGCGAGCCCCGAGCTTGAGAAATGTTGATGTTGCAGGGTGTACTGGTTTTGGAATTCGAAAACCCGTGACGATTTCATCGCTGGCGCAGCGGGTTTTGCGATTGCCCATGATAAACTTGGCGAGCGGCATGGCGTGCTCACCGCGGGTCGACGCAAGAACGATGTCGGCGTTCAGCGATAGTAGGGGCGGTATACCGTCAGCGGCTGGGGACGCATTGCAAATATTTCCCGCTATGGTGCCGGCATTTTGGATTTGGACGCCGCCGACTCTCTCGTGCCGCAAGCTTGAGCCCATTGAAATAATCTGGAAGACCGGTCTCGATGACGTCAGTCCAGCGGGTTAGCGCGCCTATAGTGAAGTGATCGTCATGTCTCAGTAATACCGCGGAGGTCTGTAATTCCGGTGATATCGAGAATGTCGTCGTCGAGGGGTTTGCCAACGCGCGCCGGATAATAATCAGTGCCGCCCGCGAGGACGAATAGACTGTTCTCGGAGAGCGCCTGTACGGCCTCATCCACGGATTTGGGCTGCAGATACAATGTCATGACACGGTATAGTGTCGTCGAATGAACGTAAAGAAAACCCCGGATAGGCGATTTGTTGCATGGCATCCAGTGAAGGATCGCGAACAGCCGTTTGACAGGTCCGGGTCGACTGACCAGACTTCATCTAAATTTAGAGAAACAGGACGGTTCTATGCCCGCTATCAAACAGGTTGATGTCATTCATGTTGCTCTCCCAACTCGGCGTGAACATAAATGGACCGGCCTGACCGAGCCCATCGGTGGCTATATCCTCGTGCGTATGCACAGCGATGACGGTGTCGTTGGCTGGGGCGAAGCGCCGGCGCTCAAGGATTGGGGTGGCGATTACGGACGCTACTTTGGCGAGTCGCCGGGTACGACAAAGTTTGTTGTTGAGAATTACCTGACACCGTCAGTCATTGGCTGTGAGGTTGGCAATATCGCCGATTTGCACCAGCGGATGGATGCTATCGTTAAAGGGTATCCTTATGCGAAAGCGGCGATGGATATTGCCGCCTATGACTTGGCTGGCCGTACAGTCGGTGTTCCCGTATGGCAATTGCTTGGTGGCAAGGTGCGCGACCGAATTCCCGTGACGCATTCGATTGGCTTGCTTGATATCGACCTGGCCGTAGAGGAATGCAAGAAAGTCGCCGATGAGGGCATCAAAACAATCAAAATCAAGGTTGGTGTTGATCCAGACAGGGATGTTGAAATAGTGAGCCGCGTCCGGAGAGCGGTTGGCGATGCGATGGATATCTGCGTCGATGCCAATTGTGGCTATGCGACGCCTCGCGATGCCGTACGGATTATCCGCAAGATGGAGCCCTTCCGTCTCAAATATGCCGAGCAACCCGTCGAAGGGATTGATCGTCTTGCCGAAGTAACCCGTGTTCTGGAAACTCCGGTTATGGCGGATGAAAGCGCCTGGTATGCCCGAGATGTCCTGGAAATCTTTGAGAAGAAGGCTGCTGATATCGTCTCGATCTACACCACCAAACCCGGTGGGCTCTATGGTGCCATGGAAGTGGCGGCGGCGGCACGAGCGGCTAAATTTCTCTGCAATGTAAATGGGTCCGTCGAAACGGGTGTCGGTAATCTTGCCAATATTCATCTGGCGGCAGCGGCTATCCCGGCGACCTTGTCCTGTGTTGTTCCGGTCTCGACACCTGCGGAGTCACAGAGCGGCAATGTTGGCGGGATTTACTATATCGATGATTTAATAGCTGAGCCGTTTGTCCTTGAGGATGGTTGTGTCGTTGTACCAGACGGTCCGGGCTTTGGGATCGATGTCGACGAAGCGAAAATTGAGAAATACCTGGATACGTCTCTGCAATAGCGGAAGGAAAGTTCATGAATATTGTTGGCCTGCAATCCGTCATCTATGGCGCAGAAGATGTGGACGCGGCGACCCGGTTTCAGGAAGACTGGGGTTTGGAACTGGTTGAAAAGAGCACAACCGGTTCAGATTTCAAGCTCCCTGATGACACTTCCATCCATATTCGTCAGATCGATGACGACAGCCTGCCACCCCCTTCGGTGCCTGGTTCTACGGCGCGCGAAGTCATTTGGGGCGCTGCCGATAAAGACACGCTTGAGGCCATCGGCGCGGAGCTGTCCAAGGACAGAGAGGTAACTGTCGATTCAGAAGGCGGGCTGCACAGCCATGACGACCTTGGCTACCAGATCGGTTTTCGTGTCACGACCCGCGCCATCAAACCGCTGAACTTTCCCGATAGTAATACTGTTGGTAATGCTTCAAGGGTTGATGAACGGGCCGATGTTTTTGCCCGCGGTCCTGTAAAGCAGCAGCGCATGTTCCATGCGGTTTACTGGGCGCCGGGTGATACCGCGGCCGCCGCTGGATTTTATCTCAACCGGCTGGGCTTCAAACTTACAGAATCGCTGCTGGGAAAAAACTTCTTCATGCGATGCGGTGGGTCCAATGATCATCATAATCTGTTTTTTGAAAATGGTGGCAATAACATGGGCTTCCAGCATGTTGCCTACGAAGTTAGAGACAGCGATGAAGTATTGAAATGCGGTACTCATATGGAAGAGCAGGGCTGGCAGACCCAGCTCGGTCCGGGGCGGCATTATTTTGGTTCTGGCTGGTTCTGGTATTTTTGGAACCCTGCTGGTGGACTGATCGAAACGGGCTTTGATTCAGATTTTATCAGCGCCGATTGGGAACCCCTGCATCATGACACGATACCGCCTGAAGCGGCCCGTCCATGGATGGTCAGGCGCGACGAAATCGGTAAGCCAGTCGCCGAAGGGGAATGGCCTCAGCTGGTTGACGGTAATGTCCTCCCGGCAGGGAGTTAGAGAACGGTTGGTCCGCCATCGGCGTCCTATTCAATCTGGTGATCGACGAAATCGTCTAACAGGGGGAGTACTCTGATGAAACCGCTTACTCTTGGTGATGTCACAGTCACTAGTGTTGTTGAACGTGATGGCCCGTGGCGGCCCCCCGAAATCATGTATCCGACATGTGACAAAGAGACCGCGCTTGCGCATCTGAAGACGATGGCGCCGTATGTTTATGATGCAGCCCAGAACATGCTGGTCATCACTTATCAGACCTACATCGTGCAAACGCCGCACCACACGATCTTAATCGATACCTGTCTCGGGGAAGACAAGGGCTACGGACCGCCCCATGATTTTCCCAAGCAACCCTGGCTGGATGGCATGGCGGCTAACGGATTGAGTTTTGAAGATATCGACTATGTCTTCTGTACCCATCTGCACATAGATCATTGTGGATGGAATACGCGCTTGATTGATGGCCGTTGGGTGCCGACTTTTCCCAATGCAAAATATATTTTTAGCCGTAAGGAATATGAGACCTGGGAAGAAGAAACCAAAAAGGGTGCGCATCCTCCCGGCAATGTCTGGTCACAGAACTGCCTGCCTATCGTCGAGGCGGGGCAGGCGATGCTGGTTGATGACGATTTCATGTTGGACGATACGATTTGGTTGACCCCAACGCCCGGCCATTCACCGGGGCATGTCTGCGTCAATCTGAAATCAGGTGGTAAACAGGGCCTGTTTTCTGGCGATATGATGCATCACGCGCTGCAATGTATCGAACCGGACTGGTCATCCTGTTTCTGCTGGGATGCTGATCAGTCTGCGCGCACGCGCCGCAAGGTTCTGGACTCGGTAGCGGACACCGACACGGTGGTGTTGCCGGCTCATTTCCCCGGACCAACTGCCGGTCACGTCGTTGGTGACGGCGATACGTGGCGGTTTAAGTTTTTGGACGACTGAAAATCTGCTGAAAAGTTTGACGGAATCGGTGCGGCGCTTTAATCGAACCGGTGTCGTAGTACTTATAGTTTAGTTGGAGATTACCTATGGAAATGATGAAGCTGGGTACGGTTATAACTGTCGCCGGATTATTGTTCGCGACAGCGTGTTCCCCTGCTGTTGGCAGTAAGGAGTGGTGCCAAGAGCTCAAGAACAAGGATAAAGGGCAGTGGACCGCGCAGGAAGTCAAAGACTTCGCGAAGCACTGCATTCTGCCAAAATAGCCAGAGTGGCCCCTGATTAGCTATATCGCGTTGTAGGCTCCATCAACGAAGCAATCATTGCCGGACATAAAGCTGGACTCGTCGCTTGCCAGGAACACCGCCGTTTTGGCGATTTCCTCAGGTTGACCAAGCCGTGCCGCCGGTAAATGTGGCCGATGACGGTTGATGACATCATCCATGTTCTTGTTCGCGACAAGCAGGCGGGGAGTTTCAATGGGGCCCGGCAGGATCGAGTTGGCGCGGATATTGTCTTCCGCGTAATCAACGGCCACCGATTTCGACAGCATTCTTACAGCGCCTTTGGAAGAGCAATAGGCTGGACGTTTCTTCGCTGCCCGCGCGCCATAGATCGACGAGATGTTGATGAAGGACCCGCTGCCGGCATCCTTCATATGAGGGATCGCATATTTGGTGACGATAAACATGCCGGTTATGTTGACGTCGAAAGTTTTTCGCCAGAGCGCTACATCGAGCTCATGCAAGGGCAATAACGGATCGGTAAAGGCGGCGGCGTTGAATACGACGTTGAGCTTGCCAAAGGCGGCGACGGTGTTGTCGATGGCAGCCTTAACGGCATCTTCGTCTGTAACATCACAGACAATGGCAATTGCTTTGCCACCAGCCGCTTCGATGTCTGCAGCGGTTTGTTTAACGTTCTCTTCGACAATATCAATACAGGCAACCGCAGCGCCTTCGGCCGCGAAGAGCCTCGCAGTTGCACCAGCGATAGCGCCACCGGCGGCGGTTACAAATGCAACTTTTCCTTCAAGACGTCCCATTTTATTTCTCCTGATCAGAATGCGGTATAGGCGCCGTCGACAATCATATCCGCCCCCGAGGTGAAGCTGGCATCGTCGCTCGCCAGGAATAAAGCGGTTTGAGCGATTTCTTCTGGTTTCCCAAGGCGTTTCTGATGCAAGCGCGGGCCATGGCGCTCGATCACTGCCTCGATGGACGGGTTACGTGCCAGGAGACGCGGCGTCTCAATTGGCCCCGGCATGATTGAATTCGCGCGGATGTTGTCGACCGCGTAATCAACGGCGATCGATTTTGACAGCATGCGAACGCCACCCTTGGCAGCGCAGTAAGCAGGGCGTTCCTTGGCCCCAACGACACCATAGATCGATGAGACATTGATGATCGAGCCACCGCCTGCCGCTTGCATTTGCGGGATGACGTGGCGGGCAACAATAAACATACCGGTCAGGTTTACATCGATAACCGATTTCCACATGTCGAGCGGCATGTCGGCGAGCCGGTGGCGCTTTTCTGAATAGGCTGCGGCGTTAAAACAGACATCCACTTTGCCAAACGCGGCGGCGGTTTTGTCGACGGCGGCTTTCACGGCATCATCGTCGGTGACGTCGCAGGTGATCGCGATGGCTTTACCGCCAGCCGCATTAATATCTGCTGCTGTTTGATTGACGTTTTCCTCGACGATGTCGACGCAGCAGACGGCGGCGCCCTCCGCCCCAAACAGCCTTGCGGTTGCGCCAGCGATGGCACCGCCTGATGCTGTGATAAAGGCAACTTTTCCCTCAAGTCGTCCCATTTTCTTCTCCCTAATCAGCTTGCTGTTTGAATTTAGATTGCGGTGAAACCACCATCGACGAAGACGTCTGAACCTGTCATGAAGCTGGATTGATCACTCGCCAGAAAAGCGGCGGCATTGGCGATATCCTCTGGTTGCCCCAACCGTCCGATGGGGTGTAGAGGCACCATCTTTTCCCGAACTTTCTCCATCGTTGGTGTTCGAGCCAAGAGTCGGTTCGTTTCAATAGCGCCCGGCAGAATGCTGTTGGCGCGAATATTGTCCGGTGCAAAATCCAGCGCGATAGAGCGGGTAAGCTGTCGGACCGCGCCTTTGGTTGCCATATAGGCAGGGCGTTGCGGCCAGGCGATATGGCCGAATGTTGATGAGATATTGATAAACTGCCCACCGCCTGCGGCCTGCATATGCGGGATGGCGTGTTTTGACACTAGGAACATACCGGTGAGATTGACATCTATGACTTCCTGCCATGTTTCGAGCGGCATATTGGCAACGGTATGAAGCGGTTCTGAAGCTGCGGCGGCATTTACCACGACTTCAAGTTTGCCAAATTCCTCGGCCGTTTCGATCGACGGTTGTCTTTACCGCAGCTTCATCGGCGACGTTGCAAACTCTTGGCAATTGCTCTGCCACCCGCCGCTTCGATATCTGCGACCGTCTTCGCGTAACGGTTTCTTCATTGACGTCGACGCAGCAAACGGCGGCGCCTTCAGTGGCAAACTTTCGGGCTATTGCACCAGCTATGCCACCACCAGCGGCTGTTACCAGCGCGGTCTTTCCATCGAGCATTCCCATATCATTCTCCCTGTTTGAGGTCTGTGCCTCTATTTTGTTGCTACCCTCTGAATTCTATATTTTCGCCATCGGGCCCGGCAAATACAGCGCGTCGCCAGCCGGTTTCACGTTCTTCGCGTGCCCCAGTGTCATGCGGTTCTGTGAGCACTGGGATGCCGGCATTTTTCAGTTTGGTGACATCGCCGTCAAAATCGTCCGACTCAAAGCAAAAATGAAAGCCGTTCATCTTCCCTGTGCCGCAATGTACCAGCTCAAGAATAGTGTTACCTGAGCGCAGATAGGCGATGCGCATTCCGTCCGCTACAACCTGTTCATTATAGAGTTCGCAGCCAAAATGGTCTTTGTAAAAGGCTACGGAGCGATCAATGTCGGTAACATCCAGCGCGACGTGATCTATTCGTTTGAACATCGGTGTCTCCTAAGATTAAGCGGAATGAGGCGCCGTAGCATTTACTGCAGCTGGTTGAGAGTCAAACCGCCGATATTAGGAAGATTGTGTGACATTCGGAGAATCATACATGACGCGCGCGGGCAGGAGGATTATAAGGGTTTTGTCGGAAACCGTTGGCATCGGCTGGCTTTGGGGAAAAGACGGCTCATTTGCCAAAATGGAGAAGGTTAAAAATGAAAAAGGGAATTTTAATCGGGTTTGTTGTGATTTTGATCGCTGGCGGTGGTGTCATTTCCTATGGGATTTTGAATGCCGATAGTTTGATTAAAGACGCCGTCGAAAAATATGGGTCTGAGGCCACTAAGACTAAAGTGACATTAGAGGGGGTTGAACTATCGATTAAAGAAGGCACAGCAAAGCTTAAGGGTTTCCGTATGGGTAACCCAGCAGGGTTCAAAACAGAGAAAGCCATGAGCTTTGGTGTTGTAAACGTAAAGATCGATACAGACTCAAGCACGAAAGATGTGATTGTTATCAAAGAGGTTGTTATCGATTCACCGGACATCAATTATGAAAAAATTAATGGCAAAGCGAATTTTGACGCAATTCAGCAGAATGTAGACGCATACGCGAAGTCGAAAGGGCTGGGCGGCGGCAAAAAAGAAGTCAAATCCGAGAAAGATGGCACAAAACTCATAATTGAGAATCTCTATGTTCGTAACGGCAAAGTGGCCGTTAAAACAGATGTCCTGTTGGGTAAAAAGTTGGGAGCAGCGCTACCCACGATCCATTTAAAAAATATTGGTAAGAAGGAAAAAGGCGCGACAGTCGGTGAGGTGACTCGCCAGATTGTTAGTGCCATCGTCGGCAATGCAGCCAATGTCGGTAAGGCCGTTGTTGATGGTGCAATGAAAGCACTAAAAGGGGTTACAGACGGCGCCAAGAAGATGCTCGAAGGTGGCGCTGACGGTGCTGGCAAAGTGCTGGAAGGCACCACCAAGTCGATAAAGGGCTTGTTTGGAAAGTAGAAGCTTGATGGAATAAGGCGGTTGCTAACAGGTAACCGCCTTTAATTAATAATAATGGCCGGAAAGCCCGGTCGAGGAGGTCTTCATGGCGCCAGACGGAATGCAAACGCTTAACATTCCTTCGCTTCGTGGCAAAGTCAGTGAAGAAGAATGGCAAGCACGCGTCGACCTAGCCTGCGCCTATCGTTTAGTCGCGCATTATGGCTGGACCCACGTAACCGCCAATCACATCTCGCTACGGGTTCCCGGGGACGAAGAACATTTCCTGTTAAATCCATATGGCTTGTTGTTTGACGAAGTGACTGCTTCGAGCCTTGTTAAGATCGATCTCGATGGAAACAAAATCATGGAGAGTGATTTTGGGATCAATCAGGCAGGGTACGTCATTCACAGTGCGATCCATGGCGCCCGCAAAGACATTACTTGCGCCATCCATACGCATACCGAAGCTGGTATGGCTGTATCGTCGCAGAAGAATGGTCTGCTGCCGCTCAATATGAGTGCGATCCGTTTTTATGAAAGGATCGCCTACCATGATTATGAAGGCGTGACAGTGGATGTCGAGGAACGCGATAACATCGTCAAACATCTCGGCAATCACTATGCCATGATCTTGCGTAATCATGGATTGCTGACGCTCGGTCGAAATCTCGGTGAAGCCTTCTATCTGATGTATAATCTCGAAAAGGCCTGCCGGGCTCAATTGGCGGCGATGGCGGGCGGTGCCGAGCTCGAAATCCCGCCGGAACATGTTTTGCAAAAATCAGCCGAGCAAAGCTGGCGTCCAAATAACAACTCTCCGGAAGAACACCCGGCCTGGCCCGCCATGAAGCGTAAGATGGATAGAATTGATCCGTCTTATCGGGATTAAGACTGTCTGACTGGCCGGCGTTTTAACTCCTGCCGCCAGCCTGAATTTTTTGGGCTGTAATCGACATGAATTTCTCGCGAGTCTCTGTCATTGCGTCAATGCAGTCTTGGTCGAGATCATGTTTGGGTAACGGGTCTGCTCCCCAATAACCGTAATTGTCTTCGCCGCGGAGAAGCATCGCCGTTGCGCCTTCAAACCGCGTTTCCTTTACGTGTGGAGCGACATAGTGGATCGAGAAACCGATCCGTGGATGGTTCGCTTCATTGGGCCCCGAGCTATGAACAACACTCTCATGGTGAAAGACAGCCTGCCCTGCATTCAGCTCGGCATAGACAGCTTTCTCTTCCGGCACATCGATAACGTGTTGTCCGAGGCCGGCAAGATTGTTGGGATCTGGTATGATCTCATGTATCGACTTTTTCTTATGAGAGCCGGGAATGTAGCGGAGACAGCCCGATTCAATCGTAGAATCATTGAATCCAAGCCAGGCTGTAACTGTTTCCGCGGGCTCGAAACCATAGACGAAACTATCGGTGTGCCAGGAAATAAAGCGTGGATCGTTGGCTTTCTTTGTGAAAAACGATGCCCCCCAACACAGGATGTTAGGACCGATTAGATCCTCCAGCGCGTCCAGCAGCTTTTCATTGCTGACGACATCACATAGCCATGGAAAAGGCAGTTGTGCTTTAATGCGGAAGCGATTCTGCGGTTCTTCGCCTAGTTCTTCTTCCAGCGCATTGAACTTTTGCCAAAGTCCCGCGGCTTCTTGAGGCGTGTAGACGTCATGAGGAAACAGAAACCCGTCATCCTTGAACTGCTGCACCTGCTGGTCGGTTAACGCTTTGGGCATTGTCGTCTCTCTCGCTGTTGCCGTTTGTAAGGTCTGAAAGCGTTGTCAGTATTCTCGCAAAACATTACGCGCGATGACCATCTTCATGATTTCTGTCGGGCCTTCGGTAATCCGGAAACTACGGGCTTGCCGCCAGATTTGTTCAATCGGTAGGTCTGTGGTGAGACCGATTCCTCCATGTACTTGAAGGCATCGGTCTGCTGCCCGGAAGCCAAGTTCGTCAGCATACATTTTTTGGATAAAGCCGTCAGTTCGGTCGATGGTGCCCTCTGCCGCTCTGGTGGCAACGTTATAGACCATGAGCCGCGCCGCCTGCAGCTCGACATAGGTGTCGGTTATCATCCATTGAATGGATTGCCGGTTTGCCAAAGGCTCGCCGAACGTTTCACGTTGCTTGGCGTAGTCGCACATCATGTCGAGGCAACGTTGCGCGGTGCCAACGCCGCGTGATCCGTGTTTCAATCGGCCATTCGCGAGGAATCGTTGTCCAAGCGCGAAACCCTGGCCTTCTTCGCCAATTCGCTTTTCGACCGGGACACGAACATTGTCGAAATGAATCTCGCAGGGCCAGTCACCCATCATCGTTTCGAATTTCGTGGTGATGTTAATGCCGGGCGAATCCATATCCACGAGGAACATCGAGATACCGCCACGAGAGCCCTTTTCGCGGTCGGTTGCGGCTAAGAGTTGACAGAAATCGGCATCTTCGGCACCGGTGATAAACCGTTTCGTGCCATTGATGACATATTCGTCGCCTTCGAGAACGGCCGTCGTCCGCATACCGCCGGGGTCGCCGCCGGCATCAGGCTCTGTTTGTGCAAAGCAGGCTTCTTTTTCGCCGTTGAGCACTGGGTAGAGATAGAGTTCCTTCATCTCATCGCTGAGCTCATATAACGGTGCCCGAACTTGTGGCCCCATGATGCCGCCTAGTCCGCGGGTGGGGACGGCGATCGTTCTGCCCAGTTGTTCCCAAACAATGCATAGCGACACGAGGTCGGCGCCGACCCCGCCATATTCTTCCGGCACTTCCATCTTCCAGAGGCCGAGTTCTTTTGACCGGGCGTGATATTTTTCCTGCCATTCAGGCTTAAGCTGACCGTCTTCGCCACAGGTTTCCATTTCAACGGGGATCATCTCCTCGTCGACAAAGCGTTTCATCGTGTCGCGGAAAAGTTGGTGTTCTTCGGAAAGAGGATATTCCATCCTTTTGTCTCCCTGGCCGTATGTTTTCTTGTGACCTAATGATCGGAGTGGGACTGACCATTGTCAATGCGAGGTGCGCAGATTGACCCTCTGGCGAGACAGGTCTAGAAAAGATGAAAACCCCTTTTAGGGGAAAAACAAATACAGGGAGATGCAGGATGGCCGATGGATTTCGTGCCTTGGTTCTCGACGAGGCAGAAAAAGGTGTTTCGGCGTCAATCCAGCAGCTGAGTGATGATCGGCTTCCGGAAGGTGACGTAACTGTCGCTATCTCCCATTCGACCCTGAATTATAAGGACGGCATGGTTCTCAAGGGAATTGGCCGGCTGGTGCGAAAATATCCCCATGTTCCGGGTATCGATTTTGCCGGGACTGTCGAAACTTCGGAGTCAGCTAGTTATAAAGATGGTGATAAGGTCATCTTGACGGGGTGGCGTGTCGGTGAAGCGCATTGGGGCGGTTATGCTCAAAAGGCACGGGTGAACTCTGATTGGCTGGTGCCTTTACCCGAGGGGATGTCCGAAAAACGATCAATGGCTATTGGAACCGCCGGATTTACGGCCATGCTGGCTGTCATGGAGCTAGAGGCTCATGGTGTCACAGCTGACAGCGGGCCGGTATTAGTGACAGGCGGCAATGGCGGCGTTGGCGGTGTGGCCATTGGTATTCTGGCTGGGTGTGGCTATGAGGTTCACGCGTCGACCGGGCGTCCGCAATTAGCTGATCATTTGAAGTCAATTGGGGCGACCGAAATTATTCCTCGTGAAGAACTAGATGTTGTTCCTGAGAGGCCCCTCGCGTCAGAGCGCTGGGCAGGTGTGGTTGATGCAGTTGGTGGCAATACACTGGCGTCGATTTTGCCGCAGATGAAATATCGCGGCGCTATAGCGGCTTGCGGCCTCGCAGGGGGCGTAGAACTAAATTCAACGGTTATTCCGTTCCTGTTACGGGGTGTAAAGCTCCTCGGAATCGATTCGGTAACGTGTCCGTTTGAGCAAAGGAAAGCGGCGTGGGACAGACTTGCGATAGATCTGTCTGTGGACTCACTTGATGCGATTACGCAAGTCGTTGCTTTGGATGATTTGCCTGATCTCGCGGGAAAAATATTGAAAGGTGAAACGCAAGGCCGCGTTGTTGTCGATGTAAACGCGTAGCGCTGAATAAGAATAACGAACTAAGAATATCAAAGGGGAACAGGGATGGATTTTGATCTTCCGGAAGAATTGCAAATGCTGAAGGACAATCTTCGGCGCTTTGTAGATACCGAGTTAATTCCAATTGAACGGGAAACCAATGATGGTACCGAATTTTTGCCAGGTGTTCAGGAAACCTTGGAAGAAAAGGCGAGGGATCTCGGGCTTTGGTTGTTTGATGTGCCCGAAGAGTTCGGTGGTCTCGGTCTTGGCCATCTGTCAAAAGCCGTCATGTGGGAAGAGATGGCTCGGACCATCGCTATTCCTGCTCGGAATGCATCGATTTTTGGTCCCCGTGTCAGCCCTATCCTCTATTCGCTCAACGACGAACAAAAAGAGCGTTTTCTATATCCGGTCGTCAAAGGCGAAAAGACCAGCTGCTTTTGTCAGACCGAACCCGAAGCGGGCGGTGACCCTGGCGGTATGCGGACGTCAGCTGTCCGTGATGGGGATGATTACATTATCAACGGTCACAAACGTTTCATTACTGGCGCGAGTCACGCTGATTTCGCACAGGTGGTAACGGCTACTGATCGTGAAAAGGGTTCGCGCGGTGGGCTAACGGTATTCCTCGTCGATATGGATACGCCCGGCATTACGAAGTTGCGGCAGCAAGATATGATGATCGCCGACAGGCCGTGGGAGATTGTCTTTGAGGATGTTCGGGTGCCGGCTTCTCAACGCGTTGGCGAAGAGGGCGATGGCATGCGTGCCGCCCAAAGCTGGCTAACCGAAGGTCGATTGCGGCATGGGGCGCGAGGCGTCGGCGTGATCACGCGGTGTCTGGAGCTTGCTGCAACATATGCCAATCAGCGATCGACGTTTGGGGCAAAATTGTCCTCGCGGCAAACCGTCCAAAATATGCTGGTTGATATGTTTCAGAACCGGCATCAACTTCAATTGATGGTCTATAACGCGGCGTGGCGCGCTGATCAGGGCGAAGATGTCCGCAAAGAATCCTATATGTGTAAGTATTTCGGCGATGAAATGTCGTTCCAGGCGGCGGATCGCTGTATGCAAATTCACGGCGGAATGGGGCTCACCAAGGATCTGCCTATTGAGCAGTTCTTCCGGGATCAGCGCAGTATGGTCATTACTGAAGGCCCGACTGAAATTCTCAAAATGGCGCTTGCACGCCAGATTTTGCGCGATTACGGCGAGTAAGTGGGTCCCATGGCTAGTGAAACAGAAAGGCCTGAACTTCCGCCCGCGCGACCGACGCTGAAAGAGTTTGCAGCCTTTGCCGATAATATTGGGATTCGTCTCGTTGAGTGGGAAATCGACCGCTGCGTGATTGAATTCGATGTTGAAGAGCACACTCTAAATGGTACGGGTGTTTTGCATGGCGGGTGCATGTCGACCGTTATTGATACGGCGCTGGCGCATGCTGCGATCTATTGCACCGTGCCGGAGAACTATCGGTCAGGGGCAACTGTGACATTGACGGTTAACTTCATCTTGCCGGTAAAGCATGGCAGCCGCGTCACTATTGAGTCGAAAAAGACCGGTGGTGGGCGGACAATGTTTATGTCGGTGGCTGAGGCAAGAGACGAAACTGGCCGCATCGTTGCGACGGGGCAGGGCATCGGTCGCTATCGCGATGGATGCCATACGCCAGAAGGATTGCCCAGGCCGGACGGCGTGGCAGATGGCAAATCACCCGGTCGGTTTGCCAAAGGATAACTTACCCGCGCTCGGCGGATAACTTTAGCGAGATAACACAATGTTTCGTAATGTAGACCCTCTGTTGAAACCTAAATCAATCGCGATCGTCGGCGCCAGTGAAACCGGTGGTGATGGCTGGTCACGTGTCCTGTTTAATAATTTGAAGGAAGCTGGATTCCCGGTTCCAACCTATCTGATCAATCCTCGCCGTGAGGAATTATGGGACGAAAAGGTTTATCCCAATTTTGCTTCTCTCCCCGAAGCCATTGATCATGCCTTGGTCATTGTGCCGGCGCGGTTCGTCAACGACATGATCCGCGAAGGTGTTGATAATGGTTTGAAGGCAGCAACGATATTCTCGGCGAGCTTTGGCGAGGGACGTAAGAATATAGGCCAGGAACGCGGCGAAGACCTTAAGGCCATCATCGCAGAGTCTGGTATCTCGGTATGCGGGCCCAACTGCATGGGGCTGTTCAGCCTGCCCCAGGATATTCAACTTTATCCGACCACCCGTTTGCGAAATCTTCCCAAGGGTGAGGTCGGCGGGATATTCCATTCCGGTGGAACCTTGGGCTATTGGTTTGCGCAAGCAGCGCAACGCGGGCTTGGTTTTTCCTACGCCATGTCCTGTGGCAACGAGTTTGGTCTCGATAGCGCAGATTATCTCAATTTTCTGGTCGATGATCCGGATACTAAAATCATTGTCGGTATGATCGAGAGCGTGCGCCGACCCAAAGAGTTTATGGAAGCGGCGCGCCGTGCATATGAGGCGAAGAAGCCGGTTATCCTGATGAAGCTGGGCAGCAGCGAGCTTGGAAAGGAACAGGCGAAAACCCACACCGGTGCAGTTGCGGTTGATGACGATGTTTTCAATGCCATGTGCCATCGTTATGGCATTACCCGCTGTAAATCCATAGATGAGATGGTCGATTTTGCCCTGGCGTTTCGTCAAAATCGTCTGCCGCGCGGGAACAAGCTGGCTGTTGTTACCACGAGTGGTGGGGCTGTTGGACTAACCCTTGAAGCCGTCGGTGATGAAGGCGGGCAGCTTGCGACGCTTTCAGCAGAGACCTTCCAAAAGATGGATGAATTCGTGCCCGAAGGGGTTGATGTTCATAACCCGATGGATGCTGGGTCAACGCTGGCTGGCAAGGTGCCGGATTTCTGTGAACTTTGTGAGATGTTTGCAGCCGATGACGATGTCGATATTATCGCGGTGCAAGGCCGAGTGCCGCTGGCGGATGATGCCGTTAAAACGCCGGAAAGCTATATCAAGCTCAAGGACTCCACGGATAAACCGATTTTCGCTTTCACCCGGATGGCGCAGAATTGTGATGCCGCCTTGCGGGAGTTTCAGGACGGCGCGGGCATGCCGTTTTTGTTCAGCGTGCCAACCATGGTGCGTTCAATGCAGGCACTGGTTCACTATGGTGAGGCACGGCGGCGTGGGCTCCCTGAGTTACCGGCAGCGGCGGGGGATGCCGGTAATGTCTCCGAAGACAGGCTGGCGAAGGTATTGTCAGAACGCGGCCTGACGGCGCCACAGCAAACGGTCGCCTCTGATCCAGAAGG
The DNA here is from genome assembly GCA_943787225.1 of uncultured Alphaproteobacteria bacterium. Taxonomy (GTDB): domain Bacteria; phylum Pseudomonadota; class Alphaproteobacteria; order MPNO01; family UBA2964; genus UBA2964. The sequence goes on from CALSLP010000005.1 coordinate 47,051, forward strand.
GGCTGCTGCGGCTGCGTCCGAAATTGGTTTTCCTGTAGTTCTGAAGATTGTTTCCAGCGAGATAAGCCATAAAACCGAAGCCGGTGGTGTGGTGCTGGATTTAAGGGATGCGGGTGCCGTTAGGGATGCGGCTGTCGACCTACAAAACAGGATCGGGGCTGACAAGATTGATGGTTTTCTGGTCCAGGAAATGGTGGATGGATTGGAAATGCTGGTCGGCGTCCGGGAAGATCCAGATTTCGGACCGCTGGTCGTCGTTGGGCTTGGCGGCATCTTTGTTGAGTTGATGAAAGATGTTTCCTTGCGTTTGGCGCCGATCAATGAGGTTGACGCAAAAGAAATGTTGTCGGAGCTGCGTGGTGCCAAAGCGCTGGAGGGGTTTCGTGGGCAGGCACCCCGGGATGTAGACGCCTTGGCAAAATCGATTGTCGCGCTTGCCGACTTCTTTGTGGATCATCGGACTTGGTTATCGGAGATCGAGGTGAATCCGGTTATCGTCCTCGAAGAAGGAAAAGGTGTCCGGGCGGTTGACGTACGGCCCGTTCGGAGAGATTAAAAGAGTAAGTGTTTTTGCGAAACAAAGGCGCGCCATTTTAGGTGGTGCGTTGAAACAAGTTTTTTAACGGGAGGAAATTGATGCTTAAGAAGAAATATAGCTGCGTAAAAGTAGATCAGCAAAAGGATGGGATCACCTGGGTGATCTTCAACCGTCCTGAAAAACGCAATGCCATGAGCCCAACATTTCATGCTGAAATGATGGAAGTCATGACACTGTTGGAAACCGACGCGGACACCAAGCTGGTGATTCTGACCGGTGAGGGCGTTTCTTACAGTGCTGGTCAGGATCTCAAGGAGTATTTCCGCGAGACTGATGGTAAGCCGGAAGTTAAGGCAAAGGCGAGTGCCGATAGCCGCTGGCGCAGCGAAAAACTGTGGATGTACAACAAACCAACCATTTCGATGGTCAATGGTTTCTGCATCGGTGGAGCGTTTACGCATTGCATTTGCGCTGATTTCTCGATTGCTTCGGATGAAGCGATTTTCTGCCTGTCAGAAGTCAATTGGGGCATTTTGCCAGGTGGCATGGTCTCCAAGATGGTGACCGACCTGTTCCGCCAACGTGACGCTATGTTCTACGCCTGCACCGGTCGTACCTTTACCGGTAAGGAAGCGGCAAGCATGGGCATGGTAAATCTTTCGGTGCCTAAGAAGAATTTGCGGAAAGAAACCCTGAAGCTCGCCAAGGAGCTGCTTGAAAAGAACCCGAACGTGTTGCGGGCAACCAAGCACGCGATCCGGGCTACTCAGGATATGTCCTGGCGTGCAGCAGCGGATTATCTCAATGCCAAGGGTGCGGAAATTAAAATCCGCGATGCGGCACGTGGCCATGATGCCTATGCCGAAGGCATTCGTCAGTTCATTGACGAAAAAGCCTACCGTCCTGTGTTCTCTCCTTATGTTGGTGCTGCCGATGGCAAGACCACGGAGAAGGGTGGCAAGCCACGGGCGTCGGCCGCACGTAAGAAGAAGGCGCCGGCTAAAAAGAAGGCTGCAGCGAAGAAGAAAAAATAAGAAGGTTTTCAGATCTCGGCTTGACCGGGCGGAGACAAGAACGGCGCGGATATTCTCCGCGCCGTTTTCTTTTTCGGCCCTATATTTTTGCCAGCCACTATGGTGACATCCTTCATAGAAAAAATTGGGAGGCAGGACATGTATCAGGTTGGTGAACCGGTCGAGAGTGTCAGGAAAATTCGGGACGCAATTGATTACCCGATCATTGACGCGGACGCGCATGTCATCGAGGCGCGTTTTGCACTGCATGATTTTGTGAAGCAGATCGCAGGGCCTGATGTATTGAAGGCCTTTGAAGCCCGTCAGGAACGCCGTAATAAAACAGCCCAGCGTAATGGTTTCTGGGCGTCACCGTCAGGAGAGATGACGATAGACCGGGCGACCGTAATGCTCCCTGGCCTTTACTATGAAAGGCTCACGGAGGCGGGGATTGATTTCGCCCTGATTTATACCAGTGAGGGGTTGAGCGCGCAGCAGATCAGAGAACCGGAAATGCGCCAGACCCTTCACCGGGCTTTGAATATGCTCTATGCGGATATGTTTGGGCCTTATTCAGATCGAATGACAGCGTCAGCGGTCATTCCGATGCATTCACCGGAAGAAGCGCTCGCGGAATTGGAGTTCGTTGTCGGTGAGCTGGGGATGAAAACAGTGTCCATTCCTGGAGAGCGACGTGGCCCGGTGCCGGAAGTGGCGGCTGCAGCACCTGAATTGGCTGATAAAACGATGAAAATCCATTCTTTCACGATTGATAGTGAGATGGATTACGACCCGTTCTGGCGGCGATGTGTAGAGCTTGGTGTGGCTATTACCGGTCATGGTGGATCACAAAGCACGGCGCGGCGAATGTCCCCCGACAACTTTGTTTATAACCGGCTTGGGAGCTTTGGCGTTGGTAACGAACATCTTTGTCGATCGATGTTTATGGGTGGCGTGACCCGTCGGTTTCCGACCCTGAATTTTGGGTTTCTTGAAGGGGGCGTTGGCTGGGCCAGCGCGCTCTATAACGATCTCTGTGAGTTCTGGGAGAAACGCAATGTTGGTTATCTCAAAGAACATATGGATCCGGCCAAACTTAATATGGAGCTTATGGTCGCGATGTTCGAGAAATACGGAAATGACTATTTGACGGCGGAACGTATTTCGATCCGACAGAACGCCGATAACCTGTTTTCGTTCCATTGGGAAGATGAACGTAGTCTCGATGATTTCCGGTTTTGTCAGGCGGTCAGTGAGGAAGATATACGCGATCTATTCATACCGAATTTCTATTTTGGGTGTGAAGCCGACGACCGAATGAATGCCGTTGGATTCAATTCAGATTTGAACCATTTTGATGTGAAGTTGAAGGCGCTGTTTAGTTCGGATATTGGTCATTGGGATGTGCCTGATATTCGATTGCCGGTCGCTGAAGCGCATGAGTTGGTCGAAAAAGACCTGATTACCGATGATGATTTCCGCAGCTTTATGTTCAAGAACGTTGCCGAACTGCATGTGCAGATGAACCCTGACTTCTTCAAGGGAACAGCCGTCGAAGGTGCCGTCCAGAAGCTCGTCGATGACGGGGAGATCATTTTACCTGATCATAAAGCTGCTTTGGCTCAGCCAAGTGCGGCGGAATAGAGCCTGCGTTTAGGCTTATTCGCTCCAGGAAATGATTGGCGTGAAGTAGTCGTCGATGGGTTCGGCCTTTTGCGAGGAAATGCTGATCGACCAAATGTTTCATGAAGGTCTCAAGCGTTCCCCGGTTGGGTTCGACGCCATAGGCCCATGTATTAGCCCCCATCAGCGCCTGCATTTCTTCAATTTCGTCATGTAACCACGGAAGCATAAGACGTTGTGCGCCTGAAAACCGCATTTGTTCGATAGCCCAGCTTTTCGATTGTTCGCAGGCCTTGAAGAGCGCTTCCGCCATCCACGGATGTTCCGCATAGAGTTCATCGCGAATGACTAATGTGTGCATGATCGGGTGAATGCCGGTTTTCTGATAATAGGATTTTTCCAGTTCGCGGTAATTGGGGAATAATCGCGTGACGTTTTCCCCTTCATGCAGGGCGTCAGGCCGGCGCGCACCGAAATAGGCGTCAATTTCACCTGCTTCGAGCATCTCATTGAGCGATCTATCGCCTGGAATAATTGTGAGCTGTAGCTCTTTGGTGGGCCGGAGATCCATTTCATTATCTTCGGCACGGGGAGTGTTCACGCCTCCTTCGAACCAATGGATCGAGTCCATGTCGACGTCGAACTCGTCTTGTAGAATACCGCGTACCCATACCCCTGCGGTCTGTCGGTATTCCTGAACACCAACACGTTTCCCTTCTAAATCTTTGGCGGTGTGTATGCCTGCATTTTTGTTAATAAACACAAAGCCGTGACGAAAAACACGAGATGGGAACACCGGGATGGCGACATAGGGAAAGTCACCTCGAATTCTTGATATCAGGTAGTGCGCCAGTGACATTTCTGCGACATCGAATGAACGCGTTTTGATCATCCGGGCAAATATTTCGGGCGGGGACTGAATTGCGATGTATCGCAGATCAATACCTTCCGGCTGGACCGTTCCGGTACTCAGCGCTTCCATTCTGTCATAGGGCCCACAGGCCATGGTTACCGGTAGTTTTGTCACGGGATACACTCCTCAAGAGACGGTGAGTATTTGGTTGATCACCTTGTTTGATTTCGACCGGAGGGTAGTGACGTCGGGTTTGAAGTCAAGGGTGGCTCTGGAGTTTACGCACGGCAATGTGATTGGGTTTTGAATTCTTAAAGGCCCAATATTAACAGGAATAATTTGGATATATGCATTGTTCCCTCTTGTGAATGCAGCACGATGAAAAATCGAGAGATTAAGACTATGTCACCAAATCAATGCCGTGCGGCCCGCGGCCTGCTAAAATGGACGCAACCTCGCCTTGCCGGAGCATCAGGTGTCGGTTTATCGACGATTAATCGCTATGAAAATGAGACTCGACCGCCTCGACCAACTGCCATTCTTCGCCTGCAAGGGGCTCTTGAGTCTGCCGGGGTTGAATTTTTGTTTGAAGACGGATCTTTAGGGGTTGGTGTCCGTCTTCGTAAGAATTGAAATCATCTACCTAATCGTCAGTGCTACGCGGCTTTGCAGCTTCTATGTGGTCATCCGCGTCATATCCTTTTCGGCTACTATAAAAAACGAGGAACATTAATCCTGCGCCGAGAGCAAAGGTGACAGTAACCCCCAGGGCCAGAGCAATCTTGCCATGAGTTGAAATCTCTACGTCGTTGATACCGACCCAGGTTTCATAGGCCGCATACCCTGTGCCTCCCAATAGAGCGATCCAAAATACGATAACGAGGAAGGTTCTCATGATTTCGGTTCCTGGGTTTATTGTTGCGCTGCAGACAATTCCCACGGGGCATCTTCGCTGTACTGCCCTTCGAATGTGGTGATGTCATCTTCGTACTGTAATGTGTATCCGACAGCATCCAGTCCCTTTAGAAGACGGTTGCGACGATGGGCATCGATTTCAAATGGATAGACTGATTGATCCGGCCCGGTCACGGTTTGTGCCTCGAGGTCGACGGTCACTTCAGCGCCGGGTCCCTCATGTAGCTGTTGTCTTAGAAGCTGAACCGTTTCTTCGGGCAATACGACGGGGAGAAGCCCGTTATTAAAAGAGTTGTTGTAAAAAATGTCGCCAAAGCTGGTTGCAATAATCGCGCGGAAACCGGCATCGACCAGCGTAAACACGGCGCCCTCGCGAGATGACCCACAACCAAAATTATGGGCGGCAACGATAATACGGGATGGCCGAAATCCTTCTTGATTGAGTACGAAAGACTGATTTCGTTTCCATCCTGGTCTAGTCGTAGATCCTTAAAAACATAACCACCATAGCGTTCGTCGCGCGGCATCATGAGATGGCGGGCTGGTAAAATTTGGTCGGTGTCGATGTTGTCCTGATCCATTGGCACCGCCACCGCGGTAAAGCAGGTAAATGGCTCCATCAGTTCTTCTCCATCTTGCGAACGTCCGTAAAATGTCCGGTTACGGCGGCGGCGGCGGCCATAGCTGGGCTCACGAGATGTGTGCGGGCACCGCGGCCCTGCCGTCCTTCGAAATTTCGATTTGATGTTGAGGCGCAACGTTCTTCGTTTTTGACAAAATCGCCATTGACGCCAATACACATTGAACATCCGGCGGCGGGTCGCCATTCAACGCCTGCCGCTTCAAAGATTTTGTCCAACCCCTCTTGCTCGGCTTGGGCTCGGATCAATCCGGAGCCAGGGACAATGATTGCGGGGATGCGGGCGGTACGGCCGTTGAGAATACTGGCCGCGTCACGGAGATCTTCAATGCGGCTGTTGGTACAGGAGCCGATGAATACCCGGTCAACTTTGATGTCCGAAATTTTCTGCCCCGGGATGAGGCCCATATAATTCATTTTGCGGTTCAGTGCGTCCTGGCGCTTGGGGTCAGCTTCCAGCGCAGGGTCAGGTATGGTGCCGCCTATGGGCAAAACGTCTTCCGGACTGGTGCCCCAGGTTACCATTGGGTCGATCGACATGGCGTCCAGTGTTTCTTCTCTGTCAAACGTGGCGCCTTCGTCCGTCGGTAACGAGCGCCAGTATTCTTCGGCGTGCTTCCAATTATCACCCTGAGGAGCAAATGGGCGGTTCCGTAAATAGTTATAGGTGGTGTCGTCGGGCGCGATCATTCCGGCACGCGCGCCCGCTTCAATCGACATATTGCAAACCGTCAGGCGTTCATCGACAGATAATTCTTGTATAGCGAGGCCGGCATATTCGATGACATGTCCGGTTCCGCCAGCGGCGCCGATATGGCCAATGATCGTTAGGATGACGTCCTTGGCGGTGACGCCAGCTGGGCGCTTTCCTGTCACCGTGACGCGCATGGATTTAGGCTTGGGCTGCCATAGTGTTTGCGTTGCAAGGACATGGCTGACATCGGATGCGCCTATGCCAAAGGCCAGGGCACCGAGGGCGCCGTGCGTTGATGTATGGGAGTCGCCGCAAACAATGATGGTGCCTGGTTGGGTAATGCCTTGTTCTGGCCCGACAACATGAATGATACCGCGACGTTCGTCTCCGAGGCCAAACAGGTTGAGCTTGTTGCGCTCTGCATTGCTGATGAGGTTTTGAACGAGTGCCTTTGTGTCGGCATCTACATAGTCAGCGTCATCCAAACCCGTCGTTGGGGTGTAGTGATCGGGTATAGCGAAGGTTCGTTCGGGGTGCCGGACCGTACGGTTATTGCCATGCAGCATATTGAACGCATGAAACGAAAGTTCATGGCAGAAATGACGATCAATAAATAGAAGAGATTGCCCGGCCTCGTTCGTGGTTATTGAGTGCCGGTCCCAAATTTTTTCGAATAAAGATCGTGGTTGAGCCATATCTAATCTTTCCCGCGATTTTCAACGAGAGAAGATTAGCATGTCCGTCTGGATGGCGTCCTGCGGCGTATTATCCGTCTTTCTTTGGCTCGGCTTCGATAGGCAGGGCGTGGCGTTGCATGAGGCGGGCCTGCGCCACAGCAAACAGCAATGTGAGGATCATTAACCCAAAAACCTTGAAGGAGACCCAAAAATCAGTGCTTTGCGTACGCCAGACGATCTCATTGAGAACTGCCATTGAGGCAAAAAACCAGGCAAATCGGAGGGTCAGCTTATGCCAACCAACGTCGTCCATTGGCCACGCTGATGACATCAATGGTTTGAGCAAAGGCTTTTTGAACAGAAGCCCGCCAAACAAGATAAGGGAAAATAACGCTTCGACGATGGTCGGCTTCATTTTGATAAAGGTGTCATCTTTCAGCCACAGCGTCAGGCCTCCAAAAACACCCACAATGATCGCGGTGATAAGCGGCATCATCGGGATGCGCCGCGCGACGATCAGAGAGATGATCAAAGCGATGACCGTCGCAATCATAAGCGCAGCAGTTGCTGTCAGAAGGGAGGTGCTATCGTCGGTTTTAGGGGCGAAAAGATAGGCGGCGAAAAACACGGCCAAAGGGACATAGTCAACAACTGGCTTGAGCCAGGCGGGTTCTGCTTTTTTTTCGGTCATTCGAAATCCTGAAATCTACAGCGCGCGGATATTAGGGGTGGGTATAACGAAGAGCAATGAATCAATATTAAAGGTGGTGGCGCGTTGACGCCGGGGCAATGGCAAATTACCGTTCCGGTTAACGTAAAAGGCGGTATTTTGCCGACTATCTAAGATAACAGGGAGATTTTGATGGTTGAATATACGGAAGTACAGGTTGCTGGAAACCCAATGCGGATTGCCTATTCGGTGCCCGCTGGTGATGGCCCGCATCCAGCGGTGGTGGTGATGTATCACCGCGGTGGTTATGACGATTTTACCCTGAAGGTTTGCGATGACCTCGCTGAGGCTGGATATGTGGCCGCGTCGATGGATCTTTATCATTGGCCGCCGCTTTTGGAACCGGCTTCGGAAAATCCCTTTCCGAAAGATCCCGAAATTATTCAGGATGTTGCGGCGACCGTCGATTGGCTTTCCGCTCGTGGTGATGTCGATATGGGTAATCTCGGAATTCTTGGTCACTGCATGGGCGGTCGTATGGCATTGCTGGGCGCATCTACCCATGAGGCCTTCAAGGCCTGCGTGCCCTACTATCCAGGTAATATGTTCAAGCCTTGGAGTGAAGATGGGCCGGCACCTTTTGAGTTGCTGAGCGGAATCAAGGGAACCGTGCGCGGTTTCTTCGGTAATGATGATCAAAATCCCTCGCCGGACGATCGTGAGAAGATTTCAGCGGAATTGACCCGCTTGGGCGTAGAACACGAATTCCACGGTTATGACGGTGCTGGTCATGCTTTTCAGAATTTTGTCGCCCCAGAACGTTTCCGTCCTGAAGCCACAACGGATTCTTGGAGCAAGACCATCAGCTATCTCGACAGCACTTTGAAGGGATAATGGTATTCGTCTTCCGCTGGCGTTTCGGTTTGCGCTGATATTAGCTCTAAGTATTTGCCTGCCGCTGCCTTCAGTTGCGAAGGATGTGCCGGTTCAGGACGCAACGTTAATTGTCGAGGTCACCGGCCTGCGGTCGGGGAAAGGAGACGTTCACTACGCGGTGTACGATTCTCCAGAACATTTCCCCAAGCGAAAAGGTCGGGTTTCCTATGGCAATGTTCCGGCAAAGGCAGACGGCGTAGCTATCCTGGTCAAGGGTTTGAAACGGGGTACTTATGCCGTTGCGGTTTTTCATGATGAAAACCGTAATGACGAGTTTGATCAAGGGTTGCTGGGTATTCCGCTAGAGGATTATGGCTTTAGCAACAATGCGCGTGGGTTCTTGGGACCGCCATCGTTTACAGATGCTGCTGTGATACTTAATAAAACTACGGTTCGGACAGTTATCCGTCTGGATTAAATGTTCGCTCGTTATATGGAAAATGTGAGCATGGTATGGATTTAGAAACGTCGCATGTGATTCTTCAGGAACTCGTAATTGCCAATCGGATACTGGCTAATGAGGGGATCGTCGATGCCTTCGGGCATGCCAGCGTGCGGCACCCTGATAATCCCGACAGATATATTATGGCTTGCTCCCGAAGCCCGGGTATCGTGACGGTTGATGACCTCATGGAATACACGTTGGATGGTGACCCGCTTGATCAACAGGATCGTCCGATGTACGCGGAACGTCATATCCATGGCGGCGTTTATGAAATCCGGCCTGATGTTAAAGCGGTTATCCATAATCATTCGCATGCCGTTATCCCGTTTGGTTTGACGGACACAGAAATTCGGCCGGTATTTCATATGGGGTCCACTATGTTGGGCCCTGTGCCGATTTGGGATATTGCTGACAATTTTGGTGATACGACGTTACTTGTCCTCAATATGGATCAGGGACGGGATCTCGCGCATGGGATGCAGGGTGGTCGGATCGCTCTGATGCGTGGTCATGGCTGCGTCGTTGGCGGTAATACGATCAAAGAAGCGGTGATGATTGCGATTTATCTGGAAGCGAATGCGAAGCTCCAGATGCAGGCATTGCAATTGGGTGAGCCCCGCTACATGACGGGTGGTGAGATAGAGCAATGTAGTGAGCGGATCACGGGCGAGCTCGCAATTGACCGCGCCTGGGAATACTGGACGATTCGTGCTGGCTGCCAGATTCTTTAGCCAAGATTCTTGAAATATATTTCAATTGATTTAAAGCTATTTTACTTCTCTTTTCTATCTTCCTGAGCTTAATTTCCGCAACAGCCGGCCGTATCCGATAGATGAATTCTGAAGGTCTACTCGACATCTACAAGCAGCGTATCGCAACGGGTGTGATTCGTTCGGACCCTGGTCAGAACGCGATTGCGGAAGTTTTGCATTCTCTGAATGATGAATTGGTTCTGGCTGATGAGAAAACCGATGGGTTAGGCGGTCTTTTGAAATCGTTATTTGGTGGCTCGCCAAGAAAGCCGAGTCCACGAGGCTTATATATTTATGGGCCTCCAGGTCGCGGTAAATCCATGCTGATGGATTTATTCTATGAGACGACGCCGGTCGCTAAGCGACGTCGGGTGCATGTTCATCCCTTTATGCAGGAGGTTCAGCAGAAACTGCATAAGTGGCGTCAAGAAGGTGGCGGTCGGCAGGCCGAAGATCCTTTGCCACGCCTGGCGAAGGAAATATCGGAGACAAGTTCATTGCTGTGCTTTGACGAGTTTCAGGTAGAGGCCGTTGTTGATGCTATGATTCTTCGGCGGTTGTTTGAAGCGATGTTTGAGTTTGGTGTCACTGTTGTTGCAACCTCCAATACGGCGCCGGATGATTTGTATGCTGGTGGATTGCAGCGTGAACGATTTCTTCCTTTTATCGATTTACTCAAAGCGCAGATGCAGGTCGTAAAATTGGCCAGCGAGACAGATTATCGCCGCGACCGGTTGAAATCTGTCGGCGTGTATCATTTCCCTTTGGGAGAAGATGCGCAGAATGCGCTGGACGATGCTTTTCTGCGTTTAACTGATGGCGCAAAGGGCGAAGCTGATTCTGTTAGCGTTCAGGGGCGAACAATTCCTGTGCCGAAGGCGGCACGTGGCGTGGCTTATTTTCCCTTTACTGAATTATGCGATAAGCCGCTGGGTCCTGCAGACTACTGGTCGATCGCCTGCCAGTACCAGACCGTAATCGTATCTGATATTCCATTCTTTACGCCCAATGACAGGAATATAGCCAAGCGTTTTGCGACCCTTATTGAAACGCTTTATGAACAAAAGACCAAATTGGTTTGTTCGGCAGCGGCATTGCCTGATCAATTGTACCCTGATGGCGATGGCGCAGCTATATTTACGCGTGTTGCGTCGCGTCTGGAAGAAATGCAGTCCGAGGATTATTTGTCGGCGCCCCATAGTCCGACAACAGCCAAAGCGGCTTAACCTGTGTTGGTCAGCTTTTCGATGGCTCCCAAGTTTTTGTCAAAATGCCATCGCGCTCCGGTGGTAAAAAGACGGCGGGTTCGCGGCTTACCTCTGCGGCTTCATCGGGTGGTAAGTTAGAATCCCATTTTGACCCGATAAACCGGCAACCTGTAATCTGACTAGAACCATCGGATGCGAGCCAAATAGCGGGGGGAACAATGATCTCTGCGGGGAGATATGGTTTGCGTGTTTGGCTGGCCTTTGCGCGGACAGCCGGCAGAACGAATTCAGTTTCAACGGCACCACCAGGCGCAATGCTGTTGACTGTGACGCCGCTGTCCAACAGGTCTTGCGCCCAGCATAGTGTCATGGCCTCGAGCGCCGCTTTAGAGGGGCCATAGGGAGATTCATTTGGGCGGTACATTGATGATCGTGACTTTGTGACGTTTAAAATTCGTCCTGATTTCTGTTGCAACATCGTTTGGACGACGGCGTAGGCCATATGAAACGGGCCGTTGATATTGGCGTCTATGATTGACGTCCAGCCCGTGGGGCTTCCTTCGTAAAACTTTACCCGGTCATCTGCCATCATGCCCTGACCGAGACCAGCATTGTTGACGAGTATGTCGATACGTCCAAAATTCTCTGTCGTTGTCTTGGCGACCGCCTGACAGGCATTCAGGTCTGTCACATCCGCTTGTATCGCTATGCCAGTATCACGGCCCGTAATGTCATTGATTTCTGCGGCAACAGCCTCAATCTGATCACGGTTTCTGGCGGCGGTAATCACGATGCCACTGGCGCCTGCCTCGGCATATCCCAGCGCCATCGCCCGTCCGAGGCCACGCCCACCGCCGGTAATGATGGCAATTTTGCCGTCTAGTGGTTTTTTCATACTCTGTTCCTATCCGAATGACATGAAGCTGGGGTAGGATAGCGATAAAGGTGCTATACGCCAGTGCAGGTAATTTTGACCGAATGTCCGGTGTATTTTCTTGTGGAGAGGATTTGAGGAACGATGTCTTTAGTTTTTGAAGAATGTTCATTTTGGGACTTTTCTATGCAGGTTTATGGCCGTGAGGGCGTTTCAACAGCCTGCATTGCCCTGCAGGACAGACATATTCTTGATGTGAATATTATTCTTTTGAGTCTGTGGCTCGGCCATAATGGTCACCCGGTGATAGATCATGATGCGTTAACGCGGGCGCTGGATGTATCACGGCGCTGGAATAAAGACATTGTGTGCGGCATTCGTGCGGTGAGGCTGGCGCTTAAGGACGATTTCACACCGATTTCTGCTGAAAACTGCGAAATCTTACGGAAAAATATTCTGTCGCTTGAGATAGAAGGGGAGCACCTTGAACACCTAGCTCTTGCATCGACGGTAATGTCGGCACCAAATCCAACAATGGAACCTTCTTTAAGAATGGCGATCTGTACCGCTAATTTGGGGCTATATTTTACGTGCCTTGAGGCCAAGTTGGGCGAAGAGGATTATGCTGATGTTAGAGTTGTGCTTTCTGCGACGTTTCCTGATCTTGAAGAAGAGATATTAGAGTCTGCCATGTTATCTTTTGCGGCAATCTAATGGGGAAGTATGGTGTCTGGTGTACTGTCTGACTTATTTCGGCTAGGTGCTCTAACGCTATGTGTTTTGCTCATCGTCGGGTGTACGGAAGTCGTTAAGTCGACACCGAATGAGATTCATATTGATACAGGTGAACTGGGACAGTTAGTGCCAGGGTCTCGTCATTGGCTGGCGCTCATTTCAGCTAAGAAACATTGCGATGACCTTTCAAAAAATGCGACCCTCGAGGGTTTGAAGGAAGAGATCGTGGTTTACCGGTGTACGGATCGAGAATAGTTGATGATTGCCCCGGATTTTTCCCAGATAATTTTCGAAAAGTGGCCCAGTTTTGTTCAGCGAACTTAAGTTGCTGGTGAAGTTTTCTGCTGGTCTGCAGGACTGTGTCTTGAGGCCCTCCATCTGGAGGACGTAGAAGAGCAATCTCTTTACCAATCCGAATAACTTCGGCTCGGGCCCAGTGTTCCCGATTTGCACATTGTTGTGCCCAGCTTAGGTTGAAATCGCTTGGGTGTGACGCCCCTATCGGGACTGGCCCGTCATATCTTCTGTCTAGGTCTTTGTTTGACAAAGAGGTGACCATTGATAATTAATAATAAGGTATTTATACCTTATATATACTAATGGTTGATCAGCGGTTTGTCAATAGAATGAGGTATTTTTACCTAACTACGAGTTAGGTCAATTTTCTAGTGACTTGAATCACATGTCCAACGACTTCGATTTCGCCCGTAATAAATATGGTGTCGTAGCTGTCCGTGCTGTCGGGCTCCAGTCGCGCTGGTTCAGTTCGGAAGCGTTTAAAGGTGGCGTCGCCATTATGTTTAACGACGTAATACTGCCCCGGAGATAACGTTCGATCATCAAAGTCGACGATGATGTTGCTCCCTTCCGGGGCGACTCGGTTCATGCTGCTTCCTTGGACGCGGAGCGCAATGAGCGTGTCACGATTATAGGAGACAGGTATGAAGTCTTCGGCTCCACCCACAGCGTAAGGGTCGTTGGTTTCCGTTAGTTCTCCGGCTGCAACCCAGCTAATAAGCGGGACGTCCTGGACCGGAGTTAGCCGACCAGACCCATCGCCGGATTGGAGCTCTAACAAGGCTTCCATCGTCCAGTCGAGGCCTCGCGCTATGCCCTCTAATGTATCTCGACGGGGGTTTCGGGATTTGCTTCTGAGGACATTACGGATGGCATCGGGGGTAAGGCCTCCATCAATCGACGCTCGGCGTGCTGATTTGCCAAGCTCTCTTAAACGACCCTGAATTCTATCTGTTAGCGCTACCATAGTCTCTCTCCTAACATAGCGGTATTTTAACCTTAGTTGGTTTAAATGCCGATACGGTAAAAATACCTTTACATGAGGTAAAAAAACCGTATAATGCGTTTCTATGATGAACAGACATGAAACTTCAGATCGACTTAAACCAGTTCGAAAGCGGGTAAATGCCCGGAAAGGGCCGAGACAGTCAGCCCAGCGGATTTGGCAACAACGGGAACCCAGTGGCTTTGATCCAACAGAAGTCATCGATGACGAGTTTGACAGCGTCGAGCTCGATACTGTGCTGCGGGATATAGAGTTCAGCGATCGTATTTTGGATAAGGATGATTGGTCTGAATGACCTTTTTTGAGGGAGGATTAAGAATGCGACGAACCCGTAAGGCTCGGTTGAGGCAGGCCCTGTCACTCGAAGAAGAAAGTCTAAGCCCGACACCGCAGACAGAGAGAAAGTTACGTCAGGATACGATAATCTCGTTATTGGCAGCGGGAGATCTTTCACCTGATCATGTGCGTGTCGCAGAGGAAATTCGAGCGGTGTTTGAAACCGTTTCCCGCGGCATGTTCCCTGGAAGCAGTTGGCGGGCTGAAACGAGCCAGGGGTCACATAAGCGTCACCGAATGGATTTCGTTGATCGTATGTCGGATATGGAAGCGATTCTTTGGGAACGATGCTATTTGCCGTGGACCCGGCAGTTGAGTTGTGAGATCGCAAGCGGCGTTCCCGGGACGCGGTGGCTTCAAATGGTTGTTGATATCGTTGTTGAAAATGAGCTACTGGAAGCCATTGAACAAAAATACCGGCTTGGCGGAGGGATGGCTCTGGGGTTTTTGGTTAATGGGTTGGACAGATACATAGAAATTCGGCGCGAAATGCCTTTGTAGGTTCGGGTTTGAACTAAACCTCCTAGACCTGATATATTGATACTCGTAATTCGGGGTCGGTTTGATTATTGTCCCGAGCCTGATCTCTTGAGTGTCGATGACCGAAATAAAAAATACATCCATTAATGCCGCAATGCTTGCCGTTGATCGTGCGGCGCATGATTTCCGGCGGGGCCGCGCTATTCAGATACGGGATGATGCGGGAGGCGCAGTGATTGCGGTGGCAGCCGAGATGGGCTCCGACCAGGTGATCTCCCGGCTAACAGAACTTGGCAGCGATGAACCGGCTATTGCGATTACCCATCATCGGGCGCGAACCTTAAAGGTTCGACTATATACGGATGAAATTGTACTGCTTCCGTTCAAGTCATGGCGTACGGCTGACGCCGCGCGAACGATTGCGGACCCAACGACTGATTTGGCTAATCCTCTGCGTGGTCCATACACGGCCAATCGGGATCCGGTCAGTGCCGCGAGTATTGCGGCAGTACAGCTTGCCAAGATATCCCGCCTGCTACCATCGGCTATCGTGGTTCCTTGTAATGGGAGCAATAATGATTTGGTTGCTGAGGACGGTATTGCTTCGATTAGGGCATCTGATGTCATGTCCTATGAAATGGATACGGCTGGTACGCTTCGACAGGTTACAGCAGCACGTGTTCCGCTGGAGAACGCAGAGAATACCCGTATCTTGACATACCGGTCCCCTGATGGCGGCCGGGAGCATCTTGCGATTGTCATTGGTGAACCACCGACCGACCGACCGGTGCTTGCCCGTATACATTCCGAATGTTTTACGGGGGATCTAATAGGTTCGTTGAAATGTGATTGTGGACAGCAGCTTCGCGGCGCTATTGCTCAGATTGCCGAAGAAGGTGCTGGTATTCTCTTGTATCTGAGACAGGAGGGACGGGGCATTGGTCTGACCAACAAGCTGAGAGCTTATGCGTTGCAAGACCAAGGGTTTGATACCGTTGAGGCTAACGAGCGGCTCGGATTCGAATCGGATGAGCGAATCTTTTTACCTGCAGCGAGAATTTTAAAGCAGCTTGGTTTTGATCAGGTCCGGTTGATGACGAATAATCCCGATAAGGTCGAGGGTTTAACGTCTTTTGGAATTGAAGTCGTGGAGCGGGTTCCGCATGCTTTTCCTTCTAACGACCACAACGAGTTTTATCTTTCAGTTAAGAAGGAAAAGAGCGGTCACTTATTATAGGAAAATAATCCTTTACTCGTGTGACTAAAACGAGTATATTCTTTTTCATCTTGAAGTTGTCGAAAGCTCCGCAAAGCGGGGCTTTTTGTTTGTCCAGATTTTCCCATAGGTATTCAATGAACACACGCCGCAAGGGTGCTGCGAATAGCAGCGCCGTGGATTTGTCCGAGTTTGCGGCACAGAATCTGTTGATACGGACGAAACAGGGCGAGACATCACCTCTTATTCTTAATACCGTTCAGACTCGGCTGCATCTCAGGCTTGAAGACTTACGGAAGCGAGCCGGACGTGTGCGCGCTTTAATCCTCAAGGCAAGACAGCCGGGTGTTTCCACCTACGTTCAGGCTCGGTTTTACAGAGAGATTCTCAGTCGGCGTGGCGCTCAGGCTTATATTTTGACACATCAGCGTGATGCGACGGACGCCATTTTCGCAATTACCGAACGGTTTCACGCCAATAACCCTGATCCAAATAAGCCTAAAACGTCGGTGGCGAACGCTAAAGAGCTCTGCTTTGCCGACATTGAGAGCGGTTATCGTGTTGGCACGGCCGGGAGTAAAGCCGTTGGCAGAGGTCAGACTTTTCAGTTGTGTCACGGCTCAGAAGTCGCCCATTGGCCGAATCCAGGCTCTCATATGGCCGGCCTTATGCAGGCTGTTCCAGATGCTGATGACACTGAGACCGTGCTAGATGATGGGACCGCAGAGGAGGCGCGAACGACACTTGGTGCTCAAGTAGGCTTGGATTTTCCTAGCCAGGCCGAAGCCGAAGCAGGGACTGCGACAGATGAACGTGTGTGGTCTGCGGAGCGGATTAAGCAGGCGATCGTCGCGCTCGCGCCGGTGGCAATTTTCTTCCGGTTGGCGCGATGGTGGACTACGCTGGCGCTGGTGCGGTGCCGAGTGGGTATTTATTGTGCGATGGTGCATCCATTTCTCGGACAACCTACGCAGATCTTTTTGCTGCTATTGGTATAGCATGGGGGGTGGGTGACGGCTCCACGACCTTTAATTTGCCTGATACACGGCGGCGTGTTGCCGTCGGGGCGGGTGGCACAGGAACGTCTGTACTTGGAAATGCTGTTGGCAACAGCGGTGGTTCGGAAACTCATACACTGACGGTGGCCGAGATGCCAAATCATAAACATAGTGGCGGCGCGAACTTCTTGTCGGGCACAGGTTCTTCTGGCGCAAGTGGCAGCGGTGAAGATGGGTTAAGAACAGATACTGGTAGTGCCGGTTCAGGGTTAGCGCATAACAACCTTCAACCTTCCTTAGTGGTACAAAAGATTGTTAAAACGTAGGCTTTTTTAAAACGAAAACCCGTGTCGAACTGCCGAGAATTGAGCTCAAGATGCGACGTGCCGGTAAAGAAAGCTGTTTACCTAAAAGAGTGTTGCCAGAATAATAAATGCCTGTTGTGTAGGTTTCAATTATTTCGAACCCGTTGTCTTCGAATGTATCTATCCACCACTTTTCTCGGTAATAATATGCTTCAGTAAACCGATTGCCTCGCTCTCCATGGCGTTGGCTGATTAATATATTGAGCAGCCATCGAAGTTTAAACCGGGGCTTTGGTGGAGTAATTGTTTGGAGGCTTTCTGGTTCATTATGATCAGTATTTTCTGGTAACTCTTCATAAGATTGAAGATTGCGGAAATTAGAAAGCACGATGATTGGAATCGCTGGGTAATGGAGGATTGTCGTCCAGATTCTCCAACTCGGTGTAGGTAGTATGTGAATCGCTAATCCATCGTCTTTCAAGACACGGAACATTTCTTTTAGCGAGCGTGTGATGTCGGGGATATGCTCTAAAACGTTGGAACTAAAAATTCGATCTATTGATTTGTTTTCCGCAGGAATAGTGTGTCCATCATAAATTGTGACGTCGCTGATTGGGTCTGGGTGTGGCTTAACGTCAATCGAAATCACTTGATTTGATAAGTTGTTGAGTAAAGTTTTTTGGAATCCAGATCCTCCGCCTATCTCTAGCGTTATTTTTGATCCAATTAAATGCCGTGATATTTTTTTAAATTCGGCGGTACGGAGAATAGATAGTTGGTCCATTAAACTAAATATCCTTCATTGCACTAGTTTGCCAATTATGTCGCTGTCAAAAATGGGGCTATTTCTCTGGGTCGCTGGCGGTCATGTAGTCCCATAACCGTTCATAAATCCGACCAGTTCCAGTGGCTCGAACTTTCGCCTGTTCTTCTGTGAAGCATGTGGATTGATTGTCTGGCCCAGACGCCATAACCGCTAACTCTGTTATAGCTGACTCTTCCAGGTAAAACGCCATGACAATGCTTTCCTCAACGCTTGGCGCTACGCAAACAGCACCATTTCCTCGCATGACGATAGCGCGCGCTTGGCCGAGCGTTTGTGCAAACTCTGCTGCTTGTTCATCGGAACGCAGTAATAGCGGGTCATCCCAAAGCGGCGGTTCGGGAAAGAAATATGAGCCAAATCCAAGTCGCGCCTTCGGTGTTTTCTTAAAGGTCGACAGAGTCATTACGTTCCGCGGAAAGATACGACAAATCCCGTTAATATCCTTCCGGGCGGCGTAGATCTGCTGATGGCAACGCACCTCGCCAAGGACACCGGCGGGCAATTCTCCGACAACAGGTACGACGGTTCCATCTTCACCTGGGTTAATCAGCCCCATTGGCTTGGGAGCGCAAACAAGAAAGCTGTCGTTATCGAGTCTGGCGCTGACATGCCCGTAAGCATGAACGAGATTATGTCTCGCTAATGCTCTCGCAGCGAGCCGGACCCTTTTTTGCGTCGTTTCAATTGGTTCACCAATCGATCCAAAGTCATCTTCAGTCATTTGATTTTTTTAATCTCTGAATTCAGGAATGTCAGGTTTCGCACCCCAGACGCAGAACGCCTCCGTCGTGAATGGAAACTGCCGTGGGCGATAGTTGGGGTCGTCTATTATCCTGACGCCATGCGAATATTCGTAGACCATGCCGTCAGGCCCCTCAAAATATAGAAACATTGCGCCAGATGAGGCATGACGACCGGGCCCGAATACAATGTGAACCTGCTTTTCTGAAAGATGATAAAAAGACCGCATCAGATCATCGATGCTATCTACCTGGAAATTGATATGTTGAATGCCCGCCGTGTCAGCCGGAAAAAGGGCGATACGATGGTGTACGGCGTCGAAGGATAGAAGGCCGGCATCACCAATCCAGTCGTTAGGTCTAATATTAAAATTCGTCGTCCAGAATTTCTCATCTCTTGGAGCATCAGTTGTTTTCAAACCAACGTGGCTAAACTCCGCGATGCCGGCATCGCGGGTGGGAAAATACCGTCTTGTTGATTTGAAAGGACGTAGGACGATTTCAAATCGATTGCCACTAGGGTCCGAGAATTTAAAAAAGTCCACAACCCGACGGTCAGCCTTTTCGATGTCTGTCCCCCATTCCACTGCAGAGCCTGCTGCATCAAGTTCCGCATAGGCAGCTTGCAGTGCTTGATCGTTGGCGACTTCAAATCCCACGACATGCTCTTCCACACCGCCCTTTAACGTAGCAGATGTCGTGATCACGCTCATCTCCACGGACATAGATACGGTCGTCTTCTCGGCGAACTTCTTGCAGTCCAATTGTTTCTGTCGCGAAAAGGACTGCCTCTTCAAGGTCGGCGGCGCCCACGCGCAAATAGGATAGGTCAATTATTTCGATCATGCGGCTATGATAAGTCGCAATTATCTTGGCGCAAGCCTTACGAAAGAAAAGTCTATCTTTGATGGTATAGCGCTTAACCGTTACTTGTTATTCGTCCCCTTAATCCCATTAACTCGCCACGCAGTTCTTCGATTTCCTGAAGGTCCTTGCTGAGCTCATCAATTTTTGCTGAAGGGGCTGTTTCGCCTTCGTCAGTTTCAAGCGTTACAGGCCCAACGGCGTCCTCAATCCGGTCAATTAGGTCTCGTATACCAGGACTGAGGGCGGCGGTATTCTCGTCAGAACGTTTCCGTAGAGCGCCATCATATTTCACACTAGGCAACGCATCTGGCTCATCCTGTATGTCTTCGTTGTCCAACGATTCTTCAATTGCTGAGATGAGATCATCCGTTTCACTGAAATCATTGTCAGGCACGCTACCGTATTGCGTTACTTTATGATCAACCGCTTCAATTCTTGAGAAATTCTCATGTGCGGAACGATCAGTTTCCACCGATTTTGTCTCCAAAAGAGTATCTGCCATCGCTTTGATCTGAGGCACGGTTTCATCCGACGCCCGTTCCAGGTTAGTTTCGACGGCAGTCAGGAGAACATGAATTAACTTGGTAAGTTCGTCCTTGGTTTCTTCGAGCTCATTGATCTGTTGCCGCATGCTGTCAATTTCGGTCATTTGATCAAGATAGCGTTCCCGAATTTGATCCCAAATATCGGAAAGAGCCGAGCTTTCTCGTTCCCGTGCGACGTGCGCTGTTTTTAAACGGGCGTCTATGAGCTCTATTCTCTGCTTAAGGCCTTCTATGTCTGGCATTTTTGCGTAACTTTCATTCGTAAACTTCAAACATAAAATAGCGTTTGACCGGTTTACAGTTTGTTAACGCTAACAATGGGCTTGCCTTGAAAAAGATCCTGCGTTGACATTGCTAATTCCTTCGGTGAGTTTGCTTCTGTTGGAAACAACGAAATCACCCGTCTCCGACCATATTGAAATGACCTTGGACTCAATTTTTCATCATCTTGTTTTTGTCGGGATTCTATTCGTCGGAGCCGTTTTGGTGACGCGATACATGTTGAAAAGACAAATTCTTGCGTTGCCCAACCACCGCTCTTCGCATGAAATGCCAACACCCAGCAGCGGTGGTGTTTCAATAGTGCTGATAACGCTTTTAGGCTATTTGGCCTATTATGTAGTTGGCGAGAGCATAACAAACTGGCTCCCCTTGCTAGGGCTCGGCGCGGCATCTCTGCTAGTGGCGGTTGTTGGCTTATTTGACGACCTTGGTCGGTTGGCGAGTTTTAAGATAAAGCTCCTATCTCAAATTGTCGGGGTGGCGATTTTGTTGGCCTGTGGCCTAGTCGTTGATCGGGTTACGTTACCATTGATCGGTTCTGTCGAGCTTGGCCTGTGGAGCTATCTTGTTACCTTGGTTTGGGTGGTTGGGCTAACGAATGCCTTCAATTTTATGGATGGCCTTGATGGGATGGCTGGGGGCACGGCAGTTGTTGCAGCATTGTGTTTCGCCCTAATCGCTTTTGATCAGGGCGCTATTCTGATTTTTGTCGTTAGCTATGTTATCGCAGCATCTGTATTCGGATTTTTGGTTTATAATTTTCCGAAGGCACGCATTTTTATGGGCGACGTGGGAAGTCAGTTCCTGGGATTTTTGTTTGCGGCCCTAGCGGTCTTGGCATTGAAGACAGGTGAACCTTCGATCTCATTTTGGGTTATGCCGTTACTATTCTTCCATTTTATTTTTGATACAGCTTATACGTTCGTTCGGCGATTACGCGCCGGTGAAGTCGTGACGGATGCGCATCGTTCCCATTTGTATCAGCTGATTAACCGACTGGGATGGTCGCATCCAAAAGTTAGCTTGCTCTATGCTGGAATGTGCACATCACAGGGAATAGCGGCGATTTGGTTTGTTAATCTGTCTGGCGTTGGCCAGAGCCTGATATTCCTGACCTTTCTGCTATTTCATGTCGTTTATTTACTGGTTGTTACCCGCGCTGCACGCGCCAGAAACTTGCTCTAAGCAATATTTGTTGCTGCTATCGACCTAATTGCCGAAATTTCTATATAGTTGTCGGTAACGGATAATCGTCTATGGGAGGATATGGTTATGGCACGTGAGTTTGAAGATCATTGCTGGCGCGATTTTATCGATGATGAAACGCAGGAAATTTACAGTCATTACAAACGTGATGTGTTCGTCGGTAAAAATCCGGCAGTTCTAATGGTGGACGTTTACAAAGCAAGTTACGAAGGCGGGCAGCAAAAGGTCGTTGATGTCATAAAGGAGCATCCGAGTTCGTGTGGAGAACGGGCCTGGGCAATGGTCGAGCCAGCCAAACAGCTCCTCAGCGCAGCACGGACCGCCGGTATCCCTATAACCTATTGCACTGGTGATATGAGAAGTCAGTCGAGCAACGGCAGAGCGACCAATCGGCAGGTGCTTGATGAACATGAGGGCTCATATGAAATTCTTGAAGAGCTCGCACCACAATCGGATGAGCTTGTTGTTTATAAGCAGCGGGCGAGCGCTTTTTACGGCACACCCTTGATGTCGCATTTGACCCAAATGGGTATCCAAAGTTTGATCATGGGTGGCGGAACGACGAGCGGGTGTTTGCGTGCTGCGGTTCAAGATGCCAAAGCCAATGGATTCCACGTAACGCTGGTCGAAGAGTGTTGCTACGACCGGACTGCCGTTAATCACATGGTCAATTTATTTGATATGCATCACAAATACGCTGATGTGATGCATCTTGATGAAGTGCTGGAGCATATTGAGGGCTTGGACCACTTAAAAATAGCGAGCTAGGTCGCGAGTGTTGCATTGGTTTCCGTCACTATGGTGTTGATCATCTGCTGTTCTAAGGTTTGAAGAATTTCGAAACCAGCTTGGTTAATGTCTCCGCGCGCAATCATTGCCTGTTTGAGCCGTAAAATTGGGTCAGCAAATTCTTTTCCCGTTTGATGATCAAAGCTCACCGTTTCGAGAAGCCCTACGCCGCGGCCTTTTCGAATTTGATCAATTAAGGACGCGGAGGCATTTGCGATAGCGATGACGTCACTGCCATCGACAACAGCCCATTCTATCCCAAGTTCATCTGCATATTGTGCGGTGCTGTATTTGTTCAGATCTAACAAGGCATCCCTGCTTTGGGGTAGAAGTGAGCGCTCGCATATGAAAAGGACTGGGTACTTTTCTTCCTGAAATAGCCTCAGCATGTCTTGAGCTAGTGATTTCTCTATATCCTTTGCGTCGATAAAGGCGACGAGGATAGGATGAGTTTCTTTGCTATTACCCGCGAGTTCCGAGGCGCTTGTTTTGATACCATCCCAGAATTCGTCGGCATGTGATTCTGCATGATGAATTTCTTTGGTGTTAGAGCTTGTCTCTGTTTCTTTTCCAAAATCTCTTGTGAGAAGCGAGTAGATTTCATCGGGGGCTCCAAGAGAATGTCTAGGAATATAGTGGCGCCCAATCATCTGATCTTGTGATGAGGTATTCTGAGACAACCCAGTGGCGAGTGCTTCCGAACTGATCGCCGGTTGCGGCGAAGCGACCGCCTGTCCCTCTTTGATAAGGTTTGTGAGAGAATTGCTCGTTGTTCGCATTCTGATCATTTGTCTCAGAATTATCTGCAAATCATCGCAATTCCAGTCTGTAATATCCAACGGTCCAGTAAAAGTCTCTGGATCAGCAAAATCGTAAATATTCCAACCTGAGGATGCTCCTAACGGTGAGGGCGTGTCGTCGAGTAATTTATTTTTTGGTGAAAAAAAGTCGGCTTTTGCCATAAAATCGAGACGATCAAGGAGCTCCCGAATACCGATTGCGCCGTCAGGCGGCGGATCGATCGCAACAGCGATGTCTTGGAGGACACCGCTTGATGTTTGAGAATTCACGGGGAAGTCATCAAGCAAATCTCTCGACGTTTTTCTCTTCGTTTGACCCATAAGTTTACCCCCAGATAGCCGATTTTGGCTGTACTTACATCCAAGGGGTTAACGCTAGTTAAAGGTCGTTAACAAAACGTTGCGTTGGTGTTGGCGAATAAGATAATTGCGGCTTATACGCGTTCTGACGGGGCAAGTTGTTCTGCCCAATCATCAGGAATTACACCGGCCTCAATTCCGCGGCTTAAATAATATCGCCATAATTTAACGGAGTGGTTCGTTCGTTTGAAATTTGCTGCAAACTCGTCCGATTCTGCTTTTGCAAGCGGGGTCGGGGTTCCCAACCGAGTCGCATCATATAGGGCTCTGGCGTTTTCATCAAAATGCACTGCGTCGACCATTAAAGCGGGGATGCTTTCAGCGCCGATAACAGCGCCGTGTGCCCGCAATAAGACGGCATTGTGCTCGCCCATCGTTTTAACCATTGCCTGGCCACGTTCCTTGGTATCGATATGCCAGGATTCTGGGTGGGTCGGTATCCCACTTGACCATCGGTAGGCATGATTTTTCATAGGCACGAGCTCTATTCCTTCAACCATCGTAAAGAGGGTCGCAATTTCAGGGTGCCAGTGCAGTACTGCATTCATATCGGATCTAGCCCGTAAAATTTCCGCATGAATTTCCAGTTCGTTGACGGGGCGGGCGTTGGGGTCGCCCTCCAGAACATTGCCATCCAAGTCAATGACGTAGAGATCTTCTGGCGATAGATCATTCCGGCTGGCATCGAATGCCTGAATGAGGAGCGTGTCGCCGTCAGGAAGACGTTTGCTAACATGGCCGCTATATCCTAGGACGCCTTCATTATTGAGAAGCCGTGTACACGCTGCGACTTCTATTTTTGCCGTTTCGACTGCTGAATTTGAAAGGCCGTCCATTTTCTATTCTCCTGCCGGCCCGCAGAAATTTTGCGTGCCCTTGCTCAAACCGTTAAAAGAGTTGAAATAAGTGTCTTGGACGGCCTGCTCGGTGTCAAGCAATCGAACCGTATATTTAACGGCCGACGAATAAGAAGAAAAAACGCAAAAATCATGAACGATACACCGCGCGATGATATACCATGGCAGACTCAAGCCGCGATTTATGGTGCCGGCTTGTTCAGCTTTACGATGGTTTTGATTTCTACGCTGATCATCGCACTCCTAGCTGTCCAATTGACAGACTCTGAGTTTCTGATCGGCTTAATCGTTGGCTCACGATATTTTTTGACATTGGTATTATCCATACATGGCGGTGCCTTGATGGATCGATTGGGAACGCGTCGCGTAATGATTGCGTTTGCGATCGTTGCGGTTATCGCTCCGTTTCTATTTCCCCTAGCGTTGCTCTTCCCAGTTGGGGTCGCAATTTCAGCAATCATTCTTTTACAAATGATCGCAGGCGTGTCGGATGCGATGGTTTGGGTTGGCGCGCAAGCGTTAAGTGGGCAGGTGATGCAGGGGCGTCGCCGCTACGTTGGGCGAATGACCTCTATCGTGAGGTTCGGTGCTTTCTTTGGGCCCAGCCTGTTCGGTCTCCTTTGGGACAGTACGGGAATTTGGCCGACATTTATTGTGATGGGTGTTTGGTCGGCTCTTGGCCTGTTGTGTGTCCTGAAGATTCCGGAAGTCCCGAAAGAAGCCGAAATGGTGCGCAATGCGCCCGTGCGTGTGTCTGACCTCGTTCCTCGCATTGCGGATTATGTGAGCGCCTTTCGTTTGATCGCGATTCCTGCCGTTGCGCTCATATTAATGGTGACGATGGTAAGGATTGGCGCGACAGGAATCCAAAGCTCATTTTATGTTGTCTTCCTGAGAGAAGTTGAAATTTCTGCCGCCGTTATTGGGTTTCTTATCGGGTTCGCTCAATTAATCGCCAGTGGCGGGTCTCTCATGGCATCGCCAATTGCTCGAGTGATGCATCCGCATTGGCTTACGATTTGCGCTGTCTTTATGACAGTTGTCACGATTGCGATAACCCCGGTCCTCGTTTTCGGTGCCCCCATCTGGGTGACATTGTTTTTGCTGGCTACTGCTATTGGGTTGCGCGGTCTTTGCCTGGGTATCAGCCAGCCGATGGAAATTTCCGTTTTGGGGCGGGCAATTTCCAGCACTGAGCAAGGAAAGGGGGCCGGTTTAAGAACGACAGCGAACCGTCTGGCGAGCAGTGTTGTTCCGCCATTGATGGGTGGTGTTGCTGAATTCGTGGGAATTCGGAATAGCTTTTTTGTCATGGGTGCAGGACTTTTGATCGTTCTGTCATTGGCTGTCATATACGTAAAATTCCATCCAAACCTCGGGGGTAAGGGAGACAGCTAGCAATGGTGAAGTTGGGGCAGCCCATAATACCACTCCGAACACAGTTGGCTGTGTATGGCAGCGGTATGTTCGCCAATAGCATGTCCAACATTTCCGGTTTAATCATCCCGTTGTGGGTCTCCACTTTTGGGGCGTCTGCGACAGTTGTCGGACTAGTGTTTGGTGCTCGGCACATATTACCACTTCTACTGTCTATCCACGGCGGCGCTTTGATGGATCGTTTGGGTACCCGTCGCGTAATGTTGATCTTTGCGGTCGTCAATGCCGCTGTACCGCTGTTTTTCCCGGCTCTACCATATGTTTGGGCGGCTATTTTTCTGCAGATGATTGCAGGGCTCGCAACCTCAATGGGGTGGATGGGCGCGCAGACACTCATCGGCCAGGTTATGCAAGGAAGTGCCGTCCATGCCGGTCGCCTGACACTCGCTCTGCGCCTTGGTCATTTAGTCGGGCCACCAGTTATTGGGCTGACATGGGATCTCGGCGGCGCTTGGGCCGCTTTTACCGTGATGAGCGTCTGGGCTTCTTTCGGTTTCTTTTCAGCGATAGCTTTACCAAAGCCTGACGCAGCGACTGCCTCTGTTGAAAAGGTTTCGGTGTCTGACTTGTTGCCTCGATTAAGCGATTACGTCGCTGCATTTCGGATGCTGGCGGTTTCCGCCATTCTATTTATCGCAATTGTCACGATGATGCGGAATGCAGGAAATGTCGTACAGACAGGTTTTTATGTCGTGTATCTCGATGAAGTATATGGCCTTTCGGGCACGTTAATCGGCGTTCTAACATCTGCTGCAGCGGTTGTCGGTGGCCTAGGGTCACTATCGGTTAGCTGGTTGCTACGGTTTTGTTCCGCGCACTGGCTGTTGGTCGCCACAGTGGTCGGGTCAGTCGTTTTCATTTGCGTTACGCCGCTTCTGGGAAGCTTTGTCTTTCTGTTGATTGCCAGTGCTTTGCGGGGGGCTTCTTTGGGTATTAGTCAGCCATTGATGATCTCGATCTTGTCAAAGGCCGCAGGTTCAAAAGTTCAGGGGACAAGCGTTGGACTTCGTAATACGGCGAACAGGTTTAGCGGGTTCGTGGTTCCTCTGTTCATGGGTGTTTTGATCGATTTGGTTGGATTGGCAAACGGATTTTATGCGATTGGGATTGTCGTTGTGACGCTACTCATAATTACCAGTATCTGGCTGGCTAGAACGCCTGATATCACCAACGCGGATCGGTAGCCCATATTGGCGACAGAAATGGACCCTAAAATTCCCTGGCGCATACAGATTGGCGTGTATGGCGCTGCGGCATTCAGCAACACGATGCCCAATATGGGTTGGGTTATCGTTCCTGTTTGGCTTTTGCTTCAAGGCGTTCCCGATTGGCTTATTGGGATTACAATAGGCTGTCGACATATCGGCCCCATGCTTCTGGCTATCCATGGCGGTGCAGTCATAGATCGTATGGGTGCCCGCCGGGTCATGATATTTTTGGCAATAATTGGTGCGGTAACTCCGTTCCTGTATCCGATAACGCCGTTTATCTGGGCCATCATCATTTTGCAACTCGTTACCGGTCTCGTAGATAGTTTGGGGTGGGTAGGTGCTCAAACACTGGTGAGCAAAGTTATGAAGGGTGATGCCACATACACTGGCCGCATGTCTTTCTGTACGCGTCTCGGCTTGCTCATTGGACCTGCGATCAGCGGAGTCGCGTGGGATCACCTGGGGCCATGGGGAGGATTCGGTTTAATCGGATTTTGGTCGACGGGGATACTTTTCTCAGTGTTTCTTTTACCAGCGGATATTGATCATCACCCTGTCAGCGATACCAGCGAGCGCGATAAAGGCTTGTCCATGGGCATACTTACCCCGCGCCTTTCTGATTACGTCACAGCCTTTAAACTTCTCGCCCTGCCCACAATTTGTTTTGTGATGGCCATGTCGCTGTTGCGGCATTTGGGCGGTGGGATTCAAGCGTCCTTTTATGGCGTTCATTTGAAAGATATTGGAATTTCCGCCACGACCATTGGGTTGTTGATTTCTGTGAATGGAGCTTTCGGGCTTATCGGGTCCTTATCCGCAGCACCATTGCAGCGGTATTTTCGGCCTCATATTTTGTTACTGTTTCTCGTTATTGGATCGATCGTGTTTGTTGCAATCACGCCACTTCTTGGCGATCAGGTAATCGCATTGGTTCTGGCATCTGGTGTCCGCGGCTGGGCAATGGCGGCAAGTTTGGTTTTCCTCATATCGATGATTGCACGCTACACCCCTACGGACATGCAGGGTAAAGCGATGGGGCTCAGGGTTACGCTGAATCAGATGACTTGGTTCGCGGTCCCAATCGTAATGGGCTTTGTTGCTGAGATTTTTGGTCGGGAGATCAGCTTCTATGTCATCGGTGTGGCAGCAATAACATTAGTAGCGCTCATGGGTTTGTGGGCGGCTTGGCGAAAGGCTTTTGATTAGAGCGTGGTCTTGTTGCGAAAAGAGTCGCGAGGGGTTTTGTCGAAAATTGGCGCCGGTTAGGCGACGTTTTGCTGTGATAAAGTGCTGGCAATAGCGGCGGAAATTTGATTGGCGGTTTTTCCTGATTTGTCGTTGTCCTTAAGCGCTAGCCGTATAGACATGGCCAGTTCTGGAAGCAGTTGTAGATCCTTGCCATCGGGACTGCTAAACGAAAGTTCAAGGCGCTGGCCAACCGTTAATATGACCTCAAACAATTTTTTGATGGGTTCGTATTTTGTACCCTTTATTCGACGAATTGAATCTTCGCCTGTGTTTATAAGGTCGTGTAATTGACCGTGTCTTTCCCCCCTAAAACTGGGCCATTATTTTGGCATGGAAAGGGGATTTGTGATGGCTCGGAAACGACATTCGGACGAGGACATACTGAAGCTGCTGCGTGAGATTGAAGTGAAGTTGTCGAACGGCAGCGACGTAGCGTCGGCGTGTCGTGGCGTGGGTATCAGCGACGCTACGTATTATAACTGGCGCAAGCGGTTTGGCGGGATGGGTCGGTCGCAGTTGTCGGAGATGCGTTCTCTCGAGAAGGAGAATACGCGGTTGAAGAAGATTGTGGCTGAGCTCGAACTGGACAAGCTGATCCTCAAGGAAAGCCTGAGCTACCTAAAGCCCAGGGCCTGACGACCGAGCATCTTCGTCAGGCCGTTATCCATACACGCCAGAAGCTTGCTACGTCGGAGCGACGGACCTGCCGGGTTATTGGTCTGGCCCGCAGTTCCCTGCAATATCGACCAGATCCCAAAGATGACAATGCTCTGCGGTTGGCACTGATCCGGCTGGCGAAGCAGTATGGGCGCTACGGTTATCGCAAGATTGCCGTCCTGCTGCGTATCGAATGGTGGAAGGTGAACCACAAGAAGGTTGAGCGGATCTGGCGCGAAGAAGGACTTCAGCTGCCGCAACGAGACAAGAAGCGCCGGCGGCTCTATCACAAGGACAGCTCGATCATTCGGTTGCGGCCAACCCATCCCAATCACGTCTGGGCCATCGACTTCGTGCACGACAAGCTCGACAACGGTCGGAGCTACAAGATGCTGACTGTCCTGGACGAGTACACCCGCCAGGTGCTGGCTGTGACGGTTCGCACCCGGATGAGGGCTGACGATGTGCTTGAGGCGCTATACCCACTCCTGCTGCGCCACGGCACCCCGGAATACATCCGCTCGGACAATGGTCCCGAGTTCATCGCACAGGCGATGCAGGACTGGCTGGCAAGGGTCGGCATCAAACCCATCCGGATCTATCCCGGATCACCCTGGGAGAACGGATACAACGAACGCTTCAACGGAACCCTGCGCCGCGAGGTTCTCAATGCCGAGTGGTTCACCACGACTAAGCAGGCTCAGATCGTCATCAACCAGTGGCTCAGACAGTACAACCACATCCGTCCACATCAGGCACTGAACATGCGACCGCCAATACCAGAAACTCTAATCAGGAATGGCACAGAACTTGGGGGCTAGACAGCTTAAGTCAGCAGCCACTTTGGTTACAATTTCAGACAATCTCTCGTCCATCGTTTCGCTTTGTTGACTATTTTGAACTTCTAACCCGACCCTTATCTGAATTGTACGGGTACCTGTGGAGGTTCGATAATTTGCTGTTACAGCCGGCAATTCGTAAATGGTGTTTGTGTTCCCGCTGTCTAGCTTCGCACTTACAGTGCTCATAGCCTCTGTAATTTGATCACCGAAAAAATAGGCGAGGGCGCCGTTGCCAGCCAGTATTACAGCGACGGCGGCAGCGAGCATTAAACCGCGGTAATTATTGGGTTCTGTGTCGTAATATTCGTAATTCTGTGCTTTTGCCGTACGGGGTCTATTTGATGCTTTGCGCTCGGCAGTCTTTTGAGCGGCTTTGTTGCCAAGGGCGACTTTGTCATCCTGTTTGAAATAGCTGAAGACGGTTGTTTCGCGAAAAATCCCTTTTTCTTCATCATAAACTTCTTCGATAACTTTCACGCCATCATTAGCTCTATTGCTCGCAAGTTGATTGGCCGCTGTGACGGCAGCGTTGCGTTCGGCAAAACGGGATTCTGTCGTCCAGTTCCCTTTCTGGAAAACCCGCACTTCGAAATTGTTCGTACCCATCGACATAGCCGTAATCCTTGAATTCTATATTTAAAAAATATTCGAGTATCAATGAATTGAAAGTACTATCAAATAAATTTATTTGCTAATTTACTTAAACATAATTATAAAAATAATAATTAATTTATATAAAATTTTATATAATTTTCTTTGTTTAATTTATATGTGTATTTAATTTTATACATTTAATTCACTTGTCTATATATGTTGAATGATCTATTTCATTTAATTTGACCATTATAATATTATTTTTTTGTACTGAGATGCTTCTGAGGTGATGCTCGTTGTGCTGGGTAGATGAAGTTTTTATGACCTTCTGTGGCTCGAAACCTTGACCAAATCCCAAAACATTAGTTTAGAGAAGACATTCAGTCGTGCTTCACGGTTCTTGTGGCATTGATATTGGAAGTTCTCTCTAGAGAAGAAATTGGTTTTTCAGGATGGTGGATAGAGTAGAAGCGGTTGTTATCGGAGCCGGTGTCGTTGGACTGGCAGTTGCCCGGCGGCTTGCCATGGCAGGCCGGGAAGTGATCGTTTTAGAAGCTGCCGATGCGATAGGGACTGAAACCAGTTCAAGAAATAGCGAAGTTATTCACGCCGGTATTTATTATCCCAAGGATAGCTGGAAGGCCCGGTTTTGCGTCGCGGGTAAAACGGCTCTCTATAAATATTGCCAAACGCACGGGGTAGAGCATCAGAATTGCGGCAAGTTTATTGTTGCCACGAATGAAGAGCAGATATTTGAGCTGGAACGATTGAAGCAAGCTGCGGCTACGAATGGTGTCCCTGACCTGGAGTGGCGAACCTCGGCAGAAGTCAGTGCTGAGGAGCCGGCTGTTTTTTGTGTCAGGGCACTTTGGTCACCATCGACAGGAATTATTGATAGCCACGGGCTGATGCTCGCCTATCAGGGTGATGCGGAAGAAGCGGGCGCGATGATCGCCTTTAATACGCCTGTCGAAAGCGGCAGCGTGGAAGAAGATGGCATTCTTTTGTCGACTGGTGGAGAAGCGCCGACAACGCTGAAGGCACAGATTGTCGTGAATTCGGCAGGGCTGCATGCGCAAAAAACAGCGTCAACCATTGCCGGTATTCCCAAAGGTACGATCCCGCCCTGTTACTATGCCAAAGGGAATTATTACTCTCTTGTCGGCAAGCCACCTTTTAAAAGACCTATTTACCCGGTGCCTGAAAAGGCAGGGCTCGGCGTTCATGTGACAGTGGATTTGGGAGGACAAGTTCGCTTTGGCCCGGATGTCGAATGGATAGATGAACTCAACTACGACGTCGACCCTGCGCGCGCCGACGCCTTTTATTCGGCCGTTCGGGCCTATTACCCTGATTTACCGGACGGTTCTATACAGCCAGGCTATTCCGGCATTCGGCCTAAACTGCAGGCTCCTGGCGAAGCAGCCCGTGACTTTTTGGTGCAGGGGGCAAGCGAGCATGGGATTAGTGGATTGGTGAATTTATACGGTATTGAATCACCCGGTCTCACAGCGTCACTGGCCATAGCTGATCAGGTCGCTTTGCTGCTTGGAATCAATGAACCGGCGGTAATTTAAGCGAAAATTTTACTGGCCAGAGAATTAAACGGCCTTGACAAAAAAACGGTGAGTGTCCAAATCCTACCCTGCCTTATTTTATGGGTTGGTTAGGCGAGTTAATTTTCGTTGAATTCTCTTTCGGTAGAGCCCTGAGGGATCGAAGACGAAGGTTGATGACCGTCCCGATTTTTGGCGAGAAACAACAGCCGTTGTAACGGTGAAAATGGGAGGAGATGCAGGCAATGGATCGCATGCTCCATATCGACGGGCTAACGAAGCAGTTCGGTTCGTTTACTGCCGTCGATAATATAAGTTTTAGTGTGAACCGGGGCGAAGTCCTTGGTTTTCTTGGGCCGAATGGTGCCGGTAAGACCACGGCTATGCGGATGGTGTCAGGGTTTCTGACACCGACTTCGGGAACGGCTTATGTTGGCGGCTATGACGTAACGACCGAACCTTTGGAAGTTAAACGACGTATTGGTTATCTGCCTGAAGGCGCGCCTTTGTATGAAGATATGACGCCAAACGAATTGCTGGCGTTTATCTCCGATGTGCGAGGCCTCTCTGGTGCGGTCAAACGTGAAGCGATATCGACTGCGGCGAGCCGTATCAATATCGAGCACGTCATGCATCAGGCGATTGGGACCTTATCCAAAGGCTACAAACGACGTGTTGGCATTGCTCAAGCGATCCTCCACGACCCCGAAATACTCATTTTGGATGAGCCAACCGATGGGCTTGATCCAAACCAAAAACATGAAGTCCGGAAGCTCATCAATGAGATGGCCAAAGAGAAAGTCATCGTAATCTCGACGCATCTTCTCGATGAAGTAGATACAGTTTGCAGTCGGGCGATCGTCATTGCGCAAGGTAAAATCGTTGCGGACGGAACGCCGGCAGACCTTCAAGCACGATCCGATTTGCACAACGCCGTCTCACTCCGCCTTGCGGCCTCCCTGTCTGATAAGGCCAAAGGAACGATTGAAGCAGTGTCGGGAATTGATCGGGTTGTTCAATCGAGCATTGATGGTGACTTCGTGAACTTTACGGCCTTTTCCAAGAGTGGACAGGTCGTCATCGACGAGGTCAGTGCTGCTCTCAAGAGCGCGGATATTGATGTACTGGAAATTCAGGCCGAACGCGGACGCCTCGACGAAGTGTTCCGTCGTTTGACGACGGCGGCCTAACGGAGACAGTTATGGGTACAAGTTGGGCAATCAGTAAACGGGAATTGCGGGCTTATTTTACGACCCCGCTTGCTTACGTTTTTATTGTTATCTTTTTGGCACTTAACGGTGTGACGGCCTTCTATTTTGGTGGTCTGTTTGATCGTGGCCAGGCCGATATGCAGCCGCTGTTTGGATTTTTGCCATGGCTGTATCTTTTTCTTATTCCTGCCATTGCTATGCGGCTGTGGGCGGAGGAACGTAAGGCTGGGACCCTTGAGCTCCTCATGACGTTGCCGGTTTCGACCTTTAATGCGGTGTTTGGAAAGTTTCTGGCCGCTTGGATCTTCGCCGGTATTGCGTTGGCGCTGACGTTTCCTGTCTGGATTACGGTCAACTATCTCGGTGACCCTGATAACGGCGTTATCATCGCCAGCTATCTCGGCGGATTTTTGATGGCCGGCTCGTATCTCGCTATTGGTGGTTTTGTTTCATCCATGACCCGTAACCAGGTCATCGCCTTTGTGATCGGTGCTGCCGTGATCTTCCTCTTTATGATGAGCGGCCTCGAGCTGGTTCAATCTGCCTTCAGGGGCTGGGCTCCGGATTTGGTTGTGGACCTTGTTCGCTCATTTAGTTTTCTGGTTCATTATGATGCGATTGTTCGTGGCGTTATTGATATTCGCGACATGATTTTCTTCGTCTCCATAATTGGTGTCTTCCTTTTTGCAACCATGGTCGTCGTCGACCTTAAGAAAGGGGCGTAGGGGCTGATTATGGCAAACGGTATTAAATCCTGGGATCGCGCGAAGTTAGGCGTGGCAGGCCTGGTGGTCACTTTTGTTTTCTTTGTCGCGCTGCATATTTTCTCTACCGAGACTTTCAAAGCAGTCAGCATTGATTTGACCAAAGAAAAAATCTTTACGCTGTCTGAAGGCACAAAGGATATTCTTTCCAAGGTACGTGAGCCGGTAACCTTGCGGCTGTTTATCTCTGACGAATTGGTTCAGCAAAGTCCCGGTTTGAAAGATTACGCAAAAAGCGTGCAAGAACTGCTTGAACGCTATGTCGAGCTTTCTAATGGTCGGATCAAGTTTGAGATTGTTCGTCCGGAACCGTTCTCCCCAGAGGAAGACCGGGCCGTGGGTTTTGGTCTGCACGGTATTCCGATTACCCAGGCAGGAAATCTTGGCTATTTCGGTCTTGCGGGAACCAATACGACGGATGACCTGGACATCATTTCCTTCGTTTCGCCGCAACGCGAACAGTTCCTTGAATATGATTTGACGCGTCTGGTCTCTAACCTGGCCAATCCGAAGAAGAAAAAGATCGGTTATGTTTCGTCATTGCCGATTGGCTCTGACCCGATGAAGCGCTATGCGCCGTGGCAGGTTATTGCTCAACTCAGCCAGCGTTTCGATGTGGAACGTATCACGCTTGAAAACCCAATTCCGAAAGATCTTGATCTTTTATTGGTTATTCATCCGCGTGATATGGATGATACTGACCGTTATTACATCGATCAGCATGTGATGCGCGGTAATAATACGATCATCTTTGTTGATCCCTATTCGGAAGAGGCAACGCGCGGCAATCAACGGCAACGCCAGCCCCCTGATGACGGCTCAGACTTGAAAGAGCTTTTCAAAGCCTGGGGCATCAAATACGACAAGTCGAAAGTGCTGGGAGACCGGATCGGTGCGCAGCGCGTAAGCGCGGGCCGTAACGCTTTGGGGCAACCGATCATCACCGATTATGTTGCGTGGTTAAATTTGACTGGTGCTCAGATTAAGAAAACGGATGTCGTAACCGGTGAGTTAGAGCAGATTAATATCGCGACGTCGGGTTATCTAGAGAAAGCGCCAGGGGCCACATACAAGATGGACCCGTTGTTGATGTCTAGCCCACAGGCAATGTCGTTAAATGTATCTCAGACGAAGACAGACCCTAAACCGGCGGAGTTGATCAATAATTTCAAGCCGACCGGCAAGCCGTTTATTATCTCGGCGCGCTATACTGGAAATTTCAAAAGTGGTTTCCCCGCTGGCCGCCCCAAAGATAAGATTCGCGAGGAAATCCGCGAAGCGGCTTTGAAAAAGGGCGAAACCGTTCCGGATTTTCTGAAGCATCTCAAGGAAAGTGTGAAGCCGGTAAGCCTGATCGTCGTCGCAGATACTGATATTCTGGTCGACCGGTTCTGGGTGCGTGAGCAGAATTTCTTTGGTCAACGCATTTCGGTGCCGATCGCGAATAATGCGGATTTTCTGACCAACGCTGTTGATAACATGGCGGGGACGAGTGCTCTTATCAGCCTGCGAAGCCGCGGCGTTACCAGTCGGCCTTTCCACAAGGTCGAAGAGATTAAACGGGCTGCAGAACATAAATATCGCGCCACCGAACAGGGATTGTTGCAAAAGCTCAAGGACATCGAGGCTAAGCTCAAGGACCTTCAGACCAAGGAAACCAAAGAGGGCAAGACGGTTATCCTGACAGGTAAGCAGAAAGAAGGGATTGAGAAATTCCGGCGTGAATCAATCTCTATCCGTAAAGAATTGCGGTCGGTGCAGTTGGAGCTCCGTCGCGATATCGATAAGCTCGATGCTAATTTAAAAGTCATCAATATTGGTTTGATGCCTGCGATAATCATCGTATTCGCTGTAGCCCTTGGACTGGTTCGCCGCCGTAATTCGCGCCGGCACCAAGCGGCTTCGGCCAGTTAATTTGATAGACGTAGATTTTATTCGAAAAGATGTAATGTCATGACAGCACGATCTTTCATTCTCTATTCCATAATCACCGCTATTCTGGTTGTTGCGGCGATTGTCGCCGTCAGCTCTCGGCCGGCCAGCACGATGATTGCTCGAGACCGCGCTCTTATCTTCCCCGGGGTCGATGCCAGGCTCAATGATGTGGCATCCTTCGAAATAAAATCTGCCGACCGGTCTTATACAATCAAACGAAAAGCCGATGGCTGGGGCATTGCTGAACTGAATGGTTACAATGCCGATTTTAACAAGGTGAAAACTGTTCTGGTCGAACTCGCTCAGCTTAAATTCCTTGAGGCGAAGACCAGTGATCCAACGCGTTACAAACGGCTTGGTCTCCGCGACGTGACCGCGAAGGGAGCGCTCTCCCGATTGATCACCGTCCGTGATAAAGACGGCAAGGAGTTGGCGTCTGGGCTTATTGGCAAGCGTAACGAGGACCTGTTTGGCAGTGGTCGCGGTGGCACCTATATGCGTGTCGGCGACAACAAACAGACCTGGCTGGTTGAAGGAATCGTAAGTACGGGCGAGGGGCCTGCAGATTGGGTTAACAAGAAGATTGTTGATATCAAGCGGCCTCGGATTAAACGTCTCGTGATTCAGGCGCCCGGTGGTGGGTTGACCGTGGTCAGCCGTCCGCTGGCCAAGCAGAAGGATTTTCGCTTGGCAGATATTCCAACAGGCAAGCGACAACGCGGCCAATGGGAAACCAACGATATGGCAAAGGCTCTTGATAAGGTAGAGCTGATCGATCTCAAGCGTGCTGAAGAAATTCCGATGCCGAAGGACAAGCTTTACAAATCGACGATACAAACCTTTGAAGGGTTACTGATCCATTCTGAGGCTATTAAGGTCGGAAAGAAAAAATTCTGGGCCCGCTTCTCTGCATCTGTTGATGCCGGGGCGGCAATCGATGCTAAGAAGGTAAAGGATGCAGCCGACGCCTTTAATGCGCGTCACAAAGGCTATGTTTACGAGATTGATGAGAAGACAGGCAAGAAGCTCACCTGCGATCACGTTAATCTTCTTGAAGGCGCAGGCCTCAAGGCCTGCGCATAAATCTAAAACCGTCTATAAACAGTTAGCTGGTGTTCATGGCTGGAGAGCCGTGAACCCGCAATGTTTCGCGTCTCATCGTTACAATGGGGAAACATACATGGGGTTTTTGCTTTTACGTCCTGAAGAGATTCAGGATCTCGTGGGAATGGGTGAGGCCATTGAGGCGGTTGAAAAGGGGTATGCCAGCAGTCACCGGTATCCCGTCATAAATGCGCCACGTCGCCGCGTGCATTCACCCGCCGGTGTGCGGATCAGCAATTTTCCGGGTGGCGTCGATGAGATGGGCGTTATCGGTGCGGCGACACGCGCGGACCATGTCGTACAGCTTGATGAAGGCCGTAATCAGGAATATGCCTACCGCGAGCATCCCATACATGTTCTGAATGACTCGAATACGGGTGAGCTTCTTTCAATTGTTGTCGGAGAGCCCGTGGAAAAGACCCTCGGCTATACCAGTCTCGTCGCGCTCCGAACGGCAGCGACGTCCGGGATCGGCTTTAAATATATGGTGCGGGAAAATGCCGAGACCGTCGGATTACTTGGATCGGCTGGGCAGGCAGCCAATCAGCTTCTCGCCCTGTTGTCAGTTCGCCCGGGTATCAAGCGCGTAAAAGTATTTAGTCGGAGTGCGGAGAACCGGTCTTGGTTTGCTCGCAAATATTCCCAGAAGTTTGATATCGAAATAGAACCGGTAGGCTCAATTGAACAGGCGATCGCGGGCGTTGATGTCATCGTGTGTGCAACCAATACAAATGTTGTTTTGTTTGACGGTGATTTACTTGAACCGGGCCAGCATGTCACAGGCATCATCGGCGGCAATATGCAGCTCGTCCAAGGCGGATTTTTGAAGGCCGCGCGCCGCGAAATTGATGACCGTACGGTGGAGCGGGCAGATATCGTCGCGACCAATCTGCGGGAATCTGTGATGTCTGAAAAGCAGGGTGATCTCTATGAGCCGATAGAGCGTGGCATTATCAAGCTGGAGGACATTATAGAGCTAGGTGCTTTAGCGACAGGTGAAGCCCTCGGCCGCAATAATGACGAAGAAATCACCTATCACAAAAACAATAATGGGACCGCTGCCTCCGAAATCGCTGTTGCGATGCTGGTTTATGAAAAAGCCAAAGCGGCAGGACGCGGGACGATGATTGATCTGATCGACCCGGTAGCGTTGCAAGAGGAGTTCGCTCAATGACCCGCCGTGTTCTTTTGCTCCGGCCGCAGGAACTGCAGGGGCTGGTCACCATGAAGGAAGCGATCGATATCGTCGAGCAGGGCTATCGCGAGGCACGGCAGTATCCGGCGATTTCAGGGCCGCGTCGTCGAGTGCATTCGCCAGGGGGTGTCAGAGTAAGTAACTTTCCCGGTGGAGTTCATGGGCTCGGTGTTATCGGCACCGGGGAGCGGCCCGATAAGTTGAATAAGGGCGGCGAGAACCAGACGAAAGAATTTCGAGGCTATCCGGTACATCTGGTTCATGACTCAAATACCGCGCAGCTACTTTCCATCATGATTGGTGAGGTTGATGAAAAAACGCTGGGCTTTACCAGTGTCATGGCGCTGCGGACGGCTGCAACATCCGGCATTGGCTTCCGGTATCTGCCGCGACAAGACGTGAAGGTTGCAGGGCTGTTTGGCTCAGCGGGGCAGGCTGCCAATCAGCTTTTGGCACTTCTGACTGAACGACGGTCAATTACCAAGGTGAAAATCTATAGCCGTGATCCGGAAAATCGCCGGAAATTTGCCGAGAAATATTCCAAGCGCTTCAATGTGGAGATTGTCCCTGTCGAAACCCCCGAAGAGGTGATCAAAGGTTCGGACGTCATCCATTGTGCGACGAATACCTCGGTTCCGCTTTTCGATGGCAATTTGCTCGAACCAGGGCAGCATGTCACCGGTATGATTGGATCAAATGTTCAGCTTGTTAAGAGCGGCTATCGTTCTTCCCGCCGGCGCGAGATCGATGACCGCACTGCCGAGCGCGCAGATCTGATCGTTTGTAATCTCCGTGAAACGATCGTGACGGAAGAGCCCGGCGACCTCTATGAGCCAATTGAACAGGGGCTGATCAGTATCGATGACATCTATGAGCTCGGCGAGCTGGGCACCGATTTATGTCCGGGGCGGACCAGTGACGACCAAATTACCTATCACAAGAATACCAACGGCAATGGTGTTGCTGACCTTGGTATAGCGATGCGTGCTTATGAACGAGCCAAAGACGACGGACGCGGAACCTGGCTGGAATTTGCTGAACCGGAAGACCTGCCTCAGGCCATTTAATCTAGAGTGATTTGCCCGTTGGTATATTCATATCGACATCAAGGCCATCAACATAGGCGAGCGCATCTTCTGTCGTTACAACATCGGCGTATTTGGCATGCATATCGCAAAGATTAATGGCGTGGCTTGCCTGTGACCGGTCGAAGCAGCCTTCCTCGACAACGGCGACCCGGTAGTTGTTGCTGAAGGCATCAATTACCGATGCCCGGACACAGCCCGATGTTGTGGTCCCTGTCACGAGAAGTGAATCTGCCCCGAGATCATTCAGGAAGCCTGAGAGCGGCGTGCCAGAAAAAGCACTGGGCTTATGCTTGTAGATGACGATGTCCTGAGGGGATGGCGCGATCTCATCCATGATGTCATTGCCATCACGATTGAAGCCAGTGGTCTTTGGGGCGGTTACATCCTCGTCGGTACGGCTGTTCTTCCAGGCCCAGCCGCCAGCGTCCCATCCGTCTTCCCGAACGGTACCTGTCGTATAAATGACCGGGATACCTTTCTCATGACACTTGTCGATGAGCTTGCGGATATGGGGGAGCGCGTCCCAAGCATATTCGCCGCAGGAATTATGGAAGTTTTTGATTGAGTCCAAAATTGGCTCGCGCTTATCGCCACAAAAATTGTAACTCACATCGATAACCAAAAGAGCCGGCTTCTCTCCAAATCCAGCCTCGGCCCCAAAACCACTTTTCTCAAAGACCTGCTTGTCACGTTCGGTCAGAAATTCATTCCAGATACGCTCAGCCATTCTATGCTCCCCGCTTAAAGTGCTGTGCCAGATGGTAGATTATAGTCGGCGTCAATTGTTTCAATGTAGTCGAGGGCTTCCTGGGTAGAGACGACATCGGCATATTTGGCATGCATGTCGCAGAGATTAATGGCGTGACTGGCCTGTGATCTGTCAAAGCAGGCCTCTTCGGCAATGGTGATGCGAAGATTTTCACTAAACCCGTCGAGGACAGAGGCGCGCACGCAGCCAGACGTCGTGGTGCCGGTTACAATCAGTGAGTCAGCCCCAAGGTCGTTCAGGAAACCTGTTAAAGGTGTTCCGTAAAATGCGCTCGGCTTGTGCTTGCGGATAACAATGTCCTGCGGGGATGGTGCGATTTCATCCATGATGTCATTGCCATTGCGATTGGTATCCCGGGCATCTGGCGCGCCGCTGGGGACATCTTCCTTGCCACGTGAGCTTTTGAAATGCCATGCGCCCTTGTCCCAGCCGTCATCCCGGACGGTGCCGGTGGTGTAGATAACCGGAATACCCTTGTCGTGGCATTTATCGATTAGTTTGCGGATATGGGGCAGTGCCTCCCAAGCTTCTTCACCGCAGGATGTACGCCATTTCTCGATTGAATCGAGTATGGGTTCGCTGCGTTCGCCGCAAAAGGCGTAATTTACATCGATGATGAGGAGTGCCGGTTTCTTGCCGCCACCCGCTGTTGCGCCATAACCTGAAGCCGCAAAGACTTCCTTGTCTCGTTCTGTCAGAAATTTATCCCAGATACGTTCTTGCGCCATGGTCTTGCCTCCCAGCCGCTATCGTTTCAATATAACCCTACGTTCGTAGTTTGTATAAAGTCTATGCCTAGGTCTTCTGGGGCGCAACTAGGGGCTGAACCGGATATAGGAGAGAAGCCATGCTGAACATCAGTCGCATACATCATATAAATATTCGTTCAACACCGGAGAAGCTTGATGCCACCCGTGATTTCTATCGCGATCTTCTCGGGATGGAAGAAGGGTACCGGCAACCGTTTAAAGGTCACGGCTACTGGATGTGGCGAGATAATCATCCCTGGGTTCATATCTCTACGACGGGTCCTAAAGACAATCCGGTGTTGCAACCGGAAAGCATGGATGCTGGCTTTGGTCACATCGCGTTTGATTCAACGGGTTACCAGGACTTCAAAGATTTACTGGCGGATAAAGGGATGAAATACGAAGAGCATCCGACCCCGGATAAAGACATGATGCAAATCTTTTTCCCTGATCCCAACGGCGTCGTGGTCGAAATGGTATTCGCCATGGCCGAGGTTGAAGCGGCTAAGGCGACGCAGTCGGTCGCCGCTGCAGAATAACCTACAGAACGCTCATGTTAGGCGGATGGCCCATGAGCCATTCGCCGACAGTGCGGAAATGGGTTTTGCGGCCTTGAATTTGCAAGGCGACGGCGTGGATATCGCGTAGCCGCCGTTCAAACGGGCCGTCGGCGAAGATTGAACTCGTTCCGCCGGTGTCAAACAATGTATCGACGACAGTTTTTGCTTCGTGAATGGCATGGGTGGCGGCCAGCCGAATTTCCAAACGGTGATCCAGTGTCGGTGCGCCGTTTAAAAGAGTCTCCTGCCAGGCATCTTCAACCTCTGCAAACAGATACCGGCGCGCGCCACGCAATTTGGCGCGCATGCGGGCAACCTCATCTTGTACAACGGGATTGTCACACAGCATATCTGCTGCATTGCGGGGTTTTTTGTCCTGAGCAATTTCGAGAAACTTTTCCAGAACGGCGGCGCTTAAGCCCAAGGCAACGGAGGCGAAGCCCATCGCGTAAATTGCCATGGTGGAGAAGTTATAAAGCGGCGACAGATCGTCGGTGCCTTCAATCATGGTGGCGCGGACGATGGTGTGCTCGGTGGGAACAAAATGTTCTTTGAGCTCGAAGCCATCACTGCCGGTATTTCTGAGACCAAAAACATACCATTTATCAGAAAGGGTTGTTTCGCTTGCCGGTATAAATGTGGTGCGGATTTCTGGCTTGCCGCCTTTACCGATCCGGACAGATCCGTCTTGTTCATAGACAGGTGAGCAATGTGTCGCGAGCCAGGTTGCGTGATGACTTCCGCTGACAAACATCGTCTTGGCGGTCACCAGATAGCCGCCATCGACGGCTTTTGCTTCTGCCTTGCCAGGGCCCCAGGCGAGGACGCCATTGGCATTGTCCCCCCATATCTTACCGCTGATAGCCGTATCAAGATAGCCGCCAAGCATCGAACAACCACTGCCCTGACCAACACACCACGCGGCGCTGCCATCATATTTGGCGATGGCTTCGATCACTCTGCAAAAGACAGGTAGAGGAAGCTCTTCTCCGCCAGCTTTCTTGGCCAGGAGCATACGAAATAGCCGTTTGTCGTGGAGCGCCGCCATGGCTTTGCCCGTTAGCTCACGGATCTGTTCACCGTCGGCTGCTTCGGCCTCAAGAAGGGGACCAATTGAATCTACTCGCTGGACCCATTCATCCGCCATATCGGCGTAATCGATCACTGGTTTGGAACCTTCATTCATCGGACTGTCTCATTTTCGTGGCAGATTATGTTGTAGGCTGGGATGATTATGGCGCTGATAGCGGCTGCTGTCACGGTATGACGAACTATGTTGAATCAGATTTGCAGTTTGGGCACCTGCTGATACCGTGGTGCCAAAGTAATCTCACAGGAGGCTAGGATGGCAGTCAAAGCTAAGAAGTACGACCGTACGATGGAAGATCTGGGAAATATCGTTGGGCTAGAGCACGTTAATGTGGTCGTGCCGGATCAGCAGCTTGCCATTGCATTTTATATCACCGGACTCGGATTAACTCGTGATCCTTATATGATGGCAGGCACGGGTAATATGTGGGCGAATGTTGGGCAGAGCCAGTTCCATTTGCCGACGCGCGGCACTCAGGTGCTCCGCGGGGTGATCGGGCTCGTTATGCCGGATATCGACAAACTAGCCAGTCGACTAAAATCGGTTCGTGAAGAACTTGCGGGTACCAAGTTCAAGTTTTCAGTGCGTAAAAAAGCGGGTTATGTCGATGTGACCTGCCCGTGGGGCAATCGGTTTCGGTGTCACGCGGCGGATGCTGATACGGCACCAATTCAACTGGGTATGTCCTATGTACAGTTTGACGTGCCGAAAGGAACAGCGGATGGAATCGCCAGGTTCTATACCGAGATCATGGAAGCCAGCG
Organism: uncultured Alphaproteobacteria bacterium; assembly: GCA_943787225.1. Taxonomy (GTDB): domain Bacteria; phylum Pseudomonadota; class Alphaproteobacteria; order MPNO01; family UBA2964; genus UBA2964. The sequence continues at coordinate 90,307 of CALSLP010000005.1, forward strand.
CAACTGTCGGGCGATGGGAGAATGCAAAAGCGGCACGGGTTGGTGCCGGTCATAAGCAGGAGCTTATTTTTCGGGAAAGCAGTTCAAAACCGCCTGAATTTGATGGCCATCATTTGCAAATTTATATTGCTAATTTCTCTGGCCCCTATCACAAGCTCCTCGAACGGGGGCTGATCGCGCAGGAAAACAATCAGCATCAGTACCGATTTATCGACATATTCGATCCAGACACTGGAAAACTTCTCTATAAGCTGGATCATGAGGTGCGCGCGATGACCCATCCGATGTATGGTCGGATCAAGGTTAATCGTAACCCAGACCAAACCAATGCGCATTTTGCCCAGGGACACGAATCAGAGCCTTGGCTGGCGTCAGCAACAGGGAGTTAAGAAGGATGCTCGAACTTTATACTTGGATGACCGATAACGGCTACAAAGCCCGCCAGATGGTGGAAGAAACCGGTATTGAATATGATCTGAAACCCATCAATCTGCGGAATAAAGAACAGTTTGATGAGGAATATCTCAAGATCAGCCCCGGCCATAAAATTCCGGCGATCGTTGACCCAGACGGGCCCGGTGGCAATCGGATTACGCTTTGTGAGTCAGGCGCTATCCTGAAATATCTTGGTGAGTATTACGCGCCGGCGCTCTATCCGGCAGACCCGGTTCAGCGGATTAAAGTCGATCAGTGGTTCATCTATGGCTCTGCCACGTGGACGACATTGGCGCAGCAATACGGCTTGTTTATGCATCGCTTGGGCGAAGATGTGCCGCGCGCGCAGGAACATTATACCGGTGTCCTTCGCGATATGATGACAATGTACGACAAGCATCTTGGCGAAAACGAATATATCGCGGGCGATTATTCGATTGCAGATATTACTGTTTATCCGGATATCCATGGTCATGGCGTTAACGACGTTGGCCTCGATGAGTTTCCGAATATTAAACGTTGGCATGCTGCCATCGAAGCACGTCCGGCTGTTCAGAGAGCCTGGACCCCTTTCGCTTAAGGCGACGATCTCGATCTAACGGCCTGCGGAGAGTTTTCTCTTCGCAGGCCGTTTTTGATTCAGCCGAGCGAAGTTTGAGTTGCATAAAATATCGATATTAATTTGATATGCGGTATTTTTTCGACTTTATCTATAGGCAATAAAATTGCCGATTGGTATTTCAAACAACAGGATATGAGGGGATGAAGAATGACAATTAGATCCAAGATAGTTTCAAAAGCGGCGTTGGCCGGTGCGGCAGCAGCCGTCTGTGTCATGGGCACCAGCTCAGCGACGCTCGCGCAAAAAACGCTTAGCCTGACGGCTGTAGATGGCTATCCGGCGCGGGCCTTGCAGGTAAAGACCTTTATCAATTTCTTTATCCCGGAAGTCGACAAGCGACTGGCGAAAACCGGTGAGTACAAAATTCGCTGGAACAAGGCTTTCTCGGGCCAGATCGTTAAGGTCCGCCATGTCATGACCGGCATGCAAAAGGGTCTTGGCGACATTGGTGTTGTGACCAGCGTCTTCCATCAGGACAAAGTACCGTTGCAGGCGATCGCCTATGTAACGCCCTTTGTGACGACTAATCCGGTTTTGCTGTCGCAGACGGTTGATCAGCTCGCCGAAGAATTTCCTGAAATGAAGAACGCCTGGCTTAAATATAATCAGGTATTGCTGACCAGCTTTTCGGTGATTGATACCTATCAGTTGTTTTTCCGGGAGAAGATTACCAAGCTGGAAGACCTCAAAGGTCTGAAAATTGCCGGTGCCGGTATCAACATGCGTTATCTAACCGGGACGGGTGCCACACCGGTCATCGGGTCAATGGTCCATTACTACAATAAGTTCAAAACGGGTGCGATCGATGGCTCGATGCTTTGGACCCAGGCCGCTGTCGCCTTTAAGCTGGTTGAAGGTGCCAAATACATGCTCAAAGCGGATATCGGAACGGCTAACTCCAAGGCCCTGACGATGAACCTTGATGCTTATAAGCGGATGCCAAAGGCAGTGCGTGACGTTATCCACGAGGTAGCACATCTGTATCGTGATCATACGGCACAGCAATCCATCGATGATGCTGCTAAGTCATATGCCGCTTATAAGAAAAAAGGTGGCACGATCATCCAGATGTCACAGGCCGGACGAAAAGGCTGGGCCAACAACATGCCGAACATCGCTAAAAGCTGGGCGGCAGGGCTTGATAAGAAGGGTCTTCCCGGAACCAAGATGCTTAATTCCTACATGAATAAAATGCGGGCCGCGAACCAGCCTGCGTTGCGTCAGTGGGATAAGGAGTAAACAGGGTTGTCTAACCCTGGGCTAAATGAGGAAGCGGGGCGCCCGGAAAGCGCCCCGCTTCGCCTTTTTGGCAAACTCGTCAGCGGCATGAATGCAACGGGGTCCTGCTGGATCGTGGTGTTAATGCTGCTGATCAATGTCGAGGCGATTGGCCGCTCTGCTTTTAATCAACCGATTATCGGCGTGATCGAGATGATTGAAATCTCGATCGTCGGGATTGTTTTTATGCAGCTGGCCGATTCATTGCGGCGTGGAGTCCTGACACGTTCAGATGGATTGTATAATCAGGTGATGCGGCGCAAACCAGCGGCGGGTCATGTGATGGCAATTGTGACTTATCTGTTAGGTGCGGTGTTTATGTTTATCGTCCTGTGGGGCAGCGTCCCGACCTTCACAGATTCCTGGTCTAAAGATTATTACATCGGCGTCGAGGGAATGTTCACCTTCCCCGTTTGGCCGGTCGCATTAATCATCGTCTTCGCTGTTGCTGTAACGATGATTCAGTTCGTCATAATGCTGAAAGATCACGTCCTCCAGCTTCGTAGCGGACAGTAAAGGTTAGGTCATAGTTGGTGTCGAAATCGGCATCGCTTCTGTTTTTTTAATTCTAATTCTGATCTATGCGGGTGTGCATGTCGCTGTGTCCCTGGGTCTCGTGTCGTTTATTGGCGTGTGGATTTATCGGGATTCCCTTGATGTTGCGATCAGTCTGCTGGCAGCGGCAACCCATGACACCATCACCCATGCGGTCTTTGCCAATATTCCGCTCTTTGCCCTGATGGGCATCGTTGCCAGTGAAATCGGGCTGGGGTCGGATGTCTATCGCGTCGCCTATCAGCTTTTTCAGCGTGTCCGTGGTGGCCTTGGAATGGCAACTGTTGCGGCGAATGCTCTGTTCGCCTCGATCACAGGCTCGTCGATTGCTTCGGCTTCTGTCTTTACCCGGATTGCGGTCCCTGAAATGCGCCGGTTTGGCTATACGCGGCAATTCTCGGTAGGCGTGGTTGCGGGCAGTTCCGTACTCGGGATGCTGATACCGCCGTCATCGATGTTGATTATCTATGCCATTGTTGCTGAGCAATCTGTGGGACACATGTTTATTGCCGGCTTCATTCCCGGCCTTTTGTTGGCGACGGCGTTTATCCTGGGCATCTTTGTGATGGCCCATCTCACCCCCAAGTTTATTGGCGGTGTGAATATGCAAACAGATGCGGTCGAACCGGAAAGAATTTCTTTAGTAGAAATTCTGAAGCTGTTAGGGCCGGTTGCTTTTCTTGTCGTTCTGGTGCTGGGCGGTATCTATACGGGCTGGTTCTCGCCGGAGGAGGCAGGTGCTGCAGGGTCGTTAGGGGCGCTTGCGATGGTGTCATGAAGCGTCGCCTGACGCGCGCTGGGCTGTGGCGTGTCTTGGTGGAGACGGGCCAGATTACGGCCGCTATTCTCTTCCTGATTATCTCTGCTTCAATGTATAGCCGTATGCTCGGTGTTGCTGCTTTGCCGACATTGTTCAGTGACTGGTTGACCAGCATGGATCTTGGCATGGCGGGACTTATGACGATCTATGTCATCCTGATGATCTTACTGGGGACGATCATTGAAACGGCATCGATCATTCTGATTGTCGTGCCGTTATTCCTCGCGTCGGTTGAAGCGCTGGGCGGCAATGTCGTGTGGTTCGGAATTGTCACCGTGATTGGCGCAGAGATTGGTCTGTTAACGCCCCCATTGGGCATATCCTGTTTTACGATCAAGAGTACAATTAAGGACCCCTCCATAACGCTTGCGCACATATTTATGGGTGCATTCCCCTTTGCCGTTGTGATGCTACTGGTCCTGATCCTAATCATTGCTTTCCCGTGGCTCAGTCTGGCGCTGTTATAACGAGTCCTTGCTAGTGAAAGTCGCGTGACGGGTACATCACCTGCCCGCCTTCACGGGGCGTCGTCCTGTCGTCGGCAGCAGTGACTTCTGTTTTGAAACGTTGTGGCGCTTCCATTAACGCCATCAACCTGTCGGTCATATCCACCAGACGTCTTGCGATGAGATGAGTAACGATCCCTTCGCGTTGTAGCTCTCCCGTTACGCAGAGCAGGCGGGCGGCCAGGGTTTCTTTGCGATAGCGCTCAAACAACTTAGGCCAGACAATGACGTTGGCGATGCCGGTTTCGTCTTCCAGCGTTGCAAAGATAACGCCGCTGGCCGTGCCGGGGCGCTGGCGGGTAATCACGAGCCCGGCCACTGTGACTTGTTTGCCATTCTCGGTTTTTCCCAGCTGAGCAGTAGGGATGACACCTTCGCTTGCGAGGCGGTCGCGCAGCAATTCGAGCGGGTGATGTTTTAGGGATAGCCTGATTGCCGCGTAATCATGAGAGACTTCTTCCCCTGGTGCCATGGTCGGTAGGGTTACTTCTGGCTCCACAATATTTTCTCCGACGTCGGCAAAAAGCGGCAGCTGACCGGGGTTTATACGACGCACCTCCCAGAGGGCCTGACGGCGGGACAGCCCGACCGAACCGTATGTGTCAGCTTTTGCAAGACGTTCGAGCGCTGAGGGCTGTAGATTGCTCCGTAACCACAGGTCTTCAGGGTTTGAGAAGGGGCGGGCGTTGCCTGACTTGCGGGCCTCCAGTAAGGCTTCAGCAGCATCTGGCTTTAATCCTTTTATTTGACGAAACCCAAGTCTGAGGGCGGGTGAGTCTTCTCGATCTGGCTCCAGCGTGCAGTCCCATTCGCTGTGGTTGATGTCGACGGGGCGGACGGTCACGCCGTGCTCTCGAGCATCGCGGACGATCTGGGCGGGTGCATAAAACCCCATAGGTTGGCTGTTGAGAAGCGCGCAGGCGAAGGTGGCAGGGTAATGGCATTTGAGCCAGGATGAGACATAAACCAGCAGTGCAAAGCTCGCGGCATGGCTTTCGGGAAAGCCATAATCGCCAAACCCTTCGATCTGTTTGAAACAGCGTTCGGCAAAGTCCTGCTCATAGCCGCGCTCGATCATGCCGTGGATCATCTTGTCACGATAGTTCTGGATCGTGCCGAGCCGCCGGAAAGTGGCCATGGCGCGGCGCAGCCCATCGGCTTCGGCAGGGGTGAACCCGGCGGCGACGATGGCGATTTTCATCGCCTGTTCCTGAAACAGCGGCACCCCAAAGGTTTTCTCCAGGACGGCGCGCAAAGCTTCCGAAGGGTAATAGACCTTCTCCTCACCATTCCGCCGCCGCAGATAAGGGTGCACCATGTCACCCTGGATAGGCCCGGGACGAACGATGGCGACCTCAATCACCAGGTCATAGAAATTGCGCGGTTTGAGCCGTGGTAACATGCTCATCTGAGCCCGGCTTTCTACCTGAAACACGCCGACGGAATCCGCCTTGCAGAGCATGTCATAGACGGCGGGATCTTCAGCGGGAACAGTAGCGAGGTCGAGCTTTCTACTATGATGCACGTTTAAGAGGGACAAAGCCTTGCGGATACAGGTCAGCATGCCTAGCCCCAAGATATCGACCTTCAGAATGCCGAGCGCATCAAGGTCGTCCTTGTCCCATTCAATGGTGGTCCGGTCGTCCATGGCCGCGTTGGCAATGGGGACCATTGCGTCCAGCCGTCCACGGGTTATGACAAAGCCGCCGACATGCTGGGACAGGTGACGAGGGAATCCGGTGATCTCACGCGCTAAACGCAGCGCATGGCCAAGTCGTTTCTCCTTGGGATCCAGTCCCGCTTCGCGCACGTGATCATCATCTATTGATCCCGACCGCCGTCCTGAAACGGTGCTGGCCAGTGCATCCTCGACATCACGCGTGAGGCCCATGGCTCTGGAAATTTCGCGCATGGCGCTGCGGCCACGATAATGAATAACCGTGGCGGCCAACCCCGCTCGGTCGCGACCATATTTGGTATAAATATACTGAATCACTTCTTCCCGGCGCTCGTGCTCGAAATCGACATCGATATCGGGCGGCTCTCCGCGCTCGGCGCTGATGAATCGCTCGAAGAGAAGATCAATTCGGGCAGGGTCTATGGCGGTGATGCCGAGGCAGTAACACACGGCTGAATTGGCGGCTGAGCCACGCCCCTGACATAAAATATTTTCCTGATTGGCAAAGTTGACGATGTCATGGACGGTCAGGAAGTAGTTGGCGTAATTCAGATCGCCGATCAGGGTGAGCTCGTGGACGATCTGTTTTTTGACCTTGCCGGGAATGCCACCGGGATAACGGCTCTCTGCCCCGTCCCAGGTTAGTGTTTCGAGATGATCTTGTGGTAGGACGCCCGGCGGGGCTTCGTCATCAGGGTATTCATAAACCAGCTCATCGAGCGAGAATTGGCAGCGTTCGGCGACTTCTACCGTGCGGGCGACGGCATCAGGATAGTGCTGGAACAGGGTTGCTATTTCATCGCCGGATTTGATGTGGCGTTCGGCATTGGCGAATAAATGGTAGCCCGCTTTCTCGACGATGCAGTGTTCGCGTACGGAGGTCAGGACATCCTGGATATCACGACGGCTGGCATCGTGATAATGGACATCGTTGGTGGCGATCAAGGGAACGGCAGTCGCGTTTGCCATCTCTGCCAGCTTGGCGAGCTTTCGTTGATCGCCGCCGGTCATCAGGTTTTGCCCAGCGAGATAACAACGGCCGGGCAGGGCAGTTCCAAGTTTGAACAATGGTTCTTTGTCATTGGCCAAGGAGATGGCTATCTGGTCCTCGGCTTGATCCAGAAAATCATCGACTCCCAAGTGACATTCACCTTTCGGTGCCCGGCGGCGGCCTAGTGTAATAAGCTGTGACAGGCGTCCATAGGCCTCCCGGTTCATGGGCAAACAGATCAGGCTGGGTGCATCGGTAAAGTCCAGCCGGGCACCGACAATTAGCTTTATAGCTGTTTCACGCGCGGCCAGATGCGCTCGGACGACCCCTGCAAGTGTGTTGCGGTCGGTGATCGCAATAGCGTTTAGATTTCTTTCGGCGGCGCGAGCGACCAATTCTTCAGGGTGGGCGGCACCCCGTAAGAAGCTGAAATTGCTGGTAGTTTGTAGTTCGGCGTAGGGCGTCATCCAAATACCCCATGCAGGAACCATGATGTCTCGCTATTGCGGTAGAGCCAAAAACGCTGCCCTGTCTCGTTCTCGACTCGATAGTAATCGCGTGGGTTTTCCGTATCGCTGCGCCACCATTCCGGGGCGACCCGTTCCGGTCCCTCATAGCTTGTGATGTGATGCAGAACCCGGCGCCAGCGGAACAATACAGGCGGGCCGTCAGTGCTTTCAGCGACAGCTTCGACCTGTTCAGCGGGGCGTAAAAGTCGAAGAGGGCGGGGGGTATCCGTGTCTCGTTGGTCCGTCTGGATAGGATGAATTTTACCAATCGGAATGAAACCTGCGGCGCGTTCTGGAATATGGCTTTCCCGAAAGTGCGTTCGCCGTACGTTGCGACTGCCAAGCCGGTTGGTCAGCCGGTCGATCACGGCGTTGTAGCTGTCTGTGCTTTGGGCTGTGGCGCCGCGTTGAAGATTACTTTGGTCGGCGGTCATTGGTTCAGCTGTCGCGGCGACCAGCGTCATTTCGTCGATACCAAATTCGGGATCGATTTCGTCGAGATGTTCGGCGAAGAGGCGCAGAAGATGTTGAGGCTCCCGATTGGCGCGCGCCGTGCCAATCGTAATACGCGCTGCACTGCCATCGGGACGGTAGACAGACAGCACCAGCCGTCGGGCGCCTTGACCGACCTTCTCCATCGTGGCGCACAACGAGTCGAGTAATTTACTGGTGGCGGCAGCGATATCGTCGCGATGGCCTATGGGCTCAGCGAAGGCCAAGCGGGCGATCAGCGGTGTTTTGGGAAGGATGGGGGAAAGCGGTTCAGCTGTTCTACCGAGAGCGGCATCGAGACGTAGTCGGACGTCCTTTTCAAATCGCGCCACCAGCGGTCCTCGCGGCATATCGAGGAGGTCTCCGATATAACGTAGCCCAACTTCATGCAGGGCGAGGACCGTCGCGGGGGGCAGGCGCAGGGCGGCGATTGCCAGCGGTGCGAGAGCGGCTCGTGTTTCTCCGGGGAGGATGACTTTCCAGGCGTCATTTGAAGAAAATCGGGCGACTGCCCAGGCTCCGCCCAGCGTCTCTGCCATCGCGGCCCGCGCGGTAAAACCAAGCGTCTCAATGCGGCCGACCATGTCGGCCAACATGGCGTCTTCGCCGCCAAACAAGTGGGCACAGCCTGTGGCATCGAGCCATATTCCGGCACCGCCTGCACCTTCAAGTGATAGTTCCGGGTCGTTCTCTGTCCCGGTACTGGTCCATGGGCTGTAACGGCCGCACCATTGAGCGAGCTGCGCCAGCATTTTCCCATCAGCCGCGGGGGCTGCCGGGTGTATGGTAAGCGAAGGCATGATGGCACGGGCATTAGCCAACGCCATGTGAGGGGCCAGCCCGGCCCGCTCAGCGAGATTATTGAGAGCACTCAGACATAATCGGGCCTGACGCTCCTGAACCAGAACAAACGGTTTATCCCGTAAGGCTGGTGTTATGCGGCTCAACCGGTCGGTCGCAAACCGGGGAAGCCAGAGCGAGATGATTCGTCTCATTGCACCATTCCATTAACCAGGTGCCGGGCGTCCCGCCCCGGCTTCGGAATAATGTGGTGTGCCAGCAAGCCGTTCCTGGCTCATTCAGCGTGGCCGCAAAGCCTCTGGGGTGACTGGGCGCAGCCTTAACCCGCCAACGTTGTACGGCGGCGGAGAGGCCAGGCGTTTGCGTTGCTGGGCGGAGGAGTAATGCCAGAGCGTCATTCTCTTCGGCAGCTAGTTGCAAACGCCGGCTGGCGGTCATTGGTATTCCTTTGACCTCGCCCAAAACAGCAACGAAGGCATTGCTCCGCAGCGCTTCTTCCATTGCCCACAAGACATCTGTATCGCGGGTGGTTTTAACGATGGTGAGAAGAGAAGGGTCGAGCCCGTGTTGCTTGATGCCTGGCGGATAAATCTCACCGGCATCGGTGGCGTTATCATTCAGGCACCACAGGACACGGCCTTTGCGATAGCTGGTGAGAGCTGTGAGCAAGGTGATACAAAACCCGGTTGCCGCACTGGCATCGATAGGCTGGTCGGCCAGAACCTCATACAATGCTGCTGGCGGAAAACCACCGGCAGAAAGTTGACGATCAATTTCCGGAATACCCAATGAGAACAGCTTCTCTTGTCCTGTCCAGCCGGGTCGTTCGAGCGCCCGAATATGGGCGCGCAAATTCTCCATCTGCTGGGCTCCCGTTGGCGTTTCCCGGCGGGAAAAAGGGGGAGAGATTGTGTCCGGTGAAAGAGTATCCCGGGGCATGAAGACCTTTTCTTATGATGTTTGTCCGCTTTTACACAGGTGAAGCGGGGCTATAATGTTCCTATTTTGTTCTTATCTTGATTCAAGGAAAAGAGTCAAGCATCTCGATAGTTGCTATTGGAAGTTCGATAGCAATTGACCGCTGCCGTAACGGATAGGAAGATGCAGAAAATCATTATCAGGGAGCGCCGTCATGGCCGTGACAGAAGAAGATATCAGCTATCGCACAATCGATGATCTAGAGCTGTTCGGGCGCCTATATCGTCCTGAAGGCGATGGGCCGGTGCCCTATGTTGTCGATGTGCATGGTGGTGCCTGGCGTAATGGCGACCGGATGAATAATCAGGTCATTCATCAACAGTTTGCAGCTGCCGGTGTTGGGGTGTTTGCCCTGGATTTCCGGCTGTCGACTCAGGCGCCTTATCCGGCACCGGTACAAGACACAAATTATGGTGTGCGTTGGTTCAAGAAAAACGCGGCGTCCATCGGGGCCAATGCGTCAATCATCGGTGGGTTAGGGTCGTCCAGCGGTGGTCAGCAGATGGGGTTGATTGCTCTACAGCCCAATGAACCAGCCTATGTCGTTGATGAACCATCCCTTGCAGGCACTGATGCCAGCATCGCGTTCTTTATCGGCTGCTGGCCTATCCTCGATCCATTAGCGCGATATCAGATGGCGCAGGAGAGCGGTAAGGATCGGTTGGTGGAGGCCCATAACGTCTATTTCACCGACGAAGCGCTGATGTCAGTTGGTAATCCGTTTATGGTACTGGATCGCGGTGAAGCGACCCACATGCCGCCAGCTGCGATCATTCAGGGGGAGGCGGATGACAATGTTGATCATTTCCGCGCTGATATGTTTGCCGAGCGCTACAAAGAAGCGGGTGGCAGCATAGAGGTTCACAAATATGCTGATCAGCCACATACCTTTGCGGCCAACAATCCTGATGATCCCGCATCCAAGGATGCTGTCGCTAAATTGATTGCCTTTGTTCTGGCACAGGCGGGCTGATCACCGCATTGGAGATGGTAGAAACGGGCGCGCGATAGAGCTTTTATTCCGCAGCGCTGCGGACGACTCGTCCTTCGATGTCGAGAGCGAACAGTTTCTTGGGATTGTGAAACAGGATGTTGTCTTTTGCCTGGTCACTAATGCCCTCGTAATTGCGAATGCCGACCGTCGCGTCCATATCGGATGACGGGTCGCCATGCCCGTAATCGGTACCGATCAGGAGACAGTTTTCGCCTGAATATTTCAGGATCCATGGCAGGTCGTCATTGGTCTGGCAGGTAATGAAGATATTTTTCTGCTCGAACAAATCGGGTGGTGCCATTTTGCCGGTGAGCTCAATTCGTCGGGCGACCTCTTTATAAATCCAGGGAACCCATTGGGCAGAGGACTCGATAAAGCCCCATCGCAAGTTGGGGAAGCTCTCTTTGATGTCGCTCATCATCAGCATCATGCAGCTCACGACTGTCGGTACCCGGAAAAGCCCAAACGTCATACCGCGATTTCCCGCCGCCGCATCTTGCAAAAACTCCACATTAGCGTGGTTACCATTGGCGATATGCACGGAGATCGACATGTCGAGATTCTGGGCTTCTTCGTAAATCGGATAAAATGATTCATCTGTGAGGAAACGGTCGTCCTCGCAAGGGCGCATGAAGACCGCTACGGCACCGCGTTCACGCGCCCAACGGATTTGCCGCACCGCTTCGTCAGGCATGAGCGTTGGCACCAGGCAGGACCAGGGCAGGCGGCCATTGCTTTGTGCCCAGGTCGCGGCCAGCCATTTGTTCCAGGCGAAGGTCATGGCGGCTTCGGCGTCAGGGTCAGTCGTTAAAGAGTATAGCCAAAGCGAGTTATGTAGGATCTGGATATCGATATCCAACGCATCCATGTGTCTCAGGCGGCCTTCGATATCCTTGAGCTGGCGTGTCTCTGCTGGGGTACCGACATTCCGGTCCGATTTTCCTGCAGTTGTGCCAATGCCGTCCGGTGCTTCAACGGTTTCAACGACAAAGGCACGGATTTCGCCATTTACATCCCATTTTTTGACGTTCGGATTACCGTTTTCGACGACGATTTTTGGTCGGTACTTTTCTTCGGAGGGTTCCAGATATTCCCACGTAAGATTGCTTTCGATGACATGAGCATCGGCATCAATCACCGCTGGCGGTGTATAGGTCATATCTCTTCTCCCTGATGGTCAGCATGTTGGTTTGCTGCGCCTGTTTGGACAACTCTACTTCTATTTTGTGTTTGGAGGTAGGCACTGTGAGGAACCTCTTGTCACACCGAGTTTCCGTAGCTACATAACGGCCCGCAGGAGAGTGAGTTACATGGCAAATATTACAGAAACCGCTGAGACCTTAGGCCACCGCGCCTGGCTTCGTGGATGGGTAGAATCTGCGCCGTTTCGGTACACGGTTCTGGCCATAATTTTTATCAATGCGATCATCTTGGGGCTGGAAACTTCTCCGAGTGTAATGGCGTCGATGGGGGACACACTCCATCTGGTTGATAAAATTATCCTCGGTATTTTTGTCATTGAGCTTGTCTTGCGAATGTATGCCCATGGACCAAAGTTCTTTCTGGACCCGTGGGGTGTCTTTGATTTTCTAATTGTAGCGATTGCCTTGGTCCCGACGAGTGAGGAATTCAGTGTCTTGCGGGCTCTTCGCATATTGCGGGCGTTACGTCTTGTTTCTGGCGTGCCGCGTATGCGCCGGGTGGTTGAAGCATTGTTACAGGCCGTCCCTGGCATTGGCTCCGTTGCGGCGCTGTTGCTACTGGTCTTTTATGTTTTCTCGGTCATTGCGACCAAGTTGTTTGGTGGTGCATTTCCACAATGGTTCGGGACCATCGGAGAATCGATGTACTCGCTTTTCCAGATTATGACGCTGGAAAGCTGGTCGATGGGGATCGTTCGTCCGGTCATGGAACAGTTTCCCGTCGCCTGGGCGTTCTTTGTTCCTTTTATCATTGTCTCGAGTTTTACTGTCCTCAACCTGTTCATCGCGATCATCGTCGATTCAATGCAGTCTCTGCATGCTGACGAAGAAGAGCGCACTGTCCAACGCATCGAAACGGTAGTGGATACAGATACACGATTGGTATCAGACGAGATTGCCCTACTTCGCGCCGAAATCCGGGAACTCAGATCTGAATTAGGGAGCCCTAAACCCTAAGAGGCGCCGTCGTCCGTATCTGAAGGGTTTGTCGAAGGGTTGATCTCCTCTTCCCGCTGCCTTTTCCGGAACGAGAGAATAGCGAACGGAATCGATCCTGAAAAAGCGAGGATCAGAGCGGACAAGGCCAGCCATGGTTCATTTATTAGGGCCGCCGCAAAGAGGGCAACGCCAGCCAATGACACCGTGACGAACTTCTTTGGCACTCGAATGCGCTTGAAGGAATAGGTCGGAATTGGCGCGATCATTAATCCGGAAATAACAATCGTCCAGGGCAAGGTAAGCCAGGCTGAACGTAAAAACTCCCAATTGGTTTCCACGCCGAGCATGAGGGGCAATAGAACCATGCCGGCTGCTGCAGGGGCGGGAACCCCGCTGAAGTAACTGCCTGCCCAGGCAGGCAGGTCAGTTTCAGCAGAGGCGACGTTGAACCGGGCCAACCTGAGGACTGAGCAGACGACATACAGGATTGCTATGGCCCAACCGATACCGCCCGCATTGTTAAGCGACCACAGATAGATCAGCATCACCGGCGCAACACCGAAGGAAATGGCATCGACGAGAGAATCAAGTTGTCCACCAAGTTCTGTCTGGCCACCCATTAGCCGCGCCATGCGCCCGTCCAGCGTATCGAGAAGGGCGGCTGCTGCAACGAGCAAAATTGAAATTTCCCACTTGCCTTGTAGTCCATACCTGACGGCAGTCAGGCCACAGCAGAGTCCCAGCATCGTAAGGGCGTTCGGCAGCAGACGGTTTAGACGGTTGCGCCTAAGTTGGCGTCGTTCCTCGCGCGACAATCTTTCACTGGGGTTTAGAGCCATTAGCGCCATTCTCCTCTTCGGTCGTCTTGGCTGTCGTCCAGTTGAGCAAGAGGCGTTTCCCCTGCGACAGCCCGCTGGCCTGGAATCGCCAGAACGCGCGTGCCTTTAGGTAAATAAACGTCGACGCGGCTGCCAAAGCGGATCATGCCATATCGTTCACCTGTACGGAGAGATTTTCCTTCGTCTGTCCAACAGATGATGCGGCGGGCAACCAGCCCGGCAATCTGCACAACGGCGATATCGAGACCATCATCCGTGCGAATGGTCATTGAACGACGCTCGTTATGCTCGCTGGCCTTATCGAGAGACGCATTTAAAAACTTACCCGGTCGGTAGGCATTTTTGACGACCTGGCCGTCCAGGGGGCTACGATTTACGTGACAGTCGAAGACATTCATAAATACGCTAACCCGTCTCATCGGGGCGTCACCCATGTCCAGTTCAGGAGGGGGCGCTGCATCGGTTACCATTTGGATGACGCCATCGGCCGGGCTAATCACCAGGCCCGTTTCTCTCGGTGTTACGCGGTCAGGGTCACGGAAGAAATACATGCACCAACCAACGAGGACGACGCCAATCCAGCCTAGCCATTGGGCGACGAAGAACAGGACAAATGTCGTTACAACGAAAATAGCAATAAAGGGGCGACCTTCCGGTCTGATCTTGATGGGTGGTATGGTGGACACGTTTGCTCCAATCAAAGCAGCTTCTACTAGGACGCTAAAATTGTTATTGGGTCACCGACGGCCAAACCTAGCTCGTCGGCTCGTCCCTGGTTAATCGAGATTTCAGCAAGTCCGTTGGCGTTTTCGTACCAGAATGCGGCGCCTGTTTCCACGCTAGAAAATGTTTTGGCATGGGAAAATTTATTTCCGTTCCAATCAAGCCTGGTCGTGGCTGCTAATGTATTGGCCCGAATCCCGGTCATTGCGTTTCCAAAATGATCGACATAGATGATGGATTCCAGGTCGTCGGGCCAGTCTGGCTGCGAAAGCGTGTTCATCGGTATAGGGGCGCTGCTTACGGTTTCTCCGGTCGAGATCATGGCTGCGACGGGCGCGAAAAGATCCCGCCCATGAAAACTTGCTGACAAATAATCCGGTTTCCAGGTTATTTTTTGCGCTGATACCGCCGAAGAGCGCCGAGCAACAATTGAGAATAGCCCGTTGTCAGGTCCGATAAAGATCTGATTGCCGACTTTTACGATGAGCGGCAGCCGGGTACCACCAACGCCGGGGTCAATGACACACAGGAATATCGCATCGTCGGGAAAATCAGGTGCGAGGGCAGCTAACAGATAGGCTGAGGCTTTGGGATCGAATGTTGGGGCATTCGACAGGAGGTCGATTATGATCTCATCGGGGGCGCGTTTTGCGATAGCCGAGCGCAATTGGCCAAGGTAAGGCCCAGATGGCCCAAAATCGGTGAAGAGAACAATCATAGAGGCGCATTATTGCCCTGCGAACCAGGCGAAGCAACTACATGAATTTGTTGGACTTAGTTGCTCTTAGCTAGCTTTTTGGAGACCTGGATGTGCTCTGGCGGCGCAGATACGATTACGACCATCCTGTTTCGCTTTATAGAGCAGGCTGTCTGCGCGCTTTATGAGTTCATCCATGGATTCGCCAATTAAGTATTCGGTGACACCAATGGACATTGTAACTTTGCCATAGCTGTCCTCAGATCCCTTGCGGGAGAGTTTACGACCGGCAAGTTTCTCGCGCAGGTGGTCGGCAACAATTGAAGCACCATTTAGGGGTGTTTCAGGGAGAATGATGACAAATTCCTCGCCGCCATAGCGGGCTGGAAGGTCACTGCCTTTGATATTCTCAACGAGAATTCGACCCATCAGCTTTAGAACCTGATCTCCGACTTGATGGCCATGGGTGTCATTAAATTTCTTAAAATGGTCAACGTCACAAATAGCGAGGCATAAAGGTTTGCCACTTTCTCTTGCGTCGTCTGTCATCTGGATAAGTGTTTCATCGAAGCATCGACGATTGGCTAACCCGGTCAGTTTGTCGGTCATTGCATCGCGTTTTGTGTCTGCGAGCTCCCGACGCAGGTTCTCGAGCTCTTCGCTGGAGTCACTGACGCGGTTTTGAAGATTGTTGATTTGTCCATTCATACTTTGGGTTTCAGAGAGAATGTCACCGATCATATGGGCTAGATCAGTGCTATTTTCTGTACCGGACAAATTACCTGAGAATTTTTCCAGTATAGCACCATATTTTTCTGTGCCATCTCCTACATCTCCGAGGGCTTTTGCAATCTGTGCTGCAACATCTCCTATCCGTTGGCTCCAACCACTGGCGTTGTCGTTGCTGTTTTCCGGAGCCATGAATCGTTCATAAATTTTTTGCATTTGGTCAGGAGAGAACTCTAGCCCCTGTTCGCGGGCACGATCTATGAAGCGCGTTAACTCGGGGTTACGTCCAGTGAGTTGGTCAAACCAGACTGTAAAATTTTGAGGGTTAGCGGCAATTTTTTCTTCGGCTAAATCGTCAATTGTTTTTTTGGCAATTGACGCGGCCTTTTCTAATGATTCTGAATATATCACGTCATATTCCTAGTGTTCGTTGCAGAGCCACATCGGTTTGCGTTCAGATAGTTGGCCAGCTACGCATCAAATGGACGTAAATGCGCAATTGACGACTTGTTTAGCAGCAGAATGACTTCATTTTCATCGACAAAGGGAATGAACTGGGTCGCACTATTGAGAACGTCCTGAATGCGAGACGTTGCCTCAACAAAGACATATCCGGTCAAGATCGAGCCATCGCTCATTTTTACCTGGGCGTATTCGCGAATCTTTGGGATTTTTGGCATGCCACGATTTGGTGGTGCCCAGGTGCCTGGATTTCTCAAAACTCGTTCCCTTCTTCTACGAATTTGAACTGGTTTTCTTGCCTAAAATTTCAAACCCGGATTTGGCACTTATTCTGCCTTGTTTGGATTAACACAGGGTAAAGTTGATAGGAGGCGGTGAAATGGCGTCCTGTTGGGCTGTTATCATAGATTTCATTTGTGTTACTTGCTGTTTGACTTGAGGGACGCTGATGAGTACGACATCCGCCATCATGCGTATCATTCGGACATATTCGGACCTGCCGGAAACAGACAAAGGGGCGGCCATCGCCCTTGGTAATTTCGACGGTGTTCACCTCGGCCATCAGACAGTGATCGGCGAGATGATGGATATTGCGAAATCATTGGGTGTTTCGTCTGCGGCGATGACGTTTGACCCGCATCCGCGCCGGTATTTTCAAGCCGATATACCGCTTTTCGAAATGACCCCCGGCGCTGCTAAATCGCGGCATATAGCGGCATTGGGAACGGACATTCATTATGTCATGCCGTTTGATCCGAGTTTTTCGTCTCTGGAAGCAAATAAGTTTATCGAAGACGTACTGGTAGAGGGGCTTGGTGCCCGCCATATCGTCGCCGGTTATGATTTCGTATTTGGCAAAGGCCGGAAGGGTGATGTCAGTCTCCTCGAGCAAGGCGGTGTGGAACATGGCTTTGGCGTCACCATTGTACCTGCCGTGCAGGCTGAGGACGGTACAACCTACTCGTCTACGGTAATACGCAAGCATATCCAGGAGGGTAGGCCCCGCGAGACTGCAGAATTGCTTGGTCGAGCATGGGAGATCGAAGGCGAGGTTATGACCGGTGATCAACGGGGACGCCAGATCGGCTTCCCCACCGCGAATGTTGATCCCGGTTCTTATGTTATGCCGGCGCTCGGTGTTTATGCCGTTTGGGTTGGGGTGACAGACGGTTCTGACACTGTGTGGCACAAAGCTGTCGTCAATGTGGGACGTCGTCCGACCTTTGACGGCGAGGGAATTACGGTTGAAACGCACATTTTCGACTTTGACGATGACTTGTATGGCAAAGTTTTACGTGTCGCGTTTGTGGAATTTATTCGCCCTGAAATGAAGTTTGACGGTTTCGAGGCAATCAAAGCCCAAATTGCGGCGGATTGTGTGACCGCGCGTGAAATCCTTGACGCCGCGACTTGCGATGATATCACGACACCAAGGCAAATTGCTGAAGCTGGAAATGAACGATGAGTGCTGATTACAAATCCACCGTTTTTTTACCGACCACAGATTTTCCCATGCGGGGATCTTTGCCGGAACGTGAACCCGAAACGCTAGCGCGTTGGCAAAAAATCGATCTTTATAATCGGCTTCGCGAAGACTCCAAGGGCCGGGAGAAATTCATCCTGCATGATGGCCCTCCTTACGCGAACGGCAATCTGCATATTGGTCATGCCCTGAATAAGATTCTTAAGGACGTCATCAACCGTTCTCAGCAAATGCTTGGTAAGGATGCTAATTATGTTCCGGGTTGGGACTGCCATGGTTTGCCGATTGAGTGGAAAATCGAAGAAAAATATCGCAAGGACGGCAAAGATAAAGATGAGGTTCCGGTCGCTGACTTCCGTCAGGAATGTCGCGATTTTGCGGCCCATTGGATCGGCGTGCAGTCCGAAGAATTCCAGCGTCTTGGTGTTATCGGTGATTGGAAAAACCCCTACACAACGATGGCGTATAAAGCCGAAGGCCGTATTGTCCGGGAACTCGGTAAGTTCCTGTTAAATGGGGGGCTGTTTCGTGGCGAGAAACCGGTCATGTGGTCGCCGGTTGAGAAAACCGCGCTGGCGGAAGCCGAAGTTGAATATCACGATCATAAATCGACTCAGATCTGGGTCCGTTTTCCAGTCATAAATACCGAAATTGAGGCCCTTAAAAATGGCTATGCCGTCATCTGGACGACAACGCCTTGGACCATTCCGGGCAATCGGGCGATCGCCTACGGGGCTGACCTTGAATATGCCGTCGTGGAGATTGTTGATCCCGGCGAAAATGAAGTCCTGAAATCGGGTGATACGCTCTTGCTCGCGGACTCTCTTGCCACGGGTGTTTTGGCGGCTTGTGGCGTTAAAGACTCAAAAACAATCGCTCATATTAGGGGCGCTGATCTGCAAGGCACGATTTGTCACCATCCGTTTCATGGCCAAGGGTACGACTTTGATGTGCCGCTCCTGCCGGGTGATCATGTAACGGAAGAAGACGGCACCGGGCTGGTTCATACGGCACCGGGGCATGGTGTCGAAGATTTCATCGTCGGGCAGGCTTACGGTATCGAAGTGCCTCGGACTGTTGAAGGAAACGGCTGTTATTACCAGCACGTTCCCCTCTTTGCGGGACAGCACGTTTATAAAGCGGATGGTCCGGTCACAGAGGCGCTCACAGATGTAGGCGGTCTTATTTCGAGCGATACACTTGTGCATTCCTACCCCCATAGTTGGCGGTCGAAGGCGCCGTTGATCTATCGGACGACACCACAATGGTTCATCTCGATGGAGACCAACGATCTGCGCGCCAAGGCGTTGGCCGCGATTGACGAGACAGCATTTTATCCAGCAAGCGGGAAAAATCGACTACAGGGCATGATTTCCAGCCGGCCAGACTGGTGCGTGTCTCGCCAGAGGGCATGGGGTGTCCCCATCACAGTCTTCGTGAATAAAGAGACCGGTGAGCCGCTGCGCGACGAAGCTGTGATGAACAGAATCTCGGATGCAATTGAACAAGAGGGCGCTGACTGCTGGTTTGAAAGCGATCCGGCTCGTTTTCTGGGGGATGATTACAGTCCTGACGATTATGAACAGATTTTTGATATTCTCGATGTATGGTTTGATTCAGGCTCGACGCATAATTTTGTCTTGGAAGACCGTGATGACCTTGAATGGCCGGCGACTCTTTATCTTGAAGGGTCTGATCAGCATCGTGGCTGGTTCCATTCATCTTTGCTTGAATCCTGTGGCACCCGTGGTCGGGCTCCGTATGAAGGCGTTCTGACGCACGGTTTTGTTCTCGCTGAAAAAGGCGTGAAAATGTCTAAATCGCAGGGCAATACCGTTGCGCCGCAGGAAATCATCAAGAACTTTGGTGCCGATATTCTGAGAATTTGGGTCGTTGCTTCTGACTATTCAGAGGACCTTAAGATCGGGCCTGAAATCATCAAGCATCAGGCAGATGCCTACCGCCGGCTGCGCAATACTTTTCGGTATTTGCTCGGCAATTTGCACGGTTTTGAAGAGAGTGAGCGTGTCGCAGTTGAAAGCATGCCAGAGCTTGAGAGATTTGTTCTGCATCGTTTGGCTGAGCTCGATGTGTTGGTTCGGGAATGTTGTGCAAAATATGATTTCCACGCGATGTTTACCGCGCTGCATAATTT
This sequence comes from uncultured Alphaproteobacteria bacterium, assembly GCA_943787225.1. Classification (GTDB taxonomy): domain Bacteria; phylum Pseudomonadota; class Alphaproteobacteria; order MPNO01; family UBA2964; genus UBA2964. The sequence continues at coordinate 110,195 of CALSLP010000005.1, forward strand.
CTGCGCGGTCGAGCTATCATCGTTTTATTTTGATATGCGGAAAGACACGCTTTACTGCGATCCTGTAGATAGCCTCGACCGTCGGGCCGCCCGGACCGTGCTGGATAAGCTTTATATGTCCCTCACCGCGTGGCTTGCACCGATCATTCCGTTCACGGCTGAAGAGGCCTGGCTGACGCGCTTCCCGGAAGAGGGAGATGATGGCAGTATTCATCTTAGACAGTTTTCCGAAATTCCATCTGAGTGGCGGAATGAGGCGTTAGCGGAGAAATGGCAACTTGTCCGTAATCTAAGGCGTGTTGTAACCGGCGCTTTGGAAATCGAACGGGCAGAGAAACGGATTGGCTCCAGTCTCGGCGCTAACGCGACCGTCTATGCATCACCAGCCTATCAGGCGGCCTTGGCAGAAGTTAATTTAGCGGATTTATGCATTACATCGTCGGCCTGTTTCGATGATGGCGAAGCCCCGGTCGATGCGTTCTTGATTTCTGAGATAGCGGATATAGGTGTGGTGATTACCCCAGCCGATGGTGAAAAATGTGGTCGATGCTGGAAGGTTTTGCCAGAGGTTGGTACTCATCAAATTCATGAGGATTTGTGTGGTCGATGTGCTTCCGCAGTTGGTGATACCCCTGTTACGGCATAAGGTAACCAATCGATGATGCATATGGGACCAACCCGAGCGGGAACGCTCATCGCCCTGTTGACCATTCTGTTTGATCAGCTGAGCAAGTGGTGGATCTTGAATGTCACGATGGTGCCACCCCGCATTATCCCGGTGACCAGCTTTTTCGATCTTGTCTTGGTGCATAATCGTGGCGCTAGTTTCGGCATTTTCAGCGACGCCCCCGGATGGGCAAGTGTGGCATTGATCGTTTTTGCTATCTTAATTTCGATCGCGCTGGCGATTTGGATGTGGCGGGTCAACGAAACTTTGCTCGCTGTGGCGCTTGCCCTGGTGATCGGCGGAGCGGTGGGCAATGTTATTGATCGTATACGATTTGGCGCGGTCGTTGATTTTCTTGATTTTCACGTCGCTGGCTGGCATTGGCCGGCTTTTAATATTGCAGACTCTGCGATCACCATAGGTGTGATACTATTAATACTGGACTCCTTGAAATCGAGGCCCGAAAACACTTAAATATTAGAGTGTCGGACAGGATACGGATTGCATCGCATGAAAACGAAGAAGTCGGCTTTACCCGCCCTAATGGGGTTAATCATTGGCGCTATCGGTCTCGGTGGGTGTGAAAGTGCGAAGGAAGTCATTGGGTTGTCGAAGCAGGCACCGGACGAATTTGCAATTGTTACGCGGGCACCGCTGAGTATCCCCCCACAATATGGTTTGCGCCCTCCCAAGCCAGGTGCTGCAAGGCCGCAGGAAACGACCCCGACCACGGAGGCCCGTAGTATTTTGCTGCGCAATTCAGGTCTAAGAGGACAGGCGAGTGCGGTTACATCCGGAAAGTTTTCCAGCAGTGAAGCCGCGTTTCTGAAGCGTGCGGGTGCCTTGAATGTTGACCCATCGATTAGACAGCTGGTCAATGTTGAAAGCAGTGCGCTGGTGGATGCCAACAAAAGCGTCCTTAGAAAAGTGATTTTCTGGCAGGATCCCGAACAACCGGGAAAAATCGTAGATGCTACGAAGGAATCAAGGCGTATACGTAAGGTTACGGCGCAGGGCGACTCAATCACCAAGGGCGACGTGCCGGTGATTACCCGAAAGAAAAAAGGTTGGCTCGAAGGTATTTTCTGATACCCCGTTAGAACACCGTCGTCACTAAGAGTTGAGAAACACTGGCTTGCAATGGCCGGTGTTTTGTCCATATAGCCTAAGACAAAGGAATTGGAGACCCTGACATGATTCCACTAAGGCTCATAACGGCATTATTTGGCATCGCGACAATACTGGTGACGGTATTTGCGAAATCGCCATCTGCAGCGGTCTTTAACCCCGAAAGCTTTGTGCTGAAAAACGGCATGCAGGTCGTTGTAATTTCGAACCGTCGCGCTCCTGTCGTTTCGCATATGGTTTGGTACAAGACTGGCGCCGCTGACGAGCCTCGTGGAAAGTCTGGCATCGCGCACTTTTTTGAACATCTTATGTTTAAGGGAACCAAATCGGTTCCCCCCGGAGAATTTTCCAAAATCATTGCGCGTCATGGTGGGCGCGATAATGCCTTTACGACTCAGGATTACACGGCCTATTTCCAGATCGTTGCGCGAGATAAGCTCGATCTGGTGATGCGTCTCGAGGCCGACCGGATGCGGAACTTGGTGCTAACCGATGCAGAAGTTTTGCCGGAACGTGATGTTGTTCTGGAAGAACGTCGCTCGCGCACTGACAATAATCCGGGTTCTCAGCTTTGGGAGGCATCACGAGCGGCCCTGTTTTTAAATCATCCCTATAAAATCCCGGTGATCGGCTGGAAGCATGAGATTGAGAGACTCACAACCAAGGATGCCCTCGATTTTTACAGACGGTACTACGTCCCCAATAATGCAATTTTGATTGTTGCCGGTGATGTGAACGCGAAGGAATTAAAGCCGCTTGCCGAGAAATATTATGGTGTTATTCCGCGCGGTCGGGAGATCGTTCGCAACCGAATAACAGAGCCGCCGCATTTGGCGGGCAGACGGGTTGAGATGGGCAGCCATCGGGTCGGGCGGCCGAGTATCTCGCAAACCTACCTGGCATCGTCCTATGCGACAGCGAAGGGAAATCAAGCCTATGCCTTGCTCGTTCTTGCTGAAATTTTTGGCGGGAGTTCAACGGCTCAGCTATATCGGAGCCTGGTAGTAGATCAGAATGTTGCGTCTTCCGCCGGGGCCTGGTTTAGCGCTGATGCGTTGGACTTCGGGACGTTTGGTCTATCGGCTTCTCCGCGTCCTGGCGTGTCGCTTGAGAAGGTTGAAGCGGCGTTGCGGGCCGAGGTGAAAAAGCTTTTAAAAGACGGTGTCTCGGAAAAAGAGCTTAAACGAGCAGTGAAGGCCATGGTGGCGAGCGCTGTTTATGCCAGAGATTCTTTGCGGGCAGCACCGAATATCATCGGGCGGGCGTTATCGACCGGTCGCACAATCGCTGAAGTTGAGTCATGGCCAGATCGTATAAAAGCCGTGACAGTTGATGAAGTTAATGCTGCGGCCCGCGCCGTTCTGCGAGTTGAGAGTTCTGTGACGGCGATATTACGGAAGAAGCAGAAGGCGGGGACAGATTAATGAACATCGCGCGCCCTCGATTTTGGACTAATGTCGTGAAGCTACCGCTCTTGGGCTTGTTTTACCTGTTCGCTATGCCGTCCTATGCGATTGATATCCAGAAAGTCCGTAGTCCAGGTGGCATCGAAGCCTGGCTCGTTCAGGACAAAAGTGTTCCTGTAATCTCAATGAACTTTGCCTTTAAAACAGGCGGTACAGCCTATGACCCGGTTACGAAAGAAGGGCTCGCGCGCATGATTGCGGCGATGCTCGATGAAGGGGCGGGTGATCTAAAGTCTCAGGCATTTCAAACACAACTTCAGGGGACAGCTGCTCGGCTCGGCTTTTCTGCTTCAACTGATAAGTTCCGTGGATCCTTTAGCGCGCTGAAGGCCAACAAAGATGAAGCCTTTCGTCTGCTTGGATTAGCGTTGAACAAACCACGATTTGATGGCAAGCCGATCGAGAGGATCAAAGGTCAGATAATCGCGAGTATTCAACGGAGCGCACAGGACCCGGACATGATCGGGACACGGGCCTGGTACAAGGCGGTTTTTCCCAATCATCCCTATGGGAGACCTGGTGATGGCACTGTTGAGTCGATTAAGGCGTTGGTCGCAAAGGATCTTAGAGAATTTATGCGGCGTCATGTTGTGCGGGACTCGCTGATCGTTGCTGTCGCAGGTGATATTTCGTCAGCGGAGTTGGCACGACGGCTCGATCAGATATTTGGCACGTTACCTGCAGCAGGGAATGCGAAAAATATTGCAGAAATTGCACCTGCGGCAGTGGGCAAGGTCATCGTTATCGATCGGAAAATACCGCAAAGCACAGTAATGTTTGGCCATTCTGGCGTTAAACGCAACGACCCGGATTGGTACATTGCTTCCGTAATGAACCGCATTTTGGGTGGCGGTGGCTTCTCGTCCCGCTTGATGGAAGAGATACGGGAAAAGCGGGGACTGGCCTATGGCGTGTATAGCTATTTAAACCCGTATGATCATGCCGCATTGTATATGGGCGGTGTTGCGACAGCGAATTCGCGCGTCGCTGAGTCTCTTAAAGTCATTCGGTCAGAATGGAAAAAGATGGCGGAAAAGGGTGTGACGGCGAAAGAGCTTGCTGCCGCAAAAACCTATATTAATGGTTCGTTTCCTTTGCGGTTGGATTCGACACGCCGAATTGCCAGTCTTTTGCTGGCAGTGCAGGTTAATAATCTTGGCGAAGACTATCTCGACAAACGTCCGAGTCTGATCAATGCGGTGACCCAGGCGGATATTAAAAGGGTCGCGAAGAAGCTGTTGCGCCCTGAGGCTCTGACGGTGGTGATTGTTGGTCAGCCAAAAGGCATCAAGTCAACGCCCTGAGTTAAAACAGACCTTTGCGGATCAGGTTTAGGCCGATCAAGAGCAGCAGGACATAGAGCCAGGTCTTAAATCGTTCCTCTGAAACTTTGTCGCGGAGTGTCTTCCCGGCAAACATGCCAATTGCTGTAGGGATGAGGGCGAGGGCGGAGATCGTCGCATTCTCGATTACCAGTCCACCTTCTCGAATAAGCGATAGGGTCAGAAATGATCCCGTGATCAGGAATTGAATGCCTAACGCCTGAACAAACAGGTTTTTGGTCATGCCGAGCGCCTGAAAATAAATGACAACGGGAATTCCGATGGACCCAGTGGTGCCCGAGAGGACACCAGACAGAAACCCGACCACCGGTGACAACAGGGGCAGCGTCTTTTCTGTGCAGCTGAGTCGGACAGCAAATAGGTTGTTGATCGAATAGAAGAAAACAAGTAGCCCTAGCGCGATGAGAAGATAGGATGAATCGAGCCTGTAGAGCGCATAGGTGCCTACAAAAACGCCAATTGCTGCCGTTAAGAGCATTGGCCAAAACTTTTGCATCAGCTCGGAGAAGTACCCGCCTTGAAACGCCTGCATGATATTGGTCGCGATGATGGGAACGATCAGCAACGGGATGGCGACCTGGAGGTCGAGGACAATCGACATGAGCGCAATGGACGTAAGCGGCAATCCCATGCCGGTTATGCCTTTTACAATGCCGCCGCAAAAGAAAGCGATACCTACTGTTAAAAGAACGTATGGTTCCACTCGGCACTCCTGAACATCAATTATTTTCTTTCGATTAAACTGTACGGTGGGGCCTGTCGAGAGCAGCCACAAAAAGTCATTCTGACCGGTAAACTATCCACCGGTAATCCACCGTGTCCCTTTTCCTGATTCGCATCGCTGGTTTACAGTTAAAGCGAAAGGCCCTGTCTATGTCCTATGTCCAAATAACGTCATCTTGTTTCTCAGATGTGCTCGGTGCGCATGGGCTAGATCGTGGGCGGTTTAACGCGATTCTGGAAAATGCCAAGCCAGCGCTTGAATCCTTGCGTGCGCAACACGCTGATGGAAGCCTGCCATTGTTAGGTCTCCCAGGACGAACAGATGATTTAGCGGCTCTGGAGCTCGTTGCGGAGCGCTATCGTGATCAATTCGACGATGTCGTTATCCTCGGGACGGGGGGGTCGAGTCTTGGCGGTCAAACCTTGTGCCAGTTGGCAGATTTTGGCTTTGGACCTCAAGGTGGTGCGCCAAGTCTTCACTTTTTTGATAACGTTGATCCACACAGCATATCAATCATGCTCGAACGGCTTGCATTGGAGCGGACGGGTTTCCTCGTCATTTCAAAATCAGGATCGACGGCTGAGACAATGACGCTGTTTTTGGTTTGTCTAAAGGCCGTTCTGGATGCGGTCGGCAAAGACAAGGCGGCAGTCCATTTTACGGCAATAACTGAGCCTGGTGATAATCTGCTGCGCCGGCTCGCCGACAGCCATGGCATGGCGGTTCTGGATCATGATCCGGGCATTGGCGGGCGCTATTCGGCGTTGTCGCTGGTGGGGCTGTTGCCGGTGATGATTGCGGGGCTTGATGCCAGGAAAATCCGTGAAGGTGCTGCGGGCGTTTTAAAGCCGATTCTTGCGGAGGAGAAACCGGAAAAAATTGATGCGGCAGTGGGTGCCGCGATCTCCGTCGGTTTAGCAACCGAAAACAATATCCTGTCGACTGTTTTTATGCCCTATATGGACAGGCTGGCCGACTTCGGTTTGTGGTTTCGCCAACTCTGGGCGGAAAGCCTTGGTAAGCAGGGTAAGGGGACCACCCCGATCAACGCTCTGGGGACTGTCGATCAACATAGTCAGTTGCAGTTGTATCTCGACGGCCCTCGAGACAAGATGTTCACGATTATCATGTTGTCCTGCGCTGGTGCCAGTCTGTCAGTTGATCCGGGATTGGCTGATGATGAGGCTCTCGCTTATCTTTCCGGCAAGTCAGTGGGCGATCTGATGGATGCCGAACAGCGCGCAACGGCGGAAACCCTTATTCGCAATAAGCGGCCGACGCGTATAATCCAGCTCGATCATCTTGATGAAACCGTGATGGGGGCGTTGATGATGCATTTTATGCTGGAGACAATCATCGCGGCGCATCTGTTTGGTGTAGACCCGTTCGATCAGCCCGCCGTGGAAGAAGGAAAAATTCTGACCCGTAAGTATCTCGCGGGTGAGGAAGGATGATATGACAATCCGTCTTCTCCCCGAAGGGACCGTTAACCGGATTGCTGCTGGTGAAGTTGTTGAACGACCCGCATCTGCTGTTAAGGAGCTGGTTGAGAACGCCATTGATGCTGGCGCAAGTCGTATTGAGATTGCGATACAAGGGGGCGGGCGGCATTCGATCATTGTCACTGATGATGGCATCGGTATGTCTCGCGATGAGCTGGCCCTGGCGGTAGACCGTCACGCGACATCCAAATTACCAGACGACGATCTTCTCCATATTTCCTCTCTTGGTTTTCGGGGTGAAGCATTGCCGTCGATTGGTTCTGTTTCCCGTCTCAGGATTGAAAGTCGCGCCCGTGGGTCTGACGAGGCTTGGTCTATTGCGGTTATCGGAGGCGAAAAGGAGCCCGTCCGCCCTGTTTCCTTAACTGCTGGGACGCGTATTGAGATTGCTGATTTGTTTTTCGCGACGCCGGCCCGCTTGAAATTTCTAAAAACCGAACGAACAGAACTCAATCATATCCTTGATGTTGTCCGGCGGCTTGCGATGGCAAATCCGAACGTTGGTTTTTCGGTCTCCGATGAAAAAGGGAAGCGTTTGAGGCTCGATGCGGCACAAGGGGATCTGCTCGATGCAAGATTAGCGCGTCTGTCAGATGTTATGGGGCGGGAGTTTGCTGAAAATGCTCTGCGCATCGATGCCGTGCGTGAAGATATTCATCTCACGGGCTATGCGGGCCTGCCGACCTTGAATCAAGCCTACGCGCGATCACAATACTTGTTCGTGAACGGTCGCCCCGTTCGTGATCCCTTGCTAACGGGCGCGGTGCGGGGGGCGTATCAGGACCTTCTGGCACGCAATCGTCACCCAATGGTGGCGCTCTATCTTGAGATTGCGCCCTTATTTGTCGATGTGAACGTCCACCCGATGAAAACCGAAGTTCGGTTCAGGGATGCTGGTTTGGTTCGGGGATTGATTGTTGGCGCTCTGAAGCACGCTTTGGCAGAGGCGGGCCATAGGGCATCGACGACAGTGTCGGCACAAACACTGGGTGCCTTTCGGCCCGGCGCGTCTCCAGCTGGGGGTATGCCGTCTTATCGGTCTGGATCGCATGGTGGCGCCTTGGCACAGGCCGCAGCCAACTATTATGCGCCTTTGCCGGGCATGGATCAGCCGTCGGTTACAGGCGTTGAAGACCCAGTTGTGCCGTTTTCCGGCAATGCGGATCAGAGTGTTTCTCAGTCGTTTCCACTCGGCGTTGCCCGAGCCCAGCTGCATGAGACCTATATCGTTGCGCAGACCAATGAAGGGATTGTGATTGTTGATCAGCATGCAGCCCATGAACGGCTGGTTTATGAAAAAATGAAGCAGTCGTTGGACTCTGGCGACGTCGCGCGACAGGGGCTGTTGCTCCCCGAGGTGATCGAACTCGAAGAGGCGCAATGTCAGCGACTGGTTGAGCGTGCAGACCAGTTTGCCGAGCTCGGTCTTGTCCTTGAAGCATTTGGCCCGGGCGCGGTGGTGGTTCGGGAAGTGCCAGCGATGCTGGGCAAAACCGATATCGTAGGTCTGGTCAAAGATTTGGCGGATGATCTGGCTGAACTTGGCGAAGGGCTGACATTGAAAGAACGGCTTGAGGACGTTTGCGGGACGATGGCTTGTCACGGCAGTGTGCGGGCCGGGCGTCGACTTAATCAGGCAGAAATGGATGCGATCCTGCGCCAGATGGAACAGACGCCGCATTCCGGACAATGCAATCATGGCCGTCCCACCTATGTCGAATTAAATCTTGCAGACATTGAACGGTTGTTTGGCCGCCGCTAAGGTCGTTCTTCTGCGCCCAATGACATTTCGAAACTGGAGAGAAACATGACCGATACCAAGCTTCATAATGTTCAGCTTTCGCCGTCGACAGTCGAGCACATTCTCCGGCGACGGGGTGGCAAGCTCCATGCTTATGACAGTATCGATCCAGCGAAGACGGCGCTCATTGTGATCGATATGCAAAATGTCTGGCTGCAAGAAGGCATGGCGGCTTATTCACCGTATTGTGCTGGTGCGGCACCAGCGACAAACAAGCTGTGTAAAGCGATGCGGGCGGCAGGCAGCAAGGTTTTTTGGGTGCGTGCAATCTATGGCGATGATGCGCCGAAAACCTGGTCGGCCTATATGGAATATCTGAGCCCGGCGGATGTCGAGCGTATGCTTGATGGGCTGACGGATGGTCGCCCCGGCGCTGAAATCTGGGATGGTATGGACGTCCAGCCTGAAGATGAAATTACCACCAAGACCCGGTTTAGCGCCTTTATCCGTGGCTCCTCTGATCTTGAAGACCGACTTCGGGCTGCGGGAATTGATACCTTGGTCATGACGGGTATTGCTACGGACGTTTGCGTTGAGTCGACGACACGTGATGCGCATATGCTCAATTTTCGGACAATGGTTGCATCAGATGCAACGGCGACCCGGTCGGATGAAGCGCATAATGCATCGCTCAGTGCGATGTTTAACCATTTCGCTGATATCTTTACGAGTGACGAGATTATCGAGTTGTTGCCGAACGCGAATTCTGTCGCTGCGGAGTAGTGGCAATTATCTGCTGCTAATTTCCCAGGAACAGAATTCTGGCTTTGCCGTAGTGACGGTCGTCCAGAATCTTAAATTCAGCTGGTGGTTCAATCTCTTCGGTCCGGTCGACCTCCAGGACCGCCATAGCTTTGTCGGCAACCCATCCTGCTTCGACCAAGGCTTGCAGTGCTGGAACGGTCAGCCCTAACCCATAGGGTGGGTCAAGAAATATGAGCGAGCAGGGCTGATTGGCCGTTCTGGGTTTTAGGCAATCGGCATAATAAGCACTGACATTGTCATCTTCGTGCAGGGTCTCGATATTGTCGTGGCAGCACTCCAAAGCGATGTTCTGATTATCCAGGAGGGTGGCGTGGGATGCGCCGCGTGATACTGCTTCAAGCCCCATCGCACCGGTGCCAGCGAACCCGTCCAGCACATGGGCACCCTGGACCCAGTTACGGCCGCCGAGTGCCTCACCGCCCTGGGTAAGGACGTTGAACACTGACTCACGAACCCGGTCACTGGTGGGTCGCAGCTCCCGGCCTGGTGGCGCGAGGAGATTCCGTCCGCGATGTTTACCGCCGACGATGCGCATTTTTATGCCTGCTACGTTTAGGGGGTTCGGAGTCGGTCGGTGTTTCTCTGGGTTTCATAGGCGGAAGTTTGGCGGATAATCGTTTTGGCTTGGGTGTGCCGAAGCCTGTTTCTTCTGAAATGACACGTGCCGAGACTTCACGAATTGTATCACGATGCAGCTCACCGAGCTGAAACGGACCATAGGCGATGCGGATGAGCCGGTTTACCCGCAGACCTAAATGCTCCATCACTTTCCTGATTTCGCGATTTTTGCCTTCTTGTAAGGATACCGAAATCCATGAGTTGTCGCCCCGGCGCTTATCCAGATGCGCCTGGATCTCGCCATATTGAACGCCATCGACGGTGATGCCGTCTGCCAGTGATTCAAGCCGGGACTCGTCGAGAGATCCATAGGCGCGAACGCGATACCGTCGTACCCAGCCCGTTGAGGGAAGCTCTAATTGTCGGGCGAGTTCACCGTCATTGGTCAGGAGCAACAAACCCTCTGAGTTCAGGTCCAGTCGTCCTACGAGCATCACGCGGGGGAGGTCTTTGGGTAGATGGTCAAAGACGGTAGGGCGATCTTCCGGGTCACTATTGGTTGAGAGCACGCCGCGTGGCTTGTGATAGCGCCAGAGCTTGGGCTGTTCAGGTTCTCCGATCTGTTTACCGTCGACGATAATAACGGATCGGTCGGTGACGAGCGTCGCCGGCGTCGAAATTTTCTTGCCATCGATGGTGACCCGACCCGCTTCAATCCACCTCTCAGCCTCGCGTCGTGAACAGAGCCCGGCGCGGGACAGGCGTTTGGCGATACGCTCGCCTTTGATTTCAGATTCTGCCATTTAGGTGGCCGCGTCGATAAAGGCGTTAAAGATGCGCTTGTCGCCGGGGTCGATTGAAAATTCCGGATGCCATTGAACCCCGAGGCAAAACCGCGTACCGGGCAACTCGATGCCTTCGATGACGCCATCGGGCGCCACCGCATTAATGATCACCGGATCCGCGATCGTTTTAACGGCCTGATGATGGGCGCTGTTGATTGACATTGTTTCGCTGCCAGTTATCCGGTGAAGCAAAGTATTCGTTTTGATCGTGATTTCGTGGCCTGGCTCATCTCGTGGGTTGGGTTGCTCATGCGCCAGGGCGTTTTCGATTTCATCGGGAATGTGTTGGATGAGAGTGCCGCCAAGTACAACATTGAGCAGCTGCTGGCCACCACAAATGCCAAGGACGGGCATATCCTGGTCGATGGCTCCCTTTGTGACGGCGAGCTCAAAGGCGGTGCGGCGGTCTTTGGTGACGACTGTTTCGTGTCGTGTTTTGTCGCCGAATAAGGCGGGGTCTACGATCAAAGGCACCGCCGGTAATGAGCAGCCCATCGATCATGTCGAGATAGCTATTCGCGATCTCCGGTTGGTGAGGCAACGGAACAGGCAGCCCACCGGCATCAGCGACAGCAGTCACAATAGTTTTCGCGAACGGCATACCAGGGGAACTTTGAATAGCCGCCGGGCTGTTCTGAATCGAGCGTTATCCCAATGAGTGGTTTGTTCATACCGCCACTGTAGAAACCCGTTGAGTCAGGTCAAGAAAAAGGGGCGCTCAAACAGGAGCGCCCCTTATATGGATCATCCCATCCAGTATTATTTCTTTGATTTTCTTCTTTTTGGTGTATCCGAGGACGTCTGCTGTCCGTTTCAGGATATCTTTCGGTGTTTTCATGAGCGAAGCGATATTGGCTTCGACATCTGCGCCACTAAGATAGTTAAGGTCCATCTTGCGTTTTTTGCATCCGCGAGGAAAGCAGGATCTTTCATCGTTGCATCGAACGCCTTGCGCAAGGCCATCAGACGATCATTCGGAATCCCCGGAGGCGAACCGACAATCCGCGCCATGGCGACGGGCACAGACAGGAGTTGCGCGATTGGTTTGTATTCTGCTGGTACGACATCGACCAGCATTGGCACACCTTTTACATTCGGGTCGGGGTGCGGGGCGAGTCCAGCCTGTACGAGGACGCTGATCCTGTCGGTTCCAACCCAGTTGGGTCGAATGACATTCCAGCTCTGCCAGGATCCCCCACGCGCCTGGGCTTCACCTGCCTCCATGGCATTGGTCATTTTGGCGGTGCCGCGATAGCCGGTAACAATCTTGAATTTTGTATTGATTGACCGGTTCAGGAATTGCGGGAAAATATAGGTTTCTGACCCTTTACCCGATGCGGCAACGACAATTTCCTTTGTCTTGGCGTCGTCCAGTGTTTTTGCGACGTTGCCCATTGCGACGACCATGCTGTCCAAGGCGGCCATGTTGCCGATCCAGCGCATCTTGCTCATATCGAACTTGATGCCGCGGGGACGGATTAGCTGAAACAATGGATGTGTCCAGAAGGGGGTGATGACAGTGGTCCCGTCTTTGGGAGCGACGTTATAAACATAGTTGGAGGCTTTGACGCCACCGGAGCCTGGCATGTTTACGACAATTGCATTCGGCTTTCCGGGCAAACGTTTGCCCATATGCTGAACCAGTGTGCGCATGTATACGTCGTAGCCACCGCCCGGTGAGGCACCGATGTAAAAGCGGACTGTTTTTCCATCATAGAATTCTGATACCGCATCCGCTTGTACGGTAGTGGAAATGCCTAATCCCATCGTGGATGCTACGATGGCGGCACTCATTCGACCCAATGTTTTCAACGTGATCTCCCCAATTTATATCAAACCAAAACGTTCTAGACGCATAAGTTGTCTTGTGATCTTTGTCACAAGATCAAAACCATAGCTTAAAAATGGATTTTAGGGAGCAAAATTTTTCGTGAACGCTTGCGTCGCTGGCGAACCACTCGCACAATTGCTTCAATGATAACCTTCTATTGGGGAGACTTTTGATATGGCGTTTTCGAGTTGGCGCGGCATTATCGGTATTATTAAACCAACCATGAGACCTGGCGGTCTCGAGGATATGATTAGAATTTTGCCGGAGGGTATTGGCGTTATTCCTCTATTCAACAATATTACTCGGGGAGACCGCAGCGAATTTAAAGACGTCATGAAGGATTATGACGAGAAGGTCGCGATTTTGGCTGAGCAGGGGTGCGACATCATTCACCCCGAAGGGGCACCCCCTTTCATGGTGCTCGGCAATGCAGGGGAAGCGAAGAAAATTCGTTCCTGGGAACGCAAACATAAGACCCAGATATTCACGTCTGGCACAAATCATGTCGCGGCGCTCAAAGCTCTTAAGGTTAAACGCTTTATTGGGGCCAGCTATTTTCAGGGCGAGATCAACAAAACCTTTGGTGATTACTTTAAGAAGGAAGGGTTTGACGTTCTCGGCATGGAAGGCATCGATGTGCCGTTTAATAAAGTTCAGACCTTGTCGTCGGAAGAGATATATTCCTTCATCAAGAAGCTCGCTTTGAAACATAAGCGGGCCCAAGGCATCTATATGCTGGGGACCGGTTGGAAAGCGATGAAAGTTATTCCGATGCTGGAACAGGATCTTGGCATTCCCATCGTCTTTCCTGTCACAGCCCGGGTCTGGGAATTTCAGAAACGGCTGTCAATCAATGAACCACGTACAGGGTATGGCCAGCTTCTCGAAGAAATGCCGCCGATGGTGAAGTAACGTGGTGAAATAAGTTTTGTTGCGAGTTTAAGTAGATTCAGAAAGGGTGGCTTCATAAGCTGCCCTTTCCTGATTCCAGAGGTCGGCGTAGTCGACAGAGGGGTGTGTGTTGACCTAGCCAGTATCGGCCAGAAACCGGTTTTTCTTGACGGTTGCGGCAGACGTTAGCATCTTGCCCGCATGAACGGATCAATCCCTCCCCACGCTCAAAAATTTATGGAAATCGCACTGGCCGAAGCAGCGGAAGCTGCTTTACGAGAAGAAGTTCCTGTTGGGGCGGTTATTGTGGATACTCAGAGTAATCAAATTCTCGCTACCGCTGGTAACCGAACTGAAGAGTTGCGGGATGCGACGGCCCATGCAGAAATGTTGGTTTTGCAAGAGGCGGCTAAAACTTACGGTGGGACACGGCTGGTCGATTGTGATCTGTATGTCACGCTGGAGCCCTGCGCCATGTGTGCTGCGGCTATTTCCATGGCACGGATCCGGCGCCTGTACTTTGGTGCATCAGATCCCAAGAGTGGCGGAGTCGAGAGCGGGCCGCGATTCTTTAGTCAGCCGACTTGCCACCATCGTCCGGATGTCTATGGTGGCATTGATGAGCTGCGGTCCCGGCGTATGTTGCAGGACTTTTTTGAAGTACGGCGCTAACCGGGTAGACTATCCAGACAGCGAATAGGGTAATTCGGTTCTGGGTTGATGGCTAATGTAGCGATGGGTAGTGAACTTGTAGACCGTGGAGGTCAAACTCTATCTCGGCGTATCGTTCGTTCGATTGTCGTCGCCGGATTTATCGTCATAAGCGCCGCTATACTTTGGTTTACCTATTATTGGTCCCAGAAAGATCGCTCTTGAGGAAATCCGTGAGCGCAGCGGACATACGCTCAATCTGGTGGTTACAAATCTTCAGAGTGAGCTGTCCAAATTTCAGTATCAACCGGCGTTATTGGCGAATAGTCGGTTGTTCCAATCTGTACTGCTTGATCCGGCTACTGGCCCGCAGCTTGATAGTCTGAACCGCGAGCTTGAGCGCATTAATTTTTTATCCGGTGCTTTAGACACATTTCTGGTCAATAAATCGGGAACTGTGGTCGCATCCAGCAATTGGGCATCGAACAGGTCTCTGGTCGGTTTTTTTGTTGGTGCGCAACCTACTTTCAATCGGCCATGCATGGCGGTCTAGGCCGGTACCATGCCATTTCCGGCCCGCCAGATGCTGGGGAAATGAGCTATTTCTTTTCACATCCAATTCGAGACGGTGATCGTCAAGTTGGCGTCGTTGTAATTCGCTTGCGGCTCGGCAGTCTGGAGGAACGTTGGTTGTCACCAGATCATGAAACACTGGTTGTTGATGAGGCGGGCATCATTTTTATGAGCACGCGCTCTGATTGGCAGTTCCGGACAATAAAACCTCTGAGTTCAGCGATAGTGGCGAAGCTCAAACGACTGCACCAATATGGAGGCCGGGTCTACACCGAGCTCCCTATGTTGGCTCAGCAAAACAACAATATTATTGAACTCACGCGCGATATTGTCTCTGCCAATCCGAATACATCAAGTAATGCGGCTAGACAATTTCTTTACCAGCACAAGGCGATGCCTACGGCGGGATGGCGTGTCATCATTCTGTCCCGGCTAGATGCCGTTGGCACCCAAACCAACATTGCGTTGGTAATCGTGAGCTTTGTGCTCGTCAGTGCGCTCTTACTTTTGGCCGTCCGTCACCAGAGAAAATTAAGGCTTCAGGAGCGCATTTTTCTACAGGAAGCAGCGCGGGCCAATTTGGAAGAGCAGGTTGATCAGCGGACGGAGGCTCTGACCTCGGCAAACCGACGTCTGAGGAACGAGATCATTGAACGCCATCGGGCGGAAGAAGAGCTCCACAAGACCCAAGAAGAACTCGTGCAATCTGCAAAACTTGCGGCGCTCGGTCAAATGTCTGTCGGTCTTAGCCATGAGTTGAATCAACCTCTCGCTGCAATCAGATCATATTCAGATAATGCGCGGACCTTTCTTGAAAGGGCATTGCCCGAATCAGTTCAGTCGAATTTGGAGGGCATTTCTGAGCTCACTGAGCGCATGGCGAGGATTATTCGCAATCTTCGAACCTATGCCCGCGGTGAGGCGGTCGAAAGCCGACCGACATCCTTGCGGGTCTCGCTTGATGAAGCTCTTAATTTGCTGGAAGTGCGGTTTCGAGAGGAAGCCGTGGAACTGGATGCAAACCTGCCGGACCCCTCTCTTCAAGTTGTTGGTGGCACGGTGCGGCTTCAGCAAGTCTTTGTGAATTTGATATCGAACGGTATCGACGCGATGAAGGGTCGTGATACGCGTAGATTAAGTATTTCCGTTGTTGAGACTGATACGCAAGTAGAGGTTTCCATAACAGATACCGGCGCTGGCATTAATCATGAAGATCGTGCCAATATTTTTGATCCGTTTTATTCGACCAAAGGGGTTGGTGAAGGGACGGGGCTGGGTTTGTCGATTTCCTACGGTATTATCAATCAATTTGGTGGCCAAATTAAGACCCATAACGGGTCAGATGGCGGCGCCGTGTTCACCGTTTTTCTAAAAAAGGTGCAACCAGAGGAGACAGCTAAAGCATGACAGCCAATGTTTTCTTCGTAGATGACGAAAAACACCTGCGAACGGCGTGTAGCCAGGCATTGGAGCTTGCTGGTTTCGAGGTCGATAGCTTCGCCTCTGCCGAGGGGGTGGTGGACGGTATCGATACTGACTGGCCCGGCGTTCTGGTCTCTGATATCCGCATGGCAGGAACCGATGGCTTGGACCTTATGGCGGCGGCTCTCGAGATTGATCCTGATTTACCAGTCATTCTGATTACCGGACATGGCGACGTGCCAATGGCGGTCAAGGCGATGCGCGATGGGGCTTACGATTTTATCGAAAAACCGTTTGCGTCTGACGTGCTCGTCGATGCTGTGCGCCGTGGATTGGATAAGAGAAATCTTATCCTTGAAAATCGACAGTTACGCGAGGCCCTAACCAAAGGAACGCGACTCGAAAACCGACTCGTCGGTCAGTCGCTTGGCGCGATAAAATTACGGGAACAAATTACGCAATTTGCGGCTGTGAATGCCGATGTATTGGTCATCGGAGAAACAGGTACTGGTAAGGAACAGGTAGCGCAGGCGCTTCATGAATTAAGTGGGCGCCGGGAACAGCATTTCGTTCCGGTTAATTGTGGTGCGCTGCCTGAAACGATGATTGAGAGTGAACTGTTCGGTCATGAGAAGGGCGCGTTTACGGGTGCCGACCAGATGCGGATTGGCAAGTTTGAATATGCAGAAGGTGGCACGGTTTTTCTCGATGAGATCGAAAGCATGCCGCTTGATATACAGGTCCGTCTGTTACGGGTGCTGGAGGAGCGTAAGATTGTTCATCTGGGGTCGAATACCGAGATCCCTTTTAACGTCCGTATCATTGCCGCCAGTAAGACGGACCTTCGCGATGCTGTGAGTGCCGGGAGTTTTCGGGACGACCTGTATTACCGTCTCAATGTTTTAACGGTGTCTATCCCGCCACTTCGAGATCGGCTTGATGATATCCCATTGCTCGTTACGCATTTTATCAATCAGGAAGGTGTCCAATTTGACCGGGCGGTTGACGATGTACCATTGCCTGAGATGAAGCCTCTTATGTTATATGACTGGCCTGGAAATGTCCGAGAACTTCGAAACTGCGTACGACGTTATGTTCTCGGACAGGCGATTGAACTAGGGCGACCTGACAATGGTGAAAAGGTGGCGGAGTTGAATGGTCAGCCGCTTTCTACCCAACTTGCGGCGCTTGAAAAAAAGATTTTGCAGGAAACACTGCAAAAGCATGGTGGGCGGTTAAAATCGACCTATGAAGAGCTCGGTGTCTCCAGAAAAACTCTATACGACAAGCTCAAGAAATACCGGCTTGGAAATCTTGATAATGAAATTGGTGAGGATTAAACCTCGCCCAATTAGCGCAGTTCATGCGGGATCAATGTCGGCCCGTCATTGAGCTTCACCTCACCCGTTTCCTGATTGTAGCTCCGTTGTTTGAAAGTACCGGCTTTTTGCGCACGGACGATAAAGGCCATGCTGTTTTCGGGGCCACCATGTTCCTGATGGATGTTGCCGGGGGGGACGGCGTCCACGTCGCCAGGTCCAATATTGTGGCATCCTATCTGTTTGAGATGTGCTGGCCCGGTGTCTCGGGGGGCATTGTCGGATCGTTCATAGCGATACATGGTCTCGTGACCTTCGATGAGCCCGTAGAGGGTCCATACATCACCATGATCGTGAACACTGGTTACAGAATTTGCTTTCCGCACAGTCGCATTGAAAACGAAGCCATAATCCGGGTCTTCATAGAACAGGAGGTTTTTCACTTTCGGCGCGCCTTCGACCGTAAGAGGCCAGGTCTTGGAGCTCTCTTTTAGGGTTGGGTCTGCCAGCAGCGGCCCCATTGCGTCTTTGATCTTCGACCAGAGTATATCGGGGTCGAGGTCTTGTGCGTATAACGCCCGAATTTCATCGACGAAACGGCGCGCGGCGGGGAGTTGCGGCTTTTCCATTACGAGACCTCCATGTAACCGGTAATATTTTGCCATTTCTGACGAAGAGTATCCAGTTGTCAAATGGCTGTTATTGGGTCGTTTATTCTACATCGAACACGTTTGATGAGTGATATTCTACACATGTGATATCGATGAACTGTAAAACACCGATGACGAATTCACTTAACTCATTGAAACTGCCTTTGAAAAAGAAAACGTTCGCGGTGGAAAAAACTGGCATGATTGTTGCATAGCGTAAGCGCCACAACAGAATAGGCCGGATAGCGGCTGACATACGAAATTTCAACAATAGGAAGGTTGATCAATGAAAAAGATTATTATGGGAGTTGCGGCACTAGCTGCTGTATCGAGTTTTTCGACGACCGCATTTGCAAAATGCGACCCGGGCGAAATTGTGATCAAGTTCAGTCATGTAACCAATACGGATAAGCATCCGAAAGGC
The DNA here is from genome assembly GCA_943787225.1 of uncultured Alphaproteobacteria bacterium. Taxonomy (GTDB): domain Bacteria; phylum Pseudomonadota; class Alphaproteobacteria; order MPNO01; family UBA2964; genus UBA2964. The sequence continues at coordinate 128,755 of CALSLP010000005.1, forward strand.
ATTGCTGCGACGTTGCTGGAGAAGCGCATCAACAGCGAAATGCAGGGTAAGGCCTGTATGAAGGTCTATCCAAATTCAAGCCTTTATGATGACAATAAGGTTCTTGAAGCATTGCTGCAGGGTGACGTGCAGCTTGCAGCGCCATCATTGTCCAAGTTTGAGAAGTTTACCAAGAAGTTCCGGATTTTTGATCTGCCCTTTATGTTCCAGGACATAAATTCAGTCGACCGTTTCCAGAATTCGAAGGCTGGCCAAGCACTTAAAAATTCGATGACACGGCGTGGTCTTAAAGGATTGGCCTTCTGGCATAATGGCATGAAACAGCTGTCGGCCAGCAAACCCCTAGTCAATCCGTCTGATGCCGCTGGTCTCAAATTCCGCGTGCAGCCATCTGATGTGCTGGTTGCGCAGTTCAAGCAGCTTGGCTCCAACCCACAAAAGATGGCGTTTAAAGAAGTTTACGGCGCTTTACAGACCAAGGTTGTTGATGGTCAGGAGAACACCTGGTCGAACATTTATGGCAAAAAATTCTTTGAAGTTCAGGATGGTGTGACTGAAACAAACCATGGCGTCATTGATTACCTGGTTGTCACGTCAACTGATTGGCTGAAGGGATTGCCGAAGGGTGTTCGCAATCAATTCACGACGATCCTTACAGAAGTTACGGAGCTTCGTAATAAGGAATCCTATAACGTGAACCAGACGAACAAGAAAAAGATTCTTGCGGCTGGCGGCAAAGTGCGGACCTTGTCTGCAGCGCAGCGTGCTGCATGGGTTAAGGCGCTTCGTCCGGTCTGGGACAAGTTTGAAGGTGATGTCGGTGCCGATATGATTAAAGCGGCGCAGAATGCTAATGCAGGAAGTTAAGTCGATTACGAGATTGTACGTCGTCTAAGGAAATGCGGTCGGCGGAAGCTGGCCGCATTTTTGCAATAATAAAGCCGCAAAAGCGGTTGGTCGGGGCAGGAAGGTTCATATGGCGGAGAATGTGTCAAAAAACACGGGGTGGGGAGATCAACTTGAAGAATCTCTAATCGCCATTTTCCTCGGGCTGATGACCGTCATCACTTTCGCCAATGTCATCGCCCGCTATGTCTTCAATGACAATATTTTATGGGCCGTAGAAGCAACGGTCTTTTTATTCGCCTGGATGGTGCTGCTCGGTGCCAGCTATGGGGTAAAGAAATCTCTGCACCTCGGTGTCGATATCGTCGTCGCGAAGATGTCTCCTGCCGGCAAAAGAATTATGGGGTTATGTGCTGCTGCCGCTTGTCTGGCGTTTGCGTTGCTCCTGTTGAAAGGGGGATGGGATTATTGGTACCCCTTTGCAACAAAGCGGGCTTTTCTTGAGACCAACGATGTTCCGATGCCAGATTTTCTTCAATTCATCGCGATTTGGCTGAATGAAGGAGAAAAATATGAAAAAATTCCGCGGTTTATCCCCTATGCCGTCTTGCCGCTCAGTATGGCGCTTCTCACCTGGCGGTTTTGTCAGGCTGGTTGGCGTATCTGGAAGGGCGATCAAGAGATTTTGATAGCGTCGCATGAGGCAGAAGAACTCTTGCAGGAAGTCGAAGCAAGCCGCAACGACGACACGAAGCAGGAGGGCTGACCAATGGAAGTGGCTATTCTGTTTGGATTAGTAATTGGGTTAATGGCGATTGGTGTACCGGTCGCTGTTTCATTGGGACTATCGAGCATTGTCTTTTTGTTGATGTTCTCGGACGGTTCTCTCGTATCGATTTCACAGACTTTGTTTTCAGCCTTTGACGGGCATTACACCTTGCTCGCCATCCCGTTCTTCATCCTGGCATCGACTTTTATGTCTACAGGTGGTGTCGCGCGCCGGATCATCCGGTTTGCCATTGCGCTTGTCGGCCATATGCCGGGCGGCCTTGCCATTGCCTCTGTTGTTGCCTGTATGATGTTTGCGGCTTTGTCTGGCTCGTCGCCGGCAACAGTCGTGGCGATCGGCTCTATTGTCATCGCCGGTATGCGCGAGGTTGGATATACAAGAGAGTTCGCAGCAGGGGTCATTTGTAACGCCGGGACATTGGGCATCCTTATTCCACCGTCGATCGTGATGGTGGTCTACGCCGCGGCAACCGATGTTTCGGTCGGTCGAATGTTTCTTGCCGGGGTGATTCCGGGTTTGATCGCTGGTTTGATGCTCATCATGGGTATTTACGCGACCGCCCGTTTCAAAGGCCTGCCGTCACAGCCCTGGGCTGGGTGGGGTGAATTGTGGGTGTCGTCGCGAGATGCTTTCTGGGGCTTGCTGCTTATCGTCATCATTCTTGGTGGCATATATGGGGGTATCTTTACACCGACGGAGGCCGCTGCTGTCGCCGCGATTTATGCCTTCCTGATCTCTAATTTTATTTATCGCGATATGGGACCTTTCGCGCGCGCCGGCAAAGGGGGCCTGATGATCGTCAGCCGTGCGGTCTCTGCCCTATGGCACCCTGACACGAAAAAATCTCTGTTTGAGGCCGGCAAGCTGACCATCATGCTGATGTTCATCATTGCGAACGCTTTGATCTTGAAGCATGTGCTGACGGAAGAGAGAATTCCGCAAGCCATTGCCGAAACAATGCTCGCAATAGGTTTCGGCCCAATTGTGTTTTTGATCGTGGTCAACGTGATGCTGTTGATTGGGGGGCAGTTCATGGAACCCTCGGGATTGCTGATTATCGTGGCCCCGCTGGTTTTTCCAATCGCCATGCAGCTCGGAATTGATCCAATTCACCTCGGTATCATTATGGTCGTGAATATGGAGATCGGTATGATCACGCCGCCGGTAGGGTTGAACCTGTTTGTGACAGCGGGCGTAGCGCAAATGTCGGTTCTTGGCGTTGTCAAAGCAGCGCTCCCATGGGTCGGGATTATGTTTGTCTTCTTGATCCTTGTGACTTATGTCCCCTGGATATCGACAGTATTGCCGACAGCTCTAATGGGCCCCGAAATTATCACGAAATAATTTATTGGCGGCATCGACCACCATCACTATGTTTACGGTCAAGCGAGTTTGACGCATTAAAGCTTATAAAAAATTACGGGGTTAACATGCTGTGTAAAAAGCTTCGGGTGGCTTTCGCCCTGATCGCTATTTCTTTTGGTTTGTCTTCGTTTCTCTCTGTAGAAGCAGTCGCGCAGCGCGTTCCGGCTACCCCTCCAGCTGAACCTGCTGGCAAGCAATTGCCCAGGGTCGGGGAACAAATTGGTGACTGGACTTTTCAGTGTCAGGCGTTAACCGCTAGCGATACGCGGTGTTCCATTTCTCAGGTGGTGTTTAATCCGCAGAAGAAACCCGTTGTTCGTGCAACCTTTCTGCCCCTCGGAAAGAATAAAAAATTGGGGTTGGTGGTTCTTGCCCCCCTCGGAATGTTTTTAGGCACGGGGATCGCAGGTAAAATAGATGAAGGCAAACAGTTTAACTTCATTCTGCAACATTGCGGAAAACAAGGTTGCCGAGCGGCGATCCAGGTTTCAGATAAGATGAAGTCAGCCCTCCAGAAAGGGAGCCGCTTGGCGTTGGCCTTTAAAATGAGAGCGAATGCGAAAGCCGTCCTGGTTCCAATTTCTCTAAAGGGTTTCACCAAGGCGTTGAATGCCCTGAAAATAAAATAGGCGCTGCAATCCAGGTTGCGGGTAGCGCTGTTTAATCAAGGTTTTATTTACGCTAATTGTTCACGGGAAATTTAGGTCTCGGGTGCACTTTTGCTATACATGGCAATCGCTGGAGTGGGACATGAAATTTCTAACGGCACTGGTCGCTCTATTTTGCTTCATCGCGTTTACCCCCGTTGGCGCTATTGCTGCCGAGGAAACCGAAGAACAGATTAAGGCCTGGAAAAAGGCTGAAGCGGAAGCCAATCAAAAACACGAGTTGTCGGTTTTCAGTTATCTGAATCCAGTTCGGGGGCGTATTCATTCCCGACGACGTCCTGTTCTTATCACGTTGAACATAAAAGGGGTCGAGGCGTTAAGTCACTTTTGCCTACAGAAACCCTTGATCGGGGAGACCGTCTTGAAAGTTCTTGGCTGGGGCACGCCGCCGAACCTCAAAGATAAAAAGGTGTTCGAAAGCAAGAAACAGTCCCTTTATCGTGCATTTGCAAATGTACTGCCTGAAAAATCTCTGACAGGGGTTTCTCTGAAGCTTGGAGATAATGTTGCTGAGTTTGGCAAACAGCTGCATGGCACCACACAAGCTTGTGGTGGCAAATAACCTGCTGACGAATGGGCTATAGCTTGATGATCGCCATCTTATCCTGAGTCATGTCATGCATCGTGTGACCGATGCCACCAGTGCCATAGCCAGATTGTCGCCGTCCGGCGAAAGGCATCCAATCGACACGGAAGGCCGTGTGATCATTGATCATAACGGCAGTCGCATCGAGAGATCGTATCAGCTTGGTTGCGGTGTCCAGCCGTTGAGTGAAGCCCGCAGCCTGAAAAGCAAAGGGAAGCGAGTTTGCGCGAGCGATGGCTTGATCCAATGTGTCGTATCCGTAGACAGCGACAGCGGGACCAAATATTTCCGCTGTTGATATCCGGATGTCGGGGCCTGGATTTAAAATGACGGTAGGGGCATAGGCCGTCTCGCCGATGGTCTTGCCGCCGCACAAGATCGTACCACCGCTGTCTTTAGCTTCATTCACCCATTCAGATACCCTGGTGACTTCACCGGGACGGATAAGCGGACCAACCTCGGTCTCTTCTGAGGTGGCATTTCCGACAATGAGTTTGCCCGCTTGATCGGCAATCTTCCCGGCGATGTCTCCCGCCATCGCCTGTGGGGCAAATACCCGTTGAACCGATACGCAGACCTGTCCGGCATGATAAAACCCGCCTTTGACGAGCAGAGGAATCATCGAGTCTAAATTGGCGGTTTCATCGATGATCACCGGGGCGGCGCCACCATGTTCCAGGGCGGCCCTGGTGCCTGGGGCCAGTTTGGATCGCAGCATCCAACCAACGCGTGCTGATCCGATAAAGCTGAAAAAGGCCACGCGTGGATCTGTTACCAGCTGCTCTGCGGTCGGGATGTCGCAGGGGAAATACTGACACCATTCTGGTGGAAGTCCGGCTTCATACAGGATGTTGACGAAGCTCTGCGCCGATAACGGTGTGTCGTCTGCTGGTTTGATGATTACCGGACAGCCGGTAGCGATGGCAGGGGCAACCTGATGAACGATCAGGTTAAGTGGATGATTGAACGCCGAGACGGCGACAACGGGACCAATCGGTTCCTTGCTGGTAAAGGCCATGCGGCCCGCGCCAGCTGCTGTCAAATCCATTGGAATTTCGGCGCCGGTAAGGTGGCTTAGTTCCTTGGCAGCAAGTTCAACGCCATCAATGGCACGATCAACCTCAATGCGGGCATCGATCAGCGGTTTGCCGCCTTCATTCGCAATCTGGAAGGCTAGCTCGTCAAACCGGTCACGCATCAGTGCAGCGGATTTGTGGAGAACCGCAATGCGCTGGTGGGCCGGTAACCAGCTTGACCGGTCGCGATGTAACCTATCAGCCGCATTGAGCCAGCTATCAGCTTGGTCCCACGTTCCCAACGGGACTTCGTCAATCGTTTCTAAGGAAAACGGGTTGCAGACGGTCAGCATGGCACATTCCTTGGCTTTCGCACGCTACTGCATGCTTGTTGCCTCAGAATATGGGGTCGAATTCTGAATTAAAGATAACTTTTCCGCGAGGTAGCGAAAAAACTTTAATCCTTGAAGCCGTATTCCTTCCAGCGCGCGTTGACCTTATCCATGTCTTCCTTATGCGGAATGACCATGGCGGGATAGCGCTCGCCGTTATATTGCTCTTCGGGTTCAAAATCGAGATTGACCGTTGCATCGATCAGCACGCGGCACCACTTGCCTGTGCCATACAGCATTGGATCACGATCTTTGAGACGGGTCGACGGATCAAGCAATGAGCCCCATGAGTCCGGGAAGAAGACAATGTCGTTCTCGGCTGCATTGACGCGATAGGCAAAGGCCCAGTCGACTGCTCCGTAATCATGAATGTCGATGTCCTCGTCGACGACCCAGATATGCTTGTAGCGCAGATGCGATGCATTCGAGCCCCAGATTGCCGCTGCTGCCTGCTTCGCTTGTCCGCGATAGGTCTGGTTGAGCTGGATGAACAATGTGGTCCCGTTATTGGCGGGCGAACAATGCACGTCCGTTACACCGGGAACACCGGCGCGTTCCAGGACATTCCACGCAACACCGGCGCGCTGAACGGAACTCATGATGCTGTTTTCGTTCAGCATCTTCGGCAAGGTGCCTTCGAGGGTGCCGCGGAAAATAGGCTGGTCGCGATGGGTAATCGCTGTCACCTTGGTGACATGCTTGGGCCCCTGATCGCCACCAAAGTAACCGGTATATTCGCCAAACGGACCTTCCATCTCAAACGTGGCGGGGTCAGGGTCAATGAAGCCCTCAATAACCAGCTCGGCACTCGCTGGGACCATGATGTCACTGGTCTCGCATTTGACGAGCTCGACCGGTTTGCCACGGATCGCGCCCATGACGTCATATTCTGAAACACCGGTCGGGACGGGAGCGGAGGCGCAGTATGGCATGCAGGGTTCCCAGCCATAGACATGCGCCACTGGCATTTTCATGCCGCGATCTGCCCATTTCTGGAAATGAACGCCCCAGTTCTGGGCGCGCCACAGGAGAACCGGCAGTGTATCTTTTTGACCAAGCATGCCGCGATAGATGCCGAGGTTATGAACGCCGGTGTCGGGGTCCATCGTAATCGTAGCCTGGAAGGTATTGATGTAACGGCCACCATCTTCACGATGCCATTTTGGAATTGGAAAATCATAGAGATCGATTTCATCGCCGGTGACGATGTTTTCTTTAACAGGACCTGTTGGGACTTCGACGGGGGGTACCCGTTGGCCAAGATAATAGCGCGTAGCCTGTACCATATCAGTAACTGATGCGTCCTTGGGCAGACCCAAGGTCATCGCAATGCGGGAGAAGTTCGACATGCCGCCGGTAAAGAGCTGGCTGCAGCGCGCGTCATCGCTGTTATATCCGCCGATGTTTTTGAACAGCAGGGCGGGGCCTTCGCCGGTACCGAATGCTTTGCGCGCTACGGTGCCGAGTTCGCAATCCCAGTCGACCTCGGCTTCAATTTCCTGCAATTCCCCTTCAGCCCGTAAGGCGGCAATCCATTCGCGAAGGTCGCCATAGGCTTTGGGTTGCAGCCTGTTTGAAACACCACCAAAGGCATCAATGTCACTGTCTGATCCGGCCATAATCCTGTTCTCTCAATTTCCATACGCTACCGTATGGTTTGTGATAAATCCGCGACGACTATTCGTCAACCGTATCTGTCAGAGTTCATACCGGTTTTAGCGGGTCGCCCCACTTAGTCATGCCAAGCTGAGCCCAGCGATCGCGAATCGGGCCAGCATCTGCTTCGTCCGGGATGAACCGTTGGTGGATAGCGTCGTCCATCTTCACCGGGTTCGTAATCCAGATTGATGGTGCAATCGAACAGGACCCGATGCCATTTGCCGGTCCCGAATAAATGCACGTTTGAGTCCCGCGCTCTGACGCTGGGATCGAGCCCCGCACCCCAGTTGTCCGGATAGACAAGAAGATCGCCTTCGCCGGCGTTAAACCGCCAGGCCATTGCCCAGTCGATGGCGTCGTAATCGTGGACATCGATATCGGCATCGACCACTGTCACGTGTTTGTAGCGCACGTGAGAGGCTGAGTTGCCCCACAAAGCGGCCGCCACTTGCTTGGCCTGACCGCGATAGGTCTGATTGATTGAAACGACCGTATTCACGCAGGCTTGAATGGGCATACCAAAGACATCGATGACACCGGGGACGCCAGCCGATTCGAGAGCATTCCAGGCGGTGGCTGAGCGTTGGATCGAGCTCATAATTGGATTTTCGCCATAGCTGCCCGGAACGGCGCCTTCGACACAACCGCGGAAAATTGGCTTGTCACGATGTGTAATGCAGGTGACCTGGGCAACATGTTTCGGCGAGCGATCCGGGGCGTAATACCCGGTAAACTCGGCATAGGGGCCTTCGGCTTCAAAGGTCGATGGGTCAGTTGAAATCCACCCTTCGATGACCATTTCAGCGTCAGCAGGGACTTGCAATGGAACGGTTTCGCAATCGACGAGATCGACCGGCTTGCCGCGGATTGAGCCCATGATGTCATATTCGGAAATGGAGCGTGGAATTGGTGCGCCACCGGTGAAGCCCATCGAGGGTTCCCAACCAATAACAAACGCCACCGGCATCTTGTCGCCCCGTTCCATATGTTTGGCATAATGCGTGCCCCAACCCTGGGCCCGCCATAACAGGACACCGAGGCGATCCTTGTCGTGGACCATGCCGCGATAGATGCCGATATTATGGACATCGGTGTCGGGGTCTTTTGTGACACAACCGGCATAGGTGAGGGCATAACGTCCGCCATCGCCCCGGTTCCATTTAGGGATTGGAAATTTCAGCAAATCGATGTCATCCCCTTTAAGGATATTTTCCTTAACGGGGCCGGTTTTGACAGTATTTGGAGGAATTTGATTATTAAAAATGGTCCGGCAGACCTGCACGAGCTCCCGCACAGGCGTGTCGCGGGGCAGGCCAAACATCATCGCGAGGCGTGAATAGCTCCCCTGTCCGCCAGTGAATACCTGTGAGGACACTGCATCGGGGCCGTTATAATCCGTGATGTTATTAAACAGGAAGGCCGGACCATGACCGGTTCCCTGTCCCATGCGGATAATGTTTCCGAGTTCGACGTCCCAATTTACTTCGGCGTCGATTTCGGCGAGTTCACCTTCCTTGCGCAGGGCATCGATCCACCCTCGTAAATCGCCAAAGGCGACAGGATTGCGTTCTACACCAGATTCCGTCTGCTCAGTCATTATCCGTTCTCTCGTTCGTTGCTTGATATTCAATAAATTAGCAGGGGCGGATACTGATAGAACATCGACCGCATGACGTCCAGCCGAGCGTTCTTGAAGAATCTTTTCCGAGCCGTTAGCGTATGGAAATTAAAATTAAAGAATTTTTTGCGGAGCGTATAAGGATGCCTAAACACCTCACCCAGGATCAGGTCGACAGCTATATGAATCGATGGCTTTGTTGGCCCGATTGATCTTGCTGACGACCGCAGAGGCGGCGCAGTTGCGCGCCAAGGTCGAAGAAGTTGAAGCGGAAATGGGAAGCCAGATTCAGCAGCGCTGCAAGATAAAGGCGCATCTGCCGTTTACGTTTTTGTGTGATGTCATCTCTCATCCGAAGCTGCTGGATGCGGTGGAAGATATTATCGGTCCGAATATTCTGTGCTGGGGATCAAGCTTCTTTCAGAAAGAGGCGCATGACCCCGGATTTGTTTCCTGGCATCAGGACTCAACCTATTACGGGTTGGAGCCGCCGGATACGTTGACGGCGTGGCTGGCGATTTCCGACAGCAATCTGGAAAGCGGCTGCATGGATTTTATTCCCGGCACGCATAATCAGGGGATTTATGACCACGAAGAATTCAAGTCAGAAGAGAATCTGCTGTCGCGTGGACAGACCATTGTTGGTGTTGATGAGTCCAAGTCCCAGTCGATGATCCTCAAGGCGGGACAGTTTTCTTTCCATAAAGAAGATTGTGTCCATGGCTCGGCGCCGAACAAATCGGATGACCGGCGTATTGGGCTGTCTATTCATTATGTGCCGCCCTCGATTAAGGAAACAGGGTTCCCTGGCGCGTCGGCAATGGTGCTGCGCGGCGAAGATACTGAAGGACATTGGGGTGTCGATATGACACCCAAGAAGGATTGGGACCCGGTATGCCTGGCTGAACTTGATCGGGTCGCGACCATGTATAATACGCAGGCGCCTAAAGAACGGGAACCGGCCAGCTGAACGGTGACCTGACCGTCGTGCCGATTCCGGCGCTTCAAACAACCCAGATAGCGGGCAAGACTATCGCTTGGCGTGAGGCAGGTGATGGTGATGCGCTCGTTTTATTGCACGGCATCGGTGGTAGCTCGGAAAGTTGGGAAGAGCAGCTCAATCAATTAAGTGATCGATATCGGATTATTGCCTGGGACATGCCGGGCTATGGCGGGTCGGATGGTTTCGATTCGACAGCGCCGATAGTTGATGATTATGTAGATTGTTTGACGGCGCTGCTGGATGTTCGTGCCGTCAACAAAGTGCATATTCTGGGGCAATCGATTGCAGCGCTCATCGCGGCACGTTTTTGTGTCCGAAACCCAGATCGAATCAACAGCTATATTTTTGCTCATGGGCTGACCGGTCTTGGTGGCTTGGATGATGACGCCAGAATCACGGCGAAAGATGGTCGGCTCGAAGTTTTCGAGGCCTTGGGCCCGAAACGTTTTGCTCGAGAAAAAGGGTCTGCTATTATGAGTCCGCGTGTCTCGGAAGAGGCGCGGGAGAAAGCGGTCGGTGTTATGGCACAGGTTAAACCCGCTGGTTTTCGTCAGGCGGTAGAGATGCTGAGTACGGCGGATTTGTTCAAGGATACAGCTTCAATCACGGCTCCGGCGCTTGTCATATGTGGCGCTGATGACCCCATTGCACCGGAACCTGTTTGCCGATCAGTAGTGTCTGCCCTGTCAAATGCACAATTTTGCCTTATTCCGGGTGTAGGTCATTATTCGGCGACAGAGAATCCACCCTTGTTTAATGAAGTAATTTCGGGTTTTCTGGACGGTGTTGCCTAGCATCGTTGGCGTCATGTTTTGTTTGACGCGGTGTCACAGGCGTGTAGATTCCGCCAATTGCGGATGAAGACAATTAATTAATTTATAGGGAGAGCGTAATGAAGTTAGTACCTTTAACACTCGCAACTGCTGCTGCGGTCGGACTGGCCGCTTCGGCGTCTGCGCAGACTTTCGGTATCGGTTCAACAAAAGCCGGGGCTGTGTCGCAAATTACGGCGACGATTTCAAAAGCAGTTTCTGAGCATCGCGATGGCGTCCAGATGCGCAAGCAGACCATGGGCGGTACGCAGCAGTACATTCCAGTGGTCAATGCTGGCGAGCTGGGCTTTGGCATCTCAAATATTTCTCAGTACCACATGGGCCAGCAGGGCATTGGCCTGTCGAAAGGTCGGAAGTACAGCAACCTCCGTCTTGTCACGACAATGATGAAATTCACCGTGAGCCCGGTGGTTTCGCTCAAGTCCGGCATCACGAAAGTTTCGCAGCTCAAAGGCAAACGGATTGCCAGCGGCTTTAAAGGCGCTCCGCTTTTCGTTTACATCACCAGCGGTGCTCTTGCGACGGATGGCCTGTCCATGAAGGACGTCAAGAACGTCCCGCAGGTTGGTCTGGTTCAGCATTGGCGTGCTTTTATGGCCGGCAAGCTTGATATGGCCATCGCGGCTGCCGGTTCCGGCTTTGTGAAACAGATGAATGCCAAGATTAAAGGCGGTATTCGTCACATTTCCTTTGATAAGTCTCCGGAAGCACTGAAGCGGATGCAAAAGTGGTTCCCGAGATCAGAATGGGCCGTCGTTCAACCTCAAAAGGGTTTGACCGGCGTTATCGAGCCAACCAACTTTGTGAGCTATGACTTCCTGCTTTGGACCCACAAGAAGCTGTCCAACGATGTCGGCCTACAAGGTTGCCAAGGTCATGCACACGCGTGAAAAGCAGCTCAAAGAAGGTGGCCCGCTGTGGCGCTCTTATGAGGCTAACAAACGTATGGCCAAGGATCAGGGCTACCCGTACCACCCTGGTGCGATCAAATATTATAAAGAAGTCGGCCTTTGGTCTCGCTAAGATAGGCGATCAACTTTCTATGTAGGCTAATGAAATGCGCTCGCGTCCAAAATTCTGGGCGCGGGCGTTTTTTTTTGATAAATATTCTCGATATAATTTTAAAATAATCATAAGTCCTTCAGCGGAGGTTTCACCGTGGCCGATACGCCAACGACTGCAAAAGCGCCAGAAAACCAAAAGGGTGAAGCCCTTCTAAGTCAGTGGAACGAGAGTTCCCTGGTCAAAACACTTTGCCTTGCCTTTGGAGCGCTTATTACGATCATTGCGCTGAGTTGGGCGATTGAGCTGCCCCTCAAGCTGGGTTTTGAGTGGCTGGATGAGCAGGCCATGGTTGCCTGTTTCGGATTGATGCTGGTTATTGTTTTTATTCGCTACCCGGCTGGTGGCGGTAAGGAACGCCTGTCGGTTCCGTGGTACGATATGATTTTGGCGAGCCTAGGTGCCGGGGCGGCGTGTTATCTCCTGTTCATTTACGGTGATGTCGAATTAAACCCGTTTGAGATGCGGCCTAAGATGTTCTGGGTTAGCCTCATTTTTCTGCCGCTGACCTGGGAAGCATTGCGCCGGACGGCAGGCATAAGCCTGACGATGATTTTCTCGGTGTTCGTTATTTATGCTTTTGTCGGCCACCTTGTGCCCGGTGAGATGTTCAAAGGGGTGGAACAAGAGCCCTACAGGTTGATCGCCGAGCTTGGCACCAATAACGCCTCGCTGCTGGGTCTCCCGCTGAAAATTATCGTGCTCACCGTTGTTCTGTTTATCTGGATGGGGCAATTGCTGCTCCATACCGGCGCGTCTGAGTGGTTCACTGATTTAGCGGCGGCCATGATGGGCCGCTCACGCGGTGGCTCGGCCAAGATCGCGGTTGTTGCCTCTGGTTTCTTTGGTTCAATTTCCGGATCTGCTGTTGCCAATGTGGCGTCTACCGGGGTGATCACCATCCCGCTGATGCAGCAGGCTGGTTATGATCGAAAGACATCTGGAGCCATTGAGGCTGTTGCCTCAACCGGTGGCCAGATTATGCCACCGATCATGGGGGCGGCAGCTTTCTTGATGGCTGAAATTCTTGAACTGGAATACACCGAGATTATTCTGGCGGCTCTGATTCCAGCGGCGTTGTATTACCTGGCGGTGTTTGTTCAGGTTGATTTGGAAGCTGCGAAAAACAACATTGCGCCGCTTCCCAAGGACCGCATCCCGTTGATGCGGCGGGTCATGAGGGAGGGCTGGTTCTTCTTACTGCCCTACGTCATCCTTGTTTACACGCTGTTTTCTTTAAACCTGCCACCGCAGGAATCGGCCTTCTGGGCGGCGATTTCGGTCGCTGTAGTCAGTATTGTCTTTGGATACAAAGGGAAGCGGATTACGCCAGCGCAATTGTGGGATTCGGTGGCGGCGAGTGGCCGGTCTTCAGCTGATATTATCGCCATCGGTGCAATGGCAGGTCTGATCATCTCGATCCTTGATCGCACGGGGCTTGGCCAGGCGCTGACCCTGTTGTTGGCTTCGGTTGGTGAGGACAGCATCTTCCTGTTGTTAATTCTGACGGCTTTGGTGTCTATTTTGTTGGGCATGGGTATGCCGACTTCGGCGATTTATCTCTTGCTGGCAACGATGATCGCACCGTCTTTGGTTAAGCTCGGTATTCACCCGATCTCCGCCCACATGTTCGTTCTGTATTTCGGGCTGATGTCGATGATTACTCCGCCGGTGGCGATAGCGGCCTTTGCCGCGGCATCGTTATCGGGGGCGAAGCCTATGGAAACGGGGGTGACGGCCGTTCGCCTCGGCTGGATCGCATATGTTGTGCCATTTATCTTCGTCCTGTCGCCAGCGTTGCTATGGCAGGGCACGCCTTATGCAATCGCGGAGGGGGCCATAACAGCCTTTATCGGCGTGTGGTTCGGCTCTTGCGGGTTGATTGGCTATATGTTCGGGCCGCAGGGTACAATCGGCAGGATTCTACTATTTGTTGCCGGGATAATGCTGCTGTTACCCGCTGAAGCAATTCCCAATGGTCTGTTGATCAACGGTATTGGTTTGGCAATTGGTGTCATCTGGGGCACGAAAGATTATTTAGCCAATCCGAAAAAGAAACCTGTGCCTGAAGCCAGTTCAGGCGAATAAAAGCTAGGGTAGGGAGCGGCTAAAAAACCGGCCGCTCCTTTACCAGGCTTTTGCCTTTTTCGAAGATCGCTTCCGGCCATGGCGTAGATTTTCGGGCAATCGTGTCGAGTGACACACAGACCTGATCATTGATGGCACAAATCTCATCCGTGCAGGCATCAATCATGATCGCCCAGACATGCAGGCTTTTGGGTGTGAAGTTGATAAAGCATGTCCGGATCTGGATCAGATCACCTGGCATGATCTCCCGTTTATATTCGTAATTCTCCGTTACCGCCGCCATACCGCGATTGTTTTCGCGCATATAGTTCGGCGTGATATCCGCTGTCGTGAAGGTGAAGTAGGCAGACTCGTTAAACGCGCGGCTGTAATAGCGCACATTGGCATGGCCCATATGGTCGGTTTCCATCGGGTAGAACATACCCTGATAGGCGATGTTGAAATCTTTAAAGCGCTCGAGCGGTGACATCAGTTTCAGCTTGTTGGTTTCGTTGAAATCGTCGCGACTATAGCCGGGGCGGGGAGAGTGTCAATTCGCGGGCCGTTGCTGTCCAGGAAATGCCGGAATAGTCTGGCCCCTAATGTTTATCGTTTCGAATGGATGATGTGATGATCAAGCAACTTGGCGTTTCTGCTGCGACCCCCTGTTCCCATCCCGTGATGCGGCAAATTATTCTTGATGCCTATCCCGAGGCCCGGCTGGTGGATGATGAGCGGATTACCGATGAAGACCGCTTGATTGAGTATCTGTCCGGTTGTGATGCGGCCATTGTTGGGTTCGAGCCGCTGACAGATAAAGTGCTAAGTGCCCTGCCGGATCTCAAGGTCGTTGCCAAGTTTGGCGCTGGGTGCGAGACCATCGATTTTGATGCGCTCAAGGCCCATGGTGTGCGTTTTGGCTATACGTTTGGTGTCAATAAGCTGTCCGTCGCCGAGCTGACGTTGAGCTTTATGATCAATGCCCTGCGCTGGATAACACCGCTGAATCAGTCGATGCGGGCAGGAGAGCGACCGCGATACCGCAATGGCGAGTTACTGACCGGTCGTACGGTTGGTGTTCATGGCTGCGGCAATATCGGTAAAGAGGTGATTGGTCTGCTCAAACCTTTCAACTGCACTATCCTGTCTTGCGATGTGAAGGAATATCCCGAATTCTACGCTGAACATGAGGTGATAGCGGTGTCGTTCGATGAGCTTCTGGAGCGGTCAGAAGTTCTCACGCTGCATTTGCCGAAGACCCAATCGACTCGCGGGTTATATACACGAGAGGTGCTGGAACGTATGCGTCCCGAGGCGGTTCTCGTGAATACCTGCCGTGGTGAGATTGTTGATGAGGAAGCGCTCGCTGATCGTCTTGAGACCGAAGCGTTACGCGCCGCGTGTTTCGATGTTTTCGCCGTCGAGCCTGCTGAGAATGACCGGCTGCTCAACCTGCCCAACTTTCTGGCGACGCCTCATATCGGTGCCAGCACGGAAGAGACCCGCGTGGCTATGGCAGAGGCTGCGCTTCGTGGATTGACGGAAAACGAGCTGGTTGAGCCTGCTAAATACTATGACAACTAAACGACCGGTGATTTACCGCCATCGACATTGATCGCGGCACCCGTAATATAACTGCCGGCATCCGATGCCAAAAAAAGCGCCGTGTTGGCGAATTCCTCGGTTTCTCCGATGCGGCCCATCGGGATGTTTCGGACATCCACCATGTCCTGCAGAAAATCCTCATATTCCTGATTGGGCTGCTTTTCGGCATAAAGCCGTTCCCATTGGCCGGATTTAATAAAGCCAACCAGCAGCGCGTTAACGAGGACATTGTCGGCAGCCCCGGTATTGGCGAGCACTTTGGTCAATGATAACCCAGCGGCGCGGGCGACGGCAGTTGGCGCACCGTTAGCGCCGGGGGCCTTCGATCCAATGTTCAGCACGTTGATGATGCGTCCCCATTTGCGGGATTGCATGGCAGGCAAAACGAGGCGACACAGGCGGACAGCGGCAAATAGTTTGAGTTCAAAATCGTCATGCCATTCCTGATCGGTGATGTCGAGAAAGCGGCCAGATTTTGACGTGCCGGCATTGTTAATCAGGATGTCTATTTTTCCCAATTCTGTCTCGGCTTTAGAAAAGGCGTCATTGGTTGCGGTGGCGTCCATAAGGTCGCAGGAGATTGCCACCACTTTGCCACCGCCAATGGCCTCTATCTCACCCTTGGCGGTGTCGAGCAGTTCCTGTCCGCGGGCGATAATCGCAACATCCGCACCCGCTTCCGCGAATTTGAGGGCCATACCTTTGCCGAGCCCCTGGCTTCCACCGGTAATGAGCGCCGCTTTTCCATCCAGGCGGATTTCCATGATGTCATATCCTTATTGGTTGCGGACAGGCAGGCTGCCCTTCAAGGACCAATCTTGCGGGCTTCCGAATTTTCGTTCAACCCCGTTAAAGGTGCTCGCAAGTCGTTAGAATAAATGACGATCACGACTGTTCACGTTCCACCGCACGCCAGCCTATATCCCGGCGGCAGAATCCACCCGGCCAGTCGATGGCATCAACCGCTTTATAGGCTGAGGTCTGGGCCTCTGCGACGGTATCGCCGAGCGCTGTCACTGCGATGACGCGGCCGCCTGTCGCGGTTACCTCGCCATTCTCCCCAAACATTGTACCGGCGTGAAAAATCGTGATGTCGCGATCCTCACTGGCATCTTCCAGCCCCTTGATGACGCTCCCTTTGTCATAGGCGCCTGGGTAGCCATTGGCCGCCATCACCACGGTGAGCGCCGTCTCGTCGTACCAGCGCAAATCAAAATCTTTGAGGACACCGTCTGCGGAGGCAATGAGCGCCGGTAGCAAGTCCGACATCAGCCGCATCATCAGGACCTGACATTCGGGATCACCGAACCGGACATTGTATTCCAGCAGCTTTGGCTGATCGTCCTCAATCATTAAACCTGCATAGAGCACGCCCTTGTAAGGTTTGCCTTCTGCTTTCATCCCCGCCATCGTCGGGTTGATGATGGTCTCCATGATGGTTTCCACCATAGCGTCGGTCACAATTGGGGCCGGGGAATAGGCGCCCATGCCGCCGGTATTAGGGCCGGTATCACCATCGCCGACCCGTTTGTGATCCTGCGCCGATGCCAGTGGCAGAGCCGTCTCACCATCGCACAGCACAAAGAAGCTCGCTTCTTCACCGCCGAGAAATTCTTCAATCACCACCTCGGCGCCGGCATCGCCAAACGTGCCACTTTCCAGCATGTCATCCACCGCCGCATTCGCCTGCTCAATTGTCTCAGCGATGATTACGCCTTTGCCGGCAGCGAGCCCGTCGGCTTTCACGACAATTGGTGCGCTGTGAGCGGCGATAAAGGCTTTTGCGGCTGGAATATCTTTGAACCGGGCATAGGCTGCGGTCGGGATATCGTGCCGGGCACAAAAATCTTTCATGAAACCCTTGGACCCCTCCATTTCAGCGGCAGCTGCGCTCGGTCCGAACGATTTGATGCCGATATCTGCCAGCTTATCAGCCAGTCCTGCGACGAGCGGCGCTTCGGGTCCAATGACAACAAACTCAATTTCATTGTCCTGCGCGAATCGAATTATCCCGTCGACATCCTCAGCGGCTATGGCGACGCATTCAGCATCCTGAGCAATTCCGGCATTGCCTGGCGCGCAGTAAAGCTTGGTAACCAAGGGGGAGCCCGCTATTGCCCAGCACAACGCATGTTCACGACCGCCACCGCCTACTACCAAGACCCTCACTGCTTTATCTCCTCTGTGCTGTTCATTAGCGCGTTACGCTGCTGGTATGCTCCGTCCCGTTTAGCATAGAATGTGAGTCGCCATGACTGACAACAGCTCTCTTTTTGATTCTAACGCCCCGGCTGCCACGGGGCTTGAGCATAATATCAATGAATTTTCGGTCGGAGAGATTTCGGGCGCCGTAAAACGGACTCTGGAGGGTGCCTTCGGACGGGTCCGGGTCAGGGGCGAAATTTCCCGCCCTAACTATCATGGGTCCGGTCATCTCTATTTCACGCTGAAGGATGCCGACGCGGCGATGGATGGTGTCTGCTGGCGAGGGTCGGTCGGCAAGCTGGGCATTACCCTTGAAGAGGGCATGGAGGTTATCTGTACCGGGCGGATATCGTCCTATCCCCGTAGTTCCAAATATCAGCTGGTTGTTGAAGCCGTTGAGCTTGCCGGTGAAGGCGCGCTCCTCAAATTACTCGAAGATCGCCGCAAGAAGTTGACTGCTGAGGGCCTCTTCGATCCCGATCGCAAACAAGAGCTACCATTCCTGCCGGAGATTATTGGCGTCATTACCTCACCGACCGGAGCGGTTATTCGCGATATTTTACATCGGCTGTCAGACCGATTTCCGCGTCGTGTCCTGTTATGGCCGGTGATTGTTCAGGGGGATGGTGCCGCAGAGCAGGTTGCCCGGGCCATCAACGGGTTCAACGCCTGCAAGCCTGATGGCGTCGTGCCGCGGCCTGATTTGATAATCGTGGCGCGGGGTGGCGGTAGTCTTGAAGATCTGTGGGCCTTTAACGAAGAGGTCGTTGTCCGGGCGGCAGCGGAAAGTGATATTCCGCTGATCTCTGCCGTTGGGCATGAAACTGATACCACGTTGATCGATTTTGCTTCTGATGTAAGGGCGCCAACGCCGACAGCAGCGGCAGAAATGGCCGTACCAGTGCGCGCTGATCTGGAGGCTCAGCTCCTCGACAATCAGCGGCGGTTGGTAGCCGGGCTGGAACGCTGCTGGGAAGACCAACGCCTGCAGCTTGAAGGGCTGGCACGGGGATTGCCGCAGCCTGATCGATTGTTGGAAGAGGCGGCGCAACGCCTCGATAGTGAAACGGATCGTCTTAAACTGTCGGGCATCAACAGGTTGGAACAGCATCGTGAACGTGTGGCAGGTGTTGGCGCGCGGTTGCGTCATCCACGCGATGTCATGGCATCGGCGGGAGAGCGTTTATCGCAAACTGGGGAACGGTTTGATCTGGCAGTCTCGACCAATTTACAAAACAGCAAGACGCGGTTTGAGGGGTTGGATGCGACAATACGTTTGCCAAACGCCATCGCCCGGATTTTCAAGGTAGGCCAGGATAGGGTGTCTTCTCAGGGGCAGCTGCTCGAAAGTCTTTCCTATAAGGGGGTGCTGGAACGTGGTTTCGCCTTGGTCCGGGACGGCGATGGCAAACCGGTCATGCGCGCAGCAGAAGCCATCACGGGCGGCGTGATTGAGATAGAGTTTTCAGATGGCTCGCGGGGTGCAGCGTTCGACGGTGAGGACGGTGGTAAACCGAAGGCGGCGGAACGAACTGCCAAAGCCAAAAAAACCGCAGTCAAAAAAGAGGACACAAATAAAAAGAAACCCAGCCCACCTGATGATAGTCAGGGGTCACTCCTGTGATACGGCTGCTTTTGCTAGTAGCCGTTTTGTTTGTCGGCGGGCAAGCAAGCGCGTTGGAGTTAAAAGGGGCTTTTACGCAAGGATCACTGATTACTGGAAAAGTGCCCCCAGGCAGTTCTGTGTTGCTTGATGGCGTTCCGATCCCGACATTGCCAGACGGTAATTTTGTTTTTGGGTTGCCGCGTGATGCCAAAGCGAAGGCGCTTCTTTCAGTGCGTCACAAGGATGGTCGCGTTGCCCAACGGAAGCTGAAAATCCGCAAACGAAATTATAGAATTCAGCGTATCGATGGTTTGCCAAAGCGTAAGGTCACGCCGAAAAAACGGGACTACAAACGGATTGCAAGAGAACAGAAACGTCTCAATGACGCCCGGAATCGTGTTACTCAAGTTGTTGATTTCAAAAATGGTTTTGTGTGGCCGGCACGCGGTCGGATCTCCGGTGTTTATGGCAGTCAGCGCATTCTCAATGGCAAGTCACGGGCACCGCATTTAGGGGTTGATATAGCGGCGCCTACCGGGGCCCCGGTCGTTGCGGCATCAGCTGGCGTTGTGTCGCTTACCCATGAGGGGATGTTCTTTACCGGCAAGACGATCCAGATCGATCATGGGCTCGGCGTTGGCACGATCTATATCCACCTCAGCAAGGTCCTGGTGAAAGAAGGTCAGCGTGTCCGCAAGGGTGAGCTCATTGGACGCATTGGAAAAACCGGTCGTGCAACCGGTCCGCATCTGCATTGGGGGCTGACCTGGAAGACGATGCGTCTTGACCCCTCTCTGCTGGTTGGGCCGATGCCTAAGGCAGCAAAAACGCGGCGCTAGGCTAGTCTTCAGGCCACCGTCGGTGCAGCCAGCCTAACCACTGGCCAGGGCGCTCGGTTGCCCATTCTTCGAATAACACATTGATATCTCTGATCATTGTCGGCACGTCTCCGTCGACGGGCTTTTCTAAAGGCGGGACAAGCTGAACCTGAAAATGACACCCGCCTTTTCGTATTATGCGGACCGGTATAGCGGGGCAATCGTAACGGATAGCGAGTTCAGCAACCGCAGGCGCTGTCATGGCTTTTCGACCAAACAATTCGACGGGAATACCATCATTCATCTTTTGGTCAACGAGCATGCCGAGGCGGCGGCCAGAGCGGAGCGCGGCAATCGCGCCTCGGGCGCCGCGGGGTCCTTTGGGGATGATGTCTTTGTCTTCCAGCTTCCTGATTTTACGCAGCATGGCGTCGACAAAGTGATTATTGGCGGCGCGATAAACCTGGACATAGGGCACGCCGGATTTTTGCGCCGTTAGGGCAAAGAGCTCCCAGTTGGCGAAGTGACCGGAGAAGAAGATACACGGCGTTCCTTCAGGTTTGACCGCCGCGATGTTTTCTTCGTTCAGTACCTCGACACGCTCCGCGATGATTTTCTCGAGATGGGGTAACTCCGCCAGAACACGACCGAGATTGTCCCATAAATCCGCGGTAATTTGACGAAGGCGTGCGTCGTCATAGTCGGGAAAGGCACGTTTCAGGCTGGCGATCGCGCGCTTCTGATATCCCAGACGGGGACCAACAAGGCGCGCAATCCACCCGCCAACACCAGATGCCATATCCATCGGGAGCACGGAGAAAAACCCGTAAACCAATGCGACGCCGAGCGCTTCCAGAGGATAGCCAACCGCGCGATAAAACCGTCTTTGAGCAGGTGTCCGCTTAGCCATTCACGAGTACCTTGCTGAGAAGGCGTTCATGCGCATTGGCGTCTTCCCATTCAAGAGAAATGCGGATTGTCTTGATCAGGGCACGGGCTTCGTCTGGTAAACGCACGTAGTCTTTCTCCGTTGTGACCGGAATGGCACCCAGCTGTGAGGCATGGTCACATATCTTGATAACCTCGTCCGGGTCAAATTTGTGATGATCTGGAAAATCCTGCGTCCCAACAATTTCACAGCCCATCTCCAGGAGAGTGCTGTAAAACTTTGACGGTCTGGCAATACCCGCAAAGGCAACAACTTGTTGTCCCGCCAATGCCGAATCTGGATAGGCAACGATCCGCGCTCGATAGATCGGGCAGGTGTTGTCTATTTGTTGGGCGATGCCTCGTTGGTCCTCTCCGAGGATGACGATGGCGTCACAGCGGTCAAGACCAGCAGCGATGGGTTCCCGCAAGGGACCGGCGGGGATGACTTGACCATTACCAAACCCGTAACCACCATCAATTGTCAGGATAGAGAGGGTCTTGGCGATTGCGGGGTTCTGAAAGCCATCATCCATTACGACAATGTTTGCACCGTTCTCAATGGCATGCTTCACACCTTCAATGCGGTCGCGGGATACCCATGTCGGTGCAGTTCCGGCAAGGAGGAGTGGTTCGTCTCCAACCTTCGAAGCGCGATGATTGCTTGGATCAACAAGGACAGGCCCTTGAAGGGTCCCGCCATAGCCACGGCTGAGGAGGTTAGGCTTATATCCCTTTGTGAGTAAGGCCCGCGTCAGATCTATGGCCAGCGGGGTTTTCCCGGCGCCGCCTGCTGTGAGGTTGCCAACGCATAGGATGGGGACTGGTGCTGTCCAGGGTCTCCCGGCGCCGAAATTTCGTAATGCGGCCCCTGCACGCCAAAGCACGGAAAGTGGAGACAAGGTTTTGCCCATCATGCCGGGCGTATGCCAGAAGTCAGGCGCGCGCATTTTGCTTTGCTTTAGCGTCGGCGGATGATGGTTTATCCAGTGCCGCTAGATAGGGCTCTAACAGGTCAATGACGGCGTCAAGAATACCGGTCTTTGCTTGAGCAACAGCGAGAGCGGCAGCGATCTGATTTGTCCTTAGGGCATCGTCAGAGAGTAGACTCGATACGGCGTCAGCCAGTTCCGTTTCATTTTGTATGATGGTCGAGCCGCCCGCTGCCGATATTTCCGAGGTGACTGCCGTAAAGTTGGTCGTAGAAGGGCCATGGATGATGGCGCATTCCAGCTTGGCCGCTTCCAGCATATTTTGGCCGCCATGGGGCACCAGCGTACCGCCGATAAAGGCGATGGGGGCTAGTCTGTAAAACAAGCCAAGCTCGCCGACAGTATCGGCAATATAGATCGCGGTTTCGGGCGTTAACGGTTCATTCTTGCTGCGCAAAGACACAGAAAGTCCCATACCGAGGATGTCTCCGGCGATCTCGGGCGCACGGGCCGGGTGGCGTGGAATGATGATTGTCAGAATATCTGGCTGGTTCTTCGCGATAGCCCGATGGGCGTTTGCAACGGCTTGCTCTTCTCTGGCATGGGTGCTGGCGGCGATCCAAACAGGTCGGATGCTAATGTCGTTCCATAGCGACGACAGGGCGCTGTCGTCAACGGGCAACGGATCAGCGGCAAATTTGAGATTTCCTGGGGTGCTCACATTCGTGGCGCCGAGTGCAGTAAGCTTCTTCGCATCCTGAACGCTCTGCGCGAGACAGAGAGAGAAACAGCCGAGCAACCGCGCAATCGTCCGTGGTACCCGTTGCCAGCCGCTAAATGAGTCAGGGGATACGCGGGCATTGATCAATATCAATGGAATGCCACGCCTATGAATGGCGGTCAGGAGATTTGGCCAGAATTCTGATTCGACCCATAAGACAATGTCGGGTTTCCAGTGATCCAGAAATCGTTGAATCCAGACCGGCTGATCGACGGGAATGAATTGATGAATAACATTTTGCGGCAGGCGTTCGGCCATGATTGCAGCGGACGTCACTGTACCGGTGGTTACAAGGACAGTGTGAGTTGGGTAGTCGTGATTAAGCCGGTTGATCAGAGAGAGAATGGAAATGGCCTCACCGACGCTGGCGGCATGAAACCAGATGATGGCTCCGGGAGGACGCTTTTGGCTCGGGTTTCCGAACCGTTCTTCTATTCGAATTGGATCTTCCTTGCCGCGCTGTTTGCGTCGTTCGAGAAAGCGACGGAGGACGGGGGCGGCTGCGTAGGAAAGACCACGATATACCGACAGGATCATGACTGCGTTCCTGCCGTATCCGCAGCGGGTTCGATAAGCGGTAAACCCAATTCGGTGTCCAGTTGATGGGTGATCTGGTTTAGCGCGTTTTCAAGTATCGCTGTAACACGGGCAATTTCTTCTCCATCCCCATTTACGGGGACTTCAATAGGGTCACCCCATTTCACAATGCCTCGGCAAAAGGGCAAGGGAATAAGAAAACGGTCCCAGGTCGAGAGAATTTTACCACCTCTCGCCGCATAGCTTAACGGTAATATGGGTACCCCGGCATGCCGCGCCGCAAACACGACCCCTTGCGCGGCTTGCATCCTTGGGCCCCGTGGGCCATCGGGCGTGACGCCGACATATTCTCCCGCTTTGAGAGACCGCAACATCGCACGGAGCGCACCAACACCGCCACGAGAGGATGAGCCACCAATCGAGTCAAACCCCAGCATGCCGATCGTTTGCGCAATCAGTTCACCGTCCTGGTGATGCGAAATGACCATCTTGAACGGGGGCGCGTAGGGCCAGGCCAGAGACATCATCAAAAGCCGTCCGTGCCAGAACGCGACGAGAAAAGGTTTATTCTCGTTGATCAGCGTGCGGGGGATTTCTGTTCCCTCGATACGCCATCGCCCGGTGGCTTTTACAAAACGAATATAATTGGCTGCCATCCAGCACGCAGCGGCGCGGGGCCCGGATCGCCGCATCATGTTTTTGAAGAGCGCCATTGCTTAGGCAGTGACCTCTGCCGGTGTGACCTCATCGGCCTGTTCGGCAAATTGCACGGCATAAAGCCGGGCATAGGCCCCGCCCTGGGCCAGTAGCTCTGCGTGGCTTCCTTGTTCGACGATCCGTCCGCTATCCATCACGTAAATTGTGTCTGCCGCCATAACGGTTGATAGCCTATGCGCAATCACAATTGTCGTGCGTCCCTCTGTGAGGTTTTCGAGGGCAGACTGGACCTGGCGTTCGGTTTCCGTATCGAGCGCCGATGTCGCCTCATCGAGGAGCAGGATCGGCGCGTTTTTTAACATCGCGCGTGCTATGGCGATCCGTTGGCGTTGGCCACCGGAGAGTTTTAACCCGCGTCCACCGACATGGGTGTCGTATCCAGACACCAAGCCGGTAATAAATTCATGCGCCTCAGCAGCGGTTGCGGCTGCAATAATTTCGTCGTCGGAAGCGTCGAGCTTCCCATAGGCGATGTTGCTGCGGACGCTATCGTCAAACAGGGTGATGTCTTGAGAGACCAGAGCAATATTGGCGCGGAGCGAGGAAACCGTGACATCCCGTAAATTCTCGCCATCCACCAGAATTTGCCCCTCGTCGCTATCGTAAAATCGTGGGATGAGATTCAAGACGGTTGATTTGCCAGCGCCGGACGGACCCACCAGGGCAACAGTGCTCCCTGCAGCTATGTTCATGTTGATTCCGGAAAGCGCTGTACGGTCTTTCTCATACCCGAACCGAACATTTTCAAACTTAACTTCACCCCGAATGGTGTCGAGGTGTTTTGCATCGGGTTTGTCCTGAATTGATGGGGCGGCGTCGATCAGGGTGAAGATACGCTGCGCGGCGGCGAGACCTTCCTGAAGATTGGCGTTGAGGTTGGCGAGGCTCTTCATCGCTGGATAGGCCATCAGCAGGGCAGCAATAAAGGAGGCAAAGGTGCCCGGCGTCGTGGCGCCGGAGACGACTTGGCTACCTCCGTAGAAAATGATGACCGCGATGGCGACGCCGCCGAGTGATTCCATGATTGGATGGGTTGCTGACCGCACCCGAGCGGCTTTTTGAACCAGCTGAAAAATTGTTTCGATGATGCTGCCAGCCCGATCGATCTCGTATTTCTCCATGCCATAGGCACGGACATGGCGGGCGCCACGGAAGGTCTCGTCCAGGAGGGTCGTCAGTTCGCCCATCTGGACCTGCGTGTTGTCTGAAACTTTACGCATCCGCCGACCGATCCTGACGATTGGATAGACGGCAACGGGAAAGACGATGAAGGCGATCAATGCCAGAGCCCAGTCATGATAGAAGAGCAATCCCACGAGAAAGGTCAGCGTTAAGGTGTCTTTTGCGATTCCGACAAGAACGTTAGAGACCGCCGCGCGCAGCATATTGGCGTCGTTGTTAAACCGTGAAATCAGCTTGCCGGTGGCGGTCTTCTGGAAATAGGCAATGTCGGCCCACATGAGGTGTGAAAACATGCCGTGTTGAATAGTTGCGACGATTTTTTGGCCGATATAGCTCATCAGTACCGACTGACCATATGTCGCAGCACCCTTAATGACGGCGATCAGCAGGATCGTAATCGGAATGATGAACAGCATCGACTTGTCTTTGAGAATAAACACGTCGTCGAAGACTGGTTTCATCAGATACGCATTGGCGGCCGTCGTCCCGGCGACAACCGCCATGCACAGGACAGCCAGAATCAATCGGCCGCGATGCGGGCGTACATATTCCCGCACCAGCCGGGCGACGAGTGATTGGGTTGTGGCTGGGTTGTTCTGCGTTGCCACGATCTGGGTATCAGGACTGTTCATGCGCTCGCAATTTAGGGCGCGGAATCATAGCATGTGCCTTGAATCCCGCCAATTAAATGCGTGCCAAGCCGTTTGAGCTTCGCCCGCAATAAAGAATTAGAGACCGGCGACTGTCATTCCGTCGATTCTAACGGTTGGTGCATCTGTACCGTAACGGAATTCAAGATCATTTGCCGGGATTAAAGCCGCAAACATATCCTTGAGGTTTCCGGCGATGGTCATTTCGCTGACGGGATAGGTGATTTCGCCGTTTTCGATCCAGAAACCACTGGCACCCCGGCTGTAATCGCCGGTAACGCCATTGACGCCCATGCCGATCAGCTCATTGACGAAAAACCCTTCCTTGATGTCAGCAATAAGCTCGGCAACTGAAAGCTCACCAGCTTCCAAATAAACATTGGTCGATGAAGGGCTCGGTGGACCGCTGGTGCCGCGTGCTGCATTGCCGGTTGTCGCCAGACCGAGCTGACGTGACGAGGCGAGGTCGAGAAGCCAGGTCGTCAATTTGCCGTTCTCGATGATTTTCTTTGGCGTGGTCGCGATGCCTTCACCATCGAATGGTTTGGAGCTTAGTCCACGCCGACGATGCGGGTCATCATGGATGGTAATGTTGTCGGCGAAGATCTGTTCGCCCATCATTTCTTTCAGGAAAGACGTGCCTCGTGCAATGCCGGCACCATTTATGGCGCCTGTCAGGTGCCGCAGCAGACCTGAAGAAGCGCGCCAGTCATAAACAACCGGGACCTGCGAGGTCTTTTTCTTTTGCGGGTTGAGGCGGGCAACGGCACGTTCGCCGGCGCTGCGTCCAACTTCTGCGGGTGATCTTAGGTCTTCAGCATAGACCGCGGTCGCAAAATCATAATCCCGTTCCATCGTGGTGCCTTCACCGGCGATGACCGATGCTGAAAAGCTATGGCTGGTGACAGCGTAGTCCTGCGCGAAACCGTTTGTCGCGGCCATGGCGATACGTGCCCTGCTGAAACCGGCTTCTGCGCCTTCGGAATTGGTAACACCGGCTACCGCCCGCGCTGCGTCTTCTGCCTCAATGGCCATATCGATCAAGGTCTGAGTTTCTGGCTCGATCGGATCAAAGCTGTCCATCTCGGCGATTGTCTTCGCAATCTGGTCGGGGTCCGCGATGCCACACCAAGGGTCTTCAGGGGCAACCTTTGCCATTGCAACAGCCCGTTCAGCCATTTCCCGTAAGGCGTCGTCGGAATGATCCGTCGAGGAGACGATGGCCTGTTGCTTGCCGATAAAGACCCGCAATCCCATATCGGCGGATTCGGCTCTTTCCAGCTTTTCTGGCGCGCCAAGGCGTTGCGACACTTCAATCGAGGTAGCGTCAAACACCACTGCGTCGGCGGTCTCTGCCCCCTCTTTTTTGGCCATTTCCAGCAATCGTGCCAGGAGGTCGAGCTGGTTCACCTGTTCAGTCATCGGAATTCCTTTTCCAGATCGGGTTGCCGGAGCCGGGCAGGCCGTATTCCTGCCAGTCGCGGGTTACTTTTTCAATTATATCGTCGCTCATGCGAATCTTGCGGCCCCAGGGGCGCTTTGTTTCGGGTGGCAGTTTAGCCGTTGCATCTATGCCGACTTTAGAGCCCAGCCCGGATTCTGGCGAGGCGAAGTCGAGATAATCAATTGGGGTGTTTTCGACAAAAGTACAATCGCGAGCTGGATCGACATTTGTTGAAATCGCCCAAATCACGTCTTTCCAGTTACGCGCATCAATATCGTCATCCACCACAATTACGAACTTGGTGTACATAAACTGACGAAGATACGACCACACCCCCATCATGACGCGCTTGGCATGTCCGGGGTATCCTTTGCGGATTGAGACGACCGCGATGCGATAGGAGCAAGCCTCCGGCGGTAACCAGAAATCGGTGATCTCGGGAAACTGCTGGGTCAGCAGCGGAACAAAGACGTCGTTCAGGGCTTCGCCGAGGACGGAGGGTTCATCGGGGGGGCGGCCGGTAAACGTTGATAAATAGATCGGATCACGCCGCATGGTAATCGCGGTGACTGTGAAGACCGGAAAGTCTTCGACCGCGTTGTAATAACCGGTATGATCACCGTAGGGACCTTCGCCTTCATATTGGGTCCGTGACACATGTCCTTCGAGGACGATCTCCGCATTGGCAGGAACTTTCAGCGGCACCGTCTTGCAATCGACGAGCTCGACCTTTTTGTCCCGGAGGAGCCCGGCGAATTGATATTCCGAAACGGCTTCCGGAACGGGGGCGACAGCAGCGATGATGGTTGCCGGGTCAGCGCCGATGACGGCAGCTGCGGGAATAGAGTCTCCGCTCGCCATGGCATGCGCCTGCGCGCCGCCACGATGTTTCAGCCAGCGCATCAGCGTGGTGTTTTTGCCAGTCACCTGCATCCGGTAAATGCCGAGATTGGTCCCGCCCGGTCCGTCGGTGACGATCAGTGGCCAGGTAATTAACGGCGCCGGTTCATCGGGCCAACAGCTCTGGATGGGGAGTTGTGCGAGATCAATGTCATCGCCGGTCAGCACGACTTCTTGACAGGGGGCGTTGGAGACCATCTTGGGTTTCATCGCGAAGACCGACTTGACCATTGGCAGCATTTGCAGGGCTTCACGCCAGCCGCCCGGTGGTTCAGGTTGGCGAAGGAAAGCGAGCTGTTCGCCAAACTTGCGGAGTTCTTCGGGCTTGCGGGCCATGCCGGCTGCTACACGCTCTACTGTGCCAAACAGATTGACCAGGACAGGCATGTCGCTGGGCGTGCCATCGGCGCGCATCGGGTTTTCAAACAGCACAGCCGGTCCGCCTTCGGCGAGGAGCCGGGTCTGAATTTCCGTCATTTCGAGCACGGTCGAGACCGGCTTGGTGACACGGCTCAACTGTCCGTCTCGTTCAAGCTGCTCTATAAAATCGCGCAGACTGGCAAATGCCATCTTTTCTTCACTCTCCGAACCCGAAATAACACGGGCGCGCAACTGTTTAGCACGTTGTTGGGGGGATTTGGCAAACCCATTGCTGCAGAACGATAGCGATTTGCCTAGGGGTCAAAGCTGTCGTAGAGGATATGGTCTTATTTGGAGAACTATTTTGCTCGATCCTGTTGCGCACGCAAAGGCTTATCCCTTTCCAGCCCCTGACCATTCTTACGTCTTTGAAGACGGCAATTGGTCACCGTTGGAGAGTGATGATTTTGATGTAACCGGACGGACTCCTGTACTGGCAGCTGGGTCCAACCAGTCTCCCGAACAGCTCGCCCGAAAATATGCTGACTTGCCGGGTATAGGCTCGATCCCCGTGATACGAGGGCGGCTCGGTGATTTTGATGTGGTCTATGCGGCGCATCTCGCGGGTTATGGCTCAATGCCGGCAACCTTTCAAAATTCACCGGGAACAACGGTTTCGGTCTTTGTCGCCTGGTTTACAGACAAGCAGCTCGAACGCATGCATGCGACGGAAGGAAACTATAGCTATGACCGCCTGACGGATGTCTGGTTGGAACCCGACCTTGGGCAAACCCCGCATGAGGTCTTTGCCTATACCGCCAAGGTCGGGTGCTACAATCACAATGGTGGCTGCCTGAGCTTGGCAGAAATTCCGGCGATCGACAGAAAGTTTCCCTCGGCGACCCAAAGCGAAGCGCAGGGTTATTTGCGCGATCGACTCGCTGTTGGGATGGACCTTGATCAATTTGTCGCTGACCATATCGAGGATAATGTTGTGCGTGTCGGGCGGGTTGCGGCGATGCGAGCCGATGCCATTGAGATCGGCTATCCGCGCGTCTCTATTCTGTCTCTTTAGGTTTTCAGCAGGGCTTCCAAGGCATCACCACAGGACTCTGGTGAGGCATAAGTCGGAACACCGGCGCTGTTTAGTCTATGGAGTATGGCGGGCGCATCCGGGCTACAATAAACGAGTAATGGCTTTGCCGTGTTTTTGACGGCTTCAATGACCGGATCTGCAACCAGCTCTGGGCGTCCGACACCGGATGATCCGACGATGGGGATGACGACGTCATATTCGCTGGCTTCCAAAAGTGTCGTGATCGAGCCGCCAACAATTTGGGGCGTTAACCCGGCAAGAGTCAGGTCGATGGGATTGCGGTCGGCCGTAAAACCGACATGGCTGAACAAGGAAGCGAGCCGGGTGGCTGTTTTACGGCTTGGGGCGGGTGTGGCGAAGCCTACCAGCCCGCAACGGTCTGCAACCAGACCACCGGCACCCCCGGTTGAGGTGAGAATGCCGACGCGACGTCCTCTTGGTTTTTTGCCCATGCTGAGCGCCATTGCGATATCCAGAAGATCATCGAAGCGGTCCGCTCGCACGACACCACACTGAGTAAACAAGGCGTCGTAAAGCCGATCATCGCCTGCCATGGCACCGGTGTGGGAGGCAGAAGCCAGGGCCCCGGCTTCTGATCTTCCAACCTTGTAGACGACCAGATGTTTTCCGGCACGTTTCGCCAATTTACTCAGCTTGGCGAAACGTTTGGTGTCGCGCAGCCCTTCCAGATAGAGGGTGATGACGGAGGTGTTTTCCTCCCCAATCATCCATTCGAGAATGTCGCAGACCTCGAGATCGCCTTCGTTCCCTGTTGCTGCGAGGTGAGAGAGCCCAATGCCTTTCGCCGCCGCGCGGGACAGGAGCGACCCCAAAATTCCGCCCGATTGAGAAATAACACCAATGCTGCCTGAGGTGAGGTGCTCTGTATCGAGGGCGCCGGAGGCCGAGAGAGTTATTCCCTCACGCAGATTGAGAAGACCAATCGTATTTGGACCGAGAATCCGCATCTGGCCCGCAGCCTCGGACAAAGCGGCCTGTCGCTTTACACCGGCAGGCCCGGTCTCGCCATAACCACCGGCCAGGACAATCGCAACTGACGTACCGAGGATTGAGAGTTGCCGTGCAGCATCTTCTGTCCCAGCGGGTCCCAACAGGATCATCGCAGCGTCCGGGGTGCCCGGAAGATCATCGATACTGGCGTAACACTGCATGCCATCGATCTCTGCTGACCGTGGATTGACGGGCCAGATATCGCCTGCAAAACCATGTTTGCGGAGAAACTGTAATGGCCTGCCTGCAGTCTTCGTTGGATCCGCCGAGGCCCCAATGATGGCAACTGATTTTGGTCGGAACAGCTTCTCGATTGTAGAAATCGCCACGATACTATTTTTTCACTTTGTCGAGGAAAGCCGTCACGGCATTGCGGTGTTCGTCGGTAGTGTAGCAGATGGCCTGCGCTTGACAGCCAAGCGCAAATACCTCTTCGATGGATAGCTCGAGACTTTGATCCATGATCGATTTGGCAAGCGCCAGGGCGTTGGGGGAGCCGGCGGTCATTCTTTCGGCAGTCGCGATGGCTTCTTCCAGCAGAGTTTCGTGGCTGGCAACCGCTTCGATCATGCCAAGGCTTAGGGCCTCTTCAGCAGGGACCCGGCGACCAGAAAAAATAAGTTCCTTGGCGCGTGCCAGTCCGACCCGGCGGGGGAGAAAATACATACCGCCGCCATCCGGGATCAGACCGCGCAGGAGATAGCTCATCGTGAACATCGCCTTGTCGGAGGCAATGACGAAATCACAACATAGCGCCAGATCGGCGCCGAGCCCGGCGGCAGCCCCATTGACCGCCGCGATGGTTGGCTTGGCGAGACCGTGCAGTAGGGTCACCGCGTGGTGGGTCCGGCGCTGACGTTTCCAGCCATTCATTGCAACGGTCCCGATGGGGGCTTCCAGCCGTTCCCGCATCGCCGCGATATCGCCGCCCGCACAGAAGGCTTTGCCGCTACCCGTTAGCACGATGGCTCTAACCTCTTCCGCCTGGCCTGCCCAATCGACGGCGGCCATGAGATCGATGCGCATGGCATCATCGATGGCGTTGAGTTTTTCAGGGCGGTTCAAGGTGATAATTGCGATGCCGTCTTGTTGCGAAATCGCGATGCGCTCAGAGCTGGGCTTGTCCATTCTCTTATCCATTTTATGTCACGTTGTCGTCTGTTTAGCATGAAAATCGGTGGTGACGATGCCGGGTTAATTCAAACTCCCTGATTGACATTGTGGGTGTGGTTGTCTGTCATCCCATGAACACGTCAATGGAGGAATGGATGACGATGGTTTCTTATGATGATGCGCCGGTGCCGATCCGTCAGGATTTGATCGAGGCGCATCAGCGATCCTGGCAGCGGATCGCCGCCCCGGGGACCTGGTTAACCGGTGCGACGCGTGTCGCCATCGCGCGGGAAGTACGCAATGCGCATCAATGCGGGCTTTGTGCCGAGCGGAAAGCTGCCTTGACGCCATATAGCGTAACGGGATCGCATGAGACGGTGACGGATTTACCAACAGCGCAGGTTGAGCTCATCCATCATCTGGCCACAGACTCTGCCCGGCTTAAACGCAGCTGGGCCCGTGACTTGATTGATAGTGGGCTGAGCGAAGAGGAATATGTCGAAACCGTCGGCGTCGCTTGTACCACCATCTCGCTCGATACGTTCGCCCATGCCGTGGGGATGTCTCCTCGTGAGTTTCCGGCGGCGGTTGAGGGGAAACCTACGAGAATTCGTCCGCCCGAAGCCCGGCAGGGCGCCGCCTGGATGCCGTGGATTGCCGCTGAAGATGCCAACGAGGCCGACCGTGATTTATTCGGGCCCGGCATTTCCAACATTCGGCGGGCATTGAGTCTGGTCCCCACTGAAGCGCGTGGGTTCTTTGATCTAAACAACAGCCATTATCTATCCGCTGAGCAGATGAAAGACTTCGCAACGCGGTTTAGGGCGATTACCCGGGCGCAGATCGAACTGGTCGCTGGTCGAATATCGGCCATTAATCAGTGCGCCTATTGAACCACCAGCCATACGGCTCTGCTCCGTGCGAGCAGCGAACAGACTGGTGACGAGATCGATTTGAATAGTGTGATGGGTAAGGCAGAGGGCGATGGCGGTATACCCAACGGGGCGATGCTGGTCAATTTCGCAGAAGCGATTGCTGGCGACGATGTCGAACGTTTGAAACAGGCGCGTGCCGAGGTTACGCAAACGCTTGGTGCTGATGGTCTGGTCGATGCGT
Source organism: uncultured Alphaproteobacteria bacterium (assembly GCA_943787225.1). Classification (GTDB taxonomy): domain Bacteria; phylum Pseudomonadota; class Alphaproteobacteria; order MPNO01; family UBA2964; genus UBA2964. The sequence continues at coordinate 161,660 of CALSLP010000005.1, forward strand.
GCGGTGTTGCAGCGCAGTTTAATGCAATTGACCGGATTGCAGATTCAATTGGGGTTCCAATTGATGACGTTCGGCTGGCACCCACCGCTGATTTTCGACAGGCATTGGGTATCGACGCGTTTCCATCGCGGCTCGAAAGTTAGCTCAGGGTCATGATCTGTGCGGCGAGAATGCCGCCGAGGAATAGCCAGGAGAAAACTCGGTTCGACTTGAATTTAGCAAGGCAGTCTTTGGGGGTGTTGATATCGACATCCCAGACTTGCCAGATGAGTTGTGCTGCGCCGAGCCCGAGCCCGGCAAAGTAGGGCCACGCATAGTTGCCGAGAATGCCGGCATAGGTGAAGAGCGCGATGGCGATGACATAGAACGCGTATAGCCAGGGTTTGCTGCCAAGGCCCAGCCGCCGGGCAGTCGACTTAACACCGGCTTTGGGGTCGTCCTGACGGTCCTGATGGGCGTAAATTGTGTCATAGCCCAAGGTCCAGAAGATGCCGCCGACGTAGAGGATGATTGCCGGTGTTGCCACGTCGTCTCTCACCGCCGCCCAGCCGAGCAGGGCACCCCAGTTAAATGTCAGACCAAGAAAAAACTGTGGCCAGAACGTCACCCGTTTCATCAATGGGTAAGTGAATACTAAAACCAGAGAGGCGGCACCGACGGCGATGGCGTAGGTTTTGAGTGTCAGTAAAACCACCAGACCAATCAGCAGCAGGGCTAATAAGAAAATTACGGCCTGTTTGACGGTTATCTGACCGCTCGGCAGGGGGCGGTTTTTTGTCCGGGCGACTTGCGCATCGAAATCGCGGTCGACAATATCATTGAAGGTGCAGCCCGCGCCTCGCATGACGAGGGCGCCTATACCAAAGGCCGCAAACAGATAAAAAATTTCGGGGCTGGCCTGCCAATTTGGCCATGCCATTGCGATTGACCACCAGCACGGGAAAAGCAGGAGCCAGGTGCCGATGGGCCGGTCGAACCGGGCCAGTCTGATATAAGGGTGCGAGGATCGCGGCATAAATCGGTCAACCCAGCTATCGACTGGGATGTCGCTTGCCGAGGTGTCAATTTTATTTCGGGTTTGCTTTGCCATAGCGTAAGCTCTAACGCTGTTGTGAAATTGTCTCAAGTATCTGGGCAATCTCTATAAACTCAATCTTTTGCAGATTTTTTGATCCTCATGCGTGTAACTCGACTTTTCGTTGACCAGCCTTTCTCTTCTGGACAATCGGTTTCCCTATCGGAAGCTCAGGCCCACTACGTGATGAATGTTTTGAGAATGGGTCTCGGCGATCCTGTTCACCTGTTCAATGGGCGCGATGGGGAATGGCGTTGCGTGATCGATCGGATCACGAGACGGCGCTGTTCGGTTACGCTAGAAGAACAGGTTTCCGATCAAAAGCCGGAGTCGGATTTGTGGTTACTCTTTGCGCCGATAAAGAGAGCTCGGATAGATTTTGTTGCGGCCAAAGCCACCGAGCTTGGCGTTTCGGCTTTGATACCCGTCTTTACAGAGTTTACCGATGTTACCCGGGTGAATTCGCAACGCCTGCGCTCGAATGCCATGGAAGCGGCGGAGCAGTGCGGCCGTCTGTCAGTGCCGGAGGTTGATGAGCCGGTAAAACTCACGGCTGTCCTTGCGGATTGGCCGGCGGATCGGCAGCTGCTCTATTGTGACGAAACCGGCAGCGGCGCGGCTATAAATGAATTCCTGGCCAAGCAGAAGTCCTCTGGCCAGTCCAAGCCGACGGCAATTCTGATTGGACCAGAAGGCGGTTTTTCACGATCTGAGCTTGACCTCCTGAAAGAAAAATCCAACTTTACAGCAATAGATTTAGGACCGCGTATTTTACGGGCTGATACGGCTGCGATTGCAGTACTTTCCTGCTGGCAGTCTGTGTTGGGCGATTGGCCGGGTGAGTAGGCGTAGCGGTTGAGTAAGGATTAGTATGGCAGCACCACCAACATCTCCTGGGACACCTATTTCCAGTAAACAAGAGCTCGTCGAATATATCGAGGCTGGGTGTAAACCACCTGCCGACTGGCGTATTGGAACGGAGCACGAAAAATTCGTTTTTCAGAATGATAGTTTTTTACCAGCACCCTATGAAGGGGACTGGGGTATCCGAGCTCTGCTCGAAGGACTTCAACGTTTTGGTTGGGAGCCGGTGCTGGAGAATGGTAATCCCATCGCCTTACAGCATGCGAATGGGTGTTCGATAACCCTTGAACCTGGTGGTCAGGTGGAACTTGCTGGAGCGCCGCTCGAAAATATTCATCAAACCTGCAACGAAGTTCATTCACATCTCAGGCAGGTCAAAGAAGTAGCAGGCGAACTCGGCATTGGTCTGATCGGTGTTGGCTTTAATCCGAAATGGAAACGTGACGATATTCCGTGGATGCCGAAGGGCCGCTATGAAATTATGCGGAGCTATATGCCAAAGAAGGGCTCGCTCGGCCTTGATATGATGCTTCGGACCTCGACCGTGCAGGTCAATCTGGATTTTCAGTCCGAGGCCGATATGGTCAAGAAGTTCCGGGTTTCTCTGGCGCTCCAACCAATCGCGACGGCGTTATTCGCAGATTCTCCGTTTTTGGAAGGCAAGCCAAGTGGCTATCTGTCCTATCGCAGTCACATCTGGGAAGACACGGACCCTGACCGCTGTGGTATTCTGCCCTTCGTTTTTGAAGACGGGATGGGTTTCGAGCGTTATGTCGATTACATGCTCGATGTGCCGATGTATTTCGTCTATCGCGATGGCGCGTATCTTGATGCTTCCGGTCAGTCGTTTAGAGATTTTCTGAATGGCACCTTGCCGGCCTTACCGGGAGAGATCCCGACGACCGGAGATTGGGGTGATCATTTGACCACGGTCTTTCCTGAAGTGCGGCTAAAGAAATTCATTGAAATGCGCGGTGCGGATGGTGGTCCATGGCGACGATTATGTGCGTTGCCCGCTTTGTGGACCGGGTTGCTCTATGATCAGTGTTCGCTCGATGCGGCGTGGGATTTGGTAAAAGACTGGACGCCGGAAGAACACGAATTTCTGCGGCTTGAAGTTCCCAAGCAGGCATTAAAGACGCCATTCAGAAATGGGATGTTGCAGGAGGTCGCCAGGGCAACTCTGGAAATTTCAAGCGCGGGGCTGAGGCGACGTAATCGTCTGGATGCCGTGGGAACCGACGAAACGGGATTTCTCGGGACGCTTTATGAAATTGTTGATAGTGGCCGTACTGCGGCTGAGGAAAAACTTGAGAAATTTCATGGTGGCTGGGATGGTAACGTTGATCCCGTCTTCAAAGATTATGCATATTAGGTGAGCATAGTGATGATGCTTAAAATACCTTTTATAGGCTTGTTGATCGCGTCAGGTTTGTTCGGTTTGGCGCCGATGCCCCAAGCCCTTGCCCAGCAGCAGGTACAGCCCTGGGAGCGGGACCTGCAAAAATTTTATAACCGGGACCGGAAAGTTCTGCAGCCGAGACTACGCAATCCTGCACAGGAGGCTTTGCGAAAATTGCGTCGTGATCCGCTCGCAAAATTGGGGTTACCGACGAATCAGGGCGTTCTTCGTCAGGAAACGCCAAAGATAGTGGAACCAACTTTTTCGCCCTTTGCGGCCGGGCATGATCGCGATGGTGATGGTGCTGTGACGCGAGAAGAATATTTCTCGAGCCAGAGACGGCATTTTGCGCCGGGGGGTGGTTCCGCGACCCGCCGCCAGCGTGCGTTAAACCGGCTGAATTCACAGTTTCGCAACGCGGATATTGATCGGGATGGTAAAGTTACGGCGAAAGAGCTGAATTCTCTCCCCGGTGTACGATTCTGATTACAAATGTAGTGGTTACCGCGACGTATCTGGCGGTAAATCCTCTTCGAGAATAGACATCATTAAAGAATAAGATACTTCGCCTTCATCTTCATCTCGGTGCAGGACACCGATGAACTCTGGTCCCACACGTACTTCGACGGGTTGGCCGGGTTTTTCCGGCATATCAATTTCAATCCCGTTATTTCCGAATGTTTTACGGAGATAGGACTGAACTCGGGCCACATCGCTTCGCGTCATCTATTGTCCCCTGGGTCTCTAAATTTCAGCTAAAAATAATTTATGATCTCGGTATTCCGTAATCATGGCGCAAACGAGCTTTATGATCTAGTGCGGCTTATGCGGGAATTAATTTTCCCCACGTAACACAGTCCGTATGGGCCAGTGAGCGCTCGCGATAATATCCAATAAGCTGAATGCCCAATTGCATTCCGTCCTGCGCCGGGCGAGGGACATTGAGGTTGAGCGCACCGAGTTGCGAAGAAAATTCATCCTGCACCGCGGTGACTCTCGAATCGCAACTGGCAGTCGAAGTTAATGGTAAGAGATACAATTTATAATTTTCTTCAATAGAATCAATATTTTATAAACCTCTTTAATTCCATATTTAACTTATTGTTAACCATACTTCACAATAGTCACTGATACGTGATAAGGCATTAATAGTGAAAAAATTCACATTGGGTTGGGCAGTAAAAATATAATATGAGCTTAGTACATTCGCGGACTTTTCTTCGGGAACGTCAGGAAATCGTTGACCGGCTGTCGAAATGGCAGGAGCTGGTCAATCTCGTTGCTAATATATTTGGTGGCTCTGCGTCGCTGGTTTGCCAGATAACAGAATCGGGTATTCGTCCGGTTGTGTCGAGCGATCAGGAAAGTAATCCATTTCCAATTGGGGCGACCTTTCCGTTTGAGGCGCACACCTTTTGCAAAGAGGTGATCGTCAAACAGGAGCCGCTCTACATTCCAAATGCGGCTGAAGACCCTTATTGGGATGAAAGCCCTGTTTGGACGGAGCATGGCTTCCGTTCTTATTACGGGGTCCCTCTTTTTTGGCCTGACGGCCAGGCGTTTGGCACTATCTGCATCATGGACATGGTTGCGACGGAATATAAAGAACCGTTCATCCATTGGCTTACCTGTTTTCGTGATTTGGTCGAAGCTGACCTCATCTCTGCAGCGCAGTATTTGAACAAGTCAGAGTTTCTTGCTGGCGTCAGTCATGAGCTCAGAACACCGATGAATGGTATTGTCGGTATGGCGGATTCCCTCCTTCGGTCCACCTTGTCGAATGATCAAAAACAGGAAGTCGAAACGATCCGGGATTGTGCAGAAACCCTTGTCTCATTGCTCAATGATATTCTGGACATCTCCAAGATCGAAGCTGGTCGCCTCGATATCGACATTCAGAGTTTCAGTCTTCGAGAGATGATCACCCATGTTGAACGGCTGTGGCGCACTCGGTCTGAGGCTAAAGGTTTGGGGCTAATAATCGACATCGCGACCGATATTCCCGACAGATTGGAAGGTGATGTAAATCGTATAAAGCAGATTTTGTTCAATCTTTTGTCAAACGCCATAAAATATACCAATCAGGGCAGCGTGGCGGTTAAAATCCGATCAAAAGGGCATAGAGACGGGTCTGATAGAATTCGATTTGAAGTTCAGGATACCGGCAATGGGCTGGACCTTGAGTCTCAACAACAATTGTTCCAACGGTTTATTCAACCGAACCCGTCAATTGGACAGGCAGAAGGCGGAGCAGGGCTTGGTATTGCGATAAGTCGGAATTTAGTCGAGATGATGGATGGCGCGATGGGCGTTGAGAGTGAGCCTGGCCTTGGTTCGACATTTTATTTCGAGTTGCCCTTGGGCGTGTCGAAGGGAACCGGCAACGATTCAATCGGTTCCAGTACTGCCGAAACATTTGAACGGGCCTCCAATGTTTCCGTCCTGATTGTAGAAGATAACCACGTAAACCAGCGTGTTCTGGAAGCTTATCTTGCACCATACCAATTTCGTTCGACGCTTGCCGTCAATGGATCCGATGCTGTCGATGTTACAGAACAGGAAGAAATTCGATCTTATCTTTATGGATATCCAGATGCCCGTCATGGATGGCATAGAAGCCACGCGCAAAATTCGCGAGCAGGGCGGCTGGTGCGCAAAGGTTCCAATCATTGCTGTAACGGCGAACGCGATGGCCGGTGACCGCGACCGTTATCTGGGTGCGGGTATGGATGATTACATACCGAAACCCGTTAACCGCGAGGCTCTGACCCGGGTTCTCCAAAAATATAAATTGCCGTCAGGAAACGCAGACTAGGGTGCCTGGTACCGCAATTACGCTGCGGTACCACCAACGGTTAGGTTATCGAGAAGCATTGTTGGCTGACCGACGCCGACTGGAACACCCTGGCCGTCTTTACCACAAGTTCCGATCCCTGGATCCAGCTTCATATCGTTACCGATCATTTTCACATGGGTCAGAGCGTCTGGTCCGTTGCCGATCAGCGTGGCTCCTTTTACGGGTGCGCCTATTTTGCCGTTTTCAATGAGATAGGCCTCAGAGGCCGTAAACACGAATTTGCCGGACGTGATATCCACCTGGCCACCACCAAAATTAACGGCATAAAGGCCGTTTTGAACTGAGCTCAGGATTTCTTCCGGCGAATGGTTGCCGTCCATCATGTAGGTGTTGGTCATGCGTGGCATTGGCGCATGAGCGAAACTTTCGCGGCGACCATTACCGGTGGGGGCCATTCCCATGAGCCGCGCATTTTGTCGATCCTGCATATAGCCGACGAGAATACCGTCTTCGATAAGGACAGTCCTCGAGGTAGGTGTTCCTTCGTCATCAATCGAGAGAGAGCCGCGTCTGTCGGTGATGGTGCCGTCATCGACAACAGTGACGCCTTCAGAGGCAACCCGCTGCCCCATCAACCCAGAAAAAGCCGATGTTTTCTTGCGGTTGAAATCGCCTTCCAGGCCATGTCCGATGGCCTCATGGAGCAGGATACCCGGCCAACCTGCACCGAGGACAACCTGCATTTCGCCTGCCGGTGTGGCGACGGAGTCGAGATTGATCAATGCCTGACGTAAAGCTTCGTCGACCTGGGCCTGCCACTGGTCTGGTTCAATATAGGCGGCGTAGCCGGTACGGCCGCCGGTACCGCTGCTCCCGGTTTCCATGCGGTCACCGTCTGCGGCAACGATAGAAACGTTTACTCTAACCAGGGGGCGAATATCAGCAACACGCTCGCCGCCGGCGCGCAGAATTTGAACCGCTTGCCATTCTCCTGAGATTGAAGCGGATACCTGGGCGACCCTTGGGTCCTTTGCTCTCGCATAGGCATCAATCTCCGCCAACAACGATACCTTCTTTTCAAAGCTGACTTCGCCCAGCGGATTGGTGTCGGTATAGAGAGAAGCGTTTGTTCCCTGAGGTGCTTCAGCGGCATTGCCGCTATAGCCTGCATGGACGGCGGTGACCGTTTCCGCTGCTCTCTTGATTGCCGCTTCTGATAGTTCTGACGCGTGCGAATACCCGACGGCCTCATCAGCGATCGCTCGCAGTCCGAATCCCTGTGTGGTGTCGAAGGAAGCGCTGCGCAAGCGGCCATCATCATAAGACAGGCTTTCCGATTGCCGGTATTCGAGAAACAGCTCGCCGTCGTCTGCCCCCTTGAGGGCGCCATCGACGATGCCATTGATTCGATCTCGGTCCATTCCGGCTTTTTCGAAAAAGAGTTGGTCAGTTTTGGCTAAATCGGTCACTCCAGAGTCCTTTCAGGAGAAAAATCAGCGAAAAATTACGAATTATCACGAAAACCCCAATCTGAGGTCGTTTAACGGAACTTGCCATCAAATCGTTAACGGCCTGTTTACCATATCGTCTAGATTCTGTCTGGATGCAGTTGCGACATAGGGTCGCGTCGGCGGCTTACGCTATCAGCATCCCCGGTGCTTGGGGTAATATAGTTAAGGATTCTATCGGGATTCGTCCTGATTAATCGTAGTAGCCATTGTGGCAGCGTATTCCTTCGGGCGGGGCTCGTCGGAAGGAATGTTGTTGTTCAGGCCAAAGAACGGAAGAGAGCGATGCGGTTTAATAAAATTCTTTCGGCGGTTTCATCGATATGGGCAGGCTTGGCTTGCGGGCTAATCGGGACCAGCGCTTTAGCGTCGTCTCCCACGCCCTGGCAAAAAGGTTTCCAGCCCGCCGTAACAACGGTGATGGAAGACATTGTCGATTTTCATGATCTGTTGCTGGTGATCATCACCCTGACGACGATCTTTGTGCTGGTCCTGCTGATATACACAATGTGGCGGTTTAGCGCCAAGCGGAACCCGGTCCCGTCAAAGACAACGCATCACGCGATGTTGGAGATGGTCTGGACGATCGTTCCGGTTATCATTCTGGTCGTCATCGCGGTGCCCTCTTTCAAGTTGCTGTATAAAGCTGATGTCGTGCCGAAGGCGGATATGACGGTCAAGGCAATCGGCAACCAATGGTACTGGCAGTATGAGTATCCTGATCACGGTAAGTTCGGGTTTGCGGCCAATATGATCCCGGATGCCGAGCTCGCGAAGTTTGGCAAAGACAATAATATTAAAAATCTCAAGCGACTCCTTGAAACCGATACCGAAGTTGTTGTGCCCGTTAATTCGACGATCCGGGTGCAGGTTACGGCGAACGATGTGCTTCACGCCTGGGCGATACCCGCATTCGGCGTGAAAATTGATGCCGTTCCTGGGCGTCTAAATCAGACCTGGTTTAACGCTAATAAGGAGGGCACTTATTATGGGCAGTGCTCCGAGCTTTGCGGCGTAAATCATGGCTTTATGCCAATTAAGGTCAAGGTTGTTTCCAAGGCTGCTTTTGCTGCCTGGGTAACAGAACAACGGAAGGCCGCGGGGCTTCCTCCCATGACTACAAAGCGACGCGACGTCGCTAAACTTAATAACTCGGCTCGTTGAGCAAGAAGGCAGGCAAGAAATGAGTGACGCAGCAACCTCCCACGGCCACGATGACCATACGCCCACAGGCTGGCGCCGGTACGTCTATTCCACCAACCATAAGGACATCGGAACGATGTACCTTATCTTCGCTATCATTGCGGGGATTATTGGTAGTGGCATGTCTGTCGTGTTCCGGATGGAACTGGCAGAGCCGGGCAATCAAATCCTTGGTGGCGACCACCACATGTTCAATGTGCTGATCACAGCGCATGGTCTGATCATGATCTTCTTCATGGTCATGCCAGCAATGATCGGCGGCTTCGGTAACTGGATCGTTCCTTTGCATGATCGGGGCGCCGGATATGGCCTTCCCGCGGATGAATAATATCAGCTTCTGGCTGCTTATTCCGTCTTTTGCTCTGCTTCTGGCGTCACCCTTTGTCGCCGGGGTGTCGGAAACTCAGACCGGGGTCGGAGGCGGCTGGACCCTATACGCCCCGTTGAGTGGTAAGGTTTCACAGCCGGGGCCAGCGGTCGATCTGGCGATCTTCGCGCTGCATTTGGCTGGTGCTAGTTCAATTCTTGGTGCGGCAAACTTCATCACGACGATTTTGAACATGCGGACACCGGGCATGACGCTTCATAAAATGCCTCTGTTCGTCTGGTCTATCCTGGTTACAGCGTTCTTGCTTCTGTTGTCCTTGCCTGTTCTGGCTGGCGCCATCACGATGCTGCTAACGGATCGTAACTTCGGCACGACCTTCTTTAATCCTGCTGGTGGCGGTGATCCGATCTCTGTACCAGCATCTGTTCTGGTTCTTTGGTCATCCAGAAGTGTACATCCTGATCTTGCCGGGCTTCGGTATCGTCAGTCAGGTTGTCTCTACCTTCTCGCGGAAACCGGTCTTTGGTTATCTGGGCATGGCGTATGCCATGATCTCGATCGGCGTCGTTGGTTTCATCGTGTGGGCGCATCACATGTACACGGTGGGGCTGGACGTCGATACCAAGGCATACTTTACGGCCGCGACCATGGTTATCGCGGTGCCAACGGGTATTAAGATATTTAGCTGGATCGCCACGATGTGGGGCGGCTCAATTGAATTCAAAACCCCGATGCTGTGGTCCATTGGCTTTATCTTCCTGTTCACCGTTGGTGGTGTGACGGGTGTGGTTCTTGCCAATGCCGGTGTTGATGCGGCCATGCATGATACCTATTACGTGGTAGCGCATTTCCATTACGTGTTGTCGCTCGGTGCTGTGTTCGCGATCTTCTCGGGCTTCTATTACTGGCTCCCAAAAATGTGTGGCCGGCAGTATTCCGAGTTTCTCGGCAAGCTGCATTTCTGGGTGACGTTTATCGGCGTGAACATCGTCTTCTTCCCGCAACATTTCCTTGGTCTTGCGGGGATGCCACGACGGATCCCGGATTATCCTGATGCCTATGCTGGCTGGAATGCGATTTCGTCCTACGGCTCCTATATCTCGGCCTTTGGTGTTTTGATCTTCCTGTTCATGCTCTTCAAAACATTCACCTCTGGTGCCAAGGTTGTTAACAATCCATGGGGTGAAGGCGCCAATACGTTGGAGTGGACTTTGACCTCACCACCGCCATTCCATTCCTATGATGAACTACCGAAGATTAAGTAAGCGGTATTTGTCGGGTAATAGGAAAGACATCACGGTGACGGAAAAGTCAGGCGATATGACGATGACGGCAGCGGTGCCAGCGGGCGGAGACGTCGCTGATTACATCGCCTTGCTTAAACCACGGGTCATGTCGTTGGTGGTCTTTACCGGCTTCGCTGGATTGTATTTAGCGCCCGGTACGATCCATCCAGTGATTGCTGCGGTCGCCGTCCTGTGTATCGCGGTTGGTGCCGGCGCGTCTGGTGCTATTAATATGTGGTACGACCGCGATATCGATGCGGTGATGGAACGGACGGCGCAGCGGCCGGTTCCGACCGGCCGCATTGAACCAGGGGCTGCCCTTGCTTTTGGTGTCGCTCTCTCGGTGTGGTCTGTCATGGTGATGGGGCTTGCCGTCGGTTGGGCTGCCGCCGCGTTGCTGGCCTTTACCATTGGCTTCTATGTCTTCGTATACACAATGTGGCTGAAACGCCGCACACCGCAGAATATCGTTATTGGTGGGGCGGCTGGTGCCTTTCCACCGATGGTCGGCTGGGCCGCGGTGACCGGTGATATTTCTCTCAGTTCAATTGTCCTGTTCGCGATTATCTTTATGTGGACGCCGCCGCATTTCTGGGCTTTGGCCCTGTACCGCCGTGGTGACTATGAAAAAGCGGGCGTGCCAATGATGCCCGTTGTGGCCGGTGAGAAGGAAACCAAGAGACAGATCGTTCTGTATTCGGTTCTCCTCGCACCGTTGGGCATGGCGCCAACTTTTATCGGCATGTCGAGCTGGTTCTATGGTGGCTTTGCCGGTGCGCTTGGGGCAATCTTCGTTGGATTCTGCATTGCGATTTACCGCGAAACAGGTGATCGCTATGCGCGCCGGACCTTTGCATTTTCAATCCTGTATCTGTTCCTGTTGTTTGCGGCGCTGATCGTCGACAAGGCAATGGGACTTGCTGGGTGATCAATGGATATGACCGTGGATAATCCAGACGACCTACGCGCCAAGCGAAAACGCCTTAATCGGGCCCTGCTCCTGGTGTTGGTCGGGATGGTTGGCTTGTTCTATTTGGTTTCGCTCGTCCGTATGGGGTTCTTTGAATGAGCCGTCACGGGAAAACTGTTACGATTTTCGGCGTGCTTTGCATCCTTGCAGGGATGACGACACTGACCGCCTATGCAGTGCCGCTTTACGAGTTGTTCTGCAAGGTGACGGGTTATGGCGGTACAACGCAGTTCGCAGAAGGCGCGGCGAAATCTGTTCTTGATCGCAAAATTACTGTCCGGTTTAACGCTGATACGAATTCAGAGCTTCCGTGGACATTTAGCGCTGTTCAAAATGCGGTATCGGTAAAAATAGGCGAACCTGTCCTGGCCTTTTACGAAGCGAAATCTTTGGCAAAGTATGATGTCACCGGTACCGCGACGTTTAATGTCGTTCCCAATAAAGCGGGAAAGTATTTTAACAAAGTCGATTGTTTCTGCTTTACTGAACAAACGCTTAAAGCAGGCGCGCGCGTTGATTTGCCGGTTCAGTTTCATATTGATCCGGCTATCGCCAATGATCGGGGGCTTGATGATGTTGAAACCATCACCCTGTCATACACGTTTTTTAAATCGGCAGAGTCTAAGGGTAAGACACCCAAACGATCTGCCTGGACCACGAAGACATCGCAACCGGCTAAATCCGGCACTGCGGTGAATTAATAGAGCTATAACAACCTACGGGAAGTACGAAAATGGTTGCACCCGCTGACACCACTGCCGATGCACACGGCGCAGAACATAAACATCCTTGGCATCTGGTTGATCCAAGTCCCTGGCCCTTTGTAGGCTCCATGAGCGCTGGCGCTTTAGCGGTCGGTACTGTCATGTATATGCATGATGGTGGAACATGGTTGATGGCTCTTGGTTTTCTGGGGGTTGCAGCGACGATGTTCTTCTGGTTCCGCGATGTCGCTATGGAAGCTACCTTCGGAGGCCATCACTCGGTACCGGTTCAGATCGGTATGCGTTATGGCATGGCGCTGTTCATCGCCTCGGAGGTGATGTTCTTTGTTGCCTGGTTCTGGGCCTTCTTTAACGCCAGCCTGTTCCCACCGGAAACGATTAAGGGTATGTGGCCACCAGCGGGTATTATCGTGTTTGATCCTTGGGGGCTGCCGTTCCTTAATACGCTTATCCTGTTGACCTCCGGCGTAACCTTAACCTGGGCACATCATGCGCTGCTCGAAGGCAATAAGGATCATGTTTTGCAGGGCCTTGGCCTGACTATTTTCCTTGGCCTCGTTTTCTCCGGGGTTCAAGGCTACGAATACGGTCATGCGGCCTTTGCCTTTGCGTTCCAGGAAGGGGTCGCCGGAAAAGGCGGAATCTATCCGACTATTTTCTATATGGCGACCGGCTTCCATGGTTTCCATGTCATCGTCGGCACAATATTCCTGATCGTTTGTTTCTATCGAACGCAAAAAGATCACTTTAAGCAGGATCATCATTTTGGTTTCGAGGCAGCGGCCTGGTACTGGCATTTCGTTGATGTCGTCTGGCTGTTCCTGTTCATCTGCATCTACTGGTGGGGAGCAGGCGCCGCCCCCACGATTTGATCGGTAACTGCCTGAGTTAACAATATTCACGCCGCGGCATCCCACCGCGGCGTGAATTTTTTCGGGAAAGGGCCATGCGATGCCGGACCCCATTGACTATCCCAAAATACCCCCATTTCAGGCGGGACGGCGTTGTTGCTGCCCGCGTTGTGGCAAGGGACGTTTGTATAACGGCCTTTTGACGGTCTCTGACACCTGTTCGGTCTGCGGGCTCGATCTGTCGCCGCACGACACGGGTGATGGCGCCTCGGTCTTTCGTGATCTTTCTACTCGGTGGACTGGTCGTCCCCCTGGCGTTAAAGTTCGAGGCCGCCTTTGGACCGCCGATATGGGCGCATCTGATTTTATGGCCGCCCGTGATTATCGCTCTGGCTATTGCCTTTTTACGACCGGTGAAGGCAACATTGATTGCCTATCATTTTAAAAACCTGCGCCACACATATGACGAATGATGTCACTACGCCGTCCCCGAGCGGACGCACTGGTAAAGGGTTGGCGGTCATAGCCCTCGGCGCCTTTTGTGTTCTCATTGGCATGGGAACCTGGCAGCTCCAGCGACTGGCCTGGAAAGAAGGGCTGATCGCCGACCGTCAGGCGAAGCTCGCCTTGATGCCGCTCCACATATCGACGCCGCTGAGCAGTAAACCGGAGGCCTTCCGGCGTGTCGTTGTGACAGGACGATTTCTCCACGACAAAGAAATCTTCGTGGGACCGCGTTCCTTTCGCGGCAGCCCTGGCGGGCATGTTATTACGCCGCTGGAATATGCATCAGGTGAAATCGTATTTGTTGACCGGGGCTGGATTCCGGAGACGCGGAAGGATCCCGCAAAGAGACAAGCCGCTCAGAAGCGGGGCCCTGTCTCGATTGTTGGAACGGCAAGCTGGCCGCGCAAACTGAATTATTTTGAACACCCTAATGATCCATCGAAGAACCAGTGGTTCCGGGTTTCCCCGACCGAAATGGCGGGGTCGTTGAAATTGCAACGGGTCGCCGCCTATTGGGTGGTTGCTGATGCCTCTCCCAACCCAGGTGGTTTTCCGATTGGTGGTGGTGGAATCAGAATGCCCACCAATAATCATCTGCAATATGTCCTGACCTGGTACGGGATGGCGCTTGGGCTCCTTGTCCTGTCGTTCTTTTATTGGTGGCAGGGACGTCGCTAATGCCCGCTATGGCCTTCTGGAAGCGGTCGGCCGTTCGAGGGGCGCTGTGGATGTGTGCTGCATCCGTTCTGATAGGTCTTTCCGCCGTCTGCATTCGTGAGCTGTCCGGGACCTTTAATACGTTTCAATTGGTGTTCTTTCGCAGCGCCGTCGGGTTGTTACTCCTCGGACCATGGATGTTTCGGACCGCCCGGCTTGGAACATTGTCGACGAGGCGTTTACCGCTTTATCTCATTAGAACCGTGCTCAGCTATACCGGCATGGTGTGCGTGTTTTATGGCTTGGCCAAAATGCCAATTGGCGAGGTCTATGCTCTGCTATTTTTGGTACCCATCATCACGATCGTGATGGCTGTTCTGCTGTTGAAAGAAAGAGCCGGAAAGGAAGCGTGGATTGCCTGTGGTGTTGCCTTTATCGGTGCTCTGATCATTCTGCGACCCGGAATCATCGAACTGACTTTGGCGGCAGCCGCGGTTCTCGTGACGGCCGTTGCCTATTCTGCTGTAAATATCTGTATCAAGTCTTTGTCTCGGACCGATACACCGGCTCAGATAACGTTCTATGGACAGTTGCTGGCTTTACCCTTGGCGCTCGGTCCGGCGCTCTATGTCTGGGTAACGCCAGAATGGTCTGATGTCCCCTTGATTCTCGCCCTCGGGACTCTCCAGCTCGTGGCAGGGTTATGCCACGCCTATTCGGTGCGGGCCGCTGATGCGAGAGTGGTGCAGCCGTTTAACTTTGTTCGACTCCCGGCGAGTGTCTTGTTTGCTTTTATTTTGTTTGCCGAATTGCCATCGCCCTGGACATGGCTGGGGGCGGGATTGATTTTTGCCAGCTCGTATTATGTGCTGTACCGGGAAGCCGCGAAAAAAGATTCTTCTAACGACGCAGAAGGAACTCCCGGCCAAGCTTGACCCGAGAGGTGCCGTCATACTCGATGATATCAGCGGTGGCGTAGGTTTCGCTCCAGGTTGTCGGCAAGTAACTGCCGGTGCCGATGATATCGACCGGCGCTTGTGCTTCGGCAAACAGATGGCATTTAGCAGGGCCAAAACCGCTGGAGGCGATGATTTTGGCGTTCTTGAACCCTTCACCATCGAGCACTTCACGCATCCGCCAGATAGCGGCAGCGGAAACGCCTGCACCAACCAGATAGGATAGCTGGGCTTCCGAACGATAGCCGCGGACAACTTCCGGGACATGGCGTTCCAGAACCGCATAGGACGCTGCCGGGTCGAGACCTTCGATATAACGGCTGCCGGGCGTGTCGAGGCGGAACGATAGCTGTCCCTGCTCGACGAGATCCGGAAATTTCTTGCAGACGGCGAGCGTGTCGGTGACTTCCTGGCCAAAATAATCGACCAGTACTGTCATCGGGATGTCGGGAAACGCTTCGCGGAACATTTCTGCGGCCCGCAATGTGCTGCCGGCATAGCCGATAAAGGCATGTGGCATTGTACCCTTACCGTCTTCTTCTCCAAAATAATGTGCCGTGGCATCAGTAGCGTTGCCGATAAAGCCAATGGCGTCAACTTTCTTGCGGGCTTTGGCTGAGCCTACTGAAGCAGCATAGGCCATCATCTCGGCCATGCTGGTACCGGCGCAGTGTCGGGCATCCATCGCCATAAAGGCAACCTTGGGCAGATCGGCGCACATCGAATAGGCGTTATAGGCGGCAACGCAGGCCGGGCCGAGCTTTTGCAACAACAATGTCTCGAGATCGACCAGCTGTGAGAAAGCGCCTGTAACATAGGCAATTGGCTCACCGGCTCCGACCCATTTGCCTTCTTTGTATTTCAGGTCGATTTCAAAGGTGGTGCCGCGTTCCTTGGCGACAGCCTGCAGCCAGTCAAGGGCCAGTCGCGGTGCGGAAATCACCGGGCGCCGCATAAATAATGCATAGGTAACCCGAGCATCGCCGAACTTCGCGACAGCCTGTTTGGTTCGGGAAAAATACTTATCGGTCCAGCCGTCGATCTCCGACTGTCCGGTCGGCCAGCTGGCCTCGCCAATTGCTTTTGGCGTGGTAGGTTTTCCCTTTGGGGTTACAGTCGTGGCCATGATATTGCTCGTGCGCGCTGGGCGAGTAATCTAGTGTATTCAAGCACATAATGGACCCGAAGCGGTAGTGCCCATTATGCGTTGGCGCGTTTAATAACCTTACGAAGAAGAATATCGAATGAACCCCTATACAGAGCTTGAAACCCGTTTCCGCCGTATTGGCGCTTTGGAAGAAGCTGAGGGCATCCTGCACTGGGATATGTCGGTGATTATGCCGAAAGGTGGAGCGGAATCACGCGCCGAACAACTGGCCGCTATGAAACTCACCATTCACGGCTTGCTCACGGACTCTACCCTGACGACTTTGCTCGATGCCGCTGACGAAGCACCGCCCGCGGATGCCTGGCAGGCGGCTAATTTGCGTGAGATGCGCCGTCGCTGGCGCCACGCAAATGCGGTCGAAGGTGATCTGGTTGAAGCGCTGAGCAAGGCGTCGAGCCGCTGCGAAATGGTCTGGCGCGATGCTCGGCCAAAGGGTGACTTCGCGGCGGTGTCGGAGTCTCTTGCCGAGGTATTAGGTCTGGTTCGCCAGAAAGCGCAAACAAAGGCAGCTATCCTCGGCGTAACCTCCTATGAGGCATTACTTGATCAATTTGAGGCGGAAACCCGAATCGCTGACATAGATCATTTATTT
Source organism: uncultured Alphaproteobacteria bacterium (assembly GCA_943787225.1). GTDB lineage: Bacteria > Pseudomonadota > Alphaproteobacteria > MPNO01 > UBA2964 > UBA2964. The sequence goes on from CALSLP010000005.1 coordinate 178,549, forward strand.
GACGATCTTGCAGCGTTTTTGCCGGACTTCCTCGATAACGCACTGGCACGGCAAACGGCCGCTGGAGACCCTCTGCAACCAGAAGGGCCGTTTGATCTTGCGGCGCAGCGCTCGCTGGCGACAAAGCTAATGGAACATGTCGGTTTCGATTTTGATCACGGGCGGCTCGATATCAGTTTGCACCCGTTTTGCGGCGGCGTTCCCGATGATGTCCGGATCACGACACGTTATGAGGAAGATGATTTTGCTCAGAGCCTGATGGGTGTGTTGCACGAAACCGGCCACGCAATGTATGAGCGCGGTCTTCCCGCAGATTGGCGCTTGCAACCGGTTGGTCAGGCGCGCGGCATGGCGTTGCATGAAAGTCAGTCACTCCTGATTGAGATGCAGGTTTGTCGGGGATTAGAGTTCCTGACCTTTGCAGCACCTGTTATGCAGGCGGCGTTCAACGGAACAGGCTCGGTCTGGACACCAGAAAACATGCAAAGGTTACAGGCACGGGTAGAGCGCGGCTTTATCCGGGTCGATGCCGATGAGGTTACCTATCCGGCGCATGTGATTTTACGTTATCGGCTGGAACGGGCCCTGATTGCCGGTGATATGGAAATCGTCGATCTGCCGAGCGCGTGGAATGACGGTATGAAAGAGATGTTGGGCATTGTGCCTGAGAGTGACCGCGTTGGTTGCATGCAGGATATTCACTGGTTTGACGGTGCCTTTGGCTATTTTCCAACCTATACGATGGGTGCCCTCGCGGCCGCGCAGATATTTCAGGCGGCCTGCGCTGCAGATGGCACCATAAAGGATGGCATTTCCAAGGGGGATTTTGCGCCGTTGATGACCTGGTTGCGGGCCAATATTCACGGGAAGGGCTCCTTTGGGACGACCGATGAAATCCTGATTGAAGCGACCGGCGCACCGCTTGGTACGGAAGCCTTTAAATCCCATCTTAATACCCGCTATCTTAATTGACGCGGGAACTGACAATGAGGTGCCGCCATCTATTGCTCCGCCGGTGCTTCGCCGATAGTCTGTGCCGCCCTCAAAACCCGGAACACGCCGGGCTACGGCTAAGGAGAATAGATTGCGTTATGTGAGCACCCGGGGCGCCGCGCCGGTCCTTGAATTTGAAGATGCTGTCCTTGCCGGGCTCGCCCGCGACGGGGGTCTTTACGTGCCTGAAGAATGGCCGCAATTCTCGGCAGATCAACTGCGTGCCATGCGTGGGCTTTCCTATGCCGACATCGCGTTTCAGATTATGCAGCCGTTTGTTGATGGCGCTATTGATGATGCGTCGTTAAAGACGCTCATCGATGAATCCTATGACAGTTTCAGCCATGCCGCCGTTGCCCCGCTGCAACAGCTCGACGACAATTTGTTTTTGCTCGAACTGTTCCATGGCCCAACGCTGGCTTTTAAAGATTTCGCGCTACAGGTCCTTGGCCGTTTGTTTGATTACATTCTGGCGCGGCGTGGCGATCGCATCACGATTGTTGGCGCGACTTCAGGTGATACGGGGTCTGCTGCGATTGAAGCCTGTCGCGGTCGTGCGGCCATAGAGATTTTTATCCTGCATCCAAAGGGCAGGGTGTCGGATATCCAGCGCTGCCAGATGACGACCGTGCAGGAAGCGAATGTTCACAATATCGCCATTGAAGGCACGTTTGATGACTGCCAGGACCTCGTCAAAGAAATGTTCAATGACGAGGATTTCCGGTCGCAACAGAATCTTTCAGCGGTGAACTCGATTAACTGGGCCCGGATTATGGCGCAGGTCGTCTACTACGTTTCCTCTGCGTTGAGTCTGGGCGCGCCGGATCGGTCTATTGCTTATGCCGTGCCGACAGGCAACTTTGGCGACATCTTCGCCGGCTATGTCGCATCGAGAATTGGATTGCCCATCGAGCGTCTGATCATCGGGACCAATACCAATGATATCCTGACGCGCTTTATGGAAACCGGCGCGATGGACGCAAAAGATGTCGTGCCGACCTTGAGCCCGGCAATGGATATTCAGGTGTCGAGTAATTTTGAACGGCTGCTATTTGATCTCTATGACCGCGATGGTCGGGTGATCAGCCAGGCTATGACAGCGTTCCGGGAAAGCGGCACCATGACCGCGACAAGTGATGTGCTGGATAAAGCGCGGCAGCTGTTTTCTGCGGCGCGCCTGAATGATGCCGGGATCAAAGCGCAAATTGCGGCGACCTATGAACAGAGTGGCATGATCGTTGATCCTCACACGGCGACGGGCCTCCATGCCGCAACGGCTTGTGCTCCTGATCCCTCTGTGCCAGTGGTAGCGCTGTCGACGGCGCATCCGGCTAAATTTCCCGATGCCGTGGAAGCGGCTATTGGTGTAAGGCCTGCGTTGCCGTCGGGTCTGGCTGACCTTCTAGAGAGACCTGAACGCCTGGATATTTTGCCAAATGACCTGGCAACGGTTCAGGCCTTTATACGTGATCGGGCAAATAATACATGACGGTTGAAGTAACCAAGCTGGCCAACAGTATGACGGTCGTCACCGATCGTCTGGACACGGTGGAAACAGTTTCGCTCGGTGTTTGGGTTCAGGCGGGGGCACGCTTTGAGACGGCGGCCAATAATGGTGTATCGCATCTTCTGGAACATATGGCCTTTAAAGGCACCACGCGTCGTTCAGCGCGTGATATTGCGGAGGAAATTGAAGCCGTCGGCGGGCATCTGAATGCCTTTACATCGCGAGAGATTACGGCGTTTCACGCGACAACGCTGAAAGACAATGTCGATGTTGCCATCGATATCATTGGCGATATTTTACAGAACTCGGTCTTTGATCAGCATGAGCTCGAGCGTGAGCGGGAAGTGGTTTTACAGGAAATAGGCCAGGCCTTTGATACGCCTGATGATATTGTCTTTGATCATTTCCAGAGCACGGCTTTTCCCGATCAACCGCTTGGACGCCCGGTTCTTGGCCCCCCCGAGATTGTCGCGAGTATGACCCGCGAGACGTTGATGGGGTATATGGGCACGCATTATACGCCGCCCCGAATGATCTTTTCGGCGGCGGGTAAACTCGACCATGACGCGATTGTGGCGATGGTTGAGGCGCAGTTTGCCGGAGTTGAAACCGGCATCGTTGAGAAACCCGCGGCGGCGCTATATCGCGGGGGCGATCTCCGCGAGACGAGAGAGCTGGAACAGGTGCATTTTGTTCTCGGTTTTGAATCTGCCGGTTTCCATGATCCCGATTATTATCCCATTGCGGTCGCGGCCTCGACTCTGGCTGGCGGTATGTCGTCGCGGCTTTTCCAGGAAATTCGGGAGAAGCGCGGCCTGGTCTATTCGATTTACGGATTTAACTCCGCCTATTCGGATGGCGGTCTGTTTGGCATCTATGCCGGTACCGGCGAAGAGGGGTTGGCGGAGCTTGTTCCGGTTCTGTGTGATGAGTTGATCAAATCGACTAGCTCGATCGAAGAAAAAGAATTGAGTCGGGCCCGGGCGCAAATGCGTACCGGTATTGTGATGTCCCTTGAAAGCACAGCGTCGCGTGCGGAACAGATTGCGCGTCAGATTGCGGTCTTTGGCCGCGTTCTGCCGATTGAGGAATTGATCGAGAAGGTCGAAGCTCTCAGCTGTGCAGATATAGAGCGGGCGATTAGCCGGTTACTTTCAAGTGCGCCAACCGTGGCGGCAATCGGCCCGGTTAGCCGGTTGCCGAGCTATGATGAAATTGCCAATCAACTAAAGGCAGCCTGACAATGCACCCTAGGCGTGGCCAGCATCGCCTGACAGCATATTGAAATCGATACCGATCTTGCCCATCGCCTTTTCCCATTTGGTGTCGGGATCGATACCAAAGACCAAATCATTATCGGCCGGTACGCTGAGCCAGCCATTGGCCTGGATTTCCTGATCTAACTGACCTGGTGCCCAACCGGCATAACCCAAGGCGAGTATGCTTTTATTGGGGCCATCACCATCAGCGATAGATTTCAGAATATCGACCGTTGCTGTCAGGGCGACACTGTCATCGATGACGAGAGTTGCGTCCTGTACGTAATCGGCAGAGTGCAGAACAAAGCCGCGACCGGTTTCAACAGGGCCACCAAAGTGAACACGAATTTCACGATTTGTGGCACCAGAATCAATATTCAGCTGATCCAGCAATTCCGGAAAGCTGACACTCTCAACGGTCTTGTTGATGATCAGCCCCATCGCACCGTCCGAGGTGTGGGCGCAAACATAGACCACGGAGCGCGTAAAACGATCATCCCGCATTTGCGGCATGGCGATCAGCAGGCTACCCGTTAAATAGGTTGAAGTGTCTTCGTCTTCTGGTGTTTCAGTCATGCAAATTCCATATGGGTATCGCAGTCTAGCGAGAATCATCCGAACACGCACATTTTACCGATAAGTTACGTGTCGATGCCTATATAATATCCTAACAGTGATCGAATAACGAAAAAGCTTTGGCATTTTTGAGGCAATTATCTGTGTTTCGCAGTTTAGGTAGCGCATTTCTCATTATCTGGGGCATTTTGGCTTCATCCAGCGGCGTTTTTGCGGCGGCTGGGCCCTGGTGGTCGACGGATCACGGTGCCGTTCGGCTGATTGCGGAAAGCAATGCCGTTGGATCGGGAACAAAATTGCGCCTCGGACTTCATTTTAAGATGAAACCAGGCTGGAAGATTTACTGGCGATCCCCGGGTGATGCCGGTTTCCCGCCCCGGCCCAGCTGGAAGGGGTCGCAGAATCTCGCGGACATCAAACTTGACTGGCCTGCACCCACCCGGTTTAGCGTGCTTGGGCTTGAAACCCTGGGCTACAAGAAGGAAGTGGTACTGCCGCTCACGGTGCAGCCTTTTGAACCCGGCAAAGCGGTCAATATTAAAGCGACGGTACCGTATCTTACCTGCGAAGAAATCTGTGTACCGTACGAGGCCAAGCTGACACTAGCTCTGCCCTCTGGTCCGGAAAGTTCTTCGGCGGAAGGCTTTCTAATTAATAAATTCATCTCCGCTGTGCCGAAGAAAGTGACGGGCACGAATGGCGTTATCAGCTCAGTATCGGTTATTGGTCCTGCCGGTAAACAGACGCTGCGGGTTGCGGCGGCTGTTTCGGAAAAATCCGACCTCCTGATTGAAGGACCGCGTGGCTTTCGATTTAGCAAAGCGAAACTTGTTACCCGGGGGGGCGATGGAAAAGCCGTGTTTGCCGCGCTCGTTTCACCGCCGATTAGATCCGTAAAGGCGGGCAAACCGTTGGATCTTGCCGGTAAAGATATCGTTCTAACCCTGCTTGGAGATACGACGGGCGCGGTGGAGCTAAAAACGCAGCCCTTGGCAGGTGCTGTGATTCAGGAGGCACCGCCAGTATCGGTCGGGACCTTCCTGAGTATTCTTGTTTTAGCGGTGCTTGGCGGGCTTGTTCTTAATTTGATGCCCTGTGTGTTGCCGGTTCTGTCTTTGAAGATGCTGTCAGTGATCGGTCACGGCGGCGAAGATCCCCGTGTCGTGCGCAAAGGCTTTCTGGCCTCCGCTGCGGGTATTTTGGTGTCGTTCCTGATTTTGGGATCTGCAGCCGTTATCCTAAAGGCGACAGGCCAGGCGACCGGCTGGGGCATCCAGTTTCAGCAACCGGTATTCCTGACGGTGATGGCTGTTGTCGTGGCGTTATTTGCCGCCAATCTTTGGGGTATGTTCGAAATCCGTCTACCGTCGTTCCTGTCCGACCGCGCGGCGACAGCAGGTCAAGGGCAGGGGATGCCCGGTCATTTCGCTACCGGGGCGTTCGCGGCCTTATTGGCAACACCCTGCTCCGCGCCTTTTCTGGGGACTGCGGTGGGGTTTGCGCTGGCGCGCGGTGCCTTTGAAATCTACGCGATCTTTACGGCATTGGGGCTAGGGTTGGCGCTGCCCTATTTGCTGGTCGCGGCCTTTCCAGCCCTGGCGAACCGGTTTCCCAAGCCGGGACAATGGATGGTGACGCTGCGAAGAATTCTCGCCTTTGCTCTGGTGGCAACTGCGATCTGGTTGCTAACCGTTCTCGATACTCAGATTGGTCGGCTCGCCGCCTTGGCGACGGCAGGGTTGCTGGTCGCCATGGTGGCGGTGATTGCCTTTCATCACCGTGCTTCAGAACAGCAGCGCAAGTTTGTAATGGCAGGCGCTGTGATTGTCGGGCTGTTGGCTATTCTGCTCCCGCCTCAGCTCGGGCAAACAAATGCCAAATCGGTGACAGCCTCAGCAGGGTATTGGCAGAAATTTGATCCCGCTGCGATATCTCGACATGTCGCCGCCGGTAAGACCGTGTTTGTCGATGTCACTGCCGATTGGTGTGTTACCTGCAAAGTGAACAAGGCGCTGGTCCTGGATACAGAGGTGATCAACAAACAGCTGCTACAAAAAAACGTTGTCGCGATGCGGGCGGACTGGACCCGTCCAGACCCTCAGATTACCGCGTTTTTGCAACGGTTTATGCGCTACGGCATTCCGTTCAATGTGGTGTTTGGACCGCAGGCACCACAAGGCATTGTGCTCCCGGAATTACTTCGTAGAGACGCCGTGATTGCGGCCTTGAACGGTGCCCAAAAGCGCCCGGCTGTCGCGAAAAAATAAGCTTCTGTTCTAAGCCCTTGCCGGGGTGACTTTCGTTCCGTCATACCCTATTTATCTTTCGAGAAACTGAAGCAGTGAGCCGGTACGCTCAGGTTCGTTCAACAACATATTTTTCAAAGGAAATCAGCATGGCAGTACAAGAAGGCGACAAGGTTCCAGCAGCGACATTCAAAGTTATGGGTGCAGACGGCCCCGCAGATGTAACCAGCGAAGAGCTTTTCGCTGGCAAGACAGTGGCCCTTTTCTCGGTCCCTGGTGCATTTACGCCGACCTGTTCAGCGAAACATCTTCCTGGTTTCGTTGAAAAGGCAGCTGACCTGAAAGCCAAAGGCGTCGACGCCATTGCCTGTACAGCAGCCAATGATGTGTTTGTCATGGATGCCTGGGGCAAGGACCAGAATGTTGGCGAGATTGCCATGCTGGCTGACGGCAGCGCAGATTTTGCCAAGGCGTTGGGTCTGGAGCTTGATCTTACCGGTCGTGGCATGGGCATGCGGGCGCAGCGCTATTCGATGATCGTCAAAGACGGTGTGATCGAAAAGCTCAACGTCGAAGAAGGCGGGGCGTTTGAAGTGTCCAGCGCCGACCATATGCTTGGCCAGCTCTAAGCCCGAACAAGTTCAACAAAGACGGCGATCCTGAAGAGGGCCGCCGTTTTTTGTTGTCCGCTGATCGCTATAGACAATTAGCGAGGATCAGGACACCAATAGGAAAATCAAACAGGGAAGGGCAGAAAAATGCGGGCAATTGGCATTATAAATTTTGGGGGACCGGAAGCGCTGGAGTTGGTGGATGTCGAAGAGGTCCATGCGGGGCCAGGTGAGCTCCGTATCAAGGTCCGGGCGGCAACGGTTAACCCGACGGATGTCATGACCCGGAATGGGACACGCGCAGAGCAGCAAAAGATTGATCCGCCGCCTTATGTTCCCGGCATGGATATTGCTGGCACGGTTGATGAAGTTGGCGACGGCGTAACGGGTATAAAATCCGGTGACGCGGTCATGGCGATGGTGGTGACCAAGGCCAGTCACGGCGGCTATCGCGAACAGATCGTGTTGAACGCCCAATCCGTGGTATCGACGCCGGCTGGCACATCGTTTGTCGAAGCGGCGACGCTCCCGATGAACGGGCTGACGGCGCGCCGGTCTCTGGATTTGCTGGGTCTGTCGTCGGGGCAGGTGGTTGCGGTCACGGGCGCAGCGGGGGCGTATGGTGGCTATGTCATCCAGCTCGCCAAAGCGGACGGGCTCACAGTCATTGCCGATGCGTCAGAGGCTGATGAAGCGCTGATCAAGTCTCTTGGGGCCGATGTTGTGGTCCGGCGCGGTGACGATGTCGCTGACCGTATTCGAGCGCATTTTCCCGATGGTGTTGATGGTTTGGCGGATGGTGCTGTTCTCAAGGAACTTGCTATTCCGGCAGTACGGGATGGCGGCGCTTTCACCTCGGTACGGGGTTATGAAGGGGATGGCCAGCGCGGTATCAGTTTCTCCAAGACCTTTGTCCGTGAATATGATGGTGAGACCGAAAAACTCGATAATCTCAGGCAATTGGTTGAGGACGGTGCCATTACGTTACGGGTAGCAGAGACGTTTAAACCTGAAGACGCTCCGGCCGCGCATCGTCGACTGGAAGCAGGCGGCACGCGTGGTCGGCTGGTGATTGAATTCTAGAAGGCCGCCACTATATCAAATGAAGCTGACATATAGCGCGCGCAATGATGACCTTGAAAAGCTACCGAACAATCTCTCTTTTTATTCTTTCATCGATTTTTTTGTCCGCCTGTGACTTTGGTCTGGGGCGTGAGCCAATAGATATTCCTGAATTTCAGGAAGTTCGTCAAATCGAGGGTATTGGAATTGTGAGAGTCGGAGACGGTCAACTCGTTAGACAAAAAGGTGCTGTCACCAAAGATGTTAAGGTCGTAAAGCGGACGATCGCTCTCCTTACTAAAGCTAACAAAGACTGGCAGGGTACGTTTCATACTGCACCCATCGGACGATGGGTTTTCTTTATCAGCCTTTATGGAACAGAAAAACGGCTTAGATTCTCTCTTGGAGAAAATTGGCTGGGAACCCACGTAGATAAAGGCTGGCAGTCCACGAAGATTGATGAAAAATCGCGTCAAGAATTAGTTTCTCTTCTGAAACTAAGAAGTCTTAGATAGTGGATATCTCACCGCCGCGGCTGGAAGCAGGCCACGTATGAGATAGACTGGTAGACTAGTTCTAATAGGCTAAAGCCAGCGCCGCACTTTCGCGCGGTAATCTCGATAGGTTTCACTAAACTTGCCGTCGAGATAGCGTTCCTCACGTGTGATAACGCCATAATGCATGACAATCAGACAGGGAATAAGAAGACCAAGTGTCGCCGTCTTGCCAAAGGCTATGGCGACGCCGGCATAAAGAAGCGTTGCGGCGAGATACATCGGATTGCGTGAAAAACGATAAGGCCCGTCACAGACGAGGGTCGTCGCTGGTTTTCTCACATCGACATGGGTCTTTTCTTTGACGAAACGCGCTATGGCCCAGCCAACGATAAGGAAACCAATCACCACGAGCGCCCAACCGGCCCGATGCGGAAAGCCGAAAAATTCCAGCGAATGGCCGAGGGCGCGATCTGTGATGATGCCGATTATAAAAAACGTCCCATAGATTACCGGCGGAAAGGTTAGTACTTCTGGTGAATCCGCTTCTGTTGACGGGTTAGTCGGCTTCCCGGTCATGCGCCGCCCTTAACCTCGTCAACGCCGCGGCGGGCCAGTTCATCGGCGCGTTCGTTCTCCGGGTGACCGGCATGGCCTTTCACCCAACGCCAGTCGACATCGTGCTTCTTTACCGCATCGTCGAGTGCCTGCCAGAGGTCGATATTTTTGACCGGTTTTTTCGCCGCTGTTTTCCAGTTACGCGCTTTCCAGCCGGTGATCCATTTAGTGATACCGTCTTTAACATAGGTGCTATCGGTATAGAGGATGGCGGAGACCTGTCGGTTAAGGCTTTCAAGCGCTTTGATTGCGGCGGTGAGCTCCATTCGGTTATTCGTGGTGTCCGGCTCACCACCCCAGATTTCACGCTCCTCACCGCGCCACTTCAGGATCGCTCCCCAGCCCCCCGGGCCGGGATTCCCGCTGCAGGCCCCATCGGTATAAATTTTAACCGGTCCGGATTGTTGGTCTTCTGTCGAGTTCTCGTCTGCCATGCTCGTGATTATCCGTTTCCCAACCCGTAAGCGCTGGGCCCATCGGCCTTCTGATGAAATTGCAATTTCTTGAGATACTCGAGGGGATCCTTGGGATGAACCAGAGCGCCTTCAGGATGATTGAGTAAATCATAGAGCCGCGTTAGCAGGAAGCGCAGCGCACTGCCCCGAGCCAATAGGGGTAGTGCGGCCATTTCCATCGGGTTGAGGGCCCGTATCGCCGTATAGCCGTTAATGAGACTACGGGCTTTGGTAACGTTAAAACTGCCATCGTCCTCGAAGCACCAGGCATTCAAACAAATTGCAAGCTCATAGGCGAAGGAGCCATTACAGGCGAAGTAGAAATCGATGACGCCGCTGAGGTCACTCTGATGAAAGAACACATTGTCCGGAAACAGGTCAGCGTGAATGATTCCGGACGGTAAATCGTTTGGCCAATTTTCATCCAGAAAGGCGAGCTCGGATTCAATCTTAGAGGCGAGACCGGTCTGAATCTCATTGGCGCGTTCTTTGGTTTGCACAAAGAGTTCTTGCCAGCCAGCCCGGTCGAGCCCGTTCTTGCGGGTGAGCTCAAACCCTTCCGCGGCCAGATGCATCTTCGCAGCGGCACCGCCTACGCCGATGCAATGTTCCCGAGTGACCCGTTTAGGCCAGAGGCCCGAGAGAAAGCTTATGAGGGCCGCTGGTTTGCCACATAAATTTCGTAGCACTTTGCCATCGCGGCCGTGGATCGGTGTAGGACAGGGAAAGTCTCGGGCAGCGAGATGATCCATCAGCCCCAAAAAAAACGGTAAATCCTTAGGGGTCAACACGTTTTTCATAGAGGGTCAGAATAAAATTGCCGCGATCTGTCTGGAGCAGATAGTTTGAGTTCTCGACACCTTCCGCTATGCCCTTGCAGGATTGAACCTCGCCAACGTCATATTCAGCGACAAAGGCTTCTAGTTCATCATCGGAAACTTCGGTGTAAACGGCCATAGGGTTATGACGGGTCTATTGAGAGATTGATGGATTGGAACACGCCATCATTTTACTAGGCAGACAAGGCGCGTGGCAGGCTGAAATGGACGTCTTCAGTGGTGACGTTGATTTCCTTCAATTCGACTTCAAAATTGTCTTTCAGCAACGAAATAAGTTCCTGAACCAGAAGCTCCGGTGCTGAGGCACCGGCTGTCACGCCGACGGTGTTAACACCGTCTAGCCAAGCCAGGTCGAGCTCGCTGGCCCGCTCAATCAGAATCGATTTCGGACAGCCCGCTGCCTTGGCGACTTCCGCCAATCGGTTTGAATTTGATGAATTCGGTGCCCCCAACACAACAAAGGCGTCACAATCTGGCGTTAGCGCTTTGACGGCGGCCTGACGGTTGGTCGTTGCGTAGCAGATGTCTTCCTTGCGAGGCGATTCGATTTTGGGAAAACGTTTCTCCAGGGCCGTTATGATGTCCGCTGTGTCATCGACCGACAGAGTCGTCTGGGTAACAAATGACAGATTGTCAGGATTGGGTACGGTGACTGTCTCGGCCTGTTCGACATTTTCGACCAGTAAGATCTGTCCTTCTGGCAGTTGACCGAGTGTGCCAATGACCTCGGGGTGGCCGGCATGACCAATCAGGATCACTGTGCGGCCTTCGCCCCGGTGCCGCTTGGCATCGACATGGACTTTGGTGACGAGCGGGCAGGTCGCATCGATATGCACCATATTACGGCGCTGTGCGGCTTCGGGTACCGATTTGGGGACGCCATGTGCGGAAAATATGACCGGGGCGTCTTCGGGTACTTCATCGAGTTCTTCGACAAAGATCGCCCCTTTTTCGCGTAACTCGTCGACAACGTATTTATTGTGAACGATCTCATGGCGGACGTAGACCGGGGCGCCGAATTTCTTCAGGGACCGCTCTACAATCTCAATAGCGCGGTCGACACCGGCGCAAAAACCACGCGGACCAGCCAATTGGATAGTGAGTTTTCGTTTCGACATAGTGCGGTTTAATCCCTTAGCTCGAAGTTAGGCGTAATATGTTGCTTTGCTTGAGAAAACTCAACACCTCCTCTAGAGTTTGCCGTATAAAACAATGATGCCATGACCGATGCTGTGAATAGGTTGGTTGTTTCTGGCTGATGAAAGGATGAGGAATGACTGAACCCGTAATTGCGCAAAAAGAACCTTGCGGTGTCGATGTAGAGGAAGGCAACGAATATTGGTGGTGCGCCTGCGGCAAAAGTGCATCTCAGCCTTTCTGCGATGGCTCCCACAAAGGCACCGGGCTTTCGCCTATGCAGTATGTCGCCAAACGGAACCAGACGGTATGGTTCTGCGGCTGCAAAAAGACGACAAGTGCGCCGACCTGCGATGGCACCCATAACGACCTCTAAATACGGCTCTAAAGCGTGAAATCATTTTTTTCTGGATGGCGAGGCCCACAATTGCAACGGCGATACCTTCAAAGCTGCGCGGTCGTTGCGATCATACCACTGCTCTCAGCCTGCGGTGCCTTTGGGTCGAAAACACCACCGCCACGCTGCCCGGAGGTATTGCTGTTAAAGCATGCCAATAGCGTCACCTATTTTAAACCGGGGCCGGGACGGGACATCACTGATGTCCTGGCAACGATTGCGATCACCGATTTTAGAGGCGAATGCGAATATAACAGAAAGCGGACATCGGCGAAGATTACGCTTAACGTTATTTTCGACGTGCGGCGCGGGCCCGCTGATCGGAGAAAATCTGCAGATTTTCGCTATTTTGTTGCGATCCCAAAATTCCATCCGGCGCCTCAGGGAAAAAGCATTTTCCCACTGCAGGCAAAATTTCAGGGAAATCAAACCCGCCTCAATCTTATCGATGAGGTTCGGCTTGAGATACCGATGCCGCCCAGACCCAAGATTGATGAATATTCAATCTATATGGGTATACAGCTGACGCCCCAACAGCTCGAATATAACCAGTCTCAGGCGAATAGAACGCTGCGGCGTTAACGGAGAATTGAGAAATAGGGTCGCGTTCAAGGCAAAAAAAAACCCTGCTCAGGAAATAGTGAAGATGGGTAAAGAGGGCGGGGTGTTTAGGGCTTATTCTTTATGCGCCGAAAAGTGCCGAAAGTATCCAGGTTCATGATCATATCGCCTGCTGCCATTGAGCACGCCGCGGGCATTTTCTTGGACGTCAGGTAAATCTCCAAGGAGATCGTGACTTTTTCACTACCGGGGGCCGACCAAGCGACTGGTTTCCCGCCTTTGAAGTCACAGACTCCTTCGCAATTCAGAAGTCCCGTTTCAAGGAACTCCCAAATCATACCCTCGGCAGTATGCTGCCAGTAGCCCGGAATTTTATCTTTGGTACAGGTGCCCGAGGTTATACCCAAGAACGCAGCCGTTGCCGCGGGGGCGATGCAGGCGACCAAAAGGATAATGACGCCTGATTTAAGATATTGAAGTTTCATATCTCTGTACCCGTGAAGAAATTTTTTTGGTTGCTGATGATTAAACAAATATAGGCGGGGCATCGCGTTCCCGCAAATAACGTAGAAGTCGTCATAGTACGATCAGCGGTCCACGGAGCCAACTATCCGTATCTGGAATAACGGGGATTTAGTGCAGCTTGGCAGGAATTTCGGCGATCGCGCTGTCAATCAGCTGCGTCGCGGCGGTGGCATCAAGTTGCTCGGTGAGGATCCGTTGGGTCGCTGAGACGGCAACGTCAATCGCTGTATTGCGAACGGCGAGCATAGCATCGGCTTCGGCTTGCGCGATCTTATCCAGCGCCAGCTGCTCACGGCGTTTCAGAGAATTCGCCAGGGATTCGGCAGCTTCGTTTGCAGTGCGTTCGGCTTCTGCCTGGGCATTGGCAAGCATTTCATCGACTTCGCGTGTGGCGTCGCGCTGTCTGCGCTGATAGTCGGCCAGCAGGCTCTGTACTTCTTCGCGTAGGCTTGCGGCTTCATCAAGGCTTGCCTTGATTTTTTCTGCGCGGGTGTCCAATCCGGAGGATATGGCTTTCCAGGCAGGCTTGATGACCATCGCCACGAATATCAAAAAGCCGACGGCTACCCAAAAATCAGGTGTTTGCAAAGCGGCCATTAGTGACGCTCCCCGTCCAGGATAGAAGCAACCGCTTTTTCAGCGTCAGCCTCCGAGATATCTCGACCGATCAATTTGCCAGCCGCGGCCTGTGTAACCTCTGTTGCAACGGTCCGTATGTCTGCCAGGGCTCGCTCTTTTGCCGCACCGATACGGGCTTCGGCCTCAGAAGTCTGGGCCTTGAGCTTCGCGGTCAGTGTTTCGTGTTGCGAGGCGGCTTCGATGGCCATCTTTTCGCTTGCTGCCCTTATTGTCTCCTGAGCCTGGTTACGGCCCTCGGCGACAGTCTTTTCGTAGGCTTCGCGCACAGCCTCGGCGTCTTGTTTGAGCTTCTCAGCCTTCTCCAGATCGTCGTCTATGCGCTCCTGCCGGTCCTGGTAGAATGCTACCAATTTTTGGTAGCGCTATTTTCCACATTGCCAGATAGAGGAGAACAAACGTGACCACCAGCCAAAACAGCTGTGGGGCAAAAGTCGATGGGTCTAGTTGGGGCATGCTCGGTTTTCTCCGCAGAGGGTGCCGGAAAATCCGGCACCATTGATCAAAGCGTGATCAGAATACGAAGAGCAAGAGCAGGGCAACAACCAACGCGTAGAGCGCGATGGCTTCAACCAGCGCAAAGCCGATCCAGGTCATTGCGGTAACGCTCTCGGCAGCAGCCGGGTTACGAGCAACCGATGAGATGAAGGCGGCAAAGATGTTACCAATACCGATACCAGCTCCGATAACGCCGATTGCGGCAAGGCCCGCACCGATTAGTTTAGCTGCAGCAGCTTCCATAATTATGTTCCTTTCTTCTTTCGTTCTTTCCCCGCTCTGCGCTTAGTGCAGATGCAGGGCATCATTAATGTAAAAGCAGGTCAAAATTGTGAAGACATAGGCCTGCAGGAAAGCGATCAGCAGCTCCAGCCCGGTAAGGGCTACGACAAAGGCTAACGGCAATACGCCGCCGACAACGCCCAAGCTGATGATAAAGCCGGCGAACACTTTTAACATCGTGTGGCCAGCGGTCAGGTTCGCGAACAACCGAACAGAAAGGCTGATTGGCCGCGACAAATAGGAAATAATTTCAATCGGGATCATCAACGGCCACAGGACCACCGAGACTCCAGGCGGAACAAAGAAGCTGAAGAAATGGAACCCGTGCTTTACGAACCCAAGGATCGTGACGCCGATAAAGACGGCCAGGGCCATGGCGAACGTCACGATGACATGGCTGGTGAAGGTAAAGCTGTACGGGATCATGCCGAGCATATTGCCGAACAGGATGAACATGAAGAGCGTAAAGACGAGCGGGAAGTATTTACGACCCTCACTGCCGACGGTGTCGCTCAATAAATTGGCGACAAATTCGTAGGACATTTCTGCCATTGATTGCCAGCGTCCCGGAACCAGCGCGCGTTTGCGCATGCCCAAAACCAGGAACAACGTCACCAGCACGAGGGTGAGGGACATAAAGAGCGCTGAATTTGTGAAAGACACATCGATCTCGCCCATTTTAAGGGGGATCAGCGCCTTAATCTCAAACTGCGCGAGCGGGCCGTGGCCTTCCGCTGCCAATTTAACCTCTCCGCCGACTAATTTGCCGGACCGTCAGAATTATCACTGTCGTTTTCTCGCTTGTAACCGACACCTTGTCCAATGCCGGTCGCTACACGATAAACATTCATTAACCCGGCCGCAGCGCCTAACACGAAGAAAAGCAGCATAAACCAAGGCTTTGTGTCGAGCCAGTAATCGAGTAGCAAGCCAATGCCAACGCCGATAACCAATGCCGAAACAATCTCAACACCAAGTCGCATGGCCAAAGCGAGGCCGTCACGACGAGACCCTTTAGGACCGGAATGAGCAGCTGATTGTTCAGCTGTCCGGCGCGCCTGTTTCAACCTCGCATCAATATCCTGCTCTTGAGCGGATTTCTTCTGCTCGGTCATGGCCAGATACGCCTTTCCCGTCCCTTAAAGCGGGGGCACCATAGGGGCCAGTCCTGACCCTGTCAAGGCTCAAAACCTAAAACATAAGTTATTGATATATATAACAAAAAAGAGTTATTCGCTGGAATCGATCAGGCAGTTTGGCGAAGCTCATCCGCTGCTTGCAAATCGACCGAAACAAGTTGCGATACACCCTGTTCGCTCATCGTTACGCCAAACAGCCGGTCCATGCGTGACATTGTCAGGCGATGATGCGTAATGATCAGGAAACGGGTACCCGTTTGGCCCGCGATTTCGTTGATTAACTGGCAGAAACGCTCGACATTTGCGTCATCAAGCGGGGCGTCGACCTCATCGAGGACGCAAATCGGCGCCGGATTGGTCAAAAAGACCGCAAACAGCAGGGCAATGGCCGTTAAGGCCTGTTCGCCACCAGATAAGAGTGACAAAACCTGCATTTTCTTGCCAGGCGGGCTTGCCATGATCTCAAGGCCAGCTTCCAGCGGATCGTCAGCCTCGGTCAGCGCTAAATGCGCCTTGCCGCCGCCGAACAACCGCGTGAAGAGTTCCGTGAAATGACCGTTTACCTCTTCAAAGGCGGCCAATAATCTGGTCCGTCCTTCGCGATTAAGACTCGCAATGCCTTGGCGCAACCGGGCAATGGCGGAAATCAGATCTTCGCGTTCGGCCAGCATGACCTGGATTCGTTCATCGAGCTCTTCGGCCTCGGCTTCAGCCCGCAAATTAACCGCACCCATATTCTCGCGCTCGCGTTTTAGCCGTTCGACACGCACCTCGATCGCATCGCGGGTCGGCAGTTTCTCGTCATCGGCGACACCGACTTCTTCGAGAGCTTTGTCGGGGGCACAGCTAATGCGTTCTCCGGCGCGCTCAATAATAACGGCTAACGATTGGTCGATCTGTTCCAAGACCGCTTCGCAGCGTACCCGTTCTTCTCGGGCTTCACCGAGTTTGGCTTCGGCTTCGCGGAGCGCTTTACCGGCAGCCGCCAGTATGGTTTCGCCTTCTGCCAGAGCATCTGCGGCTGTTCCGCGTGATTGCTCAGCGGCGGCAATTTTCTCAAAAAGCTCTGTCCGTTGTTCGGTGATCTGCTCAGGACGGGCGGTGACCTTCGCCAGCGTCGCTTCCGCTGTTTCGAGACGCTGTAACAAGGCTTCAATCTGTTTCGCCGCATTGTCGGCCCGGCGTTTCCATGAATCCCTTGCCTCGCCCATATCAGCAAGACGCTGGCGCCGGGATCCGGCCTCACCAACCAGCCGATCATAGGCGCTTTGCCGTTCGGTTGCAGCGGTACGGGCTTCGCTTAATTCAGCGCGCAATAATGTGGCGGCTTCGCGACGCTCAGGAATATTAACAAGCGCGGAAAGTTCTTGTTTGGCTTGTTCGATTGCTGACAGCATTTCGGCGTCATCGGCGCGAAGCGCTTCGGAATTTTCGTTTGACGAAACAATCTTTGAGCGGGCTTCTGACAAGGTCCGATTTTGCGCGGCTTCGCGGTCACGGATTTCCTGGAAGGCGCGGTCTGAATTACGGACGGCCTCACGCGCTGCCTGTTCGGCCGCTGTCGAGGCCTGTGTTGCATCGTGACAGGTATCGAACTTCGCCTGGAATTCTTCGACGGTGCGCGTTGCGCGATCAACTTCGGCGTGGAGATCTTTCAGTCGATTGCGCTGTGTTAAGCGGGCGGCTGAGCCCTCGCTTGCTTCGCCAAGAACCGTAAAGCCGTCCCACCGCCATAATCCACCATCACGGCTAACCAGTCTTTGGCCCTGAACAAGATCGCCTGACAGACGATTGCCATCTGCTTCATCGTCAACGATGCCGATCTGTGAAAGCCGCCGTGTTAATTCGCTGGGCGCGCTGACAACAGAGGACAACGGCGCGGTTCCTCCCGGCAGGGCTGCCGGGGCTGAAAAGGCGGCTAAAGCGCGCCAATGGATTGGGGCGGCTTCATCATTTGGGGCGTTGAGATCATCACCCAAGGCAGTGGCGAGAGCCAGCTCGTATCCTGGCTCGACGCTTAGGGCGTCGATCATTGGTGGCCATAGATCCGGGTCGCCGACCGTCAGAAGGGCTTCAAGGGCCTCCTCTTCAGCTTTTAACCGGGTGCGTTGGGTTTCGACTTCCTGCAAAGCACCGCGGGCGTCGTTTTCTGTCGCCATTGCTTTGGCCCGGTTCTCTTCGCATTCGTCAGCGGCTGTGCGGGCAGCCTCCAAAGCATTGCGCAGTCTTTCCATCTCGGCAGTAAATTCTGCACCAGCGCCCTGTTCGTCAATCGTTGCCTGGGCGGCATCGCGTTCATTTTTTAACTCTTCGAGACGTTGCGCGATCCGCGCCCGTCGGGTCTCGGATTCGTTCACCCGTCTGTTGAGCGATTCATGACGGGTTTCGTCCGCGGCGATGCCTTGGGATGTTTCGGTGAGGATTTGTTCAAGCCGGCTAACTTCGGCCGTGGCAGTGCTCAGCACTTCCTTTGCCGTCGTGATGTCCTGCTCCTGATTTTCCTCAGCCTGCTGAAGCTCTGCGATTTCGCCAGTCAGACGGGTAAGGGCGGCGTCGGCGTCTTCCTTGAGGCCAATTTCCCGATCCCTGTCGCCTCTGATTTGGGCGATTCGCGCAACGGTCTCTTGATGCGCCGCCTCGATCCGTTTCTCTTCTTGCTCCAGCTCATTGCGGGCAATGATCAGCCTCTGCAACGCTGCTGCCTCGCGGGCTTCTGCCTCACGCAAGGAGGGGACTGCATTGGCGGCTTCGGCCTCCACCGTCGTTACACTGGCAACTTCCTGGGTGAGAAGCGCAACCGCCTCTTCGGCCTTGGTCATCCGTTCGACCGCGGCATCACGCTCGGCATTCGCCTCGGACCATTGGTGATGAATGGCAATCGCTTCAGCGCGACGGATGTGGTCACTTAAATTGCGATAGCGGGTCGCCTGACGGGCTTGTTTCTTGAGGCCTTTGAGTTGTTCCTCTAGAGCGCCAAGAACATCATCGAGCCGTTCAAGATTGGCTTCCGCTGCCCGCAGGCGTAACTCGGCTTCATGCCGCCGAGAATGCAATCCGGTGATACCGGCAGCTTCTTCCAAAAGGTGTCGTCGGTCTGTTGGTTTGGCCGCAATCAGGGCACCAATGCGTCCCTGGCTGACGAGCGCCGTTGACCGAGCGCCGGAAGCGGCGTCAGCGAACAGCGTTTGAACATCGCGGGCCCGCACGTCATTGCCGTTCACCCGGTAGTTTGATCCGTTGCCGCGTTCAATCCGGCGGCTAACATCAATGTCGTCATTGGTATTGTATTGCGGTGGCGCATCGCGTTCGGCGTTGTCCAGTGAGAGAACGACTTCAGCAATGTTGCGGGGCGGGCGACGATCCGTACCTCCAAAGATGACATCTTCCATGCCACCACCGCGCATTTGCTTGGCGGAAGTTTCGCCCATGACCCAGCGCAGGGCCTCGACAAGATTTGATTTACCACAGCCGTTGGGGCCGACCACGCCGGTCATGCCTGGCTCGATCCAAAGCTCGGTGGGTTCAACGAATGATTTGAACCCGGTGAGTTTTAGCTTGGTAAATTGCACTGGCTACAGGCTCCTAAACGTCGCGTCTTCTATTTCAGCAGCGGGGCAACGACGGCCCTGAACTGTTCGATGGTCAGCCCGCCGCTATATCTCTTGCCATTGATGATGACTGTGGGCGTGGCATTGATGCCGAACTTCTTGTCACCATCGAGGCGCTGCTGGACGACCGCATCCGCAATTTTTTTGTCTTTGAGGCATTCATCAAACTTTGCCTGTGACATGCCACCAAGCCGAGCGATTCGAGACAAGGCTGCGAGTGGATTTGTATCGCGGGCCCAAGTTGACTGTTGGGCAAACATCACGTCGATAAAGGCGAAATATCTGTCTCGCCCGGCGCAGCGCGCGATCATGGAGCCGGACAGCGCCAACTGATCGAGGGGGAAGTCACGATAGATCAGTTTGACTTTGCCGGTCTCGATATATTCCTTTTTAACGGCGGGCAGCGTGTTCTGATGGAATTGTGCGCAATGTGGACAGGTCAGGGACGCATACTCGACCAAGGTAACCGGTGCGGTTTCCTTGCCCAGGACAAAGTCATTTTTGGTGATTTCGACTTTATCGAAGGAGGCGTCGGGTTTCGGTGCCTCAACTTTTGCGGGGGCGGCGTTCGCCGTTGCCGTCGCTGCCGGTGTGTGGGCAGCACTTCGCGAGTTTTCGTTGTCGCCAATCACGCCTTTGATTGAAACGATCGCACCGATAGCGACCATACCACCGACGACATATATCCATATATTCCGCATTTCTTCCTCCTAGCCACAAGATATAGCGTAAACTACGGTCCTTGGTCCAGCTTTGCTTGAGGCTGAAGAGACCTATTCAGGTTTTTTCGATTTCCTTGATATAAGCGCCGTCCGGTCCCGTACAACCGCTTCTCCTAGTTTGTGAAGTGCTTGTCGCAAGTCAGGTTCGGAAATAATACTGGTTTCCGATTCGATTCTAGCAATTTGGTCGGGCGCCGGTTCGGGGAGGGCTGGCGCATCAGTCTTGACCGCCCTGGAATTGAAAGAGGTCTGGGAGATTGAAAGCCGGGCGACGGCGGGATAGCCGAAATAGGTGTTGATCCGCTGCAGTATTGCAGGCTGCTGATGTTGAATTTGCAGAGCGACGGAACCCGACGCGGCAATATAAAGAGTACCGCCCTGACGGGCTCCTTTCGGAAAGCTCAGGTGGTCTGGCGCACTTCCGGCGGCCATTTCTTCACCGGCGATCTCCGCCCAACGTGTGACAATTTCAGCGGCAGCAAAACCACGTTTTCGTAACGCCGGTTCCGCAACTTTTGGCAGCACGGCGGCGAGTGCGCGGGGGCCGCCGAATTTGCGCCAAGTGTCTTTTTTGGCACCAACCGTTTTTGCGCTGGCTTTCTTTGCGCTGCTTTTCGAAGGTTTCTTTGCTGCCATGGAAATCCTATTGGGCAATCCTGTTAGCCGTTATCGAAACCGCAGGCTTTCCCGAGTCATGCCTCAGCCCTTAAGGTAAGATGCCATCCTTTGGGTAACAAGTATCGATGACGTGATATGGGGTACAAAATTGTAGCATCGCCTGCAGCGATGCATCGCGAGATGCTTGCCTGGTATGACCGGCATCGTCGGGTTCTGCCATGGCGTGCGAAGGCAGGGCAGACATCAGATCCTTATCATATATGGCTTAGCGAAATCATGTTGCAGCAGACAACGGTCGCGACGGTGGGCCCGTATTTTTTGAGATTTCTTGAACGCTGGCCGACGGTAAAGGATCTCGCTGCGGCTGATCTTGATGACGTTCTGCATGGCTGGCAGGGACTCGGATATTATGCGCGGGCCCGCAATATGCATCGCTGCGCAAAATTCGTTGCAGACGAACTTGATGGGGTGTTTCCTCATACAGAAGCAGGATTGCAGATTTTGCCGGGGATCGGCGCCTATACCGCGGCGGCGATTTCGGCGATTGCCTTTGGTCGGCCGGCGAATGTTGTCGATGGTAATATAGAGCGCGTTATGGCGCGTTTTTTTGCGGTCGAGCAACCATTGCCCGCGTGCAAAGAAAAGCTGCGGGATCTAGCGAGTGAAGTCGCGCCAAAGACTGTTCGCGGCAGGCCCGGCGATTTTGCCCAGGCCGTGATGGATTTAGGGGCCACCATTTGTACGCCGCGAAAACCGAAATGTTTGATCTGTCCGTGGCAGCGCAGCTGCGCGGCGAAGGAGGCGGGAGTTCAGGAGGAATTGCCCCGCCGACTGCCCAAGAAGCCCAAGCCCGTGCGTCGGGGAGTCGTCTTTTGGGTAATTCGCGATGATGGTGCGGTTCTGCTGCGGCGGCGGCCAGAGAAAGGATTGCTCGGCGGGATGATTGAGGTGCCATCGACCGACTGGCTTGAAGCTGAATGGACAGTGGTGGAGGCCCGTAAAGCCGCGCCAGTCAATTCAGCTTGGAAGTCCTTGCCCGGGATGGTCCGCCATACCTTTACCCATTTTCATTTGGAGCTTTCGATCCTGGCGACGCGTGTCGGGGCGGACGAGGCGCCCGCAGGCGCAATATGGTCGACACCGGACCGCCTCGGCGAACAGGCCTTGCCGACCGTTATGAAAAAAGTTGTGAATTTGGCGCTGAAAGCAGACTAATCGTCAGGGCTATTCCGCCGCACCGTGAAATGGCACGACATCGGCTTTCTCCTTGCGGATAGCCATATCGGCGCGGATCCGTTCGCGGAGTTTATCGATTGGCACGACTTTGCCGCGTCGTTCGACATGCCAGAAGGTCCAGCCATTGCAGGATGGTGCATTCTGAACACTGGCACCGACCTGATGAATTGAGCCGCGGACATCTTTAACCGCAATACTGCCATCGGCATTTACCTTGGCGGTGACCCGTTTGCGAATGTCGAATAGCTTGTCGCCGGCGTTGAGCAGACCTTGCTCGATGACGGAGCCAAACGGCACACGAGGTTCATTGCGCTTGTCTGGCGTCGTCAAGACGGTGACATCGGCAGGGGCGCATTTAACGGCATCGATACGATCCTGAGCAATGCCGACATAATCGGTTTCGCGATCAATACCAATCCAGTCCCGCCCGAGTTTCTTGGCGACCGCACCGGTCGTGCCGGTGCCGAAGAAGGGATCGAGAATGACATCACCTGGCTTGCTCGATGCCAAAATGACGCGATGCAAAAGGGCTTCGGGCTTTTGTGTCGGATGGGCTTTGCGACCATCGAGCTTCAGCCGTTCAGAGCCACCGCAAATTGGAAACAACCAATCGCTCCGCATCTGAACGTCATCATTAAGGGCTTTCATGGCACGGTAATTAAAAGTCGGTTTGGCGTCCTGCGATTTTGAACACCAGATCATTGTCTCATGAGCATTGGTGAACCGCTTGCCACGAAAGTTGGGCATGGGATTTGATTTGCGCCAGACAATGTCATTGAGAACCCAAAAGCCAAGATCCTGCAGCGCCGTGCCAACACGGAATATATTGTGATAGCTGCCGATGACCCAAATTGAGCCCGTCGGTTTTAGGATGCGTTGTGCCGCCGCGAGCCAGCGGCGTGTGAAATCATCGTAATGCGCAAAGTCTGAAAACTTGTCCCAGTCTTCTTCGACACCGGCAACGCGGGTGTTGTTGGGTCGGTGCAAATCCCCCGCCAGCTGTAAATTATACGGCGGGTCGGCGAAGATCATGTCGATCGATTCCGCCGGCAGGGAATTCATATGCTCTATGCAGTCGCCAACGAGTATTTCGTTGCGAGGGATGTCGTTGATTTCAGTCATGGCGCAAAACATGATTCATCGACGACTCGCCGTCAACAAATTAATTGGATTCAAGGGGTTAGAGTGATTCCCTCAACCAAAAAATATCCACATGTATGACTCTGATTCAGTCGGGACTCAATATCTTGATTATGGGGGCAAAACTTTTTCGGTGATGCGGGGTCACGCCGATCTCATCAAGCGCCTTAATGTGTTGTGGCGTGCCGTATCCGGAATTGGTCTCCCAACCATAGCCCGGATAGCGCAGGGACAGCTTTGTCATGATGCTGTCGCGGGTCACTTTGGCGACAATCGAAGCAGCGGCGATAGACAAGGAGATGGAATCACCTTTGACAATGGTACGGGCCGGGCAGGGGAGCGCTGGCAGTCGATTGCCATCGACCAACGCAAATTGTGGTGCGGTCGGCAAGGCGCGCACTGCCCTTTCCATGGCCAGAAATGTCGCCCCGAGGATGTTGAGCTTACCGATTTCTGCTGGGGTCGCAGCGCCGATACCGATCTCGGCACAGGACGGTAGGTGGGCGGCGACGGCTTCGCGCTTCTTTGCACTGAGCTTTTTGGAATCATCGATCTCATTGGCCAGCTCATCGGGTAACTTGTTGGGGGCGATAATGACGGCGGCGGCAACCACCGGTCCGGCCCACGGGCCGCGCCCAACTTCATCAATACCGGCAACGATGCCGCCGGCCTGTTTTTCGTAATGGAGGTCAGCCATCGCTTTTGGTCTCTGGCTTTGGCGTTTCGGTATCGGGCTGTTTTCTCTGATCCGTAAGCAGAGCTTGTGATGGCAATTCCGGCGCTTTCCTTAACGCACGCTTTTCGGCTCTCTTGGTCTTGTATGCGTGTGCTTTCGCCCAAAGACTTTCGGCAACTCGACGAGTCCAGCGGGAACTGCGCCGTGCCAATAACCGTTCGCCGACAAAGGTCGCGTCAAAGACCAGCTTGAGCGTGGATAGGCGGCGTTCCGCGATCCGTTGCAACCGGCGGGCCGTCGTTAGCCAGAACGGGCTGAGGGCGAGACTTAACACTGTCACGGAGATAATGAGTTTAGACTCTTCCGGTGATATTGCCGCGACGGCCGTTGCGGATGCAGCCAGAAGAAAGGAGAACTCCCCAAGCTGTGAAATAAGAACGCCAGACATAAACGAGCGTTGCCAGCTTTCCCGTAATAGCCGGAAAATGGCGATATTGAGGGCGCTTTTGAAAAGGGTGACGATCAGGAACAGGAAGAGCACTGTTCCAAGGTTGTCCCAGACAAATTGCAGATCGAGGAGCAAACCGATGGATAAAAAGAACACCATCAGCATGACGCTCTGGATCGGGCGCACGACAGCCAGCATTGGTTCGCGTTCGGCGCTATTGCCGATGGCAAGCCCGGCCAGGAATGCGCCATAGGCCGGAGAAAGACCGATGGCTCCCATCAGAGCACCAGCTCCAAAGCAATAGACGAGCCCTGCCAGTGGTGACAAATCAACATG
Source organism: uncultured Alphaproteobacteria bacterium (assembly GCA_943787225.1). Taxonomy (GTDB): domain Bacteria; phylum Pseudomonadota; class Alphaproteobacteria; order MPNO01; family UBA2964; genus UBA2964. The sequence continues at coordinate 203,168 of CALSLP010000005.1, forward strand.
ACCGACGATTATTTTGTAAAACGGCAAATGTTGGCGGCCTTGCTTGAGTAAAAGCCTGACCAGTCCAAACAACAGTAAAGCCGAAATGCCAATCTGGGTTGCCGCCGCCAAGTCGAAACCTCCAGCGCCCAAATTCTCGACGATAAGCAACATAGGCAAAAAAGCGAGATCCTGCGCGATGAGGACCGCAACCGTGATGCGCCCAACCCGGGCGCGGAGCGCGCCGATTTCTTCCAGCAGCTTAACCGCGACGGCTGTCGAGGATAGGGCAACGACGAAGCCAAGCAAAATGGCAGCGGAATTTGAAATACCGAGAAGAGACGAGGCGGCGAACATGACCAAGAGGCTGGCACCGGTCTGCAAAGCGACGGCCGGTAGGGCCAGTCGCCAGGTGTATTTTAACGTCCGGACACTCAGCTCCATCCCGACAATAAACAGGAGCATCAGAACACCGAGCTCGGCGAATCCCTTGATCATGCCTTCGCTTTGCACGACCTGAAACCCGGTCGGACCAAGCAGGACCCCCGCCAGCAAATAGCCGACCAGCGGTGGCTGACGGAAATGGGCAAAGAGCATGCCACAGGCAAGTGCTGTTATAACGACATAGGCGAGTCCGGTAAGATCTGTTGCATGTTCCATTGGAACACCCTGTTTAGCACGTCAGGCTGAGTCGTCTTCACCCTTGATGTCGCAGCTGGTCTTTAGAACAGAGCGAGCTGGCCGTCTTTTTGCAGTGGCGCACAGAACTGGCTGCAATCGAGCTCGAACCGCCGGTCATTATAGCCAAGACGGTTACACATGAGTTCGAACCGCTTTTTGAGCAACGCGGCGTATTCGCCGGTGCCTTTCATACGGGTGCCAAATTCTGACTGATAGACCTTTCCACCGCGGGTGCTGGCCAGCAGGCTCATGACATGTTTGGCCTTGTTGGGCTCATGGGTTTCCAGCCATTCTTTAAAAATGCCGGCAATTTCGAGAGGCAGCCGCAGCAATATATAGGACGCGAGCGTTGCCCCGGCATCATGAGCGGCGGTGAGAATGCTTTCCAACTCATGATCATTGAGGGCCGGGATCACCGGTGCTGCCATCACACCGCAGGGGATACCGGCATCGGCCAAGGCTTGAATTGCCGACAGCCGTTTCATCGGTGTGGAGGCGCGAGGCTCCAGTGTGTTGGCAAGTCGGTGATCCAGTGTCGTCACTGACACACAGACCTGCGCCAAGCCCTTTTCCGCCATTGGTCCGAGAATATCGAGATCGCGCAGCACGAGCGCTGATTTGGTGACGATGCCGACCGGGTGATTGAAGGCTGACAGGACCTCAAGGATACCGCGCGTCAGGCGCAGTGTTTTCTCGACCGGCTGATAGGGGTCGGTGTTCGTTCCCATCGCCATGGTTCGGCATTGATAGCCGGACTTGCGCAGCTCCCGCTCCAGCAAGCGGGCGGCTTCTGGTTTGTAAAAGAGCTTGGTTTCAAAATCGAGTCCGGGTGACAGGCCGAGATAGGCGTGGGTCGGTCGCGCAAAGCAATAGACACAGCCATGTTCGCAACCGCGATAAGGGTTGATCGATCTGTCGAACGGCACATCGGGGGAGGTGTTGCGGGCGATGATCGTCTTGGTGGTGTCTTTGATCAGGGTCGTCTCAAGCTTTGGCGGCGATAGCAGTTCCTCGTCGCGAACCCAACCATCGTGAATGGCTTCGCCGGTGTGCTTTTCAAAACGGCCGGTGCGGTTGGTGACGGCTCCCCGACCTTTGGTCGGCACCGGCGCTAACCGGTCAATGGCGCTGTTTTCGGCGCTCATATCAGCCATTTCAGGGTCTGTTTGCAGGTTATTCATCATGGTTCATCATTGACTCAAAAATGAGAACAAATCAAGAACATTTTCCTAAAGTCTGGATGAGTGAGATTTCATGCTATGTAGAACGCGATTTACAGGGGATGGGTGTGTCTTCAAAGGTGACGATCAGCGTTGTGATTCCGGCATTGGAGGTCGGCGAAGGCTTGCGCCCGACGCTGGACTCCATAAAAGGCTGCGTCGATGACATTGTGGTCAGCGATGGCCGGTCGTCTGATCATACTGTGGCCTATGCCGAACAATCTGGCGCGACAGTTGTCGTCGGTGAGCGGGGGCGTGGCCAGCAATTACGCCGCGGGGCAGAGATTGCCACCGGGGACTGGCTGCTCTTTCTCCATGCAGACACGATTTTGCAAGACGGCTGGGTCGATGAAGCCCGTCAGCATATAGCGGAAAATGAAGGGAAAGCCGCGGTGTTCCGCTTTGCGCTGAATGATCTGAGCCGCTGGGCGCGAATGATCGAGAAGGGCGTTGCCCTGCGGTGCAGATTGCTTGCATTGCCCTATGGCGATCAGGGTCTCTTGATCCACCGGACGCTTTACGACTCGATTGGCGGCTATAAAGCGATCCCGTTGTTTGAAGATGTCGATATCATAAGACGTCTTGGTCGACGCCGATTGGTGATCTTGAACAGCAAGGCGGAGACCTCGTCGGTGCGTTATCAGAAGGGCGGTTTTTTGCGCCGACCCTTAAAAAATTTAATGCTACTGCTGTTTTTTTACCTGGGTGTTTCACCCCAAAAACTAGTGCGACTTTACAAATGATCGACCCATGACACGCCCTCCTGTTCTCATCATGTTTGCACGCGCACCTTATCTGGGGACGGTGAAAAAACGACTCGCGGCGGGCATCGGTCCGTTTGCAGCGCGGGCGTTTTATATCAAGACGACGACCGATGTGCTGACGACAGTGTCGTCGAACGCGGCCTGGCAGACGGTGATGTGTGTTACCCCGGATGCCTCGGCAGCACAGGGACGGTTTTGGCCAGCTGGTGTGACGCAGCTGCCGCAAGGCTATGGCGACCTCGGTGATCGGATGGAACGAGCTTTGATGAGTTTTCCGGATCAGCCTGTGGCGATCATCGGCAGTGATATTCCCGCCATCACCCACGGGCATATCCAGACGGCCTTTGCGGCGCTCGGGCGATCTGATTTGGTTTTGGGCCCGTCGCCGGATGGTGGCTATTGGCTGGTGGGCGCGCGGGCGGGAAGTTTAGCGCAGGGCCTTTTCAGAAATGTCCGCTGGTCGTCGGAATATACGCTGGAAGATACGTTGCAAAATACGGGGAGCAGGCGGGTCGCGCTGATCGATGAACTCGACGATATCGATGATGTTACCGATCTGGAGAATTGGCGGGCTCAGATCTCTTGAAGGCGCGGCAATAACTCGGCGAAGTTACACGGCTTGTGACGTATATCGAGCTGCGACAGCAGAATCCCGTCCCAGGCATCACGGCAGGCGCCGGTCGAGCCGGGCAGGGCGAACAGATAAGTGCCACCGGCCACGCCAGCGGTCGCCCGTGACTGGATCGTCGAGGTACTGATCAAATCGTAACTCAACATCCGGAACAGCTCGCCAAAGCCGGGGATCTCTTTTTCATAGACTTCGGCAAACGCTTCCGGCGTCACATCGCGACCGGTGACACCAGTGCCGCCGGTTGCCAGCACCACCTCCACCGCCGGGTCGGCGATCCACGTCTGGAGCTTGGCGACGATGGCGGCTTGCTCATCACGGATGATGGCTTTCTCGGCGAGGGTATGACCCGCCTCGAGCAGCTTCTCGACCAGCAACGCCCCGGATTTATCGGTTTCTTCGGTTCGGGTGTCTGAAACTGTCAGAACCGCGATATTTACCGGCGCAAATGGGATTGATTCATCAAGACCAGCCATGTCACTTCTCTATCCTTAAGGTGTGTCGACAGATATGTAGACCGGTGGTTCGCCTGTCGCAATGGCATCCAGTGTTGGTGCCTGCTGGCCAAATCGGTCGCGGTAAATCCAGAAGTTCGCTAACACCCGTTCGACATAATCCCGGGTTTCCCGCGCTGGCATGCTTTCGATGAACATCAGCGTGTCGCTGGATCGCTTCTGGACCCGGCGTTGCCATTTGGACAAATTACCCGGCCCGCCATTATAGGCCGCGGCCATCATCAGGATATTGCCGTCGACCCTATCGTGCCGCAGGAGATAGCGGAGATATTTTTGCCCGAGCTGCAAGTTGAGCCCTGGCTCATAGAGCTTGTTGCGGCCCCGGCCGCGGAACCGTCTTTGCGCCATATAGCCCGCCGTGCCCGGCATTAATTGCATCAGCCCGCGCGCGCCGGCGTGGCTCCTGGCCCGGGAGTTAAAGGCGGATTCCTGACGCATGATGGCATAGACCAACGCGCGGTCGATTTTGAACCCATTCGATGGTTCCCAGCGTGGCACCGGATACAGCCCGCGATCAATCCGGGTCTGGTTCTGCCGCATCAGGGCGATGGCTGTCTTAAGCGCCAGCGATGGCAGGCCGAGCTGATCAGCAATATTCAATAAGGCGATGCGGGTATCCGAACCGCCGCCGAGCCCGAGATAGCGCAGCTCGCGTTCGGCGCGCGGATGGTTTCCCGCTTGAAGCAGGGCCAGGGCGCGTTGCGCCCGAGGGCTTTGGAGCGCGGTGGTTATCGCTTTCTGCTGTGCTTGTGGCGCCGTCCATTTGAGCGTCGAGTCGATGCCGAGCATGCGCCGCGCCAGCAGGCCATAGAACGTCCTTGGGTGACTGGCTGCCAGTCTTAACCAACGGCTGACACGATCTGGTCGGCGCGCGACGAGATTGGCGCGGGCGGCCCAGAAGGCGGCGGCGGATTGTGACCAGCGCGACAGACCGCCAGTGGCGGCCATCGCCTGAAAATGATCGGCGGCATTGACGTATCGTCCGGAGCGGTAGGAGGCGAGACCGGCATACCAGTGGCCGAGGGGATAATATATGCCAGACCTATGTGCGGCTTTTGATGCCGTGTTGAAAGCCTTACGGTCTTCGCCAAGATAGAACCAGCCACTGCCAATGCGCATCCTGGCGATATCAACATGCGCCTGACCGAGACGGCGAAAGCGCCTTTGCTTGATAAGGTTTTCGGCTGATGTCAGGCGCTGGCGGCGTACCAGCCGTCTAACCTGGGAATGGAGCCGCTTAGCGGTTCGGCTATAGCGCAGCCCGCGTTGACCGCTGCGCACGATGCCGCCATTGCCGCTTTCTGAATAGATCGTCCGTTTGGGCAGAACAGGTCGCCGGGGGGCACGATAGCGCCGTGGCTTGCGGCTCAGCGCCAGCTTATAAATGCGCCGCGCATCGGGATGGTCGGCATAGTCCTTGAGCCAGGCCGCGAGTTCGGGATAGCGCGAGCGATAATGCGTGCGATGCAGATAACGCTGAGCCTGAACATGGCCGAGCAGCAGCCGGTTCGACAACTTCTTGATCAGCCGGTCGGCGCGCCGCCAGCTGCCGTTTTCCTGGGCGGCGAAGATCTGGCGGTACAGCGCGGCATCGGCTTTTGACAGCGGTTGCGGGATCGAAGCAATGATCGGATTCGACGGGGCAGGGGCGTTGTCGGCTGCCTGTGAAGGGGGCGCAGACAAAACCCAGACGGCCATAACACAGACCGCGACAACCGAGGTCGCGACACTCATCGTGGCACATTTCATCAAATCGGTAATGAAGTCTCGCAAACGAAGGATGCTCCCACAAAACGACTGCCCTGGATGGTTAACGGCTTGCCGCAACGATGGCAAGAGAGGGTCTTTGCGTTGGCAAATAACGTGCCGGAATTGATCTCATCATCATGTTATCCACAGGGGGAGGCGGCGATACGGCAGAACCATGTCACAAATTTGACCCTCGACCCGGTTTGTCATTTGCGTCAAAGCTCTCGCTGAGTATTATCGATGGATAAACAGGGCGGATGAAATGTTTTCAAAGAGCAAAGACGGCAAGGCCGGTCGCAAAGACAAGCCCTGCGCGCCGACAATCATTGGCGAAGATATGACGATCACCGGTGCCATCGATAGCGATGGTGAGGTGATGCTTGATGGTCGCGTCGATGGCGAAATCGCCAGCGGCCGCATCAATATTGGCCGGACCGGCAAAATCGCTGGATCATTGAGTGCAGAACAAATCGTCGTCCATGGTACTGTCGATGGCCAAATTCGCGGCGGCGAAGTCACCCTGTCCAATACCGCGACGGTAACCGGCGATATTTATCATGAAACGCTGATCGTCGAGCCCGGCGCAAAGCTGGATGGCCAGTGCCGTCCCCTGACTGCGCTCGATGAAGAGGGAGCCCCGGCGCTCAATCTCGTGGTTTCCGACGGAATCTCTGCCAAGTCCTGAATTCTGATTAAAGGCTCATTACTGAAACCGCGTCGGGCTACAGTGGATGTCGCCGGTTTTGAGGATGTAAAAGGCCTTACTCTTGCAGCCTTTCTTGGTAACGGTGCCGGTACGCGTAAACACCATTGGTAAGGCGGTGGCTGAAAAATCCAGCGGTTCTTTGGTGGTCTGCATATGGACATGCACATGCGATGCGGTGGCCTGACCCGAGCTGCCACATTCAGCGACGGGGTCTCCCATTTCAACTTTCTGGCCAACGGCGACCTGGATCGTATGAGGCGACAGATGACCAAGGATAACAAACTCGGTGCCGCGGCGATGAATGACGATGTGGTTGCCAGCGGGGTGTCCGGTGGGGCGTTTGCCTTTTGCCCGATTGGGGTTTTGATCGACGACTGTCACGATTGTGCCATTAGTCGGTGAGTTCACTGTTGTGCCGAGACAGCTGGTCGGCTGGCCGCGTTGGTCGAGCTTGATAAAGTCGTATGCGAATTTCTGACTATTGATCTTGCAGTGATGGTTGCTTTTGGACGGGCAGGGCGGGCCGGCCAGCACGTACCAGTTACCTGTGACGGGTGTTTGCAGTTTCAGGTATTTGGCGGCGGGCTGGCGCGGACTCTGCGCTTGAGAAATTTTTATCCCGTTAGACAGCCACAACACACTTATTAAAAGAGAGACCGACGCGAGCCGCTGGGTGCTGCGGTTCTGACCACTCACTATTTTTTCGCAGGAACGCACGACCAGTTGCTTTGCCGATAGGACCGATAAATGCCGCCGCGTTGGCGTGCCCGCGCCGTGATATTATCATGTATGTCACCGAGCTGATTTTCGGCTTCTTTTATGCATTGGTCCCAGTTGTGGAACCGAAGTTGGGTGTCATATAGCGCCGGCGTGCCGACGGCATTGTTCCCCAAAAATATAATCAGAAGAGCCCATTTCATTTTACGCTATCCCTGCAAATTTTATTTTCTATTGGTTAGTGTCGTTCAATCGTTGCTGAATTTCCAGTAAATCCATCCAGGTTTCTCGTTTCTGGGCGGGTGAGCGCAGCAGATAATCCGGATGCAAGATCGCCCTTGCCGGTATCGGCGTGGCCAAACCTTCCCGGTTATAGTCGAGCCATTTGCCACGGGTCCGCATGATGCCCTGCGTGGTGTTCAGCAGAGTCTTTGCGGCTGTGCCGCCGACCAGGATCAATATCTTCGGCGAAACCAGTTCGATATGTCGCTCAATAAAGGGCATACAGGCGGCGATTTCCGAATCAGTTGGTGTCCGGTTGCCGGGGGGACGCCAGGGCAGCATGTTGGTGATGTAGACATCGCTCCGCTGCAACGAGATCGCCGCGAGCATTCGATCAAGCAGTTGACCTGCAGGACCAACAAAGGGAAGCCCCTGTCGATCTTCCTCAGCACCGGGCGCTTCGCCGATAAACATCAGATTTGCGCTAGTGGCACCATCGCCGAATACGAGGCTCTTGGCCGTTTGTTTGAGGGGGCAACCTTCGAAGTTTGCCATCGCTTCGCGCAACGCTTCAAGGGAATCCGCCGCTTTGGCGGCGTCGCGGGCCGATTTCATCGCTTCGTTACGCGAAACGAGTTCCTTTGGTGGGCGCGGCGCGGTCGGGGTTACCGGTGGCGGCATTATAGCAGGTGGCGTTCCACCGGCATCGGCAACGCCCTCGGGTTGTGACACAGGCGCTGTCGGAAGCGGAGAGGGTTTTTGAATAGCGGGTTCGGGCGCTTTGAAACGGTTAACGGGCTGCTCTTCCAGCGCCTCGTCGATGCCGCTCTCTACATACCATCGCAGAAGTTCGGTTGCGTTGTTTTCCTGAACCATGAGAAAACGGTATCATGACTATGCGCTGTTAAACAGCATCTGAAGAATAAGAAGAGGGAATTATGGAACGCGAATCGATGGACGTGGATGTCGTCATTGTTGGGGCAGGGCCGTCAGGCCTCTCAGCGGCTATCCGTTTGGCCCAGCTGGCAGCGGAAAATGACACTGAGTTAACGATTTGCCTGCTTGAAAAGGGCTCTGAGGTTGGCGCTCATATATTAAGTGGCGCTGTTCTGGAGCCCAAGGCGCTCAACGAGCTCATTCCTGACTGGAAGGAAAAAGGCGCACCGCTCAATACCGAAGCGGCCGACGATAACTTCCTGTTCCTGACCAAAACTGGTTCGATCCGGATGCCGACACCACCCCAGATGCATAATAATGGGAATTACATCGTAAGCCTTGGCAATGTCTGTCGCTGGCTAAAGGAGCAGGCGGAAGAGCTTGGCGTGCAGGTGTTTGAGGGATTTGCCGCAGCGGAAATTTTATATGATGACGACGGGGCTGTCGCAGGTGTCGCGACCGGCGATATGGGCGTTGGCGAAGATGGCGAGCCCAAGGATGGTTTTACGCCGGGCTATGAGCTTCATGCCAAATATACATTTTTTGCGGAAGGCTGCCGGGGGTCGCTGACTAAAGAACTTTTTGAGAAATTCGACATGCGGTCAGACGCTGATCCACAATCCTACGCTCTTGGGATCAAGGAGCTGTGGGAGGTCGACCCGGAACAACATCAGCAGGGCCGCATCCTGCATACGATTGGCTGGCCGCTTGATACAAAAACATATGGCGGATCATTCCTCTATCATCTGGAGGACAATCAGGTCGCCGTCGGGTTTGTCACCGGGCTTGATTACCGCAATCCGCATCTTTCACCATTCGAAGAATTCCAGCGCTTCAAGACGCATCCTTCAATCCGGCCCATTTTTGAAGGAGGACGCCGCGTTGCTTACGGGGCGCGGGCGTTGAATGAAGGTGGTTTCCAATCGATTCCTGAACTTACCTGTCCGGGGGCGGCGATTATTGGCTGCGCTGCGGGCTTTTTAAATGTGCCTAAGATCAAGGGCAGCCACAACGCCATGAAGACCGGGATGATCGCTGCGGAAGCGGCGTTCGCGGCTTTGCGCAATGAAGGCGACAAGGTGCTGGAAGATTATCCGGCGAATTTGAAAAAAAGCTGGGTCTGGGACGAACTGTACCGGGTCAGAAATATCCGTCCATCGTTCCGCTGGGGAATGTGGGTTGGGTTGATCTATTCAGCGATCGATACCTTTCTGTTGCGGGGCAAAGCACCGTGGACGTTTAAACAGCACGCCGACCACACGACGTTGCTCCCGGCCTCGGAGGCACCCAAGATCGAGTATCCGAAGCCCGACGGCGAGGTATCGTTTGATCGTCTGTCCTCGGTCTATATCTCCAACACCAATCACGAAGAAGATCAGCCGGTTCATCTGACCCTTAAAGATCCGACTGTTTCGATTTCAGTCAATCTCGAAAAATACGATGCACCCGAGCAACGCTATTGTCCGGCGGGGGTGTATGAAATTGTTGAGGACGATGCCGAAACTGGTCCGAAACTGCAGATCAATGCCCAAAACTGTGTGCATTGTAAGACCTGCGATATCAAGGATCCGACACAAAACATCAATTGGGTGGTGCCGGAAGGTGGCGGCGGCCCAAATTATCCCAATATGTAGGAGATGTTGGGCTCGTCAGCTGCCGGATTGTTGATGGCTTGTTACTCGCTTTTTAACCCCTTTGGGACTATGATTGCCGTTCGAATTTAATGTTGGTGATGTAGCTGCTCATTAGAATGACGAGCTGCTTCACGTGTTCCAATCATAACAGATGGCGTTCAGTTGTAAGGCTATGAAGAATTTTAATAACCTCTTTTCGGGTTGCCGGTCTCTAGCAGAAGCGAAACATGGGGTCCGCCTTGTGGTGGTGCCATTGATCGTCTCCATCGCCTTTGTTTCGGCCTGTATTGACGGATCAGATTCATCGCAGCTCGCGACTGTCGAGGGCTCTCATTCGGCGGAGCAGACGCTACCCGGCGTACAGCTGGTCTCGGCTTCTGGAAAATACCTCGCTGGCCGTTATGCGCGTCGTTCCCGGGACTTCGGCACTGCGGCGGATTACCTGTCGGGTGCTTTGTCGATCGACGGGAGCAACGGTCAGATCCGTCGACAGACCTTTCTCTCGTTGATAGCCGGCGGTCGGATGTCGGAGGCTGCCGTTCTGGCAAAAGAGATTGTCGCTGCCGACAAAGGAGCTGGGATTGCAAATTTGAGCCTGGTCGTTGAGGACGCCTTTGCGTCCCGATTTAAGGCGGCGGAGAAACGGCTCGATACAATGCCGCGCCGTGGGATGAGCACGTTCGCGGCACCCCTGTTATTGGCCTGGGTGAAGGCAGCTCTTGGCGATACTGAAGGCGCGGTAAAATCTTTGGATGCGCTAAAGAAGATCGCGTCATTTGCGGCCCTGCGTTACATGCATGTCGGTCTTATCTATGAACAAGCTGGCAAAATAGTGTTGGCTGAAGAGGCTTTTAAAAAAGCATCAGAAGGAACGGACTCTATTCGTGTGGTGATGGGGTTTGGTCATTTTCTGGAGCGCCAGGGGCGTTTGCCAGAAGCCGAAGCGCTTTATAAAAGATATATTGCAAAAAATAATAGCGATGCGCTCGAGGGAACTCTCGACCGGATAGCGGCAAAGCGGCCACCTCCCGCTTTTGTTGAGACGCCCAAAGATGGGCTTGCAGAGGTGTTTTTCAATCTTGCCGGTACCTTGGCGCAGGGGCGATCTTCCGACCTTGCCCTGATCTATGGCCGGATGGCGCTCCGTCTGCGTCCGGATTTTCCGCTGGCTCAATTATTGCTCGGTGGTTTGCTTGAATCCTTGTCACGGGGTGCAGAGGCGATCGCCCTTTATAAAAAGGTAGATCCTAAATCACCGGTTTCATGGTCAGCTCGACTGCGTCAGGCCTCTAACCTGGATGAAATGGGAAAGACCGAAGAAGCGATAGCTTTGCTCGAGAAGATGGCGGCAGAGCGCAAGGATCGTTTTGAACCGCTCATCCGGATCGGCGATTCATATCGTTCCAAGAAAAATTTTGATGACGCGATCGGGGCCTATGATCGCGCCATTCAGCGTGTCGGTAAGCTGGAAAAAAATCACTGGTCTCTGCTTTATGCGCGGGGCATCGCCTTTGAGCGAGCCAAGCGCTGGCCGAACGCTGAGAAGGATTTTTTGCAGGCGCTGGAGTTGAGCCCTGAACAGCCGCACGTTCTCAACTATCTAGGGTACTCATGGGTAGATCAGGGCATCAAGCTGGAGCGTGCCAAGAAGATGATCCGCAGAGCCGTTGAGCTGCGCCCGAATGATGGCTATATCGTGGACAGTCTCGGATGGGTTCTGTACCGACTCGGGGACTATCCGGGTGCCGCAAAAAACCTTGAACGGGCAGTGGTGTTGCGACCGGAAGACCCAACAATTAACGATCATCTCGGCGATGCTTATTGGCGTGTTGGGCGCAAGTTCGAAGCGCGCTTTCAATGGAAGCGGGCACTATCGCTGGATCCTGAAAAGGAGATGATTCCTCAGATTGAGGAAAAACTGCGCGATGGGTTAAAAGACAAAGATAAAGGGGACGACCGCAGTTGACAGATTTGTCGGTCCCTCCCTCTGTAGTCCAAATTTCAGTTCACGCCGCTGCTAAAATAAATCTCTTTCTTCATGTCACGGGCCGCCGCGAAGACGGCTATCATAAGCTGGACAGTCTTGTTGGCTTTACGGCAATCGGTGACCACATCACTGTTGCCGCCAGCGAAGAAATTACGTTGAGGATCAGCGGGCCGTTTCGCGAGGGACTATCCGTGGATGATGATAACCTCGTTTTTGCGGCAGCCAGGCTACTGGCCGAAGAAGTTGGGTATCATGGCGGTGCCGCGATTACCTTGCAGAAAAACCTGCCAGTATCGTCGGGTATCGGTGGTGGTTCGGCAGATGCAGCAGCGACATTGCAGGCATTGAACCGGCTTTGGGGTGTTGGTGCGTCGCCGCAAATGTTAGCAAAAATTGGCTTGCGGTTGGGGGCAGATGTTCCGGTGTGTCTACGCAGCAAGACCGCCCGAATGCGCGGCATCGGTGAAATGATTGATCCAATGGATCCATTACCTGATCTTGGCATTTTGTTGGTAAATCCAGGACTCGCTGTTTCAACGCCACAGGTATTCAAAGCGCGCCAGGGAGCGTTTTCTCAGCCAGTCGATGTATCGGTCCCGAAGAGTGGAAAAGCACTTTGTGAATTTCTGGCGCTTCAACAGAATGATTTGCAGGCGCCCTCTATCGAGCTTGCGCCAGTTATTGCGCAGGTGCTGGAAACCTTGTCCGGACTGGAAGGGTGCCGTTTGTCGCGTCTATCCGGAAGTGGAGCGACGTGTTTCGGGTTGTTTGACGACGAAGCCGCAGCTGTTGCGGCGTGTGATGCCATTTCCGCTTGCCACGCTGATTGGTGGATACAGCCGACACATTTCCTGGATTAGATGATTTTGAAAACTTAGCGATCTGAGGGAGCGGGCGCTGAAATCTTGACGGGAGCCATCGCGCCAACAACTTGGCGCAGGTCGTTCAGCAGACTCGGTGTCGCTTTTCCGTCGACCTTTAGCCCAGCAAAACGCTGATACATCTTGATAGCGTTGACCGTTTTCTGGCCCAGGATGCCGTCTGGGGTTCCCGGTGCTAAATCCAGACGGGCGAGTAATTGTTGCATTTCAGAAACGGCGCCCTTGCTTAACCCCGAAACGTTCGGGTTGCCTGCGGCTGGAGCCGTCGACACCGCTGTGGTGATTTCAGCCTGTGTCGCTGATTTGTTTGCCGCAAACTTCGTCTGTTTGAGTTTTTTGGCCGCTTCAGCGCTACCGGCAGACAGTGCCTTGCTGTAATAGGCTGTCGCGGTCTCGGCGTTCTTGGTGACTCCGAGACCGTGTTCGTGCATCAGGCCGAGGCTAAACATTGAATCGGCGAGCCCGTTTTCTGTCCCTTTTTTGAACCAGTGCGCGGCGTATTTGTAATTCCTTGGGGTTCCTTTGCCCTGTGCATACAAGGTGCCAAGATTATGTTGTGCTCTGGCGTGTCCCTGATCCGCTGCTTTGCGATACCAGGCCAAGGCTGTAGTGGGGTTTTTCTGAACACCATTTCCGGTTTCGTAGAGAAGTCCAAGATTATACTGTGCTGGTGCGATGTCGCCGCTTGCCGCTTTCGTTAACCACGTCATTGCTTGCTTTGGACTCTTCGCAACGCCCTTGCCACTGAAATAGCGGTTAGCCAATTCGAACTGGGCCTTGTGGTCGCCGGTATTCGCCAAGTCTGTGAGGCTTTTTAAATCTTTGCTTTGATTGCCTATTGGAAGGGGCCGTTGAGTGACTGCGGCCAGATTGGTTTCTGGCTGCTTGTCGGGTGTTGTTTTGGCAGGCTCAGTGACAACCGGAGCGGCGGTCTTGGGCTTGGACGCTATGACAGCTGATTCGGTCGCTGGATTGGCAGGCTTGGATTTTGCAGCCGCTTGTTGTTGGGAGGAAGACGAGGTCGGGCTCAGATTGTTGTCGTAAATCCACAGGCCGCCGACGAGAGCGGCAACGATGGCACTCCCGAAAACGCCAAACCGGGAGTATTGAGAAAATTTTGAGGTGGTTGAGGCCGCGATTACCGTCGTTGTTTCAGCCTTCTGCGGCAGCCTCACCGGCATTGCTGTCTACGACGTTTTTAGGACTGAAATCTTTCGCTTTGCCACGAGCTGATTTAAGGGCTTGTTCGACATCGAAACTAATTCCGGCGGTGCTGTCAGACGCTCCATCGATTTGAGGTTTTGGCGCGGGCGCTTCGCCAATTGCTGGGACGGATGCTGTGGCGCTGGACGCTTGCGCCGTGTTTATCGTTGAAAGGGCTTCAACGGGTGTTACGCGTTTTGAGTTATCAGCGCGCGTCTTGATTGCACGGTCAACCCATTCGCCGATGGTTATCCCATGGCGCTTGGCTGCTTCGCGAGCAACTTGGCGTGCGTCGTGATCAACTCCCTTAACACTCCAGGGGCTGGACCGTGCCATTTTCCGAACTCCTCCCACCAATGACTATACTGGGGTGGTGATACCCTTGTTAAGGACAAATTCGGTTAGTTCTGGTTAATAAAGCGTAAAAAATCCGTTGTTGTGACAGTGATCACAGAAGGGCACGGTGCAATGACGTGTTTGAAAGGGGGCTTGGGAAGCAGGCAAGGGGATGGATATTGCGATGAAACCCATTAATCGCGGTTTTTGCGCCACCAGCCGCCTTGGGATTTGTTTTTCCGCCTATTGGGGTTTTCTTCCATATTGTCCAGTCGTTCGGTAATACGCATCACGGCGCGCTCGACCGGGGCTGTGGATGCCGTTGATTTTTGGGATTTAACTTCTTCGACCTGGGCTGATAGTTGTGAGACTTGTTCCGCCAAGGGAGCGACGGCGGCTGTCGTCTTACGTTCGGCTTGCTCGACCCGGTTACTTAAATTTTGAATGCTCTCGAACAGAGCCTGGATTGTCGGCGCTGGCAGGGGGGCTTGGCCGCTCCCGTAATTGGTTCCCGGTTGTTCTCCGAAACCATTGGATTGCGGTGGCGGCGGTTGCTGCATGCCATAATCCGCCGCTCCTTGAGCGGTGGGGTTATATTGGTCACCAGGCTGGGGACCCGCTCCGTATTGCTGTCCCGGATTATACTGCTGCCCGGGATTGTATTGTTGTCCCGGGTTGTATTGCTGGCCGGGATTATACTGCTGCCCGGGATTATACTGTTGCCCCGGATTGTATTGCTGGGACGGATTATATTGATGATTGGGTTCTGGCTGTGGCGTTGCCTTGTTTTGTTGCGCGCCCGTTAGTTGTTCGGTTGCCGTGGTGCGTATTGTCTGTGTTAGCCATGCACCCACAGTGAGCCCCGACCGCCGGGCAGCAATTTTGGCAGCCTCGCGTGCCTCAGGGTCTACACCCTTTACACTCCAAGGGGATACATTAGCTGCCATTTTCTCAGATCACACTCATTCTGGGCCATTAAACGGGGCATAACTTGGGAGTACTTTTAGCCCTACTACCATTTAAAACGGCATACCTTATGGCATAAAATCAAATAATTGCAAGGATTTGTGGTCAGACCACAAATCATACCAAAGTAATATTTGGCCATATTATCAATATGGGGACTGCGTTTAAAAACACTAGAGGGAAGACATATCAAGTGCTGCATGCAATCGTATGTATTGCTGTGGAGAAACTATATGAAAGCTTAAGCGTTCCCGGCTGCAGCGCGCATCATCGCCCGTTCGATAGAACTCCGACGGGCCAATGGTGGTGGCGATTTTCGAAGGTTTTGCGATATATTGGTCGTTTGCGACTGTTCAAGGCTGTGCATCTCATAGATAGCCTGGGAAATCCAGGCGCCAATCGAAACGCCTTCGGTTTCAGCACAGGTTTTAACCGCAGCACGGGCTTCGGTTGAGACGCCTCTTAAACTCCAAATGGATCTTTCGGACATAGCCAACCAATGTCACAAAAAAATTACTGTAAAATCAGTCTATACATAACACTGAATACTCTTAACGGCTCGTTAAAATCGGCCTGGAGCCAAGTTTTTTTTGATATCTGACAAGAATTAGCCGGAATCTATTGCGGTATGATTTAAACCCCCCTATTTTCCGGCTTCCAAATGGGGCGTAGCCAAGTGGTAAGGCAACGGGTTTTGATCCCGTCATCCCTGGTTCGATCCCAGGCGCCCCAGCCACTTCATATAATTCCTGATATTTGCCAGCAATGGGGAAAGATTAATTCTTACCCTTCGCTGGTTTGCTTAGCGGATGTCCGGGTGGATAAAGATAGGCTCGACCGTAGGGCAGGGCCAATTGCGGTACATAGCTACTATAGCAGGAATGCGATACCCCGGCAGGAGGCTTGCCATCACAGGTGGCGAGACAGGACGCACGGTTGCGGTCATTCTGAGAGGCTGTGCAGAAGCCATCAGATTTTTTGGCATTCGGGGTCCATTTAGAGAGCGCCATCTGCGGCCAGCTATTTTCGGCATAGGCGCTATCATATAACCCATCAATCTCGCGGCGCAGTTGGTTATTCCGCGCCTTCAGATACTCGATCGTGTTGCGTTCATAGATATGCGGCCTGCCACCTTGCGTCCCGGCATAGCGTAGCGGCGATTTTGGCACAAATTTATTGCCATTGTGGCGGATAATCATGCCGGTATTTTGATTGATATAAATATGGAGGACGCGTTTCTTGGCTTCTTCTTCAATCTGATTTACACGGTTTTCGTTTTCTTTGATTTCCGCCTCTTTGGCTTCGAGAACCTCGTCACTGTTTTTTTCAGATTTACCGAAGACGGCGATGACATGCTTCTTGGCAAGACTGGCCAGCGCCAGTTCGTGGATCCCCTGCTGCCAATTGGCCTGACAGCGTTGCTTGCAGTTCCTGATCGTGGGCGCTTTCTTGCAGATTTTATAAAATGCGGTGAGTTCTGTCGTGCAGCTTGCCCTGAAACCTTCCAGCAAAACGTTACACACCTTCCTGGGATCAAGTCCGCAGGGGTTTGCCTGATATTTAGCGAGCGGACTGTTCTTGGGCACGACAGGCAGTTTGGGCATTTTGGGAAGATCAATCACAATATCTGCCATCGGAGCAGGCATACTTGGCACCATGAAGGATCCGTCGGGATTCTTTTGTGGTTGTGGTGACACCGGGGATTGGCTTATCCCGGTTTTAGCGGGTGTCCTTTTTTGGGGAGCTGGATTATTGCCGGTTGCCGCGCCGGTGTTGGGTAGATTGGCATCGCCAATCAGCGCATCAGCCTTTTTGTTGAGCCTTTCATAGACACGGTCCAGTTCGTTGAATTCGCCTTCCATCTTGTCCATGGCTGTTTGCGCGGCCTTTGCCTCAGCAAGAGCAGCATCCGCATCTGCCAATGTGCGGCGTCTGGCGGGCTTCCCACATTCCTTAAAAGGTGGATAATCCGCGGTTTTGATGGCGGCATTCATCCTTTTCAGCATATCGCCATAAGCCGTACTAAAGACCTCGCCTAAAAGGTTGGCGCGGTTATAGAGGGAGTTCTTGCGCCATTCCCTCCGGGCCTCATCGGCTTTCTTCCCGTCGCTAAGGGAGTCATGCACTTCAGCCCAAAAGAAGGACCAGCGGCGTTTGATCTTGTCATAATTGCCGGCCTCTTATTCGGCACCAGCCTGCGCCAGGGCATCAAGATTGTCCAATTGGCGTTGGAAGTAGAGTGAGGCTTCAACATATGCGTTGATCAACCGTTTGATTGCAGCATCGTAGCGTGCCCGATCGCAAGATTTTGCGGCGGCTTCCGCTTCATCCAGACGCCTGTTCAGCGTTGCCAAATAGCGGTCGGCGACTGAGAACATAAGCCTGACCGTTGGATATAAGCCCTTTTTGGCGAAAGCCTTTTCGATAAATTGCTTGTCCCGTTCAGCCGCATTTGGCTTGGGATAATAATTCGACTTGTCCTTTTGCTCGTCGAGCACGTCTGTCGCGATATCTTTGAGCAGGGGGAAACGGTTCGGAGAGGCTTCCTGACGGCCGGCGGCAGAATTTTTGTATCTGCGCTCTTCCGCTTTGAGTTTTAACCACTCACTTGCCCAGTCAGCTACGCCTGAATCAAACCTTGAATGAATTTTTTTAAATTCTTTGGCACTTGGAACGGGGGCGCGCTTTTGGGCGTAACTTGCCGGTATAACGCTGATAAAAGACAAGATCAGGGCTAAACAAACAGTGCGCATAAATATCATGGCATCATCCAATAACGTTTGTATTTCATTTTTGGTGTCATCCAGCGTCTATCATTCCAACGAATTCTATGAGAAACAACCAATTGTCATAGAAAAAAGGTCTATTTTGGATGTCCTCTGACGATCCACAGCCTGGTACGACACTCGATGCCGAGGGACTTAAATGTCCATTACCCGTCCTGCGCGCGAGAAAAGCGATCAAGGCGTTGGAAATTGGCGCCGAGCTAACCGTACGAGCAACTGACCCAGCCGCACCGAAAGACTTTAAGGCGTTTTGTGAACAGGCTGGCCACGACCTGGTCTCCAGCACGGAATCCGGCGAAGTGTTTACGTTTGTACTTCGGCGCGGCCGTTAGGCGCTAATCTTCGTTCTATCCACTCAAATCCAAATTGGGCAATGAGTGCCATTAGGGCGGCCGGGATGGCGCCTTCAAGAATGAGCCCGATATTGTCCAGACGGATACCTGTCAAAATCGGTTGACCATACCCTCCAGCACCGATCAGCGCGCCCAGTGTCGCTGTGCCGATATTGATGACGGCAGAGGTTTTGATCCCGGCCATGATCGACGGGGTCGCAAGGGGTAATTCAATAAGCCGCAATCGGGCCGTTGGGGGCAATCCCAGGGCAATGGCTGAATTCTGGAGCGAGGGGTCTATGCCCGTGATGCCAGTATGGGTGTTTCGAATGATCGGGAGCAGGCTGTAGAGAAATAAGGCGGCGATTGCGGGTTCACTGCCGATCCCAAGGAGCGGGATCATAAACACCAGGAGCGCTAATCCCGGAATTGTCTGAAGAATCCCGGCGATAGACAGGATGATCTGGCCGGTCCTACGGCGTCGGGCCGCGAGTATACCCAGCGGTATGGCGACAAAAATTGCCGTAAAGAGCGAAATTCCGACAAGAAACAAATGTTCGACCGTTCGGGCATATATCCGCTGTAATGCGGTCTCGGGGACAGCGTGAGTTGTGATGTTGAGGGTAGTTTTGAGGAATTCTGCGGCGACGGTGCTCTCGCTTTGCCGATTGAGCTTAACGGCAGCATTCAGCCTCGCCATCGTTGTGACATTGAGTCTGCCGGCGAGCCCCTCAAACGCCTCGCTGGTTGCAGGGGCGGTGATTTTGAGGGCAGACCGGTAAAGTATGACGGCGTCATACCGCGGGAAATGCTGCTGATCGTCGTTGAGAAGCGTTAGTCCGTAATAGGGGATCTCGGCATCGGTGGTGTAGACATCGATCACATCGATATCACCGGATTTAAGACCGCGATACGCAAGATCATGATCCAACCCGCGGACGTCACTCTGCGGCAGTCCATAGCGCCGTTTTAGAGCCGGCCAACCATCCCCTCTATCCATAAACTCATTGCTGAAGCCCAGCTTGAGGTCTTTAAAACGTTTCAGATCCGAAATGGTTTTCAGGGAATGTCTTTTGGCGGTCGGGGCGGTCACCGCGAGGGCGTAGGTATTGTTGAAGCCGAGCGGTGCGCTCATCGAAATGCCCTTCGCCGAGAGCGCATCGATCATGGAGTCCCGCGATGTGATTTTCTGGTTTGCCAGAATTTCCCGGGCGATCGTGCCGGTATATTCTGGATAGGCGTCGATCTCGCCGCGCAGGAGCGCATTCCAGAGTATTCTTGTGCCGCCTAATTGCTTGCGGTGGTTAACCGAGCTGCCGGTATTCTTTGCCAGGCCAGCCAGAATTTCACCCAGAATTACGGATTCTGTGAAGCTCTTTGACCCAATGGTGATGCTGGGGCCCTGCCCATAGGCGAGACTTGACGATAAAACTGACGTCAGCAGCAGCGCGATGACGGATAAATAACGCGTCATTCGTCGGGCCTCGGTTCTGAGTTTTCGCGTGGCGTGCCCGGAACGGAGCGTTGCGCCCGCATAAATCGTACAACGAAATCCTCAAAGGGGTTGTCGATCAGGTCAGTTATCGCACCGGATTGAACGACCCTGCCATCACGCAACAGAACTATGGTGTCACCAAGGTAGCTGGCTTCTCCGATGTCATGTGTCACCATGATGACGGTTTTGCCCAGCGACCGGAATATGTCTCTAAGCTCGGTCTGAAGGTCAAACCGGATCAGAGGATCAAGGGCACCTAACGGTTCGTCCAGCAACAACACATCCGGATCGAGCATCAGAGCCCGCATGAGGGCAACGCGTTGGTATTGACCTCCTGAAAGCTGTGCCGGGACGCGGTCCAGTGCCGCTTCAGGAAAATGTGTCAGATCGCACAATTCTTGGATCCGATTTGCAGTCTCCTGTGGATTGCGCTGTAAATGTTGGGCCATCAAGGTCACATTGCGGCGCGCGGATAAATGCGGAAACAACCCGCCATCCTGAATGACATATCCCATACGCTGACGCTTTTGTTCCAACTTGCCGACACTCAAAGGCGTGTCGTTAAACAGGATGTCGCCAGCGTCAGGCTTCACGAGCCCGATCATCATGCCGAGAATGGTGGATTTTCCACATCCGCTGGGGCCAATCAGGACAGTCGTTTTGCCAGAGGCGATCGTCAGGTCGAGGTTCGTAACAGCCTGTACGGCACCATAGGATTTTGAAATATTCTGAAGCTCAAACATCGCGCCATCACACAGGATCAACCTTGATACGACAAGGCCGTTATTCAGATTAATCGCCGCATTCCACTTGCTCACGGAGCGTCTGGGACTTAAGAAGAGGCCGCAACTGTCCCTATGAAATAAGTGACGCGGTCATGACGGCTTCCGAAAATCCCGCAGCTGAAACGGGTCCGCGATCGAACGGGCAGCAGATGGCTGTTATCGGGTTGATCAGCGCCGGGCATTTCATCAGCCATTTCTATGTTATCTGTCTGGCACCTCTCTATATTGCAATGTCGAAAGATCTGGGTGTCGGGTTTGCTGAGTTGGGCCTGATTTCGTCAGGGTTTTTTCTCGCCAGCGCTACGCTGCAAATGCCTGCTGGTCTGTTGGTCGACAGGATCGGGGCCAAGCGCGTGCTATTTGTCGGGATGTTTGTTCTATCGGCGGCCATTACACTTGCCGGTCTGACCGAGTCCTACTGGGCATTACTCGTATTGTTTATGGTTGCTGGCGCGGGGAATTGTGTTTTTCACCCCTGTGATTACGTCATCATGTCTTCATCGATTGCTGAAGACAAATTGGGTCGCGCCTTCAGCATTCACAGTTTTAGCGGTTCGGCCGGGTTTTTCGCGGTGCCGCTGGTGATGCCGTTTTTGATGGGCATAACGGATTGGCAAACGTCGCTCTTTATCGTCGGCATTTGTGGGTTGGTGGTTGCGGCTATTATGTTGCTTTTACAGGGTGTTCTGAAGGATACGGTTTCCCGTAAGAAGCAACCGCCGGGTCAGCTGAGCCGTACCAAAGATGCCCTTTTCACACGGCGTATCCTTTCACATTTTGTCTATTTCATTACGTCGTCGGCAGCGACCAGCGCCTTAAGCGGTCTCACGATAGTGGTCCTGGTGGCCTTTTACGGCGTCACTGAAAAGCTCGCCGGGTATATTTTGCTGGCCTATCTGATCGCCGCCTCGGTCGGTGTTATTGTGGGCGGTGTCATTGCCGATAAGACAAAACGCCATGACTTTGTCCTGATCGTCACAATGTTGATTGCCACGGTGGTGACCGCTGTCGCGGCAATGGGTATTTTGAGCTTCTGGCTTTGTGTCGTGATGTTGGTCATTGCCGGCATTACCAAGGGTGTTGTCGCGCCATCACGCGATCTCATGGTTCGCAATGACGCGCCGCCAGCTCTGCTTGGCGGGGTCGTCGCTTTTGTGACAATCGGGTTCACAATTGGCAATGGTGCCGCCCCAGCAATTGCTGGCTGGCTGGTCGATGTCGGGTCGCCGCTGAATGTGTTTTGGTTCGCTGCGGCAACCTCGCTGGCGGCCATTGGTTGTGTATTGGTGGCGCGTCAGGATGCGCCCGGCCCCGTTGGGCAGAAATAGCATCTGGAGATTGTCGATTCGATGAAGTCTGCAGTATCTAATCACCACCGCTTGGCGTTGAGGGCAGGCTCTGATGGATTCCTATTACATGAATGATCTCGATATTCCCTGGCGTCGGGCTGTCGTTTCTGTCGATCAATTTTCCAGAGCCGATATTGATGAGATTTTTGGCCTCGCAGCGCGGCTGTCGGTTGGCCGAACCATGCCGCTGACCGGCAAATCCCTCGTCAATTTGTTTTATGAGCCGTCAACCCGAACATCATCGAGCTTCTATGCCGCAATGACGCGCCTCGGTGGCAGCGTTATTCCGATTAACGAGGTTAATTACTCCTCCGTGACCAAGGGTGAATCCCTTGAAGATACGATCCGCACGCTTGAATGCTATGCCGATGCACTGGTGC
The DNA here is from genome assembly GCA_943787225.1 of uncultured Alphaproteobacteria bacterium. Taxonomy (GTDB): domain Bacteria; phylum Pseudomonadota; class Alphaproteobacteria; order MPNO01; family UBA2964; genus UBA2964. Next base: position 225,419 of record CALSLP010000005.1, read on the forward strand.
TGCGGCACTACGACGAAGATGCCACGGAACGGGCGGTCTCTGTCGCGTCGGTGCCGCTTATCAATGCCGGGAATGGTGCTGGCGAGCATCCAACACAGGCATTGCTTGATCTCTATACGATTTCCAAGGAACGCGGCCACATTGATGGGCTGACGATCACCCTGATGGGCGACCTCAAACACGGTCGAACTGTCCATAGTCTGGTCAAGCTGTTGCGGATGTATGACGTTAAACTGAATTTTGTATCGCCTCAGGAACTCAGCCTGCCGAGTTCCTATTTGATGAGTGGGGATAGCGAGTATTTGGATCTCGATCCGGTCATCGAGGATACTGATATTCTCTATGTCACGCGGGTTCAAAGAGAGCGTCTGGCAGATACGATGGTGATCGATTTTTCCTATGCCGTCACCAGAGATGATATGGATCGGGCCAAGGAGAATTTGGTGCTGATGCATCCCTTACCGCGCGTCGGTGAAATTCCGCCTGAGCTCGATTCTGATCCGCGGGCAGCCTATTTCCGGCAGATGAAATATGGCCTGCATGTGAGAATGGCGCTCCTGGTGTCGATGATCGGACGGGATTGATCCCGTCGCCGCCGCGATGAAACTTCATTTCAATGATTTTGGCGATGGGGCTCAAGGTGGCCCCGCGATCATTATCCTGCATGGGCTTTTTGGCTCAGGCCGTAACTGGGCGAGCTTTGCCAAACATTTCTCTGCGACACATCGCGTTTTAACGGTTGATCTCCGTAATCATGGTTCGTCGCCATGGAATGACGAGATGGGCTATCCGGCGATGGCGGAGGATGTCGTCGAATTGATTGCAGCGAAGAACCTGGTAAAGCCGGTTCTGCTGGGCCATTCGATGGGGGGTAAGGTCGCCATGACGGCTGCTTTATCGCAGCCCGATCTGCTTGCCGGTTTGATTCTGGCGGATGTCGCACCTGTCACCTATAGCCACAGCCATGCCGGGCTGGTGGCGCTGATGCAGGCGCTGGATATCGCACATTACAGCCGCCGGTCGGAAGCCGATGCTGATCTGGCGAAATCCATTGATGATCCGACATTGCGTGGGTTTTTGCTGCACAATCTGTTGTTTGAAGAGAGTGGTCCGCGCTGGCAGATTAATCTCGATGCCATCCCGTCGAGCATGCCGGGTTTGATGAAATTCCCCTTTGAGCCGGGAAGCTGTCAGTTCACCGGACCGGTGACGTTAATAGGCGGCACTCAATCTGATTTCGTTCTGCCCGAACATCATGACGCGGTGTGTAGTTTTTTTCCGGCAGCGGATATTCAGATGATCGATGGTGCGGGCCATTGGGTGCATGCGCAAAAACCGGCAGAGTTTGGGCAGCACGTTACAGATTTTCTTGCGGCCCTTTCCCCATAGAAAAAGGGCCGCCCCAAGGGACGGCCCAATCTCAAATCTTTCGGTAAAGCTTAGGAGCTTTTGCCGAAGATGATTTTACGAACCTTCGTCACAACTTCAGGCGATGTGTCTTTGATTGCCTTTTCGACGATGGCTTGGATCTGTTCGCCGCTGCTTGGGATCAGACGCAGACGTTTGCGCTTGAGTTCCTTGGCGAAAGCCTTGTCCTTGTTCATGGCAGCGTAAGCAGCACGCATCGTTTTGATGACGTCAGCTTTTACACCAGGGGGCATGGCTAGGCCACGACCGAGAGGACCAGCGGAGGCAAGGAAGCCAACCATTTGTTTTTGGTCTGCAGAAACCAGGTCACCCAGCATCGGGACGTTCGGCAGTGCCGGATCCTTGACGTTACCGACCTGAACAATGGCGTTGGCGAAAGGCTTCTTGCCCTCGAACCAATGAGGGACTTTCGAGTCCCATGCCAGCCAGTTAAAGGCAGCCATTTGGGCTTCGCCCTGTTCCATCGCCAGGATCGAGCGAGAAGAACCCTTATAGCCGGTAACGATACGTCCTTTAAGGTCCAACAGTCCCATGACCAGTTTCGGTGTCAAATAGCCGCTGGAGAACTTGCCGCTGGTGGCACCGATCAAGGCAACCTTTTTCATGTCAGCGACGGTTTTTACGCCGGTATCGGCCCGTGCGACGACAATGATGTTGGTCTGATTGCTCGAACCAAGATAGTTAAACTTGTCAGCTTGGTACCGCATCTTTTTCGGACGAAGCAGCTGGTTGATGACGATATTGTCGAGCGGCACAACCATGTTGAGGCCGTTTTTCGCCATGACATTGGCTGTGAAGTTCATGGCCTTCGCGCCACCGGCTCCAGGCATGTGCTGTAGAATAACAGTCGGCTTGCCGGGAATGAAGTTGCCAATATGGCGTGAGAAGGTGTGACCATATTTGTCGTATGTGCCGCCGGGGCCATAAGGAATGACGATCTTCATCGTCTTGTCTTTAAAGAATGACGCATCCGCCGCAATTACGGGGGTGGCGCCGAGACCCAGAGCCGCAATCGCGGCGAGGGGAAGGGCCTTTTTCATCACTGAATACATGTTTCCTCCCAGGAAAATAAATTAACAGCATAGAAACCTAGCCACTGAAATGCGGCCAAATTCAGGCACGCACAATAAGTGCGGCTCCCGGCGAGGGCAAGCACAGAAAAGTCACGAAATGTTTATGGGTTAAGCTATTACAGCTATTGCGTTAATTTCGATTTGAAGCTCTGGCCGATTGAGAGCGGCGGCCGTAATAAGGGTCGAGGCGGGGTAGGATTCGTTGGAAAAATATTCTTTGCGGATTTCAACAAACCGCGTGTTGTTTGAGACGTCTGTAATAAAGGCCGTCATGGTCACGATGTCGTCCAGTGTGCCGCCGGCTTCTGCCATCGTCGCAGCCAGTTTGCGGAAGACGCACCGCACTTGTCCTTCGAAGTCGCCAGCCAGTGAATTGCCGTCTTCATCCTCCCAGGCGAGGTGTCCGGACAGCCACACCGTCTTGCCGCCCTCGGTAATAACGGCCGGTGAATAGGAGCGCGACCGCTGATAGGCCGATGATAAATTGGTGCGTTTCATCGATGTCCCTTAGCGCTTGGCGCCATCCCAGCCATGAGTGGAGATATCGAATACAATGCCATCGGGGTCACGGAATTTAACCTCGGCGTTCTTGGTGTCCTCGGGGCCAGGGTGATATTTGCCACCATTGTTTTCGACTTCGGCGATGGCGGTATCGGCATCATCGACCCAGAAGCCGAAATGATGGACACCGACGAATTCTTTGCCGCGCTCATCACCGGCATCTTCCTGTGTCTGGAATTGCAACAGCGTTAAATTCATCACCCCGTCAGTGAGCCGAGTGGCGACACGCGATTCTGAAACTCGTTCGAGGCCAAATGTTTCCTCGTAGAATTTAGCGGCGGCATCCTTGTCGGGCACCGAGATCGCAATATGTCTGAGTTGGCCCTTGGCCATAGCAGCCTCCCTGTAATGTTGCCCCAATCGTGCCGCGAGTTGGATAATGGTGCAAGCGGCGCGCATTAACCGTGTACCGATCATATTCTTAGACAGAGTAGGGATAAATTTCTAGGCGACCGTTGTCACAAATCAAATCCCGTTCTAGTTTGGGGTTTGGCGGTAATGCCGCCCTTTCTTATACCGATCACCAATCAGACCGGGAGTCCTCAATGGAAGCTGTTGCAGGCTTTCCCAAACGTGAAGTGCAGGCTATCAGCCTGATCAGCTTCGCCCACATGTTGAGCCATTTATATTGGCTGGCGTTGCCGTTGATCGCGCCGTTGATGATGGTCGGGTTTGGCATAAGTGCTCTTCAATGGGGTCTGGCGCTTGGTGTATTCGCGGTAACCACTGGGGTATTTCAAACGCCGATGGGGCTTGTAGTCGAGCGTATCGGCGGCCGTCGTGTTCTGATTGGCGGATTACTCCTCATCTCAGTCGCCTTATTTGCGATCGGCTATCTGGCGACGTCTTACTGGATGCTGGTTACCCTGATGGCGATTGCCGGGATCGGCAATTCAGTTTTTCATCCGGCGGATTATTCGCTGCTCGATGCCTCTGTTGAGGAATCCCGTATCGGGCGGGCTTTTTCGGTACACAGTTTTTCCGGGCAGATCGGTTTTGTTGTTGCCGCACCGGTTGCCGCGTTGTTCCTGTCCTTTTTGGACTGGCGCGGCGCAATGATGGCCCTGGGTCTTCTTGGAATCGTTACGACCATTCTGCTGATCATTTTTGGTAGCCGCATTACCGAGGGCACCAAGGTCAAGAAGAAGACACCGATTGGCGATAGTTTGCGCGAATTGCTGACCTCGCGCCCGGTGATGCTGTTCTTTGCCTTTTACATGTTTTCGTCGCTCGGAAATTTTGGTGTAACCCAGTTTGCGGTACTCGCGTTTCAGCCGATGTATGGGCTGGACGCCGTTGCTGTCGTCGCCGCACTTACAGCGTACCAAGTTGGTGCGTTGATTCTAATCCTGCCGGGCGGGATGCTCGCGGATAAGACCGAGCGGTACGACATTATAATGCTTGCTGGTTTCGGCGTTGCAGCAGCAGCGACCTATCTTGTCGGTACAGGGGTGATGCCGTTCTGGATGGTGATCGGAACCTTATGCTTGGCAGGGGCGATGCGGGGTGGGGTTAATGCCACCCGTGATGTTGCGGTCAGGCAGGTAATCAAACATTTGCCTATCGGGACGGTGTTCGCCTTTGTCAGTACTGGTTTTACAGTCGGGCAGGCAATTGGTGGCGTCGTTTATGGCTATATTTTCGATAATTTTCCGCCGGCGTACGTTTTTTATGCGTCTGCCTTATTTACGATGCTTGGCGCGTTGACCGTGCTGCTCCATACGGGCGCGCGCAAAGCGAGGACAACATGAGTTCTGCTGCCTCAACATCTCTTGAACCCCGCGAGCACGGTGCAATCTGGCTGATTGGGGCGGCGCATTTTGTCAGCCATTTTTATCATCTCGCCTTACCGCCACTCTATTTGCTGGTGACTAAGGATTTAGGGCTGACCTGGGTCGAGGTCGGAATCCCGATGATCCTGTATTTTGTTGCTACAGCAATTGTGCAGGTACCGATTGGTCTGTTGGTCGACAAAGTAGGGGCGCGACTGGTTCTTGTTGTCGGCCTTGCCTTGATGGGGCTCGCTCTGGTCATCGCGGGAATGTTGCCGAGTTATTATGTACTCATGGCAGCGTTCTTTGTCGCGGGTATTGGCAATGCAGTGTTTCATCCAGCGGATTTTTCGATCTTGTCGGCGAGCATTCGCGAGAGCCATCTCGGTCGCGCCTTCGCCTATCACAGCTTTGGCGGATCTATTGGCTATGCATGTGCACCATTTGTAATGGTCTTGGTCGGCACTCAATATGGTTGGCAGAACGCGTTGATCTTTGCCGGAATTCTCGGCGTGGTGATGGCCGTCATCATCGCACTCTTCGGTGCGTCGCTGCGCGACTATTCCGGGGTGCAGAAGGCCAAAGAACAGGCTGGCGAAGCGCCCAAGGAAGCGGCGAGTTGGCGCGTTATGCTAACCCGGCCAATGATTCTGTTCTTTTTGTTCTATGTCGCGACCTCTGCCTCCGGCACCGGCATGACCGCGTATACTATTCCTGCCTTGCCGTTGGTCTATGACGGTGTTTCGACCGAGCTTGCCGGGACGATCCTCACCTGTTTTCTGATTGCCGCAATTGTCGGGGCTATTCCGGGTGGCTGGCTGGCGGATTGGGCGCGGCTTGAATATCTGGTTGTGGTCGGCTGCTTCCTGATTATGACATTGACCATCGTCTTGGTTGGGTCGGGCACGCTGTCGCTCTGGCTGCTGTTTGGGACAATGATTGTCGCAGGATTGATGCGTGGCCTTTATAACGCTTCGCGCGATGTTCTGGTGCGCCGGGCCTCGCCGTCGAGCAGCGTTGGCACTGCCTTTGGCTTTGTCACCCTTGGCTACACGCTGGGGCAGGGTGCCACGCCCATTCTGTATGGCTGGTTAATGGATCATGGCATGGGGAGCGCTGTGTTCTACGTCTCCGCCGGGGCGGCTTTGCTGGCGATGTTTATCGTGCTGATCCCGGGCCAGGGACAAAAGCCGTCAACGGGCGTTTAAACTGGCAGCGATTGTTCTGTTGGCGGGAAAGCGGAAGGTGACGGCTGTGCCGACTTCCAGTTCGCTTTGAAGGTCCAATGAGCCGCCGTGGAGTTCGACGAGCGCTTTGCTCAAAGGCAGCCCAAGGCCAGTGCCTTCAAAACTTCGGTTGAGGGCACTATCAATTTGATCAAACGGGGACAAAGCCACTTGGATATCGTCGAGCGCCATGCCAATGCCGGTTTCAATTTTTGAAAGATCCAGAATGTCATTAATGATGCTGAGCAGATGTTTGCCGGCATCGCTGATGTCATTGGCGTATTCGACATATTTGGGCTTGCCGACAGCGCCAAATTCTTCGCGATGAATTATTTCGGAAAATCCGATGATGGCATTCAAGGGTGTCCGTAGCTCGTGGCTCATATTGGCGAGGAAGTGGCTTTTTGCGAGGCTGGCTTCTCTTGCTAGAACCGCAGCCGCTTCGGCTGTCACCTTGGCATTTTGCAACGCATCGGCTGCCATTTTTTCGACGGTAATGTCTGTGCTGATGCCGCCAATGCCGATAACCCCTCTGTCGGAGTCCCGGATTGGGAACTTCACTGATTTCATGACCCGTGTAGTGCCATCTGAATCAAAATAGTCATATTATGATTCAACCGGCTCCCCAGTTAGCAGGACTCTTTCATCCAACTCTTTCAGGTGATCAAGAGTTTCTGTCTTAAGCCAAGTCTGTTTCGCACCATTAATTAGATCTGCTTCACAGTTCCCGGCAATTCTCTCGTAGGTTTCGTTTACCAGCAATAAACGTGAATCTTGATCTTTCAGATAAATCAGCGCTGGGCTGTTATCGATAATTGCCCGCAGGCGTCTTTCACTGTTGATTTGTGCCTGCTCGGCATTCTTCCGTTGGGAAAGGTCGATTATGGTGCTTTGAATCGCCTCTTCTCCATTCCACAAAATTTTACTCAGAATGACGTGGACTGGAATAGTGTTTCCATCCTTTCCGATGAAGTCGCAATCATACTCCACCAGTTCGCTCGGGTTGTTGATCGTAATCTCTCGAAAATGAGCGGCTTTTTCCCGATCGTGCTTGGCGATTAAATTGTATTGCGGCACCGCGTCCATCTCTGCTGCCGTCGCATAGCCTAAAAGTTTTGCCAATGGAGGGGTAATCAGCAATCGACCACCGGTCACGCGGGATAGGTGAATGCCAAGGCCTGAACCTTCAATAAGTGTTCTAAATCGCTGTTCACTATCCTGCAGCGCAATTTCGGCTTGTTTGCGCTCAGTGATGTCGTTGAACGCCCCAGCGATGCGCACGGGTTTGCCATTTTGATCCCAGGCGGCCTGGGCTTTGGCGCTGACCCAGATATAGGAACCCAATTGGTGCCTAATGCGATATTCCTCATTGAACGGGAAGCCTGTTTCCAGGTGAGCCTGTAAGGCCCGTTTGCGTCGGTCATTATCATCAGGGTGGACCAGGTCCGAGAATGCGGCCTCAGTGGCGCCGACGCTATCGATTTCCATACCCAAAATTTCATATAATCGCGGTGACCGTTTGGTGTCGCCGGTTAGAAGGTTTTGGTCCCAAAACCCATCATTTGTTGCAGATATGGCGAGGGCATAGCGATCGATGTTTGAGTGCGTTGGGTCTGAGGCAGTCTGATTGCGCAGCTCGGCAATGGTTTCATTTGCTTTTGCCAAGCGCTCTTCAAGGGCGAGGATTGCGTCGGTGTTTGACATGGTCTCAGCCATTGTATTGCTCGCGTAGGTAGATCTAGCCGTATCGCCAATAAACCATAGCAGTAGAGAGGTTAGTAAGTCGTTGGTTTATTTCTATCAAAATAGGTTAATCCAGTGAAAATCAGGTTAAATCAGCAATAACAAAGTTAAATGAACCGACATGTAACCATTGTTGGTCTGCTTTGGTGGGATAATTATATCCACTAACTAATTGATATTATTTTATAAAATATTTTATTCATGGAAAATTAGGAATTTTGTCCGCTACTGGCTATCCGTTTCGGCTTATTCAGCTTCTTTCTAGTTGTTTGGGACTGATTGAGATTATTCCGACCTATGTTTTAGGTGTTTTGCCAAAATTTAAGGAATTATGATGCCCCGTAATTTGCCCATAGACGATACAACGAATTCAACTCCATCCGGTTCGGTTCTGCCTTCGCTAAAAATCAGGGGGCGGCTGAATGGCGGCTTCGCTGCCGTGTGTATGGTGCTGATCGCTCTGGTTGGCATCACTGTGTGGCAAATTGGTGGGGTCGCAAAAGTGAACCAGCGGGTCGTAGATTTGCGGGCGCCGACATCGGCGGCGAGCCTCGGTATGGTCAATGGCATCAATGCCTCGCTGGCGGCGCTTCGCGGGTGGATGATCACCGGAAATCCCGCCTTCAAGCAGACAAGGGCGGCAGTTTGGTCGCAAACCAAAAAGCATTGCTGAATAAAGACGTCGCGATTGCGGCCGCCTCGATAACGCTGCTTGAGAAAATCGAATGGGCTCTGCTGGTGTTCGGTCTGACGCTAGCTGGCATCGTTGCTTTCCTTACGGCTCGTTCCATTGTGAATCCAGTTCGGTCGCTGACGGATGCGATGACGCAGCTCGCCGATGGTGACAAACAGACAGAAATTTCGGCTCTTGGGCGCAAAGATGAGCTTGGCTCAATGGCGCAGGCGGTGCAGGTGTTTAAAGACAATATGATCGAGAATGAACGCCTTCAGGCTGAGCAAGTCATTGCAGAGAAGAAGGCACAAGAAGCAGAAACTCTTCGCGAAGAAGAAAGCCGTGCCGCAGAAGCCAAGGTGGAAGAAGCTCAGCGGGACGCTGAGGAAAAGGCAGAGGCGGCCCGCAAACAGGCAATGCTGGAGACAGCGTCGTCGTTTGAGAAAAACGTCAAGAGTGTCGTGCAGGCATTGGCCTCCGCGACCACCGAGATGCAATCATCTGCTGAAGCCATGTCGGCGACGTCTCTGCGAACCCATGAGCAAGCCAGTGTCGTTACGACGGCCTCTGAAAAAGCCAGCTCAAGTGTCCAAACAGTGGCAACCGCGGCTGAGGAACTTTCGGCCTCTGTTGGGGAAATAAATCGACAGGCAACGCAAAGTAACCAGATCGCTCAAAATGCTGTCGATGAAGCGGACTCGGCGAATAAAAAGGTCGAGGGGCTCGCGGATGCTGCGCAGAAAATTGGCGAAGTGGTGAACTTGATCAATGACATTGCAAGTCAGACCAACCTTCTGGCCCTCAATGCTACGATCGAAGCGGCGCGTGCTGGTGATGCGGGCAAAGGGTTCGCTGTGGTCGCCTCGGAAGTCAAATCATTGGCCACGCAGACCGCAAAAGCGACAGAAGAGATTGCTTCCCAGATAACCTCTATACAGGGGGCGACCGGAGAAGCGGTTGTTGCCATTCAGGGTATCGGCGAAACCATTGGTCAGTTGGGGTCGATCGCAACATCTGTTGCTTCCGCTGTTGGCGAACAAGGTTTGGCGACCCAGGAAATTGCAGAATCCGTGAATCAGGCGGCGACGGGAACGCAGGCAGTATCCGATAATATTACACAGGTGACGGAGGCCGCGAGCGAAAGTCAGGCCGCGTCGACGCAAATGCTTGCAGCCGCCAAGGAGCTGGCCCAGCAAGGTGATGTTCTCAGCAACGAAGTCGACAAGTTCCTCGAAGAGGTTCGTGCTGCCTAGGCCTCATTTGCCCAGCCGCGAGAGCTGAACTCAGCTGCTCTTTTCAGTCTCGTAGCTGGGTATATAGGTCGCCGGTTTTTCACCGCCGCGGGCGCGTCTCGCAATCGCCTCTGGAACGGTCTCTGCTTCTGCAGCGTGTTGGAGGCCTTGCTTGCGATCCAGGGGAAACGGCGCCAGTAAATCAGGCGGCGGTAAGGTCGAGGCGGGGTAATACGCCATCTTTTGGTCTTTGGGGATTTTCTTCTTGGGATTGATATTGGGGCGGTTGGCGCCTTTGGCAGCGACCGTGTAGTTTTTCGGATCGTATTTGAAAGTCTTGTCACCCATAATTTCCAGATCGAGCCACCATTTCTTGGCGTTGATCGGGTTGCCATAACCCAGAACATCATCCAGCCAGATCGCGATGGGCGCGAGGAAAGGCTTGAGCCACATCGCATGGACGCCGAGCCAGCTACCGACCTGATGCAGGATCGGGCCGTCCAGCGTGATGTCTTTGGTCAGCGGGCAGATATGAATACAACGCCCGCAGGATGATCCCTTGAGATTGGTTGCGCGATAGCTGGTGCAGCGTTCGGTATCGGGCTTCCAGGTCTCATAGCCATTGAACATCACCTTGTCGCCATAAGGAATCGCCTGGCTCGGGCATTCGCGGGCGCATTTGAGGCAGCTGCCACAGAAAGTCTGAAGACCAAAGTCGATAGGCTTGTCGGTCGTCAACGGCATGTCGGTGGTGAGCACCGCTGTTTTAAACCGCATGCCCAAAAAGGGGTTAAGCGCGCTCTCGCCGATCCGGCTTTGCTCGCCAAGGCCGCTATTGAGCACCAGGGGAACATGCAGGACATGGCTGTCGAGACTGGAATGCGCCCGGGCGGGATATCCCATCTCGCGGATCATCGCCGCCATAACGCCGACGACTTCCGCACCGCGCAGATAGGAGCGCATCGATTGCGCACCCGAGATCCAGTCATTGCCGGTCGCGCCGAGGACGGTCTCATGCCCCTGATCAATCAGAACCGTCAGAGCATATTTATGATAGGGCACGATTGGCTGACCGCGCTTGTCGTGCGAATACCAACAATAATCCGGGATTTCACAAATGCCGGTTATTGATGAACCCATATAATGGCTCAAGGCTTTTAACGCCTTCATGTTTTCTTCGGCATCGCTGATACCCGGCGCAATGGTCTCGGCGGCCTGGCCTTCCTGGAGAGGTTTGACGCCCCACATCGGACGGACGATGCCTTGCGCCACTGGCTGCTTTTGCGACCAGCGATTAGCCTGGCTTTTGGTTTTCTCACTGAGATCACCAAGGGCGGTGCGCATATAAAAATTGGCCCGGCTGGGAACACGCGGCACCTCGTCGTCGATGATCAATGTCGTGGGACGATCAACGCGCTTTAGATCTTCCACCGGGTAGGGGCCGAGATGCGATGGACGGCGTTTCCGTCGCCAGCGTTCGAGGCCAGAGACAGCACCGCTTAAGCCGATTTGATAGCTAATATCGCGACCGTTACGGGCGTTGGGATGCAAAGGGTGGTCACATTCGAGTTGGTAATTGGTGGTGATTATCGAGACCGCGAAGCGGCTGTCCAGATAGGGGTTGATCAAATCATCACCGTCGCGGTTCGCGAGTCCGGCAAGAACGGTGAGCTTGTCGAGATCAACATCGCTTGCCCCGGTCCAGTGACATTTGGACACAAACCCCATGCTGGATATTTGGCCGCTGACACAGGCAGCAATTTCGGCTGCCCGCAGCGTCGCGATAAGATGGGCATTTCCGTCGACCCAACCGGACGCGATATTGCTGGAATCGATCGGCGCAGAATATTCGACCAGGATAACAACCGCGTGGCCGCCGACACCCTTGGCATCATCAAGCCAGGCACTCTCGGGCATTTCGCAAATACCCATCTGCGAGGCGTCGAGAAAATACCCGGCACCCTTGATATCAGCGCTGCGGCGGGACAGATCGTCCGGAACCGGTGCTTCTTTGGCAAATGGTTCAGGTTCGCGGAGCGCGTTATAAGCGTCCAAATGCTGGTTGATAGCAGTGACCAGATATTTGCTGCCGCCGGTCGTCATTGGTTTGGGGGGTGCGGCGGGACGCGCGGTTTCTTCCGCAACAATGCTGGGCTCACGGCGTAGACGTTCCAGCGGGTAGGGGCCTAAATCGACGGGGCGGCTCAGACGGTTTTTCCTACTTAACATGACGTGACCTTATAGCGTGATGGCATAGCGTGAGGTCGCCGGTTCCCATTCCGGGAGCTTCTGCTGAATTGCTATCGATTGATATTAAAATCGTCAAGTTACCTGTCTGTTTCTAACGACGTTTGCCGTAATAGAGGCGGGCCAGTGTTGAAGGCTTTACGCGGAGATGCCACAGCGCATGGATCAGAAGCCAGCCCCAGACAATGGCAACCGGATGGCGTCCGTGAAATTTCCGCGAGGAGGTGACAAGGGGTGGCTGTTCGATACACAGCGTTGGACCATACCGTTCAAGACGGCGGGTGAAGTCGTAATCTTCCATCAGCGGAATCGCCTGGATCGGACCAATCGTCTGATAGACAGAGCGCCGGACAAAAATACCGGAATCTCCGTAATAGACGCCTTTCGATCGTATCCATCGGTAAAACCCGATAAGCCAGCGGTCGAATTTTGTGTCACCGTCAAACAGTAACCGAAAATTGCCGCCACCTGCATCGGGGTTGGTGTTCAGTTCTTCCAGGATTGCAGCCAACGCCCCCTCAGGCAGGTTGGTGTCGGCATGGAGAAAAAACAGTACGTCACCGGTTGCAGCTGCAGCGCCTTGATGAAGTTGATTGCCGCGCCCCGGATTACAGTCGACGAGTGTTGCGCCGGAACTTTCCACAGCCGCGATTGTCCCGTCCGCACTACCGCCATCGGCGACGATTATCTCCGCCGTGATCTTATCTGCGGCGAGGGCAGAGAGAACATTTTCGATCCGACCGGCTTCATTCAGGGTCGGAATAATGACAGAGAGAGTTGTGACCGTATTCGTCACTTCTGGGTTACAGGCCGGTTTCGGCTGGGTCGAGTCCCATATTGGCACAGAGTTGATCGATGGCAGCCTTCTCACTCTCTGTGAAATCATCATCTGACTTGCCAATGGCGACACATACATTGACGAGCAAGCGGGCAGCATGTTCATCCTCGGAGAGCTTGCGGACGAGGCGTAGAATATTCTCGCGGGCGGCGCCTGGGTCAGCCGTCAAGGCTTCGGCATGTTGGCGGTAAATATCTATCGCGTCATGGGGGTCATAAATATTAAGTTCGTTTATCGTTTCCAATGCCTGATCAAGCATCGAAAGCTCGGCGATGTTGATTTCGCCATCTGCAGAAGCAACCAAGGCACTTGCTGCCATTGTCGCTTCGAGAAAGGAGCGATTGCGGAACTTTTGTAGCTCCTGAGACAGCACAGAGCGCGCTTGTTGAAAAAAACCAGACATTGCTTCTTACCTTACCCCGAGATCACCTATTATGGATCCTTTTAACACGTTTAGAAGACTCGTTATTGTCATTCGTCCCAGACACCGAATATGGTCATATTCTCATGAACGACGATCCCACAAATGAAAATGTTACCCCGGCAAGTCGGCTTGCGCGGCCATTTCTGCTGGCGCTGGGCTGGATCGCCGTGGCGCTGGGTGTCATTGGTGTCGTCGTGCCGGGATTGCCAACGACTCCGTTTCTGCTGGTGGCCTTGTGGGCATTTTCCAAGACGTCTAAACGGTTTCATGACTGGCTGTACAATCACCCGCGCTTGGGTCCACCCTTGCGGGATTGGCGACAGCACGGGGTTATTCCTGTGAAGGCGAAAGTACTCGCCATCGCGACAATGACAGTAAGCCTGCTCTGGATAATCTTTGGTATTGCTGATGATTGGGTGCTACCAACGATTGTTGCCGCCTGTCTGCTGCCGCCGGCCATTTTTATCCTTACCCGGCCGAGCCAGCCCAAATAACCGACCCTTTGCACCATGCGTCCCCTTCTGGCATCTTCTTGAAACTATGAAATATGATTTTATCATTGCGGGTGGTGGCTCTGCGGGATGCGTTCTTGCCAGCCGGTTGTCCGAGAACTCAAAGAACAATGTCCTCCTGATTGAAGCTGGCGTGGATTTCAAGCCGGGTGAGGAACCTGCCGATATTCGGTCTTCCTACCCGATGGCAGCTTCATTCAACCCCGCCTATCACTGGACGAACCTCAAGGTTCGCCAAGCGGAGAACAACAGCAATCGGCCTGGTGGAACACCGCTCCGGTTTATGGAACAGGCGCGGGTTGTCGGTGGCGGTTCCAGCATTAACGCCCAAATGGCCAATCGTGGATCGCCGGAAGATTACAACGAGTGGGTTGAAATCGGCGCTGATGGTTGGGGCTGGGATGACGTGCTGCCCTATTTCAAAAAACTGGAATCCGATCAGGATTTTGATGGTGAATTGCATGGCAAAGATGGCCCGATCACCATTCGCCGGGTCAAGGAAGAGCTATGGTGCGGCTTTTCTCATGCGGTAACGCGGGTCTTGGAGAATGCGGGCTTCCAGCGGCAGGATGACCAGAATGGTCCCTTTGTCGATGGCTGGTTTCCGACATCCGTTTCGAACCATCCTGATGACCATCGTCAATCTGCGGCGATGGGCTATCTCAATCCCGAGGTTCGCAAGCGACCGAACTTGCATATTCGGTCCGAGACACATGTCGAGTCAGTGGTGTTCGAAGGAATCAAAGCGACCGGTGTTCGCGTTAGACAAAACGGCGAACCTGAAACCATTCCGGCGAATGAAGTCATCCTGTCATCAGGGGCCCTCCATACGCCAGCGACCTTGATGCGGTCTGGCGTCGGGCGGGCCGGGCATTTGCGCGAACACGGGATTGATGTTTTCGCGGACCGCGCTGGTGTTGGCATGAACCTCAACGAGCATCCGACGATTGCGGTTTCCTCCTATCTGCATTCCGATGCCCGGCTGCACGAACTCGGCCGCGGTCACGCGCAGGTGGCGTTCCGATACAGTTCCGGCATCGAAGATTGTGGTGCGCAGGATATGTATGTTTCTGTCAGCGCGAAATCCGGTTGGCATGCGGTTGGCCAGCGCCTTGGATCTTTTTTGCTGTGGTGTAACAAGCCCTACTCGCGGGGCACCGTCGGCTTAACATCTGCGGATCCAATGTCAGAACCTGATGTTGCTTTTGAAATGCTTTCTGATCGTCGCGATCTGGAGCGGCTCAAGGACTCCATCCGCAGATTGGCGGCCTTATTTGCCGATCCGGCTATGGCGAATATTGCCTCTGATCCGTTCCCGTCAAACTATTCCGAACGAGTGCGCCGTATCGGTGCCGTCACCACGAAGAACAAAATTCTGACGTCTATTCTAGGGTTTCTGATGGATGCACCGGGGCCGTTGCGCCGGGCCGCAATCCACGGCTTTATTACCCAGGGTGTGACCCTCAAGGGGTTGCTGGAAGATGAAGCGGCGATGGAGGAATGGATCCGCGATGGCGTAACGGGTTGTTGGCATCCATCGGGCACGTGCCGGATGGGCCGTGCAGATGACCCTTTGGCGGTGGTTGATAATCAGGGGCGTGTTTACGGCGTTGAAGGTCTGCGGGTTTGCGATGCGTCGATCTTCCCCTGTGTGCCGCGGGCGAACACAAACATTCCGACGATTATGTGCGCCGAGAAGATAGCGGACGCGATCGTCAATAATTGATGACGCTACAATGCGATGTGGTTGTCCAGCTGCGGGACGGATGTTAGGTTCGCGCGCAATTATTTACCCATAGTGGAAAGCGAATTATGTCCAATAGTTTCAGGCAGTTTATCGAGGATCTCCGTGCTGAAGGCCAGATCCGGGAAATCACAAAACCCACGGATATCCGACACATTGCGGCGCTTGTTGATCAATCCGAAACGGCGCTGATCTTTAGTAATGTTATTGGCTATGACATGCCGGTTGTCTCTGGCCTGACGAACAGCCGCGACAGGCTTGCGATTGCTATGGGGTGTGAATTCAACGAGATCGAGGGACGACTTCGCGCTGGCATCGACCGGCCGATCCCGCCTCGTATGGTCAATTCCGGACCAGCCCGGGAAATCCTGATCGAAGGCGATGACGTTGATCTTTATAATTTACCAGTGCCGTTGTTCTCAGTGCGTGATGGTGGCCCGATGATGACCGCCGGTATTACATTGGTCGAAGATCCTGATCTGGGGCTCAATGCCGGTATCTATCGGATGTTGGTGAAAGATAAAAATACGACGGGCATCGATGTCGTGACGCCGAATAATCTCCGAAAGCTCGCTGAAAAGGCTTTTGCTAAAGGCGAGCCGTTGCCGATCTCGGTCAATATCGGAACCCATCCGTCATCCTTGATTACCGGTTGTTTCAAAGCGGCGCCGGGTGTTGATGAGATCGCGATGGCGGGTGGTATGCTGGGCGAAGCTGTTGAGCTGACGCCGTGTAAAACTATCAGTACTCCCTGTATCGCTGATGCAGAAATCGTTCTTGAAGCGGAACTGCTGCCAACCGGCTGGACCAAACCAGAGGGTCGCTTTGGCGAGTTTACCCGTCTGATGGGTGGTTTGCATTGGAATCCGCATGTCCGCATCAAGGCAATCTCGATGCGGAAAAACCCAATGTATTACGCGCTGCATATGCCGTGGGAAAACATTTGGCCGAGCGGACCTATCTATGAAGCCGCGGTACGGCGGGCGCTGCACGAAGCAGGCGTTCAGGTGACGGCGGTGAATATTACGCCGGGTGGTTGTTGCCATTGGCATGCTGTGATCGCGATAAAGCCGCTGCCCGGTGATGGCAAGAATGCGATCCTCGCCTCATTGTCCGTTGCTGACATGAAACATGTTGTCATTGTTGATGAAGATATCGATGTCTTTGATGGCATGGATGTCGAATGGGCAATTGCGACACGCGTGCAGGCCGATCGTGACGTAACCATCATATCCGGGGCGCGGTCGAAACCACTGGATCCCAGTCTTGTCATTACGCCGGGTAAAATCCCGACGACGTCGAAGATGGGTATTGATGCAACGATTAGTGATGAGCTTCCCCGGGAACGTTTTGAACGGATCACCTACGCCTATGCTGATGAAGTAAATCTGGATGATATGCTGGGTGATGGACCGGCCAAGGAAGCGGCACCGGAGGTTTCTGACGAAGATGTCGCTGCATTGGCTGAAAAAATTCGCGAAGTTATTACTGAACAACCTCTCTATTTTGCAGAATTGGCAGAACGGTTCTCAAGCGATGGTTTCCAGACTGTGGCGCGTGCCTTGGGGACAATCCATGCTGCGGAAGAGCTGTGGCAGGATAAGGTTGGGAAGTTCTGTCTTGTTGGCTCGGAATTTGCGGCGCAGCCTCCACAGGGGCGCGGCTAACCGTCGTTGGGCTTGTTGTCGCCTGTGACGGTGCCATGAAGTTCCGTGAGGGTCGCCGTGGAAAACGACAACAATGTCTTGCCGTCGGGGGTCCGCGCGCAGAACAGACGAACGAAATTTCCGCCGACGGATATTTGATATGAGGTCGTCTGCTGATTGTTTTCGGTAGTGATATAGCTGCCTAGTTCCAGTAGGCCTTCATATCGGTTGATCACCGCTCGCTGTGCAAAATTTGCGAATTTTTCACCAATCTGGATCGCTTTGGCGGGTAAGCCGAATAATTTGTAGAAACCCTGGTTGGCGGCTTCTATTTGGCGTTGCTCGTCGATGAGAAGGGCGGGGCAGGCCAGATTGTCGATGTAGTGATGTGGCTGAGCGATGGTGTTTGAGATCGTAGGATTCTGCCGCACGCCGTCCGGTGTCTCTGAAATTTTCAGTGACCGACGCCCTGGAAGTCGGCGCGTTCTGACGTTGAATTTTGACTTTGCCATTTGTCGCGGTAACCCCGGTCGCGTGCTAATTTTCGCGTAACGATGTTCGTGTTTCCACGAGTTCGGCGCTATTCCGAGGCTATCCACTGGTTGTTAACGCTTCGTAAAGGTTAAAAAAATGGTCCCTTATGATGAATAGTTAACCAAGGCATCAAACGGCACGTCGAGATGGTCGCGGCCTTTTAGGAAATCGAGTTCGATAATGCAGGCCGCAGCCTTAACATCTGCGTCGAGGCGGCGAAGGAGATTGATCCCGGCGGTCATGGTGCCACCCGTCGCCAGAAGATCATCAACGATAACGACTTTTTGACCTGGTGCCGTGGCATCTGCCTGGATTTCGATGGTGTCTGTGCCGTATTCCAGCGCGTAGGTGTAGGCGATGGTTTCGCCGGGGAGTTTTTCCTTTTTGCGGATCATCGCGAAGCCGCAGCCAAGGGCATAGGCGACGGGTGCTGCGACTAAAAACCCGCGGGATTCAATGCCGAACAGCATATCCGGTTTATATTTACTAATCCGTTCCGCCATCTGGTCGACGGTCGCTTTCCAGGCATCCTTATGCTGGAGCAGCGTGGAAATATCATAGTAAAGAATGCCCGGTTTCGGAAAATCGGGGATCGTTCGGATATGGTTCTTGATGTCCATGATAACACTCTGAAGTTACGGCGGTCTGACTGAGCCGCATCCTAGCGATGCGCTGTTAGTGGCGCAAACGCATTGATATTTGCGCCAATTTCCTTCGAAGCTAATTGACTCCTCGGCGGTCGGGCAGGCATGGTTACAGCACTGGTTTATTGAAAAGGACTTCGATGTCGGCAAAAATGCCGCTGTCTGACAAGGTTTCGATATAATGGCCGGTTTGGTATCTGCTGTCAGGGAGGACAGACAGTTGGCAGCCAACGGCCTAAATCTAATTTTTATAGGGAGAGGTGACCCATGAAACGTATTCTATTCTCAGCCTTGGCAGGTGTGCTGGCCATTGGTCTGACCGCAACGGCAGATGCCGCCAGCAAAAAGCGATTTATTTCGATTGGTACTGGCGGGCCGACCGGTGTTTATTTCCAGGTTGGTAATGCCGTTTGCCGTCTCGTTCACAAGGAAGCTGCGGAGGGCCGTAAAAAGGGCCGTAAACATGGTATCCGCTGTTCCGCTCCTTCCACCGGCGGTTCGAACTACAATATTGGTCAAATCAAGGAAGGTGAGCTTGATTTCGGCGTTGCCCAGTCTGATTGGCAGCATCACGCCTATAACGGGACGAGCGCCTGGAAGGGCAAGCAGTTCAAAAAAGTCCGTGCGGTATTCTCCGTTCATCCTGAGCCCCTGCATATTATTGCTGGCGGGGAAACAGGCATCACCGGATGGGATAGCCTGAAAGGCAAGCGCGTCAATATCGGCAATGCGGGTTCTGGCCAGCGTGGCACGATGGACTTCCTGATGGCGCGTGCTGGTTGGAACAAGAGTGCGTTTAAGGCAGCAACTGAACTGACATCGACGGAGCAATCCAAAGCTTTGTGCGATGGCAAGATCGACGCCTTCATCTATACGGTTGGTGTGCCGAATGCTGGTGTGTCCGTTGCAACGGATGGCTGTGGCGCGAAGATCGTAAACTTCAATAACAAGCTGGCGAGTGGCCTTGTAAAGGAACGTCCTTACTATGCTTGGGCGACCATTCCGAAGGGAACCTACAAAACCACGTCTGCTGACGTTACGACGTTTGGGGTTATGGCAACTTTTGTTACCAGTGCAGATGTTGACGAAAAGACGGTTTATGAAGTGACCCGGGCTGTGATGGAAAATCTCGATGATTTCCGCAAATTGCATCCTGCCTTCCGGAACCTGGATCCCAAGCGCATGATCAGTGATGGTCTGTCGGCACCGCTACATAAGGGTGCGTTGAAATACTACAAGGAAAAAGGCTGGAAGTAATTTTAGCTGAGTGAGTTAAAACGGCGGGCGCAAAAGAGCGTCCGCCGTTTTGCGTTTTGGGCGGGGGACTGAACATGGCCGACGTGATGGGAAATACCGCAGCTGACGAGACTGCGAATGCAGAAGAGCTGCTGGAACGGTTTGAGAGTTCGGGTCGTGATGCCGGGCCCGCTGGCGTCAAATTGATTGTAGCCCTTACTTTGACGTGGGCGCTGTTTCAGCTCTGGATCGCTTCTCCATTCCCGTTCCTGATCAACTTCGGGATTGTTGTGGATGTTCCGGCGCGATCGGCACATCTCGCTTTTGCGCTTCTGCTTTGCTTCATTGTCTTTCCTGCTACTAAGCATATTACGAAGCCCGGAATACCAATACGCGATCTTTTCCTGGGGTTAGCGGCCTCATTATGCGCGCTTTACCCGCTGTTTGCCCAGGAGGGTATTACCAAGCGGGTTGGCGTTCTCCTAAAGATCGACCTTTGGGGAATGCAGGTGCCGATCGAAGCGATCATTGGCGGGTTAGGTATTCTGTTTTTGTTAGAGGCGACCCGTCGCGCCATTGGATTGCCGCTTGTCATAATCTGCGCAATCTTTCTGGTGTTTTCGGTCTTCGGCCAATCGATGCCAGATATCATTTCTCATAAAGGCGTCTCTCTTGATCGTTTGATTGGCTACCAATGGCTGACTGGCGAGGCGATCTTTGGCATTCCAATCGATGTTTCCGTAAGCTTCGTCTTTTTGTTTGTCCTGTTTGGCGCGCTTCTCGAGAAAGCCGGGGCGGGCAAGTACTTCCTTGATCTGGCATTCGCAATGGTAGGCCGGTATCGCGGTGGCCCGGCGAAAGCGGCGATCCTGGCGTCAGGGATGAATGGCGCGATTTCCGGGTCCTCGATTGCCAATGTTGTCACTACGGGGACCTTCACCATACCGGTCATGAAGAAGATTGGTATTCCTGCCGTTAAGGCGGGCGCCATTGAAGTCGCGGCCTCGACCAACGGCCAGATCATGCCGCCGATCATGGGGGCTGCCGCCTTCATTATGGCGGAGACCATCGGCATCCCGTATTTCGATGTCGTTACGGCGGCCTTCATTCCAGCTGTTATCAGCTATATGGCGCTGCTCTATATTTCACATCTCGAAGCGGAGAAGCTTGGCCTTAAAGGCATGGACCCCGCTGATCTTCCAATTCTCTGGACGACTTTCAAACAAGGGCTCCATTTTCTCGCGCCAATCATTGTTCTGGTCTATCTGTTGATGGTGGCCCGTTGGACAGCCGGCAGTTCGGTGTTCTATTCGGTGGCGGTGATGATGGTGATCATCATTGGCCAGCGCGTGATCCAAGGGCGGTCGCAGGGTATCCGACTGCTTCAAGGTCTCTGCAACGGGATCGGGGATATTCGCGATGGTCTCGTCGCTGGCGCGCGCAACATGATTGGTATCGCTGTTGCAGTCGCGTCCGCGGGCATCATTGTCGGCTCGGTTTCGTCGACCGGGCTGAACAACGCGATGGTTGGTGTCGTGGAAGCGCTTTCCGGGGGCAATGTGTATCTGTTGCTGGTGCTGACAGCTGTGCTCTGTATCGTTCTTGGCATGGGGTTGCCGACAACAGCGAATTACCTCGTTGTGGCGTCCCTGCTTGCTGGTGTTCTGGTCGAACTCGGCAATGCTGCTGGTCTGGTCCTGCCGTTGATCGCAGTGCATCTATTTGTGTTCTATTTCGGCTTGCTGGCGGATTCGACGCCACCGGTGTGTCTGGCGGCCTTTGCAGCATCGGCGATTTCGCGCGCCGACCCCATGAAGACCGGTGTGCAGTCTTTTCTCTATGATATTCGGACGGCGGTTCTGCCTTTCGTCTTTATTTTCAATACGGAATTACTCCTGATCGGTGTCACCAGTTTTTGGCATGGACTGACGGTGTTCTGCGTATCTCTCCTTGCCATTTTGTGTTTTAGCGCGGTGACCCAGCAATGGATGTTTGTCCGCCTGAAATGGTTTGAGTCGATTTTGTTGATTGTCGCTATGGTTGGGCTCTTCCGACCAGACTTCCTTCTCGACCGGGTATATCCGGCTTTCGCAACGGCGGATATCACACGGGCCATCAAAGGCGATCTCGTCATTGAGAAGGGGCTCGCCTTCCGGCTTCATATTGTGCGGGAAACAAATTATGGCGACCGTTTCAAACTGTTCCGTCTGTCGGCGTCAGAGAAACCAGGTCTGGCACCCTACGGTATCGAGCTGGGCAAGATAGAGGATGGACGCTATCCGGTGACCAATGTGGCGTTTAACAGTGTCGCAGCTAAAGCCGGGATCAGGCCATACGAAGACTATGTGACCGATATCGATGTCGAACAGCTGGGCCGGCCTGCGAAAGAATGGATCTATCCTTTGGCTTTGATGGTGCTCGGGTTGGCAGTTCTGACGCAACTACTTCGGCGGCGTGCCAATTCAGTCAGCGCATGATCTGCTCTATGCGTGTTCTCGCTCTGACATGTATGCTTGTGATGTGGGTAATTTTCCCCGCGCGCGCAGGGGACGCTCCGTCCTTTGTGGCACCTGAGACCGTTACGATACCGGCGGGGTCGTTTCTCCGGGGTTCTGATCGGGCAGAACGGGAAGCGGCCTACCGATTAGATGAACGCGCCTATGGTCACAGTACGACCCGACAGCGGAAGTGGTATGAGGACGAGAGACAGCGTCGCGAAACGACTAAGTCCTACAGCATTACCCGGACGGTGATTACCAACCGTGATTATGCGGTTTTTATCCAGGAAACGGGGCATCGGTTTCCAGATGTCGATGCCAAGACCTGGAAGACATATGGTCTTATCCATCCTTACCCGCGAACGCGTCGTCATGCCTGGGTTTCGGGCCAATACCCCAAAGGGCGCGGGGACCACCCTGTCGTTCTTTTGAGTCACAGTGATGTGCTGGCCTATGCTTCCTGGCTTAGCCGGAAAACCGGTGCGACGTGGCGGCTGCCAACAGAAAACGAATGGGAGAAGGCGGTTCGGGGAACCGATGGTCGTCGCTTTCCGTGGGGAAACAAGTTCGATCCCTCGCGTCTCAATAGTCATGACAAGGGGCCATTTGATACACAGGCCGTAGGCCGATATCCAACGGGTGCTGGTCCCTTCGGCATGCTTGACGGCGCAGGGCAGGTGTTTGAATGGACAGCGAGTCGGGCAGGCAAAGGGTGCTATATCGTCAAAGGCGGTTCCTGGGACGACAAAGGATGTGGCATTTGTCGACCTGCGGCACGGCACGGGCGGCCAGCCTATCTTAAACACATCCTGATTGGCTTCCGTTTGGTTCGGGAAAAGCGATCACGGTGAATTTATCTCGAGCCCCTGCAAATCTGCCGTTGGAATACCTATTATTGAAGGGCCTCACGCCTTCGGTGAGGGCCGTCTCTGGAGATGCCGTAAATGGCTGATAGTTTGATACCGCATGATTTTCCACCACCGCGCCCGGTTGATTTTACTAAAATTCCGCGTGAGCGATTGGAGACGATGTACGAGGCCGGGTTGGAGGTCGTCGAATGCCACCGCGTCCTGGCCAAGACCAGCGATAATATCGTTGGCGAGTTAATCAGTGGGCATGATCAATTTTACGAGTGGGATCATTATCCGACAGGAGATGTGTTTGATCATGAAACGCATTCGCAGTTTTACTATCACGCGCATCCCCAGGAATTGCGCGGTGGCGAACATGGGCATTTCCACACTTTCCTGCGGCCCAAGGGCATGCCCAGGGGTGTAAAACCGGCTTTGGTAGCGGATTTAAAAACCCCGAAAGAAGATGATGAAGCTCTAAGTCATCTGATCGCGATCTCGATGGACAAGTTTGGTCTCCCGATCCGGATGTTTACGACGAATCGCTGGGTCACCGGTGAATATTGGTATGAGGCGGAAGACGTCCGCAAAATGATCGATCATTTTTTGATCGATCTCGCACAACCCTCATGGGCGGTGAATCGTTGGGTCAGTGCGCTTGTCCGGCTATTCAGGCCGCAGATTGTTTCACTGATTGATGCGCGTGATATTGCAATTGCGCATTGGGAGAAGGAGCACCCAGACGTCAATGTCTTCGACGATGAAGATCTTGAGGTAACGTCAGCGATTGAGATTAATATCGATGAGCAGATCGCTGCAGTCACCGAGGCGTTGGAGAACGCCCCGGTTTAACGACGTCAGGCGATTATTTTGTTGCCTTCTTCAGATAGGCGATCAGATTGTCGAGCTTTTTTTCATTCTTGAGGCCGGGAAAAGGCATCCGGTTGCCGGGAACGAATTTCTTCGGTGCCGCAATATATTTTTTCAGCGTTTCCGCAGTCCACACCAGAGGTTTCTCGCCTTTACCGGCTTTCTTCATCGCGCTGGAGTAAGGAAAGAGCTTATCGTTTTTCTTCTTCCAGCTCCCCGCTGTTCGGCCAAAGATGCCGTTTAGCGATGGTCCGATTTTGCTGACACCGGCGGCTACGGAATGACAGGCGCGGCAGGAATTGAAAACACGTTTGCCTTTCGCTTCATCGGCGGCAGCGGCGACTGATCCCGCGGCGATGGTAACACTAAGGGCGGTAAGGGCGGCGGCGGCGATATACTTCATAATTGGCTCCTGCGCTTCTTTCGTTTGGAAAACAAATTTTTCGATGAACTGCTGGACATATAATCGATCTAAATTTTCCGTCAATGACGTAGCGATCAACATTTCGGGACAGGTATGTCATTTGCACCTTAATCAGACGTTAACCGATAGTCGGCAAACTCTTTTGCTACCACCGGCCCCGTATGGCTCAGGAGCTTATCGAACCGGATTCATTCTTGACTCTGAAAGTGGCGAAAATGAGACAAATGCTAACGCAAACCGATGTACGTCGATTGCTTGAGGAGCCGTCAGCGGCAAATCGGGCAGATGCAGCGCTCAAGGTCGCCAGTGCGTATAGCGCTGAAGAGCTGAGCGACGACGAGCGAGATATTGCCGAAGACATCATTCGGGTCATGACCCGGGATGCTGAGGTTCGGGTGCGCGCGGCGCTGGCTGAAAACCTTAAAGAGTATTCGGGACTATCGCACGATATCGCCAAGAAACTGGCGAGTGATGTTGATACTGTGGCGCTACCGGTTATTCAGTTTTCTGACGTTTTGACGGACGACGATCTGCTGGAAATCGTTCGTAATGAGAGTACGGAGAAGCAAACGGCTGTCGCAGGCCGTGCCCTAGTTTCTGAGAAAGTATCAGAAGCCCTTGTTGATACCGGCAAGGAAGACGTGGTCGCTACACTGGTCAGCAATGACGGTGCGCAGATTTCAGACAAGAGTTTTGCCAAGGTTATCGATACCTTTGGAGAGAATGAACGTGTGAATGCCGGCATGGTAGGCCGGGCCAAGCTGCCCGTTGCTATCGCTGAACGACTGGTCAATCTGGTGTCAGAGAAATTGCGCGACGAACTGGTCGCTCAGCATGAGTTGCCTGACGATGTTGCTTCTGATCTGATTCTACAGAGCCGCGAACGTACCACGCTCGGACTGCTTTCGCCAAGCGACGGGATTATGGACGTCCATGCGCTCATTACGCAGCTCAACAAGAATGGTCGTTTGACACCGTCGATAATTTTGCGCGCGATCTGTATGGGCGATATTGAATTCTTTGAAATCAGTGTTTCCGTTCTGTCACGCCTCCCGCTCGGTGCGGCCCGCGCGCTCATTCATGACGATGGAGCACTCGGCTTGCCCGCGATCATTGATCGGGCAGGTCTGCCTGAAGCTATGAAGCCAATGTTCAAGGCTGCGGTCGATGTTTCCAACGAGACCCAGTATGACGGCGGTGAAGATGATCGTGAACGGTTCCGGCGACGGATGCTGGAGCGGGTTCTGACCTATATGGAAGACCCGAGCGAGGGGCTTGGCGATGAGAATGCCGAGTATCTGCTCGAGCGTTTGTGTGGCCTCAACGTTGCTGGAACCTCTCAAGATTGGCACGCAGAAGCCTAAAAGGCTTTCTTTTGTTTTGATTTCATAAATCGGCATTGTCGACAGTTGTTCAGCTGACCTGACCCGTCCTATTCTTTCGCAACAGTTTTTGTGGAGGAATAATCATGGCTGGTCGTCTTCAGGATAAAACGGCAATTGTATTTGGTGCTGGGTCGCGTGGTGCGGGCTGGGGCAACGGCAAGGCCGCCGCGGTGCTGTTTGCCCGTGAAGGAGCGCGAATATTTGCCGTCGACATCAATCCCGACGCGGTCGAGGAAACTCGGATCATCATTGAAGGTGAAGGCGGCGAGGTTGCCTGTGGCGTTGCTGATGTGACAGATAGTAATTCCGTCGCGGCCGTCGTCCAGAGCTGTGTCAAACGCTTCGACGGTATCGATATTCTGCACAATAATGTCGGGGCACCGGCACCAGGTGATCCCGTCGAGATGTCGGTTGATACCTGGCACAAGAACATGGCCGTTAATATCGACTCTGCCTTTATGACCTGTAAGCATGTTTTGCCGGTTATTGCCGATGGTGGCGGTGGCGCTGTCGTGAATATCGCCTCCATCGCAGGGATTAAGAATCTCGAACGTAGTCTTGTTGGGTATCAGGCTGGTAAAGCAGCGTTGATCCAGCTCTCTCGTTCCGTTGCCGGGCAATGGGCCGCGCGAGGTGTGCGGTCTAACTGTATTTTACCTGGGCTTATGGCAACGCCTCTTGTGCTGGACAGAATCAACACGACATACGATACGCCGGAAAGCCGTCAAGCGGCCCTGGATGATCGCCATCGTATGATTCCGGTGGGCTATATGGGGGACGCCTGGGACACCGCCTGGGCCGCAGTCTATCTTGCTTCGGAAGAATCCAAATATGTGACGGCGACGGAACTCATTGTTGATGGTGGCATTACCGCTGGGCGACCTCTTGACTGGCGAGCGGGGTCAGCCAGTGATGTTGTGCGCGTGCCCGATGCGGAGGCGCGAGCCGTCCCGCAAACGGGATTACGCCTCGATGGTAAAGCTGCTTTGGTTGTCGGTGCGGGGTCATTGGGTCCAGGGATCGGGAATGGGAAAGCATCCGCTCTGCTGATCGCCCGTGAGGGTGCCAAAGTGTTTGCCGTTGATCGAAATCTTGAGGCAGTTCAGGAAACTCAGGCGTTGATCGCCGAGGAGGGTGGGACGTGCGAGGTGTGGAAAGCTGATGCGACGTCCGCTGATGATGTCGAGAAAATGGTTGCGGCCTGCATGGAGACGTTCGGGCGTATTGATATTTTGCACAACAATGTCGGTGGCTCCGCCGGGCATGGCGGGCCACTGGATATGGATGTTGATACCTGGTGTGACAATGTTCTGTTCAATGTGAAACCGGCCTTTCTGGCGAGCCGGAATGTCCTGCCTATTATGGAACGGCAGGGCGGGGGCTCTATCATTCATACCAGCTCGATCTCTGGTATAAGCGTTCCTGAGAACCCTATGAACTCCTATCAGACTGGTAAAGGCGCGCTTATACGGTTTTCGCGCGGCATGGCACTTGAATTCGCGCGAAAGGGTATTCGGTCAAATTGTGTAATTCCCGGCAAGATCCGAACCCCGATGACGGAAGTACGGCAAAGCGAACGATCTGGTAGCGCCGACGCCGTGAAGGAAATTTTTGACCGCCGTGCCCGTTCGGTACCGCTGGGCCATATGGGCGAGGCAATGGATGTCGCGGAGGCTGTTCTTTATCTCGCCAGTGATCAGGCTCGCTATGTTACGGCGAGTGAAATCGTTGTTGATGGCGGCCTGACGGCCAATTGCTGTTAGAACGAACAGGACTTTCCTAGAACGGTAGCCAACTATGTTCCTGGCTGTAATGCAGATAGCCGATATTGGCCCCGGCACGAAGCCCAACCCCGGTGCGAATTGGGGCGAGGATGATGTTGCCAGCTTGTTGATAGTTCAGGCTTAACCCGGCGATCACATACAGGCTGCCATCGACTCCGGGAAAACGGCGGTATAAATCACCCGGATTTTTTAGGTGATAAACCAGCGTAAAGACCTTTGAGGCATTGCCGCCAAAGTCAAACCCAACGGACGGTCCTTGCCAATAGACTTTGCGTTTGCCCGACTTCTTTTGGCTCAATTCACCATTGCCGTAGCGCAATCCGACAACAAAGGCCCCTCCGGCTTCTTCGCCAAGAATAATACCATTGGGTTTGCCGAGGTCGGAGAACACTTTTTCGATGCCTTTGGCGAGGCCAGCCGTGGTGTGTCCAAAGAACCCTTTGGCCTTTTCCATTATCTCATCTTCATTGTAGGTGTCGTCGCTTTTGCTTTGGGCAGTCGCAGGTGACACAAAACCAACGGAAACCGTGATCCAGGCAAAGACTGTGAGGATACCAATGAGCCGCGCTAGCATGGATATTTCTCCATAAGGATGAACGTTGATTTTCAGCATTTTAGCGCGAGTTCTATCGACTCGTCCTGTCGATTTTTTGTGACTGAAACCCGCGCCCCTTCTTTATAGCACCGGCTCCGAAACGTGCCCGAACATTATCCATTGTTTGTTCTACTACCTTTACACGACCACCATCGGGGTTTCCCAGATCTAGTGGGTCAGCATATATCGCCGGTGAAAAATCGCTAATTCCAATCCCCACGAGCCGATAGGCATCTCCTTGTGCTTCCTTGCGGACTAATTCGGCGCCGGTTTGCCAGATGACCTCGGCGAGCTGTGTGGGATCGGGTAGGGTCCGCCGCCGTGTTCGAATCTGGAATCTGTCGGTTTTTAGTTTTACGGTAATCACACGACCAGAGAGCTCAGCTGCCTTGGCGCGGGCCGCCACTTTCTCTGACAGCGGCCACAGGCGTTGGGTCAGGTCTTCCGGTGAACGAATATCGTCAGAGAAGGTGGATTCGGAGGAAATGCTTTTGCGGTTTCCTTCCGGGTTAACGCGTCGATTATCGTCACCCGTGGAAAAGCGATGGAGTCGGTTCCCAATCGAGCCATAGCGTTTGACCAGAAAGTCTTCAGTGCAGGTGCGAAGGCTGCCGATTTCATTGAAGCCATCGGCATGGAGCTTGCGCTGTAAGGCTTTACCGACACCCCATAGTTTAGACACTGGCAGGCGATCCAGAAACGCTAATGTCTCCTCGGTACCGACGATTGAGAATCCGCGTGGTTTGTCGAGATCAGAGGCGATCTTGGCGAGAAACTTGTTATGGCTGAGCCCTACTGTGACAGTCACGCCAATCTCTGCCTCTATCCGGTATGCGAGACGCGCCAGTGTTTCGGCAGGCGATGCCCTGTGCAGCTTTTCTGTGCCGGAGAGATCGAGAAAGGCTTCATCGATTGAGATCGGCTCGACCAGCGGTGTGGTGTTCTGCATCAGAGCGCGTACCGCTTTGCCTGCGACAGAATATTTTGTCATGTCCGGTCGCACGATGATCGCCTGGGGGCAAAGCTTGCGGGCCTTAAACATCGGCATCGCCGACCGGCAGCCGAATTTACGGGCTTCGTAACTTGCGGCCATGACAACACCGCGACCGCCCTTGCCACCAACCAGAACCGCTTTGCCCTCTAAAGTGGTATCATCCCGCATTTCAACTGAAGCATAGAAGGCATCACAATCGATATGAGCGATGGAGAGTGTATTCAACTCGTCATGAACGATGACTCGCGCAGAACCGCAATCCGGACACAGGCTATCAACACCATCTTCGGAAGGGCCCGTTTCGAAACAGTCACGACATAACCACGGCATGACCTAACGATGGTATTTAATACCGGTTAGGTCAATCGAGAGGTCATTGGAAGTACAGGCGATCTGGATTATCGACGAGAATCTTATGCAGCCGGTCCTTATTCCCCGCCATCGCCGCAATGAGATCCAGCAGATCACCTTCATTGGGAATACGGCCGGGTGCGAAAGTATTGCCATGCGGCCAGTCCGTTCCCCAGATCACCCTGTCCGGGGCGGCATCAACAACCGCTTGTCCCAATGGGATGACATCACTGAAAGGCAGTCCGTGATCGACGCGGGCCTGCGGCGTGGCACTGATCTTGTCGACACTGCAAATCTTTACCCAAAAACGGTCATCCTTAAGCAAATCGAGCAGCAGTTTGAAGCCCGGTTGATCCAATCCGTCGGTGGGGCGACACCGCGCCATATGATCGACGATGGTCGGGATCGGTATGTTGCGGATAAAGGCTTCGTTATCGATGAAATGATCAGTTTCGACGTGCAGGACCAATGACCAGCCAAGCTTTTGCATGCGGGGGATTGCGTGCTCGATCATTTCCGAGCTGCCGGGGCGGTCAGACATCAATGAGAACCGCGCTCCACGGGTTCCAGCTTCGTGGAGAGCTTCAAGCTCTGCGTCAGTGGTTTTGTCATTAAATCGTACAACGGCGCGCATATTCCCTTTGGATTGTGCGACAGCGTGCAGGATCGCCGAATTATCCATGCCGTGCGCGGTCGGTTGTACGGCAATCGCACGCGTCAGCCCGGTCAGTTTTTGAACATTTTGATAATGTTCAATGGGGGCGCCGGGTGGGTTATAGCGGCGGGTTTCTGCGAAAGGGAAGCGATCAGGTGGCCCAAAGATATGAAAATGCGTATCGCAGGCCTTGTCGGGCATCTCGAACGACGGCGCTTTGGTATTGGGGTCAGGGGGCAGAGCATAGGGCAGGTCGTTAGTCATGGTCACTACAAATACCTTTCAAGGAAATTGTGAACGAAGGGGCCCCAGATTTGCTGCCCGGCGGCACAAAAACGATGGGCTTCGGGCCCGGTTGTTCCCCAGGGTGGGAATATTTTGGCCTCGTGCGGATGGTCCCGCCGTTCGAGGAGCGCGGCAATTTCTGTGGTTGGCGCGGTATTGAAATCATTCTCCGGCTGTATCAGGCAAACCGGTTGGGTCAGGGTTGAGGCGGCGTCCAATAGCATTTGTTTTATCTTTGGGTGTTTGGCCCACTGGCTCGCGCCCCCCGAGAAATCCAGCCCGCAGCACCAGCGCGAATCTGCCGCCAATGCGAGCAAGGTGTGGATACCGCCGAGGGAGCTTCCCATGACAAATATGCGGTCTGCGTCAATTTCCGGCAGCCCGCTCACATAATCCAGGGCGGCGATGGCATCGTTATTCTCACGGGCCAATCGCGCGGACATTTGTTCGTCATGCTCCGGTGTACCGCGCGGGGCTGGCACCTCGTCTCCGACGGCGATCCCAGGTGAATTGCCATAGCCAGCGCGATGCGGAAACAGATAGGCGCAGCCCCAGGACAAAAACAGCGCTGCGGTCTGTGGATGCGACAGATCAGTCGTGCCTGGAGGCGTGGCGCTACCGTGATTGTCAATAACACAGGGAAACGGCCCGCCGCCCGGCGGTAAAAAGAGGAATCCCTTTAGGATACCCGCGCTGCCGGTGAATTCGACCTCACACGGTGCCATTGAATGGCCATCGAGATTTTTGTTTTGCATTTATGCCGCTCTCTTCTATGCGAAGCTTACCGTATGTAGAGACGTTCGGGGAGATGCAGTTTATAGGTGTCCTTCCCCCCTAAAACTGGGCCATTATTTTGGCATGGAAAGGGGATTTGTGATGGCTCGGAAACGACATTCGGACGAGGACATACTGAAGCTGCTGCGTGAGATTGAAGTGAAGTTGTCGAACGGCAGCGACGTAGCGTCGGCGTGTCGTGGCGTGGGTATCAGCGACGCTACGTATTATAACTGGCGCAAGCGGTTTGGCGGGATGGGTCGGTCGCAGTTGTCGGAGATGCGTTCTCTCGAGAAGGAGAATACGCGGTTGAAGAAGATTGTGGCTGAGCTCGAACTGGACAAGCTGATCCTCAAGGAAAGCCTGAGCTACCTAAAGCCCAGGGCCTGACGACCGAGCATCTTCGTCAGGCCGTTATCCATACACGCCAGAAGCTTGCTACGTCGGAGCGACGGACCTGCCGGGTTATTGGTCTGGCCCGCAGTTCCCTGCAATATCGACCAGATCCCAAAGATGACAATGCTCTGCGGTTGGCACTGATCCGGCTGGCGAAGCAGTATGGGCGCTACGGTTATCGCAAGATTGCCGTCCTGCTGCGTATCGAAGGGTGGAAGGTGAACCACAAGAAGGTTGAGCGGATCTGGCGCGAAGAAGGACTTCAGCTGCCGCAACGAGACAAGAAGCGCCGGCGGCTCTATCACAAGGACAGCTCGATCATTCGGTTGCGGCCAACCCATCCCAATCACGTCTGGGCCATCGACTTCGTGCACGACAAGCTCGACAACGGTCGGAGCTACAAGATGCTGACTGTCCTGGACGAGTACACCCGCCAGGTGCTGGCTGTGACGGTTCGCACCCGGATGAGGGCTGACGATGTGCTTGAGGCGCTATACCCACTCCTGCTGCGCCACGGCACCCCGGAATACATCCGCTCGGACAATGGTCCCGAGTTCATCGCACAGGCGATGCAGGACTGGCTGGCAAGGGTCGGCATCAAACCCATCCGGATCTATCCCGGATCACCCTGGGAGAACGGATACAACGAACGCTTCAACGGAACCCTGCGCCGCGAGGTTCTCAATGCCGAGTGGTTCACCACGACTAAGCAGGCTCAGATCGTCATCAACCAGTGGCTCAGACAGTACAACCACATCCGTCCACATCAGGCACTGAACATGCGACCGCCAATACCAGAAACTCTAATCAGGAATGGCACAGAACTTGGGGGC
>CALSLP010000006.1 GCA_943787225.1 uncultured Alphaproteobacteria bacterium
AGGAGTTTTTCTGGTTTAAGCCCGACTTTCTCGATGATTCCCGAAATCTTGCGAATGTCATACAGTGTACGCTCACTCACCGCGGCAAGAGCAGACTTCTGAGATTTGCGCATAAACTTAATGCGCTGCTCGAGCCGGTCCACGCGCTTTTGCAGCCAGTCTCGCGCACTGGCAAAGGCGCCCCGGTCAACAAGCGCCGTTGTAAGTTCTGATTTGGCTGCGTCTACTTTTTGATTAAGACGGCCCGAATATTTTTCGGCCTTCTCAAGCTGCTTCTCGATACTCTTGAGCTGCGCGTTCAATGCTGCCTGACGACGGAGCTGTTCACCGCGTTTACGCTCAGAAACCTGCAGTTCTGCCTTCAGCTTTTTCAGCGCTGCATTAAAATTGTCATTCTGGGTAATCAGACCAACAAGATTGTGGTGGCTTGTCTTCAACGTGCCGGCGACATCCGTAATATCACTCTGCATATCCGTCACTTTGCCAGTAAGCGACCGATTGTGGGTTATGGCGCGGGCAAGGTCTTCATTCTTCGCCTGAATGATCGATTCATAACCGTGATAGACAACGCTGATATGGGCAAACCAGCCCAGAAAACCAACAAGACCGACAAAAGCAGGGATTTGAACCCAGCGCGATATGGTGAGGTGCTTAACCGTCCCACGACGCCGAACAACGATGTCGCGGGCTTCAGTTACAGCAGCGAGAGAGCCGCCTATGCCCTTAAAAATACTTAGCAGCCAATCCATGGCTAAAATCTTCCCCCGACGAGATGTATTCAAAACAACTATCCCAACAACGGCCAGATTGGCGTGTTACTGGAACTTCTTCACATCCCCCATAGAAACCGGTGCATTGCTCCCCAGCCAACACCGGCGGTAAATCTAGCGAAACAAAGTTAACAAGGCAACAATTTGCTTGTCGAACTAATTGCTAATTATCCTTCGACAAAATACCTGTCACGAGCATCTTCGGCCCAGCGAAGGCCATGTCCCGGTTCCGTCGAAGGGCTAATGTTGCCGTCGTCATCCAAATCCACTGGATTGTCGAAAAGTGGCTCCAGAAGCGGGAAATGTTCGAGCCATGTCACGGCAGGCGCTACCGCTGCCAAATGCACAAACAAAGCAGGCAAAAAGTGTGGCGCAACGCCAACGCCGTAATGCCCTGCCACTGTCGCCACCCGCATCGCCTCGGTGATACCGCCAATCATTGCAAGATCCGGCTGAACAACAGCGCATGATTTAGCCTCGAGGAATGGTGCAAGCTCAACCAGTCCCTGATGATGCTCTCCCGTCGCTATGGCGACCGGAGAATGCGCGGCCAATGCCGCATACCCAACGATATCCTGCGCCGGTAGCGGTTCTTCGAGCCACATCAGATTATAGTCGGCGCAAGCATTGGCGAGCCATTGCGCCGTTACGAGATCACATTTCTCATTGGCATCACCCATTACCGCAACCCCGGCAGGCAGCGCTTCAGCGACAGCCTTCAAACGATCGATATCCGCAGCATTGCCGGCAAACCGGAGTTTGACAGCTGTACACCCATGATCGGCATAGTTTAGCGCCTGTCTAACGGCGTCTTCCGGCGCCTGTGTCGGCCCAAAACCACCGCTGCCATAGACTTTAATGGGCTTAGGAACACCGCCAAGAGCTTCCGCCAGTGTAATTTTCTGACACTTTGCCCATAAATCCCAGGCCGCCAGATCAATGGCACCAATGGCAACATAACCGGTGCCGCGTCCCAGCCGATTGAGCGATCCAGCCAGGCGCTGCCATAAAGCTGGCGGTGGAATCTGCTGCGTAGCATCGACAAATTTTTCCAACATCCGGGTAGCTGTCGCCGCAACGGTTTCGCCACCACCACCAAGCACGTAGCTAAAGCCCATGCCCGTCTCACCAGTGGAGGCTTCAAGCGCAACCGCAATGACGTCAACCTCGGTAATCCCGGATCCTCCCGTCACACCTGGCAATGGATAACGCCAGAGTTCAGCTTTTGCCTTGATTATTGTCGTAGCAGTCATCGTCCTTGCCCGTTAACTTGCTTCAGCTTCATAAATCTCTATCGCAACCAGGATCGCCGTCTTTCAGCGAAAGACTTTCCCGTACATTTACGGCGGCAATCAATTCAACTTGAGTCGCGGGATATTCGGTAACATCAGGGAGTACGATTGCGGCCGCAACCTTCCCACGCAATCATCGCCCGATAACAAAAGGCATCACACCAATCTGGTTGCGGCGGCTTTATCACAATCCCCGTGGTCGCTTTCACCCGCGCCCAGGCAGCGAGATCCTCGGTCGACGACACGATGATATTGACCGTTCCTGGATACGGGTCGACCCCCAACACGCCCCGAAAAGCCGCCTTGGCCCACGGGACTTCCGTAAAATCCCGACGCCTTGCCCAATCCTGTGGCAATCTTGCCGTGAAGGGTTTCTGTTGGCATTCGCTTTCTTTCTCCAATTCGTTTTGCCAGAACGGTTCTTGCCGCGGTGCAAAATAAAGATATATTCCGTTCAAGATTGCGGGTGTAGCTCAGTGGTAGAGCACAAGCTTCCCAAGCTTGGTGTCGAGGGTTCGATTCCCTCTACCCGCTCCAAACTCTTTCCGTTCAAAATCGTCCGAATAATCAGGCTGCGCTTAGGAACTCTTCGAGCTTTGGAAGTTCGATTGGCTTCGACATCGCTGTCACTGACATCAAACCAAACGCCTCACCCAACGCTTTAGTGTTATCAAGATAGCGCTGGGCATACCCACTGATCACCAAAATTCTTGCGCCGCATTCCTGCGTCGCCAGATACTTCACTAATTCAATGCCGTCGATTTCAGGCATTACAACATCCAGAACGATGACATCTGGTTCAAAACCGTTGTAACTTTCCTTGAAGTTTTCAGCGTCGGTCGTCACCCGCGTTTCATAACCGAGACCTTCCGCAACCTGCCCAATATACTGCGCAATATCCGGCTCATCATCGATTACTAAAAGACGCCTTTTACTCAAGATCCAACCCTCCCTGATTTCTGTTCATCGAATAATTTTTGAATGATAGCGCTAAGCTGAGTCGCCGTGTAGGGTTTTTGCAACACAATTGCTTCCTCGGGGACATCCGACGTCCCACCACTATTGGCAAGATCCCAATTCCCGGACGCGAGAACAACCGGCAATGTCGGGTCTCGTGCAAGAATGGTTCGCGCCAGTGCCTTGCCATTTAAGGAGCCCGGAAGAAGTACATCGCTAAACAAAAGGTCTATCGGCATCTTCTCAAACATAACGAGTGCGTCATCACCGTTCTCTGCTTCTATCACGGTATAATTGAGATTATCGAGAACCGTCGCCGCAAAGGCCCGAACATCTGCGTTGTCCTCAACCAGCAAGATAGACTCTTTCTCGCCTTCCGTTTCAATCGGCAAAGCTGAGCTTACTATCGTTTTAATACTTTCCGCCTGAGGCAAAAACAGATTTACGGTCGTTCCCCTACCAAGCTGAGTATCGATCGAGACACTACCGCCTGACTGTTCTGCAAATCCGTAGACCGTACTTAATCCCAATCCACTCCCGTCGCCAAAGGCCTTGGTCGTAAAGAAGGGTTCGAAAGCGCGCGCCAAAACTTCCTCCGCCATACCTGAACCATTGTCCTGGACAGAAATGCGCACATACTCGCCTGGCACAAGGTTTACTTTTTGCTTCCTGGTGCGGCGTTTGAGCCTAAAATTTTCTGCCTTAATAGCAATACGACCACCATCCGGCATAGCATCCCGCGCGTTCACCGCAAGATTAATCAATGCATTTTCGAGCTGCCCGGGATCGACCTGCGCCCACCACAGGTCAGGGGCGAGAGGTTTTTCTACCTTGACGCCGACACCAACGGAGCGCTCGAGAAGCGGAAACGTATCATCGATCAGCTTGGATATTTCGGTCGCCTGGGGGGGCCAAAGGCTGTGACCGCGCAAAGGCCAGCAGCCGGTTCGTCACGTCCCCACCGCGGCGGGCTGCACGTTCAGCTGTTTCCGCAAGCGCCAAGACACTCGGATCCGTTATATGTCGGCAAAGCAACTGCAAATTGCCGAGGATGATTGTCAGTAAATTGTTGAAATCATGAGCAACACCCCCAGTCATGTGACCAAGGGCGTCCATTCTTTGCACCCGCCACAGCTCGCTCTCCGCCCGTTTTTCGTCTGTTATATCCGTCCCAATTCCGAGGACGGCTGTGGAGCCATCATGCGCGGTGAACGGTAATTTGAAGATACGCATATCGCGCTGTTCACCTTTGGTGTTCCAAACTTTAGACTCCCGAAATAAATTTGGCCGGTTGGCCTTAATGACATCGAGATCAGTCTTTCGGATACGTTCCATTTCATCCGGATAGTCGTAAAACTCGTCTTGTTTGTGACCAATCAATGCATCGGCAGTCACACCATAATTATCAGCAACAGCCTTATTAGCGATGAGATAGCGGCCTTCGCGATCCTTCACATAAATCCACAGCGGAGCATTATCGATTATCTGTCGGAGTTGCTCTTCGCGTGTCTGCAAAACTCGGTCAGCGCGCTGCCGCTCAAACACCCGCCCCAACTCCGTGCCGACCTGAATCAAAGCGTCGGCAAGCCCTTCATCTCGTTCGGTATGCTCGTCAGAGAAAAACTCCAGAACCCCGACAGTTTGGTCACCTACTTTCACCGGGGTCGCAAACCCGGATTTCAAACCAACCTCCTGAATGAGTTTCCCCCGCGGGCCAACATTCGAAAGATCTATCGGCAATTGTTCCCGCCAAACCAGATTCCCGGTGTCCAAAACTTCACCCGCAAGTTGGCGTTTACGATCTACCGAATAAGTTTCCGTCAAATGACGAAACGATTCGTATTTCTTCGGGTCGTCCAGATACCAGGCGCGCATCGGCTCAAGCAGGGCTTCTTCATTTGCAGGCAACACATAGGCATATCCAACAGGCCAGCCGGTAAACGCACACACCCTATCTAGCGAAAACTGAACAACGTCGTTGAAATTGCTATTTTGATTGGCGGCCAATGCTACTTCACGGACCAAATCCAGAAGTTTCGTGCTGCGAGCGAGCGCTTCGGCGTCCGCCTTTCGTTCGGTGATATCCTGCACCATTACAACCTGTACAGGATCAAGCCCGGGAATTTGCATGACCGAGACGCCGAGCTGAACCCATAACAATCTACCGTCGCGGTGAAAAAAGCGGCGCTCGACATTAATGCGTTCTACTTCCCCTGCATATAAACGCTTTCGGTCTTCCGCTCCTTTTTGTTGATCAGCTGGATGCATGAAATTAAAGGCTCTCATCCCGACCAACTCTTCAGCCGAATAGCCAATAAATTCTGCAAACGCACGGTTCGATTCGAGCACCTCGCCTCCGGGCGACACAACGATC
This sequence comes from uncultured Alphaproteobacteria bacterium, assembly GCA_943787225.1. Taxonomy (GTDB): domain Bacteria; phylum Pseudomonadota; class Alphaproteobacteria; order MPNO01; family UBA2964; genus UBA2964. Next base: position 5,394 of record CALSLP010000006.1, read on the forward strand.
ACCCCGGCAGCGCCTAAATCGAATACGCCTCGGAACCGCGCCTCATTTTCAGCAAGAGAATCCTGAGCCCTCTTGAGCTCTGTGATGTCCTGAACATTTGAGATGACCACCACGTCGCCGGTACGCGGATCAACGACGCGCGCCCCCGTGGTAATTGCCCATACCGTTTGGCCGTCTTTACGCACATATCGTTTTTCACGAATGTTCACACGATCATCAGAGCGCAGACGATCACGAAGTTCATCATAAACCGGGCGATCATCGGGATGCGTCAGGTCCCGGGAGGTTAACTGTTGTAACTCTTCAGGTTCATATCCAACGAAGTCACAAAAGGCGCGGTTAGCTTCAACATATCGTCCTTCATGATCACTCATGACCATACCAGTACCGCCAGCGTTAAACGCGGTCCGGAAGCGTTCCTCACTCAGGCGAAGTTCGCTCTGGGCAGCCCGCAATTCTGTAACGTCCTGCACAGTCCCAAAAAGACGAAGTGGCACTCCGTCTTCGTCATATTGTATTTCCGCCTGCTCATGGACGAGCCTGACGGTACCATTCGGCTGAATAATTCGATGATCCAGGTCATATTTCCCCCCCGTTTCAAAAACGTCTGCGAGAGCATTCTGAACCATTTCAACATCATCGGGATGCCAGTACTTGCGTACTTCAGACAATGTCACGTCGATAGAACCCGGCTCGAGGCCAAACATTCGAAAGACCTGATCCGTCCATTCGATCACCTCAGATTCTACATCACGACTCCACACACCGATATTGGCGATGCGTTGTGCCTCCACGAGCCGCGCTTCGCCTTCCGCCTGCGACTGCTCTGCTAATTTTCGATCGGTGATGTTCTGGACGTTGATAAAAACATGTGGTTCTTCCTCAAACGGGTCACGAATTGCTGAGCCAGAAACAATTGCCCAAACCACCTCGCCATTTTTATGGATGAACCGTTTTTCCCGGCTACTCCCTTCGATTTCACCGTAGGCCACCTGCCGGTATATTTCAGGTATCGGCGCCAAGTCGCTCGGATGAGAAACATCTACGCTATTTTTCGTTAGCAACTCTTCTTCGGAATAACCGAGAAGACTGCAAAAAGATTTATTCACCTGCACGAAATTGCCAGTGCTGTCGGCGATGAACATGCCCGCCCCGCCAACGTCGAACGACATTTGAAACCGGTCTTCGCTTTGGCGGAGGGCATCTTGCATGTGTCGGGTTTCGGTGATGTCCTGAGTCGTCCCGAATAGAAATTTTGGCTTACCCGAAACATCTGGGGTAACTTCCGCTCTTACATGAAGCCATCGCTCTTCACCGTCGGGACGAATAATTCGGTGTTCGGTATCGAAGGGTCTGCCGGTCGATAAGCTTCGCCGAAAACTCCCTCGCACCCTTTCCTGATCCTCGGGATGAAAAAGATTAAAAAGTTGGTCTGGTGCCAACTCGCCCTGTGCACGCTGGATTCCAAAGATTCGATATAATTCGTCGGACCAAAGAACGGTTTCCTTCTCGATGTCCCGTTCCCAGAAACCGATTTTACCAATACGCTGAGCCTCAACCAACCGCGCTTCATGAGCTTCCAGCAACTGTTCCGACAGTTTCTGTTCCGTAATGTCCGTGACGGTGCCAACGTAACCAATAATTTTTCCCGACTCGCTCTTCTGTGCGGTCGCCTGCCCCAGGACCCAGCGAACATCGCCAGTCGGCAATACATACCGATACTCCAGTAAATACGGGGCATCCTCTGCCAGTGTTCGATGCCAGGCCTCCTGGACCCTGTATCGGTCATCAGGGTGCAACGCCTCTAACCAACCATCAGGACCGGTATTGTCAGTCCTTTGCCCCGCCAGCTGCTGCAGTTTGCGGTTCGCAAAAATTCGGTTTCCGTTGAGATCGGCAAAAAATAATCCGACGGGCGAGGATTCAGTTAATTCAAAAAAACGCGATTCTGTACCGCGCAGGGTATCGATGACCAGCTCTCTTTCGTGAGCAGTCTGCTTAAGACGTTCATTGGATTTTCTGAGGCCAAACACCTGCCAAAGCAGGCCCACCAAAAGCAACCCCGCACCGAAAGCAATCGCAAACAGATAAGAAGGCTCAGCGCCAGACATAACGCCCCTCACCCCAACCCGAATTCAACGTTGCTATCCCGAAATTCAAGTATTTAGCCCCAATTGCAAATCGCTTCTGCAAACGATCATACAACTTCTTTCGCGTATGGTTAACGAAAGCTTAACAAAATCGAAAAATACCTAATTTTCAGTAGGTTAAGGAGTTAAATTATCTTATCTTCTTTCAGATTGGAGAGCACCTCATCGTCAAGATCCAGAACATCGCGCAATACGTCCTCGGTATCGCTCCCCAATACCGGCGGAGAATGACGATAGGTCACCGGTGTTTCCGAAAGTCGTAGCGGACTCGCCACCAATGGTATTTCGCGGCCACCAAGAGCTTCATGCGGCATTTTGATGACCATCCCACGGTCCTGAACATGCGGGTCGGCAAAGACCTGCTCGACAGTGTTTATCGGGCCACAGCCAATTGTCAGTCTCTCCAATTCAGTGAGCCAGACTTGAGACGGCTTAGCCGCTAAAACAGGTTTCATCGCTTCGATTAACGGCTCACGATTTTTTACCCGACCTCCGTTTGTGGCAAAGCGTTCATCATCTGCCAACTCAACGCATTCTGCGAACTCGCAAAACTTTCGGAACTGGGCGTCATTGCCAATCGTCAGCATGATATGACCATCAGCCGTCTCGAACACCTGATAGGGAACGATATTCGGGTGACCGTTTCCAAGCCGCGCCGGGTTCTCACCGCCAATCAGGTAATTCATCGCCTGAATAGAGAGCCATGCCGCCTGCGTATCCAACATACCAATATCGATATACTGGCCTTCGCCATTTACTTCGCGAGACCGTAACGCGGCGCAGATCGCCACCGTCGCATACATCCCCGCCATAATGTCGGCGATTGGCACGCCCGCCTTCATGGGTTCACCCTCGGGCGCGCCGGTAACACTCATGATACCGCCCATCGCCTGAATGAGGGGGTCATAGCCTGGCCGCTCAGCATAGGGTCCGGTTTGGCCGAACCCGGTAATCGAGCAATAGACCAGCCCGGGGTTAATCTCTTTAAGATCGTCATAGCCGAGGCCGTAACGGGCGAGATTACCAAGCTTAAAGTTCTCGACCACGACATCGGTCTTTTCCGCGATCTGACGAATAAGCGCTTGCCCCTCCGGCTTCGATATATCGATAGCCACCGACCGCTTGTTACGATTGGCACCCATAAAATACGCACTCTCGATCGTGTCGTTTCCGTCATCATCTTTCAGGAAAGGGGGACCGAAACGCCGCGTATCATCGCCACCACCGGGTCGCTCGATTTTAATAACATCTGCGCCAAGGTCACCCAGGGTCTGGGTACAAAACGGCCCGGCAAGTATGCGCGTTAAATCGAGAACCATAATGCCGTCGAGGGCACCTTTTGTTTCCGTCATGATCTTTCCTAAACTCGTTCAAAGGTAACGTGTAATGCTGGTCATACGCCAAGCAGCGTTTCAGGAAAACCCTCGACATAGCTACGATGACGTCATCGCGACATTGACAGCTCTTACCCCCTAACCCACCCTGTTCGAACCAAAAAAAACGAGGGGGTCAAAATGGATGAAATCGACGGAAAACTGAAAGAGATGGGTCTAAGGCTGCCCGAACCCTTTGCCTACCCAAGCCGCAACCGCACGGGCTGTGTTCTAACCGGGAACCTGCTTTACATTTCAGGGCACCCACCGCCGGCAGATTTCGGCGTTACCGTCCACGGCAAAGTCGGCGACTCCGTTTCAGAAGAAGAAGCGGTGGCCTCTGCACAAGCAACAGCTCTTTGTATGCTCGCCTCAGTAAAACAGAAGCTCGGCACTCTCGACCGTGTCACACAGGTCGTCAAAATTAACGGCATGGTCAATTCCGCCGCTGGCTTCCAGCGACAATTTGCCGTTATCGATGGTGCGTCAAACCTGTTTTGCGATCTCTTTGGTCCACAAAAAGGTCAGCACGCCCGAAGCGCCGTCGGCATGTTTGAGTTGCCCCGCGAATTTTGTATGGAAATAGAAGGCGTGTTCGAGGTCTCGACTTAACCCGGATAGGCAATGACGTCGTGACGCTGTTCGCCAAGTCCGTCGATTCCCATTTCGATGACATCACCCGGCTGCAACCATTTCGGTGGTTCGAATCCCGCCGCAACGCCATGCGGTGATCCGGTGGTCAGCACATCACCCGGATTGAGCGACATAAACTCACTGACATAGGACACCAGATGCGCGATCCCAAACACCATATCAGAGGTGTGCCCATCCTGTCGGTCTTCACCATTGATCTTCGTCCAGATGCGTTTGGTTTGCGGATCACCGAATTCATCAGACGTCACCAACCAAGGTCCCAGCGGCCCGAAAGTATCGGCGCTCTTACCCTTCGTGGTGCCCCCGGAGCGTTCACGCTGATAGGCGCGCTCGGAGCCATCATTCATGACCGCATACCCAGCGATATGGCTGAGCGCATCGTCGACCGAGACGTTTATCGCCGTCGTTCCAATAATCGCCGCAAGCTCAACCTCATAATCGAACTTGGTCGAGGTCTTGGGCTTTATCATTGGGTCATGAGGCCCAGTAAGTGAGCTGATCGCCTTGACGAAGATCACCGGCTCCTCGGGTGGCGTATAACCCATCTCCAGGATGTGATTCATATAATTCTGACCGATTGCGACAATCTTTGGAATGCCCGATACGGGCACGCCAAAACGGGGATCACCCGGGACGTCAGGTAAAGAGCTGATATCCATTGCGTTCAAAGCAGCCAATCCGGCTGGGGTAACGGTTTCCGGCGTGATATCCGCAATCTGTGCAGAGAGGTCTCGCAACCTACCCTGCCCATCGATAATACCTGGCTTTTCCGAGCCCTTATCCCCGTAGCGCACCAATTTCATATTTAGCCCTCAAACTTTGATCAAAACGTCCTGATGTCCTGACTCCGTTATTGCAGTAGGATGGCCGTAAGGCAAAGGGGAAAATCACATATCCGGTCTACGGATGGAGCAGTAAGAAGCGATGACACTCACGATGGACCAAACGATCCTGTTCTCTATTTTAGCAGTATTGTTTGCCCTCCTTATCTGGGGGCGCTGGCGCTACGACCTCGTCGCCTTCAGCGCCCTTATGGTTTCCATTGTTGCCGGTGTTGTCCCGGTCGAGCAGGCATTTTCCGGCTTTGGGCATCCGGCAACCGTCATCATTGCCCTCGTCCTCATCGTTAGCCGCGGCCTCACCAATAGCGGTGTTATTGAGCTGATCGCCAGCCGGACCATCGATGCGTCACGGGCTTTGTGGGCCCATATTGGTATCATGGCGGGGGTCTCAGCTGTTCTATCGGCGGTTATGAATAACGTCGCGGCATTAGCTCTCTTAATGCCGGTCGACTTAAAGGCCGCGGCCAAAAGCGCCAGAAGCCCCGCCCTTACGCTGATGCCCCTCTCCTTCGCATCAATCCTTGGCGGGTTAGTGACATTGATCGGCACGCCACCGAACATCATCATCGCGGCCTATCGCGAAAAAACGATGGGCACGCCGTTCGGCATGTTTGATTTCACACCGGTCGGTGCGGTCTGCGCTTTGGTTGGCATCCTGTTCGTCACGCTTATCGGGTGGCGCCTGATTCCCAAGGCCCGAACCGAGATGGATGCGGGAGCCGATTTGCAAGCTCTTGGAGACTACATTTCAGAACTCAAAGTAATGGAGGACAGCCCCGCTACTGGCCAGCGCGTTGGAGAGCTCTCAGAAGAGTCCGAGAAGCACAACGTTCAAATTTTGGGTTTGATCCGGAACGGCCAGAGGCTCCCTGGAGTCGCACGGCGTTACGTAATTCAAGCCGACGATATTATCGTCATCGAAGGAGCCCCTGAGGGGATTGAGTCCTTTTCTGCAGCCATGAGTCTCAGCTATGTCGAGCATATCAAAGGCCATGAAATTCTGGAGGGCCGCGATCTCGAAATGGCGGAGGTTGTCGTGCCGCCGAGTTCCCGCGCCGAGAACCGTTCTGTAAAATCGCTCCAATTGCTGCGCCTACAAGGTGTGAGTCTCATGGGCATCTCACGGCAGGGCCAACGTTTCCGCGAAAAACTATCCAGTGCCCGTATTCTCGCCGGAGATGTGCTCCTATTGTTGGGGTCGAAAGACAGTCTCGAAATTGCAACCCAGCGCCTCGGTAGCCTGCCTCTGGCTGAACGCGGTCTCCAGCTTATCCAACGAAAATTTGCCGGCTGGGCGACACTTGCCTTTGCTGTCGCAATCTTGCTCGCCAGTCTCGGATTAATTTATCTGCCGGTCGCTCTGGGATTCGTTGTCATTATCTATGTCGGGTCCGGCATCGTTCCCATCCGCGATCTATACCGTTCCATCGAGTGGAGTGTCATTGTGTTGCTTGGCACGCTCATTCCTATTGGACAGGCCTTGGAAACCAGCGGCGGTACGACATTGATTGCCGGACAGCTTGTCGCCCTGTCAGATGGCTACGCGCCCTGGGTCGCGCTCACACTGTTAATGATCATCACCATGACGCTATCAGACGTGATGAATAATACCGCAACAGCGGTCATCGCAGCACCGATCGCCGTCGATGTTGCAACCCGCCTCGGCGCTAACCCCGATCCGTTTTTAATGGCGGTCGCCGTTGCCGCGTCCTGCGCGTTTCTTACCCCCATCGGGCATAAAAACAACACGCTCATCATGGGACCCGGCGGTTATCATTTTGGGGATTACTGGCGTATGGGGCTACCGCTCGAGATCCTGGTCATAATGGTCGCGATCCCGATGATCTTGTTGGTCTGGCCACTTTGAGATCACTGGAATACTCTTAACGCTGAACGGGTCATTTACGGGTAGGAGTTGCCATGACACAGGAAACGAAAACCGTCGCAAGCACCTGCTGGGAATGCAGCACCCATTGTGGTGCACATATAACCACCGAAAATGGCAAAGTCACAAAGATCGTTCCCAATGCCGACCACCCCGCCTCTCTCGGCGCTTTCTGTGTCAAAGGGTTTCGGGGTCTGCCCGAGCTGACCTATCATCCGGATCGCGTTCTCCATCCAATGCGGCGTACCGCCAAACGCGGTGAAGGTCAGTGGCAACGCATTTCATGGGATGAAGCGCTCGACGAAATGTGCGACCGGTTTATTGAAACGCAAGCCAAGCACGGGCCATTGTCACTCTGTGGTGCCGTCAGCAACGCGCATTTCAGCCGCGGTGTGTCTCTGGCGCTGCTCATGCGCGCGTTTGGGTCTCCCAACTGGATGATGAACCAGGATCTCTGTGGCGGCTGTCGCGCGCTATCCGATAAGCTCACTGGTCTCACAATGGGTAATGGCGAGGATATCGACAATACTAACTGCGCCTTGATCGTTGGCCGCAATCCCTCTGCCGCCGACCCCACGCAATGGCTGGCTCTCAAACGCGCCCAGAAAAAGGGCGCAAAGATCATCACGATTGACCCGGCCCGAACTCAGGCCGCCGCCATCGCCGACCTTTGGTTACAACCGAAACTCGGCACCGATGCTGCTATCGCGCTCGCCATGGTCAACTGGATGATCACCAATGACCGCTACGATCACCACATCGTCGAAAACTACTGTCACGGTTTTGAGGCTCTGTCAGAACGAGCAGAAAAATACACAGCAAAATATGCCTCTGAAATCAGTGGTGTTCCCACTGAAGACATTATTACAGCAGCGGAATGGTATTCGGATGGCCCGTCCTGTTTTGTCAGCGGGCACGGTATTGATGCCTTTAGCGCAGGCGTCCAAACCTACCGCGCCTTCCATGCCCTGGTCGCCATCAGCGGCAACCTTGATCGGGTTGGCGGCAACCGCCGGGTTAAGAAACCGACAGGCTTCACTAACTATATTGAGGTCGTCCACAAGCCGGAATTTCGTCTACCGCTGGACATAGAACAACAAACAATTGGCGCTGACCGTTTCCCGCTATGGGCCGGACCAAAAGGCTGGCAAACTGCCTGCCATAATCCGTCTGTCATCAAAGCGGTTCTGACCGGCAAGCCCTATCCGGTGCGCGCGATGTATATTACGGGCGTGAATATCGTCGTGACCTATCCCAATACACAAAAAACCATCGAGGCCCTTAAGTCGCTGGATTATCTATGTGTCGCGACGCATATGATAACACCAACCGCAGAGTTCGCCGACCTCGTTTTGCCCAAGACCACAGGTCTGGAAGATGAAGAAATTTCTCTTGAGGCAAACGGACCATGTCTGAGTGTCATTCAACCCTCTCACCCGCCCATGGGCGAAGCGCGCAGTGATTTCTGGATTGCCGGAGAACTTGTTAAACGTCTCGAAGCACGTGGACGCGGCGAGGCCAGAAAGTTCTTCCCCTGGCAGACCAAACGCGCGTTCAACGAATTTCTCCTCGGCGATAGCGGTGTCAAGATGAAGACACTGCTCGAAACCGGCTATGCCGAATATAGCTATGAGCAGGGCAATTTTGCGAAAGACGGGTTTAAGACTCCGACCGGCAAGATCGAGCTTTACTCGGAAACGCTCGCCGGGATGGGGCTTGATCCTCTACCGGACTATGTCCCGACCGCCGGCGCAATAACCACAACCGAGATCAAGGCCGAATTTCCGCTGCTGCTGCTCACCGGGGCCCGCGAAAAATCCTATCACCATTCGCGGTTCCGCGATCAGGACTGGGCCCGCAAAGTTGCCCCCGATCCTTGGCTTCAACTCCACCCCGACACGGCAGCGGCCTATGGCGTCGAGACTGATGACTGGGTCACCGTCGAAACCTCTGGCCATGATGGCACTTGCCGATTGAAAGTCCGTGTCACCGACGAGACCATGAAAGACGTCGCGCGGACCGGCATGGGCTGGTGGTATCCCGAAGCGGCAGGGCCAGAACGGGGCGCGCTCGATGTAAACGTCAATGCCGCTCTGAGTTATGACGGCCCCAAAGACCCGGTGACCGGCTCATCTGATATTCGAGGCATTCCCTGCCGTATAATTCGGACAAATCAGGCGGCCGCGGCGGAATAATCCCTCCTGACACGTGTTTGTTTAGGGTAGGCTTATTTTCTATACACTGAACGCAATATTCACTGTACGATTTAGGCCAACGGGGACGGCGTTTCAGGTCTCCGCTACTATTGGGAAGCAACATAACAGAGAGGGAATCCTTCAATGGACGGATTACAACAAGACATAGTCACAGACGTTGATAGCGATCAAATCGACCCGCAGGTCTATGACCTTTACGACCAGTATTGCCACAGCGATATGGATCGTCGCGAATTTTTGAAACGTGCCGCAGCCCTGTCTGTTGTTGGCGCTGTTTCCGGCCTTGCCATGGCGCAGGCGCTGTTTCCGGCCTTGCCATGGCGCAGGCGCTGTTGCCTAGATATGCCGAAGCACAAACGGTTTCATTTACCGATAGCCGGATCAAAGCTACTTATGTGACCTACGATTCTCCAGGTGGCAATTCAGGTAAGATGCGCGGCTATCTGGTGCACCCGGCAGGCGCTGGACCTTTTCCGGCAGTTTTGGTCGTCCATGAAAACCGTGGCCTTAACCCGCACATTGAAGATGTCGCTCGTCGCGCCGCTCTTGATGGCTTCATCGCCCTCGCCCCTGATGCGCTGTATCCGCTGGGCGGCTATCCCGGCAATGACGATGACGGCAAAGTCATGCAGAAAAAACTCGACCGCGGCAAAATCAGTGTCGATATGCTGAACGGTGCCAAGTGGCTCAAAGGTCATTCCCTTTCGAATGGTAAGCTCGCGGCAACCGGTTTCTGCTTTGGTGGTGGTGTTATCAACTATCTAGCTGTCAAAATGGGCTCTGACCTGAGTGCCGGTGCGCCATACTATGGCAAAGTTGCGAAGACAGAGGATGTCCCAAATATAAAGGCTGCAATGCAGGTTCACTTTGCCGAAGACGACAAGCGAATCAACAAAGGCCGAGACGGCTATGCTGCCGCGCTGAAGGCGAACAACGTGACACATGAAATCCACACCTACCCTGGCACGCGCCATGGCTTTCACAACAACTCAACCAAACGCTATAACGAAGAACAGGCAAAGCTTGCCTGGAGCCGGACGATGGCTTGGTTCAAGAAACATACGGCGTAAAGTCTACGCAACATGAACGATAGAAGGCGGCTTCCTCGCGGGAGCCGCCTTTTTTCATTCGGTTTGTTAAATGGGTTTAAACAGCCGATTAAATTCGGCCGCATCGTCAATAGCACCACTGTCTAGCCCCCAAGTTCTGTGCCATTCCTGATTAGAGTTTCTGGTATTGGCGGTCGCATGTTCAGTGCCTGATGTGGACGGATGTGGTTGTACTGTCTGAGCCACTGGTTGATGACGATCTGAGCCTGCTTAGTCGTGGTGAACCACTCGGCATTGAGAACCTCGCGGCGCAGGGTTCCGTTGAAGCGTTCGTTGTATCCGTTCTCCCAGGGTGATCCGGGATAGATCCGGATGGGTTTGATGCCGACCCTTGCCAGCCAGTCCTGCATCGCTTCCGCGACGAACTCGGGGCCATTGTCGGAACGGATATATTCTGGAGTGCCGTGGCGCAGGAGTAGCGGGTAGAGCGCCTCAAGGACATCCTCAGCTCCCATCCTGGTGCGAACCGCGACCGCTAGAGCCTGCCGGGTGTACTCGTCTAGAACTGTCAGCATCTTGTAGCTCCGACCGTTGCAGAGCTTGTCGTGCACGAAGTCGATGCTCCAGACATGGTTCGGATGGGTCGGCCGCAGCCGTATGATCGAAGCATCCTTGTGGTAGAGCCGTCGGCGCTTCTTGTGCCGTTGCGGCAGTTGAAGGCTTTCTTCGCGCCAGATCCGCTCAACCTTCTTGTGGTTCACCTTCCAGCCTTCGATACGCAGCAATTCCGCTATCTTGCGATAGCCGTAGCGCCCATATCGCTTCGCCAGCCGGATCAGGGCCAACCGGAGAGCATCGTCATCTTTTCGGGCCGGCTGGTATTGCAGGGAACTGCGCGCCAGGCCAATCACCCGGCAGGTCCGCCGCTCCGATATCGCGAGCTTCTGGCGCGTATGGATAACGGCCTGACGAAGCTGTTCGGTCGTCAGGCCCTGGGCTTTAGGTGGCTCAGGCTTTCCTTGAGGATCAGCTTGTCCAGTTCGAGTTCCGCGACGATCTTCTTCAAGCGCGCATTCTCTTTCTCCAGACTGCGCATCTCCGACAACTGCGACCGACCCATCCCGCCAAACCGCTTGCGCCAGTTATAATACGTAGCGTCGCTGATACCCACGCCACGACACGCCGACGCTACGTCGCTGCCGTTCGACAACTTCACTTCAATCTCACGCAGCAGCTTCAGTATGTCCTCGTCCGAATGTCGTTTCCGAGCCATCACAAATCCCCTTTCCATGCCAAAATAATGGCCCAGTTTTAGGGGGGAAGGACAGTGGCGCGGCGCCACAATTTTAACCCTGAGCATTGCCGCATGCTATACTTTGGCGCCGTTTACTGAACGGCGGAAACAATTTTGGACAAAGATGGTTCGCCGTGGAACCTCAGTGCTCGGACTCTCCCAAGCGCGAAATTAAACCACTTGTCCGGCGCGGCCACCGAACTTGTATCGTTCGAGCAAAACCAGGTCATAGAGCCCGTTTTGGTAGAACGGCTCATCCACCATAAAGGCATCGAGGGCCTCACGGCTGGGGAGCGCAATGAGATTGGCGCTGCCGATCCATTTATCACCCTCATCATCGAGAACCGCGCCGCGGGTAATAAAGTTTAGTTCATCATATGCCGCAAAGTAGGCCCGATGGGCCTCCAGCAACTCATTGCGCTGGTCATTGGCCCCGTCCCGTCCGATGCCGCGGATATACCAATAGACCTGACCGTCCTCGCGCGGGAAATCAGCCTGTTTTCGTTCCAATGCCTGATGCCAGCGGCAAACACGGACATCCTTGTACACGCCATTGCTGTTCAGAGGTTCATTATCAATAAAGTGTCGCACCTCTTTCCAGCCATCGAACTCGACAAAGATCACGCTGGAAAGATACGTCTCCATATCATCGGTGAGCGTCGCGCCACGCGCCACGAAGTGGTCCTTATGCGCGTCAAAATAGTCCCAGTGCGCCTCGCGATGTTGGGCCCGGCGTTCAGGATGAGCCGGATCGTCGATGAGCTGAACGTGAAAATGCATTATGACGCCGAGCCTCCTAGCTAAATCATGGTTGATCTTTAAGATCAACTATATCGCTTTTCGGTCCAGATCGATATTCAAAGAAGATATGTAAAACGATTTAGCCTCATCAGGCCCCGCTATGTCGGGAGCCCGGTTTGTAAAATTGTGGTTACTCTGCTAACGTCCCCTCGATACCAAGGGTGACCAAGTCGTAATGACTCGATGTACATCCAGGCGTGCGACGTGTCGGGGGCGGAAGTCCTCGCTGCAATGCGGACAATAAGAATAAGCAAAACGCGTCGTTGACTTCTGGCACATGTCGGAAGGGGTACCGTCAAAAAGATCGAAAGACAGGCCAGATCGGGCGTGACGTCCGTGATGGGAAAATCGCGTTTCAAGCGATTCCTGTATCGTAATGACGGGAGAGAATATCGTGTCGACCAAACTGGAACAGGACTTTGGCAAGGAACCGCTCGAAGTCCGCGATACCGAACATTATCAAAAAGAATATGTCCAACAATTCGTCGAGAAATGGGACCAGTTGATCGATTGGGAGGCGAGGGCACAGAGCGAAGGTCAGTTTTTCGTCGAAATTCTGAAAGGCCGCGAGAAAGTTAAAATTCTCGATGTCGCCACCGGCACTGGATTTCATTCAGTTCAACTGCTCAAGGCGGGCTTTGATGTTACCAGCGCCGACGGTAATGCAGAGATGCTGACCAAGGCGTTTGAAAACGCCCGCAACCGGGATCAAATGCTGCAAGCAGTTCACGCTGATTGGCGGTGGCTGAATAAGGACGTGCACGGCAAGTATGACGCCATCGTTTGTCTGGGGAATTCATTTACCCATCTGTTCGATGAAGGCGACCGTCGCCGAGCGCTTGCCGAGTTTTATGCCGCGTTAAAATATGACGGGATATTGATCATTGATCAGCGGAATTACGATTCAATCCTCGATGAAGGCTTTAGTTCGAAACACACATATTATTATTGCGGCGATCAGGTGACTGCTGAGCCCGAACATGTCGACGATTCACTGGCGCGGTTTCGGTACTCATTTCCTGACGGCTCCAAGTACCATCTCAACATGTTCCCGTTGCGCAAAGCCTATATGCGCGGCCTCCTGAAAGACAGTGGCTTCCAGAAGATCAAAACCTACGGAGACTTCCAGGAGACCTATCAGGAGAACGACCCTGATTTCTTCGTTCATGTTGCAGAGAAGACTTACGATGGCGAGTAAAAGCGACGCCGTCGAAAGGGCGGAGGCTTATTACGACAGCGGCGCGGCGGATGCGTTTTACCAAACAATCTGGGGCGGTCAGGACATTCATATTGGCCTTTATCGTGATGACAGCGAGCCCATCGCCGATGCCAGCCGACGCACCGTAGAAACCATGGCGACCCTGTTAGTCGGCATAGACGCCACGACACGCATCCTTGATCTGGGCGCGGGCTATGGTGGCTCAGCTCGGTTTCTTGCGGAGCGCTTCGGTTGCCGGGTGACTTGCCTCAACCTCAGCGAAACGCAGAACGACCTCAACCGGAAACTGACTGCTGACGCTGGGCTCACCGATTTAGTCAGTGTGGTTTACGGTGATTTCGAGAATATCCCCGAGCCCGATGACAGTTTTGATATTGTTTGGTCGCAGGATGCGATCCTGCATAGTGGTAACCGGACACGCGTCCTTGATGAAGTTCGCCGGGTTCTGGTGAGTGGTGGGCAGTTCATCTTTACCGACCCCATGCAGTCAGAGAATTGCCCCGACGGCGTGCTGCAACCCATTCTCGACCGGATTCAACTTTCGACGTTGGGCTCGTTCGGCTTTTATCGTGACGAGCTTGGCGCCTGTGGTTTTGAAGAAACCAAGACCGAGGATTTGACCAATCAACTTCGTATGCATTACTGGCGTGTGGGTCAGGCCCTGAAGGATCGTTATGACGAGGCCGTGGCGCTCTCAGGTCAAACATACGTGGATAACATGATCAAAGGTCTCCAGCATTGGGTCGATGGCGCCGATCGTGGCTATCTTGCCTGGGGCATTATGGATTATCGCCTGCCTGCCTAAACCGGGGCATTCGCGGAATTAGGGAGAGCGAACGATGCCAGATCGTTATCGGACAGACTACCAGACCGGTGAGGACAATGTCCGGCGTTTCGGGTTGGAGCTTCACAATCCGGTCTTCTGGGTCACAGCCAGTCTCATCCTGATATTCGTCTTCGGTACCCTGCTGGCGCCGGACTCCGCGAAGGCGATTTTCGCCAGTGGGAAAACCTGGTCCATCAGCCATTTCGACTGGCTGTTCATGCTTGGCGGCAATGTTTTCGTAATTTTTTGTCTGGTGCTGATATTTCTGCCGCTTGGGAAAATCCGCCTCGGTGGGATCGACGCCCGACCGGAATTCTCTACCCTCTCCTGGTTCTCAATGCTGTTCGCGGCCGGGATGGGGATCGGGCTGATGTTCTGGAGCGTTGCAGAGCCAACCGGCTATTACACCAATTGGTTCGGGACACCGCTCAACGCGGCCCCGAGAACGTCAGAGGGCGCAGAGGCCGCCATGGGGGCAACCATGTTCCATTGGGGGCTGCACCCCTGGGCCATATACGCCGTGGTCGGGCTATCGCTGGCCTTTTTCACCTTCAACAAAGGCCTGCCACTCACCATTCGGTCGGGTTTTTTTCCCCTGCTAAAAGACCGGGTCTGGGGCTGGTTCGGCCATGTAATCGATATCGTCGCCGTGCTGGCGACGATATTTGGTCTGGCGACGTCGCTGGGATTTGGCGCGCAACAAGCGGCCAGCGGCCTTAAATTCCTGTTTGGAATTGATAACGGCATCACTACGCAAGTCGCCATTATCGTCGGCGTCACCGCGGTCGCCATTTGCTCTGTCATGCGCGGCCTTAATGGTGGCGTGAAGATTCTCAGCAATCTCAATATGGGGCTCGCCGCCCTGCTGCTGTTGTTTGTTATCCTGGTCGGCCCCACGCTCGCCATCTTCACATCGATTGGCACCACGGCCCTGTCCTATGTCGAAAACATTATCCCCCTCAGCAACTGGATTGGCCGGGAAGACGAAAAGTTCTTTCACGGCTGGACCGTGTTTTACTGGGCCTGGTGGATTTCCTGGTCGCCCTTTGTCGGCATGTTCATCGCGCGCATCTCAAAGGGCCGTACGGTTCGGGAATTCCTCATTGCCGTGCTGCTCGTCCCGACCCTGGTAACACTGGTCTGGATGGCCAGCTTCGGTGGCGCGGCCTTGGAACAGGCCCAGAATGAGATCGGGGCGTTGGCCAAGGGCATCACCGATGTGTCATTGGCCATGTTCCAGATGCTGCAGAATCTGCCCATGGCGGAAGTATCTTCGTTTGCGGCTATCGTTCTGGTGCTGGTGTTCTTTATCACCTCGTCAGATTCCGGTTCGCTCGTCGTCGACAGCATCACCTCCGGTGGCAAGCTTGACGCACCAGTGCCGCAACGAATTTTCTGGGCGACCATGGAAGGCGTCATCGCGGCAGCTTTATTGTTCGGCGGTGGCGGCGATGCGTTAAGCGCCCTTCAGGCCGCCGCCATCACTGTCGGTTTGCCCTTCACGCTCGTCCTGCTGGTTATGTGCATCGGCGTCTATATGGGGCTGGCGCATGAATGGCGCTATGTCCAGGGCCCCAAAGCGCGGGTCTAAGCTGCGTTTTCTCGTAATGCGCAGAGAAAGATCTCGCCAAAATCCTTGAGCTTCTTCGGCCCCACCCCGTTTACCAGCGCCAGGGTTTCCAGATTATTCGGTTTCATCACGCACATATCGTGCAGGGTCGCGTCGGAGAAGATCACATAGGCGGGCACCTTGCGTTGCTGGGCGAGCTCGCGTCTTAGGGATTTCAGATAGGCCAGAAGTTCGGAATCGGCATCATCGAGGGCGGCGACAGCCGCGCGGGCCTTTCGCGACCCAGCCGCTTTCGTCTTTGGAATATCGCGGTATTCAAAACCGGTTTCGTCGTTCAGAAGCGGTTCGCCTTTTTCGGTCAGCTGCAGCCCACCATATCCTTCGACATCGATGGACAGAAAGCCGGAGGCCACGACCTGCCGGATGAACGCGGTCCAGAAATTCTTTGGATGGTCCTTCCCGGCGCCATAGACCGGCAAGGCATTGTGATTGCGCGCGAGAATTTTCTCCGACGCCGAGCCGCGCAGCACGTCGACAATATGGGCCGCGCCAAAAACCTGCCCCGTTCGAGCAACCGCGATGAGCAGCATCTGCGCTTCTTTGGTGCCATCAATCAGCGTTGGCGGATCAATACAGATATCGCAATTGCCACAGGGCTCGGTGCTCTCGCCAAAATAGGTGAGCAGCGCGACCCGGCGGCAGGTGGTCGCCTCGCCATAGGCCAACAGGGAATCCAGCCTTTTGTGCTCTCGGCGCTTGTGATCCTCATTCCCTTCATCCTGGACGATAAACTGACGACGCATCCGAATATCATCGAGCCCGTAAAGCATATGGACCTCGGCAGGTTTCCCATCGCGACCAGCGCGGCCAATCTCCTGATAATAGGCTTCGACACTGCCCGGCAGGTTCAGATGAAAGACATAGCGAATATCCGGTTTGTCGATCCCCATGCCGAACGCAATTGTCGCGACCATGATGACCGCGTCTTCCGCCATAAAAATTTCCTGATTTTCCCGTCTCACGTCCTGGGGCAATCCGGCATGATAAGGTAATGCCTTGTAACCTTTCTCACGCAGCAGCCTGGCGGTTTCGTCGGTCAGCTTGCGTGACAAACAATAAACGATTCCCGAGCCGTCCCGCCGCGGTTCGAGAAAATCGAGCAGCTGTTTATTCCGGTCGGTCTTCGGCGTCACCGCCAGCCGCAAATTGGGACGGTCAAACCCCCGCACCACGATGTCGCCCTTGCCGCCAAACAGTTTGGTCGCGATGTCCTGCCGGGTGGCAATATCCGCCGTAGCGGTAAAGGCACTAAGCGTGGCATTCGGGAACCGCGCCCGCAGGCCGGAAAGCGCTTCATATTCGGGTCGGAAGCTAAAACCCCATTTTGAGATGCAATGCGCCTCATCAACCACAAACATCGCCGGGTCGAGAGCTTGAAGCGCTACCAGCATGCGCTCGGTCATCAACCGTTCGGGAGAAAGATAGAGCAGCTTGATCGAGCCGTCCTGGACCCGTCGCCAATCAGCCACATTGTCTTCGCGGGACCGGTTGGAATGGATACAGACGGCCTCCACCCCATTGGCTCGCAATCCAGCGACTTGATCGTCCATCAGTGCCACCAAAGGTGAAATCACCACAGTCAGCTGTTCGGCGATCAGGGCCGGAAGCTGATAACAAATCGACTTCCCCGCACCGGTGGGCATCACCGAAAGCGTATGGGTGCCGCCGATCAGCCGGTCAACGATCTCGCGCTGGCCGGGTCGGAAGGCCGGGAAGCCGAAAACGGATTCCAGTATCTGTTCGGGTGCGGCGCTCATAATGTGTTGGGGCTGCTCCTCGGCAGTCTAGATCCTGTGTGCGTCAAAAAAGCCCGCCTGCAGGCCGCCTTCTCCATGCTCGTTCAAGCGAAGACCGCTTAGCAATACCCGATGGACTGATTCTGTTTTAGGGATGTCGACCTCGAACGCGGAGATTGGCCTTCGACTGTTTGTATAGCGACCTTCGGCGCCGAGGACAAACATCCTCCCCTTCAGCCCGCCGGGTTGTTTCGAGTCACCTTGCCGTCGAAGATAAGTCTTTGGTTCAGGAGGAGTTTCTCAGATGCTTGGTGGCTGGCTGGCATTGCTTGCGGCGGCGACATTTGCATTCAGCAATGTCAGTGCGCGGCGCGGCGTCATCCAGGGCACCGTTTTACAGGGGCTCGCCATCACCGTGCCAATCGGCGTGCCGCTGTTCCTCGTGGCGGCGCTCGTCTCCGGCGCCGGAGGCGCTCTGTTCGAGTTCTCGCTCAGGCAGATCCTGTTCCTCTCGGCAGCTGGCATTTGCCATTTCACGATGGCCCGATACTGCGCGTACCGGTCCGTTCGCGCGCTTGGATCGAATTTGGCGGCACCCGTACAGCGCCTCAGCCTGCCGATATCTCTCGCCCTCGCTCTGTGGTTGCTCGGCGAATATCTGACCCCGCTCCGCGCCATCGGCGTTGTGCTGGTTATCTTCGGACCGATTATCATGCTGTCTGGACAGGTCGCGTCAGGACGCTCCGCCAAACGCAAAGCCGCCGCAGCGCCATTAGAATCGTCGTCCGACTTATCGTCACCTGCCGCCCCGACGGGGTTTCAACCGCGCTATCTCGAAGGCTATTTCTTTGCCGTCCTGTCGGCGGTCGGCTACGGCATCAGCCCGCTTTTCGTCCGCGCCGCGCTGGAGGGCGCTGATATAACCACGGCCATCGCCGGCGGGGTCTATTCATACGCCGCCGCGGCGCTGTTACTGGCCCCCGCCTTCGTCAACCGATCCACGCGCCGGACGATTTTCACAATCCGCGGCGAACCGGCCAAATGGTTCCTGCTGGCAGGGCTGTTCACGGGGGTATCCCAGATGATCCGCTACATGGCGCTGGCGCTGGCGCCGGTTACCGTGGTGTCGTCGATCATGGTCAGCTCGCTGGTCTTCCGTTTCCTGTTCAGTAGAATCCTTAACCGCGATTACGAAATCTTCAGTATCTGGGTCATCGTAGGGATCGAGATTACAATAATCGGCTCACTGGCGCTGACATTGGAGCTCGGCTTCGTCCTCTCCTTGCTGCCGCAATCAGACTGGTTGCAGGAAATGTCGCAATGGCGCTGGCCGGCAGGTTGAGCAGACTGTTATAGAAAAAAGGCCGTCAGATAACGCCACTTTTCCTGCAGGCATTGCTCATGGCGACATAATGCAGGAAACTTATCTGGCCAAAGCTCATGAGCGTTCAATGGGTAGAATATCATGAGCGCCAAGGTCGTTTGCATCGCTCATTGCGGGCAAAAGCGAAGGCTGTTAACCAAGAATCAGGTCATCAAAAAAAAATGTCTAGGTCTTCTGGAGAAACATCGATTTTGTCCCTCATCTTTTGGTTTCCAAAAATGAGTTGCATGATTTCTCTCAAGTATTAAGTCACACACCTGCGACTCTTCCGGACATTTCTGAATTTTTGACTTTGATAGATTATCTCCATGAACCAACTTTGATCTTATGCCATAAGCCACTTTTATATTTTGAAATACTTCTTTTTTTGAATGACCGTGGCTTCCTAAAAAGAAAGCGACTCTCTCTGATAACTTGTGCGAAAGTTCAGCAAAGTTTGTTGAAAACAGAGATTCAAATGCACTGATATAGTGGGCGACTTTGAATCCGGTGTTTGTCGAAACTCGCGCGTTGTCGATAAATTGTAGCGCGCGACCACTCCGACAATATCCCTTTTCCATAAAAAATCGCAAATCATTCACGTGCTTCGAAATAATTCCTTAATCCATAGCAGAATTGCTAACAGAAAGGGTTCCAAATCAGCTCCTGGAAGATCTCCTTTTTCGAATTCACAGAATATAATATTTGGAGAATTTAATAGATGATCAAACTCTATACCGCCCAACATAAAAATGAGCTGATTATCAAGAATTTCCTTCTTTTTTTCCATCGAGTTCGAAATATTTATTCCTGGCAGGAGAGTAAAGTGATCGTCTGGCTCACCATCAATGAACAAATAACGAAACGAAGACACAAATAATATCTTTTCCATCAGAGCCCCACAAACTTGAAAAGTGGATCGTAATCGCCACGATCAGCCGTCCTTAAGGCTACAAGATATTCTCTACGGCGCTCGTTCATGGCCTGCAGGTCGTGACCGCCGGACCAGTCAATGGCCTCCCTGCCATAGATTTTTTGTAAAACGGCATCGGCCATGATCCGGGCATGACGGCCATTGCCGTTGGGAAACGGATGGATAAAAACAAGGCGGTGATGGAAACGAATAGCTGCTTCCATCTCCGGGTATGTGTCATGCGCGGCCCAATAGCGCATATCATCGAGTAGCGTCCTCAACTCAATGCCAATGGTCAGAGGATCAACACCGATATCCTTACCGGTACGCCTGAATGATCCTGCCCATTGCCAGACTTCACCAAAGAGTCGCTCATGAAGTTTGCGAACGAATGCTTCGCTCAAGATATCTTTTTCCCGGCTGCGAGATAACCAAACAAGGCCGCTTTGGATATTCGCCTGTTCCAGATGATCTAGCTCTCCTTTTCTTGTTACATGCTTGAGCTTCAGGCCTTCCATTTCGTCTGGATCAAGCGGTGTTGCCCCTTCGGGATAATTTATCTTCATGACTTATCCCTCCAGAAGTCCGAAGGCATATCGCGCAGGAGCTCCTGCGCGATGCGCTTGACCTCTGCATCCATTTGTTTCGGAGTCAGGTTTTGGGCCTCCAGCGCCATATGTTGGCTGGATTTTACGACAAGAAGCCTCGCTTTCTTCTCTGCCTGTGCAGCAAGAGTCCTTTCAATTCTCTCCTCCGGCACAATGGCATAGACAACTCGACAACCCATGGCCTCCGCCATACTCATCATAGTTTTCAGAGTCACGCCGCCGACAAGTTCAGCCTTTTCGGTATTGGATACGAGCGCCCGGCTTTTCCCGAGTCGCCGAGCGAGCTCGGCGGCAGACATATTCAGCGCTTTTCGTAATGTGCATATCCACCCCTCAGTAGGCATATCAACCAAGCGCACCGCTTCCGCTGCCCTATCCACCTTTTCCTGATATTGCTTTGCCACGATATTTTTGAACGACACTGTATACCTATATATTTACAATTAATATTATATGTCAATATTTAAGTATACTAAATAATATATAATGTCAATATATAAATTTACATTATATATATATTCGTAAATAAAATTATATACAAAACTTAGAGAGGCAACCCCGGTCAAAACCAGTGTCTCCCCACCCCAAATCCGCCTGTTTCCATCGCTCCTTCCCTGCTCTATAAAAAGCCATCAATTTGACCAATCAAAAGGCATCGATGATGGCCAAGAAACCAGCCAAAGCAGCAGACCCGATTAAGACGGCAGCGACGCGTATTCGCCGCGCTATGACCAGCGGCAAGCCGTGCAAACCAATTCGCGATCTCATCAAAAAGGGTGATCTGGAGGCCGCCTATGCGATCCAGCAGACCAATACCGATTTCTGGCTTAAGGAAGGCCGCCGCCCGGTTGGGCGCAAGATCGGGCTCACCGCCAAGACGGTGCAGGCGCAGCTCGGCGTCGATCAACCGGATTTCGGCATTCTTTATGCTGATATGGAGGTCGTTGATGGCGACGAAATCGCTGTTGGCCGGCTGATGCAGCCCAAGGTCGAGGGCGAGATCGCCCTGGTCCTGGATGATGATCTGGTTGATGAGCAGCTCACCTTGGTCGATCTGATCGATTCTGTGGCTTACGCCCTGCCCGCCATCGAGGTCGTTGGCAGCCGCATTGCCAATTGGGATATCACCATTCTCGACACCATCGCGGATAACGCCTCTTCCGGGCTCTATGTGCTCGGCACCAAGCCGGTTGGCCTGCATGAGATCGATCTGCGGATGTGCGGCATGGTGATGGAAAACAAGGGCGACCAGGTTTCCATCGGTGCCGGGGCAGCGTGTCTCGGTAATCCGCTGAACGCCGCTCTGTGGCTGGCCCGCAAGATGGTTGAGGTTGGCATGCCGCTGATGGCTGGCGACACCATCATGACCGGCGCGCTCGGCCCCATGGCCCCGGTAACGCCCGGTGATGTAATTGAAGTGCGGATTTCGGGCCTCGGCTCCGTTCGCGCTGTCTTCGGCAAATAGTCTTCGGCAAGAAAGGAAAGCCCCTATGAAAACCAAGGTGGCCATAATCGGATCGGGCAATATCGGCACCGATCTTATGATCAAAGTTTTGCGGACATCCGACATTCTCGAAATGGCCGTCGATGGTCGGTATCGACCCGGAATCAGACGGTCTCGCCCGTGCCAACGGATGGGCGTTGAGATCACGGATAAAGGGATCGACGGGCTGGTCGAGATGGATGTGTTCAAGGAGAGTCGAAATCCTGTTCGACGCAACCTCCGCCGGGGCCCATGCCTATCATGACAAGATCGCCCGTCAGCACGGCAAACAGATCATCGACATGACACCCGCGGCCATCGGCCCCTATGTCGTGCCCGTGGTGAATATCGACGAGCATCTGATGGCGCCTAATATCAATATGGTGACCTGCGGTGGCCAGGCGACGATCCCGATGGTCGCTGCCGTCCGGAAAGTCGCCAAGGTGCATTACGCCGAGATTGTGGCCTCGATTGCCAGTAAATCAGCTGGCCCCGGCACCCGCGCCAATATTGACGAGTTCACGGTTACGACAGCCACTGGTTTGGAAGCGGTTGGCGGTGCGACGCGCGGCAAGGCGATTATCGTCCTCAACCCCGCTGATCCGCCGGTGATGATGCGCAACACAGTCTACACGCTGAGCGAAGACGTCGACACGGCATTGGTGGCTGAATCTGTTGCCAGACAGGTCGAGGAAGTCCAGAGCTACGTCCCCGGCTATCGTTTGAAGCAGGACGTCCAGTTCGAACGCATTGGCGACAACACACCGCTCAAAATTCCCGGCCTCGGTGAGTTTGTTGGGCTCAAGACCTCAGTATTCCTTGAGGTTGAGGGGGCGGCTCACTATTTACCGAACTATGCCGGCAATCTCGACATTATGACCTCCGCCTCGCTCAAAACCGCGGAACGGCTGGTGCAGCTTAGAAAGGCAGCCTGATCATGAATATTGACCCAAATCGCAAAATCTATGTCCAGGACACCACGCTGCGCGACGGTATGCATGCCATCAAGCATGCCTATACGCCGGATCAGGTGCGGACCATCGCCAAGGCCCTCGACGAAGCCGGTGTCAGCGGCATCGAGGTTACCCATGGTGACGGGCTGGCCGGAACCTCCTTCAACTATGGCTTTGGCACCAATACCGATCTCGAATGGATCGAAGCCGCCGCCGATGTAGTGAAGAACGCCAAGCTGACGGTTCTGCTCCTCCCCGGTATCGGTACCGTCGAAGATTTGCAGAATGCGCAGGCTGCTGGTGCTACCTCTGTTCGGGTCGCCACCCATTGCACGGAAGCCGATGTTTCCAAGCAACATATCGAGATGGGCGCGCGAACATGGCATGGATGTCGCCTGTCTGTTGATGCTGGCGCATATGACCGAGCCAAAGGCCTTTGCCGAACAAGCGAAAGCTGATGGAAAGCTACGGCGCGAATTGCATTTATGTGACCGATAGTGCCGGCGCTTTACTGCTCGATGGTGTGACAGATCGCTTTAAGGCAATGGCAGATGTCCTTGACCCTGCTACACAAACTGGTATGCACGCTCATAACAATCTCGGCCTCGGCGTCGCCTTTAACCTCGTTGCGCTTGAACAAGGTGCAACCCGGATTGATGGCTCACTTGGCGGTATGGGTGCCGGTGCTGGCAACGCCCCACTGGAAGTCTTTATTGCGGTCGCGGATCGTATGGGGCTCAACCATGGCTGTGATGTCTTTGGCCTGATGGATGCGGCTGATGATCTGGTCCGTCCCTTGCAGGACCGCCCGGTACGCATTGATCGTGAAACATTGTCCATCGGCTATGCCGGAGTCTATTCGAGCTTCCTGCGCCATGCAGAGACGGCCTCGAAGACCTATGGCATCGACACCAGAGACATTCTCGTAGAATTAGGCAGACGGCGCATGGTCGGCGGTCAGGAAGACATGATTGTCGACGTGGCGCTGGATCTCGCCAAAGAACGTGACGCAAAAGGAGCCGCATGATGGCAGACATAAACGCAATGGCGAAGATTGTTGATGACGCGGCCCGCGCCGGTAAGGCCATCCCGCAGCTCAGCGGCAAACACGATTACACCCTCGAAGAAGCCTACGCGGTTCAGGCAGCAGCATTTCAGCGGCGTCTCGCTCGTGGGGAGAAGCAGGTTGGTATGAAGATGGGCTTCACCAGCCGGGCCAAGATGATCCAGATGGGTCTTACCGATCTGGTCTGGGGCCGCCTGTCAGATGAGATGCTGGTCGCCGATGGCGACGAGATCGATTTCAACAAATATGTCCATCCGCGCGCCGAACCAGAGCTTGCCTTTTTACTTAAGAAACCACTCGAAGGCCCTGTAACTGCAGCAGAAGCTCTCGCCGCAGTAGAGGCCGTTGCACCGGCGATCGAGATCATCGACAGCCGCTATAAGAAGTTCAAATTCTCACTGGAAGACGTTGTTGCCGATAACAGCTCATCCTCGGGGTTCGTCCTTGGTGCCTGGAACAAGCCGGATGTTGATATCAGCAATCTCGGTATGCTCCTTGAGGTCAATGGTCGCCCGGTTCAGATCGGCTCATCGGCCGCTATTCTTGGTCACCCGGTACGGTCCCTCGCCCATGCCGCCCGGATTTCGACGCAGGCCGGCGAAAGCCTGCAGGCTGGTTGGGTTGTCATGGCAGGTGGTGCCACGGCAGCGCACGCGCTGAACCCCGGCGACTATGTTCGGAATATGGTGCAGGATCTCGGATATACCGGCTTTACGGTCTCCGCTTAAGCAGTAGAAACAACCGGGTCACGGGTTGGCAGAGGCCGCCCGTGACGTGTAGTATCCGGCCCGTTCACCGCGCCAAATAGAACGCGCACATCCAACCTCCCCTAGTGGAATAGAACGAGAGATTTGATGAGTGAGATTGAGTATCACGCCGTAGCGAAGACCGATGAAATTATGGAAGAAGACGTCAAAGGCGTTTTCGTCGGTGACGAAGAGATCGCTGTCTTTAATGTCAAAGGTGAGTATTTCGCGACGCATGGCATTTGCACGCATGAAAATGTCGGGCTGGCCGATGGCTTCGTTGAGGGTGACCTCATTGAATGCCCGCTTCACAGCGCCTGCTTTGAAATAAAGACCGGCAAAGCCGTCAACCCGCCGGCTGAAATTGATTTGAAGATCTACCCTGTAAAAGTCGAAGGCGACACCATCTACGTTGGTATTGAAAAATAAGCCTGACGACCCTTAACAAAAGAGGAAATCCCAATGTCTGACGCAAATATCGAGTTCCACGCTGTCGCCACGACCGCAGAAGTTACCGAAGACGAGCCTAAAGCCGTATCAATTGGCCGTATGGATATCGGCCTCTACAAGCTCGACGGCGAATTTTACGCCATCGATGATATCTGCACCCATGCCTATGCCTGCATGACAGACGGCTATATCGATGATGGCCAGATTGAATGCCCGCTGCATGGCGCTTGCTTCGATATCAAAACCGGCAAGGCTTTGACCGCCCCTGCGACCATCGACCTGCGTCCCTACGAAGTTAAGGTCGAAGGCGACCAGATCATGGTCGGTGTTCCCAAGGCTGAAGACTAACATTCCAACGGGGTTAGAGACATCATGAGTGATGACCGCACATTCGTAATCATTGGCGCCAGTCAGGCTGGCGGTTGGGTTGCCCAGACACTGCGCAACGAAGGTTTCGAAGGCAAAGTCATCCTGATTGGTGAAGAGCCCTATCTGCCCTATGAGCGCCCGCCGCTCTCCAAGGCCGCCCTACTCGGTGAGGTCACTGTCGACAGTACGTATTTCTGGCAACAGGAGGCGTTGGACGAGGCCAATATTGAGGTTCGCCTGAATACCCGAGTCACCGCCATCGACCGGAATGCCAAGGAAATCGAGATCAAAGGCGGCGACCGCATTGCCTATGACAAGCTGGCCATCACGACCGGCGCCCGCGTCCGAAAATTACCCATCGAAGGCGCCGACCTTCCGGGTGTGTTCTATTTGCGCACCATGGAAGATACGCTCGCCATTCGTGACGCCGTCAAAGACGGCGCCACGGCGATGATCGTCGGCGGCGGCTGGATTGGCCTTGAATGTGCCGCAACGCTCACAAAGCTCGGCTGCAAATCCATCGTCGTCGAGGCCGCTGACCGGCTCTGTGGCCGGGCTGTTACACCTGAAATCAGCGACTGGATGCTTAAATTCCATACGGGTCATGGTGTCGACGTCCGATTGAGTACAGGGATCGAGAAATTCGAAGGTAATGGCCAGCTGGAGCGTGCCGTTCTGCCAGGCGGCGATACCATCGATTGCTCAATCGCTGTCGTCGGCATTGGTGTCATCGCAAATGTAGAGCTGGCTCAGGAGGCGGGGCTGGAAATCGATAACGGGATCGTGGTTGATAACTGCGCACGCACGTCAGATCCCGATATTGTCGCCGCTGGCGACGTTACCAACCATCCAAATGACCTGCTGGGCCGCCGTATCAGGCTCGAGAGCTATGAGAATGCCCAGAACCAGGGTATCACGGCCGGCAAGGCCATGTTGGACAAGGCAGAGCCCTATTCAGAAATTCCATGGTTCTGGTCAGATCAGTTTGATGCCAATTTGCAAATGATTGGCCTGCCCCAGGATTGGGACGAGACAGCGACACGGGGCGATGAAGCCTCCAATGAATTCGTCACCTTCTACCTCAAGAATGGCGTAATCGACGGTGCTATTTCAGTGAATAATCCACGAGACCTGCGTGTCGGGAAACGGCTTATGCAGGGCAAGAAACAAGTCTCTGCTGCTGAATTGATTGACCCTGACACGAAATTGCAGACGCTTCTCAAGCGCTAGGCATCGTTTCGCTACAGCAATCCAAGTGATCTAAGTTCGTCCGCCATGTCCTGCGGCAGCGAGGACGCTATCTTGCGTTCCTTTCCCGTTAAATCTTCGGGAGCGGCCTCCGCCTCCATATAGCGCCAGCCCTGAATAGGTTTGTGAGGTAACAGCACTGTTTGGACCAGTTTTGGATCAAGGATAAGAGCAC
Organism: uncultured Alphaproteobacteria bacterium; assembly: GCA_943787225.1. Lineage (GTDB taxonomy): Bacteria > Pseudomonadota > Alphaproteobacteria > MPNO01 > UBA2964 > UBA2964. The sequence continues at coordinate 32,443 of CALSLP010000006.1, forward strand.
AGCGCGGTTTTCCATTGCGACCGACGGCTTCACCAAAGCCGGTGATATGCTGCCGCACCCGTATATATCCTTTGATAATCCAGTAGATGGAGCCACCATCGAGCACTTCTTCCGCCCGACGAGGCGTATTTCGCGTCATATGATGCAGAGCCCCTGCTGCGCCTGGCTCCTGCGCCTGGCGCAACCGTTCAATCTGAACTTTTCTCAAATGATCGACACTTTCGATGTCGACAGCGATCTTAACCAGATGAATTGTCATGGTCCGAATATGGGCTGGAATCGGTCTGTGATCCAGTCCCCAAAAGCGGATATTATGCGCTTACGACCTTCGCCAAGCCTTCAAGCTGGCAAACCATCTCATGACCGAGTGAGCCGCCATCGCCCTCAAGGTCATGCTCCGCAATAATCGTCAAGGCGTCGATATGGGCCTTTACCGCGCGCAAGCAAGCCACATCTGCCTGTTGACTGCGCTGCAGAATACCACAAGCCAGGGAACATATCTGGGTGACCAAACCGTATCCAACATCTTCCGCCGTATTCTTCGTGTTGTGCAATAGGGCGTAGATACCATCAATATCGATTGGATCAGCCACCTTATCGGCAAGCGTTTTATCAACACGTTCTTGGAGGCTGCACAAATCTTCGCGCAGCTGTTTGATGTAGATTCCGGAATCCAACAATTTACGGGCCTGCCGTCGCCTGGGCTTTCGCAACGATACGTGCCAAACCATTCAGCAAGGCTTGCCCCGTCGCACCACCGTCATCTTTCAAACCTTCAGAAATAACTGCCCTGATCGCGCCAACATGGGCGGTGACAACATCGAGCTGCAAGGCGCTCAACGGCGCGTCACTTTCGCGGATAGGGTCCATAAAGTCTGTTAGGGATGCACCAACTGCCGAAACAACGTTGTATCCGAAACTGGTGCCCTGGCCTTTCAAGTCGAGAGCGATCCGATACAGGTCTGCAAGAGCGCGGTCGGGCTCCTCCTCCTGCGACAAACGAAGGCGGGCAACCTCCATTTCGTCGATATCGTCCTGAATCCAATCGGAAAATCCTTCGCCGAAAGCCTCTATTGCTTTCTCGGCATTCGCCAGCAAGTTTTTGTCGAGCTTGCCAGGGCCACTACCCATTTTTGCTTTACGCAAGGTGTTCGGGACCTGGATAAATTCTGCGTCAGCCATAATGTGTTCTAACCACCTAACAGGGATTCAACTTCAGACTGGCTCAAACCATCACTGCCGCCGCCTTCCTGTGCGTCCTTGCGGCGCTCCTGCACGCCTCGCGGGGCGCCCAGGTTTTGGCGTCGGCGATCTGGACCAAAATAATTTTTCGTTCTGATGAAAGGCCGTGGATTATCGATAATTGACGCAAACCGCTGATACAGGGCTCGGGCGGAAATCGGCTTTGCGAGAAATTCATTCACGCCAGCATCGCGGGCATCCGTTACCCGTCGATACTCCGTGTAGCCGGTCAACATAATGATCGGGACATAAGGGTTCGCGCTATCCTTCGCCGTCCGTACCAGGCGAACAAAATCAAGTCCGTCCAAAGGCTCCATATGCCAATCCACGATCAAGACATCAGCCAGAAAATGTTGGAGCTCTTTAAAAGCCGCAGCAGCATCGGCAGCTTCACGGATATTTTTTACTCCGAGCGAATGCAATATAGACTGCACAAGACCGCGCATATGACGATTATCGTCCAAAATAAGGACGTTAAGATTGTCGAGGGCGTATCTGGATGTCGGCTCAGACATTTCCTGGGGTCTCTCACGGCATTAACGTAAGAACCTGTCGCTGGATAGCGCGACATGCTCTTACTCACGATGAGAGTAGTTTCGCCGATGACCTCTTTAAACTTGGTTAAACCGAGATAAAAACCCTGCAATATCAAGCGGGTAAATAACCGAGGAATTTCCACCAATAATATTGTAACGGCACGGAAACCAATGCACCGAACAAAGCGAAGGGGATCATCAACCTAATGAATCTGGAAATTGGCAGTCCCGTGATCGCCCGCGTCGCCACCAAGGGCGGTGCCTGGAACGGGAACACAACCAAAGCCCACGCTGAGACCTGTGTCATCAATATCGCCGTTAAAGACCACCCGGTGGCGGAGGCAAGAGGGTCGGCAACGGCCGTCATAATCGCTGGTTGACCCGGTAATGTCGTTACAAGTTGTAAAAGCCACCCCAGACCAACGATAGAGGCAAATTTCTGCAAACCAGAATCCGCGGTCAAATCGATTTTAGCGATCAAATACTGGGCCAGATTCTCTCCAAGCCCGGTCTGTGTGACCACCGTTCCCATTCCCACAACAGCGGCGAGAAAGATAATCGGCCCGAAATTCAATTTCGGCATAATTTGACCAGCAGGAAGAACCCCAATGACGGGCAGCGCACATACGATACCAGCACCAAGTGAGACCCAAGCCGGTGATATACCATGCAAGTTATCGGTCGCCCACAAACCCAAGGTTATAACCAGTAAACCCAAAAGTTTTTTCTCGTTAAACGTCCAGGGTTTTGGTGGCTGGGCCTCTAAGTCGGGCCGATTTGCAATTTTGTCAGGAAACAAAATATAGATTGCCACTGGCAATGCTATGAGGCCGACGAGGCCCAGCACTGGGAAATGTAATATCAACCAATCGGTATAGGAGAACTGAATACCGTGAACGGCCTCAGCCAGGCCTGACAGCACAACATTTGGAACATTGGCCGGCAAAATGGAGAAGGGCGAAATCAACGTCCCCATCCCCACGGCAAGGATCAGCCCTGCCCGACCATTACTGTTTGCTTCAAACCCCAACCGGTCAGCCAGCGCAAGCACGACTGGCAACATAATGGTTACTCGCCCAACAGCAGACGGCATCAGAAATGCCAAAAGCAGCATCAAAAGAACCGTCCCGGCGACGACCCTGAAATAACTCTGCCCGAAAACGCGTTCCAGAGTACCCGCAACCCGCGCTCCGAGACCCGAGACCTCAATGCCAATTCCGATAATCAGGCCGCCCAGAACGAGCCAGACCGCACCAGAGTAAAAGCCCGAAAAGACAACGTTTGGCGGGGCCACCGCCAGGATGACGCAGAGAAAAAAGAAAATGAGAGCGCTTAAAAATTCTGGGATGACCGCCGTGGCAAATAAACCGATCGTCAATGTGACGATTCCTGCCGTCCGCATGACAACGGGCTCGACGCCTACTGGCGGCGGTAAGAAGAAAATGACGATGCCCGCAAGAGCAGCGGCCCAGGCAATACAACTGGAAAGTTTCACAATACGCGCCTAATTCGTTACGGAAGACCGTTTACAGCAGAAGCCAGGCTGCCAGGCCAAGAAATGCGGAAAACGCCACGACGTCCGTAATTGTCGTCAGAATTACGCTGGACGCAATAGCAGGGTCAATCCCGGTTCGGGAGAGAACCAACGGGATCGCCATTCCGGAGAACGCCGCCAATACCAAGGTAACAATCATGGCAATGGCCATGACACCGCCGATTTGCCATGAATCCGCCCAGTACCACGCGACACCGCCAATCAGGATGGCGAACAGCGTCCCATTATAAACACCTACCAAGGCTTCTTTACCAAGAACCCGCATCGCGTTGGATGGTGTCAGCTCCTTAGTGGCGAGAGCCCGCACCGCGACGGTCATCGTTTGAGTTCCGGCATTCCCCCCCATCGATGCCACGATCGGCATTAAAACCGCGAGTATCACAATCTGCTCAATAGTCCCTTCGAACAAACCAATGACTATTGAGGCGGCAATCGCCGTCAGCAGATTTACAAACAACCATGAAAACCGGGAGCGACCTGTTACGAACGCTGCGGAATAAAGATCATCGCTGGTCACACCACCGAGGCGCATGATGTCTTCTTCCGCTTCCTCCTGGATAACATCAAGGACGTCATCCACTGTAATTGTTCCGATAAGTCGGTTTGCCTCATCGACAACTGGTGCAGACACCAAATCCTGTTGGGAAAACAGGAACGCTACTTCTTCCTGATCCATCATCGCAGGCACAGAGACGATATCGGACTCCATGATTTCCTGGATCTTGACGGGGCGTTTGCTTCTCAGGACATGACTTAAGGCCACCGTGCCGACGGCGCGATGCCGCGGATCGACCACGAAGATATCATAGAAATCATTGGGTAAATCGTCGGCCTCGCGCAGGAAATCGATTGTTTCACCAACGCTCCAGAAAGCTGGTACCGCGACAAACTGGCGTTCCATCAACCGGCCAGCACTGTCTTCCGGGAAGGTCAGACCTTCTTCGACCATGCCGCGAAGTTCGACGGGGATTTTCTGTAGAATGTCGCGTTGTTTTTGGTCGTCGAGCGTATCGATAAGCTCTAGCGCATCATCAGATTCAAGACGTGCGATGGCATGCGCGAGCGAAGTCGTGCCGAGCTGTTCGGCAATTTCATCGCGAATGTCTTCTTCAAGTTCCGGCAGGATTTGGGGATCAAAATCCGGGCGCATATATTCGATGAGGCGATGCCGCAATTCCGGCCGCAACAACTGCAACAAATCGGCGCACTCAGGGGCACGCAAAGGCTCTACTTGAATGCGGGCTTCAAAACGATGCTGATCGTCGAGGGCGACCGCAACTGCGGCGACAAGCTCAGGGCTTAGCCCCAGCAGCTCCTCAGCCTGAATAGGCTGATCTTCGAAAATGGTCGTCGGTTCCGCCATGTCGCACAACCCCCAATGTCAAAAACAACAGGCACGGGCGGATCAAAGCCGCCAAACCAAGATTAACTAAAAAAAGACAGGCCCGCGCTTTAAAGCTACGGGCCTGATGAATGGTGCGGTCGAGAAGACTCGAACTTCCACGGGATTGCTCCCACAGCGACCTCAACGCTGCGCGTCTACCAGTTCCGCCACGACCGCATATTCGGTAGAATACCTTAACTCAGGTACTTATACTGTGGCGGGAGATAGCAAATTGCCATCGTTATCGCAAGGCTAACCGAACAAATGTCTGTAAATTCCGTAGAATGGAAAAATTCATGGGAGATTCCCACGGATTATGGAGTGGCGATTTCGGAGATGGAGCGAGACGTCGCCGCCATTCGGGCTGGCACCACACGCCAACGGGTGTGGTTGGTAGAACATCCACCAATCTACACGGCAGGCACAGCAGCGCAGCCCGCCGACCTTCTCGACCCGGATCGCTTTCCAGTCCTAAAAACCGGCCGCGGTGGGCAATACACCTATCACGGTCCCGGGCAATTGATTGCCTATACGATGCTCGATCTTACCCTGCGGGGCAGCGATGTCCGCAAATATGTTCACGACCTCGAACAATGGATAATCGACACGCTTGCTGAATTCGGGGTTCAGGGGGAAAGACGCGAGGGACGCGTCGGCATTTGGGTGGACCGGGGCCGTGAGTCAAACGGCAATCCATTCGAAGCAAAAATTGCCGCCATCGGCGTCCGCGTTCGGCGCTGGGTGTCCTATCACGGAATATCGATCAACGTCGAACCAGACCTGGAACATTTTTCCGGGATCGTCCCCTGCGGCATTCAGGAACACGGCGTAACATCATTGGTTGATTTAGGTATTACCGCGACGATGGCTGATGTCGCCCACGCCCTGCGAAACAATTTCGAAACCGTTTTCGAAACCCAAACGACCGACGTCTAGAAGTCTAAACCGTTGGCAATTGTTTGAAGCCCGCTTCAGATATTGGTTCGGTTGGCTCGTCCTGAACGGATAATACGCGCGCTGCGATGGGTCCCTTCTGGCAGCGGGACAGCATCTCCTGAACCATCGGTGCAGGTCCACAGAAACAGGCCTCAACACTGCCATCGCTGCGATTTCGGACCCAACCATCCAAAGCAAGGGTTTGTGCATTCTCCACTGTCCAACTCCGATACCAAACACCCTGGACCCGGCCCGTTATTATCGCCTTTACGGCAAGCATCAATCAGGCACCAGGCATCGCAAGAGTCATAAACTGATTAGCGTTCAGAATTTCTTGCCGTAACTCTTCATGCCGTCGCATAGTTTCCGGGTCTTCGCCCCAAAGCTCCATCTGATAGCGCTCCTCAAGCGTCGCCAACTGCAGCGTTTTTTCACAATCGATATACCCGTCCGCTAAAGACAGCCCCAATGCAATCGATCCGCAGCCAGTGGTTACGGCATGCAAACCAGTTAGCTGGAAATCATCAAAAGCAGAAACGGCATCGTTCACGCGTTCAAGCGCCGACGGTGGCTGATCAATCTGTAAAATCCCAGTGGTAACGCTGAGATTGATCTCTCGCGACGCAGACAACCAATCAAGCAGTGGTTGCCATTCCGTCCACTGACGACCCACCAAATCATCAGGCTCATCGACTCGATAACACAGCACATCGCTTGGGCCGAAGGCGCAGATCTGCGCAATAACGTCGTCCCGCATGATGCGCGTTCTATCGATAGTCGCATTGGCATAGCGCGTTAAGGGCATCGATAAGGGGACAATCTCATCGCCTTGATCCTGCCACTCCTGAACGACAGTTTTCGCCAGACTGATCGTTGGCAGGAGCAGCATTTGCTTGGCGGGTGTCTTTATCGACCTTCCATCAAGCAACACGGCCCAGCCATCGCCTTCGGCAATCGTTTCAACTTCTTTATAAAATCGTTTCATCTGATCGCTGTCATCACTTCGCTTAAGCCGAAACCATGAGGTTAATGGTATCCGGCAGATGAAGAACTTTATCAACGACGTGATGAGCACCCGCCTCGGTCAACTCCTCGGGCTCGTGCACGCCCCAACTTACCCCGATTGCCGCCGTTCCAGCGCTACGCGCCATGAGCATATCGAATGTCGTATCGCCAACCATCACCGCGTTCTCCTTATCAATGCCGAGCTCAGACAACGTCTGATTCATCAAGAAGGGATTGGGTTTGCCTGGCCCATTATCAGTGGTCTTTAGGGTTATGAAGCGCTTGCCAATACCGTTGGCATCCAACAAGTCCTGGAGACGCCCGGATGACCGGCTTGTGATGATGGAAAGCAGGTAGCCCGCCTCTTCAACCTGATCCAAAACATCCACTATCCCCGGAAACAAGCTCTCCTCACGGGCAGGACGGGGGCGGGCACCATTGGCAACCTCTGCATGATAGGCCTTTATCTGGGCGAACTCCGCCTCACCTGCGCCGGGTAGAAGTTCACAGATAGACTCCTCCCAGGGCAGACCAATTATCCGACGGATATGCTCTTTTTCAACGGCAGGAAACCCGCAGGCCTCCCAACAGGCGAGAACGCCAGTAACGATAGAGCTTGCACTATCAAGCAACGTGCCATCGAGATCAAAAGCAGCCAAACGTAACGGATCAGACATTTATCGCTTGGTTCCCCTATCAAGCTCGGCGAAGACATCACCTGTTTCAGCCGGATCAAACCCGAAAAACCGCCAGGTCTTTTCCATGTCCCTCGACAGCGGAGCCGTATGTTTCATTCTGCCGCCTCGCGGGTGATCAAATTCAAGGGAATGAGCATGAAGGTGCAATTTCCGAGGACCAGGAAGACCCTCAATAAACGCCTCCTCACCACCATATTTCCCATCGCCAAGAATAGGCGTTCCCAGAACGTCGCAATGAACCCGCAATTGATGCGTCCGGCCGGTCAGCGGCCGCAAAGCCAACCACGCCACCCGCCTGCCTGCCGTCTCGATCGTCGCAAAGTCCGATATCGCTGATGGCGCATCGAGCTCGGTTACAGCCATGCGCTGATTTCCGGCAGTTCCCTGCTTGGTAATGGACGCATTGATCTGGCCGGCCTTGGGGTCAGGAACCCCAACCACCAACGCCCAGTAAGTCTTTGTCACCTCGCGGGTGCGGAAAGCGGTGGTCAGCTTTGAGGCGGCAAACACATTGCGTGCCAGAAGCATGATACCGCTGGTATCTTTATCGAGCCGGTGGACCAGCTTTGGCCGCTCAGGGGCATCGAACTTCAGCCCATCCAATAATCCATCGAGATGCGATGACACCTTGCTGCCGCCCTGAACCGCAAGGCCCGGCGGCTTGTTGATCACGATGACATCGTTATCACGATAAACGACCATCGACTGCACCTTGGCAACATCTTCCGGCGAAAGAGTAAAAGCGCGGGTTTTCTTGTTTTTTTCGACAACAGCGACCTCGAATGGCGGCACCCTAATCGTCTGCCCCTCCTCCACACGGCTCGAGGACTTGACCCGGCCGCCATCGACACGGACCTGACCGGTCCGCAGCAGCTTCTCCACTCGACCATGGCCAAGATCAGGAAAGTGTCGTTTGAACCAGCGATCCAGACGGATACCGTCCTCATCGCCCGTCACTGTTAGGTTTTGTACGTTACTCATTAAAGAATTGCCCGCATGCCAGCCATTGAAAGAAGTATTGCCGCAACGCACAAGATAACAGAAGCGGCGACATAGCCCGCTGCCATCACCCATTGCGCCCGTTCAATCATCAGAACAACCTCCAATGAGAATGCCGAGAACGTTGTCAAAGCGCCCATCATGCCAACGGTCAGGAAGGCCCGTATCTCCTGCGTCGGGGACCAAACATTTGCCAACACGGTAACCAGAGCCCCGAGAATGGCACAGCCCAGGACATTGACTGTCAACGTTCCCCAGGGGAAGGCATTACCAGCAACTGTCTGCATATAGCTGGAAATCAAATACCGTCCAACGGCACCAAGCGCCCCACCGCAAGCGACCGCAAGAACCATCGACATTACTGCTCTTTACCCGTCATTGCGTTCATTGCGAAGCTTTTCCCAATAGGCCAACCGCTTGCCGATTTCCCGCTCAAAACCACGTTCTACCGGCTGATATAAGTTCTCTCGATCCATACCATCCGGGAAACAGTTTTGTCCCGAAAATCCGTCTGGCGCATCGTGATCATATTGATATCCTTCACCATACCCCAAATCCTTCATAAGGCCGGTCGGCGCATTGAGAATATTTTTCGGGGGCATCAGGGAGCCAGTCCTTTTAGCGGCGGCCTTGGCAGCACTGAGGCCCCTATAGGCAGCGTTCGATTTCGGGGCGCTGGCCAAATACAAAACGACCTGAGCAATTGCCAACTCTCCTTCAGGCGACCCTAACCGTTCATAAGTGTCCCAACCGGCAAGGGCTTGTGGCAATGCGTTCGGATCGACAAGGCCGATGTCCTCAGAGGCAAATCGCACGAGACGGCGGGCGATATAAAGCGGGTCCTCTCCCCCGACCAGCATGCGTGCGAACCAGTATAGCGCTGCGTCAACATCAGAGCTGCGCAAAGACTTGTGGAGAGCGCTGATGAGGTTGAAATGGCTTTCCTGCCCTTTGTCATAAAGCGGTGCCCGTCGTTGCACGACATCTGCAAGTCCGGCCGAGTCCAAAGACGCATCCGCTGGTAACGCCAACAGCATTTCCGCCATGTTTAGCAAATAACGGCCGTCACCATCCGCCATGGCGCGAACGGCAATTCGGGCGTCGTCCTGCAAAGGCAGTTTTTTGCCAGCTTCTGCTTCAGCCCGTAACAACAAGCCTTCAAGCGCAGCATCGTCGAGCCGGTTGAGCACCAAGACCTGGCAGCGTGACAGCAATGGTGGGTTTAACTCAAATGACGGGTTTTCTGTGGTCGCGCCGATGAGAACAATCGTGCCGTCTTCCACATAAGGCAGGAAGCCATCCTGCTGAGCGCGATTGAAACGATGGATTTCATCAACAAAGAGCAGCGTACCGCGCCCCGCCTCACGTTCTCGTTTCGCTTCTTCAAAAATCTTCCGAAGATCCGCGACACCAGAGAAAATGGCCGATAAAAGAACAAATTTATGATCGGTATATTCGGCTAACAGGTGGGCGATTGTAGTCTTCCCGCTGCCCGGCGGCCCCCACAAAATAACCGAGGTCAGGTTCTTTGCCGCCACCATCCGACCGATGGGCCCTTGTTCTTTTAGCAAATGTCCTTGGCCGACAACCTCTTCCAGTGCCGCCGGTCGCAGCCGATCTGCCAGTGGCCGGGGTGCATTTGTTTCAAAAAGGGTATCTGCGGGTGTCACATCATCCCTCAATGACCGCTGTAAACACCCGATCTTTGCGTTGCACGGTTATCCGCCATTGCGAGGCCCCCGTATCAATAATTTGTCGCAGGGTTTTGACCAATTCAATCTTGGTCCCGTTAATTTCCAATATCCAGTCGCCAGGCTGCAATCCGATCCGCCGCGCTGGGCTGCGGCCAGCGGTTCCAATCACAATCACACCGCGCCGCATGGGATCCAAAGACAGCTCTTCCGCCAGTGCGGGTGACATATTAGCGACTCTTGCCCCCGCTAAAGGCTGCTGCCCTCCGAATGTGGTCACGTTTCGCGGCGGAACTTCGGGTGCCGCTTCCAAAGCCATAGAGACAGTTCTGGGCTTGCCACGCCGAAGCAATTTCAATTGGGCCTTGCCCCCTACTTTGAGGGTGGCAATTCTGAATCGTAGCTCCCTAGGGCCTACGACCTCGCGCCTATTTATGTTCGTGACGACGTCGCCGGATTTGATCCCGGCACGCGCAGCAGGCCCCCCGTCATAAATCTCGTTAATCAGAACACCGGTTGGTCGCTTTAAACCGAGCGATGACATCAAATCCGGGGTTAACGCCTGCCCTGCAGCCCCAAACCAGGGTCGCACGACCTTCGCACCGTCCACCGCATTGTCGATGATACGAGCCACCATATTGGACGGAATTGCAAATCCGATACCTTGAGAGCCACCGCCACGGCTATAAATGGCTGTATTAATCCCGACGAGGCTACCATCCATGGTGATCAGCGCGCCGCCGGAATTCCCGGGGTTGATCGCGGCATCAGTTTGAATAAAGAAGCTGAAATCAGAAATACCGTCGGCCGCTCGCGCCAAGGCGGAAACAATACCACTGGTCACCGTTTGCCCGACACCAAACGGGTTACCAATGGCCATGACAAGGTCACCCACCTCAAGGTCATCAGAATCCTTCAACTTGAGATACGGCAAGGGGCCGTCAACATCTTGCAAACGAAGAACCGCAAGGTCCGTCTTTTCATCGGCAAGAATGACCTTCGCCGCGAGCTCCCGACGGTCAGAGAGGACCACTCTGATCTGATCGGCCTTTTTAATAACGTGATTATTGGTGATCACAATGCCTTCGGAGCGAACGATAACACCTGATCCAAGCGAGTTTTCGACCCGTTTGCGCGGGGCACCGAATTTTAAAACGTCATTACCAAAGAACTGTCGGAAGAAAGGGTCGTTGAAAAACGGCGACCGCCGGCTTTGAACCACACGTTTAGTGTAGATGTTTACGACCGCTGGAGCCGCGCGTTTCACTAATGGCGCAAAGGACAGCTTAATCTCACGCTGTGAACTAGGAAGGCGCTTGTCTGCCGCCAATGCGGGGTTAAGCGCATATAGTGCCAAAACCAACGCCAAACAATATTGCGTTACTCTTTTCAACATCCTGATCTTCCACAATTATCGCGTCCGCTTATATTAAGCGAAAGTTATGATGCCGAAAACAAAAGAGGCAGCCATTGGCTGCCCCTTTAAATTCGTTTAACGCTAGCTAATCGCGTTAAGCAGCTACCGATTCCATCTCTTCTTCCGGCACGTTCTGCAACGGACCAGAATCCTGACCCTTGGCATCAACATCACGGTCAACGAGCTCAATAACAGCCATCGGCGCGTTGTCGCCATAACGGAAGCCCGCTTTTAGGACTCGCGTGTAGCCGCCATCGCGATCTGAATAGCGTTCTGCCAATACAGAGAAAAGCTTCTCGGCAATAACACGATCATTATTCAGACGGCTTAACGCCTGACGCCGTGCATGCAGGGAGCCGCGTTTACCCAACGTGATCAAACGATCAACGATGCTGCGGAGCTCCTTGGCTTTTGGCAAGGTGGTTTTAATTTGCTCATGCTTTAGCAGCGCAACAGACATGTTACGGAACAAAGCTTTGCGGTGTGAACTTGTCCGGTTTAGTTTCCGGCCACTCATTCTATGGCGCATATTCCTGGCTCCAGGTCAGTAAGGTTCTTCGAGCCGCTTCGCGAGCTCTTCGATATTTTCGGGCGGCCATTCAAGAATTTCCATGCCCAGATGGAGACCCATCTGCGACAGAACTTCCTTGATCTCATTAAGAGATTTCCGGCCAAAGTTCGGTGTCCGCAACATTTCCTGCTCGGATTTCTGAACCAGATCACCGATATAGATAATGTTGTCGTTCTTCAAGCAGTTTGCCGAGCGAACCGACAATTCAAGCTCATCAACCTTACGAAGCAGGTTCTTGTTGAACTCTGGTTCAGCAGGCACTTCGGTATCAGCCGCAACTGTCGGCTCTTCGAAGTTGATGAACGGCCGCAATTGATCCTGAAGAATGCGAGCCGCAAGGGCGACTGCATCATCTGGCGTAACCGTGCCATCAGTTTCAACATTGATCGTCAGCTTGTCATAATCGGTGACCTGACCAACGCGGGTGTTATCCACCTGGAATGAAACCCGACGAACGGGGCTGTAGATTGCGTCGATCGGCACGAGGCCAATCGGCGTGTCTTCCGCCCGCATTTGAGAGGCAGGCACATACCCCATGCCCGTGGTAACCGTCATTTCCATATTGACCTTGGTCCCGTCATCAAGTGTACAGATAACCAGGTCAGGATTTACGATTTCGACATCGTGTGATGCTTCGATCATACCTGCGGTCACTTCCGTCGGGCCTTCAGCCGTCAGGGAAATCCGGCGAGGCTCATCGCCATGATACCGAAGTGACAAAGACTTCAGGTTAAGAACGATATCCGTGACATCTTCGCGAACACCAGGAACCGACGAGAATTCATGCAAGACACCATCGATCTGCACTGCGGTAACCGCAGCACCCTGCAGCGACGACAACAGAACACGCCGCAGCGCATTCCCGAGTGTCATGCCAAAACCACGCTCCAGAGGTTCGACGACGATTGTGCCGATACGGGCTTCGTCGAATCCGGGCGTAACTTCCAGCTTGTTTGGTTTGATAAGCTCTTGCCAATTTTTCTGAATCACGAGTGTAACCTCATTCTCACTTGGGGGCCGAAACCCGCCATGCATTTAATCTTTAAAGACGGACCTTACCGTCAATCCATTTGGTAACGCGACGTTATACCCGCCGACGTTTACGCGGCCGACATCCGTTATGCGGAATCGGTGTTACATCCTTGATAGCAGTGATGGTGAACCCAACTGTCTGCAAAGCGCGTAAAGCTGATTCACGTCCTGAACCAGGTCCCTTAACTTCCACTTCCAAGGTCTTCATTCCATGTTCCATCGCCTTGCGGCCCGCATCTTCTGCTGCCATCTGGGCCGCATATGGTGTGGACTTCCGCGACCCCTTAAAACCGGACTGACCGGCAGAGGACCAGGCGATAGTATTACCCTGCGCATCGGCAATGGTAATCATCGTGTTGTTAAACGTTGCGTTCACATGGGCAATACCCGATGTGATGTTTTTGCGTTCGCGTTTGCGGACGCGTGTCGCTGCAGCCATAGCCATTATTTTTTTCCTACCGTGCCTTAGTTTCTGCCAGTAATCGGGCGGGCACGTCCCTTACGGGTCCGTGCATTCGTATGCGTCCGTTGTCCCCGCACTGGCAGGCCACGGCGGTGACGCAAACCGCGGTAGCAACCCAAATCCATCAAACGCTTAATGTTCATTGCAATGTCACGGCGCAGTTCGCCTTCAACACGGCAGTCGCGATCAATCATTTCACGAATACGACCAACTTCATCGTCGCTTAGCTCGTTCATGCGTACCGTTACATCAACGCCTACACTCTCACAGATCTTTACTGCCGTCGTCCGGCCGATCCCGTGGATATAGGTCAGGGCAATTCCTGAAGGCTTGTTTGGTAGGTTTACACCCGATATCCGCGCCATGCCGCGTTCTCCTCGTTAAGGCGATAAACGCCTTGATTTTCAGTTACTTTCGCCCGCGCCCGAAAGGTGCCGGATTATAGGAACTCTCGTATGCAAGTCAACAATCACGCGCCGCCAATGACGGCCTCAATTTCAGCCGTCACATCAGCGATTTCTGCCAACGCATCAACTGTTCTCAAACTCTCTTTTCCCCGGTAATAGGGGAGTAACGGGGCGGTTTGCGCCTCGTAAGCATCAAGCCGCTTGCGGACAGTCTCTGCATTATCGTCAGAGCGGCGCGAAAATTCAGTTTTACCGCAGTGATCGCACACACCATCTTTAACCGGCTTTTGAAAATCATCATGATAGCCAGCACCACATCCAGCGCAGCTAAAACGACCAGCGATCCGCTTGGTCAAAACCTCTGCATCAACGGACATCTCGATGACATGATCAATCTTCATGTTTTTCTTATCGAGCATTTCATCAAGCGCTTCTGCCTGAGCGGTCGTACGCGGAAAGCCGTCTAGGATGAACCCGTTCGTGCAATCGGGTTGATCAATGCGTTCAGAGATCATACGGATCATAATTTCATCTGGCACCAAGGCGCCGGAGTCCATGATCGTTTTCACTTCCCGACCAAGGTCACTGCCGGAGCTGATCGCGGCCCGCAACATATCCCCCGTCGAAAGCTGGATAAGACCATGACGTCTCTCAAGCTCTTGAGCCTGCGTGCCTTTCCCGGCACCAGGCGGACCTAGAAGAATTAGGTTCATCAGCGACGTCCTCTCAGACGTGACTTCTTGATCAACCCTTCATACTGGTGCGCCAACAAATGAGACTGTACTTGCGCTACGGTATCCATTGTCACGGTCACAACGATAAGCAAACTCGTACCGCCAAAATAGAAGGGAACGGAATATCTTGAAATCAACAGTTCCGGCAAAATACTGATGGCAATGAGATAAAGAGCACCAAAAACCGTCAAACGCGTGAGAATAAAATCAAGGTATTCCGCTGTATTCTTGCCGGGACGAATTCCAGGTAGAAAACCACCATTCTTCTTCAGGTTATCGGCCGTTTCACTTGGATTAAACACAACCGATGTGTAGAAAAACGCAAAGAACCCAATAAAAAGCGAATACATAATCAAATATAACGGTTGTCCACGCCCCAAATAGGCAGTGACCGTCCCAAGCCATTCAGGCCCTGCATTCGCCGTGAAATTGGCGAGCGTAATCGGCAATAGGAGCAAAGAACTTGCGAAAATCGGCGGAATAACACCTGCTGTATTGACCTTAAGAGGCAAGTGCGAGCTATCGCCGCCGAACATCTTATTACCGACCTGGCGCTTAGGATATTGAACCACAACACGGCGCTGGGCGCGCTCCACAAAAACGATCACGGCAATAACCGACATCGCCATCAACAGGAAGAAGACAATTAAACCGGCAGGAAGAGCACCTGTGCGGCCTAATTCCAAAGTACCCGCCAAGGCTGAAGGCAATTCAGCGACAATCCCGGCGAAAATGATTAGCGAAATACCATTACCGACACCGCGGGCCGTGATCTGTTCACCCAACCACATCAGGAACATCGTACCGCCGACCAGGGTGATAACCGTCGTCGCGCGGAAAAACATCCCGGCATCAATAACAGCTGAGCCTTGCGATCCCGTCATTCCTTCAAGACCAACAGCGATACCGTAGCCCTGTAACGTGGCTAAAACGACCGTACCGTAGCGGGTATACTGATTGATTTTCTTTCTGCCCGGCTCGCCCTCTTTTTTCAGCGCGACGAAGTATGGCGACACGGCCGTCAGCAGCTGCATGATAATCGCCGCCGAAATATAAGGCATGATGCCCAAGGCAAAGATCGTCATCCGGCCAAAAGCGCCACCTGCAAACATGTTAAACATGCCGAGAATGCCGCTTGCCTGCTGCTCGAAAATTTCCTTCAGGATGCTTGGGTCAATACCCGGCAAGGGTATGTAGGTACCAAGACGATAGACGATTAGCGCGCCAAGTGTGAACCACAGCCGCTTTTTCAATTCAGTCGCTTTTGACAGCTGACCAAAATTGATATGAGCGGCTAATTGTTCAGCGGCAGATGCCATATCGTTCTCCGGTGGACGTCGAAACGTCCAAGTCTAAATCAGGATGCGTCTTCTTTAGACGCATCGTTAGCAGCAGCACCCGCAGTTTTTGCGGCTTTAGCAGCCTTCTTGTCTTTCTTGGCCTGACCTTTAACGGGCTTATCAGCATGTAAAGGCTCGGACAGTTTAATCGAACCACCAGCTTTCTCTACCGCCGCGATTGCGGCTTTAGAGGCACCGGCGACTTCAATATCAATCTTGGAGGTCAGCTCCCCTTTTGCAAGGAGGCGCACACCATCTCGCGCAGTTTTGATCAACCCAGCTTCGCGGAGCGCTGCATCATTTACCGGCTTTGATGCGTCAAGTGTTTTCGCATCTATAGCAGCTTGAAGACGTCCCAGGTTAACTTCCCGGAAAGTCTTGCGGAAAATGTTGTTAAAGCCACGCTTCGGCAAACGCCGAAATAATGGCATCTGGCCACCTTCAAAACCCGCCAGAGACACACCACTCCGGGATTTTTGACCCTTTTGGCCTTTACCGGCTGTTTTACCCAGTCCAGATGACG
The DNA here is from genome assembly GCA_943787225.1 of uncultured Alphaproteobacteria bacterium. GTDB lineage: Bacteria > Pseudomonadota > Alphaproteobacteria > MPNO01 > UBA2964 > UBA2964. Next base: position 48,976 of record CALSLP010000006.1, read on the forward strand.
CACCACGACCGGCACGTTTACGTGCTTTAGTGGCTCCCGGATTATTGGAAAGCTGGTTTAATTGCATTTTATTACCTCAATGCGCCGCAGCGCCGTTTGCTAATCTTCTTCAACCCGGATGAGATGGCTCACCTTGTTGATCATACCCCGTACAGCCGGCGTATCTTCCAGCTCACGCGTACGGTGTAATTTATTCAAGCCCAAACCAATCAAAGTTTGGCGCTGATCTGCAGGGCGTCCAATCGGGCTCCCTGTCTGAGTAACTCTTACCTTACCATCAGCCATCGGACGCCTCCGCTGCTACTGGAGCACCTTCTCCGGCACGGGGGCCGAGAATATCAGAAACTTTACGACCACGGCGCGCGGCAACCGAACGCGGCGATTGAAGAAGCTTCAATGCCTCGAATGTTGCTTTCACCATGTTATAGGGGTTCTGAGAACCGTTGGACTTAGCCACAACATCCTGAACACCCAACATTTCGAACACAGCACGCATTGGACCACCAGCGATGATCCCTGTACCAGCCGGTGCTGCGCGACAAATGACATGCCCGGCACCAAAATCACCACGAACATCATGATGCAGGGTCCGACCCTCACGAAGCGGAACACGGATCATTTTGGTTTTGGCCTGCTCGGTCGCCTTGCGAATGGCCTCCGGAACCTCGCGGGCTTTCCCTTTGCCGTATCCGACACGGCCTTTTTCGTCACCAACAACGACCAAGGCAGCAAAACCAAAACGGCGACCACCCTTTACGACTTTGGCGACCCGGTTAATACCAACCAGCTTATCAACCAGTTCGGTTTGCTCAGGACTGCCGCGTCCACGACGTTGGTCATTACGCTGACCCGCTCTCGGCGTACGTGCCATCTTTGTTTACTCCGTCAGAATTTCAAGCCGGCTTCACGCGCGGCATCAGCCAGCGCTTTAACCCGGCCATGAAACAGATAAGAACCCCGGTCAAACACAACAACGTTCAACCCCTTTGCGACTGCCCGTTCAGCGACAAGCTTGCCAACAGCAGCTGCCGCATCCTTGGTTGAACCCGACTTCAGCGCATCCCGCAATTCTTTTTCCATCGAGGACGCCGAAACGACTGTGTTACCCTGAAGATCATCAATGACCTGGGCATAGATGTTTTTGTTCGAACGGAAAATGGAAAGGCGCGGACGCCCGGCTCCAGCTTTGCGAAGACGCGAACGAGTCCGCTGTTTCCGTCTTTCTTTTAATGCATTTGTTTTTAACATGCCGCGGTCCTACTTCTTTTTACCTTCCTTGCGGAGGATAAACTCATTTTCATACCTTATGCCCTTGCCCTTATAGGGCTCCGGTTTTCTGTACTTGCGAATATTCGCCGCAACTTGACCAACCACCTGGCGATCAGCACCGCTTACCGCAACCTTGGTTGGTTGTTCGCATGTGATCGTGATGCCCTCAGGGATCGGATGACGCACTTCATGACTAAAGCCAAGCTGCAGAACAAGAAATTTGCCTTCGACGGCGGCCCGATAACCAACACCGACGATTTCGAGATTAATCGTGAAGCCTTCAGTAACACCCGTCACAATATTCTGCAGCAAACTGCGGGTTGTACCCCACATAGCCCGCGCATTCTGGGTGTCATTACGAGTTTTTACCCGAAGCAAATTCTCTTCCTGGATGACTTCAACATCGTCAACCACATTCAAGCTCAGCTCTCCGAGCTTGCCCTTCGCCGTAATCAGCTGACCGGCAATACTAAGCGTAACGCCATCAGGGACAGTTACAGGGCTTAATCCAACGCGTGACATCTTAGTCTCCTAGAAAACCGTGCAAATGACTTCGCCGCCAACATTTTGCGCCCGCGCTTCTCCGTCGGAGAGAACGCCACGCGGCGTTGACAGGATCGAAATCCCCAGCCCGTTATAAACGCGCTGTAAATCATTGATCTTCGAATAAACACGCCGACCGGGCCGCGACACACGCTGCAGCTCCTTAATCACCGGCTCACCTTCATGGTATTTAAGCTCTATCCGTATTACTGGCAAAGCCCGTTCATCCTGCTGAAGCTTATATCCGCGGATATAACCCTCACGCTGCAGAACATCCAGAACACTGACCCGAAGTTTGGAAGACGGACTATTGATAGCCCCCTTGTTCGCGCTTTGACCGTTGCGAATTCGGGTCAGCATATCACTGATGGGATCACTCATTGTCATCGGTTATACTCTCTCACCAGCTCGACTTGACCATGCCGGGAATATGTCCATTCGACGCAAGGTCACGCAACGCAATACGCGAAACTTTGAACTTACGATAATATGCGCGTGGGCGACCCGACACCTCACAGCGATTTCGAACTCTCGTCGGCGCAGAATTGCGTGGCATTTCAGCCAATTTCAATCTCGCCGCAAAACGCTCCTCAGCCGGTACCGACTGGTCACTCGCGATCGCCTTAAGCCGGGCTCTCCGTGAGGCGAATTTCTTCACCAGGCGGATACGTTTCCGGTTCTTTTCAACAGCGCTGGTCTTTGCCATGCAAACTCTCCCGCAGCTTTTCGTTCAATTAATCGGCAAGTTCAAGCCCTTAAGCAGGGCTTTTGCCTCGTCATCCGTCTTTGCAGAGGTGACAATTACAATATCCATCCCACGCATCTCATCGACCGTGTCGTAATCGATTTCGGGGAAAACAATCTGTTCCTTCAGACCAAGAGCATAATTACCGCGCCCATCGAAACTTTTAGGTGACAGGCCGCGAAAGTCACGTACCTGCGGTAATGCGATATTGATCAGACGATCCAAAAATTCGTACATGCGATCACGACGAAGGGTGACTTTGCAGCCGACCGACATCCCCTCACGCAACTTAAAGGTCGCAACCGATTTCCGAGATTTGATGATTACCGGCTTTTGACCAGCGATCAGCGACATCTCGTTCGCCGCAGCATCGATTTTTTTCGAATCCGCAGCTGCCTCTCCTACACCCATGTTGATGACAACCTTTTCTACCTTTGGCACTTCCATAGGATTGCCATAGCTAAAGGCCGAAACCAATTCGGGCTTAACAACGTCTTTATAATGTTCCTGCAAACGGGTCATCGAGCTGCCTTTAATCAATCATCTCGCCGGAACCGCGCGCAACACGCACCTTCCGGCCGTCCTCTAGGACTTTAAAACCAACTTTGGTCGGCTTACCGCTATCCGGATCGACCAAAGACACGTTGGAAACATGGATCGATGCTTCCTTTTCATCGATGCCACCTGGATTATTCTGGGATGGCGCAGTATGGCGTTTAACAATATTTACGCCATGGACAATCACACGTTGGTCATCGCGCATTACACGCAGAACATCACCGGTTTTGCCCTTATCGCGGCCAGTCAGGACGACAACGTTATCGCCCTTACGAATCTTTTTGGTCATTTTGTCTTTACTTGTCATATCAAATGCCCCCTACAACACTTCAGGCGCAAGCGAGATGATCCGCATAAAGTTACGACCTCGCAATTCGCGTGTTACGGGCCCAAAAATACGGGTACCAATCGGCTCACCCTGCGGATTAATCAAAACCGCCGCATTCCGATCGAACCGAATTGACGTACCATCTGCCCGATGAATTTCCTTGGCGGTCCGAACGATGACAGCCTTATGAATATCACCCTTCTTTACCCGACCGCGCGGAATAGCTTCCTTCACCGTTACCACGATGGTGTCGCCAATAGTGGCACTCCGACGGCGGCTACCACCGAGTATGCGGATGCATTGCACCCGACGGGCACCGGAATTATCCGCAACTTCTAAATTTGTTTCGACGTGAATCATTGTATTACTTTCCAGCAGGTACGGCGCTATTCACCGTCAGCCAGTACCTCCCAACGCTTGGATTTGGAAATCGGACGACACTCACGAATGCGAACATTGTCACCCGTCTTGAAAGAATTTTCCGGATCGTGCGCGGCGTACTTCTTTGATTGCCGGATAAACTTTCCATAAAGCGGATGACGTATCCGGCGCTCAACTCGAACGGTAATCGTCTTGTCCGTCTTGTCGGACACTACAACACCCTGCAACATTCTCTTCGGCATGACTTACCCCTGCACCGCGGCTTGACGACGTTCGCTCATCACTGTGCGAACCCGCGCAATATCCTTCCGCACCTGGCGGATACGCGCTGTGGCTTCCAACTGGCCGCTGGCCCGCTGGAAACGTAAATTAAGTGCTTCTTTTTTAAGCTCCTGGATCTGCTCCTTGAGCTCATCTTCTGTCTTCGTTCTGATATCAGCCGCGTCCATCACACTATCCTTATTCGGCTAATCGTTTAACGACACGCGTTTGCAACGGCAGCTTTGCGGCTGCCAGTGCTAACGCAACCCGAGCGATCGGCTCTGGGACGCCATCAATTTCAAACATAATCCGACCAGGTTTGACACGGCATGCCCAATATTCTGGGGCACCCTTACCTTTACCCTGACGAACTTCCGCAGGTTTTTGTGACACTGGCACATCCGGGAACACCCGAATCCAGACACGACCCGCTCGTTTCATGTGACGGGTAATTGCCCGTCGAGAGGCTTCGATCTGACGCGCCGTAATTCTGCCCGGCGTTGTCGCTTTCAGACCGAAGGATCCGAAGTTCAACAAAGTAGCGCTTTTCGCATTGCCGTGAATCCGGCCCTTATGCGCTTTGCGAAACTTTGTACGTTTGGGAGATAACATATTCTCTATCCTTCCTGCTAAATCCCGTCAGCGCGCTGGTTGCTGATCTTGAGCGCGCTTGTCTTGCGCCATCGGGTCATGTGCTAGAACTTCACCCTTAAAGATCCAAACCTTCACACCACATGCGCCGTAAGTCGTACGACCGGTTGCTGTCCCGTAATCGACATCGGCGCGCAACGTATGCAACGGTACGCGGCCTTCGCGATACCACTCAGTACGCGCAATCTCTGCGCCACCAAGACGGCCACCGCAATTGATACGGATACCTTCGGCGCCAAGGCGAATGGCCGATTGAACAGCCCGTTTCATAGCGCGACGGAATGCAACCCGTCGTTCAAGCTGCTGAGCGATATTTTCAGCAACGAGCTTCGCGTCAATTTCGGGCTTCCGAATTTCAACGATGTTCAAATTGACATCACTGCCGGTCATCCGGGAAAGCTCAAGGCGCAACTTCTCGATATCAGCGCCTTTTTTACCAATCACAATACCCGGACGAGCCGAATGAATCGTGACACGCGCTTTTTTGGCAGGCCGTTCGATAATTACTTTAGAGATCCCAGCCTGGCTCAACCTGTCAAACAGGTATTCGCGCAGCTTGATATCCTCATGAAGCATGTCGCCATACTGACCTTCCGCGTACCAGCGAGAATCCCAGGTCCGGTTGATGCCGAGCCGAAGCCCGATTGGATTAACCTTCTGTCCCATTACTTGGCCTCCTCGCGCTCACGCACGACCACAGTCAAATTGCTAAAAGGTTTCGTGATGCTACCTGTGCGGCCACGAGCCCGCGGACGAAACCGCTTCAGCGCAAAAGCACGACCAACCGTGGCTTGAGACACATAAAGACGATCAACATCAAGCTGATGATTGTTCTCTGCATTAGCGATTGCAGATTCAAGAACCTTCTTAACGTCAGCAGAAACCCGCCGACTAGAGAACGTAAGATCCGAAAGCGCTTTGGCTGCGTCCTTACCGCGGATTAGACCCGCGACCAGATTGAGCTTTTGCGGGCTAACCCGGATCGCCTTCGCAGACGCCACAGCCTCGTTATCGGCGAACCGACGTGAAACAGACTTCTTTCCCATCAGGCCCTCCGCACTTTCTTGTCCGCGCCGTGTCCACGGTAGGTCCGGGTCGGCGAAAATTCGCCAAACTTGTGGCCGACCATATTTTCAGTGACGAGTACCGGCACAAATTTCTGGCCGTTATAAACACCGAAGGTAAGACCAACGAATTGTGGCAAAATGGTCGAACGACGTGACCAAATGCGGATGATTTCTTTACGTCCGGAACCGCGTGCTGCTTCTGCCTTTTTAAGCAGATAGCCATCAACAAACGGTCCTTTCCAAACTGAACGAGCCACGAGCCCTCTCCTCTAACGCTTATGCCGGCGGCGCATGATATACTTATCGCTGGGCTTCTTGCCCCGCGTGCGCTTGCCTTTTGTTGGAACACCCCAAGGGGTGACTGGATGCCGACCACCAGAACTGCGACCTTCGCCGCCGCCATGAGGATGATCAACCGGGTTCATGGCAACACCACGAACAGAGGGGCGTTTACCGAGCCAGCGATTACGGCCGGCCTTACCCATGTTGGTGTTTTTATTATCAGCGTTAGAAACGGAACCGATTGTCGCCATACAACGTGCCGGAACCATCCGAAGCTCGCCTGATCCAAGCCGAAGCTGCGCGAAACCAGCGTCTTTACCGATCAACTGGACGTATGTACCAGCCGCACGCGCGATCTGACCGCCGCCGCCAGGTTTCATCTCAATGTTATGAATAATTGTTCCAACCGGAATATTTTCCATCGGCATCGCGTTACCGGGCTTAATATCGACCCGCTCGCCGGAGATAACCTGATCCCCAACCGCCACACGCTGTGGGGCCAAGATATAGGCAATTTCACCGTCGCTATATTTGATCAAGGCGATAAAGGCAGACCGGTTAGGATCATACTCAAGACGCTCAATCGTCGCCGCAACATCGGCTTTACGACGCTTAAAGTCGATCTTGCGATAGCGCCTTTTATGTCCACCACCCCGGCGACGCATCGTAATGCGACCAAGATTGTTGCGACCACCCTTACTGTGCATCCCCTCCGTCAGATTTTTGACGGGCTTACCCTTCCAGAGCTCTGACTTATCAACCAGAACCAGGGCACGTTGCGACGGGGTCGTCGGTCTAAAATTCTTCAACGCCATGATTTAGATTCCCGTCGTGACATCGATCATTTCGCCTTCGGCGAGAGATACGATGGCTTTCTTGTAATCCGGACGCTTGCCGAGCTTACCCCGGAAACGCTTGAGCTTGCCTTTTTGCCGTAACGTATTGACCGCATTCACCTTGACCTTAAAGAGCTGTTCAACAGCGGCCTTAATTTCAAGTTTGTTAGCGGACAATGGCACACGGAACGTGATCTGATTGTGCTCAGAACCCATAGTCGATTTTTCAGTGACCATCGGCGACAAAATAATGTCATAGGCCTCGGTCATAGAAACCGAAACCGGCTTTTCGCGACGCGCGCTCATTTCAACCGCTCCACCAAATGAGTAACCGCATCCTTGGTCAGCACCAATGTGTCGCGACGCAGGATGTCGTAAACGTTCGCGCCCTGCTGCGGCAACACATCAATCAAGGGAATGTTTGCCGCCGCTTTCGCGAAATTTGAATCAACCTCGGGCCCCGAAACGATAAGCGCCGATTTCAGACCGAGAGCAGAAAGTTGAGCCGAAAGAGACTTGGTCTTGGGATCACCGGTTTTCGCGTCATCAAGGACGATCAACTTACCAGCAGCCTGCTTGCTCGACAGCGCGGTCTTTAGCGCAAGACGGCGAACCTTTTTGTTCAGACTGAAGGCATGTGACCGGACAACAGGACCAAAGACCGTTTGACCACCACGAAACTGCGTGGCGCGAAGGCTACCGGCACGGGCGCGGCCTGTACCTTTCTGGTTCCAGGGTTTAGCCGTCGTACCGCGGATTTCTCCGATGGTCTTGGTCTTGTGATTACCGCCACGCCGTTTGGCGAGCTGATAATTGACCATACGCGACAGAATATCCTGCCGGACAGCTACTCCGAAAACCGACTCGTCGAGATCGACTGATCCGGATTTTTTGTTTTCAAGGGTGACGACGTCGCACTTCATCGTGCTCAATCCTTCTTCTCTTCTTCAGCGTCAGCAGACGCCTCTACGGGAGCTTCTTCACTTACGGCTGCTTCAACAGCAGGTTCTTCTTCCGGCGCACCGCCAAGAAGAGCGGCTGGGAACGGCAGATCATCCGGCTGAACCAATTTTACAGCATCAGAGATATAAACATAACCGCCCTTTGAACCGGGAACCGCGCCTTTAATCAGAACCAAGCCACGATCAGCATCCGTCGACACAACTTCGAGGTTCTGAGTCGTTGTCCGTACAGCACCCATATGGCCGGCCATCTTCTTGCCCTTCCATACCTTGCCTGGATCCTGACTGTTACCCGTTGAGCCGTGGCTTCTGTGACTGACCGATATACCATGCGACGCTTCAAGACCCTTGAAGTTATGGCGCTTCATAGCACCGGCAAAACCCTTACCGATGCTGGTTCCGACGACATCGACACGTTGTCCCGCCACAAAATGATCCGCTGAAATCTCTGCCCCAATCGGCAGCACCGCGTCATCACTTACCCGGAACTCAGCCATTTTACGCTTCGGCTCAACCTTTGCCTTGGCAAAATGGCCTCGCATCGATTTTGAAACATTCTTAGGCTTAGCCGTACCCCAGCCGAGCTGGACAGCACTATAGCCATTGGCCTCTTTTGTGCGGACATCAACGACTTGCAAATTATCCACTTTGAGCACCGTCACGGGAACATGCTGACCATCCGCCGTAAAGACGCGAGTCATACCCATTTTCTGTGCAATTAAACCCGTACGCATCAAACCAGTCCTAAAGCTTAATCTCGACGTCTACGCCGGCGGCGAGATCCAGTTTCATCAAGGCATCAACCGTCTGTGGTGTCGGGTCGACGATATCCAGAAGACGCTTATGAGTTCTAATTTCGAACTGTTCGCGTGACTTCTTGTTAACGTGAGGTGACCTCAAAACGGTAAATTTTTCGATCTTCGTAGGCAGCGGGATCGGACCACGCACCTGCGCACCCGTCCGTTTAGCAGTATTGACGATCTCGTGCGTCGACGTATCGAGCACGCGATGGTCAAACGCCTTTAGGCGAATGCGAATACTTTGGTTGTCCATCTCCGTTTACCTTTCTCGACCAAACAGTCTTAAATTACGATCAGCCCTTAAGCCTTCACAGAAGCGACGACGCCAGCACCAACGGTACGACCGCCTTCACGGATCGCAAACCGAAGGCCATCATCCATCGCAATTGGCTGGATCAACGTCACTTCCATCGTGATGTTATCTCCAGGCATCACCATCTCCGTGCCTTCTGGAAGAACCACAGAACCCGTCACATCCGTCGTCCGGAAGTAAAACTGGGGACGATAGTTCGAGAAGAACGGTGTATGACGACCGCCCTCTTCCTTCGTCAGGATATAAGCCTCGGCCATGAACTGCGTATGAGGCGTAATCGAACCCGGCTTCGCCAAAACCTGACCACGCTGGATATCTTCACGATCAACACCGCGCAGCAGACAACCAACATTGTCGCCAGCTTCACCACGGTCCAGAAGCTTACGGAACATCTCAACGCCCGTAACAACCGTCTTCGACGTGTCCTTGAGACCAATGATCTCAATCTCGTCTCCAACGTTCACAACGCCGCGCTCAATACGACCCGTAACAACCGTGCCACGGCCTGAAATCGAGAACACATCCTCAATCGGCATCAAGAAATCAAGATCCTTCGGACGTTCAGGCTGCGGGATATATTCGTCAACCGCGGCCATCAGAGCCATGATCGCATCATGACCCGTTGCAGCATCCTTATCCTCAAGAGCACCAAGCGCCGTACCCGAGATAATCGGAATATCGTCTCCAGGAAAATCATAAGAGCTCAGAAGCTCACGGATCTCCATCTCAACAAGCTCAAGAAGCTCAGGATCATCAACCTGATCAACCTTGTTCATGAACACAACAAGCGACGGTACACCAACCTGACGCGCAAGCAGGATATGCTCGCGAGTCTGAGGCATCGGGCCATCAGCGGCAGACACAACCAAAATAGCGCCGTCCATCTGCGCCGCACCCGTGATCATGTTCTTCACATAATCAGCATGGCCGGGGCAGTCCACATGCGCGTAATGACGGTTCGCCGTCTCATACTCAACATGCGCCGTCGCAATCGTGATACCGCGCTCACGCTCTTCTGGAGCCTTATCAATCTGGTCGTACGCCGTAAAATCAGCACCACCGCTTTCAGCAAGCACCTTCGTGATCGCCGCCGTCAACGTCGTCTTGCCATGGTCAACATGACCAATCGTGCCGATGTTGCAATGCGGCTTCGTACGCTCAAACTTCTCCTTCGCCATAATCTTCTCTCCACTTCTTAGGCCAGTTTGGCCTTAACCTCTTCAGCTACCGCCTGCGGTACCTGTGCATAATGATCAAAAAACATCGAAAACTGCGCCCGACCCTGACTCATAGACCGGAGTGTGTTTACGTACCCAAACATATTTGCCAGCGGCACCATGGCATTAACGATCCGCGCGTTTGCGCGCTGGTCCATGCCAGAAACATTGCCACGACGGCTATTCAAATCCCCGATAATGTCACCGAGATAATCATCCGGGGTCACAACCTCGACACGCATCATTGGTTCGAGCAGTTTAGGCGAAGCCTTCGCAACACCCTCACGGAAAGCCGCGCGAGCCGCGATTTCAAAAGCCATTACCGAGGAGTCAACGTCATGCGACGCACCATCCGTGAGCGTCGCCTTAACGTCAATCATCGGGAAACCCGCAATGATTCCGTTCTCGACAGCGCTCGCCAGTCCCTTTTGAACACCAGGGATAAACTCTTTCGGCACATTACCACCAACGACAGTGTCATCGAACTGGAACCCTGAACCGGGCTCACCAGGCTCGAAAGTAATCTTGACCCGCGCAAACTGGCCAGAACCACCCGTTTGCTTTTTATGGGTGTAATCAACTTCAGCGGATTTAGTAATCGTTTCCCGGTACGCCACCTGCGGCGCGCCAACATTGGCATCAACCTTAAATTCCCGCTTCATACGATCAACGAGGATTTCAAGATGAAGCTCACCCATCCCCTTGATGATCGTCTGACCACTCTCAAAATCACTGCTAACCCGGAATGACGGGTCTTCCTGCGCGAGACGGTTTAGAGCGACACCCATTTTCTCCTGGTCACTCTTGGTCTTTGGCTCAACCGCAACCTCGATAACCGGATCAGGGAATTCCATCCGTTCCAAGATGACCGCATTGTCTGCATCGCAAAGTGTGTCGCCGGTCGTGGTGTCCTTCAGGCCAGCCAACGCAACGATGTCACCGGCACGCGCTTCTTTCACATCTTCCCGTGAATTCGCATGCATCAACAGAATACGACCAACGCGCTCACGCTTACCTTTGACGGTATTCATCAGCGACGTGCCGCTTTCCAAAACACCGGAATAAACACGAACGAACGTCAACGAACCAACGAAAGGATCGTTCATAACTTTAAAGGCCAGTGCCGCGAGGGGCTCGCTATCAGAACTCTTGCGAACGATTTCCTCGTCACTATCAACGACAATACCCTTGATAGGAGGCACCTCAGAGGGGCTCGGCAGATAATCAATTACCGCATCAAGCAAAGGCTGCACGCCCTTGTTCTTAAAGGCGGAACCACAAAGAACAGGAACGAACGCCGCAGAGATGGTGCCCTTGCGGATACAAGCCTTAAGAACCTCTTCACTGGGCTCCTGAGCTTCCTCGAGATACGCTTCCATCGCCGCGTCATCATGCTCGACCGCGGTCTCAACCAGTTTCTCACGATACTCCGCAGCGCGATCAACAAGATCAGCCGGAATATCCGTATATTCAAATTCAGCACCAAGGCTTTCATCTTTCCAGATGATGGCCTTCATTTTGATAAGATCAACGAGACCAACGAAATCGGACTCGGAACCAATCGGAAGCTGCGTCACCAAAGGCACCGCACCCAAACGATCAACGATCATATCAACGGTATTGTACATGTCGGCGCCGATGCGATCCATTTTGTTCACAAAACAGATGCGCGGCACTTCATATTTATCAGCCTGGCGCCAAACAGTCTCAGACTGGGGCTCAACACCGGAGACGGCATCGAATACCGCAACCGCGCCATCAAGGACCCGCAGCGACCGCTCTACTTCAATAGTGAAGTCAACATGGCCGGGCGTGTCGATAATATTGATCCGGTGATCGTTCCAGAAGCAGGTCGTTGCAGCGGACGTAATCGTAATGCCGCGCTCTTGCTCTTGCTCCATCCAATCCATGGTGGCCGTGCCTTCATGGACTTCGCCAATCTTGTAGGCACGCCCAGTGTAATAAAGCACACGCTCAGTCGTGGTCGTCTTCCCGGCGTCAATATGCGCCATGATTCCGATGTTACGATAATCTTCGATTGGTGTTGTACGAGACATTGATCTATTCCTGGACTCTAACTACCAGCGATAATGTGAGAACGCTTTGTTGGCATCAGCCATACGGTGCGTGTCTTCACGTTTCTTTACCGCGTTGCCGCGATTGTTTGCAGCGTCGAGAAGTTCGTTCGACAGACGGTCTGTCATGGTATTTTCTGAACGGGCTCGGGCGGTTTCAATCACCCAGCGAATGGCCAGCGCCTGACGCCGATCATTGCGAACCTCAACAGGCACCTGATAGGTCGCACCACCAACGCGGCGAGACCGCACTTCAACGGAAGGCTTCACGTTGTCCAGAGCATCGTGGAACGACTTAACGGCATCACCACCAGCGCGATTGGCCAGCGTATCAAGCGCGGCATAAACGATCTTCTCAGCAGTCGAGCGCTTACCCTGCTGCATCAGACAGTTAATGAATTTCGCTAGAACCAGATCGCCATATTTGGCATCCGGCAGAATTTTTCGTTTTCTCAGCAGCTCGACGGCGTGACATGGCTTAATTCCCGCTCTAAAATTATTTCGGACGCTTTGCGCCGTATTTGGAACGCCGTTGACGACGGTCCGACACACCCTGAGTATCAAGAATACCCCGAATGACGTGGTACCGAACGCCCGGCAAATCCTTGACGCGCCCACCGCGGATCATGACCACGGAATGCTCTTGCAGATTATGTCCCTCACCTGGAATGTAGCTGATGACCTCAGCGCCGTTCGTCAGGCGGACACGCGCGACCTTCCGCAAAGCCGAGTTCGGCTTCTTTGGGGTCGTTGTGTAAACACGGGTGCAGACGCCACGCTTTTGCGGGCAACCCTGCATAGCCGGAACCTTGTTCCGGACGACTGGCCGCTTTCGCGGCTTTCTGATCAACTGGTTTACCGTCGGCACAGTGTCACCCTCAATAGTTTATCGGCCCCAAGCTCGTCCGACCCATTCGTCAGATCCTGAGACCAAAAATTCCGTTCGCACAACACAACAACCCTGCGAAAGCAAAAACTGGCCTCCGCGGGCCCTAGCTCCGTTACGAACGGTTCGTTACGCTATATATTCGCCAATTCAGAGAAAACGCGTCTAGGAAAATTTCCTACCACCAGCTTCCAATGAGGCGCGCAATATAGGTGCGCGCCCTACTCACGTCAACAAAGAAAAAACACCAAATTCGTATGATTTCTCAATTAGTTTCAGGACTCAGCGTTTGAATCGATAACTGAGCGCTGAGCCCTGAAATATTAATCATAACCTCAGCCTGCGCTAGGCTGTCCACCATCGTCTTCTGCCGCTTCCAGCGCCGGAACCTCGGCCTCTTCGGCGCGACGAGCTGCGATCGCATCCATGGCTTCCTGATCGCGATCCTGAGCAACCTGACGGACCTTATTCATGTAGGAGCCAGTTCCCGCAGGAATCAGGCGCCCAACGATCACATTCTCCTTCAAGCCGATCAAATCGTCTTCCTTACCGGAAACGGCCGCTTCTGTAAGAACGCGGGTGGTTTCCTGGAAAGAAGCCGCTGAAATAAACGACCGTGTCTGCAGTGAAGCCTTCGTAATACCGTGAAGAACTGGCGACGCAACAGCTTGATCCTGCTTAGCAGATTTTAGCTTGGCATTCGCGGCATCAAACTCGTCACGATCAACGACTTCGCCAACGAGGAATGTAGAATCACCAGGTTCAGTCACTTCAACCTTTTGAAGCATCTGGCGGCAAATCACTTCGATATGCTTGTCGTTAATTTTAACGCCCTGAAGACGATAAACATCCTGAATTTCATCGATCAGATAATTTGCCAGAGCCTCAACCCCGAGAACCCGCAAAATGTCATGCGGCACAGGATTACCATCCATCAGGAAGTCACCCTTCTCGACCATATCGCCTTCTTGAACGCTGATATGCTTGCCCTTGGGAATCAAATGCTCAATCGGCTCACCATCACCCTCCAAAGGATGAACGACAATACGGCGTTTGGCTTTGTAATCCTTGCCAAATTCAACCCGACCATCGATTTCACTAATGATCGAGAAGTCTTTCGGCTTCCGGGCTTCGAACAACTCGGCAACACGGGGAAGACCACCAGTAATATCACGGTTCTTACCAGTTTCACGCGGGATACGGGCCAAAACGTCGCCTGCATTAACCTTCGCCCCGGGCTCGACCGAAAGAATGGCATCAATCGACATGTAATAACGCGCTTCTGCGCCATTTGCCAATTCGATGACCTCGCCCTTTTCATCACGCAGCGTGATACGGGGACGCAGTTCAGAACCCTTCGGTTGAGCCTTCCATTCGACGACCTTTTTATAGGAAATACCGGTCGCTTCATCGACGATCTCCCGCATGGAAACCCCGTCCAGGAGTCGACATAGTTGGCGATACCTTCTTTCTCACTGATAATGGGAAGAGTGTAGGGATCCCATTCTGCGAGACGGTCACCCTTCTTAACCTTGTCGCCATCATCTTTGAGCAACCGCGCACCATATGGGATACGGAAGGTTGCCCGTTCACGATTATTTTCATCGACCAGCGCAAGCTCAGTGTTTCGAGCCATGACGATATTCACCTTGTCGGTGTTCTCGACAACACTGCGGTTCCGAATAACGATCGTTGCAGGAAAATCTGCCTCGATATTCGATTGCTCTGCACCGCGCTGAGCGGCACCACCGATATGGAAAGTCCGCATCGTGAGCTGAGTGCCGGGTTCACCAATGGATTGGGCGGCAATAATACCGACCGCTTCACCACTATTGACCGGCGTACCACGAGCCAGATCACGGCCGTAACACAGAGCGCAAATACCACCGACAGTTTCACAGGTCAGGGCCGAGCGAATCTGGACAACTTCGATACCTGCATCATCAATGATATCGAGCTTTTCTTCTTCGATGATCGTCCCGGCCTTCACGATGACCTCGCCGCCAACCGGATGGACGATATCCACCAACGGCACGCGACCAAGGATACGTTCACTCAGCGGATCGATAACTTCACCACCTTCGATAGCCGCTTTCACGGTCAGACCTTTTTTGGTCTTACAGTCATGCTGAACGATGGTGCAATCCTGCGCCACATCGACCAGACGGCGGGTAAGATAACCAGAGTTCGCAGTCTTCAACGCCGTATCAGCCAGTCCTTTACGAGCGCCATGTGAAGAGTTGAAGTATTCAAGAACCGAGAGGCCTTCCTTAAAGTTGGAAATAATTGGCGTCTCAATGATCTCGCCCGACGGCTTGGCCATAAGACCGCGCATACCGGCAAGCTGTTTCATCTGAGCGGCCGAACCACGTGCACCAGAGTCAGCCATCATAAAGACGGCATTAACCTGCTCACCGGGTTTCGGATTAGCGATCTCGTTCATCATCTCATCTGCAACCTCATCGGTGCACTGAGACCAAACGTCGATGACCTTATTGTATTTCTCACCCTTGGTGATGAGTCCATCGAGATATTGCTGTTCGTATTCCTTGACCTCGGCCTGCGCAGCACCAACCAACCGCTCCTTTGAAGCTGGGATGATGAGATCATCCTTACCAAAGGAAATGCCGCTCTTGCAGGCATTCTTGAACCCAAGAGCCATCAAACGGTCAGCAAAAAGAACGGTCTCTTTCTGGCCGCAATGGCGATAAACCGTATCAATTGCATTGGTAATCTGCTTCTTGGTCAGAAGGCAGTTCACAACATCTAGGCTGATATTCTTGTGCTTCGGCAGCAATTGCATCAGCTTAACGCGACCGGCTGTCGTTTCAAGACGAACGGTCTTTGGTTTCCCATCCTGATCGACGGTTTCAATCCGCGCATGAATTTTGCTGTGATGGGTAATGATACCGTGATCCAGCGCCTGTTCGATTTCACCGATATCGGCAAAGGCCATGCCATCACCAGGCTGATCCGAACTATCAAGCGTCAGATAATAAAGCCCCAAAACAATATCCTGCGACGGCACGATAATCGGTTTACCGTTTGCCGGGCTCAGAATGTTGTTGGTGGACATCATCAACACCCGCGCTTCAAGCTGCGCTTCAAGCGACAACGGCACATGAACGGCCATTTGATCGCCGTCGAAGTCAGCATTAAAGGCTGTACAAACCAGCGGATGCAGCTGAATGGCCTTACCTTCAACAAGGACGGGCTCAAACGCCTGAATACCAAGACGATGGAGTGTTGGTGCCCGGTTTAACATCACCGGATGCTCGCGAATGACCTCTTCAAGAATATCCCAAACTTCAGGACGTTCTTTTTCGACAAGGCGCTTAGCAGCCTTGATCGTGCTCGCCATGCCATAAGTCTCAAGCCGCGAATAGATGAAAGGCTTGAACAGTTCGAGTGCCATTTTCTTTGGCAACCCACACTGATGAAGCATCAATTCCGGACCAACAACAATGACCGAACGGCCTGAATAATCGACGCGCTTGCCGAGTAGATTCTGACGGAAACGACCCTGCTTACCCTTCAACATGTCAGACAGGGATTTAAGAGGACGCTTATTCGCACCGGTAATCACACGACCGCGACGACCATTATCAAACAATGCGTCCACAGACTCCTGCAGCATCCGTTTTTCATTACGAACGATGATGTCAGGTGCCCGCAATTCAATGAGACGCTTCAGGCGGTTGTTCCGGTTAATGACCCGGCGATACAAATCGTTGAGATCTGACGTTGCAAACCGGCCGCCATCAAGCGGCACGAGGGGACGCAACTCAGGCGGAATAATCGGAATAACGTCGAGGATCATCCATTCCGGGCGTGCGCCTGAATGGATAAAGGCCTCAATCAACTTAAGACGTTTAACGAGCTTTTTGCGCTTGGCTTCTGAGCCGGTTTCCTTGAAATCAATGCGAACCTGTTCAAGCTCTTCTTCAAGAACAATTTCACCCAGCATCTTCTTGAGGGCTTCGGCACCAATCATGGCCGTAAAGGCGTCTTCTCCGTACTCGTCCTGAGCATCAAGAAACTGTTCTTCGGATAACAGCTGGCGCTCCTCAAGCGGCGTCAGCCCCGGCTCAACAACGACGTAGTTTTCAAAATACAGAACCCGCTCGATATCCTTGAGCGTCATATCCATCAACAGGCCGATACGGCTGGGCAGAGATTTCAAGAACCAGATATGCGCGACTGGTGAGGCCAATTCGATGTGGCCCATCCGTTCACGACGGACTTTGCTAAGCGTTACTTCAACGCCACATTTCTCGCAGATAATACCGCGATACTTCATGCGCTTATATTTGCCGCACAGGCATTCGTAATCTTTTATCGGACCAAAAATTCGGGCGCAGAACAAACCGTCGCGCTCGGGTTTAAAGGTCCGGTAATTGATGGTCTCCGGCTTCTTGATCTCTCCGAACGACCATGACCGGATACGATCGGGACTTGCGATCGAAATTCTAATCATGTCGAACGTTTCGGTGGTGCTGACCTGGCCGAAGATGTTCATCAATTCATTCATTGAAACGCTCCTGGTTTCCGGCCCTAAAGAAGGACCTGTATTTTAATAACAAACGCTAACGAATCTCGATTACGCGTTACGCCGTCTCGTTGCGATTGAGTTCAACGTTCAGACCAAGGGATTTGAGTTCCTTGACCAGCACGTTAAAGGATTCTGGAATACCCGCTTCAAAGGTATCATCACCGCGAACAATGGCCTCATAGACCTTCGTTCGACCGGACACGTCATCCGATTTAACGGTCAACATTTCCTGAAGCGTATAGGCTGCCCCATAAGCTTCCAGAGCCCAGACTTCCATTTCACCGAACCGCTGCCCACCAAACTGCGCCTTACCACCCAGCGGCTGCTGCGTCACAAGACTGTAAGGACCGATTGACCGCGCATGGATTTTGTCGTCCACAAGATGATGCAGCTTGAGCATGTAGATATAGCCCACTGTCACTTTACGATCGAACTGTTCGCCGGTACGACCATCAAACAGCGTGACCTGTCCTGATGTTTCCAGGCTCGCTTTAGACAACATGTCATTGATGTCGGCTTCACGCGCTCCATCGAACACCGGCGTCGCCATCGGCACGCCTTTTCGAAGGTTCCCGCCAAGTTCCAAGACGTCGTCATCGCTGAGGTTGGCGATATCCTCGTCATAGACTTCCTTGCCGTAGACCTCTTTCAACTGACCATGCAGCTTATCGAGCTTACCATCCTGTGAAATCATATCGAGCATATTGCCGATCTGACGCCCGAGTCCGGAAGAAGCCCAACCCAGATGGGTTTCAAGGATCTGTCCAACGTTCATCCGTGATGGCACACCAAGCGGGTTAAGAACGACATCAACTGGCGTTCCGTCTTCGCGATACGGCATATCTTCCATTGGAACGATTTTCGAGATGACACCCTTATTACCGTGACGGCCAGCCATCTTATCACCCGGCTGCAGTTTCCGTTTCACAGCAACAAAGACTTTGACCATCTTCATCACGCCTGGCGGCAATTCATCACCACCCTGAACCTTTTCAACCTTATCATCGAAACGAGCCTGAAGTCGGTTTTCACTGTCATCAAACTGTTTGCGAACGGCTTCCAGAGTCCCCATCACCTTGTCGTTCTTCACAGTGAACTGGGCAAGCTGGCGAGGATTGTACTCGTCGAGGACCGATTGCGTAATCCGAGCATCAGGTTTTGCGCCCTTAGGTCCGCGTGACAATCGTCTGATTGAGAAGCAGGTCCTTCAGATTTTGTGAGAAACTACGCTCAAGAATCTTGAGTTCGTCATCACGATCCTTTGCGAGACGTTCGATTTCCTCACGTTCAATCGCCAAGGCACGTTCGTCTTTATCAACGCCACGTCTGGAGAAGACACGGACTTCGACAACCGTTCCGGCAACCCCTGGCGGCAACCGCAAGGACGTATCGCGAACGTCGGACGCCTTCTCACCAAAGATTGCCCGAAGAAGTTTTTCTTCTGGCGTCATCGGGCTTTCACCCTTTGGCGTTACTTTGCCGACGAGAACATCACCTGGTTCAACTTCGGCACCGATATAGACGATACCGGCTTCATCCAGGTTCTTGAGGGCTTCTTCACCAACATTGGGAATGTCCCGCGTGACTTCTTCCTGACCCAGCTTCGTATCACGGGCCATAACCTCAAATTCTTCAATATGAATTGACGTGAACACGTCATCGCGGGCAATCCGCTCAGAAATCAGGATTGAATCTTCGAAGTTGTAACCATGCCACGCCATAAAGGCGACAAGGACGTTCTTTCCAAGCGCTAACTCGCCGAGCTCCGTCGAAGGACCATCCGCGATGATATCACCGGTAACAAGCTGGTCACCAACCTTCACCAGCGGACGCTGGTTAATGCAGGTGTTCTGGTTCGATCGCTGGAATTTCCGCAGATTATAGATGTCGACGCCACCGGTTGACGTTTCGGCATCACCTGTCGCTCTGACAACGATACGAGTAGCATCAACCTGATCAACAACACCGGTCCGTTTTGCAACAATGGTTGCACCCGAACCACGTGCGACGGCCTCTTCCATACCAGTCCCGACCAAAGGCGCTTCCGCCTGAACAAGCGGCACCGCCTGGCGCATCATGTTCGAGCCCATAAGCGCCCGGTTGGCATCATCGTTTTCCAGGAACGGGATAAGAGCCGACGCAACAGATACAAGCTGTTTTGGAGAAACATCGATGAAATCGATTTCTTCGCGAAGGGACATCGCAAAATCGCCACTCACCCGGCAACTGACGAGGTCTTCGACAAACTTATTGTTGCGGTCGAGTTCCGCATTCGCCTGAGCAACGGTATATCGTCCCTCTTCGATCGCCGAAAGATAGACAACTTCTTCAGTCACCTTGCCTTGGACGACCTTACGATACGGCGTTTCGATAAACCCGTACTGATTGACTCGCGCATAGGTCGCCAGCGAATTGATCAGTCCAATATTTGGACCTTCCGGCGTTTCAATTGGGCAAATCCGTCCGTAATGGGTTGTATGCACGTCGCGGACTTCAAACCCGGCACGTTCGCGTGTCAAACCACCCGGGCCAAGCGCCGAAAGACGACGCTTATGGGTAATTTCACTCAGCGGGTTGGTCTGATCCATAAACTGGGAAAGCTGTGAAGATCCAAAGAACTCACGGACCGCAGCAGCGGCAGGCTTCGCATTGATCAAATCCTGCGGCATGACAGAGTCAAGTTCGACAGAACTCATCCGTTCACGAATGGCACGCTCCATACGAAGCAAGCCAATGCGATACTGGTTCTCCATGAGCTCGCCAACAGACCGAACACGTCGGTTACCGAGATGATCAATATCGTCAATCTCACCATGCCCGTCTTTCAGACGAACCAGGAGCTTAATAACAGCAAGAATGTCGTCCTTGCGCAGAACCCGAAGTGAATCTTCGGTCTCGAGCTCCAAACGGGCATTCATTTTGACGCGGCCGACCGCTGACAGATCATAGCGTTCTCTATCGAAGAACAGGCTATTGAACATCGCTTCCGCAGTTTCCGGCGTCGGTGGTTCACCCGGACGCATAACGCGATAGATGTCCATCAGGGCTTCATTACGGGTCTGGTTTTTGTCAGCAGCAAGCGTGTTCCGAATATAGGGACCGACAGTCAAATGATCGATCGCGAGGATCGGTAGTTCCTTAACACCGCCTTCGGTCAACACTTCAAGATTCTCTTCGGTAATCTCGTCGCCGCCCTCAACAAACACCTCACCGGTGCTTTCATTGATAATGTCTTCGGCAATGTATTGGCCGATCAGCTCTTCATTCGGAATGAGCTGATCTTTGAGCCCTTCAGCCTTAAGCTTATTTGCAACACGAGGCGTAACGCGTGTACCCGCCTCAGCCACAACCTTGCCACCCTTGGCATTGACCAGGTCGTTAATGAGTTTAACACCGCTCTGATACGCATCAGGATCAAACGATGTTTTCCAGGCATCTTTTGTCTTGGTATAAATTTTTGTCTGATAAAACTCGCCAAAGATCTCTTCGGTGGTCATGCCAACGGCATCATCAGCCGACAGAACCTGACCTTCTTCTGCTAGCTCCGCCCGTTTCTTTTCTGTGGCCACAGAATCCAGGGCCATCATCAACGTCGTCACTGGCAATTTACGACGCCGATCAATGCGAACATAAACCAGATCTTTTGCATCGAATTCGAAATCGAGCCAGGAACCGCGATACGGAATTATCCGGGCAGCAAACAGGAATTTACCGGACGAATGGGTCTTGCCCTTGTCGTGGTCGTAGAACACGCCAGGAGACCTGTGCATCTGCGAAACGATGACACGCTCAGTACCATTTATCACAAAGGTACCGTTGTCCGTCATCAAAGGCAGGTCGCCCATATAGACATCCTGTTCCTTGATATCACGAACCGACCGTGCGCCGGTTTCTTCATCGATATCAAAGACAACAAGCCGCAAAGTCAGCTTCAAGGGGGCCGCGAAGGTCACGCCACGCTGTTGACATTCTTCAACGTCATATTTGGGCGTTTCAAGCTCGAACTTGACGAACTCAAGCGTACCGTTTTCCGAAAAATCCTTTATCGGAAAGACAGATTCAAAAACGGCCTGCAAACCAGAGCTTGTGCGTTCCGGAGTCGGCACGTTGATCTGAAGAAAGCTGTCATAAGACGCCTTTTGAACCTCGATTAGATTTGGCATTGGAGTGGCTTCATGAAGCCTGCCAAAACTTTTGCGAATACGTTTACGCTGAGTGAACGACTTGGCCATTTAAACCTCTTAACCGCTAGGGGCGATCGCATACGCCGGAAACCACACCAACTTCATGCCGGTGAGGCGCCGCCGAAAAAAATATAAACCCCGGCAGACTGCGGTATGGAGACCATACCGCAGTGCCGGAAAGTAACTTGTAACGTAACTGTCGCAACAGGCTATTTAAGCTCAACCGTTGCACCAGCTTCTTCAAGCTTCGCTTTGATCTCGGCTGCTTCATCCTTTGAAGCACCCTCTTTAACAGCGCTCGGGACACCCTCAACGAGGTCCTTCGCTTCTTTAAGGCCGAGGCCTGTGATCCCGCGAACTTCCTTAATGACGTTGATTTTCTTTTCGCCAAAGCTGGTAAGCATGACATCGAAAGAGTCTTGCTCTTCTGCGGCGGCCGCTTCACCACCAGCAGCTGCTGCAACGGCAACAGGTGCTGCAGCGGAAACGCCCCATTTTTCTTCGAGCATCTTGCTAAGCTCAGCCGCTTCAAGAACGGTCAACGCCGACAGATCATCGACAATTTTCTCAAGATCGGTAGCCATTATATTCTCCTAAGTATCTTTGTGTTTCTGTAACGAATTTTCGGGTTAACCGGCTTAAGCCGCCTCGTCTTGCGCCGCGTGCGCCGAAACAACACGAGCAAGCTGACCAGCGGGAGCCTGAACCACGCCCGCAATTCTTGTAGCGGGTGTATTCAGCATACCGAGGATCTTGCCACGCAGTGCATCAAGCGACGGAAGCTTGGCGAGGGTTTTGATCTCTGCCATATCCATGGCATTTTCGAACAAGCCGCCACCAACGATCTCGAGCTTTTCGTTATCATCGGCGAACTCGACGGCGACCTTCGCTGCAGCAACCGGATCGTCTGAAAAGGCAATCGCGGTAGGTCCAGCGAACAACTCCGTAAGATGTTCGAACTTAGTGCCCTTTAGGGCGAGACGCGTCAGTCGGTTTTTAGTGACTTTGAAACTGGCCCCCGACTCGCGCATACGACTCCGTAATTCGGTCGATTCCGCTACTGTCAGCCCACTCGGGCGGGTGACGATAACGAGATTGGCCGATTCAAAGACGCCGTTGAGCAAAGCAACCAGCTCTTCTTTCTGCATTCGGTCCACGCAAATTCTCCTTGCGTTTGTCTCGACGCCTGAATGTAGACGCCGAACCCGTTCACACTTGGTCCCACCAGCTAATCCGATGGGTCCGGATCGCCTGTCCCAGAAGCTCAAGTCACATCCCGCAGCACCACTTAGGTGATACAGAAACGCTTGCACCCCTGTCTGTACAGGCGGGTCAATCCCCGCTTTACCCTGGTCAGCCATTTATTGGCGGCCTTCCAGATTCCTGTAGTCTCGGACAAGTCGGAGCCGGTGATACGCTCCGGCCCCTTACGCAACTATCGTTTCAGCAAAGCCAAAACGACAGAATTCTTTATACGCTCCGCTTATTCAGCGAGGGCGCTCGGTATATCCAGCGTGACACCGGGGCCCATCGTAGAGCTCAACGAAATCCGCTTAATATAAGTTCCTTTTGCACCAGTTGGCCGCGCCTTACTGACCGCATCCACCAGCGTGCGAACATTTTCAAGCAGAGCTTCTTCGCTGAAGCTGGCCTTGCCAACGCCTGCGTGAACGATCCCGGCCTTTTCGACCCGATACTCAACCTGTCCGCCCTTGGCGCTCTGAATTGCCTGCGCAACATCCTGGGTGACAGAACCAAGTTTCGGGTTTGGCATCATGCCGCGCGGACCGAGGATTTTACCCAAGCGACCAACGACCGGCATCATATCCGGGGTTGCAATGCAGCGATCAAAATTGATCTCACCCTTTTGCACAAGTTCAGCCAAATCTTCATCGCCAACGACATCAGCGCCAGCCGCCCTGGCTTCATCCGCTTTGTCACCTTTGGCAAATACGCCAACTCGGATCGTTTTGCCCGTTCCGTTTGGCAAATCAACCACACCCCGAACGTTCTGATCAGCATGGCGCGGATCGACGCCCAGGTTCATTGACAGTTCGATGGTCTCATCAAACTTTGCCTTGGCGTTGCCTTTGACAATTTTAACCGCTTCAGCGATTTCATACATCTTGTCTTTATCAACAGCTTCTACGGCAGCCGTCATGCGTTTTCCTGATCGAGCCATTTCTAGACCCCCGTTACCTGAATGCCCATCGACCGCGCAGTGCCCGCGAGGGTTTTCGCCGCAGCGTCGACATCATTCGAATTAAGATCATTCTTTTTCTGCTCAGCGATTTCGCGGAGCTGGTCCATCGTCACCGCCCCAACAAGATCGCGCCCAGGTTCTTTCGAGCCCTTACCCAGCTTGGCTGCCTTCTTAATGAAATAAGAAGCCGGCGGGCTTTTGGTTTCAAACGAGAAGGAACGATCCGCATAAACGGTAATAACCGTCGGGATCGGCACACCCGGCTCACCGCCTTGGGTATGAGCATTAAAAGCCTTGCAGAATTCCATAATATTCAGCCCGGCCTGACCCAGCGCCGGCCCGATTGGCGGAGATGGGTTTGCCTGACCTGCAGGAACCTGCAGCTTAATGTAACTATCTATCTTTTTTGCCATCTTATCCTCAGTCCTTTGTCTAAGGGCGCGGTACGACTATGGCCAGCCTCCCGCACGATTATGCCGAAATCTCGGCCTTCAATCACAAATCTAAAGCTTTTCGACCTGCGAGTATTCTAATTCCACCGGTGTCGCGCGGCCAAAAATTGAAACCGCAACCTTCAACCGGGCCTTTTCTTCATCGACCTCTTCAACGATACCGTTAAAGGAGCTAAACGGTCCGTCAGCCACCCGGACCTGTTCGCCGACATCGAAGGTAATCAACGGTTTCGGACGCTCTATACCCTCAGCGACCTGATGCATGATCCGGTCAGCTTCTTTTTGGCTTATCGGGCTCGGCTTGCCGCCCCCGCCCAGAAAACCAGTTACTTTCGGCGTATTTTTGACCAAATGCCAGGAGTCGTCCGTCATTTCCATTTTGGCCAGAACATAGCCCGGGAAAAACTTCCGTTCGGAGCTAATCTTCGTACCGCGCCGCAAATGCACGACCTCTTCAGAAGGAACCTCCACAGCCTCAATCAGGTCATCCATACCTTTTTGGACGGCCTGCTCGCGAATGGACTGGGCAACCTTGTTCTCGAAGCCCGAATAGACGTGTACGACGTACCAGCGCGCAGTCACTGATTATCCTCCAAAACCGAGTACCAGCTTGACGAGAACCGCCAATGCCTGGTCAACAAAAAAGAAAAACGTCGCGGTTATGAGGACAAAGATAAACACCATCACCGTCGAGACAGTCGTTTCCTTACGGGTTGGCCATGTGACTTTCGCCACCTCGCGCCGAACCTGCTGAACGAACTCCATTGGGTTGGTTTTCGCCATTCTACTTACCGTTTGGACAGTTAAATCGACTTGCGCCGCATAGGAAAGGGTCGAATAGATCGTTGGCAGGAGTGGAGGGACTCGAACCCACAACCCCCGGTTTTGGAGACCGGTGCTCTGCCAATTGAGCTACACTCCTCCTTACAACGCCGTCATGCCCGAAGGCATCCAACGACACTGCAATCTATACGACACCGTCACTCCACATTGGTCATATCTTGTAAACAACATGGACTTCACTGTCTTGTTTTTCCACATACAGGCTAAAAACTCTGCCTGTACCCTTAAGCCTTCACAGAAGCGACGACGCCAGCACCAACGGTACGACCGCCTTCACGGATCGCAAACCGAAGGCCATCATCCATCGCAATTGGCTGGATCAACGTCACTTCCATCGTGATGTTATCTCCAGGCATCACCATCTCCGTGCCTTCTGGAAGAACCACAGAACCCGTCACATCCGTCGTCCGGAAGTAAAACTGGGGACGATAGTTCGAGAAGAACGGTGTATGACGACCGCCCTCTTCCTTCGTCAGGATATAAGCCTCGGCCATGAACTGCGTATGAGGCGTAATCGAACCCGGCTTCGCCAGAACCTGACCACGCTGAATATCTTCACGATCAACACCGCGCAGCAGACAACCAACATTGTCGCCAGCTTCACCACGGTCCAGAAGCTTACGGAACATCTCAACGCCCGTAACAACCGTCTTCGACGTGTCCTTGAGACCAATGATCTCAATCTCGTCACCAACGTTCACAACGCCGCGCTCAATACGACCCGTAACAACCGTGCCACGGCCTGAAATCGAGAACACATCCTCAATCGGCATCAAGAAATCAAGATCCTTCGGACGTTCAGGCTGCGGGATATACTCATCAACCGCGGCCATCAGAGCCATGATCGCATCATGACCCGTTGCAGCATCCTTATCCTCAAGAGCACCAAGCGCCGTACCCGAGATAATCGGAATATCGTCTCCAGGAAAATCATAAGAGCTCAGAAGCTCACGGATCTCCATCTCAACAAGCTCAAGAAGCTCAGGATCATCAACCTGATCAACCTTGTTCATGAACACAACAAGCGACGGAACACCAACCTGACGCGCAAGCAGGATATGCTCGCGGGTCTGAGGCATCGGGCCATCAGCGGCAGACACAACCAAAATAGCGCCGTCCATCTGCGCCGCACCCGTGATCATGTTCTTCACATAATCAGCATGGCCCGGGCAGTCCACATGCGCGTAATGACGGTTCGCCGTCTCATACTCAACATGCGCCGTCGCAATCGTGATACCGCGCTCACGCTCTTCTGGAGCCTTATCAATCTGGTCGTACGCCGTGAAATCAGCACCGCCGCTCTCAGCAAGCACCTTCGTGATCGCCGCCGTCAACGTCGTCTTGCCATGGTCAACATGACCAATCGTGCCGATGTTGCAATGCGGCTTCGTACGCTCAAACTTCTCCTTCGCCATCGTATTATCCCTTATCTATCTCGGTCGTCATGCCAACGTTAAATTATTACGGCGAACAGTTTTTTCAAGAACACTGCTTTATCCAATGCTGGAGCGGGCGGAGGGAATCGAACCCTCATAACCAGCTTGGAAGGCTGGGGCTCTACCATTGAGCTACGCCCGCATAAAAAGCCAGTAATGTTCAATCAGTATCTATTCGACCAAACTCTCTTTTCAAAAACCTAACCAAACCCTTACAAACTGCCGTCTTTCGGTACTCGCTACCCCGAAACCATCTGGATGGTGGAGGGGGTTGGATTCGAACCAACGTAGGCGTAAGCCAACGGGTTTACAGCCCGTCCCCTTTAGCCACTCGGGCACCCCTCCTATTTCCAATCCAGTCAGATGGAAGAATTAGCGAGCAAATACGGGAATTTAGGTTCGCTTGTCAATGTCCTAAATGAGCCAAACAAAAAAGACCCCCTGCCCGTTAATATTCATTGGCGGGTGGGAGGTTTGCTTTACCCTTCAATTGCGGCGCAATATAGAGGGGTAAATATATTAGTGCAAGGAGAACAAAGACATGGCCGCAGGCCGCTCGCGACGCAGAAAAGCACCCCGGACAGCCGGGAATTCACAGGAAATGTGGATTTATGGCCACCACGCCGTTTTTGCGGCTTTAAAAAATTCCGAACGGATGGCCAAACGTGTTTTGCATTTACGCGACTCTTTGCCAGAAAACGAACCATTTCCCTCGGAAGTTGACGTAAAACCAGAAATCGTCACCCGTGATCAGCTTGAAGCGGTTTTACCACCCGGTGCCGTTCATCAGGGAATCGCTGCCTTAATGAGCCCGCTCCCTTCAATTGCCGTAGAAGATATCTGTGCTGAAGCGGAAAACCTGCCAAATGCTCTGATTGTTGTACTCGACAGAGTGTCCGATCCCCAGAATATCGGGGCCATCATTCGATCAGCCGCGGTCTTTGGTGCCATAGCGGTCATAATTCAGGACCGAAACGCACCGCAAATCACCGGCGTCATCGCCAAAGCGGCCTCCGGCGGCATCGAACAGGTCCCCCTGGTAAGGGTCACAAACCTGTCGCGAGCCATAGAAACACTGAAAAACAGTAATTTTTGGTGTATCGGTCTGGATTCCGAAGCCCCCGGTGACATGCAGCAGGTCAAACAACCCTCGCATACAGCACTGATATTGGGCGCAGAAGGGGCTGGTCTACGTCGATTGGTCCGGGAAAATTGCGACGACCTGGTCAAAATTGAAGGGCGCGGCGCCATTGCGAGCCTAAATGTCTCCAATGCGGCGGCTGTTGCCCTCTATTCTCTGAGCAGAACGCCCACCGCATAAGTCGAAGACATGACCTCCCCCGACCGTCTTGCCGAATTGCTTGCCGATTTCGAACTGGCCTCCAGCCAATCCGGGATTGGCCGCATTTCGGCTGGAAAGCCGCTACTATTAGCGCTAACGCATTTACGTAATAATGCGCCAGACGATGCCGAAATAGCCCTGAACAGCGTTGACAGCCAGATGCCGGCGGCCGGGCTCGCCTTGCAGGCCGTGATTACCGGCGAACGTGGCGCCACAGATCAGAGCAAAGATTATTTTTTAAGGGCTGTCGAAGCAGAATATCCCGAATTCGACATATTATGTTTAACCGGCGACCTTGCCCGCCATTTCGGCTTTCTTGAGATCGCGGTAAGAGCCTTTGATCGGGCCATTGAAATCGCCCCCCATGCAAGCCACGCCTTGTTACGTCGCGGGCAAACATTCTCAGAAGCCGGTGATGTTTCAGCGGCGATCGACGATCTTCTGCGGGCGACCCTGCTGCAGCCGAACCTATGCGCCGCACACGTCGCTCTAGGCGATGAATACCGTTCTGCCAATATGACCGATGCCGCCTTCAGATGTTACCACACAGCCCTCGATCTTGACCCAGACAATACTGCTGCCCGGTCCGGGCTCGACCACACATTGGCGCTCGTTTTACCGCAATGGCACAGCGCCATGCTCAATGACACAAACCGCAACGACGCCTTTGAAGAAGCGATAAAAGCAGTCGTCACAGAAGATTCCAGCGTTCTTGATATCGGCACCGGTACCGGATTGCTGGCAATGATGGCGAGCCGTGCAGGCGCTGCCGAGGTAACGGGCTGTGAAACCGTCGGGGTATTGGCAGAAACGGCCACGGAAATTGTAAACCAAAATGGGTTTGAGGACCGTATTTCAATCATCCATAAACGTTCTCAGGATCTAAACCCCGCCGAAGACATGGAGCAACTGGCTGACGTTTTGATAGCCGAAATCGTCGATACTGGGCTGCTCGGAGAAAACATTATTGCCGCAACAAGTGATGCGAGGCGCCGACTGTGCAAAGCTGATGTCAAAATCATTCCCGGCGGTGCCGCCGTATATGCCGTTCCCATTGAAAGCGAAGAGATCGCCCGCGAGCGCTGCGTCGATACTGCAAACGGTTTTGATATTTCTCTTTTCAACAGCCTGCGCCCCAACATGTATCTGCAGACCGATTTATCAAAATACCCGTGGCGAATGTTGTGTAACCCAACCCGGATATTTGAATTTGATTTTACGCAGAATATTCCCGAAACGGCAGAAGAAAGCTTTCTGCTAACGCCTCATAGTGACGGCATCGCGCACGGGATCGCCTTCTGGTTCGATCTTCAACTCAGCCCTGAGGTTGTCTTGTCGACATCTCCCGGTGCGCCACCGACCCATTGGCGCCAAGCCGTATACACACTGCCGGAGCCGCTGAATATTAAACAAAACGAACCGATACGACTGTTTGCGTCACATGATCAGAAAAAGATCACCCTGAAATTGGGAAGCTGAAGAAAAGTTATTCCGCAAACGCTGGTGCAATTTCTTCGGTGAAGCGATGCATTTGTTCCTTCACCATCTCATGCGGTTTGCGACCGACATTGAAATACAGGATGACTTCATCGATACCGGCAGCCTGAATATTTTTCAGACTATCGATGATCTTCGCTGGAGAACCGATCAGAATTGATCGGTCGGACAAATCTTCCTTCTTCGTATTCCGCAAAACTTCATTGATCTTCATAAAGTAATGCATGGTCGGCGGCATCTTGCTCGGGTCATCCGGGAAGGCACGCAGCACACAATTCTGGAAATAATCAATCTGATACTGCCGCCCGCGATCCTCTTCTTCCGGCGTATCCGCGATGTAGATAAAATAGCTACAAATTGCTTTTCCCGGCGTGTTGCCTTCGGCGATCGTTGCGTCTCGATACGCTTCGACAGCTTCCTTCAAACCACCAAACACCATTGCGGCCGCAAAGGGGGCATAGGCGATGTTGAAGCCTTTCCGCGCCGCCAGATCAACGGATGTTTTCGAGAACGAACCAACGTAGATCGGGATTGGATCCTGCACCGGTTTCGGTGTGATCTCCATATTATCGATATGATAATGCTCGCCGTGATGCGACCAGACACCGGGATCAGTCCACGCCTTATTGAGAACATCCAGCCCTTCCTC
The DNA here is from genome assembly GCA_943787225.1 of uncultured Alphaproteobacteria bacterium. GTDB lineage: Bacteria > Pseudomonadota > Alphaproteobacteria > MPNO01 > UBA2964 > UBA2964. The sequence goes on from CALSLP010000006.1 coordinate 79,308, forward strand.
AAACACCTCAGCCGAGGTCATGAAGTCAGCACCAAAGGGGACATACTCCTCACGGTCGTAACCACGACCGCAGGCATAATCAACACGACCACCCGACAGGAGATCGAGCGTCGCCCACATCTCAGCAACATGAATTGGATGATGGATCGGCAACACATTCACCGCCGGTGCCAGACGGATATTCTTGGTCTCAGGAATAATACTCGCCAGCAATATATCAGGCCGAGAATTTACACCGAGACGATCAAAATGATGCTCGCCTATCCAGGCTGAATTATAGCCCAGCCTGTCAGCAAGAATTGCCTGTTCGCGAATTTCGAGAACGAATTGAGACGCCGTTCTCGGATTGTCCGGATAGTGATTATCCGAAAGCGTGAAATAGCCGAACTTCAATGATACCTCCTACAACTTGAACTCATCTGTTCTAGTTATGCCACGCTCAAATGAAAAGGGCGGCCCTTGAGCCGCCCCTCTAATCCATTTACGAACAAGTTAAGCCAGAGCGTAAGGAACCTGTTCCGGTCCTTTGATAACAACCCGCTCACCATCTTCAAGGTAGCGATATTGCTTAAAGGTACCGGATCGTTTGGACCGTACGATCACCGCGATGGATTTTTCATCACCGGCAAATTCGGAATGGATGAGCCAAGGCTTCACGACATCGACGTCGCCTTGCTCGCAATATTCCGCATGGCTTTCACTGGTTTCGAAGGTGCCGTCGGAATTCTCCTCGGCATCAAAATGAACAATGCGTTCCCTGCCAGAAAGAACGCCATAAATTGTCCAGGCCGATCCATGGTCATGGATCATCGCAAAACCACCCGGCTTCTTGATCAGCGCATTAATAACAAATCCATAATCTGGATCTTCATAAAACAGTAAATTCTGAACCCTGTTGGTTTCGGGATTAAAACCCGTGATCGGCCAGTCCTTGGCATGGGCTTTGACGTCAGGGTCGGCGATCACTTCTTTCAAATGTTCACGGCACATTTCCCAGCGGTCTGGCTCCGGCACACCGTCCTCAAATATCTTGCGCATCGCCACAATAAATTTTTCAACGGCCGGCAGCATTGGTCTAGTCATGCCATCTGGCATATCACGCCCTCCCTTTATTCCGAGACATAAATTGGCGGCGGATTTCAACCATATGCTCAGCCATCACAGGATCATAATCCACTTCGGTCATCGGCTCAGGATCCCAGTGATTATACTCATCAACCCCACGGACCAGGGCAGCAGACTTTTTGCCATCTACCGGATCATACATGGTTTCGCGAACATGCGTCGGGCAGTAATGAATGGAATAACCGATGCGCCGATAATCCGCATTATTCGGCAGCGAAGAATGCACAGTGCATTCGTGATGGATTGAGAATTGTCCCGGTTCCAGCGGCATAAATACAGCCGCGTCTTCATCAACATTCTTGGTGTTCTGGCCACGTTTGAGAACATTGTGTTCCTGCGGCGCATTCTCAAACTCGGTCTTGACCTTGTGGCTCCCGGGAACTGCGCGGATGCAGCCCGACTCCAGGTTGCTCGGCGAAAACGCGATCCAGGCGGTCACGGTCTCCTGCGGTTCAATCCCGTAGTAATAGGTATCGGCATGCCACGATACAAAAGTTGGTGATTGCGGCTCCTTCACAAAAAAGGATGAGCCCCAGCACAAAATATTTGGACCAATCAAATCCTCTACAGCGTCCAGGACCTTCTCGTTTCGGATCACACGGCTAAAAAGCCCAAACGGTAAATGCGATTTCAGCGTCAGGCTTTCCTGTGCCGAATTACCCGTCCGCTTTTCATAATCTTCGAGACATTCAAGGCACTCCTGCGCCTCGGCCGCCGATAGCCCGTCCATTGGGAAGATAAAGCCGTTGTCTTTAAAGCTCTGAACCTGTTCTTCTGTAAGATGTTTTGTCATTTATGTGCCCGTTCTGTGGAGCTGCAGTAGCGTGGATTTTGCACCGATCAACAGCCGAAAGACAAGATCACCATTGTCAATTTATTCAGTGCCTCATACCTTCGAGGTAAATTGCATTTACAGGGTAACCAAAGAGCGACATGGCAGAAAATCAACTGGATGGAAAAATCATAATTGTAACCGGCGCTGCCGGTGGCCTGGGAAGAGCCATGGTGGAAGCTCTGGTTGCCCATGGCGCTAAGGTTGCCGCAGTCGATGTTGCAATGGACAGGCTGGAAGCCCTTACCGCTCTTAAAGGTCCGGGTGAGGTGTTACCGCTCGCCGCTGACCTGCGGGACATCAAGGCCTGCGCAGCGATCGCATCACGCGCCATCGAAGCGCTCGGTGGCCTTCATGGATTGGTGAACAACGCGGGCATCGGCCTGTCGAGCATTCGCGAAGATTACTATGTGAACAATATTAAATTCTGGGATGTTCCAGATGACCGCTGGCAAGCAATTTTTGACGTCAATGTTCGCGCGCCCTTTCTGATTTCCAAAGGCGCTATGCCGCATCTCCTCGGACAAGGTTGGGGACGCATCGTCAACGTCACAACGAGTATGGATACGATGATCCGTCGTGGCTGGACACCGTATGGTCCTTCAAAGGGAGCGCTCGAAGCTCAATCGGCCTGCTGGTCAAAAGACTGCGAAGGCAGCGGCGTGACGGTTAACGTCCTCGTCCCAGGAGGGCCAGCGAACACGGCGATGGTCCCGTCCGCCTCTTCACCTGATCGCGAGTCGATGGTTCAGCCTGAAGTCATGCAGGCACCAATCTGCTGGCTCATGTCTGATGATTCAGACGGCTTCAATGGCAATCGCCTGACGGGGACTGGCTGGGACGCAAAACTTCCCGCGCACGCCGCCGCCGAAAAAGCGGCAGCACCTGCGGCATGGCCCGGGGCGGGTCAACAAAGTGTCTGGCCTGACCTACAACCGACCTGACGTTAACCCGGACAGGTTACAGCGGATAAACGATCGAATCCGGTATCCGATGAGTGTCATAGATAACGCGCTTTTCCTTGAATTTGAGCACGCCATCCTGCTCAACAATCAGGTCGTTATAAATGGCTGTCATCAGGAGCATCGTGTCGCCATCCGGGGACGTCTGATAGATCGCAACATTGCAGCGCGATCGGTATCCTTCACCGGTATCGTCCACCATAGCAGGCCCCAACAGGTGACGGATGATACGCGGCGCAAACACCGCGGCATGTTGGGTTGCGGTCGCGCGGTCAATCAGCATACCCACTGATTCAAAGCGCATGACGCCGAGTTCCATCCCGCGGTCGAAATTATCGCGCGAGACAACCGTATAGAGACACTTATCGGTGAAAAAATGCGGCCAGTTATCCAGCGGCCCTTCATCTATGGCGGAAATATAGCTTAGCTGTAGCCGTTCAATCCGCCGCAAGGTCAACGTCGTCTGTAACGGGCTGGCTCATCTCTGACTGATCCATCAGGCTCCCGCCTTTCCGTGGCCCATAATGTCGCGGTACCGCATGTAAAAACCGCGGATGAGCGATTCAGTAACAAGATGGTCATTGGATTCACAATCCGTACCACCAATTTCAAGGACCGCGGCCTCGCCCGCTGGCGAACCGCTGAGCCCCACCTGGCTGAACTCAAGCGCCTCGGCATCATCCAGCGTGACATAGCCGGCAGAGCCCATCAGGTTAGCCTGCCGCAGGCGTAAATCCTTCATCTCATCATCGTCATCTTCAAATCCAAAGAATGTCCAGACCAGCTCGTGGCTCCCCGGTCCCTTGGGTATGACCTGGCGGGTCGCCAACGTATTGCACTGCGCCTGAATGATGATTGATGGAAACAATGTCTGGATCGACAGAGTCACATTGTCAGGAAACTCCAAACGAGGTTGAATCAATTCATGATCGGTGAGTGAGAAATCAGGCGCGGCAATTCGGACACCTCCCGTATCCTCTTTGCCCTCTTCAGTTCCCTTGGCGGTCATAAGAACCGAATGGCCCTTGCTGTCATCAACCAGACATTTGGACTCTTGGTCGAGCCGAAAAAGACCGAATGAGATCAAAAACAGATGCAGGATACCGGCGTGATAAGGATCCTTCAGATTTTCCATCTGGAGCTTCCAGTTACAATCGATCACCTGCCGCTCGTATCCCACGACCCGCAAACCACGGCCATTAAAAATGCGCGTGAAATACTTCACCATGTCGGGACCCAGATATTCTTTCAGCTCCGGCACGTCATGATCAAAACTGGCAAAGACGACGCCGTTCAGACTCTCAACCCGCAAAGTAACCAGACCATGGGCCTTCATATCGAAATCCGGATTGAGGCCACCCTTACCGTTGATGCCCCGCTTGAAGGGCATGCCCGTAAGCTCACCATCCAGCGTGTAGGTCCATTGATGATACGGACACATAATGGCGCTTCCAGCATTCCCTGAGAGTGCCTGGCAAAGCTGAGCCCCGCGATGGGCACAACGATTCTCGACAACAGACAAGCCACCGTCATCCTTGCGGATCATCAAAACTTCGCGTTCACCGATAAAATTACGCCGGTAATCGCCGGGTTCTGGAATCTCGCATTCAAGACCTACATAGTTCCAGGACGAACCATAGAAGATTCGTTTCAGTTCCTGTGCATAGATGTCGGCGTCCTGATAAACCTGAAACGGAACGCGCGTCGTCCCGGCCTCCGACCAAATATCGGTTTCTGATTTGTCGGGGGTTTGCGTGCCGTCCATGTCCTGATCCAATCTGAATAGAATGGCGTGAAGTTATCGGAGCGATGAGGTAGCTTCAAGCAACGAACGACGGTGAGACAACCTTTCGTCCTCAAACAGGAAGACCATCATGACCATAGATCGCATTCAACCCGGCGCCTGGAACAGCAAGGCCGTCATCCATGGCGACACAATCTATATGTCCGGCATTGTCGCCGACGACAAAACTGTCGGCATGAAGAATCAAACGGAACAGGTGCTTGCGAAGATTGATGCCGTTCTTGCGGAAGCCGGTTCAGACAAGACAAAGATCGTCAGCTCGGTGGTCTATATGTCTGACATGGACCTTAAGGACGAAATGAACGAAGCATGGATGGCGTGGATGGACCCCGCCTGCCCACCAGCACGAGCCGGCGTTGGCGTAACACTCACGCCGGGCACGCTGGTCGAAATTATGTGCATCGCAGTTAGGGCCTAACCGCTAGACGACGTCGAGTGGCCGCTTCAGAAATTTTAACGTCGGCAGGGCTGGCATAATTTCGTTCCACTCGCCTTCAAACTCGAGACAGGCGACTGTCGCGGTGGCCATCTTGCCGCCGGCATTGGCAAAACTGTCATAACCGGCAACGGCGGATACGAAATCCTCTAATCCAGGATTGTGACCCACGATCATTACGCAACGCGCTTCTTCCGGCAGTGTGGCGACCAAATCGAGCATTATTTTTTTGGGCGCAAGATACAGCGATTGATCGACAGCGACCTGCGTTTCATCAAGTTCAAGAATGCCGGCGACATGAAAGGAGGTTGCGGCTGTTCGTTCGGCGGAAGACCCGACAATCAATTCCGGCACAAAACCTTCTTTCAGCAACCAGTTAGCGACCAGTTCGATTTCCGCGTAGCCGCGGATAGCCAAAGCGCGATCAAAATCCTCGATACCAGAACCGTTTTCTGCTTCGCCATGACGCAAAACCAAAAGCTGCCGAGTCATTTACCCTCCGAAACTACGATGTAGATACTACTATTACCGCATCATGGCTTTGCCCGCCAATGCGTCGATTGCTGTTGACGTCAGCACGGCACTCAACGACATTTCAATCAACAAACTATTCATAAACGGGAGACTTCCATGGGAAAATTACGCCACATCGCACTTTCAGTAGAAGACCCTGAAGCCAGCTGTGAGTTTTTCAAAAAAGCCTTTGATATGGAGGAGGTTGGCCACTCGGGCACCGGGACCAAGTACCTCACTGACGGCACCGTCAATATCGCGTTGCTTAATCGCAAAGGGAAACCACTCGGCTATGAAGGTGACGAGCCGTTTTTCGGGATAGATCATTTCGGCATTTGGGTCGACGACGTTGAGAAAGCCTGCGCACAGGCGGAGGCCGCTGGCGCCGAACACGTCATGGGAAATAAGAGCGGTGATCCCAATAGCTTCTACGAAATCAAATACCGCATGCCGACCGGTGAGATGTTTGACATTACCGCCGGTGGCTGGCGTGGGGCTGTCAAAGACGTGAAACCGGCAAACGATTAATCCAAAGGAATGCTCGATGGAAATAGAACTGCCACAGGAAATGGAAGACCGGATCGCCAGCATCAGCGATGAGGAGATAGCGTTTCGCGGCTGGACACGTGAGAGCATGCGCGAAGGCTATCGCAAACGCCTCGCCGATGACGTGAACTCTCCCCAGGTTGGGGACGAGGCGCCAGACTTCCAGTTGGAGCGGCTGGGACCAGCCGGTCAGCGCACCGGGAAACAGATGACGCTGTCTTCGCTGCGGGGCAAACCGGTTGCACTGATTTTTGGGTCCTATACCTGACCACCCTTTCGCCAAGAGGCCGTGCGTCTCGATAGCATTGCGAAAGAGTTTGGCGACCGCGTTGAGTTCCTTTGCGTTTATATCAAAGAAGCGCATCCCACCGACGGGTCGCAATCGCCGCCCAATATCGACGATGACGTGCTCTTCACCCAGCCCACGACAGAGGATGAGCGCGCCGAAGTTGCCGCCGCCTGCATGCTGCGTTTCAACTTCTCTTTTCCGATGGTCCTCGACAATATGACCAATGAAGCTGAAGGAAAATACAAGGCCATGCCGGAACGGCTCTATGTGCTCGACGCCAACGGTAGGGTAACATGGAAATGCGGCTTGGGGCCGCATCTGTTCGACCCCGACGGATTTGAACAAGCCGTTAAGGCACTCGCTGGATAAGAAGGTTTAAGAACAAGATGATTAGTGAAGAACTCTCCCAGGCTTGGTATGACGATGGATTTGTTATTCTCCGCGATGTCATCCCGCAGGATATGCGAGACCTGTTGGCGGTCGGCATCGAAAAGGCCATGGGCAACCCGGGGCCAACCTCCAAGGAATATGCCGAAGAGGGCAAAGGCAGATTCTTCACTGATCATCATATGCGCCGCCGCGTCGATGAGTTTCAGCAGTTTCTCGATCAGTCACCTGTACGGGAACTTGGCGCACAGCTTATGCGGACCAAGAAGCTAAATCTGTTTGACGAGCACCTTCTGGTAAAAGAGCCGGGCACCGATAATCCAACCTACTGGCATCAGGACCTGCCCTATTACGAGCTGGCAGGAACGCAGATCATTTCGCTCTGGATGCCCCTCGATCCTGTTAGTGCTGATTCTGGCGCTGTCAGTTTTGTCCGCGGCTCACATCGCTGGGGCAAACTTTACCAGCCTATAAAAATCGGTCTCGGGAATTTGGTTGAAGAAGCAGAAGTCTTTGATGGCCCGGCCCCGGATATTGCGGGAGAGCCGGAGAAATATGACATCGTCACCTTTGACGAAATGCAGCCCGGTGATTGCCTCGCCTTTCAGGCAGCTGTTCTGCATTACGCAGCGCCGAACACAACCCAAAGCACCCGCCGTCGTGCGCTCTCCGTGCGGTTTGCCGGTGACGATGTGACCTGGCAACCGCGCCCCTATATTCCATCTGTGCCCGACACCCCTGATCTTGTCGCTGGTGGACCATTGGACAGCGAACAATATCCGGTTGTTTGGACGGCAACGTAGAACCTCACACGTCTTCACAAGACCGTTATCAATACCTGATCGCTATAGCGGCACGTTTCTTGCCTACCCATGTCTGGTTGAGACAATAAACTATGGGGTGCTGCCATGAATGAAACGACCGACTCAATCCAACCCGTAAAAGTCACTTTGTTCCGCTGGGCCGGTGCCTGGGGGCCCTTCGAGGTCAATATACCCTGCGGTGAATGCTCGCTGACGCTCGATGTCATTCAAGACACGTTTGACACCGAGCTTGAAGGCGTTCCGGTCGAGCTTGATGTTCGCGACTGGCTGACCGAGTGGTGGAAGCCGCTTTTCAAAGGGGGCTGGCACGCCCCCATCGTCCTGGTGAAGGGCAAACTTATTAGCCAGGGGGCAGCGCTCAATCGCGGCATCCTGACCGAGGCCATCATTGATGCCTATGCCAAGCGTTCGGAAATTTCCGGGAATATCGTGTTCGGCAAGGCGACCTGCCCGCACTGTGTCCGTGCCAAGGGTTATCTTGATGAGGCGGGAATCGATTACACCTATCACGATGTCGTCCGGGATCCGCGCGCGCTCTATGAAATGCTGGCGCGGGTAAAACCGATTGTCGGCCCAAAGACGCCGATTACCGTACCGCAAATCTGGCTCGATGGCCGCTATGTCGGTGGCGCCGATCAGCTAAGCGCGCGTTTACAACGTGACGTCGAGCCGAACCCGGATCGCGGTCAGTGCTCGCTATCGGCAAAGGCGGCGTAACCGGAAACTCAGAAGAACGCGAAAACCCGCGATTCAATACTCTGACGCGGCGTCGCCTCCGCGTGCGTGTTGGGATCGACAATCGCCGTATGGGGCGCGAAGCGAGCACGTCCATCGTCTTCTGACTCATAGGACTTGATGAGCATGGCTTCATTGCGCTGCATCAGTCGGGAAATAGAACCATTGCTGGTTGGGGTTGTGCATCAGGCGATAGGTTTCACCGACTCTCTCCGCCGCACGCCGTTCGGTCGCCATCATATCACTCAGCGCGACCGAGCGTGCATCACAGATCGCCAGCGGGTTGGTTTCAACCGTACCGACGATCGAGCGCCAGATATTGATGATGGCGAAACGTCGTTCGAGATAGGGTGCTGCTTCTTCCTTGCCAAACCAGTCCTGCACCCGGACCGGGCCGGATTTAACAGTGTAATCATTATGCGCGCGCTGAACCGGCTCGCGGACTTTCTTGGCCGTCCGAATACTTTCATCACCCGCCCGCAGCGTATGATCAAAGACCACGACATCCTTCGCCCCCGTTTCGCGCTTGATCAGCTCCTGCAACTCAGCGTTATAGATATTCTCGATCTGATCGTTCTCGTAAAAATCCGTGACCTTTGTTTCAAGCGGCACCAGCGCAAATCCCTCGCGATCAAGCGACAATTCTGTCGTAAGAGGCCTCGCGTCCCGAACCGTTACAGTCTTGGTCTCGTATTCACCGATATGTTCGGATTTCCCGCCGCCGGCGACCGACGGGATATTGACCGGCTTGATGCCAGTATCGACCAGAAAATTCACTGTCGTCTCGATTTGATCGAGGGCCTGATCCTGTTGAAGCTGTGCCATGATATGCGATCCTTTGTGACCGTGGATAATCTATCCTAACCGGTGAAATGGCGTGACGCCAATTACGATCAAGCCTGGTTCCACAAATTAGAAATTCAGACGAACTTCGCCAAGTGGCCCGAAATCCGCGACCGATGCTGACCCAGCCGCTATCGGCGCCAACCCGGTGCAGGTACCAAGCGTAATGATCTGACCAGCCGTGAGCGGGTTTCCCTGATCAACACAAAGGTTCGCCAGCCAGGCCAACGCATTCAACGGATTGCCGAGAACCATGGAGCCATCGCCCTCGCCTTTCAGCGCACCATCAATGTGGAGCGCAACGCGATGGGTCGGCAAATCAAACTGGCGCCAGTCAACGCAGGGTGTGCCCAGTACCAGCCCTGCAACGGTCCCCGCTGCAATCAGAGTGTTCTCTCCCGCTGCCTTGCGGTCACCAATTCGGGAATCAACAATCTCAACCGCCGGGATCACTGCGGCCACGGCATCCGCGACGCTCTCAGCATCATAGAGCTCAGCGATTTCCGGCAGACCTGCGCCGAGCAGAACAGCAAACTCGCCTTCCAGGGCGGGGTTCGTGAATTTACCGTCAGGAATATCCAGCGGGCTCAGCGCCAGCGCCGTGTTAGGCAAGCGCCCGGCAAAGGGTTGCGTGATACCGAGCATGGTTTGCGTCGCGTGGTTGGTCGCCGCCACTTTCCAGCCCATGGCAAAGGCACCATCAAGCTGCAGGACGGCCTCTTGAATCTCGTAGCCCTCACCGATTGTCGCCGGACGGCAGGCCTCAGGCAATTGATCTATTTTGCTACCCTGATCGCGGCATTGAAGAAATATTTCGGCGGCCTGTTCGGCGGCTTCGGGGGTCATGACCATGCTCTTTCCGTTGCGAAATGAATGAGGTGCAAATTAAGGCGAAACCATAATCGAGGGCAAGGGAACGAAATATTCTTGCATTTCATCTTATGTGCTATAGAACCGCTGCCCGCAGCACTGTTTATCCGTAAAGTGCATCGCACATCATGGGCCGGCTTAGCTCAGTTGGTAGAGCACCTGATTTGTAATCAGGGGGTCACGAGTTCGAATCTTGTAGCCGGCACCATTTTGATGAACCCTTTGCAAAGCGAAGGCAAGTCATCAAAATCCTCCGGAGGGAGCAACCATCACCACCAGCGCATCAAGCGCTACACCGCCACGACGACGGAGGACAAACGGATTCACGTCGATTGAATCGAGATGTTCGCCCAAATCTATCGCGAGACGGGAGACCGTTATCAGCGCCTTTATCACCGCGTCACGGTCCAAAGCTGGCGCACCGCGATAACCGTTGATCAGCTGCGCCGCCGCCGTACGGTCTATCAAAGCATTGGCACTTGCCTCATCCAGAGTTGGTGCACTGAAAGCAACATCGCGATAAAGCTCGAGCGAGATACCACCGGAGCCAAACATCACAAATGGTCCCATTTCTGGATCACGTGACGCGCCAATCACCAACTCAACATCACCTTTGACTTGCTCGGCGACCAGCACGCCGTCGAGAGAATCGCCTTTGGCCTTGGCAGTCACATTCCGCTGGATGGTTGCAAACCCATCACGCACCGATGCGAGCGTATTATTATTAAGGATGACGCCGCCAATATCGGATTTGTGGGTGAGCTCAGCCCCTGCCGCCTTGAGGACAACGGGCAATCCGATGACGCGGGCAATCCGCGCTGCCTCGGCACTACTCGTGGCTAATCTTTCCTTCGGTGTTTTAAGGCCATAGGCGCGGATGAGTTTCTTCGAATCAATTTCTGACAGCGCTATTTTACCTGATTTCTTTTGCGACTTGGCAATGGCGCGAGACACCGCTGCCGGCACCGGCTGCGCTTTCGCCTTTCGAGCCTTTGATTTCGTAACAGCCTTGCGTTCCGCATATGTTGTCACCGCGCGCACGGCCCGTAGCGCCTTATCCGCTTCCTGCAAAAAGGCGACATTACGGAAACCATTTCGGATATCACGGCTATACTCATTCATGCTGTGCGAGATCATGGTGACATAGGTGATTGGCTTCTTGGCCTTTGCCGCCAACGCATTAACGGCGCGGATGTATTCCACTTTCCGCTCCGCCCCCGGCGCGCGTGGAATTTCTTCCTGCAACATCAAGGTGTGAATACCCGGATCATCAAGCATAGCCCTCACACAATTCACGTAGGTCTCTTCGCTATTGAGAGCCGCAAACCCGGAATCGAGCGGATTGCCAATGATCGAGCCGACTCCGAGCAGTTCTCCCAATCGGCGTTTGGTCTTGGTCGCCAAGGCCGGGAAGGCCAAACTATTGACCTCTGCCTGATCAAGCAGTAGCCCCCGCAACCCGCCGGAGAACGTGATCGCGCCAACACCATTGCCCCTCGGCAACGGCGCATGCAGAAAATACTCCGCCGCTTCAATGACATCATCAAGATTGGACACCCGGATTACCCCGGCATTGCCGGCAATCGCATCAAAGGCGGCAACCGACCCCGCCAACGCTCCGGTATGGGCCATCGCCGCAGCCCTGCCGTTATCAGAGGTTCCGAGTTTCAGGACGATGACCGGCTTGCCCATAGACTTCGCCGCTTCACAGGCTGCCAAGAATTGTTGCGGATCACGGACAGACTCGAGGTAAGAAACGATTACCTTGATCTGCGGATTAGCCGCGAAATACTCAATATAATCTGCCGTTTTCAGACCAGCCTCATTGCCACTGGTGACGATATAGCCGACATCCATGCCGCGCTCTTCCAGCGTTCGCTTGAGCGCCATCACCAAGCCACCGGATTGACCGATGATCGCGACAGGACCGGGCTCGGTCCGCAGGGTCCGGTTGTCGACCATCGTCACGAACCGCTCACCGCCATTAAAATTCCCGAGGCAGTTAGGACCGGATACCGCCAGCCCGGTTTCCCGGATGGTTTCTGCCAGTTCTTCGCCCAGTTTTAAGGCGGCCGGGTCAGGCATTTCACCAAAGCCTGATGAAATGACGGTCGCGCTGCGGGCACCGGCAGCAGCGGCGTCTTTCAAGGTCGCCGAAACAAACCGTGCCGGCACCAGCACCAACACATGATCCGGTTTCTCCGGCAGGTCATCGAACGTCCGGTAGCACTTGCTGCCCCATACCGTCTCCCGCCCCGGGTTTATCGGATATACCGGCCCCTTAAAGCCATAGCGTTGCAGATTATTCCAGCTGCGCTCCGCCCAATTGCCGGGCTTATCGCTCGCCCCAACAATGACAATATTGCGCGGATTGAGCAGCGCCGCGATATCCCGGCGCTGCTGCAATTTCACTGGCTTCTTCACGACCATGGTGAAGACGCTTCCCGCGCCGCTACCCCTTGTTCCGCCGCTCGAAATGTCCAAGGCCAGGGCGGTAGCTCTTTTCGTCAAGAAACTGACTCATCCCCTGCCCGCGACTATCTTCCTTATCGACATGCTTAAGCGCATCGCTTTTCGCATTGAGGTAATCCGCTGCTTCCGGTTCGTTCATAAAGCGAACTGAACGGATGGCTTCCTTGGTGTACCTGACGGCCGCCGGACTCTTCTGTTGCATCAGCCGCGCCAGTTTCATGACTTCTGCCTTGAGCTTACCGGCCGGGACAGACTTGTTGACCATGCCGATTTCCGTGGCCCGCTTGCCGTTGAAAGGCTCGCCGGTAGTCGCGTAATAAACCGCGTTGCGGTAGTTCATTACCTGCACCACGTTCCAGCTCACAATACCGCCGGGAATAATGCCCCAGTTCACTTCGGAGAGACCGAATGTCGCCGTATTCGACGCGATGGCGAAATCGCAGGCACAAACCTGGGTGAAGGCGCCGCCAAAACAGAAGCCGTTGACCATTGCGATAGTCGGCTTGGGAAAGCGTGACAGTTTTTGCCAACGCCACGCGTTCGATGCTCGTCGTGCTTTGGCCCGCGCTGCCGGATCGTCAGCCGTGCCTCGGAAATAGAGCTTGATATCCTGTCCGGCACTAAACGCTTTGCCAGCGCCGGTGACCACCAGAACATCGGTCGCCGGATCAATCGACAGATAATCAATCGCGTCATTCATATCCATATGGAGTTGCGGACTCATCGCGTTTCGTTTCTCCGGCCGGTTCATGATCAGAAAGGTGATGCCCTTATCACGCTCAATCTTCACGGTCTCAAAGACCGGATCCTTGATCTTCGGTGCTGCCTTCTTTTTCGCTGTCTTCTTTGCTGCTTTCTTTGCCGCCATGATATCGCCTCCCATATTTTGATTTAGGTTCAAGCGATTGTCCGCAATTTCAGGGCCAGAAACAATCCGGCCACAGGAAATTATTTAAAGACGATAGAATTTTATGATGGTGACGATTTGCTAAAGCGCTCACTCATGCGCTGGAAAACAACGTAGAGCACCGGGACAAACAGCAATCCGATAAACGTTGCCGACACCATCCCCCAGAAAACCACTGACCCGACAGAAATTCGGCTTGCGGCCCCTGCACCAGAAGCAAACAGCAAGGGCATCACCCCCAGAATAAATGACAGGGCGGTCATCATCACAGCACGGAAACGGAGCTTGGCGGCCTCAAGCGCTGCCGCCTCTATGCCCAAACCGGCTTCCCGGCGGGTCTTGGCGAACTCAACGATCAGAATCGCACTTTTAGACGCCAGGCCAATCAACATGACCAGCCCTATTTGCGCATACAGGTTATTGACGAGCGTTGGCAGAAGCCAGATTGGCAGCAAGGCGCCAAATGCTGCCAGTACGACAGAGAGAACAACGGACACTGGCGTTGTCCAACTTTCGTACTGCGCCACCAGGAACAAATAGGCAAAGATCAATGCCAACACGAAGATAATGATGATCAAGCCACCAGCTTCAAGTTCCTGCTGCGTCGTTCCGGTCCAGGCGATTGAATAATTGTCCGGCAGTTTTTCACGCGCTGTGCGCTCCATGGCTGCAATCGCATCGCCCGAACTTGCCCCCGGGGCCGGCGTCGCATTCAGTGAAGCGCTTTTAAACAAGTTGTAACGTTTAATCGCCAACGGGCCGAGAACCGACTTAACCTGCACCAGAGTCTGCAAGGGTACCATATCGCCCTTGGCACTCCGGATATAAAGCCGGTTGATATCCTCTATCGTGTTCCGGTAGCGGGACTCCGCCTGAATAATCACCCGGTACACTTTGCCATAGAGATTGAAGTCATTGATGTAGCTGGAGCCAAACTGCGCCTGCAATGTCGAGAAAATTTCAGCCAGTGGAATGCCCAGAACCTGCGCCTTATCGCGGTCTACTTCGAGAAACAGCTGAGGGACATTCGCCGAATAGGTCGTAAAGACAGTTGCGAGCTCGGGCTGCTGGTTGGCCGCAAACACCAAACTACGCGTCGCAGCCGCCAAATCCTGAGGCGATTGCCCACCGATATCCTGAACTTCCGCTTCCAGCCCTCCACCGGTCCCGAGCCCCATAATCGGCGGCAGTGGAAATGCAAAGGCATTTGCCGCCGGTACGGTTGAAAGCCGAGCATTGGCCTGCCCCAGAATTGCCTGCCAGCTCGTCTGCGGTGTTCTCCGTTCACTCCACGGCGCCAAAATCGGGATAAGGAGCGCGGAGTTCGAAGCAGCCCCAGACAGCAGACTGACACCAGGCACCGCGATCACGTCCGTTACGCCATCAATGTCGCGCAGGGCAGCTGAAAGCTGTTTGGTGACAGCATTCGTACGGGCCAACGACGCGCCAGCCGGTAATTGGACGTTTGCGAATAAAACGCCCTTGTCTTCTGTTGGCAGAAACCCGGTCGGTGCGTTGACAAACAAATATCCCGTTCCCGCAGCAAAGCCCGCAAAGGCTATAAACGAGATAAAAACTTTGCGAACCATAGAACCAGCCACTTGAACGTAACTATCGCGTCCCCGGTCCACCAAAGCAGCAAACCATTTTAACGGCCCGCGCGGGTCCCCAGAACCCGGACGCAATATTAGCGCGCAGATAGCCGGTGCGAGCGTAAGCGCATTGACTGATGACAGCACCACGGCGGCACAGATCGTCAGAGCAAACTGCGAATAGAGCGTGCCGGTTACGCCGGGCATAAACGACACCGGCACAAAGACCGCGAGCAGCACCAGTGTTGTCGCAATCACCGGTCCGGTGACCTCGCGCATCGCCGTTTCAGTTGCCGATTTTGGATCGAGGCCTTGGTCTTTCATGAGGCGCTGAACATTTTCAACGACGACAATACTGTCATCCACGACCACGCCTATCGCGAGAATTAACGCGAAGAGGGTGATCAAATTGATTGAAAATCCCAACAAGGAAAGAAACGCGAATGTCCCGATAAGGGAGACCGGAATGGCGAGGGTCGGAACGAGTGTTGAACGCCAGTCCGATAAGAACAAAAACGTGACAGCGACGACGAGGAGAAAGGTTATGAAAATAGTTTCGACAACCTCACCAATCGACGCCCTGACCGCCCGGGTCGTGTCGTAGAGAATCTTATATTCGACATCAGGCGGGAAACGATCCTTAAGACGGTCAAGCTCGGCATAAACCTTTTCCGCAACCTCAAGCGCATTGGCTCCTGGAGACTGATAAACGGCGATAGCTGCCGAAGGTTTGTTATTGAGCGTTGCCTGCGAGCTATAGGACTGCGATCCCAGCTCTATCCGCGCAACATCTCTGAGACGCACGAACGTCCCGCTTTTGTCAGCCCGAAGGATTATGTTGCCAAATTCTTCAACTGTCCTGAGACGGCCTTTTGCCTGAATTGAAAACTGGAACTGCGGTGCCGTCTCGTAAGGTGGGGCCCCCAATTGCCCGGCGGTTGCCTGAATATTCTGCTCATTGATCGCGGTTTTAACATCACTCGTCGTCAAATTCAGCGACGCCATACGATTGGGGTTGAGCCAAACCCGCATGCCATAATCCAGCGCGCCAAATTGCGATACACTCCCGACGCCGGAAATTCGCCCTAACGTGTTCTCAATGTTGATCGACGCATAATTGCTCAAGAACAATGCGTCTCGTGTTTCCTTTGGCGATACCAAATTGACGACCAGAAGCATGCTGGTCGATTGCTTCTGGGTAACCACACCATTGCGGATAACGTCCTGAGGCAATTGCGCCGTCGCAGTTGCGACACGATTTTGGACGTTGACCGCAGCAATATCAGGATCGGTCCCGACTTTGAACGTAACAGTCAGCGCGTAGCTGCCGTCATTACCACTGGTGGAGGACATATAAAGCATGCCATCAACACCATTGATCTTTTCTTCTATGGGCGTTGCAACGGATTCTTCGACGGCAGAAGCGTTCGCGCCGCTATACACCGTGGTCACTTTTACTTGTGGCGGAGCAATCTCAGGGTATTCAGCAATCGGTAAAGTAAAAAGAGCGATTAAGCCGGAAAGCGTAATCAAAACCGCAATAACAATAGCGAATTTTGGCCGATTGATGAAGAAAGAGGAAAGCATGAACTATCCCTTTGCCGGGGCAACGGGATTTACCACCATGTTCGGCCGCACCTTCTGGATACCTTCAACAATTATTCGTTCACCGGTCACCAAGCCGGACTTTATGACCCAGTCAGAACCCGACTGACGAGCCGATTGGACGCGCCGAACGGTGACCCTGTTCTCACGATCAAGCACAAGGACGAAATATCCTTGGCGGTCCTGCTGGATGGCGACCTGTGGCACAACAATTGCCCGCTCCTTCGTTTTGGGGTGAACGACAACATTCACAAATTGTCCTGGCAGCAACACACCTTTCGGATTTGGAAAGACCGCTCTGATCACTACAGTATCTGTTGCCTGATCAACCGTCGGCGCAAGATAATCAAAGCGACCTCGAGCGCCATACGGCGAACCATCAGAGAGCAATATAGTGGGCTCGAATGTCGGGTTCTTCATATCGATCCCGCGTTTGCGGGAATCAATCAGCTGTTTCTCGCTGACACCAATCGTAACGTGGATCGGATCAACGCTTGTCACTGTTGCCAGGGGCTCGCTGTCAGAACCGACAAGATTGCCGACGCTGTAACGGGCACGGCTAATCCGTCCCCGCAGTGGGCTTTTTATATCGGTATAGCCGTAATCAAGCTGCGCCGCGCGGAGCTCAGCCTGGGCCTTCAGAACATTCGCTTTAGCACTATCAAGATTTGCTTTTGCTTCGTCCAGCTTTGCACCAGACACAACGCTGCGCCCAACCAGAGCCTTTTTGCGACGGAAGTCTGCTACAGCATTTACCGCCTTTGCGATGGCGCTCGCAAGTTCCGCCTTCCTTTGGGCAACGACAACTTCATAAGGCGGCTTTTCAATTGTGAAAAGTCGTTGTCCCTTCTCTACCGTCTGACCATCGGTGAAATTTCGTGATTCCAGCACACCCTGAACGCGCGCCCTGATGTTCACCGAGTTTTCAGCCTCTACACGGCCGATAAAGTTAAATGCCTGTGAGACATCTTTTTCGCGAACGATATCGACAACGACACTAGGGGCGGGTCGAACACCACGCTTCTGCTGCGCCTCTGCCGCAGTGACAGAAAACCCTAACGCCACGCAGCAGAGCCCAAGAGAAATTGCAGATTTGAATTTCGACCGTCGCATCGCCCATCCCCCAATATTTAATGTCAGATATAGGGTTACGGTAGCCCACAATCAAATGGGCTGTATTCGATAGTTGAGTCGTTAAGCGACGACCTCAACCAATTCAATATCGAAAACCAGATCCTGACCGGCGAGAGGATGATTACCATCCAACTTGACTGTCTCGTCGTCCATCTCAATCACAACAAAAACCAGGTCCTGACCATTTGGCGCGGTCGCTTGCAATTGACCACCAACGGCCAACTCAACCTCAGGCGGAATAACCGAGCGTTCTACCGTCTGAATTGCTTCATCGACCCGTGGGCCGTAAGCATTCTCCGCTGTGATCTCAACGGTCGCTTTGTCACCGGCTGCCATACCAACAACCGAAGCTTCAAGTTCGGGAATGATATTCTTTTCACCGATTTTAAATTCAAGGGGTTCCCGACCTTCGGACGAATCAAAAACCGTCCCGTCTGTTAACTTGCCGGTATAATGAATCTTTACGGTATCGCCATCATTGGCCTGTGCCATGACATGTCTCCTTTCTTCCTCGTGCAAAAGCACTTTGGTGAACTGGCGACATACCGAATCTTGGCCGGCCGACAGATGTGAAATGCTGAAACAACCTGCCCAAATTACAAAAAACCCGCCAATTCTGAGCGGGTTATGGAGAGAGGGTAAGCGCTTCAACGCTGGAGACAACGTCGATCACCAGCCCAAATAAGTCAACTTGTTTTCCGATAATCACGCCAATTGCCGATCCGTAAACTTCAGATAAACTATAACCTCATCACTTCTTTGGAGATCACGACATGACGCGCTATTCGATCAGCCAGCCGGTAACCCAGGTTGAAGCACCAAGACTACTCAAAGGCGAAGGACGTTACACCGATGACGTTAAGCTGCCCTTTGAATGTCATGCGGTGTTTCTGCGTTCACCGCACGCCCATGCCAAGATCAAATCCATCGATATAAAGGCTGCAAAACAACAGCCGGGCGTTATCGATGTCTTGATCGGCGACGACTGTGCTGAGGATCAGGTCGGCCCGGTCGCTGGCAACCCGGCGCCAAAACGCAGTGACGGCAGACCGGGTTTCCGCCCACCACGTGAACCTCTGGCCCGCGAACACATAACCCATGTTGGACAGCTGGTCGCAATGGTCATCTGCGAGTCGATCAATCAGGGCAAAGATGCCGCTGAGTTAATAGAGGTTGAGTATGACACTCTGCCTGCGGAGGTTGACCCGATCGCGAACGGTCAGCCCGGCGCGACCCAACTCTATGAAGGCGGTGAAAACAACGAGGCCTTCACGTCCAAGAAAGGCGATGCGGACGCAACCGAAGCAGCCCTTGCCGCCGCGCCACATATCGTCAAAGAGACGATGCCGGTCACCCGCGTTACTGCCAATACAATGGAGCCACGGGCCGTCGTCGCCAACTACGACCCAGGCCGAGACCATTACACTGTTTATGCCTGTCAGCAGCGTCCCTTCGTGTGGCGCAGCATGATGACCAAAAAGATGTTCAACATCGAAGAAAACCAGATGACCGTCATCGCCGGCGATGTTGGCGGATCCTTTGGTATGAAGGGTGGCCTTTCTCCAGAAGTCCCCCTCGCTGCCTGGGCCGCAAAGCGCGTCGGGCGTCCCGTTAAATGGGTCTGCGAACGCAGCGAAGGCCATATCTCTGATGATCAGGCGCGTGACGTTGTGATTACCGGCGAGCTGGGTTTTGATGATGACGGCAAATTTTTGGGATATCGCACCCGGGCGCACGCCAATGTCGGGGCGTTTCTGTCGATGAACGGGTTCGGCACACCAAACGGTGCGGCGAGCTATCTTTGCAGCACCTATGACATGCCAACCGTTCATGGGCACACGACAGCCACCTTCACCAATACAGTGCCCATGGCGAATTATCGCGGCCCCTCAGGAACACCTGGTAGCTATGTACTAGAACGCCTGATCGACCTTGCCGCCAAAGAACTTGATCTCGACCCGTCGGAAATCCGCCGCCGCAACTATATCCCGGCGGACGCCATGCCCTGCAAGTTGCCCAATGGCGAAACATATGATTGCGGCGAATTTGAAGTCGTTATGGATAAATGCCTCAAACTGGCAGATTACGACAATATTGCGCAGCGCCGTGCCGAAGCCGAAGCCCGCGGCAAGCTCTATGGCGTCGGCGTGTCTTCGAGCGTTGATCCCTCCGGCAGCCCGGCGCCAGAAGCCGCTGAGCTACGGTTCGATCCCGGCGGCACTGTTACGGTTATGACGGCCTCCACCGCTGGCGGCCAAAGCCATGCCACGATCTATACCCAAATCGTTTCGGAAACCCTTGGGATTGACGCTGAAAAGGTTCGTGTCGTTGAAGGTGATACCAGTCAGCACAGCTTTGGGTCCGGTACTGGCGCAGCACGGACGGCCACCATCTGCGGTAGCGTGGTTCTCCTCGCCGCGCAAAAGACCCGAGAGAAAGCAAAGAAGATCGCGGCGCATATGCTGGAAGCAGCAGACGACGACATCGAGTTTGACGATGGCGATTTCAAGGTGGCGGGTACCGACCGGAGTGTTTCTCTTGCTGAAATCATCGATGTCGCCTTCGAGCCTAAGAAAGTTCCACCAGGGATGGAGTTTGGCCTCTATGAGACGGCAAGCTGGTCTCCTGAAACGACAAATATTCCGAACACCTACCATGTCTGCGAAATGGAGATTGACCCTGACACCGGCACCAGCGAGATCGTCCGTTATGCCGCAGTTCATGATGTCGGCGTCGAGCTAAACCCGGAATTGGTCGATGGCCAGGTTATCGGTGGCATCGCGCAAGCGGCTGGCCAGGCCCTGATGGAAGAGATGGTCTATGATTCTGACGGGCAGGTAGTTACCGGGTCATTCATGGATTACTGCATGCCGCGAGCGTCTGATTTCTGCGAGTTCAAGCTGGATCGTCACCCGGTGCCGACAGCGACAAACCCACTAGGCGTGAAAGGTGCCGGCGAAGGCGGAACGGTTGGCGCATTGGCAGCGGTCATGAATGCGGTCAATGATGCGCTGGAACCACTTGGTGTCCATAATCTGGAAATGCCCGCAACACCGCAGCGGGTTTGGCAGGCTATTCAGGAAGCGCGCTGATCAGGCCCTGATCAGCCGCCCTGGCAGCACATTGCGTAGGCGGTAGATCATGTAAATGATCAGGATGACGTTTGCTGCATTGAACCCAGCGCCAAGCAGGAATGGCGCTGTATATGACCCAGTTTGATCGAACAGATAACCACCCATCCAGCCGCCGACGCCCATAGCCGCAGCGCCAACAAAGAACACGATCCCAGTGCGGCGACCAATTTCGCCAATCGGTAAATGATCCCGGATTGCAACGGTATAAACAGGAAACAATCCACCATACCCCAAGCCCATCAAGGCCGCGACGGCATAGAGCGCCCATAGCTCATGCGTTAACGTAAATGTGGTGAGCATAACTGTCTGCCCAACTGAGAATATCAGCAAAGCCCGCATACCGCCCCAGCGATCCGACAACAGCCCTAGCAAGACCGCCCGGCTTATAAAAGCGCACAACAACATCACAGATTGCACTTCAACAGCATTCTTTATGGGGAAACCGCGATCCGTTACGAAAGAAACAAGATGGCCGAGCGGCAGCGCCATAGCGATGCAGCAGCCAAAGATCGCAAAGCACAGGCCATATTGAATGCTATTATTGGACATCGGCGAAATCGGCTTTTCAGTCGAAGAACCACTGCCAGCGGTCGCCTTAGGCAGGGGTTTAAGCGGTGGCGGCTTATGCCGAACGATCCAACACAAAGGAGCCATGACGCAGAACGCAAATATGCCATACCAGAAAAACATATCGCGCCAGCCAATTTGGAGCATCACGTAACCAAATACCGGCAACCAAACGATCCCGGCCAAAGCCTGACCGCTAGAGACAATACCAACCGCTTTGCCACGATGTTCAGAGTACCAACGTGCAATATTAGCCAGTGCCGGCGCAGCCAGCGCCCCCTGCCCGGATAAGCCGAACATAATGGTATAAATGGCATAGAGCTGCCATGCGGAGTCGATCTCGCCAACCAGCATGGCACCTGCACTGACCATTACTGTAGCAAGCACTGCTGGCACACCGAAGCCCCATCGATCAACGACCCGGCCCATGATAAGGCCGCCGAAGCCTGAGCCGACGAACTGCAGCGAAAATGCGAGAGACGGGACCTCGCGCGGCCAGTTAAACTCAGTCGCCATGTCCTTGAGCGCGACAACGATCATGAACATCGCACCGCCCGTGATGAATAGCATGGCTACAGAGCCGATTAAAACGAGGGTACGTCGACGCGCCGCTATAGGGTCTTGCTCAGCCATAATTCTCTGGAAATGGGGAATATAAATTCGTTGCGGCGCAGTGTGCCCTTTTCGGGCGCGTCAAACCAGTAGGGAGTGCAAATCCCTTCTCACCCTTGACCGCTCACGATCTAAGCGCGAAAACCAATGCAACAGAAACAAAAATTCAGGGAGACAGAAATGCCCATCGGACCAAATGAAGACACCCCCAGCCGTAACCGCCTCGAGGGCAAAGTTGCCATCGTCACCGGCGCTGGCTCAATTGGCGACGGGTGGGGTAATGGCAAAGCAGCGGCCTATGTCTATGCCAAGGAGGGCGCAAAGACTTTCTGTGTCGATTTTCGTCTGGAAGCCGCCGAACAGACCGTCAAACAGATCGAAGCCATCGGCGGCGAAGCCATCGCCTATGCCGCCGACGTCACCGATGAGGCCGCCGTCAACGCAATGGTCGAGGCCTGCATGGCAGCCTGGGGCCGTGTCGACATCCTGCACAATAATGTTGGCGGTCAGGGCGTTGGTCGTAGCCTCGACACCATCACCGTCGAAGACTGGAACGCAACGTTCGCCCGCAACGTGACCTCCACCATGCTGACCTGTAAGGCTGTTATGCCGATCATGGAAAAGCAGCAGGACGGATCGATTATCAATATCTCCTCGATTGCCGCACTGCGTCACCTGAATTCCAACACCGCCGTGTATTCATCTACCAAAGGCGCGATGATCGAGTTCACCAAGAACATAGCGATCCAGCACGCAGGCTCCGGCGTTCGCGCCAACTGCGTGTGTCCTGGCTATATCGACACACCGTTCATTCGGCGGCTGGTCAACGGCAAACCGTCCTATACCTATAAAGGCTATACCTCAGCGGAAGAGTATTCTGCCGCACGGGATGCCATTATCCCGTCTGGCCGGATGGGTACTGGTTTCGATGTCGCCTATGCGTCGTTGTTTCTGGCCTCCGATGAATCAACCCACATCACAGGAACGCATGTCACAGTCGATGGCGGCGTCACCCAGACCTGTCCGGGTGTCTAGTTTCTTATCTGCACATAAAAAGGGCCGGTAAAGACCGGCCCTTTGAACTTTATGTCGTTGATCTGATTAAGCGGCAATTTCGTATTTGTCCCGCTTAACACCAATCAGGTTCCGGCCTTCGACGCGAATGAGACGCGTGTCAGCTTCGCGGCGCGGCGAGTGAAGATCACCTTCCATATAAAGATGGGCATCTCCCGGATTCAGAGAATAATCCCGGACTTTCCGAACTTTACCTGCATTACCGTCTACGGGTTTTTCAACACATTCCCACTCTGTCATGATGGTTTCACCAACCGCCTGACCATAGATTGCCCAGCTTGGGCCATGATCATGTGGGTTGCTACCTTTCGGGCCATTATAAGAATGCGCCAGGATGCAGAAACTATAATCAGGGTCCTCATAAAGCAGATGACGTTCCTCTTGCCCTGGATTCTCAAAATGTTCAGCGACAAACTCTGCATCGGCACAGGCCTTTGATATAAAATCGCGCACTTTCTTGCGACCCGCCTCACCGGAATCTTCCGCCATCGCGGCGTGACAATCTGCAGAAAGTTGTTCAAGCGTATAAGCCATAACGATCTCCTCCTCTGAATAAGATAGTGTAATTATGACAGAGAATGGAAAAAACGGAAGACGTCTTAGTCACCGTGTTTTCTCATCTCGTCCAACATATGTTCGGCATCCTCAATTGCCATCTGGACCAGAGCCTCTTCAGCATTCATTGCCCGCAACTCGCGCAAATGAGTTTCAAGAGCTTTACGGCCAGCCCCTGCCGGAGGTGACAGAAGACAGGTCTCCGACATATCAGCGGCTAAAGACCTTTTTCAATAAATCTGTGGTCCGTTTAGCCGGGTTCTCCCGGATGGCCGCTTCCTCACGTCCGAGATACAGGAAAACGCCCGCAATTGCTTTTTCCAGAACATGATTAGTGAGATTCGCTTTTGCATCCGGCACGAATGGGATTGATTTGTACTGGCCTATCATCTTGTCATAGGACGCAATGGCACCAACCTGGGATAGCTGGCTGTCCACGATTGGCTTCATCTCGCTCATCAATGGTCCCGACATCTTGCCTTGGAAATACTTCGTCGCGGCATCTTTAGGGCCATTCAAAATCGCCTTGGCATCGTCGATGGTCATCTGAGCGATTGCATTGCCAAACAGCTTGCTGGCTTTTGGCACCGCGGCCTCAGCCGCGCGGTTAAGACGAAGCTCCAGATCATCGGTCAGGCTGCTCATACCAACCTTCTTCAACATCGATTGAACCGTCTTGAGTGATCCCGGCAAAGGAATGTGAACGTCAGAGGCTTTATTGAATCCATCTGCGCGGCCAAGCGTGCCTACAACGCGTTCGCTGCCAACGCGGAGAGCGTCTTTCAATCCACCTGCTATTTCGCCAACGGACAAAGCCGAAACATCCGGGACTGACCCGCCGCCAAGACCCTTCAATAGGTCGCGCCCTTTATCTAAAAAACTTTGTGAAACTGCCGGCGATGCCGAGATCATTGCCACAACCAAGGCACTGCCAAGACCAACCCGAGATATGTACTTCATGACTAATTCCTGTGCGTTATCCGACATCCCCATGCCATTCGACAAGGTGACAAATCAGCCGTCAAAACGCAACGGAATAAGGCTTGTTATGAAGCTTCCGTCAGAAGGTTCTCGAGGAGCGCATTAAACCGCTCGGGATATTCCAGATAGATCATATGGCCAATATCCGCGATGTTCTCGTGACGAATGCCCGGCATTTCCTTGGCAATATTCTGAACCATTTTTCGCGCCGCAGTCCGGTCATGCTCACCGGACACGATCATCGATGGGATCCTGGGCTTGCTGGTCCATTCAAAGATATTGGCATGCTTGAGAGATCGGAATTGTCTCAAATATCCCGCTTGCGGCATGGCGGCCGTCAGCTCTATCCCCTTGGCCAAAATATCGGCGGCCGCGTTAGGCGCACAGGACTGCGGCACGTGATGCGCCGCGTAATCGGTCATGCCCATCTTTTCGACCTGCGCCAAGCGTTCCTTGATGTCTTTTTCACGGTCTTCCGGTTTATCGACGCCGCCACCGACAACCGGCTGTGCCAACGTCAGTGACAGCACCCGATCCGGAAAGGCACGATGAAAGGCGGTGACCATAATTCCGCCATAGGAATGCCCAACGAGATGGGCCTTTTCAATGTTGAGTGCATCGAGAAACCCAGCCATCGCCATCGCATAGTCTGCGACTGACGGCAGATCTGTATCGAAGTCACTCGATTTTCCATAGCCGGGCGCGTCCCAGCCGATGACCCGGTAACGGTCAGAGAACTGTTCGTACTGGGTTTCCCAATTTACAGAACCGCAGCCCATGCCATGAACAAAGAACAGAACATCGCCCTCGCCCTGTTCACGGTAGGAAATACGGTACTCGCTGGTCTGAACTTCTTGCAGGTCAGGCAACGCCATACCGATTACTTTCCAAGCCCGAGCGCCGACAGCAATTTCTGCCACCAGCTGCCGCTCGATGCGGGAACAGGTTTTCCACCGACTTGGGCAACAAGCCGTTCAAAGAACTGCCCGACGACAATCTTGGCGGCACCTTCCAGCATACGTCCACCGATCGCAGCGACCTTGCCACCAATTTCGACACGGTAGCTGTACTGAACAAACGTACCGCCATCACGTGCTTCCAGTGACACCCTGCCCGACCCGACCGATGATCCCAACGGCCCTTCAAGACCACCAGAGACCGTCGCCGCTTTCGGCGCATCAAGATCAGAGAGTTTAACCGCTGCCGTGAACTTGCCCCGAACAGGTCCAACACCGAGCGAAACCTCGGCTTGGTACTCATTTTCAGCAACCAGGTCGAGCTTGTGACAGCCCGGAATAACAGCCGCCAGCGCTTCAGGATCAAGGAGCGTATCCCAGACTTTCTGAGGATCGGCCGGAACAAAGGTATCGCCTTCTCCGGTAAGCGCTGCCTCAGAACCTTCTAGTTTCGGCTGTTCGCTCTTGCCTGCCGGTGCAGCGGGTTCATCACCATGCAAGAACTCACTGATCTTGGCGGGTGTCAGAGGTACCACGATATTATCGATGCTCAATGCATCGCATACTGCGTTCGCCAGACAGACCGGCGTCGACATACAATTGCCTTCGGCCGCCCCTTTCGCGCCAAGGGGCGTGAAGGGTGATGGAGATTCCATATGCAACACAACGGGTTCCGGAACTTCCATCGCCGTTGGCACAAGGTAATCAGCAAAAGTACCGGACAGGAAACTACCATCTTCCGCCGTGACGAACTCTTCATACATGGCGGCACCGACGCCCTGACCGAAAGAGCCATATATCTGGCCTTCGACAATCATGGGATTCATCAACGTCCCAGCATCATGCATGGTCACATATTTATCGATGCGAATTTCTGCCGTATCCGGATCAATCTCGATGCCGCAATAATCGAAGACAAACCCGTAGGTCAGTGACGTATTGATACGATCCTGCTCATCTGGCGTCGTCAATTCCTGTGGGGCCCAGGTCGCGGTCTCCCGCAATGCCGGGTCCATGCCATCAGGCAGCAGCCCCGGTGACCAATGGGTTCCGCCAGCAACACGCCGGAAACTCAATGTGTTGTCCGGATTTTCCCGATCAAAAATTTGCCCGCCGCCAAACTCGACCTGATCAGCAGGGACATTCAGCAATTGCGCCGAAATCCGGGCAAGCTTGTCGCGCACCTTCTTTCCTGCGAGCTGCGCCGCAACTGCCGTGCCGGGCGAGAACCGGCAGGAATATGTGCCAGCGGCTATCGACCACGGATCTTTATGCGTGTCGTGCTCAACATTGACACGGATGTCATTGGGCCGCAGTCCAAGCTGGTCAGCCACAATCTGCGACAAAACCGTCCCATGGCCCTGCCCTTGCGGCGTCGTATCGCTGGTAACGCTGACCGACCCAAGAGGATCAACATTCACAGTCGCCATGGAGATCGCGCCATCCTGCGACCCGCGCTTGCGGCGTTCCTCTACGGGCACGATGGTACTGAGATAGCCCATATTGGACATACCCGGCTCAACAAGAGCGGTATAGCCAATGCCATAAATTTTACCGGCCGCACGCGCTTCATCGCGGCGTTTCAGCAGATCGGCAAGACCACCCTGTTCCACTGCCAATTCAACGGCCTTGGGGTAATCACCTGAATCGTACAACGCGCCTGCAGGCGCTTGATAGGGAAATACGCCAGCGTCCAACAAGTTTGTACGGATGACATCCAGCGGGTCGAGTCCAAGTGTGACCGCAACTTTATGCATCAGCCGCTCAATGGCGAAATACATCTGTGGGCCGCCAAAACCCCGCACCAAGCCGCCCGGTATCTTGTTTGTCATTACCAACCGGTTAGTGACATCAAGGTTTTGGACTTTGTAGGCACCACTCAGCGCGCCATGCATCCGGTATAACGGCCCTGGCATCGGCGAACGCAGATAGGCGCCATAGTCATCAAGTTGATCGATCCGCATACCAATCATTTCGCCATCATTTTTGACAGCGGCTTCGATGGTCACCACGCGGTTCGGTGCGGACGACGCAGCCGTAAGATGCTCGAGCCGATCCTCAACCCATTTCACTGGCTTGCCGGTAAGCTTTGAGCACAGCCCCATCAAAACAATGTAGGGCAGCACGGCCTGTTTGACGCCAAAGCTGCCACCGGAATTGGCTGGCGTCCGAAGCCGCACATTGCTTTCCGCCACCCGGAACGAACGCGCCATTACAGGGTGGCCAGTATACGGCCCCTGAAAATTAGACAGAACGTCATAGACATCATCGTCTTGCATGTATTCGACGATCGCCACAAAGGCCTCAATCGGCGTCAGCGAGTTGCGCGGATATTCAAGTTTAAGCGAGACCGTTTGATCAGCATCGGCAAATGCCTTTTCTGGGTCGCCATAAATGAAATTGCGATCAGACATCACATTGGTGCCCGCATCGACATGAACCAGCGGCGCATCAGCAGCCGTTGCCTCTTGAGCATCAATGATCGGTTTCAGAACGTTATAGGTGACCTCAACTAGATCAAGGGCATCTTCGGCGATATAGCGATCCTTTGCGACCACAACGGCCACGGCTTCACCAACGAAGCGGACGCGCTCTACAGCCAGTGCCCATTCGTTGAGTGGCTGCTTCACAATCACCAAAAACGGATCAGAAATCGCCTTGATATCTTCACCGGTATAGACGGCGCGAACACCCGGTAACGCTTCTGCTTTGGAAACATCAATTGAGACAATCTCCGCGCTCGCATGCGGTGACCGCAGAACGGCAGCGTGGAGCGTTCCCTTTGGCACGGGATAATGATCCGCAAACCGCGCGCGCCCGGTTAAAAGACGGCTATCCTCAACCCGCTCAACGCTTTGTCCTACGTATTTCTCAATCTCTGCCTGCTGCGCCAACGCAACTACTCCTGTCGTGTATGTTCGTAAAATAGACGTGACTTAGAGGAAGCCTTTTTCCTCAAGAAACGCCAAGACACCATCGCGGCATTCTTCCGGCTTCTGGATCTGCATCAAATGCCCGGTGCCTGGCACCGTCTGATAGACATAGCCACCGTCCTCCGCCAACGCCTTATTCGCGAATGCAGGACCCGGCGCGCCCTTCGACTCCGGATCGCAGCCGAACAATTTCACGACACCACCTATATCCGCAGCGCTCGGCCACAGATTGAGGGTCATTGCCTGAATATAGATGGAGGCTTCGAAATCACGAGGACAAGAGAGTGTCCAGTCTCCGGCATCCTCGTCTTTTCTCAAGACAGACTGCGCCATCAGCTCGTGCGCGCCCTCGACCCAGGTCGCATGCGCCCGAGTATCTTTATAATGCTGGGCCAGCTCGTCGGGGTCTTTGAAACGGTCAGGACGTCCCATCGCCCACTCATAAAGACGCTGCTCAAACACATCCATGCGTTCGTATTCCCGGTGACCCTGCGGCGGCACGTTCGGTGGATCAAACAGAATCAGCGCATCCCATTTAAAGCCAAGCTCACAGGCATGTTTCATTGCCGTCCGGCCGGACATCGAATGAAAGATCCCGATATTGGTCTTTTCGCCACAACGCGCATTTACCTCGCGAAAGACCTTGTCGAGGTCGAGCGTCATTTGGGCATAGTTATGCGCTGGCAGGCCTGAAATTGCGGTCGGGTTTTGCCCGTGATTACGAAAATCAAATATCGCCAGGTCAAACTGATCCTGGAACAAGCTCCAGAATGGGAAATACCCATCCGCCGCAAAGCCGTTGCCATTGCCCAGGATTATCCGGGGACCATCGGGATTGCCATGCAGACGAACGCGGATGGTCGCACCATCGCCCATCGTCAATTCCAAGGTTTCGCGCGGCTCAGGTATTTGAAATGTCATTGCAATATCAACTCGACTTTCCGTGATAAATTTATGCTGGTGATGTAAAGCAATTGCACCACAAAATCGACCCCTGATCCGTATTTGTGCTGGGATGACGCCAGCATCTCATCCCTGTATAGCTAGACTGATCTTATCCAACCGGGTTCATATGTCCTTTCGCCTTCTCGTCTTTTTAAGCTGCACCTCACTGGTGCTCAACACCATGGCGTTTATGACGATTACGCCGGTGTTGCCAATCCTGTTCACCGAATGGAACCTGACAGAAACCGAGGCCGGGCTGCTGGGCGGCGCGTTCTTTATTGGTTATGTCACCTCTGTGCCGATCCTGGTCACGCTGACCGACCGGATTATGCCGAAAAAGATATATGTCTTCGCCGGCATTATTGGGGCTGCTTCCTGTTTCGGCTTTGCCTATCTCGCCCATGATTTATGGACCGGTGTTATTTTCCGGATGTTAACCGGCGTCGGCGTTGCAGGAACCTACATGCCCGCTCTCAAAGCGATCGTCGACAGCCTCGAAGAACCGGAACGGAGCCGCGCATCAGGGTATTACACCTCGGTTTATGCCGTCGGCACCGCCGTCTCAATTCTTTCAGCAGGCTATGTTACTGAGCATTGGGGGTGGCAGAGCGCCTTCATTGTTGCCGGTTTCGGCATTTGTATTGCCTTGATCATCGGTATCTATGCACTGCCGCCGGGCAAGATCACCCGCCGCACGCAAAGTCAGGTAGCTGACTTTAAACGGGTCTTCAATAACCGCCCAGTGATGATCAACATCACCTCCTATTTCGGCCATTTATGGGAAGTCTTCTCCAATCGGGTGTGGATTGTCACCTTCCTGGTTTTTGCCGAAGCCTCGCAGCCCGGCAGCTTCATAATGTCGACGACATGGCTTGCGACGCTGGTTGCCCTGATTGGCGTCCCCGCCGCCATGTATTGTGGCAAATTGGCGGCCCGTCATGGTCGAGAATCAATTATCCGTATCAGTATGATTTCCGCGGTTATCGTCGGTATCGCGGTTGCCTTTACGACCAGTGCACCGCTCTGGGTCATCGCCACCCTCGCCCTCGCCTATGGCATGACGAGCTATTCTGATACCGGGACGATCAATACAGGAACCGTAGCTGCCGCCGAGGCAGAGGTTCGGGGTGCGACAATGGCCGTTCACGCCAGTGTCGGATTTGCTGGCGGTGTCCTCGGCTCGCTGGCGATTGGGGCAACCTTGCAGGCAGCGGGTGGCAAAGATTCCGCCGATGCCTGGACCGCCGCCTTTCTAGTGATGGCGATGGGCTCAGCCTTTGGCTATGTCATCCGCTGGTGGTACGGGCGAAAACAAGAAGCCTAGCCAGGCGGCACTCAAATCCCCTCAACCGCGATAGCGTTGGAGGTCATCACGGCATGCCGCATGGCCTTTAACTCGGCATATTCCGGGCTGTCATACCAACGGTCGAGCGACGCCATATCGGGAAAGGCGATGACCGTCATACGGTCTGGGTCCCAATCACCCTCGACGATCTTGATATCGCTGGAACGCACGATCTTGGTCCCGCCATATTTCTCGATGGTCGCGTTCACCTTCGACGAATAGACCGCCATTACTTCAGGATCACCTTCCGATGTCCGATGCGTAATGTAATAGGCTGTCATTGATCAGCTCACAGTCAGATGCTGGTCAGGCGCCATCAACGATGATGGCGTTGGATCGCGAGCTGGCAAGGCGCATCGCCAGCAGATCGGCATATTCCGGTGAATTATACCAGGCCTTGAGGGCAGCCCGATCCTCAAATTCGAGGATGATAACGCGCCTCACAGCCCAATCGCCTTCCAGAATCTCCGGATCACCGCCACGGACCGCGAATTTTCCACCATACTGTTCAATGGTAGCGGCAACGCCCGCTGAATAAGTTTTCATCGTTTCCGGATCAGTAACTTCCTGCTGATCAGCAATAAAATAAGCAACCATGTCTTTCTCCTAAATTAAAATGTTTGTTCGTCTGCCTAACCGAGCAGGTGATCGTTGAGATGTCCCATGACTTTACCCCAGGCATCTTCGGACTGTTCCGGCCGATATCCCTTTTTGTTGAGAGTGTTCTGGAAGGCATGGCCAGCGCCGTCATAGCGATAGAATGTATGGTCAACACCGAGCTCCGTCAGCCGCGCATCGAACTTGTCGACGTCTTCAGGCGATGGGTTTTGGTCGTCATTGCCATAGAACCCGTAAACGGTGCATTTCAAACTATCGAACCGTTCAAACACGCTGGGTCCGTCGCCCCAGGGGAGCAAGGCACCGCCACTGTAAAAAGGAATGCATAGCTTGAATATATCAGGCAAGCGCGCAGGCCCCGAGATAAGCAGTCCGACCGCCCATGCAATGCCCCATAATCGCCATCCGGCTGGTATCGGCATTTGCGAGCGATCCAATATGATCCACAGTTGCCGAAATATCGGCGATAACATCGTCATCCATCCGGAAGTTGACCGCTTCTTCGGAATCCATACCCTTTTTTCGGTGGTAAAAATCCGGCGCCAGAGTCAGAAAACCTGATGCTGCGAGGCGATCAGCACTTTCGGTTGTGAAGGAATCCATGCCGCCGCGATGAAAGGTCAGAACGATCGTCGGATGCGGCCCTGCACCTTCTGGTTCACCGACATAAACTGGCATGTCACTGCCACCGACATTCACTGTGTCCCATCTGCTCATAATATTTCTCCCCGTCGTTATGTTTGTTGTAATTAATAGGTTACGTCACCGCCATCGACGACCATGGTCTGCCCGGTCATGAAGGCACTTGCATCAGAGGCAAGAAAGATCGCTGCGCCAACCAGATCGTCGGGCACTTGCTCGCGTTTCAGCGCCCGGCCACGGATGGAGGCTTCATTATACGGCGCAAAGGTGTTGTCCGCTGCGGCAACGGCTTCGCTCATCGTGAGGCCTGGCGCGAGGGAGTTCACCCGGATGTTCTCTTCGCCGAGTTCACGCGCCATCGCTCGGGTCATCGCAATAATCGCACCTTTGGAGCTCACGTAGTGAAGCGTATAGGGAATCCCCTTAAGCGCCGTACTGGACGAAATATTGACGATTGAACCGGCACCGCGTTTTCTAAGAGCAGGCACAACTGCCTTGGAGCAATTGAAACTGCCCCGAACATTAACTGCCATGACCTTGTCCCATTCCTCAGAATCGATATCGAGGAAGGTTCGCCGTGGAATATCGACAAACAAAGCCGCGTTATTGACCAAACTATCAACGCCGCCAAAGGTGTCCACAGTCGCTTGAACCATCGCCTCGCAGGCCGACATATCAGTGACATCGCAGGAAAGACCAATCGCCTCGCCGCCCGCATCACGAATGGCCGTTACGGTTTCTGCGGTATCAAGAACATCGGACACGCAAACCTTCGCCCCTTCATTAGCAAATGCCATCGCGTAAGCCGCACCGAGCCCACGCCCTGCACCCGTAATAATCGCGACCTTGTCCTGCAGTTGACCACTCATGTTCTTCCCATTCTCAACAGTTCTTACAAGGCTGGGTTGGAAGCCGCCGCTTCAGCCAACCCGGCCCATCTTTTTGATTACCCAGCATGCCTTCACGGACATCGCTGATATTGGTGAATCCTGCTGCGGCTAGTACATCAGCTGCTTTGGAGGACCGATACCCACGCGCACAAATCAACGAGATCGGCGCCTTCTTGTTGCCACCGACGGCTTTTGTCACCTTGACGACAAAACCGGCAAGCCCATCGCGGTCATGGATAGAGATTTCTTTTGCCCCGGCGGCAATACCTGTTTGCCGCCATTCCGTCACGTGCCGAACATCGATGAGCATTCGCGTACCAGCCTGCGCTTCCAGGCTCGCGGCCGGTGCCGCAACGACGTTCTCGCCGGCCCAGGCCATCGATGCGGCACTGAGCAAGAGAGCAACAGAAAGAAAGAGAATTCGGATCATGGGTTTAATCAGCGCAAGGAATTGATATTCATAACCCTACCCGCGACACTCGCATCCGTAAATCGAAAGGACCTGCCATGCCATTTTTTCCATCATTGCCCGAAGACGCAGGGATCGGACATCTTTTCAACATCAAACCCGGCCATCGCGAAGGGTTTGGAAAGTTCTCTGATGCCGTCATGCGAGACGACTCGGTTTTCTCCATCGCCGAACGGGAATTGATCGCCGCCTTTACCTCGGCGTTGAACAGCTGTGATTATTGCTATGGCGGCCATTCGGCCATCGCTCGGCAACACGGTGTGGAAGAAGGCGTCTTTGACTCCCTGATAGACGACATCGACATGGCGCCGGTCGATGACAAACTCAAACCGATACTGCGTTTCGTCCGCAAACTAACGCTGGAACCTTATAAAATGGTCCAGGCCGATGCCGATGCGGTCTTTGCCGCGGGATGGGATGAAGAAGCGCTCGCTGATGCAATCTGGATAAGTGCCCGGTTCAGTATGATGAACCGGCTGTCACTGGGACATGGCCTCAATGCTGACCCCGCAGCTTTTGAAGCTCGCGCCAAAGCCATGGATTATGGGAAGAGCTAAATTTGGCGCATCACGCCTCTTGAATTTTACGTTACTTCGGGCCGCGGTAGCTTGTGCTAGGCAACCAATTTTATTATGTCGCCCAAGCAAGAAAAGGACTCAGTTCTATATACAACGAACCAGAAAGATATCCGGAGCATGTCGGAAGAAATAAAATCCATAGAAAACGCCAGGGGCTGACGAGACCGATGAACAGGCCGATAATGCGGGAACTGTTGGGTCCCTCTTAGCGCCGCCACTGGCCGTCTTCTATACCGACATGATCGTATCGGATGTGATCGAGAAGATACGCGCGATCTCCCAGGAACAGATTTTCACCTACGGCTATGTTTTGGATGCTCGTGAAAAACTGTCGGGCGTTCTGATAATGCGTCGCCTTCTAACCGCCGAGCCGGACAATCGTCTTGCTGACATAATGGAAGATGACGTGTTTTTTCTAACCCCCGAGATGACATTTCTCGAGGCCATGGAAAACACAATGACGCGGCATTATCCAGAATATCCCATATGCGATGAGAACCAGCACCTGATCGGAGTCGTTCGCGGACAGGCTTTGTTCGCCGCAAAAGTTGTCTCTCTAACCGCGCAAGCGGGCGAAATGGTGGGTGTCACAAACGAAGACGGACCGGACACGCCATTTTGGCGCAGCATGAGATTACGATTACCCTGGCTACAGGCAAACATGTTGACGGCATTTCTTGCTGCCGGGGTTGTCGGTTTTTTTCAGGATTTAATCGACCGTATCGTTCTCCTGGCTGTCTTTCTACCGGTTCTCGCCGGCCAGACTCAGAATAGCGGCGCACAATCCCTCGCCGTCACATTACGAGCCGTATCGTTGGGATGGCTCAGCGACGAGGGCACGCGCGCACAAGTTATAAAAGAAGCGTTACTCGGCATTCTCAACGGCGCTATAGGCGGTCTCTTTGCTGGCGGGGCGATGTGGGCTATTGCCACGACGCAAAACAACGATTCAGCGATTACGTTAGGAATCGTCGTCTTTATCGCTATGACATTCAGTTCATTGGTGAGCGGGTTTATTGGCGGCCTTCTACCGATAGCGCTGAAAAAGCTAGGAGCCGATCCGGCAGTAGCCTCAACGATCCTATTATCAACCGTAACGGATACGTTCAGCATGGGGTCCATGCTGCTGCTTGCGCTATGGCTGGTGTAAGAAGACCACCGACACCGTCAAACGGCTAAGGATCAACCCGCCGTTGGATCGAGAATGATCTTTCCGGCAAGCACATCACCTTCCATCATACGATGCGCCGCCGGGGCTTCGCTTAACGGGAAGACTTTTTCGATCTTCGCTTTGAGCTTGCCCTCGCCCGCCAGAGATACTGTATCGCTAACGTTCTTGTCTGTGTTACCCGTGCTGCCGAAGATACGAATATTCTGATGATACAGAAACGCACAATCGAGCTCGACCTTGCCGCCGCCATGCGCGCCAGCTGTCACAAGTGTACCAAGCTTACGGAGACATTTGAGCGCCTTGGGCCAGGTTTTGGGATTTGAAATATTTTCAAACACCAAATCGATGCCCTCACCACCCATATAGCCCCGAACCGCTTCGGTTAAATCCTGCTTGGCATAGTTAACACCAAAATCTGCACCGTACTCGCAACCGACAGCAACCCGTTCGTCAGACCCCGCCGCCGCGATCACGGTCGCACCAGCCGCCTTGGCAATTTGAATCCCGGTCAGGCCAAGCCCGCCGGCAGCCCCCATCACCAAAACAGTTTGTCCGGGCTGTAAATTGCCCGTATCGAACAACAAATGATGGGCCATCGGGCCATGCCGAAGCACAGCGGCCGCTTCTGCGAATTCCAGATTGCCGGGCAATTTCACAGCGACAGAAGCGGGAACTTTTACCAGCTCAGCCGCACCACCCCAACGCCCGACACCGAGCATCGTGCTCTTGCTACATTTCTTGAAGTCACCGGCAGCGCAATGTTCGCAATCGAGGCAAGGCGCCCGCGACAATAGCGCGACACGGTCACCTGCGCTGACATTCGACACGCCAATGCCGACATCCCGTACGATACCTGCCGGATCAACACCACCGATATGCGGCAGGACGACGCCCCGCTGAGTTTGTTCACCCGCCCGAACCGCGCAGTCGAGGACGCGGTTTACCGTTACCGCGTGAACCTCGACCACTATTTCGCCGGGGCCCGCTATTGGATCGTCGATGTCCTCATAACCGAGGACATCGGGCGACCCAAACTCCCGATAGATTGCGGCCTTCATTCTGCGGCGCGCACCGTGACAGACATTTCGCCGATCAGATCACAGGCACAATGCATAACGTCACCGGGATGGACTTCGCTGACGCCCGGAGGGGAACCCGTGAACAGATAGTCACCTGGATGAATGGTGTAGAACTCCGAGGCGAACTCGATCAGGCGCGGCACATCAAAGATCAAGTCTTTGGTATGCGCGTCCTGTTGCAGATTGCCATTAAGATGAACTGTGAAAGGCACAGCACTCGGATCGGGGATTTCATCGGCGGTCACCATCCACGGGCCGACCGGCGCGTAGCCATCGCAAGATTTACGGAAGCTACGATCTTCTACGCCGCGAACCGTCATATCGAGACCAAGCGTGTAACCAGCCACATACTCCATCGCGTCTTCTTTCTTGATACGGCTTCCCGTTTTGCCAATGATAATGACAAACTCGACCTCATGATCGTTGCGACGATCGGGGAAACGGATTGCGACCCCTTCGCCAGGTCCAACAACGGCGGAGTTCGCTTTCAGGAAGATACCCTGATTCTGGATGCCCGGCGGCCGGTGGGGGCCTTTGTCTTCGCCCGTGATATGCGGCTGGGCAGCCATCTCTGCGACATGCGCTTCATAGTTGACGGGGGCGGCCATTGTTTTGCATTGCCGGGCAATCGGCGGCAACAGACTGACATCTTCGACGGCAATGCCGGGCGCGGCTGCGGCGGCGGCTTCCATCCTGTCGCGATATTCCGGCAGGGCGGCGATGACCGCATCACCCAACATGTCATAACGTGCTTTACTGCGGATTTCGGTCTGGATGTCTGTAATGTCACGGATCGTGCCATCGACCACGACACCAAGCCGGTCTTCGTTAAAGCGGCAAATTTTCATAATCTTACTCCCTGTTCTGCTATTTCTCTTCGCTGGGAAATCCGGCGATAAATTCCTGACCCCATTTAATCAGTCGTTTCATAAAAAGAAAACGCCCGCTCGAAATAATTGGTGAGAATGTGAAATAGAGCGATCTCCCTTGGCAGAAACAAAGTTGCGTATTAGCCTCTTTGAAAGGGTGCCCGTCTATTGGCGCATGACATCTTAATCGAGGGAAATATGGCAGAACCACAAGTCACAAGCTTACGAAGCATCGAATACAATGTTCCTGACCTGGCCAAGACCAGCCGTTTCTACGAACTCTGCTGGGGGCTCAAAAAGTCGCCGAAGAAGATGGCACAAATTACTTCCGGGCCACTGGTGCTGAGCACCACATTGTTGTTCTGCATGAAGGCGGTAAGGCGAGTGTCAACCGTGTGAATTTTTCAGCCCAGGACAGTGCCGCTGTAGACGGCCTCCACGCCAAATTATCGGGACTTGGAATCACAACCGACGGCGATCCTAAAAACATTTCAGGACCTGGCGGCGGCTACGGCTTTGGCTTTACTGATCGTGACGGCCTGAACTATGCGATTAGTTCTGATGTCGCCGTGCATTCAGATACAGAGATGGTAGGCGACCGGCCCTTCAAGCTCAGTCATGTCGTTCTCAATTCCGACAAGGTCGAAGAT
Source organism: uncultured Alphaproteobacteria bacterium (assembly GCA_943787225.1). Lineage (GTDB taxonomy): Bacteria > Pseudomonadota > Alphaproteobacteria > MPNO01 > UBA2964 > UBA2964. Next base: position 117,252 of record CALSLP010000006.1, read on the forward strand.
CAAACTGACTTTTATCGCGATGTTCTGGGCTTCCGCGTCAGCGACCGGACAGAACGGATGAACTTCATCCGCTGTAGCCCGGATCATCACAGTATTGCCTTCGCCCATAACGAAGGTCCCTCACTCAACCACGCAGCCTTTGAGGTTCCAGACTTTGATGCACTAATGACGGGCGCTGGCCGCATGAAGCAAAAAGGCTTTCCAGTACAATGGGGCGTCGGCCGTCACGGACCAGGCAATAATGTATTCGGCTATTTCTTTGAACCAAACGGCATGGTGATTGAATACACTGCAGAGGTCGAACAGGTAGACGAAGACGCCTACATAACAGGCACACCGGAAGACTGGGCCAAGAGAGTACAAGGACCAGACCGCTGGGGCTTCGCTGATCCACCGACGCCATTGTTACGGCAATGCATGGGTGGTGACCCACAAGCGCCGCAAGTCGACATCTTTTGAAAGTAGGGCTACGCGGCTGAACAGTCAGTAAGGATTGTCCGGTTCACCCCTTGCATGGCTTTTTGGCATGGCGTAGCCTCTTTTATACGGGAGCATGAAATCAAATCAATTAGCGTGCTCCTAACCCTGCCAGGTCAACAATTGGCCTGCAGGAACGCAACATTAAAGGGTTCTAAGGGAGGATTCGAAACATGAATTTATTAAAGCATTCAGCGTTAGGCATTATGGCCGTGGCCGCTGCGACGGTTGGTCTTAACGCGACAGCAGATGCCCAATACTTTAAAGGCAAACGCGTCAACATCATCATCAACTATGGCGCCGGTGGTAACACCGATATTCAGGGCCGCATGGTCATGCGCCATATGAAAAAATACATTAAGGGCAATCCTCGCCTGGTATTCCGTCATGTCTCTGGCGCCGGTGGCGTCGTTGGCGCCAACTTCCTTGGCTGAAGCCGGCAAGACCAATGGCACCATGATGGGCGTGTTCACAATCCCGATCATGGCTCAGGTCATGAAGACCCCTGAGCTTCGCGTCGATCTTTCCGCGTTCCATTATGTTGGTGCCGTCGGTCAACAAACTATTGGCCACATTCGGAAAGACGCTATTCCGGGCAAGACAATCAATAACTGGAAAGACATGATCGCCAATGAAACCCATCCTATTCGGACGGGTGGTCATGGCCCAACGAGTAGTAAGGATTTACGGACCCGTCTTTTATTCCAGGCAATGAAGATTCCTTTGAAACATGTCACCGGGTATAAATCCGGCGGTCAGATTCGCGCCGCGATTCTGAAGGATGAGCTGGATATGACTGCAGATTCTCTGGCTGGTTATTATGGCCGGGTTCATGCTCAGCTGATCAAACCTGGAATTTCCGTGCCGATCTGGCATATCGGAACACCAGGCCCGAACAACACGATCCTGCATTCGCCATCTGTTCCTAAAGACATTCCGAGCTTCCAGGAAGTTTACGAAGCCAAGTTCGGTAAGGGTGCCCGCCCAGACCGTCTTATCTGGAATGCGATCAGAACAATCGGCGCATCACGTGAAATGCTTCGAATCCTGGTCTTCCGCAAAGGAACCGACCCTCAGGCTGTCTCTGAAATGCGGGCCGCTTGGGACAAAACCATGGTCGATAAGGAATTCCTTGCCGATTACAAAAAAGTCAATGGCAGCGCCTTCGGTGGACTCACCGGTGCCGAGGCCCAGAAGTACATCAAATCCATCGTCGATGTACCGAAGGATCTTGAGAAGTTCCTGCTCGATTATGCTAACGCCGCCAGAGGCTAGGCCTAATCAACTAACGTAGAACTATGATGGGGACGTCCGGCCGGACGTCCCCACTTCATCCATCTAAAAGGTAGACCGCCATGACATTTATGGAAGCGGTTCTGGACGGATTACGGCTCGTCCTTGTTTGGCCTGCCCCAGGGTACATGCTGCTGGGCGTCGCAATAGGAATGTTTTTTGGTGCTGTTCCAGGTCTCGGTGGCCTCGTCGGCATGGCAATCATCCTGCCTTTTACCTTTGGAATGGAACCCAACGTCGCCTTTGCCTTTATTCTCGGCATGTACGCGGTTACCACGACAGCCGACACATTATCTTCAGTTCTTCTCGGTATACCGGGAACGGCAGCCTCTCAGGCGACAATCCTCGACGGCTACCCGATGGCCCAGCGTGGTGAAGCGTCACGTGCCCTCGGAGCGGCCTATACCGTTTCCATGATCGGCGGTGTCCTGGGCGCCGTTTTTCTCGCCGCTTCTATCCCCTTAGTCCGACCAATTATTCTGTCCTTCTCCGAACCCGAATTTTTCGCCCTCGCCGTCCTTGGCCTTACCATGGTTGCCTCTCTCAGCGGCAAATCCATTTTCAAAGGAACCGCCGCCGCCTGCTTCGGACTGATGCTTGCAACGATAGGCTTCGCCGAGTTTGGTGGCGTCCGACGATTCTGGTTTGGACATAACTTCCTCCTGGAAGGGCTGCCGATTGTTCCTTACGTGCTCGGCATGTTCGCGATACCGGAAGTCCTCGAGCTCGCTGTTCGTAACACCTCCATCTCACGCGTTCAGCGCCAAGAGGTGGAAACAGGTGGCATTCTCGCCGGCATGAAAGATGCGGCCAAGCATTGGTGGCTCGGCCTGCGCTGTACCGTAATCGGTGTGTATATCGGTATGCTGCCAGGTCTTGGTGGATCCATCGTCGACTGGGTTGCCTATGGTCACGCTGCTCAAAGTGAAAAGAATAACGAGAACTTTGGCAAAGGCGACGTCCGTGGTGTCATAGCGCCAGAAGCCGCCAATAATGCCATGAAGGGCGGCGCACTCCTCCCGACAATCGCTTTCGCCATCCCGGGCAGTGCCTCGATGGCAATCCTGCTCAGCGCTTTCTTAATTCAGGGGCTTGAGCCCGGTCCACAAATGTTGACCGAAAAACTGAACATCACATTCACACTGGTCTGGACGCTGGTTATTGCAAACGTTGCCGGTGCCGTCATTTTGCTCCTTTGGGGTAGCCAGGCGTCGAAGATCACCTATTTGCAGGGCCATATTATCGTCCCCGGCATTATGCTGGTCGTCTTTATGGGCGCCTGGGTCGGCAATGGTACGCTCGGCAACTGGATCGTTCTGCTTGTCTTTGGATTTATCGGTTATTTCATGAAATTGGGGGGCTGGCCTCGACCGCCCATTGTACTTGGATTCGTGCTCGGCAAAATCATGGAAGAAGCCTTGAACATTGCCATGCAGACCCATGGCACCGGATCATTCACCAGACCTATTGTTCTGATTATTATGGTGCTGGTTATCGTTACCATCATCAGTGCCGTTCGGAAACAACGGAAGAAAAGCAAGCTTATCCCAATCGTTCAAGCCAAAGAAACCGGCGCGGCACCAATGGTCTCGGAAGAAGGCGGCAAGGACTGTCCGCCGGCTTCCTGGCCGGTATCAGTGGTATTGCTTGGGATTTTTGTCTACTGCTTCATTGAGGCAACGGCATGGTCCTTCTCACCGCGAATTTTCCCGCACACCGTCGCTATTGCCGGGTTTATTCTCGCGGGCGGCGCGCTGATCTTTGACCTAAAAGGAATGGCCGCCATGCGCGCCGGTACGGCGGGACCAGATGTCGTTGGTATCGATGGTGCCTACTTCCGGAAGAGTATGTATTACCTCTCCTGGATGGTCGGGATCTTTGTTCTCACCCTGATCATCGGACAGTTCCCAACACTGATACTGTTCATCGGGCTTTACCTGAAATTCTGGGGGAATTTTGGCTGGAAGGTTATTCTGGGGTACATGGTTGGCGCCACGATCTTCCTGTTAGTCATGTTCAACGAAATCGTCCCAGTGCTCTGGTATGAACCAGCGCATCTACCGTCATTCTTCACATGACCGGGATATTATAAAACCGGTTTGCCGCCCCCTGTATCTGACTTTGCCAGATACAGGGCGGCACCGAAGATGACAGCACCACCAAGCCAAACCCATAGGTCTGGTACTTCCTGAAATACAGCAAAGCCAAGTGCTGCACCGAATGGCAGACGCATAAAAATAAACGGGAAGACTGCCGTTGCATCCGTTGCCGCAAAAGCACGTCCAAGGAACCGCTGATTGAGCGTCGCGAGCGCGGCGATCACAACCAGCATGCCGAGCTCATAAAGATTGGGCCATTGCCAATCGAAGAGCGCCCCAATGAGGATAAGGGGTGTCATGTAGATTGCATGAAAGAACACGACCTTGTCGGGTGCATCGGAACGCGTGGCAAATTTCATCAACGCCCCACTCCCCGATGCAAAGAGCGCAGAACACAAGACCAGAACCGCGCCAATACTGATCTCCTGAAAACCCGGACGAATAATAATCAACGCCCCGGCGAACCCTGCCAACAGAGCGAATACCCTATTCACGTGGAACCGCTCGCCGAGAAACATCATGGCCAGCATCATGCCGAATAAAGGCGTCGTGAAGGTCAGTGCCTGTGCGTCCGCTATCTCCATGAGGGCAACCCCCGGGAAAAAGCACATGACAAACCCTGCCCCTGTCATGCCCCGGACCATATAAACTTTGTGATTTTTCGAATTCCAGATACTCGGCCCGGTACGGAGTGCAAAGGGCACCATCAACAGGAATGAAAAGAAGGCGCGAAAAAATCCGATTTCAAGCGGCGGGATATCCGTTGCCAAAAGCCTGATTGTAAGCGCCATCGTGGCAAAGGACGCGCAGGCCAGGCACATCCAAATGGCACCACGTGCCGTGGCCGGTAAGACGGCAAAAGAAGAGGCGATACGCTTCACCGGAAATTCCAACCGGGACCGTATCGCCTCATATCACTTATTAAGATATGGATCGCTTACTATCCGTTCATCTCTGCACTGTAGCCACCATCGACGAACAGATTCTCGCCATAGATGAAGGAGGCTTCGTCGCTCGCCATGAAGCTAACTGCCGTTGCAAGCTCTTCCGGCCGACCCGGGCGATGCAGCATGTTGGTCACGAAACGATCAGGATCAAATTCTTCCTTACCGACCGGAGAACCAATACGATTGGGAACTACCGAGTTCACGCGAATGCCATACTCTGCATATTGTGATGCGATAGCGCGCATGAGATTGGCAACACCGCCCTTGGCAGCGCAATACGCAACCGCGCTGTTCCGGCCCTTAAAACCCGATGTTGAACCGATATTCACCATGGCACCACCGTCGCCCTGCTCGATCATCTGTTCGCCAACATATTTGCAGGTCAGGAACTGACTGGTGAGCGTGACATCGATCGTCTTCTGGAAATCAGCGAGGGTACATTCACGGATCGTCAGATTGTCCGAAATCGCAACATTGTTGACCAGCGTATCGATACGGCCAAATGCCTTTACAGTCTCGGCGATCATGTTTTTAACCGAGTCTTCATCGGCTACATTGGCCTTAACAAAGACAGCGCAGCCCGGGTTTGTGGCGTTAATCCGGTCAGCAACTTCCTGACCGCGATCATCAAGATCAACGACGGCGACTTTCGCGCCCTCTTTTACAAATAGTTTGGCGGTTTCTTCGCCAATATTCCGGCCTGCGCCGGTTACGATGACGACTTTATCCTGATGTCTCATTGCGCTCCCTTTCGTTCGCTGTTGTAGTATTCGTTGATGCGGCGGATTGAACAGGTCGACTCGTTCAAAGTCAATGGAACGGCGATAAATACGCGCTGTTATCCCGATAATTTGGAATTCCTCTGCCACTGGCGCCACCGCAATCTCTGGTGTAAAACCATTTGTGAACGAATAAATTTAAAAAGGCTTTGCTTGCCGGATATCCGGTGGTGACAAAGCCCGTTTTCGACAGATGGAGAAGAAAATGGACGATTCAAGCAGTGCACCTTTAGCAAATGATCAGGCCGGCTATCGAGGTCTGCGCGACTGGATTGAAAAGGTCGACGGGTTTGGTGAATTGCTGCGTATCGACAATGCCAGCTGGGACGCCGAAATGGGCAGCATCACGCAGATGATGACCGAAAAAAGCCGCGGCAACGCACCGGCTCTCTTATTCGATAACGTCCCCGGTTATGAAGAAGGTTTTCGGACACTTTATGGTTCGTTGTCTTCCGTCCGTCGCGTTGCCCTGACGTTGGGCCTGCCGCTTGAACATGAGCGCAAGGTCGATATCGTCCAGCAATATTATAGCCGCATGCAGGGCATGGAGCTGATCCCGCCCAAAATGGTCGAGACCGGCCCCGTGATGGAGAACATCATGGAAGGCGATGATATTGATGTTTTGAAATTCCCTGTCCCCCGCCATCATGAACAGGACAAGGCGCGCTATATCGGCACCGCCAACTGCGTCATTACAAAAGACCCTGATAACGGCTCGTACAATGTCGGCACCTATCGCAACCAGGTTTATGATGCCAAGACCATTGGCTGCCAGATTACTGAAGGCAAGCACGGCAGAATTCATCGCGACAAATATTTTGAGCGCGGCGAAGAATGTAAGTTCGTTATTCTGGTTGGTGAAGACCCGTTGCTGTACATGCTGTCGGCGAGTCCCCTGCCGGACGGCGTTTGCGAACTCGATTTCGCCGGCGGCCTGCGCGGCGAAGCGATCGAATGCATCACCGGACCTTATACAGGCTTCCCCATTCCAGCAGATGCTGAGATCGCCATCGAAGGTGTTGCGCGTCCCGGTAAGGTCAAACAGGAAGGCCCGTTCGGCGAGTGGATGGGTTATTACTCGGATGACTCCGTGCCGCGGGCCTATGTCGAGATCAAGACGATCCTGCATCGGAATAAACCAATCATCTGCTGCGCCCCCCAGCATAAGCCTGTCGACGAAACGGGTCTGCTGAAAGGCATTGCCGGTGCCGCCGAAATCTGGCGCGCACTGGAAGCCTGTGGCCTCCCGGATATCAAAGGCGTCTGGAACCATGAAGGTGGCCCGGCAACGCGTTTCACCGCGATTCAGATCAAGCAGCGCTATCCCGGCCATGCCCGGAACGTGCTGCACGTTGCCTCAAACTGTCAGGGCGGTGCATATGCCGGTAAATGGACCGTGGTTGTTGATGACGACATCGACGCTGGCGATCTAGATCAAGTCCTTTGGGCGATGAGTACAAGGTTCGATCCAAGAGTTGATATTGATCTTATTCAAAAAGCCTGGGCATCGGGACGAGATCCGCTCGTACAACCTGGCAATTTCAACAGCCGCATCCTGATCGATGCCTGTATCCCCTACGACCAGTATCTCAAGGGCACGTTCCCGGCGGTCGTGGATGTCAGTGACGAGCTTCGGCAAAAGATGAAAGAAAAATTCAGCCACCTGCCTTTCCCCAAGGATTAAGGCAGGCGACTTCAATATCGTGCGGCGGGATCAATCCCGCCGTATCCATATCGATGAAATCGAGAGCAAGAGGACTTGGACGTGCACGACCTAGGCTTTGAACATATCAGTATGACGCCGGAACAAGAGCAGGATCTGGCAGATACAATCTGGAAACAGGATAACGTCGAGCTCACCACCGTCGGTGTCGATGTTGGCTCTTCGACCTCCCATCTGATGTTCTCCAAGGTGCATCTGCAGCGTCTTGCGGAAGGCCTGTCGAGCCGGTTCGTCGTGGTAAACCGTCAGGTTCTGTGGCGGTCCCCCATCCTGCTGACGCCCTATCGCTCCGATTACACAATCGATGCCGACGAGCTTAAAGAGTTCTTTGGCAATGCCTTTAAGGAAGCCAAGCTCACCCCGGAAGACATCGATACCGGCGCGGTCATTCTGACGGGTGAAGCGCTCAAGCGGAATAACGCCCGCGCCATCGCCGATCTGTTTGCTGAGGAATCCGGCAAGTTTGTTTGCGCCTCTGCCGGGCATAATCTCGAAGCCCTGATGGCCGCCAACGGGTCCGGCGCCGTCGCCCTTTCCCGTCAAGAGCATCAGACCATTCTCAACATCGATATCGGCGGCGGCACGATCAAACTCGGCCTTTGTCACGGCGGCAAGTTGCTCTCAACTTCGGCTTTTGCTGTTGGCGGTCGCCTGATTGCCTTTGATGAAGACGGCAAGATGATCCGAATCGAAGGACCCGCAGAACAAGTAGCCGAAGACGTCGGCGTTAAGCTGACACTGGGCGAGGTTCTGTCCAAGGAAGACCGCAAGAAAATCGTCAGCCGCATGGTTGATGTCATTGTTTCCTACGCGACACGCGAACCGAATGATGACCTGTGCAAAGCGACTGCTACTGACAGAAAACCTGCCGCAGACTCCGGCTGTCGACGGGATCACCTTCTCCGGCGGCGTTTCAGAGTATATCTACCGCCGCGAAGAAGAAGATCGTGGTGACCTCGGACGGTCTATCGCCCATGACCTGCGTCATGCTCTCGCTGATAAGCGTATTCCCGAAAAGGTTTATGATCCCGGCCATGGTATTCGAGCCACCGTTGTCGGCGCCTCCCAGTTCACCGTTCAGGTCAGCGGCAACACAATCTTTTTGTCTGAAAAAGAAAAACTTCCGATCCGGAATGTTCCAGTTGCAAGCCTGAGCATTGATCTCAGCGTTGACTTCACTTCAGAAGAAGTCACCGCCAGCATTCAGGACGCCATGAAACGTCTGGATATGGTCGAAGGCGAAGACCGCGTTGCCATCGCCTTCCGGTGGGGCGGCGATCCCTTGCATGCACGGCTCTTTGCCTTGGCTCAGGGCATTTGCAATGGCCTGCCCAAAACCGTCGCAGACCCTGACCTACCCATGGTGGTCATGATGGATGGCGATGCAGGGCGCACGCTCGGCAACATCCTTGTCAAAGAACTGGATGTTACGGGCGAAGTCATTTCGGTTGATAACGTCCAGCTTCGCGATTTCGATTTTGTCGATATCGGCGAATACATGCCGGATACCCAGGTTGTCCCCTTGATCATCAAGTCGCTCCTGTTCACGTCACCGGGTCAGGAGTAAGAAACCTCCATGACTTTTCTCTCTGTCCTGGCTGTTGGCTTTCTACTGGGGTTACGTCACGCGCTTGATGCCGATCATGTGGCTGCCGTGGCAGCACTCGCGACGCGCTCAAGGTCGATCGGCGAAACCGTTAGAACCGGTATCGCCTGGGGCATCGGGCATACAGTGACGCTGTTTGCTGTCTGTGCGGTCATCATCCTGTCTGGTGTTGCTTTCCCGGAACGGATCGCCGGTACCCTGGAGTTCCTCGTCGGGCTCATGCTGGTCGGGCTTGGGGTTGATGTCATCCAGAGAATTGTGCGCGAACGTATTCACGTCCATGCCCATGCCCATCGCGACAACGGTACCCACATCCATTTTCACAGCCACGAAGACAAGACCGAACACACCCCGGCGGCACATGAACATGAGCATCGCTCTACCCTCCCTTCGCGCGCCCTGACAATTGGCCTGATGCACGGCTTGGCAGGTTCTGCCGCTTTGCTGCTGCTCGCGGTCAGTCAACAAGTGTCTACGGCAGAAGCTCTTGGCTATGTTCTGGTGTTTGGTGTTGGGTCAATCATCGGCATGGGTATTTTATCTGCCGCCATTGCCTGGCCGATCATGGCCAGCGCCCGCAAAGGCAATACGAGTTTTAAACGCTTTAACCTCGCGATTGGGACCGGCACCGCCGCTATCGGTGCCGTCGTAATGGTCCATGCCTACCCGAGTGTCGCAGCGCTATTGACCTCTCTATAGGAGACATTCAATGCCCGAATTCCGTATTCTCAATCTCGCTGATGCCCCCGTTACACCGATGAAGGGCGATCGCGGCACCCAACTCCGATTGATCAATTCGGATATTGGCGCAGAAAAAGTCGACGTGCATTTAAACCGGCTCGACCCGAAAGAGCCCGGCGGGCGTTATCACCATCATACAAATGCCGATAATGTCTATATCGTCAAAAAGGGCCAGGCCCAGCTCGTCGTCGAAGGCACGACCTATACCATCAAAGAAGATGACGTCATCTACATCCCCGCTGGCCAGAAACACTCCCTGACCAATGTCAGTGACGAGCCGTTTGAGATTTTCGAGGTCTACACGCCTGCTGGCAAAGACTTCGATTTCGTCATCGACGACTAGTCACCCTCCGGCGGCTGAATGCCGTCAGGCCAATCATCGACTTCGTGAAAATCCTTACCCGCCGGGGCGTAGACCTCGATGATCTTGCAGGCGACATCTGATCGCGCGTTTGTTGCCGTATGGACAACGCCCGGCGGGATAAACCCAACTTCGCCAACGTCCAGCACATGACGCTGCCCGCCTTCGATGCAAACTTCGAGCTGACCATCCATCACGATATACACATTTTCCGCTACCGCGTGATAATGGATCTCACCCCGGCTGGCACCAGGCTTAATCTCATTCACATGCACATCTACATTGCTCGAGCCAACGCTGGGGTCGACACAGCCGAATACCGTGCCACGCCCCATCGGCAGTGATTGTGTCGGGGCATCCTGTATTTTGACTTTATGGAATTTTACCAGCTGAGCCACATCATCCTCCCTAGAATTTTGCCCTGAGCATAGCCCAACCGCCAAACATCTGACAGCCACGTGCCGTTGACAGTGGCTCAGCCATCGCTCAATTTGATTGCCATAAAGAGCATAAATGTTCAGGGAGAAATTTCATGGGATTTGAAGTCGTTGACGTCCCCGATCTGCCGCCCCCCGGCCAGTTCACCCATGTCGTCAAAAAGGGCAAAATGGTCTTTATATCTGGCCAGACCGCCAACCCCGAGGCCGAAGCGGGCAACCTGGAACCCGGTCCGCATGCCGAACGGGTTTTTAGCTACCTCAAAAGCGCAGTAGAAGCCGCCGGTGGCGATATGTCGGATATCGTCAAGATCAACATCTTCCTGACCGATTTATCACAATTCCCTGCCATTCTTGAATGGCGCCCAAAATTCTTTAAAGAGCCTTATCCCGCCGCAACCTGCCTGGTGGTCAACTCTATGGTACAGCGTGAACTGATCATGGAGATCGAGGCCATCGCAATTCTGGATTAAGCATAACGACGAGGAACATATTATGTCTGACAACGAAGGCGTTCTCTTCATTCCCTATGCCGATACTGTCGATTTACTGAGCGCAAAAGAAGCGCTACAGATCGTTGAGGACGTTTATCGTATGCAGGGCGAAGGCTCGGTTATGGCCTCAACACCGCCGAGCTTTAAACTGGATGTCGGCGAACCATTCCATAATCACTGGCACGTCAAATGCGCGCTGCTCAAGGAAACCGAGATCACCGGGGTTCGGCTTTATAATTATTTCGATGATGGCAATCGTAACACCGTCGGACAGCTCGAATGCGGCCGCTATATCATCCTTGCTGATCCTAACACGGGCACCAACAGAGCTATCGTCGAAGAGCACTGGACTTATGCCATTCGGAGTGCTGCCGCGACGACCCTGCCGCTGAAATGGCTCGGCCCAAAAGACCCGAAAGTTGTCGGGATTGTCGGTGTCGGCACGATGGCGACCAATGCGCTCCGCTGTCTGGTCGAACTCTATGATGGCATCGAGGAAATCCGCTGCACGTCACGCAATCCAAAAACTCGCGAAGCGTTTGCCGAAAAGTGGTCAGCGAAACTCGGCATCAATGTAGTCGCAAAAGATTCAATAGAAGAAGCTGTGCGCGACGCCGATATTGGCATCGGTGGCACGACAAGTGACGAGATCATGTGCCGTGAACCGTGGCTAAAACCGGGTGCGACCTATGTTTCTTTCACCCGTCGTGAGTTTGACCCAGAAGGCTGGCCACTCATGGATAAGGTAGTCGTCGATAGCTGGGAAATGAACATGTTGATGAAACATTTCCGGGCCACCGCTGAGGCCGGCATTTTCACCCGTGACATGCTGCATGGCGAAATTCACGAGCTGGTTCGGGGCAAAGTCGCCGGCCGCGAAAGCGCTACCGAGCGCAACCTGATCCACACCACGGGCCTGGTAGCGCATGACATCGCAATGTGTCATTACGTATATGAAAAAGCAGTGGAGAAAGGCGTCGGAGTCCGCCTGCCCTTTACCGGCACTGGCAACCCCGGACCGATTGATTAGAACAAGGAGCAAGATCGCGAATGTCCAAGAATATCCCCCTGACCCTGGCCTGTGGCGATTACGCCATCACCCGTCCTTTGATAGACGGCATCGTCAAACCCGACGGTATTGACCTGACTGTACTGACGGATATGGATTCCACGACGCGGCATTGGCGGTTCTACAACAATCAAGACTTCGACATGGCGGAAGCCTCGTGCTCGACTTATCTCGTCGCCAAGGATCAGGACAAACCTTTCGATGCCATTCCCGTCTTCCTGCATCGTCGGTTCCGCCACGGCTTCGTGTTCATCAATACCAATTCTGGTATCAAGGAACCCAAAGACCTGATCGGCAAGAAGATCGGCATCAAGCATTGGCAGGTCACGGCGATCTTGTGGATGAAGGGTATTCTGGAGCACGAATACGGTGTGCCGCATCGCTCTATCGACTGGTATCAGGAACTTGACCAGGACATTCCCGTCGAACTACCTGACGACATCAAGCTGCAAACGCTGCCGGATAACAAATCGGTCGAGACGATGGTCGCGGAAGGCGAACTCGATGCCTGTATCCACTCCTCGATCATCAAGCCATTTATCAATGGCGACCCCCGTGTCGCGCGATTGTTCCCCGACTACAAGCAGGAAGAGATTAACTTCTTCAACAAGACCGGCATGTTCCCGATCATGCATATCACCGGTATCAAAAAGGAAATCATCGAGCAGTATCCCTGGGTGGCGATTAACATGTATCACGCCCTCAACAAGTCAAAAGCCATCGCGATGAAAGAGATGGTCAACCCGCGGATCGTTCCGCTCGCCTGGTATCGCGAAGCCTGGGAAGAGCAGGAACAGTTACTCGGCAAAGACCCATGGGAATACGGCCTTGGTGAGCAAAACCGCAAAACCCTCGAGAACATGGCGAATTACAGCCACGAACAGGGCCTGATCAAGAACAAGCTAACGGTCGATGATCTGTTTATTGATGTCAGCCAAGGGCGCAAACGGGGCGAAGAACAGCGGATTTAGGAATTTCGCTACGCCGCGCGGATTGCCTGCAAGAAGCCATTCACACGATCCCGCAGCATATCGCCTTGTTTCGCCAGCTCTTCGGAAGCCACCAGGACCTGAGCCGCAGTTTCGCCTGTCTCCGTCGCCGCGAGATTTACCTCGCCGATATTGCCAGAAACTTCCTGCGTTCCAGCCGAAGCCTGCTGAACACTATTGGCGATTTCTCGCGACGCCGTGCCCTGCTCTTCAACCGCCGCAGCGACAGTTCCGGAAATTTCGCTAATCTGCGCAATGATATCTGAGATACCGCCGATTGCGGTCACCGCATCACCGGTTGCTTCCTGAATTTCGTGGATCTGGCCACCAATCTCTTCGGTAGCCTTGCCGGTTTGTGTGGCCAGTGATTTAACTTCCGACGCAACAACCGCAAAGCCCTTACCGGCATCACCTGCACGCGCAGCCTCAATGGTTGCGTTCAGGGCCAGGAGATTGGTCTGACTGGCAATGTCATTGATGAGATTAACGACATCGCCAATCTTCTGAGCGGCGTCGGCCAGACTTTGAACTTTCTCGTTTGTCGCCGTCGCTTCGCTGACCGCTTTCTCTGCAATGGCAGAGCTTTCCCTCACCTGACGGCTGATCTCGCCGACCGAGGCCGAAAGCTCCTCAGCAGCACTGGCGACCGTTTGAATATTTCCTGAGGCTTCCTCTGAAGCAGAAGCGACCGCGGAGGTCTGCGCACTGGTTTTCTCGGCTGTATTGGCCATGGATTCTGCGGAGGTCCGAACCTGCCCAGCCGCACTGGATACTGATTCAACAATACCCATGACGCTTTTCTCAAAGTCTTCTGCCATATCAAGCATAGCGAGTTTGCGCTCTTCCTCAGCAGTCGCAGCCGCAGCTTGCTTTTCTTCTTCCAACTTGCCGTCAGCGACACGCTTGTCTTCGATGCGGCGTTTTTCCTCCTGCAGTGCTTTTTGTTCAGCTTCCCGCTGATCAGCTTGCAGTTTTTCGTTTTCAACAAGGTTCGTTTGGAAAACCAGCACGGCATGGGAAATCAGACCGATTTCATCCTTACGATCACAGTAGGGGATCTCACACTCGACATTACCATCTGCCAGATCATCCATGACAGACGCCATGTTCCGGATCGGTCCGCTAACCACGCGTCCGAGAAACACTGCAACCAAAACAACCACACACAGAACGATAATTCCGGCAATTGCTATTTGCCGCATAAACATACTCTGCACATCACTTTGCAGGCTCTCCTGCGACCAGGCGGTAACGAGCGTTCCAGAAAATCTTTTACTCTTTCCATTCAATACCGGTGCGGTAATGACAATATGGGTATCGGTTATCCTAACGACGGCCTTGGTAATGCCAGCACCAGCCGCAATAGGAGAAATTGCACTCACGTCGAATTTTCCCAAAACTGATGAGGAAAACTCGCTAACCTTTTCGCCGGACCCATGGAAAGCCACGAGATCGGACAGGTTGGATTCAGGGTTCGCCGCCAATCTTTCATAAGCGCGGCCAACAACATCTGCCTTCTTCCAACGGAGACCGCCACTAATTTGAGAAGAGAGGAGTTCTGTCATCTCCAGGCTGGCAGCAGCCATCCGCTCCACGGCGCGATCTGAGGTCGATTTAGTTTGTAGAGCAAGCTGAACGGCAAACCCTGCAATAAAGGCAATAGCGACAACGGATGCCGCCTTTCGTCCGACGCCCCACCTGATCCGCCTTGCAGTACTAGAATCGTGAGTCTGCATCTCTTCCCCTTTAGAGGCTTTTTCGAGATTTGGTTCCACGGTTGCTTCCATCTTTAGTCCCCTTCTAGTACCACCAGACGTCATTCAGGTGGTTCGTCAAAACTTAATCGTTACGGCAACTGCTCGACGTTCACGCCGACCGTTACCGCACCAATAACTTTCCCGCTGGCAGGATCGACAACAGACATACTCAGCTGGGATTGCAGGGCTTGCGTGGACTAATCTGTCTTAACACCGCCGACATGCATTGCCTGCGGACCAACCAGATAGGTCTTCTTCCACTTGGCTTCATCACCCTGCCAGTAATCCGACGTCATATCCGACTGACCGACATTGAGCCCCTTCGCATCCATGACAAAGATTTCAGTGTAAAGACCACCGGATTTGGTTTTGACACCTTTCAGATATCCGGAAAGCCCATTAGCAAGCACGCCTTTACTGAGCGGCCCACCACCGGATTTGACTTCGGCGCGCCATTTTTTATCGAGCTCAATAATTTTGCCTTGATCCAGAGCACCATTCTTGGCGTTCTGCGCTTTAACGGCCGCAATAACAGCCGGGTCCTTGAGAAAAGCCGCGACTTTGGACTTTCCAAGACTCTGCATCGGCCCAACATGTTCATTGGCCGCAAGTGCCTGCGTACCGGAAACGGCAACAAGAGCAAGAGCAGCAGCCGCAAGGCCGCTAAAACGAAATTTGTTCTGCATTTGAAATCCCTTCATGGATAATTTTCCTGCCTAATGGCTTGCGTAGCACTGCCATTGCTCAACAGGGCTACGAACCTCCCCACCTCGAAGGCACCCGGACAATGCTCGAGAGGTGTGATGAAAGACTTAAAATTGGTCCCGATTCAGATGCATTAACGGAATGTTCTAAAAATGCCGTTCAATTGTATATTTTTCGGGCCACTTCTTCGCGCTTGACCTTCGCGCTAGGCGGTGCCACATAGCCCGGCACATTCTGGAATTTAAGAAGTCATCATGACGACGTTGCCCGCCCCGGTCGCCCGCCGGCGTACCTTTGCGATTATTTCGCATCCTGACGCCGGCAAAACGACGCTCACTGAAAAGCTGCTGCTATTTGGCGGCGCCATTCAGCTTGCCGGCGCGGTTAAATCTCGTGGTGAACAACGCCGGGCGCATTCTGACTGGATGAAGGTAGAGCGTGAACGCGGCATTTCCGTCACGGCATCCGTTATGACATTTGAATATGCCGAGAAGACCTTCAACCTGCTCGACACGCCGGGCCATGAAGACTTTTCGGAAGACACCTATCGGGTGCTGACCGCGGTCGATTCCGCCGTGATGGTGATCGATGCAGCGCGTGGTATTCAGGCGCAAACCCGTAAGCTGTTCGAGGTTTGCCGTCTCCGCGATATGCCAATCACCACCTTTATCAACAAGATGGATCGCGAAGCGCAGGATCCGTTTGATTTGTTGGATGAGATCGAACAAACCCTGCAAATAGAAGTGACGCCAGCAGCCTGGCCAATCGGTATGGGATCGCGGTTTCTGGGCTGCTACGACCTGCTCAATGACCAGCTCATTCTTATGGACAAGGCTGGCCGAGGTGAAAAACCGCATCAGACCGAAACCTGCAAGGGTCTCGATGACCCTAAGCTGGACGAATTGTTGCCTGCGGATGCCGTGGCTGAGCTACGCGAGCAGGTCGAGATGGTTCGCGGCTTGTGCCCCAAATTTGATTTGGAAGCCTATCTCGAAGGTAATATGACGCCGGTCTTCTTCGGCAGCGCCATTAATTCGTTCGGCGTCGGCGAATTGCTCAAGGGCCTTGTGACACACGCCCCGCCACCGCGGCCGCAGCCCTCAATCGAGCGTGAGATCAAGCCGGATGAAAAGAAAGTCTCTGGCTTTGTCTTTAAGATTCAAGCGAATATGGATCCAAAGCACCGCGACCGCATCGCCTTTCTCCGATTGTGCTCGGGTCATTTCAAACGCGGCATGAAACTGCGTCACGTGCGAACCGATAAGCAAATCGCCTTGAATAATGCAGTGCTCTTTCTTGCCCGCGACCGAGAGCTGGCAGAGGAAGCCTGGGCTGGCGACATCATTGGTATTCCCAACCATGGAAATTTGCATATCGGCGACGCCCTGACAGAGGGCGAAACGTTGCATTTCAAGGGAATCCCGAGCTTTGCCCCGGAACATTTGCAAGCCGCGCGTCCGGTTGATCCGATGAGAGCCAAACATCTCGGAAGAGCGCTTCAACAACTCGCTGAAGAAGGCGCCGCCGCCGTCTTTAAGCCGCGCGTCGGCTCAGACTGGATCGTGGGTGTTGTAGGTGTCCTCCAATTTGAGGTATTAGCTGACCGGATAAGGACGGAATACGACATTCCCGTACGTTTCGAACCGACCAGCCTCATTACCGCCCGTTGGGTGGATACAAAAGACGACATTCTTATGAAAAAATTCATCCGGGCAAACGAAGCTGCGCTGGCAGACGATCATAGGGGAGACCCTGTGTTCCTTGCCCGCAATGCCTGGCATCTCGACCGCGCCGGAGACGACTGGCCGGATATCAATTTTTTAGCCACAAAGGAACAGGTGGCATAAAGCCATGACAGATAAAATAGACAACCTTCGAAATATCGCCATCGTCGCCCATGTCGACCACGGCAAAACGACTATGGTCGATTGCATGCTGCGCCAAACCGGCGTCTATCGTGACAATCAGGCGATGCAAGAGCAGGCCCTTGATACCGGCGACCTGGAACGTGAACGCGGCATCACCATTCTAGCCAAGTGTACTTCCGTCGAATGGGAAGGCCAGCGCATCAATATCGTCGACACACCGGGCCATGCTGACTTTGGCGGTGAGGTCGAACGTGTCTTGTCTATGGTCGATGGCTGTCTGCTTCTCGTTGACGCCGCCGAAGGCCCGATGCCGCAAACAAAGTTCGTGCTGTCGAAGGTTCTGGCTCAGGGTCTCAAGCCTATTGTAATTATCAATAAGGTTGACCGGTCGGATGCCCGCGCGAACGAGGTGCTCGACGAAATTTTTGACCTTTTTGCGGCCCTTGATGCCAATGAAGATCAACTCGATTTTCCTGTCCTCTATGGCTCCTCAAAGCAAGGCTGGCTTGCGGATGACCCGGAGGGTCCACAGGATTCGCTCGAACCTCTTTTCAAGCTAATTCTCGAACATGTCGCCTGTCCAGAAGTCGACCCGAATGGCCCCTTCAAGATGTTGGTGACGACACTTGAAGCAAACCCGTATCTTGGTCCTATTCTTTCGGGCCGCATCATGTCTGGCTCTATCGCCGCCAATGCCACAGCTAAAGCGATTTCCCAGGACGGACAGCTGATCGAACAAGCGCGGGTCACAAAGATACTGGCTTATCGCGGTCTCGAACGTGTTCCTCTTGATAGCGCTGAAGCTGGCGATATCGTCTCACTGGCTGGCTTTCAGAAAGCGACCGTCGCCAACACGATCTGTGACCTAAGCGTCAGTGAGGGTTTGGCCGCCAAGCCAATTGATCCCCCAACTCTCGCGGTAACCTTCTCTGTCAATGACTCCCCATATGCGGGGCAAGAAGGCGACAAAGTTACCTCACGCATGATCCGCGACCGTTTGTTGCGGGAAGCCGAAGGCAATGTCGCGATCCAGGTCGCAGAAACTGCGGACGGCAATGGTTATGAAGTCTCAGGACGTGGTGAATTGCAACTCGGTGTGTTGATCGAAACCATGCGCCGCGAAGGTTACGAGATGTCGATTAGCCGACCGCGCGTGGTTTACCGGACGGATCCTGACACGGGTGGCCGCATTGAACCGATCGAAGAGGTCGTGATTGATGTTGATGAAGAATATTCCGGCGTTGTCGTCGAAAAACTTTCTGCGCGACGCAGCGAGCTCGTCGAAATGCGCCCCTCAGGTGGCGGCAAACAGCGGCTGGTTTTTCACGCCCCTTCACGGGCCCTGATCGGCTATCACGGTGAGTTTCTGACCGATACCCGCGGTACAGGTGTCATGAACCGGGTATTCCATGCCTACGAACCTGACCGTGGTGCCATCGAAGGCCGCCGCCAGGGCGTCATCATCTCGACATTAAAAGGCAATGCCATTGCTTATGCCTTATGGAATCTTGAGGAACGTGGCCCGCTATTTATTGGCCCCGGTGAAAAAGTTTATTGCGGCATGCTCATTGGCGAACACAACAAGGGGCAGGACATCGAAGCCAATCCCCTAAAAGCCAAGCAGCTGACCAATGTTCGGGCCTCCGGCACCGACGATGCAATCGTGTTAACGCCGCCGGTTAAACTTACCCTGGAGCGTTCTATCGCCTATATCGGTGATGACGAATTGGTTGAAGTCACACCGCAATCCATTCGACTCCGTAAGCGCTATCTAGACCCCAACGATCGCAAACGCGAAGCGCGCAAGGGTAAAGCAGCAGCAGAAGCCTAGTTATTCGTTCGCCCTAAGCCTATTTCAAACGGTAGGTTATAGGGGCAACCGAAGTATTTAGGAGAGGTTCTATGGAAACCATTGCTTACCCTGGCGGCGTCACGCTATTGGCTCTGCTGCTTTATCTTCTCACAATGATGAATGTCGGCCGTAACCGCGTAAAACACAGCATCGAAGCCCCAGCGACAACAGGGAATATAGATTTTGAATGCGCCTATCGTGCTCAGATGAACACGCTGGAGCATATGGTTTTCTTTCTGCCGTCGATGTGGCTGTTCGCCTACACAATGTCAGCAGAATGGGCTTGTTGGATAGGTTTGATGTGGGTGGCCGGACGCATTCAATACGCGATTGGGTATATCACCGACCCCAAAAAGCGCGCCCCTGGCGTCATCATAGGCATGATCGCACAAGTCACTCTGTTCATCGGTGCCGCAATTGGCATTAGCAAATTATTATTGGGTTAAGCCAGCCTAGCTGGCCTTCTGGGCGCAGGAGATACACAGCGGTGTCGCTGGATCATTTTCCAGTCGTTTGATGGCAATTGGCTCATCGCACGCCGTGCAATAACCGAAATCGTCGTTTTCCAAGCGATCCAAAGCGGAAGCAATTCGGTGCAGCTCTTTGTCACGACGACGACCTGTTTCATCTTCCATCGCTTGCTGCTGCATCGCATCCATGCGGGAAAGCCGACCAACCCGCTGCTGATCAAGCTCGGTATCTGTCCTGGTTTCTTCACCAACATCAATCAACGTCAACAATTCCTCTCGTCGGGCAACGAGAAGGTTTTTCATCTTTTTACGATCAACACTGGGAGCCTTGCTCATCGGCCATTATCCCTATTCAAAGAACGGACTTTATCTTAACTGCTTCTCGCCAAAGAGTGGCATGAAAAAACACTGTTTGAACCCCGGTGCCGTAGTTTCCAAAACCACGAAAACCACAAGGCCCGCAGTGCAGTTTCCTTGAAAATTACAATTCCCACTCTGCGTAAAAATCTATTCCGCATAATTTAATGAGGATTGTGAAAATACGACGAAATAAGTACCATGCGACAAAATATAGACTGGGGAGGAAATAAAATATAGACTGGGGAGGAAATACTGTGGGGTATTTCCAGTTGTTAGTAATGGGTTGCCGTCTTTCTGATTGATTTCTTTATATTGATTTCTTTATGATGAATAAAGCGCAGGCGAATTTTTAATGCTGCGCCGAAACACGGCATCGTACCATTGATTGCGCGAATAGGGGCTTAAATGAATATTACTTCGAAGATGACGGTTTACACCGTTTTTGTATTAGCAATGGTTTTCAGCCTCTTGCTGATGATGAACTATTTCAAGTTCCAAAATATCTTGAGCAATGTCACAAGCTCCCGTCTGGCTGTCGTTAATCAGACGCTTGAAGATTCGATCAGTAATGCTGTCAACCTGGGGCTTGCTCTGGACGAAATTCAGAGCGCTCAGTCGATAATTGATCGTGCGAAAAAGTCAGATAAAGCCATTCAAAGCATTGATGTCTTTGATGCCAACGGCCAAGTGTTGTTTTCCACACGTGATGGCGGAAATAAAAGCAAGATTGCAGCAGGCGTTCTTGACAAGTTAATCAAGGTCAAACCAGCCAATAGCGTGACCAACGAATGGAACAACACTACGGGCGAAGCATTTGTCGTCGGCGTTACGCTCTATAACAGTTTCGATCGCGCCATAGGCGGTATCGTCCTGAACTACGACAAATCGCAATATAACGGCCAAGTCGCCGCTATGCTTAAAGAGCTCGCAACTGCGACCGGACTTGTTTTGCTCGGGGCCGCAATTCTTGCCTTCATAGGCATTGGCTTTGGATTTCGTGAACTCAGCCGCTCATACGCTGCCATGGAAGCTGCCTTGGCAAACGTACGCGATGGGAAAACCTCTGCGGCTGCGGAATCCGATACCGGTTCTTTTGACTACAAGCTGCAAACGATTGCCGGGAACGTGTACGAAGCATACAGCCTGATTGATCAATCAGGCGCTTCAGCTTCAAAATCCACAAAGTAATTTCGAGAAAGAGTCTGAATAATGGCTACTGCGATAAAAACCGAAGTAGACGTCACCGCAGCAACAAAAAAGCGGTTGTTCGTACTAATCAGTATCATATTGGTGATGGCGACGGTGCTGCTGTCTTACCACGCACTGACCCGTTTTGAGCATTCCTTAACGCCGGAACTAAGCAAAAAAGCGGCGGAGATCGGGCAAACGGTTAATCGTGATATCACCCGTACGGTAGGGTATGGCATCCCGTTTAAGAACATGGTCAACGTCGAAGGCTACTTGAAGTCCGTTCTGGCGCGTTATAGCGAACTCACCTACCTCGCCGTCACGGACAAAACCGGCGAAATTCTCTTTAAGACCGGGAACGTTGGAAACGCAGAAACCAATCACTTTAAATCAGCAGCCGCGCTTGCCGTTGTAAAAAGCAAATCAACCAACGCCCAAAGAAATCTGGAGACAACACACGATCTTTCGATCCGTCTTTCAGCGGGAGAGACCGCGCTCGGCGTTCTCCATATCGGCGTCGATAAAAACTTCATTCAACGCCAGCTAGACGATATTTTCTATGATTTGCTTATCATTTTGATCGTCGCTCTTCTTGTCGCCATTGAAATTACATTGGCGCTTATCACGTTCTACGTCACAGGCCCACTGGACCGCTTGAATCGCCTGATGGCTTTATATGAAAAGGGCGATTTCAGCCAATTCATCGTTTATACAGGCAAGGATGCTATCGGCAGCGTTGCCGATTACCTGACATCATCCACCCAAAGGTTGAATGAGAAATATCAATCGGTGACGCAATCTGTTCGCGATGCAACGGCCCCACAGCGCGCGAAAATCGAAGAAATTGGCCAAAAATACAAACTCGGAAACCTGTCGAAATTCTTCGAAGGTGGCATCGTTGATGCCCGAATTCCGTTGTTCATCTTCTCGTTTGCAGAAGAGCTGCAAAAATCATTTATGCCGCTCTTCGTCAACGAGGTGTACACCCCTGTTCCCTATCTCACAAAAGAAGTGGTGATCGGTCTTCCCATCGCAATCTTCATGGGAATAATTGCTTTAGCAACGCCTTTTGCCGGTGGTTGGGCAGACAAATACGGCAGCAGAAGGATTTTTGTGGCTGGATTAATTCCAGCGGTTGCCGGTTACATCGGCTGCGCCCTTGCGACAACTATCTATGAAGTTGCGATCTGGCGCGGTCTGACTGGCCTTGGCTACGCCATGATCACAATTTCCTGCCAGGGATATATTGCCGCCATTATCACCCGCGAAAATCGGGCTCAAGGTATGGCCGTCTTTGTCGGCGTCCTGATGAGTGCCTCGATGTGCGGAACGGCAATCGGTGGCATTCTCGCTGATCGTATCGGCTTCCGCCTGGTCTTTGCACTGGCAGCAATCTTTGCCCTGGTCGCCGGATTTATCGCCTATCGCATGATGGTCGCAGACGAAAGAACCGTCTTACCTGCGGCTAAACAGGGAGGAACATTCAAAAAGATCCTCTCCTTGAGAAAGAACCTCCGGTTTGTCGCCGTCGTTTTCCTGGCTGCTATTCCGGCAAAGATCATCCTGACCGGGTTCCTGTACTTCCTTCTGCCGCTCTACATGGTCACCCTCGGCTCAACGCCGGCGGAAATTGGCCGCGTGATGATGATATATCCGATCATTATCATTGCCCTTGGTCCAGCGGCCTCATGGACTGCTGACAAGCTCGGCAACATGATGTGGATGCTCGTTGTCGGCTGCTTTATTTCAGGGATCGGGCTTGTCGCCTTCCATGAACTAAACTCGATATGGGGCGTGGTTCTGATGGTGGTTATTATGGGATCGGCCCACGCCTTTACGAAAGCACCTCAAATCGCCTTTGTCATGGAGCTTTGCGAAGAGGATATGGAACGCATTGGCCGCACAACCGTCCTCGGCCTGCTCCGGACCATGGAAAGAATTGGCAGTGTCCTTGGACCGATCATCGCCGCCACCTTCGTTACTCTTTACGGCTATGAAAAAGCCATTGCGGGTACCGGCGCTGTCGTCTCGGCATCGGCCATTCTCTTCCTGATCATTTTCTTGATTACGGCGAAAAGTGTCGCCTCAAAAGCTGAAGGAAAGTAGACAATGACTAACCGTCTAACAAAAATCGTGATTTGTGGGCTATTCGCCGCCCTTCTCCTTCCAACCGCTGCGTCCGCTGCGGATAAACCTTTCCACATTTTTATGGTCGTTTGGCGCGGTTGCGAAGACGCCTGCAAAGGCTTCCAGACCTACTTCAAAGAAAACAAAATTCCAGTCAAATTTACGGTCAGAGATGCTGGTCGTGACAAGAAGACTCTCCCTGGCTTTGTTACCGAAGCCAAGGCGGTCAAAGCTGATCTCGTCGTCACCTGGGGCACCAGCGTAACGCGCGCTGTCCTGGGGCCCTATGACAAGACCGACCCCGCAAAACATATTACAAAAATTCCCGCTGTTTTCATGATCGTTGCTGATCCAATCGGCGCGAAAATTGTGCCGAACTACGAGTCCTCGGGACGTGATAATATTACAGGAACCCGAAACCGCGCCCCGGCGACCGTTCAGATGAAGGCATTGCAGTCCTATCGCAAGTTCAAGCGCCTCGGGATGATTTACAACACAAACGAGCTGAATGCTGTTCTAAGTGTCAAAGCAATGCGCAAGATTGCTAAGAAAATGGGATTTGAGTTGGTGGTCGAAGAATTACCCCTCGAAGCGAATGGCAAACCCTCACCAGATTCTATTGAACCTACCGTTGCCAAGCTCGCCAAACGCGGTATCGATTTTCTCTATGTCGGATCAAGCTCGTTCCTCTCGAAATACAGAAAGCCTTTCACTAAAATAGCGCTCGACCACAAGCTGGCGGTAACTGCCGGTACCGAGGTTCTGGTCACCAAGGGGAGTGGTTTACTGGCAATCGCCAGCCGGTATTACAATGTCGGTCAGCTCGCAGCCTTCCAGGCCAAAAGGGTTCTGGTTGATAAAATTCCTCCCAGTAAAATTAAAATTCGTCGGCTGCGTCGTTTTTCCTACATCATCAATATGGAAACGGCACGGCAGCTTAAAATGTTCCCGCCCCTGGACTTGCTGCGCTACGCGGAAGTCATTAATGGTAAGCCTGGGAGCTAGAGAATTCTTCACTTGGCTAGTAATCGCCAGAGCACATATATTAGTTAAAAATTTGGGGTCAGGTTGGCGGACCGTATGGTCTATTTCAGGTTAAAGGATTTTGGAGTGCACGCTATTCGGTCTGCGCTTATTGCGCTTTGTGTTCTTACACCCACAACAACCAATGCATTCGATAAATTTGTCGCGCTGGGAACTGCGTCGACGAAAGGAACCTACTATCCCGTCGGACAGACATTGTGCAAATTTATAAATGCCGGACGGCTCGATCATAAAGTCCGTTGCGTCACCTACTCTACTGGGGGATCGGTTTACAACATCCAGGCCCTGACATCCGGTGAACTTGACGTTGCCATTACCCGTGCCGATCTCGCTTACAAGGCTTATAAAGGGCTCGGCCAATTTGCCGATCTCGGTGCCAACAAAGATTTACGGACTGTCTCAAACCTTTATGACACCCCCGTTATTGTGACTGTTCACAAAGATAGCGGCATCAAAACCTTCGAAGATTTCAAAGGGAAGCGGATCAATATTGGCAACCGAGGATCAGGCAAAAGAACTATTGCCGATCAAATGTTCAAAATTCTGGGATGGAACAACAAGATGTTTGCCAATGTCACAGAACTTGGAACGACCGGCATGGCCGAAGCTTTTTGTAACAAGCGAATCGATATCATGATCGAAGCTATTGGATTACCGGCCAAGCTATACAACAGGGTCACGCAGAAGTGCGGCGGCGTCTTCATTGATTTGCCAAAAGACCTCGTCGACAAATTTACCAAGCAAAATCGGTTCTTCGTCGAAAGTAAGCTTTCTCAAAAACTCAATCCACATGCCACACATGACGTGCGTACGTTAACGGCAAAAGTTGTTCTTATGTCACTCAAACGCATTGCGCCTGAGACCATCAATGTTGTCGCAAAAGCCATCTTTGCAGACTTAAAGAGCTTTCAGAAAAGTCAGATAGCGCTTGGGTTTTCAACACATCACACAATGCTCAGACAAGGAATACAGGTCCCCTTTCATGCCGGTGCAAAACAATATTATGACGCAAACAACCTGCTTTCCTCCGGCGGCGGGATTCCGAGATAAATCATGAAACTGTCTGTAGAAGAAAATTTGGTGGACAAGCCGCGTACGCCACTGCAAACCGCAGGACGCGCAATACTCAGAGCAATTGTCCTTATACCGTTTCTTGCGACAACGAGCTGCGTGACACTAGAAGATTTAACTAAATCGGACACTTCGACCGCCACAACCCAAAATGCTCCACCACCACGGAACGAAGCCGGAGCGTTATCGTTGAAGGGGGTCAGTCTACTGCGTGAGAATAAGTTTAAAGAGGCGTCCAAGGTTTTTAACCAGGCTCTTAAGCTAGATGCACGGAATTCCTACCTGCAGCTCCTCAATGGCCTTACCTATCATATGCAAGCCGTCCGTTCCGATCAGTCGATGTTTTCTCTCGCGGAGCAAGGCTACAAACTCGCCCTTAAATTTGATCAATCCAACTGGATCGCGCGCTACCAACTCGGACTCCTGCACCTGGACCAACGTCGTTTTGACCTTGCGAAGGCTGAGTTCGCTGACGCCCTTTTCTACAAAGACGATGATCCGGACATTTTGTACAATTTAGCAATCTCCTCCTACTACAACCAAGACCCGGAAACCGCCGCGGGCGCCCTAAAGCGTTTACGCGAATTGGAGCCCAAATCAGCAAGAAGTAACCGTGCCTCCTCATTAGTGAGCGCTGCTCTAGGCAATAAAGAAGATTCAAATAAGTTTCTAGCCCTTTACAAAGACACGAAGCCACGGCCTTCGCGCCTAGTTCATCTCACGCGACGCCTGCAGGACTGGAAGCGGGTACATGTACGCGCCCAGAATGCGAGTTTCCGAGCCCCCCTTCCAACAAGGCCTCAAAACGGTCCTGTACAGCTGGCGCAATCCCCGTCTGGCGACCCGAACCAGGGCCAAGATGGCAGACAGGATCAAAACCAGGACCAGCAGCAAGACCAGGACGCCGCAGATGGACAGCAGCAAGACGGTCAAGCGGGTGGTGCTGGTGGTGCCAACGACAAAATGGTTGTTGTTGACGTCGTTATTATCAGCTCACGCGAAGATATCACAACGTCGAAAGGCCGTAATCTTCTCGCCCTGCTGAGCATTAATGGTGACTTTACGAATAATCGAGTTGATACACGCAACGAGTTTAATCCGACCAATAATACGGTTGTCACCACGATAACGAGGAATTTCTCGATACCCGCTCTGAGTTATTCTTTAAATATCGTGAATGCAGGATCGACGCGGAATGAGATTTTGGCGCGCCCCAGCCTGGTCGCGATCTCGGGGCAAAAGTCGGAATTCTTCTCAGGAGAAAACATCAAGGCCGCAACCGTATCGACCACAGCACAGCAGGGCTCCACAGAGGTTGATAAGGACATTGGGGTTAAGCTGGGGGTAACACCAACTTTTCTTGCAGATGGAAGAGTGAAATTACAAGTCGAAATCGAACGCACGTTTCTGACAAGTCAAAGCGCCGATGTTAATTACGCAAACCAACTGCGAACAACCAAAGAATCGGTAAATGCCAACGTCCTGATGAATAATGGGGAAACCCTTATTTTGAGTGGCCTAAGCGAAAAAGAAACGGAGAATGTCCGCGGCGGCGTCCCCGGCCTGCAGGACATTCCCGGTGTCCAATACTTCTTTTCGAATGAATCAACCCGAGACTTTAACAAATCTGTTCTTATCCTGCTGACGCCGCGAATTCCTGAATATACTTTTCGTCCCCGTGAGGTCCGGGAAAAAGAGGAAGCAGCCCGGAAAGACGGTGGACAAGTCCTCAACGAGTTAAAAGCACGTTACACAGACTGGTTTCGTCCGTACCCCAACTGGGCCTCGGTCTTCCGCCATCTACAGCAGAATGCGCTTTATCGACAATTCCGGACCGGAGATGTGTCTCTCGAACGCTGGGACACCCAGAAAAACATTGAAGGCCGACTAAGTGGCGCCCTTCAATTCCTGCATTTCTAGTCCTTAGGGTGAATCTGCAATGAAACGCAAATTGAACAGCTGGATCACCGCATTATTCGCGATCGTCCTATCCACGCCAGCGATAAACGCCCCCATGGCCCAAGACCTTGGCAGCGGCGTCACCTCCACAGGATCCCAGGAATGTATCCTGTGTGACCTCCGCTATCGTTCTTATGTCGGCGCAAACCTAAATGGCTCTAATTTTAAAGGCTCCTACTTATTTAACGCCAATTTCACGAGAGCCAGCCTCAACGGGGTAAATTTCGAAAGTTCCATTTTGGTTCTGGCGGAGTTCGAACGCGCTGACTTGACCAACGCTAATCTTGCAAAAGCCAATCTTGGCAGAGCCTCCATGTACGGAGCCACTCTTCGGGGGGCGCGTATGATTTTTATCGACCTTGAGGGCGCCTACCTCGAAGGCGCTGAGCTTACCGGCGCAGACCTGACGGCGGCCAACATGCCTCAGGTTCGTATGCCGCGCGTATTTGCCAGCGGGGCGCAGATGCGTAGCGCGAATATGGTTGAAGCTGATTTAAGCGGCGGCAATTTTCGGAGGGCGAACCTCGAAGGGGCAAACCTTTCCGGCGCTAATCTTTCCAATGCCGACCTGACGATGACAAATCTGCGCGATGCCAATTTGCGGGGCGCTAATCTGTCCGGGGCGAAATTTCAGCTATGCCTCGCTGCTAATGCCAATCTGACCGGCGCTGACGTAACCAAGCCACTTCTACGGCACCAACATGAAGGAAGCAAAATTCATCGATGCCGATTTGACGGCGCACGGGTCGCCAGTGTTATTCGTATTGGCACCGACTTTTGCAACGCACGCGTCCCGCCAAAAATGGCAAAAAGGGCCTCAAGCCCATAGAAGATGAGCAGGGAGAAAAGACAAAAAGGGCAAA
This sequence comes from uncultured Alphaproteobacteria bacterium, assembly GCA_943787225.1. Lineage (GTDB taxonomy): Bacteria > Pseudomonadota > Alphaproteobacteria > MPNO01 > UBA2964 > UBA2964. Next base: position 145,531 of record CALSLP010000006.1, read on the forward strand.
ATCCTGAAATATGTCTTGGGAGAATGCTCAGAAAAGAGCAAAGAACTCCAGCGCTAATAAGCCTGCGCCGCAAGCGGCGGCCCCCTCTGATGGACCAGCCGCGACGGTCACACCGCTTGACCCAAACCAGCCTCAATCTGGCGAAGCACCGCCCGCGTCAGACCCCAATCAATCCCCTTTTGGACCGCGATAACTTTCGCACAAACAAGATTTATGTTACGGGTGTTCCGCTAGGTCTTGACCGGAGCAGGCTAATCCCCGACGATGTTATCAAGTGATCGTAAAATGACGCGTAAATTAGAATATCCAGGGAGATTGATAGATGACTGATTACGAAAATGATGTTTCACGCCGCCTGTTTCTAAAAGGCGCAGGCGCAACAGCGGGTGCAGGCGCCCTCAGCATGCTGCCCATTCAAATGGCATTTGCTGCCGCGTTCCCCGAGCAGAACATTCAGGTTTTCGTCCCCACGCGCGCCGGCGGTGGCGCTGACCGCAATTTGCGGGCCTTTACCGGTGTCTGGAAGAAATATGTAAAACAGAATTTTGAAGCCGGCTTCTATCCAGGGGCGGCAGGCCGCGTTGGCTACGAAACCTATATGGGTAAAGCGAAAGCCGATTGCTACAATCTGATCTTCGGCAATATGGGTCCAGAGGTCCTCAACTGGGTGGTCAAGAAGCCCACCTTCCCGCTCGATTCCTACTTCTATTTTGCTCAGGTCGATGCTGATCCGGCTTGTGTCTTCGTAAGCTCCAAAAGCAAATTCAAGCACATCGATGACATCATCGCCGAAGGCAAAAAGCGGACTTTGACCGTTGGCACAAGCCGTCTGGCGCATCCCGCGTCTTTGGGGGCATTGGTTCTCGCACAGAAAACCGGCGCTCGGTTCAACCTGATCCCGCTTTCCGGTGGCCGTAATACGCGTGGTGGTGTCACCACAGGCGAAGTTGACTTCGGTGTTCTGCCAGCCTCGAGCGTTCTCCGTAAGAAGATCAAGGTTCTTGCCTTGTTCGACGACAAAAACCCGCTGCCCAAGCGCATGCCCGATGCCGTGCTGACCAATGATCACTTCAAGCTTGGCCTGCCACCGCTGATTGCCGGGGCGCGTGCCTTTGGCATCAAGAAGGAAGCCGTCGAGAAGTATCCAGAGCGCTTCAAAGTACTGACGGATACCCTGCAGAAGGTCTATACCGACCCGGCCTACAAGAAGGCCGTCGTCAAGACCAAAGCACCTTGGGAATTCATCAAGTACGGTAACGCGGAAGATTGCGCAAAATACGTCAAATATGTGACGGATCTTGGTCAGGACTACCGTAGCCTTCTCACAGGCAAAAAGAAGACATAACGCCTCACGGCGATCTCAAGACAATTCGTGGTTGGACGGAGAACTTTAACCGGTTCCCCTTCCGGCCACGATTTGTATTAATTCGAAACTACACTACCGGCATTACGAGATTTGATTTAGGCCTACCAATGAGCTTTTTCGATGGCTGATGACGAGCAGAGCACTGACAATCCTAAACCAAGCGGCCCCAAGCCCCTTGGTGGTGAACTGATACTCCCGATTTCAGGGCTGCTATTCACCATCTATTATTTTACAACAATCATCGACGTTCCGTGGACGGCACAGGTCAGCGCTTTCTTCGTTGGCACTATTCTTATTGGGCTTATTGCCGCCCTCATCATTCGGACCAGTCTTCGCGTAAAACGGGGCGAAGCGACGTTAGGTCTCGGGCCGCTTTTCGCGCCGAAAGCATACATACCAAAACGTCTCGCCCTTCTCGGTCTTACCCTCGCCTATATTTTCTTTATCCAGTGGGGCGGGTTTACAATCACGACCTTCTTTTTCCTGCTCTTTGCGATGCTTCTGCTCAGCGACGGGAAGAAGAAAGGCCTTATCTTCGGGATATCTCTCGCACTTTCAATTGGCGGCTATCTCCTTTTTATTCTCGCCTTCAATACGCGCTTCCCGCGCGGCCCTGTCGAGACGCTGCTAAAGGACGTTTTCTAGAATGGAAATCGACTGGGGCCTCTTCGGCGAACTCTTTGCGCGCACATTTTCCTTCTGGTGGGTCATTCTGCCGGCGATCCTGCTCGGATTAATCGTCGGTGCCATACCGGGCTTTAGCGCCGCCAACACCATTATCATCCTGCTCCCGATGACACTGGCTATGGAGCCAGAGATCGGGCTGATCTTTATGGTCGCACTCTATGCGTCATCACGCATGGGAGCTGGCATTCCCGCGATCCTGGTCAACATCCCAGGCACCGCGGGTGCCGCAGCAACGCCGCTGGATGGCTACCCCATGACCAAGCAGGGCCGCGCCCAACAGGCCCTGGCGATCTCCTTCGTCGCCTCGGTCTTTGGTGGCCTGCTGACCACCCTGATTGCCCTCGTTGCCATGCCCTGGCTGTCGCAGGTTGCCTATCATCTCCACAGCGTCGAGATGATTGTGATTATGCTGTTCGGCATATCGCTGATCGCGACAATTGCAGCTAAAGATACTCTAAAAGGCCTTATTGCAGGCTTCTTCGGCCTGATGATCGGTTATATCGGTGCAGACGTCGTTTACGAGACCCCACGCGGCACATTCGGCTTCCTGGAGCTATACGACAAGGTGCCGCTGATACCTGCGCTCGTCGGGCTATTCGCAGTCTCTGAGGCCTTCGCTGTCATTGAAGGGGAATCCATCCTGACCAAGCGTGGTATGGCAGCCATGCAGAAGGCAGGCTGGAAGGAGACCTGGGAAGGCGTCACCATGGCCATGAGCCGCTGGTGGCATATCATCTGGACCAGCATCATCGGTCTGGTCATTGGCATTGTGCCGGGCGCTGGTGCCGCCATCGCGTCCTTTGTAGCCTATCAACAATCCAAGACCTTTTCCAAAACGCCTGAACTCTATGGCACTGGGCATCTCGATGGCCTCGTTGCCCCAGAATCGGCAAATAACGGCGTCACGTCAGGCACGCTGATCCCGCTCCTCGTCATTGGTGTCCCTGGTGGCGCGACGGCAGCCATTATGGCGGTCGTTCTCCAGTATCACGGTGTCACCGTCGGGCCCGACCTGTTCGAGAACCAGCCTGAACTCGCTTTCGGGGCGTTCACAGCCATGGCGGTTACCTACGCCATCATGATCCTCACGGTGCTTCCACTGGCCCGCTATATGTCCAAAATCACGGTCGTTTCGACCACTTATATGGCACCAATTATAATCTCGTTTACGCTGGTCGGCGCCTTCGTGCCGCGGGCTTATGTCTTCGACATGTATCTGGCGCTGGCGTTCGGAGTCATAGGCTATGTCGCCCGCAAAACCGGCTATCATGTCGCGGCTATCCTGATCGGCGTCATTCTCGGACCGTTACTTGAGAATTACTTCCTGCGCGCTCTCCGTATTTCTGAAGGCGATGTTTTGGTGATCTTCTCGTCAGGCATAGGCAATATTCTTTGGATTCTGCTGATCATCTCGCTATTTGTCCCGATGTATCTCGACAAACGACGACAAAGACAGCGCGAACAGGCTTTACCAACCACCACTGACTGCTAAACGATTCCGGCTGTATCCAGAATACTGCGACCTCGCGGCGTCTCGATAAAACCGAGAAAACCTTTAATCACCCGCGAAGCCTGAGGATCGATAGCACCGGCAACATAGCTTGTCGTATTGCCCAGCGCCTCGGGCAATGGCCCGACAACGACAACCCCATGCTCGGCCAGCCGACGTATCGCGGGAATTTGTCCAAAGCCTATTTCTTTACCCTGCCCTTTGCCAATCCGCTCCATAAGCCGAGCAGCGCTTGGCAGGCGTTCTGTCCGATCTCCGATCTGGTCAGCAATCCCAAGGCTAACGATCATCTTCTCGATATACTGCCCTGAAATGGCGTCGTTATAGAGTATTCGCTCGGCTTTCAGGATCGATTCACGCACAGCCTCCCTGGAACTTATGTCAGGAAAATCCGCCCCGACCCGTACGACAACACCGGCCTCCACATCGCCTACGCGCACCAGTGAGCTGCCATCGAGAAGCCCAGCAACGCCATACGCTGCCATATGAGCCGCCGTACCGACCAAAATATCGGGCTTTGCGCCGTCCCCCTCCATAAGCCTCTGGATCTCAGGCGACGTCATATAGGAGGGCTCAAAGCGAGCCCCCGTATCTCCACTATAAACCTCCATACAGGTAACAATGCCGGATTGCGGGGCCCCCGCACTTATGAGAGTAATTGCCGCCATTACAAATTTTTCCTCATCGGTTGCTGATCCCTCATCGGCCCCTTACTCTACCGCCAACAGTCTTTTGGAGAATAGTTTTATGACGAACCCGATTACCAATATGCCTAATGATCCCGGCGATATCCAAGGCGAAGAGCACTGGGCAAAACGTGGCGATATCGACCTGTTTCTGTTCCGCCGGTACTCACCGACGGCACGTGCGGCGAACCCCGACAAACCGGTCCTTTTTCTCGTCCACGGGTCATCCTTCTCGGCGCGCACAGCCTATGATCTCGACATCCCCGGCCAGGGCGATTACTCGCTGATGCGGACCTTCGCCGGGCTCGGGTATGACGTCTGGACAATGGATCATGAAGGCTACGGTAAATCTACTCACACAGACGGCTTTTCCTATATTGCCGACGGTGTAGAGGACATTAAAGCCGCTGCATCGATTGTCGAAAAAATCACCGGGAAGAAGTCATTTTGTTTCTTCGGGTCGTCTTCTGGGGCCCTGCGCGCCGGTGGATTCGCCAATGCCTGCCCAGAACGGGTTGAGAAGCTCGTCCTCGCGGCGCTGGTCTGGACCGGGGAAGGATCACCCACCCTTAAGAAGCGGGCTGAAAAAATCGATGAGTGGCGCGCCTCAAACCGACGTACGGTCGATGAAGCCGCTTATCTGAACATCTTTAACCGTGATGTTTCGGGTCTCACCATTCCCGAATTGCCTGCGGCTGCCGCAAAAGCCGAAATGGATAACGGCGGCGGCAGCGTCCCTAACGGTACTTACATAGACATGTGCGTGAACCTACCGGTTGTCGACCCAACCAAAGTCGATTGCCCGGTGATGATTTTCCGGGGCGATCACGACGGCATCGCAACAGATGAGGATGTCCTTGGGTTCTTCACCGCCTTACCAAACAGCGACAAACAGCTCGTTATGGTTTCTGGTCAGGCGCACAACACAACAATCGGCATCAACCGGGCTCGTTTCTGGCATTCGCTGGACGGCTTCCTCGGCATGCCTGGACGGGTCGATCAATAGAAATGGCCGAGGATATCTGGAGCCAGGAATACTGGGCACTTAAGGGCGATGTAAAACTCTTTATGTGGCGTAAAAGGGTCGGTGACCCTGCCCGCGACACAGCGCCCAAGCCCGTCCTGTATCTGGTCCATGGTTCCTCCTTCAGCGGCCCAACCGGCTTTGATCTTCAGGTGCCGGGCAAGCCGGACTACTCGTTGATGGACAAGTTTGCCTCTTACGGCTTCGACGTCTGGACCCTCGACCATGAAGGCTATGGTCGTTCCGATAGTACTGACGGTAATTCCCCAATTTCAGAAGGCGTCCATGACCTGAAAGCCGGCATGGACGTCGTCATACGGGAAACCGGACAGACGGCAGCCGCATTTTATGGATCCTCTTCCGGTGCACTCAGAGCAGCGGCCTTTGCCGAGGCCTACCCTGAACATGCCAATAGACTGATCCTCGATGCCTTTGTTTATACCGGTGAAGGCGCTCCGACCCTGATCGAACGCGCCAAGAAGATGGATCAATGGACAGCCAGCAATACCCGTCCTGTCGATCGCGCGTTTTTTCTATCGATATTCACCCGTGACAAGCCGGGTACAACAGAAGACGGTGTCGCCGAAACCCTTGCCGATACGGAACTGGAAATCTGCGAGGCGGTGCCAACCGGCACCTATGTCGATATGTGTTCGGTCCTGCCGGTCTGTGATCCCACCAAAACAGCCTGCCCGGTCCTGATCATCCGCGGCGAGCATGACGGGATTGCGACCGAAGAAGACTTATTAGATTACTTCAACAAGCTGCCGACGCGCGACAAACAATTCGTGATTATACCGGGCCTGGCTCACGTAACGTTTCTCGGCCGCAATCGGGCCCGCTTCTGGCACGTGATGAAGAACTTCCTCAACGCCCCAGCGCGGGTCGATCAGCCATAGTCAGATACTCAACCCACCCAGCTGTTTTTCAGGATAGCGGGTTCCAGAAACGGCATCAGCCTTAACCGCTGTACCGATCTGCTGAACTTCCTCATCGGAAAGAGCAATATCTGCTGCCGCAATATTCTCCAGCAAATGAGCGGTACGTTTCGTGCCCGGAATTGGTACGATGTCCTCACCCTGATGTAGAAGCCAGGCGATGGCCAGTTGCGGCATCGAAACACCCTTTGACGCCGCAATTTCTTTGAGCGGTTGTACAATCGCAACATTGGCATCGATATTCTCAGCCTGGAAACGAGGATGGTCACGACGTCGATCACCCTCACCCAAGCTTTCAGCACCTTCAATCGTTCCCGTCAACATTCCCCGTCCGAGAGGCGAATAGGCAACAAAACCAATAGCAAGTTCACGGCAGAGGGGAAGGATTTCGTCTTCAACAAACCGGGTCCAAAGCGAATACTCAGTTTGCAGTGCCGCAATTGGATGGGTCGCGTGAGCACGGCGAATAGTGTCCGGCCCTGCTTCTGAAAGCCCGAGGAACCGGACTTTGCCCTGCTCGACCAGCTGCGCCATCGCACCAACCGTTTCTTCAATCGGGACATCCTTATCGACACGATGCTGAAAGAACAGATCAATCACGTCGGTATTGAGCCGTGACAGGCTCTTGTCACAGGCCTCAATGACATATTCTGGCCTGCCGTCAGCACGGCCGCCGAGATTACCAAACTTGGTCGCCAGGAAGACCTTGTCGCGCTGTCCGGCCAAAGCCCGGCCCAGCATTTCCTCATTTTTGCCGCCGCCATAGGCATCCGACGTATCAATAAAGTTCATTCCGGCATCAATACCAGCCTGCAAGGCGGCAACCGCCTCGTCTTCATTCGCAGCGCCATAGATACTGGTCATCGCCATACCACCAAGCCCGATGGCCGAAACATCTACATCACAGCAGCCTAATTTCCGATATTTCATCTCGATCTCTCTCTCACGAATTCCGTTGCCACAATTTGATACCACCGGGACGCTGGCGGCAAGAGCTCCAAGCAGCTTCACACCGTTGCCGCTCTCCCTGCCCTGTAATACAGTCTCCAAAATCAATTAATGGAGGAAGACATGGCATCGGATTTTGAAGATCACTGTTGGAAAGACGTCGTTTCGGAAGGCGCCCTTAGAATTTATAGCCACTATGAGCGCAAAACGTATGTCGGTGCTAAACCGGCGATCCTCGCCATCGACCTATACAAAATGGCCTATCAGGGTGGCAACAAGCCCGTCGAAGAGGTCATCGATACCTATCCGAGCTCCTGTGGCGAAAATGCCTGGAATGCGATCCCGCCGACAGAGCGTCTGTTTAAGGCAGCCCGCGCCGCTGGCATTCCGATCATCTATTCAACGACGGAAAACCGCGTTGAAGCGAATATTGCCCACGCCTATGCGACCAACCGTCAAAAGGTTCAGGTGTCCCCCGATGTTTGGGAGATAAAAGAAGAATTTGCCCCGCAGGAAGGCGATCTAGTCGTCTATAAACAGCGGGCGAGTGCGTTCGCCGGTACGCCGCTGGTCTCACAATTGAACCGTCTGGGCGTCGATAGCCTGATCGTCTGCGGCGAAAGCACCAGTGGCTGTGTCCGGGCCAGTGTTGTCGACGGCTATTCCAACGGTATTCATGTGACGATTGCCGAGGAATGCTGCTTTGACCGTCATATGCTGTCGCATAAGGTCAATTTGTTCGATTTGCATCACAAATACGCCGATGTCATGCATACCGATGAAATCGTTGATCACATCTATACCACTGCTGGATTGAAGGAAGCGTCATAATGGAACCGAGCCGCTACGGACCCTTTCCCTATACGCCGATCAATCGGCGTCCCAAGCTCAAATGGCCCAACGGCGCCCGCGTCGCTGTATGGATTGCACCCAATCTTGAGTTCTTTCCGTTGGATGAACCGGTTCCCGGCTCACGGTACAGCTATACGCCGGAGGTCTCCTCCTGGTCGCAACGGGATTATGGCGCCCGTATCGGTGCTTTCCGGATTATGGACGTTCTATCAAAGCGTAATATCCGCGCAACCTGCACGCTGAATTCTGAAGTGTGCGATATGTATCCGGAGATGATGGAGGATGCCGTATCGCTGGGCTGGAACTTCATGGGTCACAATCAAAGCAACGCTCGGCCCTTTCATGCCACGCCACCCGAGAATGATCAGCAGATGATCAGGGATGTATTGGCTCGCATCACGGAATGCACTGGCACTAAACCACGGGGCTGGCTCGGCTCAGGCCTGCAAGAGACATGGAAGACACTGGATTATCTTGCGGAAGAAGGCCTCGACTATTGCTGTGACTGGACCAATGACGATCAGCCTTACTTTATGGAAGCCGGTGGCCGCAAAATCGTGTCGCTGCCCTATTCGACCGAGATCAATGACCTGCCACAATTCCGCGCGGGACGATCAAATGCCGAGTTCGAGCAGATGATCCGCAGTCAGTTCGACACGCTCTACGAAGAAGGCGAAGACTCCGCCCGAGTTATGGCGATTTGTTTGCACCCCTTTGTCATTGGGGTTTCACATCGCATCGGCGTCCTCAAATCCGCCCTGGATTATATTCAGGGACACGACGATGTCTGGTTCGCCACAGCCGAAGAAATTACCGATGCCTGGCTGGCCTCCGACGCGACGTTCTAAAGCGCGAGAGGTGTGAGACCGCCGGGCACCTCAACATCGAAGATATTGAGGGTAATCGCGATTAGATTGTAGTGACCGAGGAGACCGGCGAGGTCCGTCGCGCCCTGGGCGCCATGTCGATCAGCGATTTTTTGATAAACGCCGTCGCTGACCCGCTTAGTTGCATAGAGCTCTATACAGAAGTCATAGATTTCGGCTTCCGCAGGATCTTCGAACTCAGGCTGTTCACCATTCTGGATAGCTTCAATGACGGCGACAGATACGCCGGCCTTTCGTGCCTCGCTATCATGCGCGAACCATTCATATTGGGCCTTCCAATGATAGGCCGTCACCAGGATTGCAATCTCCCGCAAATTCCACGGAATCGAACATTCGTAGCGCACAAACTGCCCGAGTTTCTGAACCTTATCGGCCAACTCCGGGCTATTCAGCAACGGCAGGAACGGTCCCCGCACGCCACCGCGTGGCCCACCCGCGATTGCGTCAAAAACCTTCTGCTGTTCCGCGTTCATATCATCGCGTGATAGTTCCGGCGCCCGAGCCATAATTTTTCTCCTTAGCTAATTTAGCGGTGAACGATCAGCCCGCCGCCCGAATTTGTGTGATCAGGTCAGAGGGCGTTACTGGGTATTTATCCAGCTTCACGTCGAAAGGACGCAGCGCGCTTTCAATGGCCGACAAGATCGCTGGCGCCGCCGTCATCACCCCGCATTCCCCTACGCCTTTGACCCCAATGGGATTGCGATCAGTCGCCGATTCCTGATGGATGATTTCGTAATTCGGTACTTCCGGTGCCGTCGGAATCAGATATTCCGCCAGATTGGTCGATTGCGGCATCGCCTGATCGTCATAGATCATGTTTTCAAATAAGGCATGCCCTAAACCAAGCGTAACACCACCATGGACCTGACCATCAACAATGAGCGGGTTAATCAATTTGCCGCTATCGTGAACGATCACATAGCGATTAATCCGCACATGGCCGGTGCCAATATCGACCTCAAGCTCCGCACCGTGCGCTCCGTTAGCATAGGCGACATTGTCGGGCATGAAGCTTGCCTCTGCTTCCAGCCCCGGCGTAATCCCTTCCGGCAGCGCATAGCCGGGAACCCCGGCAACGGCGCCAGCAATTTCCTGAAAGCCAACCGCCATCCCAGGCACACCTTTGACAAACACCTTGCCATCAACCAGCTCGAGATCCTCCTCTGACGCTTCAAGCAGGTGCGCCGCAATGGCCAGAACTTTCTTGCGTACGGCTCCCGCCGCCAAATGGATCGAGGACCCGGCGCAAACTGTCTGACGGCTGGCAAAACCACCAAAGCCTTGCGTGACATTCTGCGTGTCACCATGAACGATTGTTACATCCGCCGGACTGACACCGAGCTGATCGGCAACGATCTGAGACATCGCGGTTTGAAAGCCCTGCCCCATGGCAATGCCACCGGTATAGACAGAAATCTTTCCTGACGTTCCAATCCGGACAATGCCGGTTTCAAAGGGACCACGGCCGGTCGGCTTCACATAGTTCGCGATACCCAGACCGAGATAACGCCCTTCAGCCCGCGCCGTCGCCTGACGTGCAGGAAAACCCGAATAATCCAGCGCCTCTAACAGGTCACCTTGGCATTTTTCGTAGTTCCCACTGTCATAGACAATTTGTTGTCCAGCCTGCGTCTTTAGCGGATGCGCGTAGGGCATATCCTGGAAGCGGATTAAATTACGTTCCCGAACGACAGTCCGGTCTATCCCCGCCGCATCAGCAGCCCGGTCAATCATCCGTTCCATCGTGAAGCAGCCCTGCGGATGACCAGCGCCGCGCATTGAGGTCGCGGGAACCTTGTTGGTATGCGCCACGATCACGTTCAACGCATAATTGGGAATAACATACGGGCCGAGGATCGTCGTCGCCGCACTAAACGGGATATTGAAACCGCGCGCGGTATAGGCCCCTTGATCATGATACATCTTGCCACGTAGCCCGAGTATCCTGCCCTCCGCATCGAGGGCCATTTCAACATCCCAGAACTGATCGCGTTCCTGCGTCGTCGTGATCAGGTGCTCCCGCCGATCTTCGATCCATTTAACCGGACGCCCCAACAGCATCGCTGCACCGCTAATGACAGCGTCCTCTGGATAAAATAGGAGCTTTGGCCCAAACCCACCACCAATACTCGGTACAATGACCCGTATCTGCGCCTCGTCGAGACCAAGCAGATAGACCAATACGCTGCGGTGGGAATGCGGCGCCTGACAGGAGCTCCACATGGTGAAGGTTTCACGCACAGGATCGTAGCGCGCGATACTACCCCGGCATTCCATCGAGTTGGAAACCCCACGATGCTGATAAAGCTCCGATCGGACAACATGCGCGGCGCTCGCAAAGGCCCTGTCCGTATCACCGTGACCAAAATCCAGGTCATGGACAATATTTCCAGGCTCGGCCTGCCGTGAATTAACAGGCGCCGCGTCGGTCTTTGCAGCGTCACGTGGGTCGGCCAGAACCGGCAAAGGATCATAATCGACGACGACGAGCTGCGCCGCGTCTTCCGCGACATAGCGGTTTTCAGCGATCACCGCGACAATCGGTTCACCGACGTAACACACTTCATCACGCGCCAGAATATAAGGTCCAACGTCCACCCGATCACCCGGTGTCGGAAAATTCTCTGGTATCCGTTCCTGCGAAAGGACGGGCAGTAAATCGTCAATTGTGTAGACCGCGACTACACCGGAGACATCTAGCGCCTCTGATACGTCAATCGAGGCTATCCGGGCATGCGCCATCTGGCTTCGAACCACAGCAAGATGCAGCATACCATCGAGCTGGATATCATCGATGAAGGTCGCCTCACCGGCCAACAGAATGTCGTCTTCAAGACGCGTGATCTTCTTGCCGACATAGGTGTCGGGCATAATCTCTACTCCCTGAAATAACCGCTGTGGCTCAGCGCACCGTCAGACGTTCAAGAGGCGGTTGGGTTTGCAACACCAACCATAGTATCCCGCGTTACGATTGCTGCCAGCTGTTCTTCGGTCCAGCCATCAGTGCCTGCTGGCCGTCTTGGGATCACCAAATACCGCAAATCAGCCAAACTGTCATGGACCCGCACCGTCATATCGTCGGGAACGTCCGTGCCAAACTCGGCAAGAACCTGCCGAGGTTCAATAACAACCCTCGAACGATAGCTTTTGCTGCGATACCAATCCGGTGGCATGCCAAGCACGGCGCGCGGATAGCACGAGCACAAGGTACAAACGACGACGTTCTGCACGTCATCCGTATTCTCAACAACGGTCATCTTGGCGGCACCGGCATCAACACCAACTTCAGCTAAGGCCGCATTACCGTCTTCCAGCAAACGATTTTTAAAATCTGCATCGGTCCACGCCTTGGCAATGACTTTTGCCCCGTCGGAATGCTGTAGAGACTCTACCTTCTCCTGCGCGGCGCGAAGTTCGTCTGGTGCCAAATGGCCCTTTTCCATCAGCAATTCGCGAATAGCATAGGTCATTAACTCATATCGACCTGCCTCAGAATCCTCGATATTAGGCTGAAAAGTTAGGTCATGATCATGGTCGTGGTCATGATCGTGATCATGGGTTTCGCGTTCTTCCGCCATCTTATCTCTCCTGTCTTCCCACCTTAGGCGGGCAACAACCAATGTTCGTAAATATCGACATCTACTGTGTCCGACTCCGGTCCGGCATAGTCAGCCCATACATCCGTTTGTTTGAAGCGAACTCTATACAATGTCTTCTTCGGCAACCCATCAAACCCATAGGCCAGTTCTTCAGGGTTCCGGAAATCACCACAGACCCGTTCGATTTCACCAACCTTGCCTCGAATGTAGTAGGGTGTACGCCGATGGCCCGGCGGGTGGGTCGAGATGACTTGAACGGTATCGCCGGGAGCAAAATTTCCACTCATTTCCGGGCCTCCGCCATGCGTTGCCCGATCTCCTTCATGCGTGTTTCAAGTTCTTCTTCAGTGAACAGGCCTTTTTCGACGAGGATCATTTTCATCGATTCTGTCGAACGCTCATAATAATCGAGATCACTGTAAAGCGGCTCGCCCATCTGTTCCCGCGCCCGCCTTGATTCATCGGTCACATAGATATGTCGGCCTGCGGCTCCCAGGGCATTACTTATCGCCGTCGATTGGCGTTCCCAAGGCTTCATCTCCGTCACCTCTGGATCGATAGCGCCATAATCCTTACCACCAATATCGTGATACCCACGGCGTGGATCGTCTGTTTCTGCCATAAGCTTCATCTCCCTCTTGATTTCACCATTTTCCCACATTGTGCCCGGGGGTCAACAGAACTCGTCCTTTGACCGCCCCGTAACCGCCTTCTATATTTCATCCAACAAAGGATAAATCAGGGAGAACAGTTATGGATGGCGCTATTTACCGCGATTACACTCAGGAATCGCTCGATGTAGAATATAATAATCGCGGACGTTTTCCAGATACGGCAGACTGCAAAGCGGCCCAAATCGTTGGGTCCGATGAGGCGAAAGCCGAATATGAATGCCGACTCGACGTCAGGTTCGGCGACGGCGACACCGATCTCCTCGATATTTATATTGCTGAGGGCGACGGACCGCACCCAATCCATGTCTTTTTTCACGGCGGTTACTGGAAATCCAACACCAAGAATGATTTCGGCTTTGTCGCCAAACCCTTTGTTCCCTATGGCGTGACAACCATCGTTGTCGAATACCCGTTAATTCCTTCTGTTCGGATGGGAACGTTGATCGAACGCTGCTGCGCCTCGATGGAATGGGCATGGCGGAATGCCGAAAGTTTCGGCGGCGATAAGAACAATATTACGGTCTCAGGACATTCTGCCGGCGGCCATATCACAGCGATGATGATGCAGACCGACTGGCCGTCCTATGGCGATGGTTTACCGAAAGACCTGGTCAAAGGCGGCTGCAGTATCAGCGGTGTGAGCGACCTCGACCCCGTACGCCTCTCCTTTCAAAACGATGAGCTGCAATTTTCGCCAAAAGAAGCCGCCGAATTCAGTACGCTGTTTATGGACCCCAAACACGCTGGTCCGCTATTAGCTGTGGCTGGTGGCATCGAGGGGCCCGAGTTTATTCGGCAAACCACGGAACTTGCGGACGCCTGGGCTGCAAAGGGCATGGACGTCAAAGGCTGGATCATGGAAGGCAAACACCATTTCACGACCATCAATCAGTATCTCGACCCTGAAAGCGAGCTATCTCGTGCTGTCCGGGGTTTAACAGGGAAATAAACAACAAGGACAAAACACAGAATGATCACTTTCAAAGTCGGCGAGGCTTCACCCGCAAACACATTTTTCGCAATCTGGATGGCGGAAGCCGCCGGGCTCTATGAACAAAATGGTCTCGATTTCGAAATCGTCAAAATGGTGGGTGGTAGCGAAACCGGACCAGCTCTTTCAACGGGTCGTATTCAGCTCATGCATATCGGGATGTCCTCTGTCGTCCGCGCGAATTCCGCGGGGTTTAACGTCACGACGATTGGCTCGCTTAGCAATGTCATCCGCAGCACCTTATTCGCCGCCCCCGGCGTAAAGGGTATCGACGACATCAAAGGCAATCTTGTTGGCATTAGCAGCGCCGGTTCCGAAAGCGAGTTATCGACTGTTGTCGCCTTGGAAAAGCTTGGATTAACCCGCGACGACATCACATTCCAGGAAATTGGCGTCGAACGCCTTTCGCATCTTAAGAACGGCACCGTTAAAGCCACCATGCTTGGTGAGCCCTTACGAAGCGTCGCTCTTGCCGAAGGGATCACGGCGATTTGTGATCTTTTAGCAGATAGAATGCCCTGGCTTTATAGCGGGCTGGTGGTCGACAAAAAATATCTCGCAGAGAACCGGGATGCCGTGTTGCGGTTCATGCGGGCCACCATTGAAGCAAATTATCTTGCGGTGAGTGATGCTGACCACGCGAAGCCCGTTATGGCAAAGGCCCTCGACATCACAAATGCCAGGAATCTCGATATCACTTACGACAATTTCAAGACCTACACGCCGCTAAATGCCGAACCGACGGTTGAAGGTGGCAAAAACATCATGGCGACAGTCGAAGCAGCGAACAAAAGCGACGACATCGACGATTACATAGATCAATCAATCCACGAAGAACTTCGCGACGAAGGCTTCTTTGTCGCGATGAAAGCAAAATACAAACTGGATTAGCTGTGGTTTTTTAACTTCGGGATTCAAAACGCTGCCAAAACGTCCCCGAGAGCCAGCCAAGCAACGACCAGAAGATCGCTGCGGTGACCAGTGAGGCCGCCGCGAAATGACCAGCCAGCTCGGGTGGTACAGCGCCGCCAATACGCGCTGGTTGTGGAGCGCCAACAATATGCGGTAGCGCCATTAAAGCGATACCGGCAATTACCCAGACGACGCCTTTTCTAAAGACCAGCATCCAGAGCCCTACTGCTGTCGCAGCGACACAGAGGAACCACCAGCTCTGCCGGGGCACCAGCTCCGCAGTGAGAGCACCAGGTACTTCAGGGGGCAATCCCAGAGCCGGTGCGAGCGACATGACGCCAAACCCCGCCATTCCCCAAATAACGCCAGCTCGACCGGTTACAGTACCCTCCGAAAGAGAAAAGCAGGCCACCAGAATCAAAGAAAATCCGACCCCGGTAATGATATTTGCAATTGTAGTGAAAAGCGTGCGCTCCCAGCCATTGGCAGGTCCCCAGGCTTGGTGACCGTTTTTGGCGGCATTGCCCGCTTTGCCATGGGCCAAAATAAGGAGCGCGTTCTGTTTGCTGCTGCTTTTTTGATCGACCGTATTCGATTTATTCTCAAACTGCTCAGCGTGAAGAATTATCGGTGTCGTGGTGAATTCATGAACGATAGAGATTCCAAGCCCGCCGAGAAACCCGGCGAGCAGCGCTGTCGCAAAAATACGCCGAAACATGAATCGGCCGTCAGAACTCAGTGGCAGGGAAAAGCGAAGGAATGTCGGCTGTCATGAGCCGCATTATGGATTGTGTCTGAATGTGCAAAACCAACCCCAATGACCAGAAAGGCACCAAACAACAAAGCAACAACTGCGGGCATAACTTTGCGGCTGGAAGCTGCAACGACATCTTGGGTCTTAACTGTCTGCTCGTTCATCACTCATCCCTCATTCAACAACAGCAAGATTGGCGTGGTCTGACCAAAATTGCAACACCAACTCTATCAAAATTTGAAGAGATAGGCAGCAAGGATGCCAAAGGTTTGCGTTTCAACATTGCCTTCATCGGCAATCTTCCAACCAAGATCAACAGAAAGGCCGAAATCAAAGCTATAGCCAGCCGAAAGCTGGAACTGGAAATCCCGATCGTCTGCCGCCTTGAACGTGTGACGCTTCGTCCAGGCGGCAGCCACATTATAGCCCTGCCACTCAAACTGACTGGCTACAGTCAGGAAAGTGCGATCCTGATTCTGCACACCTCCGGGGTTTTCCTGGCGGACAAATTCGACGATCGGGGAAAAGGTCACACCTTTACCAACGTCAAAACGCGTAAACCCCGCAATTGCAAAAGAGGTTTCATCTGAAGGGTTGCCGGCCCCATTAGCCTGATGCATATAGGATATGTGATATCCAAAATTGCCCAGTCCGCGAATTTTTTCGCCATTCAAGGCAACAATAAATGAGCTGAAATCCCCTGTATTACTCACCCCACCATCCCGTTTCCGGGTATCGCCTCGCCCTTTAAAGGCGGATTGACTCAAGAATGTCGTGTCCTGAAAGAATGACCCCGCTGATATTGTGTGCGTACCGGCCGCGTTGGTATCAACGGTCCAGCCGCCGATCACTCCAATACGCTCAGACGTCTCATAGCCATCTTCCGCAAAATCCGTCCCATAGAGACCCGGTGTCTTATCCCAGGCAACACCGAACCCAACATTAAGTTTGCCCGCCTTTACGTTAAAGGCCTTCTTATTGAATTCGACAAACAGATCTTCAACGTAGAGCCCGATGTCTTCGAACGTGCGGTTCTCAAACTTTCCAGCAGAACCAACAGGTTCCAAAACAGCATGACCAAATATCGACCATGAGGGAGAAAGCTGTACCGTTACCGCGGGCTCTATCGTCGTATACAGATCATTCGATTGATTGGCCCTGTCATCGGATTTGAAAGCCCAATCATTTTCGATCTCAATCGGAATCTCGCCCGATATCGACGGGTAGGTCTTCTGCGCTGCAAAAGAGGGGCTCGTAACACAAACGGCCATGAAACCCGCCAATACTGCGGAACAACCTTGGACGACTATATGCATATATCTCTATCGATTTTTAGGGGTGTGCTTTCCGGCATCCCATTCGGTTGATTCCAACGTCTTGGATGCCTTATCGAAGGCAATTTCTTCAAGCTCAGTGGCGAGCGAGTCATTCCAGCGGTTCAAAAACCCATACCAGCTGACCACGGCTAAAATCTCAACGACACCGTCTTCACCGAAATGCTCTTTAACAGCATCCGTATCTTCATCGGTCACCATATTGGGAACCGAACCAGCCGCCTGCGCATATTTTAACGCGGCTCTCTCCGCCTCACTGAATAGAGGGCTGCTCTCATACTCCCAAAGGGCAGCAACCTTATCGGCATCAACGCCCCGCATGCCCGCGTTATTGGACGTATGAGCAACACAATACATACATCCCGCCGCCTGGCTCGCGATATTCCCAACCAAAGCCAGTAACCCGGCAGGAACGGCGTTGTCTGGGTCAAAGACGGCCCCATTCAGGGCCCGAAAGGCTGCCAACAGTTTAGGGCGTCGCGCCATGACCAAATTAGAATTTGGTACATAGCCCCGCGTCGCCTCATAGGGCGAGAAAAACTTCTCATCGAGATCAGGATGATCTTCGCGCCGCAATGGAGTCACTCGTGTCATTGAAATATCCCTTATCTATTTGCCTTCGCGGCCCGGGAACCGAATGCCGGTAAACTTAATATAGGACAGTTCTTCCATCGCGTATTTAACACCCTCGCGTCCATAGCCTGATGACCCGACACCGCCAAATGGCGTTGTATCCATGCGGAACCGGCTGCCCTCATTGATCCAAACCGACCCGACATGCAGCTCTTCTGAAACACGAAAGGCGGTTTCCAAACTCGATGTGAAACAGGACGATTGCAGACCGAACTCTGAATCATTGGCAATAGCGATAGCGTCTTCGATATCCGTCGCTGGAATAACCACAGCGACCGGTCCAAAGATTTCCTCACAAACAACGCGTGAATCCGAAGACGGACCAACTAGGATCGTTGGATAAATAATCGCATTGTCACGTTTGAGCGGCAAAGGGGCCTGCGCACCATTTGCCATCGCCTCCTCTACCATCGCTTCAACCCGATCCGCAGCAGCAACATTGACCATCGGTCCGACATCCGTGTCGTCCTTGGTTGGGTCGCCCACCTTCATGGCTTCGGCGGCAGCAACGAAATGCTCGAGAAACTCATCAAGCACAGCCTCTTCAACGATGATCCGCTGCGCTGAGATACATTGCTGCCCGCTGGCTTCAAATGCTGACGGCACGATCCGGAGCGCCGCATCCCTAACATCGGCATCAGCGCATACAATATTGGCGGAATTTCCGCCTAGTTCACCAATGAACGGCTTCGCACCGGCTGCACTTGCCAGGGCTTCACCCGCGGCAGTTCCGCCGGTCAGCGTTACCACCGCAATGCCGGGATGCGCGACCAGATGGCCTGTGACATCCCGTCGGCAAGCTACAACGTTGACCATGCCATCAGGCACACCAGCACGCGTAAAGCACTCGGCAATCAGCAAAGCTTCCCCGATGCCTTCAAAGGCAGGCTTGATCACCACAGAATTGCCCATCGCAATAGCGGGAGCAACTTTTTGCATCAGCAAATTGGACGGCGCATTAAAAGGCGTGAAAGCGGCAATAACGCCGTGTGGATGATGCTTCGTGAAACCAAACCGGCCCGCACCCATCGCCAGGGCATCAAGCGGTAAGACCTCCCCTTCGATACGCAAGAGTTCTTCCGCGCAAAGCCGCATCAGCTGCGACACACGTCCCGCTTCAACGCCACAGGCCCGTTTCGGTTTCCCCAGCGCCCGCATGGTGATGTCAGCAATCTGATCTTTGACCGCATCAACTTCATCCGCCGCTTTGCGAAGCCAGACCGCACGTTCTGCGGGCGTTACATGCCGGTGAGCAATAAACGCCGCCCGGGCGCTGGCGATTGCAACATCAATCGTGCTTTCGTCTGCCATCGCGACCGTCGCGACAAGACTGCCATCCCATGGAGACAGCAAATCTTCTGTCTTACCGCCAGTCGCAACATAAGGCTTACCGCCGATCCAGGGTTGCGAAATCGGTGTTTCTGAAGTGCTCGCCATGCTTCTCTTCCCTTGATTAACCTAGAGCTTGAACAGCTCGAACGTGGATTCAGCGAAGATATCTTCCGCTTCAAGTTTCCGCGCAGAAATCCCCTGATCAAAGGAATAACGCGTCATCGCCGAGATTTCTTTCTCGTTTTCGATGGCGCCATACTTCCAATGATCGTCACCCATGAGTTTGCGGACTTGCTCCAGTTCATAGACAGGCCATGGCATGGTATGAGCCAGATGTCCCACCTGGGCCATTTCATCATAACAAAGTTGTTTCGCTTTCAGGAACGCCACATAGACATTCACCGGCAACCAAGGATGTTTCTCAACAATCGACCTCTTGATGCCAATCATGTGCATGATGGGGAACATATTGGTTTTCGAGAAATAGGCTTGTTCCGCCGACTTATAATCCGGGAACAGGCGGTCGATATTATCATTGGTGTAATAGCTGGACGGTGCGCGGGCTGAAATCACGGCATCAACTTTTCCGTCATCGAGATGTTCGGCAAGGGTCTGGTCGGTCGGGATACTTTGCAAGTCGATTTCGGCCGGCAGATGCAATGGCGCACGCTCTTCGCGACCGCCTTCTTCCAGGCCACCATTGCGCCAATGAATACTGGACGCTTTGACGCCATATTCGTCTTCGAGAATACCCCGAACCCATAAGGCTGCGGTCATCTGGTATTCCGGGACACCGATGGTCTTGCCGGCAAGATCTTCTGGCTTTTCTATACCTCGATCAGTACGAATGTAGATTGAGGAGTGGCGGAAAAGGCGCGACACAAAGGCTGGAATGCCAATGTAAGGGCTCCCGCCACGGGATTGAACATTCATATAGCTCGACATCGAGAGTTCTGTGATATCGAACTCTTCATACTTGAATGCGCGATGGAAAGCCTCCTCGGGAGACATCTCGCTTGCGATAACTTCACAGCCATCGACCCCGACTGTTCCGTCGAATAACGCCCGTGTGCGGTCGTAGTTACAGCACGCCAGACTAACGGTCAGTTTTCCCATTCATCGCTCCTTTTGCTCATAAATTTACTCAAATATTTAGCGCATTATCACTACCCACCGGTTGGGAAGCAAGCCAGCCGGAAAAAACTAAAAATTGGAACCGGCCAGTCTTTATTAACCAGCAAGCCCTACAATCAGGCAATCAATTGCTGGGAATACAGGCAGCGGTATCATGACCCGAAAATCGACAATTCATCTCTCAACCGTCGTTTTGCTGACGACAGCGACCATGTCTATAGCAGACGCCGCCACACTAGGCCGCACGGCTGAGCCGACACTGGCCCATCTGCCTTCCTATGTCGCGCATGAAAATCAGCTATTCCGTTCCGAAGGGCTCTCCGTAAAGATGGTACCGCTGACCGGCCGCGCTCTTATTTCAGCCGGGGTGAAAGGCACAATCGATTTTGTTCCAATCGAGGGTCGGGGGGCTCAAGCAATCCTCAGCGGCAGCCATTTGAAGTTCATCGTCGGCCAATCCGTGATGTCTCATGCCGTCCTCGCTGTGCGCAAAAACATCAAAACGTTGGACGATCTTAAACAGAAAAACATCGCACTTGGTGAAATAGACGGGTTTCGTTCCGAATTACTGCCCCCACTGATTCGTATCCGGTTTGGCTCCCGTTGGAAGTTTCACGAAGAACCTAAGGAAATGACGCGTATAAAAGGACTCACAGACGACGTCTATCAAGGCGTTTTTGTCTCGCCCCGTTTCGCTGCGAAAGCAATGCAGCAAGGCCACCGGGTCCTCGCCAAAATCGGCGAGAGCCGTCCCTATCTGTCCGGAACTATTTGGGTTCGAAATTCCTATCTCTCCAAAAACCGCTCCAATGTCGCAAAGTTTGTTCGCGCCATAGCGCGCGCGACGCAGATGATCCATCAAGACAAAAAGACTGTGATCCCCGTCATCATGAAATACTTCAACATCGTTGACCCCACAGAAGCGGGACATATCTGGGAGATCGCAAAAGATCAATTCACACCGGATATTCCGCCAACGCTCGTCGACCAACTATTCCGGGACCGGCTGGCTTTAATGGCACGGCGTGGCTTGCGGAAGACCAAGAAAACCCCGAACAGTTTCGACCGATATGTTGCCCGGAGATTGTTAAGCACAACGCTAAAAGACCAGGGCTATATATTGCGCCCGCCGCCCTACAAACGTGAAAATGCTCGTTAGGGCCGTCTTCCCCACGACCTCCGATTGACAGGCTGCGCTTCTCTTCCCAGACTGCGGCCAGCAGGAGGACGAGAATGAACAGCACTTCAGAGACACCCGCGTTAACTGGCGAAGTAAAAGACCAACTCGACAAGCTCATCAAGCTATGCCGCATCCTCGAGATTGAAGGACATGGCGACCGAACTCTGGGCTTTGCCAGCGTCCGAGACCCTCATGACAACGGCATGTGGATCAAACGCTCCCATATTGCCCTTGGGGAGGTGTTTGATTACCGCGATTTCTTCCATATCGGGCTCGATGGCAAGGTGTATTCAGGCGAAGGCCGTTGCCATGGCGAATGGCCGATTCACGCCTCTATCTTCGAAATGCGCCCTGATGTTAATGCCGCTATTCACACGCACCCACTCTATGGCTGCGTCGTTTCTTCCAGCACAGAACCGATGCGCCCCGCCGGATATCAGCAAATCTTTTTCCCGACGCCGCCACCGCGCTATGAAGGTTCATCCGAACTGATTGTGAAGCTTGAAACTGGCCGCGAAGCCGCCGAAGTCATGGGCGACAACTTTTGTATGTTTCTTCGCAACCATGGAGTCGTTGCCTGCGGCACCTCAATTGAGCATGCCCTGGTTATCGCAACAGCCCAGGAAGCCGCCTGCGAAGAATTTGTCAAAACCAGTAGCGCCAGTTTTGACTGGTCCTACCCAACCGATGACGAGCAAGCGCGCAAGATCAAAGGTCAGGAGCGCAATGTGCCCGTGTTCTGGGAATTTTATTGCCGTAAACTGGCCCGCGCCGAAGCCCTCGGCCATCCCATCCTATCGACCGAGCGCGTGCCTGTTACCTAAAGAAAGACAACCCTAAAATGATTGAGCTCTATCACGCCACAATGTCGACCTGCGCGCAGAAAGTGCGCATGATTCTGGCAGAGAAACAGCTGGACTGGCAGGGCCATGTGCTCGATTTGCGCGCCAGCGATCAACACCAGCCTGACTATCTTAAGCTCAACCCGAATGGCGTGGTCCCTACTCTCGTCGATAACGGAAAGGTAATTATCGAATCCACAGTGATCTGTGAATATCTCGACGATGCCTACTCGGACCCCTCTCTCAAACCAGAATCTCCCTTCGAGCGCGCCCGCATGCGGCAATGGACCAAACGACTTGATGAGATCATCCATTTCTATACCGGCGTGTTATCCGGTTCGATAGCCTTTCGTCACCAGCACCTCGCGCGACCCGCCGATGAGCTGGACAACTACATAAACAGCATTCCTGACCCAAAACGTCGGGCGCGCCAACGCGAGCAGATCGAACATGGCATGGCATCGCCACAGTTTGCGGAGGCGATCGGTGTTTTCGACTCATTTTTAGCGGACCTCGAAGCACAGCTTTGCGAAACCGACTGGATGGCGGGGAGCTGTTTTTCACTCGCCGAAATCGGCTACACGCCCTACCTGGTCCGATTGGATGAGTTACGCCTTTGGCAGTGGATGGATAAGCGCCCCCACATCACCGATTTGTATGAACGGATTAAAGCGCGCCCGAGCTACAAAGCTGCCTATCTCGACTGGCGCAACGATGCGTTTTGCACGCTAATGGCCGAAAAAGGCCCCGAAGCCTGGCCAAAAATACAGGACATTCTTGCTCGATAGCAGTAAGAAGAAACCCCAGGCCGCCCCATGGCGACCGGGGGTTTTTAACAAACGAGACTTATATTTTAGTTTTTAACCGCAGCGATATAGCGCTTAACAATCCGTTTTGGCGTCGACGCGATCCCGTCTATATAGCGTGCGACCTCTGCACCGGACATCGGGTTCTCGATGGCCAAACGTCGATTTTTCATCTCAGCGAGATACGCCTTGTCTTTCATCGTCTTATCGAAGGCCATACGCAACGCTTGAATATGAGCTTTCGGGACACCTGGAGGGGCCGCAACGGCCCGAGCCAGAACACGGGTTACAAGCGACAAAAGCTTGCGATCATCGTCATTTTTAGCCAAATCCTTCAGCAACGGGACCTTCACTTGAAGAGGCTGTCCTGGATAAAGTTGTTTCACGGGATGCGCACCCGACTGAACAAGAAGTGTGGTTTTATAGGGGGTCTGACTAAACCAGTGGGGGCGCATATTGGCGGTCCAGCCACCGGCACGACCATCCAACTCACCCTTTTCCATAGCCGCAGTCGCGCCCATGATCCCTTTATAGCCGGTAATGATTTGAAACTTGGTGCCGACGACGGCATTCATCAGCTTAGGCATAATATACGTCTCCGAACCCTTACCAGAAGCACCGAGACGAACAACATGCTTCGTTGCGTCTTTCCAGTTCTTGACCTTGTGATCCGTACGGATCGAGATGAAAGACTGCATCTGGGTGACATTACCGATCCACTGAGTCTTGCGGATATCGAATTTCACCTTCTTGGGATGCAGGAAAGGCTGTGCTTCAACACCCGGTAGGGGCATCAAAAGAAAACTCCCGTCCTGAGCAGCGGCGTTATACATGTAATTCATGCCAACCATGCCACCACCGCCCTGTTTAAACTGAATGACCGCTGTGGGCTTGCCGGGGATATGCTTGGTAATGTGCTTGGCCAGTATTCTTGTATAAAGCGCAAATCCACCCGCCGGACCACCGGTATGCACCAGCGCGATTTGTTTTCCTTTAAAGAAATCGCTAACGGCATCCGCACTCGCCGGTGCGGCAAACGCCATTGTCAATGTCGACGCACCGAGCAGTATCGATGTAAGTTTCATTAAAAAACCCTCCCTGTTAGAGAAAAAAAAGGGTGACGGCGCAAATGCACCGTCACCCGCTCAACGTTATACTTTACTTTATTTGCAGTCGATGTTGAGGGCCGTCTGGGCACCCTTCACGCGGAAAGAACAGGCCATACCCACTTTAAGCGCTTTACGCTTGGCCTTTTTGCCCGCGACTGTGATCTTGGTTTTGCTGCCCGAAACACGGAGCTTACCATTGGCACTCGCGCCCTTCCAAGACACTCGGCGTCCACCGCGCTTAAGCTTGGTGATTTTACCAGCATAGGTCGCGATGGGGATAACTGCTTGCGCCACAGTCGTCTTTTCACGCGAATTACCGACCTTATCGGCATAAGCGAGCACATCTTTAGGCAGCGCATAGATCTCGTTAACAAGTTTCTGAACATCCTGCCCTGAGAGCGGGTTAATCGGCATCTTGCGTTTCTTGGCATCTGCCAGGAATTTCGGATCCTTCATGGTTTTCCAGAAAGCCGTACGCAGTGCCTCATAACGTTCCTTCGGCACGCCGGGACCAACGGCGAAAGGCCGTCCATAGGCCTGCGGCGCCAAATGCACCTTAAGAGCCTGCTTGTCTTTCTCGTTCTTGACGAGATCCGTGATCAACGGCACAGCCTGTAATTCCGGATGCTTGGTCAGCGCATGCTGCAAAGTCAAATTGATCTTGTTATCCCGCAGCCAGTCCGGTGCCGTTGTCTTAATCGACGACAATGACCAGCCACAACGACCATCAAGTTCTTTGCGCTGCATTGCCAGGTTGATATCAGCGCCGCCGGGATAACCCGTGATGAGCTTTTGCTTAGCCCCAAGCGTGTTATTGACCAGCAAGGTAAAGACATCGATCGAGCTACCGATCCCGACGCCACCCATATTGGGCGATCCACGGAGCAGATCCTCAGTCGATTTAAATTTTGACTCGTGCCAGAAAACACAAACGCTATATTCCTGATTGGCGCTTCCTAACCATTTGAGCTTCGAGCCATCATATTTTGCGTTCGCCGCATTTCGGAATAAAGGCTGTGCAATGACGCTGCGTCCGGCCATAACGACTGCGGTGCCGTCTTGCGGAAACACGTTATAAATTGCGTTGAGAACCCGAACACCGCCAGCGCCGGTATATTGCTTGGCAACCTGCCGTGGGTTCCAGGAATGTGCCGCACCATATGCCGCATGACGATACGACCGTAGGCGTCATAGCCACCACCGGCTGAAAAGCCGATATACATGGTCATCGTTTTATTTTTATAAAAAGCCGCAACATCGGCAGTCGATGCTTTCGCCGCCCCGAACAATAGCGGAATTGAAGCCGCCGCAATGCCGACGGATTTTAGAATGCTATTTTTCATCTTAATTACCTCTCCTGTTTACTGTTATTTGTTACTTCATTTTTTTATTCCCTTGATTTCACTAAAAATACCCGCAGTAAGCAAAGGGTATTTCGCAATTCTTAAATTGAACAACTAAGCGAGCTGGTGATGTTCATGCATCCGTCGGCGGCAATACTATGCCCCGGCCCTGCTCTTTGGCCTTTTCATAGATGTGATGGCAGACAGCAATGTCCTGCGATACGAGGCCCGTCGTATGGATCAAGATACGTTCATCATCATTTTCCCTACCGGGAACCTTGCCGGTGACGACATCACAAATTTCCCCGTGCAGCTGCTCGCGCGAGAACTGCCCGCTATCGATCATGTTGCTAAATTCCTTAGTGACGATGTTGACGTCCCACCCATCGATAACAACCTTGTCGAACGCTGCCCAACCGGCCGGGTCCATCTCCCGCCGCGCCAATGAAATATAGGTCGCCCCGGGTTTGACCCATTCCTCCCGCGCGATGATATCGGTCGAGGTCGTCCCGCCGATCCCGATGTCAGCAGCGCGTACGACTTCTTCAATCGTGTCCACTGTCTCGACCGGGATACCGAGCTCCGCTGACCATTTCCTGGCAAAGGCTTCACGGGTTTCGGGGCGGCGCGAGGTACAAACGATTTTCTCAAATTCGAACATAGTCCGCAGACAGGCCAGGCAATTAACCCCCATCGTGCCAATGCCGACCAAACCCAATACCTTGGGGTTCTTTGGTGCCAGCCATTTCAACGGCAGAATCGCGGCCGCGGTGCTGCGGATGGCGTATGCCCAGTGTTCTTCAACAATCGCTCGGGAATGTCCAGTCAACGGATCGGTCAAAAGGATATAGCGGGCGCATTCCAACTGGCCGACCGTGTTTTTAACACCGTCGTCGTAATAATTGTACATCCGGACACCGGTCGTCGGTATGTCTTTCAGAAGAACACCTTTTACATGCCAGTGATTGTGATAGGGCGCGTCGGCATCCAGCTTCCAGGAGGAAGGCAGGGACCATTGAACGGAGCCGGCGGCATGCATGCGATAAACATCTTCACAAATCTCCATTGCCTCTTCGACGCTCAAGAGATCAAGCGTGTCTTTGTAGGGAATGAATCTGACGCCTTCGAGTGCCATATCGTGATCTCCATTATTTTGCCATGTATCTGAATAATTTAGCGCGCTAGATCGCTAGACGCCACGGCAGATGCGCAATAGGATTCTGTCCAACGCCAACGGCTCTCGGAAAGGCATCGCTCATGGATACAATTTCCAAATCGAATACCATCGCCCTCGGCGATACCACGATGACAAGCATCGTCGAACGGGACGGCCCTTACCATAATCCCTATGACATGTTTCCTGAAGCGACACCGGAACGTGTCGAAAAGTATCTGGCTGACCTGCCGAGCCATACCCATGATCCCGCCAGTGGCCAAATCTGCATGACCTTTCAGAGTTTTCTGCTGCAAACGCCACAACACAACATCCTGATCGATACCTGCGTTGGCGATCACAAAAACCGCCGCGAAGGATTACTCTACCCAAAGGATCGCTGGCTCGCTGAATTTCACGCGGCAGGAGTCGCGTTTGAAGATATTGATTATGTCTTCTGCACCCATCTTCATGTCGATCATGTCGGCTGGAATACACGGTTTGTCGATGGCCGACTTGTCCCGACATTCCCGAATGCCAAATACATCATCGGGCGCACCGAATATGAATATTGGCTGGCGTGGAACAAAGAACATGGCCCCCACCCGTCCGGCACCGCCTTTGAGGACTGCGTCCTGCCAATTATCGAAGCGGGCTGCGCGTTACTCGTGGAGGATGATTTTGAATTGAATGACTTGATCCATCTGTCGCCAGCGCCGGGCCACACGCCAGGACAATGCTGCGCCAACCTCAATTCAAACGGCGTTAAGGCGATCTTCGCTGGTGACGCCTTCCATCACCCGTTGCAGGTCTATGAGCCGGATTGGAGCACTATAAAATGCTCGGATCGCGACTTGGCTATTGTCACGCGTCGCAAAATTATAGAGAGCTGTGCAGACACAGACATATTGCTCATTCCCGCTCACTTCTCAGGGCCAACTGCTGGTAATATTATTAGTACTGGTGATGAATTCGCCTTTCGCTTTATCGAAGGATAGAAACTGATCATGGATCCCATCCTACAAAGCTTCCTAAACGGCTTTCCAACATTGCTGCTGCATTTCTCAGTAACACTCGCGATGCTTCTATCTGGAATATGGGTTTACCAGCTCATCACGCCTTTACGGGAAATGGAATTGATCCGGGCCGGGAACACAGCCGCCGCCACGTCGTTTGCCGGGGCCATTCTCGGCCTGGCCATTCCGTTGGCCTTTTGCATGGCAACCAGTGTTGGTGTTTTGGATATCGTCATTTGGGGTCTCGTCGCTCTGTTTATTCAACTGATGACATTTCGATTGCTCGATATCTTTCTCAAAGACCTACCAAAACGAATTGAAAACCGCGAAATGGGGGCAGCGATTTTGGTTGTCGCCGTCAAACTGGCCGTTGGCATGATCAACGCTGCAGCGATAGCCGGTTAATCCGGTTTAACAGCAATGCGTATTTGGGATATTCTGGCGCTGTTCGTCATGGCCTTGGTTGCGATCCTCGGTCGGTCATGGACGTCAGACGATGCGGACCCCACGCCAGGACGGCGCCCTCCGATAGAAATTGTCCAGCCACCGCACAGAGATTCCGTTCCACCAATTACAAGCCGTGACCCGGTAATTTCAATCTCACTGGAAGAGCGCCAAAAATCGTCGACCGGAACAGCCTTCTCGGTCGACCGCAAAGGGATTTGGGTAACAGCACGGCATGTCGCCGATGGTTGCGACAAAATCGTCCTGCAAAAAGGTGAGCGCCAATTCGTCAAGGTTCGCCAGGTTTGGCTCCATCCCCATGCCGATATCAGCATTTTGCGCACCAATGGTGGTACACCATCGCTCCCCGGCATTGAAAAACGTATTGCGCGCGGCCAGGACGGCTATTCATTTGGATTTCCGAAAGGTGATCCCGGAGATGTCCATGCGCGTGTCATCGGCAGGCGGACGATGACGATTGATGGACGCTATTCCACCCGGGAGCCGGTCGTTGCCTGGACCCAAATTCGGCGTGTGCCGGATAGAGGGACCAATCTCGGCGGCATCAGTGGCGGCCCTTGGGTAAACGCCAATGGCGAGGTTATTGGTGTCCATGTGGCAGGAGCGCCGCGGCGGGGGCGCTCTTATTCTTCCACGCCAGAGAGTCTATTAAACATTTTAAAACAGGCCGGTGTTAACGGTGCCACCGTCGGCAGTGGCAGTCAAAAATTTGCCGTCAATAAAAGAGATTTTCCCAGCGTCGGCGGAAACCTCAGACGACGGCTAACCGTCTCCAAGGTTTACTGCTTGGTTGGAGAACGCTGGCGTTAATCGCCTTCTGCCGTAGCAGGGGCAGCGCCCGGATTCCACTGACCACGGCGCATTCTGACGACTGAGTAGGATTCAAACACACCAGCGTTGCGCAAAGGCTCTCCGGCGGCAAACGCATCAGCCGCAGCACGATCTGGAACATTGATAATAAGGCAACTGCCGATGCGGGCATCGCTGTCATCCGCCAGAGTCGCACCACCCAGAACCAAAATATCCTCATTGGCTTTTAGGTAGGCAAAATGCTCTTCACGCGACGTTTCCCGCCGCGCGGCCCCATCCGGACCGTCCACCCCATAACACACATAAAGCATTGAATTTCCTTCCTGATACGTCTTTTCACAATATCTCTGTAGCGTGTCACAAATTCGCTACAATTAAAATCCGTTGAATTTTATTTTGATCAACCTATATCTGCGTTAACACTGGCGACGATGTGTGGGGGCCCATCAAAACCAAGATTTAATGGAGAAATTCGAATGACCCCTAATAACGCATTTTTGGGTAAAGCAATTTTAGGCGGTAGTGGATTGGTCGCAATCGCTATCGTTGTCGCAGCGCTCGTGCTGCCAGACCCCACAGCAAACCCCGTCCAAGCAGCTAAGGTTGATAGCGACAAGACACTCACGGCGCCGCGCTACGAAATCATCAAGATCGAGAACGGTGCGAGCTGGACACTGGATCGGAAAACCGGCGTCATCACAATGTGTAAGGTCCGTGACGACCATATGGTCTGCGCCGGCAACGGCAATGCGACCCAGATGCCCGCCGCAACGCCCGATCAACTTGAAAAGAAACGGGTAGAACGCCGCCAGGAACGACGCACTGAACGAAACGAAGCGTTCAATCAGTTCTTCATGTTCTTTGAGCGGATCATCAAATTCGCCGAGAAACACGGCGACAAGGGAGAAACGGACTCAACCGTCACCGACTCCGAGCAACTATAGGGCCCCTCGGCTTTACCGGTTCTCCCGTCAGGCAGAGGCCAGACCTGGTGGCCGTGAAACATTAATCGACGGCGCTGCTTCTTCGTATTTTTCGATTTCAACCAATGCTGTTGTCGAGGTTGGTGCCTGACCGACCTTCGATGTCGCCTTATCTCGGGTCAATACGTTTGGATTTCCATGAATTTCCAGCGCTCCCGGTGCGCCGCCATCAGAATCATACCAGGCGCCCGCTGAAAGCCGGATCACACTTTGCCTGATATCCTCATTAATCACAGCGCCAGCGAGACACGCACCCCGACCATTAAACACTCTGACTAAATCCCCTGCCGCAATTCCGCGTGCCTTCGCATCTTCCGGATTGATTTCAACCGGTTCGCGTCCAGCAACTTTAGAGGCTCCGCTCACCGGGCCATCATCCATCTGACTATGCAGCCGATCCTTGGGCTGGCTCGACATCATATGCAGTGGGTAATCAGCTGTCTTTTCGGAGCCAAGCCATTCAGCTGGCTCCATCCACGTTACATGCGGTGGGCAATCGTCATAGCCAAACTTTTCAATTTTTGTGGAGTAGAGCTCAAACTTACCGGATTTGGTCTTCAACCGGTTTGCCACTGGGTCTTCGCGAAAGTCGGTGAAAAGTGTGTACTCGTCCGAACGGTCTGGAATCTTAAACGATCCCTTTTTCCAAAACGTATCAAAGTCCGGCATAGCCGCTTCATTGGTCTTGGCACCCTCGCGACAGCTATCATACAAAAAGCGTAGCCAGGCATCCTCATCACGTCCTTCGGTAAATTCTTCTTCGCAGCCGAGACGCTTTGCCAGCTCGACCAGAATATCAAAGTCGTTCTTTGACTCCCCAACTGGCTCAATCGCCTTTTCCATAACCACGAGATAGGGATCGCGGGCTGCTGAGCCAAAATCATTGCGCTCCAGCGATGTCGTCGCGGGCAGAACGATGTCGGCGTGGCGCGCTGTTGCGGTCCACCACGGTTCATGCACGATCACGGTCTCCGGCCGTTGCCAGCCAAGGCGCAACCGGTTGAGATCCTGATGATGATGGAACGGATTACCGCCACCCCAATAGATCATCTTGATATCAGGAAAGGTTATCTTCTTGCCGTTATAGTCGATCACCTCACCGGGATTAAGCAAGGCATCGGCGATCCGTGCTGCCGGAATTGCATAATTGGTCGGGTTACGGCCCGCACTCATCGAGGGTGGCCGAAACAAAGGCGGTGCATTGCCCATGCCACCTGTCGAGCCATAGCCAAATGTGTAGCCGCCTCCGGGCTTTCCAATATGGCCAAGAACACTCGCAAGCAGGATCAGCGCCCAGAAAGGTTGTTCACCATGATCGCCACGCTGCAGCGACCAGGTCGCTGACATCATTGTCCGCCCCGACGCTATCTGCCGCGCAAGCTTGCGCAACACGTCAGCATCAAGACCCGTAATCGCCGCAGCCCAGTCGGCATCCTTTGGCTGACCATCTGTGTCACCCATCAGATAAGGCTTCACGCGTTCAAAACCTTCGCAATAATTCTCTAGAAAATCTGCGTCATGCAGGTTTTCTGTAATTAGCGTATGCGCCAAAGCCAGCATCATCGCGGTGTCAGTATTAGGCCGGATGGCGATCCAGGTTGGGTCCAGAAACGCCGGTGCATCATCGCGACACGGGCTGACATTGACAACATTCACACCCGCCGCCGCGAGTTTCTTCATCGATGGCAAAAATTCATGCGCGACATTGCCGCCGCGCGCCGCCTGGGTGTTTTTGGGATTGATACCCCCAAAGACGATAAGGTTCTTCGCATGACGTTCGACCGCCGACCACGAGGTCAGCGGACCTGTAACCGAGCGCATGTCACCGGCAATATGCGGCACAAACGCCATCGCTGCGCCAAAGCTGTAATTAGAGGATTGATCAACGCAGCCACCTGCCGCGAACAGAAATTTTCGTACCAGCATCCGCGCGTGATGAAACGTCCCGGCGCTCGACCAGCCATAGGACCCACCGAGAATGGCATCGTTGCTGTAAGTCTCTTTAACGCGCTTTAATTCACCAGCAACAAGATCATAGGCTTTCTCCCAGCTCACCGGCACAAACGGCTCACGCCCGCGCCCTTCGCCATTGCCGGGACCATTCTTGAGCCAACCTTCCCGAACAAACGGCCGCGCTACACGCGTTTCGGTGTGAACCGAATGCGGAATAGAGGCCAGCATCGGAGACGGGTCGGGATCTTCCTCAAACGGCTGCACGCCGGTAACGCGGCCATCTTTGACCTCAGCCAAATAAGCGCCCCAATGCGATGAATTTCGAAACAGTTTTGCCGCCATCATAAAATCCTCATTGCTGGAACAAGGATTTTAGGCGGAAAGATGGTGGAGCGCACCTTTAAAGAGATGGCCCAATTATTTTGCGGCAGTTCGGGCCAGCGCCAGTTTACCTTTGAAGCCTGCCTCAACTTTCAGGAAAAACGCTGCCGCCCATTTCTTGACCTTTTCGACATAAGCGACCTTCTTTTGATCAACGTATATACGATCCTTATGCCAATCATTCGTCGCCCAAGCAGATTGATTTGGCGGTGAAAACCCAGCCGCCTCTGGGTTGAAATATACTCTTACCGTCAGTGTGTCGTACGTGCCGGCAACCCGAAAGCCCGTATAAACCGACGTTACCGGAAGTTTGATCCCCAGCTTTTTCGCTCTCTCTAGGGCAGTCGTCATCACAGACACACCGTTACCCGACCTTGTCATTCTCGAATGATTGACAAACCAGCAACGCTGGGCACTTCCTTCAATATTATCAGGAGCATCCACATGCAGCATGTTTGTACGTCCACAAGCTTTCAAAATGACCCAACCATTCCCATTACTGACTTCGGTATTGGTATGCAATCCGACAGCCAGCACATCAGCCGTGCGGTCCTTGTTTCCAAGGACTAGCGACAGAAAGGGAACCCCTGAACTATTTTGGGAAACCCGCGAAGCGAAAATTTCCCAATCTCCTGGCGGGAGTGGAATCTGCTTCTTTCCGACTAAAACCTGGCCATTATATGATGCGCCCACAGGATATTTCTTGAGAACCTCGCCGGTAGTTTGGCAGCCAGCAATCAAAATAGCTAAAGCGAATAAAGCGACAATTCGAGTCATGAGCTTCCTTAATCTAACGCAACCTGAGCGAGACAAAATAATATAAATCGAAACCTCAGCCGTCAACGCGCGACGAGTTGCACAGGCGCCAGCCAGCCAATAGTTTACTGGCATGTCCAAAAATATTGGCCAACCTGTTATCCGCAATGAAGACCTCCGCCTGATCACTGGCGCGGGTGAATTCAGTGACGACCGCAATATGTCGGGTCAAGCTTATGCCGCGATGCTTCGTTCGCCTCATGCCCATGCGCAGATCATCGAAATTGATCGTTCAGCAGCGCAGGCCATGCCCGGGGTTCTCCTCATTCTCACCGGAAAAGACTGGCAGGACGCCGGTCTGTTACCGCTGCAAAACAACCCCATCCCGAGCTCTAAAACCGATCCGACACTATTTGCACCGGGCGGTGGATTGCCGCATGTCCGGGACCAATTTCCTCTTCCGGCAAACCGTGTCCATATCGCTGGTGAAGCCGTCGCGATGGTGGTTGCCGAAACGGCTGCACAGGCACGCGATGCTGCCGGGGCCATTGAGGTTAATTACGCCCCCCTGGCCGCAAATGCGGATTCGGCGCGCGCAGAGGAAGCCACCCTCCTATGGGATGATTTGGCAAATAATCTCTGTGTCGATAGTAATCTTGGCGATCCGGCTGCAACCGATCACGCTTTTGCGAAGGCGGATCATATTGTCGAGCTGGCGGTTCATGTTGGCCGCGTCACGGGCGTCCCTATGGAACCCCGCGCGGCGCTGGCGACCTATGACAAGGAGACCGATTGCTATGCGCTATACGCCGGTGGTGGCGGTGCCTTAAGGCACCGTTCCGAACTCGCTCTATTGGCAGGCGTTCCTGATGACCGTATGCGAGTCGTTTGTGGTGATGTCGGTGGTAATTACGGCACGCGCAATCGGGTCTATCCAGAATTTCCGTTGGTCCTCCTCGCCGCCAAAATGCTGGAGCGACCGGTCAAGTGGACCGCCGACCGCAGCGAATGCATGCTGAGTGATTTACAAGGACGCGATTTGAGCAGCGCGCTGTCATTAGCGCTCGATAAAGACGGCAAGTTCCTCGCGATGCGAGGGTGCAACATAAGCAACACCGGTGGCTATCCTATCGCTTACGCACCGCTGTCTAAGGGGGCCGGGATATCCACCGGGCCCTACGATATTCGTCCCGCCACGCTACGGCTAAAAGCCGTGCTCACCAACACACCGCCGACCAATCCTTATCGCAGCGCCGGGCGTCCCGAATGTGTCTTTGCCCTTGAACGGTTGATTGATACCGCCGCGCGCGAGCTTGGCATCGACCGGATCGCGTTACGGCGCAAAAACCTGATTCGCCCCGATCAGCTTCCTTATCAAAACCCACAAGGCATGCTTTATGACAGCGGTGAGTTCGAACGCACGCTGGATATCGCCATAGAAAAATCCGATTACGCCGGGTTCGAACAACGCCGCCACGAGACCGAGACACTCGGCCTGAAACGCGGCATCGGCATCGTGCCCTATATCGAGACCTCCTCCGGCGCCGCAATGGAATGGTCCAGCGTCACCGTCTTACCCGAAGGCGTGAATATCGCCGTCGGCACGCAATCGAGTGGTCAGGGCCATGAAACCAGTTTTGCCCAGGTCGCTGCCGACTGGCTCGGCATCTCCTTCGACAAAGTGCTCATTCAACAGGGCAATACTGATGTCGCAAAGGCGGGCAATGGATCACATGCCGGGCGCTCGATGCGGATGGCAGGCACCGCGATTGTACTGGCGTCCAATCAAGTGATTGAGAAAGGGAAGGCGCTCGCCGCCTTCGTCCTCGAAGCATCCATTGAAGATATCGAATTCGGCGACGGTGAATTCCGTATTCAAGGTACTGACCGCGTTATTGACTGGTTTTCCCTGGCGACTGAGACGGAGCGCGATGACCTACCAGAAGAGCTGCAAGGCGGGCTGAATGCTGAGCTCAAGAACATTATGCATGAAGCGGTGTTCCCGAATGGCTGTCATATCTGCGAAGTCATCGTTGACCCGGAAACGGGGGCCGTCACGCTTGAACGCTATACGGCGGTCGATGATGTTGGCCGGGTTATCAATCCACTGATCGTCGATGGACAAATTCATGGTGGCATCGTTCAGGGTGCCGGACAGGCTCTCATGGAGCGCTGCTTTTTTGATGAAGAAACCGCGCAACCCTATGCGGGATCGTTTATGGATTACGCGATGCCCCGGGCTGACGATATGCCGAACTTTTCAGTCACTTATCACGAGGTGATCAGCCCACAGAACCCACTTGGTGTAAAATCCGGTGGCGAAAGCGGCACAACGCCAGCGCCCGCCGTGATCATCAATGCGATTGTCGATGCGCTCTATGATCTCGGCGTCCGCGATATTGAAATGCCAGCGTCACCGCACCGGGTTTGGCAGGCGATTCAGGATGCAAAATAAGCCAGCCCCAGCTACACCATCATTGCCGGGCTCGACCCGGCAATCCAGCGCATACAAAATGACTGGATGCCCGGATCAAGTCCGGGCATGACAACAAAAGCAAAAACCTAGTTCCCCATCATGCCTTTTGACGTATTCACTGCCGAGTGCATGTTGCGGGCGAAGTCAGATGCCTGTTCGACCGACATGGTGAGCGCGTTGGTCGCGTATTCCTTGACCGAGAGCACGGCAGGCA
The DNA here is from genome assembly GCA_943787225.1 of uncultured Alphaproteobacteria bacterium. GTDB lineage: Bacteria > Pseudomonadota > Alphaproteobacteria > MPNO01 > UBA2964 > UBA2964. The sequence continues at coordinate 181,282 of CALSLP010000006.1, forward strand.
TTGGCGCTTTGTCTATCGCTGCGCAGACCATTTCCAGCTGCGCATCAAGCATACCTTCAGGCACGACCCGGCTAACCAGCCCATAGGCCAGAGCCGTCTGGGCATCGATTTCCTCGGTCGAATAGGTCAGATACAGCGCACCCTTGCGGCCGACCCGATCCACCAGCGACGACATCGCCATTGTTGGCATTATGTTGTGGCCCATTTCAGGCAGCGCAAAACGCGCACTCTCTGATGCAATCGTAATATCGCAGACCGAGGCAATGGCGCAGCCAAAACCGAGCGACCGTCCCTGTGCAGCGGCAACCACTGGAATTTTAGAACGGCGGAAAGCGCCATAAAAATTGAACACCACCTCGCTGCGACGCCGGGCATCAACAGCGTCCGGCGCTTTGCCAGGTTCGCGGCCTTCCGGGTCACGACCAAGACAGAAATCGGCCCCGGCACTGCGAAAGACAATGTACTTGGAATCACCATTCGCCGCGTCGATCATGTCAGCCATCTCAGCCGCCATCGGATCACTGACCAACCCGCCACAATCGGCGCGGTTGAGCGTGATATGGGTCGCGTCGCCTTTTTTTTCGCAGAGTATTTTATCAGCCATTGATTTCTCCCTTATTCAAAAATGTGTCTTACGCCGTTGCCCTTTGCCATCGCTCTCATGGATTAAACGCCATATTTTCTGCGGTGTTGCAGGCATTTCGACATGCGTAACACCAAACTCGGATAGGGCGTCGACAATCGCATTAATCAACGCCGGCGGGGCTGCCGTCGTGCCGCCTTCACCGCCGCCCTTTACGCCCAAAAATGTATTTTGTGCTGGGACTTCATTGTTCTCCAGCGCAAAGAACGGGACGTCATCGGCGCGCGGCATATGGTAATCCATAAATGACCCAGCCAGCAGTTGCCCACTCTCCGGGTCATAGGTACATTCTTCGCCCAATGCCTGCCCAACGCCCTGGACAATGCCGCCATGGCACTGACCATCAACCAGCATCGGGTTGATAATACGGCCAACATCATCGACACCTGAATAACGCAGGATCGTCACAACACCTGTGTCTCTGTCGATTTCGACCTCAACGGCATGACAACCATTTGGATAGGCCGGCAACGAATCCATAATTTCAATTTCTGACCGCAAGGGCCCCGATAGATCATCCGGCAAATCGCCACTGACCGCAGCAGCGGCGGCATCAAACAAATGCAACGCACGGTCTGTACCTTCAATCTGGAAGCGGCCATTGGTAAAGCTGATATCGCTGACCGATGCCTCAAGTGCAAAAGCCGCGATCTCTTTACCCTTGGCAATAATTTCATTCGACGTCTGACGATATAAATGACCCGCCAACCGCATTGACCGCGATGAATGTGAGCCAGAGCCTGCTGAGACAAAATCAGTATTGCCCTGTCCGCAGATACCACGCTGTCGAACGGCACGCCGAGCCATTCGGAGACGACCTGCGCATAGGTCGTCTCATGTCCCTGTCCCGATGATTGTGTGCCGAGCACGAGATCAACGCGCCCACCCGGCAGAACTTCCATTTCCGCTCGCTCATGCGGATATCCCGTCGCGGTTTCAATATAATTGGCCAATCCGATACCGACGAGGCGGCCTTCCTTTTTCGCCGCTCGCTGCCGGGCCCGCAAATCCATCCCAGTCGACCAGTGCCATGGCACGCTCCATGCTGTCCGTCGAACTTGCCGCTGTCATAGGTGACATCAAACGCGTTGGTATAGGGCAGCGCCACTTCAGGGATCATATTACGGCGGCGTAGCGATATTCGATCAATCCCGGTTTCCTGTGCCGCCATATCAACCAGCCGCTCAATCAGAAACATCGATTCCGGCCGCCCGGCGCCGCGATAGCTAGCGGTCGCGGTCGTGTTCGTCAGCACACCCTGCGACACCGCATAGCCCACCGGGATATCATAGACCCCGTTATAAACCGTCGGACCACGCGCCAGTGGCACATAGGAAACCGTGTGCGTTCCGAGGTTGGCAATGTTCTCGGTGCGCAGCGCCAGGAACTTGCCATTATCGTCGACCGCCAGGGCGGCGCGTGTCAACAAATCGCGCCCGGCATAATCACTCAGGAAGGCTTCCGACCGGTCACAAACCCATTTGACCGGCTTGCCGGATGCGCTTCGCCGCCCACAATACGAGCGCAAATTCAGGGTAGGTATGATTGCGGGTGCCATAACCGCCACCAACATCACGCGACACCACCCGCATATTCGCCTGATCAACGCCAAAGGTCGCCGACAGCTCATTGCGAAACCGAATGACGCCCTGCCCGCCGGCTTCGAGGGAAAAGCTGTCACGATCCGCATCATATTCACCGAGAGCCGCGCGCGGCTCCATCGGCACGCCGGTTACCCGCTGATTAAAGGTCTCAAGCCGAACGATATGCGGCGCCGTCGCAAAGATAAGATCGCAGGCGTCTTCACTGCCCTTAATGTCATCGACACTTAGATTGTTTGGCACTTCATCCCAAAGCTGCGGCGCGCCTTCTTGCATCGCCGACACACCGTCGATGACGCTATCCAGAATCTTGCAATCGATCTCGATAGTCTCGGCAGCGTCCCGTGCCTGCGCTTCGGTTTCTGCCACCACCACGGCCACAATTTCGCCGGCCCGGCGAATACGGTCCACAGCAACCGGATAAAGCGGCGTGTAAAATATGTCGGAGCCATCACGGTTGCTGAGCTCGACGTCTTTGGGGTTTCCCCAGGCGGGCATCGGTTTGAGCCGATCACTGCGCCAGTCTGCACCGGTGAGCACCGCCAACACGCCTGGCATGGCACTGGCCTCGCCCGTATTGATCCCAAACAATTCAGCATGGGCGTGTGGCGAGCGCACCATCACGGCATAGACCTGATCAGGGTGGCTAATATCATCGCTATACTGCCCTTTGCCGGTCAGCAGGCGCCGATCTTCAACCCGCGGAATAGCCGCGCCAATACCGGTAGCAGAGTCCAGCCACGCTTACTTGCCCTCGAACGGATTGCCGGGCACTTCACGGATCGACGTATTGGGAAGACATCGTTGCGGCGTAGCTGGGCACTGCGGCGGCCATTCTCCATATATTGTCCTGCCGCAGCCCGCTTAGCCATCTCGTCCCATTCATCAGACCAGTCACCCAGCGAATAGCCATGCCATGGGGATTCCGGCTGTTAAGGGCGGCAGATCCAGCGATTCCCACAGCTTGGCGGCGTGCTCCATATACTCTTTCTTGGGCAGAGCCAGCGGCGGCATATCCGATTTCAGCGTTGCATCGATCAGCAACGTCGAATCCTCACCATTGGCAGATCGCTTGTCGCGGGGACCATACGGAACCCGGTGTTTCAATATCTGGGCATCTAGCGCCGGGTTGGCGCGATAGGCCAACGCCCAGAACACCGCATCGCCGTTGCTGGGGTCGATATCTTCATTGACCGCCACAACATATTTACCAATCGCTGCCGCCAGGGATGACGCGCCATAAAGCGCCCGCCACACTTCGGTCGTTGGGACCCCGCGTTCGAACTGGATGAACAGGATACGGCGCAAATTGGTCAGATTTTCGTGCAGATAAACCTTTTTAACGCCTTTGATCCCAAGACCATCCTGCAGATGTGACATGTATAGCGGCTCATAGGCGACCCGCTTAATGACGCTGGATTCAGAGGGCGTCAGCTGCGAGATGATCGAGGTAAAGACCGCATCCTTTCGCATGGTGATTGCTGTAACATCCATCGCCGTGTTGAAATCTTCCAACGCGACATGACCATGGCTCTCAGCAAACGGCGCCTCGGGTTCGAGATACTCGGTATCGATAAACCCTTCAAAGACGATCTCGGATTCTGCCGGCACCATGATATCGATGGTCTTGCACTTCACCTGCCGAATTGGCTCGCCAACAACACCACCAGCGACCGCCATTTCCTCGACACCAACCGGCAGCTTTTGCGGCCCCATATAAGCAACTGAAGGCGGACAACCGACTACGATGGCGCAGGGCATTTTCTCGCCACGCTTCTTATACATATCCCAATGCATATGGCCTTCCGCCCCGCCCGGCCGAGATACCATCCGTACAGCCATACGATCTGACGCTTTTAGACCAGCCCGGTAGGTACCCATATTCTGGGTCCCCGTCTCGGGGTTACGGGTCGTGACATTGGTCGCAGTTAAATAAGGCGCACAATCATAGCCCGGTGTGGAGATCGGCACTGGCAAACCATCGAGGCCCTTGCCGTCGCCTTTTAAATCATCACCGGTGAGTACAATCTCGTGACAGGCCGCATCATCGACCGTCACCGGGTCGATGGGATTAGCCATCGCGTCGTTCCACTTGTCGCCAATTTCTGAAACGGGCACTCCCATGCCAATCGAATACATCTCGGCATTCGTCGACAACGCGCCGACCACGACGGGCATGTCGTATGACCGACCCAAACTATCCGTCACATTGGTGAATTTGAACGCCTTGCGCTCTTCCTCGGGAATGCCACCGCGAAACTGCCAGCGCACCAATGGATGCAGCTGCGTGTCCTTATTGACCGGCGCATCAATTGTCGTGAGCAACCCAGCCTCATCGAGCTTTTGCAAATGCTCGTGAAAGTCCGGGTAACCGCCTTTTTTTGTCGAGCTGGCCATCTGTACCTCGTTTGATCAGTTAGCCAAAAATTACCCCGTCGCCGCCCCGCGGTACAGGGTTAGGCAATGCTTTTTTGTGGGATAGTTGCAACTCGCCGTCGAAAAGCCGAAAATTGATCTCATGACAAATCTCCGCAAGCATAATCAATCATGATCGACAAACGCGTTTACGATTTTGATGCTGCCCTCGAAGGCATGGCTGATGGCGCGACAATCATGTCCGCCGGGTTTGGCGCGGCGGGTGCCCCACAGGAATTACTGGAAGCGGTGCTCGACCGCGGTTACCGCGATCTGGTGATCATTTCCAACAATGCCGGTGAGGGTGAGCGCGGGCTGATCCTGTTACTCAAGGAAAAACGGATCGCCAAGGTCATTTGCTCCTTTCCGACCTCCTCCAATTCCGAGGTCACCAAAGAGCTCTATGCCGCGGGATTGCTGGAGCTTGAGATCGTACCGCAGGGGACGCTGAGTGAGCGCATGCGGGCTGGTGGCGCCGGGATCGGCGGTTTCTACACCCCGACCTCGGTCAACACGCCGCTCGCAGAGGGCAAGGAAGTTCGGACATCGATGGCAAAGATTACGTCCTCGAATTCCCACTCACCGCTGATTTCGCATTTATCAAAGCACGCGAAGCCGACCGCTGGGGCAATTTGACGTATAACCTATCCGCCCGCGGATTTGGCCCGACCATGGCGATGGCCGCGAAGACCACCATTGTACAGGTCGACCGGTTTGTTGAGCTTGGCGAGATCGACCCCGAACAGGTCATTACCCCGGGTATCTATGTCGACCGGGTGATGGAAGTAGAGGCGAGCTGATCATGGCAAAACTGACCCGCAAACAAATCGCCTGGCGCGTCGCGCAAGACATTCCCGAAGGGGCCTATGTAAATCTCGGTATCGGCGCACCGGAAATGGTCGCCAACTACCTGCCGGAAGACCGCGAGGTTATTATCCACAGCGAGAACGGTTTGCTGGGGATGGGACCGACACCGCCACCCGGTGAAGAAAACCCGGACCTTATCAATGCCGGCAAGAAACCGGTCACGCTGCTCGATGGCGGCAGCATCTCCCATCACACAGACTCTTTCGCCATGATCCGTGGCGGCCATATCGATATTTGCGTGCTTGGGCGCATTTCAGGTTGCGCAGAACGGAGACCTCGCCAATTGGGCGACTCTGGACAACTCTCGTCCGCCTGGCGTTGGCGGCGCTATGGATCTCGCCGTTGGCGCCAAGAATGTATTTGTGATTACCGATCACTGCACAAGGGACGGTCAACCGAAGCTCCTAGAACAATGCAGCTACCCGCTCACCGGAAGCAGCGTTGTTACCCGCGTCTATTCGGACCACGCCTTGATCGATGTGCGGGATAACAGTTTCATCGTTCGCGAAATTGCCAAGGACATATCGGAGGAAGAGCTGCGGGAGATAACCGGCGCTGCGCTGATCTTCTCCAATGATTGCGTGGCCCTCGAAACACCAGACCTCTGAGGCGCTGAGATGAATGCCTATGAACTTCTCGGCATAGACCGTCTTGCCGATTTAGATGCCATCAAGCAGGCCTATCGCAGCTTGGCGAAGGCACTCCACCCCGACGTCAATACTGGCGACGAAGAGGCAGCAGACCGTTTCAAGCATATTACCGCCGCCTATAATTTGCTCGCCGACAAAAAGAAGCGCGCAGAATATGACCGCAATGCTGGTCGCAAGGGCGGTCCACCCGGGCACGGCGCGCCTTGGGAAAAAGGCGGTGTCTGGTATGATTTCGAAATCGATGAGACCTCCGGCGAGCGGATCAATGATCTATATGGCGATGTTGCGGGCACGCGGCTCGGCCGGGTGAAGGGTGCCGCTGCAACCTCCATGAAGGTCAAAGGTCAAGACGTCGCCGCAAAACTGAAAATCACGAAAACAGAAGCCAGCGAAGGCATCTGTAAGCTCCTCACCACCATGACCGGGCTCACCGTTGCAGTCGATGTCCCCGCCGGTCATATCAACGGCAAGGTTATCACAATCCCCGGCTTCGGGATCGAAGGGTTTGGTGGTGCCGAACCGGGAGACCTCAACGTTATTGTTGAGGTTATCCCCGATCCGTCTATTGAAGCGGTAAAACCTTAAGCGGCATCATGCCATAAAAGAGGCGTCCTGGCGAACCTGCCGGCGAAAGGCCGCCTGCCAGTCTGTATCACCAATTGGCGCATTGCCTGACCGACCTGCTATTTGCGAAACCGTGAATTCGCAGACTTCCTTCGAGAGCGGCACCGGTGTTGAGTTTGTCGCCAAAAGCCGTTCCTGGGTTTCGCACGCCCCTACCAAACGCCCCATAAAGGCCATCGCCTCGGCAATGGTACGCCCGACAGTCAGCAAACCGTGATTGCGCATGATCATGGTATATTTATCACCGAGGTCAGAGAGAATCCGCGGCGCCTCATCTGCTTCCTGCGCAATACCTTCAAAATCGTGATAGGTGACCTGCCCGTATACCGAACACGACCCCTGATCGAAAAACATCAGCCCTTCTTCCATGGCGGACACCACAACACCGGCCATCGGATGAAGATGTATCGTGCAATCGATATGCGGCATCTCACGCTGGATAGCACTATGAAAATTCAGCCCGGCAGGTCGCGGCTTGCGAGCCGTATCGCTCAACACCTTGCCACTATGATCGAGCTTTAGAAGGTTCGAGGCCGTAATCTCGTCCCAGGCAAAATCCGATGCATTCATCAAAAAATGCTCCGGCGCATCCGGCACCCGTGCCGTCATATGATTAGCGGTCGAGCCATTCCAGCCCTTGGCATAGCAAATACGAAATGCCGCCGCGAGCTGCACCCGTGCCTCCCACTCAGCCTCGGAAACCTTGCCGCGCAGAGAGTCTTCTTCATGTAATGAAATTGCTGATGTCGCCATATCTACCTCCAATATTTCTTAATCTTTAAACCGTCACTCAGCTGCCGCAATCAGCCCTTCGGCCTCAAGCAAGGGCAACACGCCACCGGCCTTCATTGTATTGAGCAGAATATCGGGAACCGGTCGGCTCTGCAAAACATCACCTGTACGGCTATTGGTGATTGTGAAATCTTCAAACGAGACTTTCGCCTCATCCCCTTCTTCAAATGCAGTGGAAATTCCGTCGCACTCCAGCGCCAGGAAGCCCCAATTGACGCAGTTGCGATAAAATAGACCATTGATCGATTCCGCCACCATACAGGCCAGGCCAGTATTGCGCAGGGAACGCGCCGCAGGGCGTGATGATCCCATCCCAAAATTATGCCCACCAATCAGAACGTCACCTTTTGCAACTTCGTCGATCCAGCCGGGCCGGTTTCCCTCAAAGACGCAGCGTAATTGTTCTGATTCGGTAAACAGTTGTGCCCGTCCGGGCAGGATCAAATCGGTATTGATGTTGTCGCCAAATTTCCAGGTCTTGCCGATGAATTCCATGATCCCCTCCCTCAATTCACAAAATCACGGGGATCCGCGATTGTCCCTTTGATCGCTGATGCCGCGACTGTTGCCGGTGACCCCATGAAGACCTTGGAATCCGGATCACCCATGCGGCCTTTGAAATTCCGCGTACTCGCCGTGATACAGCTTTCACCGGCAGCAAGAACACCAAGATGACCACCACCGCAGGCGCCACAGGTGGCATTGGTCACAACAGCTCCTGCTTCAATGAGCGTTTCGATATAACCGTGGCGAAGCGCTTCGAGATAAATATTTTGCGTTCCTGGCGTGACAAGCAGGCGCACATTAGAAGCCACCTTATTCCCTTTGAGAACGGCGGCCGCTGCTGCAAAATCATCCAGCGTTCCATTGGCGCAGGACCCAATGAAAGCCTGATCAATATGGGTGCCGGCAACCTCACCAACTTTTTGCGAGTTCTCCAGCACGGTATCCGGCAAGGCAACTAACGGTTCCATTTCGTCGAGATTTATAGTCCGCCGCGCGAGATAATTCGCATCCTCGTCAGGGTATTGTGCTTCAAAAGGCGCCGGATTGCGTTCCCGGACATAGTCCAGCATCACGTCATCCGGCTCAAAGGTCGCAAACTCTGCTGACAGTTCTGCGCACATCGTTGTCATCGTGCGTCGAGCGTTTATGGAAAGTCCCGGCAACGCGCCACCACCAAACTCAACGTTCTGATTGGCGTGCGATCCATAGGTGTCTGCAATGTGCAGGAAAACATCTTTCATTGAGACCGGTGCCTTGAGGGCACCCTCAAAGTCATAACGGATGGTCTCGCCGACGCGGAACCAGGTTTCGCCTTTGGTAACTGCATAGAACATATCCGGTGCCCCGGTGCCCCGCGCCGCGCAGTTAAAGACACCAGCGCTACAGGTATGCGAGTCGCCACAGACCAGCACAGAACCCGGCAGCGCATAGCCATGGTCGGCAACCAAAACATGGCTGATGCCCTGTTTCGCGCCGACATCATGGAACCGTTCGATATTGAATTTTTTGACGAAATCGCGACCGGTCTTCTGCGCCGTCGCACTGATGATATCTTTGGCTGGAACCCGGTGATCAAACACCACGACGACCCGGTCGGGGTCATGAACTTTCAAGATCTCACGCCAGATAGAAGGCACAAAGTTGTTGTCATAGAGGACCGAGGTACCGACCTGAACGACAACGAGGTCGCCTGGCCTTACCACCTCCTGACCGGAATTCTTGGCCAGGATCTTTTCAATTGCCGTCATGCCCATCGTGGCACTCCTCTATCCATCAGTCTCTATCCGTCAGTAGTCGGCATAAAACCGACCGAGCCTTCGTATTTAGCCAGCACATCTTCGCTGGGCAGAAATTCTTCCTCTAGTTCTCGAATCTTATCAAACCCCATAAAGGCGTGAATGTCGCCCACCGGATGATCTTTTACGTCAGCGAGGAAGGCTTTCTGACAGACGACATCATGCTCTTTGAACTCATGCATGAAATCCCACATCGCCCGCGCGCTCGACCGTAAAGCCCCGGTTGCAAAGCTCACCATGGCAATGCCCATCTCATTGAGCTCTTCTAGCGTCAGCATTGGTGACACGCCTGTCCGATTATAATGGATCGGTGCATCCACCTTGTCGCAAACCTCAGCGATCTCCTCCTTCGTCGTCAGCCCCTCGGGGAAAATCATATCAACGCCAGCATCAAGATAGGCCTTGGACCGTTCGATAACCGCTTCGACTGAGCCACCGGCAACGCCGCGGGCATCTGTCCGCGCGATCAGTACAAAATCAGGGTCAATCTCATCTCGCACTCTCGCCGCCGCACGATACTTCCCAGCCGCTTCTTCCAACGGAATAATCTGTTTTCCGGCAACATGACCGCAGCGCTTGGGCGCCACCTGATCCTCAATATGAATTCCCGCGACTCCGGCACGGATAAAATCCTCTACGGTGCGAATAACATTGATGGCATTGCCATAGCCAGTATCGGCATCCGCAATCGCCGGAATATTCACTGCGCCAGCGATATAGCGTGACATCATCACCATTTCATCGAGTGTAATCAGCCCGACATCCGGCTTTCCCAGCAATGTTGCCGAGACCGCATACCCGGAAACACCGCAGGACTGAAAGCCTGCGGCTTCGATGATCTTGGCGCTTAACGCATTGTGGGCACCCGGCTTTACGATAACCTCATCGCCGGCTAGTAGATTGCGAAACACTTTGCTCATTGGCTCTCTCGGCATTTGAACCTCCCAGTTCCTGTTCTTGCTGAAAATCATACTGTGCGCGGCGCAGACGGGATAGATCACCGCACCTTCTATTCATACCGATTCCCGGTGACAATTGACCCGGACCGGCAAACGCCGTATCAAAATAATCTGGCAAACATGATCGGGAAACCGATGCGGAGGGAGAAACCATGCCGACAATTGCGGCTAACGGAATAAATTTTAATTATCAGATCGACGGCCCCGAGGGCGCGCCCTGGATCACTTTTTCAAATTCACTCGCGACCAACCTCACGATGTGGGACGAGCAGGCGGCGCTCCTGTCTAATGACTGGCGTGTCCTGCGCTATGACCAGCGCGGCCATGGCGGGACTGATGCGACAACGCCACCCTACACATTCGATCTCCTGGCTCAGGATCTGATCGCTTTGTGGGATGCGCTTGGCGTCAAACGCAGCGTTTTGTGTGGGCTTTCAATGGGCGGCACCACCGGGCTTGGCATTGCCATAGACCATGACGAAAGACTTGCGGCCTATATCGGCTGCGATTTGCCACATCATTCTCCGGATGGATTCATCCAGGCTTGGAATGATCGCCAGGCGATGGCCAAAGAAGGCGGCATGGAGGGCATGGCACAACCCACAGCAACCCGTTGGTTTACAGACGCGTTTGCCAATGACCCCGCCAATGCCGCGACCATGAAGAAAATCATCGGCATGATCAGCAGTACGAAACTGGATGGCTTCCTTGGCTGCTCCGGTGCTTTGCAGACCATCGATTACCATGGTCGGATCGAAAAGATTAAGGTCCCGACCCTGTTTATATCCGGTGCCGAGGATCCTGCAGCCGGGCCGCATGAGATGGCGCCGCTTTTGGATATGCTGCCGGGAACGACGTTGCATGTTGTCCCCAATGCCGGACATATCGCCAATATGGAAAACCCCGAGAACTTTAACGCAGCTCTCACCGGTTTTCTCAACAGCCTGTAAAGAAAGAGACACTCAACATGAGCGACAAACAACCAGTAGGTATCCGCCGGATTGTCACCGGCCATGACAAAAATGGCGTCGCCGTCGTGATTGATGACGGCCCCACACCCGGCGTAAAGACCACGCCCAACCGTCCTGGCGTTATTTTTCACAATATGTGGACCACGGCGACGACTCCCGCGAACTTTGATGAGCCAACGGAAGCAACCAGCGTTGACCTTCCTTTGCCACCGCCGAAGAACGGCACGACGTTCCGCTTGATCGAATTCCCACCCGAATCCCAGGTCGAACAGGTCGATGCTGAAACCGCCAAGAAGGCATTCCAGGAATATGGCGCTGATGGTGCGCTCCAGCATGATGAGAGCGATACGCAGAAAAAGAAGCATTCCTTTATGCATCAAACGGACACCGTCGATTATGCGATCTGTCTGGCCGGTGAAATGACCATGTATCTCGATGATTCAGAGGTCGTCATGAAGGCTGGTGATGTCATGGTTCAGCGCGGCACCAATCATGCCTGGGTTAACAAATCTGACGAATATTGCACGATGGCCTTTGTCCTGATTGGCGGCGAAGGCAAGCAAGGTAGAGGATAATAATCTGACCGATGATCAAACAGGGCGTGGCCCCCTTGCCGACCGCCGCGATGACGTATCGGAGCGGTTTGGCCACACCCTGAATGATCCTTATTCATGGCTCCGCGATCCCGACTGGCAACGCGTCATGCGGGAACCGGAGACTCTACGCCCTGGCATTCGCGACCATCTTGATGCGGAGAACGCCTATACAGAGAGCTATCTGAAACCGATTGAGGCGCTGCGCGAGGAGCTCGCGGCAGAGCTTAAGGCGCGGATCAAAGAAGATGATACATCAGTGCCCACACCCGATGGGGATTGGGCATATTACCGACGGTTTTCCATAGGGGGTCAGTACCCAATCCTGTGCCGTCGTCCACGTAACGCTGACGTCACCACCGATGAACAGGTTCTGATCGACGGTAATAAGGAAGCCGAGGGCGAGAAATTCTTCTCAATCGGTGGCGCAACGCACAGCCCCGAACATTCTTTACTCGCAGCCGCGATAGACCGGAATGGCTCGGAATATTGTGTTATCGAAATTCACGATCTAGAGAATGGCACGACCCTGCCTGACCGCATTGAAAGCGCCCAGGGTGACATGGTGTTTTCTGCCGACGGCGAAACCCTGTTCTATACCGTGCTCGACGACAATCACCGCCCCAACAAAGTATTACGACACAAAATCGGCAGCGATCCCGCACGGGACGATCTTATCTATGAAGAAGCCGATCCGGGATTCTTTATCGGCGTCGGCAAAACGGAGAGCGGTCGTTATATTCTGATTGATGCCCACGACCATGCTGACACCAGTGAAGTCTGGATGATCGATGCCCAGACGCCAGAGGCAAAGCCAGGTCTCATCGCCAAACGTGACACCGGAACCAGCTACGATGTCAGCGATCATGGTGATAGATTAATTATTCACACGAACATCGATGGAGCCGTTGATTTCAAAATCGCCGAAGCTCCGATTGATGCGCCAACTCCAGAGAACTGGAGCGATATCATTCGTCATCGTCCGGGCTGCCTGATCCGCTCGACCATCCTGTTTGAAAACTATCTGGTTCGCCTCGAACGCGAGGCCGCCCTGCCCCGCATCGTGATCCGTGACCTTACGTCAGAGGAAGAGCACTCAATCACCTTCGATGAAGAGGCTTACGATCTATCCCTGCATCCGGGATATGAATATACGACAACCAGCCTACGCTTCGCCTATTCATCACCGACGACACCGCAGCGAATTTACGATTACGATATGGCAACCCGCGAACGGGTTCTACGCAAGGAACAGGAAATTCCGTCTGGTCATAATCCCGACGATTACATTTGCCGTCGCGTGATGGCCCCAAGCCATGACGGCGTCAATGTTCCCGTAACCATTCTGCACCGTAAAGACACACCCATCGATGGCTCTGCGGCTATGCTGCTTTATGGATACGGTTCTTACGGTTACGCCATGCCAGCAGCCTTCTCGCCCAATGTCTTCAGTCTGGTGAATCGCGGTATGGTCTATGCCATTGCCCATATTCGGGGGGGAACAGAGGGCGGCTACAACTGGTATCTCGACGGCAAGCTCAAGAAAAAGAAAAACACTTTCCTCGATTTTATCGGTGCCGCCGAACATCTGATCAAAGAAAATTACACAACAGCGGGCAACATCGTCGCTCAGGGACGGTCAGCGGGTGGCATGCTCATGGGGGCCGTTGCCAATATGCGCCCTGACCTCTTCAAAGGAATTTTAGGCGAAGTACCGTTCGTCGACGTCATCAACACGATGTCGGATGAGACTTTACCGCTTACCCCACCAGAATGGGTAGAATGGGGCGACCCCATCCGGGATGAGGATGCGTTCAACGACATGGCGTCGTATTGCCCCTATACAAATATTTCCGACCAGGCTTATCCCGATGTCTTGGCAACCGGTGGACTGACCGATCCACGCGTGACTTATTGGGAACCCGCAAAATGGGCCGCAAAGCTGCGGCATCACAACACGGGCGACAATCAAATCCTGTGCTGGATCAATATGGAAGCCGGTCACGGCGGCGCGTCAGGACGATTTGACCGCCTCAAAGAGATCGCCTTGTCATACGGGTTTGCGCTGATGGTTACCGGCAAAGCAGGGTCGTGACACTCTCCTTCAATTCAAAGGATTCTGCGCGCCAGCATGTGTGGGACACGTTGACGGAACAACGTCAGGCGCGGTTTCCGTTTCCAATCCATGGACGCATCCCCAATTTCAAACGCGCCGAAGCCGCTGCGGCACGGTTGTTTGAGGAAACTCCATGGAAAGACGCGACCTATCTGAAAATCAACCCGGATTCACCCCAGCGCCCCGTGCGGATGGAAGCCCTGAAACGCGGCATCACATACTTCATGCCGACGCCGAGGCTTAAGGCAGGATTCAAGAAGTTTGACCCGTCAAAGATCGGCGCCGAAAATTTTGCCAAGGCAACGGCCCTCTCAACCTGTGACGAATGGGCCGAGGAAGTCCCCTTAGAGGCTATGCCACAAGTTGATGCCATCGTTACCGGGTCGGTCGCCGTCACGCGGTCTGGGAAACGATGCGGAAAAGGGGAAGGCTATAGCGATATAGAATTCGCCATATTACGGGAGCTCGGCCACAAACCTGTACCGGTCGCGACCACCGTCCACCAGCTATCGCTCGTTGATGATTTTCCCCGCGACGAAATTGATTTACCGCTCTCCCTTGTCATTACACCTGACGAAACAATTGCCGTTGAAATGCCCTTCCCGTCGCCAGAAGGCATTCATTGGGACCGATTGAGCGGCCAGAACCTCGAGGACATGCCCATCCTTAAAGACCTCAAGGCTTTAAGTTCCCGAAAGTAGTCTATTTTCTCGTCAATCGTTTGACCGCTCCGCTGATGCCACCTAAATTGTCGGTATGAAAATCGCATCCCTAAAAGAAGGCCGCGACGGAAAACTCGTCGTCGTCAGCTCCGATCTCAAACGCATGGCATCCGCCGAAGGTATTGCGCCCACAATGCAAGCCGCCCTCGATAACTGGGCAGAAATCGCTCCCAAGCTACAAAAACGCTGGGAAGCCCTTGAAGGCGACAGTGTTGCTGGCAACCCATTCGACCCCACAAAATGCGCCGCAATCTTGCCGCGCTGCTATCACTGGGCGGACGGCAGCGTTTACCTCAACCATATGGAACTCGTCCGCAAATCACGTGGCGCCACCATGCCGGAAAGCTTTCTGACCGATGCGCTGATTTATCAGGGTGGCTCTGATATTTTGTTGGGTGCCTGCGATGACATTCCGGTTATAGACGAAGATTGGGGTATCGACCTGGAGGCTGAGGTCGCTGTAATCACCGATGATGTCCCCATGGGCGTTTCCGCCGATGATGCGCCCAGCCATATTGTTCTCGTCCTGCTGGCGAATGACGTCTCTCTTCGGAACTTGATCCCGGGCGAACTTGGCAAGAGCTTTGGCTTTTACCAGTCGAAACCTCCGACGGCATTTTCACCCGTTGCGGTAACACCCGCAGCGCTCGGAGACTTTTGGGATGGTCGCAAGCTGCTTGGTCGCGTTACAGCGACAACCAACGGCAAAGTGCTCGGCGACCCCGATGCCGGAGTCGATATGTATTTCGATTTTGGTCAGCTCATCGCACATGCCGCCAAAACACGCCCTCTCGGTGCCGGAACCATCATCGGCTCCGGAACGATTTCCAATCGAGACCCCGCGCACGGCTCAACCTGCATTGCAGAAGTCCGAACCATTGAGACCATTGAGCAAGGCGAGCCCAAGATGCCATATCTGAAATTTGGCGATACCGTTCGCATCGAAATGATGGATAATGAGGGTAAGTCAATTTTTGGCGCGATAGATCAGAAAGTCGTGCAGTTCACACCCAAGAGGTGAGGTCAGCTATGCCAGACGATACCACCCCTCTTACGGCCGCCAATCAGAACAGCGAGGCAATGCCCGCAATAACCGGGCTCAACCATTTTGCCTGGCGGTGCAGGGACGCCGAGGAAACCCGACATTTCTACGAGGATATTCTGGGCCTACCGCTGGTCCATACGATAGCGCTCGATCATGTGCCCTCAACCGGCGAATATAACCCTTATATGCATCTATTTTTCCGTATGAAGAACGGCTCCTGCATCGCCTTCTTTGATCTCGCCGATGGCGGGCAATATACGCCGGACCCCGGAACGCCCTTATGGGTCAATCATTTCGCCTTTGAAGTCGACACGGTCGATGAAGTCCATGTCATGCGAGACCGTCTCGTCGCAGAAGGGATCAAAGTTATTGGCCCGACCGACCATGGCTTCATCCAATCAATATACTTTTTCGATCCAAACAATCTCCGTTTGGAAATCACCTGCAACACCGCCACTCCGGACGAAACCAAATCCTATGCTGACCGCGCCCATGATCACTTAAAAGAATGGTTGGCGGCGCATCCGAAGCCATAATCGATTAGCGATAAGTTTGTAAAGTCAGCGGTTTGATGTCGGATTCAGAGCTTGTTTCACTGGACGTGATCCCGGGACGCGGCCCGCGCATTTACGGGGCCCTGCGCCGAGCAATCGATCGTAAATGCGCCGCTCTGATCGTTCACCCCTCGAGTAACTTCTTTGATCACTACCTTATGGAGGAGTTACCGAAACGTGGCGTGACGTTGCTCGCCCTCAACACACGATATCTCAACAACGACCCTCATCTCATATTCGAACATATTATCGATGATGTCGGTGCTGGGGTGCGCTTCCTCCGGGAGCAGGGTTTCAAGAAAATTGTTCTTTTGGGAAATTCAGGAGGTGCATCAACCGTCGCTCTCTATCAAGCAGAGGCAGAGAATCTCACGATTTCCGACACACCTGCAGGTGACCCAGTACGTTTAAAGGTAGATAACCTGCCGCCAGCAGATGGCATAGCGCTCTTTGGTGCGCATCCCGGACGGTCATTGCTCCTCCTAAAATGGATCGACGCGTCGGTAACCGATGAAAATGATCCTCTATCTGTAGATAGCAGCCTCGACATCTTCAATTCAGCAAACGGACCACCCTTCACACCACAATTCGTTGCAAAGATACGGAACGCGCAGCAAAAGCGCTCCGAGCGAGTAACCGACAGAACAATACGACGCCTGCAAATGTTGCGTGCAGATCCTGATCCCCCCCGCGACGAAGCCTTCATTGTTCACCGAACCTGCGCCGACCCCAGATTTTTTGATCTATCCCTTGATCCCAATGATCGGGCTGCTGGGATGGTATGGGGCGACCCGTATAAACTGAATTATGGCCCCCGTGATATTGCCCGTTTTACAACACTGACATCGTGGATGAGCCAATGGTCGTTAGAATCTCGTGCGCATGGCCCCGATTGCATTGCGCGGACAGCTGTCCCGGTACTCAATCTGGAATTCACCGCGGACACTAATGCATTACCCAGTGATATCGCGATGTGGACCGCTGCTGTTGGCGACAGACAGAAATTTCTCCGCATTAAAGACGCCACCCACTTTCTTATCGACCAACCCCAGATTAGAAGCAATGTCGGAGAAATCATCGCCGACTGGTCCCTAAAGTTGTAGCAAACACAGTTGTTTACACGAAAAAAAACAACGGGACTAACCCGTTAACTCCTTTATAATAATGCTTCGTCTGATTGCCGCGTATCACAGGCAGACATTCGCTATAACCTGGGGTGGGTATAAACTTGGCGTCTTCACAAGCGAGCAATGCGGTACGGAAAGACAATACCAAGAGTGGTAATGTCGATGCTATTGCTGCAGAACCGCCCAAGAAAAAACGGCCGCAGGGTCATAAGCTGCAGTTCATCTTGTTTGTAGCCTTGGTCACCATTTCTGCCCTGCCGGTAATTTTGCTTGAAGCCTGGGTCCAGCATGATGCGTACCAACGCGAAGTCCAAACAGTACGAGAAAAACATCTGCTGATCGCCCGCAACCTTAGCGGTGTCCTTGATCGCTATATAACCGACGTCGAGGAAGGCTTCAGAGCCGTTGTCGCAAGCGCCGACGAGAACGGTGCTCATCCAGCCATGACACGCTTATTACGATCCCTCAGTTTTCATCACGTCTGCGTTCTCAACTCAGAAAATAAGATTATCCAATCCCTAATGCGTCAATCGACCGGAGAAACACCTGTCGGTATTTCGATGCCGACACTCGTAAACCTTCGTGAATTAGCGACAAACTTTAAAGGCGATATCCTGATCACTGATCTAATTCAGGATGAAGGTAAATCGTATTTTTATCTGCTCAAACGCCTGAATCATGGGCGCCTCGCCGTCCGTGTATTATCGACCCAGTTTATACGTGGCGTACAGCAGTCGATCACGTTCGGTGATCGGGGGCATTCGATGATTGTCGATAGAAAAGGTCTCGTCATCGCTCATCCCAAAAAGGAATGGGAAAGGACGGCTAAAGACGCCTCTAAAATATCGATTGTTCAAAAGATGATTCAGGGTGATTCAGGGGTAATGACATTTTATTCCCCACCGATGAAAGCCGATATGATCGCCGGGTACACCATCGTGCCGCGCTCTGGATGGGGCGTGATGGTTCCACAACCGATGAAAGAGTTACGAGCACAGGCGACGGAAGTCAGATACTTCACCCTTGCTATAAGCGCATTTGGTATACTGATTGCTGTCATGATCTCCTGGTGGTTGGCCAAGTTTCTCGCCCGGCCTCTTGTCGTTGTCGAACAAGCGGCAACCCGAATCGCAAATGGCAATACCTATGCAGAACTAGAGCCCTTACCCGCACACAGCCCAAAGGAACTAGAGAGCCTGCATAAAAGTTTTTCCAGGATGTTCGATGAGATTCGTGATCGGCAAAACAGCCTTCTCATTGCGAGAACTCAATCAGAAGAAGCTAACCGCGCCAAGTCCGAGTTCCTGGCAAATATGAGCCATGAACTACGGACACCCTTGAATGCCATCGTTGGCTTCTCAGAGCTTATTAAAGGTGAAGCGCTGGGCCCCATATCTGAGCCTCGCTACGTCGGATATGCCGACGACATTCTTCATTCTGGCTACCATTTGATGGGCATCATTGATGACATTTTGGACATGTCAAAAATTGAATCGGGACATTCCAGCCCCAAAAAGAAAGGCTTTGATCTTTCTGATGTGGCCGGTGAATGCGTTAGAATGATTGCGGAACAGGCGCGGCAAAAATCTATCAATTTTAAATCTGATCTCGCCAAAGACATCCCGTTGGTTGTCGCAGACGAAAGAATGATCAAACAGGTTATCCTCAACCTGTTATCCAATGCGATCAAATTTACGGAGGCGAATGGGTCAGTGGCTCTTCACACCGCGCTTGATGGGAATGAAAGTTATACGATCTCGGTAGCCGACACCGGTCTTGGCATTGCGCAGGAAAATCTCGATATAATTTTCGAACCCTTTCGTCAAATCGAGTCCACAACTGAACGCCAACATGGTGGCACCGGGCTGGGGCTGCCTCTCGTCAAGGCGATGATTGATATGCATGGCGGTACATTGGCCATCGATAGCGCGTTAGGGAACGGCACGACCGTTACAATTACGCTGCCACTGAAATAACGAGTCAGGACAACGAGCCGCCAAAAGCTTATTCCGCAGCGGCGAGTGCTGCCTGCGCTGCTGCCAGACGCGCTATCGGCACGCGGTAAGGTGAACAGGACACGTAATCGAGCCCCACGCTATGGCAGAATGCGACAGATTTAGGGTCACCACCATGCTCGCCGCAGATGCCCAGCTTAATATCAGGACGGGTAGACCGGCCCCGTTCACAAGCAAGGGAAACCATCTCTCCCACACCTTCAATATCGATCGAAACGAATGGGTCGCGTTCGAATATTCCAGCGGCTTCATAATCACTAAGGAAGCTGCCCGCATCATCACGTGACAATCCAAAGACTGTCTGGGTCAAATCATTCGTACCAAACGAGAAAAATTCTGCAGCCTCGGCAATATCAGCAGCGCGCAAACAGGCGCGCGGTAACTCGATCATTGTTCCCGTCATATAAGGAAAATCGACGCCGGTCTCTTCCTTCACCGCCACAGCAGCTCGATCTATGATCTTTTTAAGAATATCGAATTCCCGCCGCGTCGTGATCAACGGAATCATAACCTCTGGACTGACGTCGATTTTATCTTCTTTCATCACATGCGCCGCCGCTTCAAAAATAGCGCGTGCCTGCATTTCAGAAATCTCAGGGTAGGTGATCGCCAGTCGACACCCGCGATGACCCAGCATTGGGTTTGCTTCTGTTAACGCATTGGCCCGCATGCGAACCGTTTCCCGATCGGTCCCAAGGGCCTCGGCCACCTCGTCAATATCGCGCTCGGTATGCGGCAAAAACTCATGCAATGGTGGATCAAGTAGCCGGATCGTTATCGGTCGGCCAGCCATGATCTTAAACAAATCAATAAAATCAGTTCGCTGCATGGGCAGTAATTTAGCAAGAGCGGATCGGCGTCCTTCTTCACTGTCAGCGACGATCATTTCCCGGACAGCAATAATACGCTCAGCATCAAAGAACATGTGCTCGGTCCGCGACAGACCAATGCCCTCGGCGCCAAACCGGATCGCCGTTGCCGCATCGGCAGGCGTTTCAGCATTGGCCCGAACACCAAGCACCCGAATATTATCAACCCATTCCATAATCCTGGTGAAATCATCCGATAACGCGGCTGGTAAGGTGGGCAATTCTCCGCGCATAACTTCACCGGATGTACCATCAATTGTAATTAAATCGCCGGCGCTGATGGTAACACCCCGTGTGACAAAACTTTGCGTCTCATAATCGATCCGCATTTCACCCGCACCCGCAACACAGGGAGTCCCCATACCGCGCGCGACGACAGCCGCATGGCTGGTCATCCCGCCGCGACTGGTCAAAATTCCATTGGCCGCATGCATGCCATGAATATCTTCGGGGCTGGTTTCGATGCGAACCAGCAAAACGCCCTGCCCAGTTGCAGAAAGCTTTTCCGCCTCATCCGCACTAAAGACAACAACACCGGACGCTGCACCGGGTGACGCTGGCAGGCCCTTTGCGACAACATCACGTTGGGCCGCAGGGTCCAGCGTGGGGTGTAAAAGCTGTTCAAGAGATTCCGGGTCAATACGCGAAACGGCTTCAGCTTGTGAGATCACGCCCTCATCAACCATATCGCAAGCAATTTTAAGGGCTGCTTTCGCTGTTCGTTTCCCCGAACGGGTCTGCAGCATCCACAGCTTGCCCTGCTGCACCGTAAATTCGATATCCTGAACATCACGAAAATGACCTTCAAGACGCATCCGTACGTCATCGAGTTGCGAAAACACCTCAGGCATGACTTCTTCCATGGAAGGAAGGTCAGAGTCGTGTTCCTCACGACCGGCGACGGTTAGCTGTTGGGGTGTCCGGATACCGGCAACAACATCTTCGCCCTGCGCATTGACCAGAAACTCGCCATAGAACAAATTTTCGCCGGTAGACGGGTTACGGGTAAAGGCAACACCGGTCGCGCAATCGTCCCCCATATTACCAAAGACCATGGCCTGGACATTCACCGCTGTTCCCCAATCAGCTGAAATATCGTGGAGATTGCGATAGGTAACCGCCCGTGCGTTCATCCAGCTGCCAAACACAGCGCCAATTGCGCCCCAAAGCTGTTCTCCGGGATCCTGCGGAAAAGACGTACCGAGAATTTCTTCTATTTTGTCCTTATATTGGCCAACCAAAACCCTCCATTGATCAGCCGTTAGGTCAGTGTCGAGCGCGTGTTTGTGGTCGGCTTTCAGCGTTTCCAGCAATTCCTCAAATTCGTAGTGATCAACACCAAGAACGACATCGCCATACATTTGGATAAAGCGACGATAGCTATCCCAGGCAAATCGTTCGTCACCGCTTTGCCGGGCAAGCCCCTCTACGGTGACGTCGTTCAGACCAAGATTGAGGACCGTGTCCATCATGCCTGGCATTGATACCCGCGCGCCAGAACGCACCGAGACCAAAAGCGGTTGTTCTGGATCGCCGAACTTTGCCCCGACAATCCCTTCAATGGCGACAAGAGAAGCGTCGACCTGCACCTTCAGATCTTCAGGGTAGTGCTCATTATTTTTGTAATATGCCGTGCACAGCTCGGTCGTAATCGTAAAGCCCGGCGGCACGGGCAATCCGAGAGATGACATCTCAGCAAGGTTGGCCCCTTTGCCGCCAAGAAGGTTTCTCATATCGGTCTTGCCTTCGGCGGAACCATCACCAAAGTTATAAACCCACTTGGAGGCGTCGATGGCCATGCTAGCCCTCTATTTGATTGAACTCTGCAATTCCACCCATCGCCACGCCAATTTGCGAAAGCAGCTGCAATCGATTTTGGCGGGTCGCGGGATCATCGGCATTGACCGTCACGTCACCAAAGAATTTATCAACTGGGTTACGCAGCCCGGCCAATACCTTCATGGCGTCATCATACTGCTCTTCAGCCAGTAACGGTTGAATCTTTGCAATCACCGTCGTCAAACTTTCAAACAAGGCGGATTCGTTGGCATCGGTCAGGAGCGCAGGATCAACAGCGCCATCAAAACGAACACTGTCTTTTTTCTCCTCGATGGCAACGATATTGCTCGCGCGCTTGTGAGCCGCAAGAAGATTAGCGCCATCATCCGATTCCAGAAACTGTGTCAGCGCTTCAACTCGGGACACCAACCGCACTAAATCATCTTCGTCGCCAAGCGCAAAAACCGCCGCTATCAGATCATGCCGAACGCCGCTGCTTTTTAAATGCACTTTCAGGCGGTCCGCAAAGAACTCAATCAGCGATTCCGAAATGGCATCAGAGGCAGTCGGTAACGTCGCACCATATAGTTCAGCAGCTTTGGTGAAAGCAGTCAGCAATGGCAAACGAATGCCGTTTTCCAGGATCATCCGAATAATGCCGAGAGCGGCACGACGCAGCCCATAAGGATCCCGCGACCCGGTCGGCTTCTCGTCTATTCCAAAGAAACCAACTAATGTATCGATCTTATCGGCGAGAGATACAGCAACACTGACAGCCGCACTCGGACACATATCGTCAGGTCCTGCAGGCGCGTAATGCTCAGCAATTGCCTGGGCAACCTCCGAAGGCTCGCCTTCTGCAAGCGCATAGTAGCGCCCCATAACACCCTGCAAGCTGGCAAACTCACCAACCATGCCAGTCATTAAATCAGCTTTGCAAAGATGGGCAGCCCGTTTGGCCTGCTCCGGATCAGCACCAACAACTGGCGCGAGAACGAGGGCCAAAGCTTCAATTCGAGCGACTTTTTCTTCCAAAGTGCCAAGTTTTTCGTGGAACATCATCTGCGTCAGAGCAGGCAAACGGGACTCGAGTTTTTCTTTACGGTCCTGGTCCCAAAAGAATTTGGCATCAGCCAACCGCGCCCTTAAAACGCGTTCATTGCCCGCAACAATAGCCGCGCCGCCATCTTCCGCTTCCATGTTGGAAACAACGACGAAGCGCGGCGCCAATTTGCCATCCGCAGCGACGACCGAGAAGTATTTCTGATGACTCCGCATCGATGTCGTCAACACTTCATCCGGTAACGCCATGAATTCTGCATCAATCGACCCCAATAACGGGACCGGCCATTCGACAAGCCCGCTCACCTCGGCGAGCAAAGCTGGATCACGTTTGAGAGTAAACCCATCGGCTTCAGCAAGCGCCGTCGCCTTTTCTTCAATGAGATCCCGTCGGGTGGCAACCTTTAGGATGACTTTCTTATGTTGCAGCATTTTTTCGTAATCGTCGAAAAAACCCACTTCAAATATCTCTGGTCCCATGAAGCGATGACCTGACGTCTCATTGCCACACGGAATGCCTGGTGCAATCTCTAGGGCGAGCAATTCACCATCAAGCACACACATCACACGCTGTAAGGGTCGTACCCAACGAAAACTGCCCTCACCCCACCGCATTGATTTTTGCCAGGACAGTTTATGAATGCTCTCAGGCAACAAAGTTTTGAGAACATCTGCCGTTGGCCGTCCCTTGCGATCAATCACCGCAAACCAAAATTCGCCCTTGCCCGTATCACGCTTTTCACACTGATCGAGCGTTACGCCGTTACCCTTGAGAAAACCCGCAATGGCTTTTTCGGGTGCATCGACGCGAGGGCCGCGCCGTTCTTCACTGACGTCAGGCTGCGCTTCCGGAATGCCGTCTACAACAATCGCCAGACGCCGGGGCGTGACATAGCCATGCGCCTCTTCAAAGGACAGGCTAGCCCCTTTGAGACCATCGGTGATAAGCGCTTTTAAGTCATCCACCGCACGCTTTTGCATACGCGCGGGAATTTCTTCACAAAATAATTCGAGGAGCAATTGCATGATTACGCACCCTCCCCGGTTGCCGAAGACCGGCTCGCAATCCAGGCTTCACAACAGCCTTTCGCCAGAGCCCGCACCCGGGCGATATAGCTTGCCCGGTCAGTAACACTTACTGCGCCCCGGGCATCGAGCAGATTAAAGAGATGGCTTGATTTGATGCAGTGATCATAAGCTGGCAGTGCCAGTTTCTGCTCTAGAAGATTAGCGCATTCCCGCTCAGCAAACTCAAACTGCGTCCGTAAGATGTCCGTCGAGGCATGTTCAAAATTATAGGCCGAGAATTCACGTTCTGCCTGATGGAAAACCTCGCGATAGCTCACGCCATGGCCGTTGAAATCCAGGTCATAGACGTTCTCGACGCCCTGGATATACATCGCCAACCGTTCGAGACCGTATGTCAGCTCAACCGCAACCGGATTGCATTCAATACCACCAACCTGCTGAAAATAGGTGAACTGGGTAACTTCCATGCCATCACACCAGACTTCCCACCCCAACCCGGCGGCGCCCAATGTTGGACTTTCCCAGTCGTCCTCAACAAATCTGATGTCGTGGGTCATTGGATCAATGCCAAGAGTTTTCAGACTTTCAAGATAGAGCTCCTGACTATTAGCCGGAGAAGGCTTCAGGATTACCTGATATTGATAATAGTGCTGCAACCGATTTGGATTATCGCCATAGCGACCATCCGCCGGCCTGCGTGACGGCTGCACATAGGCTGCTCGCCACGGTTCCGGCCCCAACGCACGCAGCGTTGTCGCCGGATGAAATGTTCCCGCTCCAACCTCCATATCATATGGCTGCAAAATGACGCAGCCCTGCTTGCTCCAAAAATCATGGAGCCGCAGGATAAGGTTTTGGAACGCGGTTTCCGGATTGCCGGACTGTTCCATCTAAGCACTCAATCTCGATTTAAAAGGTGGGGCAACATACGCGCGCAACGGCAAATGGGTCAAGAAATCCTCGCGCTTTGCGAGACAAAAAACCTGACCCTTCACTCCGCACCGGTCGCCGGATACGGACATCCCTCACGGCCGCAATTTTGTGCCCCTGACGCTGGTACAAATGTTGCGCATTGATCGCATTTTTCCATGTTCTGAGCGTCAGACACGGCGGCATCAACCTTCGGGTCGGCTGATTTCCTGCCAACACCCTGATTACGCCGCCCGACAACCTTGAAACCGTACCAGACCGCGGCAATAATCAGCCCCAGAACGATTAATTTCCCCAAGCTAAACCCCAGCATTTTGTCCCCTCATATTCCGAACCGGTTCCAAGTTGCCCATTCCTCAACCGCACTCATCGCCGAAACCACCTGTTGCCGCGCTCTCTCTTCGCTACTGCCCAACAACCGTTTAATCGGATTACTCTTTGCAGAAACGGTCCGAAATTTCACCTTCTCGCCATGCTCTTTCCGCATCGTTGGTCGCAAATCACCAAGCCCGTCGACGAGCCCCAAGGACAGTGCCTGACGACCCGTCCAGATATCGCCTTCGAACAGCTCATCAGTATCGGGGGACGTTAGCTTGTCGCCGCGCCGATCCAGAACCATCTGCTTAAAGCTGTCATGAATATCCATCTGAATAGCTTTCAGACGCGCGATATCTTCTGGTACTTCGGGCATGAAGGGATCAAGCATGCCTTTACGTTTGCCCATGGTATGAACCCGTCGCTCGACACCGAGGCGTTCGATAGCTTTAGTAAAGCCAAACCCAGCCGATACCACGCCGATTGACCCGATGATTGAGTTCTCATCGGCAAATATTTGATCTGCGGCACAGGCCAGCCAGTAACCGCCGGAAGCGGCAACATCTTCGGTAAAAGCGACAACCGGGATCTCTTTTTCAACGGCGAGTTCCCGAATACGGCGCGCGATCTGGGCCGACTGAACTGGCGATCCACCGGGCGAGTTGATGACAAGCGCCACTGCCTTAACCCGCTTACCAGAAAACGCCCGTTCTATCGATTTTTCAAGACCATCGAGGGTTAACCCGGACCGCCCTGGACCGACTAGCCCAATGACGCCAGAAAGCCGTAAAACAGACACAACTGGATCAGGGTCGTTGAAATAGCTAAGGGGGATTCGCGCCACCCAACTTGTGATGAACTCTTTGATTTTACTTATTTCCATGGACAGAACATAAGCATCCGGTCACGCGCTGCCAAGCGTCTCAAAGAGGTAAGTTCATACCTTTGAGCACAGCAGCGCTCGCCTTTGTATAACGCCCATCGGCTTCATGAATGACCAATCCCGGTAAAATTCGAGCAGGGCTGCGAACCCCTTTGCGAGTCTGAACAATAACCCGTTTCGCCTCTTCCCCTGCCCGCGGCCACAAGGGAAGTACCGCAACGCCGCCCATATTTGGCGATAGCGACTTTATCACCTCATCAACCCGGTCAGCCCGGTGGATCACCGATAGATACCCCTTATTTCGGAGAGCATCATGGCCATATTTCAGCCAACGCTTTAGATCAGCCCCCGCCTCCATCGTTGCGAGAGCCTTATCAGGATTCGGGGATACGTGCGTTGATGTATCGGGAAGATAAGGCGGGTTCATCATGACATGATCGAAGGAGGCATCGAAGCCATCAGGCAATCGATCCGCGACGTCACCAACAAAGACGTTAATTCTCTCCACCATCTGATTGAGTTGGATATTGGTATCCGCCAGCGAAATCATCTTGGAGTTAACATCGATGCCGGTGATTGTTACACCCTCGACACGGCTTGCCAGACATAACGCGGCAGCACCCGACCCTGTGCCAACTTCCAGAACGCGCTGACCGGCCTTGGCGGGAACAGCCGCGGCCAGAAAAACCGTATCGATTGCCGCCCGGAAGCCGTCTTTTGGCTGTTGCAGGCGGACTTGACCACCGAGCAACGCGTCTTCTGTCAACATGGCGTCCACCTGATCAGGCAAGCTGGTGCCCCTCTCCTGCATCTGTAACCCGCGCGCGCGCCGACTCAAAATCTTCGTCCAAGACCATAAGACGCCGCTGAATAGCGCCAGCGCTACCTTCCAGAATACTCATATGGGCGTCAAAAACGACGGTTTCGATACCGGAATCGCGCAGCAAGACTTGCAACCAGTCGAGGAGCACCGGGTCGTTAGAGCGAACAAGTTCCTTCATTTTTTAATCCAAATCAGATGAAATTTCTGGCCACATTTCAGGTGCGACTATTTGACTTCAACCTATCAGGTCGCTTGACGCTATACCCGGTTGTTCTATGCTCGCCTTTAAGGCCCCCAGGATCAAGGTTTGAAGAGAAAAACGTGACAGTTGTCGTCGATCTGAATGACAAGCGGGACGCGCGAAAGCCGCCGACGCTTGACCGGATAATTGCATTAACCGCCGACGACCTAAAAGGTGTCAACGAGGTTATCCTCGAACAAATGCAAAGCCCTGTCCTGCTCATACCGCAGCTCGCAGGCCACATCATCGCAGCGGGCGGAAAACGCCTGCGTCCCATGCTAACCCTTAGTTCGGCCCGGCTTTGCGGCTATACAGAATCTCGCCATATTGGTCTGGCCGCCTGCGTCGAGTTCATTCACACGGCAACATTGCTGCATGACGATGTCGTTGATGAAAGCGACCTACGGCGCGGTGCCGCAACTGCAAATGCGGTCTGGGGCAATAAAGCCTCTGTCCTGGTTGGCGACTTCCTGTTTTCTCGCGCCTTCGAATTGATGGTGGCGGACGGTTCGCTGGAAGTTCTCAAAATCCTGTCACGCGCCTCAACGGTTATTGCTGAAGGTGAGGTACACCAGCTGGTCACCGCCAATGACACAGACACGACAGAGCAGGACTATCTCGAAGTCATTCAGGCCAAGACGGCAAAACTATTTGCCGCTGCCGCCGAAATCGGCGCCGTCGTCTCTGACCGCCCGGCAGAAGAGCAAACAGCTCTCGAAACCTATGGCGATCATATCGGCATGGCGTTCCAGTTAATCGACGATGTGCTCGATTATTCGGCGCAACAGACGACATTGGGCAAGGCCGTCGGTGATGATTTCCGCGACGGCAAGATTACCCTGCCAATTGTCCTCTCCTTCCGGGCAGGTGATGAGGAAGAGCGTGCATTCTGGCGTCGTACACTCGAAGACCTCGAGCAGAAAAAGGGCGACTTCAAACGCGCCGTTCAATATCTCGAGAAATCAGGCGCTTTACTCGCGACCGTCGAACGCGCCCGCGAATACAGCCGCAAGGCCTTGGACGCACTGTCGATCTTCCCTGACAGTGAACACAAAGCCGCTCTGGCCGAAGCCGCCAAATTCTCAGTCGAGCGCTCTTACTAAGCCTAAGATAATCCGAAAAGGATAAATGCGCGCAGGCGGTGTCTGCGCTTGCGGTTCCCTGCTTGCGAGGCTATAAATTCCGCCGCGGTCGGAGTGTAGCTCAGCCTGGTAGAGCACCGTCTTCGGGAGGCGGGGGCCGGAGGTTCAAATCCTCTCACTCCGACCAGTTTCTCCCAAATCATACGTTAGACCATCGTCACACTTCTTAGCGGCTTGTCACCGGCGACTGTCGTCCGATGCAGAAGACGACGCGTATTGACGAGGTCGTAGGGCATCGCCTGGTGCATCACGCAGATATTATCGAACATCACCAAATCACCGCTATGCCATTTGTGGCGATAAGTGCAATCAGGCGCGTTGGCCAGCGCCTCCAGCTCATCAATAAGCGCGCGGGCATCCTCATAAGACAACCCGTCAATGCCCGCCGCATGTGAACCGATAAACAGCGCCCGCCGTCCGTTCTCGCGTTCGGTGACGAGTGGATGCCGGGCCGGCGGAGTCGCCGCCTGCACCTCAGGTGGTCGCGGCGGCAGATTATGGCGGCGACGGGTTTCCTCAAAATCATGGACGACAGTCATACCATGGAGCTCGACGCGCCGATTTTCCGGCAACGCATCATAGGCGCGTGTCGTATCGGCAAACATCGTATCGCCGCCTTCCGCCGGAATCTCCTTGCCGTACAACATAGAAGCCCGCGACGGCAGTGTTCTGAACGAGCTGTCGATATGCCAGGACGACGTCCCGAGCGTGAACGATTTATGCCCCGGGTCATCGACCGGTTTGATGTTACCGGTCGCGCGTTCAATGTTGGTGACCCGAAGGACCGTCTCGTAACCCTCCGCCTGATCTTTAGGGTCGGGGAATTTTTCGAGCTTTCCAAACCGCTCGCTGAACGCGATCTGCTGTTTGACCGACAGATCCTGACCGAGGAATACCAGAAGGCGATATTGCGCAAAGCCCTTGTTAATAGCCTCAAAGGCTTCGCCGTCCATTGGCTGAGACAAATCAACACCCGAGACCTCGGCTCCAATCCCGCCTTCGAGTGGCGTAACCGAAATACTGGGTGAGATTACGTCTGCCATGTGCATTTCTCGGTGATTTTAGTCGGCGATTCCATAGCCCTCTATCATATGAAGTTTAAAACTCGCTGAGCAATCGTCCAAAACCAATAATACGGTCATCGATGCCGGTCTTTCGCATAGATTCCCAAGCGATTGCCTGAAGTGACGTCATCACGCTGATGCCGAACTCATCTTCCAATGGCTGAATGGCATCAATCACCGTCCAGTGCGGGCAGCCAAAATATAACGTGTCAGCCTCGGGGTTGGCTGCCATTGCCGCCCGACCCCATTCCAGCGCGCGGTCCGGTGGCAACGTTCCAAGGGCGACAAGACTTGAACCACCGGCACAGACACCCGTTGGCTCCAACCCAAAAAATCCACTCATATGTTTAGCGTGACGTGGGCTCTGGTCCTCTAAAAACGGATGAACGATACAAACCTTCTGCGACCCTAGCGCGGCAAAGGCGTTAACCTGCGCCAGAGCAGAGCATGACATCTTCACCCCGATGTCATTCTCCAGCTTTTGCATGAGCGCATCAACGGTGTCATCACCCCTGGAGATGTTGATCGGCAAGCCTCCCAACAACACTAAATCTGCACCAGCCCGCGCCATGGTATGCGCTGACTCAATCGAGATCTGGTAGCATTTCTCAACATCTTCCGGAGATCGTTCGCCAAGCGGCAAGGTGATCATCATCAGCGACACCCCCTCCGGGACAACGCGATACCAATCTATTGGATAAACCTCAGTCGTGACGGCTGCCACCGTATAGCCAATGCGCGCCCGATGGCCGTGTATTTGTCCGCCATCCATAAGGGACCTCACTTTAGATTACCAAATTTATCGCGAAGCCATCACGCCGCAACTTACAAATTTACCCGCTGCATGCCACTTGGTGGATAGCGCGTACCAGCGGCGGCGTCTTTTGGGAAAATTCCATCCAGCTTTGCAAGATCATCCGGCGTTAACACAATATCGACAGCCCCGAGATTTTCATCGAGATGATTCCTGCTTTTGCAGCCCGGGATCGGAAACACATTATCATTTTGGGCGAGGAGCCAGGCGAGAGCGATTTGCGCCGCCGTTACGCCTTTATCTGCCGCGAGCGCTTCGAGCTGCTTAACCCGCTCGCGATTGGCCTCGAAATTTTCTTCGAAGAATCGCGGGAACTTGCCGCGTATGTCGTCTTCCGATTGCGACCCAGCTTTGTCGACCACGCCCGTCAGAAAACCATAGCCCAGCGGCGCATACCCCATCAGCGCCATACCAAGGTCATCACACACATCACGGTGACCATCCTCAACATCGCGGGTCCACAGGGAATATTCAAATTGTAGCGAAACAATCGGGTGAGTTTTGTGGGCCCGGCGCACTGTCTCCGGAGCGGCTTCTGACAGGCCAATAAAACGGATTTTGCCGTCCTCAACCAGCCGGGCAACCGCCCCGACAGATTCTTCGATCGGAATTGTTGGATCGACCCGCGACTGACACATTGCGTCGAGATAATCGACACCGAGATTTTTGAGACTTAGGTCGCAAATTTCCCGCAACCGATCCGGTGTGCCGCTGCCCGCGGCAACACTGCGGTCATTTTCATCGCGAATCGTCCCGGTCTTGGAATGGATAAAGACCTTATCCCGACGTCCCTTTATCGCTTTACCAAGCAGCCGATGATTATGCCCACCGCCATAACGGGCGGAGGTATCGAACAGGTTCACACCACGTTCCATCGCCTGATGGATCGTCGCGATCGATTCAGCGTCATTGGCGGCCCCGTATGCGCCCGACATGCTGAAACAGCCAAGCCCGATGCGGGACAGCTTGATACCTGAATGACCAAATTCGCGATACTGCATAGCCTATCTCCTCGCGTCAGGCATATTCCTCAGCAGCCAACCACTCGCGCGGAACAACGCGATTGGTGTCATCGTCTTTCATCTTGTTGTAAACTACGGCGCCTGCCGCAGCGAATTGCATCCCGAGACCGGTATTGTTCTTGTAGTAAACGATATTCTCGTTGGTTTGTTTGACCGTCGCCTCTCCCGTGCAGAGCATTCCAAGTTCGACGATGCAATCCTGGTTAACAGATCCATTCTCGATCAGATCAAGGAGCTCGGTCTGCCGGTTCGACACGACACTTTCCCAATCATTGATAACGATATCAGACGCCCGAGCGAACGTGGTTTCATCCACCTCATGCCGTTTAAGTGTCACATCCGAATTCGCCACGGAGATGACCATCTGACCAGGCACCAGAAGGTTTCCATCAAATGTCGGCGTCGTTGAATTGGTCATAGAGCAGACGATATCGGCGCCAACAACAACCTCGTCCGGGTTATCAACGGGGACAATCTCAACGCCCTCTAATTGAACCAGGCCGGGGAAAGCTTCCCGGTTCTCCTTCGTCGGGCTGTATACTTTCACCTTCTTAATCGACGGCCGTGCCGTACAAATGGCTTCGCAATTGGCCTGCGCCTGCCGCCCGGTTCCCAGAAGACCCAGCTCCGCCACATCGTCGCGGGCAATTTTATCAACAGCAACGCCAGTGGTAGCGCCGACTCGTACGCCGCTCATATAGGATTCATGCATAAAGGCGACAGGTTCTGCAGTGTTCAAATCATACAGAATAATTACCGTCCAGTTTGTAGCATCTAAACTACCCTGTGTTTTACGGCCCGGTGCGCCTCCCTTTACCAGCATATTTGACCCTGCGCGGACGCAGGCCATGCCATAACTTGGAACGGCCCCGACATGAACATTGCTGAAATATTCGCGCGTCGGGTCTGCCGGCGATTCAACGCGATACCGTACCCGCGGCAGGTTCTTTGCTTTTCCCTGAGCAAAATCACCAAAGCAAACATCCATCGCCTCGATACATTCGGCCATTGTTAAGTGCTTCCGCACATCGTCATCACTAATTATAATAGCCAACTGGCTCTCCTTGTTTGTTCACGAGGCAGGCCCCATAAAATGTTCAATTCAAATGATAAACCCAACAGGGCAACAGGCACCATGGCAATAAACGTCGAAAAACTATCCCACGCGGCAGGCGCAATCGTTTCCGGCCTCGATTTAACGCAGTCTCTTTCATCAGACGATACCCACTCCCTTAAACAGGCCTGGCAAGAACACATGGTTCTCGTGCTGCGTGGCCAGGAGCTTACCGAAGAAGAACAAGAACGGTTTTGCAAAACCTTTGGTGAGATCGCCGGGCTTAGATCAAGAAATTCAGATTCCAAATTCCTATTCGTTACCAACAAGGACGACCCCAAGCTCGCAACCGCCGTACAACTTGGCGAGATGATGTTTCACTGCGACCAGGCCTATGCCGAACATCCCTGCAAAGCGTCCACTTTATATTCAATCGAAATACCCGATATCGGCGGCAATACAAGTTTCGCGAATTGTTGTGCTGCCTATGATCAGTTGAGCGATGAATGGAAACAGCGTCTCGACGGCAAAACGGCGCTCAACTATTTCAACTACGCGACCAATCCCAGCATGCGACCGGACGAAATTGACCCCGACGCCCCGCAACATTCACATCCGGTGATCCGCACTCACCCCGAAACAGGGCGCAAGTCGATCTATGTAAACCGCCTCATGACGATCCGGATTAACGAGGTGGAAAAAGAAGAGAGCGACGAAATTCTCGACTATTTATTCAATCTCATCGAAAGCCCGCACAACGTCTATGAGCATGTCTGGCAGGTAAACGACCTAGTCTTGTGGGATAACCGTTGCACAGCCCATGCGCGCCAGCATTATGACCCTGAAAAAAGGCGATTGCTTCGACGAATGACAATCCTCGATGAAAACCCGGTCGCCTAAACAGCCGAGCCCTCAATTTTTCGTGCTTGGCCTATAATTCTGCGCCCCTCAGCCCATATCTAAGTGTATAATTGATCGTCCAGAATAAGGAGTGATGAAATGGCTGTATTCTCTCGAAACATTTGTATCGTGGGCATTGCCAGTATTCTTATCGCTGGCTGTTCCGGTGGAAGCCTTAAAACTGACCACACGCTCGCTCAGGAACGCGTACAGTCCTATTTGGCAGCAAACCCGTCCCTTGACCCCGCGATTGCGCGCGCCATTGGGCGCATGGAGTTGCACAAGGGCATGACCAAAGATCACATCATCGCGGCATGGGGGAAACCCGCCTATATACAGCGCTATAGCGCACGGACAGAACAGTGGTTCTTTGGCTGCGGTTGGCCACATAGTTGCGAGACGCCGGACGAGGACACCAATTTTCCGCTCCTTGATGAAATATTCAATTCGCGGGCCATTTTTAGTGACGGCAAACTCAGCGAGTGGACCAGCTGAGCCTGCTAGCGCCGCTCCGTTAGCTCTATTTCGTAGCCATCAGGGTCCTTGATAAAGGCGATCATGTTTGGATTACCGGCCCGGACATAATGTGGTTCGTGCGCAAATTCCACGCCAGCGCTCTTTAAATGGTCACTCATCTCCTGCACATTCGCCACCAAAAGCGCGACATGGCCATAGGTGTTGCCATGAACATACTCTGCTGGAGGCTCGATCATCTCGACGATTTCCAGGGCATGATTGCTGTCTTCATCACCATAACCAACATAAGCAACACGCTCTCCACGCTCCTCGCTGGTGCGTTCACGCATCAAATCCATCCCCAAATGCTGCGTGTAAAAAGCCACAGAACGTTGCAAATCCGCCACGCGGATCATCGTATGTCGTATTTTCATTCCGTTATTCCCGTCTGCCATAGCCCCAATCCCTGAATTTGCCTTATAATATGGGAATAAGGCTACGCCCTCACTGCCTCCGATGACAAGTTGCTCTGTAGACTTGCATTCAGGAGATAGGGCACCAACCTTTACGGTAAGACTTGGAGTAGAGTGAGTAATGGAACTTTCCGCAGCGATTACGTTGGCGCTTGGCGTCGCATGGGCAAGTGGTCTTAACCTTTATGCCGCTGTCGCAACGCTCGGTATATTAGGCGTCACTGGTAATTTGGACCTGCCGCCGGATTTGCAGCTTCTTCAACACCCGGTGGTAATCGCCGCCGCTGGCTTTATGTATTGCGTTGAATTTGTTGCTGACAAGATTCCTGGCGTCGACAGTACCTGGGACACCCTCCATACCTTTATTCGTATACCCGCTGGCGCGGCCCTTGCTGCCGGCGCCGTCGGCGACGTTAACCCTGCAATTCAGATCGCCGCCTTCCTTCTCGGTGGCGGTGTCGCCGCTGGCAGTCATGCCGTCAAAGCGGGTACCCGAATTTTGATCAACACCTCGCCCGAACCCTTTTCCAACTGGACGGCGTCTGTTGTCGAGGATGGCCTGGTGATTGGCGGCGTAACACTTGTCGCTCTTAACCCCACCCTCTTCCTGGTACTGCTTGCAATCTTTATCGCGCTGGCCATTTGGTTGATGCCCAAGATTATCCGCGGCATCAAACGGCTGTGGGACAAGCTCTACAATATGATACGGCGTGACAACAAAGTACCGAAGATCACCTTGCGACCCGGCAATGAAGATCGAACCAAGCTCGACCCGCCCCCACCCTTTATACAGAAGTGACCTCACCTTGATCGATTGGATTGAGGCGCGTAGCCTTTAGCGACACACAACAAGGCCGAATAACAGGCCGCTAAAGGGATACTGACGTCATGAGTACAAAAGCAATCGGAAAACCGCTGCTGCGCAATGAAGATCACCGGCGATTAACCGGCAATGGTGAATATAGCGACGATACGAGCCTGCCAAATCAGGCCTATGCTGTTTTCTTGCGGTCCCCACATGCGTTCGCGAAAATAGTGTCGATTGATGCCTCAGCGGCGCTCGCCGTCGACGGCGTGCTCACTGTGTTGACTGGTCAGGATTGGCTTGACGACGATCTGGCCCCGATACCCCATAGCCCGGTTCCGTCCGGGGGCGATGGCCTCGGCATGGATGAAGAGAAATGGTCACAGGTCTATCTCGGCATCAACTATCCTCTGGCACCGGAGAAACCACGCTTTGCCGGCGAAGCCGTCGCCATGCTGGTTGCCGAAACAGCCGAGATTGCTGCCGATGCCGCAGAGCTGGTTAAAATTGACTACGAGCCGCTGCCATCAGTGACAGCGACCGAAGCCGCGGCGGCAGATGGTGCGCCTCGTGTCTGGGATGGTATCCCGGGAAATGTCTGCCTCGACTCAACCTTTGGCGACGTTGAGGCCACTAAAAAGGCATTTGCCGCAGCCCACCACATTACCCGTATGAAATTCCGGATCACCCGCAATACCGGTGTTCCGATGGAGCCACGTGCCGGTCTTGGTGCTTTCGATCCTGCGACAGGCGAATACACGCTTTATGCCGGCGGTGGCGGCGCCGTACGCTACAAAAAGGAACTCATTAGAATTTTCGGCGTCGAGCCTGACCAGATTCGTGTGGTGACGAAAGACGTCGGTGGCAATTTCGGGACCCGCAATCGGTTATTCCCGGAATACCCACTGGTCATGTGGGCCGCCAAACGTCTTGGCAGGCCAGTTAAAAACACAACCAGCCGCACAGAATGTTTCCTTACCGATTTCCAGGGCCGTGACCTCGTGACCTCGCTTGAGCTGGCAATGAACAAAGACGGCAGATTTCTTGCCATGAAAGCCGACAACCTCTCCAATATTGGGGCCTATACATTGTCTTTCACACCGCTATCCAAGGGATCAGAGATTGTCACAGGCGGCTATTCTATTCCTTGCGCTACGGTTCATGCGCGGGGCGTTTTCAGCCATTCCGTACCAACGAACCCATATCGCAGCGCCGGGCGGCCCGAAGTGATCTACGCTCTCGAACGGCTTGTCGACACGGCGGCCGCAGAGATGGGGATCGATCGGTTCGAAATTCGCCGACGTAATCTGGTCACCAGTGAAGAAATGCCCTTCGCCAACCCGCTCGGTATGACCTATGACAGCGGCGAATATCATCACTGTCTTGAACGCGCGGAGATATTGTCGGACGTCGCAGGTTTTGAAGATCGCCGGGCGCAGTCAGAAGCCCATGGCCTTCGTCGCGGCCTGGGGATTTGTTCATACATCGAAAGCTCTTCTGGGGCGCCCTTGGAACGCGCTGAAATTTCTTTCAACGACGACAACCGTATCGAAGTTGTCATCGGCACCCAGGATAGCGGCCAGGGGCACGAAACGAGCTTTTGCCAGGTGGCCTCGGAATGGCTCTGTGTCCCCTTCGATAAAGTCGAGTTACTTCAAGGTGACACTGCCTTTGTGTCCGTGGGTGGTGGTTCGCATTCAGGACGCTCCATGCGCATGGCAGGCACCGTTATTGTGATGGCCGCTGACAAGCTTATCGAAAAGGGCAAAAGGCTCGCCGCCCATGTCATGGAAGCAGCCGATAGCGACATAGAATTCAACGAAGGCACCTTTACGATTTCAGGGACCGACAGATCGATTGATTGGTTCGAGCTCGCTGACCGGATAAAGGTTACGCCCGATCTACCGGATGACCTGGCTGATGGGCTTGCCGAAAACGCTGAAAACACGATGCGAACGCCTGCTTTTCCCTATGGCAGTCACATATGCGAGGTCGAAGTTGATCCCGAGACCGGTGCCATGACGCTTGATCGATACACGGCAGTCGATGATGTCGGGCGGGTGATCAACCCGGTTATCGTCGAAGGGCAAATTCAGGGCGGTATCGTTCAAGGCGCTAGTGAAGCCATGTTCGAGGATTTCGTTTTTGATTCGGAAACCGGGCAACCCCTTGCCGCAACGCTTATGGATTACGCCCTGCCATTGGCAGCGGATATGCCAAACTTCACTACTGAATGCCATGAAGTGTTAACACCCATGAATCCATTGGGCATTCGATCTGCCGGGGAAGCTGGAACGACGCCGGCACTAGGCTGTATCCTCAACGGCGTGGTCGATGCGCTCAAAGATTTGGGTGTAAAAGACGTCGAAATGCCAGCCTCGGCCCATAACATCTGGAAAGCAGTCCAGGCTGCCCAGCAATAGAGTCAGGCTAACGTTTTTAATTCAGCAAGCCGGTCTTTCGTAATCTTGAGATCGAAAAGATACTCCTCTTCCTCCGGAAACCGGTTTGCGAGCATCGTCACTATCGGAAGGCTTTCTTCGTAAGCGGCAATTGCCGCTTCGCGATTGCCGAGCGCATTCTGAACTTCACCGATTTTCTCATTACAAACAGAGAAATCCCTGAGATAGGCAATAGTGTCGGGATTGGCTTTGGCCAGACGCCCGACGACCATCATTGATGCCTCAAAACACTCTAGAGCCCCAACCAGATTGTCCTGTTCAGCGTGCTGATCACCAATTTCATCATAGGCAATTGAAAGATCTCTTTGCAGATCAGGATTGTCAGGATCAGCATCCAGCAACCGTCTAATCTCCTCAAAGGTTCTCGGGGCAGGCTCAGGGGCGACAGGTTCGGGAGCGATGATTTCCGGAACAACCGGTTCGTCAGATTTTGCGACGATAACCTGATCCATCCCTTCAAGAGCAAGGGCCTGTGTTTGCTGGTCATCCGTACCAGCGAAGGCTTTCTGCGCTGCCTCGAAGGCGCCCAGTAAATTGCCAGATTGTTTATAGAGCCGAGACAACCCCAGCTGTGCTGTCGTCGAAGCGGGATCAAGTTCGGCCGCCTTCTCATACCAGGGCAAGGCTTCCTCCACCGACCGGGCTGCCGCGAGTGACCCTTTTTGCAACGCCGTTGCGGCGGCTTTGACTTTTAATTCATGCAGCTGTGTCTCAGCCTGTTGGGCATTCCGCAACTCTTGCTCGAACGCCGCCGTCAATGTCGTTTCATCAGCCGTTGATACGACCATTGATTGCGGCTCGGGCGCTATCGGTTGGGGCAACAGATCGGAAGCGCGAATAGGTGTCTCAACAGTCGATTGAGCCTCGGCAGGTGTAACGGGCGGCGCTGATGGTACAACCGGTGGATCGGGAAAAATTTGCCGCTCAGCGACCGAAGGTATTTCCGTGACCGGCGTTTGAGGTAGAGGAGCCGCAGGTATTGGAGCCGCTGGAATTGGAGCCACTGGAATTGGAGCCACCGGAATAAGAGGCTCTGGGGTTGGGGCCGGCGGCATGTCCTGAGTTGGCGGTGAAGATTCCGGACCGATACTTG
Source organism: uncultured Alphaproteobacteria bacterium (assembly GCA_943787225.1). Classification (GTDB taxonomy): domain Bacteria; phylum Pseudomonadota; class Alphaproteobacteria; order MPNO01; family UBA2964; genus UBA2964. The sequence goes on from CALSLP010000006.1 coordinate 219,994, forward strand.
CGGGCGCGACACCACCTGCAGGTGGTGGCTCGGCAATTGGTTCATATGTCGGTGCAGGGACTAGGCTGATTTGGTTGCGCAGCTTCGGGTGTTGCAACAGGCGCGTCTTTCTTTAGCCTCCGAACAAGCCCCCCTAAAACGCCAATGAGTTTTAAAGTTTGCGGCCACAACCATTTGAACATCCCAACCAGTTTGACAAAAATACCGCCGAACAAACCACCAAAGAGCTTTATGGGATTCTTGGATTTCTTACTGGCCGCCAAAAGCGCCTTCGCCGCCTCTGCTTTTGAGTGTGCGCTCTCAGCTCCCCGTTTGCTGACAATACGCGGCTCCAAGACTTCTTCTGCACCAGGGCGCTTGACCAGCCTAATGATTAATTTGACGATTTTCCGAATAATCAGGAACCCATAAAGAAACAGGACGGCCAAAAAGGCATCCATAATGATGAATTCCATAGGGTCGGGAAGCGGTCGGGTAATCGACTGCCCCAGCGTCTGCAAAATTTCACGAAAATTAAGAATCGATGTAAGCATGATCTTTATGTTTTAAACGCGAAATTTCCAAATCTATTGAACACATGAAACATTTAGGGGATCGCAGGCAATTGTAGCAACCCTAAGGGTCAGGGTCTAATTCGACCGCAAGTTTCCTACAACAAAAAAAAGGCCGCGAGCATTAGAACACACGCCGTCATTGTGATAGGAAATACTGGAGTACATTGATCGTAGAGGCATGAGGGGCAATGAGCGCAACAACCGAGACAATAAAACTCCCTGTTGGCGAGATTACCGTCAGCCGCAAAGGGACTGGACCACAGCTACTCTTACTGCATGGCGGTGGCGGCTCAATCGCTGACCATCCTGTCGTCGATAAGCTGGCGGAAAAATTCGAGGTAATCGCGCCTTCGCACCCCGGATTCAATGGGACCAAGATTCCCGATCATTTCGATGGCATGCCAGAGCTCGTGCATTTCTATCTCGATGTGCTGGATGCGCTGAAAATCGACAATGCGGTGTTGATGGGAATCTCGATGGGCGGGTGGCTGGCTGCCGAGCTTGCCTCAATCAACTGCGCCCGGTTTTCAAAAGTCATATTGGTCGATGCGGTCGGTGTAAAAATTGGTGGTCCAACGGATCGCGATATTGTCGATGTGTTCGGCATCCCACCAGATGAAGCCGCCAAATTGATGTATCACGACCCTGCCAATGCCCGAGATATGAGCACGTTGTCGGATGAAGCGCTGGCTGCTGTCGCCGGAAACCGGACTGCACTGGGCCTCTACACCTGGGAGCCCTACATGCATAACCCCAAACTGCCGCAGCGCCTGCATCGCGTTACCGCGCCAACGTTATTCCTCTGGGGCGAAAGCGACGGGCTCGTAACCACGGATTACGGCAAGGCCTATGCCGCTCTGATCCCGGTGCAAAATTTGTGGCAATTCCAGAAGCTGGACATTCGCCTTACGCAGAACAGACAGAGCGCTTCGTAAGTGAAGTGTTCGCCTTTACAGACTAACGGAATACGAACATGAGAACTTACTGGTTTACCGAGGATGCCTATCATAACCTGCCGCCGCAGGATGAATACGAATCCATCCGGGTCAATTTACCGAATTCCAACTTTGATCCCGAGCGCGGACACGAGCTCTATAACTGGTATCTTGATATGTGGTGCATGGCCGAAAGCTATGGCCTCGACCTCATGAACAACGAACATCACCAAACGGCGACATGCATGGTGCCAGCCGCCCCGCTCATGATGTCGATCCTCGCTCGTGAAACCAGCAAGGCACGGTTGCTCCTTCTCGGAAATCCTATCGCCAACCGCCGCAACCCTGTCCGGGTTGCCGAAGAAATGGCAATGATCGACGTTATTTCCAAAGGTCGGCTGGAATGCGGCTTTGTACGTGGCGTACCCTATGAAGCTGCACCCGCAAATCGCACCGCCCACCGTGGTAGCCAACGTATGTGGGAAGCGCATGACATGATCATGAAGGCGTGGACCACTCATGACGGCCCCTTCAACTTTGAAGGCCGTTGGTTCCAAGGCCGTCAGATAAACATTTGGCCACGTCCCTATCAGCAACCAGCCCCGCCGGTCTGGATCACGATGGGTGGCCGTGCCAGCACCACCCCCGTTGCGCAGCACAAACATGTCGGCGCTGTCTTCCTTGCCGGCTATCCGCGTATCCGTGAAATCTTCGATGGATATCGCGAAGACTATCTCAAAATGCATGGCGAACATGCACCATTCGACCGCCTCGCCTATCTCGGCCTGGTCTTTGTCGGTGAGAATGAGGCGAAGGCCCGCGAAGGTGCCGAGAAACTGCTCTGGTATATGAGCGCCAATAAAGTGCCGGGCTATTGGTCCAACCCACCCGGCTATCATCCACCGCATATTTCCGCGCAGATCATGAAGGGTGCACGCGGTGGTGCGGGAATTCCATTAACAGCAAGCCTTGATGATCAAATGGCCCGCGGCAATGTGTTCGCGGGAACGCCCGATCAGGTCTATGAGCAAATCAAGAGTTTTTGGGAATATTCCGGTGGCTTCGGCAACATGCTGATGATGGGCCAAGCCGGCTTCGTTACCCATGAGGAAACCGAGAGCTCGATGAAGCTCTATTCAGAGGAAGTCTTCCCCCGGCTCAAGGAGCTTGAAGCCTCCACCACCCCTGCCGAAGCCTGGGAGAAATCCAAGGCGATGAAACAGCGGGATAATGTGCCGCTTGACGGATTTGCACTGGAGTTTGTGCGTTAAAAACACACTTAGCTACGCAACGCCAGCCCGCTCACCCAGCGACAGTATTTTGTGGGTGGCCGGGAGGGGGAGCGGGCTAGCTGCGTTATAGAACTAAAACAAATCGAAATATTCGCGATGTTCCCAGTCATTGGTTTCTGACAGGAAACGTCCGATCTCGGCTTCCTTGATGCCGATAATATAGTCAACAAACTCGTCGCCGAACTTCTCGCGAAACAACGTGCTGTCGCGGAGCGCGGTGACCGCTTCCATCAGACTTCCCGGCAAGGCCGGTTTGTCTTCTTCATAGGGGGTCGCCGATGGCGCACCGGGGTCGCGCTTGTTTCTGATGCCATCCAGCCCCGAGGCAATCTGCGACGCGATATAGAGATACGGGTTGGCGGCGGGCTCGCCGATACGATTTTCGACCCGCGTGCCACGTATCGCCTGCACCCCCAATAGCGCGAACCATGGCACCCCGGTTATCAACCGACCAAACGACACGATCCGGCGCTAACGTAAAGGCCTTATAGCGCTTATAACCGTTCAGCGTCGGTGTGGTGAAAACAGAGGCCGCGCGGGCATGTTCAAGAATGCCACCAATATAATTCAGACCGATTTCTGACATCGCCCCCTCACCTTCCGGCATAAAGGCGTTGTCACCAGTTTTTAGGTCGCTCAGAGATTGATGGAGATGCCAGCCACTGGAAAACATATTTTCCAAATGCGGCCTGCACATAAAGGTCGCGTGATAACCGTGACGGCGACAAATTTGCTTCACGGCATTGCGGAATTGAACCATCGTGTCGGCGGCTTCAACCGGTGCCATGGGATGAAACGTGACTTCCGCCTGGCTCGGTCCGAATTCCACTTCGGTTGAGCGCAATGGAAGTCCAAGTGCCAACACATCGCGGCGCAGTATCTGCATGATCGGTTCGTGCTGGTCGGCGCGAATTTCTGTCAGATACTGAAACCCCTTGGCCAGGAGATCGACACTGGGTGGCTTGCCCGGTTGCCCGGCATCTTCCGGCTGCAATGCTTCATCGCGCAAATGAAACAGGTGAAATTCAACTTCCAGACCAACAGAGGCGCTATACCCTTCAGTGGCAAGGTCATCCACGGTCCGCTGCAGCAGGGCCCGTGTTGAAAATGGCACCGTCTCGCCATCAGGGAAGTATATATCGCACAGCAGCCAACCGGTCTTTTCGACCCAAGGCAAAACCCTGAACGTTGACGGATCAGGCAACATGACGAAATCACCGGCCCCTGTCATCGACTCAAGACCTGTCTAGCCCCCAAGTTCTGTGCCATTCCTGATTAGAGTTTCTGGTATTGGCGGTCGCATGTTCAGTGCCTGATGTGGACGGATGTGGTTGTACTGTCTGAGCCACTGGTTGATGACGATCTGAGCCTGCTTAGTCGTGGTGAACCACTCGGCATTGAGAACCTCGCGGCGCAGGGTTCCGTTGAAGCGTTCGTTGTATCCGTTCTCCCAGGGTGATCCGGGATAGATCCGGATGGGTTTGATGCCGACCCTTGCCAGCCAGTCCTGCATCGCCTGTGCGATGAACTCGGGACCATTGTCCGAGCGGATGTATTCCGGGGTGCCGTGGCGCAGCAGGAGTGGGTATAGCGCCTCAAGCACATCGTCAGCCCTCATCCGGGTGCGAACCGTCACAGCCAGCACCTGGCGGGTGTACTCGTCCAGGACAGTCAGCATCTTGTAGCTCCGACCGTTGTCGAGCTTGTCGTGCACGAAGTCGATGGCCCAGACGTGATTGGGATGGGTTGGCCGCAACCGAATGATCGAGCTGTCCTTGTGATAGAGCCGCCGGCGCTTCTTGTCTCGTTGCGGCAGCTGAAGTCCTTCTTCGCGCCAGATCCGCTCAACCTTCTTGTGGTTCACCTTCCACCCTTCGATACGCAGCAGGACGGCAATCTTGCGATAACCGTAGCGCCCATACTGCTTCGCCAGCCGGATCAGTGCCAACCGCAGATCATTGTCATCTTTGGGATCTGGTCGATATTGCAGGGAACTGCGGGCCAGACCAATAACCCGGCAGGTCCGTCGCTCCGACGTAGCAAGCTTCTGGCGTGTATGGATAACGGCCTGACGAAGATGCTCGGTCGTCAGGCCCTGGGCTTTAGGTAGCTCAGGCTTTCCTTGAGGATCAGCTTGTCCAGTTCGAGCTCAGCCACAATCTTCTTCAACCGCGTATTCTCCTTCTCGAGAGAACGCATCTCCGACAACTGCGACCGACCCATCCCGCCAAACCGCTTGCGCCAGTTATAATACGTAGCGTCGCTGATACCCACGCCACGACACGCCGACGCTACGTCGCTGCCGTTCGACAACTTCACTTCAATCTCACGCAGCAGCTTCAGTATGTCCTCGTCCGAATGTCGTTTCCGAGCCATCACAAATCCCCTTTCCATGCCAAAATAATGGCCCAGTTTTAGGGGGGAAGGACACAGGCAAAAAGGTCCTGAAAACGCTCAAAAAGGCCTGCTTCTTTTGCCCCTGACCTCTAAACCAGTTAATTCAATGAAACGGCGGTTCTTCGGAGCCGCCGTTTTCTTTTGCGCATGTCCGCTCTAGGTCAAAAGCAGCCCTGACCGAAGTAACTAAACTTCGTCCGCAATTAGCGCCAAAGCGGATGAGTCAGGCGTCTGCCTCTGACTCACACAGATACCAGATACGCCCGAAGGGTCCGCCCTTGAGCAGCTCAACTTCGATCTCCGCCATTTCTTCGTCGCCGAGCACTTCGAAATTGCCCATCGACGCGGCAATAGCGGTGCGGCGCGCATTATCCTCCATGATAAAGACGCCAGCGGTCATTTCCTCCACACTGCCACCGGTGACCACGATGCCATGCGCGCGCAACAACATGGCGCGGTGGTTCCCCAACGTTTTTGCCATGGCTTTGCCGCGCTCTTCCGTCAGGATCAACCTGGAATCCGGATGAACGGGAATACCGTCGCGAAAGATTGATGCCAGAAAATAGGTCGGCTTGAGATCATGTTCCGACATACTAAAGCTGGTCGCCGAATGGCAATGGAAATGGGCCACGGAATTCACATCGGGGCGGGCTTTATAAACCTCAAGATGGATTGGTAATTCGCTGGGCAGTTTCACGCCGTAACCTTCCGGCCCCGCATAGAGATCGATCTCGACAAAATCTTCCGGGCGAGACTCCACACTTAGCTCATGCGGCGTCATCAGGATTTTATTGGGGTCTTCGGTCCTGGCGCTGACATGGCCGAACCCATCGACATAGCCGCGCTTGTAAAAAAACCGCCACGCCTTATTGAGCTTCTCGGCGAGCTCCTGGTTGGTGTCTGCCATAATCATCACTTTCCGTTTAGTTGCCTCACACACCCCTCATATCTCATCGTAAAGGGTTTCGACACTTTTATAGCCAATAACGAGCATCACGCCACCGCCTGGCAAACACTACGCTCGACACGGATAGCGGCGATGGCGGATAATGAGCATCCGACCCTGCATGGACATCGCTCACTGGCTAAGTAATCGCCAGCGCCCGATGCACCGCCGGTTCACTTCCAAGGTTTTCATTGATGGCTGGTCCTGGCTTTTTCGACAAAGTTTCCGAGCTGTGCCGGCAACCAAATTTTGCCTGGTATCTGAGCGGCGAGACCGTGGCCCTGATCGGCATATGGGCGCAAAAAATCGCCATTGGCTGGCTGACCTGGGAATTGACCAAATCGAATTTCTGGCTCGGCGCCATCGCCTTCGCCGATTTATTCCCCACTGTCATAATCACGCCGGTCGCGGGCGTCATCGCCGACCGGGTCAACCGCCTGAACATGGCGCGGCTGTGTCAGGCCCTGGCGGGGCTTCATGCCTTCCTCATGGCGGCGCTGATCTATTTCGATCTGATCAATATCTGGTCGCTATTCGCCCTCACCTTCGTCCTCGGGGTCGTGCTGGCCTTCGCCACGGCGGCGCGGCTGGCGATGGTGCCTAATCTCATCGACGTAAAATACGTGCCAACCGCGATCGGGCTAAATTCATCCATCTACAACATCGCGCGGGTGATCGGGCCCGCCGTCGCCGCCGCGATGATCAGCCTGTTCGGTATCGGCGCCACCTTCCTGCTCACCGGGTTTACCTACGGGGTGTTCGTGTTCTGCATGTTCCGCATCCATCTGTTGCGGACCGAATCCAGCCACCGCCGCGGCAAAATTTTTACCGAGACCGCCGAGGGCATGCGCTATGCCGCGCGCCACCCGGCCATCGGCCCAGCGCTGATCCTGCTAATCGGCGCCGCCATCGGCATCAAACCCTTCCTCGAACTCCTGCCCGGTCTGGCCGACGGAATCTTCCGCGCCGGTGTCGAAGGGTTTGCGACCTTTGCCGCCGTGGCGGGCGCCGGTGCCATTATGGCCGGGGTGTGGATGGCATTGCGCGGCAGTTCCCGGGGCACCACGCGGATCGCGTTCGGGTCCATGCTGCTGGGTATCCTCGGCATGGTCATCGTGTGTGCAACCCAGATTATCTGGGTCGGGCTGCTCGGCACTTTCCTGGTTGGCGCCGCCATAACCCTGGCCGGCACCGCAACCCAGATCCTGATGCAGCTTTCAGTCGAGGGTGAGGTCCGGGGTCGGGTCATGAGCCTCTACGGCATGGTGCATCGCGGCGTACCCGCCCTGGGCGCGGTGTTCATCGGCCTCGCCGCCGAGCTCGTCGGGTTGCAGGCCGCCATGTATGGCGGTGCGGCGGTAACCGGCATCATTTTTGTGCTGATGCTGCGACGCTACGCCGGCATGGTGGCGATGCTCGAGCCAGACGACAAACAAGATTGAACTCGCCCTGCCGATCAATGAGCGAAAACGCCCGGATTTGACGATCAGGTGAGCTTCAGTTCCCGGTCGAGGTAGGAAATGATGTCGTTAGATTCATACAGCCAGGTATCATCCCCGGCTGCGTTCTGAATGCGGAGACACGGCACCTTGTGCCGCCCTCCCCCATCGATCAGGGCCTGTTTATGGGTCTCGTCGTTGCGCGTATCGCGCAGCTCAATGTTCAGCGCATGACGCCGGATCTGACGGCGAACCTTCACGCAAAACGGACAGGCGTGGAACTGGTACAGGGCAAGGTTTTGCGTCTTTTCGTCAAGGGCCTTTTGGGCCACCGCCTCGCGCTCTACCGGCTGTGGTCGGGTCAGCAGGTCGTATCCCAGCACCAAACGCCCCAGAATCCATCGCACAAAATTCATCGGTTTTCTCTCATATCCGCAATTTTCGAGACCATACCCATCACAGCCCCCGGCATGCAATGCCCGCCCCATTCCTTCACGCGCCAATTCGCTTTATCCTGCACCTGCAACGCAAAGGAAGAAACATGCAGAACGGGAATAACTGGCAGATCGGTGACGTGGAAATACAGCGGGTCGTCGAGTTTGAGGCACCTCTGCTCGATCCCTTCGCGATTTACCCGGATGCTGACGCCGAAACGCTTGCGCGGCACAAATCCTGGCTGGAGCCGCGGCTGCAGGATCCGGAGACGGGATTGCTGATCCTCGCGTTTCATACCTTCGTGATCCGCACACCGCGCCACCTCATCCTGGTCGATACGTGCAGCGGCAACGACAAACAGCGCCCGCAAAAGCCGCGCTATCATATGAACAGCTGGCCCTATCTTGAAAACCTCGCCGCCGCGGGCGTTCAGCTAGAAGAAGTCGACTTCGTGCTGTGCACCCATCTGCATGTCGACCATGTTGGTTGGAACACACTGCTCGTCGATGGCCGCTGGGTGCCGACCTTCCCCAATGCCAAATACCTGTTCGCCCGGGATGAATGGGCGTTCTGGGAAGAGGAATATAAAACCGACCGCTATACGGACGATCCCTATTACGAGGACAGCATTCTGCCGGTGATAGAGGCCGGTTCGGCGGTGATGGTGGATGGCGACCACGTCATCGACGACTGGGTACGCCTGTCGCCGACGCCGGGACACACGCCCGGCCATGTCTGCGTTCACATCGATTCCGGATCGTCACACGCAGTGATGAGCGGCGACCTGATGCATCATCCGTTGCAATGCGCTGAGCCCGACTGGAGCAGCTGCTTCTGTGTCGACCCCGCTGCCTCCGCCGCCACCCGCCGCGACTTCCTGGCAACCCACGCCGAAACACCGACCCTCGTCATGCCCGCCCATTTCCCGAACCCGGGTGCCGGGCGGATTATCGAGGCGGGTGATACCTGGCGATTTAAATTCAGCGACGAGGAATAGATAGCGGAACACGCAGATTGAACTGTCCACTGAAACCGGGCAAGACCACATAGCCATAAGCGGACATTCGTACCGGCTCAAACGTGAGTAATCCACGCTAAACAGGAAACACCAATTGAAAATTGCCGTAGCCTATTAAATCTATTGAATATAGCTTTTATATTGATCGAGGGTTAGGGGAGCTTCTTATGCGAATATTATGGATTACGGTCTGCTTACTGCTCGGTTTTGCTTTCCCAAATCTGGCGTTAGCTTGTAGTGCAGATCGTATTCTCGGGTCGTGGGAAAATAAAAAAGAGAAGGAGATTTGGACGTTTCAGCCTGATGGCCAGATTGAATGCAAGGCCCCAGAGAACAGTTGTGAATTTCATGAGTTTAGTCGAAATATGTTTAAGTATCTCGGGAACAAGAAAGGCGGGCTACCTGTTGCATGGGAAATTGTGGATACCAATCTAGTGATCTACTTTTCGAACGGGACTGAAAAACGGAGCACCTGCAAATTCATTGCTGGCGGTCGGATGTTTAAAGGTTCGGACTATATACTTAAAAAATTGCATTAATTGGAACTCCCGTTGTCCTTCCCCCCTAAAACTGGGCCATTATTTTGGCATGGAAAGGGGATTTGTGATGGCTCGGAAACGACATTCGGACGAGGACATACTGAAGCTGCTGCGTGAGATTGAAGTGAAGTTGTCGAACGGCAGCGACGTAGCGTCGGCGTGTCGTGGCGTGGGTATCAGCGACGCTACGTATTATAACTGGCGCAAGCGGTTTGGCGGGATGGGTCGGTCGCAGTTGTCGGAGATGCGTTCTCTCGAGAAGGAGAATACGCGGTTGAAGAAGATTGTGGCTGAGCTCGAACTGGACAAGCTGATCCTCAAGGAAAGCCTGAGCTACCTAAAGCCCAGGGCCTGACGACCGAGCATCTTCGTCAGGCCGTTATCCATACACGCCAGAAGCTTGCTACGTCGGAGCGACGGACCTGCCGGGTTATTGGTCTGGCCCGCAGTTCCCTGCAATATCGACCAGATCCCAAAGATGACAATGCTCTGCGGTTGGCACTGATCCGGCTGGCGAAGCAGTATGGGCGCTACGGTTATCGCAAGATTGCCGTCCTGCTGCGTATCGAAGGGTGGAAGGTGAACCACAAGAAGGTTGAGCGGATCTGGCGCGAAGAAGGACTTCAGCTGCCGCAACGAGACAAGAAGCGCCGGCGGCTCTATCACAAGGACAGCTCGATCATTCGGTTGCGGCCAACCCATCCCAATCACGTCTGGGCCATCGACTTCGTGCACGACAAGCTCGACAACGGTCGGAGCTACAAGATGCTGACTGTCCTGGACGAGTACACCCGCCAGGTGCTGGCTGTGACGGTTCGCACCCGGATGAGGGCTGACGATGTGCTTGAGGCGCTATACCCACTCCTGCTGCGCCACGGCACCCCGGAATACATCCGCTCGGACAATGGTCCCGAGTTCATCGCACAGGCGATGCAGGACTGGCTGGCAAGGGTCGGCATCAAACCCATCCGGATCTATCCCGGATCACCCTGGGAGAACGGATACAACGAACGCTTCAACGGAACCCTGCGCCGCGAGGTTCTCAATGCCGAGTGGTTCACCACGACTAAGCAGGCTCAGATCGTCATCAACCAGTGGCTCAGACAGTACAACCACATCCGTCCACATCAGGCACTGAACATGCGACCGCCAATACCAGAAACTCTAATCAGGAATGGCACAGAACTTGGGGGCTAGACAGCTGAGAACGGCGTTAAAGTCGTCATCGCCGATATAAACCAGGAAACCGCTGAGCAGACTGCTGCGGAGCTCGGCGCGTTCTCGGAAACGATGGCGCTGATGCTCGATGTCCGCAATGAGGATGCGGTGAAGCGGGCCTTCGACACTGTGACCGGCAAGTTCGGCGGCATCGATATTCTGGTTAATAATGCCGGTATCGTGCCGCATTTTCGCTGGGGGTCGCCGCTCTGGCCACCAATCAGCGATATGCCACACGCGTTTTGGGATAGCGTTATTCAAACCAATCTCTACGGCACGTTTAATTGCACCAAACACGCGATCCCGCATATGAAGAACCGCAAGGGTGGTCATGTCATCAACCTGTGGGGCGGCGGTGGTAACCGCGCGCTCGCCTATATGGTGACCAAGAACGGCATCCGAACGTTCACACACTATATCGCTGGGGAAGTCAAAGACGACAATATATGCGTTGTGACGTTTTCACCCCGTTTTGCCATCGCCACGGAAACCGCCCCCCAGGAAGCCAAGGACAGAATGCCAAGCCCGGAAGTTCTCGGTGATGGCTTTGTCCTGTCGGCTCAGCTGCCAATGGACTCCAGCGGCAAATGCTTCGCCATTGAAGACGGCAAACTCGTCCTGGAAGAGGCAATGCAGGGATAACGAGCAATCCGCGACCCCACATTAGACATCGCGATGGCTGCCCCATAAGATCGCGCCTGCACGAATAATTTGAACAGGGACAGAACCATGACGGGCAGGCTAGCAGGCAAGAAATGTGTCATCACCGGCGGCGGCGGTGGCATTGGCGGTGCCACGGGCAAGCTGTTTTGTGCCGAAGGCGCCGAGGTGGTTTTACTCGATCTGGATGAGGCCGCCCTCGCTCGCGCCGCTGGTGACATTGCGGCCAATAATCCCGACGCCAAAATCTCTACAATCAGCGCCAACATCGCCGATGAAGACGATGCCATCCGAGCGCTGACAACCTTAGCGGAGCGCATGGGCGGGATCGATGTGCTGGTCAATAATGCCGGCATCCGCAAATTCACCCACCTGACCGAAGCCACCCCGGAATCCTGGCACGACATTATCTCGGTCAATCTGCTGGGCACCGCCAATTGTGCCAAAGCCGCCATGCCTTATCTTCGCGCGTCGGCTACCGGTGCCATCGTGAATGTCTCATCGGTCTATGGCGTGATTGGGCGCAAGAATATGGGGCAGTATGACGCCACCAAAGCCGCCATCAACTCGATGACCCGCACCCTCGCCCATGAAGAAGCCGAGCATGGCGTCCGGGTCAATTGCGTATGTCCCGGCGGCACACTGACGCCGTTTCACAAGACGCGCTTCGCGGCAGATGGCATGGACCAGGCCGACATTGACGCTATTCAGGCCGACGCCACGCTGATGCGGCGCTGGGCCGAGGTTGAGGAGATTGCCTACCCGATCCTGTGGCTCGCCTCAGACGAGGCCTCCTTTATCACCGGCATTATCCTGATGGCCGATGGCGGCAAATCGGCGAAGTAAGCCCGCCCGACGTTCAGACCGAATAAATTATCACTGTAGCGGTTGCTAATCATCCGACTGGCTGGTTTCATGACGTTCTTGTTACAATACCTCAAATTTCATTTGCGATAATTCTGTAAACTGGGAGATTTTAATGAACAGAAAGACAACAGGGAGTCTGGCGCTGGTCGTCGGCGCTATCATGACAGTTGGTACGCCAGCTGTAGCCGCCGATTATTTCGCTGGCAAAACAATTACGGTACAGGTCCCGTCAGGCTCTGGTGGTTCTTACCACGCCTATTGCCAGATGGTTCAGAGAAACCTTTCAAGGTTCATCGCCGGCAAGCCAAATACGGTTATTCAAAATCTTCCCGGTGGCGGCGGCGCAAAATCTGCATCCTATATGTATAATGTTGCCCCGAAGAACGGCACCGTTATCGGTATGATCGCGCCCGGCAACATCACCACGCCGCTCGTTAGAAAAGTTAAATTTGACGCGACAAAATTCGAATGGCTGGGATCACCGGCTGCCAGATCCAGCGCTCTGTGGTTTTGGCACACCGCCGGCGTCAAGTCGCTCGACGATGTTAAAAAACGGGTTATCCCGATTGCCACCTCCGGCTTTGGCTCCAGCTCCTCGGTTTTGCCGCGTCTGGTTAACAAATATCTCGGGACCAAGCTGAACATCATCTATGGTTACCGTGGCGGCGGACTGATGAATCTTGCCATCGAAAAGGGTGAAGTGATGGGTCGTGTGACCTTCCATTCAGCCTTTTCTGCGGCCCGTCCGACCTGGCTGCCAGAGAAAAAGGTCAACGCGTTTCTCGTCATGGGTCCACGCGATCCGCATCCTGCCTTTAAAGGCGTACCGCACATCATGGACCTCTTGAAAGAGGGGACAACCGAACGCGCGGTATATGATGTGATCGCCATCAATCTGGAAGTCGGCCAGGCATTTTATGTCGCCCCCGGCACACCGAAAAGAATTGTCGACGAAATGGGGACCGCCTTTGCCGCAATGCTTGCCGATCCCACATTCAAAGATCAGGTCATCAAAAGAGGTCTGGAATATTCGCCCGTATCCGCAGCGGACATTCGCAAAAAGATCAAAGCTGGTTTCGCGAAAGCGACACCTGAAATCTTGAAGGAGGTCAAAAAGATCTTCCACAAGACCAAGAAAAAGGGCTGATCTTTCTGTGAACGGATTCGTCTGACAACAGGAGCGACAATCTCCTGAGATTTTGGCGGCACCGTTAGCATAACGACTTAAAATTACCGTCACGGGCAAAACCAGCTCGTGGCGGTTTTTTTATTTTGACTTACAACATCGTCACCCCGGACCTGATCCGGGGTCCATGTCCAACACCGCACCTATGGATGTCGGATCAAGTCCGGCATGACGGGTTTTGTTTACAGTAGATCATTCTCTACCGCCCCCCTCACCTTCTCCTTTTCACCGCCCCCCCCTATGCGGTATTGTCCCGTCAGAATTAAGGAGTAGCACCATGGATACCGTACAGACCGACCCCGGCACAGATTTCGTTTGGCCGTCGGAGGATGTCTCTCAGATTCCGTTCCGGGTTTATACCGATCAGGATCTCTATGACCGTGAGCAGAAAATGCTGTTTCAGGGTCCGACCTGGAACTTCCTGTGCATCGATTGCGAAATCCCCGAGCCCGGTGATTACAAGATGACCTATATCGGCGATGCGCCGATTGTTGTCGTCCGCGACGAGAATGGCGACATCAACGCCATGGTCAATCGCTGCGCCCATAAGGGCTCGCTGATCTGCTACAAGCCGCGCGGCAACGTAAAAGAATTTGCCTGCATCTACCATAACTGGACCTACAATCTGCGTGGCAAGCTCACCGGTGTCGCTTTCGGTAAAGGCGTCCGTGGTCAGGGCGGACTGACCGAAGAGTTCAAACATGACGAGCACGGGCTGGAGCGCATTCGGATTGAGAATGTGCGCGGCTTTATCATGGGCACGTTTAGCGACGAGACCCCGCCCTTTGCCGAATATATCGGTCAGGAGTTGATGGACAATATCGACCGGGTGTTTATCAAGCCGCTGAAAGTCCTCGGCTATCACAGCCAGATCTTCCCGAATAACTGGAAGCTCTATGTCGAGAACAACAAGGACAGTCCTATCACGCGAGCCTGCTGCATGTGTTCCACAACACGTTTGGCGTTGTCCGCCCGACGATGACTGGCGGCATTAAGCTCAGCGAAAGCCGCTGGCATCATTTGAGCTACACCCAGCGTGAAGAAATCGGCGACGAAGATATCGCCAAGGAAAAACTCCGCTCGAAGCAGGATGATTACGCCCTCTCCGACACCAGGATGATGCAGCATGTGCTGGAGCTGGGTGACCAGATCACCAACTCGATCCAGACCGTGTTTCCGACCATGGTGCTGCAGCAGATCCTTAACGCGATCGCCGTGCGCCAGCTGATCCCCAAGGGTGTGCATGAGAGCGAACTAATCTGGACGATCCTCGGTTTTGAAGATGACGATGCCGATATGGACGAGCTGCGTCTGCAGGTGAATAACCTTGTCGGGCCGGCTGGCTTTATCTCCATGGAAGATGGCTGCGTTGGCGGCTTTATCCAGACCGCCGCCAAAGCCAATGGCGATGCCCAAACCATCCTGCCGATGGGCGGCCGCAAGATCGAGCCCAGCGTTGGGTCGCGCGTGACAGAATCCGCCGTACGCGGCTTCTGGAAGGGCTGGCGCGAATGTATGGGAGTGTGAGCGCGATATCATGACGACAACAACCGATCTCGACCGCGACCTCATTCATCGGCTGCGCATTGATGCGCTGGTCGCCGATTACATTCACTGCATCGATGAAGACCGGCTCGAAGAATGGCCGGATTATTTCACCGCCGATGGCCGCTACAAGGTCATCACCCGCGAGAATTATGATCTCGGCCTGCCCGTCGCGCTGATCTATTGCGATGGCCGCGGCATGTTTGAAGACCGTATCTCGGCCCTGCGCACCGCCAATATTTATGAGCCGCATGTCTATTGCCATATGGTCAGCGCGCTGAAAATTCTCGATAGCAGCGGACCGGAGATTAAAACCCAGTCCAACTTCACCATCACCCGCACGATGTCCGAAGGCGGGATGATGACCTTCCTGTGCGGCAAGATCTTCGACACGGTGACCGAGGTCGACGGCGAGCTGAAGTTCAAGGAACGCACGGTGATCCTCGACTCGCGGCGTATTGATACGCTGCTGGTTATCCCGGTTTAAGGCGATCCCGTTACGTAGATGATCTATTCTCTTGGCGATATGACGCTGACCACGGCGAGCGATGACTACTATGTCGCCGCCAGCGCCGATTTGATTGGCGCGGTCAATCTCGGCACCAAATCCAGTATCTGGTGGAACGCGGTTCTCCGCGCCGATAACGAACCGATCACCATTGGCGATAATACCAACGTGCAGGATGGCAGCGTGCTGCATACCGACCCCGGCTTTCCGATGGATATCGCCGCCAATGTCTCCATCGGCCATATGTGTATGCTACATGGCTGCACGATTGGTGAAGGCTCGCTGATCGGTATCGGCAGCATCGTGCTCAACGGTGCGAAGATTGGTAAAAACTGTCTGATCGGCGCCAACTCGCTGATCACCGAAGGCAAGGAAATCCCCGACAACTCTCTCGTCATGGGGTCCCCGGAAAAGTCATCCGCGAGGTCGATGACAAGGCCATCGCGATGATGGCGCATAACATTCAAAGCTATGTAAACCGCGCCGCGCGCTATAGGGCAGAGCTGAAGCCTGGTACTTAACGCTCTGCAGTTGAAACCTGAGACGCCACGCTCCGTTTTATCGTTCCAAACAGCTGGGCATCGTCGAACGGTTTCGAGACATAATCATTCATACCAGCTGCAATATATTTTTCGCGTTCTCCTGCCATCGCATCGGCGGTCAAGGCGATAATTGGAATTTCAGAGACCGAACCCGTCATTTTGCGGATGGCCTTGGTCGCTGCGATACCATCCATCTCCGGCATAAAGACATCCATTAGAATGACATCATAGGGGTGTTCGGTTACCGCCTCGATTGCCTCAAGGCCATTCGAGGCAACATCAACCTGATACCCTGCCGCTTCCAGCGTATCGACGGCGATAAGCTGGTTAACCGGGTTGTCCTCAGCGAGCAAAATGCGCAGGCTGATCGGATCGTCGAGCCCCTCATCCGATAGACTTGCTTGCGCTTCCACCGGAAAATTCACCTGTGGCTCTTTCTTTGCAATTTGACGCACAGGAGCAGAAATCAGAAGGCGTTCATCAACATTTTCCGCGACCCCTATTTTACAGGGCACATTGAACCAGAACGTTGACCCCTTACCAGGGCTACTATTCACGCCAATGGAACCACCCAGAGATTCGACTATATCCTTGCAGATTGCCAAACCGAGGCCGGTGCCACCAAACTTTCGCGTTGTTGAACTATCCGCCTGGGAGAACCGACCAAAGATAGTTTTTTGCTGTTCAGGGCTCAGCCCGATGCCGGTATCAGAAATATTGAACTGTATGCCCAGCTGATCACCATCATTAGATGACTGGAAGACACGAACTTTGATCGCACCGGAATCGGTGAACTTGATGGCGTTACCGACCAGATTAAACAGGACCTGACGTATCCGACCCGCATCGCCCCGTAATACATCCGGGATATCAGGAGCGACCTCAACATCAAAGTCACATCCCTTTTGCGCCGCGCGCGACTCCATACCACCCGATACGCTGTCCAGCACTTGCCGAAGCTGAAAATCAACCTCCTCAACCTCAAATTTTCCGTTTTCAATTTTTGAAAGATCCAGGATATCATTGATGATGCCCAAAAGGGTATCCCCGGAATTCTTGATCGTCTCGGCGTATTTCCGCTGTTTGTCATCCAAATCAGTGCCCAATAACAAGCTATTGGTTCCGAGAACACCATGCAAAGGTGTCCGAATTTCATGGCTCATCGTGGCCAGAAAATCAGATTTGACCCGGCTCGCGGACTCCGCCTGGATCATTGCTTGCTCTCTTCCCCTGATGTTACGCGCAACCACCAAGCCCATTATCGACCCAACGAATAGGAGCAACAGGAAAAGGGCGCCAATCGCATTGTTACCAATTTGCCTGAGCGCTACCGCACGATCGGTAACATCGACATAAACCTCAATAGCGCCCTGAAACACGCCATTTGCCATTATTGGCGCGTAGGCCTCACTCACAACTTTTCGGGCAACACCAAAATCTTCATCCCGCTCAATCTTCTCAAAACTCCGGCCCTTTTTGACCAAATCACGGAAGTACCATTTGATGTTCGTCTTGCCGATATCTGCAGGACGCGAGGCATGCACAATCTTGCCGTGCCGGTCAAAAAACTTGTACCGAAAAATATTACTGGATTTGCTCGTCGATTCCAGAATACGTCGATCATCCGCCTTGAACGACGCGCCAGCGAGTATATCCGGTAAATGGGGTATCGTTTCGCGTAGGAATGTTGCGGCGCTATACGCGGATTTCTCGGCTTCGGAGCGCAGCACACTGTCTTCAATCGCTCGAACACCAAACCAGCAAGAAATGACGGCAATGACGGAAACAATAACCGCAGCCCCGATCATGATCCTGTCATTGGAAAACCGAGTGTTTTTTTTCCATAAAATTCTTACTGAAGTTAATCATTCGCTTATAAAATTAACGGGAAAAATATATAACAACTGATTAAAAATGCAAACGATTGCATGTCGCTACTTTTTGGCGAGTTTCATGCCTGCAAAATTCTGTACTACTGCGGCTCCTCAATGGTACTGTTTTCAGTGAATATCAGGCTGGCTCCGCTCGCTAACCTGGCAACCAGATCCCAAGGACTATTTCTGCAGGTCTCTGGGGTAGATACAGGGTCATTTACGCGATCATTCACCGAGCTAGAACCCTTCGCCACCCGCTCCTCGAAAGACCCTCGCCAGCCCGGGGACATCGCCTCGATCTTCCAGTGCCTTTCGCGCGCCGTCGATATTGTCTGGCTCAAAATACAGCAGATGCATCATGTCACGCACTGACATGCGAACCGCCCCATGGCCGGCCCGTTCGATGGCATCACCCGCGCCGACCTCACCCTCCTCCAGAACCCGGAGATAAAACCCGGTACGGCATTTTTCGGCAAACTGTTTCTGAAAATTATCGATCCCCATCAGAATACCGAGCTTGAAACATGGCACCCTCGGCTGGGTGACCTCGACCAAGGCGCCGCCAATGCCGAAACTGGTCGCCGATGCACACATCCTCATCAGACATACCCTCAACCGTGAAGTTCTCGCCAAACTGACCGGCTGCGGCAAAATCATCACGCCCCAGCTCAGCTGCCCAGAAATCATAATTCTCTCTGGCGTAGACATAGACCGCCTTATCGGGCCCGCCATGGGCGTCGAGATCCGCCTGGCCATCGCCATCGAGATTGGTTGTGCCGCAACATCACCCGGCTATCGACCGGTGTCTTAAAAATGCCGCTAAGTCGTCGTCTTTTCACGGCCTTTACGATCCACATAGGAAACCTCTTTCGGGGTTCCGACGCTGACCGTCAGCAATTTCATACCGGCCACATCTACTCGACCAAATTCAGGGAAATATCGAGAGCAGGTTCGAAGATTCCGGGATCACCGCGCCCCATGCCGCATTCGGTCGCAACGCCCGACACCGTGGCGTATTTCCGCGCCGTCGCCAGCTTCGCGGCACTGCCATCACCATCACCGGCATGGACCAGACCGAGATACAAACGCGTATCACCCAGCGCGAGACCGGCAAGTGGCGCAAAGAACGCGTCGTCATTGCAGTTCTTTGGCACCGGCATGTGAATGTACTGAACCGGGCGTGGTACCGCCGCGACGATACCATTGGCGATTTCCACCAGATTGCCCATGTCGTCCGGCAGAACCATATGCTCGTCTTTCGGGCTGCCATAGCAAAGGTGATAACCAAGATCGATATCGGCGGGCACCATGCCGCCGATTTTGCCAAGAACGGAGAAAATCTGCTTCCTTATAGCCCGGGAACTGCTCGTAATAGCCCTCCCACATCAGCACTTCCTGACAGACATCCCATTGATAGGAGATACGGTCATGCGGCAGGCTTTCCTGTATTCGCGCGAACTCCTCCGCCAGATGATCGGTATAGATGCTCGACGAAAGCTTTCATAGATCGACGGCACCATGAAGTTGTAGGTAATCGCCAGCGGGGTCGCCATATCGATCTGATATTTGACCCCAGCCGGGATATCGCCCGCTTTCTGTAACCGGTCAAAGATCTCGAAAGTTGCGGATAGCATCATCGGCATAGCCGGTCTCAAAGGTAATGGTCTTCGGATCAACGCCGTCCTTGATGGTCAGGCGCGGAATCTCATACACCACCGTGCCGTCAAACTGGGTGAACTGAAACGGCGGCAGGCTCTGATCTACTTCAAAGGCAGGGTTGGCTTTGAGCTGATCCATGACAAAGCTGATCCAGCGCTGACGGCGGCCTGTTTCGCCATCGGGTATACGCTCTGCATGATGGCCAACTCGTTGACCTAACGTCCGAAATACGGTTTCCGCATCATCCAGCGGAATACTACCGACCATGTGGATGACTGGTTTTGTATCACTCATTTCTGCCGCACCTTTTTCAATCTTTGACCCATATGATTTGGGCTCTACTTTAACATGATACAGGCGTTTGACCCCATGCCCTGCGATTCATATAACTATAGTGAAACAGTAATTCGATAACAGGGACCCTGACAAATGGCCGAGACAGAAACCAGAACCGATCAACCGCCTTTCCTGCATGACAGCTATCTTGCCTGGTGCGAGGAGCAGCCGGTTCCGGTGGTCGAAGATTTTGGCATGGATTTGTCGAAACTCCCGGTAGAGCCCTGGGACCTTTACGGCATGGACGGGACGATTTGCCTGCTCAAAGGTCGTGATGACTACAACTCAATCTTCTGCTTTGAAATGAAGCCGGGCTCCAAGTCACGCGAGATGCATCACCTCTATGAAGAGATCATCTATGTCATCGATGGCTATGGCTCGACCCAGATCGAAACTCCTGATGGCGACAAGCATGCCTTTGAATGGGGCCGCAACTCGCTGTTCTCGGTACCGCTCAACGCCAAGTACCAGCATTTTAACGGTTCCGGCACTGAACCCGCCCGCCTCGCCTCGGTTCACAACTTCCCATTCCTGATCAAGCTGTTCCGCAATGAGGAATTTATCTTCAACACCGAGCGCAACTTCCCCGAACGCGCCGGGCCGAACGGCTATTTCAAAGGCGATGGGCAGATGATTGAAATCCGTCCCGGTCGTCATCAATGGGAAACCAACTTTGTTGCCGACATCACCAATTTCGAGCTCAAGGACTGGGCCGCCAGGGGCAAAGGCTCCTCCAGCCTGCGCTGGGTACTGTCAGACAGCACAATGGGCTGCCATACCTCGCAGATCGTGCCTGGCACCTATAAAAAGGCCCATCGTCATACTTCTGGCACCAATGTTTTCACGATCGATGGCGAGGGCTATTCAATGCTGTGGTACGAAGGCAAAGAAGAAGAGCGCGTCCGCATCGATTGGGATCACGGCGTGGTCGTCACCCCGCCCGAACAGATGTTCCATCAGCATTTCAATACCGGCACGACTCCCTCACGTTATCTCGCGGTACAGTTTGGTACCGTCCGTTACCCGATGATCTCCGCCAAGATGAAAAAGTGGACTTCGGGCAATGACACCTCGGTCAAAGATGGTGGCAACCAGATCGAGTATGAGGATCAGCCCGCAGATAACCACGCCATCTGGCTGGAAGAGATGGACAAAAAAGGCTACGCGTCCGAGATGCACGAGATTTTTGACGAAGAAGCCATCCGCGCCTCCGGCTACGAACGGTCTGTCGTTAAATAGCACTAAAATGAATGGTGCTATCTCTGTCGCCATCCGCGTTATTTAACGCTAAACTTTTGCCAACGTAATTGTCTGCCGCTAGCGCAGACCAGCCAGGAGAATGAATATGGCCATTGATATGCATGCCCATTGGCGCCCCGCCGAACTGATTGATGCTTTGCGTTTGCGCACCACCGAGCCCCGGGTTTTCACCAATGATGACGGTGTTGAGGTCTATAAAGCCCGCAACGGCGAAGTACCGGTCAGCGAGGCTTTCGATAATATCGAAACACGGCTGGAAGAGATGGATCGCCAGGGCATCAGCACGGCTGTGCTGTCACTCCTTAGCGAGTTCACCTGGATCGAACGTTTGCCGCTGGATGAATCCCTGCCGCTGGTAAAGCTCTACAATGACAGCCTGTCGGCGCTGTGCGCTGCCCATGAGGGCCGGTTTACCGCTCTATGCGCCCTGCCGCTCGCGGATGTCGAGGCGGCGGCGGCTGAATTTGACCGTGCCATGACCCTGCCGGGTATGGTCGGCGCTCAGGCACCGGGCAATGCCTTCCTGACCTACAAGGAGGCCGACGCCTTCCGTCCGGTCATTGCAGCCGCCCATCGCAATAAGGCCGCTGTCCTGATCCATTTCGCCCCCTTGCCGGGCGATGTCTGGCCGCGCGTGCCGAAAGGGACCGACAATGCGCGCCGTCGCATGGGGACGCTCGATATGCAGGCCAGCCTGTCAGCCAATAACGTCACCCTGACCATGACCGACATCATGGACGATTATCCCGATGCGATGATGATCCTGCATAATCTCGGCGGCAATATTCCTTATGAAGTCGAGCGGATGGATCACCGTTGTCTGCTGGATACGCCTGATGAGGAACTCCCCTCGGAGCGCTTCCGCAACGCCAATGTCTTTGTCGATTGCAACTCGCTCGGCCCACACGCGATTGAAGCGGGTGTCCGGCTGTATGGCGAAGACCGGATTGTGTTTGGCACGGATGGCACCGAATTTGGCGGCAAGTGGACCAACAAGGCCCTCGCCGAAGCCGACATCAGTGACCATGCCAAAGATCAAATCCGCCACGGCAATGCGGTTCGGATGCTGTCACATCTGGCACCGCTGGCGACGTACAGCCAGGCTGCTGAATAGGTTTAGTTAGACCCGCTCTCCCGGAGGGAGCTGACCGGCTAAGTCTGATTTTTTCGGCGTCTTCGCTCCGCCATTTCTTTTCGGCAATCGCCACCACGACACCGCGCATCGTGCGAACTTCCTGTTCGGTCATCTTGGCGCGGTTAAAGATGTTGCGAATATTGCGGATCATACGCGCGCGTTTCTCTTTCACCCGCAGAAACCCGGCCTTCTCCATCTCGTCTTCGAGGTGTTCATAGAAATCAATGATCTCGCCCTGATCCGCAAGGGCAGCGCCGCGGCCTTTGCGACGAATTTCAGTCGGCACCTCAGCGCCCCCGGCCATTTGCCACTCATACCCCAGAAGCAGCACCGACTGCGCCAGGTTGAGCGAGGAGAATGAAGGATTTGTCGGCACGGTAATTAAGGTGTCCGCCAGCGCCAGATCATCGTTATGCAACCCGACGCGTTCGGCGCCAAACAGAATGCCGCATTTGTCGCCCTGCCCAATGGCCTCGCGCATCGTACCGGCCCAGCCACGCGGATCCTGCACTGGCTTGATCATGTCACGCAGCCGCGCCGTGGTGGCACCGACCCGGTGTAAATCCGCTACGGCCTCAGCCGTCGTCTCAAAGACCTTTGCCTCTTTGAGAACCGCATGCGCGCCGGAAGAAGCGCTGATCGCCTTGGCATGGGGCCATTTGCATTTTGGGCGCACCAGACGCAGATCGGTCAGGCCAAAATTCATCATCGCCCGCGCCGTCATGCCGATATTTTCGGCCAGTGACGTTTCAATCAGGATGATCACCGGGCCGTCGCCAGAGGTTCTGGTCACGGCTTCACGTTTTGTCGGTTCAAGGTTTGCCATTCTTATCGCACGATGCGGTTACGCAACGGCCCCATCGCGGAATAATTTATAGGTAATCGCGTCATTCAACGCATTATAGGACGCATCAATAACATTGGCCGACACGCCAATCGTCGACCAGCGCTGGCCTTTGCCATCAACGCTTTCAATCATCACCCGGGTGATAGCCCCGGTACCGCCGCCGGGCGTTAGAATACGTACCTTGTAGTCGGTCAGCTTCATATCTTCGAGCTGCGGATAAAGCGGATCCAGCGCCTTGCGCAAGGCGTTATCCAGCGCGTTGACCGGGCCATTACCCTCGGCAACGGTCATCGCCTCTGTGTCACCGACCACGACTTTGAGCGTGGCCTCGGACAGGGTGACCAGCTCACTCTTGGCATTCCAGCGCCGTTCATCCATCACCCGGAAGCTTTGCAGCTGGAAATATTCCGGCACATCTTCCAGCACGCGGCGCGCCAGTAATTCAAAACTCGCCTCCGCCCCGTCATAGGCGTAGCCCTCATGCTCCCGCTGTTTAACCTCTTCCAGCAGGGTCGTGACCTTGGGATCCTTGGCATCGACCTCGATACCGATCTCGCGGAACCGGGCGAGCACGTTGGACCGACCGGCCTGATCCGACACCACGATATGGCGTTCATTACCGATCATTGTCGGGTCGACATGCTCGTAAGTCTTCGGATCTTTCTCAATCGCCGAGACATGCAGCCCGCCCTTATGGGCAAAGGCCCGCGTACCGACATAGGCGGCACTGGTATCCGATGGCCGGTTCAGCCGGTCATCGATAAAACGCGACAGATGGGTCAGACGACCGATGTCTTCCTTATTCATGCCGGTCTCGTAGCCCATCTTGAGAGCCAGTGACGGGATGATCGAAATCAGATTGGCATTACCGCAGCGTTCGCCGAGACCGTTAAGCGTACCCTGCACCTGACGCACACCGGCGCGCACCGCCGCCAGCGAATTGGCCACTGCATTGCCGGTATCATCATGACAATGAATTCCGAGATGACTGCCCGGCACATGCTCGGTGACCTCGCCAATGATGCGTTCAATCTCATCGGGCAGCGTGCCGCCATTGGTATCGCACAACACGATCCAGCGGGCACCAGCGTCATAGGCGGCCTTGATACAGGCCACCGCAAACTCAGGGTTTTCCTTATACCCATCAAAGAAATGCTCAGCGTCGAACACGGCTTCTTCGGCGCGTTCGGCGGCCAGCGCGATGCTGTCCTTGATCATCTCGATATTTTCATCGAGCTCGACACCGAGCGCGACCTTGGCGTGGAAGTCCCAAGTCTTGCCGACCAGACACACGATCTTGGTCTTGGCATTAAAGATCGCTGTCAGCCCGGGATCATTCTCGGCGCTGCGGCCAGACCGTCGGGTCATACCAAAGGCGCTCAGCCGCGCGCGTTTCAATTCCGGCGGGTCACCAAAGAAGCTGTCATCGGTCGGGTTTGCCCCCGGCCAACCGCCCTCGACGTAATCAATACCAATTCGGTCGAGCTCGAGCGCAATCGCGGCCTTGTCTGCCGCTGAAAAATCAACACCCTGCGTCTGCGCGCCGTCGCGCAGCGTCGAGTCATAGATATAAACGCGCTTGTCACTCATCGCCCGTACTCTCTAGCCTCTTTTCCAAGTCGTGCCACCGGCACCGTCTTCCAACACTATACCGGCAGCCGCCAGTTCGTCGCGAATTCTGTCACTTTCCGCAAAATCCTTAGCCGCCCGTGCTTCAACGCGTTTTTGGATCAGTGCTTCGATTTCTGCCTCGTCAACATCACCGGCACCCTGTTTGAACCATTCTTCGGGATCCTGCTGCAACAGGCCGAGCATCGCACCGCCGGCCAGTAGCGCGCCTTTTATCGCGCCGTCGCCAGGGTTCTTATTGAGCTCCGATGCCAAGCCGTGCAGCTCGGCAAGAGCCCGTGGTGTATTGAGATCGTCTTCCAATGCGGCCTGCACAGCAGGAGCCGCCATGTCTTCAGCTTCTGTGCCCGCAGCGGCGCGCAACGCCGTGTAAAATCGGTCGAGCGCGTTCTTCGCTTCATCAAGCGCGCGCAAGCTGAAATCCAACGGTTGCCGGTAATGCGCGGCGAGCAACGAAAGCCGGATCGCTTCACCGGGCGTGCGATCCAGCAAATCATGAACTGTGTGGAAATTGCCCAGAGACTTGGACATCTTCTCGCCATCGACCGTCAAATAGCCGTTATGCATCCAGTATTTCACGAAAGGCGCACCGCCATGGCTGCACACCGATTGGGCGATTTCATTCTCATGATGCGGGAAGATCAAATCCTGCCCGCCGCCATGAATATCAAACGTCTCGCCAAGATGCTTGGCACTCATCGCCGAACATTCAAGATGCCAGCCCGGGCGACCGCGACCCCACGGGCTGTCCCAGCCCGGCTGATCATCGGATGATGGCTTCCACAGCACGAAGTCAGCGGGATCTTTCTTGTACGGCGCAACTTCTACCCGGGACCCGGCGACCAGCTCGTCGCGCGAATGGCCGGACAGCTTGCCATAATCTTCCATCGCCGCGATGCTAAACAGCACATGGCCTTCCGCTTCATAAGCATGCTCGCTCGCCAGCAGACACTCGATCATCGCCAGCATCTCAGCAATATGATCGGTTGCGCGAGGCTCAACATCCGGCGCCAGCGCATTCAGCGCGCTCATATCGGTGCGGAAGATATCGGCGAACCTGGTTGTGATATCACCAATCTCATCGCCGCTTTTTTGCGAAGCATCGATAATCTTGTCATCAACATCCGTGATGTTTCGAACATAGGTCACACGCGGATAAAGCAGTTTGAGCAGCCGATAAAGCACATCGAACACGACAACAGGCCGCGCATTACCGATATGGGCATAGTCATAAACTGTTGGGCCGCAGACATAGAAACGGATGTGCGCCGGGTCGACCGGGACAAACTCTTCCTTCTGCCGCGACAGCGTATTGGTGATCCGCAGGGCCATATCAGCTCTCCCGAAAACCATCAGTGATCGGATAACGCCGATCCCGGCCAAACGACCGATGCGTAATCTTCACACCCGGCGGCGCCTGACGACGCTTGTACTCGGCCAGCAACAGCATGCGCCAGATACGCTGGACCAAAGCCTCATCAAACCCTGCTGCCGCCGTCGCCTTCACGCCGAGATCTTTCTCGATCAGGCTTTCAAGGATCGCGTCGAGGTCTTCATAGGCCGGCAGTGTGTCCTGATCCGTCTGATCCGGTTTCAGCTCCGCCGATGGTGGCTTGGTGATAATCCGTTCAGGCACGACCGCACCTTGCGGGCCGATACTGCCAGCGGGGAAGTTATCATTGCGCCAGCGGCACAGCGCAAACACCGTCATCTTGTAGACGTCCTTGAGCACCGAGAACCCACCACACATATCGCCATAGAGCGTCGCATAGCCAACGGACATTTCCGATTTATTGCCGGTGGAAACCACCATCGCACCGGTTTTGTTGGAAAGTCCCATCAGCGCCAGGCCGCGCGAGCGGGCCTGAATATTTTCTTCCGTCGTATCAGGCGGCGCATCGCCAAACAAAGGCGACAGCATTTCATCAAAGGCGCCCATCGCCGGGCCGATATTGATCTCGTCGAGTCGGCAGCCCAGCAGCTTGGTCGCTGCCGCCGCATCTTCAAGACTTTCGGTCGAGGTATAAGGTGACGGCATCATCACACAATGCACACGGTCAGGTCCCAGCGCATCGACAGCCACAGCAGCCGTGAGCCCGGAATCAATTCCGCCCGACATGCCGATCAGCACACCGGGGAAATGGTTCTTCTCAACATAATCGCGGAGCCCCAGCATCATTGCTGAATAGATGCTCGACAGGCTGTCTTCCGGCGCAACAGTTTCGCCCTGTCCGCAAACCCAGTCATCGCCTTCGCGCTGCCAGTTGGTGATTTGCAAGGCCGGATACCAGTCGGCGCAGCGCGCGCGAAGGGTCCGGTCGGTATTGAGAACAAAGGAGCCGCCATCGAAGACCAGCTCGTCCTGGCCGCCAACCTGGTTGACATAGACCATCGGCAGGCGGGTTTCCGTCACCCGCTCGACGGCCAGATGCAACCGCTGATCCCACTTATCCAGCGCATAGGGCGAACCGTTGAGAACAACGAGCATCTCCGCACCTGATTCCTGCAAACATTCGGCGACGTCGGGCTGCCACATATCTTCACAGATCATTACGCCGAGCCGGACATCGCGGAAATTGACCGGCCCCGGCAAGGGACCCGCGGAAAACACGCGCTTTTCATCAAACACGCCATAATTCGGCAGGTCATGTTTGAGCCGAACCGCCGCGACCTTACCGCCCTCGAGCAGCAACGCCGCGTTATAGACTTTCCCCTCATCATCAACCCAGAGCGAGCCGATCAAAAGCCCGGGACCCCCATCGTCTGTTTCGGCAGCAAGTTTCTCAACCGCTGTAGCACAGGCCTCCTGAAAAGATCGGCGAATGACGAGATCTTCGGGCGGGTAGCCAGAAATGACCAACTCACTGGCCACCACCAGATCAGCACCCTGCGCGGCAGCCTGCTTGCGGGCTTCGCGCACTAGATCGGCATTGCCCTCTACGTCGCCGACTGTGGGGTTAAGCTGCGCAAGGGCTATGGAAAGTTTATCAGTCATGAATTGTTTCTGAGTTGCTTGCCAACAGCCCCCGAACCACCCGTTAGAAACAACAGAGTGTCCCGAAGCCGTCAGGCATTGTGAAAGATGTTATGCGATCGCCGCCGTCGTTATCGCGCCGTCACTGGTGACGCGGTCTTGCTTTAGCATTTCCGCAATCAGGAAGGCCAGTTCGAGAGACTGATCCGAGTTCAGTCGCGGATCACAATGCGTATGATAGCGATCAGCGAGACCGGCCTCAGTAATCTCCTGCGCGCCGCCAACACATTCGGTGACGTTCTTGCCAGTCAATTCAAGGTGGATACCACCGAGATAGGTGCCCTCCGCTTTGTGAACGGCAAAACAGCGTTGAACCTCATCGCGCACACGATCAAACGGACGGGTTTTATACCCGTTATCCGCCTTGATGGTATTGCCATGCATCGGATCACACGACCAAACCACCGTGCGCCCTTCGCGTTCAACGGCGCGGATTAATGTCGGCAGATATTTCTCAACCTGCTCATTGCCCATGCGCGTGATCAAGGTCAGGCGCCCCGCCTCGTTCTCCGGGTTCAGCGTATCGATCACCCGCAGCAGCGCATCCGGGTCCATCGTCGGGCCACACTTACAACCAAGGGGATTACCAACCCCGCGCAGAAATTCAATATGCGCGTCATCCGGGTCGCGCGTGCGATCCCCAATCCACAGCATATGCGCCGAGGTGTCATACCACTCGCCTGACGTCGAATCGACGCGGGTCATGGCTTCCTCAAACGACGGCAGCAAGGCTTCATGCGAGGTGTAGAAATCTGTTTCGCGAATTTGCGGCGTGGCTTCTGAGGTCAGCCCACAGGCCGCCATAAAGGCCAGCGAGTCATTAAGACGCTCTGCCAAATCCTTATAGCGGTCACCCGCCGGGCTCTGGTCAACAAAATCCAATGTCCAGCGATGCACCTCATGGAGATCGGCATAACCACCCTGCGCAAAAGCCCGCAGCAGGTTCAGCGTCGCCGCAGACTGATTATAGGCCTGCACCATGCGCTGCGGATCGGGATTGCGAGATTCCGGCGTAAACTCGATACCGTTGACGGAATCACCACGATAGCTCGGCAACTCCACATCGCCCTGCTTTTCAGTGGGTTCGCTGCGCGGCTTGGCAAACTGTCCCGCCAGACGGCCAACTTTGATGACGGGATGATGCGCCGCGAAGGTTAGAACGACCGACATCTGCAGCAGCACGCGAAACGTGTCACGAATATTGTCAGGATGAAACTCGGCAAAGCTTTCGGCGCAATCGCCGCCCTGCATCAGAAACGCCCGGCCAGCAGCCGCCTCCGCCAGGGCCGATTTCAACCGCCGGGCTTCACCAGCAAACACCAATGGCGGATAGCTGCGCAGCGTGTTTTCAGCAGCCTCCAGCGCCGCCGGGTCGGTATAGACCGGCACTTGCTTGATATTCTTTGCGCGCCAGCTATCAGGCGCCCAGTTCGCAGTCATTAGCCCCACTCCCCGTCAGGATCACATCCACCCCGGCCCCAACGCGTCGACGTTCGGTTCATGGTGACCTCCACTGCTCGCCCAGCGGGGCCGGAAAGTCATAATTTGGGTCGTTTCAGACGCTCTGGCAAGCGGCCAGATTGTTTTGGACACCCCATAATATGACGGAAGGCACGGCTATACGCCGTTTAGTGCCATATTTCCAGAAAAACGTGGCGTTCAGGTCCTGTCTTTTGCCTTCGATGCCAAGAACACGCCAGCAAAGATCAAGGCTGTTCCGACGGCGTGATACCAAAGCAGCTTTTCGCCAATAAACAGATAGGCAGCGGCAGCGGTGACCGGCGCCAGGAAATAGTGATAGGCGGCGGCCCGGCTAGGACCCAGCCTGTCGATGCCATAGTTGAATAACAGGATAGCGATGAGCGACGGAAAGACCGCGACATAGGCCATTGAGAGTGATGTTTCGAGGTTAAATGGCATCGGTGTGCCAATGGACAGTTCATAAAACAGAAACGGCAAATGAAAGAGCCCGCCGAGCCCGCAGAGGACTGTGAGAAACACCGTCGGGGCGGGCTTCTCCTTGAGGCATTTATACATCACCGTATAGGCCGCGAGGCCAAACCCACTGCCCAACAGGATCAAGTCACCGATATTGAAATCGAGATTAATCAGAATATTGATATCCGCCTGGGAGACGATGCCGAATACCCCGATCAGGGCGAGGGCCAGCCCAGCCATCTGACGCCCGCCGATGCTTTCCAGCCCAACCATCCACGCGATCAGAATTACCAGCGCCGGAATCAGTGATTGAATGATCGCGCCATTGACCGCGACCGTCCATTCCATCGCCACAAAGCTCGCCAGCGCGCCAGAGATCGGCATAAGAAATGCCATCAGCGCATAGGTCCAGAAATTGCGTCGGATCATCGGCCATTCTGCAATGACGCCGCGCCAGGTAAAGCACAGCAATAAGACCGCTGCCCCACCCCAGCGCCACAGCGACAGCACCGATGGCGGATATTGCTCGTAAACACCGCGCACGATGACGAAGTTGATGCCGATAAAGAACATCGCCATGAAAGCGGCGAGATGTGGCGAACGGAGCAACCCACTACTGGGCGATGATGAGGAGTCGGGCATCAGCCATTGTCCCCCGCCAGCACATAAACGGAAAGGGTCGAATAGCTCAAACACGCCATGGTCATCAAATTTTACCGCCCCCTAGCCACCCGTGGCCTTTGTTGCTAACGTTTTGTCATACACCGTGTTTAAGAGTGTGATTTTAATAATTTCAGGGAGACAAGCTTATGCGAAAGCATTTAGGTGTTGCCGCCAGTCTTGCCGCTGCGATCAGTTTTGGTGCCTCAGGTGCCAATGCCGCAGGCAAGAGTCCGGCTGAATTTTACAAAGACAATGTTGTCACCATCATCCTGGGCGCTGGTCCGGGTGGCGGGTATGACCTCTATGCCCGGACGGTGATGAGCCATCTCGTCAAACATATTCCCGGCAAGCCAAGCTATATCCTGCAGTTCATGCCAGGGGCCGGTGGTCAGAAGGCAGCGGGTTATGTCTATAACGTCGCGCCGAAAGACGGGCTGAAAATGGCGAAGCTGTCGAACATGTTGCCTGCCTTCCAGCTGCTGCGCGGCAAGGCGAAATATGACGTCTCGAAGATGAACTATATCGGTCGCGCCGCGTCGATGCAGTATGTCACGATGGTCTGGCACACGACGGGCGTCAAAAATCTCGCTGATGCGCAAAAGGCCAAGACCCCGATCATCTTTGGATCGAGCGGCATCAGCCAGTCGAACTATATCGTCCCGATGGTTATGAAGAACCTTCTGGGGCTAAACGTGAAAGTCATTTCCGGTTATCCCGGGACCGCCGCAATCAACAAGGCTCTGGAGCAGGGTGAAGTGACCGGCCGTGCCGGTGCCTGGTCGAGCTGGCTTTCCCGTGCCGGGCGGTTGATTGATGAAAAGAAGATCTTCGCCATCGCCCAGTCGGGCACTGAAAAAGCGGGTAATATCATGGATGGTTATGGCAAGCCGACGCCATTGCTGCTGGATATGGCCAAGAATGACGATGAACGGTCAATTTTGCGATTGCTCTCATCTGACGCTGCCATCGGCCGGAATTTCTCGGTTCCCCCTGGTGTGCCAAGGGAACGCGTTAAGGCTCTCTGCCGAGCCTTCGATGCCACCATGGCAGACCCGGCCTTTCTCGCCGATGCAAAGGCACGTAAGCTACTGGTTGAACCCAGAACCTGCGAATGGTTGGCAAAAACAGCCGCCGAAATTGTCGCCACGCCAAAGCCTCTGGTCAAAAAGGCCAAAGCGCTGCTAGGCTGGAAGTAACCACGATTTTAAACGAATAGGAGAGGCGTATTATGAAGAACAAACTAATGAAGACACTCGCCGCAATGGCCGCCATCGTGGTCATTTCGGTATCTGGTCAACCCCAGGCGAATGCCGCAGATATGGAGCTGGTTCTCGGCACCGGAAGCATTGACGGCAAATTATTCGCTGCAGGGAACGCGATCTCTATTGCCTCCGTGCTGCAGGGCAAAGGCGTCAAGGTCTACAATTACGGGACCAAAGGCGGCAAAGACAACATCAAGCGGATTTCTAAAAAGAAACGCGCGATTAACTTTGGCCTCGTCACCGCGGCCGATCTTGGCAAAGCCAAACCCAAGCAACTTAAAGCTGTTAGTGGTTTGATGGCTATCGGCAAAGCCAAAGGCAAGACGGTTCTGTTGATCGTCCGCAACAAGGCTCCCAAGAAAGTCAGCAAAGAAGCCTATGCCGCAGCCGTGGCGCAGGTCGTTGCGATTCTCAAAAGCAAAAAGGGCATGGCCAGAGTCAAATCCGCGTGGAAGGGTTATTCACCGTCTTCCGGCGCTGCAGACTTCAAAGCTGCTGGTGTGAAATTGCACAAAGCAGCCATCATGTAAGACTTACCCATCCGGGTAAAATTAAAGAGCCGCAGGAGCGATCCTGCGGCTCTTTTTTTATTCCGACCAAGATAAGAGCGGGAAGACCAGAGCGGTCAGGAAACCGGCTCACGCATGGTGACGAACTCTTCTGCCGCTGTCGGATGAATGCCCACTGTGGCATCAAACTGTGCCTTGGTTGCGCCGGCTTTAAGGGCGACACCCATCCCCTGGATGATCTCGCCGGCATCGGGGCCGACCATGTGGCACCCGACAACTCGATCGCTTGCCTTATCGACAATCAACTTCATCAGGGTCCGTTCATCACGACCGCTCAGCGTGTGTAACATCGGCTTGAAATCAGATTTATAGACATCGATATCGGCATATTTCTCACGCGCCTGTTCTTCTGAAAGGCCAACTGTCCCGATATTGGGATGGCTAAACACAGCGGTTGGGATATCGGCATAATCAGTGCTGAGGTTCTGACCATTGAACAGATTGCCTGACAGCACCATCGCCTCGGCAATGGCGACCGGCGTCAGCTGGAACCGGTCGATGACATCGCCCAGCGCATAGATGTTATCGACCGAGGTTTTAAACTGGTCATCGACGACGATCGAGCCGTCCTTTTTCATCTCCACACCAAGCTCTTCGAGCCCGATATTGCGGGTATTCGGTGCCCGACCCGTCGCATACATCACAACATCGGCTTCCAGCGTTGAGCCATCCTCAAGCGTGGCGACAATCCCGTCAGCGGTTTTTTCCAAGGACGCAATATTGGCGTTGAATCGTAAATCGACGCCCTGTTTCAGCATTTCGGCGGCCAGATGGCTCCGCAGATCCTGATCAAATCCGCGCAGGAACATGTCCCCGCGATAGAGCTGGGTCACATGGGCACCATAGCCATGCAGGATACCTGCGAACTCAACAGCGATATAACCACCGCCCACCATAATCACGCGCTTCGGCAAATCCTCCAGGAAGAACGCCTCGTTTGAGGTGATCGCATGTTCCTTGCCCGGAAAGTCCGGCACGGTTGGCCAGCCACCGGTCGCCACAAGAATTTTATCGGCGGTCACTTCTTCGCCGTCCACCAGCACCGTATGCGCATCTTTCAACGTCGCGCGGGCTTCATGGATCGTGACACCACTATTGCCGAGGATTGTCCGGTAGATGCCATTGAGCCGCTCGATCTCACGGTTCTTGTTCTCGATCAGCCGTTTCCAGTCGAGGGTACTTTCGCCGACATTCCAGCCATAGCCAGCGGCATCTTCAAACGCCGCGGGATAATGTGAACCGTAGGAAAACAGCTTTTTCGGCACACAGCCGACATTGACACAGGTACCGCCGAGATAAAGTTCCTCGGCAACCGCTACCCGCGCGCCATAGCTCGCCGACATTCGAGCACATCTGACACCACCGGACCCGGCACCAATGACATACAGGTCATAATCATATTCAGCCATTTTCAATCACTTTCCCTTGCGCAAATTCAGGCCCTAAAATTCAACGCTACCCTCAGTTTATTTAAGGGTAACGCCGAAAAATTCAGGTCAGAATTATGCTAAAACTTTTTGTCTATTTATCGATTCCACCCATCAAGGCGTATTTGATTTCGACAAAGTCATCGATCCCGTATTTGGATCCTTCCCGGCCAATCCCGGATTCCTTTACCCCGCCAAATGGCGCGACTTCGGTTGAGATGATGCCTTCATTGATACCAACGATGCCATATTCCAGCGCTTCCATGACCCGCCAGACCCGACCGATATCGCGGCTGTAGAAGTAAGACGCGAGACCAAACTCGGTGTCATTGGCGTATTTGATAACTTCTTCTTCGGTTTTGAACCGGAACAGTGGTGCCACCGGGCCAAATGTTTCCTCGCGCGCGATCTTCATATCCTGGGTCACGTTGGTGAGAATCGTCGGCTGGAAGAAGTTGCCGCCAAGCTCATGGCGTTCTCCGCCAAGCGCCACGGTGGCTCCATTCGCGACCGCATCGGTGATGTGCTCTTCGACCTTGTCGACAGCAGAAGGCTCGATGAGCGGCCCCTGCTGCGTTTCACCCTTCAACCCGTCACCGACTTTCATCGCTGATACGGCGGCAGACAGTTTCTCGGCAAAGGCGTCATACACGCCTTCCTGCACGTATATGCGATTAGCGCAAACACAGGTCTGACCAGTATTGCGGAATTTGGACGCCATCGCCCCCAGCACTGCCGCATCGAGATCAGCATCATCGAAGACGATAAAGGGCGCATTGCCGCCAAGCTCCATGGAGACCTTCTTCACCGTTCGGGCGCATTGCTCCATCAGCATTTTCCCGATCTCGGTCGAGCCGGTGAAGGTCAGCTTGCGCACAATCGGATTACTGGTGATTTCGCCACCAATAGCGCCAGCACTGCCGGTCACGACATTGAAGACGCCCGGCGGCATACCCGCGCGTTCTGCCAGTTCTGCCTGAGCCAAAGCCGAGTATGGCGTCATCGATGCTGGCTTCAACACCATCGTGCAACCCGCCGCCAGTGCCGGTCCGGATTTGCGGGTAATCATCGCTGCCGGGAAGTTCCACGGTGTAATCGCTGCGACCACACCAATTGGCTCTTTGACCACGATGACCCGCTTGTCCGGGGCAAAGGTCGGAATGGTATCGCCATAGAGCCGCTTGCCTTCTTCGGCAAACCACTCAATGAACGATGCAGCGTAAACCACCTCGCCCATCGATTCAGCCATTGGCTTGCCCTGTTCGGCGGTCATCAATGTCGCAAGATCCTGCTGGTTTTCCATCATCAACTCGAACCATTTGCGCAGGATGACGGCGCGTTCCTTCGCCGTCTTGGCACGCCAGGCGGGGAGCGCGGCATTCGCCGCCTCAATCGCACGGCGGGTTTCGTCAGTCCCCATCTTTGGCACCGTGCCAAGAACCTCACCGGTTGCCTTATTGGTGACGTCCATCGTGTCGCCGCTATCGGCATCGACCCACTGGCCGTTGATATAGCATTGTTCCCGAACGAGGTTGGGATCTGTAATCGGCATGGTCAAATCGCGTGGCATGAATTTCTCCCCTTTAAAATATAAAAACGGTACCTGGCGGATGCAGGGCGCGCGCGGCTGTGTTTGTCTGTAGCGCTAATATAGGACGTGAATCGGCCGCTGTTAACCGCGCAGCGCGTGATTCTAAGCGTCTTTCTTTTCCGGCTCTTTTTCCGTCTCAAGCTGGTCAACAAAAAGACGCCCCTGGCGATGCGCCCAAAGCCAGAAAACCAGGGCAATAACGGCACCACCGGCAATCGTCTGCTGCATACCGATCATCGACGCCACCAAGCCGGCGAGCAGCGCGCCAAAGGCCGGCATTCCCCAATTCAGCAGGATGAAGAAGCTCAGGGCACGAGCCCGCATATCCGGCCCAGCGGCATTCTGAATAAGAGATTGCGCTGCGGTACCGGTTACCAGCATCAAAAAGCCGATCAGGAAGAGCGGCAGGATCGCGACCAGAAGATTGTCGATGGCCGTAAAAATCAGAAGCGCCAAAGCGAGCAGCGCGAAACTATGCGTACAGAGACGGGTTAAACCCTGCGTCCGACCGCGACGTGCAAGCCAGAGACAGCTCAGCATGGCCCCGCCGCCAATCGTCGACAGGATAGTCCCCAGCGCCTCTTCCGGCAGGCCAAAAATTAGATCGGCGTAGCCGGAGGCGAGCTCCATAAAGGGTCGAATAAACAGTCCCGTCATGCCGAGGACAAACATCAAAAACCGGATGCCGGGATTGCGCCAGACATAGCGCGCGCCATCCGCCATATCACGGAGCAGTTCGAGCGAGACCTTGCCCTCGCCGCCTGCGCCCTTGGCCGGTAAAAAGAACACCACGATATAAAGCTGCACAAAGGCGATCGTTGCCAAGGCGAATACAATGTCAGCGCCGATCACACCCTCTTTGACAAGAACCAGCAAGGCTCCACCAATGCCCGGCCCGACAAGGCGGCAGGCGTTAAACGTTGCCGAGTTCAGCGCAACTGCTGTCGAAAGCTCATCCCGCCCGACCAGCGCATTGACCAGCGCCAGCCGTGGCGGCGTTGACATCGCTTCGGTAATGCCGTGGCATATCGTCAACCCCAGGCAGATATAGATTGTCATGGCATCGAAATGAAGCAGCAGCGTAAACGCCGCACCGACCGCTATATAGCAAAGCTGCATTGCCTTAATGACGCGGAGATAGCCAATTCGGTCAGAAATAGCGCCGGAGAACACCGACAGGACGACCATCGGAAAGACATCGGCGAAGGCCATAATCCCGAGCCAGGTCGGGTCCTTTGTCAGATGCCAGGTCAGCCACAGAACCGACGTGCGATAAATCCACCGGCCAATGGTTGAGACGCCATTCGACGCCCACCACAGCCTATAGACCGGGTTCGCCAGTGCCGGGCCGATGCCCCCAAGAACGGAAGATAATTTCATTCCTGCGTTTAACTGTTTCCGGGCAACTGTTCAACCAGTTGTGCAAGCGTTTCAGCAGAGGTCCGGTCAGGGTCGATCTCATCCCGCCGCTGCGCCGCCAAGGGCGATGCGCTTAACAGCTCAAACAGCTCTGCCGCCCCCTGGTGAATGTTCGGCGTGAGGCCAATCGACGCAAATGTCTCCGCGACCTGTTCCATCTCGCCGATATAGCGTTCGGACAAACTCGGCAGGCGAATAATCGCTTCATCCAGCCGCTCAACAGTCCCGGCCTGGCTATTGGGCAATCGTTCGCGCAAGAAATCAGCAAAGCCATAATGCTCCGCCGCCAGCATCACCGTCGTATAAAGCGCAAAAGCCCCCTTGTTATAGGCCCCGTTGCATATCTTGATTGCTGATCCCTGGCCGATTTCCGGTCCGATAAAGCGGATTTTGACGCCCTTATCATCGAGTTCATCGAGCAACGCCGCTTCCGCACCCGAGGTACAAAAATTGGGGAAATTATCGCGTCGGGTCGGCGCCCCCCCAATAATGCCAACATCGACGAATTTTCCCCCGGCGCCTTCGATCAGCATTTGCAGCTGTTTCGCGGTGGCAGGCGAGGTCGCGTTGCAATCTGCATAGACAGGTGCCGCATGCGATTGCCTCATCGCTTCTGCGACCTGCGCCGTGATCAAAACAGCCTTGCCGGGATCAAGGATAGACAGGATAAGATCCGACTCGCTCACCACAGCATCGAGTGTTCCGACATCGCGTATTCCGGCTTCTTCCGCCTTGCGTTTCGTATAGTCAGACCGCTCAGCGAGGCAGCTTATGACATCATAACCGGACTCCTTGAGCCGCGCGCCGACCGCCGCCCCCATATTACCCGGACTTAAAATAGCAATTTTCTCAAACATCATGTGACGCTCCTCACAGAAGGTACCCACAATATACAGTAGCTTGAAATTTCGGGGTGAAACAGGGCGTCAGAAAAGGCACATAAATGGCAATGCCGCGACATGTAGATGGTTCGCCGGAGAGTTTCGCCAACAACCCTGATTTAATGTCGTTGAAATTTTGTATCGAACGGAACGAAGCCCGTCGTCATCGCGCCTTTTTTGACAGCGACCATAACCCGACAATTGGCATCAGCTTCAATTTAAGACGCGACGATGCACGCCAAAAGATCGAAGCCCTCGGCGTTGATTACGATCGGGTCTGCAATCAACAGATCGAGCTTACCGACGATCAGATTGATACTCTGTTGATCCTCGATCTCGTGACGGCAATTGCTGATGCCAGTACCCTCTTCCCTAATTTCAATGACCTGAATACGGCCAGACAAATCATTCTGGCCGATATGACATTCAATCTCGGCAAAACTCGCTTGTCGGGATTCCACAAGATGATCGCAGCGGTCACCGCAGAAGACTGGGACGACGCCGCCAAGCAGATGATCGACTCCGCCTGGTACCGCCAGGCCAAATCACGCGGCGAACGTAATGTCGAGGTCATGCGCACCGGCGAGTTGGTTGCCGATTACCTACCCGTAGAGATTAGCGCAGCGATTGTTTGATGCGGTGGGTTTCCCTGCCCTTAGGCTAGGCTCTTACATCCGACCCTGCGACAGATACGCGGTGCAGGAGGCGGCGCTGTCCATGATAGTCATTAAGCGCGTAATGCCAGACGGATCGGTTATCCCAAAAAACCACAGAGTCCTTCTGCCAGCGAAACCGGCAGGTGTTTTCCGGGCCACCCGCCTGGTCAAAGAGAAACTGTAGCAAGGGCTTGCTCTCCCGCTCCGTCCAGCCATCGAAGCGGACGGTATAGGTCGGGTTCACATATAAAATCTTACGTCCGGTTTCAGGATGTTTGGCCACAACGGGATGCACAAACTGCTCTTCAGCGGCCTCACCAATCTCTGCCATTTCTTTAGCACTTACCTGACGTTCCGCCGAAAGATTGCTCGCTTGCAGGGCTTTCTTTTTGGCATGAACCGCTGACATGCCCGACAGCGTTTTCTGCATCCCTTCGGAAAGAGCGTCATAAGCGGCAGACATATTGGCAAACAGGGTATCTCCCCCTGTCTCGGGTAATTCGCGCGCGACCAATATCGACCCTAATGGCGGCATTTCAACGAAACTATGATCGGTATGCCAGTTGCCGCCGATATTCCGGGTCTGGTCGGGCTCTTTGCGGACCTCGGCAACCATAGGATGGCCCGGCACCTTGCCAATGGTTTTACTTAAATGAAGGTCGCCGAATTTTTGGCCAAAACTCAAATGTTGCTCAGGGGTAATATTCTGGTCCCGGAAAAATATAACGCCCCATTTACAAAGGGCTTGCCGTATTTCGCTATAAGCAGACTCGGTCAAAGGGTCGGCCAAATCGACACCGGTTATTTCAGCGCCAACACAGTTGGAAACGGGCCGGACTTCTATTTTGTTGTTTTGCATTGATGCCTCCCGCAAGGAGTTCAGTTGGAACCTACCGGGTAAAATACCTACTCGACGGTGACACTCTTCGCCAAATTGCGGGGTTGGTCAACGTCAGTGCCCTTGAGAACCGCCGTATGATAGGCCAGCAACTGCACAGGGATCGTGTACAGAATGGGGGCGACAAAGGCATCAACCGTGGGCAGCTCAATCGTCGCCGCCGCGATGTCGCCCAGCCGACTGACGCCGGCCTGATCAGATAAGAAGATCACCCGGCCACCGCGCGCGATGACCTCCTGCATATTGCTGGCAGTCTTATCGAACAGGTCGTCCGATGGCGCGATCACGATCACCGGCACATTTCGTCAATCAGCGCAATCGGGCCGTGCTTCATCTCACCCGCGGCATAGCCCTCGGCATGAATATAGCTGATTTCCTTAAGCTTCAGCGCGCCTTCCAGGGCTATCGGAAATCCGGTGCCGCGCCCGAGATAGAGAACGTCGCGCGCCGCGGCCACTTCCACGGCAAGCTCGGCGATGGCTTCGTCATGCACCAATACGTCATTGGCGCGTGAGGGGACTTCGGTCAGCGCGTGGCAAAAAGCCGCCGACCGCTCATCACTAATCGTGCCGCGCCGCTTGGCCGTCGCGACAGCCAGACAGGCCAGAACTGTCAACTGTGTCGTGAACGCTTTGGTTGAGGCGACACCGATTTCCGGTCCGGCATGAGTCAGCAGGACGGCATCAGCCTCCCGCGCCATAGAGCTTTCCGCGACGTTGACGATCGCCAGCGTATGCTGGTTCTGTGACTTTGCATAGCGCAAGGCGGCCAGCGTATCCGCCGTTTCGCCGGATTGTGAAATAAAGATCGCAAGACCGTTCTCGGCCATGTCGACCGCGCGATAGCGGAACTCCGACGCGATATCGCATTCCACCGGGACCGGGCGATCTGTTCAAACCAGTATTTCGACACCAGCCCGGCATGATAGGAGGTGCCGCAGGCAATCACCGTAATGCGCGAAATTTCAGCGAGGTCGAACGGAAGATCGGGCAAGGTAACATGCTGATCCCATGGATTCAGCAAGCTGTGCAGCGTATCGCCGATGACCGCTGGCTGCTCGTAAATCTCCTTGAGCATAAAATGCGCAAAGTTGCCCTTGCCGATCATCGCCCCGGAGGCCGCCGTCTGACGTACGGGCCGCTCAACGACAGCGCCGGTCTCATCGTGAACGATCGCGCCATCCGCCGAAATCTCGGCCCAGTCGCCTTCTTCAAGATAGCAGATCTGTTGGGTCAGCGGCGCCAGCGCCAGAGCGTCCGACCCAAGATACATTTCCCCATCGCCATAACCGATGGCCAACGGGCTGCCACGGCGGGCGCCGATCATCAGCCCATCTTCACCGGCAAATAAGATTGCCAACGCAAAGGC
The DNA here is from genome assembly GCA_943787225.1 of uncultured Alphaproteobacteria bacterium. Lineage (GTDB taxonomy): Bacteria > Pseudomonadota > Alphaproteobacteria > MPNO01 > UBA2964 > UBA2964. The sequence continues at coordinate 260,521 of CALSLP010000006.1, forward strand.
GCCTTCGAGCCGCTGCAAGGCCGCGGCGACGGCTTCCTGCGGCGTACTCCCTGCGGCGAGATAGCTGCTGACGAGATGTACAACGGCTTCGGTATCCGTGTCAGTCTCGAAGCGATGACCTTTTTCCGTCAGCTCCTGACGCAGTTCCTGAAAGTTCTCAATAATCCCGTTATGAACCAGCACCACCCGTTCATCGGCATGAGGATGGGCATTGGTTTCACTGGGCCCGCCATGCGTTGCCCAGCGGGTATGGCCAATACCAATCAAACCACCGAGTGGTTCTTTCTCAAGCCGCGCATCCAGATTAACGATTTTACCTTCGGCGCGTCGGCGTTCAATTTTGCCATCAACAAGGGTGGCGATACCGGCGGAGTCATAGCCTCTATATTCGAGCCGCTTCAGCCCATCGAGCAGCAACGGAGCGACATCGTTTTTACCAATTATGCCAACAATCCCACACATCTACGCTAGTCCGCCTTATTCTCGGTGCTATCTTTAGCGCTCTGGGCTTTGTCCTTTTCCGCCTGCTTGCGCAGCCGGTATTTCAGCGCCCAACCCTCATGCTCTGTCTGCGGTGCACGGGTGATCGCCAACGCATCCTCAGCAACGTCCTTGGCGATGACTGATCCAGCGCCGGTAATCGCACCAGCGCCCACTTTGACGGGCGCCACCAGCGCCGTGTTGGATCCGATAAATGCCCCGGCGCCAATTTCAGTCCGGGATTTAAAGAAGCCGTCATAATTGCAGGTGATTGTGCCAGCGCCGATATTTGCGCCCGCCCCAACCCAGCTGTCGCCGATATAGCTCAGATGATTGGCCTTGGCACCTGCATCGAGGCGCGCTTCCTTGACCTCGACAAAATTACCGATGTGGACATCCGGCCCGATATCAGCCCCCGGGCGCAAACGCGCGAACGGGCCAATGATCGCATTGTCATCAACCTCAGCGCCCTCAATATGACAAAACGACCGTATCTCGACATGGTCTCCAATAGACACCCCGGGACCAAAAACCACATTGGGCGCAATCGTGACATCTTCGCCAAGGATGGTGTCATAGCAAAACCAAACCGTGTCGGGGTCTTGCAACGTGGCGCCGTCTTCCATCGCCTGCAGGCGGAGCCGGTACTGAAAGGCCGCTTCGGCTTCCGCCAGACCGGTGCGAGAATTCACTCCCATCACCTCATCCGGATCTTCGGTCTCCACCGTCACGCAGCCCCAGCCTTTCGACCGGGCGATACCGACGATATCGGTCAGATAATACTCGCCCTTGGCATTGTCATTCCCGACCTCATCGAGCAGGGCGAACAGGCGCGCACCATCGATTGCCATGATCCCGGCATTGCACAAACCGATCTCGCGCTCTTCTTCATTCGCATCGCGATATTCGACAATTTTCTCCAGCCCGCCATTGGGACCGGTTATCAACCGACCATATTCTCCGGGATCGTCTGGTGAGAATCCGAGCACGACGACGGCAGGATTGTTCTTGCCGCGACGAACATCGACCATCGCCTGCATGGTGCCTTCGGTAAGGAGTGGCGTATCGCCAAACAAGACCAGGACATCGCCGTCGAATCCAGCCAGCGCCTCTCGGGCGGCCAGCACGGCGTGACCTGTACCAAGCGGCGGATCCTGGATCGCCATCTCAGCGGGCGCCACGAAATCAGCGACCGCCGACATGCCTGGTGATGTCACCACCACGGTGCGGTCCGCCCCAAAAGAGATAAGACGATCAAGTAGATGCCCGATCATCGGCTGTCCCGCCACCCGGTGTAACACCTTGGGCAGAGACGATTTCATTCGGGTGCCCAGTCCAGCGGCGAGAACCACCGCAGCGATATTGGTCTTTGTCATTTCTCTGGAGTCATCTCTCTAGAGTTATCAATCTACGCAGCCCTATAGGCCCCGCAGCACTTCCAAAAGAATTATACGGAAATGCGCCAAAACGCCACTTTGTTGCAAGAAGCGGTTCTAGCGCCCGAAGAGTCCCTTAAGCTGATTAACGGCATCGGGAATTTTTACCGTAGGTTTATCCCCCCCCGATTTCCCAGGGACCAGATTCTTGAGAGAATCAAGCGCTTTAGACGGGTCTTTCGCTAATCCGCCCAATGCACCCGCAAGATCCGGTTTATAGCTGATATTGCTCCACGGACCGGAGACAATAACCGGCACAGAGATGCCGGAAGCCGTCGAAGAACTCCCCTGTCCCTTCGTGGACGCGACAAGCTTCGGCGTAATCCGGTAATCGACTCGCTGTTTTGGCAGGTCTACTGTTCCCTTGCCAGACAGCCGCAGCAAGGGCGACTTCAGAGAAAGGTCCGTATTACTAAGTACGCCCTGTCTGATGACATAAGTCCCGCCGAGCTCGGCGAAGTCAGTCTTTTGGGTTTTCTGCGCATTGGGATCAAGGAAGGCCGACGCCACATTCCGCAGCATTGCGGCAAGGTTGATGCCCCGAATAGCCCCATTCAGGAATTGTACCTGTCCTGACCCGTTCAATGCAGAAACCAGCTGCCGCTGAGAACCGCCTTGAGTGGTGACGGCGAGCTTGGCATTCGCAGTACCTTCGACGCGGTCAAAATCCATCGCATCGACCATAAAGGGATGAGCCTTGAAATCGGCCAGGTCAAAGTTCAGCGCGACACGTGGCGTCCCACTGGAGCCATTTGCCGTTAGCTTGGCTTTACCCTTGCCGCCATACAGCGCCATCTTGGTGAGGTCAGTTACCAACACACCGTTCTGCAGCGAGACATTGACGTTGGACTGACCAATTTTGATCTTGCGCACCAAAATACCAGCAACCGTGAGATCAAGCTTGGCATTCACCGCCTTGAGACCGCTGAGATCGATCGGGTCATTGCTCCAGCCTGCCGCCGGTGCGGATTTCGCGCCAGACGGTGCAGGCTTGCCACCAGACTTACCAGCAGAAGACGCCCCGCCCGATTTCGGCGTGCCCTTGCTGCTCGGCTTGGCTTCGGGTGGCAAATAAGGGTTGAGGTCGAGCATGCCGAGCTCGAGCTTGCCGGTCACGTTTGGAACCCGGCTGCCCCCATCATAGGTAAAATCACCGTTACCCTTAATCGCATCGATGGCGAGGCTGGCCTTGCGGAAAGCATGTTTCTGACCATCTACATCGACCTGCCCGGTAATCTTGAGCGGACCGTAGGCTGTTCCCGGCGCTGTCATCGGCGAGCCAACCCAGGCCGCGAGTTTGCGGATCGAGGGAACATCGAGATCAAGCGCACCGCCCGCCTTGATTTTCGTTGTCCGTGCGGCAGAGCCCTTAAAGGAGAACTTGACCGGCGCCGACGAGATCCTGGTTTCGATATTAGTATTTTTGCCGTTTAAGAATCCATTAGGATTGGACAGGCCCAGCAGGAGTTCAATCTTTTCCTTGTTCCAGGTGACCGCACCCTCGGCCTTCATGGGATCATCCAGCGACGGCAGGGATATCTTCAGATTGATGTCATTGAGTTTATGCACCACACCGGCCTTGGCATCAGAATAGGAAACCTGCCCACCGACGAGCCGCACGTCACCGAGCTTCAAGCCGCTGAGGCCGGGGCCCGCGCTCGAACCACTTCCCGCGCTCTGCTTTGCGCCGGCCGCCGCTTTTTTTGCCTGTTTGCCAGAAGCTGCAGAGACTGCAGGGCCAAACACCCAGTTCGGGACGCCTGCCTTATTGACTTCAAGATTAATGACCGGCTTCTCCAGAACGAAGGCGTCGATTTCCACTTCACCGCTGATCAACGGAAACAGCGCCACCTGAATATTCAGCTTGTCGACAGAGACCATGTTCTTGGCCTTGCCGCCGGGCGCGTTGGCAAAGGTCACCTTGCCCGCGACAAACTCAACCCGCGGCAGAATAGAAATTTTAAAATCACCATCGATGCGGGCGTCACGCCCGGTCGCCGATTTCACCTGAGCGAGAAGCTCATTCTTGACGGTCTCGGTGGGGATAAGAAAAGGCGCGGCCACGACGGCAACGATGAGAAGAACGACAATGGCACCAAGGCCAATCGCTATCTTTTTCATGGAATTATTCCTCTATGTACAACATGCCGCTGGACCATCCCCTATTCCCTGGACCAGAGAACCCCTTGATACTATGCGAGGGCCCCAAACGCCACAGCAATGGCAATCCGTCCCAATTTTACCATTTAGCGGGCGACCGGCGGAAGAGCAGTAAGCTGCGTATCAGTACCGCCATAACTTTGCCGGGCCGCGACGAGATGCGCGATCAACCCGCCAAAACCGGTATCCATTTCGAGCCGCACCATAATGGGCAGCGCGCCGTCAAAGGCCCGGGCAATCCAGATCCGCGCGGAACCTTCCGAGACCCAGCGGGAGCGCGTCGTTTTGGTCCGGAACCCGGCGATCTTTTCGAGCTTCAACGTGCAGCGGAGGGCCGGCCCCGAATACGGCGAATAGGTGTTCTTGCGCAGCGATACCTTGGCCTCGTTTTCAAAAACCAGATTATAACGCCGGCGCCCGTCGAAAACCGGTTCCGATCGGGCGCAGCTATTCTTCACGCCGGACGCCATCAGATAAGACAGGATCGCCCCTGCGAGATCACGGGTCGCCAACCGCTCTTCAGGCGGCACTGGTTTGCGGTCATCCAGTTTTGGGACGGGCAGCACTGTCGCCGTTGGAAATCCCTTATCAGGAAAGACCAGGCGGACACTCCGCTTCTTGCCACGCCAGACACTGTTATGACCGGCCTCGCGTGGTCGGATCATCCCTTGTTTAATTTGCCCCGCAGAGGATGCCCGCATCGTCCATTTGAACAACCAGTCGAGCAACCCGTCGCCTTTGAGATCGAGCTTGATGTCATAGCGGTCAGGACTCAGGGTCGTATTGAGATTGATATCAATCGTGCGGAACCCGCCAACATAGATAGCGTAATCAAGCTTGAGCACACGGCTTTTCTCCGCCGCCGCTGCTGAGGCCATCGTCCCTAAACAGATTATCAAACCAGCGAGGATATTGCGCATGTCCGCCAAGGTCCCTGTGTCACATCAGTAGTCTGGGAAATAGGATAGCGCTCTTCACATTACAATCACAAACATCACCGGATGCATTCACATGCCCGGTCAGCACCTCACTATCCGTACAACCCTAGGCCCGCTTTTTCTACCATTCTCCTACAGCTTGACACCCGTTCGCGCCACGCCTTATATGCCGCCCTTCCTGTACAAAGACCAAGCACGGTTTCAGGGCGCGTAGCTCAGCGGGAGAGCATTCCGTTCACATCGGAAAGGTCGCTGGTTCAATCCCAGCCGCGCCCACCACCCTTCGCCCTGCGGGCTTCGGGTGGCAGGCCACCCGGAAACGACGCCATGGTTACCTTGGCAACATCAGCCCGGCTGACTTCGAGAAGCAGTCAACCGGATCTTTTTGAACTGTCCACTGAAACCGGGCAAAACCACAGCAGCAGACATCAGCCCGGCAAACAGTTATGACCGGGTGGATCACGTCCAAAGCAAGCATTCTCTCCGATGGACTCCGTTGGCTCGTCTCGCCTGTTGTCGATGGCGGCGGCCAACACTCTTGCGTTCCAGGCTTACGTGAGGCCCAGACGCCGTTCTTAAAAGCTTCATAAAAGCATCACACATATGTCGCAGACAGTTATTAGGGTACGGCGATGCCCTAATTGTAATAGTCAGGATCAATGATTTTTTATGAGTGAGACCCGCGATATGCCCCCCGCAACGCTTTCCATTCTGTTGTCATCCCTACATGACGTGCAGAATGCGATCCGCGCATACGATACCAAGGCGCAGGTCGTCAGCATCGGCTTTATCTTTTCATTGGGGCTTATAACGACAGTGGGCGCGCTCGACCCTGAAATTCCCCGTTTTACCTGGGCGCTGGTGATCTTCTCATGGGTGCTGGGCGTCGTGCCTGTCATGATGTTCGGCTATGTCCTGTATCCCTCCCGCAGCATGGCACCAAAACTTGGCACCAATGTCGAGAACCTGCAACGCAGCTATTACCTGCTCAATGAGAGCTACCCCGTTTTGGATGATTTTATTGCGGCGTTTGATCAAAGCGACTGGAAGATCGAGTTGGCCTATGAAATTCAGAAAAGCTCTCTGCTGCGGGACATGAAACGAAGACGGTTTGTATGGGCCCTCAGAATAGCAGGCCTGGCCTATGCACTCATGTTCCTCGTGCAGCTCCTCCGGTCAGTGGAATTAATTTCGTAAATACGTCACCTGAACGCCACAACGCCAACCCCTCTCTAAATGTGGCAAACCCTCCTGATTGCAGCTATTCTCCGATGCCGCTTCCCGATACAGGAGAATTCCCCATGCCAGCCAACACCAAAATTGAGGAACGCGCTGCGACCTTTCGGGCACTGCATGAAGCGGCAGAGATATTCCTGCTGCCCAATGCCTGGGATGTCACCAGCGCGCTGGTGCTGGAACAGGCCGGGTTCAGCGCCATCGCCACTACCAGCGCCGGGGTCGGGTATAGTTTCGGCTATCCGATCGGACAGAAAATGCCGCTCACTGATATGCTGGCGGTTCTCTCGCGCATAACGGAGCGCGTCGCCTGCCCCTTTTCCGCAGACATGGAAGCCGGCTATGGCGACACACCGGAAGAGGTCGCGGAAACAGTGCGCCTAACCTGGCAGACCGGCACCGTCGGCATCAATCTGGAAGACCGGACCTATGACAAAGACGCGCCACTCATCGAGACTCAACAAGCGGTCGAGCGCATCCGCGCCGCCCGGGAAGCCGCGCCGTTAATGGTTATCAATGCCCGCACCGATGGCTACTTCACCGGCGGCAGCGGCGTCGATGTCTTCGCCGACACCGTCGAACGGGCGAATTTATTTCGCGAGGCCGGGGCTGATTGCCTGTTTATCCCCGGTACCAAGGACCCCGAAATCATCCGGCAGCTGGTCGCTGAGATTGATGGGCCGCTCAACATTATGGGCGGCGCGGGATATCCCGATGTCACCGCTCTGGCCGCGCTTGGCGTCAAGCGGGTTACAGTCGGCGCCTCAATGGCCAGGGCCGCTTATGCGCAGCTGGTTCAGTTCGCGGATGAATTTAAATCGTCAGGGACGTATAAGTTTGCGGATGACGGCAAAAGCCACGCCGCAATGAATGCTGTTCTCAGTAATTAAGCGTTGTAATCAGGCGTTTTGCTGCGCGCGGCGGCGCATCGCCACCACACCCACAGCGCCAAGCAGCAACAGTGGCAGTCCGACCGGCGGCACCGGAATAGCGGCCGGGGCATCTGCCGGGGTCAGCGTACTGGCATTGAAGGTCAAATCGGTGATGTATTCTTCGCCGAAATTGACGTTTACGAGCTCGTTGCTGCTCGGGTTAAGCACAGTATCACCGAAATTATTGGAATTTTGGATCCTGCCAGTCCCATCCGAGCGAAGCTCAACCAAGGCAGGGTGATACCTGCCTGTATCAACTTCCCGACCGTCAAAGATAAAATCGCCGACCAGGTCTGAGACCTGCAGGCCATCGGTCAGGTTCGCGCCGACCGCGACTGTAAAGGACAATGAACTTCCCTGAGCATCAAAATCAACACCGGTAATTGACCGCACGAGATTAAAGGCCGGAAATCCTGATGGCGTGGTACCAAGCAAGCCAAACACATTATAGTCCACGCTATTCACATCCGCTTTGCTGTAGGTTGTCCCCGCCGTGAGCGGTCCCGCAATATCGATGCTGAACGCAAAAGTCTGAACATTACTGAATACCGGGCTCTTAACAAAGTCGGCGGCTTCGAAGCTAATCACGAATGCCTGCGCTGACGATAAATTCAGGCAAAGACAGCAGGTCGCCAAAGCGCGCAGAAGATGTTTTTTTACCGACATAGTGTTTTGCAGTTTTCTCTAGTTAAGGCGCGCCCGAACCAACACGCGAACTCTCCCACACATAATGTCTTCAAGGACGCGGTGAGTCCATAGTTGGTTCTGGTGTGGAAACCCTTCGCCGACGCATCACTGCTCCGACGAAGGGGTAATATTCCGGTCTTTAATCGCGGCTCATTCAAACGCGCGATTATCGACGATGTCTTCGAAATTGGCGTTGGCCATCGTCATGTCCCAGCCAACCGTCCAGTTATACGTATCGTCCCAGCGCTCCCTCGTATAAGGCTGCGGTGGTGCATGCAACAGACGCTGATGGCGGAAGTCTGAAGCTTCCAGCCGCCCGCCGGTTTCATTTACAAAGTAATGGATATAGGGCGTCGGATCCTTGGCCAGCACTTCACAGGCACGGGCTTGCGCCCGGAACATGGCCGCGAGGGTCGGTCCGTCCAGATCATCGCCCGCTGCTTCAGCCCGGGTCGAATGCGATTCCATCAGGATACGAAGGCCTTCTTTCTCGGCAACGCTGATCCAGGGTTCCATCAGACTGACCGCGGCGACTGTGCCCATCTTGAGGGCTTCAATCCGTTGCGGCATTGAGCCAGCATTGGTGACCTGAACATGTTCTTTCGCGAGAAACCCTTCAATCATCTTCAAGGTGACAAAATGCGAGCCGTTATTCGGGGTGACAGCAATCTGTTTATCCTTGAGCATTTCAGGCTCATAGATATCCGAGTCTCCGCGAACGACGATCGCAAACTTGGACATCGACGCGCCCAATGAGACGATTTTGCGCGAGCGTAATCCGCCTGCCTTCGCCTCGACTGCGCGTTTGACGATACCCCATTCACACATGCGGAACTGGTCGATACCGCCATCATTATAAACTGAGTCGAGAGGACGATCGAACACCGAGTCAAACTGAACCTCATGCGAGGTCGTGACCTGCGCCATACCCGGCGTCGTCACATATTCGATGTTCAAGCCTTCGTCTTTGAAAAAACCTTCGTCGCGAGCCACGAGTACTGGTAGATCGTGAACCGCATTCATAACCGCCAATTTGACGGGTGTAGCATTCGTCATCATCTATTCCCCTGTTAATCGTTAAAACGTCGTCGGCTTTTTATTGAGATAAACTTCGACTGACCTGTATCGCGCAACCTTGATCAGTCGGGAGAAGCGTCGGCGGAGAGACGCCGCCTGTCAATGAGAAACACCACCCGCGTCATGCACTCGTCATTCCGAAGCTGGTGGCCTAGACTGCGCGGGAAGACTCCCCCACCCCCACCACAGTTCAGGTCTTTTTCAGCATGGTTCTTTTCAAATCGGATGCAACGAAAGGCATCTGCATCATGATCCTGGCCGCCGGTGTGCTGTCGATGAACGATGCGGCGACAAAATATCTCGCCGAATCTTATCCCATGGGTCAGGTTCTCGGCCTGCGCCAGTTCGCGGCATTACTGATGATCCTGGCCTATGTCTGGTGGTCGGACTCGTGGGACGATATACGGATCGTGAACCGCAGCGGACAGGCCTGGCGGGCCGTGGTGCATGTCGGCAGTGCGGTGCTGATCATCTGGGCCTTGACCCTGCTGCCCATCGCCACGGTGACGGCAATAGTATTTTCCTCACCGATCGTCGTTCTATTCTTTTCGATGCGGTTTCTGGGCGAAGGCGTATCCTGGCAACGGTGGGTCGCCGTGATCGTCGGCTTCGCCGGGGTCCTCATCATCATCCGACCGGGCGGTGTCAGTTTCGAGTGGGCCTTGATGGTCGCTGTCGCCGCAGCCTTCGTGAGTGGATTCCGCGACCTGATCACCCGCCGCCTGTCGCGAACCGACACATCTATCTCGATGTTGTTTTGGGCCTCGGTATTGCTTGTTGTTCTCTCGCTGCTGACGATCCCGCTCGGCTGGGAGCCGGTTACATTGATCGGCGCCTTCTGGTTCGTCATCAACGGGCTGCTCAATGCCGGAGCGCATTTTTTGATGATCGAAGCCCTCCGGCTCGGCGATGCCGCGCTGGTCTCACCGTTTCGTTATACAGCGATCCTGTGGGCGATCATCACCGGGTTTATCGTCTGGCATCAGCTGCCGGATACCTTCACCCTCATCGGCGCCGCGCTACTGGTGATCAGTGGGGTTGTGATTTCCCGTCACAACCCGAAAAAAACGTGATCAGACCGGTGTACTCAGAATGAAAGATTGACGTTTCAGAATCTCGACGTACCACGAAGCAAGCGCCGGATATGTTTCGCGCCAGCCGGGAACAACATCGCGGTATTCCAGATAACCGAGCGCACAAGCCACGGAGATTTCACCCATCAAGGGTGGATCGTTGAAATCACCAGCCTGCTTGTCCAGCACCGCCATGGCGTTGGCAGCCTTGCCCGCCTGACGAGCAACGACCGCATCCGTTCGTTTGTCATCGGGTTTCTGACTTTCCTGCGACGCGGCAATTACCGCTTCGCCAAGACCATCGCCCAGGGCTTCCAGTGTCAGGACGGCCCAGCGTTGCTCGCCATACACCGGTATCAGTTTGGGGCCCTCATTCAGGGAATCGACATAGGCGCAGATCACCGGAGAGTCGAGCAGCACCTGACCGGAATCAAGAACCGCCACCGGCACCTTGCCGAGCGGGTTGAATTGCGGAACGATTTCGGCCCGTTCTTCACGCGTCAGCGTTTGCCATTCGATCTCATCCCCGAGGCCCGCCTCATGCGCCGCGACCCGTATTTTTCGGGCATAGGGGGAATTCCCCGTAATATAACATTTCATCTGACTCTCCCTTGAATTTCAGGTGGCTTTTGCCAACCTTGTTTGTCGGAACTATCGCAGAGTTTAGTGGCGCGAACAACGCAACAAGAAACCGTCACAGCATCTTGCAGATCATCCGGGCGAGCATCGGGCCAGTAATGATCACGACGAACAGCCGCACCGTCTGAAGCGCCAGCACGAAGGAGATATCGGCATTGCTATCGACCGCGATAATCGCAATCGCATCGAGCCCGCCGGGTACTGTCGCCAAGAAAGCCGTCAGCGGATCAGTGCCGACCAGCCACCACAACATCACCGCTGAGCCGCAACACAGCAGGATCAGCGTTGTCGTCCCGATCAGCATTACCGGCAAGGCGCGGAACGCATAGAGCACTGTTGCCTTTGTAAAGCGCAGCCCGACCCAGAGGCCGATAATGGCGAACGCCGTCATCAGCAACCAGGGCGGCAGCGTAATCGTCAGATAGCCAAAACCCTGTAACGTGGCCGCAAGGATCAGCGGCACAAACACTGCCCCTGACGGCACTTTCAACAGCCGCGCCCCGAGTGCACCCAACGCCGCCACCCCAAGCGTTTTCAATAGGTCAGGCAGTTGATCGGCAAAGGTGACGACCACCTCCGCAGCCGCGTGTTCGGTTGCCGTCACGCCAAAGACGAACCGCGAGACCAATGTAGCAACGATCATCACCATAACCACTCGCAGGAACTGCATAAAGGCGACCAGCCGGGGATCGGCACCGAACTCCTCGGCCATCGCCACCATCCCGGTCGCCGCCCCCGGCGAGCAGCCCCAGGCAGCGGTCGTTCCCGGTAACAACCCGGTGCGGGCAATCATCCAGCCCGCAAAGGTACTGGCCACCACAGTGGTCGCAACGACCAGCAGCATCGCGGGCCAGTCAACCGCGATCGTACTTAGAATTGAGGGATCAAGCGCCCGCGCGACCAGACAGCCAACAATCGCCTGCGAACCCAGCAGATAGGGTCGCGGCACAGCCAGATTGGCCCCGCGCACGGCAAACAGCATCGCGACGATCATCGGCCCGATCAGAAACGAGGCCGGAAACCCGGCCACATGCAGGACATATCCAAACGCCGCTGACGCCACGAACAGCGCGATCCAAATTTTGAGAGATTTCATTCAGGTACTCGGGCCGACTTTGATAAACTACAATTGATGAGTTTTTTGTGTCATTTCGTTACAGTAATACAGGTTAACGTTCGTACATACAGGAGCGCACTTTAGATCGCAGGAAAAAGATGGAAAAAGTAACTGGCATCGGCGGGGTGTTTTTCCGGGCACGGGACCCTGAGGCGCTCGGCAAATGGTATACTGATCATCTCGGGCTCAACATCCTCAATCCGATCTGGATTCAGGAAGCCGGGCCGACCGCCTTCGCGCCGTTTGAACAGGACACAGATTATTTCGGACGACCGGATCAGCAATGGATGATCAACTTCCGGGTCACAGACCTCGACGCGATGATCAAACAGCTGGAAGCGGCGGATATTGCCGTGGAAACCCGCGATGAATGGGATTCAGAAGTCGGGCGCTTTGCGCGTATTCACGACCCCGAAGGTAATCCAGTTGAATTATGGGAACCGGGGGCTTAAAGCACGACGTTTGGCACAATGCGTGGGCGGTCGCAGTCAGTGCAGGGTCGTCGATAGAGCGAGACTGGTCACGCCGCTCTCCGAATGACTATGTCGGGTTTCCAGGGCGGCAAATAGCATCAGCGCGGCATTTACGAATTCTTCCACGCCGTGCGGGTGAACGAACTGCCGCGCGGCTTCCCGGGTTTCAAAGAGCGTGTCGGTCTGAGTGATCTGAAAGAACGCCATCAAACGTTGCTCATCCGCTGTCAGCCCAGCCTGACACAGGCAATTGAAACGAAGCGCAGCGATTCCGTGATCGTAGATCGCGCTAATAAGGTCATTGATCGAGTCTATAGCTAATCGCGCCGAAGCACCCGGCAGTGTTTTCTGAAATTGTCGCTCCGCCCGCGCCGCGTAATCCGGCCCCTTGAGCGTCGCTCGCAAGCTCCACAAAGCGACCTGATTTTCAAAACTGTCT